>CP070639.1:3563593-3591429 GCA_020354045.1 Anaerolineales bacterium | reverse complement strand
CAGGGTCTTCAGCGAGCTGGTTGTAGTAATAGGAAGGAATAATACGTGCCATACGGTTGTTTTCATAAGTAGGGTATGAAACCATGGCAAGGATCTCGCCACTAGTGGGGTTCATGGCGATGACCACGCCGCTGGTTGATCGTATGGTTTGCAGGTAATTATTCCAAAAGTTGATCTCACGCACCAGGATCGACAGCGCGGCTTGCTGAAGGCGTGTATCGATTGTCAGGCGCAGGTTCAAGCCAGGGACAGGCGGCTGGGTTTCACCAATGGGTCGCATTTCCTGACCCGCGACATCCACTTCTGTCGTACGTCTTCCATTCGTGCCTGCCAACATGTTTTGATATTGCAACTCGATACCGGCATAACCGACCTTATCCCGGTTAGGCTCAAATCCCAGGTCACGAAATTCTTGCTCTTGAATTGCTGGAATAGGACCCAGAAAACCGATGATTGAAGCTGTCAGCGAACCAGTGGGGTAATCTCGAATGGGTTGGGTCTCAATATCAATCCCAGGCCAGTCAACCGCTCGCTCTTGAATGATCATTGCGACGGTCGCGTCAATGTCACACGCGATTCTAACTCGCTGATAGGGTGCGGATTCTTCGCCGTACTGAGCAATTTGAGCGATACCGTGCTCCGAGAGGCAGGGCACATAAGGGGTTTCATCGCTGATCTCGTTTAAATTAACTGGTATGTCAAGCAAATCTGAAAGCTCATTGAAAATCTGCTGAACTGCACCCGGATCATCGGGTAGCTCTGCAAAGGTCAGGACCACGTTAAAGGAAGGTATATTGCGTGCCAGGATCACATTGTTGCGATCGTAGATCACACCACGCTGGGTGGGCAAGTTTATTTCCCTGGTGCGGTTTTCGGCTGCCTGTGCAAGCCAGACTGGAGCTTGCACAATCTGGAGAGTAAACAAACGCACCAGATAAATGCTAACAGCCAGCAGGAGTACGGCTGCAAACACAATGATGCGCCAGGGTTCGATGGTATTGTTTAGCTGTGGATTACCGTTCATGCTTCTAATGGTTCCGGATAAAGCCGGGCTGCCAGATCGCTCATCAGGGCGTATGCTGGGGCTGCAAGTATAAGGTTAAGCAGCAAGCTTGGCAAGGTAATCAAATTAAAGGCCTCCACCAACGGGATTGGGTGGCCAACCAGCCGTAGGGCAGTGACCGATATGGTGTGGGTGATTAAGGTGCCGAAGAATACGGTGATGAACATCGCCAACAGGGGGAATTGCCACACCTGACGGCGTAGAACCAGAGCAATTCCGGTGGTGATCCCGTAACCAATCAGCGGGATTCCAAGCGGTAGCGCAGATACAAGGTTGTAGATCAATCCTGCTACAATGCTCCACTGCCAGGCTGTCTGAACTCGTTTTTGCAAAGCCCAGGCTACCACTACCAACAGGAGCAGGTCCATGGTCCCATATAACAAGGGAATGCGGCTAAACAGGCTGGACTGTAAGATCATCAACAGCGCAAAAATTGGAATTGAGATCAACGTCGCCATAAATCTACTAAAAATCTGGGCTACTACCCAATGCTGAGACTATATAAGCTGACCTTCTATTCACGGTCCCGCCTCGCCTGGCAGTAGAGGTGTAATATCGATCGGGCGAAAATTGGTGATGACTAATACAATCGTGATCTGGTTGAAATCCACCAGTGTTTGGATGGAGGCACTTTTGAAGATATCCTGCTCGCGACTGCGGACTGAAGTGATCTGACCGATTAAGATATTTTGAGGGTATCCACCCCCCAATCCGGAGGTCAATACCAGGTCTCCCGGCTCAACATTGGCATCTTGAGGGATCATCTCCAAGGACAGGTCACCTGTAATCTGCCCGCTCAGCACTGCTTCGGCGCGGCTGGGCTCCAGGATCACATTCACAGATGAGGCTGGATCGGTGATCAACATAACCCGAGAAGCCCCTGCGGTGACTGCATCCACCCGCCCGATTAATCCCTGTTGGGTGACGACCGGCATACCACGGCGAAGCCCATCATCTGAGCCGCGATTGATTATCACGTAATTGAGGAAAGGGCTGGGATCACGGGCGATGACCGCCGCGGCCTGATATCGGTTTTCTGGGTTGGCGCGGGCAAAATCCACCAGGGCTGAGAGCACACTGGTTTCAGCCAATTGTTGGCGCAATTCAATGATCTGAGATTGGAGCTGGGAATTTTCAGTGCGTAGCTGGCTGTTCTCCTGTTGCAGACGGGCAGTGTCTTGAGGCGCGTTGACCAATTCTTGAACAGCCTGGTAACGCTGGCTAATCCAGGTTTGTGCAGCGAGGATGGGATTCAGGACGATGCGGGAAAGTGGGGTTAGGTAACCACCCAATGCCAGCGCAATCAAGCCCACTGCGATCAAGACGAAAACGATCGTCTGCACCGAGCGTGTAGTGGTGGTTTTCATGATCAATTATGCTTCGTGCTACCGCGCTCCAAACCTACCAGTAAATTCTGCAAGTGATCCAGATCTTCCAGGATCATCCCGGCGCCGCGTGCCACGCAGCTCATAGGATCTTCTGCTACCCATACACGGATGCGCAGCTCGTCACTCAGGCGCCGGTCCAAGGCTTGCAGCAGGGCACCTCCACCAGCCAGGCAGATGCCTGTGTCCATCAGGTCTGCAATAATCTCAGGGGGGGATTCGTCCAGGGCATCTTTGATGGTGTCTTCAATCGTTTGAACTGAGCCGGAGATCGCCTCACGGATTTCCACCGAAGACACCTCAACTGCTTCCGGCAAGCCAGTAATCAGATTGCGACCGCGCAGCAACATCGTTTTTTCTTCGGGCAGGTGATATGCTGATCCGATGGCAATCTTAGCCTGCTCTGCCATCCTTAAGCCAATCAAGAGATTGTACTTGTTGCGCATATATTGCACGATATCTTCGTCCATTTCATCACCTGCAACTCGCAGTGAGCGGGAAACCACGACGCCGCCCATAGACATCACGGCAACTTCCGATGTTCCGCCGCCAATATCTACAATCATGCTACCGCGAATTTCAGAGACAGGCAAGCCCGCTCCCAAGGCAGCTGCAACGGGCTCCTCAATCAGGAATGTTTCACGAGCACCAGACGACATGGAGGCATCATACACGGCGCGCTTTTCTACCTCGGTAACACCTGAGGGGATGCCTATGACCACACGCGGGCGCGGCACGGGGACAATGCTTTGCTCATGGGCTTTGCCAATGAAATATTCCAACATGGCTTGAGTGATCTCAAACTCCGAGATCACTCCATCTCGCAAGGGTCGTACGGCAACCACGTTGATAGGGGTCCGCCCAACCATCTCCTTTGCTTCAGCACCGATGGCAAGCGGGCGGCGTGTGCGTTTTTCAATCGCGACCCAGGAAGGCTCGTTGATTACAATGCCTTTCCCTCGCACGTTGACCAGGGTATTGGCTGTACCCAGGTCGATGCCTATATCTAGTGAGAAAAACCCCAGCAACCAGTTGAGGGGATTGAAAGCCAAATCCAGGCTCCTTGGTTTTTTTTATTTTTTTCACCCGCAAACAGTAGCAGATTGCAGATGAAATATATGGGAGGTGTGGCAAGCCCTCCCAAAAGATCGCGTTGGATTATACCAGAGAACCTCCTGGTTCGATTCAGGCAGATTTTAACCGGATTTTAACTCTTTATCACATTTGATTGAAGATTGGATAGTTATTTTACAATAGAAATTGATAGGATTTTGTCAGGGTTTATCCGCTATCAATTACGGTATAATTGCCCCACCTGAAACTGAAGCAGGAGGTGCCGGGCTAAATCAATGTATGGCGAGCGAAAAAGCGCATACGCCAACAATGGGAAGACAGCGCACGGGCTCTTCGGTAAGGCAAGATAGAGCAGAATTGCCAGAAATAGGCAACTGCACCGAGGAGCTGACGAGGAAGAGGGTTCCTGTCCGCGAGGACAGGCTAACCGGAGCACAACAGGTTGCCAGCCTGGGAACCGGGAAAATCGAAAGATCAGCGGAAGCCCTCCGGGCCAGTCACGGCCCGTTTCTATCCCTCCAATACCAAACCCCCAAACAAGGCACACCGGGTGACTGGAGTGACAAAACTTGGGAGAGTGACGCAAATTATGAAACGAAACGTCATTCCAGGTACATTTCTCTGGGAGATGAGCGACGTTACGTGACTTACTGAATGGAGGGATCCCATGTGTGGAATCGTTGGTTATATAGGCCCGCGGGACGCAACGCCGATTATCTTAAGCGGCTTGAAGCGATTGGAGTACCGCGGTTATGACTCGGCAGGCTTAGCCGTGTTGCAAGACCGCCATATCGAGATACGCCGGGATGCAGGCAAACTGGCGCGCTTAAATGCCCTGGTAGATGAAGCACCAGTATCCGGGCATATTGGCATTGGGCACACTCGTTGGGCAACTCATGGCGAACCGAACGCTCGCAATGCGCACCCTCACCTGGGGATGACGGGTGAAGTTGTGGTAGTTCACAACGGCATTGTTGAAAATTTTCAAGAATTACGTGCCGAGTTAATTGCTGTATGTGTGATTTTTAAATCGGAAACAGACACTGAAGTAATTGTGCACCTGGTTGAGCGCTATCTGTCCAGTGAAACCAGTCTGGCGGAGGCGACACGTAAGGCTTTGCTGCATTTACGTGGAGCTCATGGAGTGGTCGTGCTCAGCTCACATGAGCCAGATAAAATCGTGGCGGCCCGAATTGGCAACGCAGGGGGTGTCGTGGTGGGTATTGGTGAAGGGGAGATGTATGTTGCCTCTGACCTGCCTGCCATTCTGGAGCATACCCGGCAGGTGGTTTTTTTAGAGTCGCAGGATATGGCTGTTGTAACCCGTGATAGGCTGCAGGTACAAACAATGCAGGGACATCCAGTCGCATATCAGGTGCAAAATGTACCCTGGGACCCGGTCTCAGCTGAAAAAGGTGAATATCGCCACTTCATGCAGAAGGAGATTCACGAGCAGGTGCGCTCGCTGACCGATACCATCGCCGGGCGAGTAGATTTTGAAGAAGGGCGTATTCTCCTGCCTGAATTGAACCTGAGTCCAGAGCTGGCTAAGCGCATGCGCAAGATGTTTATCACTGCCTGCGGGACGGCAGCTCACGCCGGGATGGTAGGCAAGGTGTTAATCGAGCAGATTGCGCGCCTGCCCGTGGAGGTACAGATCGCCTCGGAATTCCGATATAGTGACCCGATTGTAGATGAAGACACAGTGGTATTAGCGATCAGCCAATCAGGCGAGACCGCCGATACCCTGGCTGCCATGGAAGAGGCGCGCGGAAAAGGGGCGACCTTGTGGTCGATCGTAAATGCGATCGGGTCCCAGGCTATGCGTATAGCCGATGGATGCATCGCGATGCAGACAGGGCCTGAGATCGGAGTCGCCTCTACGAAAGCTTATACCGCACCGTTGGTTGACTTGTACATGCTGGCTATTTTGCTTGGAGAACTGCGCGGCACCATTAAGGAAAAGGATCGGCAATTGTTGGTCAGCGACCTGCGCCGTGTGCCCGCGCTGGCAAGCGAATGCCTGAACCGTGAGCCAGAGATTGAAAAGGTTGCCCGTAGCTTACTAAATACCCAGCACTGTCTCTATCTGGGCAGGGGCATCAACATGCCGACGGCATATGAAGGAGCGCTAAAACTTAAAGAGCTTTCCTACATCCACGCAGAGGGCTACCCAGCCGGGGAGATGAAACATGGACCGATCGCCTTAATAGATGAAGAGATGCCCGTGGTGGTTATTGCACCACGCGATCCTTGGTATGAAAAAATGTTCAGCCAGATCGAGCAAGCCCGGGCACGTGGCGGCACGGTGATTGCACTGGCAACTGATGGGGACGAGCTGGTACAGACCAGTGCGGACCAGGTGATCTGGTTGCCTGAGACCCCCTGGATGCTCAGCCCGGTAACCGCAGTGATCCCCTTGCAAATGCTGGCTTACCATATCGCCGCCTTGCGTGGGCTGGATGTGGACCAGCCGCGCAACCTGGCGAAAAGCGTTACTGTGGAGTAGAGCATCGCCGCTCACCAATGAACGCGTAACGAACGTACCGTTTGCGCTTGCTTACCTTGGGCGAAACCTATCCTGTTCACCCAACCAGATCGGGTTGGGGGACTCCGTTTTTGGTTTTGGAGTTTCGCGCATATTGAACTCAACCCATAAAGGATAGTGGTCTGATATATGCCAGGTATGGGTATTTAAATCTAGATTCCTGTCTCGCAGTGTGCTACCCACAAAGTCATAATAGCCTCCCTTAGAATATTCCAGGGATAGCGCCTTGGCTTTTTGTTCTCCAGTAAACCAGGCGATCTGGTCATAAAATTTATCGCGATCAGGCTTAGCAGGATCACTGAACACTGTACGTGGTATTTTGTGCATATCCGGGTGGATGAATAATCCATTGCTGATAAAGGCATTGTAGAGGTCGTCGCCAGCGCGATCGATGTTGAAATCACCCAGCGCAATCAGGTTGTGATCATAAGCGTTTATATCAGACGCCCATTCATTCAGCCATTCGGCGATGGCGGTGACTTCCGGCAAGCGTTGCTTGGCACGCTTGCCATAGATGATATGTAATGTCACCAAGATGAAGGTTTTATCCAACGAACGGAAAGCTACTGCGTATGGTGTACGGGCAAATTGTTTGCGCAAGGCATTTTCACGGATGTGATCCAGTTTTTCAGGTGGGACTACCAGCTCACAGGCCAGTCCAGAGATATTCACCTTGCGTTTATCGAAGACGAAGGCCAGACGCTCGTCATTTCCTTCTTTCCCTTGGGTGACATCCGTCAGTATCAGGCCCCAATCTGAACCTAAATATTTAAGCATGTGGCGCAGGCACTTTAGGTTGCCACGCACTTCTTGCAACGCGATCACATCGAAGCGTGAGATGATTTCTGAGATGTAGAGCAGAGATTGCAGGTCACGCAACGGTGAATCGCCTGCCTCTGATTTCCATTTTTGAGTCAGGCTGCCAAAGGCACGCAGGTTCCAGGTGGCGACAATCAGATTGTTATCCAGAATTTTGCGTGGAATGCTGGCATCTAAACTGCTGCGCAGGGCATATAACTCTGCAGCGATGTCATCTGGAGGTTGGTCAGTGATCTCGGGGATCACATTTACGGGGGAAGGTCCAACAATTTTAGGCATCTATCCTCTTTCATTTCATTCTTCCAGTAGCCATAACCAGGCATCATCAAACTGGCATTTCGTGCGCCCTGACTCGCTGAGTGCCAGCATGGCTACGAAACCTTCTGCAAAGATAGCTTCACGTGTCTGGTAGTTTCTCAGGGCAACCTGGTAATTGGATTGCACCTGGTCAACCAGGTCCTGATGCTCCCTTAGCTGAGATTGGTAATTAGACATGGCGGTTGTATCGCTCTGATCCAGGGGTTTGAGAGGCGGTTTGGGAAGCACCGGGGGCGGCGGTGGGATGGTGGTATCGACCTCGCCAATTTTTGTGCCGTTGGTGTAAATCTCTACCAGATTTCCCCGGGCGACAATTGCCAGGCGGTTGGTTGTGCCGTTTTGCCACTCAAAAGCTGGATCCAGGGTATTGGCGTAAAAATCGTGTACATTTGCCAACTCGCCATCCGCCAGGGCGCTGAAAATAACATGACCCTGACCAAGCCGGCTGGCGACTACCATATACTGGTTGGGGAATTTCTGGTCACCATCGGAGCGGAACATGAACCCACAGCCAGAAGCACCGTACTGGGTGTCCCAGGTGATATCGGCAGCCATGACAAAATCACGCGCTACGATGTGCATGAAGTCGTTGGCATGACCAAATTGCCGGTATCCCTCCACTTCTACCGTCACAGGCGGGTGCATCCAGGCCAGTTGCCCCTTTTCAGGTTCAGCGCCGTATAAAGGCAGCTCTGCCAGAACGGGTGCGGCAATCGTTGCGGTAGCAAGCTGGGATTCGTCACGTGTGGAAGCCCTCGCTGTTTGCGTGGCGAGGATTTCCTGGCTGCGGGTGGTGGCTTCGGCCACAGCAGTCCCCAGGTCATTGCTGGAGCTGCCGCTATCGCTGGCTGCTGCGGTGGAGGTTTTAGCGACGGAATCTTGTAATGCCTGCAGAGTGGCTTGAGATTGATTTGCGGAGGGTGAACCTAGGCTACAGGCTGCTGTGAAGGCCAGCAGGCTCAGGCTGATAAATGCTGTGGTGACAATTTTGTTTTTCATTGGACATCTTTTCTTTTAATCAGGTAAAGGATGATCACAAAATAAACCAGGATGATGATCAGTTGCGCTGACCAGGCGGTGATCAGCCATGATCGAAACTCGTCCGAGTTACTCTTATTCACCCAGGCCCAGCCAAATTCATCGCGGACACTTTCAATCAGGCCTTCTGCACCCTTCACAGCCGAATTGCGCTTCAGTTCATACTCTGCCAGGGTCTCCTGGTATTCGATCATCTCAGCCTGGTAAACATTAGCCTGTGACTCGTAGAGTTGCATTTGATTCTGGTAATCTGTTTGGATGCGAGAGGTCTCATCCTGGTACGCCTGCAGGGCATTGAGATATTGTGCCACAGCTACCTGGTCAAATTGATCCTCTGGCGGCTGGGGTGCCTCTGGGATGACAGGCTCAGCGGGTCTCTCGCCGAGTGGTGGTGGCTCTACGGGTGGATCCTGGGCGATTTCCGGCTCATAATACTCATAGATCCCAGGGAAGTTGCAAGAGTTCGCGTCAAAAACTGCAATACCCATGCAGAGGCACTGGTTCGCAGTCTTATCTTCGATCGACATGCCATCGCGCAGTTCATCTGGCAACTGCCAGCAGACATCGGCGGAGATATCTGATCCAATACCAACGATACCGATCAAACCCTCGAATGCCCAACGGGTGGAGGCGATGGCACTGGCGTAATCTGGCACTGGTGCCAGCGCGCCGCTTAAAACGATCTGCGGGACGATCATTAAGATCAGCAACAGGGGGGCAGAACTGGAGTTCTTTGCAAAAGCTGAAACCAGCAAGCCACCGACCATACCGGCCAGGACTGCCAGGACAAGCGTGATATAAATTAGGACAAATTCCTGCGTACCCCCGGGCATATCGAAAGCCAGATAACGAATTACTGCATATGCGGCGCCATGATAAAAGGCCAGCAGGGCTGCTACCCATAATTTGGAGGTGACATACGGAAGAATTTTTAGGTTAACTAACCGTTCACGGCGGTAAATATCGGCTTCCTTCACAAACTCGCGCATCTGAGAAAGACCCCCAACCAGCAAGCAATTTACTGTCAGCAAGAACAAAGTAATCGAGCCATTGGCAGCGTCTCCAGTTGCATAATCGAAGGGAGCTCTGCCCATTAGCGGTGCGATGACAAAGTCAAGCGCGCCGACCAGTGGGGCTGCAATCAGCATCAGCATTAGACTGGAGCGATCGCGGGTCAGGATTTTCAGGTTGCGGGCTGAGAGCACGAAGAACTGGTGTAAGGCAGAGGCTGTGGAGCGCTGGCGAGGCTGCACAGGAGCCGACTTCTCAGCAGGAGGTGCAGTCGTTGCTGTGACCAATGGTAATGACTCTGGCCTGGATTGGAGCGGCTCAGCAATGTATTTTTGAAAAGCATGATGTTCCTGGTAGCGCTGGGCCCATTCCTGAGCGTTGCCTTTACTGGGATCATCCAGTATGGCGTAGATCTGATCGAACTCCATTTCGCGGGTCAGACGCTCGCGCTCTGTGCGGTATTGATCAAAATACTTGAGAGCTTCATCTGGTGGCCCGAACCAGGCCAAATAACCGCCACGGGCTAGAAATGCAACTTTATCTGCCAGCATCACATTCTTGGTGGCATGCGTCACCATGATGATGGTACGCCCCTGGTCTGCCAGCCGGCGCATTAAGTGCATGAAAGCGGTCTCAGTGCCGGGGTCCAACCCAGAGGTCGGTTCATCAAGGAAGAAAAGGCCTGGTCTGGTGAGTAGTTCAACCCCGATAGAAACGCGTTTCTGTTGCCCACCACTCAAGCCGCTGATTTGGACATCTTTGCGGTGAACCAGATCCAGGTCTTCAAGCACTTCCATGATACGTTGGTGACGCTCTTCCTTGGATGTGTCGCGCGGCATGCGCAGTCGGGCGGCATAATCTAGTGCCTGATAAACAGTCAGCTCCATGTGGATGATATCGCGCTGGGGAACGTAGCCGATTTCATTGCGGATGGCATCGAAGTTGCGATAAATGTCAATACCATTTACAAGCACACGCCCGTGGGTGGCAGGCCTGTAACCCGCGATGGCATCTACCAAGGTGGATTTGCCTCCACCGCTTTGACCTACCACAACGATAAACTCGCGCGGCTGGAAAATCAGCGAAATGTTTTCCAGGATGTTTAGATCTTTTCGGACCCATTTGTTCAACCCAACCGCTTCTACTTTTAGACCACTGGTCTCATCGTATTGGATGAACTGGTCTTCGCCCATCAGGTAGCGGAAAGGACCGATACGGATTGTATCTTCAGGTTGCAACCAGACTTCACCAGTAATACGCTCGTCGTTGACAAATGTGCCGTTTGAACTTTGCAGATCCTGGACCCGATAACGCTTGCCCACGCGTTCAATTTGTGCGTGGAAGCGTGATACAGTGGGCACATTTAAACACACATCGTTGCTGGCATCGCGCCCGAAGGTGAGGACCTCTTTTTCATCAAAACGGATGGCATGGAATTCTCGGCTGGCTTCGGATGGCGAATGGTATTCCAGTGTGACCATCATGCCCGGGATGGTGCTGTCAATGCGCAGCACATCCCCATCCCGCAGCTGGTAGCGCCCGGTCACCGGCTTGCCCCGGCAGACCAGCGTATTGATCACGTCAGGCAGGATAACCAGCTGGTAACCACCTCCAGCTCGTTCCAAACGAGCATGATGGCGCGAGACGATTTTTGAGGGAATGACGATGCTGTTTTCCTCAGCACGTCCCAGAGTGAAACTCTCACTGGTCAGTGGATAAGTTCTTGGCGTTTCACCAGCCACGGTAACCACCAGCTGAGGAGGTGTTGCAGGTATTTCAAAATCCATACCGGCGTCCATCATGGTTTGATCGGACTGAGATAGACTGCCCTGTGAAACCCGTGTAGCTGTCTCAACCACCGCCTCTTGGGTGCTACCGGCTGGATCCAGGAATACCAGGGTGACAGACAAATCAGGTAGGTTGCTTTCGACCTCAATTTGATCGCCATGGCGCAAAATGGCTGGCTGGGTGAGTGGTTTTCCATTCAGCAGCAACGGGTTGGTCGCCTGGGGTAAGATCGCAAGCTGATATCCTAGGGTGACCTTTTCTATGCGAGCATGGTGCCGTGAGACAATTTTCGATGGGATGACAATGTCATTGTCCTCTGAACGGCCGAGCGAAAGCGAGGGTGCGACCAGGGGATAGGTCTGCGAGGTTAACCCAGAAACCATTACCTGGAGCTGGGGCGCACCTACCACTGTCCTTAAGCTGGTGTCAGCCTCTATTACGGTTTGATCCATCGTCAATCCGGCAACTTGAGTTTCTGGGGCTGTTAATGGTGGACCGGTAAACTGCAGTGTGACTGCATGCCCAAGGCTGATCTGGTCGCCAGAGGTGAGAACAGCGGCAGTAGAAAGAGCCTCACCATTTAAATACGTACCATTACTGCTGCCTAAATCTTCAATAAAATAATCGCCGCCACGCAGGGTAAGCCTGGCATGGCGGCGCGATACAGCAGTCAGATTGAAGACAATATCCAGGCTGGGGTCTCTTCCCAGGAGGATTTCTGTCTGTGACAATTCGAACTCTTGCTTGGGGTTTGGACCTTGTGTGACTGTGAGTTTATAGGGCTTATTCATATTCCTTCTTTCCTCCCCATCGCTCTTTAGGAATTTCCCCGGTTTGTGGCAGTCTAAAGAGATGTCAATGGGGCGATACCATGTTTACTTGAGCGTAATTCAACCCAGAACTATATTATATATCGGAATTTTGGTTGGGAAGGGTTGATTTTTACTCTATTGCAGGAGTGTAAACATACAATAGGTCAGTCCGCGTTCATCTCTGGCTAGATGAGCGACTTTTTCAACGCTCGTCCTGAGCAAGGTCTCGAGAATGAGCGCATCTAAGTGACAGAGCTCGGGATGATCAGACAGGATAGCAGCATACGGACAGTGTCCCAAGATGATTTGCGGGGCCGCGGAGCGGGCTTCCCAGCGTGCCTGATAATTTAGCTCATTTAATCGCTGAACAGCCTGGTATAAACGTCTGGTTAGATTGTCAGTCGCATTTCCTGTTTCACCGCTGAGCGCAAGTGCTATTCTTTGTAAACTATCTGTTTGCGATTCTGGCCTTTCTGGATTGGCGAAATCCTTGAGCAGAACGCTGGCGAGGCGGTCTAAATTGTTTAAACTGGTTTGACTGGTCAGGGCGTAGAGCGAGGCTGGTCTGCCGCGGCCGATAGAGGGCTTTTCTCCAATTATCGCCACCGCGCCTTCAGCGAGCAGGATTGCCAGATGATGGCGAATATTAGCGGTAGTGAGCTGTAAGGCGCGGCTGATCTCTTTGGTAGAGGCTGCCTGTTTGTTGCTCAGATGTTCAAGAATTAATTGCCGAGTGCTTTTCACAGCAAAATTATACTAAATCATGGGATTTTAGCAAATATATATTTGTTTATATGCGGGTTGACATGACCCCGTTAGGCGGTATAATAAAGGCTGTTTGAGTAGCGCTGGCATTTTCGCTGGGTTATCCTGGTGGGGTAACTCTAAGTTATTTGAGGATTTGTATATGAGTGTGGACGACCCATTAACTTGGGAGGATTCATACGCAATTGCCTTGCGACTGAAACAGCAGTACCCGCAGGCTAACCTAGAAGAGATTTCGTTAGGCATGATTCACCGCTGGACAGTCAGTTTACCTGATTTTTTCGATGATCCCCAGCTGGCTAATGAAGCAATTTTGATGGCAATTTACCAAGAATGGTTTGAGGAGGCAAATCCCCTATGAGTGAAGAACTCAACACACCTGGTTATGAGATACCCCCAGAAATGCAGGGACAGGTCGCCATTACAACACTGGACAAGATCTATAACTGGGGCAGGCGCTCGTCTTTATGGCCGTTGATGTTTGGGCTGGCATGCTGTGGAATAGAGATGATTTGTACTGCAGCCAGCCGGTTCGATTTTGCGCGCTTTGGCATGGAAGTTATGCGTCCCAGCCCACGCCAATCTGATGTGATGATTGTGTCTGGGACGGTGACGAAGAAGATGATACCGCAGATCGTGCGCCTGTATAACCAGATGCCTGAGCCAAAATACGTGGTAGCCATGGGTGCCTGTGCTTCAGGAGGTGGGCCTTTTAAGGAGGGTTATAACGTGGTATCTGGAGTTGATAAGTACATACCTGTGGATGTTTACATCCCGGGCTGCCCTCCCACGCCACAAGCCTTGTTAAATGGCCTGATCGCACTTCAGAAGAAGATTGACAAGCAATCTATCAAAGAAGTACGCTGGTATCAGAAAGAGCCCATTGAGGCAATCCCAATCCCTGTCCTGGGACCAGATATCATGGATCCACGCGAGTACGCCAGCATCAGGGAGTATGCCCAAGGCAAATTAGAAAGTGAAAGCAGCAGTGCTGCAGTTCCTGCTGAAGAAGCGGCGTAAGTGGGAGAAATACTATGAGTGAACTAACCACGATTGTTGAAAACACCCTCGAAACTCGGTTCCCCGAGGTAGTTGTCCGAGATGAGCGTAAAGGCTATGAAGGCTTTATCATCCAGGCAGAGAAGCTGGTTGAGGTGGTGACAAAATTACGCGATGATTTTGGGTACGATTATCTCTCCTCCGTCACGGGTGTTGATTACTTACCTGAGGGGAAAATGGAAGTGGTTTACCATCTGTATAAATCCACAGGTGGTTCCGCCCTGGTGCTCAAAGCGCAAACCCCTCGTGAGGTCGCTTCGGTACCTTCTCTGGTACCTGTCTACCCGGGCGCAGAGCTACAGGAGCGCGAAGCCTGGGATTTGTATGGGATACACTTTGAGGGGCATCCGGATTTACGTCGCATATTGATGTGGGAAGGTTTTCATGGTCACCCGATGCGCAAGGATTGGCAGGAAGCATACTACGAGGAGGACAGCAAGCCTTACAAGAGTCGCTGGCCGGATGGAGAGGTGTGGCGCTCGGAAGACAAGAACACTTTTCATAAGAACGTGGATTATCCGGCTGGATTTGACCCTGAAACCTGGGTGCCAGATGGCGATGCCAGCCTTTACGCGGGCCTGGGACGAGTGGTCAAGCCAGGCAATGGTGGTGGTTTAGGTACTGAGCAAGTGGTGGTAAATATGGGACCCCAGCACCCCTCCACCCATGGTGTTTTTCGCATGGTGGTTACCCTGGATGGGGAGACTATAACAGCGTTAAAACCGGTTATGGGGTATTTGCATCGCAATCATGAGAAAATTGGTGAGCGGAACACCTTTTTGCAGAACATGCCCTTCACCGATCGTCTGGATTACCTGAGTTCCATGAGCAACAATTTTGGATATGCCCTAGCAGTGGAAAAATTAATGGGTGTAAAACCGCCCGAACGAGCCGAATACCTGCGGGTGATCATGGCGGAATTCACCCGGATCAGTAACCACATTTGGGCGATTGGTTTCTTGCTGAATGATCTGGGTGCCTACTTCACGCCGATGCTGTATGCCGTTGAGGAGCGCGAACTGATCTTAGATATTTTCGAGGCGGTTAGCGGCTCGCGTATGATGTGCAACTATTTTCGCTTTGGTGGGGTGGCACGTGATTTGCCGGAGGGCGTCTACGAGAAGATCCGCAAACTGGTTTACGATCGCCTACCGCGCAAGATTGATGAACTTGACCTTTATCTAACCAACAATGAAATCTTGCGCTCAAGAGGGGAAGGGGTGGGTATCCTGACCCCAGATCAAGCCATCGCTTATTCTGCTTCTGGACCCTTGCTTAGGGCTTCGGGTGTGCCTTACGATATTCGCCGGGCGGACCCTTACAGCATCTACGAGCGCTTTGATTTCGATGTCGCGGTGCGCTACCATGGTGACATCTATGATCGCTACATGATCCGGCTGGATGAAGTCCGTCAAAGCCTGCGCATTCTTCAGCAGGCCGTGCGCGACATGCCCGAAGGACCTATCCAGGAAGGCAAGCCACAATACCAAGTGCGTGTGCCACCAGGCGAGGCTTACGGCAGAGTGGAAGGTCCAAAGGGTGAACTGGGGTATTATGTCATCTCAAACGGCAAGCCAAATCCATGGCGCTATCATGTGCGCGCCCCCTCGTTTGTCAACCTGACCCCGTTAGAGATCATGTGTGTTGGCAATAAAGTTGCCGATTCAGTAGCTATCCTCGGTTCCATCGACATCGTATTAGGCGAAACGGACCGCTGAAAGCAACACCAAGCAGCAGGCCTTCATAAGGCAATTTAGAGAGCAAGAGATACGTTAGATCAGCGATTGGGAGCAAAGATTTATGGACGGAATGGGTATTTTGCGAGGATTGGGTGTGACCCTGAAGCGGTTCTGGGAAACTTACTGGGATGACATTGTTTGGTGGCTACGTAGAGGCCGGCGTTACGATAGTGAAGAGGGCATCAATCACCGGATGAGCATTAATACGCGGGGTATCTTTACCATACAATATCCCGAGGAAAAACTGCCTGTCCCTGAAGAATTTCGCTTTATTCCTTTCTTGTTGTATGAGGAAGGCGAAAATGGAGAAAAGCAGGACCGCTGCACTTCATGTGGAATTTGTGCCAAAGTTTGCCCGCCTCAGTGTATTTGGATTGTGCGAACCAATGATCCTGAAACAGGCCGTCCGATTCCAGAACCGCAAGAGTTCTACATTGATGTGGATATCTGCATGAACTGCGGCTTCTGCGCTGAGTACTGCCCCTTTGATGCCATCAAGATGGATCATGATTACGAACTGGCGGTATACGATCGCGTCCATAACAATATATACAACAAGGAGAAGCTTTCAAAGCCAGTATCTTACTATTCATCAATCCGCCCAACGAACTATACGCGCGAAGAACAGGCACGCGCTGAGGCAGAGGCGGCTAAGGCAGCTCGCCGAGCACAGAGAAATTAATCTCGAGAAAAAGGAACCTGCCGTTTGGCGAGGATCGTGTTGAACAGTAATATATTAAAGGTGTTATGCTAGAGACACAAGTCGACTTATTATTCCCTCCAAGGGTAATACCAGGCTTGAGAGATTTACGGGGCGAGGTCTGGCAAACATTGGTTGATAAGACTGTCAGCCAGACACCAAGTTCACTGGAACAGTTATCCTTTGTCTTGATGATGGCACGTATGGCGGGCTGTCTAACTTGCCATTCAGGCTCGCATCGGGCTTTGCGGGGTTGCGAGAGCTGTGCTCAACAGGCGCTTCGCCGGTTTCATGGCAGTGATCATGAATTGGTAGCTCTGTTTCAGGAAGCCAGTGATGAAGTTCTGCATTATCTATTTGATGATAAATAAATGATTTGATGCAAACTGGAACAGCGAATTGAGTGGTGCAAGATTTTAACGATATTATTTTTGGAAGGTTGTAATGACGAATGACAAGGTAACAAATGAGGCGGTGATGGCCGCCCTGAGCAAGGTACAAGAACCAGAACTGCATAAAGATCTGGTAACTTTAAATATGATCCGTGATGTAGTGATCGAAGGTGACCAGGTTCGTTTCACAGTGATGCTGACCACGCCTGCATGCCCTCTCCGTTCACAAATTGAACGCGAAGCGCGCCAGGCTGTAGAGAGATTACCTGGTGTGAGTGCGGTTGAGGTAAAACTGGATGCGAACGTACCAGCTGACGGACGCTCGCGTGGCTTGCTGGAGCTGCCCATACGCAATGCTATTGCAGTTGCTTCAGGTAAAGGCGGTGTTGGAAAGAGCACTGTCGCAGTAAATTTAGCAGTAATTCTTGCCCAAACAGGTGCCCGGGTGGGCTTGTTGGATGCAGATATCTATGGACCAAATGTCCCGACCATGATGGGCGTGGAGAAGTTACCTTCCCCTCGCAATGGTAAACTAATTCCTGCGGAAGCTTATGGTGTTAAGATCATGTCGATTGGGTTTTTGGTAAAGCCTGAGCAACCCTTAATCTGGCGTGGCCCGATGCTGCATTCTGCTATAAGACAGTTTCTCACCGATGTGGATTGGGGAGAGCTTGATTATTTGGTTGTTGATCTGCCACCAGGAACAGGGGATGCGGCTTTAAGCCTGGCTCAATCTTTGCCTTTAAGCGGTGGGGTGATTGTTACTTTGCCCCAACAAGTTTCACTAGATGATGCCCGCAGAGGCCTGGAAATGTTCCGGCAGCTGGACGTGCCGATATTTGGTGTGGTGGAAAATATGAGCTATCTTGAATTGCCGGATGGTTCACAGATGGATATCTTTGGCTCTGGTGGTGGAAGAAAGTTGGCGGATGAGTCCGGTGTGCCCTATATTGGGGCGATACCTATGGACCCAGCAGTACGGGCGGGAGGCGATAGCGGAAAACCGGTAACCATAACCGACCCTGATTCCAAAGTTTCCGAAGCTCTACGCCAGGTGACAATGGATCTGGCAGCCAGGGTTAGTGTGGCAGCTATGAATCAGGGTAACTTTATTCCCATCAATTTGATTGGATAGACTACCACGCCTTTTTATTGTCGCTTCTTTTACAAGCGTGGGCAGCCTGAGCAATCAAGCTTCAGGATTTTATGGTATAGCATATGACACCGATTGTGGTTGGTATTCGTTTTCAAAAGATTGGCAAAATTTATCACTTTGACGCAAGCAACCAAGCAGATATTCAGGTTGGCGACTTTGCTGTGGTAGATACCAGTCGTGGGCGTCAGTTGGGCGAGGTTGTACAGATACTAGGCGAACAAAACGGGACATTTGAAGGGGGTCCGTTAAAGTCTATTCAGCGTCGGGCAACCCCTCGCGACCTGGTAATGCGGCAAATCTGGCAAAAGAAAGAACTTGAAGCTATGATCAATTGCCGTGCTAAAGCTGCTGAGCTGAAGGTGGAAGGGATAAAAATCGTCACGGCTGAGTATACATATGATGGTTCACGCCTAACATTTCTTTACAACACTGAAGCAGAAGAAAAAGTGGACTTAAAGAAATTACGCGGCGCAATGCAACGCCTGTATAACCGAACGAAGGTAGAGATGCGGCAAATTGGACCGCGCGATATGGCGAAAATCATCGGTGGGATGGGTGCCTGTGGCATGGAAAATCGCTGCTGTTCTATGTTCCTGACCGAATTCAGCCCGATTTCCATCAAGATGGCAAAAGAGCAAGGTATATCCCTTACGCCTTCAGAGATTACTGGCATGTGCGGCAGGCTACGTTGCTGCCTGGTCTATGAATATGAACAATATGTCGAAGCCCGTAAACAACTTCCTAAACGCAATAAGCGGGTAGTGACCCTGGAGGGGGAAGGTAAAGTTGTAGATATCTATCCATTAAAGCAGTCAGTCTTGGTTGAATTGGATAATGGTAGAGTGCAAGAATATACGCAAGAAGAAATCCAACCTTGGGAAGAACTTGAAGCCCTGCGAAAGAAATCCCAGGAACCCTGTGCCAAACATCCAGAGGGTGGCTGTAGCTGCGGTGGGTCGGAGACTAGACCTCGTAAGAAGGGGCGCAAACGCTGACCCGGAAACCTGTTATAAATTTCCTGACTTTGAGTGACCGGTGATATTGATGACT
This sequence comes from Anaerolineales bacterium, assembly GCA_020354045.1. Taxonomy (GTDB): domain Bacteria; phylum Chloroflexota; class Anaerolineae; order Anaerolineales; family UBA4823; genus DSOS01. The sequence goes on along the minus strand of CP070639.1, from coordinate 3,572,712 downwards.
GGGTCAAAAGGTTGATATGGATCTAATATCCCACGATAACTGGGATACCCCGCAAAAAATTCTGGTGATATTGGCGCATCCAGATGATCCAGAATTTTTTTGTGGCGCAAGCGTTGCTCACTGGATTGCAGCAGGTCACGAAGTGCGCTACTGTTTGCTTACCTGCGGGGATAAAGGCAGTCAGGACCGGCTCGTTCAACCGGATGAGCTGTGTAGTCTAAGACAGGCAGAACAGAAGGCTGCGGCAAAAATCTTAGGCGTTGATAATGTCCGGTTTTTAGACCATCCAGATGGTTATCTGGTGGCAGACCTGGCATTACGCCGTGACATCACCCGAGTGATCCGCCAGGAACGCCCAGATATCCTCGTAACCTGTGACCCGACGACCCTTTATATTGGGGACAACTACTTAAACCATCCAGACCATCGGGCAGCTGGCCAGGCAACCCTGGATGCGGTTTATCCGGCAGCGCGAGATCATTTGACTTTTATCGAGCTGTGGCGTGATGAGAAACTGGAGCCGCACAAAGTACGGGAAGTCTGGGTGGCTGGTTCATTAAATCCAAATATCCGGTTGGATGTGACTGCAACCTGGGATACAAAAATCAGGGCATTGTATGAGCACCGCAGCCAGATTGCTGATCCGAAGCTTATGGAGGCAAGAATGCGGGGCAGGCACACAGCCGACAGCACGCTGGAAAATCCTCGCTACGAAGAAAAATTCCTGCGCTTGATCTTATCTTGACCTCGGTGTAAGTGAAGTGCAAATGAAGATCTATATGGTCGACAACTTTAATAAAGCCTCGGAAAAGTTTGAATATGCGCAAACGCTGCGGTGTGATTTCCCCTGCGATCTCAATATTTCTATTTACGAATGCGCTTTGCCATGCACAGTTGAGCTGATCCCGGCAGCAGCGACTGGTTTTCTCGTCTCAATCTGAAATGACTCCCAGTGGTAACGGGCATATAGAAACACTGCAATTGGAAAAACCGCCCAGGCGGGTGGTATCGCTGGTGCCCTCGCTAACGGAAAGCCTTTTCGATCTTGGTTTTGGCGAGGTAGTTGTGGGTATCACGGAGTATTGTGTATATCCAGCTGAGCAGGTAAGTAAGCTGCCGAGGGTTGGCGGTACGAAAAACCCGAGATTGGAAGAAATCCTTGCGCTTGCCCCAGACCTGGTGCTGGCAAACCGCGAAGAAAATCCTCGACAGATTGTCGAGGCACTTCAAGCTGCAAATATCCCCGTTTGGGTTACATTTCCTACAACAGTGCGCGCGGCGTTGGATATATTATGGCTCTTGGTGGGGCTGTTTCACAACCGTACAGCAGCCTCGAAGTTGGAGACATTGGAAATCGCTTTGGGTTGGGCGCAAAATGCATTTTCCGATAGTCGACCATTACGCTATTTTTGTCCGATCTGGTTTGACGAGACCAGTGATGGGCTGCCATGGTGGATGACTTTCAACCATGAGACTTACACTCATGATTTGCTGAGAATTTTTGGCGGTTGGAATATATTTGCCGATCGTCTGCGGCGTTACCCTTTGGAAGCTGATCTGGGGTTACAAGATCCGCAAGACCCTGCGGGTAAAGATACGCGTTATCCGCGAGTGGGTTTGAATGAGCTGCAAAAAGCCAACCCAGAAATAATCCTGTTACCGAGTGAGCCTTATTCATTTGAGGCTAAACATGAAACTCAAATAAGGGATTTGCTTCTAGATAGCCTCGCAGTGCGCCACAACAGGATTGTGCCGGTGGATGGCAGCTTGCTCACCTGGCATGGCACTCGATTAGGGAGGGCGTTGCAGGAGCTCCCAGCGTTGTTGGCAGGCGAATAACTAATTACTGACCACAAAACCCTTTGAATTGCTCACAAATTAAACGGAGTAGCTAAAAATAGACTTGCCAGAAGGCAAATGCAGCCTGAGTCAATTGCGGAGATTTCTCTAAAACTTCGTTTAAACATCAGAATATCGTCTTGACAAAATAACCTAACGTTGTTATAATACCGAACAACGTTAGGTTATTTGAAAGGATGCTAGCATGTCAAGCAGGTCTCCACGCCAACGGCGGCACGAAAAAACAAAACAAGAAATTTTGCAAACTGCATTAGGGCTGATCAAAGAGGTAGGCTTTGAGAATTTATCACTTCGAGAGATAGCTCGGCGTGTGGATTATAGTCCGGCTGGACTTTATGAATATTTTGACAGCAAAGAGGGGATAATCCAGGCACTATCAAACGAGGGCAATCGGCAGCTTCTCGAAGCCCTATCAAGCATTCAAAAAAATCAAAGCCGTTCTGTGACCTGCTACCTGGTGGAAATGTGCCTGGCTTACATTGATTTTGCACTTCACAAGCGCGAGTATTTCACGTTGATGAGCAATCTGCCTTCCGAGCGTACAACGATCGATGAACCTGTCCGCGCAGATTCACCGTATGCTGTTTATCTTGAAACGGTGCAAGCAGCCATTGCAGGGGGTGAGATTCAAATCCGTGAAAACTTTGGTCCCGAGGAAATTACCTACAGCCTGTGGGCATTTGTGCACGGTATGGCAACACTGCGTCTTACACACCTGATGCACTTCCAGGCGAACTTCGAGCCAGTAAACAGGCTGTCCTTGGAACTCTACCTCGCAAGTCTGGCTTAGTTTACAAAATATCAGCACCTGATTGCCTTTCCGAATTTAGCAGGTTTTTTACCACACAGTATTTCAGCGATGATCAGTATGCTTGAAGCCCAGCTGCAGAAGTTAGTCTCGAGGGGAAATCCGCCCAGCATTTCTCTTTCAGTGGTTAAAAAGGGGGAGCTTGTTTACAACCGGGCTTTTGGCTTGGCGGATGGACCTAATCAAATCCGCGCGAATGCTGATACTGTTTATCACTGGTGGTCGTTAACGAAGGTGCCGACAGCAATTGCGATTCTGCAACTCCACGAGCGAGGAAAACTGGATATCAATGAGCCAGTCTCTAGGTACCTTACCTATTTCGATGTGGAATATCCAAGCCATGCGAGGTCAGAAATCACGGTCCGGCAACTACTAAAGCATACCTCGGGTTTGGCGGATACCATCCCAGCGATGATAGGCTGGATTCATGCAGAGGATGAAATATATGATCAAACTAAATTAGTGCGCCAATACCTGCCAGCCTACAAACGTGTGAAATTTGAGCCAGGCAGCAAATTTTTATATTCGAATCTGGGTTACATGGTTCTGGGCGCGATTATCGAAGAGATAACAGATCTTACCTACGAAAGTTATGTTATAGAGAACATTCTCAGACCGCTAAAGATGGATAAGACCCATTTTCTCTATTTGCCTGAAATGCAGCAAAATCAAGCTGTCGGATCGCACCCGTTGTTCAATATCTATACACCTCTCCTGCCCTTCCTGCTGGATATGAGAATGTTAATGCGAGAAAGGGTTAAAGGGACCTATTGGTTTAACCGCGTGTACATCGATACAACCCCTCCATCTGGACTGATTGGTACTGCCGAGGATGCAGCTCGTTTAATGGCAGGCCTATTGAATGGTGAAGCACTCATCAGCGAAAATACTAAAATGATGATGCACACAAAAGGAGACAGAATCACCCAACGACCATTGGGTTGGGCAGAGTACGGGGAGGATGAACATGCCTGGTTCCAGCACCGTGGTGGAGGTCCTGGTTTTGCAAGCGTTATGCGCATTTATCCTGATAATGCGTTGGGGATGGTCATATTCGCAAACTCCACAAGTTCTATTGGCAATCATTTCATTGAGCAGGTTTCAAGGATACCCTGGTAAAAGGAACATACCATGACGACAATCTTCGTACAACTGAGCGGTTTCATTAATATCTTCTCTGGCTTGCTGATGTTGGCTTTCTGGTACCTGTATGCCATACTGCTGCCTTATCGGCAGTTATCGAACACGTTATCTATCCTGGTGCTTGACCGTCATTGGACTTTGGTCAATGTACTGGGAGTGAGCGGGTCAATGCTCGGGATCCTGGGTTTGACCGGGTCGTTTTTTGTACAGCTTGCCAAATTTGGACGGCTTGGTCTGATCGGGTTTTTATGTGCATTTCTGGGAGCGACCTTACTGCTCGGCGCTTTGCTATGGGACACCATCATCTGGCCTATCCTGGCGCAACATGACTCTACCTTGCTCGATTTCCAGGGACCAATTTACAGTAGCAAAACATTCGTGCCGTTTTTTGTGTCAGCCGGGTTGGTGTACAGTTTGGGATTTATATTGTTTGGCATTGCTACCGCCCAAGCTGGTGTACTGCCAGGCTGGGGAGGGATTATGCTTGCTATCGGAGCGCCGCTTTTTGGGCTAGGGGCGCTATTCGGTTCTTATCAAGTCATCCCACGCACGATTGGCGTGACGGTTTTCAGTATCGGTTTGATTTGGATAGGCTATAGCATCCTGAAAATAACCGATATGTAGTGTGTATAAAAGTAATCTGGATTTGCTTACAAATAGAGCAGACAAAGAAGCCCAATTCGAAAATACTACAAAGGAATGCGGTTGTAAACCAGCTGTACAGCAAGGGAAAATTGGTTGCCTTAAAAAGATTCTCTTCCTAGAGAGGAGGTCTTTGCTTGACAAGTAGGGGGCTACCTGATAAAATGAGCTTAATTGTCTGAATAATCTTATTAATCCGAACAATTAGTCAGTATAATCGGCACACCCTAACTTCACAGGTTTTCCCATGCAGCAAGCCTACTTAACTTCGGAATTTTTCCAATATCTCATTACACAATCCAGTGTTGATGAAGTTCAGGCCCGCCTGCCATCCCTGAGTGAGCTTAGCGCTGAACTGGGGGTTGGCATTCCGCGCTTACGAGAGCAGCTAGAAGTTGCCAGAGCATTGGGCCTGGTTGAAGCGCGACCGAGGACGGGAATTCGTCGCCTACCCTATAGTTTTTTACCAGCGGTACGGCTGAGCCTGGCTTATGCAATTGAGCTTGATCGTAATCAATTCGATGCTTTCTCAGAACTCCGTAACCACATTGAGGCGGCGTTCTGGCATGAGGCAGTCAGTAAGCTGTTACCCCAAGATCTAAATGAGCTGAAAACTCTGATGAGCAGCGCCTGGGATAAATTGCACAGCCCACAAGTCAAAATTCCTCACCATGAACATCGTCAGCTTCACCTGGGCATTTTTAAGCGCTTGAATAATACCTTTGTGACTGGTATCCTGGAGGCGTATTGGGAAGCCTATGAGGCCATTGGATTGAATGTATACGCAGATTACAACTATCTCCAACAGGTATGGAGATACCACCAGAAGATGGTCGATGCAATCTGTGCAGGCGACCCGGAAGCCGGTTATCAAGCTCTGGTGGAGCATAAAGATTTGCTTTATCACCGACCAGTTAGCGCAATGATGACTGCTGAGAAGTAATCGATAAAGGACTTGCTGAGGCAGCCAGAATAAATAAAAAATCAACTTGATCGATACAGAGTTTGCAAAGGAGAAGGAATGTCTGCGTTAGAAACATTAGTACAAGAAGAAACACAAGCTGATACCCGGTCACGTGTGAACGATTTTTCGATCACGGTAGCTACAGTGAACGGTTCCGGTAGTCAAACGTCGAACCTCACGATTTTGCGAGCCTTATTTAAGATGGGTATCCCGGTCTCAGGAAAAAACTTGTTCCCTTCAAATATTCAGGGGCTACCCACCTGGTATACGATCCGGGTGAGCAAAGATGGTTATTTGGCCCGGCGTGAGGAACAAGAGATCGTTGTCGCGATGAACGCTCAAACCTTTGCTCAAGACCTGGCGGGTGTGGTGTCTGGGGGAGTGTTTTTCTATGCTGACGATATTAAGTTAGCTATCAACCGGGATGACATTGTGGCCTATCCCATGCCAGTGAAGGAATTAACTCGCCAATCGAATGCGCCTGCGAATTTAAGGGATTATGTGGCCAATATGGTTTATGTAGGTGTGCTGGCCCAGATGCTGAATATAGATCTGGATAAAATATATCAGGCGCTCAACTTTCACTTTAAAGGTAAGACCAAACCGATTGATTTGAATTTTGGTGTTGTGCAGAATGCAGCTGATTGGGCTGCGGGGAATCTGGTGAAACAAGATCCTTTCATGGTTGAGCCGATGGATGCCACCAAAGATTACATCATGGCAGATGGAAATACAGCTGCTGCTTTAGGGGCAATTTATGGCGGGGTCCAATTTGTATCCTGGTATCCAATTACACCGGCCTCCAGCCTGGCTGAGGCATTACAAACTTATTTGCCTATGCTGCGCAAGGACCCTGACTCGGGTAAGAACACCTTTGCAGTTGTCCAGGCAGAAGATGAGCTGGCGGCGATCGGCATGGCTATCGGTGCAGGCTGGTCGGGTTTGCGAGCTATGACATCCACCTCGGGTCCTGGGTTGAGCTTGATGACAGAATATGCGGGTTTGGGATACTTTGCTGAAATACCTGTGGTTGTATGGGATGTACAGCGCGTAGGCCCAAGTACCGGATTACCCACTCGGACTGCTCAGGGAGATCTGACCTTCGTCTATTTTATGGGGCATGGAGATACCCAACAGGTCATTCTGCTGCCTGGTACGGTAAACGAGTGCTTTGAGTTCGGGTGGCGAGCGTTTGATATAAGCGAGCGTTTACAGACCCCCGTTTTTGTGCTCTCTGATCTGGACATGGGAATGAACCAATGGATGACCCAGCCCTTTAAGTACCCGGATCAACCGATGGATAGAGGCAAAGTCTTACATGAAGAGGACCTGGAACAATTAAAGGGAGATTGGGGGCGCTATCGGGATGTAGATGGAGATGGCATCCCTTATCGCACGCTACCAGGTAACCGTCACCAGGATGCAGCTTACTTTACACGCGGTACAGGGCATACAGAAGATGCCCGCTATTCAGAAGATAGCCAGGTATGGCACGATTTATTAATCCGCTTGAAGAAAAAGTATAAAACTGGTCAGCAACACGTGCCTGGTCCGATTTATGACCGCATGGATGGGGCCGAAATTGGATTGATTAGCTTTGGGTCTACAGAACCGGGAATCAATGAAGCCCGGCAGCAACTTGCACAGCTTGGCCTGGATACGGATTTTATGCGCATTCGAGCTGTGCCATTCAACTACGAAATTGGTAATTTTATTCGCGCTCACCAGCGCTGTTATGTCATTGAGATGAATAGAGATGGACAAATGCACCAGCTTTTAACCCTGGAATACCCAGACCAGGCGACCAAGCTGACCTCCCTCGCCTATATCGATGGGCTGCCATTAACGGCCCGGTATGTACGCGAGGCAATCCTCGCAAAGGAGGAACGATTAGATGAGTGAACAAACGACTTCCACGAATTCCCGCATACAGGTGAACCTGGCTGGCTTAAGTAAAAGTGATTATCGCGGCAACCCGAGCACTCTATGCCAGGGTTGCGGGCACAATTCAATATCCAGCCAGATTGTGTCTGCCTGTTACGAACTTGATCTTGTCCCTGAGGATGTAGTCAAATTCAGCGGGATAGGCTGTTCAAGCAAAAGCCCAACCTATTTCTTGAATCGCTCCTTTGGATTCAATGGTTTGCACGGTCGAATGCCGTCCCTGGCGACCGGGGCACTTTTGGCTGACCATACACTAAAAGGATTGGGGGTGAGTGGTGATGGCGACACTGCTAGCATAGGCATGGGGCAGTTTAAACACGTGGTCCGCCGCAATATGCGCCTGGTTTATATCGTTGAGAACAACGGCGTGTATGGATTGACTAAAGGCCAGTTTTCAGCAACGGCAGAAGCAGGGTTGACCTTAAAGAACCAGGGGACAAATCCTTACATGCCAGTGGATATTGCCTGGGAAGCGTTGGTTGGTCATGCTACTTTCGTAGCGCGATCCTTCGCTGGCGATCCGAAGCAGGTAAAAGAACTGATCAAGGCTGCCCTCAGTCATAAGGGTGTGGCCGTGTTGGATATTATCAGCCCGTGTGTGACATTCAACAACCAGGATTCAGCCACGCATTCCTATGCCTGGGGTAAAAACCATGAAATCGCCTTGCATGAGCTGGCTTATGTGCCACCTGCTGATGAAATTATGGTGGAGTACGATGAGGGCCAGGATGTCGAGGTGACAATGCACGATGGCTCGTCAATTGTCCTGAGAAAACTTGAACGCGATTACGACCCGACTGACCGCATGGCTGCAATCCGTGTGCTGGAAGAAGCCAATGCATGCAACTGCCTGCTCACAGGCTTGATCTATATTGATACACTTCAGCCATCTATGACCGAGATCTATAACCTCCCAGAAACACCCCTCAACCGATTGCCTGAGTCTCGTATTCGCCCCGCTCCTGAAACCATACAAAGAGTCAATGACTTGATGTTCTAGAAAGAAAATTTTGCGCAATTGATCAGGGCTGTGCCATTGTTTCCAGATTGCACAGCCCTGTTTGATTATTGTTACTCTGTTCTCCAGTATTCACCGCGTTCACGCTGCATCAGTCCCAGATCGATCATGCCACGCCGTAGTGCTGCCACATCATCGTGATAGTCTAACAAAATGTGGTTCACTTCCCGCTCTGGGTAGCGCCGCTCAGGCTCGAATTCCTGGACAATTTTCTCCAGAACAACCTGGAATTTTTTGCGCTGTGCGGGGATGTGTGTTAAACGGCCCCTTTTTATGAATGTCCGTAGCACTTTTTCCCTGTAAGCATCGGATTCAACCTGCTGTTCTACACCCGCTTGAGGTATAGAGATAATATCTTCAAGCGGCTTGCGCAAAAGATCACCTACCAGAGAGTAGATCTGGTAGTACTGATCTTTTTTAGCGACCACAAGCCCAGCCTCTGCAAGTTTTGTGAGGTGGTGCGAGACAGTAGCTGGATTCAAACCCAGGATCGCGGCCAGTTCTTCACCGTGTCGAGGCTTGGCAGCCATGAGGTTGACTATCAAAAGGCGAGCGGGATGCCCAAGTGCTTTAAAGAGTTGAGCTCGCTTGTCCAGGTTTATTTCCGCATTACTCACGGACATGCTCCACCTTCCTTCCAGTCACACGCCAGTAGGCATCATTAAAAATGTCCTGCACGAATTCAATCACTTTTTGTTTGATTTGTTCTTTGACCAGGTTTTCTTGATCGCCCATGGCGC
>CP070639.1:3538803-3563493 GCA_020354045.1 Anaerolineales bacterium | reverse complement strand
ATGTTTTGGTGGTTTCAGATGATGCACCAAGGGAATCCCCATGATTTGCAGGTCACCACCATAATTGGTTTGCACCAGAACCCCGAGAAGATATCCTCCATTTTCTTCTGGCAGGCGACGCGAGGCAGTACCAATGCCTCCTTTCCAACCGAAGCATAGTGTGCCAGTGCCGGCTCCGACCACGCCCTCCTCAACTGCGCCTGCTGAAGACTGTTCAATAGCCTGGGAAAGCAAATCAGGTGTGAGCACCCGCAGGCGGATATCGTTCAGCCAACTGTCGTTGGTCTCCCCAACAACAGGATTGACCGTAATTACCCCCTGGTTGCCTGGATAAGCCAGTGTCCAATTCAAAATTGCGTCAGCTGCTCGAGGGACTGCCAACGTATTGGTCAGAATGATTGGGGTTTCGATCTCCCCCAGTTCCTGCAGTTGGGTGCTGCCCATCAATTTTCCAAAGCCGTTGCCAATCGATAAGCCTGCAGGTACCTTCTCTTGATACAAGTTGCCCTGGTGTGGCAGTATGGCTGTCGCACCGGTCCGAATACTGTGCCCCTCTATCTGGGTTACCTGTCCAACGAGCACACCAGTTACATCAGTAATGGCGTTCAAAGATCCAGGAGCGAATTTACCAGGCACAATACCCAGCGAGCGTGCCCTGGGTCGTGTTTCGGCCGCCTGTTGCCCATCATCAAGATTCACGAAGGTCTCCTTGGCAGAATCAAGCGAGCTGCTGAACTAATCAGGGGAAAAATCAGAGGGCTAGTCCCTAATGCAGCGATCAAGCGGTAGATACGCCCCGGAACGCAGATCACCCGGTCGCGTTCCAAGGTTGCCAGGGACGCGCTCACAACTCTCTCGGCTGTGCTCCACATAAACCTGGGCGAGCGTGGAGCGGGACGGGAGCTGTGAAATTCTGTGTACACAAAACCAGGGCATAATGCCTGCACACGCACGCCGCTTCCAAGGAGCTCCTGGTGAAGGGTTCGCGAAAAGTGCACCAGGTAGGCTTTGGTGGCACCATAGGTGACATTACGCAGAGGAATTAAACCCGCCATGGAAGCCACGTTGATGATGCTGCCCCCGCCACGTGCCAGCATGCCAGGCAAGACTGCATGTACCAAGCGCACACTGGCGAGTACGTGAAGCTGGATGGCAAGCTCGTGGATGCGCATATCGATCTGCTCGAATTTTCCAGATAGCCCGAAGCCAGCATTGTTGACCAGGATCTGCAGGTTTGGAAGCTCAACAACTCGGGATACAACCCTTTCAAGATGTGGCACTTGAGAGAGATCAGCCATGATCACTTCAACCGGCACTTGAAATTTAATTTCCAGATCGCTAGCCAGTCCCTTGAGCCGGTCTTCTCGGCGGGCGACCAGGACGAGTCCATAACCCTGGGCGGCTAACTGATTGGCGAATTCAGCCCCGATACCGCTGGAAGCACCAGTGATCAGAGCTGTACTAGGGATTTGTGATGAGCTGTTGTCCATAGATCCAACCCTCCAACTTGATCAAAGTTTGGTCTTGTGGCTCAGGGAGAGTACCACGCTTGAGCCAGTAGAGCATCCAGAGCAATCCTATCCAGGCATCGAAGCGATCTTCACCATCTGGATGATGCCCAAAACCATCTAGGATTTCGTGTTCAAGCTCGGGGGTACAGTTCACCTCATTCTTGTTAGCAAAATCCAGTAATGTGCGAGCGTTGGCGCGGCGGGCAACCTGACTGCGTTTACCTGGTTTGTTTCGTATCCCAAAGGGCTTGTAAGCTTCAGCGGGATAGGTTTCTACAATGACAACCCTTCCAGGCACAAGTAAACTGACCAGGGGACCTGAAAAGGGCCAGAGCGCCAGATTTATGTTATCGTCCAGCAACCCCGGTATGAGCATCTCTTGCCAGCCGGTAATGGCAGCTTTACCAACCTGCTGCCCACCCAAAGTCCAGAAAAGTGGGCAGGCAGCTCGGCGATCAGGGTGGGCTTGTTCACACAGGCGGCGCAGATCATCAAAAGAGTTAACGCCCAGTTTTTGTACCAGATGAATCCGCTTGGCACCTCCGGATTTATACGGGTAAAAAGGACGGTATAGGTTGATTTGATCCCGGTGCTCTGCTACCTGAAAAAACTCTGACCATAAACCTTGCCCCAGACCAGGTAGCCACTCGAGAAAATCCGTTACGGCGACTTTGTGCGCATAGGTTGCCGGAAGTCCGATGGGAAAGTCGAATCCAACCAGGGCACAACCTCCAGCGCCAGCTGCACCACGTAATGTTGGGAGAAGATTCCGTGCGTTTTTCACCTGCCAGGTTGCGAGTGCAATCCAGCCTCCATCTGTTACCCGATTGGCAACAGCCAGCCAACGCTTATGCTCGTTTTTACTCCAGTCTGCATGGGCAACCAAGGTGACAGCGTCGTATAACATGGTAGAAGCAGCGTAGCTATAGCAATTCCGCCAGCACCAACCACTCCCCGGGCGCGTCCTCCAGTTCAACACCGCGCTGTAGGAAACCCGCTTGAGCCAGATCACTGGCGATTTGCTCAATCTGGGGTGTATTCCACCGGAATAATTTTGTAGCGTCGCGAATTTGCGCGGCACCGACAGAACGCAGGTAATGCTTCATCAGCTCAAGGCGCGCAATACCTTCATTGATCCAGCGTGCTTTCTCTGGGATCTCCGGATAGTGCCGGGCAACGATATCATAAACAAAGGCATAGCGCCAGGCACCCGCCTGGGCAACCGCTACTGGAACCAGCTTGAAATCGGATTGCAAGTCAGCCAGGGCTTTATTGAAGCGCGCATCACTTTCTCGGCTGGATAACCGCGACTCGTTGCGCAGGGCAATCGTGTCCAATGGACCTTTATCCAGAACGGCTTCGTAAACTGCTTTGGCTTCCTGGGTCAGTCGACCTTGTTCGTAAATGGTGAGATAGTCCTCTTCGGGAGCACCATAATTCTCTGAGAGAGCATAGAAATAAGGGACAACCTGCATAGAGATCATAGTGGCTTTTTTACGCAGCACCTTGGCGTAGTACCATTCGTGACCCCCCAGCAGGGCATCCTTCCAACCCCAGGTCACGTGACCAGGGTCATCGTGCTTGTCGGCGACCTGACGTTCACCTGCTACGGCGACCCATAAACTGGGTAAGGTGATATCCTTGATAGGCCAGAAGTAAATAAACCCGCGCTGCTCGACAAATTCGACCGCCTGGTCACGCTGGATGACCCGCTGCCTGGGCAGGGTGCGGAAGGTGTGAGCGCGATAATCCTGCAATTGTTTTGCTTGTAAGGTCGGCATGAGCGAGTGCTCCTGTTATTATTTTACTCTGATTAAGTTGTCTGCAAAGTGGTAGGGAGAGGGGAGCTCCCAGTTGTCGGTCTGGTCTCAATATGCCTTTATAGGGTTGTGTGGATATAATTTACGTAGTGCACGAGCCTAGGAATGTCGCACGAGATGGAGGTGCGAATATTCAGTTTGCCTCTCGATAGGCAGGATCATCTGTTCATGGGTTAAGGAAGGATGGCATGGGCAAGGTTGACGAGTACATCGAAAAATTAAAACATCTGAAAGATTGGGAGGCTTATCTGTTAGCTGAGTCAGGCCTGCCTGGACGGAGAGCAAATATTGAGCTGGGGAAGGCAGTGGCTCAAACGGGCAACGCAGAACAGTTCTATGAATTTCTAAAGTACGATGTACAGGAAGCGCAAACCAATTCCCCGTACGAATTCCTGGTCTTTTGCGGCGTGTTGGGTTTAGGTCAGCTACTGGCCCGAGGGGACATGGGAGCCCTGGGTCGGTTGCGCTCCTTCGCCAGCGATCCCCGCTGGCGGGTGCGCGAAGCGGTAGCTATGGCGCTGCAGCATTACGGGCAGGCAAACCCAGGAGATTTGCTGGCAGAAATGGAATACTGGAGCGTTGGTAATGTCTGGGAACAGCGCGCAGCTGCCGCGGCTGTGTGCGAACCGGATTTCCTAGTTCAGGTTGAGCGTATCTCTACGGTGTTTGATATCCTCGACCATATCACCAAAGCCATCGAGCGTTACCAGGACAGACTCGAAGATGGTTTCCAGGTGTTAAAAAAGGGGATGGGATACTGCTGGAGCGTGGCTGTTGTTGCCGCTCCTGAGGAAGGGAAAACTAGGTTTGAACGCTGGTTTGCCAGTCGAGATCCTGATGTGCGCTGGGTTTTAAAGGAAAACCTGAAGAAGAAACGGATGTTGAAAATGGATACTGAATGGGTGGAGAAGTGGCGGATAATGATCGAGGTATGAGGAGGCTCTGATGATATGGAGGCAAAGATTAAAAGCAGATCCCCTGGCCTGGCTGCTCGAGCCCGAGGATCCGGGTGTGCGTTATCTTGCATTAAGCGACATTTTGGAACACCCTGATGACGAGGCCGAGCTGGTCGAAGCCAGGGAAAAAGCTCACACAGCCGGGCCAATAGCCGCCATCCTGGCAAACATGCAACCAGAAGGCTACTGGTCTAAACCTGGACCGGGCTATAACCCGAAATATTATTCCAGCGTGTGGGCGATCATTACCCTGGCGCAGCTGGGAGCCAAGGTGACGATGGACTCTCGTATAAAACTTGCCTGCGAATACTTGATAGAGCACGCTCTAACGGAGGGCGGGCATTTCAGCGCGAGTGGGGCACCCTCGGGAACAGTAGATTGCTTGCAGGGGAACCTGTGCGCGGCCCTGCTCGATCTTGGCTTCGAGGACGCGCTTCTGGATTCTGCTTTTGAGTGGATGGCTCGCAGTGTCACCGGGGAGGGAGTGGCTTCAAATCAGGAGCGTCATGCTGAACGACGCTATTACGCAGGCAAATGCGGCCCGTCCTTTGCGTGTGGGGCAAACAACAAATTAGCGTGCGCCTGGGGCGGGGTGAAAGTGATGCTGGCATTTGGCAAGCTGCCTCTGGAAAAACGGACACCGCTTATTGAGGCTGCAATCCATGACGGCGTGGAATTTTTCTTTAATGTGAACCCTGCCAGCGCTGATTACCCGAACGGATGGAGCGACAAGCCAAGCCGCAACTGGTGGAAGTTTGGATTTCCAGTATATTATGTCACCGATTTACTACAACTGGTTGAAGCGCTGGTAAGCCTGGGCTACGGAGAGGATAGGCGCCTGAGGGAAGCCATCGCTCTGATCATAGAGAAGCAAGACGACCACGGTCGTTGGGCGCTGGAATATGATTATACAGGTAAAACCTGGGTAGAGTTCGGCGAAAAGAAACTGCCTAATAAGTGGGTTACGCTGCGGGCTCTGAAAGTCATAAAGAATAGTAGCTGAGCAACTTACAGGCAGACCTGCTGGGTGCCAACCAGACCAGGATAAAAGATATCGATGAGCTTCACAGGGTGCTGGAGAAGATCCTCGAAATGATGGCGCATGGCGCTGCACGAGCGTAAGCATTGACAGCAGCCAAAAGGGATTTAGATTTTTTAGGAGTGAACATGGACACTTTTTTTCAGGAGATCATCAGCCGCTTGGAGAAGTTACACGATGAAATCCGAGAGGCAGTTAATGGACTTCCCCAGGAGGCCTTAGACTGGGTGCCAGGATCTGAGATGAATTCTATCGGCATCCTACTGGCGCATGTAGCCGGCTCAGAAAAGTATTGGTTGGGAGAAGTTATTGCCGGATCTGGATCAGAACGCGACCGGGCGGCTGAATTCGAAACAATTGGAGTGCCTGTAGATAAGCTGCTGACCCGTCTGGATGACAGCCTGCAGTATTGCAGAGAAGTTCTTGCAAACTTTGGTATTGATGATTTGCACGCCACGCGCATATCCCCGCGCGATGGGCGCCAGGTGACTCTGGGGTGGTCACTGGCGCATGGCTTGGAACATATCGCGCAACATTGTGGGCATATCCAGGTCACACGGCAATTTTGGGCTCTTCAGACAAATCGGTAGTACTACCCCGGTCATATTAGTAGAATGAGGTGGGAAATGCCTGATTTTATTGCCTGAATCGTGGGATATAACTTGTTGCCTATTTTACTGGCGCCTGGCAATACCATACTAAACCTGGTCAATATATTGCGCCCAGGACTTTTAGTGATTTTCCTGCACCTGGCGCGCTGGGCAGAGCGGGATGGGTTCGGCGGCTTGAAAGGCATTCGCGTTGATACAAGATGGTGTAAATTGGCAGGTGCAAGACCAATCATGCGATCCAGGAGTGTGCCGTTTCAAGGTATGACTAACCAGATGAACATCATTTAACACCAGCAGCGTAGCTGGCTGGTGGTGCTGGCTCAGGGTGTTAAGAAATTGGTCTAGAAAGGTGTTTGAAGGCAATAGACCACGCGCTGCCGAGACTTTGTGGGCAGGCTGGGAGGGGGAGGTGTGGTTTTTGGCAGCAATACTTTTGGTACAGGCAGATTGTCCACATTGAGAGTTGGTGCAATGATAACATAGCCAGGCTTGTTCAGCTGGTGAGAGGATTGGCATCCAGGTTGTCTTACTAACGGGCGGGCCGGAGGACAGGCTGCGGCTTTTCGCGCGGGTCAGCTATCTCCGGTAGCGGTAGAGGCGTGTACTGTGCACCGGTACCTATAGTTCCATAAGGCACCAGGTAAAACTGAATGGTGTTATTGGGGTCGGTGATGTTTTGGAAAACCAATAGCAAGTGTGTGCCATCTGGACTCCATTGCATGTCGCGATAGCAGCAAGACTCATCGATTGGGTTTGCCAGCTCATCGACCTTGTGCGACTCCAGATTGTAAACGTACAGATCACCAAAGCCATCATTGCGCCTTAAATTATTCAAGGCAAATAAGAAGCTGCCATCCCAGGCGTACGAAGGGATTACCGGGTTTTTATTGTAATCGCGCATCTCAAAGCGCGGTGCAGGGAAGTTGTCTATAGCACGCGGGTTGGCCACGCATTGATCAACAGCAAACAGTTGGATGATATCGCCGCGCCTGCCATCACCCAGGTTGCCAATCAGCTTGGCGGCGATAACCTGCGAATCTGCCGACCACCGCACCTCGGTGATAAAGTTGCGTTCATAAGGGGCGAACTCCGGACAGGTTGCTAGACCAGCCAGGTCACCGCGCGTGGCAGCCTGGGCCAGACTGGACCAATCTAGAGGCACAATGAACATTTGGTTATCAAGTGAAATGGCGACCTGCAAGCCATCCGGCGAGATTTCAAAAGTTTTCAGTGAATCGGAGCGGTTGAAACAGGTGACGGTCTCTACAGGGTCACCTTCAAGACCCACCCGATAGACGCATTTACCACTGACATACACCAGAGACTCACCATCTGGCGACCATTGCAGGTTGATTTTCTGGGCACCGTCCGCGGTGAGCTGGGTCAGCTGGCTGCCATCCAGGTTGGCAGTGTAAATGTCTCCGGCATTAATAAAAGCAACTTTATCTGCGCCGCCAATTATAGGTCCAGATGGAATGGGTGAAGGAGTCCAGGTGGGTGAGGGGAGAGCCTGGGTGGGTGTTTGGGAAGGCGGCAGAGGTGTAGCGGAAGCCAGGACGGCAACCGGTACGGTAGAAGTTGGAGGAGGAGCGAGGGTGTTCGTGGGTGGAACTGAGGTTGCAGTGGCTTGAAGGGTGGGAGGGGCAGGCACAGCAGCTAAACTGGCAAATGGACCGCTCCCCTGGCGACCCATCAGGTATAAACCGCCGAGGACAAGCACGCTAACTGCCAAGACTACCAGGACCACAATCAGCATGACAGGCATGGATGACCGGCGAGCGCGTGGCAGCGCTTCTGGCAGAGGGGTCGCTGTTTGAGTCGCCTGGACATCAGGAGCCGATTCTTGGGAGGGTAAGGGAATTGAGGGTACAGGTGTCGCCACCATGGTCTTGGAGCTGAATAATGTGCGATCGTCATCTGGGGTTGGGGCCGTATCGATTTCACGAGTGGCTCCAGTCAGGTCGGATGCTAGACCAATGGTCGTGCTGTAGCGATCGTCGGGGTCTTTTGCCATGGCGCGCAGGATCACACGACTGCAGCCAGAGGGAAGATCGGTTTTTGAGGCTTGCAGATCTGGAACCGGCTCAAGAATGTGCATCATCATCACCTTGGCAGGTGTGTCGGCGCGGTAAGGGGCTTCACCGGTGAGCATTTGGTAGATGAGCACCCCCATAGCATAAATATCGGAACGCCCGTCTATGGACTTGTCACCCTGGATTTGCTCCGGGCTCATGTAGGCTGGTGTACCGACAATGCTTTCGCCGGTCATCGTGGTCACGCCGGACTGCACCAGGCGGGCAATCCCAAAATCAGAGAGATAGGAATTGCCATACTGGTCGAACAGGATATTTCCCGGCTTCAGATCGCGGTGGATGATCCCGCGCTTGTGAGCAACATCTAGGGCGGGTGCCAAGCGGGATACCAGCTGAGCGGTGTCCTCATAGGATAGCGGGCCTTGGTTAAGTCGCTCTGCCAGAGAACCTCCTGCCATGTAACGCATCACGATATAAGGTTGACCCTCTTGTTCGCCAAAATCGTATACAGGGACAATGGCCGGATGTTCGAGCAAGGCAATCATCTTGGCTTCACGCTCAAAGCGACCCCTAAATTGTGGATCGTGCAAAAAAGCCGCTGGCAGTACCTTAATAGCGACATCCCGCTCGAAGTTCGGGTCGTAAGCATGATAAACGGTCGCCATGCCGCCGCGACCGATTTCAGATTTTATTTGGTACCGTCCGATAGTTTGTGTGGACATAGGATGAATCTGCTGCTGTGTCGGATAATCACCCAATCTATTTGAGAAGAATTGTACTATGTTTTGCCTGTGGGAAAAACGACTTTCAGAGACGTTAAGAACGATGCTGAGCCAGGTAAATACGATCACTGTGAGCAGTAAACAGATTAATAAATTCTACCTGATGAACAGGCGTAAATCTGAGCCCATTTTGATCATGTATGCTGATAGCCGCATCAGCTCTCCAACGGATGCGGTTCATAATGCTACAAAATGGCGGCTCTGGTTGCCTTCCATTGAATTGGTGTGTGAACCAGGCTTGGTATCGCCACGCCATAATGTAGCCCGCGCTTAGCGTGGCGTGTAGCTTGAGCTTTGGCAGTTACAGTCAAAGCCAAATTGTTGATTTGAGTGTATGGATTTAGATTGGTTGCGTCAAGAATCTGGGTTTACACTTTTGCAGATCAGGATTCAGCCAGTCCCAAATTGACGATCGCCTGCATCACCCAAACCAGGCAAGATGTAGCCGCGCTCGTTGAGGCGTTCGTCCACTGCCGCCAGGTAGATAGGCACCTCGGGATGATGTGTTTGCATCAGCGCAATACCTTCCGGCGCCCCGAGGATGCCAACGAACTTGATCCTCTTTACCCCCCAACGCTTCAACACATCCACCGTTGCCACTGCTGAACCACCCGTCGCCAGCATAGGGTCCAGAATTAGGCAAGCAGAAACTGTCGGCTCAATCGGTAGCTTGTTATAGTATTCGACTGGTTTTAAGGTGCGCTCATCACGGTACAAGCCGATATGCCAGACTTCCGCAGCAGGCATCAGATTCCACACACCTTCGACCATCCCCAAACCAGACCTGAGTATAGGCACCAGGCCAATCTTTTCCTTTAACTCTGATCCAAGGCAAGTCGCCAGGGGCGTCTCAACCGTTTTGGGCTCAATCAGCAGGTCAACAGTGGCTTCATATACCATTAAGGCGGAAATCTCACGCACCAATTCGCGAAACTTTTTAGGTTCTGTGTCTCGATGACGCAAGAGAGTGAGTTTGTGTGCCACCAAAGGATGAGGTGAGGTATGAATGTTGGACATGACAAGCCTCCAGAATACTGCAGGATGAATTTGCAGTTGATGGGACGAACTACTCAATGATACTACAGCCGAACTTTTCCGGGTTATAATCATGCCCATGGATGAGAAACCCAACCGGTTGGTCAATCCTGAACCGCAGCCCGAAGACCGCCTGGACCAAGCTCTGCGCCCGCGCTTGTTGAATGATCTGATCGGGCAGGAACGAGTTAAAGAGAACCTGCAAATCCTGATCGACGCAGCCCGCCAACGCGGTGAGCCACTCGATCATGTGCTGTTTTACGGACCCCCTGGCCTGGGGAAAACCACCCTGGCTCATATCCTCTCCAACGAAATGGGCGTTAATATCAAGGTGACCTCTGGGCCAGCTATTGAACGGCCGGGAGATCTGGCAGCGATCCTGACCAACCTGAGGGCTGGAGATGTGTTGTTTGTGGATGAGGTGCATCGCCTGGGGCGCGCCATTGAAGAGATCCTGTATCCCGCGATGGAGGATTTTGCCCTGGATATCGTGATTGGTAAAGGTCCATCGGCACGTTCGATCCGGCTGCCTCTGCCGCACTTCACAGTGATTGGAGCCACCACCCGTCTGGCTTTGATCACTGCCCCGCTCCGGGCGCGATTTGGGGCAGTTTATCGCTTGAATTATTATGAGCTGGAAGCCATGCATGCCATCGTCAGTCGCGCCTGTGGCGTGCTCGGTGTGGAGGCTGACTCTCAAGGCTTGGACGAGATTGCACGGCGCGGGCGTGGTACCCCCCGGGTTGGGTTGCGATTACTCCGCAGGGTGCGGGACTATGCAGAAGTACGTGCAAATGGGATGATCACACGCCAGGTTGCCAATCAGGCTCTGGACCTGCTAGAGGTGGACTCGCTTGGCCTGGATGATATTGACCGGAAAGTGCTATCTACGGTGATCGAAAAGTACCATGGGGGCCCTGTCGGCTTAAGCACCATTGCCGCCTCGATCAGCGAGGAACCGGATACAATTATGGACGTGGTCGAACCCTACCTCTTGCAGTTGGGTTTCCTGGACCGCACACCTCAGGGCAGGACAGCAACCCGGTTGGCGTATGATCACCTGGGCCTGCCTTACTCGCAAGATGAGCAGCAGCGTTTGTTCTGAAATATGAATATCCCCAATTTCTATAACACTATCAGACGATGATCCCTCTGGCGCGCATCCTGATGATCCTCGGAGTGGTCCTGCTACTGGCAGGTGGATTTTTATACCTGGCGAGTCGCTTGCAGATACCCCTGGGCCGGTTACCCGGTGACATCCGGATCGAGGGTGAGAACTTCACCTGCCTGTTCCCCCTGGCAAGCATGATCTTGCTCTCAGTGCTTCTTACAATCCTCCTGAACGTAATCGTACGCCTGCTTAACCGGTAGTGTCATTCTTTCTGGCTAATCTAAACTGGCCTGATATTCCTGGACAATCAAATTGAGAACTTCGGATTTTGACTACGATCTACCTCCAGAGTTTGTCGCTCAGACGCCGGTTGAACCACGCGATGCAGCCCGCTTGCTGGTCTTTGAACGGGAGACGGGCAAGCTAGAGCATACCATTTTCAAAGAGTTGGGCAACTATCTGAATCCTGGGGATTTACTGGTGCTGAATGAAACCAGGGTGATACCGGCCCGTCTTTACGCGCGCAAAGTTCCGACAGGTGGGCGTGTGGAGTTATTGCTTCTAAAACGGCGGGACCAAACTACCTGGGAGGTGCTGGTAGGCGGGAAACGGGTGCTGGAAGGGGTGATTCTGCAAGTTGAAGATGGCCCACAAGCTGAAATTACGGGGGTATTGCAGGGAGCACGCCGCTTAATTAGGTTTAATGAGCCGATTGAAGCTCACCTGTCACGAGTTGGGCATGTTCCTCTGCCTCCCTATATCCATACCAGCTTGCATGACCCGGAACGTTACCAGACCATCTATGCACAGCAGCCCGGTTCTGCCGCGGCACCCACTGCAGGCCTGCACTTCACGACAGACTTGATCCAAGCCTTGAAAGCAAAGGGTGTGGGTTTTACCAGTTTGACCCTACACATCGGATTAGACACCTTCGCGCCGGTGACAGAAGCGGATCCCCAGGAGCACCAGATACACTCCGAGTGGTGCCAGCTCACCAAGCAAACCGCCAGGCAGATCAACCAGGCTTACGCACAAGGTAAGCGAATCATCGCGGTAGGCACGACCAGTGTGCGGACGCTGGAAAGTGCTGCTCGGGCTGCTAACAGCGATGAGCTGGTCGGTGAATTGGCAGGCACAACCGATTTATTTATCTTGCCTGGATACCATTTCAACGTGGTCCAGGCGATGGTGACCAATTTTCACCTGCCCAGATCAACCTTGATCATGCTGGTCAGCGCCTTTGTAGGGCGAGAGAGATTGATTAAGCTCTATGAGCATGCCAAGCAAGAGGGCTATCGTTTTTACTCGTTTGGTGATGCCATGCTCATCCTGTAGGCTGAACCTATGATTGATAATTCAAATGCATGGGTAGATTTGACAGAATCGGTTATCAGTTGCCATCTTTGTAAACGCCTGGTAGCCTGGAGGGAGAGGGTGGCCCAGGAGAAGCGGCGCGCTTACAAGGAATGGACTTATTGGGGCAAGCCAGTACCCGGATTTGGAGACCCACAAGGGCGTGTGTTGGTCGTCGGGTTGGCACCAGGCGCACACGGCGCTAACCGGACCGGGCGTATGTTCACAGGAGATTCCTCGGGAGATTTTTTGTATGGGGCGCTGCACCAGGCTGGATTTGCTAACCAGCCGACCAGCATCCAGCGTGAGGACGGACTTCAACTATCAGACCTGTATATCTCAGCAGTCTGTCGCTGTGTACCACCCGGCAACAAGCCCTCGGCTGCGGAGATAGGCAACTGTCTGCCTTATCTTGAGCGCGAGATCCAGTTGATGAAGAACCTGACAGGCATCGTGGCATTGGGGAGAATTGCCTTTGAAGGCACATTAAGACTGCTCAG
This sequence comes from Anaerolineales bacterium, assembly GCA_020354045.1. Lineage (GTDB taxonomy): Bacteria > Chloroflexota > Anaerolineae > Anaerolineales > UBA4823 > DSOS01. The sequence goes on along the minus strand of CP070639.1, from coordinate 3,550,742 downwards.
GCAACTCGGCTTTGAAATTCCACGCCAGCCTTTTGTTCATGGGAAAGTGTACAAATTAGCGGATTTGTCCTTTGGCAGCCAACTGCCCTGGATGGTGGCCTCCTACCATCCCAGCAGGCAAAACACACAAACTGGCAGGCTCACCGCTGAGATGTTCGCACAGGTATGGAAACAGGTGAGAGAGCTCTTAACGTAGATGGTATAAAAACTGATTGCCTTCAGATCACTCTGAGCCGGTTGCGACCAGCTTTCTTGGCCAGATACATGGCCGAATCAGCCCGGCTGAGCAAGATATCCAGGTCAGGTATAGCAACTGTTGAGCGAGCTACCCCCATGCTGACACTGATATCCACTTTTGACCCCTCAATGTGAATAGGCGTGCTGGCGATGCATTGGCGCAAACGCTCCGCCACCTGGCTGCCCGTGGAAATATCTGTCTCAGGCAGCAAAATCATAAATTCATCCCCACCCATGCGCCCAACCAGGTCTACACGTCTAAGATTTTGTAAACAACGATTCGCGACAACTTGCAGGACGAGGTCCCCATTGGCGTGACCGTAGGTATCATTGATACTCTTGAAATTGTCCACATCCAAGACGATTGCCACCATGGGGCGATGATAGCGGCGGGAGCGCTCAACCTCACGCTGCCCAAGCTCCACAAATCCGCGACGGTTATATAGCCCAGTGAGTGTATCCGTGATAGCTTGTTTTTGCACCTCGGCGTGCAAGCGCGAGTTGTGGATCGCGGAGGTGGCAGTGGTAGCAAAGCTCACCAGCAGGTTAAGGTCATTGTGTGTGAAGGCAGCAATCTCCGATGACTCCAGTGATAACCCACCGATCACCTGATTTTTGAGAATCAATGGAGCGATGATGGCTGAGCGGATTTCACCGGCAGACATTGATGAAGGTGTGATCTTGGTTTGAGAGGTCAGGTCGTCTACTTTGAGGGGGGCACCCTCCCGCACAGCCTGAGCGACATAACCCGCGCTCCCTGGAAGTTTGATGCGACGGATACGCGGATCGGAATAGCCGATGCTGGCACGCATTTCTAACTGGCCTGTATCCTGGGCGATTAAGTGGATCATACCTTTTTCTGCCACAGGAATTGCGATCGTAGCTGCATCCAGGATGCGGCCTAACAGCGCCTCTGTATCAATGGTGGTGAGCAGCGTTTCTGTCGCAGCTTGCAAGGCGCCGAGCTGGCGATAGTGTGCCTCGTTTTCCTTTAACTTGCGCTGTGCATCCTGGATCATATTCAGGATGGCTTTTAGGTCTTGCAGAGTCGACGGGTGGGGAAGATCAACCTGGGTTTCTCCCAGCTCACTGGAGGATAGCCGCTCTAGGAGGACAAGCAGGTGCTTGAAAGCTTCCTGAGTGATTTCCTCAAGCTGGTCAATTGTAAATGGATGCATACCAAGGGATTCCGCCTTGAGGCGCAAGTTCGCAATTTTAGCGGGAGTATCCTTTTTCACTGCTCCTCCAATGGCGTTTTGGCTCTCCTGAGTTGCCGTGTATTTTTGTCACGGCGGATCCCAAGGGACCAGCGAATAGTGGATTAGTTGGCTATCATACTTGATGAAGAATTGCATAAAATTATACACTACAGGGGCTTAATTATTGTGTTCGAGCCTCTGTCTTTTTCTTTTTTTACTTTCCGGTGATAGGATTATCAGCGTTCTGCAGGTTTGGAAAGGCTGGAATTGGTTCTTTGGTCTAATCAAGCGATTGTGAAGTTGGGTTATAATCCACAAGAGATTAAAAAACCCCAGACAATTTCAGGTACCCATGCGCGCCGTTGACATCATCATCAAGAAACGAGATAAACACGAGCTCACTCAGCAGGAGATCGATTTTTTTGTGAAGGGCTACACCCGGGACGAAATCCCGGATTACCAGGCTGCAGCCTGGACAATGGCTGTGCTGCTAAATGGCATGTCAGCTCGTGAGACCACAGATTTGACTCTGGCGATCGCTCGTTCGGGTGAGACGCTGGATCTCTCCACAGTGGTGCCAGTAGCAGTCGACAAACACTCGACCGGAGGGGTGGGTGATAAAACTACCCTGGTGGTTGAGCCAGTAGTAGCGGCTTGTGGCTTGCCAGTGGGTAAAATGTCGGGGCGCGGGCTGGGTTTCACCGGTGGCACCCTGGATAAGCTGGAGTCAATACCAGGCTACCGGGTAAACCTGACGACGGATGAGTTCCTTGAACAATTGCGTACTATCGGGCTGGTATTGACCGGGCAGACGGCAGATCTGGCTCCTGCGGATGGCAAGTTTTACGCGCTGCGGGATGTGACCGGGACGATACCCTCCATCCCTTTAATTGCTTCCTCAGTGATGAGTAAGAAAATTGCAGCAGGCGCGCAGGCGCTTGTACTCGATGTAAAGGTAGGCTTGGGGGCGTTTATGCCCGATGTGAGCAAAGCCAGTGAGCTGAGCGAATTGATGGTCACCATTGGCAAGCAGGCGGATCGTAAAGCTGTAGCACTGCTATCTGATATGAACCAGCCATTAGGCCAGGCAGTGGGTAATGCGTTAGAGTTAAAGGAAGCTATCGCTACATTGCGAGGCGGCGGACCAGCGGATTTTCGTGAGCACAGTCTGGTGGTCGCTGGACATTTACTGGCTCTGGGGGGGCTATGTGAGGATGAGGAAAAAGGAAAACATATGGCCGCGGCTGTCCTGGAGGATGGAAGAGGGTGGGAAAAATTTATAGCCCTGGTCCGTGCCCAGGGTGGGGAGGTGTCTGCTGTCGAGAATCCCAACCAACTGCCCGAAGCTGAACTGGTGAAAACCGACCCTGCGCCACGCAGTGGGTATCTGGCAGGTGTGCATGCCCGACGAATAGGAGAGATCGCCGTTCAGCTAGGAGCAGGTAGAGCGAAGAAAGGTGATCCGATTGATCATGCGGTGGGCATCCAGGTGCACCACAATGTGGGTGACGAAATTGAGGCAGGTGAAGCCTTGTTCACTATTCACGCCAATGACCGATCCAAACTGGAGCAAGCCCGCCAGGAACTGCTGGCTGCCCATACCTGGAGCGATAAGCCCGTGGACCCACTTCCGCTGTTCTATGGAGTGGTGCGATGATTGATTTGCGATTGGTAAGGGAGGACCCTGAGAAAGTCAGAGCAGCACTGTTAAAACGTGGTGCAGATATTGACCTTAACATGCTTTTGCATTTGGATCAGCAGCGAAGAGAGACGTTAACCGAGGTAGAGGGTATGAAGGCACGACGAAATCAAGTCTCTGCTCAAATTTCCGGTTTGCGCGCAGAGAACCGTTCAACAGATACGCTGATTGAAGAGATGAAAGAGGTATCCTCTAGGATTAAAACACTTGACTCTCTCGTAGTTGATATTGAAACTCAGATCGCTGCGTTCATGGATGAGCTCCCGAATATTCCGGATGAAGATGTGCCTCCAGGTGGCAAGGAAAATAATGAAATTATCCGAACTTGGTGGCATAAGCCAGACTTTAATTATCAGATCCTTGAGCATGTGGAACTGGCGGAAAAACTTGGCCTGATCGACTACGAGCGTGGAGTCAAGTTAGGTGGTGCAAATTTCTGGCTGTATAAGGGTGAAGGCGCCTTAATTGAGTGGGGACTACTCAACTACTTTATTGATTCCCACCTCCAGGATGGATACGAGTTCATCTTGCCACCTCACATCCTGCGCTATGCATGTGGTTATGCTGCTGGTCAATTCCCAAAATTTGCAGACGATGTTTTCCATATCTCTCAAAAAGATAGCCGGCAGGAAGGGCAATTTTTGCTGCCCACGGCAGAAACTGCCCTCATTAATCTGCACCAGGATGAGATTCTGGAGGAATCGGAGCTTCCTAAGAAATATTTCGCGTTCACGCCATGTTATCGCAAAGAAGTGGGCAGTTATCGTGCCACTGAACGAGGTACAATGCGAGGACATCAGTTCAACAAAGTTGAAATGTTTCAGTTTACCACCCCAGAGAACTCTGACGGGGCGCACTTGGAGCTTCTTGAGAAGGCTGAAAAACTTGTACAGGGTCTGGGTTTACACTACCAAGTCACAAAGTTGGCTGCTCAAGACATGAGTGGGGCGATGGCAAAAACATACGATGTGGAAATCTGGATTCCAAGCCTGGGTCGCTATACGGAAGTCAGCTCGGTTTCCAATGCCAGGGATTATCAGGCCAGAAGAGGGAAGATTCGCTTCAGAAGATCTGAAAATAGAAAAATAGAATTTGTGCACACACTGAATGCTTCTGGCTTGGCGACGAGCCGATTAATTGTGGGCTTGATCGAGCAAAACCAACAGTCAGATGGCTCTCTGGTTATCCCAGAGGTGCTCAGAAGGTGGGTGGGTAAAGACAGGATTTACCCAAAGACCAATACTTAACCCCCGCCATATTGTCTCAATCTATCTATAAGTTTCTCCGGTTGGTGTGCGAATGCCTCTAACGGGATAGTCCCATCTGTCATTGCTAAGAGTATCTCGTTCAGCAGACGGTTGACGGGGGTAGCGATGCCCGCCCGTTCACCGAACCGAACGACTGCCCCATTGAGGTAGTCAACCTCACTCTTTCCGCGCCCGCTGTGCAGGTCAATGTGAAAAGAAGGCATTTTACCTCCGCGCCCACTACCCACCGCGCTTTTCAATAGATTGCGAGATAATCCCGAGAGCAGGCCACGCACCGATAATGCCAGGGCGCGTACGGGTGTACCGGGCAGGTCGACAACCTGGTATTTGTTGACTTCCATTACTCTGAGTGTCTCGCGCAGCTGATCCACCTCCAAACGAAAGAGTTGGGGGTGGGCGAAAATCTCCTTGGGAGGCATATCCAGTATTGCTGAGCTGGCATTTGCTAGCAGGTTGGTGAGCATTTTGGACCATTTCATGTCCGCGGCGCGGGCATACATGCGTGCGTTTAGCCCAGACTGGTTGAAGGCCTCGGTCAGCTGCCCGGACATGGGGTGACCTGCCCAGATGCCAACCCCCCGCAGCCGCTCCAGGACAACATCCCCGGCGTTGCGCCGACCTACTGCACTTGTCACTGTGCCAGGGATAACTCGCTCCGCTCCGAGGAGTTGTGCCAGTTTAGACTCGTTCTCGACACCATTCTGTAAACAAAGGATGGGAGGTATCTCGTCCAGGTGCGGAGTGATGATTTCCAGGGCTGCCTCGGTATCAAAAGATTTCAAGGCGAACAGGGCGACATCAAAGGGGCCATGTTCCAGGGCTTCCTCCAAAGAGACGGTTATCAATGCTGATTTGATCGCATGGTTCTTTTCCTTGATAGTGAGATGCAAGCCACGCTTTCGCAGCTCAGCGGCAAAATGGGGTTGCTCAAGGAAGACGACGGTATGGCCATGTAAAGCCAGGCTGCCAGCGATATAAGTGCCCAGCGCCCCCGCGCCAAAGGTTAGCACGCGGAATGGGGCTTGATCGGAGATTTTTTTCTCAGGAGGCATTATCGGTTTTCTCCATCTAAGAGCGCAGGTCGGACCAGGCGGTTCTTTCTTCAAAACTGTCCTGGATTCATAGAACTAAAAGATTGTAACCTAAGATGTTAGAAAATGACTGGTAAGGGCAGGTCGCGCCGTAACAAGTCGCTCGAGTTTTCCCGCCGCAAGACCAGGTGGGCTTGCCCACGAGCGAGCCAGACCACAGCTGGGCGGGGGGCTCCGTTGTAGTTGCTGCTCATGCTCAGGTGGTATGCTCCACTGACAGGCACGGCTACCAGCTCGCCGGGGTGCATGTCTGGCATGGGGAGCGCTTCGATAAGGATATCGCCACTCTCGCAATAAGGCCCAGCGAGCCAGATCGGTTGGCTAACAGGACGCTCAGGTTGGGTAACTGGCAGGGCAGAGTAGCGGGCATTATAAAGAGCTGGTCGAGGATTATCTGCCAGACCACCATCCACCAGGAACCAGCGGCGTTGGCTTGTTTGTTTAATTGTTCCCAGGTGGTAAATGGCCACACCGGCGCGGGCAACCAGACTGCGACCCGGCTCCAACTGTAAGCGCGGCAGCGGGATATCCCGCTGGTTGCAGCCAGTAACCAGGCTTTCAGCCAGCCGTTGGACATAAGCCTGAATGGGAGGCTGTGGCAGGTCGCTTTCATGGTAGGCAACGCCCCAGCCCCCGCCAGGGGAGATCACCTGTGGCAACCAGTTATGTGTATTGCGCATAGCCACACAAAAGTCCAGGACTTTCTCCAAAGAGCGGACAAGCGGCTTTACCTCGTGAAATTGAGAGCCAAGGTGGAAGTGTAGACCTGTTAGCGGCAGACCAGCTCGCAGGCAGGAATCAACTGCCTGCGCGGCCTCATTAAAGTTAAATCCAAATTTTGACTCAGATTGACCTGTCTGGATATGAGCATGGGTGTCTACCAATACGCCTGGGCGCAATCGTAGCCAGAGCTTTGGCATGTCAACATATGCCTCCCGATACAGCTCGACCAGCCGCTCTAACTCGGTCAGGTTATCAACCACCAGGATGCTGGCATTCTGCAATGCGAATTCAAGGTCTGGTTTGCTTTTATTCACCCCATGGACCACGATTGCAGCGGGAGAGGAAGCTGTCAAGTCGGTGCCAGATCTGTCGATACCTGCCAAGGCGATGCTGATCTCGCCCACCCCAGTGCAGTCCAGCCATAGATCCCGGCGCCGCGCCCACTGTGCCAGCGCTGTGCACAAGAAAGCCTTACCTGCATAAGTTAATCCCGATTCCCCTGGGTAGTATTGGGCCAGTGCTTTTCGATAGATTTCCTCTGTTGAGTCCAGTGTTGCCTGGTCGTACACATATAGCGGTGTGCCAAAGCGTGCTGCCAGATCATCGAGCGGTAGACCATCTATAGAGAGGACTGTATCGGATGCACGTTCAGACAGACGCGTGCTGATAGGGAAGAGGGGGACACGCCTGGTAAACAATGAGGCAGGAGCGTTGGGAGATTGTTCAGTCATCCCAACCTCTGGCGCCGTGCAGGAAGACCTCCCCGGACATGGCGCGCTTGCCAGCTGGCTGGACTTCATCCAGGATTAACAGGCCGGGATTGGCTTTGATGGCAGGTAAGCCACCGTGGTTGGCATGTGTGCCGGGGTTCCTGGGGCTGGTCGGCTCGGCAGACCTGTGTGCTGCGTGGGCACGTAGGATTTTCAAGGGTTGACCTTGCCAGAGCGTATATGCCCCTGGCCAGGGGGTAAAAGCCCGCACGCGACGAGCCAGTGACTCGGCTGGCTGGTTGAAATTGAGACGACCTTCTTCTTTGCTGAGCATGGGCGCGTAGGTAACCTGGGATTCGTCCTGGGGCTGGGGCTGAATCTCGCCTGCCAAATAGCCTGGCAATGTTTCTGCCAAAAGTTTAGCGCCGAGTTCAGCTAACCTGTTTGCTAGGCTGCCAGCATCCTCGTCCGGGTAAATGGCAATCGTGCGCTGGTTCAAGATCGGCCCGGTGTCCAGACCAGGGTCCATGCGCATGATGGTGATTCCTGTTTGCGGGTCACCATGCAAGATGGCCGCCTGGATAGGAGCTGCCCCGCGCCAGCGCGGCAGCAGGGAGGCGTGCACATTCAGGCAGCCATGTTGGGGCAGGTCGAGCACAGCTGGGCGCAGGATTTGCCCGTAGGCTGTCACCACGATCAGATCTGGCGCCCATTCTTGAAGCTGTGCTATGGCAGCTGGTTCTTTTAGGCGAGCCGGTTGAATCACAGGCAACCCCAGGTCCAAGGCTAGGGTCTTTATCGGGGGTGGGGTGAGCTTCCGCCCGCGTCCTGCAGGACGGTCTGGTTGAGTGACCACGCCCACGAGTAGGTAGGGTGCCTCTGCAAGCACTTGTAATGTTGGAAGAGCGAACTCTGGCGAACCCATAAAGACGAGGCGGGTGCTCATAGCACGGATTGTAGCATAATAATGCATTCAATTCGTATGTCCATGCCCGCTAAGAAAATGAATGGCAGAGTTTGATCGATCTCCCAGCAGTGGTGTAACAAACTCAAACTCCCAGCGTTTATCTATATGACACTTGGGCGAGTGTCGTTTGCAAGGGGGACATCGGGCGAGGGTGAGCACCAGGCATAGAGAGTGCATCATTATTCCAGGGAGAAATTATTCTCACCCCGCCCACAATTTTTTATTTTCAGGAAATTTCCGACCCGGTTTTCCTGAAAATAAAACCTTGAGATGAATACGCTGGATGGTTTTTTCCCCAGCATGTCGGACCGGTAGGCCAAAATTGCGCTTCTCAGGGGGCGCGCACCTTAGGCAAACAAGATTGCAAACTTAAAAATTATAATAGTTCGTTTGTTGGCTTTCTCATGTATTATTGGTGCAGGCAAGTTTTTTGTTATGAGCAGGAAATACCAGAATGGGATTTTACGTTAGAGAGTTTTCGCAGCGATTGGTAAGGTGGCCCGGCCGAACATGGATGGGTGTTGGCATGTTCGAGTGGCTGGGTGTACGCTCCTTACTGCAACAGGATTGGACAGCGCGCCAGCCTGCAGTGCTGGGGGCAAGCCTGCTGCTGGTCATCCTGCTATTTATCGCAGGGATCCACCTGGAGAAGCTGCATGCCATGGTAGTGCTTGCATTCTTTGGCCTGCCTATGGCAATCCTGCTGGTGAGTGGGGAGTAAACCTGCTCACTCTCTAAAACAGGCTGCGTTTGCGCAGTGGCCATACCCTTCCTCCCTCTTGACAAGGCTGCCAGATAGGCAGTCTTGTCGCTTTTTAATCTTATGAAGCAAGACTTGGCATAATAGTTGCAACTATCTAATCACACTCGCCCGAGTGTTGCCCCTGCATCCAGACGAAAAGCTGAAATGCAGGGGCGTTTTTCGTCCAGCAAACAGCCTCAAAGGGAATGAGCTTATCCAATTTTTTGGGAGGCTAGCTCGCTCTCTTGACCCCCAAAAAAGCGCCAAAAGACGATGACGGCAACCAGGTAAAGGCCAGCCATGAGCACAAAGGGTGAGGTGAAATCACCTGCATCCATCATCCTGGCCCCCAGGTACCCCGCCAAACCCGATAAGCCTGACCACAGGGCTTGCTCCAATCCAACCTGGGTGCCGCGCTCAGCGGGATCGAGCAATTCCATGGCAAAGGCGGAGCGTACCGGGGAGGCCATATTCATCAAGGTGATGCGGGCAATATAAGCGAATCCGGCAATGGACAGGACTGTCCCAAAACCGCCCCCCAGCTCAATGGAAAATCCCATCAGCAAGATAAATGGGATCGAGGCTGCCCTTGTGAAGAGTACCGAGTTGACTTTGCCCAGGCGAGCAGCTATGAAGGGTGCCAGGAAGGAACCCACCACCAAGAAAGCCTGACCAGCCGCGAACACCGCCCCAATCTCGATCTCTTCACTACCTACTCCGCTTTGAAAGAACACGTTCATCAAAGGCAAGGCAAAACCGGCGCCAAAGCCAACCAGAGCTTCGGGGATTGTGAGCTTCATGATCAAGCGCGGGTTCCGGACGTTGTCAAATAAGCGCCTGAGTTCCAGCCGGGAGACAGGGCGAGCTTCCTTTACCTGCTGCAGCATCACAGCTGGAATCAGGGAAGCAAACCAGCCGCCAATGCCTAGATACGCTACCCAACGATACATACTGATTTTTTCCACCCCCTCCACGGAGGCGAGCAAAAGTGGAACCAGTCCGGCCAGCGCCGAGCCGATGATGGCAGCCGCGGTGCGAGTGCCACTTGAGACACTGAACAAGTGCACCCGCTCGTAATTTTCCGAGTTTTCTGCCATGAAGGCGGGTTCAGCAACCCCATGCAGTGAGGAGAACATCCCTCCGATCACAGCCGTGACCAGTAGTAATGGCTCGTTCGAGGTAGAGATGGCAATCAGTGACATCAATGCCCCCATGCCGTCTCCGAGAACAAATGAAAGTTTGCGCCCGATGCGGTCTGAGATCATCCCGGCTGGCAGGGCGGTGAGACCGGAGGCTAGTGATCCCAGCAGGATGCGTAAACCAATAAACTCGATATCGTAGCCAACCGCCAGCAGATAGAGATTGAACAACACTGCCCAGGAGCCATAGATCACATCCATACCGACCACATGCACCATGTACAGCCGGGCATTACGGCTAAAGTAGCGCATCTTGGCAAGATAGCCGCCCAATCCCTTCATCTGGTAGGCAGCCTGCACCCCAGATTTTATATCTCCCTGGCGTGAGCCAGTCAGCAGCACAACTGAGACTGCCAGAATGACGAGTATCCCGAAGCCCATGAAGCCCCAGGCCAGAGGCCCAGCCATGGGAGAGGGTTCGCTATCGCCTCCGTGGGCCAAAACCTGGGTAGAGGGGATCAGAAAAATGAAGAGCGTTGCGAGGAACAGCACAGAAAAAAGGGGCTTTATGCGGCTGTGGTGGGGCATGTTTACCTCTGGAATAATAGATATGAAGGGTAAGTATATTCTATACCATATAGATAAGTTTGACCAGAATAGTGAAAATAGGGTTAGGATGGTACTTGTGTTGTGACTCTGGTTTTCTTGTGTATACTAGATTTGGGGGGCAGTTAGGAAGCCTGTCAAAGAGGTTTTTCATGCTTAGGGTGACTTGGCAATCGAATTGGATGCTTATTATTCTCAAGCAGTGGAACTCGATAAAAACCATTTTAAACAGTACCACTCTACTCACATCCCTAGGGTGACAACTTGCCAGGGAGCGGCATAGAGGTGGATCCTGTACAGGTAGTGCAACTTTTAGACGTCTCCAATGGGGGGTTGTTGGATCAATGTCTGGTACGGCAGCATCCAGAGGGGGTGAAGACGCTGGTTTTGTTCCTTAGTATGTTACCAATTTTAAATGGCTTTGTTATAATCTTTGCAGGAGTGTATTATGGAGATCAACTTTCTCGGATTAAGCAGCAAGCAATGGACTGAAGCAGGCATATCCCTGCTGATTGTGATCGCGGCAGCAGTATTGGGCCGCATCCTGGTGGCAATCCTAATTGATCGGGGTGTCAAAAGATTGACCACGAGCACGAAAACAAGTCTGGATGATGCCCTCCTTAAGACTTTACGCAAGCCGACCTACTGGCTGATCTTGGTGATCTCACTCGATATTGCCTTGCGCCGGTTAGGTTTTCTGACCGCCAGATGGGGAACCCAGATTGACATGCTCCTGTATGTCCTTTATTTTTGTATTGGTTTTATGTATGTCTGGAATTTTATCCAGAACATGTTCACCTGGTATGGAAAGGAGATCGCCCATCGTACTGAAACAGACCTGGATAAACAGCTTATGCCTTTCTTCCGGCGGGTGGCATTAATCATCCTGAGCGTGGTTGGATTGATCATGATCCTGGGGTATTTTGAGGTGGAAATTGGTGCGCTGATCACCACCCTGGGGATTGGCTCGCTGGCGATCGCCCTGGCAGCCCAGGCAGCCTTATCTGACACGATCAGTGGGTTCATGATCATGATTGACCGACCATTCCGGATAGGCGACCGCATCGAGATCCTGGAACTGGATACCTGGGGCGATGTGGTGGACATTGGGTTGCGCAGCTCGCGCATCCGCACACGTGATAATCGTATGGTAATCGTGCCAAACTCCGTGCTGGGCAAAAGCCTGGTCGTCAACCATTCCTACCCGGATACCCAATACCGCATCCAGATTCATATTGGCATCGCCTATGGCACAGATATTGAAAAAGCGCGCCAGGTGATGGTTGAGGCAGTCAGAAACGCAGAAGGTGTACTTCAGGAACACCAAGTGGAGGCTTTATTTTTAGAGTTTGGAGCTTCTGCACTGATTTTTCGGGTGCGCTGGTGGCTCGATTCCTATGTGGATACGCGCCGCATGTTTGATAAGGTCAATACTGCTCTGTATCATGCTCTAAACGAGGCCGGTATCGAGATCCCTCACCCACAGATGGACGTGCACCATCATTTCAAACCCGGCGACCCGGCTCAATTTGCAAGGTTATCAGGGTCGCGCAGCTAA
>CP070639.1:3522460-3538703 GCA_020354045.1 Anaerolineales bacterium | reverse complement strand
TCGAGCTTCATGGTTACTACCCCCATGTTACCAAGCTTTTGTTCTACTCCCATTCCAGGGCTCCTTTCTTCCACGCATAAATGTAACCTACCAATAAGATAATCACAAAAATCACCATCTCAATTAATCCAAAAAGGCCCAGCTTTCGAAAAACGATAGCCCATGGCAGGAAGAAAACAACTTCGATATCAAACAGGATAAAAAGAACAGCCACCATATAAAAACGGACCGGCATCCGGCGGGTGCCAGGCCCAAAAGGTGTCATTCCAGATTCATAGGGAGCGGCTTTGCGCTCGGTGGGGCGGCGGGGACCGAACAAATGTCCAATTGCAATTACCAAACCCGCCAAAACAGTAGCTACCAACAATAAGATCGCGATGGGCAGGTATTCTGTCAGCATAGATGTCCTCGGTCCGATAGATTGTAGATTATTTACCTGAGTGGCAAGTTTATCACACGCCACCCTGGGTGTCAAATTTCACAAAGTAATTCAATCCATGCTCAGGTGGCAACAACCCGATGGTTGGGCGCGCGCTGTTATCCCCCTCAAGTATAGCCTATTTCAATGCCACGCATGCAGTGGGTGGAAATTTCCGAAAAAAATGGCGCCGGGTCAACTATCCAAGATAATCGCGCAGGTGCCTGCTGCGGGTGGGGTGGCGCAGCTTTCGCAGCGCCTTGGATTCAATCTGGCGGATGCGCTCGCGAGTCACGTTAAAATACTGCCCCACTTCTTCCAGGGTATGGTCCTTGCCGTCCATCAGTCCAAAGCGCAGCTCAAGCACCTGGCGCTCACGCTCCGAGAGCACCGCCAGGGCATTTTTTACAGATTCGCGCAGCATTTCGCGGGCAGCGGCATCCATAGGCTCCAGTGCATCTTCATCCTCAATAAAATCAGATAACTGGCTGCTGTCCTCGCTGCCCACCGGACTTTCCAGCGACATCGGCTCTTCGGCCACCTTCAGTATACGGTCCACCTTTGAAGTTGCCCTGGCCAGGCGCCGTCGAAAGTCCGCAGGTAGTGGAGTCCCCGCGACCTGGGATTGTGCAATTATCTGCTGGGCTTCTGCATCCAGATAACCTACTTCAATAGCCAGCTCCTCCCGGGTTGGATCACGGCCCAGTTGTTGGGTTAACCTGCGCTGGACTCGCAGCAGGCGGTTCACCGACTCGAAGATATGCACCGGAATCCGGATCGTGCGGGCCTGGTCAGCGATTGAGCGGCTGATTGACTGCCTGATCCACCAGGTGGCGTAGGTGCTGAACTTATAGCCACGCGTGGGATCGAATTTCGAGACCGCCCTCAGCAAGCCGATATTGCCCTCCTGGATCAAATCCAGGAACGAGCTGCCCCTGCCGATATACCGTTTAGCCACGCTGACCACCAGGCGCAGGTTGGCCCGGATAATCGCTTGGTGTGCAATACTGGCTCGCTCGCGCACCTCGTTCAACTCATTTTCCAACACCCTGGCAGATGGCAAGAATGCAGACAGGAAAGAATCTTGCGCCTCGGCTGTGGCTGGGCTGGTCAATTCTCCAGTAGCCTCCAGCTTGAGCTCCGCCTCATCTGGAAAATCACCGTGAGATTCAATGTATTCCAGCAAGGGGACAGCCAGTTCGTGAGGGAGCATGTAAAGGTATAGGAATACGTCAAAGGCATTGCGGGCAACGCCATCCCACAGCTGGTCTTTTCCCCACAAGCCATTATCCAGGTAGGCACGCAGATAGGAAGGGGAATCAATATCCCAGGTCTGGCGTAACATCTGGGCTTCAGTGAGGATCAAGCCCACATCAGGATAATCGTATCCCAGGCGCTGGGTATCTTCCAGAACACGCCGCCAGGCCGTCTTCAATTCCACGAACAGTGCCTGGTAAATACTGGGGGCTATTGAGCGCCGTTGCCTGCCATCTGTCTTCCGCCTGGCGATCGGGTGCCCGCGACTGAGTAACTCTATCCGCCGTACTGCTTCGAGCTGCGTGGACAACCAGAATTCGCGATCGGTATCCAGCAGATCGATCTCGCCGATTTCCTTCAGATACAGGCGCACTGGATCATCGCTTAGCTCAACAACAAAACCCGTATTGTCTAAAACATCCAACGGTTCATCCTTAACCAACTTTTCCAGATCCTCGGCTTCCTCATTGAGTGCTTTAGGGTCGGGTTCATCAACATCCTGCGTCTCATCCAGGTTGCCGATTAGATCATCCACATCCTCCAAAGACAGGCGCGATGGGTCTTCGATCTGATTATCAACCATATCGTCTACATCGGATGAGGATTGATGTTTTGATTTAGAGGATTTGGAACCAGTAGTCATCGAGTTTGAAGCCCTGCTTGTCGTCCAAGAAAATCTCGCCCTGTATAGCGGGCACGTGCCTGGTTCAATCTATCTAGTAGTTGTGTATGTTGTACCATAATTTGATGGTATTGTGTTGCTTTCAGGTCGCCACTATTTTGGGCGTCTTCCATCAAGAAGCGCAGGTGTTCAATATTTTGATGAACACTGCGCTCTCTCAGATTCAACAACGCGCGCAACACATCCGCAAGTACACGTTCTTCGCTCGGGTCTAGTTTATCCGTGCGTGCCAGAAGCTCATCCGCAATTTCCATCAAGGGCAAGGATAACCCGTTGAGCACATGGCTGAGTGGCTCAGCCAGATCCTGGTCAACTGACTCCTGTAATAGGCGCAAGATTGACTTATGGTCAGCATGCTGAAAATCTTCAAATGACAGGCGAACCAGGCCTTGAGCCTGTAGTTCTCGATCCACCTTGTACAGCAAATCTGGGCGGCGGAGCAAGACACCCAGGGCATGAGCTTCCAGAGTATATGTGCTGACTGCTGCCGAGTGGCTGGGTCGTGGAGGCTGGCTCTCAGGTGCCTGGCGGCTAGCAGTTCGAAAGCGGGAAGGACGCCGTTGTGGGCGAGTTGGCCCTCCCATCAATGCCCGTTCATCCACCCGCAGCATACGCGCCAGCCTCTGGCGGTAAGTATCGCGTTCAATGGAGCTCGGCAGGTCATTGATGAGAGGCAGTACCTGAGACGCAATCTCATCTTTCTGCTTGGGATCATCCAGATCGCGCGACACTGCCAGGGTCTCCATCACGTGCATGACAATGGGCTTGGCGTTTTTTAGGATGCGCTCCCATTCCTGCGAATCGCGATTGACAATATCATCCGGGTCCAGCCCTTCCGGCAAAGTTGTCACTCGGATGTCAGCCTGCAAGCGGGCTTCATGCCCGAGCAAACCGCGCGCATCGAAAACCGGGTCATGCTCCCGATCCAGGCTCTGGCGAGCCACCTGCAAGCCGCGTAGAGTAGCCTGCGCCCCGGCTGCATCGGCATCCAGTGCCAGAACAAAACTGCGCGCAAAGCGCTTCAATAGATAAAGCTGGTGTTCGGTTAAAGCGGTGCCCATGGGGGAAACTACGTTTGTAAAGCCAGCCTGGTGCAGCGCAATCACATCCAGGTAGCCTTCCACGATCACAACTTGCTCCTGCGTACGGATAGCCTTGCGAGCCCGATCCAACCCGTACAGCAGGTGACCTTTATCGAACACAGCCGTTTGCGGAGAATTCAGGAACTTGGGAACATCCTCCGGATTCAGGATACGCGCACCAAATCCAGCCATGCGGCCGCGCTCATCCCGTATAGGAAACATCAAGCGGTGCCGGAAGCGGTCGTACACCCCCCCACTATCGCGTTCTCCCACCAAACCAGCTTCGATCAGATCACGCTCGCTGTAGCCTTTCGATTTGAAATGCTGAGTGGTCAGCTCCCAGGAATCAGGAGCATAGCCTAACCCAAAAGCTTCTATGATCTCGTCCTTCAGTCCCCGCCCGTGCAGATATGCCTGGGCGGATTGACCAGCAGGGGTATTGAGCAGGTTATGGCGGTAAAATGTCTCTGCCTCCTCAAGTAGTGAGCGTAATGCCTCATGCTCTTCAGCAGCAGCTTGCTCCTCCGGGGTTGGAGGTTTCAGTTCCACGCCGGCTTTATCTGCCAGAAAGCGCAGTGTCTCTGGAAAATCCCAGCCTTCTTTTTTCATCAGGAAGCCGAAGATATCCCCGCCCTCATTGCACTGGCCAAAACAGCGCCATGTCCCAGTTTCGGGAAAAACCACAAAGGCAGGCGTGCGCGTGTTCGAGTGAAAAGGGCAAAAGCCAGTGTAATTCTTCCCTGAGCGGCGCAGTTGGACAGATTCAGAGACCAGGTCGACGATATCCAGGCGGGCTTTTATTTCATCAATCGAGGACATATAACCCAGAGGGGAACAGTGCTATGTAATAATGCGAATTCAAACAAATGCGATTAGAACAAATGTTATTCCGCCTCACAAATTATACCAGTTGCCACCCCTCAGGCGATGCCAGCGAGATTACAAAATCATCAGGAAATTACCTGGCTAGGAGTAATCCTTAAACCTTCATGGGGGGACACCGCATAGAATTATCTTATCTGTTCAATCATTCTCTTAATTTTATTTAGATTTCTATGCGCGCAGAAAAGTAAAAAAGGGAGCTACCCTTATCGGCAGCTCCCTGCATGATGTATGGCTGATAGAAACGCGTCACGGCATGAAGCCGTATATCCAATCCAGCACTTCAGGGATATCAACTCGGCTCGAATAGCCAACACCTGAGCAATTAATATTTGTCACGTAGGAGTTGACTGCCAGGACAGTATCGGTGCCGCCCAGCAAATCAGGGCCTCCAGAATCACCAAAGCAGGTTCCGCCCGAACCCCCACCAGGGTTGAGGCTTAAGCGCATATACTCCGCGCTGAATACGAAATTCCCAGAGACCATTTTACTGGGAGCGTATAGACGAACTCTCAGGCCAGTCCAGCGGTAGTACGGAGGTGGTTGTGGTAGCAGATTACCAGGAATTTGAGCCTGATCCTGCACCCCATAACCCACCAAATCAACATCTGTCTTGTTCATCAACGTATCAACCAGTCCTGCTTCAGGCAATTCTGCGTACTCATCCATGTAAACTGGTTCATTCAATACCACGACACCCACATCCCGGTAAGAGAAGGCCGGAAGACCGTTGCCACCCCCAAAGGGATTTTCATCACTGAGATATTTTGGATTGGTGTATGGTGTCCCTTCAACCGCACCACTGCCTGGCCCACCAAAGGGATAGAGCGGGAATGGGACAGCATCGTAGGTAACATCTTCATAGAACCACACGCGTGCTGCGACAGCCCCATCTGTGCAGTGACCAGCGGTAAGAACTACGCTTGGCGAGATCAAAGCACCGCTGCACCGCCATCCAGGCGCCCCAGGTGCATAATCGAAGACCAATAACCCAACATATGGGTGGTTATCTCCATCGGGTTGACCGTTTGTAATCGCCAGCACTGCCCCCGCGGTAGACAACACCAAGATTATTACAATTGTGAACGCAATCGAAATTTTCTTCATTTTATTCACTCCCTCGTTAACATAAATTTACTTGCCAGTTTCGGCAACTGTTGCTTGTCAGGCATTGCAGCTTCGGTGTTTATGATAGTTATATTTGCATAATTTATTCCGGTCACCTCCTTCTATATACAATCTACCTTAGGACCATTACCATGTAGGCGAATTAAGAGGAAAAGGAAAGGATATCTTCCCACTCCAGGTGCTAAATGGGACTCTATATTTGTGATTCTTATCACATTGTACAGAAACAATCTCTCTTGGTCAATATTGTGAATAAAAACACAATATATTGACCTCGTCTTCCTGAGTATTTATTATGTCAGAAGGCAATGGGAGAGGGCAAAATGGAACAAATTCTATTTTTTACCCACATTTTTCGCACTTGATTCCTGTCGATGCTTGACTCAAACCACAGGCGCGTGCAATAATACCCTCACCTGGCCATGAAAACCATTGCAGTCCCCGCTTTAGCGCTCATTTTTGTTTTTCTCTTGGTTATCTCAGTGCACGCGGATGTAGCCCCACCAGCACCACCCCCCGGCGCCAACCTGGGTCCTGCAGACAACAGTACCCAGGTGCGCATGCTGGCCGAGACCGTCATACTCGAAGTTTTGCCTGCCAGTACCCCTGAAAGGGATGGCAAGGCATATGTGACCGCCGACTTCACCATGCAGAACCTCGGAGAGACACCCGAAACGCTGGCGGTACGTTTTCCCATCAGCGCCAACGATGGTTTTTCCAATTATCCCGAGATTACCGACTTGCTCGTCAAGGTAAACGGAAAGAACCTTGCTACCCGTCGCATTACGATCCCGAATCCAGGCGACAAAAATTATCCCCTGCCCTGGGCTGAGTTCGAGGTCACTTTCCCCCCGGGACAGGATGTGCGCATCCAGGTTGCCTATACACTGACAGGCATCCGTGAATACCCTTATGTTAACTTCCAATATGTCCTGGAAACAGGCGCCGGTTGGCGTGGCACCATCGGCAGCGCCGATTTGATTGTCCAGCTGCCTTATGAAGCCAACCACTACAATGTATTGATCGACTCAGGTTGGGGCATGTCCCCCACCAGCTCCGGGGCGATGCTCTCCGGGCGAGAAATCCATTGGCACTATGACGACCTTGAGCCTACCTCTTCCCACAACCTGTCGATAGCACTGCTTATGCCCTCTGCCTGGGGCGAAGTATTGAAAGAACAGGCGAACGTTTCCCAGCACCCGGAAGATGGAGAAGCCTGGGGGCGTTTAGGCAGGCTCTATAAAATCACTTCGCGCTTAAGACGCGGCTTGCGGGAAGACAGCGGAGGTCAGGAGCTCTTTGAGCTGGGTATCGCCGCCTATGAGAAGGCGGTTGCCCTGCTTCCCATGGATGCCCTCTGGCATGCAGGTTTTGCCGAAATGCTGTTTGACGGCTATTACTCGATGGAATATTACAGTGCTGAAAAACCCGGGCTGTTGCGCGCTCTCCAGGAACTTGACCTGGCCTATCAGCTCAAACCGAATGACGCTTTCATCCAGGACTTGATCGATGAAGTCAGTTCTGCCTTACCCGCTGGGCTCACGCAAGAAGGCGATGCTCCTGTCTTCCTGTGGTTGACCGCCACACCCACTTCCCTACCAAGTTCCACCCCTATAAATACCCTAACTCCGAAACCGACTTCCACACTGGAGCCTTCGCCTACCAACCTGCCCACCGCCACATCGAGCGTTGTGCCTTCCTCCACTCCCCGGACAACTCCTTCTGCCCAACCCACGCAAGCAAGCTCTCCACCCGCCTCCAACCCTACCTTACCTTTATGTGGTGGGATCGTGCTGGTACCCCTGGTTGCCTGGTTAAGGAGATACCGCCAATAATCCCAGGCTATCCCAATCGCAACATATCGAAAAGTGACACTCGTCTTAATGAGATCAGGGAAGAAAAAATCCCCAATCAGGTTATTTGATTATAATTATCGTTTATGGATACCAATGCTTTTTTCAATGAAACTTTTGTTTCCATCGATGTCGAAACATCCGGGCCCAATCCGAGCCAGTATTCGCTGCTCACGATCGGTGCCTGTACCATTGCAGAGCGCCAGAGCACCTTTTACATCGAGCTCAAGCCGGTCACCATGAACGCTGTACCGGAAGCGCTGGCAGTCAGCCGCCTCTCGCTTGAACGCCTGGTGGAACGCGGCCACGAACCAGCTGCAGCAATGGGGCAGTTTGAGGCTTGGCTCAAAGCAGAGACCCCCGAAGGGCAACGGCCTATCTTTGTGGCCTTCAATGCGCCCTTTGACTGGATGTTCATCAATGATTATTTTCACCGCTTTCTGGGGCGCAACCCATTTGGGCATGCCGCCCTGGATATAAAGTCTTTCTACATGGGCATGGCGGGCGTTCCCTGGGCAGAAACTTCCATGC
The DNA here is from genome assembly GCA_020354045.1 of Anaerolineales bacterium. Lineage (GTDB taxonomy): Bacteria > Chloroflexota > Anaerolineae > Anaerolineales > UBA4823 > DSOS01. The sequence goes on along the minus strand of CP070639.1, from coordinate 3,530,870 downwards.
GCTCTGTCGGACCGCTCTACCTTGGCGACCGCCAGCTCACCCACCACGCGCTGCGTGATGCCATGGACCAGGCCGACCTCTTCCGCAAGCTGGTAGATGCGTCAGTGGCACGCCGAAAACAGGCTGACACTGGCAAACCAATCCAACAAACGAACCAGGATAGTCATGGTTAAGCTCCCATGCCCGCCAGGAGAACAACTATCAATATCCCTTTATCCGATTGGAGAAACCTATGAGCGCTAGCAAATCCACCCCATCATCCGATGAACTTGCCCAAATCATAGCCTCCGCCCAGCGCCTGGGCGTCGAGATGGATGAGGAGGAAGCCATCCAATGGCTGACTGCCATTGCGGCGGCGAAATCCTCGGAGAGTGAGCTGGTCATTGACACCTCCAGTGGCGTCTTTGGTCACCGGGTTACCATGCTAGACTTCAGCCCTGAAGACCTGACCCACTTCAGGGAAATCGGCCGGTTGGTTGAATTCATGGATCAGCCTGGCAGGGTGGAAACCGCCCTGGCGCTCTCCGGGTCCGCCGCCCAATCGAAGATTCAAAGCTACCCTGGGGATGCCGACTATTTTGAACGCGTCAATATCATCGCCGAGACACAAGCTGAAGCCTGCCAGATCTTGGCCGATCTGATCCGCACAAAAGCTTTGAACACCGCCAAAGGACCTTCCTATCAGCTCATCGAAGTGAAATTCGGTTCCTACCCCTACGACGTGATCCATGATAGCCATCCAATACCCGCCGGGTCACCGATTTCATGGAGTGTGGAAGAAATCCAGGCGGGAAAAATCGATACCTTCAAGACCGACGGTTCTCCAGCCGTGATACGCTGGGAGGAGGCGGCTGCTGATCCAGGTTGGTGTAAGCTGGATTGGGTGATTGCTGACCCGCTACGCGGACAGCTGGCCAATGCCAGCAACATGCTGGATGTGACCTGGGAAGCTCCAGATGGTAGCATCACCCCCTTAGACGGCTTCATGGACCCCTACTTTCAAGAGGTCTACCTGGAGGCCGAGTCCATCCCTATCTTCTCCAAGCTTTCCAAGCACGTCTCAGCCGATGCCCTTGAAAGCTACATCAGCCAGCTGGAAAAGGAAGTCAATAAGTACCTGACCAAAGAGATCAACTACGGCAAAGCAGCCAAGCGCATGTATAACATTTTCCGCTTGACCGGGCGCTATGAAGAGGCAGCCTTCCTGCGGGAGTTGTTTGACGAACCTACTACCTTGCTTTACCAGGTATGGTCGCTGATTCGCACAATCGATGACGCCAGCAATCCCGATTCACCGATCACAGTCGAGCACATGCTGGCCCAAACTGACCAGCTCATTATCGCAGTGATTGAAACCCTTGAAGGCGAGCAGGAGACCGAGATCGTGCGACGCTTGCTACGACTGCGCGACAGTTTCTCGCACCAGCAAACGAACAACAAATTAAGTTCAGAAGCGGAGGCTGCCCGGGCTGAGGTGATCAATGTGGTGAACAACTTCTTCTACGAAAAACTTACCGCGGTGCCCACCATTAAAGTATATATCGAAGAAAAGCAATACAAGTCCTGACGGCCAGCCAGACGACTGGATCACAAATTCCGAGAAGCAGACTCCCATAATTGGTGAACCCGATTACAGGGAGTCTTTGATTTTCCTGTATTAAACAGCTCACGCCCAATCTTATCCATAATGCAATTTTCTTCAAGTGAATACCATTGACCAAAGCGAACAAAGTCAGTCAGGTTGGGGTATAGTTTAATAAACATCGAACATTCGTGAGGCAACCTCTATGCAAGCTCTGCTCAATTTGATCCAACGCTCCAAAGCGGGCGACCAGATCGCCTTTGGAGAAATATTCAACCAGTACAAAAATCTGGTTTACAAAACTGCCTACCTTCTGCTCGATAACCCCTATGAAGCTGAAGATGCACTCCAGGAAATCTTCGTAAAAGTTTACCGCTCCCTCGAGAAATACCAGCCATTGAAGGGCGCCTTCAGCACCTGGCTTTACCGGATTACGGTGAACCATTGTCTAAACCAGAAACGCAAACCTCTGCGAATTGCCGATAATCTGGAGAAAACAAAAGTATCCTCACCACCAGTCCATAATCTGGAAGACCAGTTTGCCGAAGAACAAGCCTTACAACAGGCACTGAACCACCTGAGCGCCAAATTGCGCGCTGTGATTGTGCTGCGTTACTACCACGATCTTTCCTATGCTGAGATCGCCCAAATCCTAGAGATCCCCTTAGGCACGGTGCAATCCAGGCTTAACTTGGCGATGAAACACATGCAAAATGCGCTGCAAGCCGAGAAAACCCAAACCTATTCCAAACGGGAGGTATCCAAATGAACTGCCGAGAAGTACTTCCTCGCATTAACGCGTATCTGGACGATGAGGTATCCCCGTCTGAGAAAAAATTGATTCAGGCTCACCTGGCCACCTGCCAGAGCTGCCAGCAGGAACTCGGGGCGCAAAATCAGCTGCAAAACACACTGCGCCAGCACCTTCTAGCCCGGGCAGCCCAAGCGGCTCCCTCACCGCAAGCCTGGGAGCTTATCCAGGCTGCGCTGCCTGCCAATCTTCCTGGGGATGCCATCCAAAAAAAGAGGCGCCTGCCATTCTACCTACCCATCCGATTGCCTTTTGGAAGCCTTACCCTGCAAAAAGTTGGCCTGGCTTTGCTGATCGTGCTGGCGCTGGTGGCAACTGTGCCTTCTGTCTGGGCGAGGATGGAATCCTGGGTTGGCACGTGGTTCAGCTTCTCCTCTCCGGATGGCGAAAGCTTCAGCGCAATCGGTGGCTTCACCGCTTTCACCCCCTACCACGCTACCTATCTCCCAAACGGATTTCAAAACTCCGGCATGGGCACTGCCACCGCCTGGCCCGACTACGAGGCCCTAGAACTGACCTATGATCGCAAAGGTGGGCAGTTTTTCACCCTGCTGGAGAGCATAGGTGGTAATGCGCGAGCTTTACCGTCTGGGGAGATAGTTCAGGTAGGAGAAAGCCAAGCAGTTTTTATTCACGATTTTGCTACCAGTTCCACCGATCTAATAACTAAAAAACCGGGCCTGTCCATCGTCACAAATTTCGATTACACCAACACCAATTTGCTCGCCTGGTTCATTGGAGAAGTTAAAGTCGAGATGTTCTCCAACCTTTCCCAAGCGGAGATGTTAAAAATTGCCGCCTCGCTGGCCCCTATGCAAGCCAGCGAGGGAGAACAACCTCCCGCTCCTCATTAGCCAGTTGCAGGCAAGAGCCTGAAAGCGGGTGAAAATATAATAAGTAATGACTTCCTGATCGGATGAATGGGTTGGCTGCTGCCTTTACTCCAGTTTTGAGTCCCTTTCGCAGTGCGTGAAGATAAAGCCAGGCTGGCCTGGTCGCTCCTGTTGCCTCTGGTGGGGATGGCAGTTGGGTTGTAATAAATATTTTCTGAGGAAAATTGAAAAGGGCGTACCCGCGGGTACGCCCTTTGAGTATTTATAAGGCTCTCAAGTTATCCAAGGTGCTGCAGATAATTGAGCACGAGGCGTACCCCGAATCCAGTAGCGCCTTTGGGATTGTAAGGTAGATCCTTCTCTGTGGTCGCCGGTCCCGCAATATCCAGATGTGCCCAGGGGACCTCGTCTGGCACGAATTGCCTTAAAAAGATTCCCCCTACAATGGGGTGTGCCTGGCGTATACCCGAGGAGTTCTTAATATCGCTGTCATCCCCTTTGATCAGTTCAAAGTAATCCTCGTCCAGTGGCATGCGCCACAATCTTTCATGTTTCAGCTCGCCAGCCGCGAACAGTTCCTCAGCTAGATCGTCATTGTTGATCATCAATCCAGCGCGCACGTTACCCAGTGCCACTACTATCCCACCGGTCAGGGTTGCTAGGTCGATCAGCGCTCGCGGTTGGTAATGGGTGTGGGCGTAGGTGAGCGCATCTGCCAGCACCAGGCGACCTTCAGCATCGGTGCTGATGATCTCGATCGTTTTGCCAGACAGTGAGCGGATGATATCGTTCGGGCGGTAAGCCTCAGCAGAGATCATATTCTCGGCCGCTGCAACGACGCCCACCACCGGTACTGCGGGCTTTAGCGCCGCCACGGCCTGCATGATCCCCAGCACAGCCGCACCGCCGCTCTTATCATATTTCATACCTACGATACCCGTGCGGTCTTTAAGCGAATAACCTCCGGTGTCGAATGTAATCGCTTTTCCCACCACGATCACCGGCGCCTCACCTTCATGTCCAGGCTCACCCGGATATTCCAATATGATCATCTGGGAGGGCGTCTTGCTGCCCAGTCCGACCGACAGGATCGCGCCCGCGCCCATGTCCCCCAGTTCAGCCTCTCCCAGCAGCGTGCACTTCAAGCTATCACGCTCAGCCAGCGCACGTGCCCTCTCTGCCAGAGAAGCCGGATTGATCACATTCGGAGGCTCATGAGCCAGATCGCGCGCCAGGTTAACCCCCGCTGTAACAGCCGCTACGCGTCGTGTAACTGTTTCCAGAGGTGCAACTTCATCCAGTGCGAGCAGGTAAACCTGGGTTACCTGTTCGGTCTCCTGCTTGGATTTATGGCGATCAAAGCGATAGGCTCCCAACAGCAAACCTTCACATAAGCTCTCCAAGATAGCCTCGGTTCCCAACTCTTGCAGAGAAGACGTTTGCACGGCAGCCGCTGCCACCTTGCGCTTCACCAGCCACTTTGCGGCTGCCCCTCCGGCTTCTCCGACTTTGTCTGTGGTCACTTTATCCTTGGGACCTAGTGAGACCAGTAAGCGGTGATGCCCATTGCCCGTTTCTATAAGCAGCAGTTCGCCCGTTTTCACCCCTGGCTTGCGCAGGTCTTTATCTTGTTCAGCGGGCACAAGCACTACATCCAGGTCTCCGTCCCACTCCTCTTGCCGTATAACCTGCAACCTCAAAAGTTGATTACTTTCCACCTTAGGCCTCCCAATCGAATTTAGAATCCTTCCAGGCGGCTCATCTCAGCCACCCCATCTGCAAGAGCAGCAATGCGCTGCAACAATCCCAGGCGGTTTTTTTGCAAGGTTTGATCGTTATCCATGACCAGCACCTTATCAAAGAACAGGTTAATTGCTGGTATCAACGGCAGAAAGGCACTCAAGAAATCTTCTACCGACCCTTCCAGTCGTGGGGTGCCTTCTGCAACTTGCAAGGCAACATACAGCTCATCTTCCTCGCCTGCCACAAAGTGTTCACTGGATGTCGGATAGGTTACCTCCAGATCGCGTGTGATGCGCACGCAGCGCGCATAAGCTGGCAGGATATCACGCCAATCGGGTCGCTCTACCCATTGGGTAAGTCGTTTTACAGCTCGCACCGCGCCTGCCGGGTTATTTCCCTGGGCAGCCAAAACTGCATCGACAATATCGTAGCGCCAGCCATCCTCCAGCAACTGGTTTCGTAAACGCTCAACAATGAAATCCAGGCAGGCTTGCCAGCTTTCTGAGTTAGTAGGGATGGGCAGTTGCGCCGAGGCTTTTTCAAGGGCGCGAGCTAAATCGAAATCCAAGTCCCAGCCTACCAGGCTCTGCACAAGCCCCAGAGCAGCCCTGCGCTGCGCAAAGGGATCCTTATTGCCAGTTGGAGCTAGCCCGGCTGCAAACAAACCCGCTAGTGTATCCAGCCGGTCGGCCAATCCCACCAACAGGCCAGGGCGCTGCTCAGGTAGCGAGTCACCAGAGAAACGCGGCAGGTAGTGCTCATAGATCGCTTGTGTCACAGCCGGGGATTCACCCGATTGCATGGCGTAATACCGACCCATACTGCCTTGCAAGGAGGTCATCTCAACCACCATGTGAGTTGCCAGATCAGCTTTACACAGCTCTGCCGCACGGCGCGCCGTCACAAGCTCACCTTGATTGAGACCTGCCATGGGTGCCAGATCATCTACCAGCCTGCGGATGCGCTGTGACTTATCCAACATCGAACCCAACTTTTTTTGGAAGATCAGCGTGCCCAACCTGGGCAGGTAGGCTTCCAGTGGTTGCTTTAGATCTTCACGCACAAAGAAAGCTGCATCTGCAAAACGAGCCCTGATCACATGCTGGTTACCGTCGATAATGGTCTCAGCCCCCTCACAATCACCTTCAGCGCGCCTCGGTTTATTGGCGACTGTAATGAAGTACGGCAGTAGCTTTCCTTCACGCTCCACCGGGAAGTAGCGCTGGTGCTTCTTCATCACTGAGATCAATACTTGAGGCGGCAATTCCAAGTAGGCTGGATCGAAGCTGCCTAACAGTGCCGTGGGAGCCTCGACCAGGTTAGTTACTTCTGCCAGCAAGTCCGCGTCTGGGGCTACCTCGCCACTTACACTGGCGGCCAAGGCTTTGATCTGGGATTGAATCGTATTCTGGCGCTCTTCCCCGTCCAGCAGGATGCCCTGGGCAGCCATGCTTGCAAAATAATCGGTGGGGGTCGCCACCTCGATCCCTTCCGCATCTTGGAAGCGCAAGCCACGCGTACGCTTTCCTGCCGCCACTCCAGCAAACTCGAATGGCAGCCTGGCCTCTCCGTACATGGCTAGTATCCAGCGCACTGGTCTGGAGAAATAAACGTTGGAACTGTTCCAGCGCATGGTTTTATCGAAACGCAGGGATGCCAGTAGATTGGGCAACGCTTCTGATAGCAGGTCGGTTACCGGACGACCCCGCCGATGTACGACTGCCACCACGTATTTGCCACCCTCCATCTCGCGCACCTGCAAGTCACTTACAGCCACACCCTTGCTGCGAGCAAAGCCCTCCGCAGCTTTGGTGGGCACACCCAGACTGTCGTAAGCCCGCTCGGCCGGTGGGCCTTTGACCTGTTCTTCCAGGTCAGGTTGGTGAGGCGCAAGCCCTTCTACCGAAGCCACCAGTCGGCGCGGTGTCCCTGAGAGGCGCACTTCACCGTGCTCCAGGCGCAATTCCTTCAATAAAGCTGGGATGCGCTCGCGTAGCTGTACCAGCGCTGACTGTACATCACCTACCGGCAGCTCTTCAGTGCCAATCTCGAGTAAGAATGACTGGGGAGAGGTGAATACCAGCTTTTCTTGACCGCTCGCTTCTGTTGTGAGGCTTGCACCGGTTGTAATTGAACCAATCTCTTCCAGCCAGGGGTATTCCAGCCATTGGCGCTGCTCGGTATAAGCTTCAGCCACCCGGCGAGAAAACTCACGCATCCTCCCAAAGTAAGCCTGGCGCTCTGTCACACCAATCGCGCCGCGCGTATCCAGCACGTTGAAAGTGTGCGAGCACTTGAGCACATAATCGTGAGCCGGCAACACCAGCTTCTGATCCAGGCAGGCTTGCGCTTCCTGTTCATACAGATCATACATCTGGCGCAGCCGCTCCACATCAGCAATCTCGACATAATATTTGCTATGCTCCTGCTCAGCCTGCAAATTAACATCTCCATCAGTGAGTGCCGGGCTCCATTGGATATCTTTGAAGCTACCCACGCGCTGCAAAGCAATGGCAATGCGCTCAAGACCATAGGTCATTTCCACGGAAACCGGGTCGAGCAACTGCCCGCCGGACTGCTGAAAGTACGTGAACTGGGTGATCTCCTGACCATCCAACCAGACTTCCCAGCCTAGACCCCAGGCACCCAGTGCAGGTGATTCCCAGTTGTCCTCCACAAAGCGGAAATCGTGCTGGCGCGGGTTGAGACCCAGCGCCTGCAGGGATTGCAGATAGATCTCCTGAGGATTGCCCGGATCGGGCTTGAGAATGACTTGGAACTGGTAGTGCATTTGCATGCGGTTAGGGTTTTCGCCGTAGCGCCCATCATCAGGCCGTATGCTGGGCTCCACATAGCCCACATTCCACGGCTCTGGACCAAGCACGCGCAAGGCAGTCGCGGGGTTCATCGTGCCGGCACCCACCTGGGAGTAATAAGGCTGCCAGATCAGACAGCCCCGTTCAGCCCAAAATTTTTGCAAGGTCATGATGATGGATTGGAAATCAAGTGGTTGGGTCATAAACGCTCCGCTGAGCTAAACTCCTGCCCGATTTTCGCTCGGAGCAAGGCTGGTGCACAGCCCATATAGTTTAACCCCCCAGGTTCTGAATGTCAAACAAACTGGTACTGTATAGTCAAATCATCTGACAACCAGGACAGATATAACCAGCCCCACTCAGGTACTGGATTTTCTCAATATTCCGTTCACATACCGGGCAGGTTCGACCAACAGCATTTTTGTCCATCAGGTGAATGTAACCACCTGGTTGGTCATACAGATCATATTCATCATAACGCCCACCCTGCTCAATAAATTGAACAAATAGCAGTTCAAGCCAGTCTTGCTCTTGCTCCGGTGAGCTGAAATGCTCCAGATAAGCTCCAGTTAGGATTCCTGCACAGGTTGTCCTATAGCTATCCACCTGAATCCTGCCAATACCC
>CP070639.1:3490441-3522360 GCA_020354045.1 Anaerolineales bacterium | reverse complement strand
GCATATACCCGCCAGCCCAGATTTGCCCAGCGCATGGCAACCTAATCTAGGTCAATCTGGTGCACACCTGCCAGCACGTCCTGGATCAACACGTGAAACCAGACCAGTGGGATCAATAGCAAGCCGCTGTAGCGCATCCATTTCCAGGCAGTCTGTTCATGGTTCGGCTTGTTGCGAAATTGTTCGTCTTGAACTGTCCTTTCTTTTCCCCTCTGCAAACCGAAATTGTGAATCAGCAGGTTGCGACCCATCAGGTAAGCTGCTGGCACCCACAAGATGAGCGCCAGGACCAGCGTCACCCAGGCTGATCTTGCCTGCACTCCTGCCTGTCAGTTTGCTGGCGCGAACAGGTCAAGGAACGCAATGCGTGCACCGTTCACACTATAGTAGATCACCGCCAATGCCAGCAGGATTTCCAGTATATGAATGCTCAGGCATAACAGCCTGCCCAGGCCATTATGCCGGTGCGTGACAAAACTCAGATTGCCAGCCTCCAAACGGTAACGGAGGCATCCATTCAGGCTTGGTTTGATTGAATCTATGGCTGCTTCTCTGTGTAAAGTTAACACACTGATATTCGGACATTTTTATCCGTTTATCGTACTGTGGATCAGGGAAGCGCTATGCCTCTATTGTTTGCCGCATACGTATGCTGATCCAGAAGGCCGCCGTGAGCGCGACCAGGTAAGCAACCCCAAATACGGTCAGGAAACCTTTGCTCATCAGGTAAGCCAGTGGTGTAAAGATTAAAAATAGCACGACCATGGCGATTGTCCACAGGCGCAGTTTGCCTAAAAAGTCAGCATTGGTGCGCTGCTCGCGGGCTGTCCGGGCAAGCCAGGCAAAGAACAAAGCGATGAAAAGCAGTTCGGCCGGATCCAGAAGTTTTGCAAACCATGCCGGGGGTTGCACCCCTTCCCACAGGTTTATCCAGCCGCCCAAAGGCCACAAGGTTTCCACCCCGTTGAACCAGATCAGCAGGTCCAGTGCGATATGCAGCCCAATCCCGATGCCAAAGCCTGCACCCAGGGAGGTCCAGCGCGCCTCTTTGCGCACCTGTCCGATGATGAAGAACACCGCCAGTGCTGCCAGTATGGTGAAGAGGCTATGGGTGAAGGTGCGGTGCAGCCCGTGCGTATCCAGCTTGGCAAGCGTGGCAACCGCCACCGCGTAGTTGTCCAGGTCCGGGAACAGGCTGCCGAGGATGATCCCCAATATCAGCCATTCCCGTTTTGGGGCAACTTTTCGAGCCAGAGTACCAACCAGTGCGTGCATACCAGCTTGTGCCATGTTTGTATCCTCCGATTATGTATAAATCGAACAAACACAGAAAAACATCCAGCAAGCGCGTATTCCAGCAGAGTTGCTATCACTCCCTAAACGCGTTAGGTTACAGTATATAGCGATTTGATTGCCGCTGCAACTGAATTTATGCCCCTTTTTTTGTGATTCCTCAGAAGTGCCCCGCTTCCTTCATCGACACACAGCTTTGTTTGGCCTGGAACATCTTTAGAACGCGGGGCAACTCCAATATAGGAGAAAAGAATTTTAATGGGCAGATCAACGGCTGAATTCAGAGAATAAGAAGGTCAGATTTTTTATTCGAAATACTCCATCCTCAATTTTTCGCCCACGAGAAAATCTGCAATTTCCCTGTGCCCCATACTATTCGCCAGATCGATGGCGGTATTGCCGTCTTGATCTTTGTGATTTATCAGAGCCAGTCTCTGGCAGGAAATTCCTGTGCCGGCAAACTTAAAAACCACTTCTTTCACCAAACCCAAATCGCCTGTTTCAACCGCGTGAAATAGGGCAGTACGCCCGCGCGAGTCCTTCTTTGATAATTGTCTCCAATTCATGTTGCCTGTAAACTCGTCATTTTCACACACAGCCTAACATTTTATTTGCCGGATTGGGTTTGTTAAGTCTAACTCCAGTTCGGTCAGCCTGTGCTTCAGTCGTCCATGTGCTGTATGACCGCCTCGCCGAACTCAGAACACTTGAGCTTGGTTGCATCTTCCATCAAACGGTGAAAGTCATAGGTCACCGTCTTGGCGGCGATGGCGCCCTCCATGCCCTTGATGATCAGGTCCGCCGCCTTGTTCCAGCCCATATAGCGGAACATCATCTCTCCAGACAGGATAACCGAGCCCGGATTGACCATATCTTTGTCTGCATATTTCGGTGCCGTGCCGTGGGTTGCTTCAAAAACTGCATGCCCGCTGGTGTAATTGATGTTCCCTCCCGGAGCGATCCCAATCCCGCCTACCTGGGCAGCCAGGGCGTCAGATAGATAATCGCCATTAAGGTTCATGGTGGCGATCACGTCGAATTCACGTGCACGGGTGATGGTCTGCTGAAAGACGATATCGGCAATGACATCTTTGATTAACAGCTTGCCATCCTTCAGCGCGGTGTCCTGTTCCTGGTTGGCGGTCTCTTCGCCAGCTTGCTCGCGAGTTTTTTCCCACTGTGCCCAGGTATACACCCGGTCGCCAAACTCTGCTTCAGCCACTTCGTAACCCCAATTGCGGAAAGAGCCTTCAGTATATTTCATGATATTGCCCTTGTGCACCAGGGTCACACTGCGGCGTTTATTCTCGAGAGCCCAGTGAATGGCGGCCCGCACCAGCCGGGTAGTGCCTTCCTTGGATACTGGTTTGATACCCAGACCAGTAGTAGCCGGGAAGCGGATTTTTTTATATTCTGCGGGGAAATGCTCTTGCAGAAGGTCTTTAAATCGCTTGCTTTCTGGTGTGCCATCTTCGAATTCGATGCCTGCGTAAATGTCTTCAGTGTTTTCACGGAAGACCACCATGTCCACATATTCCGGATTTTTTACCGGCGAGGGCACTCCATTGAAATAGCGCACCGGGCGCTGGCAGACATACAGGTCTAAGGCTTTTCGCAAGGCCACGTTGAGCGAACGGATCCCGCCACCGATGGGGGTAGTCAATGGGCCCTTGATGCCCACCAGGAATTCTCGAAAAGCCTGCACGGTTTCATCGGGTAGCCAGGAATGAAAGCTTGTATATGCTTTCTCCCCGGCGTACACCTCCATCCACTGCACCTGGCGTGCACCTTGGTATGCTTTTTGAATGGCGGCATCAAATACTCGTTTGGAAGCGCGCCAGATATCACGCCCGGTGCCATCTCCTTCTACAAAAGGTATGATGGGGTGCTGGGGGACCTGCAAATCCCCATTCTGGATGCTGATTTTTTCCCCACCTTGTGGAACCTTAACGATCGTATAACTCATATCAAAAACTCCCTTTTAATAGTGTCTAGGATTATCCTGGTGGATTCCTTAGATGATAAGTGCTGCCTGACTTGCATGGCAGAGGGAATTATAGCAAACTGGCAAAGAAAATTGTGGTTTTTAATAGCTTTCTTAGATAATAGGTGAGACATTGCCTTAATTCTGGATCACGCGTGCTATAATACCCACGCGTACAATCTATCCCCCTGTGTGTCTGGGGGATTTTTTGAGGAAACTTGCTGGAAACTTATTGAGGCGGATATCGACTTGAGCGATATGAAGCCACGAAAATTAAGCAATATCTTCCCTAGGTGGAGTTCTTGATGACTTACGAAAAATTTTCCCCCAAAATCGATACATCTCGGCAGAACGGGGATAGCTGGCATGCTGTGGAAGCGAACGAAATTTTGCGCCGCTTGGAAACGCCGGTCGATAAAGGCCTGACATCCGAAGAAGTACAAAAAAGACTGCAGCATTTTGGTGAAAATGTGCTGGCAGAGGCGCCTGGTACTACCTTCTGGCAGATGCTGTTGGAGCAATTTAATAACTTCGTTGTGCTGATGTTGATTGCTGCAGCGCTGATTTCCGCTTTGCTGGGTGAGTATGTCGAAGCCTCCGCGATCATGGCAATTGTGATTTTAAACGCTGCTCTGGGTGTCATCCAGGAGCATCGCGCTGAGCAGGCCCTGGCTGCTCTACGCAAGCTGGCAGCCCCAGATGCGCATGTCATCCGCGATGGTGCACGCCACGTGATCTCGAGCTCAGGGCTGGTGCCTGGAGACCTGGTGCTTTTAGAAGCTGGCAATTATATCCCGGCAGATATGCGCTTGCTCGAAGCGATCAACCTGCGTATTGAAGAAGCAGCCCTCACCGGCGAATCCGTCCCTGTCCAAAAAGATGCCACGGTCCTGCTCAAGTCAGATATTCCTTTGGGGGATCGCAAGAACACTGCTTTTATGGGTACCCTGGTGAATTATGGCCGTGGGCGGGGTATAGTCACCGCCACAGGTATGCGCACCCAGATCGGTATGATTGCTGAAATGCTCCAATCGGTAAAGCAGGAACCTACCCCGCTTCAGCGTCGTCTGGATCAGCTGGGTAAAACCCTGGGGTGGGCTGCGCTGTTGATTTGTGCCTTGGTCTTTTTGATCGGCTGGCTGAGAGGCTATCAACCCTTGGATATGTTCCTGATCGCGGTGGGCTTGGCGATTGCAGCTGTGCCAGAAGGTCTCCCGGCTGTTGTTACGATCAGCCTGGCTTTAGGTATGCGCGAGATGATCAAGCGCCACGCTTTAATCCGGCGCCTGTCTTCTGTAGAGACCCTGGGTTCTGCCACGACGATTTGTTCAGATAAAACCGGTACGCTGACCCAAAACGAGATGACAGTCACGCGCATGTGGGTAGATAGTCAGGTGATGGAGATCAGTGGCAGTGGCTACAACCCTCATGGAGATTTTCTCTTGCGGGGTAAAGCTGTTAATCCCTCGGATTATCCGGCGGTGTTGACAGCTTTGTGGGTAGCGGCCTTAAACAACGACGCAGATCTTGAAGTCAGTGGTGCCAGCAATGGTAAGCAAACCTTCCGCATGGTTGGCGACCCTACTGAGGGGGCCATGATCGTGGCAGCTTCCAAGGCCGGCGCGCGCGCTCGCGAGCTTAATCTCTCCTATCCCCGGGTGCAGGAGATCCCCTTTGATTCAACCCGCAAACGGATGCTTACCGTGCATGCTTTGAAAGAGCCGCGCACCGAAGACATCTCCCCGTTTTATGAGGAGAAACAGATGCCGCAGGGTTATGTTGTTACCTTGAAAGGCGCTCCCGACATCGTCTTGAACCTGTGCAGCCACTATCAGCGTATGGATGATTTTGCCATCCCCTTTACAGAGGAGCAACGCCTGCGTATCTTGGCTGCCAACGATAGCATGTCTCAAGATGCCTTGCGTGTACTGGCAGTTGCGTACCGGGTTTCTAAGGAATTTCCTGATGTTGAAGATCTCGAGATGCTCGAGCAGGAATTTGTCTTCGTTGGGCTGATCGGTATGATTGACCCGCCTCGCCCGGAAGTTCCTCCTGCCTTGGTAAAAGCAAGTCGGGCGGGCATACGCACCATCATGATCACCGGCGATTACCCCCAAACAGCCCGTGCGATTGCAGAGAGCATCGGTTTGCTGCAGTCCGGTCATCAGGTGCTGACTGGTAGCGACCTGGGAAAGATGGATGATTCTACTCTCCAGCGAGAGGTCCTGTTCACGGATGTTTTTGCGCGTGTCTCCCCCGAGCACAAACTGCGCATTGTGGAGGCATTGCGCGCCCGCGGTGAGATTGTCGCCATGACCGGTGATGGTGTGAACGATGCTCCCTCCATTAAGCGCGCCGATATTGGTGTGGCGATGGGGATTACTGGCACCGATGTCGCTAAAGAGAGCGCCGATATGGTTTTGACCGATGACAACTATGTCAGCATCGTCTCGGCAGTGGAGCAGGGGCGTATCATCTATTCCAATATCCGCAAATTTGTGTTTTTCCTGCTCTCCTCAAATGTGGCCGAGATCATGATCATCTTTCTGGCTACCCTGGCTGGTCTGCCTACCCCGCTTACGGTTATCCAGTTGTTGTGGCTTAACCTGCTCACCGATGGGGCCCCAGCCCTGGCGTTAGCCATGGAAACCGGCGATCCAGATGAGATGCAGAGACCTCCCAGGCCACCTCAAGAACCAATTATCAACCGCTCGATGCGCCTGGGGATCATCATCCAGACCATCACGCAAACCGGGGCGACTTTACTGGCCTTTGCATTGGGTCTGATCTGGCATCTGGCTGCCGGAGATGCGCTTCCAGCAGGGGTAAACCCCTTGGCATTTCTCTTGAACTACGACTGGCGCGGCGTGGATGTGCAAACCGCTGAAACCATGGCTTTTGTGACCCTTTCTTTGTGTGAGTTGTTCCGGGCTTACACGGTGCGTTCTGAGCGGCTCTCAATTTTCAAGATGGGCGTGTTCTCAAATAAGTTTATGCAGTACGCCGTTGGCCTTTCCCTGGTTCTCCTTTTGCTGGTGGTTAACGTGCCATTTCTCCAACTGATTTTCAACACCCATTTCTTGAGCTTGAGAGAATGGTTGGTGGTGGTTGGTCTGGCGGTTATTCCAGCCATCTCTGAGGAAATCACCAAGTTTTACCTGCGTTGGCGTGACCGGGTTCGCTGAGGCTGGTTTTGGGATTAAGCTTGAATGGTTGCTGCTGGAAAACTTCGTTTAATTCTCTTTCAGGCTGACTAGTTGCCATGAATATTTACTTTGCCTGTTCGATTACTGGCGGGCGAGAATTCGAGCAGGTTTATCAAGCCATCGTACAGGCATTACTCAGTGATGGACATCAGGTTCCCACTGCGCACCTGGCTCAGCCCGGTGTATTGGACATAGAGTCAATCGCGGACCCGGCAGAGATCTTCCACCGCGATACGGCCTGGATTCAAGCCTGTGATGTCCTGATTGCTGAGGTCAGTACACCTTCACATGGGGTTGGATTTGAGATCGGTTATGCGCTGTCTCTGGAAAAACCCGTGCTGTGCTGTTACCAGGAAGGGGGTAAGGTATCTAAGATGATCTCGGGCAATTCCCACCCCAAGTTAAGGATTGCTACCTATCAAAGCATCACTGAAGTAGTGAGAAACACGCGCACTTTTTTGGAAGAATGCCGGCTTGGTCGTCAAACAGGTTAACAGGTGCAGCCTTCAATTGTGAGAAATATCACGTATAACTTGTGACCTTTGGCAATAACATCCCCGCTTGATCTGAAGTATCATAAGTACAGAAAACGGGATTTCAGGATACTCTCCTGATGCTCATCGCTGTTTCCTCCTTTGGCGAAAGCCTCCGCCGGGATACCCTCACCGCCCCGGCGGAGGCGATTTTAACAAGACTTACACCGTTTGCCTGGTGATATTCGATTTTTTGGAAACTCTTATTTCGTGGAAATCTGTTCTCTGCTTGGGCTATCTAGCGGCAGGACAACGGTGAACTTTGAGCCTCGACCAGGCTTTGAATCCAGCCAGATCCGCCCTTTGTGGTTATCGACAACGGATTTGACAATCGCTAACCCCAAACCTGTACCGGGGATATCGATGCTCACGTTGCTGGCCCGGTAGAATTTGTCGTAGATGTGAGGTTGTTCAGCGATTGGTATGCCTTGACCATCATCTTCAACGCGCAGGATGATTTGCTCATTTTCCCTGCCAACCTGGATGTGAATATATCCTCCTGCGGGGGTATATTTCATTGCGTTGTGGAACAGGTTTGAGAGCATTTGTCGCAACTGGCTTGGGATGCCATAAACTTGTGGCAAATCAGCCTCAACACTATGCGTCAAAGACAGTTTTTTCTTTCGAGCCTGTTCTTTAAGCGACTCAAGTGCATGTTCGACCAAGATTGCCAGGGACACATATTCTTTGCGAATGTCGAATCCTGCCTCAATACGTCCCAGGTCAAGTAGGTCGTTGATCAAGGTGGTAATATTTTGAACGCTGGTGTCGATCCGATGGAGGAACTCTTTTTGCTTGTCATTCACCGGGCCAACGCGTTCCATCAAGTCAATGTAACCCAGAATAGCGGTCAAGGGAGAGCGCAGATCATGCGAAACAGTGCTGACAAAATCGCTCTTAATCCTGTCCAGTTCCTTCAAGCGGGTGATATCCTGCATGGTTGCTACCATACCCACCTCAGGAATGGGCGAGGTTTGAGTGTAGAGCACCCTGCCATCCTCGAGCACGATTTCACTGCGTGATGGGTGTGTGTTGTCTTGCGAGAGTATCTCGATCAAATCGGAGTGTTTGACCACCTGCTGAATAGGCTTGCCCAAAGGCTGCTCTTCTTCTACATTGAATGCTTTCCGGGCTGATTGGTTGATCATAACCAGGCGGTCTTCATGATCCAGAACAATCACGCCGTCTGCAATCTGGGTTAAGATTGTTTCCAGTTTTTTGCGTTCTGCGCTTGAGCTGGCGTACAGGCGGGCGTTTTCAATGGCGATGGCAGCGTAATCCGCCAGGGTGGATACCAGCTTGAGGTGGTACTCGGAAAAAGTCTGCACACTCTGCCGGTTATCCACACCCAAAAGCCCGATGGCCCGTCCCTGGATGATCAGGGGGACGTACATAATCGAACGGACCAGGTAGGCAGTTTTAATCTTTTTTGGTGTTTTCTCATCGATGATGACTGGCTTGCCGGATTGCAGCACCTGGCCCGGCAGCGTGTCCTCTACCGGTAGGCGGAAGGTGCGCACAAAATCATCCCCGAAGTTGCGAGCCGCGCGCATGTAAAGATTGTTGCTGCCTTCCTCTAACAACAACAGGCTGCCCTCTTCAGCGCCTGTCAGCTCAACTGCAGCATCGACAACC
Organism: Anaerolineales bacterium; assembly: GCA_020354045.1. Classification (GTDB taxonomy): domain Bacteria; phylum Chloroflexota; class Anaerolineae; order Anaerolineales; family UBA4823; genus DSOS01. The sequence goes on along the minus strand of CP070639.1, from coordinate 3,513,709 downwards.
GCGGTTAAAACTTTATCTAGCTCCAATGAGGCGGTTATCGAGCGGCTGACAATCTGTAAGGCTTCCAGGTCATCAATGCGTTGTTGCAGCGATTTCGTACTGCGTCTGGATTCCAACCGCGCCCACTCACGTAGTCGATGCCCCCGCTGAATTGCTCCCTCGACCGCAGATATCAGCGCGCTGGCTTGTAGCGGTACTTCAAGACAGGCTATCACTCCAATGTGGATCGCTTTATTCAGTTTGTCTTTTGTGGGAGTGCTGGTGAGCAGTATGACCGGGGTTTCGGGATTGCGGTCGATCAGATCAGCTAACTGTCCAAAAAATACGTCCGCAGAGTTCCCCTGTTTTGATGAGGAACTTTCATCCACGACCAGTAGATCCGCTTGTCGTTTTTTGAGGGTGTTCTCAAGCTCTGCTAGGGTGCTGGCCGACTCTACCTTATAAGCGCTCGGATCGGGTAAGGCGCGCTCAAAGAACTGACTGGTTATGGCATTGGGTGAAAATATGAGAATATGCTTCTTTGCCATCGGATTTTAGTATGGGCCCCTGTTTCACAACGCTCCAATCATCCTGTAATCATAGCACGGTTGCCTTGAATCAGGGAGGCAACCCTCCCTACAAATGGGTTAGAATTTTATAAGAACCAGCCAAATCGCTTGACTTAGCAGGGCTGGCGCGCATACAATTTAGATAACGAGTTGCGTATTTGTGCTGTTAAATCAGCGGAGGCTCACCCTGCGTATTTGTTGGTAATATTGGTGGTTTTTCAACGAGCTTGTGGGTATATGGTTCCTTCACAAGGGCGTCAACAGGTCAGACGATGGAATATAAAGATTATTACAAGATTCTTGGTGTGGAGCGCAAGGCCAGCGAGGAGGAGATCAAACGTGCTTATCGGAAACTGGCTATGAAATACCATCCAGACCGCAATCCAGATGATAAGCATGCTGAAGAAAAATTCAAGGAGATAAACGAAGCCAACCAGGTTCTGGGCGATCCGCAGAAGCGGGCGCGCTATGACCAGCTGGGAGACTCTTATCATCGCTGGCAGCAGCGAGGTGGCTCCCCCGGGAGCTTTAATTGGGATGAATGGGTTGCCAGGTCGCCCGGAGGTGGCCATGTTCGGGTCGAAGTAGGGGGCCTTGAAGATTTATTTGGAGGCGGGCTGGGAGACTTCTCGGAATTCTTTCGCAGCATTTTCGGTGGTATAGGTGATATGGGATCATCGATGTCAGGTCGAAGAGGGGCAGCGATACCTTCCTACCAGCATGAAATAACGATCAGCTTGGCTGAAGCCTTTAACGGTACCACCCGCAAGATTGAGCTGGATGGTCGCCGCCTGGAAGTGAAGATTCCGCGCGGTGCGCGTACCGGGACGAAAATCCGGGTTGCAGATGCTTATTCTGCTGCGAATGGACGTAAAGGTGACCTCTTTTTATTGGTCCAGGTCACGGACGATCCAAGATTCACACGCCAGGGGGATAATCTGGATACAAAAGTTGAGATTAATCTATATAAAGCCGTTTTGGGGGGTGAAGTGGCTGTGCAAACCATCAGTGGCAATGTGATGCTTACCATACCACCAGGCACCCAGGCGGGGGCAAAAATCCGCCTGGGAGGTCAGGGTATGCCGCGGCTTAAGAACCCGGATATACGCGGGGATTTATTTGTAAACATCAATGTGAAAATCCCTCGCCAACTTTCACCGCGGCAGCGTGAACTGTTCCAAGAGCTGGCCGGCCTGCAGTAGGTTGTCGGAGCCAGTCCTTTTATACATGACCAGGATCGTTTATGAAGCGTATTTTTTATCTTCTGTTACCCATTCTAGCGCTATGGATGGGGCTTCTATCTTGTAGTCTGTTAGGGGATGCTCCTCTAGCGGCACCCCCTGAAATTGCTGTAACTGTAGAGCCCATGGTCGTCGTGACGCCGGTTTATGTACCGCCTTCCGCCGATATCGTTGATCTGGAAGACACGTTGGTGCAGCTATATGAGCAGGTCAACCCAGGGGTGGTTGCATTGCGCGTTCTTACAGATCAGGGCGGCAGTCGCGGTTCTGGATTTGTCATTGATAATACTGGGCACATTGTGACCAATTTTCATGTTGTGGAAAATCTCACAGATTTAGAGGTCGCCTTCCCCTCGGGTCTCAAAGTACGCGGCGAAGTCATCGGTTCCGATCTCGATTCGGACCTGGCGGTGCTTAAGGTGGATGTCCCTGCTGGAGCATTACAACCCTTGCCACTCAGCGACTCCCAGCAGCTAAAAGTTGGGCAGGCGGTAATTGCTATTGGTAATCCTTTTGGTTTCAATGGTACCATGACCATGGGGATCATATCCGGGTTGGGTCGTACCATGAGCTCACTGCGGGAGGCACCAACCGGGGGTACCTTCTCTGCAGGTGATATTATCCAGACCGATGCAGCCATCAATCCTGGCAACTCTGGTGGTCCCCTGCTAAATTTGAATGGAGAAGTGATTGGCGTCAACCGGGCGATTTTTACAAACAATTTCGATGAAACCGGTCAGCCTGTCAGCTCTGGTGTGGGTTTTGCCATCTCGGTGAATATCGTCAAACGGGTGGTGCCCGCCTTGATTGCCTCCGGGAAATATGATTACCCTTATGTGGGCATTACCAGTCTTGATGATCTTTCGCTTATGGATCAGGAAGAGCTGAACTTACCCCGTCCGACCGGAGTCTATATCAACCAGGTTACCCCAAACAGCCCGGCTGCTAAAGCCGGTTTACGTGGTGGCAATCGTAGTACCAGTATCCCTGGACTGCGTGCTGGAGGCGATCTCATCATCGCTGTGGATGGTAATGTGGTTAAAACTTTTTCTGAGTTTCTGAGTTACCTGATTGGGAACAAAAGCCCAGGTGACACCGTAATATTAACCATTTTGCGCGGGGAGGAAGATATGGAGGTTTCGCTGCTGCTGGAGAAGCGTCCTTGAGTGTTTTCTTAAAATTCTTTTTCCAAGGGTGAGTGCCTTATTCTAAGCATTCACACACTGTATCACGAAACTGTCCAAGGCAATGCAGGCCAGTCGAGTGCACAATTATTAGGAGGCCAGTATGTTTACCAGAAAAGACTTGCAAGAACTGCTTGAGTATAAAGCTCCGACTTCAATGTTGAGTGTTTATCTTAACACCGAACCTGTGGAGGGTGGTGCTGAGACGCACAGGTTGCGCCTGCGAAGTTTATTAAAAGAGGTGGCCTTGCATGAAGACATACAGGTGATTGAGCGCTTTTTTGATCACGAATTTGACTGGTCTGGACGGAGCGCAGCGGTATTTTCTTGCGCACAGGATGATTATTTCCAGGCATATTCTATCCAGATTCCGGTGCGCAGCCGGGTGCGGGTTGGGGAACGCCCGCACGTAAAGCCTCTGGTGGATATGCTTGATTCTTACGGTGGTTATGGAGTTGCTCTGGTAGATAAGCAGGGTGCTCGCTTGTTTTATTTTCACATGGGTGAGCTGCGCGAGCAGGAAGGGATCATGGGTGAGAGTGTCCGGCGCACCAAGCGTGGGGGAGGCTCGGCTGCACAGGGGCGGCGCGGTGGAGCTGCTGGGCAGACCAATCATGTCGAAGAAGTGGCTGAGCGGAATATCAAGGAGGCGGTGGATTTTTCGGCGCGCTTTTTTGCCGAAAATAATGTGCGTCGTATCTTACTCGGGGGCACTGAGGATAATCTGGCCATCTTCCGGGCGCAGTTGCCGAAAGCCTGGCAGAGTCTGGTGGTGGGGAGTTTCCCCATGAGTATGACCGCCACTCATAATGAGGTGCTGGAACGCGCCATGCAAGTGGGGCGGGATGCTGAGCGCAAGCGCGAAATAAAACTGGTAGAAGCTGCTATCACGGGCGCAGCCAAAGGTCGCGGTGGTGTCATTCGCCTGGATGACACGCTCAGTGCAGTTCATGAAGGGCGTGTCCATACTTTATTAATCTTGGATGGATTCCGCGCTCCTGGAAGACGTTGCCAAGGTTGTGGTTATGTCACCACTCAGTCTATGGAAGCCTGTGTTTTTTGTGGTAACAAGTTTGAACAGATACCTGATGCGGTTGAGATGGCTGTCCGTAAGGTGATGCAGACTGGTGGCGAAGTAGAGGTCTTGCACGATGATCAGGTTCTAAGCAAGCACGGAAATATCGGCGCGCTGTTGCGTTATTGATAGAATTCGTTGGGATGAGCTTGGAATATCGCCATTGCCCATTATGTGCCACACATTTACAGCCGTCCTCCATGGGAGGACGGCTGCGCTTACATTGCCCGAGCTGCGGTTGGATTCATTACCGCAATCCAACAGTGGGTGTCGCTGTGGTTTTGTTAGAAGCTGGTAAGTTGTTGCTTGGCAAGCGCCAGGACGGTGGCTGGTGCATTCCCTGTGGGCATGTTGAGTGGGATGAGACCATCGAGCAGGCCGCCTTGCGCGAATACCTGGAGGAAACCGGTCTCCAGGTGGATTTGACTGGCATACTGGCGGTTAAGTCAAATTTTCACGACCCTGAACATCACACTGTTGGGGTGTGGTATTGGGGCAGGCGCCGGACGGGTAATCTGCGTCCTGGGGGAGATTTAGTGCAGGTGGATTTCTTCCTCCTGGACGAGTTACCAGACTTGAAATTCCCCACGGATAGAGAGGTAGTCGCCAGCCTCAGACAACTTTGAATAACTGTGTTCAGAGGTTTAAGGCGCTCCGAAAAAAGCGTTTTCCAATTCCAACAGGCTGGTGGCTAATACATCCAGGTCCGACTCGGCCGCATATGCATTCTCATCGATTTCATCTAGGACCAAAGCCAGCCGATTCTCCATACCTGTCACCACCTCGCGCTGGTCTGCTTCCAGCATTTCCTCAAGAGCCTGCAAGGTCTCCCCAGTTTTACTCAAAGTGATTTTCGCCTTGGTTGGGTCTTCCTTTGCCAGCGCCAGGCGCGCCTGGGCTACATCGGAGCGGGCGCTCAAGATCACCACATGCAATCTGGTTTGGTCTAATTCAGATTGCAGTACCTGGTTTTTTTCTTCGAATGTTGTCAGGTCTTCGATACGACGTTCCAGTTCCGCTTTTTTTTGATCTGCCTGATCCAGGTCAGCCTTGGATTGTTCTTCCAGTTGTGCGTAGCTTTGCCTTTCCTGCCGGATTTTTTGCTGTGCTGGAACATACAGCGTGACGATCACCAGCACAGCTCCAAGTCCAAAGACAATCAGGAAACCCAGGGCCCAACGCAGGAAGCGAGTTCCGGACTGGCTCGGGCGCCCTTCAGCCTCTGCTATTTTCTCTGGCTCCTCTGCTGTTTGCTGTTCAGCATTTTCAGTTGGAGGTGATTCTTGCTCGATTTCTTCCATGATAGGCCTCTTGAGGTAGGGATGCTATTGGTTTTCAGATAATTTGGTTGTTACCATCCCGCAGGTTTGTGATTAGGCAGGCTTGATTTTAGAGCACCTGCGGGACGTAGGCACTGAAAAGCGCAACGAATTTCGGTGAATATCGATAAGTTAATTCTAACAGAAAGGGCACACAACCGAGTTGATCAAACCGGTTCCTTCTGCTTGCCTGTTAAGGCGAGCTGGTTGGTGTGGGCGTGGCTGTCGTACTCTCGCTTGGAGAAGCTGTGGAGAGTGGCAGCTCGTCTGGCAGCCCCTGTTGCAGCAACTGCCAGGCTATTTCTGTATTTTCAGCTGCCAGGATTGGGCGCTCAGGCAGATTTTCCAAGGCTGCCTCCAGGCTTTCCAGGATGGTTTGCAACGCATCAACCTGGTATTTAGGCACGCGGGTTTGCAGGTCCGCGAGCAAATTATGGGCAGCCTGGATATCGTTTTGCGCCAGCCCCAGATTATTCTGTACCAGGAAGATTCGGCTGCGTGTCATTAGCTCCATAGCCATCACCAATCTCAACTCCCGTCGCAGCGTTGCTACAGGGGTGTCTTCCGCCAGCATACTTTGGTTCAGCTGCTGGATATCTTCGTTGGTTTGGGAAAGGGCTGTTTCTGTATCTGCTAGATCTTCCTCCAGTGCCTCTAGCGCTTGGGTCAGCTGATCAACCGACTGGGCGACGCCCTGGATGCGCTCGTTCAGGTTAGCCTGGATCTCCTCCAGGGTCTGATCACTGCTCCTTTCAAGGCTTTCTAGGTTTTCAAGCTGTGATTGCAGTTCATCCAGAGCTTGCTTGCTGTCATCGTTTTGAAGCTCCAGCTCATTGAGACGGTCTTGAAAGTCCTCCAGACGGTTGGAGGTACGCTGGTTTTCGTCTGCTTGGCGAGCTTGGGCGTCCTCCAATCTTGCCAGGCTGGTTTCAAAAGGTACTATGTAACGCTGGTATAGGGCAGGCACGCCATAAAAGATCACTAAAGCCAGTATGATTCCCAGCACGGTTGCCATGATCACCCGTAGCATGATTCCCAGGCATGATCCGGCTGTCATCCTCTGGCTTGATTCTGGTGAGGCTTGCAATTGGGGGGTTTCGTTGCTCATAGGTTACATCCTTAATAATTTAAAAAGCAGCCACTGGGCGTCATTTCGTCTCAAAAAGCCCATTGAGGAGTTCTTGCAGGCCATTGAGAAAGTTTTCAAAGCGACCGGTCCGGGATTGCAGTTCTTCGACCGAGGTGCTTAATTCTGTAACGCTGGTACTGAGTTGCTCAATGCTGCTGCTAACCTCATCCATCTCGCCGCGCAGTTGCTTGGCTGCTTTTTCTACCTCCCCAACCCGTCCGCTCAGGCCTTCGAGTTGGTCTACCCGGCTTCTTAATCCATTGAGATCTTGCTGCAGAATTTCTGCTTGCGAGTTTAACCCATCCACCTGACGCCCCAAGGTTATCACTTGGGCTGGGTTGGCGTAGCGCAAGCCGCCATTGATCATGGCCAGAAAACCCAGGCTCAGTCCAATTGCCAGCAAAAGAGCCAGCAAGCTGCTGAAAAATGAGATCCAAAATGCTTGGCTGCGTGTGGCAGCTTTTGGATGCCTAGCAGCGGGCGCAGGCACAGCTTGTGCTATCTCTTCTTCAATCTTCTTCTCCTCTTCGGCTTCTACCTGTATTTCTGGTAGCTCAGCTTCTGCTGTTTCTTCTGCTATCTCAGCTTCGATAACTTCAACTTCTGCCTCTTCCTTCTGACCCTCAGGCTGCAAATCGATCTCAGCTGGTTCTCCTGCTGCTGTTGCCTCTGCTTCGATGTCTGCCTCGCTATCCATTTCGGTTTCCAGGATTTCGACGACAGCGGGTTTACTGGCTTGCTCCAGTACTGATAAATGCGGGCGCATACGATCAATCATGGATGGACCAATGCCACTAACTCGTTGCAAATCATCGATGGAGTCGAATGGGCGGGCTGCCTGGATGCGTTCTGCCATCGCTGGACCAACGCCTGGCACCGTTTGCAGCTCATTCAGGTCAGCTGTGTTTAGATTTACTCGCCTCGACTTGTCGTTCATTGAATTTCTCCTTTCTTACAAACGCTTTATGGACAACTACTCGAGTGTATGCGTGGTTCAGCCCTCACCAGTTTCAGATGGGTGACTAGCGCAGTTAATACTCGTTTGGATAATCATTATAACTTCGCCGCAGGGCGGGATGGTATCGCGGCGTGAACAGCCGGTAAAAGAAAATACCGAACATAAAGCCACCAATATGGGCCCACCATGCGATCCCACCCATGCTGGCAGACTCGGGTATATTCAGAGATGCCAGCCCCGAGAATAATTGGGAAATGAACCAGAATCCCAGGTAAAAGAGCGCTGGGATTTCTACGAACCAGGGAAACAAGAAAATAGGGATCAGTGTTACCACGCGTGCGCCAGGGAAAAGGATAAAGTAAGCCCCTAATATGCCCGCAATAGCCCCACTGGCGCCGATGGCTGGAATCTGGCTTGAAGGGCTGATCAGTGCCTGCATTAAACCGGATACCAGGCCACTAAAGAGGTAGAAAACCAGGTAGCGCCCATGTCCCATCCGGTCTTCTACATTGTCGCCAAAAATAAATAAGATCCAGACATTGCTAAGGAAGTGGATCCAGCCGCCGTGCAGGAACATATGGGTCAATAAAGTAAACCAGGGTTCAGGATTTAGCAGTGCTTCAATCGGATTTGCTAGATTTAATCGGGCAGGCACTAATCCAAAATTGTAGATGAGTCCTTCCAGGCCGCGCATTGACAGGCTGATTTCAAAGAAAAAAACCAGTGTGTTGATACCGATCAGTAAATAATTGACAAAAGGGAATGAATAGGCGCGGATGTTATCACGTAAAGGCAGCATGGTCTGCTACTTTCTGGTAGGTTTACTTAACCGTTAAAAAAGGAGGCTGAAGCAGGACAAACCTTCAATCCATTCTATGTATAGTATACCAGCAGGCAAATTAGCTGTTGTAGCGAGCATGCAGGCCGAATATCCATTAAGCCTCCATGCTGTTCCTGGTTTAAAAAAAGCCGGTCAGCATTGCTGACAGTGTTGCTGACAGCGTTGCTGACCGGTGATAACCGTATAGTAAGGCTCCGTCTGGAAGTTGATTAGCCGGCTAAAACCTTGATGGTTTTCGGTCGGTGCGCTTCAGCTTTGGGGATGTGCAGATGCAGCACGCCATTCTTGATGTTCGCCTCAGCCTTGGAGGGATCCAGCGCAGTCGGTGGGGTGACCACCCGGCTGAAATGACCCGCGGGCAATTCACATACCATGTACTTGGATTCTTTCTTTTCACTCGCTGAGAATTCTCCGCGTAACGTCACAGTGTTGTTCAAAATCTCGATGCTCACATCGTTTGCTTCCAGTCCTGGCACCAGGGCGGTGATTTCATAGGCTTCATCTTCAACTTGTACATCCACAGCCAGCATCATTTCGCGCTCGCCAGATGGGCTGTCTGGCAGGGACTCTTCGAACATGCGGTTCATCGCATCTCGCAGGGTTGCCATCCTTCGGTAGGGGGAAATATAGATCGTCATTTTCGGTCTCCTCTATATAAGATTATTAATTTTGAGTGCTGTTTTTCCATGTGTATACATGAACATAATACTCAACAAATGTCAGAGGAGCGCATACAAAACATAGATATTTTGTTAGAACACACCCGCGGTAAATCCAAGTATGTCTACCCCCTGAGATAAGTCGCGCCGAATATGAATTGGGGTGACTCAGGCACATAGCTCGCGTAGTTGTAGTCGCCATATAGAAACGCAATCTGGAAGTTTGCCTGCTGTAGTTCCTCTAGGTAAACCTCGACTGGTGTTATGACCTGCCGGATTTGCATGCTGTTTCGCTCTACCAATCCATCCGGCAGCAGGTGATCATAATCCCATTTAATCGTAACTTGCTCTCGGGTCCGTTGCCAGCTGCTGCTTACCTGCACTGGTTCTCCATCTAATGGATGGGCAAAGTAAGCCTCGATTTCCGGTTTTCCTTTGCGAGGTAACTCTGATAATGCGACCGGGTTAGGCAGGCTGGCTACCAAAAGGCCACCGGGTTGTAGGTGTTGTACCACGCATCTTAAGCCAGATTGTCGTTCATCTGGGGAAAGCGTGCTGTAGGTGTTGCACGGTATGATGATGAGAGGAAATTTGATGTTCAGGTGAAACCTCGTCAGGTCTGCCTGCAAGAGATGGATGCGATCTCGAAATTCATACTCTGTTTGGGATTTGAAGAAGGTCAGCATCTCCGGGTCATTGTCCAGACCATATACAAGCTGACCTGCCTTTGCCAGGGCCTGGGATACCCGACCGCTTCCGCAACCCAGCTCAAGCACAAAGCTGCCCTTGCCCTCTGCCAGCTCCAACCAGAAGGGGATATCCTCGGGATTTTGGCTGTGGTGGGCGTGATAGAGCCTGGCTACTTCGCTTACGCGTCTCACCTCACTCCTGGTTTTTCCGATTCAAAAACCGTTCAACGGCTTGTAAATGTTCGTTGGCGGCCCACAGTGGTGGGAACTCGGCTTGCTCGATGGAAGCCGCCATGCTGGCTTGCAGTGACAGTCCACCGCGCAGCAGGCGTTTGATGGCACGTATGGTGTCGATCGGGTAAGAAGCGATGGTATCAGCGAGTTCCAGAGCAGTTTCCAGTGCTTCACCGGGTGGGGTGATCCGGTTTGCCAGACCGCAGTCATAAGCTTCCTGGGCGCTCAAGATTTTTCCGGTTGCCAGCCATTCAAATGCGCGCCCATATCCTACCAGGCGGAGCAGTCGCTGACCAGCCCCCCATCCGGGTGTGAGCCCCATTTTCACTTGCACAAATCCAAAATCTGCCTGCCTGTCCATCACCCTTAGATCGCAAGCCAGTGCGATTTCTGTGCCTCCGCCGCGCGCCGGTCCATTCATGGCTGCGATCGTTGGGCACGCTAAAGCCTCTAATTGGCTTAAGGCTTGACTCATTAAACTTGATAGCCTGGCGCCATCCTCAATGCGTGGGTAGGCAGCCAGAACTTTCACATCGCCACCTGCAATGAACGCCTTCTCGCTCCCGGTTACCACCAGGGCTTGTAACGTGGTCATGGCTTGGGCCTGCTCAACACATGCTGCAAAGGCATGCATGGCTTGCCAGTCTAGGGCGTTTCGCACCTCGGGGCGCTTCACCTGTAATAGGGCAATTCCCTGCTCTGGGAAAGTAAGTGTATCTGTCATCCGATCTCCTTGACTTTTGTGGCTACTTCGCATTATACTCAACTCGCTCGGGGCGTAGCGCAGACCGGTAGCGCACCGCGTTTGGGACGCGGGGGTCGGCGGTTCAAGTCCGCCCGCCCCGACAGAACTTTGTTATTTGGCTTCACGATTCTCATTCTCATTCTCATTAAAAATTAGTGATTCCGGGGAGCAGCGGACATGGCAAAACCGAAGTACGATGGGGTGGTTGATTCTGTACATTTTAAGCCTGGTGGAGAAGTCGCATGGGTGCGTGCCTATGAGCGCCGTGGGTCCACTTTTTCTGATCATGTTTTGATCGACCGTGATACTTTAATCCAAAAGTTGAAAAGTGGTAAGAAATACGTGGTCGGACGCCGAGTACCCTTGATGGCGAGCACCTTCGAGGTTGACCAGCCCTTGAAGGTGGTTCGCTCAGGTGACCAGGATGTGCTGGCTGTTGGAGATACCCAGGCTGATCGTGACCGCCTAGATGACGTGCCAGTGATCTAAGCAGCTGATCCAATTAAAGTGCCTGTCACAATTGTTTGCTCGCCAGTTTGGTCTACTGGCTTATAATCGTTTCGTGCCAACACCTTTTTACCATCTCAGTGTTGCTGAAGAGCTGCTGCGTCAAGCGGTTCTCCCAGCTTCTATCCAGCATTTTCTTTTTCAGCATAAGGGCGCCTTCTTGCTGGGAAACACCGCGCCAGATGTCCAGGTAATTTCTGGGCAACCAAGAGCGTCCACCCATTTTTTTGATTTGCCAATCCGTCCAGGTGATCGACCAGCCTGGGTGCGCTGTTTATCGGACTATCCCTCCTTGGCGAATAAACCTGAACAAACTGATGCCCGCTTGGCTTTTATAACCGGTTACCTGTGCCATTTGCAGGCAGATTGGTTCTGGATCAAGGAGATTTTTGTGCCAGCCTTTGGTTTGCAAGCCCGTTGGGGCGCGTTTCCCCAGCGCTTGTATTTACATAATGTGCTGCGCGCCTACCTGGATCGGGAAATCATACCAGCTCTGCGAAATGGCACAAACACTCACTTGCAAGCGACCAAACCCATAAATTGGCTGCCTTTTGTAGAGGATGGGTTCCTCAGGCAATGGCGAGATTTTCTCTCTGGTCAGCTGCAACCAGGCGCACGGACCTTGACGGTTGATGTATTTGCCCGTCGCCAGGGTGTTGATCCCCAGGAGTTTCAAGGCCTGTTAGAATCAGAAGAACGGATGGAGATTGAGATCTTTCACCGTATACCACGGTCACGAGTGGAATCTTATCGACAGAAACTGGTCGAATCGAACCTGCAATTAATCCAATCATACTTGGGAAAGATATAAGCCTTACCTAAGGAGTGCAAATCATGAAAGTGATTGATAATCGGCAAACAAGTGGAAGAACCGGCCCAGCTTCACCGCTGGACAATGTGCTGAGCTCCCTCAGATTGAGCCAGGATTGGGATCAAGATGTTCAGGCGCAAGATATGGTGGTAGATTCGCTGGGACAAGTATTGGATAACAACTTCGTCATGGTGCGCAACGTAAAGCTTGATGGGCTGGATGTGCCTATCCCCCTGATCTTGGTGGGTCCACCCGGCCTTTATGTGATCTATGCCAGCGCCCTCCGTGGGATTTATCGAGCCAAAGGTGATGTTTGGGAGCAAATGGATGACCAGCAGCAGGTCTTTAAACCGGTTCTCCCAAATATGATCTCGCGTGTCACCTTGATGTCGCAAGCTGTTGAAGAGTTTCTCAAAGAGGATCATCCGTTTATGTTAGTTGAGCCAGTGCTGGTATTCTACGATCCTGGGACTCACGTGGACACAATTCGCCCTGATGTGCGTATCATCCTGGCTGATGGGTTAGAGCGCTTTTGTGCAGGCCTGCTTCAGAGTGGTAGCCGGCTGGAACGTAATACAGTCCAGGCGCTGGTAGATATGTTCTCACACACTTCCACAGGCGAGGCCCAAGAGGCTGCTGCAATCTCAGAGCGAGATGTTTTCTCGTTTAGGGATGAGGAGATGGAGGCAAAAGGACCTTCCTTGCGCGATCGCCTGCCTAGCGATGAGCCCATTTTGTCATTTTTTAATAATATGCCCTTTACCACCCGCCAGTGGGTAGTGCTGTTATTGATGGCGGGCTTCAATGTTGTGCTGATTCTGGCATTTCTGATGCTCGTCCTGTTGAACCAGTGAAAAATCAGCCAGGTGCCTAATTGCCTGCTCCCTTTCTTTCAGTCATCATCCCAGCCCATAACGAAGAACGGCGTTTACCAGCTACGCTGGAGCAGGTATTTAAATATTTAAGAGCACAGTCCTATTCAGCCGAAGTACTGGTGGTTGAGAATGGCAGTGCGGATAACACCTATGAAGTTGCTTGTTCATATCAGGCCCACTATCCCAACTTGCAGGTAATCCAGGAAAAAGAGCGTGGTAAGGGTCTGGCTGTACGTCGTGGCATGCTGCAGGCGTCTGGTGAATACCGTTTTATGTGCGATGCTGATCTCTCCATGCCAGTTGACGAGATAGCCCGATTTCTACCGCCCCAGTTAGAAGATTTTGATGTTGCCATCGGTTCCCGGGAAGCACCTGGTTCAATTCGTTATAACGAGCCGGAATATCGTCATATTGGTGGGCGGGCAGTCAACATCATGATACGTTTATTGGCTCTGCCAGGATTAGACGACACCCAATGTGGTTTTAAGTGTTTCCGGGCGCCAATTGCCGAGGAATTATTTGCCATGCAAACCCTCACCGGCTGGTCTTTTGATATCGAATTGCTCTACATAGCCAGACGGCGTGCTCATCGCATCGTGGAACTACCCATCCCATGGTATTTTAATCCCGATAGCAAATTGCATGTTTTCCAAGATGCGTTGGTGATGGCTTTGGATATCTTCAAGATCCATCTCAATGCTTTGCGAGGCAAGTATGGTCCTGGGGCATGAGTCTGTTGATCTGCCCCCTGCGCCAGATTTTAGTCTGGAGGCGCGTCTATGGAATTTGGGCTTCCCATATGTAGCAGGAATTGACGAAGCTGGTCGTGGCGCGCTGGCAGGACCTGTGGCAGTGGGCGTCATCATATTCCCTGCCGATCCAAAGCTGCACACTAACCTGAGCGGCGTTAACGATTCGAAGGTGATGAGCCCGGCTCAGAGAGAGTATTGGGCGGAACGCATCCAGGCGAGCGCGCTCGACTCGCAGGTGGGTTATGCCCAGGTTGAGGAGATCGACCAGTTGGGCATCCTCCCTGCGGTCCACCTTGCTGCCCGGCGTGCATTGGCTGCGCTCAATGTGACTCCTGGAATCCTGATCACAGATTATCTGGAGCTCACCGAGTGCCCCTTGCCGCACGTCTCCCTGGTGAAGGGCGATGCTCGCTCATTGAGTGTAGCAGCAGCCTCTATCCTGGCAAAGACTGCGCGCGATGCCTTGCTATCTGATCTGGGAACCCGTTATCCGGGTTATGGCTTTGAGCAGCACAAGGGTTACGGTACTGCAGCTCACTGTGCGGCCTTGAAGCGCTTAGGACCCTCGCGGGTTCACCGCCTGAGTTTCCAACCCGTGTCTGATCTGGTTTCAGCCGGGGGATGACACACTATTCCAGAAGCAAGTTAATGGCTAAGTAGGCGCAACAATAATTATAAAAAGCTTTTCTTTTTATTCACGAACACCTTCACCTGAGTAATACGCAGTAACTTCATTTGATTTTTTGGGTTTTATTGTAGAAAGCCTGCTACGCTGTTTCCCAATAACCAGATCATTTTCATGAATATGGAGTAACTTTATGAGTGTAGAGAAGAAGCAATATGGCTTATGGGATAGTCCTATAACTCCTGTAAGCCTGGCGCGTGGTATTACTTTTTCCGATGTCATCTGGGATACGGAGAATACCCTGGTTTGGCGAGAGGTGCGTTCCGGTCAGGGCACGTTGGTGCTCAGGACTATTAGTGAGCAATCTTCGCGCGACCTGAATAGTGAGACCTCTGTTCGTGCAGGTGTTGGCTATGGTGGTGGAGATTTCACCGTTGGAGCGGGCTATGCTTATTTTGTGGAGGCTAAATCAGGCAGGATATACCGTCAGCCTCTTCAACATGGGGTTGCCCGGCCTGTCACGCCTGGTTTTGGAAGTGCTGCCTCACCGATCTTATCCCCAGATGGTCATTGGTTGCTCTATGTCCATACTTACGAGGACCAGGATAGCCTGGGCATTGTAGATGCTGCAGGAGTACATTGGCCTGGCAAACTCGTCAGCGGTGACGATTTCTATATGCAGCCAGCCTGGCATCCAGATGGGCATCGCCTGGCCTGGGTTTCCTGGAATTTCCCCAACATGCCCTGGGATGGCGCCTACCTGCACCTGGGTCGCCTGGCGCTGGGCAATGAAAACTTGCCGGTCCTGAAAGAGGAGCAGGTCATTGCTGGAGCCGAGGATAAAGCGATCTTCCAGCCGGAATTTTCTCCAGATGGTCGCTACCTGGCCTATGCCTCAGATGAGACTGGTTGGTGGCAAATATATCTGTATGACTTGGAAAGCGGAGAGAGCCGTCAATTAACCAGCGAGGCTGCTGAGCACGCTACTCCGGCCTGGATACAGGGTCAGCGTACCTACGGATTTTCCTCTGATAGCCGGTTCATTTACTATTTAAAGAATAAAAATGGCTTTGCTAGTCTGTGGCGAGTCGATTTAACGCATGGTGAGCACCAACTCTTGCCAGTGGGAGAAGAATACAAATGGATGGAACAGTTGGCTGTTTCTCCAGATGGTGGATCTATTGCCATGATCGCCTCTGGAAGCTACACGCCTCCCCGTGTGATCGTTTATCACCTCTCTGGTCAGACGCAGGTGCTTAAGCGCTCACAGGCTGAAAATTTGCCCGCCGCAGCCTATGCCTCACCTCAGGCGCTCACCTGGGCAGGCATGGATGGCGAGATAGTTTATGGCTTAATGTACCTGCCCCAAAATGAGTCCTTTGAGGGGATTGGGTTGCCACCTTTAATGGTCTTGATTCATGGTGGGCCTACCAGCCAGAGGACTGCTTGCTTTGATGGTCAAGTACAGTTCTTCACCAGCCGCGGCTACGCTGTCTTGCAAGTTAACCATCGCGGCAGCACTGGCTATGGGCGCCTTTACCGGGATAAACTGCGAGGCAACTGGGGGGTGTATGATGTGCAAGATGCCGTTAGTGGTGTTCGCCATTTCGTCGAAGCTGGCCTGGTGGATGGCAATCGGGTTGCCATCATGGGGGGGAGCGCAGGTGGCTTCACGGTCTTGAAAGCGCTTGAAGACTACCCCGGGTTTTTCAAGGCCGGCATCAACTTGTTTGGAGTCTCGAATCAATTTAATTTCATTTTTGACACGCACAAATTTGAGGCCCGCTACAGTGACTATTTATTAGGTCCCTGGCCCGAGTCGGCTTCAATTTACCGCGAACGTTCACCTATCTTCTATGCAGATAATATCCAGGATCCGGTTGCCATATTTCAGGGCGCAGAAGATAAGGTCGTGCCACGCAACCAATCCGATGATGTAGTTGCTTCTCTAAGTAAGCGGGGCATACCCCATGTCTATCATGTCTATGAGGGGGAGGGGCACGGTTTTCGCAAAACCGAGACGATTGAGCAATTCCACACAGAAGTGGCGCGCTTTTTGCGCCAGTATGTGATTCTCACGTAACTATACGGGGCGATTTCCAAACCAGGATCGCCCCGTAATGTTTTAATCGCAGCTGGTAATGGGGGAGCTCACCGCAGCCAGCCAGGCACCCGGCCTTGTTGTCTGCGCGTTACAGGTTGTCTCGCTCTAAATGAATCAATCTCTGTGCTAAAAGCCATCCAATCTGGCACCAACAGCACCAGGCCTTTCTCGCCTTTGGAAAACATCTGGGGAGCCAGGAATAAGCGCAGGAAGAATGGCGGGATGGGGAAATCATGCAGTTCAATTAAGACAGTGGTTTTGCCGTAAAAAGGCTCTAACAGGCGCTTTTCTGCCCAGCTGGCCTCTTCTGGGGGATACAATTGGTGAAAATTGGAGGGATGCACGCTACGTATGCGCTTGTATGAGATGTTCGTGCGCAGAAAAGGTGTGACCAGGCGCAGGTGGTTTGGATGCGCTTGTATATATGCCATATTCCTTCCAAAAAAGGCAAACAGGGTAAATCCCAGCAGTGTAGTTGAGCCAGCCAGCAGCCACACACTGTTTTGAGCCTCGATTAGTACCATTGGACTGAACCAACCCCATCCCCATATTCCCAGCGTCAAAAGCCCAAGGAACAATGTGGATTTCCACAGGCGATCCATCACTCGTTTATACAGTAAGAGCATGTGCCGGCTACCGGTTTTGCGTGCTTTCATCTCTCTGACCTCCAGGCTTGTTGTGACTTACGCTGTTCGTCCCCCTGCTGCTTGAACTGCGAAAATTTTACTTAAGTTGGATAATCAAAGATAACATGACTCAGGGCTGAATGACTTCACGAATTGGTAAGGTGAACCAGAAATTACTGCCTTTACCAGGCACACTTTCCGCTCTGATTGTTCCACCCATCAATTCTATCAACCGCTTGGTCAAATTCAGGCCTAACCCCCAACCCTGCTGCTCCCTGACCAAAGGATCATCTGAGCGAAAGAATTGCGTAAATAATTTCGCTTGATCCTCGGCTTGAATACCAATGCCATTATCGATCACCTCGATCCGTACAAATTCTCCCTCCTGGCGGGCTCGGATGCGGATCTTACCACCCTCTGGGGTGTATTTGTTGGCATTGCTCACTAGGTTTGTGAGCACCTGTACCAGTCGGTCTGGATCGGCAAAGACTGCCGGAAGTGCTTCGGATAATTTTAATTCCGTTATGTGCTTTTTCTCTGCCAAACGATGTTGCAGGCGCTGGATGGTTTCTTCAATATATTCATGCAGTTGAACCATGGCTGGTTCGAGCTTCAAACGGCCCATTTCAATGCGCGAGATGTCGGAGAGATCTGAGACCAGCACCGACATACGCCCGACATTGTTCTGGATGATTTCAAGGAATTTAGATTGTTGATCACTGACCTCTCCGGCAGCTCCCTTCAAAATCAGGTCTGTGTAACCCTTGATGGATGTCATTGGTATGCGCAGTTCGTGTGAGACAACCGAGACAAACTTGGATTTCGCCAGGTTAGCCTGCTGCACTGCCTGGTAAAGGCGCGCCTTTTCAATCGCGATCGCAGCTCGGGCAGCCAGCCTGGTGAGGAATTGCACGTTTGCCTCTGAAAATGACTTCTCAGATTCAACCATCAGGGCACCGATAATCTTATCTGCTTGTTTAAGTGGGGCCACCAGGCGGCTGGTTTGGCTTTGAGTTGTCGGAATTGCCTGGTAACTCGTCTTCTCAAGCAACGCCATCACAGCCTGGATATCCACACTCTCGTGGTTGGCGCCAGCCACTACCTGCATTGTTGGTAGTTCGCTGCCAGCCAGAAGTATCCAGCCCTGCGTCGCTCCGCTGCCACGGATGGCCCAGCGATGGCTGATTTCCAGCACATGATTGATCTCCAGGCTGGCGTTGAGTTCCTGGTCAATCTGGGTCAATGTTTCAAGCTCAGTGATGCGTTCTACCAGAGCCTGATCTGTTTGTGTGTATAGGCGCGCATTGTCGATCGCAATAGCAGCCTGGACCGCGAAGGTATTCAATAGTTCCAGGTCATCCCGCGTGAACAAACCAGATTGAGCCCGGTTGTCAACATAGATGACCCCGATGCCCCTGCCTCGAACAGACAGGGGTGCACATAGCAGAGAGCGCAAGGCATAAAACATCACAGAATCATGTTTGGCAAAGCGCGGATCAGTCTGGGCATCTGTTGTAACCACACCCTTCCCGCTCTTCAAAACTGACTCTAAGACAGTCTGGCTGATCTCCGGATTCTTACTGAGCAGCGTTTCTTGCTCGATATTGCGCGCAGCTCTTAAGTTCAGCTGGTTTGTCTTCGGATCAACCAGCATAAGGAATCCTCGCTCAGCGCCAGTGAGACTGATGACAGCATCCATTACCTGGTTAAGTACCTGGTCCAGATCCAAGGAGCTGCTGAGAGCCTGGGAGACCCGATAGATAGCTGCCAGTCGCAATTGTTCGGTGCTGGTATCCAGCACCATCGAGACATCATCTAGTTTCTGCACAGCCTGACCCAGTGAATTGCGTGTCCCCTCTGGTAGTGTGTCAAGTTTTGCTAAAGATTCTAACTCGGTGCGTAGCACTCTGAATTTTTCTTGCTGTAGATCTTGTGCCATAGCAACACCCTGTATTTCGTTTTGTTTGTACCCGCCCTAAGCCAGGCCTCTGGACAAGTAGTCTGCCTCACCCTTGTTATTCTGTCATTACTTGCAAGGCGGCGTAATAATCACAGTTTGTTTTCAGTGGGCAGATCAGACATTCTGGTCGGCGCGCTTTACAAATTTCACGTCCCAACCGGATAATGTTCAGATGAGCTGCATAATAGCTCTCTGTGGGCAAGAGATTCTCCAGGTGCTGGTGTGCCTGTTCGGCGTTCATGTTTTCTGGTCGTAATCCAATCCGCCCGCTTACTCGGTAAATATGTGTGTCAACTGGAAAGGCTGGATGTCCCAACGAGAATTGTAGCACTATGGCAGCTGTTTTCGGACCGACACCTTTGAATTGCATTAACCATTCTTTTGCCGCCTCGGGGGTGTATTCGCGTAAAAAATCCAGGCTTAACTCGCCACGCCTGGAGCTGATCTCACGTAGTACAGCCTGGATGCGCGGGCCTTTTTGATTTGCTAAGCCTGCGGGGCGTATGGCTTCAATAACTTCGAACTCGGGGGCATCGCGCACCTCCTCCCACGAAGGGAAGCGCTCTCGCAAGGCTTCAAAAGCCCGGTCGCGGTTGCCATCATTTGTGTTTTGGGAAAGTATAGTAGATACCAGCTCGTCCACGGGTGGCAGCGGGTTTCGCCATTCGGGGTATCCGTAGGTCTTGAGCAACAAGCTGTGAATTTTCAGAGCACGATTTTGTGGCTGCATGGAGCCCCGTTATCTAAAAAACATAACTCAATGATGTGTCAGTCTACACATTTGTCCAACATAACCGGAAACACGGGTGCCCCTCACCCACGATGAGCTGGCGCCAGTTCTGTAGTTTGATCTTAGGCCCGTAATGTGCCAGGGCTTGCGCCTCGTCCTCTTTGAGCCCATCCAGCTGGCGTAAAATTTCAAGCGCCACCGCCGGGCGTACTGTGCCACGGCTCTCACTCGACGGTGGGTTGTGGCTTTTTAGATCACCATCCGAGATTTTGATCGCGATACCCAGCGCTGGTGAGCCGGGCTCGATCGCTCCAGGGAGCAAACCAATGCCAAAATAACCTTCCGCGCCTCCTTTACAAACCAGCCTGCGCCGTGTAATCTGCATCAGGTGAGTATCGAAACTGTCAGGACCGCCAACCATTTCAGGGTAGCCTGTCATTGCCTCGGTAATCGTCTGGCATGCTCTCGCTCGAGCTGGTGGATTGATCCCGCCCGCGGCAGGGTCGCACAGTCGCGCCAGCGCCAGTGCTGCATTGTACAGGGGTACGGCAAAATTAGGCGCCGAACAGCCATCGATGCCAACTCGCACCTCTGCAGTAGTTAAACCACACATGTCGGCAAAGGTATGCAGAATTTGTTGCTGGACCGGGTGTTGTATATCGATGTAGTTCTCTTTAGTTATCCCCAGCATGACTGCAAAGGCCAGCATGCCGCTGTGTTTGCCAGAACAGTTATGCCGGTTAGGTGTGATTTCTTCAGCTCGCTGGCGCATGGCTTGCAAAGTAGGTTTATGAGCCATGGGATGTGTGCCGCAAAGCAAATCTGCCTCTGCCACGCCGGATTTAGCCTGCAGGCTCTCCAGGACCATGACATGTTCATCTGTGCCTGAATGAGAGGCGCATATCACGGCGATCTCATCCGGCTCCAACTGGAATTTTTCTTGCCCACCTTGCTCTATAAACGGGATTGCTTGCAAAGGCTTGGCTGTGGATCTCATAAATGTGACAGATTGGGGATCGCCGATACTCGCGATTAACCTGCCGCTCGCGTCGACGATAGCAGCTGCACCAAAGTGGGTGGATTCAACCACACCGCCGCGGGATAATTCATAAAGAGGGGCATAGTTGGACATGGATGTTATGGTTGTGTGGTAAGCGAAAACGAGAATGCCTGATCCGGATTTGATCAGTCTTTCTCATCCCCTTGATCTCCACTTTGCATACTGTACGAGTTCGTGGGTCGATAATGGCGTATGAAGTACTGGTACAGCCCTGCTCGTAAACGTTGGTTGAACAGCTCATCTTGATCTGGAGAAACATCGATCGAGGCGAGTAGTTTTGGGATTAAGTTTTCGGTTGATTCTGGGGAGGCATTCCGCTCTGCCAGTCTTTCCATGCCTCGCAATATAGTTTTAAGATAGCGTTGTTGTTCGCGGATATCTTCTTGTGTAACCTGCCCACCCCGCCCGCTGATGACCAGATAATTGCGGTACTTGGTTAACAGCAGCTTCGTTTCCTCAATCCACTCCGGTAATTCTGCATTTGCCAGAAATGGTGGTTGGTTTGGAGTGATGGCATCACCGACAAATACCACCTTTTCAGCCTCAGAGATCACCCAGATTGATCCAGGTGTAGAGGTGGGGTGATGTTCCAGGATAATATCAGGTCCACCCCAATGCAGTATCATGTGGTCACTGAAAGTGATATCTGGAACTGCCCAGCGAGTGCCAATGGCATCGTCATAGGTTTCCCATTCTGCTCCACTTTCCGTGCTTTGTCCTTTAAAAATCGTTGGGCGGTTGCGAAAAACCAGTGCTGTTTTTTGATGCGCCACTATCGTGCACTCCAGCGCTCGTGCACCCAATGTGCGATCCAGGTGGGCGTCAAGGGAGACCAGCAATCGGCTGGTGCCTCCGCGCTGGTTGAGCAATGCAGAGCGCCAGGCGCGTGCGTCCTCTGGGCGCAAGGGCGAATCAATCATCACAATGCCATGTGAATACACAATGGCTCCAAGGGTTACCCCCAGGTAAGAATCTTCTACATAAATTCCGGGTTTGATCTGTTGCATTGCACTCCAATTATTCTCAATAAGATTAGGTCTTGCGCGGCGATGATTTTCGATTGGTATCTTCGCAGCTGCTCTTCCAGACTGGCAGTGTAAACTTGAAGCAGGCGCCGGTTTCCACTCCCTCCTCCACCCAGATGCGCCCTCCATGGGCTTCGATAGCGAGCTTGCAAAATGCCAGGCCTAGCCCATACCCTTTGGTTGTTCCGGAACCATGTAGGCGTGTATATTTATCGAAGATGTGCCCGCGCTCGCTCTGTGGTATACCTGGTCCCTTATCCTGGACCCAAATCAGGATGGAATTGTTTTCTTGGCTTGCGCCAATAGAGATCAGGCTGTCGGCTGGCGAAAATTTCACTGCGTTTTCTAACAGGTTGGTGATGACCCTGCGAATCATATCCTCATCGATCCATACCTCAGGCAGTAACGCGGGTATGGAGATGTTAATCTCCTGTTTTTTACTTGAAATGTTAGGAAGCACGTTCTCAATCGCATTTCTGGAGAGCAATGCCACAGGTGTGGGTTGGCGATTAATGATTGCCTGTCCAGCCTCAAGCCGGCGGAGATCCAGTAATGAGCTGGTTAGTCGCTCGATGCGCCTGGTAGAGCGAATCGCGATATCGAGTAATTTTGTTTGTGTTTCTCCGACATTCTCAGGGAATAAAGTGTTGAGTACATCCAGGCTTGAGATTACATTTGCGAGTGGTGAGCGCAGGTCATGATAGATCATTGAGATCAAGTCATCACGCAGGTTATCCAGTTGTTTCCTCTCGGTGATATCTCTTAATATCCACAGCAGGTGCGAGACGCCTTCAATAAAAACTTCGCGCCCGTAAAGTTGAATAGGTATCTCCCTGCCTCCGGGGGTTAACATTGTGGTTTCATAAGATATAGTGCGCTGCCCTTCAAGCTGGCTGTACCCCCCGCCAGTTTCTGCCTCGTCGACGATACCCAGCTGCGAAATATTTGTCTTCAATAAATCGACCAGGTTGCTGGCGGTAATTGCCTCCGCCTGGTGATTGGCTTCCAAGATTTGCCCTTCCCAGTTTGTGATCAGGATAGGATCGATGCTGCTTTCAAAAAGCTGGCGGTATCGCAGGTGCGCGGCTTCCAGATTTTCGTAGAGTTGGGCATGCCGGATAGCTGTGCCTGCCAGGTTCCCGATTCCAGTCAAGACTGGCAAATCACCTGGGTCGATCGAGCCGCCTTGTGGGTTGAGTGCTTCAATGATACCCAGTACCTCTCCCCGCGCTTGTATTGGTGCGCACAAGAGAGATCGGGTATTAAAACCGGTTATTTGATCCACTTTTGGATCAAAACGCGGGTCACTTTGTGTGTCTGTGATGAATGCGCCTTGGCGGTTTTTTATGACCCATCCAGTCACCCCTTTACCTGGTGCAATGCGTCTGCCAACCAGGTTGTATTTCTCTAGTCCGGAGACAGCTTGGAAAACCAGCTCCTGGGTGTGCGGGTCGACCAGCGCCAGGGACACAGCCTCAACCTGCAAGGCGTGGATCGTTTGCTTGAGGATGTGGTTGAGCACATCATTGAGTTTTAAGGAGGCGGTGATTGCTGCTGCGCTTTCTGCCAGA
>CP070639.1:3376443-3490341 GCA_020354045.1 Anaerolineales bacterium | reverse complement strand
TTTGAAGGTGGTCGCTTAGGTTCGTTAGTGGATATTGAAATCAGGGTACCAAGTGATAGTATTGAGCAAATTGAAGATATCCACCTGATTTTAGAGCATATAATCACAAAAGTTTTGAGAGAGCAGGTCCAGGATGCTACTGTAGCCAGTGAACTTGGTTCAATCTTCTCCAGTGTGGACCAAACAACCCCTGCAGTTACAGTTAATGGATCAGGTGGTAATCACAGGTATCCAGAGTCTAGCCTGCGCTTACCTGAGAATTCAGATTTATTCTCTACACTCAGTAGAGAGTTGGCCATGGAATTGAATTGGCGGGACCTGCTCCGACGAGTGCTGCAAATCACTTTATCAAACATTGAGGCTAGTAGTGGTAGTATCTTTGTGCTTGATAGAAATTATAAAGTGATTGAAGGTGCTTTGGCTTATAATGGAGAGGTAGAGGTAACCTCCCCTCAAAATTTTGCTGACATTGTCGAGCGGGGTCTGGCAGGCTGGATAATAGCTAATCGCGCATCAGCTTTAATCGCAAATACGCGCGAAGATTCACGCTGGTTTCCGCGACCCTGGGAACACAAAGACGGCAAATTGCGTTCAGTAATCAGTGTTCCACTATTTTCTGATGATCGGATTGTTGGCGTTCTGACGCTTGTCAACTCTGTCGGAAAGATATTTACCCACACGGATTTATCATTGCTTAGTGCAGTTGCTGATTTTATCGCAAGCGTAGATTATGTGGTTAAGTAAAGGCTAGGTATTCGATGGAATTAAAATATATTCTAAGACCATTGCTTAAGTGGTGGTGGCTGTTAATCATTGCTGCTTTACTGGCGGCGTTCGCCAGCTATATGGTTGTGCGACAACAACCCCTTATATACCAGTCGAACACTACCTTGGTCGCTGGTAGTGCGATTTTTGAGTCTAATCCTTCATCCAATGAGCTTTATCTCAACCAGCAACTGGCAACTTTCTATGTTGAACTTGCCAAGCGTGAGCCAGTTCGGTCTGCAACGATGGAGGCTCTCAGTATTACTTTTTTGCCAGCCTATAATATCCGGTTAATACCAAACAGTCAGTTTATTGAAATCCTCGTTTCGGATACTGATCCCTTGCGTGCCCAGGCGGTTGCAAATGAGCTGGCCAATCAATTGATCCAGTTAACTCCTTCATATACAGAAGAGAGTCAGGTACGAGATGATTTTATCGATGAGCAATTGGTCAGGTTGGAAGCGCGGATTACTGAGACTCAGGATGAAATTAATGAACAACAGGCTCGTCTTGCTGATTTAACCGGTGCCAGGGCAATTGCCGATGCAGAGACAGAAATTGCTAACCTGGAGCGTAGGCTCTCGGATTTGACAACAGATTACGCCAATTTGCTTGCCAATTCTGATCGTGGTGCTGTAAATACTCTTACCGTCATCGACCCAGCAAACTTACCACGCACACCTGTAGGTCCAAATAAGAACTTGATGGTGCTGCTTTCGGCTGCCGCCGCACTGGGGATTGCTGCTGCCGCAGCTTACCTGCTTGAATATCTCGATGATACATTAAAAATGCCAGACGAGATCTCGCGCTTGGTTGGCTTACCCGTTATCGGTTATATCGCAGATATCGTAAAAGAGGATTACCTGGGTGCTTATGTTGCCAAGCATCCACGCTCAGCGGTTGCTGAAGCTTTTCGTTCATTGCGCACGGACCTTGAATTTGCTGGTGTGGATAAACCCCTTGAGACCATTTTGGTAGCTAGTCCTGGTATGTCGGTTGGTAAAACCTCCGTTGCAATAAATCTAGCGCTCGTGATAGCCCAATCCGGCAAAAAAGTGGTTTTAGTGGACGCCGATTTGCGTAAACCCAGTGTACATCGTATCTTAGGTCTATCGAATCATCGTGGTCTGAGTGATATATTTCGCGGCAATCTTGAAGTACAACATGTCACCACAAACTGGAAAGATGGCAATCTAACCGTGGTAACCAGTGGGGGGCAACCTCCCAATCCGGCTGAATTGCTCAGCTCCAAGAAAATGAATCAGGTGATTCAAACTCTTAAGGGGATGGCGGATGTAGTCGTTGTAGATGGGCCGCCCTTCCTGGTGACTGATGCCACAATTCTTTCTGCGAAGGTGGATGGTGTGGTGCTTGTTTATCGTTACGGGCATACACGTCGAAACGAAGCCTTAAACACGATCAACCAGTTACGCCGGGTTGATGCGCGCGTTCTGGGCGTGGTTCTTAATCGCATCCCACGCACTCGCGAGGATGTATTTGGTATGTACAATTATTACTACCGCGAGTATTATGCACACGAAGGGGAGGATGTAGCCCCTTCGGTGAATGGGCGTTCGTGGTTTTCCCGGATATTCCGCCGAAAAGTTGAGCCTGTACTTGAAAGTGTTGAGGCCGAAGACCCTACCACTTAATAACTATCTCCTATTATCCCTTCTGTTTGATAAAAGCCGTCCCATTTTCGGGGCGGCTTTTTTGTATAACTGAAATATTCCACCAATTACCTTCCAATTTCACGGAAAGATAACGAATGAAATCATAGTATTGATAATATACCCAGGTATAGGTTTTTACGCACCCACCCACTTAGTGAACAATTGTGCCTGGCGCTACTATAGGAACACTCAGCTTGAGAATTTTCACTGGAACAATATTGGCACCGATTTAAAGTGTCATTGTGTTATTGACGATGGCTTATTTATTTGACCAGGTGCACGAGCCGATTTCCTTTAAAATCCAAACCTTGTATGAAGGATATTCCAGGTAAGCTTGTTTGTTTTTAAGTGTACGCAAATACTGGTATAGTTTCAGGAGGACCCTGGACAGTTGTTTTGGTGTGGCTAGTGTTAGGAATTAAGGGGTGGTTCGGTTATAACGAGATAGTAAGGGTTATCGTATAAATCGTAATGGGAATTTGCCTTATAAGCTGAAATTATTATATAATCAAACCGAATTTGGTATGGTGTTGCATTCCAATCGTTGATCTCCATTAGGTGTTGCTTAATTGCAAAGTGAGTATAAGGATGAACGTGATCCGTGCTAGTAGCTGCTTGATAGGCCTCTGGTTAGGTATCGTATTAGCGGGTTGTGCTGAAGATATAAGCTCATCTCAAACAACGGAATCGCCAGCGAGCATGTCCGGTGAGTCCCTCCCCACGTCTACAATTGCAATACTTACCCCCGACATCCAGGAAGAAGATCCATATTACCAGCGTAGGGAAAAAATGGTAAAGGATACTATCGAGAGCCGTGGGGTTAGCGATCCTCAGGTGCTGGAAGCCATGCGTACTGTTCCTCGCCATTTTTTTGTCCCCACAAACTACCTTGAATTTGCTTATAACGATAATCCACTCCCGATAGGCTATGGACAAACTATCTCGCAACCTTACATGGTTGCTTTGATGACCGAAATGCTGGATTTGACATCCGGGGAGAAAGTGCTTGAAATCGGAACCGGTTCAGGTTACCAAGCGGCAATTCTTTCTGAGCTTAATGGCGTTGAGGTATATAGTATGGAAATTATCCCAGAACTAGCCGAAGAGGCAGCCGCACGCCTGGGTGAACTGGGTTATTCAGAAATCTTAGTCCAACAGGGGGATGGCTATTTCGGTTGGCCCGAATACGCTCCATTTGATGCGATTATTGTCACCGCTGCACCTGATCATCTCCCGGCACCTTTGGTTGATCAATTGGTTGAAGGAGGTCGTCTGGTTATTCCTATTGGTCCGATGGGAGGTTTTCAAACATTGTGGAAGTTTCTCTCCGAAGAAGGTGAGCTAAAAGCCTATAACCTGGGTTGGGTAACTTTCGTGCCCTTTACTGGGAGTGGAATATCTGGGGAAAAACCCTCGCCCACACTCGGGCCGTAAACCACGCGCCAGCATAACAGGCTGCGCCCAGCCTGAGAACCCACCCAAATCCAAAAGTTAATGCCAATAATGCCGCCAGCACTGCTGAGATCACCGATGCAGCACCGTTAACTCCCCAAACCCATGGAATTAACTCTTCGATTTTATTTTTCACCAATTTGGCGATACCCGTTGGAAAAGGGATGCCCATCAGAAATCCAATCGGTGCCATAATCAACGTCGAAAGACTGAGCCTGGATACCAGCGAAAGCCCCATCGTCTCTTCGAATAATCGCGGTGTTATAAATGGAAAACTGAGTACAGCTGCTACTAGTAATAGCATCGCCCAATCCCCTGAGAACCTGTGACTGAACCGGCTGCCAAGACCAGAAAAGAATAACAGTGAAAATAGTACTGTTGTGACAGCAAAAGCAGGTTGGTCCAGGTAAAGGATAAATATCTGGATCAAAGGTATTTCTACCAACAGGAAAGCCAACCCTAGAAAACCAAAGTATACAAGTACCAAAATTTGTTTTGTGCTCGTTACCCGATTTTGTTCTGGATTAAGGCGCCTGAATCGAGAAATAAGTGCGGGCAGAAACACCAAACCACTCGCCAGAATAATTGTCAGACCGAGAAGTGCCACGATAACAAAATATCCAGCACCACCGAAGGGCTGCCAGGTTTTACCAAACTCAGCTAAAACTTGCCTGGATTGCGACCATTTGAAATAGTGGCCGAAGAAAGGATGATCGTCCCTGGAAGGGCGGATATCAAAAGGATAATCACGGTAAAATTGCTGTCTATCCTGAGCTGAGATCAAGGCACTGAAGCTTTGGTAGTAGCTATCCTCTGGCAGGACGTTGTAAACGTTCGCTTCGTGTGATTGCAATCCAGGTGCATAGACCAGATCGAACGCCCGACTGGCAGCGAAAGCTTTAATATCCTGTATCTCGACAGGGGTAAAAGCGCTGTTTTTAATGTAGAGCGTACCACTGTTATAGCTTCGTAAGGCTACCACCATATGCTGACTATCAAGTCCAATGTTTTCCAATGCTGTAATCCCGATACAGAATGTGCGCAAGAACTCGCTCGGAGGAGTTTGTAGCCAACGTGTGATCACCATAATGCCGCCTGGATGCAGGGTTGCAAGTGCATCCTGGAAGGATTCTACAGTATAGCGGTATTCTTCAGCCAGGCTATAAGCACCCGAGCGCACCGGATGATATGTGCTGGTTAAGGAGAGTACGATCACGTCATACTTTTTTGTTGAACTGCTTACATAACTGCGCCCACTGTTCTGGACGACCTGTACACCCGGAAGTTCGTAAATATGATTTGCCGCTTGGATAATTAAGGGGTTTACCTCTACCGCAGTGACCCTTGCGGCTCCTTCAGCCAAGGCAACCAGGATATCTAAGCCTCCCCGGGGTTCCAGGATGAGGGTCTCGGCGTTTGGATTCAGCTGGTAAGCGAGCGCACTAGGCATATAAGCGCTGAATGACATTCCCGCGCCTTCTTGCAAAATCGGGGAAAGATCATCGCCATCTACTAAAACGGCATCCTGAGGGGGTGGAATATCAAGGAAGCGGTAACTTATGCCGGGCAGTGAGCGAATGCCAGGGCTGCGCACAACATCCACGCGGGAGAAGGCATTCCATTCCTGCTGGATCAATTGGGCAGAGGGATACTGCAGGGCATAGGAGAATCCTTTATAAGGCGAAAGATGTAGCCTCATAACACCTAATCCATTTCGCCCCGTAAGATATAAGCCCAAATCAGTGAGTGTGAATGCGAGCAAACTAATCAGTATAAGCACCTGGATTATGTTGGGAATTAATGCGTATAACCGTATTTTTGATTTGGTTTTCACTAGTCCTTCGGACATATCGGGGTTTTTCTGCTTTGCTCCATCCCCCAAGAGCAGTGCTGTCAAACCTGCGATTGTGGTGCTGAAAGCAACTGTCCCTTCACCTCCAAGCGTATTGGGGATGAGCAGTGCCAATACACAGCCGCAAGCTGAGCCCAGCAGGTTGAGAGCATAGGTGTATCCTGCTTGTTGGGGATATTTTGTAAGTAGCAATCCTGTTACCAAACCGCTGAAGAAAAATGGGCAGGCAAGCGCGCTGTAGTGCAGTACTAAGACGGCAACCTGGCGCTTATCCCAGGCGACACTGAATGAATCAAATGGCAGCCAATTTGTTAACAGGTGGGCAGCCAACATACTGCACCCACATGCTATCGTTAACCAGCTCAGTTTGGTAAATACGTTTACAGGTTGAAGATGAGGGAATAATGCTAAAACCGTCCCGCTGGCACCAAATCCTAGTAAGGCGATGCTGACAATCATGAAGGCAAAATGGTAGAACTGAGCCACAGAGAATAGCCGGGTCAGGTTTATCTCGTAGGTCAATGTAGCGGCAGAGAGGAGAAATAATGCTAATGCAGCTGAGCCGGGAAGAACTTGATCGTAAATGAGAGAACCCGAGGTCCTGGATCGCATGTTCGTCACCGACGATAAAATCTAGCTGCGCGGGCTTCTATTCCGCAGGGTCGCCAACCGGCATCAGGCATAGAGGAATTTCTTCCTTGGGGAGACCAAGGACAGCTTGCACTTGATCATCGTAGAACGCTCCGATAAATACCGTTCCTAATCCCAAGGAAATAGCTTGCAAGTATACATTTTGAGTTGCGCTGCCCACTTCCATATGTACGTATTGCTCTCCACGTTGTCCGTATTTCCTCTTGGTCCGCTGGTAAATCGCGGTAATCACGATCACGACAGGTGCTTCTTTTATCGCTTCCTGGTTCAAGGCAGCCTCGCTTAAAGCGACCCTTTTATCGCCAGCCTGAATAATCTTCAGAGCATGATATTCTGGCAGGTAGTGGTATAAGCCGGCTGATAATCCCTCTGCCTTACCCACTAAGAGATAAATCTCCAGGGGATAGAGTGCTCCTGCGGAAGGTGCAGTGCGGTAGCCACCTGTTCGGTTAACCCCCTGGGCTGCCCATAAGAGTTGTCCAACTTCAACAAGTTCTATAGCCTGATCTGTATAGGATCGTACAGATCTGCGTTCCAGAAGTGCCTTTTCTATCGAAGTATGGCTATCTTTTTTTACTTCTGGAAGGGGGATTTCTTCGCCTGCAATAGATTTTTGAGTTGTTTGTTTGTTCGAAAATCGAGTAAACATAACCCCTCCCACGCTGGCTAGTATAATACAACCTGCCAGAATGACTTTCTTCCATCTTGCCATAATTACATTATAGTGAAGACCACCTTCCAAAGCAACTGGTGCTGGGTTCGTTGTGCTCTAAATCACTTGACACGCTTTGAGGTTAATGGATGAGTGCAGAAGTACGATACCCTCTCTACCACCATATGACGGGGAGAAGGCTACCTGAGGGCTTCAGCTATCCGCTTCGCGTTGATAGTCCCAACACTTTTCCAAAGTATCTCGCCCTGTGCGTTGTAAAGGATAAATGTGGGTGTGGCGATAACAGATTGTTCGCGCGCCATGATTTTGCCAACAGGATCCTGAACATCCACGCGCAAAACGATCAACTGGCCAGCATGATCCCTCTCGATCCCATCGACGATGGGTTTGGCAGCTAAGCATGCCATTCAATATGGCGATTGAAATTCAAGCAGCACGGGAGTTCCTGCACCAATCTGTCTTTGAAAATCTTCGAGCTCGGCGTGTGGTGTTTGCACCGGCCGCAAAAAATACCAGACAACTAGCAGTCCAAGACCCAGTGCCGCGATGATCGTGAGGCGTTCCCGGCTAATTCCTCTACGCAGGAGCAAAATTCCTGCGAGTATTAAGGCGCTGAGAATAAGTAAAGGAACAGAATATAGGTTTAAGGGGTTCATAAGTTGAGGATAAATGATAAGCGGTTGTGAGTCAATAATCCAGCAGGTTGGCTGTTTGTTGTTACATTTCTATATCCCGAACTATTCTCTGTAATTATTCCGTAACTTTTCTGCAAGGATCGGACAATCTTTATATCCTACACTTTCAGGGTAAGTGAGATCAATTTGTCGAGAAATACGGAAGGAGGTGGATAGGAAATATCAAGTGAGTTGAGTTTCCTCGTTTGAAAACAGTAGCAATAACAAAAGGAGATAAATGAAATGATACGTAAACTTGCCCTGATACTAACTGTAATCGCAATTAGCCTAATAGCTGTTATTCCAGCCTTTGCAAATCCTGGCAAGCCTAACTTTGGACCGGCATTATATGCTGATGGGCAAACCTGGGGTACGAAGGGAGTTGCCGGCTTGCCTGCACCGAGTGGAAATAACCTGATTTCTTTTGATAAACTATTTGTTATCGTAAACAGCAACAACCCGATGGGGCAATTACCGGTAGCTGAAGCAGCACCCGGTAACCCTGCCTATAATGGCGGGCGTTGGTACACTCAAACTGTAATGTGGACAGCCGATGGCTTCGCTGATCATGGAACTGTGCCGATTCTGACATCTTATGCGGAGATCATGGTCCATTATAACCTGGGACACCTGGCGATTATGGCAGGTTCACCCGCTGGTGGTCCACCGAACTTCTTTGAGTGTCCTCTGCTCCCGGTGAAATAACACAGAAGGTAAAGTGAATTTTAATTGAAGGCTACACACCTGGGGTATGGTTAAATCCTAATAGAAATGAAACCGTGGCTATCTAGTTTATCGAGATAGCCACGGTTTTTATTTAAGAATTAGCTGGTTTACAACTTCTCCTTCAAAGGGGTAACCGGCTGCTTAAAACCTGCTAAACATCCGGGGTAACCGCGTACATTTTTATAACCTCGCTATACTGAGTATTGATAAGTGGCTTGGCTGGCAATGCAGGCTGCATTAGGACATTAAACCACTATCTCTTCCTCAGGACTCAACAGTCTGGCTGCAGCCTCCATCCGGCTTATTTCGTTCACTACCTATTCTTTGTCATACTGTCTTCAGATATTGATGAATTAGACTGACCGCAATGGCACCCTCACCAACCGCTGAGGCAACCCGCCGAACAGCCCCCTGCCGAACGTCACCAGCAGCAAAGATACCCGGCACGCTGGTCTCCAATAAGTATGGATCGCGCTGAAGTGTCCAGTTTTGTGGTCGTTTGCCTTCCGGGGATAGGTCTGGTCCGGTGAGAACGAATCCAGCTCGATTACACTTCACAACACCCCCAACCATCTCGGTATGAGGTACCGCCCCAATGAAAAGGAAAAGAGCCGATGTATCCACTTTCCAGGTCTCTTCGGTTTGGTTGTTTTTAAGGATCAGCCCCTCCAATTTGTTTTTACCTATGGCTTCGATTACTTCTGTGTATACCTGAACATCAATATTAGGAGTTGCATCGATCTGATCGATCAAATACTGGGACATCGTTGCCTGTAAACCACTGCCTCGCACGAGCATACTTGCCTGGCTGGCAAAGCGAGAGAAGAACATGGTAGCTTGACCAGCTGAGTTAGCTCCTCCGACCACATAAACATGCCTTCCTTTATAATAGGCGGCTTCGGTCAGGGCTGCCCCGTAATATACTCCTGCACCAGTCAGCTCTTTGATGCCTGGTGCATCTAGCTCACGAACAGTAACACCAGTCGCGATCAAGAGTGCCTGGCAGCTTAATTCCGAGCCATCGCTCAAAGTCACAATACGATAAGGGCCTTCAACGCGAACTTTTAATACCGCTTGGGCAGTCAGAATTTCTGCCCCCAATCGTTTAGCCTGATCCGTTGCCCGACGTGCCAGGTCGGCACCGCTAATTCCTTTGGGGAAGCCCAGGTAGTTCTCGATACGGGAACTGGTTCCTGCTTGCCCGCCAGTTGCCTCTCGCTCAATTAGTGCAGTCCGCAAACCTTCCGAGGCTCCATAAACTGCAGCTCCCAGTCCGGCTGGTCCTGCTCCAATGATGATCAGATCATAGAAGGGCTGGGTAGCCTGGGTGTGCATGCCAACTTTCTCAGCCAGTTCGCGGAAGTCTGGTTCTATCAGGGTGCTTCCATCTGGAAAGAAGACGACTGGTAAATGGTGTTCCCCCTTTAATACAGATTCTACAATCTCATTTGCCTGGTTATCCTGCTCAATATCTAACCACTGGTATGGGATGCGGTTGCGAGCCAGGAAGTCTTTGACTAAATGAGATTGTGGTGACCAGAGCGTTCCAGCTACCCGGATACCATCATATGGTAACGGCACTGTCGCTTGCCAATCGCTTAGCAACTCATCCAGTATCGGGTACAAATGCTGTTCGGGTGGGTCCCAAGGTTTCATCAAGTAGTGATCCAAACCGATGAGATTGATACTGGTTATGGCTGCTTCCGTATCAGCGTAGGCGGTCAGCAGCACCTTGCGCGCCTCAGGGTAGAACTTGACTGCCTGTGTTAAAAACTCTGTTCCACTCATCACGGGCATGCGCTGGTCAGCCAGAAACAGCGCCACGGGGGCGTTGCGTTTCTTGAATTCCTGTACTGCCTGCAGCGCCTCTGCACCAGAGTTAGCTTTTACGATTCGGTAATCACTGCGGTAATGTTGGCGCAGATCGCGTTCGATAGCGTTTAACACCTGCGGTTCGTCATCGACCGTCATGATTATAGGTTTTGCCATGAGTTTACAGACCTTTCTTTTAAAATAAATGTCATTCCCACCGGGTTTGCTGCTAAGCTTGCAGGTGCTCTCGCACCTCTGGACGATTGGTAAATGAGTTGCGCAGATCTACACTGCCAATATGATCAAGCACATATTGTAACACCTCTCGTGTCCTGCCTCGCAAATGTTGCGCTGTATGTTGGTCCCCGCTGGCCTCACTCAACTTGGCTAGCCTGGATAGGATAGGCCATAACGACCGCTGGGAGCCGAGTTCTTCTGCAATCCGCCTAGCACGCAATAAAGTCTGCCAGGCGTCTTCAAGATATCCCATCTCAATCTGGGCTTGTGATTTAATTGCCAGAGCATCTGGAGTGAAGGTTCTTATACCGGTTTGCTCCAAATACTTAAGAAACTTATCGCTGGTCCGTATTGTCGCGGGATAGTCGTGCGTTTTTAGAAAGATTTCAGCTTCACCAAGCGGGGTAAATATGGGAGTGAACCATCGCAGACCTGTCGGTTGGTCAATCTGGCGCAGTGAGTGTAATGCTGCCTGTGCTTTTGGAAGGTCGTTATTCCGCAGGTGCAGATGGATCTTTATCATTAAGACCCAACCAGATAAGTACAAAGTCTGGTTGGCGAGAGCGTCTTGGTAAGCTTGATCTGCGATTTTTAACGCCATATTTACCTCTCCCAAATCGGCGAGCAACCAAGCATATAAACTGCGACTACCAATAAATGCCCCCCGGTGTTTGGTTATTTTCCCTAGCTCAAACGCCTTTTGATAGGTTGCTATTCCCTGATCGATCAAACCAAGCTCGTGATATGCCAGGCCAATGAAGGCAAGACTGCCAGCCTGCCCCCATTGGTTGCCTGCCTTCTGGCTGAGCTCCAATGCTTCCTCGCTCTCCCTGATGGCACGCTTGTAATCTCCAAGTAAATAAGTTATCGGGACGGATATCGAGAGACTATCCACGAGCATAGGCAGATTGTTTAAGTGTCGCCACAATATAGCGGCTTCGCGCTGGGTTTTCTGGGCAAGCAGCGTTTGATCTGAGCCGAAATAGGCGTAAGTCAGGTCATTAAGGATAAAAGCGCTTAACTCCTCGAGGTTATATTCTCTGGCAAGCACAAGTGCTTTTTCCCCAAATTGGATCGCTTGCGTGTAGTCTCCGTTGCCATACACGTTTAAAACTAGCAAATTCCACAGGACTCTGGCTTCTTCTGCCCGATTCTCTGTCTTGCGGGTGTAAGTCAAAGCCTGTTCCAGCAACTGTTGTGCCAGGTCCGCGTTTTGTTCAGGGTTCGGCGTAGCATAGATTTTCGCATGTGCCATTAACGCAGAAAACTCAAAATCCTGGTCGCCTTTATTGCGGGCATCGACTTGCATTTGAGCGTATGTATCTAGCGCTTCTCCGTAACGCCCACCCAGTTCCAACTCTCGTCCAAGGCTGAGGTAAATTTCCTGCAATAATTTGTAATTATTCAAGATTTTGCGGGCAATCTCAAGTGCCCGGTGATAAAGCAGGATTGCCTCAGCATTAGCGTATTGTCTGGATGCTACATTACCGGCTTTTAGATAATACTTTAAGGCTCGCTCGTCATCTCCAGCTTCATCAAAGTGTTTGGCGATCAGGGCTGCCTGATCTTCACTTTGGTCAGTAAGCAATTTTTCAATCGTTTCACCTACAGCAAGATGAAGCGAGCGCCGATCTGCTTTGAGCAGCGAGGCATATGTTGTAGTGTGAATCAGCTCATGATGGAATTCAAACACCGCACCCCTGCTCTGGGTAATGGGATGAATCAGACCAGCTTCTTCTAGGCTCCTAAGCATCCTTTGCAGGCTCATTTGGTTTCCCATAACGCAATCACATCTGGTCGATTTAAAAAGGAGTCACGCAGTTCTTCATTGCCGATGCGGGCTGCAATGTAGTTTACAATATCCTGTGCTTTGGTTCGAAATCGCTTGGCTTCATCTATCTGACCACGCTTTTCAGCCACTTCAGCTAATGCGGATTGTGTCTGCCAGAGTATACGTCTCATCTGCATATTTTCTGCTTCGTTCAGGGCAGTAACTAAGGTATCCTGGGCAATTTCGAGTTCGCCTAATCGAAGTAAGGTTATGCCACGCATATAATCCAACCAGGGTTTAAAAACACGAACGTCAGTTAAGATTTCTTCTTTCGTGAATAAATGGAAGAGCTCGAGTGCTTTCTCGTAATCTTTTTCTGCTATTGCAAGTTCGCATTGAATCCCAAGAAAATATATGCGGGCGAACCCCAGCGGATCTCCTTGTTGAAAAATAACTTCGGCACTGCGCATTAATTTTCGAGCTTCTTCAAACTCACAGCGTTCAATATGTACTCTGGCTTTAATCGATTTTGCCAATGCGTCCCAGCCTCCAATCTCTTGGCCGCTGTTCTCCAGGGCAGCATTGATGATTTCCAGACCTCGTTCACTTTCTCCAAGGTATGCATATACCATCCCTAATTCAGCCTGTGTTTCTAGCGATGGCACGATAAAGCCGGCTTCTTTTGCCAGTTCGATGCATTTTTTCATTGTTTGCATGGCTTCTTCTGGATGCCCACGATCATAGTAAATACTGCCAATGTACATCCGGCAATACGCTTGCCCCCACAGGTTTCCGATCATCTCGCTTAGAGAAAGTGCTTCTTCGTAATTGCTCAAGGCATGATCAAGCTCGCCTTTAAAATAATTATATGCGATCATGGTTGAAAGGTTGTCCACCAACATAGGCAGGTTGCCAAGCGCACGCCACAGGTTTTGAGACTCTGTTATGGCTTCGTAACCTTTCTTAAATTGGTTGGTACTGACATATGACTGGCTGACATCATGTAAGGAATATGCCAGTAGCTCACGGTTTTCCAGCTCGCGGGCCAAGACTATAGCCTTCTCGCCCTGCATGATCGAGTCGAGGAATCTGCCTGTTCGCGCATATAACAGGGATAAAATCCAATGGATGCGCGTCTGAGCTGTCTTGTCCCCGGTTTTTTCTGCAAGTTCAAGTGCCTGCTTGCTTAGAGCTTGCACTTTATCAGCGTTGTGGGAAGCGCTGGGAGTGGCATATACCTTTGCGCGCGAGACGATGGCTGCCAATTTCATGCCGTCGTCTCGTCTTTCAGTAGCCAAAACTTCCATTTCCTGGTAGTTCTCGAGACCTAATTCATACTGAGCGTTCAATTCATAGGCACTGCCGAGTTTCAAGAACAAGCGTTTCAATACCTTAAGGCTAGCAGGGGTTTGCTTGGCAATGTCTAATGCGAATTTATAGTGTTCAATTGCTTCCTGTATGGCATATGTTGCCATGGCTTTGTCCCCCGACTGTATGAAATATTTCAAGGCGCGCTCGTTATCGCCAGCCGTGTGGAAGTGTTGAGCCAGTATTGGGGCTATTTCTTCTTCGCGGTCTTGATAATGAGCCTCTAGCACCAACCCAGTTAATTTATGCAAGGCTTGCCGGTCGGATTTGAGTAGCGAGCCATAGGCAGCTTCTTGGATTAGTGTGTGCCGAAATAAGTATTCCACTTCAGGCAATACACTTACCAATGAGACCAATCCAGCGGCTTCCAATTCACGCAGGTGGATGCTGTGACTCATCAATATCCCTGCCTTTCCATTACCTGTTCTAATACCCGTACAGAGAATCGTCGTCCAATCACAGACGCTACTCGTAGAGCGCGTTTCACATCTTCAGGTAGGCGATCGATCCGCGCCAGAAGCAAG
The DNA here is from genome assembly GCA_020354045.1 of Anaerolineales bacterium. Taxonomy (GTDB): domain Bacteria; phylum Chloroflexota; class Anaerolineae; order Anaerolineales; family UBA4823; genus DSOS01. The sequence goes on along the minus strand of CP070639.1, from coordinate 3,476,163 downwards.
CTTTGTAAATTATCCGGTATCTCTACCGTGTCGATTGACTTCTCAACCGCCCAACTCCCATTTTTCTGCACGATGACTTCTTGGTCAATCAACATGCGGATCACTTCCTCGACAAAAAATGGATTGCCCTCCGCTTTCTTCAAGATAATTGCACGAACTTTTTCTGGTAACGCTTCAATTTCCAATAAGTTTGCGACCAGCTGACGGCTATCTGTTTCAGTCAGGGATTGGAGGTTTATCTCTACCAGCCCGTTCCCAAGACGATCACGGGCTGCATTTACTAGGCGCCAACCAGGTGCATCCCGGTCTGGTCGCGTCAAAAAACAAAACAATATGGGTAGCTCGTTGGTTAACGTCAGCAGTTTGGTGAGCAGTTCTACAGAAGATGGGTCAGCCCAATGGAGGTCTTCACACACCAAGATTAACGGATGATGCGCTGCTTTGGCGAATAAGATACGGCGTATCGAAGATAGGTATTGATTTTGTAGACTTTGCGGATCAGTCAGGCGAATTCGCTCGATGACCTCTGGCTCCAAAGGTAACGAAAGCAGATGACCTAGATATGGGGTGATCTCTTCTGCTTGCTCACCAAGCAGATGGGTCGCTATTTGTCGTATGTAGGTATAGTTGTTTTCGTCGCTGGGCTTGTCACCCAACCCCAATATAGATCGAACCATATCGATCAACAAGTGATAAGCTAATCCCTGACCATAAGACAGGCAATGACCCTCGACCCACTCAAATGTTCTCGTGCCTGACTCATCATCCAATAAGCGAGATTTCAATTCTGCCACAAGGCGTGATTTCCCTAGACCAGCTTCGCCTACTACCAAAGCTGTTCGACCCAGGCCGGCTTGTACAATTTCAGTCAGGTGGATCAATTCATTTAGCTCAGAAGCTCGCCCTACCATCGGGCTTGACAGACCTTTTAAGCCGCGTAACATTCCCGGCTTGCTCTTGGGTTCCACTACTTCGTAAACTTGAATGCGTTCGGTTTTTCCTTTTATAGTGATCTTTCCCAGGTCTGCACACTCGAATACGGGGGCGATAAACCGATAAGTGTTCTCAGCAATTAAGACAGTCATTGGACGGGCGGCGGATTGCAATCGCGCTGCCAGATTAATTGCATCCCCCATGGCAGTATATTCATATACCAGATCACTGCCAACATCTCCGACAACCACCGGTCCGGTGCTTAAACCAACTCTAACCGCAAAATCGATTCCGTGTACGCGACGCACTTCATCCGCAAAACGTTGCGTGGTCGCAATGATTTCCAAAGCGGCATGGGCTGCCCTGATGGGGTCGTCTTCATGGGCGATCGGGGCTCCAAAGAAAGCTAAAAGGCTATCTCCCATCAATCTGGCTATGGTGCCTTCGTACAAAAATACAGCGGGTACGAGCAGCTCGAAGGCCTGATTCATGATGCCAGTCCAATCTTCAGGGTCCATGTGAGCTGAGAGGGCTGTGGAACCAACCACGTCGGCAAACAGCGCGGTAACCACCCGGCGTTCGCCCGATAGATGTGTTGCGGATCGAATTTTCTCTGCCAGAGCAGTTGGAGTGTTTGCCACCAGACGGGCTAGCCGTGAGTCGGTTGGGGTTGCGGGATGGTCTTTGCTTCTTTCCAGGCCAAGCATATTTGCAGCTGGCTTTGATTCCAGGCGAGTGCCACATTGTTTGCAAAATTTAGCTGTGGTGGTATTTAATGTGCTGCAGTTGGGACAAGTTCGCTCTAAATGGTTGCCACAGTTTTGACAAAAAATCGCGTCGGATGGATTATCGAAGGAGCAAATGTGACAGTTCATTCTGTTTCGTGTTCAAGAAATTTCTTCTCGGTTCTCTCAAGTTGCCAGGAGGGTGAATAGCCAGGTTGTACAAACAACCATAATATCGGTCACAAACGCTCTCCAGCGATATTTACCTTCAACATAGGGCAATGTTGCAGTCGTGATGGCTGCAACAGCTGCGCTGGTTGAAATTCCATTTATTGCCAGTAGTATGGTGAGCAATCCGCCGCGGGTTAGCATGCGAGACCATGCTTGTGCTTGTACCTCAGCCTGGTAGGATGGAGTGCCATACACGATGATACGTTCGCTGATGAACCACACATACATCACCACCAGGTAACCAGTCGCAAGGACTGCCCAGCGCGGGTCAAAAGGTAAGGATATATCTCCTAGAACAGCTTGCATCCAGGCTGCTGTCCCGAATATCACTACATAATGAATGCATTGGTCGACGATATAAGGGACAACCACCCAATTAGGTCTCAGTTTGTAAACCAGATTTTTTCCAAGATCAATAAAGAAATGTATAACGGTCAAAACCACCAGATAAGGCCAGATGCGTGCTCGCTCTGCGCCCACCAGGAGCAGCAGTACGAGCAGGTGAATGCCAGCGTGAACCGCGACCGCGTGGGCACGGTGCTTGTTGCGCAAAATCCAGGGAAATTGCAGGGGGTAATCTGCCAGGAAATGGGCGAGCAAGATGATCCAAATCATGGATTACTTCGTGTTTGCCATCAGGCGTTTATGGGTGGCACGCATGCAGGTATCCATGACAACCTCCAGACCAGCTTCTCTGGCTGTCTCTGCAGCGGCTTCATTGACAATCCCCTCCTGCATCCAGACGACCTTTGCTCCAATCTTAATCGCCTGCTCCACGATCGGTGGTACCGCCTCGCTGCGCCGAAAAATCAGGACTACATCCACTGGATCTGGAAGTGCGAGCAAGTCTGGATAAGCTTTTTCACCTAGAACCTCTGTCAGGTTCGGATTGACAGGATAGATTCGGTAACCAACCTGTTGCAGATAGGCGGGCACACTGTGCGCTGGGACTTCTGTGCGGTTGGAGATGCCAACAACGGCAATATGCTTGTTTTGATCTAGTATATTTCTTAACATTTCATCCTTAGGTTTACTGCGGCTGACCAATGTCGCAGTGCCGGTTTTAGCCGCATCGAAATTAATGGGCAGGATCACTGTAAAGCAAGTCTTACCCGGGCGTGAGTAAAGTTTGATCTCACCTGCATGCTTCTGTATGATGTTGTAACTGATATTAAGCCCCAATCCAGTGCCTTTGCCTACTGGTTTAGTGGTGAAAAATGGGCTAAACAGTTTGGTTTGTATTTCCTGAGGGATGCCCGGGCCATTATCCTGAATTTCCACGATTACATTATCGTTTTCAAGCGCAGTACGCAGGATCAGTTCTCCATTGCCTTCCATGGCATCGATAGCGTTATCGATCAGGTTTGTCCATACCTGGTTAAGTTCGCTCCCATATGCCTGGATGCGAGGTAGGTTCTTAGTGTATTCGCGCCGGACATTGATCCCTGTTTTTAACTTGCTGCGCAGCATCACCAAGGTGTTGTCTAACCCTTCGTGAATATCCACCTCTTGAACAGGTGCCTGGTCCAGGTATACATATGATTTCAGGGATTTGACGATCTCGCCGATCCTGCTCGCCCCCTGGCTGATCTCCTCCAGCAGGGTATAGGTGCTCAAGTTTGCTTCCAACCATTGGAGCACTGCTTCTAATACTTCTCCCTGGAATTTTGCAAGCCAGGAGCGGATGTCCTCTTCAGGGTAACCAAGATTAACCATCACAGGGGCATAATTCCATGGCTCTTCAATCCCAAGATCTTCAAGCCAGTTTTCTGCTTCCTCTTCTCGATCGCTGCGGGTGAGCGTATCAACATCTGCTGGTTTGGCAGCGCGAGAACGCACCAGACTATCCAAAGATTCAATCGCCTCCGTCTGGACAGGAGAAAATTGCCTGTGATATAGATCCTGGCTGGCTTGTTGATATTGGGCGAATATTGTTTTTAATTGTTGTGCCCCCCTTCCGGCAGCTGCTGCTGGGTTGTTCAGTTCATGGGCGATGCCGGCTGTTAATGTGCCGAGTTGAGCCATCTTTTCGCTTTGACGCAGCACCAGTTCGGTGGAGCGCAGGCGGGCAGTTATGGTGTGCAGCATCGCTCGAGCTGCCGATGGACTGGTGTTGAGCAAGTTGTTGAGCTGCTCATGACCTATCGCTAACAATAAACTGTCTGTGCGCGCTCGTCCAGAGGCAAAGCGTGGAGCGGACTCTAATAGTGACATTTCTCCGATGACTTCTCCAGGCTTACGTAAAGCTATCTGGACGTTGCGCCCCCCCGAGGACTTTAGAATCTCGATTTCTCCCTCTTGAATAACGAAGGCGCGATTACCTGGGCTGCCTTCTGCAAACAGCTCATCTCCAGCTTGTAGCCTGACCTCGGTGACCATCTGGCAAAGACGGTCCAAATCTTCATCTGGCAGGTCGGCAAATAGAGGGACCTTTCTTAGAAAATCGTACATTTAGTGCTCGGTCTTATGGGGTGAATAATTCTTGGTCGGGGTAGCACCATATCCAATTTTCACCAGGCTCAAACGACTTGATTAACGGGTGATCAGTGGAGTGATAGTGCTTGGTGGCATGTTTATTCTTGGAGTTATCGCAGCAACCCACATGGCCACAGATCATACAAAGCCGCAAGTATACCCAATCATCACCTAACTGCAGGCACTCCTCACAACCATCAGCGCTTGGGATGACATTTTGAACCTGGTCCATGTGGGAACAAATTTCCGTGTTGATATCACCGGTTTCCATCAAGCCATTGACCCATTCCGCCAATTGCAAAGGTCGTTTTTCCAAACTCATAATACCTCCACTCCTAAATCACTTGCTCTGTGTCAACGCGGAAGAAATCGAACCTGTATTATAAGATATATTTTGTCTAATTGACAGCGAAATTGATAAATAATCTCTCCGGCTAGATAGATTGCCAATTTGAATTTGGCCGATATTTCTTCTCTTTTGGGTTGCATCCTAACGATTTTGATAAGCCAAGAAACCAAATAAAATCCTATACTATCGAAGAAAGTACTTACCTTGCAAGGTCTGTACCTTCTATTTTTTTTGGAATTGGCAAGTATCATTTTTAAGTTATTTCGTGGAGGATGTCGTGACGAAGAAGCTTTTCATAACCGGTGTAATTATTTTGTATTTGATCTTTGGGGCTTACCCAACACAACTAGGCAGTGCCAACCCATATACAACTCTGGTTGTTACTCCCGGGGCAGATCCGACAGCAGTCTTGTTGGGTTATGGCAAGTTCCGCAATTTTACAACTGAGAATAGTTGGGAGGCTTTTCTGGGTTTAGATAGTGCCACAGGTTCGTCTAACGATGTGAGCTGGGATGCCCAGAATACGTTTGCTTTCACCTATAGTTCGGCTTTGGATAAGCTAAACATCGCCATTACCAACACACATGGTGTGTATTCATTTGATTATCTCAATTATTCTACCCAGGTACTGAATCTCAAAGGCGCATTGGCTTACAGCTATTTGAGTGCTCTTAATTATCTTCAGATGCGGATTGTTGTAGAGAATCATGCCTCGACCGTAGTTAACCTGACCGGTGTGATGCTGGATGGCAATCCCCTCGGGGATTTTTCAGGAACACCTGGTTCGAGTCTGGATTGGAATGTGACCGGGTATGATTTAAGCGCTGGTTTTACCCTCACCGGTACCCTGGCATTCAGCGGGATCAATTCCAAGAGCCCCGAGCAAAATAAGGTAGATTTATTTATGGGTCGTGTGGATCACGAAGGACCGGTCAGCACGAATCTGGTTGCCAGCCCTAATCCAGCTGGGGTAAATGCATTGATGAGCTTTAGCGCAACCATCGATGATACCACCACCGGACTTTCAATGATTGCTTCAGCAGATTACAGAATTGGTCAGGCAGGGAGCTGGTCGCCGATGGCTGCCCAGGATGGCAGCTATGATGAGAGCGCTGAAACAGTGGAAGCTAATTTCTCGGCTCCGGACCAGCATGGGATGTATGACCTGTGTGTTAAAGGCACAGATACAGCTACCAATGAGGGCAGCACCACTTGTATCTCATTAAGTGTAGACGATCAGGGACCAATAACCACAGATGTTTTGTTGCAACCCAGCCGCGTAGGTACAACGCAACTGATGACTGTTACGGCAACCATCAGTGATACTTTTTCTGGTGGGTCAGTGATCAATTCAGCCGAATACAGCCTCGATTCTGGTCAAAACTGGGATGCTATGCAGGCAGAAGACGGGACCTTTGATGAGGTGGTTGAGAATGTGAAGGTGACGATTTTTGCACCGGATCAGTCTGGAACATACAATCTTTGTGTCAGGGGGTACGATTCAATTCCCAAGCAGGGAAGTGCCAGCTGCAAACCATTAATTGTTGATGGCGAAGGACCAGGTACAGTCAATTTAGATTTAGATCCCAACCCGGTGGTTGTAACCCAATTGGTGACTGTCACAGCAACGATCAGTGATACTTATTCTGGTGGGTCAGTGATCAATTCAGCCGAATACAGCCTTGATTCAGGTCAAACCTGGGATGCTATGCAGGCAGAAGATGGCGCCTTCGACGAGGTGACCGAGCTTGTCATCGCAGCTTTTGATGCTCCTGGTTCAGAAGACACTTACACCCTTTGTGTACGGGGGTGGGATGCCTTAGGTAACACCGGTGCGGAAACATGCGCTGAGTTGACCGTCAAAGCACCCGAACCAATATACAACAAACTCTATCTACCGCTGGTCAGCAAAAGCACGCCCTGACCGGCTTGCCTTCTCAATTTCCAAAGAGTCTACTTGACAGCTTAATCCCCTGCGAGTAGAATTCGGTTTACGAAATTAAAAAGAAGAATTTTGATGAACAACATCTCATTCGTTCGCTATTACGCTTTTTATTATTACGGCATCAATGACAAATCTGCCGTTAGAAGCGTTTAAGCGATTGGACACATATCTAACCAAAAACGCGAGGCTAACGGCCTCGCGTTTTTTTGTTTCTTTCGTTATAAATGAGGAGAGGAATGATGGCTGTTCGCGGTGTTCGAGGAGCAAATACTTGTGAGGCAAACTCACCTGAGTCGATCTTGGCAGCCTCCCACGAGCTGTTAAACAAGATGCTGGAAGCCAATCCACAAATGCAACCCGAGGAGATTGCCAGCGCAGTTTTCACAGTCACTGAAGATCTGACGGCTGCCTATCCCGCGCGTGCTGCCCGTGAGCTGGGCTGGGATCGGGTGCCACTTCTCTGCGCGCGTGAAATCCCGGTACCAGGTGACTTGCCTCGCTGTATTCGCGTCTTGCTTCATTGGAATACTGACCTGCCTCAAGTCGCGATCCAGCATGTGTATCTGGGTGCGGCGGTTGCATTGCGTCCAGACTTAAACCAAAGTATCTAACTTAGAAGATGGAGAAAAGGCGATGATGATTATTATGCGTACCACTGCAACTCGCAATCAAATAGATGAAGTGGTCAAAATTGTCCAGGCGAATGGACTGCGCGCCCATTTGTCTACAGGTGAGGAGCGTACAATCATTGGAGCCATTGGAGACGGGCGCCCAGTACAAAAAGAACAGTTTTTCCACCTACCCGGCGTTGACCGGGTTGTGCCAATCTCACGACCATACAAGCTGGCCTCGCGCGAGTTCAGCCCAGCTAATTCAATATTTAATTTAGATGGCATACAGATTGGCGGAGAAAATATTGTGATTATTGCGGGACCTTGTTCTGTGGAATGCCGGAGCCAGCTGATGGAAGTCGCCGAAGCTGTGCGAGAAGCCGGGGCGCAGGCTTTACGCGGTGGCGCATACAAGCCGCGCACCTCTCCCTATTCTTTTCAGGGATTAGGTGAGACTGCTCTGGAAATATTAGCCGAGGCTCGCCAGGCTACTGGGCTGCCGATAGTGACGGAGGTGATGGCTATTGAGCAAATCCCCTTGTTGATACGTTATGCCGATGTCCTCCAGATCGGGGCGCGTAACATGCAAAATTATTCCCTGCTCCATGCTGTGGGAGAGAGCCAGCACCCGGTTCTGCTGAAGCGTGGTATGTCAGCCACGGTTGAAGAGTTGCTCATGGCGGCTGAGTATATCCTCTCGCATGGCAATCGCCGTGTCATCCTATGCGAGCGCGGTATCCGGACTTTTGAAACGGCCACGCGCAATACCACTGATATCAATGCCATCCCAGTGTTGAAATCCATGACCCACCTGCCGGTTTTGCTAGACCCCAGTCACAGTACCGGTTATTGGGAATATGTCACTGCTATTGCCCGAGCTGGGGTTGCTGCCGGCGCTGATGGCCTGTTGGTTGAAGTTCATCCAGACCCGGCTGCGGCTTACTCGGATGGAGGTCAGTCACTTAAGCCTGAGCGCTTCGCGGAACTGGTTCGGCAAATACGCGGGGTCGCTCAAGCGGTTGGTCGCAGTGTTGCGCCTGTGGTTAAAGTAAATAACAATGGACAAACCCATGGATCTCGCTAATTCCGTAATAGCCATCTTGGGCTTAGGTTTGATGGGTGGATCGCTGGCTAAAGCCTTACGCGGCCGGTGCCGGTCGCTCCTGGCTTACGACCCTGACCCTGGAACCGTGAGTCTCGCTTTGCAGGAGCGGATCGTAGACCAAGCTGTCTTGGATGCGCGCGAGATACTACCCAAAGCGGACCTGGTCTTGCTGGCTGCTCCTGTACGAGCGATCATTGCATTGATTCACAACCTGCCTGATTGGCATCCAGGGGGACCAGTTGTAATTGACATGGGCTCAACGAAAACTCAAGTCTGCCAGGCATTGGCTGAGTTGCCAGCCCGATTCGACCCACTGGGTGGGCATCCGATGTGTGGTAAAACTGCTCATGGTTTGGTAAATGCCGAGGCTGAGTTGTTCCAGGGTGCTACATTTGCGTTCACAACCTTGCCGCGCACAGGTGAGCGCGCCCGCCGTGTTGCCGTTCAGCTGGCCGATGCGATTGGTGCTCATCCTCTCTGGCTTGAAGCAGAGGTACACGACCGCTGGGTTGCTTCGACCAGTCACTTACCTTACTTGCTGGCATGCGCACTTAGCCTGGTAACACCGGCAGAATATTCCCCGCTGGTGGGACCGGGTTTTTACAGCAGCAGCCGCCTGGCTGGCAGCTCAGTGCCTATGATGAATGACATCCTGCATACCAACCGTGAAAATGTGCTCAACGTTCTCAGAGCGCTTCGGGCTGAGCTCAGTCTCATGGAGAGCTGCTTAGAGCAGCAAAATGAGCTGGAGTTGGTTCAAATAATGGAACGGGCAGCGAATCATCACCAGGCTCTGGTAGGGACTCGATACGATCAGGAGGAAATATGAGATTAAGGGTGTCTTCTGCAGGTGCATTGCGCGGCGAGATTGACTTGCCTGGCGACAAATCACTATCGCACCGGGCTGCTTTGTTTGCTGCCTTGGGGGAGGGGGAAAGCCGGTTGAGTAATTTCCTGGTCGCAGGTGTCACCCAGGTAATGCTGAATGCCCTGACTGCCCTTGGTGTAGTCTGGGAACTGGATGGCAGCACGCTGAGTGTTCAAGGTGCCGGCCTGACCGGATTGTGTTCACCTGAGACAACCATTGATTGCGGGAATTCCGCCACAACTATGCGCCTTTTAGCCGGCTTGCTGGCCTACGCGGGCTTACCGGCAATTCTAGACGGCTCGCCGGGGTTACGACGCCGTCCCATGGAGCGGGTTGTTGAGCCATTATCTAAGATGGGTGTGCCAATTCATGCTGATGGTGGGCGGGCTCCGTTGGTTTTCGGACGTCGGGTGAAACAGCTGGAGGCGCTGCAGTATACACTTCCAATTGCCAGCGCTCAGGTCAAGTCCTGCCTCTTAATTGCAGGTCTGGCTGCCGACGGCCCAACCAGGCTGACAGAACCAGGTCCCTCTATTGATCATAGCGAGCGTATGTTGCGCATCCTGGGGTTGACCGTAGTAATAGAGGCTCGCAATGGTGGTCCGATCCCCATCCATGAAGCCCGTGGTGGTTTATATCTCGGTGTCGAGGGATACACCCAGGTTTCTGGCAATCTGCGCTATACAACTCACCTGGTGCCTCCCAAAAAGCTCTCTCTACCTTTTATGCGTTTTAGCCTGCCTGGAGATATCTCCTCGGCTGCTTTTATTCTCGTGGCTGCCTTAATTACACCAGGATCGCAGGTAAGGCTGCGGGATGTGTTGCTTAACCCAACCCGCACTGGACTGCTGGAGGCTTTAATGACGATGGGAGCTGATATCCGTATTTACCCTACTGGTGAACGCCAGGGTGAACCGATTGGCGATGTCCTGGTGCGCTCTTCGTCCTTGCGGACCATCCAGGTTTCAGGCCCCCTGGTTGTGCGCATGATCGATGAATTTCCCGCATTTGCGGTAGCGGCTGCCTGTGCGCGCGGACGGACATTTGTGCGTGATGCTCAGGAGCTGCGCCACAAAGAATCCAATCGCATTTCCGCATTATGTTCAGAGTTGCAGCACCTGGGAATCGACGCCGACGAGACGCATGATGGATTTTCTATAACTGGCGGGGAACAGCCTCAGGGTGGTGTGGTTGACTCACACGGTGACCATCGCCTGGCGATGGCATTGACCGTTGCTGGTCTGGTGTGTAAGCAGCCAGTCGTTGTCAATGGTGCTGAAGTTATCTCAGAATCGTTTCCTGATTTTCTCGCTGTTTTGCAATCTCTCGGTGCACAGGTGGCGTATGACTGACACCTCCGGAAAATCATGGCATTTTGGCCTGTTAGGTTACCCTTTGGGTCACAGCTTTTCGCCTCATTTGCAGACGGCTGCCTTGCTTGGCACAGGCCTGGCAGGTAAATATCATCTTTATTCACTGCCACCAGAGGAGGTCAACAGTATTATTGATTTGCTTAACCTAGTTCGCAGTGGTGAGATCGATGGGTTAAATGTCACCATCCCGTACAAACAGGTGGTTTTACCTCATCTGGACGAACTTACCTCCACAGCGGCTGGGATCGGTGCGGTTAATACGATTTTCGCTAGAGCTGGTGTTCTGGTGGGTGATAACACGGACGCTCCGGCTTTCCTGGCTGATCTGGTTTCGAAAACAGGTTGGCGGCGGGATGACCCTTATCCTGCTACTGGCAAACTGCCTGTAGCATTGGTCCTGGGCGCGGGAGGGGCCGCAAGAGCGGTAGTATATGCTCTGGGTCAGGCTGGATGGCATGTATGGGTGGTTGCTCGCCGCATTGAGCAGGGGCGTGAATTATTGTTCAGCCTGAGACACCATATCAGCCAACCGATGCATACCATCACCTTTGATGGTCTGCCGGTTCTATGTGCTGCAGTGGCTCCAAAGTTTGACCTGCTGGTCAATGCTACACCTGTAGGCATGTCGCCGGAGGTTACACATTCACCCTGGCCAAAAAATCTTGATTATCCAGTCAACACATATGTGTATGATCTGGTGTACAATCCGCCGGAAACTGCTTTCCTGCGTGCTGCCAGTGCCTCTGGATTGCGGGCTACAAATGGGCTGGGGATGCTCGTAGAACAGGCAGCACTGGCTTTTGAGCACTGGACGGGGCGCACAGCCCCCCGTGGGGCGATGCACGCGGCTGCTATTAGGATTACTGATGGAGATGCACATGCTTAAACCTGCTCGTCGACTGGAACGATCCTCAACGCAGTTTTTCGCCACGCTCAACCATAAGGTAGCCAGCTTGCAGGCTGAAGGCCATGATATCATCCGTTTGGATGTGGGCTCACCAGACCTGCCACCTGCTCCGCATATCTTACAAGCTCTGGCTGAGGCTGCTGCTCGTCCAGACCAGCATGGCTACCAGCCGCACAATGCCACATCGGCATTGCGGAGAGCCTGGGCAAGCATGTATGCGCGCCTTTATGAGGTAGACCTGGATGCAGATACCCAGGTTATACCGCTGATTGGCTCTAAGGAGGGCATCTTTCATTTAAATCTGGCTCTGGTTGATGAAGGCGACCTGGTGTTGATCCCTGATCCTGGATACCTGACCTACACGCAGGGCGCCCTGGTAAGCGGAGGTGAGCCTTACTACCTGCCGTTATTGCCAGAGCGCAAATTTTTGCCTGACTTGGACGCGGTGCCTCCAGAAATTGCCCGCCAGGCACGCTTGTTGTGGTTGAATTACCCCAATAATCCTACCGCTGCCATTGCCTCGCTTGAATTTTTTGAAGAGGCTGTGGACTTTGCCAGGAAGCATGGCATCCTGATTTGCCATGATGCCGCTTATACGCAAGTCGCATTCGATGGTTACCAGCCTCCTAGCCTGTTGGCTGTGCCCGGCGCAGTAGACGTTGCCATTGAATTCAACACGTTATCAAAATCTCATAACATGGCTGGTTGGCGCGTAGGTGCTGCTTTAGGCAATCCAGAAGCGCTGCGCTTGTTGTACAAAGTAAAGACCAACGCTGACAGTGGGCATTTTTTGCCGGTTTTGGAGGCTGCCACTGTAGCTCTCACAGAAGACCAGAGCTGGCTCGAGGAGCGCAACCGGATCTACAGCAGCCGGCGGGATTTACTGGTAACCGGGCTACGACGACTGGGTTTCAATGTGGAAAGCCCGCAAGCCTCACTTTATCTTTGGTGCCTGGTCCCTGAGGGCTGGACCTCCAGCCAGTTTGCCACCGCCATGCTGGAACAAGCGCATATCAGCCTGACACCTGGTGTTGTTTTTGGACAAGGCGGTGAGGGCTATCTTCGCTTGACTCTTGCCCAACCCGAGCAGCGCTTGATGCAGGTGTTGCAGCGCTTGGAAAACTGGAACTGGAGGGAGCAGAATTATGCCACTTAGATTCCTCACCGCAGGCGAATCCCACGGACCATCCCTGTTAGCCATTTTGGAAGGTCTGCCAGCTGGTTTAGAACTGGATAACGCTGCCATCCATGCAGAGCTCGCTCGTCGGCAGAGAGGCTATGGGGCTGGACCCCGGATGAAAATTGAGCAGGACCGCGTTCGCATCCTGGCGGGTGTGATGGCAGGTGTTACTACAGGGGCTCCGCTGGCGATGCAAATAGTAAACCGCGATCACACCAGGTGGCGAGGTAAAGCCATTGATCCTTTCACCATACCGCGTCCGGGTCATGCTGACCTGACAGGTGCTCTGAAGTACGGCTACCGGGACCTGCGCCCATCTTTGGAGCGTGCCTCGGCGCGCGAGACCGCTGCCCGTGTGGCAGTTGGCGCGGTTTGCAAGCAGCTGCTCGTTGCTTTTGGTGTGCGTATTGGTGGTTATGTAACCGCGATTGGTGAGACAGAGGCTGATTTAAGTATGCTGACGCTGGAAGAGCGCCTGGAGCGGGCTGATGATTCCGATGTGCGCTGCCCCAATCCACAGGCTGCTGAGAGCATGCGTGCTCGCATCGAAGGAATTATCCGCGCCCGTGATACGCTTGGAGGTGTGGTCGAGATTATTGCCTTGGGTGTGCCTCCTGGGTTGGGCTCGCACGTGCATTGGGATCGCCGCTTGGAGACGCGCCTGGGAGCTGCGGTCTTAAGTGTGCCAGCCGTCAAGGGGTTGGAGATCGGTCCTGCTTTTCAGAACGCTCGCTTACCTGGAACCCAGGTGCAGGATGCCATAAGGTTAGATGCAGATGAGATAGTCCGTACTACGAATCGCTCTGGAGGTCTGGAGGGTGGCATCACTACCGGGCAGCCCTTGTGTATCCGGGCTGCTATGAAACCAATAGCCACCACATTGACTGCACAGCCATCGGTTGATCTTGCTGAGGGACGTCTGGTGGAGACTCGTTATGAGCGTTCTGACTTTTGCCCGGTGCCGCGTGCAGTGCCTATTTTGGAGGCGGTAATCGCTATTGTGCTGGCGGAAGCATTGCTTGAAAAATTAGGCGGGGATGCGTTGGACGAGATGCTCCCGCGTTTTGCAGCGCTGCGGCGCGCACACCTCTCCGACCTGCCGATGGATGCTATCGCCCACACCTTTTGGCCGGATGAAGCGGATAATGATCAATAACGCCGGGCATTCCTTGTATGCGCCTGTTTTAATATATGGACCGCCAGGTGCAGGTAAAAGCACATTGGGCCAGGCGCTGGCTCAAGCACTGCATATACCCTTTACGGACCTGGATAGCGAGATTGAAGCACGAAGTGGACTCGCTATCCCCCAGATATTTTCCCAGCAGGGCGAAGTGGGCTTCCGTCACCTGGAGGCGCAGGTCCTGGAAACTCTTCTGGATGGGCAGGAACGGGTGATTGCCCTGGGAGGTGGAGCCCTGCTTGATCCGCGCTTGCGGGCAAGAGCAGAAGCTGCCGGAATTGTTCTTTGCTTGCGCGCGCCAGCCCCGGTGTTGCAGGCTCGTCTGAAATCCGCATCAGTCACACGCCCACTCTTGGCAGGTGATCTCTCCGCTCATTTGTCCAATCTGCTGGCTGAGCGCGCTGGTCATTATGCCTCTTTTCCCTGGCAGCTTGATGTGGGAGCTAATAGTGTCGAGGAAGTAACCTGGCAGGTGCAGGCTGCGTTGGGGCGTTTTTACCTGCGCGGCATGCAAAAACCTGGGTTTCCCGGTTGCGAGGTGCGTATTCGGTCTGGCAGTCTGGATGAGCTTGGCCAATGCTTGAGTGTAGCAGGATTGGGGGGTCCCGTGCTGGTGGTTAGCGACAGCAATGTTACCCCCTTGTATGCCCCTCAAGTTTTAGCTAACCTCCGATCTGCAGGCTATGATGCCAGCCTGGTGGAAATTCCAGCTGGGGAAAAATTCAAAACCCTGGAGACAATTGAGCGCCTTTGGGCCAGCTCATTGGATGCCGGTTTGGATCGCACCAGCACAATCCTTGCCTTGGGTGGAGGTGTGGTGGGGGATTTGGCTGGATTTGCTGCAGCCTCTTACCTGCGCGGCATCAGCTGGGTTTGTGTGCCAACCACCTTGCTGTCCATGGTGGATGCCAGCCTGGGAGGCAAGACCGGTGCTGACCTGCCGCAAGGAAAAAACCTGATTGGGGCGTTCTACCCGCCGCGCTTGGTGCTGGTGGACCCGGATACCCTGGCGACCTTGCCTCTGGAAGAGCTGCGCAGTGGCATGGCTGAAGTGGTCAAGCACGCCTTGATTTCCGACCCGCAGCTGTTCGCTCATTGCAAGCTTGGCTGGAAAGTGATTTCCGCAGATTGGGATTGGCTGGTGCGGCGGGCAATGGCGGTAAAGATCGGCATCATTGAAGCCGACCCCTACGAGCGCGGTCTCAGAGAGGTGCTCAACCTGGGACACACGCTCGGACATGCGGTTGAGCGGGCAGCGGATTACAGCCTGCGTCATGGAGAGGCGGTGGCGATTGGTATTTTAGCTGCAGCACGGCTGTCTGAACGCTTGGGAATAGCTCAAGCTGATTTAACGTCTCAAGTGGAAGATTCCTTGTCCAAACTTGGATTGCCCATGAATATTCCGGCACACCTGGAGGACAAGATGCTATTGCAGTATATGGGTGTGGATAAGAAGCGCGCCAATGGCAAGTTGCGCTTTGTCCTGCCTGTTCGAATAGGAAAAGTGCTTCATGGCATCGAGGTAGACGAGCCTGGCATGATTCTGGAAGAGGGGCGCTAAAGACAAGGAAGAAGAATATAATTTGCGGGTATATTCCGATGACCATTCTCCCTTTCACCTCTAAAGAAACGACTCTCTCAAATGCCGGTGGCAAAGGCTCCCACCTCGCTCGCCTTGCTCGAGCCGGATTCCGCGTACCACACGGGTTTGTAATCTCCACAGATGCTTATTCTCATTTTGTGGCAGCTAACCAGTTACAAACGATGATCCAGGTTGCACTAGAAGACATTTCTGCTGACGATGTGGAAGTGTTGGAGCGAGTTTCAACCAAAATTCGGGTTGCGTTTTCAACTGGGAAGTTGCCTGTGGAACTGGAAAATGCCATCCTAACTGCGTATGGCGACAGTTTCGGAGAGCAGACCCCTGTCGCGGTGCGCTCCTCTGCCACGGCAGAAGACTTGCCTGATCTATCCTTTGCCGGGCAGCAAGACACCTTCTTAAATATCCTTGGCGAAAAACAATTACTCGAGGCTATCGTCAATTGCTGGAGTAGCTTGTGGACCGGGCGCGCTATCGGCTACCGCATGCGAAATGGGATCCAGCATGATGAGACCGCGCTGGCTGTGGTTGTGCAGCGAATGGTGCATAGCGATGTGTCCGGCGTTTTGTTTACGGCAAATCCGCTGACAGGCTTACGCAGCCAGGTGGTGATCGATGCTACATTTGGTCTGGGCGAAGCGCTCGTCTCTGGACAAGTGGAGCCCGACCATTTTGTAGTGGATACGCGTAATGGTGCGGTGGTCCAGCAGACTCTCGGCGAGAAGAAAATCTCCACGCGTAGCAAAGCAGGTGGTGGCGTGGAATCTATTCCGGAACATGCAGCGGCACGGCGAACACTCAATCTGGATGAAATTGAGCAGCTTGTTGAGCTTGGAAACCAGGTCCAGATGGAGTATGGCACACCACAGGATATCGAATGGGCGATTGCGAATGGAGAGCTATACCTGCTCCAGTCGCGCCCGATCACTTCCCTCTTCCCCATTCCCGAAGTGTCCTTTGATCCCCTCATCATCTGGTTTTCATTTGGTACGGTACAGGGTGTGGTGGGTCCGATCACGCCATTAGGGCGTGATGTCATCCGTACCGTACTTGCCGGTATGGGCACAGTCTTGGGTGTACACATAAACTATGATCAGCAGGATGTTTTTGTTGTCTCCGGCGAACGCATCTGGGTGAAAATCAGTGACATGATCCGGCATCCTGTTGGAAATCGCCTGTTTAGTGCCTTGTTAGGATTTGTCGAGCCGAGTGTTGCCCAAATCTTAAAGCCGCTCAGTGCTGAGTCAGCCCTGGGGGCGGGGGCGGGAAAGATCAAATTAAGCACCCTGCACCGTCTGGCTCGTTTTTTCCTGCCAATGTTGCCGCGTTTTGTAAAAGCTATGCTGAATCCCGAAAAAGAGCGGTCGGAGTTCGATAAGAGCATTAAAGATTACCTGAGTATGGCGACGATCGCCCCTGCTGAGGACCATTTTGGACGGCTGGCTAATGTCTTAGCCTTTATGCAGACCCGTGTCGCGGATGCTTTCCCTTTTTTGCTGCCAAAATTTGTTCCACTATTTGGACCAAGTATGGGCGCACTCAACCTGCTCACGAAAATCACAGGTGGTAAGCGCGAGCTGGCATTGGAGGTTACTCGTGGTCTGCCCCATAATGTGACCACTGAAATGGATCTTGCGCTCTGGAAAATAGCGCTGGAAATTCGGATGGATGCTCAGTCTCGAGCTGTTTTTCTTGAAGAAGGTGCAAAAACGCTTACCAGTCACTACCTGGAAGGAGCTTTACCTACCGCTGCTCAAACTGCCATCGCACACTTCATGCAAGCCTATGGGATGCGCGGCATAGGGGAAATTGATTTCGGGCAACCTCGCTGGCGTGAAGAACCGACAGCCATTATGCACACCCTGCAAAGTTACCTGAGCATTGATATAAATAACGCCCCGGACATGTTGTTTAAACGCGGCGAACAGGCAGCCAAAGAGGCGATAGAAACGCTGGTAGATGCCGCACGCCAGCTGCCGGGTGGCTGGTTTAGAGCAAAGGTTGTGCGCGCAGCTGCCAGGCGCATCCGGATCTTAATGGGGGCGCGGGAAAGCCCCAAGTTTTTCGCGGTGCGCATGATGGGTGTTGCGCGACAAGCCCTGCTGGAGGTGGGGCGTGAGTTTGTCAGCGCTGGTACATTCGAACACCCCGATGACATGGTTTTCCTGCAGCTCAATGAACTGCAGGCGCTCTCACGCAAGGAATCGCCTCTCCCGGGGGTCGCTCAAACTTGGCGAGAGCTCATTATCGAGCGCCGCCTCGCTTACGAACGCGAGCTGCGCCGCAAGCAAGTGCCGCGTGTGCTGGTCAGCGACGGTCGCGTGTATTACGAGGGCATAGGTTCCAGTACAGACAACCAGGTTGTCATCACTGGTAGCCCTGTCTCGCCAGGGGTGGTTGAAGGGGTTGTGCGCGTGGTGCTTGATCCACGTAGCACTCAACTTGCCCCAGGTGAGATCCTGGTCTGTCCAGGCACTGATCCCGCCTGGACTCCGCTGTTCATGGCAGCTGGCGGATTGATCACTGAAGTAGGTGGGATGATGACTCATGGCTCGGTAGTGGCACGCGAGTATGGCATCCCGGCAGTGGTTGGGGTCCATCAAGCTACCACGAGATTGAAAACAGGCCAGCTTATTCGGGTCGACGGGACGATGGGCAAGATTCAGCTGATTTCTCAACCTGGCGAATTGCAGGCTCAAGAGTGATATCCGAGACACATTTAGGGCAGCCTGAGGAGGTGTTGTAATGCCTGCCATCCTTGTTCTTCATGGGCCAAATCTCAACCTGCTCGGGAGCCGTGAGCCTGAAGTGTATGGCTCTTTGACTCTCAAAGAGATTAATGAGAGGCTGGCTGTAGCTGGAGTGGAGCTTGGCCTGGAAATACGGAGTTTCCAATCCAACAGCGAGGGCGCCTTGATCGATGCTTTGCATCAAGCCCGTAACTGGGCGGACGGAGTGCTGTTTAATCCAGGCGGCTATACACACACCTCGGTTGCTCTGCGGGATGCAGTGGCAGCTATTGGACTCCCAGTCATTGAAGTGCATCTCTCGAATGTCTATGCCCGTGAGGAGTTCCGCCATCAATCGCTCATCTCACCGGTTTGCAGTGGCAAGATTGTGGGGTTTGGCTGGCGCTCCTACTGGCTGGGATTGCAGGCTATGGTGCACCTCCTGAGCGAATGATTTGGTCGTGGGCTTCATGCAGACTGGTCTGAAATGGCAGTGGCTGCAAGATGACCCTGTTCAAATTGGTCACATTCTGATAACATTCTGCTCGCACGCCGGAGCCCCGGTATCTTTGCCGGGGTTTTTTGTTCGTCAATTCAAGGGGCGGCTGCTGCCGGCCTCTTATACAGATGTTGAAGGTAGTATATGTTGCACGAAAGAACTGACCTGCGTAATATCGCGATTATTGCTCACGTGGACCACGGCAAAACCACACTGGTGGATGGCATGCTGCGCCAAGCGCACATCTTCCGGGAGAACCAGCAGGTTGCTGTGCGCATCATGGATTCGAACGACCTCGAACGTGAGCGCGGCATCACCATCCTGGCGAAGAACACTGCTATTATTATTCCTGACCCCATTGATGGACAGGAAGTGAAGATTAATATTGTTGACACACCCGGCCATGCAGATTTTGGTGGTGAAGTCGAACGCGTGATGAACATGGTCGATGGGGTACTCTTGCTGGTAGATGCAGCTGAAGGACCCATGCCGCAGACGCGTTTTGTGCTGAAGAAAGCGCTGGAGCGCGGGCACAAGGCGGTTGTGGTCATCAACAAAATTGACCGGAAAGATGCCAATCCCGAGCGGGTGCTGAACCAGACCTTTGACCTGTTCATCGAGTTGGGCGCGACGGATGAACAGGCTGATTTCCCGGTGATCTATGCCAAGGCCACTACTGGACAGGCAGGTAAAACTCCGGAGTTAGGTCCGGACCTGCAACCCTTGTTTGAGGCGATTCTGCACCATATCCCGGCTCCTCTGGTAGATCCCGATTTACCCTTACAAATGTTGGTTACCACCTTGGGTTATGATGATTACCGCGGCATCACTGCAGTTGGTCGCATATTTAGTGGCAGGATCAAGGCTGGACAAAGCCTGGCGCGCCTCACTTTGGATGGTCATAATTTTCCCGACCGGGCGCGTTACTTATCGGTCCACCAAGGCCTGGAGAAAATAGAAGTAGACGAAGCCGAAGCAGGGGAGATCATCGCACTGGCTGGTCTGGAGGATATCGCCATAGGCGAGACACTCGCTGATCCAGAACACTCAAATTCGTTACCACCCATTAAGGTGGAAGAGCCGACCGTACGCATGACCTTCGGTGTAAATACTTCACCCTTCGCCGGTAAAGAAGGAACCTGGAGCACTTCCCGCAAACTGCGCGAGCGTCTCTTCAATGAGCTGCGCACCAATGTCGCTTTGCGCGTACAGGAGACGGATTCGGCTGAGAATTTCCTGGTCTCAGGACGAGGTGAGCTGCACCTGGGTATCCTGATTGAAACCATGCGTAGAGAAGGGTATGAATTTCAGGTTTCCAGGCCGGAGGTGATATTCCGGCAGGCTGAAGATGGCTCGTTGCTTGAGCCTTACGAGGAAATCCATGTTGAGACCAGCAATCCGACCGTTGGTGTGGTGGTGGAGATGCTGGGAGCGCGGCGTGGTCGCATGCTGGATATACAGGACACCGGGCAAGGTACCACACGCCTGGTCTATATTGTCCCGACGCGCGGGTTGCTTGGTTTTCGCTACCAGTTTCTAACTGCCACGCGTGGATCGGGCATACTGCACACCATCTTCCATGGTTACGACGAGATGGCTGGGACGATGGCGACAAGGGGAACGGGCTCGTTGGTTGCCTGGGAAGCCGGTACGACCACAGCCTATGCACTGAGTAGCGCCGAAGCGCGTGGCAGCCTGTTTCTTGGACCTGGCGTGGAAGTTTATGAGGGCATGGTGGTGGGAGAAAATGCCCGCCCGGGTGATCTGGTAGTAAATGTTTGTAAAAAGAAGCACCTGACCAACATGCGCTCGTCACGGGGGGAGATGGAGATCCGCCTGACACCGCCGAGGGGGATGAGTCTGGATGAGGCTATTGAGTACCTGGCGGATGACGAGCTGCTGGAGGTCACTCCAGCTTCCTACCGTATCCGTAAACGTATCTTAGATACCGAGGCGCGCGGCAAACAAACCAAGAAGGCGAAAGAGTTATTGCTGGTTTGATCCCAGTCAGAAGCATATTTTCGATTAATGGGTGCACGCGAAACTGGGGATCTTATTAAGCCCGCTGGTACACCACGACTTGCCACGGTCCAGTGATTTGGAAAAATTGGCGCTCAAAGCCGCGGCTGCGTATCAGGGCATCCACTTTTTGCGTGGAATGTAAAAAGACCCGGAATTGACTTCTGCTTAAACTTAGTGCTAGGTTGTAGATAAGTGCCATCCCGATCTTCACCCACCAGGCTTCATGGGGGTAAACTAACCCGAGTAGCTGCTTGGCTTTTTCACAAGATTGCGTAACCAGCCCCGGCATGTCGGGGTAGCAGCAGATCACGCGCTCTAACGTGACGATATCAGCGGAAGGCGCGCCATGCATATTCGCAAAGTCTCCGTGGATATGTTGGATTTTTGTGTCGAAGCCTTGCCTTTCGGCCTCCATCTGGCATGCTTCCAGGTAAGCTGAAGAAGCCTCTAGATTGGTGGCTTGCCTTATCCCTGCTTTTAGCAATTCATGTTGGATCGCCCCGATGCCGCCCCCAATATCTAGCAGGGTCAGGTCTTGCACGCCAATTGCCTGCAGGGCATTCACTAATATGCGTGTAGTTTTTTGGGGTCCATCTTTACGGTAATCATTCAGCTTCTGGAGGGCTTTTTTACGATTGAATTGCATTTCAATGCCCTCAAGATGGCAACAATCCATATTTCGCTCCTTGTCGTACATGCTTGTTTAAATACTCATTTTATAATACCCTGGTGACCAGATTTGTCAATATTGTGTGCTTTGGCAAACGCGGAACAGGTTCGAAGGCATCCGTAATTAAAGCTGCACAGTTTGTGCGATTTGATACATCTCCCGGATGGGATTGTAATCCTGATCATTAACCTGGACGAAGCCCTTGAGACCTGAGTTAGTGAATAAGTGTTGAAAATCCTTTTTATTATCCAAGCTTAATAGAGCTTCTCGCAATACAGTTTTTAACCGAGCTGGTAGCTTCTTTTGTATCACCCAGGGTGGGATGGGGCTGGGACCCCAGGTGGTGAGGGTGCGAATCTGGCCAACGATTTCCGGTCTTTCTTCCAGCTCGATCTCCAGGACCGTGCTGTCGATGGCTGTGGCCTCGATCTTGCCTGCCAATAACAATTCCAGCGCAGTCTGGTGGCTACCGGCCTCTACAACTGGGGCAAAGTAGTCAGAATAGGCGCCCATTTTTGCCAGCATGAAGCGTGTCAGGTTGTAGCCAGAATGGGAACCTGGCTCGTTGTATGCCCAAGACTTGCCCCGTAAATCATCGATTGATTGGTAAGGGCTCTCTTTACGGACGATGACATCCGAAAAGTAAACCGGCTGGTTTTGATAGCGTTCAGCGCGCATTACCGGGGCGACCAGCAGCTCAATCTGTGTCACTGGCTGGTCAGCTCTCTGGATATAAGGCAGTCCGCATATCCAACCGATGTCAATCTCGCCCGCGTCGAGCAAACGCAGGCGTTCTTGCCAGGTAAGTTCATGTTTGAAATCGACTGGAATGCCCGTTCTGTCTTGAAGATAACCTGCCAACGCAGCTGCGATGCGGTCCTGGTTAGGAGCTTGAATTGAGGTGAGACTGAGTTTCATCTAGAATAGAAATGGGATAAACATCCTGGTCTTGTGCATGTAGTCTTGATAGGCTGAGCCGAAATAGGCAATATTCTCGACTTCTTCATTTCTGGCGGTCAGCCACAGGAAGAGAGTTGCCAGACCAGCCAGGACGCCACCGACCCAGGATGGCAGCTTGAAAAACACCCCCCAGCCAAGAAAAAGCAGAGAGCTGTACAGCGGGTGGCGGATATAGCCATAAATGCCAGTGGTTACCAGCTCGCTGGTTTTCTCAAAATCATATAATCCAGGCTCACTGCGCCGGTTGTCCTGCTTGCCTGCTTTGTGCAAGAGCTGTATACCTGGGATCACCAGAAACAGGGATGTGATCAGCAAGGACCAGGAGAAGAGCTGGTTTATCCTGAAAGGCTGGTAGAACCAATGATCTACGTTCAGCAGAATGAGTGCCAGGATCGCTTCCCAGGCGAAAAAGCGGTAGAAGCCATGTGAGCGAATGTCTCGCAAGGATGAGCGTGAGATCCAGGCAATACCAATGGAAGCCACACACAAAATGATAATTTTGATTTGAAGACTCATCCGGTCTATTGCCTGCCTGATAACCATTGGCGCATAAATTCCAGATTGGGGGTAAAGAAAAGTGAGAAGTCCCAATCTTTGAATGACTCTCCTAGATGTGCAGGAGTGATCTGGTCTCCGCTGGAGGTTTTATCCCCGGCTAACTTGCTGACGGCGTCGATATACTTGGTCATCAAATCCAGATCCTTCCGTCTACCCACTGGCCCATGACCCGGCACGAGCGTCTTTGCACCAAGTGCCTTGATCTTTTCCAATGTCTCCAGCCAAGCATCTGGACTTCCATCTGGCAAGAATGGGTGGCACTGCACGAACAGCAGGTCAGCTAAAAAGGCGATCTTTTCTTCAGGCAGCCACAAGATGGCGTCACTGCCCGTATGAGCACCCTCATAGCTGATCAGCTCAACCTGGCGTATCGGACCTGCTAGTGTCAAGCGCTCCTCAAAGGTCTGCTGTGGGTAACATATCTTCAGCGCTGGAAGAGAGTCAATGATTACCTGGAAGTAATCTAGCCAGAATATCAATCTGTTTCTAGATGCTTCATCCTGGGCAGCAAGATACTGGGCTTTATATTCTTCCAGCCTAAGCGGTACCTGGTTGGTATCCCAATCAAGCTCCTCCTGACCAGCGGTGTGCATTAATTCCAGAGTTCCCTGGGTGGTGATAATCTCTGTGTCAGTGAAAACCTGGTTGCCACGCATGTGATCGTTGTGATAGTGGCTGTTGATCACGTAAGCTACCGGGTTATCGGTCATAAGCTCGGCCGCTAGGCGCAAATCTTTGGCTGCCAGGTGGCTGATGAAGGTATCGAAAACCAGTGTGCGGTCACCCAGGTCAACGAATCCGGCATTGGCAATCGCCCCACCGCCGGGCTTATGCAGTGCCGCGAAAACACCTTCTCCAATTCTGTGCACAGTAAAGTGGGGGGAAATAAAGCGATCTTTTTTAGTCAAGTTCACAGCTAAGACTCCAAATACTTGTTCTTCAACGTTGTTTGGATCAATTGTACACGCTAATTTGATAATGTTGCTCAGTAAAGTCTGCAAATAAACCAAGCGCTGTTTGAGTGATGTTTTCTTTTCATACGCTGGTTCTAGGTTGTGCACCTGTTGCCCCCATAAAACCTGATCTCCAAAGAAATGCACGCCCACCTTTGGGATACCAGCACGGTCCCGCCCCGCAGTGATGAACTGTAGCAGCTTTGCGGGAAAATCATGAGGCGTAGTGCTGATCCCAGCCTGGCATGGGTTTGGTTGTTATTCGTGCAGATATCGCCAATCTTCCCTGATCAATGGCTCTGAAACAGGGTTCTGCAACTTCTCATCGAGTGTGAAAATCCGAATTAAAGCATCTTGTCTAGCGGAGCGTATAATGAATTTTCATCTGCTCTGCTGCCACGGAGTTATACGTATCGACAAAAGCATAAAATCCATCTTCCACAGTTTTCACCAGGGCTTCACGACCATAGTGCTCTTCAATCGTCATCGCCATGTGCGCGCCAACGACGTAGAAGCCCATCTGGTTATAGCCAAAAATTCCAATTCGGCGGTAGGTCTCATTGTATTCTTCAGTGCCTGCGGGTGTGCCAGCCAGGGCCAGTAAGTCGTTTACGCGCTGGAGGTACCATTTCACGAAAAATTCGCGTTTGAACACCCAATGAGGCCACTCGAATGGGATCGGGTACCTTTCAGAGAGTTGATAAGATACATAAGTTGCGAAGCCATCATTGTGTATGGGAGACAGTATATCGATCACGATTTCGTTTTTACGCATTTCTTCTTCGCTGAATGAGTGGAGATCGTTGTGAACGCCATAGCCGATGTGCGCGAGCTCATGTCCAAGCAGGTTGAACACGGAAGTCGCACCACTCTGCCGGTGTATGCGTGCGGCGGTGGTGAACAATGGACTGGATAACGTATAGGCAATCTCTCGCTGGAGAGCACCACCTGCAGCTGCATTTTCTAAAGCAGTGATATAGACCGTCGCACTGAGATCAGTTCCTTCCGGCAGGTAGGTTTTGACAAATGGGATCACCTGCTTGCAGAAAGTTTGTTTTTGCGCCATGAAGTCCTGGTACATTCGGAAAGGTAATTGCTGTTTTCTTTTATCTATTGGCAGAGATGACAGCCTCTCCAGGGTTTTTTCCCAGAGCTCCACTGGGAAACGTTTGTTCACCCTTTGGCGATGAGTGTTGAAGAACTGGTAGGCTGGATCACGGGAGCGAAATTGCTCACCTGCCTGCTGGACCGCTGCGGGATTTTCATAAATCGCTTCTATGGAGGAAGTATCGAATTCTATGCCATACATCTCGCAGTAGTCTTTGTCTGCGACCTCTGCCTGCAGGTTAGGTCGTGGGTAGCGCACATACAGGTAGATGATTAATCCCAGCACGAGCCCCACTAGACCCAGCCAGATTTTTTTCCACATAACTGCCTCTCTTTTCTTTTTTACCCTTTTCGGTCATCATGATTTCTCGGGAGCTTTGTGCTTTTTCATTTCAATTTAAGCAGATTCCTACAAGGTTAGTATAGAAAAAAGCAAGTCTTTGCACATCTGGCAATTGGATTATTTTGGTATATGACCAGAGGAAGTAAATTGATAGTCCATTTGGTACATCGAGTGGATCGTGTACAATATGCCCCATGATTTGTTTACAGCTGATAACACATATCAACCATCAAATACTGCTACGATCACGAGGTTTCAATTGACTGCTGATCAATCCATACAGAAACGCTCCCTAGGCAAGACTGGCATCATGGTCACCCCAATCGGTTTAGGTGTGATGCAATTTTCTGGCGGCGGTTCGAGTGTTTTCAACGTTGCCTTCCCTGACCTTTCTCAAGAAACGAAGAGCGCCATCGTCAGAGCTGCCCTGGAGGGAGGCATCAACTGGTTCGATACTGCTGAGATGTACGGACTGGGTCGATCAGAAAATTCGCTCGCGCACGCCCTAAAAGCTGCCGGTAAAGCTGATGGGGAGGTAGTTGTGGCAACCAAATGGTTGCCGCTTTTCAGGATGGCTGGTCATATCAAGCGATCCATTCATAATCGCCTGCGCTTTCTGCAGGGCTATAGCGTTGGCCTTTATATGGTGCACCAGCCCTGGGGCTTTTCCTCTCCGGAAGCCGAGATGGATGTCATGGCTGATCTGGTCGAAGTAGGACATATTCGCTCGATTGGGGTAAGCAACTTCAGCGCCGATAGGATGCGCCGTGCTTACCAGGCCCTGGAAAAGCGCGGTCTGCCTTTGGCTGCCAACCAGATGGAATACAGCCTGCTGAATCGCAAAATCGAGACCGACGGCGTGCTTGCTGTGGCTAAGGAACTCGGAGTGACCATCATCGCCTATACACCCCTGGCAAATGGTTTACTTTCCGGGGTGTACCATAAAAACCCTGATTTGTTGCTATCCAAGCCACGCTTCTGGCGTGCAAAGATCGAGCGTCATATTGGACGGACGCGCCCATTGATTGAAGCGCTGGATGAGATTGCTGGACGCTACCAGGTCACACCTGCCCAGGTGGCGTTGAACTGGGTGATCAACTTCCAGGGCGAGAGCGTGGTCGCGATCCCAGGCGCCAGCAAGATCTACCAGGCTGAGGAAGCTGCTGGTGCAATGAGCTTCAGGCTTTTAGATGGGGATTTAACCCGGCTCGACGAGCTCTCGCGTGATTACCGTTGACCAGCCAGTGACATCAAAAAACCAGCCAGCTGCAAAGTAGTAACCGTTCCAGGCATTTTGATTGTGTTGGTTTAATGTCAATACCTTTTTTCCCAGAAAAGGTATTGACAAGTGTACTTTTTTTGTGTAATATATGAGTGAGTACTCACTCATATTATAAAATGGAGGCAGATCATGATACGGCACAAGAAAACTGAGCGGGACGAGGTCATGGGTGAGACACGCGCCCGACTGCTGCAAGCTGCTGCGGAAGTGTTTGCTCGCCGGGGCTACGAGGGGGCAAATGTGAATGTGATTGCAAAATCAGCCGGGTTTTCCATCGGCACGATGTATAACTATTTCCCCAGCAAACGGGATTTGATGGATGCTTTCATCGATGAATTTAGCCAGCAACATGTGGATTTCATCCAAGAACGGGTGCTGGCAGAGTCAGACCCAGCTCGACGTATAGAAAGTTTCTTTTTGACGGGATTCTCTTTTGTAGAGATGCATGTCATCTGGTCTAAAGCAATTTTTAACACACTGAATGGTCATGATGAAGGATTCAGGCAGCATTTATTTCAAGCTTACCTGCCACTGTTCCAACTGCTTAGCCAGGAAGTACTGAGCCCAGGAATTGAGCGAGGCATCTTTCAGCAAGTGGAACCCTTAGCTACAGCAAATTTAATCATGTTGATTTATCTGGGAGTCGCCTCCCAATTCAGTCCACAGGGCAACTTGTGGCTGGATCCCCAGCAGGTGTCTGGGTTTGTGCTTGCTGCCTTGCGAGTGGGTGGCGGTCTGGAAAGGAAAGGTAACGATGAATAGTCTGGTGGTTTACTTCTCAAAATTTGGGAATACCCAAATAGTGGCAAAAGCGATTGCTGGTGTTTTAGCCAAGGGCGGAGAGGCACGCCTGGTTAATTCTGACGAGCTGAGCCTCAGGGATCTGGAAGAGACGGATTTCCTGGTTATGGGTAGCCCTACGCATAAAATGAATTTACCTCTCAATGTGCGTCCCGTATTTGAGCGACTGCCAAAGCGTATCCTGCGTGGCAAGCCTGTAGCTGCCTTTGACACCTCTTACAGGATGTCCTGGTGGCTCAACCAATACACCGCAGGCAAGAGGCTTGTTAAAAAGTTGCGCAAATTAGGTGGAAAGAGTATCGTCCCCGCAGAAATATTCCTCGTCACTGGGAGGGAGGGTCCCTTGTATGATGGTGAAATCGAGCGGGCCAAGCAATGGGCAGACTTGCTGCTGGAGAAGGTAAAGAAATAATTTCAATAGGAAACCTTATAGGGAGGGGTTGAATGAAACAATTATGGCTATATGTGATTTTTAGTGGGGTTGTCATTCTATTGGGAGGCTTGATATTTATTCTCAGGCTGTATCGCGGGCAACAAACGATCCAGAACTTTGAAGAACAGGAATACGGGCTTGTGCGACCATTCCTAGAGCCACATTCGGTTCAAAATGGCCTGGCTGTCTACTCCGCTGGAGAGGGAGCGCCGGTGTTGCTCTTCCCTTACCCACATGCTGCCACCAAAGCCCCAATGGCTCAAGAACCTCTGGCACAGATTCTAATTGGTATGGGTCGCAGGGTAGTTACTTTTGATGTACCAGGTGCCTATCGCTCAACACGGGAACCTGTAGGTGATATGCAGGAAATGATCACAGGCGCAACCGAGACGCTGGAGCGCCTGGGCATTGAAGGACCAGTAGATGTCATTGGACACAGCATGGGTGGATTGTCAGCCCTGGCGTTCGCCATTGAACATCCCGAACACACCAACAAGCTGGTCCTCATCGGTACCTTCTCTGGTTTTCCGGCTGCAGCAAAGTGGGGCATGCCGGGTAGTCTCTGGCGCATGACAGATGGGGATTACTGGAGGCTGATTGTGTGGGGACTTCAGGTTAAATTGGGCACGGGCAGCCTGGCAACGCATAAGCAGCTGCAAAACTTGATGGAAGGCGCCAGTTACTACGATAAAACCTTCTTTAAGCCTCTGAAGATTGAGGCTGATGATCATAAAAAAGGTGTGCCTGTTCGTGAGGTCCTCTGGGGGAAGAACATGCTGCGTAAGCTCTCATATGCTGACAGGCTTGGAAAGGTTCAAGCTCCAACCCTGGTGATTGCGGGCAGACATGATCCCGAAGGTCCACTGCCTTGCTCGCAGGAACTGCACAATGATATACCAGCCTCCAGTCTGGTTGTTTTTGAAAAAAGTGGGCATTTCCCCTTTATTGAGGAAGTGCAGAAATTTACCAACTCACTGGATGCTTTTTTGAATAGCACGGCTGGTACATGACATGAATAACCATCTATTTTCACCCGTAACTAAAGAATTTTTGCAGGCAGTATGGGAAGCCCAAGAAGGCAGGCTGACAGGTTTCCTGCATAGTTATGTGTATGCTCGCTGGCCGTATCTGTACATCAGCATCGCCAGCGGAGAGCATCCACTTGCTAGGATGCTGGCTGCCATATCACGGGCGTGGAAGCGAGTATCACCTCGTAGAAAGTCCAGGAATTTCCTCTCTCCATCTGTGACTCAAGCGAGTGGAACGCCGGCAGATATTTACCATGGCAAAGTTATGCCCTACGCGCCTGCCCGCGAGTTGCTGAGTGTTAACCAGCCGATAAACCTGCCAGATCTGGAGCAGGTAATTCCTTATGTACGCGCCAGGGCGTTTATTCAACAACACCCTGACCGTATCTTGGCTGTGCAATGTCCTTGCCGCCTGTCAAGGAAAAATCCTTGCCT
This sequence comes from Anaerolineales bacterium, assembly GCA_020354045.1. GTDB lineage: Bacteria > Chloroflexota > Anaerolineae > Anaerolineales > UBA4823 > DSOS01. The sequence goes on along the minus strand of CP070639.1, from coordinate 3,446,861 downwards.
GCCAATAGACGTGTGCCTGGTGTTTGGAGAGCCGTTCGCCAGTTTTACCATCCAGCACTATCCGGATCGCGCCCGCTGGATTTCGCCAGAAGAGGCTAGCGAGATTTTGGAGCGCGAAGATGCGCGCGGGCGTGTCCACCACGCTTTCTTCGCCGAGATGATGTTGGGACGTATGTTTGCCATCTGCAATTGTTGCTCATGTTGCTGCACAGCCATACAAGCTCATCAACGCGGCACTCCGATGTTGGCTTCTTCAGGATATGTAGCCCAGGTTGATTCACATAAATGTAGTGCTTGTAATACATGCGAGTCCCGTTGCAATTTTGGAGCCTTGAGGCTTGTGAATGGCTCAACTGCCGTGGATGATCAACTCTGCATGGGCTGTGGCGTGTGTGTCAGTAATTGCCCACAGGGAGCCATCTCTCTACGTCGTGAGGCAGCAAAAGGCACGCCACTTGATATCCTTGAATTGATCGGCTCTTGAATCAGGATGCTTATTGTATAAAGGAGTGGATGTGATGTCTCGTAATCCTGTGTTGTCTGCTCTGCTTTCCCTGCTTGTTCCTGGCCTGGGACAAATCTACTCGGGGAAAAGTATCCGTGGGGCTGGTATACTGATTGCTGTACTGGTGGTCGGGAATCTAAATGCCATTTGGCTGAGCCTGCATGCTATGTCCGTCTTGGTGCCTATCGCGTTTTGGAGCCACACCTTGCCCAGGCTCTTACATGATATTTTTGGAGCCTATGGTGTTGTCTTCTTGATCTGGCAAGTGGTGGATGCCTACCAGCAGGCCAGAGCTGCCTTCCCACCAGGGAAAGCCAACCCGGCATAATTTCATAAGATTTAAAAACCACGATCAACAGGGATATCTGTTGCAGGATAAAATGAGCGGGATGGCGATTTATCTCGTATTAATGGCTTTGCTTCTTCTAGCCGCGCTGATCACCTTCCGTTTCTTTGTTCGAGGTGATTATCTTCGTAATGGTCATCTCTCCGTGTTTAGTTCAGTTCTCCAGGCATTGGTTTTTTTTCTTTACGGCGGTTTTCCCACTCTTTACCTGCAGACTGATTGGCCCCAATCGCATGTGAATGTTGTGCTGCGCATTGCTGGTTGGGCTGGCATTTTAGTCGGTCTGGCGATTTTATGGGCAGGTGTATTCTGGTTGGGGTTGCTGCGCTCGTTGGGTAGGCAAAGTGATATCCTGAAAGAGAATGGCTTTTATCGCTTCTCAAGGAACCCCCAAGTCCTGGGTTGTGGGCTGTACATCGTTGGCTTTTTTCTGCTCTGGCCGTCCTGGTATGCCTTAGGCTGGAGCCTCTTTTTCATACCCATCATGCACGTCATGGTGTTGACCGAAGAGGAGCATTTACGAAGAATCTATGACCAAGATTACCAAATATATTGTGAGCGGGTTCCCCGTTATTTTGGTATCCCCAAGAGATAGATCGGGGTAAAAATAACAAGCCGGGTCCAAAGGCTGGTGGAGACCCGAGCGTTGTAAAAGCCTCAGGCTTGTTTGGTTATACCCCGATTTCCCTGAGTACGTATTCTGCAGCTGTCTTTGACCAGTCATCCGATTCTGGTGCCGCTTCCAGTAGGCTTGCCAACAAACTTGCCGCCATGAAATCTCCTAGGCGCCCAAGCACATAGGCAGCATACCAACCAGGCCAAGCTTCATCGCGAACGCCCTTGAGGTAAACTTTTTGAAATTCACGGTGTGCGTCCCAGGCCGCGTCCAGGGTTTTTCTCAGTTCTTCTTTGGAAGGTGTGGTATTCATATTACTCCAAGCGTAATCTATTGTTTATATCAGATGGATCGGGATAGATTTTACTATGAATGTTTAGTCTTTCAGTTTTCCCTGAATTTATCGATCTTATACATTGCAAAAGTTCTTCACCATTGCTACAATCAAAGCCAGAGTAACAAAGCTTGAATACTATCAGCAACCGGGAGTATTAATGCCGCACATCACTCACGATCAATTCACCAGCCGTTTTACCTCCTTGATGTTGGGCGGGAGGGATTTACCCAAGAAGGAGCAGGACCTCCACCTCCTTTTTATCAGTGCCATCTTAAATTTAGAGCATCAACACCAGTATTCAGAAGCCGACCTTAACGAAGTCTTACGCCAGTGGACTGACCAGTTCGGTGTCAACTTTGCCCTGGATCACGTGACCTTGCGCAGGTATCTGATCGACGCGCGTTACATCCGCCGTAACCCGGCTGGCAGTGCCTACCAGCTTAATACCAAAGATTTGCCTTACACGTACGATGAAACCCTCAAAAGTATGGATCTGGGAAAATTACTCGCGGATGCCCGGAGTGAACGAGAAGAGCGTAAACAGCGCTATATGAAGGATTCCAAACGCTGACGCCGTATTTAAGGTAATCTAAACAGCAAGTACTGCCCTGATCAGAGTTGTGCTTGTCAAAAAAGGTGGGGAATCAGGATGGTTGCTCCTTTATTTTTTATATCGGGAAGCCATCCGTGAATACGATCGAGCCTGGTAGGTTAAGAGGGGCTGTCGATCTCTCCAGGATGGGAATGCCGGTGTAAGCGATCGAGCCACTTCCTGTGCAGGTGCCGGTGGTAACCTGCATGATTTTCCCATCTTGAATGTTGAGTATGGCGCCCTTTAATTTTAGCTTCAAAATGATATCGAATTTCAACTTGGGAAGCCTGACCTCGTTGACCACGGGTTGGATGGTTGGGGAGTGCTTTGAAACCAGGCTATGTTCCAGTAGGGGAACAGTGTGGGATCCGCTGGGAGGATTTTCTTTATCCCGGTATTGCACAATCTCACGCTGTTTACGCCATCCCCAGACCAGGATATTCCCAACATCAATATCCAGCGCATCGGTGAGTTTCATGATCATACGCTCATAAAATGTCTCTGGGAGAATTGCACCAGTCAATTCTTGTGCAATTCTATGTTTAGCCTGGGTGAATTCAGGGCTGTTCGTAATACTGGTAGCCCAATCCAGCGAGGCTTTTTTAGTATGAAAGAAAGTGTTTAGTGTTTCCATGTTTACTCCCTCGGCAAATTCGAAATTTAATCATCCTGGGAAAGGATAGAGCCCTCATCTAATTCAACTTGTTGGTCACCCTTATCCACATCTACGATGAAGCTTAAATCCACATCGGCTGTGAGGGATGGCTCAGAAAGTTCAATGCTCTGAATTCCTGGGTCCATAGTGACGTTAAAATGTATTCTGGTGGGTGGTTTATCTGGCTTCTCCTTAGGTTTCTGCGTAGGTTCCTTTGGTTTTCGCAATGCCCGCCACCCGGCTACTCCGAGGATACCAACGACAACCACTACCACGACAACGATTACCTCTGGTGGAATTACAGGAGGAGGTGGCGGCTGAGTTTCGGGCTGCAATATGAAGAAGGATGATTCAAAACTGGCATTTTCAAATTCAAAAAAGAGGGTTTGTTGCCCATCGGGTGTATCTTCGGGAAGATAAATCCCAACCAGCAGTGATTCAGCGGATAGAATGTCTGGAAACGAGAAGGGGATCTCAAAATTGTTGATATGCACGCGCGTCAGTTCACCCAGTTCAAATAAATTTTCACCCTCCAGGCGTAATTCGATTTCTGTGTCCACTTCCCCCTCCTGTGGCGAGACATTGTGCAGAGAAGGAAATACTGGTTCCCTTGGTTCAGGTTCACGCCCGAGGACCAAAAAGTAATCTTCAAAACCGAGATTCTCAAAGAAGACAGCAATGAATTGATCACCAACCGGGGTTTCAACTGGTAGATAAATAGTAAGCTCCATTGAGTTTGCAGATACAGTACGCTGGTTTACTACCGGTATATCAAGCCCCCCGATGTTTACGCCAATCAAACCCCCCAGGTTAAATAAATTTTCTCCTTCCAGGGTTATGACAAGCTCTGTTTCTACATGCCCCTCTTGTGGAAACACACCTCCCAAAGCGGGCATGCGAGGCTGATCGATGTCAGGTGGGCGCGCAAGGACAAAGAAAGGCCCGGTAACGCTGGCATTCTCGAAGTATAGGCCGATTTGCGTTTCTCCGATCAAGAGCTCGTTGAGTAGATATGTATCTATTTGGAGTGATCCATCGGATTCAACCTGAATGCGATCAATGGGCAGCTCAACATCTCCGATGAGCAAGGCGCCGAATTCCCCCAATGCGGTGAAGCCTCGCCCCTCAAAAATGAGAGTTAATCCAGTGTCTCGCTGTCCTTCTCTAGGAAAATACGAGCCAATTAAGGGTGCCTCTACAGCCTGCTCTCGATCCATAACGATGAAGTACGCATCAGCTCCGTAATTTTCAAATAAAAACGATATTTCTGTTTCCCGTATGGAGGCTTGCGCTGGTATTAAAATCCTGACCCGACTGAATTGATTGGATATGATGGCGTAATCAAAAAATTGTAATTCCTGACCTTCCAATATTACGTTCGTCAGCCTGCCAAATTCAAGAAAACCCTCTCCATCCAGCAGTAGGCTGACCTCCTCTCCAGGGCTGCCCCGCTGAGGGAAAACCCCGTACAACACAGACGCTTCCTGCGCAAGTGTGGGTCTGGTAAGCCAGGGTATTAAAATCAAAACAACCGTGGTCCAGAAAAAGGCCCTGATCTTTTTAGGGAGCATAGCCACTCCTATTGAAACTATCCGTCGAGAGGGCAGAGATGGTATGGTATGGTGATGGTTAATAGTCTATCATTATTTTAGATGAATATGAGCTTTTTCACCTGGCCAACATGTTTACAATGGAAATGCTTGTGTCTCTCCGAATAATTTCTGAAAATATCCTTGTCTTAACATTTGCTGAGGCTCCCTATCACTAAAAATATCATTTCTATCTGTACAGCCACTCTGGTAGGGAGCTGGGTGGGAACAAATGCCCCCAGTAAAACGTTAATTTTATTGTTTGTTGCATTTTCTCAATACGATTGCTTCATGCGGGAGGGAGCTTATGAAAGTTAGTAAATACGCCCTTGTTTTATTGTTGATGGCATTGGTCGCCGGGTGTACTCCAACACCAATGCCGCCTGATTCGCAGGGCAGCTCTCTGGATACCGGCAGTATAGATGTGAATATCAGAGATGCAGAAATTTACGCTGAAACTTACCGTGTTGACCTGGAAGAAGCCACCCGCCGGCTTGCTTTGCAAGACGAAATTGGGGGCTTAAACGCAATCCTGCTTGAAAATGAACCTGAAACTTTTGCGGGTTTATGGCTGGAGCATACTCCGGAATTCCGCGTCTTTGCACGTTTTACAAAAAATGGTGAGCGTACACTCCGAAATTATACAAAGGGCGGCTCTCTCGAAGGTCTGGTTGAGGTTGTGCCGGCTGAGATAAGCTTGGTTGAGCTACAAGAGGAATTGAGCACGACATCTTCAGCCTTGGAAAAATTAAGTTTCAATGTGGTTGCTTCCCTGAATGTGATCACAAACCGGGTGGAAGTGTATGTGACAGATGTGGACTGGTTTGAAAAACAGCTTTCCCAGGCGGGTATATCCCTGCCTGAGCACACCATTATGGTTTTGCAGCCTGGAACTGGCGCCATAAAAGTGGATTCCTGCTCCCAGCAGCCCGTCGCTGGGATAGCATTTCCACGCCAGAAACCTGTGGAGGGTATGCGTGTGTCCATGGCGGCTGAATTAATAGGATTGCTGCACGTCGAGGCAGGTTGTCTGCAGGTTGATTCGATTTATGGGGATGGCAGTGTGGTACCCATCTGGCCCGCAGAATATTCCCTGCAAGAGACAGAAGGGGTGGTCCAGGTGCTGGATGAAAACTTGCGTGTGGTCGCTCGGGTTGGTGAAGAAGTCTACATGGCGGGTGGGTTTGGCTCGCAAGATGCAGCAGCAAAATGCGAACCTCAAGAAGCATCTCTTTCCTGTTCAGGACCTTACTGGGTTGTCGGGGATACAGTCCGTCTAAATTTGAACCAAGATTCGGATTTGTTTGCCCTTGATCTGATCACTGCTGATCAGCATACAGCGATCTTTATCCGCAGCACGCCAGAAATGCAAGCAGCCTATGCAGATGACCAGTTGCTGGTGGGTCAGCTGGTGTTGTGGCCACCTCAACGCTGCCCGCGAGTGACCTCAGAAAGCGGTTTGCGAGATTTTATGCCCATCTGGCCACCATCCTATTCTATGCTATTTGAAGAAGGTGCTCTGGTGGTTTTGAATGAAGCCGGTAATGAGGTAGGCCGTGAAGGCGAGCAGATCATTTTGAGTGGTAAGGATATACCGACCGAGTGGGAACACGAGGAATACCAGCAGCTGCGCCGCACCTTGCCAGGAGATTGTCATGGTTCTTATTGGGTTGTGGGTGAAGGGCAATAGAGCCTTGCCGCGCTATAGGCTGCAAGCTTCACCTGTGCGGAAAGTTCAATAACAGATCCTGAAGTGCCAGTGCCACGCTGGCGAGTATAGAAGGATCGACCAGTTCGGGTCTATCTCGGGGTGTATGGGATACCTCCGCAAGACCGGTCATGCCATGCTCCGAGGTCAGAGCGAGTGCAGCCACCCCATTTTGTACGAAGATCATGTGATCCCCAGAATACCAAATATCTCCTGGGAGCATCTCGCTGTGGCTGGAAAACGTTTTCCCCACCAGGCTGGTGATCTCGTCCCCACACTCGTAAAAAGAGTAGGCTGTGCCTCCCTGCTGAAAGCCGACACCATCCAGATTGATATTAAGCAGGATATCTTCAAGTCTTCCCTGGTTGTGCTCCAAATACTTTATTTCCCCCAGCGCGGAGTAATGGTCCTCGCCGTTGAGGGCGACCAGTTCGATCCCTGTATCTCCAGCATAATCTTGAAATAACTCGGCTAACAACAGCAAGATGACCACCCCCGTGGCATTATCCAGTGCCCCGGGTGAATCTAGTTTGGCGTCAATATGTGCAGTCAGCACCACCCGCTGCTCGCCTTTCCCCCACTTACTGGCGATCACATTACACCCGCGGGAGTGAATCCGCTGGGCGCGGCTCTCCAGCTTGATCATATCACCTGTATATGGCAACAATTTAATTCCTTCTTTGTCCGTCATATACACGGAAGGGATCTCAAAGTCACCATCCTCGATCAATGGAAAGGGGGAGATTCCCCCTGCAAGTGCCGGGTCTTTATCAGTCGCCGCGATGATTGCCAGTGGGGCTTTGCTTTCTAACAGCTGAAGGATGTGCTGGTGGTGTTCCGGGTTGTAGAAAGGGAATTTTTTCGGCATCAATTGTTCTTTGACAAGCTCGCCATGTAGCAGGACAATTTTGTTGGTTAAGTTCGTAGCCTCTAGCTCCTGGGTTGTGGCTGCTTGCACCAGTGGCGCCTGGAAGCTACACCCCTGTGAATAAGGGCTGGGGAAGGCCTGGAAATGGATACCACCAGCCTGGAGAAGCGCTCCCTGTGCTTCCCAATCCTGGCACTCAAACTCATGGTAGGTGATCTCAAAACCAAAGCTTGCCATAAGTTTGGAGAATAATTTGGTAGCCTGCTGGTTGCCGAGGCTGCCGAGGCGCCGGTTTGTGATTTGCAGGCATAGTTTGTCTAGGTAATTAGCAGCCTTGTGTGATAAATTTTCGTATGGCATAGCTGTTTACTCTTTCGCGCTCGTTAGCTTAGTTAACCGTTCCCAGATCTTAACCATTGCCAGGGTGTCAAAGGCACAATACTGGCGCATCGCTGCCTTTATCGTTTCTTGCTCCTCAGTTGGTATTTCTCCGCGGATTAATTTCCACCAGGCAAGCATAGTATCCTGCCCATTCGAAATGAGTAGTTCTTCGTAGCGCATTTCTGGTACCAGAACAGGTAACACATTTTTTAGGGAAGCGCTACCGCGGAAACCTGCCTCGACGTAATACCCCTGGCTGAAGACCTCCATCAGGTCGTATATGCGGGTGTTCAGGTCTTCCAGGAAGCGGCTGTATTTGGGGTAGAGTGCAGCCATTTCCTTGTTCCGACTGGTCTCGAATGTTTTATACCAGACGATAACGGAACCGGAATCGCCAAGATGGGAAGCCAGGTGGTCCAGCACTTCCGTAATCGGATCGCTGGTGTCTGTGTGGAGATGTTCGTAATGGCTTACCTGGTTGCGTGGATCATCCAGCACATGCAGAGAATATTGGAAGACAATATGCTGGTAAGGAGCATACCCATCGTAGAGCGGAATTCCGGGGTTAAAGGTTTCGTAATCCAGAAAATAGAGTGGGAAAACCAGGTCGTCCAGGGCGTGCCGGATGGCGGTGAGGTTGATCAGAGGCTTGCCTTGCTTGACCACCTGCACCTGCCGTTTTTGATACTCCACAAGCGGGTAATCGTCCGGGATTTCGGTAATGGACAGGATGCCTTGCTCTTTAAGGTCTAAAGCTTTTTTGCCGATCCGGTTGATTTCGTAGATGCTGTATTCCGGTAATCCAGGGTGACATAAGCTTGGGCAGGTGCAGGTGCTGGGTTTATGACAGCCCGGGATATGTGCAGTTTCACCGAGCTGAGAAACCCGCAGTGCCTCTGCGCGCGTCAGCTCGATCTCTGATTTTAGTGAATTGACCTGCTCAGTAATTTGGCTGTGGACGAAATAAGTGTGGAGTTCCAGCTCACCTCGCTTGAGATACTCCTTGTTTACATGCACCAGGTAGATATCTCTGATAGGCAGGCTGGCAGCGCAAACCAGGGCTTGGAAGGCTGCGTCATAAACGTGTTCTTTTTTTATACTTGTCGAGCTTTTTATTTCGTAGAGATCGTATGTATTTGCCTCCGGGTCATGGATGAGCGCATCTGCACGGGATTCATAATTGCCGTCTTGATAAGTGGGTTGCCAATGGATTTCGGGCTGGCTATAGTTCTGGGCAATAATGCCTTCAAGATAATTTTTCGCCAAGCTTTCGATGTCCAACCCCTGCTGCATCAGGTGCTGGTCAAAAGGCGTTGGGCTTGGTGTCTCAAGGCGGTCATGTTTTTTTGCCCACAGGTGCATGGGAGCTTCCATGAAGAGCCTGAAATCGGTTTTTGATAATCTCGCCATATCCGTTTGATCCTTTTTCCAGCTAAATCTGTGTGTGGAATCCAGAAAAGTGCTTGACACTGTGTTAACTGCAAATTATAATTAGAACATAAGTTCTACTCAAAAGATTGGTTGTGTTGCACTTTAACATTAATACTACTTGACACCCTCTTTCACAGCGGCGGCAAGAGCTCCACTGGCGACCAGCTCTCGTACGGCTTCGATGTACGGGTACATGACAGCATCCTGTTCTAAGAACGGCACTCGCTTACGGATCAAGGCATAGGCTGGGGCGGTACCATGGCCTAATTGGGCTTGTGTCCCTAATATCTTGCGCCGGAAATCGATGCCCTGTGCCGCGGCGAACAGCTCCAGTGCCAGGATGTGTTCCACGTTCCGGGCAATGCGCCGGGCCTGGCGGGCAGCGATAGAACCCATACTGACGTGATCCTCCATGTTGGCCGAGGAAGGTATGGTGTCCGAGCTGGCTGGATGCGCTAACGCTTTGTTCTCGGAGGCCAGCGAGGCAGCCGTGTACTGGGTGAGCATAAACCCGGAATTTAAACCCCCTTTCTCTGTCAGAAAGGCGGGCAAAGTTTCCTGGTTGCTGGCTTCATCGGTGAGCCGGGTCAAACGCCGCTCGGATATATTACCCAGCTCAGTAAGCGCCAGAGAGAGGTAGTCCATTGCAATGGCGACCGGCTCACCATGAAAATTGCCCCCCGACAGTACCGTGGGTACCTCGCTCTCTTCGTCAAAGAAGATGAGTGGATTATCGGTGGCTGAATTTAACTCGATGTTGACCACCCAGCGTGCGTATAGGATTGCATCCCTTACTGCCCCGTGCACTTGAGGGATGCAGCGTAGCGTGTAGGCATCTTGCACATTTAAAGGGTCATCCTGGCGGGTGAATGTGCTTCCGGCGATCAATTTACGCAGGAAATCAGCGCATTCCACCTGGCGTGGATGCGGGCGGGCGGCGTGGATGCGCGCATCGAAGGCGCGTGGTGTGCCATTCAGGGCTTCCAGGCTTAAGCAACCTGCCAGATCAGCCGCACTCATTAAATTCTCCGCCTGCAACGTAGTCAAAATTCCGATCGCAGTCATCATGGCGGTCCCATTGGTGAGCGCCAAGCCTTCTTTGGCACCCAGCTCAACCGGTGTCAGACCGTTCTCAATCAAGGCTTGCTCACTGGGCATTTGTTTTCCTTGGTAGATCACCTCGCCCAGACCGATCAGCGGCAAAGCCATGTGCGCTAGCGGCGCCAGATCACCGCTGGCTCCCAACGAACCCTGACTGGGCACGATGGGATGGATGCCATGGTTGACCATTGCCAGCAGCAGGCGTAAAGTCGTTTCCTGTATGCCTGAATGACCCTTAGCCAGCGTATTGATACGTACCAGCATCATGGCACGCGTGGTCTCTTGATCCAGTATTGTGCCGACACCGGTCGCATGGCTCATCAGGATGTTGCGCTGCAGTTGGGTTACCTGCTCAGGTGGAATGATGCGATCTTTGAAGGCGCCGAAACCAGTAGTGACACCGTAAACGATCTCGCCGCGTTGGATAAAGGTCTGCACAGCCCTCTCAGCTCTGCGTACCTTTTCCCAGGCTGTCTCCGTAAGAAAGACTTCAATATTTGGGTTCTGCGCAGCGGCTGCAACCGCCTCCAGCGTCAGCGTTTCACCATCCAGCCAGATCGATTCCATAACGATAAGGTTCTCCCATGCCATTGATCTATGAGAATAATGCACTAATTATATCCCCCACCGGAGGTTCAATTCAATGGATTGAAAGGTTAAGAAATGGTCGCTATTAGAAAGGAGGTATTTTGCAATCCAATCTCGTTAATCCATTTACAAACATGAACTACTCCAAAAGCTCTATCGTATAATAATCAATCCAAATAAGAATTAAAATACAAGGAGGAAGCAATGTCACTCTTCAAAAATGTCAATGTTGTCTCTGTCTATATTACGGACTGGGAAGCTGCCAAGCAATTTTATGGTGAGGTGCTTGGATGGCCGCTTGCTTACGGGGATGATCAGGTCGGCTGGTTCGAATATGGACCTGAAAACGAAACGCATGTCGCCATAAACCGTTGGGATGACCCTGCCACCGTTCCTCCCAAGCTAGGTGGAGCTACCATCGTTTTCTCTGTGGAGGATGCAGATCAGCTCACCGAGGCGCTGCGTGGCAAAGGCATCAAGTGTGATGAGGTGGTCAACATCCCGGGGGTGGTCAAGTACGGCACTTTCTACGATCCAGAAGGCAACCGCTTCCAGTTTGCTTCCAATCCCGGCTAATCTCCCACACAGAAACAACCAGGCGGAGAGTGGTATAAACACTCTCCGCCTGGCCTTATGCAGGTGCAAATACTTGTGTGGGATTACAGCGCTCCCAGGCTCTCATCCAGGATCATCAACGCCTCATCTACCTGTTCAGCGGTCACATTCAACGGCGGGATCAGGCGGATGACCTGACCGTGCAAGCCAGCCATATAAGCCAGTAACCCACGTTCCAGGGCGTGATTTAACACGCTGAAAGCTGCTGTACCGTTGGGAATTTTGTCTGAGCCGGGGTGAATCAGCTCCATGGCGACCATTAACCCCAGGCCGCGCACTTCTCCGATCAAAGCGTATTTTTCCTTGAGTTTGCTGAAACCTTCCAGCAAGCGCTTGCCCATTATGCGGCAGTTTTCCAGCAAGTTTTCCTCTTCGATAACCTCTAATACAGCCAGAGCAGCCGCGCAGGCGATTGGATTTCCCCCGTAGGTTGTGCCATGCGCTCCGGGCAGCCATTTGCTCATTAGCTCCTGGCTGGCGACGGTAGCGCTGAGGGGGAACCCATTAGCGATACCTTTTGCGATGGCCATGATATCTGGCTGCACACCGAAGACCTGGGCGGCGAACATCTCCCCCGTGCGCCCAAAACCGGTTTGCACTTCGTCCAGGATCAGCAGGATGCCGTGCTCATCACAGACCTGTCGCAAAGCCTGGAGAAATCCAGCTGGTGGCACCACATAACCACCTTCTCCCTGTACGGGTTCTAGGATCAGCGCCGCCACCTGTTGGGGTGGGATGAGACGATCGAAGACCCGTTCCAGCCCATCCTGGCTCCAGGCGATCACGCTTTCTTCGTCCTCACCCCAAGGACAGCGGTAGGGATAGGCATAGGGAGCAAAGTACACGCCAGGGACGAATGGCTCGTATTGATCCCGGTATTTTGCCTTGACAGAGGTGATGGAAGCTGCCCCGTAGGTCCTGCCGTGGAAACCGCCTTCAAAGGCAATGATGCCCGGTCTGCCAGTCACGTAACGCGCCAGTTTAATAGCACCTTCCACTGCTTCAGCCCCGCTGTTGCCGAAATAGAACATCTCCATACCTGCGGGCATAACTTTGGGTAATGCTTGGCAAAGCTGCAAAAGTGGCTCATGCAGGGTCAGTCCCACCGCGCTGTGAGAGAACTTATCCATCTGCTCACGCGCAGCTGCCAGCACGCGGGGATGGCCATGCCCTACATTTGTAACAGCGATCCCGGAGGTGAAATCTAGGTAGCGTTTGCCATCGGCGGTGTACAGGTAGGTGCCTTCTGCCTTTACTGTTGGTAGCAGGGGCCAGTCCTGAGCAAAACTTGGCATCAGCAGACGTTCAGTCCAACCGCTGGTATTAGTAAATGTGTAATATTGATCCATGGACTTGCTCTCCCAAGTGAATGAAGGCGTATCAATCTTGTATATGGGCAGGGAACTCACCAGCATTGAGTATAGGTGCAGGGTCCCAACACTTTTTAAGCTGATACATCAGGGGATAAGAATCGCGCGGCTTACCCCAGGCGTCGATCTGGTTCAACCAGCGGCGTGGTCCAGAGAACAGTACCGTGTGACCATCTTGAGGGTATGCCGCAGCGCGCAATTTACTTAAGTGCGAATTGATCAGATCTGCTCCCCCAGCCTTGGGAGTACAGTAGACTTGCCCATTTGCAATATCTACTGTGAATCTGTCCCCCAGAATATCAGGCTGCATCATGCTCAAGAAATCAGGTAGTTTGCCAGGTGCTAGCCCTGTGCGCAGTACATTGCCTGATGAATTGAGTGCTTGTGCCCACAGGCCTGTAGCTGTGGTCTTATTATCTTCCGTGATCGATTCCGCGCCGCAGTCATGCAGGATGCGCCTTACAGTCTGCAGCTCAGCACTCAAATCGGAGGGGTGTCCTTCCATGGTAAAGGCCAGCAGTGCTTTTGCTGTCTCAGGCACATCTTCTGGCTCGACAGTAATTGTCAATCCAGCGCAGTTGCGGCTTTGCCGCAGGGCAGACAACCCCCAGGCAGCCCCGGTAGCTGCATCTGGCACACGGGCCAGCAGGTTGCAGCGCCCGCGCGGCTGCGGGTAGACTTTGAGCGTGGCCTCCGTGATCAGCCCTAATGTGCCATAGGCACCCACAAACAGCTTGCTCATGGCATAACCGGCTACATCTTTGACCAGTGCTTTGCCAAAGCGCAGCAAGCGCCCATCCGGCAGGGCGACCTGGAGGGCCATAAGTACATCGCTGATGCCTCCATACCGGACTCTCAATGGGGAGTTGGCCCGCGCGGAGATTAAGCCTCCGATTGTCGCTGTGGACCACGGGCTGGCTAGCGGCACCCAGAAACCCAGGTTTCCTAATTCTGCTTGCAGCTCATCTAGGCGTATGCCGGCACCAACCCTGACGTAGAAATCCTGGCGGGATAATTCGTGAATTTGTATAAGCTGGCGCGTGGTTAGCCGCCTGCCGCCAGTAGCTGGCTCCTGCCACTTGCTGGCGTTCCCAGAGATATAGGTTGGTTGTCCCTGCCGCTGGAGCTCGGACAGCCATTCCGCCGCTTGCTCAGCTGAGTCCGGGGTTAACTCCCCGAGGGGCAGCTCATGATGGGTTGGGTTTATCGGCTGCTTTTCGGGGACATGCTTGGGGAATACTTTTCCTGGGTTGAGCAAGCCGTGTGGGTCGAATATTTTTTTAACCTCCAACATCGCAGCAATCTCGCCAGGCTGATACATGCAGGTCAGGAATTCCCGCTTTTCAACTCCTACCCCATGTTCTCCAGCGATCGAGCCACCTAACCGGGTGCATAGTTCCAGGATATCACCGCCAGCCTGGTACACTCGCTCCAGCTCTCCGGGGCGGGAAAGATCACACAAAACATTGGGGTGCAGGTTGCCATCCCCAACATGCGCCAGGTAGCCGACGCCAAAGCCATGCTCGGCGGTGATCTGGTTGATGCCTGTGAGCGCTTCAGCCAGGCGCGAGCGCGGCAGGCAAACATCCAACACAAGTTCGTTCGGAGAAAGGCGCGCTACTGCGGCGGCGGCGCTGCGGCGCCCGCGCCAGAGCATATCTCGTTCTTCAGATGTGTTGGCAACTTTTATTTCCAGGGGCTGGAAGGGAGGTAGTATCTTCCTGATCTCATCTAGTTGGGCATCCAGACTCTCTGGGTAGCCATCCACATCGAATATGAGCAGCGCTCCAGCACCAGGGGCAATTTCAGTCTTGAGGAATTCTTCCACAATAGATATCATGCTGCCATCCATCATCTCAATTGTGGCGGGAAGAATACCAGCCGCTATGACGGTTGAAACTGCTTTGCCAGCGGTAGCAACGGAGTCAAAGCTGGCGGTTAGAGTCTTGACAGCCTGTGGTGGGCGGCGCAACAGCAGGGTAGCCTGGGTAATCAGCGCCAGCGTGCCTTCTGAGCCGGTCAGCAAACTGCTATAGTCGTATTCTGGTGGGTCCAGAGCGTTCCCTCCCAGGTGTAGAAGGCTGCCATCCGCCAGCACAACCTGCAATCCCAACACATAATTGCTGGTCACGCCGTACTTCAAGCAGTGCGGTCCACCGGCATTCTCGGCGATATTGCCTCCCAATGTGCAGACTGTGTGGCTGGCAGGGTCAGGTGGATAGCTTAGATCCAGCGGAGCCAGATGTTTTTGCAGGTGGGCGTTGATCACACCTGGCTGCACGGTCGCCTGTCGGCTGTCTGGATCTACTGATAGGATAGCCTGCATGCGCGAGAATGCCACCACCAACCCGCCCTCTATGGGGACCGCCCCACCTGTATACCCTGTTCCCGAGCCACGTCCCACCAGGGGTATATTGTGCTCCCGAGCCCAGTGAACTATGCGTTGTAGGTCATCAGCATTCCCGGGCAGGATAACCCCTTCTGGATGTCCATGATCCAGACCAGCATCCCACCGGTAGGTCACCAGC
Source organism: Anaerolineales bacterium (assembly GCA_020354045.1). Classification (GTDB taxonomy): domain Bacteria; phylum Chloroflexota; class Anaerolineae; order Anaerolineales; family UBA4823; genus DSOS01. The sequence continues at coordinate 3,431,631 of CP070639.1, read as the reverse complement.
GGACCCGGGTCGGTGATCACCTGCCCTGAAGGGAGCAATGCGGTTAGTGCACGCTTTTGTTCAGCACTCAACATTGTCAGTTGGAATCTCTCATCTTGAATTTGTGCCGCTCGATTTCAAGTTCCAGAACCGGTGTGCGTAGTCTACGCTCCAGTGCGCTCATCGTTTGGGTGGCAAAAAAGATCAGCACACAATAAATAAGCCCCACGCTAAAATAAATCTCGATTGGATTGGAATAAGGTTCAGCCATCATTATTTTAGCGCTTCGATGTATTTATCCAATTCAGGTTTCAGCGCTGTTTCGCCTTTCGGCAAAGTGATGGGCTGCCCGCCAATCTTGGTTTCACTGGTGACTAAAGCGACCTTCCATTATTTTTAATGTTTTGACATTATAGCTGTAATTTCCAGGTGCGCAACTGTGAAAGATGTGGATATATTTGGTCATGCCCCTCTTTCAATCTTTAAATGTATCCTCTCGTGTGTGAGTTTATAATTGTCGGCAGCATGCCGAAGCTGACGGTTGTATATGGTGAGCGCGTCCAGACGCTTGATGCCCCAAATGGTGTGGTGCTGGGTGAGGTGATCCCGCAGACCGGATTGCCGTTGGAACAGCCCTGCGCTGGGCGGGGCACTTGCGGTAAGTGCAAGCTTTTAGTTGAAGTTGGAGTGGCTCCACCGGATGAAGTTGAACTGGAGCACTTAACAGCTGGTGAGTTGGTTTTGGATAACCGTCTGGCTTGCCGCGCCCGGTTGCAGGGTGACGCACGCGTTGTACTTACGCCAGTGGTGGTCTATTCAAACAAGAATTTTCGCGCCAGCAATCGCTATAAATATTCCATGGGTCCTTTGGGTCTGGCGATTGACTTGGGTTCTACAACTGTAGCCGCCTTCTTGACCACCTTGGATAATGGTGAAGTATGCGCTGGTGCAGCTGCCCTCAACCAACAAACTGTATACGGTGCGGACGTGATTGCCAGGCTGGCAGCAGCCCGCAATAATCCACAGCATGCAGAACGTCTACAACGACTGGCATTAGCCTCCATCAACCAGGCGGTTGATGCATTAAAGTTGTCCCGGCGAGCGCGCCAGCGAGTGGCGCGCGTCACAGTCGTGGGCAATGTTGCCATGCACCACCTGCTGGCTCGCCTACCGGTGGACAGCCTGGCAGTCGCCCCGTTCCAACCGAGCACCCGTGCCGCGATCAAAGATGCGACTGCTATGATGGGTGGCTTATTTCCTGCCGGAGCGGTGGTTAGCCTGCCCCCTTTGATTGGTGGATTTGTGGGGTCGGATGCTTTGGCTTGTCTGGCATATTTTGGTTTTGATCATCCTCCTGGTCCGTTGGTGGTGGTTGATCTGGGAACCAACGGTGAGGTGTTGGTCACCGATGGTGGGCGAATTCTGACAGCCTCAACTGCTGCGGGTCCGGCTTTTGAGGGTGTAAACATATCTTGTGGAACGCGCGCCATCGATGGCGCCATCACAGCCGTCCAGGTAAAGGGTGCTGATATAAACTTGTTTACGATTGGGGATGAATCTCCGGTCGGGTTGACTGGCTCGGGATTGCTCAGCCTGGTGTATGCCCTCCGTCAGGCAGGGGTGGTGGAGCCAAGCGGGCGCTTTGCCAGCTCTCCGCCCATTTTGTCCGAGAGGATGGCTGAAAATTCGCACGGGGCGCGCTTGCTGAAAATCACACTGGATGGTCGTTTGGGATTGTCTCAGTGGGATATACGTGAATTGCAAAAAGCCAAAGCCGCTATCCGGGCAGCTGTGGACATTCTGATGTCTCAATTAGGGCTAATGCCGGGTGATATACAGCGACTTATCCTGACTGGTTCATTTGGCGGTCAGGTGGAGATCGAAGCCGTGCTCGGGCTGGGTTTAATCCCACCGGTACCACCTGAGCGAGTGCAGACGGTACCCAACGGCGCAGGTCTGGGCGCCGCGTTATTTCTCTCTGAGGCAGGTTTTGCTCTGGGAGAATCCCTGGCTGCCAGAGCTGGGCAAGTTGATTTGGACAGCCAGGCCGACTTTGTCAGCCGCTATATCAGCGCAATGAGACTGGCAGAAAATTAATTCCCTTCCAGCAAGGCAGCTCACTGGTTGCGTCGCGGTCGACGCGGCCAAAACATGGGTGTGCGAGTTTTGTACTCCAAATAATCCTCCCCAAAGCGAATCTCTAACTCGCGCTCCTCATATACCACCAGGAATACGTACATAGCTGGACTGAAGACCACCAATGTCCAAACTAAAAACAGGCCAGATTGTAACCACAGCCCCAGACCAACCAGAAATGCGAGTGCGCTTAACACCATCGGATTGCGCGTCCAGGCATACAACCAGTCGGTTGCAACCAGCCTGGTCAGGGCCAGGGCAAAGGGCAACCCGAATCCTTTCAAAGCCAGATTGAAGACCACCAGCACCAGTGCGACCCCGCTGACTACCATAATGAGGATACCCAACCAGGGAGGCAGGCGAATAGCCCATAAAGTTAGGTTTTGGGCTAGCTGGGTTGCTTCAATCACCGACATACCCAGTAAAGTCAGGAGCAGATAATGCACAGCAGTGGTTACCCAGGCAGCTCTGCGAACAACCGGTTGCTGGTCTAACAAGCGCCTGCCCAGGTAGACAATTGGGGTGACCAGCAAAGGTCCACCTATAGAGATAGCTAGGCTGCTCCCCAGGCTAAATTCCCGGTTGATCACCAACAGCCAGATAATCCATGTCAGCACTAGACCCAGAATGTTTGCTAGGTTAATTAACATGCTTGCCCCCGAGGGTTACTCCACTTTGAAGACTTCATCTCCCCGGCGAGTGTACTCCCATACCTTCAAAGCCACTTCACCTGGGCCGGCAGATTGCACTTGCTGGTGCTCAATCTCCATCGATTCAACAGGCTGGGTGAATTCCGTGGTGTGACCCACAATGCGGACCGTGTCCCCAACTTTTAAGACGTCATTGAGTTCCAGCACGGCAACATTGATGCGGTTGTAGAAATGAACAACTTTTCCTATCAAGATATCCATGTTCAGCCTCTCCCTTCAGTGACGAAATGGGCAGCCGGGCTAAAGCGGAGGGTTATGAGGATAGTGGGATGCCGCCTGGCAGTCCGGATGTGTTGGCACTTACTTCTTACACTCAGAATACAAGAAAAACGTTCAAGAATCAAGGGGTATTCTGGCTGGCAAGAATTCATCACCATAGGGAGTTTGATTATGGACACGGTTAGTTGATTGTACTCTGGCATGTCGTCCTCCACGTGCTGGCATAAAATGCATTAGAATTAGCTTGGTAATTAATCGTTGAATTAGCTGTTCACTATAACCAGGTTAGCTAATTTTCAGTAACTTTATGCTTACTTACTATGCTCAGAATCGCTGCAACGCACCCATTTCAGGAGGCATAGCATGACGAAAAACGAAGATGAACCCCTGGTTGATCCCAAGAAGGTGGTTTCCAACTATCTTATCCGCACCGGTATCAGCCTGCAGGAACTTGGGGTCGCACCGCTTGTGGTGCTTTCATGGGGGCGCGGAGTTGTAGCCGGGTTGGCTGAGCTTACCCAGGCAAAATTATCCCCGCATTGGTTTTATGGGGAACGTAATCCACTTTACCATGGCGAATGTGCCGGTAAACCGATCTCAATTGTACAGATGCCGGTGGGTGCCCCCGGTACGGTGATGATCCTGGAAGAGCTGATAGCCTGTGGAGCACGCACTGTTATAGGGCTTGGATGGGCAGGCGGTCTGCAGTCTGAGGCATCAATTGGTAGCCTGATCATCCCCACCTCCTGCTTGAGCGAGGAAGGCACCTCGCTGCATTATTTTGAAGAAGAGATTGAGCTGGTGCCCGACCCTGGCTTGGTATCCTTGCTGGTACATAGCGCGAAGCTGGAGGGTGTCACTGCCCTGGCTGGCCCGCTCTGGACGACTGACGCTCCTTACAGGGAGCTGCGCTACAAAGTAAATGAGTACCAGCGCCAGGGCATCTTGGGAGTGGATATGGAGACTTCTGCCATGTATGCTCTGGGTATATTCCGGAAAATACGCGTGTGCAATATGCTGGTGGTGAGCGATATGCTGGCAGAGGAATGGGATGAAGCCTTCGGCACAGAGCGATTGCAAAACGCTAACCGCCTGGCACAACAAATTATCCTGCGTGCGCTGGCGGCTTTATAAACAGTTGCGAGTTTTCGGGGGAAATCTTATTTGTCTTTTGGGGTCAGTCGTGGGATCAGCCTGCCAGTACGCTCCAGGTATTCTTGGTATGCAGTCCCAAATTGCTCCAGCATCATGCGCTCTTCTTTAGGCACGCGCACCAGGTATACAAGTGAAAACAACACCAAACCCGCCAAACCAGCGAACCAGTTTGCCAGCAGCAGAGCTTGCGCCAATGCTGCTAACCAGGTCGCGGCATAGATAGGATGGCGTATGTAAGCATACATACCTTTGGTGACGAGGGTATGCTCCGGCAGGATTTGCAGCGTGGGCGTCCAGTTTAAGCCCAAATCGGTATGAGATTTCCACAGCAAGGCGACAGCAGCTCCCATTATCAACGTGCCTATCCAGCCAGCCCAGATGGGAAGCGCATAATTGGCAAAATTAAACCAGGGATACACGATGTAAACCAGTGGGATCACCTCCGTCCCGGCAAATGCCAGCATATCCAGGAGCACATCCCACCATGAAATGTGCCAGCTCTGAATGCGCTTCTGGCGCACAGCCAGTCGATTGCGACGACGGTGAGGAAAGCGAATCACCTCCAGCGCGATTAAGCCAATTAAGAATGCCCATTCGAACAAGTCACTCATGGTAGGGCTTCCCTTTCTGACGCTTTTGCGCCAGCTGTATAACGGCATTAAGCAGGACGTTAGTCCCGTTTAGACAGTCCTCCCAGCGAGTATATTCAATCGGTGAATGGCTGCTGCCACCCACGGAAGGTACGAAGATCATACCTGCAGGGCAAACCATCGCCAAAGCCTGGGCATCATGCCCGGCACGCGAGGCCAGGGATATCCATGGGATGCCTAATTGATCAGACGCGGCTGAAAAAGCTGATTGAATTTGCGTGTCCATAGAGGCGGGGGCAATGCGTCCTTGGAAATGGCTCTCAAATCCAAGTCCATATTGTCCGGCTTCGTATTGAGCGCTTGCTAGCAACCTGGCCTCTAATTGTGAGAATTGTTTTGGTTCAGTAGAGCGGAATTCGAGACCCAGCGTGACTCGCTCTGGCACAATATTAAAGGCTCCCGGCTCGAAATTCGCTTGACCCACATTGGCAAAGCAATCTGGGAATTCTGAGCTGAGAACTTCTCGGACTGCTAAGATGAACGCGCTGGCGCCCATGGCAGCATCCAGTCGGTCTACCATGGGTACTGTCCCAGCATGATCTGCTCTGCCTAAAAAGATCAACCGATAGGAGCAGATGCCTGGAATGTGAGTGACGATGCCGATCTGGGCACCAGTTTGCTCCAGGCGCACGCCTTGCTCAATGTGCAGCTCCAGGTAACCCGCCAGTTCTGATGGATTACGCCTTGCTGAGAGCACGCTTGCGCGGCTGAGTCCGGCTCTTTGCAGTGTAGCAGACATCGCTTCTAAACCTATCCGGGAATTGTCCAGCTTTTCTTCCGTCAGCAGGCCTGCTACCGCAAAACTGCCCAATAGCCCTACCAAACTGCCCTCTTCATCAGTGAAATCGATCGCTTCTAGATTAAATGGCAGTTGTAGAGCCTCTTCTTTAACCCGCCGCAACGCCTCCAGGGCGGCCACTACCCCCAAGGCGCCATCGTACTTGCCTCCGTTAGGGACTGAATCCAGATGTGAGCCGAGCAGTAATGTTGGAGCTCCTGGTGAACCGCACTGTAAGTAAGCGGAGTGGTTGCCAGCGCCATCCACCCTGAATTCCAGACCGGCTTGAAGAATTCTCTCCCTGAGCCAATTCCGGGCTTCCAGGTGGGCCGGGCTTAAAGCCAGCCGGTTCAGCCCTCCTTCTGGTGTTATTCCAATCTGGCTGAGCGCTGTGAAATCATTTTCCACTCGCTGGGCATTAACTTTGACAGGCATTTCTAGCCCTCTTTTTGGAGATGTAAGCATAATTGCAACTGCATCGCGCTAGAGTATAACAAATTACTGATTCAGGCGTGTGGAATTATCTGCTTGTGACAGGAGCGAGTTAACTTTTTTCTTGCCAATATAGAGAATATGTCTTGATGCCCCGAGAATGGATTCCTGCGTACTTAACTCATACAGCAGATTAAGCCATAGCTGGCGCTGTTTTCCCTGGAGTTTATTGTAACTCTCGTCATCTGCTGAGATTGCTGGTTCAACCCCCGCTAACTTTAGAGTTTCAAATCCGATCGTTTCATGAAGAGGGATAATCTCAGATATTTGCGCAAAATATCCCCGGAACCCACCGCGCGGAGAACCATCAGGGCGTTTGCCGCTCTCTAATAGCGACCGGACTTCGGCTTGTTGCTCTATCCAATTTGGTAGATCTTTGAGCAAATCACCCATTATGCCAAAACGGCTTATAAATGTGGAGAAGATGAGACCCTCTCCTCGCACGTGGTCATATGCTTCCTTCAAGGCTTTTTTGCGGTCAGATTCTTCGATTAGATGATACAGAGGTCCCATTAAAAGAACCGCATCAAATTCTCTATCCCTCACTTCACCGAGATTGCGCGCATCGGCAAGTAAGAATCGCACTTGCTTCTTGAGTCCCGCCTCTATGATATTTTTCCTGCATTCTTCAACCAACGCCGCTGACATGTCAACGGCTGTGACTGCATGACCTCGTTTAGCTAATTGCAGTGTGTATTTTCCTGTTGCCGCGCCGACTTCCAGGATCGAGCCTTGAGATGGCAGGTACTCGTCTAAATAGCGCCAGGTGAGTTCATATTCAAGTTGATGCCTATCTAAACGCTGGTGTTCTCGTTCTGGATCGGTATTGTAATAGGCAGCAATGTCGCTAACATCGTCGCTCATATTGTGCGTTCTCCTGATGTCCTTAGGATGAGGTCGCGGGTTAACGATCAATATTCTGTAATGATCTCAAATAGGATGGTTCATTTGGAATAGAGTAGTGGTTTATTGAAGCGCGCTTGTTGGTTCACGAGGGTTCTGGAATCCGATCCTGGTAAAAACGTCTTCCCAAGACGAAAGCCACATTGACCAGGCCGATCATTACCGGTACTTCGATCAACGGACCGATAACCGCGGCAAAAGCTGCGCCTGAGTTGATGCCAAATACAGCCACCGCGACGGCAATTGCCAATTCGAAGTTGTTGCTGGCAGCAGTGAATGATAAGGTGGCGGTCTGGGAATAATCCGCACCGACCAGCCGACCCATGAAGAAACTCACCAGGAACATCACCACGAAGTAGATCAGCAATGGCAGTGCAATGCGCACGACATCCATTGGGATTGTAACGATCAGTTCACCTTTCAGGCTGAACATCACCACGATAGTGAAAAGCAACGCCCCCAGCGTCAGCGGGCTGATCCTGGGAATGAAGTTCTGGTAGTACCATTGTTTCCCTTTGCTGCGGACAAGCAGCAGGCGGGTGAAGAAGCCTGCCAGAAAGGGTATGCCCAGGTAAATGAACACACTTTTGGCAATCTCTCCGATGGTGATGTCCACGCGGCTGCCTGTCAGTCCAAGCCGGGGAGGCAGAAGCGTGATGAAAATATAGGCATACAGACTGTAAAAGAAGACTTGGAACAGGCTGTTGAACGCTACCAAACCCGCGGCATATTCTGTGTCGCCTTTGGCTAGCTCATTCCAGACGATTACCATGGCAATGCAGCGCGCCAGTCCGATTAAAATCAACCCCGTCATATATTCCGGGTAATCTCGCAGGAAAAGGATTGCCAGGACAAACATCAGGATTGGCCCGATCACCCAGTTCTGGATGAGCGAGAGGCCCAATATCTTCCAGTTGCGGAAAACATCTCCCAGCTCATCGTAATGTACTTTTGCCAGAGGCGGGTACATCATCAGGATCAGGCCGATGGCGATCGGTATGTTGGTTGTGCCGATGGATACAGCGCTATTGAAGCCTTTTACGGCAGAAGGAAATAGGTAACCAATACCTACACCGACCGCCATAGCTAAAAAGATCCACAGGGTGAGAAAACGGTCCAGCGTGGAGAGTTTACGGGTAACGCTCGTCTGAGCAGGCATTTGAGAGGAGGAAATTTCTGTCATGTTGAGCTCTGATTTAGGCAGATTCCAGGGCATTGACCAGCCAGGTGGTGACTTCTGCCTGGGTTGGTATGCGACCTGAGCAGACTACTTGCTCGTTGATAACCAGCCCCGGTGTCGCTAAGATTGGATAGCTGGTGATTTCTGCATAGTCCGTTACTTTGGTGATCTCGGCTGGCAGTGACAGGTCAGAGATTGCCTGACGAGCAATTTGCTCCACCCGCTTACAGTTGGCACAACCAGGACCCAAAACCTTTACTTCTAGCATGTTGACCTCCTGTGGTAGCTTAGAAATTTCATTGGATTAATCTTAATTTTTCTGTGCTGTGTTTATGTTTATTTTTGACCTTCCGATACGAAGCCGATTTCAAACCATGGCTAATACGAGCCCGAAGATATAACCTGCCAGGGTACTGAACACCGCTACCAGGGTCACATAGACAGCCGTCTTCTTACGCCCCAGGATACTTCCAGTCACCAGGATGCTTTGTACAGAAAGCTCCGGATCAGCCAGCAGGTAAGCCAGCAGTGGACCCCGGTGCATGCCCAAGTCTAGAAACATGCGTGCAATCGGGACTTCTACCAGGGTCGGAAAATACATGAAAACACCAAATAACACTCCGAGCAGATTAGCCCAAAGTGTGTTGTGTCCTGCCAGCGATTGGATCCATTCAGCAGGGATGATCACTTTGATGACTCCTGCCAGGAAAACCCCGACGATTAAGAGCGGAAAAATTTGTTTGACAAACTTCCAGGTTTCCCAAAACCAACCTGCAAGTTCCTGTCTCTGAAAATACTTGATTGCTACCAGACCTATGGTGAACATTAAAATCGCCTCAGCGATCAATCGTCCTGTGATCCCTAATACCAAACTGCCTGAAGTAAAAACTGGGGCAGCCAGGAGTAATGTCAGGCCAACCAGGGCTAGAGTCGCGTATGTCCAGTTGTTAAATTTTTCCAGAACATTTTCTAGACCCAGGTAGGCGGTTGGCATGATGATAATGAGCAAGATTATCAATGCTGCACCTTGGGGTGTCAGGCTCCATTTGTTGAGAAATTCCATTGTTTGGCTGGGAAAAACCACAGGCAAATTGACACTTGACCAGATGCGTGTTAGCCAACCCAGCTGAAGCGTTCCCACGATCAAAACGGCTAGCAATAGCAAAAACAGGATCCAGATGCCTGGATTGACGGTCATCTGTTGTTCAAACAAACCAACCGATTCCAGGTTGTGGGCACGGCGGTCTTCCTCGGCACGGAACAAGCGCGCCATGATGAGACCAATTCCAATTCCGAAGAGGATGGATAACAAAATGCGCGCCAGAGCGATATCCAGTCCAATGGCTGCCCCGGTATAGGCGATCGCCAGGATATTGACGGCTGGTCCCACAAACAAAAATGTGATCGCTGCTCCCAACCCTGCGCCGCGCTTCCAGATGCCAGCAAAGAGTGGCAGAATGGTGCACGAGCATACTGCTAGGATGAAACCACCCACGGCTGCGGCTGGATAACTGATCCAGGGGCGTGTTTTCGGTCCGAGATATCGGGTAACCACTTCTTTAGGTACCATTGAGCTCAAATAGCCAGCTATGATAAAAGCTGGCACCAAACACAGCAGCACATGTGCAGCTAGGTAATCGAGCAGGCTTATCCAGCCTGACCATAACAAGTTTGTAATATATGCTAGGATATTACTCATTGCTCTCTTCTTTGCCGGCACAGTACGGACAGGGACAGTGTTCTAAGGGGGAGTTATTTGAGGTAATTTGCAGCGCTGTTTCTGGGAAGCCCAGGGCTGTGCCACTCTGCCGGATGATTTCGAGTAGTTCAGGGTGGGTCAATGAATAAAAAATGTTTCTGCCCGCGCGGCGTGAGCTTACCAGCCCTGCGCGGCGCAGTGCCATCAAATGCTGCGAGATATATGCCTGGCGCATTTCCAGGGCGGTCTCCAGGTGGCACACACAGGCTTCTTCCAGCCCGATCGCCAAGACAATTCGCAGGCGAATGGGTTGGCCTAACACGCGGAACATCTGCGCAATTTTTCTGTTAGGCAGGGACTTAGTTCTTATAGATAATACATTCATAATTCTGAATATATTGTAGCCAATTCATAAGTGTCTGGCGAGTGTTATAAATCTGTTTTGTTTGTGTATTAAATCACATTGAGCTTGGCACTAAGTGTAATGCTTTGTGAGTTTTGCTCTAGGGGAACGTGTTGCCTCTTATCTGAGTCGACTCCTGGGTTTTCTGCGATTAAATCTCCTGCTCTCTAAAGCGAAAAAACACAATTTGGTAGTAAAATAGCTGTGAGAAAGTCTTAACGGCGTGTTGGGTAGGGCTTCGTATAAAACCGACCGTCATTTGTAAGGAATGGAGAGATATTCATGTTTCGATTGGGACCTACTGAACTTTTGATCATCCTGGTGATTGTTATTTTGCTGTTTGGCGTAGGGCGCATCAGCAAAATTGCCGGCGAGTTGGGGAGTGGTATTCGCTCCTTCCGCAAGGGCCTGGAAGAAGCAGACGAAGAAGAGAAAGAAGCCGGTACAGAAGAATCCTGATAACATAAACCCGATGGATCTCCGAGCCTGGTAACCTGTAGAACATAAGTCTATGGTCACCAGGCCGGTTGCTGAGGCGACCCAGGCCGGTGTGGAAACGCACCGACCACCCGAAGTTTCCTTATAGGCATGGAGCTGCATGAGCATGCAAGGAAATGGAATTGGAAAGGAGATGACCAGTTGTCTGGTTGTCTTTGGGCCGTCTCATCTGAGATGGCCTGAATTTTTAACCAGGGAGGGTTCAAGATGACCGAAATCCCACTTGCCCAATTACTGGAGATGTCCGCAGCCAGGCATAGCCACTTGTGCCCACGTCAGGTGTTGGGGGTAAGAATGGGCTTGGCGGGTGGAGCCGCGCTCAGCCTGGCGGTCCCTCGCCAGGATAAGCGCTTGATGGCCATCCTGGAAACAGATGGTTGCTTTGCGGATGGAGTAGAGGTTGCAAGCGGCTGCACGCTAGGTCATCGCACCTTGCGCGTGGAAGATTACGGAAAAGTCGCGGCTACTTTTGTGGATGTTACCAACGAGTCTGCAGTGCGTATTTCTCCACGGCCTGAAATCCGCCAGCAGGCATTCATGTATACCGAAGATGAAGAACGCCGTTATTTTGCCCAGCTACATGCTTACCAGGTGATGCCCACTAATGAACTGTTGGTTTTCCAACCTGTGCGCCTCTCCAAGCGGGTTGCTCAGATTGTAAGCAGGCCTGGTGTGCGGGTAAATTGCACCGAGTGTGGGGAGGAGATCATCAACGAGCGTGAAATCCAACGTGGCGAGATGATCCTTTGCCAGGGATGTGCTGGATTGGCTTATTATCGTGTAAGCGGGGAATCGTTGAAGTTCCCAATCTGGCTTGCAAAACAGCCAGTGAAAAAACCCTAGTGATCGACTCCAATACACTTCCACCTCCACAGCTCGCCATACTGGTGTTGGCGATTGCATTCTTGTATGCCAGTGTAGGTTTTGGTGGAGCGTCAGGCTATCTGGCTGCTATGAGCCAGTTCTTCATAGCTCCCCAGATAATGTCCAGCACTGCACTGATTTTAAACCTGGTTGTCTCTTTTATTGCGTTTGTATCCTATTATCGTGCCCGGTTTTTTGCCCCTCGCCTGTTGTGGCCTTTTCTACTGACCTCTGTCCCGGCGGCTTTTATCGGAGGCTTGCTGGAAGTCAGTACGAATACCTATTTTCTTTTGCTCTACCTTTCGCTGAGTTATATTGCTGTCCGGATATTATTTTTCCGGAGCATCAGTGATGAAGATACCAGCAGCGTGCGGCCTCTATCGCTCGGTGTTGCATTATTATGCGGGGCTGGCATTGGTTTACTATCTGGGATCATTGGAATCGGTGGTGGCATCTTTTTATCACCACTTATTGTGCTGGCAGGGTGGGGGACTCCCAAGCAAGCAGCAGCCTCCTCAGCCGCGTTCATTTTTGTTAATTCATTTAGTGGGTTGCTAGGACGGGCGATGAGCGGAAGCCTGGAATTAGGTGTATTAGGGCTGGCGTTGCTTCCCTTAGGCTTGGCAGGAGCATGGGTAGGCAGCCGTCTTGGTTCGCGTTATCTCTCTGGTGCAGCGGTACGCCGCCTGTTGGGCGTGGTGCTATTGATTGCGGTAGTTCGTTACTGGGGTGAATTCTTACTATCATAATGAGGCTGATCAGTTGATAATACTAGCTGATTGCATTATGATGGCAGGCGGTAGGCTTAAACATTAAACACAACCCCTTAAACGAGAGGTGAGTAATGACTACCGAATAAAATGAATGCGTTTGTTGCCGACCACCGGTCGGCTTTTTTTATACCCCTCAGGTACTACCTGTGCTGCAAGAACTCGCGAAGCTTGAGTTGAAATGTCCAGAGGAACTGCTTAGCTTGGAAGCAAATATGGATACTTGCTTTTTAACTTGCTCACCCTGACAGCTCGGACAGATGACTTCGCCAATGGCGCTGGAGCTTCTTACTAATTCTTCGAAGAACTGCCCACATTCCTCACAAACAAATTCAAAGATCGGCAATTTATCCTCCATAGATTGGCATAGAGCGCCGTAATTTGAGATCCATACGTTCGATAAGCCATATGAACACGTGTCTGAATTTTAGTGTATGTATTTTAGATGCAGATACTACCATATAGGTTGCATAGTTGCTTTGTGTGATTTGTCACAAATTATTGTGACATGCGTTACAAAATCATGACACCCTTCAATTGCTTTTGACATGAATTTTGATATATAATTATTAGTGCAATAATTCACATACTGGCATTATTTTTACTTATCGAATGCTGGTAGTAGTGCTATTACGGAGAGATGAGCATGATCAATTTGAGCGATTTGAAAGCTTTCCTGGTTGCAGCTGAAGCTGGCAGCTTCAGCGCAGCTGGCAGGCAGCTGCACCTATCCCAACCGGCGATTAGCCAGAAAATCGACAGCCTGGAGAAACGCTTTGGCACACGCTTGTTCCAGCGCCAGGGAAGAACAGTTCAATTGACTGAGACGGGACTGACGCTTAAACCAATTGCTCAAGAGCTGCTAAATGCCTCACGCCGGCTTGAAGAGACGATGGCCTCTTTACAGGGAGAGGTGATCGGTGAGATGAATCTGGGATGTTCGACGACCGCAGGTAAATACTTGCTTCCGAGCATGATCGCACGCTTTCGGCGTAAATATCCTCAGGTCCGCATCAACATCCTGGTATCTAGCCGTGATACCGTCCTAAATAAATTGCTTGCAGGAGAAGTCGCTTTAGGTGTGTTGAGCAAGCATATCGAACATCGAGATATAGAACTGCAGGATTTTTATATAGATGATGTAGTTTTAATTGTAGCTGCGGACCATCCCTGGGCAAGCTTCCGTCAGATTTATCCGGATGATCTTTTAGAAGAGCCAATCATCATGCCCGAAGAGCTATCTGGAACACGCCAGGTGCTTTTAAATGGGCTGCGAGAATATGATATTTCTCCAGATATGCTTAATGAAGCTATGACTTTAGGCAACGCTGAAGCTATTGTAATGGCAGTTGCAGAAGGGATCGGTGTGGCTTTTGTCTCACGCCTGGCTGCTGCCCGGCACTTGGAGCTTGGACGTGTAGTTGAGGTGCAATTTAGTGAGATGTGCTTGCGACGTAAAATTTATATGGCCCGCAATATGCGCATTACTGCGACTCGTGCCCAAACCACGTGGTGGGAATTTGTTAAATCCAACACGCAGGAATGGGCACATATTTCAACTATACAACAACGAACCTAGGATGTGATGGGTGCATCATAATGGCATTTGAATTTAGGAGAAACTCGTGAGCAGCACCCTGATACCGTATATATTCTTCTTTTACGGTTTGGCTTTTTTTAGCATGGGTATGGGTATCCTGGTGGAAATCGGGCACGGCACCGACCCGCGCCTGGCGCACGCACTACGTCCGCTAGCAGCTTTTGGTTTGATTCATGGCATACATGAATGGTTGGAAATGTTCGAAAAACTGGGCATTTTACCTTTCCAGCAGGAGGCCCACATACTTTGGAATGCTTTCCGACTGATCATCCTGGCTTTTTCTTTTTTATCCTTGGGGGCATTTGGCTCTTCTTTACTCTCCAGGGATGACTGGCAGCGGCGCATTAGCCTGCTCCTTCCCCTTAGCCTGACCGCCATCTGGGGTTTCGGGTTGTTAATTATGAAGGGTAGATACGCCTTTGATCCGCTCATCAATGTGATGGATGTATGGACGCGCTATATTCTGGCAGTGCCTTCAGCTATGTTTGCCTGTGCCGGGCTCATTACCCAGCAGCGCCGTTTTCGCCAGGCTGGTTTGGCGCAATTCGGTAGAGATAGCTTATGGGCGGCGATCGCATTTTTCTGGTATGGTATCGTCGGGCAGACCTTTACCCGCAATAGCCTCTTGCCCCCCTCCACGGTTATCAACCAGGATCTCTTCATTGAATTATTTGGCTTTCCAATTCAGTTGCTCAGAGCGGCCTCAGCCGTCGTGGCTGCTGTGTTTGTCATGCGCTTTCTGCGTTCCTTCGAGGTGGAAACCAAGCGACGAATCGCAGCCTTGCAAGCGGAACGGGTTGAAGAAGCTGAACGCCGGGAGGCTTTGCGTGGCGAGTTACTGCGACGAGTTGTTCAGGCTCAAGAATCAGAACGGCAGCGTATCGCGCGCGAATTGCATGATGAAACTGGTCAGGCTTTAACGGCAATTGGGCTGGGACTGAGGGGCATTGGCACGGCGATAAACCAGGATGCCGAAAAAGCCACCCAGAATATACGACAATTGGAGGGTCTGGTGACCCATTCACTGACTGAATTACAGCGTCTCATCGCCGACCTGCGCCCCTCTCATCTTGACGACCTGGGTCTCGCAGCGACGCTGCGCTGGTTTGCCGGGGAAGTCCAGAGCCGCACACCATTGCGAGTTAATTTTGAAGTTATTGGTCATACATCAGAGCTGCCCTCAGAAGTTCGTACGGCGCTGTTTCGGATAGCTCAAGAGGCCCTTACCAACTCGGTTAAGCATGCCGCCGCCGATAACGCCAGCTTACGTCTTATCTACTCAAATCGTAAAGTGACATTACAGGTCAGTGATGATGGGTGTGGTTTCGATATGCAAGTGCATAATCTTGCCCAGAGGAGTTCCTGGGGTCTGGAGGGAATGCGTGAGCGCGCCAACCTTCTGGGTGGAACATTCCAGATCATGTCAAGTGTTGGATCTGGTACGATGGTAGAAGTCACAATCCCTTATGTGAATACCGATAACTCGAAGGAAAAAACCAATGAAGACACGCTTACTACTGGTTGATGACCATGTAGTCGTCCGCCAGGGATTACGGATGTTACTCGAAGGTGAAGGCGACATTGAAATTATTGGAGAAGCTGATTCTGCCAGCCAGGCATTGAGCCAGCTTACCCGTCTTCAACCGGACGTTATTTTGATGGATATCGGGCTTCCGGATATCTCTGGGATTGATGCAACCCGTCAGATCAAACGTCTGTTGCCGGGAGCCTCGGTGGTGGCCCTGACCATACATGAAGATGAAGAGTATTTTTTTAAGATGCTTGAAGCTGGAGCTAGTGGTTACGTGCCCAAACGCGCCGCCCCGGAAGACTTGATCAGCGCGATCCGTTACGCTGCCAGGGGGGAGGTGTACATCTACCCTTCCTTGGCAAAGCTGTTGGTGAGAGATTACTTGGGGCAGTCGCAGCCAGCTAGGTCATCTCCTAATCTGGATGGCTTGACACCGCGCGAGCAAGAGGTTCTGGCTTTATTGGCAGATGGTGCCAGTAACGCTGAGATCGCCGAAGAACTCAGTATCAGCCCAAATACTGTAGCCCGGCACCGAGAAAATATCATGGCTAAGCTCAATTTGCATTCACGCACAGAACTGGTGAAATATGCCATCCGTAAGGGGATTATCGAAGCCTGATACTCCATTGGGTGAATAAGTCCAAGCAGGAGTGGGGTTCATAGCCCTACTCCTGCTTCATTTAATTCGGGGAAAACTTCCTATCTCGTATGGGGGAAGGCTAGTATTGAAAGTAGGAAATCTAAAGTTATTAGCCTGATTGGCATGGTTCGACTTTCCCATATGCATGTGGGTATGAGAGGCATGTGCCCTATGCTAAAGATTGGCTGAAGCGCGGATTTACCCGGACTGTTTGCTTCCCTATACTAAAGGCAAAGATTAATTATAGATGAGACGTAATGGAGGTAAGCATGGATGCCATTCTCTTTATTTCAATTTTAACTGTAGCTCGAGTAGGGATTCCTGTTCTCGTACTACTCCTGCTCGGAACATTATTGGAGCGCAGCCACACAGTCAATATCTAAATGGAGGTTCTGCATGGACGCGACCAATGCCATCTTAACACTCATGACTGGACTCCTCGTCCGATTCGGCCTACCCGTAATTATCACCATAATCATGATTTGGGTGTTGCGACGTTGGGATCAACGTTGGCAAGCAGAGGCTGAAACGGCCGGTATGCAGGTGACAGCCCACAATATCGGCTGCTGGAAGATCAATAAATGCCCACCGGAAAATCTCGCGGATTGCCTCGCGTATCAGCAACCGGTAAAACCCTGCTGGCAGGTTTTTCGTGAGGAAAATGGTGGTCATCTGAAAGAGGATTGTTTGGGGTGTGAGGTTTTCCAGCAAGCACCTATTCCAGTTGTCTCATAAAACATCAAATTCTTGGAGGATGCAAATGTTACGAAAAATCATGCTACGTCTTGGGTACGGATTATTCTTTGCAGTGCCATTGATGTTAGTTACGTATGCAATTGCTCAAGCAGATAACCATACCCAGGAGGTAAATCCACCACAACTAGAATGTAAGGGCTGCCATGCCGCTTTCTACGAGGCCTGGGAAACAGGCGCGCATGGGCAGGCTACTATAGATCCGGTTTTTCAAAATGCCTGGGTAGCACAAGGGCAACCTGCGGAGTGCCTTGAATGCCATGTTACCGGGTTTGATTCAACTACGTACACCTGGGAGTCAGACGGGATCACATGCCAGGCCTGTCATAGCCCCATTCCTGAAAACCATCCATTGGAGCCGATGGCTGCCGATCGTTCAGCGCATCTGTGTGGAGATTGCCATACTGAGACCTATTTTGAGTGGCAGGTGAGCGCTCACCGTGAACAGGGACTCGACTGTGCGGGTTGTCATGACCCACATGGTACAAGTTTAAAGAAGGAAAGTGGATCCTTGTTGTGCGCATCTTGCCACCGCGAACGTTCCTCGAATTTCACCCATACCTCACATAGCGAACAAGGACTGACTTGTTCTAACTGCCACCTGGTTGATTTAAATCAGTCAGTATCGGAAGGCAAATCTGGAAAGGATCACAGTTTCTTTGTCAGCCTTGAAGCCTGCAATTCCTGCCATGTCTACCAGATGCATGACCCGGTAGAGGTGCACCAAGAACACCCCACACCTGTGCCTCCTGATAATCTGGCCGCTGTACAAACTGTTCCAGTGAGTGAAGCCCCTACTCCAGTCAGTCCGGTCGGGTTTACCTTCCTGTCTGGCTTGATCGGTGTGGCTTTGGGTGTGATCATCGCTCCGTGGATCGAGCGTTTGCAGCGCCGTAGCCGTTACATCGATGAGGAGTAATTCAATGTCTGACAAACCTATCAACCGACGCGAGTTTCTCAAGATTGCTGCTGTTGGAACTGCCACCTATGCAGGTTTAAGAGTTGCCCGTAGAGTCGCGGCCTCCAGTCCAAAGGGGTCAAGCCCGCACAGTTGGGCTATGGTGATCGACCAATCCAAGTGCACAGGCTGTGGTTATTGCACATTGGCATGTCGGGCGCATAACGATGTGCCCCCCGAAATCTCTTGGAACAGGGTGATTGAGGTAGGCAAAGTTGGAGACCGCCCGGTTTTCCTCGCCCGCCCATGCATGCACTGCGATAATGCCCCCTGTGTAGAAGTGTGTATGGTGAAAGCCAGTTACCAGCGACCAGATGGCATCATCATGATGGATTACGACCGTTGCATTGGCTGCCGATATTGCGAGGTAGCCTGCCCGTACGGCGGCAGGGCGTTCAATTGGGAAGCCTTCACAGGGCCGAACCCGGCAGTGCCTACCTGGGGTCAGCCAGAGGTACCCAGGAGGCCGCGTGGCGTGGTGGAAAAATGCTCCTTTTGCTACCAGCGCATTGATCGTGGCTTAGCAATGGGCTTAACTCCTGGGGTAGATGAAGAGGCTACCCCAGCCTGCGTCGTTGCCTGTCAGGTTGGTGCGCGCATTTTTGGTGATTTGAATGATGAAGAATCGAATGTAAGCCAGGCCTTGAAGAGTAACCCGTATTACCAGCTCAGGGCAGATCTGGGCACAATACCGCACGTTTATTATCTGCCTGCCAGAGAGGAGGTAGAAGCATGATAGCAATAATGAAACGCGTAAGACCCAGTCCCTACCTAGCCTGGATTGGTATGCTTTCCATTCTGGTTGTAGGTGGCATCGTGGGTGGAGTGATTGTGTTCGCTCGTGGGCTGATTGTGACCAACATGAACGACCTGGTACCCTGGGGTTTATGGATCACCATTGACCTTTCCTCAATTGCCATGAGCGCAGGTGCCTTCTTGTTGTGTGCAGCGGTCTATCTGTTGGGGCTGAAGCGCTTCCAACCAGTAGCCCGTACAGCCACATTCATTGGCTTGATTGGCTATAGCATGGCGGTGTTGACCTTGCTGCTGGACATTGGCCGACCTGACCGTTTCTGGCACGCCCTGGTTTTTTGGAACCCGCACTCGGTACTTTGGGAGGTGACCATGTGCGTCACCTTGTACCTAACTGTGCTATTGCTAGAATGCCTGCCGATCCTTGGTCATGCCAGTTGGTTCGAAAAGCGCTGGCCTGGGATAGCCAGTCGCTTACAGAGTGTGCATCGTTTCGCTCCTTACCTGGCAGTTGTGGGATTGGGGTTATCGATGCTGCATCAGTCCTCACTGGGTGCAACCTACGGGATTCTCAAAGCGCGACCCATCTGGTACCGTCCTGATTTATCGGTGCTCTTTATGGTATCTGCTATGGCAGGCGGGCCAGCGTTGACTGTATTAGTCAGTATGTTGGCAGGCAGGCTCTCAAAGCGCATCCAGGTGGAAGACCATTTGCTTGAACGTATATCATACTTTGTGGGTTGGGTGTTGGTGGGGTATCTGTATTTCCGCTTCTGGGATGCTTTCTCGATGACCTATACTTACGAGCCTGGACGCACCGAAGGCCTCGCAATTTTGACCCGTGGCCTGCTTTCCTTCAATTTCTGGGTTGGCGAGATCGCCTTGGGGATGGTTATCCCGATCTTTTTGTTGCTCAATAGTCGCACTCGCCAACAACCCATATTGCGCATGCTGGCACTGGCACTGGTGGTAGGGGGTGTGGTGGCATACCGCTGGGATGTCAATCTCTCAGGTCAGTTAGTGCTGCTATCTTACCTGCCACAGGAGTTAGCCACACGCTACACAACTTACTTTCCTTCATTGATTGAGTTTATGGCTGGTATCGGTGTGGTAGCCTATGGCGCTCTGGCAGTCACCTTGGGCATCCGATATTTGAATGTTGTACATCACCCCACCGCTGAAGAAGCTGTTCATGTTGTTGGAGCTTTACCCGCTGCAGCGGATTAACTGTTAGCAATTCCTAAAGATAAGGGTTTTGAAAAATGAGTGGTCTGGCAATCTTGCCAGACCACTCATTTTTCAGTTGTTTCCCTTCTGGATTAATCAGCTCTCAGGTGCACCGTTGGCTATCCAATCTCGTAATTGATCCAATAATTCCTCAGATAACTGCTCGGGATGACCACCTTGGGCCTGTTTTACAATCAGTGGGCTGTTGTCGGGATCCCCTGGGATTACAGCCGGTCCGGAGGAGCCTGTTTCTAAGGCTGCCTGGTAACTGGTCAGGTCCAGGCCTCCCAGTTTTCCGGTACTATTATGACAGATACCGCAACGCTGGTTCAATAAGTCACCGATACCACCCTGCCAGGAAGCCAGTCCACCTGGAGGTGATGTGCGGGTGGGTACTGGTGAGGGCAGCGGAGTGGGGGTTAAAGGTGCAAAGACCACCACCTGTTCTGCGGGTGGGACGGTGGTGATCGCGGTTTCTTCATAATTGACGAAGAAGTACACCCCCACTAATAGAGCCACTGCAATTACAGAATAGCTGGGCACGAAAATGCGCATCCGGCGCTTATATGCTTCTGGGTCTATGGGTCTGTTAGCGATCCCTGCTTTTATGTCTGCTAGCTCGAGAGGGTGCTCGTGAAGCATTTCTTCTTCGCTCAGGTATCCTGTAAACATGCTGCGGTTGAAATGCTTGACAATCACATGGTACAGATGCCAGAGCGCGATCGATAAGACTGCCAGTAAAGCCTCACCCCCATGGGCGGCTTTGGCGGCGGGGATGAATTCCCCAGGAAGAAAACGGGCGGTGGCGATGGGATTCCACATCATATACCCGGTCACCGCCATGACGATTGTGCCCCACACAACTGCCCAATACTCCAGCTTTTCCTCGAAAGTATAACGACCTTGCTGGGCGGAATGCTTTAGCAAGCCCAGGTTATATCCCATTGATTGGATTGCAGCCCGGATGTCTTCCATAGTCGGTAACATGGTCAGGCGCACTCGCCTCACATACATGCGGTAAGCCACCGCGCCAAGGTGGTAAATGGTTACCAGCATCATGATGGTGGCAGCCCAGTGGTGGATGGTGCGCGTGTTTTCTATCCCGCCCAATCCAGCTACGATTGAGATAGATAACGGTGCCTCGGCATATTTCTGTACCAGACCTGTTAGACCTAAGGCAGTGAAGCTGAGCATGAAAATCCAATGCTCAATGCGCTTGGCCAGATCCCAGCGTAGATATTTCTTGCCTTTGTTTTCAGCGGATGCGTTGGGTGAGCTTTCCTGGGGCACCGTTAAATTTATATTTTCAGCCATGCTGACGCTCCTTCAAGCGGGAGTACAAACGCCGTCCTGCATCCGTGACAACAAAAAGTCCCATACCTCCTAATAATGTTGGAATGAAGATGCTGTAGAAAAGATTTACATAGTAGACAACCGGGTGATTATCTGGAGCCGGCTGGTAGTGCGCTATCCATGCCTCAGGGAAATGAAGTGTGGCATCTGGATGACATTTCTGACAAGTTTGGAGTAGATTTTCCTTAATGACCGTGCTTTCTGGGTCATCCACTTCACGCATGTCATGCACACCGTGGCAGTCAATGCAGACGGGTTTATTTGTTTCTTGATCCGGGGTGGTTTTTTCAAATAGCACTACGGTTGTACCGTGAAAATCGGCGACATACGTTTCAAATACGTCCGTGCTGATGCCGTATTTCGCCATCAGTTCGTCATTCGCATGGCATTTAGCGCAGATTTGGGGTGAAAACAAGTGAAACTGGGAGTCAGATGGACCTTCCACATCATGGACACCGTGGCAGTCAATGCAGGAGGGAACGTCAGGATTGCCCTCGCCTAACAGTGCTGAGCCATGCACGCTTTCCTCATAGCGTTTATAGATTTCAGAGTGGCAGAGCTGGCAGGTTTGGGGGATGTGACTGCGTGGCTCATTCGGTGGGCGGACATTGTGCGCGCCGTGGCAATCAGTACACACCGCAGCCTGCCGGTTGCCAGTTGCCAGTGCTTTTTGGTGAACGCTATCTAAAGCCCGGTCATAGTGTTGGTAATGGCAGCGCCCACAGGATTGGTAGAGGTTCAGCGTAGCATCCCGACGGGTATAGGCTGCCAGGGGAGGGTGAGGGTAGCTTGTGAGGGTCGTATGGCATTGCACACAGGCATAGCCGTTCTTGCCATGCACAGAATTATTATAAATTTCGCGATCAACTGTCAGGTAAAGGATCTCTCCTGAAGGCAATGTGATTTGTTGATCAGGCAGGCCGTGGCAGGCGAGACAGGTTTCGTTATCTACACCCACATTTTGAGGTGCAACCGCGGGAGCGGCTGGTGCCTCTGCTCGCCCAGCCAGTTTAGGTAACCCGAATAAGAGTACAAAAGCCAGCAGTAAACCGGTCAAGGCCAGGGAAGTGCTTAAAAATTTCTTTATCGACAAACTGACCTCCAGACTCAGTCTTGCGCGGATAGGGCGATCCCATACCGCGCAAGATTTAGAACCTCGGGCAGGATTTTATGGTTCAGGACGATCGTGATAACCAGTGGCCGCAGCAATCAGCTCTTCATCCGTCTTTTCGGTGCCAAAACCGGCCCCATGGCAATGGCGGCAGGCGAAATTCAGACCAATCTGTGATAAAGCGACCGAACCATCTTCACTGAATTGCTCGATTTGAGCAGGATCAATAGCCATCAGGTGCGTGCGAATGTCACCAGTGTAATTTTCTGTATCACCCCAGGCGCTGACTGTCACACGCGGCATGTGGCACTCGACACACGTTAACCTGAAACCGAAGTGCTTTTCAATTTTCTGGTATTGAGCTTTCTCGAAATGGCAGTTCTCACACAAAGTGCGTGTAGTTGGCAGTTCGGCTCTGCGCAGCTGCACCACACCTTTGTGTGGATCGTGACACACCACGCAGTCCACGGTCACATGCTTGCTTTGGAAAAGTTCCTCGTACTGTTCATGGTGTTGAATAAAACCATCTGAGGCGTTTACGGATTCGA
Organism: Anaerolineales bacterium; assembly: GCA_020354045.1. Classification (GTDB taxonomy): domain Bacteria; phylum Chloroflexota; class Anaerolineae; order Anaerolineales; family UBA4823; genus DSOS01. Next base: position 3,408,721 of record CP070639.1, on the reverse strand, counting down.
TCTCGCCACGCCGGTGGCATTGTCCACATTTTTCTGAATCCCTGTCGATTTGCATGCCAAACCCACGTGGATTGGTGATGTGCAAGCTCCCAGGACCATGGCATTCTTCACACTTGACCCCTGGTTCTGCCCAGGTGCCCAGAAGCCCGGGTAGCCCATCCTGGTTGCCTTGTGGACTGTACCCGGTGGTGTGGCAGGAGCCACAATCGTAGGGCAACTGATCCTCACCGGAGTTGTAAGTTACCCAGCCTGCTTCTTTGCCGATGACCGGGTTGGCGAAATTCCATTGGTTCAGGTATTCTGTGTTACCAGCTTTACCTGGCTCATCAGTAATGATGAAGCCATCCTCATCGACAAAGCGGGCTTTCCAATTATAGCCCCCTATCACATACAGGATGTCATCCCAGGTGTAGCCTTGCGGCAGTTCGGGAATACTCGTAAATGGATATTCCGGTGGTTGGCCATTTACCACTGGATTAAGTTTCCAGGCGTGCCCGGATTTCATGTACACATCGAAGATCTCTGTATGGCAACCGGCGCATACCTGAGCACCGACGTATTCAGACGCAAATGCACCCGTTTCAGCACCTGTTCCCGATGGGCCAGCAGGACCTTCTGGTCCGCGCGGTCCTTGTGGTCCTTCAGGACCGGCAGGACCAGCAGGTCCGACTGGTCCAAGCGGCCCGGCAGGCCCGGCACAAGCACTTAGCAGCGCAAAGAGGGCAATCAATGCAGCAAAGAGTACAATCCATCTATGTTTCATTGTGCATTCTCCTGAATGTGAATACAGCGGGATTTGCATAAGGATCTGGTGAAATCTTGGCACCTGTTTATAGAATTATGTTGCACAATAAAGCCCACCCCAATCGAACTTCCCAAGGATTGTAGGTATTATATACCAATTATGAGAGGAAGATTAGGACAATGACCCCATTTCGGGTGTGACAAATGTCACTTTCTGGGAAGGCTAACTTTTGACTCTACTCTCACTGCGAGTATTCAATGTGTTGACTCTATTTTCCCCTGAACGTTCGAAATAATTGTATAATATCCTGAATTTGGGCTGTTTTGGAACACTGTAGATGATTTTTAGAAACTTCCATTGTGACTCCTTGAGAGTTTGAATATCTAAATAAATTGAAAGGGCTGTGGAGGTAATAATGGACCTAATAGAAAAAGATCCGCGCTGGATTGAAGTTGGCAGCCGCTTGCGCGAGTTGCGCATGGAGCGACGAATGTCAATGCGCGCGCTGGCGCGTGCCAGTGGTTTATCCACAAATGCCTTGAGTATGATCGAGCGTATGCGCACCTCACCATCGGTAAGTACGCTCTATAAAATTGCGACCGCCTTGGGCGTACCGATCACAGCATTTTTTCGGCAAGAAACCCGGCGTCACGAAATAGTATTCAGGAAGGCTGATAGGCGAACACGCATCCCCTTTCCCCGTGGCATGTGGGAAGGCTTGGGTGGGGAGGAATTTGTTGGTGTAGTCGAGCCTCTCATGCTTACATTGGAGAGTAGCGCTAATAGTGGTAAGTTTAGTATGGTACATACTGGTCATGAGTTTGTGTTATGTCTGAGCGGTCAACTGGAATACGAGGTTGAAGATCAGCGCTACTTGCTGGAACCCGGTGATAGCCTGCTATTCGCCGCCGAGCTGCACCATCGTTGGCGTAATCCCGGAAAAAGCACTGCACTGGCGCTGGTGGTGCTCTCCGGATTTGAGGGCAGTGAACGTCCTAGTGAATTTCATATCACCTCGGGTAGGAAGCAGGATGAAGAAAATTAGTGGAGAGCTTATCTCCCCTGCCCTAAGTAACATTCCTGTGCTATAATTTTGTGCAATTAACCCTGGCTACATAAGGCGTGGTAATGAACGTTTGTGAATTAATTCTAGACTCCAATCCTAACGTAAATGATCCTAAGGTGATGCGCCGGGTGGATAGTTTCAGCCTGCCAGAGAGTTAATTCCAGGCAAAGAGCATAGATCGCCCGACGCATAAGGCGGAGGGCGATTTATTTTTATTATGGAGGCTATGCATGTACAAGACTCACACTTGTGGTGAACTGCGTCACGAACACATCGGTCAGGAAGTTTCCCTGGCGGGTTGGGTGCACCGCCGCAGAGATCATGGTGGATTAGTCTTCCTGGATCTGCGCGATCGATTTGGATTGGTGCAGGTGGTTACGAATCCGGAAGTGTATCCAGAAATCCACAGGTTGACTGGTCCGGTGCGGATGGAGTGGGTGATCCAGGTAGAAGGCGTTGTGCGTGCCCGTCCAGCTGGCTCTGAAAACCCGCATATGCCCACAGGTGAGATCGAAGTGGATGTTCGCCAATTTCGGGTGCTCAATTCGTCCAAACCACTCCCCTTCATGATTAGCTCTGAAGAGGAGACCGATGAGCACACGCGCCTGCGCTACCGTTACCTGGATTTACGGCGAGAGCGTATGCAGAAAAATCTGCTTCTACGCCACCGTGTGGTTAAATTTATCCGCCATTACCTGGACGAGCACGGATTCCTTGAGATCGAGACACCGATTATGTTTAAAACCACCCCAGAAGGTGCTCGCGATTATCTGGTGCCCTCGCGGTTACACCCCGGTGAGTTCTATGCCTTGCCGCAGTCGCCCCAGCAGCTTAAACAACTGTTGATGGTTGCAGGAGTGGAGCGTTATTTCCAGATAGCTCGTTGTTTCCGGGATGAAGACCAGCGTGGCGACCGCCAACCGGAATTTACTCAGCTGGATCTCGAGATGTCTTTTGTCCACCGTGAGGATGTAATGCAACTGGTGGAAAAGATGTTCACCCGCCTGGTGGCGGAGGTTGTACCCCATAAACGCTTACTGGCTTCCCCCTTTCCACGCCTGACATATCAGCAGACGCTCGACCGCTTTGGAAAAGACAATCCCGATCTGCGTTATGGCCTGGAGTTGCAAGATGTAAGTGATCTGGCAGCGGGTTGTGGTTTTCAAGTCTTTGAGAATGCAGTCTCCAGTGGTGGCCATGTGCGTGGTATAAATGCCTCTGGATTGGGCGAATACAGCCGTAAACAATTGGATGAGTTGAGTGATTATGTCCGCCAGTTTGGAGCCAAAGGTCTCGCCTATCTTGCAATAACAGCTCAAGGTGATCAGCGTTCTTCGTTTGCCAAATACCTGCCAGAAGATCGTATCCAATTGTTGTTGGAGCGTATGCAGGCCCAGCCAGGTGATTTGCTCTTATTTGTGGCGGATAAGCCAGCCGTGGTTTACGAATCACTGGCCCGCTTGCGAGTTATGCTTGCTGAGCGTTTAAATCTGGCTGATCCAAACGTGCTGGCTTTTTGCTGGGTGATCGACTTCCCGTTTGTCCAGTGGAATGAAACGGAACAACGCTGGGATCCAAGCCACCATCCTTTCACTGCGCCTATGTATGATGACATTCCGCTCCTGGATATCGAGCCTGGACAGGCACGCGGACAGCAATACGATTTGGTGCTCAATAACTATGAGGTTGGAGGTGGCTCGATCCGTATTCATGACCGACAGCTCCAGGAGAAAGTTTTTAAGTTGATCGGTCTTGAGCTAGAGACAGCCAGACAGCGTTTTGGTCACTTATTGGAAGCTTTTGAATATGGCACACCCCCGCATGGTGGCATCGCGCCAGGCATAGACCGTCTTTGCATGGTGCTGGCCGATGAGCCCAATATCCGCGAAGTGATTGCTTTTCCGAAGAACCAGACCGCCCGGGATGTGATGGCAAATGCCCCTTCGCCAGTTGATGAGGTACAGCTCAAGGATCTTCATATTAAGATCGATAGAATTTAAAGATTGGAGGGAAGAAAATATGGCTCCTGTTATCCGGGTAGATCAGATTGACCGCTACGAATCCCAACAAGTGCGTATACACGGCTGGGTATATAACCGCACCCATAAAGGCAAACTGGTATTTTTACTTGTGCGGGATGGTCATGGGTTTGTGCAGTGCGTGGCTTTTAAAAATGATTTAGATGCCGATCTATTTGATCAGATCACGCGCCTGCCCCAAGAAACGTCCGTGATTGTCACAGGCGAAGTGCGTAGAGATCCGCGCGCCCCAGGTGTCCCTGGAGGCTATGAGCTGGGTGTGACCGACCTGGTGATTCTCCAGCCAGCAGCTGAGGATTATCCTTTGGCGCTAAAGGAGCATGGTGTGGATTTTGTTATGGAACACCGCCATCTCTGGTTGCGCATGCCTAGCCAGTGGGCTATTCTGCGCGTGCGCGCCGCGCTCATCGCAGCAATGCGCGAATGGTTAGACAACAATGGGTACATCAACATGGATACACCCATTCTTACGCCAGCAGCCTGCGAGGGTACAACCACACTTTTTGAAACGCCATATTTTGATGAGGGTGTGGCTTATCTGACCCAGAGCGGGCAGTTATACAACGAAGCAAATATATTTGCCTTTTCCAAAGTTTATTCCTTTGGTCCCACCTTCCGGGCAGAGAAATCCAAGACCCGCCGCCATCTGACCGAATTTTGGATGGTGGAGCCAGAGATCGCGTTTTGCGATCTTGAACAGCTGATGGAAATCGAAGAGCAGTTCGTATCGCATATTGTCAAACGGGTGCTTGAGCGCTGCCCGGCTGAACTCGCCTCGCTTGGGCGGGATACCAGCCAGCTTGCAAAAGTTGCACCACCTTTTCCACGTATATCATATGACCAGGCTGTGGAGATGCTAAAGGAAATCCGAGACCAAACTCAAGACCTGGAGCAAAAGGAGCTGCTGTCATTGGAATGGGGCTCAGATTTTGGCTCGCCTCATGAGACTGAGTTAACCTCCAAGTTTGATAAACCGGTGTTTATTTATGGCTACCCAACCCAGGTGAAAGCCTTCTACATGGAACCCTGGCCTGGGAGACCAGAGGTGTGCAAAAGTGTAGATTTGCTAGCTCCAGAGGGATATGGCGAAGTGATCGGTGGCAGTGAGCGCATTTCCAACCCGGACCTGTTATTGAAGCGTCTACACGAACATGACTTGCCGCAAGAGGCTTTCCAGTGGTATATCGACTTGCGCCGCTTCGGCAGTGTTCCCCATGCAGGTTTTGGCATGGGTATCGAGCGCACTGTTTCCTGGATATGTGGTATCAAGCACATTCGTGAGACGATTCCATTTCCGCGTACGATTAACCGGGTTTACCCGTAATATCAAATGGTTGTCTTTGGGTATCCCTATTCTCACCGGGATCAGTATTTCGGCGATGCCTCACCTGCCTTACAGTTTTCTTGGTTTTAAGATTAAATCACCTACTCATCTGGTACCTTTTATGGTATAAGATAGATAACCCTGCTGTGTACGTGTTGCGGCATCCCGGTTTTGAGCCAACACCCACTTATAGGGTTCCGATCTTACGAGTGTGACGCGATAGGCCTGAGCCAAGGCGGAGCGCTCGAGGAGGTACCCAACCTGCGAAGGCAGGTTCAAAACTTAGCAGCACACGGCACAGTGGGGTGATCAGTTTCCGAACCGTCTTGACAAAGTCGGTGAAGGAAGAATGCATAGCACCTCTCACCATGGTTTCCGTAGTGAGAGGTGCTATGTTGTTCCTTGATTTTTTCGGGAATTCTCATTATACTCTCGGCTTGAAATCCGTTCCTTGGAGATACTGGTTTTTTAACCCAATTAATCTTTATCAGGTATAACGTTCTCGAAAATTTTTAGGAGAAATTCGATGAAGAAAGCCGAATGCCCTTCTTGTGGATCTATGGTCACTATGGGCTCAAATACCAGGATGGGTCAGCGCTTGAAATGCCCTAACTGCCGGACCGAATTGGAAGTTACCTGGCTAGATCCATTTGAGCTTGACTGGATCTATGATGAGGATGATTACGAGGACGAAGAGGATTATGATGATTGATTCTTTGTCTAGAGCTACCTTGATACAGATTTCCACCAGATCTTAATTTCTTATATCTAATCAAGCAGCCGGGTTACCCTGCGAGCTTCTCACCCAGGCAAGCAACAGTACACTCGATAACAAAGCCATCGCGGCTCCAACGAGAAATGGGGCGGATGGTCCAAAACCCTTCCAGCCACCAATACCTTGCCATAATATTCCGGCGATAAGAGACGCTGGTAGCATTGCTAAACCAACTGCAGCGTTGTACAAGCCATATGCTGTGCCGCGTTGTGCTTGGGGGATAAAATCGGCCACCAAAGCCTTTGCCACACCTTCGGTGAGCGCATAATAGATTCCATAAGCTGCGTAGAGCATCCACACCTGAGCACCGCTTTTGGCTACAGCCAGGCCGAGATACACCAGGCTGTAGAGCAGCCAGCCTATGATAATGATTCCCTGTCGCTCTACTCGGTCTGATAATGCCCCAATTGGCCATGATAATAATGAATACATAGCGTTAAATGTCAGGATCATCCCCATAATTTGCATTACGTTCAAGCCGCGCTCCTGCCCGCGCAGGATGATAAAAGCATCCGATGAGTTGCCCATGGTGAAGAGCACTATCACTGCCAGAAAAGCCTTGAAGCGCTGGTCCATCTGCCGCCAACCTGCCATTAATGTTGGCATTGGTGTCGCATGTGGTTGACTTTCTCCTACTTCTTTTGCTGCCACCAGCAGTATTATCACTGCAAGTAAGGCGGGTATTACGCTGGCCAACACCACTATCTGGAAGGTTCCCCTGGATAGTTGGCTTCGGTCGCCTTGGGTAGCCCAAATAATCAAGGCAGCAATACCAAGTCCAGTAAAAGCACCAGCTGTATCTCCTGCTCGGTGCAGTCCGAAGGCAAATCCGCGCTGTTCTTTCCCTACGCTGCCAGCCAACAAAGCATCACGCGGTGCGTTGCGGATACCCTTCCCGATCCGGTCGCTGAAGCGGACACCTAAAACCCACCCCCAACTGGTGGCAAAATACAGCAGGGGCTTAACCAGCGTTGAGAAACCATAACCCACTACTGCCAACGTTTTACGCTTGCCCAGACGGTCGGAGAGCGCCCCCGAGTAGATTTTTACTAGGCTGGCGGTTGATTCAGCCATGCCATCGATCAAGCCGATTGCAGCTGTGCGTACACCCAAAACATTTGCCAGAAACAACGGTAGCAGGTTAAAAAGCATCTCCGAGGAGATGTCTGTCAGGAATGAAACTACAGTCAGAACCCATATATTGGGATGCAAGCGAGTTTTCTCTCTGCTAGCAGACTGGTTTGTGTTCATCGGATGTTCCGTGTTTGATTTTTTTGTTTGGTAAATTAATAATCAAGGATCCACTAACTATACAATTGATCGTAGGATTCGTAAAGCCTGTTCGGCACCGGCTCAACAATTATTCTCAGCCGGGCAAGCTGTTTGAGTCTGCACATTTACTGGAAAGCAAGTACAATCAAGTTGCCATTTGATTATTGCGGATATCACAATATCTTGGGAGTTCCAGCATGTCGCGCTCAATTCGTTGTTTCGTCATGATCCTTGGTGCTATGCTCTTGGCAGCCTGTATGCCTGCGCCAGAGGTCCGTGTGGAGGGCGATCCGCCACCCTTGTTATTTAACGGGGAGCGCGCCCTGGCGATTGTTACCGATTACGTCTACAAATTCCCCTACCGTCACAGTGGACAGCTTAATAACCGTCTTGCCGCGGTGTGGTTCTCCGATACCCTCTCCAACCTGGGTTGGGAGTGCTACCTGGACGAGTGGGAGTTTGTCAATTACAGCCAGCTTACTCATTTGCAAAACGCAGTCTGCAAGCTTAAGGGTGAATCACCCCGGGAGATATTGGTGGTGGCGCATCACGACCAATCACCGGCAACTGTGCAGGGAGCTGATAACGATGGTTCTGGAATTGCCATCCTGGTGCACCTGGCAGAGATATTTGCAGCTGAGGGACAGCCGCGCTACACGCTGGTTTTTACCTCCACTGATGCCGAGGAGTACGGCATGGTTGGCACAAGCCGCTACCTCCAGAGCCATCCAGATACTGAGATGATCATTGCGGGTATCTCAATGGATAACATGGGTAAGTATTTTTACAACTGGTTAAAAATGGAAGCTACCGGTCAGTTCAAGGGCTATGGTCAGCTCTGGTTGCTTCGCACTGCCCAGGATGTGGCGCGTACCTACCCGGACCTGTGGGTGCCGCAAATACGTCCGCTGCTCTTTCAAGCGCTTGACCAGGCCGTGCCAGTATCGTATATGGATCAGGGACCTATGGTTGCAGCTGGTATCCCGGCTTTCGGGTTAGCAGCCGAGGAACCCCCGGAGTTCGCAGAATTGGATTGGAATACATACCACACTCCAGAAGATACAATCGAACTCCAGTCAGCTGAAGTATTGGGCCAATCTGGAAAAGTAGCAGAAGCAATCATCCGCCAACTGCTGAAGATGGATAACCACCCGCGTCAGCCTGGACCATACTTATATTTCTCAGAAAGTGGATTTGTGCTGCGTGGTGCGCCGCTGTGGATTATATTTGCTATCTTGCCAGCCATCTTTCTGCCAGCCAGCATGTTTACCGGTCATATCTCTGTTGACCAAAAGCTGAAAGTGTGGCGTCCTGCCTTGTTATATTTTCTCTCGCTGTGGTTGCCGCTGGTGGGAGGTGTTCTACTTATATACCTCTTTGTCCAGCTGGGGCTGATGCTGGATTTTCACCTATACCCAGCTACGACCAAAGACCCAGCCATCCTTAACCCACGTTGGGAGGTAGTAGGTCTATTTCTGGCAGGATTAAGCCTTTTCTTTGCTCTGGGTAGGGCTGGCTGGCAGATGGTCAGGCATCACCTGCCGCGCCTCAATCCGATCTCGGTCAAAAATTTTAGCCTGTTTGTGCTTGGGTTGGCTAGTGTTTATATCCTCCTGATAAATCCATTTTCATTACTCTTTCTGCTGCCCACGCTGTTCTGGTTGTTGATCAACGAACGGCATGGCCAGGCACGCCTGCTGGACTGGCTGGCTTTTGCGCTTGGTGGTCTGATGGTCTATGCGTTGATCTACTTCTTCGGTTTTGTCATGCAACGCATGGGTTTCTCTATACTTTGGTTTTTAATGTATATGTTTTCCTCCGGCATGATCCGCTTCTCTATGGCGCTGGCGATAACGGCTATTATCGCAGCAGGCTTCAGCATGGTGATCCGACCAGGGAAATAGCTCAGTTTGCGTTAAGATATCCAATCCAAAAAACCCAACTGGTACCACACGAGCATACAGAGCGCCCCAGCACAGGTGATTACACTGTGTGCGATTCGCCTGCGAAGCGGCTCAACTTGTTCAATCCAGCCCCTTACCAAAATCACCAATAAGGTCAGGGAGAGAGCAGCATTGAGGAGAACAGCGCCTAGCAAGCTTTTTACCAGCCAGGAGCCATCTAGCCAGGTCAACAGCCCATCGCGTGGAAAGCGACCCATAAAGGTGATATATAGGAACAGGATGAGCAAGATCAGCAGCCCGTTGGAGAAAGCCAGAATACGTGTTTGGCGAGTCTTCTTTGAGAGTGGGAGATAGCCAGCCCTGCCCTTCTTGAATTGGTCGATCAAGAGCGCGATTGGCCACCAGACCATCGCAGGTAGTATTGCGATGAGTATCAGGATCAAAATAGTCAGGTGTAGCATTACTGGCATCCTCATGAAGGACCAAGGTGGTGGACCGAGCTCGAGCAATGTTGAAGTCTCGAAATTTGGTTGTTGAAATACCTGTCTGTGTACCTGTTCCAGGGTATTGGCCTGCTCGATATCCCCTACACCAGCGAAAAGCTTGCGGTAGGCTAGCAATTCGCGTTCCAGAAAGGCTAAAGCCTCGGGTTGTTCTATCTTGCGTAATTGGGCTTCGATGGCGTTTAAGCTTCCTTGCCATGCAATGCCTGGTATGCTCCCGTTGCTCTTGTTCGTCAGTACAAACGTTTTATAGAAGGCCAATCCAACTGGAGAGTCGAATGGGAGCACTTCCCCCGTTCCAAAGCGGTAAGGACGGCTCAGATTATCTGAATTGGCTAGCACAATGAAAGAGAGATTGTCATCCGGGAGCTTTATATAGAGTGTTGACCCGCAATTGGGTTGCCAGCCATAATGCCAGATCAGGCGCCTGCCCTCGAATACTTGAGAAAACCAGCCCATCCCATAGGGGAGCTTCTCACCCTGGTTTGATCGTAGTGGTTCGAACATGAAGGCCTGGGTTTCAGGCTGCAGGAACTGGTTTTGGTCAAGAGCAATGTCAAATTTTGCCAGGTCGCTGACGCTGGAAATCAGACCAGCTGAAGGCATGAAGAACTCAGGGCACTGTCCTGGTTGCACCTGATAGTTTTCATCCAAACGGTAGGGCTTGGCGCGATGGCGGTAAATTGATTGGTTTTCAAACCATATAGCAAAGGAGCCTAACCCATCTCCCCGGCTGATTGGGCTGGGTGCGGTATTATCCATTGCCACAGGGGTTAAGATGCGCTCTGTGAGCAGCTGGCTGAAACTATGGTCAGATACTGGTTTGAACACCAGGTCGAGTTCAGCGAAGCGGTCACCATTGTACTGGAACTCTGCGCCTGGCACCCCCTGGGAGGTATGCGAGAGCACGTGCTTGATCTGGATTTGTGATGGGTCACCAAATTGTAAGCCATACTTGCCAATTGGGTCACGCAAATCTAACTTTCCTGACTCCACCAGCGACATTAATAAGATAGCCGCAAAAGGTTTGGTTACCGATGCCAGCTCATAAGGCGTTTCAGGTGTGGCAGGGACCTGCTTATCCATATTTGCGTAGCCAAAACCTTGCGCCCAAACCACCTGCTGGTCTTTCACTACCACTGCAGACATGCCAGGGATTTTGGATAGCTGGCGGATGTGCTCAAGCTCTTGTTCAAAATTGATAATGGAGACCGGTTTCATATTACTCTGAGTTGGCTGGCTCAGATTCTGCATGCCAACAAAGCCGCTCAAGAACAGCAGTAAAAGCGCAACCATGTTAGTATAGATTTTGGTCATCATATACCTCACTTGCGTTTGCAAACCTGTTTTGTTTGCCATTATTCTAAGAAAAACAAAGCCCGGATGCATCCGGCATCCGGGTGATATGATAGGCTAACCAGAGGGGGTATTTTTCTAGTCCAAGTGCAGAAAAATGCGGGTCAACTCTAATCCAGATGAATTCATATTAGCTGGGAGATTATTCGCGGGTTTATCTTCTTGAAAACACCCAAGTGCCTTCCTGGCTATACTGCAGCTCGAAAAGCTGGCTATCCAACAAAGCTTGCGGGGATAATGGCCCACCGCGCGCACCAATGTAGAGATAGCGCAAATTTTCTGCCAACATTAGTTCATGCAATCCATTCGGGTCAGCACCACGATCGATCACCTGCTGGCTGAACTGGTTGATATGCCTGATTTTTTCCGGGTTATTGTCCAGCCCGTAGAGCACGGGAGGTGGCATGCTAGGGCGTCCGGCCAGGGAGGTGATCCAGTAGCCTCCGTCGTTCCCGGCGTACAGCCCGTACCCCCACGCAAATGGGTTAATGAGTAAGGTTTCGTGCTCGGGTATATTGGCAGCAATCCATTCCATCGCTGGACGATCGGCTGCCCGGAAGAGGAATGTGATTGGGTTGAGGATGGGCAGTAGAGCCCGGGCAGCCAACACAGCTGTCAGCGTGCCAGCCAGCCAGAGTGTTACCAGAGCTGAGGCTCGCCATGAAGCTGGGGCATAGCGCTTGAAAAGGGCAACTGGCTGGCTCAAAAAATACCCGCCGAGCAGGGCTAAAGGCATGAAGAGCATGATCTCCACCGAGGTGTTGTTCACAAACCCGCTGCCTGGTAATCCTAAGCTGCCCAGGTTGGCCAGGGTGAATAGCACTGTCACCCAGATGATCACTGTGAAAAACAGGCGCGGTTGGCGAATCAATGTGATGATCAACCCCAAGGCGGCTAACAGCATTGCTGGCTTACCCCAGGCGGTATTCAAATAGGTCCAGGTGAAATCAGAAAATAGGTCAGGTCTGGTGGAGGCGGAGCTCCAAGCGCTCCATTTGGGGAGCAGCAGGCTTGTCAGTGCTTCCGATAACCAGGGCAGACTGAGCAACAGTCCCGTCATGCCCGCAGACGTCAGCCAGAATAGATTGCGGCTGATCATCCTGCGAGCAGGATACTCAACTGAGACATCTGGCACAGTGCGGCGGAAATAACCCGGCAGGCGTGTCAATAGGTCGGCTACCAGCCAGCTAGCGACAAAAGCAGCCACACGATAATGTACCAGGATCAGGCCAGCAATCGTGATGCCTGCCATAATTACAAGCTTCCCAAGCTGTTTTCCTTTTTGAGCGCAGGGTTGATTTTCAGTGGCTTCCAGCAGTCGCAACAAGAGTGTAATTGCAGCTGGTAGTAGCAAGAGACCAGTGAGCTGGGTGTAGCGCCCCCAGCTTGTGTAATATGCCGGCATGGGCGTGAACAACCCGGCGATCAAGGCAGCCATTACACCAGCAGTCCTGTCGCGAGTCAAGGTAGTGGTGAACAGATATACAGCCAGAGCAGCCAGCGCGTTAATCACCTGCCCGAAGAACAACATGCCCTGCTCAAGCGGCAAATTGGATAGCCACAAGAAAGCTGCCAGGATAATGTGGTAGCCAGAATGGTAGCTGGCGGTCTCGATCTGTATGTATGGTGCGTAACTTTCTGGAAGCGCACCCTGATCTAAGATTAAGCGCGTGAGAGCAGCGTGGTGGACAGAATCGACCCAGGGTGGGGCAGCCAGATCGCGCACCATGGCAAAGCGCACAAACAGGGTGAGCAGCAGGATCGCAACCAGTGCCAGACTGTGCATGCTCGGCAAAGAGAAATGGCCCAGCGTGATGCGATCGCGCCTGCGCCAGAACGCCAGTGCACTCAGCACGCCGCAGGCAAAGAGCAAACCTGTTCTGGACCATTGGATATGCAGCAAGCTGGTCCACGTCATCGCCAGCGGGATGATTCCCATACTGAGCCCTAAGGAGAGCGCGGCTCGCTCGCCAGCATCATATCTTTCTGCCAACCCGCTGATGTCCAGAATGAGCCAACCGGGCAAAAACAGGATCAGTCCGAGAGGTATGAGCAGCCAGGCATTCTGAAGCAATGCCACCAGGTCTTCAAGAACGGCGTTTGCACCATACTCGTAATTCAGGCGAAAAGCCAGATCGCCTGGGACAGGTATATTGTTTTTAAAAGCACTGCCCTGGATGTAGACATCTCCAGAACGGCCGCGCGCTTGCACCTCCGCTTGATCAGTCGAGAGTTGCAGGTAATAGCTTTGGCCCGGTGGATCAGGTTGGGCCGGGAATGGGAATAGAACCGGGATGGAGCGCTTGATTTCTGACAGTGAGAGACGGGCACTCGCCAGCAGGACCTCTGCCCGTGGAGAGGCATACAATTCAACCAGTAGCGTGCCAGCTTGCTCGGTAGCCTCCGGTGGTAATGTAAGCCACAGCCAGATGCCATTCAGCCGGGCTCGCCGGGAGACCAGAGTTTGCCCGACGGTAGCTTGTGGGCTGACCACGTCGACTACCTCGCTGCTTTGGTCCTGGGTAGCTTCAGGGTCTTTGAGCGTTACGCACCCTGCCAGGGCGAAAGTCAGCAGGAGCGCAAGAGGGAAAAATAATCTTCGTTTCTGACGTTTAGTGCTTGCCATTTCCCAGGTTGGCCCGCAGGTATGCCTCGATAAACTCGTCTATGTAGCCATTAAGCACAGCTTGGGTGTTGCCGGTCTCGTAATCGGTGCGGTGATCCTTGACCATCTGGTAGGGGTGCAGCACATATGAGCGAATCTGGGATCCCCACTCCACCTTCTGGTATTCACCGCGTAGCTCAGCAATCTGCTCTTCTTGTTCGCGTTCCTTGATCTCCAGCAGGCGGGCGCGCAAGACGCGCAAGGCATTCTCCTTGTTTTGGGTTTGCGAGCGCTCGTTCTGGCAGGTGACCACGATGCCAGTAGGTAGGTGCGTGATGCGTACAGCAGTGTCGTTCTTTTGAACGTTTTGACCCCCGGCACCGGCCGAGCGATAGGTATCGATGCGCAGGTCGCTTGGGTTGATATCCACCTCAGTTTCATCTTCCACCTGGGGTAGCACTTCTACCAATGCAAAGGAGGTGTGGCGACGGTGAGCTGAGTCAAATGGTGACAGGCGCACCAGCCGGTGGACACCTTTCTCCGGACGTAGATAACCGTAGGCGTATGACCCATCCACTGCGATTGTCACGCTCTTGATTCCGGCTTCTTCGCCTTCACTGAAATCCAGGATTGCTGTCTTGAAGCCGTTGTTCTCAGCCCAGCGTAGATACATACGTTGCAGCATCTCAGCCCAATCCTGGGAATCCGTGCCGCCCGCTCCAGCGTGGATGGCTAACAGGGCATCTCCCCGATCATATTCTCCGGATAGCATAGCCTGGAACTCGCGCTGCTCAACCTCCTTGCTGAGAGCGGCGGCTTCAGGTTCCAGCTCGGATCGCAAGCTTTCATCTGCCAGGATCGCCAGCTCCAGTGCATCGGTAGCGCGCAGGTGTAAAGCCTGCCAGTCTTCGACTTCCTGGCGCAAACCCGAGAATTTTTTCATCACCCTTTGGGCGCGGTCGGGCTCATCCCAAAAATTGGGCGCTTCGGATTCCTTATGAAGTTGGGTTAATTGGCTCTCTTTTTGGGGTAAGTCAAAGACGCACCAGTAGGTGCTGGATTCTGTCTTGGATATCTTGCAGTTGATCGATCAGGTCTTGCATACAATATACTCTCCAGTATTTATTGGATATATTTTACACCATTTCTGCTTAATAGGGCGAAGGCAGATGTGGCTGAATGCATCTTTAGTTGGTGTAGCCCGGCTCTGTCATCCATTGCAACTGCAACACGCAGTGTAAAGCCTGTGAAGGGCGCCTTGCGGCTAAGCAAGCATGAGTGCGCAAAACCTGATCGCACCAGGGCTCTACCCCAGCTGTGTGCCCGAGAGTGCGAAGGTTGGGTACAGCTTGCTTATAATGTGGGTTGATGAGATAACCTCAGAGACCGATAATCGCGCGGGCGATAGTGAAATATATGAATAAGCCTGTAGCATCAACAAGGGTGGACATAACTGGACCTGACACTACCGTAGGATCAATTTTCATGCGGGCAGCAAACAAAGGAAGCACCGCTCCCAGCCCGTTAGCCCATACTACAATAGTGAAGATTGCCAGGGCAATTGTTATTGCCAGGTGAGCATCGGTGCCCCACAACAGGGCACGTCCGTAAGCAACTATGCCCATACCGAAACCCAGCATTAAACCTACCCGTAATTCGTGCCACAGAGCCCGTAAGGCGTCTCCCAAGTCGATATCGCCAACAGCCAGAGCGCGAATCAGGGTGCTGGTGGTCTGTGAGCCAGCGTTTCCCCCTGTTCCGATCAGCAGTGGTATGAAAAATGAAAGGGCTACTACGGCTTGCAGTTCATCTTCGAAATAACGTAGCACAGTGCCAGTCAGGCTTTCAGTCAGGAATAAAAGCAACAACCAGCCAATGCGCTTGCGCACCACACCCAAGGAACTGGTATCCAGGTAAGGAAGTTCAAGTGGTTCAGCACCACCCAGGCGTTGGATATCTTCGGTAGCCTCATCTTCGATCACTTCAATCACATCATCGATGGTGATCACACCTAACAATACGTTGTTTGTGTTGACTACAGGTAAGGTGACCAGATCGTATCGAGACATAATGCGAGCTACTTCCTCTTGATCTGTCCCAGCCTGCACTGAAATGACATCCGGGTCCATGATATCCAGCATTAAAGTGCTTGGTTCTGAAACGATCAGTTGGCGCAAGTTGACCACGCCGCATAATTTTTCATAACGGTCTACAACAAAAAGATAATAAATCGTCTCGATTTCGGGCTTCCATTCATGGATTGCTTTCAACGCCTCAGTGGTGGTCATGCGCCGTCGCAAAGCCAGGAACTCGGAGGTCATCAGTCCTCCTGCAGTGTCTTCGGGGTGTAAAAGTAGAGGGCGTACTTCATCGGGGTCATCCAGACCTGCCAGGATGGTCTCAGCTTGCAGAGGTTGTATCGAACCTAGCAGGTCAGCAGCCTCGTCAGGCTCCATCTCTGTCACAATGCGGATAGCTGTGGCAGTAGGCAAGCTTCTGACCAGTTTCGCAGCTTCCTGGTCTTCCAGCTCTTCTAAGATATCGGCAGAGGACGCCGGTTTCAAGTTGGGGAGCAATGTGGCTTGATCTTTTTCATCCAACTCGGAGAACAAATCAGCCCGGTCAGGTACGCGTAAGGATTCCAGCAGGTGAATGGCCGCATCAACCTGATTGTGCTCTAGAGAGGCGCGCAAATTTGCAAGGATCAGATCCAGATTAATCTTTTCCATAAAGGCTTTTCCTAAAATGAAATTTCCCCATTGTGGGAAATTAATTATCTCACTTTAGGCGCTTTGAGGGAGGATGTGACTTTTCTATTGGGGCTTAAATAATAAATTTAGCCAATCACTTACCTGGAGTTCCATATTAAGCTTTGATCAAAATACCACACCATCAAGAGTAGATTTTTCGTGATATTTTGGCTGACTAATCGCAGCCCTCAGGCATGAATAATGGCACATTCTCGAGTTGATACATGTATCCCTCTTTAACCTCTTCTTGGCTTCTTAAGTAGTTGAGTACGTACTGCCCGCAATTACTACCTATTAAGTTTTCTTCCGTCTCGCCGATGCTGATTATCACCTGGTAGCCTGCCTGCATGAGACGCCGGGCAATTGGCTCGCCACTCTCAGGTTTACGTGCATCGATCTGCGATGCCAGCTTATTTTGTGTGGCACGGCTGGTGGGGTTGAGGGGAGTGATCTTGATCAGGTATTTCTCGGGGTCGAAGTACTTGAGCAATGCACCTGGTTCTAAAGGCATGTGCTCTGCCAGGGCGAAGTTGAGTGTGATCTTCCGGTCGCCAGGCTTGAAAAAGCGCTCTCCGAAAGCCGCCATCTGGCTGAAGTCCCATTTTTTGACAGGGATCAGTTCATCACGTATCGCCTGATCGCTGGTGTGCAGGGAGAACTGGAATTGAAAGTTCCCATGCGAGTATAATCGATCCTTGATCTCTAACAGCTCCTCGAAAAAGGGTTCCATCCCTTTGGGGGCAATGGTGGAGAGGGATGGCATCAAGCCTGGGGAATGATAACGTTGGGGGAGTTGTTTTAATACCTCCAAAACCGCGGGGTTAAGTGCTGGTTCCCCCATGCGGGCAAACTGGATTTTAAATTTCCCCGCCGGGATATGACGGTCTGGATACCATTTGTCAACCATGTAATCAATCTGTGTCAGTATCTCCTCTGCAGTGGGTTTGCCACGGTATCCCCCGCCTGCATCACAAAACAGGCAGCGCACCGGACAGCCATACAGGGTGGATACCATTAATATCCAGCGCTCATCACGTTCATACGGAGGTTGCAGCGCTTCAACGAATTCGATCAACCTGCCAGCACCCATATCTGCCATGTAAACCATAGCGACATCATTTCTACCAGTAACTGAAAAAACTTTCATTCTGTCAGGGTCTCCGTTTCTTTGAGATGTGTATATATTTGCATCGCAGTCCGCACCCCATCTCCTACTGCAATGGTGGTTTGCCGCATGTATCCGTTCATCACATCACCAGCCATGTAAACACGCTTTGTTCTGGCCAGCTTCTCTATTTCTGGCAACAGATCGGGCGGGATCATGTCTAACTGCGGTTCACGGCCAATCGCATAAATCAGGTAATCACATTCGATATCGAATTCTTCGTTCAATTGTTGTGCTGTGAGGAATATTTTGTTTTTACTTCTGCCTGTTAGTATTTGTCTGATCGTCGTTTGTCCCTGATATGCGATTTTCTCATTAGCCATTGCTCGAGCCCGCAGGAGTGGCAGGCAATTCGTCTGGCCCGCGCGGTGGCAGATACTGACTCTATTTTGTTTTGCTAAGTTTAGTGCGTAATCAAATGCTGCATCACCAGCCCCAACAATGACGATGTGCTGCCCCCGAATTTCTAACAGGGGATAGACTTCGCTGAAGATTCTATCATGGACTTCCTCTGGGATGGAAATGGGGAAAGGTCGTGGTTTTGTCCCCGTTGCAATGATCAGGTAGCGTGGATGGTATGTGGTTTGCTCGGTAGTAACGATCAAGCGATCCGCATGGTAATTGATCTGGGAAACTCGGTCGAAGATCACCTGCACACCAGTGCTGCGCATTTGTTTCTCGAACAAGCCTGCCAGTTTTGCTCCATTGACCCCTTTTGGAAAACCTGGATAATTCTCGACCAGGTTAGCATTCCAGAGCAAACCTCCCACTCTATCTTTCTCAAGTAATAGGAATGGCACCCCCGAGCGTTGCAGCTGGATTGCGCAGGCAAGACCAGCTGGTCCTGCACCTACTATTAAAATGTCTTCAGGTCTCATGTTTGCTCAGGTTCTTTAATACTTCTTGAACCAGGATTGGTGTGGCAAAGCCATGTGCCAGGTTTAAGAGCGAAGCTTGGTGGTAGTTTTGGTTATAGGTGGCAGTACCATCCACAGTGAAAAAGACCTCAAAACCGCGCATGAATGCTGAACGGGCGGTCGTCTCGCAGCATAAATGGGTCATCACCCCGCAGATAACCACTTGTCTGACAGATTTCTCCTCTAATAAGCGTTGTAAATGTGTTTCATAAAAGGCATCGTACTGGCTCTTTTCAATGATTATCCCCTCACTTGTGTCTAAGTCAGCAGTAATCTGACTGAGTGGTGAAGCCGGTTGGATCAGATCGTGCCACCAGCGCCTCATCTGGCCTGCGTTTTCAGGGTTGTTCGTGTGACGGGTAAAGATCACCGGTCGCTTGTTTGCATAAAACATGCCTGTCAGCTTCTGGATTCCCGGGAGAATAGCCTGAGCACTGGGGACAAAAGCGTGCGCATATGGATCGAGAAAATACACCTGCATGTCCAATACTAGCAATGCCGCTCGATCAAAAGAGAAGTGGTCTTCTGGTCTTGGTTTTCTTAAGTGCAGGGCATTGATAAATGCCCTCGATCTCTTCGCGATGGTTTCAGGCGTGTAATATAGTTCCTTGGGCATTTTATGATATGCAACGGCTGGGTTTTATCCGATCCTCATCTCATTTGCTACGGTTTGGATGCGCTGCCAGGCAGACTCGACATGACGGGCCTGTGTATTGGTCTGCCCTACACACAGGCGCAGGGTGAATTTGCTATCCAGTATGGTGTGGGTGAGATACAGCTCCCCGCTTCGATTGAGATGCTCTAAAAGTTGGCGATTGAACTCATCCCCTTGGATATTTCGGAAGCATACCAGGTTTAGGGGAGTGGGCGCCGCCAGCTCAAAGTGCTCGGAATCCAGCACCCATTGGGCAAACTTCTGGGCTAATGCCACGTGCTGGCGCACATGGAACTGCAGTCCCTCCACGCCATAATGGCGGATGACGAACCATAACTTAAGGGCGCGAAAGCGGCGACCTAGCGGAATATGCCAGTCACGGTAGTCAATTACCGCCCCAGACTCGCTGGCCTGGTTACGCAGGTACTCAGGCAGGATGCTGAGAGTCTGGATCAGTGCAGCTCGATCAGCTACGAAGAAACAATCACAATCGAAGTTGGTAAACATCCACTTGTGGGGGTTGAAGCAATAACTGTCTGCGTACTCCAGGCCAGCCTGGATATAGCGGAATTCGGGGCACAGCGCTGCTGTGCCGGACATGGCGGCATCTACATGCAGCCAGAGACCTGCTTGCTGGCATATCGCACCGATCTCCGGGACTGGATCTATGCCGTTTGAGGAAGTTGTCCCGATTGTAGCGGCTACAAAGCACGGGGTAAGACCAGCTGCTATATCAGCTTTTATCTGGTACTTGAGCAGCTCAGGGCGCATGGCGTAGTTTTCATCTACCTCTATCAGGCGCAGGTTTTCCTTTCCTATTCCAGCGACCTTGACCGCCTTTTCTATCGAGGAGTGAGCTTGCGTGGAGGTGTATGCTACCAGGTGATCGTAAAGGCCTCGCTCGTTACTCTGGAAGCCCGTGGCACGCTCCCGGGCTGCCAGCAAAGCGCACAACGAGGCACTCGATGCAGTATCTTGTATCACTCCACCACCGCGTGTGCTGGATTTAAATTTCTCCGGTAACTCGAGCATTTCTACCAGCCAATCGAGCACGTGGGTTTCCAACTCTGTGCAGGCTGGGCTGGTTGCCCACAGCATGCCTTGCACCCCTAGGCCCGCAGATAGCAGCTCACCCAGTATCGCTGGTCCGGAGGCATTGGCAGGGAAGAAAGCGAAGAAGTTAGGCGATTGCCAGTGAGTGATGCCGGGTAGGATCAGGTTTTGGAAGTCACGCAGCATGTTTTCAAATGGCTCACCGTGTTGTGGGGGGGTCTGGGGCAACGCGGCACGAACATCTCCCGGCTTCACCTGTGACAGTACTGGATATTCTTCAATGCGGTCATAATAATTGGCGATCCAATCCACCAGTGCCTTGCCATGACGCCGGAAATCCTCTGAGGTCATATGATATTTGGCTCCTACAGTCATGATGCCTCCTGTCCTTTCAACTATTCTGGTGTTTTATCAGCCAGCCAGGCTTGCACATCTTGGCTGTGTTCCTGGTAGTGGAGGTAAGTATTGCCAGCGATAATGCGCCAGGGTAGCCAGTCGGGGGGCATGTTCTTGAAATATGCCGCCGCATACAATTCAGGTTCATTAAGTCCCTTCAGCAGGCTCAGCAACTGGGTATAGATATACTGGGCTTCGGAGAGCACCTCCTCTAGCAGACGGCCCTTGTTTTGCTGGTAAACTACCTGGTTGCGCTCATCAGTGCCCAATTCCCATAACTCCGAGCCAACCAGTGCCCGATCTTTAAGCATGCCTACCATCTGTTTCTCAGACCAGGTGATGTGTGCAACTAGATCCTTGATGGACCATTTGCCCACCACCCCGGGGATTTCCATATCAGCAGGATGCAGATCAGCCAGAAGTTCCTCCCAGGCTGACCTTGAGGCAGTCACCCATTCTAGCAGTTCAGCTTTTGTGGCAGGTGCTTCGATCATAGTGTTTCACATTATTGTTGATTATTATCCAGACAACTGGAAGAAGCTAATTGCTTGATTTTCATTTGGTTGGTAATGTTGAAGCAAATATGGCTCCCTTTTCAACCCAGGCAGCCAGGTCAGCTGGGTTTTGAGTGGCTGCTGGTTCAACCAGTACCCAGCCAGTCATTGGCCTGCCAGTTATATCGAAGACGCGCACATGTGAGAGCTCAAGCGCAGCCTCGTAGCTCTCTGGACCAACTCTTACCATCAAATCATCACCACTCACACCGCAAGCTATTTTGCCATTCAGCATAAATGCGATTCCACCGAACATTTTCTTTTCCGTGAGTCCGGTTTTTCCAGCTAACAGCTCACGAATGCGGTGAGCTAACTCTGTGGAATATGCCATCAGTAAATCCCTCCTCCGAGATATTTACACATCCTCATTCAAGCGACAATCCAGGTATGCCTCCAGGTTTGGTCCGGCCGGGTTTGCCAGCACGTTCTCTACCCAGGCTTGCCGCTCAAAGGCCATCAACCGCAGGTCCCATACACAGGCGATCAATCCGCTCGGTGTGACATACTGCAATTCCTGAGGCTGATCGCTGGGGGAGACATAGACGTGGTGGTGTAGCTCGTTTTCATCTGCCCAGTAGTCAAAAAAAACGAAATTAGCTCCACGCCCGTCGTGCACGCCCAGGAAACCAACATGGTAATGCCTGATGTCTTCGCTCGTGGGTGCCAGGTAGGGCAGTGCGATCTTCTTGGCAGCAACAACCAGTTCTGGGCGCGGTAGGGAGTGCTGGTAGGCAATGCCGTATGTTTTCACGCGCCAGCCAATTTGGCTCCATAGCTCAAGGAAGCGAATCGGGCGGGGCTGGTATAGTTCTATCAATTCCATAGTGTCCCTTCATTTACTGGCTGTGCAGGTACAGCAACATGTCAGCTTTAGCAATTTCGACTGCATCGATGAATTCTACACTGGCTTGCTTGGAGAGACCTTTTACCTCGGCCAGTATCGCCCCGTCCGCCGATGTTAGCCTGAGCACCTGGCGACGAGTGAAATAATAAGCGTAGATGCAGATGGCTGCCAGGATCAGTCCTGCAATCAAAAACGCCGGGTTATCATCATACAAAATGATACCGAGCAACACCGAGAAGCCTGCCAGATAAAGCCAGGCAGGATAGCTGATACGGCGTAACTCGCTGGCTTGCAGTGCCTCTAGCATGATGCTGGTCAATCGCAGCTCGCCACCTTGGTGAAAAGTGTGCCGCACGCGGTGCGTGGTCAGGACCAGTTCCTTGTTATCTGATTCGAGCAAAATTTTCTCACTTGGTATCAGGTTCATCGCTGGACTCCTTTCATTTAATTCAGGGTTATTAAGTTGAGGGTAGAGGGCGTATTATGATGGCGAACAGGTAAACTCAAGCAGTTTGACCTTGCAAGATACCCTCCACAAAGGCGCCTGGGTCAAAAGGTTCAAGGTCGGCAGGTTTTTCACCTAAACCGGCATACAGGATGGGTAACCCCAACTCTTTTTGGATGGCAAAAGCCATGCCGCCACGCGCCGAGGAATCTAGCTTGGCGAGAATCACACCTGTAACCTGAACTGCCTCCTTAAAAGCACGCGCTTGCTGCAGTGCGTTCTGACCAGTGGTGGCATCCATTACCAGCCAGACGTGATGTGGTGCACCTGGCAATGCCTTACCTATCACGCGATGCACCTTTTTTAACTCTTCCATCAGGTTGAAGCGGGTGTGCAGACGACCGGCGGTGTCGATAATGACGATGTCCATCCCGCGCGAGATGCCAGACTGGACAGCGTCGTAAGCGACCGCACCAGCATCACCGCCCATTTGGCCGGCAATCACAGGTAGATCAAGGCGCTCGGCCCATGTTTCAAGCTGGTCGACCGCAGCGGCTCGGAATGTGTCGGCTGCTCCTAGCAAAACACGCTTGCTCTGGGCTTTGTATTGAGCTCCAAGCTTGGCAATAGTGGTGGTTTTACCAGAACCATTAACGCCTACAATGAGGATGACAGTGGGCTTTGCCGGATATTCTATATCCGGTGGCTCATCCAGGCGAGCTCGCAGTTCCTGGCGAAATGCTGCTCTTAACATATCGGCCCGGATAATGCCTTCCTCTCGCTCGCGCTCCCACAGCTTTTCAAGGATCTCTTCACTGGTATCCACACCCAGGTCGGCCTGGATCATCAGGGCTTCCAGGTCTTCAAAGGTCTCATCGCTGATCTCGCTGGCTCCAATCAGGGTGGCAATCTGCCCGAAGGTCGCTTTGCTGGTCTTAGCCAGCCCTTGTTTCCACTTGTTGAATATATTTGCCATGAGGGCGATTATAACGGTGAACTCTGGATTTAGGACAGGTGGATTAACAAAAGGTCTTCTTAATGATCCCTACAGCATTTTTTTGCCGTTTGTTGCATATCTCCGCGCGAACAGATAGTAGGGATCACAATGTTCATCTTACCGGTTACTCCTGCGTGACGTAGTGATAAGCCCTGGCTCTTGCCAGCAAATCTCCCTCTGGTGCGCGCACTTCTGCGCTGAATTTAAGAAATTGCCCTTCTACACCTAAATATCTGCCCTCCACCAGGATGTTTTTCAAATCAAGGGTTACAGCCTGGCTGTACTTCATTTCTAATCGCCGGGTGACATTGGGTGCGGCGACCAGCATGCTCAATGGCCCAATCGTATTATCCACCGCGGCCGCAATAATGCCCCCTTGCAGCAAGCCATAGGGATTGAGGTATTCTGGCAAGATGGGGAAGCGCGTGCGCAACAGACCGGCTTTCAGGTCAACTGCCAGGAATTCACCGCGCAGTGTCCGAAAGACTGGCGGTGGTATCACAAAATCATCTGCTTTGTCACCTAACCTCTCTCGGATGGTTTTAAATATAATGGTTTCAGGTTTATCCAGCTTTTCCATGGCGGTGACGCTATTGGGTAGACTGTTTCAGTATCAACTGTTCTCGAGGATAGCAAGTCGTTTGTCCTGCAAACTCCTCGCTCGCTTGAGAGCCTGCTCTTTCAGATCATTCAATTGCTGTAAGGTCGTTGCCACTTTCGATCTGGTTTGTTTTGCTTGTTCCAGGGATTTTGAAATCTTGGATTGCACGATCCAGTCGATGATCAAGCCATCAAAAAAATAATCCGCAAAAGATTCGAAGGCAGTGATTTCTACCTCCAGACTCGCGCTTTGCCTGACATCTATCAGCTCGCGTTTGAATTGGTTTATTTGAGCCTGGACTTCGTGGACAGCCTGGCGGGCTTCATCGACTTTGCCGTGTTTAATTGCGGTGCTGATCAGACCCCCACCTATCATGTCCCATACACCCCAACCATGGGCACTTTCTAATGCCGATATCACTTTTTGCAATCCTCGATCGACAGTACTGCCTGCCCGGATGGCTTCCTCCAGTTCTTTGGTCTCTGCGTTCAGGTTCGCCATCTGCTCTGCGATCATGACCAGTTCGCTCGCCAGTTTTTGATTGGCTGTGTGAATATAGGCTTCTTTCTCATTCAACAGCCTTTCATACTCTGCTTCCAGTCCTTGCAGCTCTTGTAGTTGCTGTGTTACGTGGTCGCGTTCACTTTCCAAAGAAGCTACCAAAAATTTTGCTTTTTGATATTTGATCTGGGCACTTAGTAATTCCTGGCGTTCTTTTTCTAGCTGTTCTTCACGGCTGCCAAGCACGCTGTAGAACATGGCTGTCAGGCTCAGGCGTTCAAAATTTTCTATATCGGCTTTTTCTTTGGATAACTCTGACTCCAGAGCAGTTAAGCGCTTTGATTCATCCAGGAACTCCTTCTGGATCTGCACCAATTTACGCCCAAGCCTGGCTTTTAGTTTGCGTTTTTCCTGGATATTTAAGAGTCTCGTGCTGAAGTCCTCTAGCATAGTGTAATTACATCCTTAACATGAGATCACTTTCATGTCTACAAGTGGATCATCCAGGGTTGGTTCTGGCGACGTGTTCCGTCGATAGTTTTACCAGCTTTTGCAGGGTAGGCAGGTCAATATCTTCAATTTTCTTAAAATACAGGCAGGACTTGCCTGCGGTATGCTTGCCAAGCTTCGTCAACAATGAGTTATACATATCAAACCCGGACATGATGTATAACGTCAGGTTCTTCTTGCGAGGAGAGAAACCGGTTAAGAACATGTCACCTTCTCTGCCACTGGCATACTTGCAATGATAGCTCCCGAACTCGATAATGCTGTCACCCCACATGACTGGCTTTTCACCGGTTATCTCTTGCATCAATGCCAGGATGGCCAGACTATCCTGGCGTTTTTTGTCGTCCTGAATGCTGTTTAGAAAGGTTTCAACGCTTTGATCGTTAGGTCTGGTTTTCAATTCAGCCATTTCCACATACTAAAATTCACTGATGAAGAAATTGTTTTATGAGTGTTGGTGAGCGGGTAAGCCTCGTTTTATCGGGTAGATGTTTGATTTATACGGGTGCCAGGGTTCCAGCGAAAATAATCCAGGCCAGAACTGTCTTGGCTGACAGGCTTAGAATGATGTAAACCCTTTCACCGAATAGGTAATCTTTCCAGCGACCAACTTTTTTATACTGCAGCACCATGTTGATGGCGAAGATGTTAAAGAAAACAAACAAAGTGGGGATGACCGCATATACGAAATCCGGGGGTTTGTCTTCACCTGAAGAAATCGATCCCAAAAAGTAGAGCACAATCACCACCCAGGGTATGATGCCGGCGATGCAACCGTAGATAAAGGCCGTCCAGTTGGTTTTCTTTAAGATCTGGTTGTGATATTCCATCATAATACCGAATAGGTTCATGGTCGCGTTAATGCCGAAGATCAGGATAATCGCACCTAGATCCCATAACCCGGAAAGCATACCGATTAATACGATCATCAGGGAAGAACTCAATGCATACTCGTAAAAGCGTATCGGGTTCATTCCTTTTTTGAGGTTTTCAACATAGCTGCTATAACCAATGGTGCTCAGGTAAAAATGAGCCACTGCGGAGATGAGTAAAAAGGTGGCAACGGCGGGTCCAAAGCGCAATTCGTATAGCAGCTGTGGATTTGGTTTCAGGGCGCGCGAGGCTACGTCAAAGGATAGGTAATTCGTAAATATGGGGTAGGTGGTGTCATTGCTGACCAGGATCATGAAAACACCTTGCACAAGGTGTAAGAAACCCATGATCAAATTAAAGCGTCTTAAACCTTGAAACTTACTCTGGTAGTCGTTTTGTGACTCGAGTTTTGTATTCATTTCAATTAGTCTCCTTTTCGATTTTATGCGGTGAATTGTGGGATTAATGCGTATGGCAAACAGCATGCGCTATTCAATTAGGATTGTGCTCCTTATTGATTTTACCAGGATTGGGGATTCTAGGCAGGCAAACGCTCTTTATGCGCCTGCCAGTTTTCGCCAAATGCTTGAGCAAGCAGGGACTCTTCGCGCCGAGCTCGCAGGATGATACCTAAGGAAAGAGGGGCAAATTTCAGCATTGCCCATGTGCGGAAGATTAACAACGCGCCTGTCGCAGCTTGCATGACACGCAGATACTTGGGGTGGAGAACACAGAGGTAAGGACCTTTTTGAATGAGCTGGTGATTTACATACATTGAAGCTCCGAACTCTGTAGATAAGCCTAAATGTTCTCCCAGCGTTTTATAGCCCCACAAGTACATGGCGATGGCGGGGAAATACAGACAGCTTCCGCAGATCAACGCAACCGCCTGCCAGGGTGGAGTAAGTGCAACCGGGACTGGTTTCCAAAGCAGTACACCGGCCAAGACAAATAATATGGTCATGACAATCATGTAGGGCCAGTGCAGCACACCGGCTAGCAAGCCGGACGAGCTCTGCCTGGCACGCTGATCTAGTCGGCGAAAACTTAGCAGAGGCACCAGCAGAACCACCACGCCAGCCAGGGCAGCGATCCGATTTAGCCATATTAGTATCAGATTGATTAAATTGGTTAGTTCCATTACGCATATTAAAGCACAGAACAACCGGTGAGAGGGCGGTCCTGTGCTCGTTAGTTATAAAATGATGCCTTCAAGCCAGCATCTTGCGCTATCCCAGTTATTGCCAGACCGCGACCAACCCGGCGAGTTTGGCGATGATAGCCACAGCCCACTTACCTGCCACTATCAATGGCAGCTAGCCAAATTCCAAAACCAGCAGGCTGCCTAGCACCCAGGCTACATCAGGTCGGCTGACATTTGGGCTGACTGTGGTAAATAGGTCAATGACACAGGCAATAGAATAGAGCGCTAGGTTAAGTTGGCACTCTTGCGCCATCGTATAGCTCAACAAGCCCACTCCGGGGTAGGCAAGCCGCTGCTTGGCTGGGTTGCGCGAGAGTAGGTAAGATTCCAGCTAGGTTGCTAGACAGATGGCAATGCTCAGGATGGCTAGTGTGCAAATGCGTATGGGTTTCGTGTTTTAGGACTCAAGAAGCCAGGTTGACGCTGGGCAGAAATTGCGGTGATTTTCGCACTTGAGTAGCTTGCTCAAAGGCATAGGCCAGGCGCAGCAGGGTTGGCTCTGTATAAGCTGTGCCAATGAATGATATGCCGACCGGCAAGCCGTACACGTATCCCGCTGGTACAGTGATATTCGGGTAGCCAGCCACTGCTGCAGGAGAGGAGCTGCCACCTCCATAATGGTCACCATTGACATAATCGATCAACCAGGCTGGTCCACCACTAGGGGCGACAATAGCGTCCAGCTTGTGTTTCTGCAAAGTGGTGTCGATGCCCTCATCACGTGCCAGGCGGTGGTTGGTCTCCAGGGCTTTTTGATAGGCTTCATCGGTCAGGGGTCCTTTCTCCTGTGCTTTAAGCATGCGTTCCTGCCCAAAGTACGGCATAACTTTCTCTTGATTGGCTTTATTGAACGCGATCACATCTTCCAAGGAGTGCACGCGTGCCTGCCCTCCGAGCGTGCCCAGGTAAGCGTTCAGGTCAGCTTTAAAATCGTAGAACAGCACCTCAATCTCGGTATCATCAGTTTTATCCTTGGTCTCTATGTCCGCTGGATCGACCAGCTCCGCGCCACCTGCTTGTAGGGCTTCCAGGCAGGCTTCCATGATCTTGTCTACCAGGGGGTGAAACTCAAAGAAGTTACGCGCTACTCCAATGCGAGTTCCTTGTAAACCATTTGATTTTAAAAACTGCGTATAGTCGTGATGGGATTTGTCCTGGCTGGAGCTGGTGGCTGGGTCGCGGGGATCAACGCCAGTCATCGCACCCAACAATACGGCTGCGTCCCATACTGAGCGTGCAATTGGCCCCGCGGTATCTTGAGAGTGGGAGATTGGAATAACGCCTGACCGGCTGATCAGCCCTAAGGTGGGTTTTATACCCACTACACCGTTGGCATGGGAAGGGCAGATAATTGAGCCATCCGTTTCCGTGCCAACTGCCGCAGCGCACAGCTCAGCCGCCACAGCCACTGCGGAGCCTGAGCTGGAACCACACGGGTTGCGATCCAGTGCGTAAGGATTAAGCGTCTGCCCACCACGGCTGCTCCATCCAGAGATCGAATTGGTTGAGCGGAAGTTCGCCCACTCGCTCAAATTTGCTTTCGCCAGAATGACTGCGCCAGCTGCGCGCAATCGCGACACCAGGAACGCATCTTGGGCAGCGATATACCCTTCTAGAGCTAACGAGCCAGCAGTGGTGGTCATGCGGTCAGCTGTGTCGATATTATCCTTTAGGACAATGGGGATGCCGTGTAGCGGACCTCGTAGCTGGCCGCCCGCACGCTCTTGGTCGAGTTTGTCTGCGATTGCCAGCGCCTCTGGGTTTATCTCGATAATCGCATTTAGCTTTGGTCCAGCCTTGTCCAGAGTTTGAATGCGCTCCAGGTAGCTTTCCACCAGTTGACGGCTGGAAAGCTCACCGCCCCGCATTTTTGCTTGCATCTCATGCATTGTCAATGATTCCATGGTATGGCTCTCCTGTTTTTACGAAATGAGAAAGCACTTCTCCTGGGGGATTGATAATATGAATAATTGGCTTGCCAATGAGCAAATAAAATTATACCGGGGATACGATATAATTCCGGCATGACTTCCAAGCTCTCACATTTGGATGAAAGTGGACGCACCCGCATGGTCGATGTGGGCGCGAAACCTGATAGTGAACGGCTGGCAATCGCCAAAGGTGCGGTGGTGATGCAGCCGGAAACCCTGGCATTAATACGGGAAGGTGCCCTGAAGAAGGGCGATGTGCTCAGTGTGGCGCAGCTCGCTGGGGTGATGGCCGCCAAACGTACCTCTGAATTGATCCCCCTTTGTCACCCGCTGGCACTCACCCAGATCACGGTCGATTTAGAATTGGATGAAGAGCTGCCCGGCGTGCAAATTACTGCCGCTGTTCGCACGGTTGGCAAAACTGGGGTTGAGATGGAAGCCCTCACCGCGGTCAGCGTGGCTGCACTCACGGTGTACGATATGGCGAAATCTGCTGAAAAAACCATGCGTATTCAAGATATCCGTCTGGTGGAAAAGCGTGGTGGTCGCAGCGGGGATGTTATCAATGCATGAAAAAGTGCGAATTAAAGTATTGTTTTTTGCCAGATTGAAGGATCTGGTAGCAGATTCTGAGATTCGATTGGACATCCCCACAGACTCTCAAGTCAGTGACCTGAAGGTCATCCTGGCGCAACAATATCCTCCCCTGGCACCTGCCTTGAGCAGCGCATTGATCTCGATTAATATGGTATATGCCTTTGATGGAGATACAATACCTGCTGGTGCAGAAGTGGCGCTTTTTCCACCGGTGAGCGGCGGCTCTGGGGTGGTGGATGAACATTTTCCCACAATTTTCTCTATCACGAACCAACCCCTCGACCTGGATGAAATCCTAAACCGCATCACCTTGCCGAGCACCGGGGCTGCCTGCATTTTCACGGGTATGGTGCGAGCGGAGACACAGCGAGGTGAACCCCACCGCACTGAATACCTGGAATATGAAGCCTATAAACCGATGGCAGAGGCCAAAATGCGCCAGGTAGCTGATGAGATTCGCCACCGCTGGCCAGCGGTAGAAGGGATCGCGGTGGTACAGCGTATTGGTCATCTGATGCCTGGCACGCCCACTGTCTTGATCGCCTGCACGGCAGGTCATCGTGACACAGGTGTCTTTGAAGCCGCTCGCTATGGTATTGACCGATTAAAGGAAATCGTGCCAATCTGGAAGAAGGAGGTCAGCCCTGAAGGTGAATTTTGGGTGGAAGGCAAGTACCTGCCGGGTAAGGATGACTAAGATTTAATACAAGGACGCTAAGCAGCTGAAATACCAGGTTTATAGGGTTAAAAATTCCCTTAAATTGGGATGTCTTGGAATAATGGCTGAATAACCTGTTGATATGCATGCATAAATGTATCTTTCTTCACTTTGCACCTTTGCGGCTTTTCGTTAAGATTTTTGGATAATGCTCTCAGTCCAATGCACTAACTGCAACCAGGCGTATCCTGATACAGGGGTCCCTTACCGTTGTCCGGTTTGTGGTGGGTTATTCGATTTCTCTGGCATGCTCCACTACCGACCGGATCGAATTGAGCCAGACCTGCCGGGCATCTGGCGCTACCGGCATACTTTTGGTTTCCCTCAGGAATATGAGCTGATCTCCTTAGGGGAGGGCAGCACACCCCTGGTGTGGGATCGGGTGCTAGGGGCGCAGGTTGCTTTCAAGTGTGAGTATCTCAACCCGAGTGGTTCGTTTAAAGATCGCGGCAGTGCCTTGATCGCCAGCTTTTTACGAGGGCGTGGTGCGCAGGCTGCTCTGGAGGATTCTTCTGGCAATGCGGGGGCTTCTTTAGCTGCTTATGCAGCTCGTGCTGGGATTCAGTTGCGGGTTTTTATTCCTGAAGCAGCCTCCGGTCCGAAGCGTGCACAAATCCAGGCCTATGGGGCGGAGGTTGTGCAAATCATGGGTCCGCGTTCAAATGCCTCGGCAGCAGTCCGGCAAGCAGCCGAGAAGGGGGATATTTATGCCAGCCATGCCTATTTACCTTATAACTTGCCAGGGTATGCCACGCTGGCTTATGAGTTGTACGAGCAGCTTGGTGAAGCACCCGGCTCAGTAATCCTACCGGTTGGGCAGGGGGGTTTGATTCTAGGAATCGCTCGCGGCTTTGAGGGTTTAAAGCACCTGGGTTTGGTAGAGCGAGTGCCAGTCCTGGTAGGCGTGCAGGCGCGGGCGTGTGCGCCTTTGTGGGCGCTGACTTCTTTCGGTACGGCAGGATTAGCGTGGGTGGCAGAAGCGCAAACCATGGCGGATGGTATCCGCGTGTACCACCCAGTTCGTGGTGATGCGGTGATGCAGGCAGTTTCCACCAGCCGTGGGAGATTTGTGGCTGTAGATGAAGAAGATATAAGTACTGGAGGCGAGCAGTTGGCACAGCGTAGCTTTTATGTAGAGCCAACTTCAGCTGTCGTTTGGAGTGGGCTGGCTCAAGGTGTTGGCGAGATCCCGGAACCTATCGTGGTAATCCTGACCGGATCTGGTTTGAAGAGTAATAGATTGAGTGTACAATAACGGACAAGCGATTAAGGAGGCGTGCATGGTTGAACGTGTCGTTGTGACAGGCTTAGGAGCGGTCAGCTCGATCGGGTTGACGGCGACTGAATCATGGCGAAATGCTCTCGCAGGTGTATCTGGAGTGGGACCAATTACCCTCTTCGATGCAACTGATTATCTGGTGCGGATTGCCTGTGAAGTCAAAAGCTTTCAACCCGAAGATTGGATGCCTGCTCGGGATGCCCGTCGGCGTGATCGGTTTGAGCAATTTGCCAACGCAGCTGCCAAACAGGCTATCGAACAGGCTGGCTTACAAATCTCAGAATCCGATTCAGGCCGAGTGGGCGTGATCGTCTCTTCGGCAATTGGTGGATTGACCTCTCTCCAAGGGAACATATACGATCTTTACAAGGATGGACCGCGACGCGTCAGCCCATTTCTAATTCCCATGATGATGGCCAATGGTGCTGGTGGCTTGATTGCCATTGATAATGGCTATCACGGCCCGTGCTTCTCAGTCGCCTCGGCTTGCGCAAGTGGGTCGGATAGCATTGGTGTCGCCTGGAACATGCTGCGCAGTGGGTTGATCGATGTTGCAATTGCTGGTGGTTCGGAAGCAACTATTACTGAGATCGGTTTAGCCGCATTCGATCGTTTGGGTGCCATGTCACGTCGGAACGATGATTACAGCCGCACGCCGCAGCCCTTCGATCTGGAACGAGATGGGTTGGTGATGGGGGA
>CP070639.1:3367274-3376343 GCA_020354045.1 Anaerolineales bacterium | reverse complement strand
TTGCAGGCATCCAACGCTTTCAGGTAACTCTGGTGCCTGATGATGGTGGTGAGGCTGTTGCTCCAGTTGATACCTCCTGGCAAGCTGCCGGTGAGGGAGAATATACCCTCACCTTTACTGCCCCTGCCTCAGGGACTTACCAGATCATTACCGCATACGATGACAGCCTTTTAGAACCCTGCGAGCAGGTGGATACATCCGGAATTGGCTTGATCGTCATCTTGGTTAATCGGTATTGGGAGTACCGCTTCTGGATTCTCATGACTCTCGCCTTGGTCACGTGGTGGATCGTTCGACTTCGATATCTTCCCCGCCGTGATGTGCATAAACCTGCTAAGCACATGCAGGATGATCAAGTCGGGCAAAAGAAAGATGATGAAGATGAGCAGCACAAAGATGATGAAGACGAAGATAAACCGGATGACCTTCAGAAAATTGAGGGGATCGGACCAGTCGTAGAAAAGCTGCTGAATGAGAACGGGATCAAGACTTATAAACAGCTGGCTGAGGCCGAAAGCAGGATCGAGCAAATTCGAGTCAGGCTTAACCAGGCCGGTTATTTTTACATGTATCCAGACTCATGGCCCGGGCAGGCGAAACTGGCAGCAGAGGGCGATTGGGAAGGCTTGCGAAAACTGAAGGATGAGTTGAGGCGAGGCCGCCCAGTAGAGCCGGATGAGTCTTTACCTGATTGAGCAAAAAGAATCTACCTTTTCAGCCACCGTTCGTTTATACTACCGACATCAGAAACAATGGGTGTCTGGTTGGCTTTGTTTGCTTCAATGGACAGGTTGCTTTTCTTTTTGCATTTGTGGAAATCACGGATGGGCATGTCGAGATTTTTAGGGTTTTAATGCATGGCTGATCTTAGGTCAAAGATACGATCCACATTTTGGTCATTACCAGCTCTGTTGCACAGCCCGGGTGGTGGGGCCGCTTTGGGTGCCTTGACCATCTTGCTGGTCTTATTGCCTTTCTGGTGGCAGGCTAACCAGTGGTACAAAAATCAACGCCTTACTGAGCATAGAAATCAGGCGGAGATCGAGCTGTCCTTGCGAGCGAGCGCACTCTCAGCGGCTTTGAATCGCCGGCTTGTGCTCCTGGAAGGTTTGGGTGCTTTTGTTCAGGCTGAGGTCGAAGACCCTGGGCTGCAGAAAAATTTCAACACTTTTGCAGGCAGTTTGTATACTAGCATGCCGGGGATAAAAAGCATTGCTGTTGCACCGGGTGGAGTGGTGTTTTATGTGTATCCTTTTGACGGAAATCAAGCTTTGATCGGTTACAACCCGCTGCAAGATCCGGATATTGAAGTCCGCAGGGATGCGCAATTGGCGATTGATGGCGGCGCGGTAGTGATCAGCGGTCCATTCCAGCTGGAGGAGCGTGTCCTTGGTATCACTGCTCGCCAGGCGATTTATCGCCATGATAGCTATTGGGGCATGGTGCAACTTGTGCTTGATATTACCCCCATCCTGGATCGCGCCGCTCTGGAAGCTGATGTTGACCAACCGGAGATATCCATACGCGACTCCTTTGGGCGCCTGGTGTACGGTCCGGAAACCAACTTTCAAGAGGGGGCTTTGGTATACCGGTTCCAGGTCGCTGATGATTACTGGGAGCTGGCATACCTGCCGGCAGGCGGGTGGCTTGCCTCGATCAATACCGACCTGAGCGTGTTTCAATACGCTAGTCTGATTATTGTGTTGCTTCTGACCGGACTAGCCTACCTGTCCATCAATCGCCAGCAGCAGTTGTCATTAGCAGTTGACCAACGCACGCAGATCATCTTGCGGGTTAACGAACAGCTCCAATTAGATATCCTCGAGCGGAAGAAGACAGAGGATGCGCTGCGCGAGCGGGAATCGCAATATCGCAGTATCTTCGAGTCTGCGCAAGATGCGTTGTTTATCAACACATTACAAGGAGAATTGGTGGATTTCAATCCTTCTGCTGCTATCATGCATGGCTATACGGTGGAAGAATTTCGCCAGCTACAGCCGGTCGATTTTATTCACCCAGCTTCCTACCACGTCTTTTCAGAGTTCATTCAAACGGTTTCTGCCGGGGGTCAGTTCCGGGGTCGGGCAGTTGACAGGCATAAAAATGGCTCGTTCATTCATGTGGAAGTCATTGGCACGCAATTTATTTACCAGGGAGAACCGCATACACTGGCGGTCGTTCGAGATGTAACCGAGCAGGTTGAGGCCTACCAGCTGCTTGAGCAACGCGTTGCTGAAAGAACCCGGGAGCTCTTCGCCTTGCTCGAGGTCGCTCGTAATGTTGTTTCGACGTTGGAAGTGGAACCGCTGCTCACTGAGGTGCTTAGACAGCTCAAGACAGTGGTCGATTATACAGGTGCGGCTATCCTGACCCTCGAAAATGGGGAATTTGTCTTTCGTGACTATATCGGTCCAGCACCTGCAGAGAAGATCTTGTCATTACACATCCCAGCCAATATTCAAAGCTATTTCAAGGATGTTGTTGACAAACAGGCGCCGATCATTATCAGTGATCTGCTGGATGAATCACCTGCACAAAGATCTGCACTCGAGGTAGTCAGGGGTGTTTTGGGAGAAGAGCTGGCTTATGCTCGTTCCTGGTTGGGTGTTCCCTTACAGGTGAAGGATCGTTTGATCGGGGTCTTGCGCATCGATCACGAGGCACCTGATCATTTCAACGAGACAGATGCCCGGCTGGTGCTGGCGTTTGCCAACCAGGTGGCTGTCGCAATTGAGAATGCCCGTCTATACGAGCAAGCCAGATCATTGGCTTCCTTACAAGAGCGACAGAAGCTGGCGCGCGATTTGCACGATTCTGTTTCTCAGGCCTTATATGGCATCGCATTGGGCGCCCGCACCGCACGTGTGCTGGTTGAGCGCGAGCAAGCCAGCAAAGACAGCATGATCGAGTCGCTTGATTACGTGCTCTCCCTCGCTGAAGCTGGGCTGGCAGAGATGCGCGCTCTGATTTTTGAGTTGCGCCCGGAGTCGCTGGAGCAAGAAGGTCTGGCAGCTGCTCTGACAAAACAGGCTGCAGCAACCCGCGCCCGCTATCACATCAATGTAGAACTTGATTTATGCGATGAGCCGCAAATACCTCTAAGGAAGAAAGAAGCCTTATATCGAGTGGCGCAAGAGGGTTTGCACAATGTAGTCAAGCATGCCCAGGCGACCAACATCCGGTTGATCATGTCTTGTGATCATGATTATATATCTGTGGAAGTTCATGACGATGGGCTTGGGTTTGACCCAGGGCAGAGT
The DNA here is from genome assembly GCA_020354045.1 of Anaerolineales bacterium. Taxonomy (GTDB): domain Bacteria; phylum Chloroflexota; class Anaerolineae; order Anaerolineales; family UBA4823; genus DSOS01. The sequence goes on along the minus strand of CP070639.1, from coordinate 3,373,083 downwards.
TTTCCCGGGCATCTGGGTCTGCAGTCGATGCGCGAGCGCATTGAGCGCCATGCTGGCTCATTTACGATCAAAAGTGCTCCGGGAGAAGGCACTACCCTGATCGCCTCGCTGCCAGCGAAGGGGTAAACATATGAGTCACAAAAGGGCTAATGGCGGACCGCAGCCCGCCATTAGCCCTTTTTTAGTTTGTTCCAATGCTTAGCGCTTGATGGATCGGCAGGTGTTTACATCCGTTACCACATTCTTCAAACAAACTAACACATAATCGGCTGAATTCAGCTCATTGGGCAACTTGTAGGTATAAGAGTGGTCTGGGTTTTTACCTACTTTCAGTATGCCAAGCTTGTAAGTGACTGATCCCGCATGAAAACGACCTTCAGCAACCTTCACGTAATAGAAGTTCTTTGTGGGAAATTTCGAGGTTTTGATGACCAGGTTTTTGCCGTCCAGAGCCAGGCTAAAAGAAGCTTTGTTTGACGAGCTGGAGCTGCTTGTGCTCCCGCTGGTTGTGCCAGAGGCCACTGGCACACACAGCACCTCACCGATAAAGATGGTGTATGGCGTCTTCAGATCATTCGCTGCAGCCAGTTCCGTCCAGCTGATCTTGTACTGTGCAGCGATGCTGGATAAAGTGTCCCCGGATTTTACTGTGTATTTTGTGTTGCAGCTCACTGTGGCTGTTGTAGGAGCCGCCAGGGCGGGCTGAGGTACGACCCCTGCCAGGAGTGCCAGAACCAGCAAGGCACCCAAAAACCGGGTGATGGAAAGTGATCTTTTGATCAAAGGAAAGGTGGTCATTATGTTTCTCCTTCTGAGAATTTAGGCTTACCAAGATGCCATTGTTTTCAAATCGGGCTATTTTATTGAATTATTTTCTCCTCCATTATCGCAGACTGGTTTCAGATCAAGTACGGGCATTGGGATGATTCGAATCTCCTACTTTAGAATGATATGAAACATGACTCACCCCAAATTTAGTTTGCTCCGAGGGATCTGCGAACCCTCCCCACCTCAATGCCCCTCCCTTTGACCTTTTGGCGCTAGCAGCGGGAAGAAATCGAAAAAAGGTCTGACGCTGGTGAAACTAGCATCAGACCTTTTTTTTCGGTTAATCTCCCTCCTTGTCTGCGGGGGAGGGCTGGGGTCACTGTTCATGTAACCCCGAATAGATTGGGCTGGGGCAAATCAAGTTTTTAGTTACTTGCTTTCCGGATTGCGTAATACTGCTAATCAGCGTCTGGCACCAGTCCTATGCGAACTGCATATAGGGCTGCCTGAGTGCGGCTGGGGACACCTAGTTTCATTAATATGTTGCTGACATGGGTTTTGACGGTCGTCTCGCTGATGTGCAGCTCCTGGGCGATCTCCTTGTTGGCTTTTCCCCCAGCCAGCAAGCGCAGGACGTCGATTTCACGCTCGGTGAGCTGGACTTCATCCAGGGGGTCTTTCGGGGTCTTGATCTCTCGCATCAACCGCTCAGCTACCTTTGGCGATAGCTGCACCTGTCCCGCGGCTGCGGCCCTGATGGCCCGGCATAGCTCATCTGCCTGGGTGTCTTTCAACAGGTAGCCAATTGCCCCAGCGCGAATGGCATTCACGATCTGGGCATCCTCCAGCACGCTGGTCAGGGCCAGCACCTCGGTGTCCGGATGTTCGCGCCGGATAATTTCCGTGGCGGTTACGCCGTCCATGACTGGCATCAGCAGGTCCATGATGACCACGTCTGGTTGCAGTTTTTTTACCATGGAGACTGCCTCTTGACCGTTGCTGGCCTCGCCTAATATCTCAATATCTTCCTCCAACGACAGGAACATGCGCAGCCCTTGTCGCACTACGCTATGATCGTCGACGATGATTACTTTAACTGGCATGGCTTGCTCCTCCTACTTTTGAAGGATAATACCCTCCTTCGGAATACGGATCAGGAACGACAGGTTTGCAGGATGTTTCTACGACCAGACTGGATTATAACAGTTCTAGGATCTACTTAGTATGTATAAGTTTCCAATATCCGAGTTGTTACCCGGGAAGCAGAGAAGGGGATCGCTATATGATCAAGATATTAATTGCGGATGCACAACCCATGGTTCGTAAGGGACTGCGTATGCGCCTTGCAACTGAGGCAGACATTCTGATTGTTGGTGAGGCTGCAGACGCTATAGAGACGGAACGCCTCATGCAGGAGACCCATCCTGATGTGATTATTTTGGATGCGGATATACCCACGCGCGGTGGCTTTACTACCGCACGCACCTTGCGTGCGGTTGACCCGCTGGTTGATATTATCCTCTTAGGCTTGCGAGGTGATCCCGCCCTGCGCATCGAGGCTCAACATGTTGGCGCTAGGGCCTTTATTGAAAAGCAAGAGGGCGCGGAGAAGTTGTTGCAGACCATCCGCCAAATCCAGAGTTTGAAAGGAGCCTAAAATGCTTGAAGCTTCGTTGCAACCCGCACCGCGCACGAAAAGCCAGCGTTTCTCCTGGCTGGTGGGTATATTCGTGCGTCCCAGAGCGACGATTAACCAGATTGCGGCCCAATCCAATGGCGCCTGGGTGCTTCCGTTGCTGGTTTTAAGCCTGCTTGCTCTAGCAAGCGTGGCCTCCAGCGGCTGGTTGAAGCAGATCGCTGCTCAATCTGGTCAGGTACAGTTACCTCCAGATTTTCAGTATTACCCGCCTGAGCAGCAGGAGAAGTTTATGCAGGCAGTCGCGGCCACCTCCGGGCCAGCTTTTGTGTATGTTTTGCCAGCTCTGGCGCGCATTCTTACGATCTTTGTTGGCTGGTTGCTGGTGGGTAATTTGCTGCACCTGGTTCTGACCATGTTTGGTGGGCGGAATACCACCACCAGCACCTTAAACCTGGCCGCCTGGGCCGGCTTGCCTTTTGCCTTGCGCGACCTGGTACGCACAATCGCCATGCTGATATCCCGCCAGCTGATTCAGTCGCCCGGGCTGTCAGGTTTTGCACCGTCTCAGGCTGATAAGCTATCCCAATACTTGTACCACTTCTTGGCCTTGATTGATGTTTATTTGATATTTCACATCCTCCTGCTTGGCCTGGGTGCGCGCACCATCGCTGGCTTATCTGCACGCAAAGCCTGGGGTGGGGTGGTGGTCACCATGCTCATCTTGATCGGCTTGCAGGCTTTGGTCAGCTTTGGTCTGGCGCAATTAAGCACCATCCAGGTCGTTCGCCCCTTCATGTTCTAGGAAGATTTGAGGGGTTTTTATTCCATGGTTGAGATAACCAGATGAACAATTCGTACCTGGAGACCACTGGCTTACACAAAATCTATACCATGGGGGAGGTGGAAGTTAAGGCCTTGGCAGGCGTCGACCTGACCATCCCTCAGGGGACTTTCACGCTTATTATGGGTCCCTCTGGTTCGGGAAAGAGCACCCTGCTGTATCTCATTGGAGGCCTGGATCGACCTACCTACGGGCAGATCTATGTGGACGGTCAGGAGGTGGATAACCTCGATGAAAATGAACTGGCAGTCTACCGGCGTCAAAGGGTGGGCTTTATCTTCCAATCCTTCAATCTTGTTCCCAGCATGACTGCCTTGGAGAACGTGGCTTTGCCGCTGCGTTTCACCCATACCAGGCGCCGGGAACGCTTCGAGCGCGCCCGGGAATTGTTGAGTAAGGTGGGCTTGCAGGACCGTGCCCAGCACAAACCCACCGAGCTGTCTGGAGGGCAGCAACAACGCGTTGCTATTGCCAGGGCCCTGGTGAATCGACCCCAGTTGATCCTGGCAGACGAGCCCACCGGCAACCTGGATACCGTCAGTGGCGAGAGCATCATGGAGCTGCTGGCAGAGCTGCACCGCGAAGGTGCTACTGTGCTGGTAGTGAGCCATGACACCCGGCTGGTCAATTATGCTACCCGAGTAGTCCATATTCTGGATGGGCAAATCGCCAACGGGTCTGGAGAGCACAGCACTTCAGATCACCTGCCTGTCCAAGACCTAGATCCTCAGGAGAACTCCCAATGAAGCGTTATCTCTTCACGCTATCTCTACTGTTGATATTGGTTTTCAGTCTGGCATCCTTGCAGCACAACGCGCAGGCAGCTCTGCAGGTTGAACCTACCCCCACGGAGACGGAGACCCCCACCCCGACCGCTACTGCCACCGCTACAGCAACCGCCACGGCTACCTCGGAGCCTACCGCCACCGCTACCCAGCCATCAGTGGGGACACGCCCGGTTGTGGTGGTGGCTTCCTACAGCACCAAGCCGGCTTTGATCTCCCCGGGCAAAGATTTTACGCTTGAGCTCCGCCTGGTAAACCAGGGCCAAACCGCAGCCAGGAATATCATATTGACCATCCCAGCCGGGAACTTCATCCCTCGCGAGACCGGTGGCGTGCTGGCGGTGGGCGAGCTCGCCTCGGGTGAAAAACGAAAGCTTACCCAACCCCTGGCTGCCAGCGCCTCGCTGGCAGGTTCCAGCGTCACCACGCTGGATGCCAAGATCACCTACACAGATAACCTGGGACAGGCGTTTAGCGAGGCCTTTACCATCGCGCTGAACCTGGCTCAGCCGGCCTACAGTGGCCCTGGACCAACAGCCACGCCAACTCCAACCTCTACGCCGATCGCAATCAATCGCCCTCAGCTGGTGATCAGCGGCTACCAGACAGATGTCAACCCGCTACAGCCAGGCACCCAGTTCTCGCTTGGGGTATCCGTCTTCAACGCTGGCAACGCGGATGCCAAGCGGGTGACCATGATTGTCGGAGGGGCCAGCCTGAACACCACTTCGAATAACGGGGATAAGGATCCATTGCAACCAGGCAGCTTTACTGCCTCGGGTGGCGAGTTCACTAACTTCTCGCCGGTGGGAGCTTCCAACGTCCAGTCGCTTGGTGATTTGCCAGCCGGAGTCGCTCTAACTGCCCAGCAGTCATTGATCGTCAACGTGACTACCAACCCTGGCGCTTATTCGCTCAAGATTTCCTTTGCCTACCTGGATGCCAAGGGCAACCTGCTGATCGATGACCAGGTGATCAGCTTGCTGGTCTTTTCGCTGCCGGTCGTCGAGATCAACTTCTACCGTGCCCCCGATCTGATGTTTGCCGGGCAGCCTAACATGCTGCCCATCCAGATCGTCAACCTGGGGCGCAAGAGCGCTGTGTTTGGCAATATGACGGTCAGTGTTGCGAATGGTCAGTTGATGAACAACACCATTTTTATCGGTCCATTGGACCCAGGTAGCTATTTCCCCCTGGATGCTACTTGGACTCCCGATTTCCCCGGTCTGTTCGAGCTCATCGTCAGTGTGGATTACACCGATGATTTCAACCGCCCCCAGAACATCACCCGCACGCTGAGCCTGGAGGTGCTGGAAGCGCCGCCCATGGAACCCGGCTTCGAGCCTGGCATGGGTCCGGGTGAAGGCGAGGGCGGGTTCCCGCCACAAGCCCAGCCGGAGACTTTCTGGGATAAAGTAAAACGCTTCCTGGCTGGTCTGTTCGGCCTGGATAGCGCCCCGCCCACCCAGGCTTCCCAGGAAGGCGGTATACCAGTTGAAGGCGAAGGCTCCCCCGGCTCCCGCCCAGGTGTTGTCGGTCCGCCGCTCAAAGGCCCATAACACGATGTCCTTCTTTGAATTGCTTTCCTTCGTCTTCGAAAACCTTAACCGCCGCAAGGGTCGGGTCGCCATGACTGCCATCGGCGTGATCATTGGCACCTCGGCGGTGGTGGTGCTGGTCTCCCTGGGGATCGGTATGCAGCGCAGCGCTACCTCCCAATTGTTGGACATCAGCGAGCTTAAGAAAGTGCGCGTGGATCCTGGCTATACCGAATCG
>CP070639.1:3349779-3367174 GCA_020354045.1 Anaerolineales bacterium | reverse complement strand
GGAGCGGCTGCCCTTTTTGGGCTGTATCGATGCCCCAGAAGATGATTGGCATACCTGCCAGCCAGGCCAGCATGTTGGCGGGCATCCACCAGCCGGCGCGTTGAATATGTTTTCGCAAGACCAACCATTGCGCCAGAGACAGCACTGCCCCTGCCACCAGCCCAATCCCGCCAGCCAGTAGCAGGACAATCCACTGAGCTGGCTCAGCGACGGTTGTCTGGGAGGTCTGTTCGCCCAGGTTCATTATGGTAGATGGTAAATAGCCAGCCAGGTAAGCCAGCAGGGCTCCAACCAGGGTGGCCTGCCACCACGCCCGGCGGCTGATGGCGCGCAGCCAGGGGTGCATGGCCCACCATTGTGCCAAGCCAACCACGGTAGCTTCGATTGCCCCGCTGAGCACAGCAACTGAAAACGCGACCAGCACAAATCCAATCTGGCTTTCGATTTTCAGCTGTGCGATAATATAGCCACCCACTGCCAGTGTCGCCCCCAGGCCGAATACTTCCCCAAAGGCATTTGCTCCTACCCAGCGCAGCCAGAAAACTCTTTTATCCAGGCTGTTCATCGCTTGCCTCCATCTAAATGGTCCGTGGTTTTTTTTCTGCCTGCCTAAGAAAAGCAGCCAGTATGAGCGCAGTTAGAACACAAGGATGCTCTTATCATATTTATTTTGCTTATATTTTCAATAGTATATATAAAATTTATTTTTGCACAATGGGATTTCTGCAAATTAAAACAAGCCCTACCTGCGATTTTTCCAGGTAAGGCTTGTTTCGAGAATAAGGGAGTTAGGTGGTTTTACCTCGCAGCAGGAAAGGGATTTGAAGTCGAAAGCTGCCTTCACCGCTCAAGCGGATATCTCGCCGCACGAAGCGCCACCAGGCGATGAGTGTCATCAGCAGACTCGCTCCCAAGAGGGCGAACAGCCAAGTCAGGTTGAAATCCGTAAAAGCATCGCTGCCCTGGAAGTAAGTGTAGGGGAACAACTTGGCAACAGACTCCAAACTCTCATTGAGAGAAGCCATGGATGACAGCACGTATCCCACTACCATCACCAAAGCTGAGAGGATGGTAGCGAAATTCCGGGCAGGCAGGAATTGACTCAGCAGCAGCCCGAGCGTGCCATAAATTAGAGCCTGACCAAGCAGGGAGACAAACGGTAAGGCCATCTCTCCCCAGGTTACATCCAGGGAGGAACTGCCCAACAGGACAGAGAAGCCCAGCCAGCCCAAGAGCAGGATGGCAACCGTGGCACCTACAAAGGCCAGCACACGCCCAAAGAAAAAGGCTGTGCGCCCTACGGGGTGAGCAATCACCAGATCCAGGCGGCCGCGCTCTTCGTCTCCAGCGATCAGGCTGCTGCCAGCCAGCACAGCGAAGAAACCGATGATGACCGGCAAAAATGAAAAGCCGTACATGCCTAGGTAGCCGCCAGGGGTGAGCAGGCCTGAGGCGTCCGTGCCAAAGAAGGCCAGGAACTCTGGTGGGTAGCTTTCGATCATTTTCATGAAGTCTCCCTGGCGCTCACCGAAAACCTTAAAAAAGGCCACGATCAGTAATCCGAGTGAAGCGATCCCCAGGCCCCAGCCCAGGATCTGCCCACGGAACCATTGAAAAGTATATCGGAAGGTTGTCCAAAAGCGTTTCATTGTATTCTCTCCTGTCGATTAGTTTGACTAGTTGATAACTTGTAGTTGTTGGTCCTCTGCGCTTACTTCTTGTAGTAGGCCAGGAAGGTTTCTTCAAGCGACGGGTGTGAGGTCTCTAGATCGAGCACCGGATATTTGCCCAGCGCTTGCACCAGCCTTTCCATGTCACCGGTGACCTGCAGTGTGATACTGGTTTCATCCGAGCTGGGCAGCACTTCTACACCAGGTAATTGCTCGATGTTCTGGCTGCTGGCAGGTCGCTTGAGTCGGACTGTCAGGCGTCGGACGGAACGGCTGGTTAAGATGCTGGTTTTTGCTGTCTCAACGATCTCACCCTGGCGGATAATCGCCACTCGCTCGGCCAAGCTTTCCACCTCGCTCATGATATGTGAGCTGAAGAAGACCGTCGTTCCTTGGGCATTGGCTTCACGCAGAAGGCTCAAGACCTCCTGCTGAATGAGCGGATCCAGACCACTGGTGGGCTCATCGAGCAAGAGCAAGCGCGGATGGTGCATCAGCGCCTGGATCACGCCTACTTTTTGCTTGTTGCCTTTGGAGAGGTTCTTGATCGCCTGTTTCATGTTCAGGGAAAGGCGCTCAGCAAGTTCCTGAACATACTGCCAATCGGCGCGCCCGTTGCGCATATCACTATAGAAACGCAGCTGGCGCTCAGCAGTCATGTTTTCGTAATATTGCACCTCTCCCGGGAGATATCCCGTCAGAGCTTGCACGGTGACTGGATCAGCCTGCGGGTCATATCCCAACACTCGAGCAGAGCCGGCATCCGGGCGGATCATGTCCAGCAGGCAGCGGATGGTGGTGGTTTTCCCCGCTCCGTTGGGGCCCAGGAAACCGAAGATTTCACCGGTGCGCACTTCGAGGTCGATCCCGCGCAGCGCCTGGACTTTGCCATAGGATTTGGTCAGGCCGTGTACTGCTATGGATATTTCAGGGTTGGGTGGGGTGTTGCGTGAGCTTTTCATTTTTTACCTCCGTGACGATTGGTTTTTGCGCTTTACTGAGAGCAGGGTAAGGTTCAAGTCCCAAAGACTGTTCAAGATGCCTCGTAAAGCGCCCTGATCGGATAATGTCCCTGACAGCCGGGTAATGGTTGTGCCATCCTGGTCTACACTCGTAGTCAGCGTCAACCCGCCGAACCATTCAGACCAGCTCTGATCTACCTTGCCATGCACGGTGATCTGGTAGTTTTGGGCTTGCAGATGGCTTTTTTCCCTGCTTGAATTGGACATGAATAACCTCCGGTAAGTGTTCTTATCATAGCGGAGGTCAGGTACTGTTGTAACCAGTCGAAAGTATGGTTGGGGTACTGTTTAATGAAAGATGGGGGGTTGTTTGTGTGGGTGACGGGCACCTAGGACAGCAGTCCCAGGCTTTGCCCCAGGTTGATGGCCTGGGCGCGGTTTTTTACCCCCAGCTTACTGTAGATGTTGGAGGTATGACCCTTCACGGTGCTGAGGGAGATATGCAAGTGGGCTCCAATCTGCTGGTTCGTCAACCCTTCTGCGATCAACCTGAGCACATCAAGCTCGCGCTCGCTTAGTGGTTCCACCATGGCATGATCGGCGGGCGACTTTTTTCGAGGCTGTGGAGATAGTTCCTGCACACTGAGCCCAGCCAGCAGCTTCCTGGCATAGACCGGTGAAAACCCTGCAGTGATTGCCTGGTAAAGTAGCTGGGCCACAGGTTGGCCTTCATCCAAAAAAGTGCGTTGGTATCCCTCAGGCTCAGCGAGCTCAAGCGCCCTGCTAAAGGATTGCATGGCTGCTTCGGTTGCACCTGTCTGTTGACAAGCGACCGCCTGCAGCACCAGGACTTCGATGACCCGGCGCATCTGGGCCCTTTTCTCATTATGGGTAAGCAGCACCGGGAGAAGCTCCAGAGCTTTGGAGGCTTCACCTTGAGCGATATACAGGCGTACCAGGGTGAGATATTCGCCCTGAAGCACTTCAAAAGCCATTGCGTTCTGGTCTGCCATGACAGAAAGATCTACCACGGGCTTGTCCATTAATCCCTGCTGGCGAGCCCACTGCTCTGCCAGGTGCAGGTCACCCAAAACAATCCATAGGCGCGCTTGCATCAGTTCTGTCAGCTTGTCATCCAGAGCAGTGGCTTTCGAGGCCTGGGCATACTGCCAGGCTTCATCCAGGATAGCCTGGGCCTGCTCCCATTCGCCTTGAGCGAGGTGAACCCGCACTCTGGCAAGATAAACCAGAGGGATCCCGATATCAACAAACTGCCTGAACATTTCAGTTGCTTTAGATAAATAGGTCTGGGCATTTTCAAGATCGTTCCATTCACGCTTTAGTTCGCCTAAACCCAGGTAAGCTTTCCCCAGGGCGTGCGACTGCCCCCCAAGCTTTGCCTTGCTGATTTCCAGGACTTGCTGGTATGCGTCCCACGCCTGGTGCAATTTGCCTCGCTGGTAGTGCAGCCCAGCCAGGTTCGAGAGGCCCATTAAAGTCATGATCACATTGCCTGCCTTTTGGGCATTCTCGACAACTTGCTCAAACGCCTGCGCGGAAGCAGCTAAGTCACCCCGGAGGGCATGTGCCATTGCCAGGCTATCGGCTGCCAGGATGCGCAAGAAAGCACGCTCGGAAGGTAATTGCTGTAAGGCACTTTCCGATAGACGGGTTGCCTCCAGAGCTCTACCCGTCATCACCGCATAAAGCGCCTGGAGTGTATTGGCTTCACCTTGAAATTCCTCCGCTGAGGTGGCAATCTCTTGTATCAAGGAGAGTGCATTTTCAGGAATCTTGCCCAGTAGCATGTTGGCCATACCCTGGTAAACCACCAGGACAGGGTGGGTAAACAGGTGCTCAACAGGAAAGGTTTCCAGCCAACGCAAGAAAGTCGCAGTTTGTCCATGCATCAGCACCCGTTCGGCATTTTCTTCAATCAGGTTGGCTGCGCCCTCATAATCCTGCCCTGACAGGAAGTGATCAACTGCCGGGTTGAGCATCTCATTTTGAGCATACCAGCGACCCGCCCTGACATGCAAGTCGGGGATGGATTCTTTTTGGGATTGTTGCAGACGTTTGCGCAGCAGGTCTGCAAATAAGGCATGGTAGCGGTACCATTCTCCCTGATAATCGAGGGGAATCAGGAAGAGATTGGCATCGACCAGCTGTTCCAGGGTTTGCCGTGCCTGTGCCCCGCCGGTAACTGCTTCGCACAGGGAGGCTGAAAACTGTTCCAATATCGAGGTCTGTAACAAGAATTTCTTGGTGGCTTCATCCTGCTTTTCAAGCACTTCACCGGTCAGGTAATCAGCGATGAATTCATGCCCGCCCGAAAATACCTGGATGAAGGCAGAAATGTTTTTGACATGCCGCATGGACAGTGCCGCCAGCTGTAAACCAGCCACCCAGCCCTCGGTCCTATCTTCCAGCAGCTGTATTTGCTCAAGGGTTATCTCCAGACTCATCGCCTGCTTGAGAAACAGGGCGATTTCCTCCCTGGTCATAGCCAGATCAACCTGGCGCAGCTCTGTCAGCTGCCCCCGGGCGCGTAAACGTGCCAGGGGCAGGGGTGGGTCGGCGCGCGAACTGATCACCAGGTGCACATGCTGTGGCAGGTGATCGGCGAAATAACTCATGAAATCGTGGATGGGTTGGGCATGCAGGCAATGGTAATCATCTAATATCAAGACGTACTGCTCGAACAGGGCAGAAAGGTCGTTGATCAGCAAGGTGGCGAGAACATGGGGTGCGGTAGAGCGTGGGTTTTGTAAGGCAGCTAACAGTCCCTGACCCAGATCAGGCTCAATTTGCTGGAAGGCTGCAACCAGGTAGGCGATAAAGCGTCCCAAGTCGTTATCCCCTGGGTCTAGCGTCAGCCAGATAAACTGCCTGAAAGGCGATGTTTCTAACGAATTTCCGGCTTTACGCGCGTGGACCCACTGGCTTACCATACTGGTCTTGCCATATCCTGTTGGCGCGCAGATCAAAGTGAGCAGGTGGCCGCTTTGCAGGCCTTCATCCAGCAGATTTGAAAGACGCTCACGCCCGATCAGGTTCGGGTTGGTAGGGGGGATGTTGAATTTTGTTGCCAGCAAGGGTAATGACATCGACCAGCCTTCATAGTGCGAGACGAATGAGGTTCATCTGGACATTCACATACACCTGCAGTTAATTATAGCCTTAAGGTGCAGAAAGTGCTGCTTTGGGAGAGGCATACCATGGGCAGCACCCAAATCATCCTGTTGTTCGGGGGTTTCTTCATCGTCGTACTTGTGCAGTTGATCATCCTGCGCAGACGCCGAAAATCCGGAGAGAAATTTTTTTATCCAAGGTCAACTCTGGCGGGCTGGGGGCTCTGGTATACGATTTACTCGCGGCGCACAACCCCTTCTTGCCAGGCGTAGACTGCGGCCTGGGTACGGTCGGCAAGGTGCAGCTTGCTGAGGATATTGCTGACGTGACCTTTAACGGTGCCGATACTGATGACCAGTTCCCCGGCAATTTTCTGGTTGGTGTAGCCTCTGGCGATCAGAGACAAGACCTCCAACTCCCGGTCCGTTAGTTCGGTAAAGGGGCTGCTCCTGGAGGAGTCTCCAATGCGGAAGTGTTTGATCACGCGCGCGGCTACCCTGGGATGGAGCGTGGCTTCCCCTTCGGCAGCCTGATGAATGGCTTTAACCAGCTCCCTGGCTTTGACATCCTTGAGCAGATAGGAGATGGCGCCAGCCTGGAGCGCGGGGAAGATGTGCTCATCCTGATGGTAGGAGGTCAGGATGATGATCTGGGTGCGCGGGCTGACGTCTTTTACCCTGCGGGTCGTCTCCACACCATCCATGCCGGGCATGACCAGGTCCATCAGGACCACGTCCGGCACGTGCTCGCGGGCGAACCGAACCGCATCTTCACCAGTCTCCGCCTCGGCTACGACGACAATATCGGGCTGCGCATCCAGGTATCCTCGCGCGCCCTTGCGGACCAACTCGTGATCGTCCACGATCATGACCGTGATTGGCTCTGACATTGTATACGTCCTCCACTACTTGATTGCGCGCTAGTCAACCGGGAAGGTCAAGCGGACCATTGTCCCCTGATTCATGGCGCTTTCGATACTGAACTCACCATTCAGCGCTTGCGCTCGTTCGCGCATTGAATCAAGACCCATGCCAGCATGCTGCTCCAGGGGGTCAAAACCCACACCATCATCACGAACAGAAAATTCGATCAGATGATCCTGAAAGGATAAAGCCATCTCGACATTCTCGGCGGAACTGTGCCGGGCGACATTGGCAAGTGATTCTTGCATGATGCGGTAAATCGCCTGCTTGACCTCCAAGGGCATTTCGCCGTCCCCATTCACGCTCAGTGAGGCTTTGATTCCAGTTTGATGGGCCCATTCTATAAGGTATTCATTAACTGTCTCATCGAAACGGGCACCATTCATCGTTGGGGGACGCAATTCATGGATTAGATCCGTCAGCTCACTGCGAACTGAATCGACCAGGCTGTCAGCTTCAAGCAGGTGCTTTTTGGCATTCTCAGGGTCGCGCTCGAAGAGTGTCAGGGCTGTTCCCAGGTGAAAGGAGGCCGCCAGGGCTTCTTGTTTGGCGCTGTCGTGCAGGTCACGCGCAAGGCGACCGCGCTCCTCGGATATCGCCATCTCCTGGCTTTTCTTGAAAAACTGCTGCAGCTGCTCAGCCATGTGATTGAGATGCACCGCAAGCTGACTGATCTCATCGCCCTGAGAATCGTCGATAAATGTGGAGAAATCCCCCTGACTCCAGGCATTGGTCACCTGCGATACTTGCTCTATACGCATGACCATGCCGCTGGATGTCTTGGCGCCGAAGATCGTTCCTACAACTCCAGCGGCCAACAAGAAGATTAATAAGCTCCGCACAAACAAAATCCATATATTAGCTGGGATGTCGTTGGAGGTTGGTATACGCTCGACATTAGCAATCACAGCTCCCAAAACTTCCTGATTGGTTTCATCCATTAAAGGGACCGCAAAATAAAAGCGTTCATGCGGTTCAAGGGTGACGAATACGTGTTCTGGATCTACCCTTCCCAGTAGAGCATTTTTCAGGACTCTCTCCAGATCGGGTAATATGCCCGTATCGAGAGGCTGCCCAACTTCATCATCAGTGACAATTTTCGGATTGGATGTTCCAAGCAAGATCCCGTTGGGATCGACGATCAGAACACTCGCCTGTCCAACTGTCCTCATTCGTAATTGAAAATCGCCAAGTTGGAGGATCTCGATGTCCGTAATATTTAAGTTCGACTCTTGCAGTACCTTTGAGATCAAACCGGTATCAATGGGTTCTTGTGACAAAATTTCGTTCCAAATGGGTGAATCGTTTTCACGGACAATTCGAATCCATTCCTGAGGACCAGCCACGCTGTTGTAAATATCTAGCGGAATGAAGATCCTTGAAAATAGTAAATACCCCAGAAAGAGGATGACAATGAGCAAGGAACCTACCGTGACGGCGGTATAACTCAGCGTCAACTTCCACATTAAGCGACGAAATGGTCGCACGATTTTACTCGCAAGCATGTTCTTGATCCTAAAGTCCAGTCCAATATGAAGTTCCAAATTCAGTATAGCAAAGAATGGATCTAGCAGGCATGTCTTGAGACCTGTTTTGAGTACGACCGGGGAGGGTTTTTTAGAATGCGGCAGAGATACTGTGGAGGGAGGATGGATTATCTTCCAGTTGGATATGCATACCTGCCCCCAGACACTTAAAAACCTCTCTCCTGGCAGATGTAAATCAATTCATTCCAGGCTATGCTATATCAGAGGCGTGGCCCTTTTTTAGAAAGCTTGAAGCCAATCTCAAGGAAAGGATGAGACGATGAAAAACATACAGGGTGATTACCGGGGTGCTTCAGCACCCGATACGATCCAATACCAGGATTCCCGCCATGCACTTTTTGGTCGATTGATGCTGGTGGTGATCCTAGTAAGCTTGGTGCTGGCAGGCTGCGCCGGGGAGGCGGAACCAGTTCCAACCTCCAGCCCCATGCCAGCAGGCAAATACGACAGCCTGAAGATCGAGACAACGCTGACTGCTGCTGAACGGAAAGCGATCTTCGAGTCAGCCTGGCAGCAGGTGAACGAACTATTCTATGATCCCAGTTTTGGCGGGAAGGATTGGCAAGCCATCGGTGAAGCGTACCGCAAGAAGCTGGCCACAGTCCAAGACGACACTGCTTTCTGGTTCCAATTGTTAAACCCGATGCTGTTCGAGCTGGGGGTTTCGCATATTGGCGCGCTGCCGGCCGAACTCTCGAATCAATTGAGTGTCGAAAGCTTCGCAAACGGATCGCTGGGCATGGACGTGCGCCTGCTGGACGGCGTCCCGGTGGTCACCCGGGTTTTAGCTGGCTCTCCCGCCGAGCAGGCAGGCTTGCGAACAGGTTATGTGATCACAGCAATAGACGGCATGATGCAGGCAGACTTCGCGGCCAACAATTTCAATATGCCGCCTTACAACGAGCGCCACAAGCGCGCCAGGGCAGTCGTGGGCATGCGCTCTGCCTTCTACGGGGAAGTGGGCGCAGAAGTCGTCATCGAGTACCTGGACGCCAGCAACCAAGTACAGCAAGCAAGGATGCAGTTCGCCCCGCGGAGGGACCTTTCCTGCGGCGAGTTAGATCCAGCGTTGCCTCAGTTTTGTGCTGAACTTGAAGTGCGGCGGCTCGACAATGGAATAGGCTACCTGCGCCTGTCAGGCTTCCTGGAGCCGGTGTTGGAAGGCATGCTGCAGGCGATCGAAGACCAGGACGATGCGCCAGCCCTGATCATCGACCTGCGCGGCAACCTAGGCGGGGTGTTCCCGGTTCGCAAAGCCATCGCCAGCCAGCTGGTGGGTGAACCCCGGCTATTCATGCGCTACATGGGTCGTGATGGGGCGTTAGAAGCTTATCTAGACCCAGTCTCCAATCCTTATCCGGGTGAAGTGATGATCCTGGTGGATGAAACGAGCGTCTCCTCCAGCGAGGAGTTCACCGGCAGCTTACAGGCGATGGGCAGGGCTACAGTCATTGGTGTACAAACACCCGGCAACTGCCTGGTGATGACGCTTGAAAGCCTGCCAGGAGAGGCGATCCTGATGGTTCCCTACCGCCAGTCGGTGACACCTAACGGGCGCGTCCTGGAGGATAACGGGGTCGTACCGGATTTTGAGGTCGAACTGGACCGGGGACAGCTTTTACAGGGATTTGACGCACAACTGGAGGCGGCGATTGAATACGCCACAAAGCAGATGAAGAAGTAGAGCGTTAGAAGAAACTATTAAGATAAAACGAGCAGGAGCATGGTGTTCCTTGGCTGCCACAATCAAGTCGCAGATAAAAGGATGAGCCATGCTCCTGTGTTTGCTTGGGCAGGATTTATTCACTGTTTGAAAGGTGGTGGACTTTTTGATTATTGGGTCACCTGAGCAAGTAATTGAAATGGAAGAGGTCTTACAAATGTTACTAATTTCAGGACAGATATCACATACCTAAAATGTAAATGTAAATATAATTATATGCAAGGATGCTTTCACAAGTATAGTGTAGATCTCTAGTGGATAATTTCCGCGCTAGCAAATTGTAAGAACGCTCATATACATACGCCCCAAAAATTTTTTCCACACAGGTTAATTTTTCAGGCGAATAATTACAATCCAGTCGGCATTCAAGAAGGAGCCTAATAATGACAAAACGCGTGGCTGTTTTGACCGGTGGTGGCGATGTGCCCGGTCTGAATATGTGTTTAAAGAGTCTGGTCTACCGGGTCATTGATTCAGGGTACGAACCTATCGGTGTGCGTAAAGGTTGGGAGGGATTGATGCACTACAACCCGCGTGATCCGAGCTCATACAGCGACTTTTTCATCGAGCTGACTAAGAGTATGGTGCGTCCGATCGACCGCATGCACGGGTCTTTCCTGCATTCCAGTCGACTTGATCCCCGAACTGTTCCGAACGGAATGGTGCCCGAATTCCTGCGCTCTTCACAAAGGGAAAGCCAAGACTTGACCGACCACATTAAGGAGGTCGTTCGGCGATTGGGTTACCAGGCATTAATTGTTATTGGGGACGATGACACGCTCCATTATGCCGCCTATCTTAGCCAGCAAGGGGTCCCGATCATCGCTATTCCTAAAACAATTCACAATAATATCCATGGCACTGACTACACACTTGGATTTAGCACGGGACTATCGAGAGGGGTGGCGTTCATCCATGAATTACGTGCCCTGGCGGGTTCACGCGAACAAATCGTTGTTGTGGAGACTTTTGCCGCCAAGTCCGGCTATAGCACTCTCTTAATGGGTTTCTTGGGTGGAGCAGACCGGGTAATCATCCCGGAAGTGCCCTACGATCCCGAAAAATTGGCATCTCTGATCATGCATGACAAGCTCGAGACACCCGCTAACTATGCAATTCTGGTCATCTGTGACGGCTCTCGAGTTGTGGCCGAGAAGATTGACAAGTACGCACATCTATTCCCGTCAGGCACCGAGAATGGATCGCTGCTTGCCAGTATCAAAGATCGATCCTCGGTAGAAGGGAGTCTGGTGGGCAGTGGCATGGTCGCTGCCAGATTGCTGGAGAATATTATTAGCGAAGAGGTTTTTCTTCAGCCGCTCACTTATCTGCTGCGTACTGGCTCACCGGATGGCCAGGATCTATTAGGGGCAGCAAATTTCGCCCTGACTGCTGCCCGCTTATTGAGCGAAGAGAAGTATGGTCGCATGGCAGCCTTCGTGCAAAATGAGATGTGGACGCACGTCGATCTAAAATTAACCCTGGAGGGCGTTAAAACTGTAGATGTGGATGTGTGGTACGACAAAGGAATATACAAGCCGCAGCTGTCTTTGATCTGGTCATCTTAGTAGTAGCGGCGGAATGGAGCGAGGTATATGAGTAGTGTCAATGGTAATAGCCCTGTAGTCCAGGTTATCGACGTGGTCAAGAGCTTTCCAGTTGGGGGTGGTGAGGTAACAGTCCTCAAAGGGATTTCTTTTGACATCCAGAATGGGGAATTTGTATCCATCGTTGGACCATCGGGAAATGGTAAATCTACTCTTCTCAATATGATCACCGGCATAGACCATCCTACGGATGGCCAGGTGGTTGTAACGGGTCTCGAGATTCAGAAGATGAGCGAGAACAAGCTGGCTGCCTGGCGTGGTAAGCATGTCGGCATTGTATTTCAATTCTTTCAAATGCTGCCAGCCTTAAGCCTGCTACAAAACATTATCCTGCCGATGGACTTCACCAAGAAGTACTCCCGCCGGGAAAAGCACCAACGGGCTATGGAACTCTTGGAGATCGTGGGACTGACAGATCAAGCTCATAAACTACCCGGCATGGTGTCTGGAGGGCAACAGCAACGCGCGGCTATCGCTCGCGCCCTGGCAAATGACCCAGAGCTATTGGTTGCAGATGAGCCAACCGGTAATTTGGATACTCGAAATGCCAATGATGTATTTGACCTTTTTTTGAAATTAGTAGACCAGGGCAAGACCTTGCTGGTGGTCACGCATGACAAAGAGTTAGCCCGCCGGGTTCCGCGCACGGTAGAGATCATCGACGGCAAGATCACCCGAGATGAATTTGTGGGCGTGGTTGGCTGGACCGGCTATTAACCTGGCAGTGTTTTGAGGTGCTATGGGTGTTCTTGGTTACAAATTATTTCGTGATTTGTGGAATAACAAGGGTCGTACGATCCAGGTGATTCTCATCATAGGCTTGAGCGCGGGCTCGATCGGCATGATTATGGGCACACGCAATTTGATGATTCCTAGTATGCAAGAAATCTGGAAATCTCAGGTGCCAGCCATGATAAATTTATACACCCCGTTCCTCGGAGAAGACGACCTGCAGGTCTTGGAAGATGTTGATGGTGTAGCTGTGATTGAAGGCAAATCCAGCACCTATGTCGAGTGGCGCTCAAATCCAGAAGAGGAATGGCAGCAGGCCACGCTGTCCTCAAGAATTGATTACGAAAATCAAATATTAAATAAACTCGAACTGCTCAATGGAGATTGGCCTCACGATGAAATTCTCGCTCTAGGTCAGGATGCCGAAGCCTTCTTCGGAGTCTCGTCTGATGAAGAGATTATTATCCGGGTAAATGATCGGGAAATCAAAGTAAATTTCATCGGTACAGTATACGACCAACTCATTCAACCCGCATATTTTGGCGGTATGCTTCAGTTGTACACAACTAATGATAATTTTGATGAGCTTGTTGGAGTGGAGGGATTCAACCAAATACTGGTATCGGCACCCGAATATGAAGAAGGAGCGGTAACCGATCTGGCGAATCGCCTGCAGGAAAGATTGGAGAAGCAGGGTTACGATTCTAACCGTATGATCATCGATCCCGATGAGCATATCTTTGAGCCTCAGATGGACGGGATTTTCCTGGTGTTGACGATCTTGGGTTTCGTGTCTCTAGGTTTGGGTCTCCTGCTGGTCTATAATACGATCAATGTGCTCGTCACCCAACAAGTGAACCAGATTGGGGTTATGAAGGCGGTTGGCGCCAGCACATGGCATATCCTGCGCCTGTTTTTTGTTTCAGTTTTTATATACGGTTTCTTAGCTTTATTGTTGGCTTTACCCCTTGCAATTTATGGTGCCTGGTCGATCACCACCTGGTTGTCCAATAATTTTGGCGCTGATATAGGGTCATTTCAAGTTTCGCAACCCGTCATAATTCAGGTGGTGTTGATTTGCCTGGTGGCACCCTTGCTGTCCTCCGTGATCCCAATTATCTCCGGGGCGCGTATTACCGTGCGAGAGGCTATCAGCACTTTCGGCTTGAGCACCAACACCGGTCTGATCGAGCGCGCTCTTAGGAGGGTTCGCTTTATCTCAAGACTAATTCTGATCACAATCAGTAACACATTCCGCCACAAACGGCGGGTGATATTCTTGGAATTTGGCCTCGTGCTCAGCGGCTTGATGTTTATGGCAGTAGTGGCAGTTCGCGAAGCAGTTGAGTACACTACGCGGGATGTCTTTTTCTCGATATTAAACGCAGATATCACCCTGGTTTTCGAAACACCACAGCGTTTCAACTACATTGAGGATTTGACTTTAATCCATCCAGAGGTGAAAGCATTGGAGATGTGGGGATTAGCCAATCCAACAATCCGCCCGGCAGGGCAGCCAGCATCAGAAGATGATGAGAGCATTAGTCTCTTGTTTGGAGTGCCACTTCCTACCCAGCTTTTCGGTAGCAAGATGCTCGCCGGGCGGTGGTTGGATCCGAATGATAGTTATGCCCTCGTCCTTGATAAGCAGCTAGCGGAGGAGATCGGTGTTGGCGTGGGGGATTGGGTTACTCTGACTTACGCAGAGCATGAAGAAAGAGATTGGCAAATTGTCGGTTTATCATTTTTACCATTTATCCCCAACACTGCCAGCGCCCCGCGGGATGTGTTGCTTTACGACCTGGGTTTTGTAGGCCGAGGGCAATCGGTTTGGATCCAAACCTGGGAAACTGATCCCCAGAGACAGATAGCAATTGCCAAAAACTTGCGAGAATTCTACGAACAAAATAATGTCAAGATCTCAGCCGTGCGGGGCGTCTTCAGTATGGGTGACACTACAGGTGAAATGGCAACCACGATTATCGGCCAGATAAATTTTCTGGTGATCTTACTAGGAGTCATGGCCATGATTATCGGTGCAGTAGGCGGTATCGCCTTGAGCGGCGCCCTCTCACTCAGCGTTATGGAACGTCGCCGGGAGATCGGCGTGATGCGCGCCATTGGCGCCTCATCGTGGACCATTTTTCGCCTTTTTATTGGGGAGGGACTGATTTTGGGCTGGTTGAGCTGGCTTTTCGCCTTCCCTCTGAGCATCCCAGTTGGGCGCCTCATGAGCCAGGCGATTGGCTCAGCCTTGGAAACTGAATTCTTTTACAACTTTTCAACTACTGGACCTGTTATGTGGTTGGGGATCATCACGATATTATCTATCCTTGCCAGCTGGTTGCCGGCACGTGGGGCGACCAAGATCAGTGTGCGTGAAAGTCTGGCTTACCAGTGAGGAGGAGGTTTCAAAAATGCATTCACGATTAATACACTGTGCTATTCTTTTAGTGCTGATCGGATCGCTCGTATCTGCCTGTGGATCCACTTCACCACCCTCAGCCACTGAGGCTGCGTCGACACAAGTACCGGTTGTGGTTGCTGATTTACAGGTCGTTGCAGAAGGTCGTCTGGTTCCGAACCAATTCGTCACGCTCGCTTTCAAGGCAGGAGGTCAGGTTGCCGAGGTGCTGGTGAATGAAGGCGAGACCGTCACCGCGGGACAGACGATTGCCCGCCTTACCAATCAGGAGCAGCTTGAGGCTGCTGTAGCGAGTGCTGAGATGGAATTGCTTAACGCCCAACAGATGCAGGATGCCCTGGTGGAAAATGCTGGCGTCAACGATGCGCTTGCCCTCCAGGCGATTGCTTACGCCAGAGATGCTGTTCGGGATGCTGAGCGGTATTATTTAAATCTTAATGCAGGCAGTCGACCAACCGACATTGATGAGGCCAAGGCTAACGTTGTGATCCTGAAAGACAGTTTGGATCAGGCACAAAAGAAATTTAACTCCTACGAGAACAAACCAGAAGATAACCTCACCCGGGCGACATTGCTGTCAAAACTCGCGGAAGCCCGACAAAGATATAATAATGCCGTGCGGTTGTTAAATAACCTGCAGGGGTCAGCCAATGAGCTTGATTTGGCGATTGCCCAAGCCGATATCGCAGTAGCTGAAGCCCAGCTGGCACTGGCTGAACAGGATTATGCTGATCTCAAGGATGGGCCAGACCCAGACGAGATGGCCTCAGCCGCTGCGCGCATCAACGCAGCACAGGCCAATTTGCAGGCAGCCAGGGTAGCACTGGAGAATATCGAGCTGCTAGCGCCTTTTGATGGAACAATCGTCGATCTGAGGGTCAAAGCGGGAGAGCTGGTCAACCCGGGACAGCCAGTGTTGGTGTTAGCAGATTTCTCGCAATGGGTGGTCGAGACCGAAGACTTGACTGAGTTAGAAGTTCCTGATATCAGCCTGGGTCAGGCAACCGAGATTACACCTGATGCCCTGCCAGATTTGGATTTATCCGGTGCAGTGGTGTCGATCAGCGATTTATATGAAGAGAAACGCGGTGATGTGACCTACACCGCCAGAATTGAACTGGATGAAAGCGACCCTCGTTTGCGCTGGGGAATGACTGTTGTGGTTAATTTTCTGAAGTAAAGCCTGATTCTTTGCGGTGAATATTGATGTTCTCACTGACACGCAAGATAAATCGGATTGTTTGCTTTTGCCTGCTGTTCAGCTTGAGTTTCCCTTTGCTGGGGGCTAGCAAGAGGGTTGAAGCTGCACAAAGTGATGCCCCTGTCCAGGTGTCTGGAATTGTCCAGACAGGAAAGGCTGATCTACAGGTTGAAGGCCGCCTGGTCCCAAAAAGATTCGCTAACTTAGCGATGAGTTCAAGCGGGATTGTAGAGGGAGTCTTGGTGCAGGAGGGGGATTGGGTTGACAGCGGTCAATTATTAATGCGTCAGGGTGGTGGGGATCATTTGCTGGCAGAGATTGCAGATGCAGAGATGGAATTACTGATGGCTCGACAGGGGTTGCAGGCGCTGTATACAAATGCAGAGCTGGTAAGAGCCCTGGCGGAAAGAGAGCTGGCACAGGCACGCAAGGAATCCGATAAAGCAGAATATCACCTGGGCAAGCTCAAAGAAACTGCTCCCCAGCTGTCTATCGATCAGGCTTACGCCAATATGGTGCTGGCAGGGAACGCAGTAGACAGAGCGCGCGATGTATTAGCACGTACCGAAAAACAACTTAGTAATCGGAATAACCCCATCTTGCAGTTCATCAGCAGGCGGCAGGTCAAGCTGCTACTCACCTCCCTGGAGAGAAATATAACCATAGCACAGAAACGCTATGAAAACTCCATCAGAAAATACCAGGACTTACTTGCACCGGTCGATGAGATCGAGCTGGCAACTGCTGAAGCTGACCTGGCTTATGCTCAAGCCCGGTTGACGGACGCACAACACAAGTACACTACTCTCGTCGACGGGCCAGAGCCGGAGGAGGTGGCTGCTGCCCAGATGCGCGTCACGGTAGCTGAGGCTAATCTGAGCGCCGTGAAGAAGGGTATGCAGGAGCTTGAATTGCTCGCCCCATTTGCTGGTACGGTGGTGGATGTGAGTGTGAAGTCCGGAGAGTGGGTGGAATTGGGCCAACCGGTGATGGTTTTGGCCGTAATGAGTGAGTGGATTGTAGAGACCATAGATCTAACTGAGATCCAGGTGCCTGAGATCAGATTAGGGCAGGGAGTCAAGGTGATCCCAGAAGCGCTTCCAGATTTGACCCTCACAGGAAAAGTAGAATCGATCAGCGAGATATCTACGATCAACAAAGGCGATGTCACCTACACCGCCCGCATTACATTAATTGAAACAGAACCTCGTTTGCGTTGGGGCATGACCGTGGCAGTGATATTTGATGATTGAGAGCTTCAGTTACAATACTTTCCAGCGCGGTCGAGTCGCGCCAGAGCACCTGGTAGATTAATATGGGAGAATAAATGGGGGATTTTTGCAGCCGCATCCAATTTAAGTATCTAGTCGTATGAAATCGAAAAACGGGCGATTTGAGATACAGTTGCGGCATATCCAAAAACTCGACTTTCAAACAACAGGAACTGAACTTTTACAAGGGACAGAAGCGATC
>CP070639.1:3337277-3349679 GCA_020354045.1 Anaerolineales bacterium | reverse complement strand
CTAGAAGTTGTCAAGATCTGATCCACAAAAGGTTCAAGAACGCATAACCATTTGGCTTTTTTGTGAAAGATTTAGTTAATAAAAGTTTTATCTGCCATGGATAGAAAAAACAAAATCTGGTACAAAAATGCTGTTTTTTATGAACTATATGTTCGAGCATTTTTTGATTCGAATAACGATGGTCACGGTGATTTACGTGGAATGACCCAAAAGTTGGATTACCTACAAGATTTAGGAATTGATTGCTTGTGGATAATGCCCATCTACCCATCCCCTCTGAAGGATGATGGATACGATATTGCGGATTATTACCAGATTTTGCCAGAATATGGGATTCTAGATGATTTCAAGGCATTAATCGATGAGGTGCACGCTCGCGAAATGCGACTGATTGTTGACTTGGTGCTAAACCATACATCAGACCAGCATCCATGGTTTCAGGCAGCACGCTCAGATAAAGAATCACCATACCGGGATTATTATGTTTGGAGTGATACAAGTTATAAATACGGTGATGC
Source organism: Anaerolineales bacterium (assembly GCA_020354045.1). Lineage (GTDB taxonomy): Bacteria > Chloroflexota > Anaerolineae > Anaerolineales > UBA4823 > DSOS01. The sequence continues at coordinate 3,349,161 of CP070639.1, read as the reverse complement.
GCGCATCATATTTCTTGATACAGAAACTTCTAACTGGACTTGGGATGAAGTTGCTGGACAATATTACTGGCATCGTTTCTATTCCTCACAGCCAGATTTAAATTATGATAACCCACGCGTACAAGAAGAAATGATCAAGGTGATGCAATACTGGCTAGATTTGGGGGTGGATGGCTTTCGAGCAGATGCAGTACCATATTTGTTTGAACGCGAGGGTACAAATTGCGAAAACTTGCCCGAAACACATGCTTTCATTAAGAGAGTGCGTAATTTTCTTGACCAAAATTACCCGGGGAGAATATTACTGGCCGAAGCGAATCAGTGGCCTGAAGATGTCAGAGCGTATTTTGGTGATGGCGATGAATTCCACATGGGTTTCCATTTCCCAGTAATGCCGCGTATATTCATGGCTCTCCGGAAAGGTGATCGCACTCCTATAAAGTCAATCTTGGATAGAACACCAGAAATCCCGGAAAATTGCCAGTGGTGTACGTTTCTCCGCAACCATGATGAACTCACTCTGGAGATGGTTACAGAAGAGGAACGTGAGTGGATGTGGAAGGAATATGCACCGGATGTGAGAATGCGGTTAAACCTGGGGATACGCCGAAGGTTGGCTCCACTTCTTGATAATGACCAACGAAAAATTGAGCTGGCATACTCATTATTATTCACATTACCAGGCTCACCAATTATTTATTATGGGGATGAAATAGGGATGGGGGATGACGTTGAACTTCCAGATCGTAATGGTGTGCGCACTCCGATGCAGTGGGATTCGGACATAAATGCAGGATTTTCCGGGACAGATGCCTCCTTGCTATACTCACCAATTATTACACATGAGCAATATAACCCTCAGCAGGTGAGTGTTATCAAGCAAATCTCATTATCTAATTCTCTCTATAATCGTATCCGTAAGATGATCCAGATAAGGAAAGGTATGCATATTTTCAGTCGCGGGTCATTAGAATGGGTAGAGGCCATACCAGATGCGCTTGCAGCGTACTGGCGTAAAAATGATTCAGAAAAAGTGTTGGTAATAAACAACTTGTCCAATACAAAGCAAAACGTGATCATTCAGGTGGATGAACCATTTGAGAATATTTGGGTGGAATTGCTTACAGAAAGGTCCTATGAATCAAAAGGGGGAAAAATGAGGGTGGAATTAGAACCATTTGAATATATGTGGTTTAAAAATCTGATATGATCTGATAACTATTCATTAGGATTGGCACTATTCTGGATTCTTTCATTAAGGTTCTTCTTTTATTGATGAGGGAGAATTTAATATGCCAGATGTAATCACATTAGGTGAAGTCTTGATAGATTTTGTCTCTACAGTGCATGGAGTATCTTTAGAGGAGGCACCGGCATTTGAGAAAGCACCAGGAGGGGCGCCTGCTAATGTCGCAGTTGGATTGGCGCGGTTAGGTAAAAAAAGTGGATTTGTTGGGATGGTTGGAGAGGATATCTTTGGTCATTTTCTGGTTAAGTTGCTCAAAGCGGAAGGTGTGGATACAACACAAGTACGATATTCCAGTGAGGCAAGAACCATGCTGGCATTTGTATCCCTAGGAGTTGATGGGGAACGTGACTTTGTATTCTATAGGAACCCTAGTGCTGATATGTTACATTCCCCTCAAGACATTGATCCTGGATATATACAAGCAGCGAAAATATTCCATCACGGCTCAATCAGCTTAATTAGTGAACCTGCACGAAGTGCCACATTATATGCTATTGATGTAGCGGAAAAATCAGGCCTCATTATTTCCTACGACCCTAATCTAAGACTAAACCTGTGGTCGAGTAATGAACAAGCTAAAAACGGCATCCTTTCGGTCTGGGATAGAGCTCACGTGATCAAATTGAGTATAGATGAAGCTCAATTCCTCTGTAATGGAGCTGACGCGATCACAGGCGTGCGTAATTTATGGCGTGGGAATAATCAATTGGTTGTAATCACATTGGGCAAGAAAGGCTGCATTTATGTAACCCCAGAGTATTATGGAATAGTAGATGGGTATGATGTTAATGTCGTAGATACGATCGGAGCTGGAGATGGATTTATGTCGGGCTTGCTGTTTGGTTTATTAGAAAATATCGGCACTCGGCAGGATGAGTCAATTCTTGTGTCGATTTGCATGTTTGCCAATGCAGTGGGGGCAATAACAACCACGCGCAGAGGCGCAATTCCCGCGTTGCCTACTTACCAAGATATACAAACTTTCTTATACAATTTAACAGATAGATAGTTCCTTCGTATTTATTGCCTAGAATCGGTATAATTTAACAAATACCGCTTTATATTTGTTTTTTAATTGTCATAGTGGAGAAGTGATGGACAATCGCGATTTGTGGCAAGTTATGAATGAAGCCTGGTCTGCCTTAACCGTCCGGTTTGAGCCGGAGGTGGAGCGCGGTTGTAAAGAGTTTAATCTTGAACCAAGGCAATGGATGTTGTTGCTGGCAGTGCTCACATTTGAACCGGAGGATGCAACCCCTGGGCATTTTATGGTTCGAGGTCCTTACACTTCCTCTGATGAGTATTTAAATCGTCTGTACGAAGCGGTTAAACTTGGCTATCTTGATATCGTTGATGCATCCAAGTTTCGCCTCACGGATAGTGGAAGAAATTTAACGCTGGAATTGATGCGGTTGGCGCGCACAGCTATGGTCCAGGCTGATCCATTGAAAAGCCCTGAATCTAATGATATCGCTTATCTGTCCGGTAAACTGGTGCAAAAATGCCTAGAGACGAAGCCGCCTCCAACCAATTGGTCAATTAAACTCAGTTTCAAGTTGATGCCTGAATCTGATCCCCCGATGCCTTACATTGAACAAGCTTTCTCTTGCTTGGCAGCTTATAGAGATGATTGTCACCTAGCTGCCTGGCTGAATTCTGGGCTCAGCGCCACTTCGCTTGAAGCGCTGACCTTGTTCTGGCGCGGAGAGGTGGCTACATTGGATCAGCTGTGTGACCGTCTTGCCTCACGTGGTCATTCAATGCATGTTTATCAGGATGCGCTAGCTGAATTAATCCATCATGGATACCTGGCTGGTTCTGAAGATTCAGCTTGGTTGACTGGCAGTGGCAGGGTTTACCGAAATCATATCGAGGTGGACACGGACAGATATTTTTATGCTCCCTGGACATGTTTGGATGAGGCACAGAAACAAAATCTGTATCAATTACTCGTCAAGCTTGTGGAAGCGTTTAAAGTCAGTGGCGACTAAGTCTTAGTACAAGCATAATTAAATCAATATGCACTTACAAAAATTGCTCCAGGTTCTTCCCGATAATTATTCACAGGCAGATCGTGAGCTGGTAACGCGTGCGTATAAGGTTGCTTCTAAGGCGCATGAGGGACAAAAACGTGCCTCTGGGGAAGCTTATGTGAGCCATTGTGTCGAGGTGGCCGTAATCCTGGCTGAGTTACGAGTCCCACCTGCTGTTGTCGCTGCTGGTCTACTGCATGATACCGTAGAAGATACAGATATTACTCTGGAAGATATCCGAGGGGATTTTGGCGATGAGATTTCGAAACTAGTGGATGGGGTCACTAAATTAACCCAATTGCCAAGAGTATCGCGCGGTGACCAACATGCTGGAAGTGAAGCACAAGAAGAAGCTGAACGACAAATTGCTGAACGCCGGGGTCTACCGGATCCAGACGAAGAAGCTGTCCAATTAACGCGCAGCCGAAAATACGATATGGTTTCTGAGACCCTGCGAAAGACTTTTTTGGCGATGGGTGAAGATGTAAATGTAGTTCTGATTAAACTGGCTGACCGGTTACATAATATGCGTACGCTCGGTGTACTACCTGAACATAAAAGACGCAAAATTGCTCAAGAAACCATGGATATATTTGCACCACTGGCAAACCGTTTGGGTATCTGGCAGATGAAATGGGAACTTGAAGATTTGGCGTTTAAACATGTTAATCGAGACGTTTACAATGATATTGCGAAGAGTTTGGAGAATCTGCGTTTATCGCGTGAGCGAGATATGCAAGAAATTAAGGCTAAGCTGCAAAAGTACCTAGCTCAAGCGGGTATAGAAGCGGAAATTCTTGCCCGACCCAAGCATATTTTTTCAATTTATAAGAAGATGGTTCGTAAAGGTGTTCCATTTGAAATGGTTTACGATGTCAGGGGGATCCGAATTATTGTGGACGACATACCTGCCTGTTATTCGGCATTGGGAGTCATTCATACTCGTTGGCGACCTATACCGGGTGAGTTTGATGACTATATTGCGGTTCCAAAGGATAATTTCTATCGATCTTTGCATACTACCGTTATGTTTGATGATGCAAAGACATTAGAGGTTCAGATACGGACCCCAGAGATGAATCAAAACGCAGAGTATGGCATTGCTGCACATTGGAGGTACAAAGAAGGTTCAAAGAAGGACGATGAATATGAGCGCCGGTTGATTTGGTTACGATCCTTAATGGAATGGCGCCAGGATATTGATGATGCCCGTGAGTTCGTAGATAGTATGAAATCTGATGTCTTCGAGGATCGAGTTTATGTGTTCACACCAAAAGGCGATGTAATGGATATGCCTGCTGGTTCAACACCCATCGATTTCGCATACCATGTGCACACTGATGTAGGGCATCGGTGTCGTGGTGCTAAGATCAATGGTAAGCTTGTATCGTTGGATTATGTTCTCAAGACGGGGGATAAAGTTGAGGTCCTGACAGCGAAGCGAGGCGGACCTAGTCGTGATTGGCTAAATCCAAATCTGGGTCTGGTTAAAACACAACGAGCTCGGTCTAAGATACGTCAATGGTTTAAACGGCAAGCTCGAGAACAAAATATCAGCCAGGGCAAGGATATCCTGGATAAAGAATTGCGCCGATTAGATTCGGCGGAGGTCAACCTTGACCGACTTGCACGGGAATTTGATTATCGTAATATAGATAATCTATATGAGGCTGTAGGTTGTGGTGATCTTCCTTTAGGACGGCTTGTAAATCACCTGACGCTAGGTGGCAAAGAGGGGGAAGATGAATTTGTGATAACCCCTCGAGCACCCTCAGATGTAAGCAGGCCTCAAGATGATACTGTCAGTATATTGGGTTTGAAAGGATTGCTAACTACCATGGCTCGCTGTTGTAATCCCGCTCCCGGCGATGACATTGTTGGATATATAACGCGTGGGCGAGGTGCGACAATTCACCGCAGGGATTGTCCCAACATTCTGCGTATAAAGGATCGCGAGAGATTGGTACGTGTTTCTTGGGGGGAAGCAAAGAGAACTTATCCGGTCCCGATACGTGTCCGAGCGTATGACCGCAATGGATTAATGAAAGACGTGGCTACGTTGATCTCTGATGAGGGGATAAATATGACAGGGGTAAATGTGGACGTGGCGAAAAACCTGGCGGTATTTGACCTGACGCTTGAGGTGAAGGATGTTGCTGAGCTTAGCAGGGTGCTGGATAGACTTGAAAATTTACCCAATGTTATGGAGGCTCAGAGGGTAAGACCCGGATAATAAATTAAGCATAGCATCGAAAGCTGTGGGGGAATTAAATCGATTTCAACATTGACAGGTATTAATCCGCACACTCGAAGTGGTGTAGTGTACAATAACCTCAACAGGTGTATCTCACCCATGGAAATCCGCCAAAATAATCCTTTTTTGCCCTACCAATTATTCTTGTAGTCAGTCGTTTGCTGCTTATGATAGCAATGCCTGTAGATGGATTGCTCAGATGCAATTTACCTAAAACATAACCTTGGCTCACATTTCTACCTTTTTATGGTATTGGAGGATTGATATTTTGGAAGGCAAAACTGGACACGACCAGAAATACAATTGTATTTTCGGAATAACGTGGAGCAGTTTCTATATCTGGTCATCCGGTTGGAGCCCAAAGTGATTTTTTTTACATTTAATCCCATTCATATTGCATACATTACACGAACGACACGCTTATTTGTTGTCATTCGCGCTTATTTCAGTGAGTTTACAGGAGTGGCCAGCGTTGTCATGCAACGGGCGAAATATGGATTGTGGTTAACGGTTACTCTACGTACAATCTTGTTTTGAATTATGACATCAATTTGGGCTGGAATGTTAATCCCACGAAAAGATATGCATCTAAGGGCAATATTTACAAACAGGAATTCAACTTGAATTGATTTTAAATGATTAATTGGAGCACAGTTTGGAAAACAGGCGTTCGGTTCTCCTAGTCACCATACTTTCTTTGTTGGTTGTGATGGCTGTGCTCGGGATTTTGTGGGCTAATTTCCGTTTTGCCTTAAATAATCCTGGCGGGGGCAACTTTCTTTCTGCCTGGGTCGGTACCAGATATTTTTTACTTAATGAGTGGAGTCCTTACAGTGACCAAACCTCTCAGATGATTAAAACTGTCGCCGAAGGAAGTAACGTGGTCAACGAGGACAGCATGTTTTTTGTATACCCTTTTTATTCGATATTATTATTTGCTCCTTTTAGTTTAATCGGGAATTATGAAATTGCGCGTAGTCTTTGGATGATGGGGTTGCAACTAGCTCTGCTGAGTATCACGGGATATAGTTTGTCCTTAACCAAGTGGAAACCTCAAATTTGGCTGGTAGCGATTTTTTTATTATTTTCACTATTCTGGTTTCATGGCCTAGGACCAACCATAAGTGGGGATGCTTCGATACTTGTTACCCTTTTTTTAACATTTGCACTTGTGTCAATCCAGCGTGAAAATGATATTGCAGCTGGTATTTGGTTTGCATTGAGTACAATTAAACCTCAAATGGTAGCTCTGATAATTCCATTGGCTGTATTATGGACGATTTCTAGGAAACGTTGGAGGTTGCTCACCAGTTTTTTTAGTGTAACGTTGATATTAACCACTATATTCAGTTTCCTAATCCCAAACTGGATATTCCAGAATCTTTATCAAATATTGGCTTTACCCGCTAATTCAGCTATTGGAATACCCAGGGAAATATTTTCCAAATGGATACCAGGAATTGGAAATCAGTTAGGATGGTTGCTTACAATAAGCTTAGCATTAATCCTTATTGTAGAATGGAGAGCGGTAATCAATAAGGAGTTTTATTGGTTTTTTTGGACATCCAGTCTAACCCTGGTGGTTACTAATTTGGTTGGCATCCCTACTGCAACGGATAACTATGTTGTTATGATTCCAGCATTAGTTTTGTTGGTTTCTCTAATGAATAAACGTTGGGGAAGGCGTGGAAGTTGGCTGATTTTATTAAATTTGATAATTTTATTGGTTGGTTTGTGGATAATTTTCCTTTCTAGCCTGGAATATCATGGCCAGCTGTTACAGAGTTCAATCATGTTTTTTCCATTGCCCGTGTACTTGTTAATAATGCTGTACTGGCTACGTTGGTGGGCTATAAAACCTCCGCGTGTGCTCGTCGACCAAATTCGTACCTTTATAGGCTAACATAATGTAGTAGAGAGAATATAAACGAATTAGCGTGAGCAAGGATTCTATTGAAGTTTGGCGGGAAACAATCTTTGCATATTATTGAAAAATGAAAAATCACGAATATATATTATTAGCATTTCTAGGTTTGGCATTCATCTTAATCGCGTCAATTTTCCAATCCAGCCCCGGCTATATGGATGCTGATTATTATATGGCAGGTGGAATTAGCCTCGCCAATGGCTCGGGATTTAATGACTTTTTCTTATGGAATTATTTAGACAAGCCTGATGGGATTCCGCATCCATCACATTCTTATTGGATGCCGATGGCATCTTTGGTTTCCGCGTTAGGAATGATTATTACTGGTGTTGATAATTTTGTATCTGCCAGGTTGTTTTTCCTTGTTATTGCTTCTGCAATCGCCCCATTAACTGCTTGCTTGTCATATACTCTTCACCGCAACAGGAAATATGCACTTTTAGCGGGGATCACTGCGACGATACCTGGATATTATCTTGCTTACCTGGGTACAACAGATACGTTTGCATTGTACATGGTATTGGGTTGTACCTGGCTGGTGATTTTGGGACAACCAGCTCGAAATGAGATTTTGAAGTATTTCTTTATTGGACTTGTCTCTGGATTTTTACACCTATGCCGAGCTGATGGAATCGTATGGATTATTCTAGGTGCTATTAGTGTATTTATGTCTAATATCAACTTCAATACTCCTCAAATTACAAATAAAACTTATCGTGCAATATTAGTAGTAGCACTAGTTGGTGGTTATTTATTTATAATGGGTCCTTGGATGCTGCGTAACTTAAGTTCATTTGGCACTGCTCTGTCACCTGGAGGCTTACGTACCTTATGGCTGATAAGCTATGATGATTTATACGCCTATCCAGGCGATAAAATTAATATTACTAACTGGATGGCTTCAGGTATCCCGAACATTCTCTCGGTTCGATGGCATGCTTTGTTGAACAATTTACAAAATGCAATAGCTGTCCAAGGTTCCATCTATTTGATCCCTCTTATGATCATGGGTTTGTGGCGGTCTAGAAATCACAACTCAGTAAAGATTGGCTTTTGTTACTGGGTCATAACCCTGTTGATCATGACTTTTATTTTTCCTCATGTGGGGTGGAGAGGTGGTTTTTTCCATTCAGGTGCGGCTGTTCAACCCTTGTTGTGGGCGGTTGTACCAGTTGGGCTAGCTGAGTTTGTAAAGTATGGTGTTCGGATAAGACGATGGGATTGGAAACAAGCATGGAAATTTTTTAGTTTTAGTAGCGTTATGCTACTTGTTGTATTAACTTTTATGGTCGCAGGCTATCGATTGACCAATTTTAATTTGACCTCCCATTCCTGGGATCAAAGCGCGACAATTTATTCCATAATAGACGCCGAGTTAGAAAATATCGGCGCAGCCAAAGAAGACATTGTAATGGTCAACAATCCACCTGGTTATTATGTGGCAGCACGACGCCCCGCAATCCCGATCCCTAATGGTAACCTGGAGGACGTTTTGGCTGCTGCAGAAGATTATGGAGGCAGTTATCTAATTTTGGAACCAAACCATCCAGAAGGGCTGGATAATTTTTATAAACAATTGGAAAATGAAATCAGACTAGTACATGTCAATACGATTCAAGATGTACAAATATATCGGATCAATTCTGAAGAATGAAAACAGATAAATTGCGCATAGTCATTATTGTTATATGCCCAGGATTGGCAGCTATATCGATAATCTCTTATTTGATCACAAGTCGATTGATTTATAGAATAGGCTTTCCACTTGATGATGCCTGGATCCATCAAACTTATGCTCGAAATCTTGGGCTTTATGGCGATTGGGCGTACATACCGGGAGAACCATCAGCTGGGTCCACCTCACCATTGTGGTCTGGAGTACTAGCAGTGGGGCACTTTCTGGGATTAGGTCCTTACATATGGACATATCTACTTGGGTGGATATTTTTAGCGGTGCTTGTTGGATTTGGTATTACGATCGTTGGAAAGTTTAATATAAGTGATACAAATTTGGCAGTTGTAACGGGCATAGTATTGACATTTGAATGGCATCTGGTTTGGGCTGCCGCCTCAGGAATGGAGACAATATTATTCTCATGCTTCATTCTCATTATATTAAATGCCTTACTAAGACCAAATAAGAGTTGGTTCATAATTGGAGCCCTGATTGGATTGTGTATTTATATTAGACCAGATGGCCTTACATTGCTTGGTCCAGTACTGTTTGTCTTAATTGCTCAGAAAAATAAATTGCGAAAAAAACTTTCATCAGGATTAAACTTTTTTGTTGGTGTTTTGTTGTTATTTGTTCCTTATTTAGTCGCAAATTTACTGTTGTCGGGTTCTTATTGGCCTAATACCTATTACGCGAAGCATGCAGAATACTCAATTGAGTTGAGTGATCCTCTTGGGTGGAGACTCTTGGAACAATTTAGCTTGCCACTCGTAGGAGTTGGGATATTACTGTTACCGGGCTTTACCTATTTTTTATATCACACTATAAAAAATAGGTCTTGGGAAAAATTGAGCTTAGCTCTATGGGCAATCGGCTTTCTGGTTGTCTATGCAGTTCGGTTGCCAGTAACATACCAGCATGGTCGTTATGTGATTCCGATGATGCCAGTATATTTTATTTGTGCTTTGTTGGGAACATTTATATGGCTAAAACCGAATGCCGCTAGCATTACTAAAAGAGTGCTAAGTAAAACTTTGGTGGTTAGTGGAGCACTGATTCTTTTTGCGTTTTGGATGTTAGGGGCAAGATCTTATGGAAATGATGTGGCTATTATTGAAAGTGAAATGGTAAATACTGCAAATTGGATAGCCTCTGATACCGAAAAAGATGCTATTATCGCTGCGCACGATATTGGAGCTCTTGGTTATTTCGGTCAGCGATCCTTGATCGATTTAGCTGGTTTAGTTTCACCAGACGTGATACCGTTTGTGCGTGATGAGGTTAGATTAGCGAAATACCTTGATGAGCAAGGTGTAAGATATTTGGTAACTTTTCCGGGTTGGTATCCGTTATTAATTAATGATTTAAGAATTGTATACCAATCAAAGGCACCATTTGCTCCACAACAAGGTGGTGAAAATATGCGAATATACTACTGGAATGAAATAGCAAAACCGTAAGTTGGTAATAAGTGTGTTTTTCGTGTGCTATACTCGAGCCAAGATGTGCCAATATGTTGTTGGTCGAGCGTAATTGATCAAGCTAAATCAGCGGGAAACGCTTGTAATAACAAAAAAAATCGACTCAAAATATGGAATAAAATCACGGAGTAAAACTTATGAGTGGCATTCAACCGTTCGGAGAAGAGGGGAGTGAATGGGATGATGTTGGTGAAGAGGTTGCTGCTGAGCTTGAACAACTTAATCAGTCATTAAGTGAGATTGAACTCCTTCTCGAACAAAGTCAGGTTGAAGTCGGCAAACTTGCCCAGAAGAATGCGGATGTCACTGCCAAATTACAGCAACTACAAAGTGAATTTGAAAATGCATCTCGCGACGAGATTCGAACTATTTATGACAACGCGCTGGAAATTCAGCAGCGATTATTTGTGGTTCGGGGGCAGGTCGAAAAATTGCAGACCGATCATGCTAATCAGCAACGGAGTAGAAGGTTACTGGAAAAGGTGTTCGAAGTTTTAGAAAGCGGCAAAGCAAATATTGGAATGTCAGGAAATGGTCGTACAGCGTCTATTGATATGCTGGAGAGTATGATCCAAGCACAAGAATCTGAGCGCCAAAGGTTATCGCGGTTGATGCACGACGGACCTGCGCAGGCTATGTCTAATTTTATTTTGCAAACTGATATCGCCATGCGATTATTCGATCTGGATCTAGAAAAGGCTCGAGAGGAACTTATTAGCTTGAAATCGTCATCAACAACTACTTTTAAGAAAGTCCGAGAGTTCATCTTCGAACTTCGCCCAATGATGTTGGACGACCTTGGCTTAGTACCCACGCTACGTCGATATATTGAGGCTATACAAGAACAAACAGAAGCTAATGTTCAATTTGTTTTCAATGGGGTGGAACGGAGACTGGAACCATATCTGGAAATTCTGGTATTTCGATCTACGCAAGAAATTTTAGGGAACGCGATACACCACAGCGGTGCATCACAAATTAAAGTTCAACTTGATATGGCAGAGTCTAATATAAAAGTGGTAGTGGACGACGACGGAAAGGGTTTTGATACAGTAGGTCTGCCAGATCGAGATAAAATGGGTATTCGTTTGGTTAAAGAAAGAGTGGAAATGCTGGGTGGTCACCTACAGGTCGATAGTACAGAAGGCAAAGGGACCAGAGTAATAATCCATGTGCCCGCTATAAGTGTTGCGGAATTTACGTAATTGCAAAGATAATTACATTGCTAACCTATTGATTTTTCACAATTAATTATATATAATGTT
>CP070639.1:3302430-3337177 GCA_020354045.1 Anaerolineales bacterium | reverse complement strand
ACAGGTCGGTCTCTATCCGCTGTGGGCGTAAGGGATTTGAGAGGAGCTGCCCCTAGTACGAGAGGACCGGGGTGGACAGACCTCTGGTGTGCCAGTTGTCGTGCCAACGGCATCGCTGGGTAGCCACGTCTGGCAGAGATAACCGCTGAAAGCATCTAAGTGGGAAACTCGCCTCAAGATTAGATCCCTCATCCCGCTAAGGGAGTAAGACCGCAGGAAGACTACCTGCTAAATAGGCGGCAAGTGTAAGCGCAGCAATGTGTTCAGCTAAGCCGTACTAATGGTCGAGGGCTTATCCAGTGGTGCGGAGAACTCGAAACTTTTCTAAATCTTGTTTATTCAGTTGGTGGTTAACAACTTGAGATCTAGCCTCTTGGTGATTGTAGCGGCGGGGGTACACCCGGTCCCATTCCGAACCCGGTAGTTAAGCCCGCCAGCGCTGATGGTACTTGGGGGGCGACCCCCTGGGAGAGTAGGTCATTGCCAAGAGGCTTTTTCTATTAATTGACAACTCATCTTCAAACTGATATAATAATTTCTGCAGCGTTCGTGGGCTTGCTCTTTACCCGGTATTACTTTGTGAGTAGCACTTAGGAGAGAGCGTATCGAGTTTTTATGAGTTCAGGTTTGGAGAGGGCTCTAATTTGGCTCGGTGTTGTCCATCAACGCGCACCGGGCTTTTTTTTATAAGGCAACCCGTTTTATAGCTTGAACGAAACCATTTCACGATGAAAGGAGGTGAAAAGGTTGGCATCAGTCAATTTACGCCCAAATGAATCGCAAGACCAGTTGCTCAAACGATTCCGAAAAAAAGTCGCTAAAAGCGGCATTTTGAGCACAGTGCGCAGGAAAAGATGGTTTGTATCGAAGAGTGAATTGCGGAGAATCCAGAAGAAAAAATCAATGCGGAGAATCCGCCGGCGCCAGTACACCGACAATGATTAGAAAGTTTGACCTCACGATGATGAGGTTTTGCAGTACCCGGAGGTATAAAAATGGCTAAAGACGAGGGTAAGATCCAAGTGGAAGGTAATGTAATTGAAGCCTTGCCAGCGACGCAGTTTAAAGTACGCTTGGATAACGGTCACGAGGTGCTTGCATATTTATCTGGAAAAATGCGCAAGTACTATATTCGTATTTTGCTGGGTGATCGGGTACGCGTTGAGATGTCGCCTTATGATCTTTCACGCGGCCGGATCGTTTACCGGCATAAGAAGCATGCCCAAGTTCCTTCATCTGAAGGGGAACTTTAATTGCTCTTGAAACACTAATACAATTACTCCGGACTCATCTGGTTTAATCGACAGGTGGGGTGTCAGCTGACACCCCACCTGTTTTGTTTTTAGGTGTTCATCCCTAATAGGAACTGAGGACTTTCATATAATTAGCCCGTTCAAATGCGGCAGGATCTGCTACGGATTTCTGGCTCATGCTACCTTTCATCTGATCAATGGATTCATATTCGTGTTCGACCATCCAGGTTTCAATCTCAGCGAGGATTTCAGGTATGCGCCCAATACCATTTTTTAGAAGCTCAGAGGCAAGCATTGCCACGCTTGCACCAGCCATCATAGCTTTTAAGGTGCCATTGCCGCTATGAACTCCACTCGTTAGAGCAAAATCTGCTTGAACACGTCCGTACAGGATGGCAATCCATCGTAATGGCAAGCGCAGTTCATTTGAATCACTGAGCACCAAATTTGGTACAACCTCAAGCTCTTCCAGGTCGAAATCTGGTTGATAAAAACGGTTGAACAGCACTAATCCGTTTGCACCAGCTTCTACCAAACGGCTCGCGAACTGAGGCAAGGCTGTATAAAAGGGGCTTAGCTTGACTGCCAGAGGAATGTTCACCTTTTGGCGAATATCGCGAACCAAATTGATATGTCTCTCCTCAAGCTGGTTGCTTGTTAAATTTACATCTGTTGCCAAATCGTAAAGATTCAGTTCCAACGCATCGGCACCTGCCTGTTCAATTTTCTGAGCATAATCTATCCAACCGCCGGTTGAAATGCCATTCAAGCTGCCAATGACCGGGATGCTTAAAGTCCGTTTGATTTTACGCAGCTGATCGATATAACTCTCAGGTCCAATGCTGTACATACCGTAATCGGGTAAATAATCCAGTGCTTCTGCGTAGGAATATGTTCCGCGCGAAAGATCGCTATCCAGCTTTAAGCTCTCCTGTATGATTTGTTCCTCAAATAGGGAATACATGACCACAGCAGATATGCCAACCTTCTCTAAATCGACTACAGTGTCCAAATTTTTAGAGAGTGGGGATGCTGAAGCGACTAATGGATTCTTCAGATGCATACCAAGATAAGTTGTGCTTATGTCAACCATGAGATTCCTCTTTACTCTTTCTATAGCTGTTAGCAAGTTTCGGCTTGGGGTCAGATTAGTTCTGTTTCAGACACTTAGGATGGTGGATGCTCATTTTCATCTCCATCATAGTGCATGGCTGCCATCTGGCGATATAAAGCCCAACGTCCTTCTACATCTTGCTTCGCTTTCTTCATTAAAGCTTCTGCACGCTGCTCATCGCTTTGTAGGAGCATGCGGTAGCGTGATTCATTGTATGCATATTGCTCGAGTGATATTGTGGGTGGCTTGGAATCAATCAGCAACGGATTTTTACCCTCATCGATCAAGCTTGGGTTGAAGCGATAGATGGGCCAAGCTCCAGATTGGACAGCCAGCTTCTGCTGATCCAGACCTTTGCGGAGATCATAGCCATGAGCTATGCAATGGCTATAGGCGATAATTAATGATGGACCATCGTAAGCATCGGCTTCAAGGAAGGCGTTTAATGTCTGTTGGTCACTAGCTCCCATGGCGATCTTGGCGACATAGATATAACCGTATGCCATGGCGATCATGCCCAAATCCTTCTTGGGCATACCCTTACCCTGAGCAGCAAACTTGGCTACCGCGGCACGGGGAGTGGATTTAGATGCCTGTCCACCTGTATTGGAATACACTTCCGTGTCCAGCACCAAGATATTGACATTGCGCCCAGAGGCGAGTACGTGATCCAGACCTCCATAACCAATATCATATGCCCAACCATCTCCACCAACAATCCATACGCTCTTGCGAGTAAACACATCAGCGATACTCAAAAGATTCTGTGCCAGTGGGTTATCCACACCATTCAAGCGCTCCTTCAGCAAAGCCACCCGCTTGCGCTGTTCAAGGATGCCAGCTTCTGTTGACTGGTCTGCTGCTAAGATTGCGTTGACCAGCTCTTCGCCAACAATCCCAGAGAGTTGGGGCAGCAGCTCACGAGCATGTTCGGATTGTTTATCTAAAGTCAGGCGCATGCCTAAGCCGAATTCGGCATTATCTTCGAAAAGTGAATTCGACCAAGCAGGACCACGACCTGCAAGGTTTTTGGCCCAAGGGGTGGTAGGAAGATTCCCACCATAGATGGACGAACAGCCAGTGGCATTGGCGATTACAATGCGATCGCCAAATAGCTGGCTGAGTAGCTTGAGATAGGGTGTCTCACCGCAACCAGCACACGCGCCAGAGAACTCAAATAACGGTTGCAGGAGTTGTGAATTTTTAACTGTTCTCAGGCTGAATTGGGTGCGATCTACCTCTGGCAGGTTGAGGAAATAATCCCATTTAACCTTTTCTTGTTCACGGATGGGCGGTTGAGGCGCCATGTTGATGGCTTTACGTCCCACCTGGCTTTTATCCTTCGCCGGGCATACTTCTATGCACAAACCGCAGCCGGTACAATCTTCTGGCGCCACTGCCAGGGTGTATTTCATGTCCGAAAATTCTCTCCAGCGCGCATCCTCGGCTTGCCAGTTTTCCGGTGCTCCTTCAATATAAGCGGGCTCATAAACTTTTTCTCTGATGACAGCATGGGGGCAGACAAAACAGCATTTACCACATTGTATGCATAAGTCGGGTTCCCAGACTGGAATTTCAAGGGTGATATTGCGCTTCTCCCACTGTGTCGTGGCGGTTGGGAAGGTGCCATCAGCGGGGAAAACACTCACTGGCAGGTTATCACCTTCTCCGGAGATCATCGTACCCAGGACATTCTGAACAAATTCTGGTGCCTCAGAAGGCACCGGTGGGCGGCGGGAAATCTGGCTGGAAGCTTCTTGAGGGACATTTACTTCGTAAAGATTTTCCAAAGTCTGGTCAACAGCCTCAAAATTACGCTTGACAACTGCTTCACCACGTTTGCCATAGGTTTTCTTAATAGCATCCTTAATGGAAGCTATCGCCTGATCGCGGGGCAGTACACCGCTGATGGCGAAAAAGCAGGTTTGCATGATTGTATTGATGCGACCACCCATACCCGTTTGACGAGCAACATCATAAGCATCTATGACATAAAAACGCAGGTCCTTTTCAATGATGGAGTTTTGAGTTTGATAGGGTAGATAATCCCATACTTCATCTGGACCATAAATGCTGTTAAGCAGGAAAACTGCTCCAGGCGCGGCGTATTTGGTGACATCAAACCGCTCTAGGAATGAGAACTGATGACAGGCGACGAAGTTGGCTTGACCGATCACGTAGGGAGCGCGGATAGGTTTAGGACCGAAGCGTAGGTGAGAGATAGTGACCGACCCTGATTTTTTGGAGTCGTACACAAAATATCCTTGGGCATGATTATCGGTTTCTTCGCCAATGATCTTAATGGAGTTCTTGTTGGCACCTACAGTACCATCTGCTCCTAATCCCCAGAAGACGCAGCGCACTGTCTCTGGCATCTCGATGAAGAAATCGGGATCATATTCAAGGCTCGTGTGAGTGACATCATCTACGATGCCGATGGTGAAATGGTTCTTAGGTTCCGCCTTTAACATTTCATCGAAAATTCCTTTAACCATCGCAGGGGTAAATTCTTTCGATGACAGACCGTAACGGCCTCCGATCACTCTTGGATAGGGTCGATTGGCAAACTGGGCATAGGGCACACTACCTTCGGCTAACCCTTCATTTATTGATGTGACCACATCCTGGTAGAGCGGTTCGCCAGCTGAGCCAGGCTCTTTTGTGCGATCGAGAACAGCAATTACTTTCACGGAAGGAGGCAGCGCTGCAAGAAAATGTTTTACCGAAAACGGACGGTAAAGGTGCACGTTGACAACCCCCACCTTTTCCCTGCGATCCGCAAGATGTAAAGCTGTTTCGCTGGCTGTTTCGGCCCCAGAGCCCATGATGATAATGACCCGTTCGGCATCTGGCGCGCCAGTGTATTCGAAAAGTTTGTATTGCCTTCCAACCAGATCCGCAAACTTATCCATATATTTTTGTACGATATTGGGGCAGTCCTGATAATATGGATTTACTGTTTCGCGAGCCTGGAAATAAACGTCGGGATTCTGCGCCGTGCCCCGCAAGACGGGATGATCAGGCGAGAGGCCGCGACTACGGTGAGCGTGCACGAGCGAGTCATCGATCATGGCGCGCAGATCCTGGCGTGTAAGTTGTTCAATTTTGTTCACTTCGTGCGAAGTGCGAAAGCCATCAAAAAAGTGGAGGAACGGGACACGCGCTTCCAAGGTAGCAGCATGGGCGATTAAAGCCATATCTTGAGCTTCTTGAACAGAACTGGAAGCCAGCATCGCAAAACCGGTCGCTCGTGTTGCCATAACATCCGAGTGATCACCAAATATTGAAAGAGCCTGAGCAGCCAGCGACCGGGCAGAGACATGAAACACTGCGGGGGTCAGTTCGCCGGCGATCTTGTACATATTTGGAATCATCAATAGCAAGCCTTGGGAGGCCGTGAAAGTGGTGGTCAGAGAGCCGGTCTGCAATGCACCATGGACCGCACCTGCTGCGCCTCCTTCAGCCTGCATTTCAATAACCAGCGGAACCGTCCCCCAGATGTTTTCCTGCTTACCAGCTGACCACTCATCGGCATATTCACCCATCGCTGAAGAGGGTGTAATGGGATAGATTGCGATGACTTCGCTTAACTTGTGAGCGACATATGCGGTGGCTTCATTACCTTCAATCGTAACAAGAGGTCTTTTCATGTTTTGTTGCTCCAATCTATCGGTAATACAGTGCTTCTAGGCACGGTTAGTTCATTAATTTGATGTGAGTGCATAAATTTTCTTCCAATGTAAGTTTAGTCCTGCTTAGGGGATTTAATAAGTTATATTAGACACAAAAAAACCTGTGAACTGTCACATCTCGGACAAAAAAAGTATGATTGGATTTATTGTGTTCCAAGCTATTCTTGACATATGTGTAAGGTAGTCGAAGTTCTCTTGACCATTGTCTGTGAGGGTTATAAAATCACAACTAGGTTATGCACAATGGATGTTCAGACTTGCCAAACATGTTGCTGAAGTGACGAAATGTTAAAATTTATGCTATACTTTGACCATGGTTAAATACCCGTATATATGGCGCAATTGGGCGTCTAGGTTGCACTCCTGGGGGTTAAATAGCTGGGTGGCTTCATTCCTCGAAGCGTTAGGACCACTCACAACCATCGGTGCGCAGGTCATTTACATCGGCCAACCCCTATTAGGGGCATTTGTCCCACGAAAGCAACTGGATACATTAGCCGATATTCTCGAAGACCCGGAGCAGACCCGCTTGTTTGCTCAATTTCTTCATAGGGAGATGGACTCTCAATGAGTGAAAGTCTAGCCAGTGGTAATATCCTGGGTTTACTTTTTGTACTGCTATTTGTTGGATTGATCGTTTTTTTTGCGATCGGTGGGCGAAAAAAAGAGCTTCAACCCACCCGCGAGATCAGTGCCTTTATCCGACTGAGGCGGGTGATTGCCCTGGCGGTTGAATCGGGAAAACGTCTGCATTTGACATTGGGTAGCGGCGGGATAAGTGGGAAAGAAGGTGCCTCGGCAGTGGTAGGTTTGACAGTGCTAGAACGTTTTGCCAGGGTTGCTTCGGTTAGTGATAGACCGCCCATTGCTACAAGTGGGGATGGAACATTGGCCATCCTCAGCCAGGATACGGTACGAAAAACCCTCAAGACATTCGGTGCAGAAAGCCAATATGATCCTGGATTTGGACAGTTGAGTGGTTTAACCCCGATGGGCTATGCCGCTGGCAATATTCCATTGTATTATGATGAACAACTTGCAGCTACCGTGTATGCGGGTCACTTTGGCAGTGAGTTGGCCTTGATGATTGATGCGGCCAGTCAAAACGAAGTAATGACCCTAGCAGGCAGTGACAACTTGCCGGGTCAGGCCATCCTATATGCCACATCTGAGCAACCTTTGATCGGCGAAGAACTTTATGCGACCGGTGCTTACCTAAAGGCTGGTCCAATGCATCTCGCCAGTCTACAGGCTCAGGATGTTTTGCGTTGGATTCTGGTCATGGCAATAATCATCGGAGCGGGGTTAAAGTTTTTGGGAATCCTATGAGATTTAAAATACCTATTTCAATCTCAATTGTTATTGGTGTGGGATTTATTGTGCTATTGGGATATTTCATTGATTTGCCAATCCTGGTGGTGATGCGGCAGGTGTTGCTACAATGGGCTGTTGCTCTGGCTGCGGTAGCATTGCTGGTTGGGCTGGCAAACTTGTTTAATGTGCATATTCGTAAGGTTACCGAAAGGCAAAAAGGGGCTCCGTATAGTCTCTTACTGATCGTTTCACTAGTTATTACTTTTGGGATTGGCATAATTTTTGGACCAACAAACGAATGGTCATTATGGATTTTCAATAACATTCAGCTGCCTGTTGAGAGTTCCCTGATGGGTTTGTTGGCAGTGATATTGGTTTTTGCCAGTGCCCGGATATTATTGCGGCGAGTGAACTTGCTATCGTTGGTGTTTTTAGCAACTGTAGTGGTCATGCTTCTGGGTGCTGCTCCAATACTGGGTTTTGAAATACCAGGGCTGCATGGATCCAACGGTCTTCGTGCATTAATCGCCCAGATTCCAGCCGTGGCTGGTGCGCGTGGCCTCTTGTTGGGCATTGGATTGGGTACGATTGCGACCGGGTTACGTGTCCTGATGGGCACTGATCGCCCTTATGGTGGTTAGTATGGGTGAAGTTCGTTGTCCAATGTGTGGAAAGGTGAATCCGGAAGAACTGGAGGTATGCCGGTATTGTGAGGCGCGCCTGAAACCTCTGCTTGGTCCGATTGAACCGGCGGATACGCCGGAGGCAAGAGAAACCCAAAAAGGAGCAGTAACGGATTGGTTAGATTCATTGCGCGAGCAAGAAGACAATGAACTTAATGATTCTCCCTCAAAGGATCTAGATATTGGTGAAGATCTTGAAGAGGATTCTCTCACCTTTATGGACACCGAGGCGAAAACACCTGAAGAAGATTGGCTAGAAGGGTTGCGAGCGGAAAACGAATCGGAGGTTGAGGAAGAATCTGATGCTCATGGAGAGCATCCAGATTGGTTTCCCGACGAGACTTCTGAGCCCAGCGATATCCCAGAATGGTTATCTGGAATTCAAAGAGATGACCAGGCTGAGGAAGCTGTTATATTCGATGATGAGAACAGGGCTGAGCAAGATGAGGCCCCCATCTTCGAGAGCAGTATCGAATTGGAAGGATCAGAGCTGGAAGGGCAGGATATCACAGCTACATTTCTTCCCCAGGAAGAGGGGGAATCTGCCACGCAAGCTGATGAGAGTAGAACATTTGAGGACACTCCAGATGATGATGAACTGACTGTTGAGCCAGATGGATTGAACGATGAGCTGGTTTCCCCTCCGAAAGGTGAGACGGAAGAACAGGCAGACCATCTGGAAAGTGGTGAAGAAATTCCAGAATGGCTCGTTGGTTTTGTTGATGGTGAGAAAGCCTCAACTGCTGAGTTGGCTGAGGAAGCTGAACTTGAACCAGAACAAACCCCAGAGTGGCTGGCCGAGCTGGAAGACAAAGCTGGCCTGGAGACTCCTGCGGCGGCTAATGATGTTGAAAATGAAGAGGCAGAAGCTAAACTGGATGTTGTTCCAACAGAACAGCTTGATAAGGAAGCGGAATTTGACCTGTTGACTTCACCGGGAGAGCTGCAAGAAGAACCACCTTATACATATGATGATGAAGATGTGGATTTAGAAAGAGGTGAAGTACCCGAGTGGCTTTCAGGAGTTCCTGCTCAAGAGTCGGAGGCTGGGGAACTCCTGGCAGAAGATGATGACGCTGATCTTGCTCCTGCGGACTTGCCTGACTGGATGGAATCAATGCGTCCGGTCGAAGCTGCGGCTCAGGCTGCACCGATATTTGATAAAAGTGATCAAAGTGTTGAATCTAGCGGGCCATTAGCTGGTTTACGGGGTGTGCTGCCAGTTGAGCCTGAAGTTGCCCAGCTAAAAAAACCATCCGCCTATGCTATTAAATTACAGGTATCCGATAACCAGCGCAAACATGCGGACCTGTTTGAGGAGTTAATTGGAGCAGAAGGCGTATCTGTATCGGTTGAGCCAGGTGCTAAATCTTCATCCCAATTTTTCTTGCGGATAATAATTTTCCTGCTACTCCTACTTGCAGTAGGTTGGCCAATTTATACAGGCAGTCAGGACGTGGAATTACCAGAATTGGCGAGGGGGATAAATGAGGCCAGTCAAATCATTAACCAATTAGCAGTCAGTGAACCGGTGTTGCTGGCTATTGATTATGAACCTGGATTCTCAGGTGAAATGGATGCGGCCTCGGCTGCGGTCGTAGATCACCTAATGATACGAGGAGCATATCTGGCAATTGTTTCTTCCACACCGACAGGTCCTGCCCAGGCAGAACGGTTGATCAAGACCGTCAATATCGAAGCAGGTCACGCCTACCAGGCTCCGGCTCAATACACAAATCTTGGATATGTCTCAGGAGGGCAAGCTGGACTGCTGAGTTTTGCACAGACTCCTCGCCGGGTTACACCATTTGATCTGTATGGTGAGCCTGGATGGGAGACTGCCTCATTAGAAAATATTCAAACCCTGGCTGATTTCGCTACTGTCATTGTAATCACCGATAGCCCTGAGACCGCACGGACCTGGGTTGAGCAAGTCCAACCGACGCTGGCAGACACTGAAATGATCATGGTGGTCAGTGCACAGGCCGAACCCCTGGTTCGCCCTTATTACGAGGGTTCGCCACAACCGGTACGCGGGTTGGTAACTGGCCTGGCAGGCGGTGCGGCGTATGAGCTTGGCATGCCCAGAACCAGTCTTGCGAGATACTACTGGGATGCGTTCAGCTACGGAATAACCATGACTGTACTGCTTATCATTGTTGGAAGCACAATTAATTCTATCTCAAGAATTATGACCAGCCGAAAACAAACATTCAGGAATAAACGAGAATGAACCTGGGAGATCTTAGTCTGTTCGATCTGGTTGGGGTCCTGGTGGGTTTTGGGCTTACCTTAATGGTGTTTAGTTATATTTTCGGAGACAATGTTTTGTTTCGCAGCGCTCTTCATATATTTGTGGGTGTTTCTGCAGGATATGCGGCTGTAGTGGCCATTTACAACATAATTTGGCCTCAACTGATAGCTCCACTGCTATTTGGAACTCAGTCTGAGCGCTTATTTGTAGTGATACCTGTAGCACTGGCTGGTTTGCTGCTCTTTAAGATCACAGCTCGTTATTCAGCGTTAGGCAATTTGACCGTGGCTTACCTGTTAGGAGTTGGTATGGCTGTTGCGGTTGGAGGCGCTATTGTAGGCACGATCTTTCCACAAGTGTTGGCCTCAACCAATTTATTTGAGTTTTCAGCAGGTGAGCGATCCGATAATCTATGGCAGTTTGTCAAAGGCGCTACTATTTTGTTTGGGACAGTGGTTACATTGATTTATTTT
Source organism: Anaerolineales bacterium (assembly GCA_020354045.1). Taxonomy (GTDB): domain Bacteria; phylum Chloroflexota; class Anaerolineae; order Anaerolineales; family UBA4823; genus DSOS01. Next base: position 3,326,394 of record CP070639.1, on the reverse strand, counting down.
CACTATGGGATACGAGCGAGCTCAGAGCAGCGTGCGTCTTTCAGGAGCTGGACAGAGCCTGTAGCATGGATGGGGCAAATTTTTATCGCCATCACTTTTGGCACCATATTTGCAGGTGTTTATACGGCAGCGTTGACGGCTTTCATTGAGCGCCTTAATTTTATTGGGGATTTCTTGTTGCCGATGATATTCAATCTCTAAAAGCATATGCCTACTTCTTTAGTGGATGCCGATTCGTTATTAGCCATTGATGTGGGAAGCGTTACTACCCGCGCCTTCATGTTCGATGTTGTAGATGGTCGTTATCGTTTTTTGGCAGCTGGTTCCGCAGCTACAACAGCGAACGCTCCGTTTAGTGATGTGGGCGAAGGTATTCGCGAAGCACTCGAGAATCTTCAAGTCATCACGGGTAAAGTATTGGTGGGGGGCGATGAGAGATTGATCATACCAAGCACACTAGATGGTTCTGGAGTAGACATGGTGGCCGCAACGATCTCAGCAGGGCCTCCATTGAAGGTTGTATTGGTGGGGTTATTAGAGGATGTATCCCTGGAAAGCGCCAGGCATTTAGCCAGCACAACCTATGTTCGCGTGGTTGAGACTCTCTCTCTGAATGATCGAAAAAAGACGGAAACTCGCATTGATTCTATCCTCCGATTGCGGCCAGACCTGGTTCTTATGACCGGCGGGACGGATGGAGGTGCCTCGCAGTCGGTGCTCAAATTACTCGAAGCGGTTGGGCTGGCGAACTATTGGCTCCCGCAGGAGAATCGTTTTGAAGTCTTGTATGCTGGCAACCAGCAATTAGAAGATGAGGTAAGAGCAACTTTCGGCCGCCTAGGTCCATTGCATATCGCTCCAAATGTTCAACCTGAGTTAGGTGTAGAACGATTGGAAGGGGCTAAAGTTCAATTGGCTGACATTTTTCGCATCATTCGCAGCCGCCAACTAACTGGTGTCAGAGAATTGGATAATTGGTCAGGTGGGGGATTGTTACCCACTGCGACCTCATTCGGGCGCGTGATCCGCTTTCTGAGCCAGGTTTATGATTCGGCGAAGGGCGTTTTGGGCGTGGACATAGGCGCATCAGCCACGACATTGGCAGCCGGATTTGCGGGCCAATTAGTACAGGCAGTTTATCCACATTTGGGACTTGGCCATGGTGCAACAGGGATCTTACACCAGGCAACTGTTAGCGAGATTAAGCGCTGGTTGCATGTGGATCTTGCTGAGGATGATATACGCCATTATATCTACAATAAGGCGCTCTATCCAAATGGTGTGCCGGAAACGCATGAAGATTTAGCCATTGAACAGGTGATGGCGCGCATGGCAATGCGCTTAGCCTTGCGTGGTAGCAGCCCCAATTTTCCACCTCAAAATCTACGTTATGGACCAGAATTTCTCCCTCATTTTGAACCAATTGTTGCGACGGGTAGTGTTCTAACTCGTGCGCCAAATCTTGGACAGACCGTGTTAATGTTACTAGATGGACTCCAGCCCACTGGAGTGACGACACTGGTTCTCGATCAAAATCATATCTCGCCAGCCCTGGGAGTGACTGCTGCTGTAAACCCGCTCCTGGCAGCCCAGATATTAGAATCCAATACATTTCAAAATCTGGGTACGATTATCTCGCCCATAGGAGATGCAAAACCTGGCACTCCTGTGTTGCGAGTGCGGATGAGCATCGAAGGCGGCAGCGAGACAACTGTAGATGTAAAACAGGGTAGTATCGAGGTATTAAAATTCCCTCAGGGTCAGGAGGCGCAGTTATCTCTAACACCGTTACAGCGCTATGACATCGGTATGGGTGGGCCTGGGCGCGGTGGGCGCTTGCGAGTGCGTGGGGGCGCGCTGGGTGTGATAATTGATGCCCGTGGTCGGCCAATTACTATGCCTGGTGATCCAGTGCGACGTCGTGAGTTGATTGCAAAATGGCGCTGGGTCTTAGGATGCTAATGACCTTTGGCACTCTTCTTGCACTAAATGGACTAAACCATGCTAGCTGAGATTACTCACTTTCTTCCGATTACTGCGATCCGCCGGGAACGAATGTTACCCCTGCCGGGTAAAGTCCTTGTCCGCAAAGGCCAAAAAGTAAGCGCGACGGATGCAGTTGCTGAAGCCAAACTCTATCCTGAACATATTTTGTTGGATATTGCTCGTGGCCTAGGTTTGCAAAATGAAAAAGCCGACCGCTACCTGCAATGCAAGGCTGGTATGCGGGTGGCGCAAGGTGATGTGTTAGCGGGACCAGTTGGTTGGACCAAGCGAGTTGTGCGTTCGCCGCGTGGTGGTCGAGTGATCTTAGCTGGTGATGGAAAAATACTAATTGAGCTGGACAGCACACCCTTTGAATTGAAAGCGGGTATACCGGGAACAGTCATAGATTTGCGTGAAAATCGTGGCGTTACAATAGAGACGAGTGGTGCCCTCGTGCAAGGGGTGTGGGGTAATGGGCGTATCGACTACGGTTTGATGTTTGCTTTGGTGCGCTCACCAGAGGATGTTCTGACTACTGACCGGCTGGATGTAAGCATGCGTGGCTCAGTTGTCATCGGCGGGTATTGTGAGGATGTCGAGGTGCTCAAACTCGCAGAGAGTTTGCCGTTGCGCGGATTGGTATTGGCAAGCCTAAATGCTTCTTTACTTTCAGAAGCTGTAAAGATGAGCATGCCCATCCTGGTCCTGGAAGGCTTTGGAAGGTTGCCAATGAATGTAGCTGCCTACAAATTGCTGACCACTAATGACAAGCGTGAAGCAGCAGTAAATGCTGAAAATTGGGATCGTTTCAAAGGTATTCGCCCGGAGATTGTTATACCACTGCCAGCTACTGCAAGTGTTAAACTGCCCCGTGAAGTTGGTTATTTTGAGGCGGGTCAACAAGTTCGTATTCTGCGTGACCCGCACAAGGGAGAAATCGGTAAACTCATCGCCTTGCAGACAGGTTTAAATAAGCTATCCAATGATGTACAGACAAAAACCGGTGTGGTTAAATTAGAGGGTGGTGACGAGGTTGTGATTGCATTAGTTAATTGCGAGATTTTGGAGTAAACTAGTTGTGATGGGTTCAGGAGTACCATCACCAGGTTATCTTAAGCGGTCAAAGATAGGCATTACCAGGAGGAGAGTGTTATGACATTCGATAATTTGGATACCGAGGGCATGGATTTCGATGTAGAGGAGAGCACGCCTCCTGAAGAATCCAGCAACAGGACATTTATTATTGTAGCAGGCATACTGGGAGGCATAACGTTACTTGCCCTCATCTGTATTGCGGTATATGCTTTCGTTTTCTTGCCTCGCCAGCGAGCTGACCGGGAACGGGAAATTGCTGAGCGCAATGCGCAAAATACCCAGATTGCACTTGCGATTACCCAAACATCTGCAGCGGCCGCTTTTACAGATACCCCGACAGTGACACCAGTCCCCAATACGCCTACCCCTACTCGAACGCCTGTGATAGCAATCCCCACAAACACCACAGTAGCCTCAGTGGATCCACGCACCGCTACTGTATCTGCGTTATTGACCCAGGCAGCGCAGGTTACCCAAACGGTGATGCCTACCTCAACGGCATTGCCAGACACAGGGTTCGCGGATGATGTGGGCATTCCGGGTTTGCTGGGAATGGCAGTGCTTTTGATTGCCATCATTATCCTGGCGCGGCGGTTGCGAGTCGCTACCCCCGGTTAATTTGGGATGTGGAATACGAAGGGGCTGTCTTGTACTTTGGACAGCCCCTTGTCTTTATGCTAACGAGTATTCACAGTGTTTATGTGGCACTGGCAGCAATTTGTTCTCCAAAACCGATCAACGTTCGAACAATCTCCTGAGTACGACCTTCAGCATATACTCTTAATACTGGCTCGGTTCCAGAGGGGCGTATCAACAACCAGGAATCATCGGCAAGCAAGTATTTGACTCCATCTAGAGAGGAGACTTCCACTATTTCTTCGCTGCCGATACGAGAGGGGGCGCTATCCAGCAGCAGTTTTTTCATCTGATCCTTCGCTACCGGTTTGCTGAGGCGCAGGTCATTACGCTGATAATAAGCCGGCCCAACTTTATCAAGCAAATCTTTGACCAGTTCATCCAATCTACCACCAGTCGAAGACACCATCTCAAGGATCAGGAGACCCATGAGGATACCGTCACCCTCCGGAATGTGACCGCGAAAACTTATGCCTCCAGATTCCTCTCCACCAATCAGGATGTCCTCTTTTAGCATATAATCAGCGATATAGTTAAATCCAACAGGGGTCTCATAGATTGGTAAATTGTATTTTTGTGCCAAACGGTCTATCATTCGGGTGGTTGAAACGGTCCTGACCACAGGGCCTCGCCAGCCGCGCTTTTCAACTAAATGGCAGATACCCAAGGCTAATATTTTATGTGGATCAACGAAGGACCCCCGTTCATCCATGGCGCCAATTCGGTCAGCATCTCCGTCAGTTGCCAGACCAAAATTTCCCATATGTGTGCTGATCGCGCCTGCCAGAGCTCCCAGATGCTTGGCAATAGGTTCAGGGTGCACACCGCCAAATCCGGGGTTCATTTCACCGCGAATTTCCATTACCTCGCAGCCTGTTCCTTGCAAGAGGCTTTTGATAACACCGCGACCTGACCCGTACATAGAGTCGACAACCAACCTTTGGGGATTATCAGCGATAGTATCAAAATTGATCAAGGTGCGTAAATGATCAAAGTAAGCGGGTAAGGGATTGAAACGGTGGATTAAGCCCAGCTTGCGAGCCTGTTCGAAATCCATTAAATTTGGACCGCGGGCACGTTCTTCATTGTCGTTTAAATATACTTCGACGCGACGACACTGCTCGCTTAATGCTGATCCACCATATCCAGCCTTTAATTTGACACCATTATAGCGAGGTGCATTGTGGGAGGCAGTGATCATAATCCCAGCAATAGCCTTCATATTTTTGACATTGTAAGATATTGCTGGTGTAGGGGAATCTGCATGAGCTAGATGCACGGTGTAACCGTTCGCAGCTAAAACTCGCGCAACTTCACTGGCATAGCGGTCGGACAAAAAGCGTGTATCAAAACCTACAACGATCTCACGTGGACGCGAATCAGGATCTGTTACATTTCCATTATTCCAATCAGCTGAGTTAACAGCATCAGATATAGCCTGTGTAACCATACGCAGGTTGTGAAAAGTAAATGTATCAGAAATAACTGCTCGCCACCCATCAGTGCCGAAATGAATTGGCATCATCTTTCTCCTGCTTTAGTGTATGAAGCGTTCAAGATTTTATCACTGATCCAAGACTACATTGTTAAAATGAAAAATTCAAATGGAATAGCAATAATTGTGCAGGTCATTACTTGAAGTCAATAAAACCGACAAGCATTTCTAACAACTAACGCAGCAGGCTGGTCTTAATATTGCAACTCAACTTACTAAACAAACTAGATATGGCGACGGGTTGTATGCACTTCGAAAACAGATGTGTCCCAGAGGCCTTAAGTTCATGCTAAAATCAAGATATGATTGATCAGGATATCCCGAAATATGCCGCCCTGCTGAAAGAGCATTATTTGTTCAAGGGTTTGGAGGAGTCGCAAATTGCCCATGTGGTCAACCGGCTAGTACGAGTGGAACTGGATTCGGGTGAAGTGGTTATCACAGAGGGTGATATTGGGGAAAGTTTCTACTTGGTTTTTCGCGGTAAGGTTGAGGAAACGCGCCGAGAGCGGGGAGAGACAAGGCATCTGGATTTCCTCACAGAGGGAGATTTTTTTGGAGAGGAGACCTTACTGTTTGACCGACCGCGGGTTGCCACCATCACTGCTGTAGAACCTACCATACTATTAAGCCTGGACAGAGATGATTTTTACGAGCTGCTCCAGAATTACCCTCAAATCCGCAAGAATCTTTCTGTTACTGCTGAAAGCAGACAGCTAGCCGATAAAGAACAGTTTGATTGGGTTGGCGAAGATGAGCTGATCTATTTGATCACACGCAAGCATGAGTTTTTCTTGATTATCGCGCTGACCCTGCCAATAATACTCGGGTTAGGTTCAATCCCCGTATTGCTATTTGGATTAACGCTAGATCCATCTCTCTTTGCAACTGGCGTAAAGGTGGTTGGGATTGTTGGTTTGGTCATTGCTGTTTTCTTTTTGGTTTGGAATTGGATAGATTGGGGAAATGATTTTTATATCGTGACAAACCAAAGAGTGGTATGGCTCGAAAGGGTGTTGATTTTCTATTACAGCCGTCAGGAGGCACCCCTGACCCAGGTTTTAGCGGTGAATGTTTCTAGCAGTTGGTTGGGTCGCATTATCGGGTATGGGAATGTGGAAGTCAGAACCTTTACCGGTGGCATATTAATGCGCAATATGAGCTCTCCACAGCAATTTGCGAACTTTATCGATGACTTTCAGCTACGTGCACAACACCAGCTGGAGGATGTAGAGAAACGTAATCGCGAGCGTGCAATCAGGTTGCGCCTTGGCCTGGAAAAAGAAGAAGGAAAACCATCGCCCGAAACAACCGCAAGGCCACAGGTAGTTAAAAAGGAGAAAAAACCGACACAAATTGGTGGGTGGCGAGAAAAACTACAGACTTTCTTACAGGTCCGTTACGAACGCGAAGGAGTGATTACCTATCGTAAACACTGGTTTCTGCTGGTAGGCAAGACCTGGCAAGCTGCAACGGTATTTATGTTTTTAGCTGGGATGATGACTGTTTTCATTGTTTCTGGAACACGCAATGCAGACTTTACCTTGGCGGGACCGGCAGAGGCTTTGCTAGGTGTAGCTTTATTCGGCGCATTTTTGTGGTGGATATATAATTACCTGGATTGGAGCAATGATATTTATCAGCTTACACCGGACCAAATTCTGGACATCGAACGCAAACCACTAGGAAGGGAAGATAAGAAAACCGCCCCGCTAGACTCGATTTTGAGCATTGAGCATACCCGCGATGGGATCATCCAGCTCATGTTTAATTACGGTAATGTGACTATCAATGTAGGACAGACGAAATTCATTTTTCGAGGCGTCTATAATCCGGACCAAGTACATCATGATATTTCCGATTATATCGAAGTCCGACGCAGGAAAAAGAGAGATAGCGAAGCGAGGCGCGATCGGCAGAAAATGTCGGAGTGGTTTGGGACTTATCATGAACAAACGGATATACTTGAAGAATATGAGAGCGAGTCAGATTTCGACTTGTTTCCAGGGTAAAATAATGTAATTGTTTAGAGATAATAATTGGTAAGAGGTTGTTAGAGTTATGGCAGTCCTAGAAATTGTAACAAATCCAGCGCCGGTATTGCGGACAAAAGCTCGCAAAGTTACTGACTTTGGACAAGAATTACAAGACTTAATTGATAATATGGTTGAAACCATGCGAGCTGCACCTGGAGTCGGGCTGGCAGCTCCTCAGATAGATATGCCCTGGCAGGTCATAGTTGTGGAATTCGGTGATGAACAGGACGAAGAAATCCCACAAAAGTTATATTCAGTGGTAAATCCAGAACTCGTGCGTTTTTCCCAGGAAACAGAGATAGGAGTAGAAGGATGCCTCTCAATTCCTGGATTTGTAGGTGATGTGGAACGACCGGTTTCAGTGACTATAAAGGGTCAAAACCGGCGAGGAAAACCAATCCGTATCAAGGCACAAGGTTGGTTGGCACGCATCTTCCAGCATGAGATCGACCACCTGGAAGGTATATTGTTCATCGATAAGGCTGAAAAAGTGTGGCCAGTGGAAGAAGAGCCTGCCCAGGTGATGCCTGCGGATTAATGACTGGGTAAGAAGACTTTATTCAACTCAATAGGTAGATGCCACGGGCAATTGGGCTCCGTGGCATTTGTATGAACCAGATATGTACTTAACCAGGTTGTCACTTACAAATTGGAGAAACTTTGCTCGTCTCGATATTGAGATGCCTAAAGGGCCGATATTACTTGTTGGAGAGAACGCGCAAGGAAAAACAAGCTTCCTTGAAGCTGTATATTTTCTGGCGACTTTTATATCCTTCCAGGCCGGCAGTGATCGGGAATTGGTCAATTTTATTGCCAGTCGCGAGCCACTTGCGGTTGCGCGTCTGATCGCTGATTTCAAGCGGGATGAAAAATTCAGGACTGAGAACTCCCACCGTCTGGAAATTAGACTGATCCAGGAAACAAATGGAATCAATGGGCAGAGTCGACTCCGTAAAGAGATACTGGTAGACGGGCTAAAACGAAAAGCAAGCGAAGCAATTGGTCTGTTCAATGCCGTAATCTTTTTACCACAAACACTACGGATTATCGAAGGATCCCCTGAAGAACGCCGCCGCTACTTGAACCTTACCTTGGCTCAGGTTTTGCCAGGTTATGCAGCTACTCTCAGTGAATACAACCAACTCATAACCCAAAGAAATGCTCTACTGAAACAAATTAATGATGGTAGTGCCGACCCTAGGCAGCTTGAATTTTGGGATGAGCATCTCGCAGGCGCAGGCTCTCGCTTGATTTATGCTCGTATACAGGCGATACGGGAACTTGAACGGTTGGCTGCCAATATAAACCTGCAGCTAACCCGTGGCAGCGAGGTGCTGCGCCTGGATTATCTGCCTGCTTATGACCCATTACCTCAACCGGAGAAACAATTCGCACTGCCAGTCGACACCCCCGTTGACCGTTCAGGATTATCTGAGGAGAAAATCCGTCAGGGTTTTTTAGAAAACCTCACTCGTTTGCATTCCGAGGAAATTAACCGGGGTGTGACTACGATCGGTCCGCATCGCGATGAGTTGCGTTTTTTGGGAAACCGCGTTGATTTAGGGACGTATGGCTCACGCGGCCAGGCACGCACGGCAATACTATCCTTAAAACTAGCCGAAGTGGAGTGGATGAGAGAAAAAACGGGACAATGGCCGGTGTTGTTGTTAGATGAAGTGTTAGCTGAACTGGACAGCCAGCGCCGGATGGATTTACTCAACAGGCTGGCAGATAGTGAACAAACACTGCTGAGCACTACCGATTTGGATCTTTTCTCCTCTGAATTTGTTGAGAATTCTAATGTCTGGCAAATTGAGGCGGGCAGATTAAAGTAGATTATGAGCAGGAGAAGACATGAAAATTCTCGAAAGCGAAAACGCGGCATATGTATTCCAAATCAATGCTTCGCAGGGAGGTGTTCCCAAGCTTGCCACGCGTGCAGCAACGGTCACCAGTGAGGGCCTGGCAAGTGATCGTCAGGCTAATCGCGATGTGCATGGAGGTCCCGAACGGGCACTGTGCCTGTATTCACTTGAACGAATACTGGCGTTACAACGCGAAGGGCACCCCATTTATCCTGGTGCAATTGGTGAAAACTTAACCCTAACAGGCTTGGATTGGGATGAGGTTGTGCCGGGAAAAAGATTGCAAATTGGTGAGCGCGTGGTTGTTGTGCTGACCAGCTATACCCAGCCATGCAGTTCAATTGTTGCCGCATTCTCGGATGGCAAAACTTCTACGCGTGTGTCACAGAAGCTGCATCCGGGGTGGTCGCGTGTGTACGCGCGTGTGGAAGAGGAAGGTTCAATTCAAGTGGGGGATCGAGTCAAATTTATTTGATCTGAGTTCAGGTTGCCCACAGTCGAGAAGAGCATATCCATTACACCTAATAAGGTGCGGGTGGCTATAATGGTTTTTTGGCAGGCATACCTGGTCTCCGGGGGTATTTTTGAGGCGTGGCATGATTTTTATTGATCACGACCAGGTAGCGCTGATCGGCAACACCAGGCAAAGTGATGGGAATCAAACGTTGAAAGTGCCCACCCATCAAGCGTAATGCATTTTCAGCCATGTGGACCTCAGCCGAGGCATTTTCACCTTTCATTGCCAGCATGGAGCCACCAAGACGGACCAGTGGAAGCTGGTATTCTGCCAGGACTGGCATCATTGCCACGGCCCGTGTTACTGCCCAATCATAACTTTCGCGATATCTGGGATCCTGCCCTAGTACTTCAGCACGTTCCTGGACTACTTCGACATCCTTCAGGTCTAAAACTTGCACCATGTGTCGACAGAAAGCGGCCTTCTTACCCACTGATTCCACCAGGGTTAGCTGCATAGATGGACAAACAATTTTTAATGGTAAACCAGGAAATCCAGCGCCCGTGCCAATATCGATAACGCGCTCCATCGGGGTATTACGCATGGCCAGCAAACAGGTAAGTGAATCCAAAAAGTGTTTGACCCAAATTACTCCTGGCTCCTTAATGGCTGTCAGGTTCATGCGTTCGTTCCAGGCCAATAATTCATTTTCGTATGTAACCAGCGCACTCAGCGAGGCAGGTGTGACTTGAACATCCAGGATAAATTGAAGCCAGTCGGCGAACTCGTTCATCTCACACGATTATACACGCTGGTGGAAGTCGTTCCATAGATTGCGGATAACTTGAAGGAGCTTCGTATAGTGTCAAATTGCCTTGATTGTGCAACACGTGCTATAACTCAGGATAGGTTAAAATGATGGCAAGGCCCACAAATATTCTCAAAAGAATGGTTTTGTTGGTTGCAATGCTTGTGCCTGCTTTAAACGTGCGGGGAAGTCCATTATCCATACCCAACCGTGCCATTATTTCAGGGGTGAAAGGCAGCGCTCAAAATTGGAATTTATCGTGTGAATCGCGCTCAGCAGTTGACTGGGCAGCTTACTGGGGGGTGGAAATTACCGAGAGGCAATTTCTAAAAAGATTACCGCGCTCAGATAATCCAGATAGAGGTTTTGTAGGCAATCCGAATGATGTATGGGGAAACGTACCCCCATTATCGTACGGCGTACATGCTGAACCAGTGGCAAAACTATTGCGAGATTATGGACTACAAGCAGAAGCCCGCCGGGATATGGATTGGGATGATCTGCGAGCTGAGATTGCAGCTGATCACCCAGTCATCGTATGGGTGATTGGTCAAATGTGGAGAGGTACTCCCATCAAGTATAAACCTACGGAAGGGCACAAAACTACCGTAGCACGCTATGAACATACCATGATTTTATATGGATATGATCGCAATAAAGTCCATGTTATAGATGCTTATACGGGTAACCGCCAGTCCTATCCGATCCGTACTTTTCTCACTTCATGGCAAACATTGGGTAATATGGCGGTTGTTGGGAGTATACCGAAAGCTGAAATAATCGCCTCAGAATCTGAGGTTCAAAGTGAAACAGCTACACCTTCTGTTTTGAATATTTACCTGCCAAGTATTATTCAATTAAGTACTACGTCCAACGAACAAACCACAAAAGATGAGAGGCCAGAGGAATACACCGTTAAGCCTGGTGATTATTTGATGGAAATCAGCCGCCGGTTTGGGCTATCCTGGCAGGCACTAGCGAGATTAAATGGCATACAGTATCCGTTTATCATCTATCCGGGACAGGTTCTGCGACTTAAGTGAGACACCTTTCGGTCATTCTGGCGAACGATGATTTGATAAGCAACAATGCCGGTGATATATCCACCGGCATTGATTTCTTGGAGTTTACTCGTCGTCAGGCAACTAACCTGAATCTTTTTGATCGGCGGGTGGTGAATTTAGCTGTTTACGACGAGTGCGGCGTTTACGCCAGGCTTGCCAAACGAAAGATAAGGGCAGGATAAAGATCAAAAACAGAACCGCTAGAACCGGCAGCACATATAATCCAATCCATATCACTGCGTTAACCAGGAATTTAAGGGTGTTGATCATCGCCTGGATGGCACTCTTTGCTACACCAACCGGTTGCCAACCACCAATGGTAAGCGGCTGGACGGCTTCGTTTGCTAATATCTCAACCGTGATGGCAGATAATGCGGCTGACCTCTCGTAATACTGGATCTGTCCCTGGATCACCTCAATTTGCTCGCGCACTTGAACCAACTGGTTATAAACTGCCAGGACATCCTCGGTTTTGGTAGCTGAGCCCATAATTTCGGTGAGCTGTGCTTCCGCGGCTTCCAGGTTGCTCAAGCGGGATTGCAGGTCGGTATATTCCATGGTTACATCCTGGCTGTTGATCCCTTCATCGATGGGATCCCGCTCACTTTCTGATCGGATGCGATCCAGCGCCTCATTCAGACGTCCTGCCGGTACGCGAATCGTGATAGAGGCTCTCGGGACCTCTGCACCGCTTTCTATGCGAGTCTGGTAGAGTTGAGCATTAACGATAAAACCACCCATCTCTTCTGCCATCCGAGAGATTGCCTCCATAGAGGCCGAGGGGTCATCGACAACGATGGTCAGGTTGGCATTCTTGATCACGATGCGTTCAACATCCGGCAGAGGAGCACTCGCGGGAAACCCACCAGCTTCTCTTTCGACTTCTACAATAACTTCTCGTTCTATTGATTCCTCGGCGGGTGCCCCCTGGCTGACAAAATCCTGGCGAGGTGCAAAACCGGCTGAGCAACCTGCCATCATTAATATGCTGATGGCCAATAGTAAGACTACATGCTTAATATGCTGAGACATTTTTATCACACTCCTTCTATCCCTCCCAAGACGCTCCAGTTCACACGAAAGTTCCTGGCAAGCTTACCAACCACTGGAAAGACGCTGGATATGCCGATCAGGTAATTTAGCTGCCTGCATGCGATTTTGCACCGAAGACACATCATAAGGCACGCGATGATATTCCCAGGTTTGTTCTTGTGGGTTATAGATGGCGTAGGCTGCCCTTGGGTCTCGGTCACGGGGTTGGCCGACCGAACCTGGATTGAGGATGGCGCGGGGTTTTAATAAAATATTTGTATTCGCCTCTGGAATAAATAAGGTAGCAGACTGATCTTCTTGTGCTTGTTGATAAATGACTGGAAGGTGGGTATGACCTACGAAACAATACACACTATCAAAATAAGCAAAACTGCGCGTGGCATTCTGAGTGTCCAACAGGTATTCCCAAACTGGTTGGCGAGGGCTGCCATGCACCAGAGTGACTTGATCTTGTTGGACTCGCTCTGGCAGGTTGGCCAGGAAATCCAGATTTGCATCGGTTAACTCACTTTGAGTCCAAAAAATCACTTGCCTCGCCTCCGGGTTGAAAGCAGAAGAATCGATCTGCTTTAACACGGCTGCGTCGTGATTCCCCAAGATGCACTGCAAGTTTGGTAATGTCCGCACTGTGGAGATGCATTCGTTTGGATCCGGACCGTACCCAACCAGATCACCAAGGCACCAGACCGCATCAACATGATTGGCATGGGTGAGCACTGCCTCGAGGGCAGTCAGGTTAGCATGGATGTCAGAGATGACCAGGACGCGCATGAATTAATGTTAACACAGAAACTGAGCAGGTTGTAGCTGGAAATTTGACTTTTTTTATCAAGCCTGTTGCCAAACTTGATAAAGCCCAAGCTTACCTCCTTCACCGTCCGAATAGAAGGTCTCGCGTATTTCAAACCCGGTTGAAGAAGCGAGCTCCGAAAGTTCAGCCAGTGAGAAGTGATGAACATAACGCAGACCATTACCTCCCGCTCTCCAATCCAGCAGGTAATCATCTGGATCAACTTCTATTGCATTGAGTTCGATAACTTCCCAAGGTTGGATGCGCCGGCGTAACCGCGGGCTGTTCAGAAATTGCCACTCAGAGTGGATAAATTGTCCCGCGGGTCTGAGTAACTTGTAAATTTTCTGTAATAGTTGCAACCTGGTTGCGACACCAGGTAAATGATGTACAAAGGCAAAGGCAAAAACGATATCGTAAGGTGGTTTCAGAGCTGGATCGGAAATTGAGCTTAGAGCGCTTTCCCAGGCAGGAGTTGATAAGTCTGCATGAAGAAACAAAGCAGGGAAATCAGCATCAAACCGCTGGCGAGCAATGTTAATTAATTCTTTGCTGTTGTCCAGGCCAACATATGTGCCATTAAAATCGTCTTGACCCAGCTGATATGCCAGCTCTCCATTGCCACATCCCAGGTCAAGTAACCGACAGTTGGCGGGCAAGTATTTCAACACTTTTAACACACCAGGCTGCAAGCGCATGCGGGTATTTGAAAATTGCTGGGCGAAGGTCTGGTAAAATTCTCTATTAAGCTGGATCAGTTTGTCTCTGGTTGTAGCTTTCACAGGTTAATTATACGCTGGTAAGGTCTGGTACACTTATTGATTAGAATTCTGAAACGCTTGATTGGTTTGAGGTTGCATTGGTAGATCAAAACGTTTGGCTAGAAGCACGCCAGCATACACCCGAGATGCTGGCTTTGGCTCGTAAAGTCCTTGAAGAGGTGCGCAGTGGGCGAAAAGTCGCGGATGCAGTGCGACGCCATCCATTGCCACAGGGTGGCTACCTTGGCAAGCATGTACTCGTAGCGGCTTATCGGGAACTAGTTAAAGACGGCATCTGGGAGTCGGAACTTGAGGTGCTTGATCGTATTCGCATGAAACCTGTGCGAACTTTATCAGGTGTTACCACCGTTACCGTGCTGACCAAACCGTACCCATGCCCGGGGAAATGTATCTTCTGCCCGACCGATGTGCGCATGCCGAAGAGCTACCTGCCAGATGAGCCGGGCGCCATGCGAGCCCTGCAACACCAATTCGACCCCTATAATCAGGTGCAGGCGCGTATTGAAGCCCTAGAGGCAGTGGGGCATCCAACGGACAAAATCGAATTGCTGGTGCTGGGAGGTACTTGGAGTTCGTACCGCAAGGAGTATCAGGTTTGGTTTTTACAACGCTGTTTTGACGCATTAAATGGACGCGAGGCTTCAAACCTAGAGGAGGCACAGCGCTTCAATGAAACTGCTCTGCACCGCAACGTTGGTCTGGTTATTGAGACACGTCCTGACCATGTCAACGCCAACGAGACAAGCTGGTTGCGTTCCCTGGGGGTGACTAAAGTGCAGATGGGAGTGCAAAGCCTGGATAATCGTATCCTTGAAATGAACAAGCGTGGACATTCAATTGAAGAAACACGCCAAGCGGTGTCCATCTTGCGTGCAGCCGGTTTTAAGATTGTCCTGCACTGGATGCCAAATCTCTTAGGTGCTACTCCTGAGTCAGACCGAGCTGATTTTTTGAAATTATGGAACGGTTATTGCCCAGACGAGATCAAAATATATCCTACTCAGCTGCTATCAAATGCAGAGCTATATGAGTACTGGCAGCGGGGTGAATTCCAACCATACTCTACTGAAACCTTGATCCACTTGATTGCGGATATTAAACTCTCGATTCCACGCTATTGCAGGGTAAATCGGGTGATACGCGACATCCCATCGAATAACGTAGTGGCGGGTAATCGACGCACAAGCTTGCGTCAAGATGTTCACCGAGAGATGAAGCGCCGGGGAGTAAAATGCCAGTGTATACGCTGTCGAGAAGTGCGTGGAAAAAAGATCGCTAGAGAAAAATTGAGAAACGAAGACCACATTTATTATACGGGTGAAGCTGTGGAGCACTTTCTCAGTTATGTTACCCCAGATGACAAACTAGCTGGCTTCTTGCGATTGTCTCTGCCGGGTGCAAATTCACCAAGTACTGGTCAAAGCGATCTGGTTGGGGCTGCGCTGGTCCGGGAAGTGCATGTGTTTGGACAATCTTTGCCAGTCGGGGAGGATCAAGAGGGTGTTGCACAGCATGCGGGTCTCGGTCGAAGCTTAATCGAATGGGCTGAGGATATAGCAAAAAAGGCTGGTTACCAGAGATTAGCTGTCATATCCGCTGTTGGAACCAGACAGTACTATCTTAGGCAGGGGTTTGGGCGGGGATCCTTATACATGGTAAAGGAATTGTAGCCTCCAAGGTGACAAATAATATATATCTTTATAGCATCAACTGAGTCCCTAATCCGATTTAAAGTTGAGCATAGCCGTGCTTGTAAACATCTAACGGCGCACAGGTTCTTTTCACAAATTACTCTCAAGAAGCCTGAGCAATCAATGTTGCGCTACAACTATCCGATTGCATGGTAGGTGGATCAATACACTAAACAGGAGTCAATTGTGTTACGCTGGCTTACTTTGTTTTGGTTGTTTATCAAAATTAATTTGCTTTCAACCTCTGGTCCAGCCTCGGTTGGTTTGTTGTACAAAGAGGTGGTCGGTAAACTGATGACTGAGTCGGAATTTGTAGAGGCGGTTGGATTTTCCAGTGTTTTACCAGGAAGTGATGCATTACAGCTGGCTATGTTTGTGGGCTACACTGCGGGTGGTGTGCCAGGTTCCCTGGCGGCTTTACTCGGGTCTATCCTACCACCAACCGTCTTGATGCTTACGATCGTATCTGTGCTGCAACGATTACGAGGCGAGGCCTGGGTGGGAAATTTTGTACGTGGGCTTGGACCAGCAGTAGCAGTATTGATGATTGTTGTGGCGTGGCAGGTGTTTCAGGGTGAAGAGAAGGATTTAAATACAATCACATTGGGTATTGCTGCTGCCAGCCTTTTAGCATATCTCTTAAAAGTACCGCCACCGCTTGTGCTGGCTGCTGCAGGTGTGGTAGGGATTGTCTTTTTTCGATGAACCAAAAAAATCTTCAGCTGCTTTTGTGCACAAATGGAGACCCTGCTTCCTATGCTGCGCTTGAATATGGTGTCTGGATAGCCAAAATCCTGAGAATACCGGTTATCTTGCTCGGTATATTGGAGGGTTATCAGGAAGAAGAGCGGCTCGTTAAATTGATAAACCAAACTTCTGCGAGACTAAAGGAACAAGGTATCCCACATTTGGTGCAATATGAATCTGGGAGAAGCTCAATTGTAATTCCAAGACTGACTGCCAGTCGGGATTTTATTACTGTAGTTGGACCATTGGGTCGACCAACCTGGATGCGAATCTTTCAGGGGCGCTCATTCCGCCGGATTTTGTCGAGGGTTGAGACACCCATTTTCTATGTACGGGAAACCAGGACGAGACTAGAGAATATCCTGGTGTGTATGGGCGGCTTGGGGTACAGCACGAGTGTACAAAGTCTATGTCTAAGCCTTGCGAAGATCACAGGTGCCAAAGTTACTCTACTTCACATCGTTGAGCCGGTATCTTATCGATATCCGATCTCCCGTGATATCGTGGATCATTGGGACACGATATACGAGACAGATACTCCGCAGGGACGTAATCTGCGTCAAGCTAAAGCCAGGTTTGAATCTGCCGGCCTCAGTGTTTACCTTAAAATTCGACATGGGAGTCCAGTACATGAAATTCTGGAGGAAATCCTGCGTGGGCAATATGATTTGGTCGGTTTAGGCTCTCCCTACAGCGCGTATAGTTTAAGGCATATTTTTATGCCGAATGTAACGGCAGAAGTAGCTGAAGCGATCACATGCCCTGTCGTGACCGTGCGTTTCCAGCATAGACCGGCACCCTGGGAAATCAAATGGGCAAGAAATCATGACACTCAGCATGACCGAAAATGATATGCGTCCCTTGATTAAGTAAGGGAAAAATGTCACAATAGAAACGTTAACTAAAATCCATATGAAAGGGAGAGACCATGAGCACAGCAAAGAATTATCCAGGCCTGCGAATCTTCACACCAACAAAGATAAAGCTCCGGGACCCAGTTCCATCGGATATTGACATTGCACAGGAAGCTGAACTAAAACCAATTGCACAGGTCGTAGAAGAAGTTGGCCTACGTCCAGATGAAATCGAGTTGCATGGCAATTTTAAAGCAAAGGTGCGTCTGGATGTATTAAAGCGACTAAAGGATGTGCCGGATGGTATATATGTTGATGTCACTGCGATTACACCAACACCACTAGGGGAGGGGAAAAGCACGACGATGGTGGGGTTGAGCCAGGCGCTTGGGGCTCATCTTGGTAAGCGTGTTTTTACATGTATCCGCCAACCAAGCCAGGGACCAACTTTCGGCATTAAAGGCGGTGCTGCAGGAGGTGGTTACAGCCAGGTGATCCCCATGGAGGACTTCAATCTCCACCTGACGGGCGATATCCATGCCATCACGGCTGCCAATAACCTGTTAGCTGCAGCCATTGACGTGCGCATCTTCCACGAATCTCGGCAATCTGACGAGGCACTTTTTGAACGCTTATGCCCGCCAGACAAGGAAGGCAATCGCTACTTTTCCCCATCTATGCTGCGTCGCTTGAAAAAATTAGGCATTGATAAAACTGAACCGAATGACCTGACGCCTGAAGAGCGCAGCCGCTTTGCCCGTCTCGATATTGACCCAAACAGCGTCACCTGGCGGCGGGTGGTGGATACGAATGACCGCTTCTTGCGCACAATCACTATTGGTCAGGGACCAGAAGAAAAAGGAATGACGCGCGAGACTGGTTATGACATCACTGTTGCCAGTGAAATTATGGCGATACTGGCTTTAACAACAGATCTGGCTGATATGCGTGAACGCTTTGGTCGGATTGTCATCGGTACTAACAGGGCTGGTCAGGCTGTCACAGCTGAAGACCTGGGGGTGGCCGGTGCCATGACCGTTCTAATGAAAGACGCAATCAAACCTACATTGATGCAGACCTTGGAAGGCACAGCGGTGTTCGTACATGCTGGTCCCTTCGCTAACATTGCTCACGGTAATAGCTCCATTATTGCAGACCGAATCGCCTTGAAACTGGCTGATTACGTAGTGACAGAGTCGGGTTTTGGTGCCGATATTGGCATGGAAAAGTTCTTCAATATCAAATGCCGCTATTCGGGATTGATACCCAACGTGGTAGTGTTGGTAGCAACCGTGCGTGCTTTGAAGATGCATGGTGGAGGACCGAAGGTGGTAGCAGGCAAACCATTAGATCCAGCTTATACTGAAGAGAATCTCGACCTGTTACGAGCTGGATTACCAAATCTGCAGCACCACATCAAGAACGCACTCAGATTTGGTATACCAGTAGTAGTAGCCGTAAACTCATTTGCAACGGACACTAAAGCTGAAGTAGAACTGGTGAGAGAGGCAGCTATTGAAGCTGGTGCTGAGGATGCTGTCGTATCCACACATTGGATGCATGGCGGAAAAGGTGCAGAAAAATTGGCAGAAGCGGTGGTGCGAGCGGCTGAAAAACCAAGCAACTTCGAATTCCTGTACCCGCTTGATATGTCCATCAAGGAAAAGATCGAGGTCATATGCAAAGAGATCTATGGGGCAGATGGTGTGGATTATCTCCCCGAGGCGGAAGCCAAGATTGAGCTTTATACTCGCCTGGGATTTGATAATTTGCCATTGTGTATGGCTAAAACCCATCTCAGCCTGAGCCACGATCCTAACCTGAAAGGCGTGCCAAAGGGCTTTCGCGTGCCTATCCGAGATATTCGCGCCTCTGTAGGCGCTGGCTTCCTGTACCCGCTACTAGGGGAGATGCGCACCATGCCCGGACTGCCGACCCGTCCTGTTTTTTATGATGTCGACGTGGACCTGGAAACCGGGCGCGTGCTTGGTTTGTTCTAAGATATTCAACAGAAGGATAAAAATTGGCGCATGGCAGCACTATTGCCATGCGCCTTTATTTATTTAATCGTCAATATTTTGCACTTTATTTTGCGATTAACCTCTTCTCTTAATTTGACCGATTCGAAAAATAATCTCTCAGAGGCGATCCACAACAAGCTCGGATGAACCACAAATTGGTTCTAAAACAAAGAAAACCGTAAGGAGAGTTTCAACATATATCTTCTATAATACGATCATCCAGAAGAATTCGGGGAGATCAAGGATAAAGGTGATATTTAGAAAAAAAACTGTATCAAAAACTGCTTGTCAACCGGCTGGCAGGTATGAACTGCTTTTGGTATTAAACGATGCCTCTGCTTTATTGCAGATGAGCGCTCGATCTGAAACGGAAGTTTTTAACGTCTTTTGCCAGCAACTTGATAAATTGGGTTTAAGGGGAGGAATTAGCTTGCTCGATGAACGGGGTGAAAACCTGTTCATTCGGGCCTTCGCACCGCGAGGTAAATTATTAACAAGGCTTGAAAATCTAACTGGGCTTCGGATTGAGGGATACACTTTCCCTTCTAGTCAAGTGGATGTTTACCGGCAGGTCATAGAAGAGGGTAAGTCCGTTTTCTTACCTCAAAGCAGTGGTGTGCTTGTTCAGATCCTCCCGGCTGCAGCGCGCCGATTTGCAGGAAAGATTGTTGAGTTGCTGGGGGCAAATCCTGCAATTTATGCACCACTTAAATCCCTAGATAGCCCCATTGGTGTTTTGAATGTTGTTGGCGCGGGACTTGCCCCCGATGATGTACCAGTAGTGCAGGCTTTTGCTAATCAGCTTGCAGTGGCAATAGATAATGCCCGCCTGTTTACAGCCATGCAAGTGGAGGCTAATGAGCGAATCCGGGTAGAAAAAGCGCTGCGAGAGAGCGGGGCCAAATTCATGGCACTCACGGAGAACGCTGCTTCGGCTATATTTATTTGCCAGGAGGTGAAAATCCGTTACGTCAACGCGGCGATGGAGGCTTTGACTGGCTATAGCCGGGAGAAATTGCTTGCGATGAATTTCTGGGAGGTGATATATCCTGATGACCAGGATTTATTCAGGCAAACCGGACAGTTGGGTCAGCAAAATAATGAGTTTGAACAGCGTTATGAATTTAGAATTCTAAGAAGTGATGGAGAGATTCGCTGGGTTGACTTCCGTTCAGTGACAATCAATTACGAGGGAGATTCGGCTATCCTTGGGACTGCTTTTGATGTCACAGAACGCAAGCGGATGGAAATTGCATTACAAGACAGTGAAAGAAAATTCCGCAGCATCGTTCATAACTCTACCGATGGGATCCTCCTGGCAGACGAGCAGGGTAAGGTCATTGAGTGGAATATTGGGCTGGAACAAATCACTGGTTGGCAACAGAACAAGGTAATTGGGCGCAAAATTTGGGATGTTCGCTCTGATTTAATCCCGGATTCTGAAGCTAAAGAGGTGATTTTTGAAACCTTCAAGGAAAATGCACAGCAATGCTTGATGCATGGTGAGACACCATGGTTGAACACGATTGCAGAACAAAAAATCCAGAGACAAAATGGTCAACAGCGTACCATCCAGGAGATCAATTTTCCAATACCTACGGAAACTGGTTTTATGATGTGCAGTGTCGTCCGCGATGTTACGGAGCAACATTATATTCAAGGCATGGTACGTCGCCGAGCCGATGAGCTAACAACGCTAAACAATCTTGCCCTGGATATCTCGACCACTCATGAATTTTCCTGTTTACTGCAAAAAATTGTTGAGCGTGCGGCACAATTACTCAAAACACAAGGCAGTGCATTGTATTTATGTAATTCTGAGACTGAAGAATTGAAGCTGGCGGCAGAAATTTGTTCTAGGCCAGTGTCTCATGTAGAAAGAGTAAGCAAGATAGGTGAAGATGTTGCTGGTTGGGTAGCAACCCGCGGTCAACCCATAATTGTCAATGATTATCACACCTGGGAAGGACGGGCACACGATTTAGAGGTTGATCAACTATATAGAGCGATCCTGAGCGCACCCCTCTCCTGGCAAGGAGAATTATTGGGAGTATTGCAGGTGATGCACGAGAGTATATCCAGACGGTTCGATCAGGCAGATTTGGATCTCTTGACTTTGTTTGCCAACCAGGCTTCTGTGGCATTTGAGAATGCGCATTTGCTACAGGTTGAACGCAAGCGACGCCTGGTTGCAGAAAATCTGGGCAAGTTTACTGCAGGACTTGCTTCGACATTAGAGCTAGAAAAAGTATTAGAGGCGATATTGTCTCATCTGGAAGAGGTTGTTCCCTTTGATAGCTCAACGATCTTTCTGTTGGATGGGAGTGACTTGCGTGTTGTGGCTGCGAGAGGCTTCCCGACTGAACAAGAAATGATCGGGAAAAGATACACGGGGGAAGAGGTGCTTTGCCGGCATATTCACAGAACTGGCAAGCCACTCGTATTGCAGGATGCTCAAGCTGACCCCCGTTTCAAGAAATGGGAAAACACTTACCATATACATGACTGGATGGGTGTGCCTCTCATCGTGCGTGGAGAGGTGATTGGTTATATTACTTTGGATAGTTGCTCTGTTAATGCCTACAATGAAGTGGATGCTGTGCATGCCGAGACTTTTGCCAATCAGGCTGCAATAGCCATTGAAAACGCCAGGCTTTATGAATTGGCTGCCAGAGAGCGACACCATTTGAGCCTGCTTTACGAAGTGGGCAGAGAACTGGCTGCAAGCCTGGACCCCATTGAGATATTAGAGCGTGCCATCTCGCTGACCTGTCAAGCTCTGGATGGTCTGGTGGGGCAAGCATTTCTTTATTCTGAGGCAGAAGATCGCCTGAGGTTATATGCTATTTACGGTCGTGCAGAGGTTGACCTGGAGGTATTCAACCGCCAAGTTTGGCTTCATTCTGGGGATGGGTTAGCCGGGTGGGTCCTGAAAAATCGGGAAGCGGTATACGTCCCTAATGTTTTAGAAGATTCTCGTTGGATGCACGTTGATATGGTAGACCAAGATGTGTGCTCTGCAATTATCGCCCCCATTATGGCTGAGGAGCGTTTACTCGGGGTGTTAAGTGTATTGCACATGGAATTTGCTGCATTCTCACCGAATCATCTTGATCTACTTATTGCTATCTGTCGAGAAGTCGGCCTGGCATTATCCAATGCGCGGCGCTACCAGGAAGTGGACCGACGTTTGGCTGAAATGACACTGATTCAAAATCTGGCATTAACTTTTAGCCAACGTCTGGATGTACAGGAACTGCTTGATGAGGTGATTGAAAAACTCGTACAGAGATTGGGATATCCTCATGCGGAGATTTTCCTGGTTGAAAGTGACACATTAATTCAAAAGTCCTATCATGGCACTAAGCGATTGAACTCTAAACTGTCACTAAAAGACGGTGTGGTTGGAAGAGTGGCTCGCACTGGTGAGATTGCTCTTATAAAAGATGTGACCAAAGACCCCGATTTCCTACCGGGGGCAGAGGAAACGATTGCTGAACTAGCCGTCCCAATTTTGAATGGTAAAGTCGTCATTGGTGTGATCAACATTGAATCAGATCATCCCAACCAATTGACTGAGCAAGATCGGGATCTATTGAAGTTGCTGGCTGGACAAATCTCGATTGCGCTGGAGAATGCAGTGCTTTATGAGCGGGTGAGACAGCATGCCGATAATTTGGAACACCTTGTAGCACAGCGAACAGCAGAGCTGGTTGAACTATATGAGCTCAGCCAGCAGATCGGCTTTGTGCTTTCTTATGAGGACCTATTAGCAATATTGCTACAGCACCTGCGTACAGCTATGAATTGTGATCTGGTTTTGGGATATTTGACAATGGATGGGCACAATTGGATTGCTTATGATGCAGCCCGTCAAATTTCCAAGGGATTATTTGAGGAGATGAGAGATTATTGTAAGGATTTGTATCCGGACCAGCTTATATGGAATGCTCAAGATACGATTACTCCGGTAACGTTGATCCCATCAGGTGGGCGGAAAAATGGCAAACCTGTTATAAGCAAGCTGGGTGCCAGGACAATAGCTGCTATCAATATATCCGGCAACATGGTCGGATTATTAATGACCGGTAGTGAACGAGAGCAAGAATTTAGCATAGAACAAAACCGCCTGTTGAACACATTTGCTAACCAGGCGGCCACAGCAATTCAGCGCCTTAGCTCCAAATTAATTGCAGAACAAAAAAGATTAGAGAGCCTCGTTGAACACCTGCCAACTGGGGTTATATTTTTGGATGCTGATTTTCGTTTATTAGTGGCTAACCCGCTGGGGCGTGAATTTCTTTCAGTGCTGAGGGAGAATAATGTGCCAAAGAACCGGGTTTTACAACTTGGGCCTTTGAGTATTCAGGAGTTGGTTAATCGCCATATGAACCCGGTGCCCATTGAAATTAATATTGAGGCGCCGACCTCCCGGGTTTTTGAAGCGCAAGCACGCCCTGTCGGAACCACAGAGAGGCAATGGGCGATTACACTGCGGGATGTAACCCAAGAGCGTGAGACGAAGATGCGTATCGAGATGCAAGATCGGCTCGCAACAGTGGGACAATTGGCGGCAGGCATTGC
>CP070639.1:3284735-3302330 GCA_020354045.1 Anaerolineales bacterium | reverse complement strand
TGGTGAACGTGGCAGGCGAATACCACCGCAAAGTGAGCATCCAATTCGATGACCTGATGTCGGAGCAAAATTATGATGGGAACCGGGCCAGTAATCAGGCCAAGCTGGCGTTGATCCTGTTCACCTATGAGCTTGCCCGACGATTGGAGGGTACGGGTGTGACGGTTAACTGCCTGCACCCTGGAGCAGTAGCTACGGACGCGCCACTTAAAGATCCGAATTTATCGTCGTTTGCAAAACTGATGTACAGACTGGTACGCCTTTTTTTCCTGAGCCCAGAGAAAGGGGCGCAGACTTCCATCTACCTGGCGAGTTCTCCAGAGGTAGAAGATATCAGTGGGAAATATTTTATTAAGAATACGCCGGTCAAGTCCTCACCGGAGTCTTACGATGAAAAAGTTGCCCGGCGCCTGTGGGAAATCAGCGCACAGCTAACCAAAACCGGATCTTAATCATCTTCAAGATATCTAATCCTGATTAGAGTGATCAAAACAAAAGGGTTTAGACATGGCTACAAAAAATTTGTCCTGGATTAAACGTAACTCACTAGTGCTGTATTTCATACTGGCTTATGCAATCTCTTGGTCGCTTATGATCCCGGTGGCGCTCGTGGCGCAGGGGTTGGTAAAGTGGCAGGTGCCCTATGCTTTGTACTATCTGGCATCATTTGGCCCTATGGTTGCAGCGCTGCTGATCACTGCAATCGCCGAAGGAGCGACTGGGGTAAGACGCCTGCTGGGGCGTTTATTGATCTGGAGGGTTGGCGCAGGCCATTTGGCCTTCACGCTTTTAGCTCCGTTTGCACTCTTCATCCTGGCAGTGCTATTGAACCGGCTTGTGCTAGGCAGCTGGCCAGACGTATCCCTGCTCGGAAAGGCAGATTATCTGCCCTACCTGGGACCCTTGGGGGTATTTGGAGTGTGGCTGTTGACTTATGGTCTGGGAGAGGAGGTTGGCTGGCGCGGCTTTGCTTTACCGCGTCTGCAGCGCAACCACACCGCCGGTAATGCCACCTTGATCCTGGCCGCGCTATGGGCTTGCTGGCACCTGCCGGCGATCTTCTTCCGGGATACATATGTTGATTTGGGTGTGCTGGCTTTCCCTATGCTTTTTGTCTCCATCATCTTTGCCACCGCGGTGTTCACCTGGCTGTATAACAGTACCGGTGGCAGCTTACTGATGGTGGTTTTATTCCACGCCATTTTCAACTGGCTGTCCGTGTCCGAAGCAGGTGGGCAGTTTTCAGCCATCCTGATGAGCGTGCCCATAATTCTGTGGGCGATCTTCGTGATGCGGCGTTACGGGCCGGAAAACGCAGCCCAGATTAAACGGCAAATGGCATAATTGGGGGTGCCTCAAAGTACGGCACCCTGTGAGAACATGAGCACGCTGAGATCTTAAAGGGAAATTTCCCAGCAAGCTTCATCCTGGAGTCAAGAGTTTCGAGTAACGAGGATCAAATCCCAGCTCAAGGGCACCCCGCGCGCTTTGTGGTTTGTTTTAATAAGCTCAGCGATCTTTTCTATCTCATCTAGCTTGAACGAGGTTACTGGGCGCTCAGCAGCAAAAGCGGCCAAAGCTAGACTCCCATCCGAAAGCTGCTCCGCCACAAAAAGTTCATCTGTTTTCAGCCACTTCACATAAGTTTTTTGTACTACAGTGCAATCGAGATGGCCTAATGCACTCACCACCTCCTCTCCCACCAATGTCATGCGTCTATCAGGAGAAAAGGCCCGATAAAAAATCGTCTCAATTGAGGTGATATTTGGAAGCACAAGAATAGCTGTACCGCCCACGGTAAGCAAGTTTAAGAGTTTCGTAAGCCATCGTCCTTCGGTGCCAATATAAAACCACGAGAATATCGATAAAACTCGGTCAAACTGCTGATCAGTTAGATAATCTTGGTACGTGGTTTGGGCAATATCTCTCACACGCTGAGACAGGCCTGCTGTCTTCATATATTGACGGAACGCATCGCACTGTTCTCCGGACGGATCCAAATACCAAAGGCTGGCATGAGGAGCGTTACGCAGGATAGATGCTTCAATGATCCCCTGACCTCCACCCACACTCAAAAGTGAGTGTGCATCTTTCCAGTCAGTTGAACGTAGGAGGGCAGCTAGTTGAGCTTCAGAGTCATCTACCAAATTTAAAAATGCTTCAAAAAGTTTGCGATGTAATCCTTGGTAAATTGGAGAGCTCATTTCTTCACTCCCTCATGACTTATTGGCCAGTTTTTTCAACGAAATTGAACATCAGCGGCAAACGGGTGAATAAACATAAGCCAGTCATCCAGTGTAAGTTATTCCCAGTAACCCGTGGATAGGAAGAGAGGCATTAGCCCGTCGCGAGTCTGTTCTGGATATTTTTCTTATAAGCTGCACGCAATTCATCATCCTGGAACAAACCAGCAATCTCGTCGATCACAATCCTGGCCTGGTCGCGTTTAGCCTGAGCCTTTTCTTGCGAACCCGCCTTGGTCAGTGCCTGCGCTTCCCAGATGCAGGCCTGCCAGAGCATGGGGCGCATTTTCAATTCCGCGGCAAAGGTTTCCGCCTGTTTGAATGAAACCAGCGCCTGATCTACATCATTTCGGGCCAGGTGCACCTGACCAGCTGCCAGTGAGGTGAGCGGGTATAAATGGCGCATACCTCGTTCCCGGGCATAATCTTGAGCCTGCTCAACCAGGGCCAGAGCCTCATCCAGCTTGCCTTGAGCGCAAGCCAGCAGGCCATAACCTGCTAAATGGCGCGGGCGTTCCAGCATGGACAACATGGTCATATGGTTCAAGCCTTTTTGGAACACTTGCTCGGCTAGCTCCAGATCACCAATCTCTATGGCACAGTGGCCTACATCTGCCCAGGCAGTACCACCCGTCATGGCAGCCGCAGGGCTTTCCAGCAAGCGCAGGGCATGCCGATGGAATTCGAAGACCTTATCCATAAATTGCGCGCTGATCTCAAGGTATACTGTGCCAAGCGTACCTAAGGGCGGCACTAACAAAAAGGGCATATACTCTTCCACTGGCAGAGCAGTTTGTACAGCTCTATTGCCATACTCCAATGCGCGTTGGTACTCACCCAGCCAGCGAGCGACCTCAGCCAGGAGCCAGTTGGCAATGATGATCGAGGCGATCGCCCCAATTTTTGTGGCGACTTGCAGCCCCTCTTTGAGCGAGTCCTGGGCAGCTTCAAAATCACCTTCGCGGATGTAGCATAACGGCAAAGTTAATGAGAGCACCCAGGCTTCATGTTCACGGTTTCCTACTTCACGGCTAATCCTGAGGGTTTCCTGAGCTTTCTCAAAAGCTTCGTCAAAGCGGGTGAGATATAACAAGCTAGAGGATATATGTTCCAGCCCCGTAGCCAAGTATTCACGGCTCCCCAGCTGCTCGGCTATCTCAACCAGCTCGCCCATGTGCAGTAGTACGCTATCGAAATCAGCCTGGGCTGTGCACATCTGGCAGCGTATCAGGGCAGACTCCGCCACGCCGGAAGTATCGTTATGCTGTTTCGAGAGCTTATCAGCCCGCACCAGAAGTTGATCAGCTTCTTGAAACTGTCCTTTATAAAGCGCAGCTAAGGAAGCCAGCTTATTCAAAGCTGAGATCTGCATAGAGCTATCCGGGATGTTCTCGGATAGCTGCAGCATCTCGTTGTAAGTCTTTTCCGCCTCAGGGATTTGCTGGGCAAAAGTCAACACCTGGCCTAATCCTTCATAAGCCCTGCCTAGAATTTCCGATTGGTCCAGGTTGCGCCCCAATTTCAAGGCCTGCTGGTAAAAATCGATCGCTTCAGCAGTAGCATATGCCCGTGCCGCTCGATCTCCAGCCTGCACCAGGTAAGGCAAGGCCTGGTTAGGTTGGCGAGCTTCCACCAAGTGGCGTGCAATCTCTCCGACCGAGTCCGGTTGCACCTGGATCAGAGCCTGCGCGGTACGGCTGTGCAGTTCACGGCGCTTACTGAGCAAGATCGAGCTGTAAGCGGCTTCTTGGGTGAGCACGTGCTTAAAAATGTAGGTTTTTGTCGGCTGTTTGCTTTTCTCGCGCACCAGTTCTTTGCGAACCAATTCTGCCATGTGGGTATCCAGCCAGCCATTGCTCTCGAGCACGCGGGCGAGGATATCTCCAGAGAATTCACGACCTAGAACAGCCGCACCCTGCAGCACTCCTTTAACCGATTCATCCAGTTGGTCCATCCTGGAAGTAATCACACCCACGAGTGTATCTGGCAAGGCGATATCTTTGATCTCTTGTGTAGCTCTCCAGTGACCATCCTCACGAATCACCAGACCCCGATCGAGCAAAGAGCGGATCACCTCTTCGACAAAAAATGGATTCCCATCTGTCTTTTTCAGGATGATCTGACGTACACTTTGTGGCAAATCTTCTATGTGCAGCAGGCTGGTGATCAATTGGCGTGATTGGTTATCGTCCAGCGGGCTGAGGTGGATTGCCTGGTAGCGGTGATGAAAATCGCGCTCTCCAGCCTGATGGAAACTCCAGGAAAGCTCCTGGCGGCGTGGTCGGAAGGCAGCGATGATCATGAGTGCCGAGCGCTCAGTCAAAGGCAGGAGAGACATCAGCAACTCAAACGAGGTGGGATCAATCCAATGCAAGTCATCCAAGAAAAGTGTCACTCGCTGCTTAGTAACCAGGTCCTCAATCAATGTTCGCACTGAATTGAAGATCATTGCACGCAACTGGGGGGGCTGCAGGTATTTAACACGTTCAGCATCATCTATATCAGGTTTCAAGCCCAACATGGTGGCAAAGAAGGGTGCCACGGTCTCACTTTGCCCAGGATAGTAAGCCTCCAATCTGGTTTTAATCTGAGCATATTGTGCCTCGTCCGTTTGATCAGGTTCCAGCCTGAAGAAGGTACTAAACATATCAATCCAAGGCGCAAATGGTGTGTTAGTCTCATAAGAGAAAGAATGACCTTCCAGCCAAAGCAAGTTCAATTCATTATCCGCTTGCATATCCTTGTGCAGTTCAGCTACCAAGCGCGATTTCCCAATGCCTGCTTCCGCAATCACAGAGAAAATCTGCCCCGCATTCTCTTGAAGGCGGGAGAGTCCAGACTGTAAAGCCGTCATGGGTGCCTCGCGACCAATCAGAGGCGCATCCAGCCCCTCAATCCCTCTTAAGCGACCAGGTTGTACCTTGGCACCCAAAACCCGGTAGGCATTCACAGGCTCCTTTTTGCCTTTGATCTCGATCCCGCCCAAAACCTCGAAATCAAAGAGTGGTTTCACCAGTTTGTAGGTTGGTTCGGCGATCTGCACTGTGCCAGGCAGGGCGGTTTGCTCCATGCGAGCAGCCAGGTTGATAGCATCCCCCAGGGCAGTATATTCCATGCGCAGATCAGAGCCAACCGCACCAACGACCACCAGGCCGGTATTGATACCCACACGCACATCCAGCGTCAGACCCCATTGCTGGTTAACCACTGTACAATAACTCCCAATCGCTTTCAAGATCTCCATTCCAACCATCACGGCCCGCTGGGGATCATCTTCATGAGCAATAGGAGCACCAAAAAAAGCCAGCAGACCATCGCCCATCAGGCGCGCCACCGTGCCTTCATAACGGTACACCGGCTGGATCATATGCTCGAATGCGCCATTAATAATGGCAGCCCAATCTTCCGGATCCAATTCTGAGGCAGCTGACGTGGAGCCCTTTACATCACAAAACAACATTGTAACAATACGTCGTTCGCTTTCCATGACCCCCGCACCCCGGGCAGCCTCCATCTTAGAAAGCAACTCCTTAGGAATGTAGCGACTTAACAGGCCAGCAGACGATTGGGTCGAGCCCATTACTGGAGGGGCCTTTTCAGAGACAGTAGAAACAACCTCTTCTTTGCCGGGTCCAGCCACAGGATAGCCGCAGTTCATACAGAAACGGGCTT
The DNA here is from genome assembly GCA_020354045.1 of Anaerolineales bacterium. Lineage (GTDB taxonomy): Bacteria > Chloroflexota > Anaerolineae > Anaerolineales > UBA4823 > DSOS01. Next base: position 3,296,415 of record CP070639.1, on the reverse strand, counting down.
CAGCTGGCAAATTCGACCCACAGTTGGCGCATTCGACCACAAGGGCATTGCCACAGTTGAAGCAAAATCTGGCACCGGTTGGATTTGTTGTCTGACAATTAGGGCAGTTCACGCTTACACCTCGTTCGAAGACGCAGAGCGGCAATCATGTATTTTCGTTTGTTGATCGCTAACCCCCATGAAGACCTGAAAATACCCGTATCGATTACAACGCTCTGCCCAAAAATCAAATCCCTACAATTATAGCCCAAATTCTATGCTATAGGCACCAAGGCGCGTTGGTGACCGGATTTGTTCCAGCATCTCACACCGCTGTTCGACACAGCTCACTCCCGAGAGGTGACGCCTCATCACTAAAATATGATTTAATGTAATTAATATTCGTAACCCCGTAAACTCACACGGTGGAAGATGAAGATAAATTCATGCGGATTACGTACCATTGGCATCCTGAGCGCAGGGTTGTTAACCTTCCTGCTGGCAACCGCGCTCGTATTTTCGTGGTTGGTGAATCGCCAATTGAGAGATTACGAAATTTACGCCTACAACCAGAATGCTCCTGGTAGCTACGCACAACTGAAGGGTTATGATATTCACTTCCAACTGTTCGGCAGCCCAACTTCAGATCCAGGTGAAATACCAGTAATGCTGATTCATGGCTTTGCAAGCAGCGGACTGGAATACAGCCGGCTAGCGCCTCTGCTGGCAGATCATCATAGTCTGATCATACCTGATTTGCTTGGCTTTGGCTATTCGCAACGCCTTAAGCAGCCCAATCCCGCCTTGTCTCACCGTGGTCAGGCTGCATTGCTGAAAGATTTGTTGGAAACCCTTGGCGTACAGCAGGTGGATGTGGTGGGCGCTTCCTATGGAGGCGGCATCGCGGCTCAATTCGCCCTGGACTACCCTGAGCGAGTTAGGCAGTTAGTATTCATCGATGCGGAAGTGTTTGGAGAAGCCAGCAATCGTGCATATATCGCTTACCTGCCATTAGGATTGAACCGGGCATTAACGTGGTATGCCCTGGGTGGAGGTCCCATTGCACAAAAACTGGTAGAGCTGTCTTGCCATGACGTTTTGGCATGCGAACGGGCAGGTGAGTTGAGCCGGGCCCGGGAAAGCATCACCCGCATTCAGGGCAACACAGACGCGCTGATCGCCTTCAGCCAGACACCGCGCGATCAGCGAATCCCGAATGACTTGGCAAACATCGCTCAACCATCTCTGGTGGTCTGGGGTGAGCGTGATGAGATACTTCCTGAAAATTACGCACCACGCCTGGCAAATATATTAAACGCTTCTTTGCAATGGATTCCTGAAGCAGGGCACACTCCACATATCGAACGATCTGAGCTGGTAGCAGCTTTACTCCTGGACTTTCTAAGCCAGTAAAAATTTGAAGTAAAATGGTCTTTCATTCTAAAGTTTCCAAGATGCAACCAACGGTACCTGATTATGAACAGACTAAATAAAAAAGCTCGTTCCTGGCTGGGCAACAGCCAGGCCGCAATTCAAGAATATCCTCGGCAGTTTTGGGTCCTGGTGGGAGCAGCTTTTATCGATCGCCTGGGTGGAGCGCTGCTGTTCCCCTTTTTCACGCTTTACCTGACGCGCAAGTTCATGATCGGCATGACCCAGGTGGGCGTGATCTTTGGCGTATTCGCCATCTCCAGCTTCTTTGGCAGCATGATCGGCGGGGCGCTGACGGACAGGTTGGGACGCAAATCGATATTGATCTTCGGCTTAGTGATGAGTGCACTCTCCAGCGTATTGATGGGAGTCATCGATGCCCTGCCGCTGTTCATTGTAGTTGCGCTGGTGGTGGGCATACTTTCTGAGACCGGTGGTCCAGCCCAACAAGCCCTGGTAGCCGATTTGTTGCCCGAGAAGCAGCGCGCCAGTGGCTTCGGTATTATCAGGGTGGCTTTCAAACTGGCCGTGACGATCGGTCCAGTAATTGGCGGATTTCTAGCTACCAGGTCTTATTTATGGCTCTTCATTACCGATGCAGTTACCAGCATTATCACTGCTGTAATTGCCTACTTCGCCTTGCATGAGACGCGCCAAAAGCCTGAACTAGATGCGCCCGAGCAAAGTATGGGAGAGACCTTCCGTGGCTATTTTAAAGTCTTACGTGACACAGCCTATATCTGGTTTTTGCTCGCTTCGATCCTGATGGTGCTGGTCTACCTGCAGATGAACACCACCCTGGCAGTTTACCTGCGGGATATTCACAATGTCAGCGAACAGGGTTTCGGCTACATCCTAAGCCTGAACGCGGGCATGGTGGTGCTCTTCCAATTCTCGGTCACACGTTGGGTTAATCGTTACAATCCGTTAATGGTGATGACCGTGGGGACCTTTCTCTATGCGATTGGCTTTGTTATGTACGGATTTGTAGGTGCTTACAGCCTGTTCCTGGTCGCCATGGTGATCATCACGATCGGCGAGATGATGGTCAGCCCAGTAGGTCAGGCAATTGTGGCACGCCTGGCCCCTGAAGACATGCGCGGTCGCTATATGGCGGTGTTCGGCTTCAGCTGGCTGATCCCCATTGCAATCGGGCCATTCCTGGCAGGCTTGGTGATGGACTACTGGAATCCGGATTGGGTCTGGTATCTGGCAGGCATCATCGGGGTATTGGCAACCGGGGCTTATTACTGGCTTGGTTGGCAGGCTGAACGGGCGCGCCACCATGCTATTGACGAGCGCTTGAGCATCGTAGCACGACTCGAGGAAGGCCAGATCACCGCTCAACAGGCCACACAGCTGCTCGAGGTGGTTGAGGAGGGCGTGTGGACGCGCCTAGCCCCAGCCGAGCCAGGCGCAGAGAAGCGGCATGTGCGCATCCAGGTCAGCGAGATGGGCAGCGGCATCATGAAGAGCGACTTGCGCATACCAGTCGGGCTGGTCAGCACATTAAGACATACCGAGGCACACGTTTCGTCAGAACTCACCCACTATGATCAAGCTGAGCTGAAGGGTAAGATCGCCTTGGGCGCGGCGGGGCACAACCCACAGCACCTTCAGGATGGCGATGAGAGCATCGAAATAACAATTGAATGAGGCTGAGATTCCGTAAGTAATCAGGCACCTACCCGAGCTATTGATATGATAGCTAAGAGAGCGTCCAAAATACAGCGGTGGGGAGACAGCTCACAGCTCCACAATTCTTTATTTGACAGGCCACTAAGAAAAGATGTAAACTGATTTCAGCCATGGATGCCCCCTTGCTGCAGACGAAACTCGCCCCTCCGCTGGCGCAGGCAAGCGTGGTACCGCGCCCGCACCTAATCGCACGCTTAAACCATAAATTCACTCATCCGCAAGGTTTTACCCGCAAGTTGACGCTCTTCTCCGCACCAGCAGGCTATGGTAAGTCCACCCTGGCGATCGAATGGCTGCGCCAATCCGGGCTGCCCTTCACCTGGCTTTCGCTGGACGAGAGCGACAACGACCCGGTCCGCTTATTGACCTATCTGTTTGCCGCCCTGCAGCGGTTTGACAAAAAGATCGGCCGCCGTGCCCTGGCCATGCTGGCTGCTTCCGGAATTCCCTCATATGAAGTCCCCCTGACTGGGCTGATTAACGAGGTTCAGGAGCACAACAAGCCGATGATCCTGGTTCTGGATGACTATCACGCTCTCCAGAATCCGGCAATCCACAAGCTGGTCAGCTTTTTGCTGGAACACCAGCCAGATTGCCTGCACCAGGTCATCCTGACCCGGGAAGAACCGCCTCTGCCGCTGCATCGTCTGCGCGCCCGCCGCCAGATGGCCGAGATGCGCCAGGGAGACTTGCGGTTCTCAACCGGTGAGACAGATGGTTTCCTGCAACAGGTGATGAACCTCCAGATCGATCAGCAGGATGTAGAAGCGCTGACCCGCCGCACCGAAGGCTGGGTAGCCGGGTTGCAACTGGCGGCGCTCTCCTTGCGTTCTTCCCCAGATATCCACGCCTTCGTGCAATCCTTCACAGGCAGCAACCGCTATGTGCTGGATTATTTATTCGAGGAGGTCTTCCAGCGCCAGCCAGCAGAAGTGCAGTCTTTCCTGCTGACCACCTCCATCCTCGAGCGGCTCACTGCCCCGTTGTGAGATGCCTTGAGTGGGCGTAGTGATGGTCAAGACCTGCTGGAGACGCTCGAAAAAGCCAATCTTTTCATTATGCCGATGGACCCTACCCGGCGCTGGTATCGCTATCACCGCCTTTTTGCCGACCTGCTACGCCACCAGCTGCGCAAGACGAGCCTGGTCTCTGAAGATAAACTTCACCAACAGGCGAGCTTGTGGTACCGGGATAATGGCTTCTCTACCGAAGCTGTGGCTCATGCCATACAAGCTGAGGCTTGGGAGCTGGCTGCTAGCCTGGTACAAACTTACAGTGAAGGCTTGCTCAAACGTGGTGAGGCCGCCACGCTGGTGAGTTGGTGTGTCAGGCTGCCGTTTGAGATCCTGTCTACAAACCCAAATTTATCCATTAACTATGCCTGGGGGTTGATGCTCACCAGCCAGTTCGAGGCCGCCGAGAATATCTTAGATCAGGTAGAAATAGCGAACACGGATCAGCGGGTCATTTCCGGTGAGGTGGCTGCTGCCCGGGCGTATCTAGCGCAATCAATGGGTGAAATGCAGCGCATGGTCGAGCTCTCCCACCAGGCTCTAGCACTCTTGCCGCCTGAAAACCTGGACAGCCGAGGCCTGGTGGCACTGAACCTGGGCATCGCTTACTGGCACATCGGTCATCTGGTGGAGGCAGAGCGCGCCCTATCTCAAGCGCTCCCAGCCTGTGAACAAACGGGCAATTCCTACGGCGCCAGCATGGCCAGCCTGTTTCTGGCTCGTACGTTGGGAGTGCGTGGGCAGTTGCACCCGGCAAGAGATAAGCTGGCTAAGCTGGCCCAGGAGACTGCCAATCCCTTGGTATACCTGGACCTGAGCTGCCTGCATTACGAGTGGAACCAACTCGAGGAGGCAGAGCGCTACCTGCAGCAGGCTCTCGAAAGCAGCCGCCTGAGCGGCAACCTTGAATTTGAAATTGGAGTCCATTTATTCCTCTCACGTCTGCGTCTGGCTCAAGAGGACCTAATGGGAGCTGCCCAATCCCTGGAGTTGGCCCAGCAATTGGAAAATTCCAGTCCAATACCACTGCGCACTCATAACCGCAGGTTGGATATGCAGGTCATCATTGCCTTGGAAACATGCGATTTAGATTCCGCTCGCTCCCTGGCTGCTCAGCTGATCCCCAACACGGATGCGCACCCGTTCTACCGCTTCTTGAGCCTGACACCAGTCCGCTATGCCCTGGCTCAGGGTGAGAAAGATCGCGCTGCCAGCTTGTTGAATTCCGCAATACAAAAAGCACAGGAAAATGGTTGGACTTACGGGCTTATCGCTGCCCTATCCCTGCAGGCCGTGGCAGCCTCAACCTCCGAACATGCATTGGAACACTTATTGCAGGCGCTGGAGCTGGCCAAACCGCACGGATTTATCCGCACTTTTGTCGAGGCTGGCCCCCAAATGGTGCCACTCTTGCAAGAAGCTGCCCGAGCAGTTCTGTGGCCGGGCTACGTTGGGGAAATCCTGGCCGCCTTTCCGTCAAAAATCGGCTCCAAAGAGAAATTGTTCGTTTCAGGCGACCTTATCATGGAAATGCTGAGTAATCGTGAGCTGGAAGTGCTCCGCCTGTTGGCCGCCGGGCTGTCTAATCGCCAGATCGCCCTCCAATTGGTGCTTAGTCTGGGCACTGTAAAATCCCATCTGCACAACATTTACAGTAAGCTGGAAGCGCGCAACCGCGCTCAAGCGGTCGACCGGGCACGTGAGCTGGAATTGATTTAAGTCCTCGCACCCACCCATCGCTCGCGTGCAAGGATGCGGTCTTTCTATTCTCAATCCAATTCGCACAAACTCATTCCGATTCGAATTTTTCCAGAAATCGTCTTGCAATAAGATGATAAATCCAAAATAAACCCCCCAAATCATCCGATTGATAGATGACACAGCCCTCTGGAACTGCTACATTATCACCAGTGATCCTGCCCGTATTCCAATTAAAAGAAGGAGAGAAAAAATGAACAAATCCAAACTCATCTGGGGGATCATCTGCTTGGTCATCGCTGGAGGGCTTACGGTAGCAAATTTGCGCCTGCCTCCTGAAAATCTGATGTTCCAGATTGGGGATGTCAATATGCCCTGGGTACCCCCTGTGGTGCTGGCTATTGTGGGTATTATATTGCTGGCGACCGCTGGTCAAGGAGAAACAACCCAGCAAGAACAAAAGGAAACAGCCAGGAAAGAAATCTCAGTTGACCCCGAAAAAGCAGCGCTGAACAAGCGATTGGAAAGCATCGCCTGGGGGTGCTTCCTGATCATGCTCGGCGGGTTTATGTTCGTGCCCGAGGAGATCATCAAAGGCGGCTGGTGGTCCATCGGAGTCGGCCTGATCATGTTGGGACTGAACGCGGCTCGCTATTTCAACGGGCTCAGGATGAGCGGCTTCACCACCTTCCTGGGCATCATATCAGTGATTGGCGGTGTGCTGGACCTGGTCGGCATGGAAGGCATTAACGGCGCTGTCCTGCTCATTGTGCTGGGTGGATACCTGTTATTGAAGCCATGGTTTGATCAAAGGCAGCTCTTCGGCAAAGCTGAACAGGGTTGATGCATCCTGAAAAGAAAGGAGAATTTCATGACAGCTATCCTTGAAGTAGACAACCTGGTCAAGAAATATGGCGACTTCGAAGCTGTTGGTGGTGTCAGCTTCTCCGTCGAGCAGGGCGAGGTTTTCGGCTTGCTGGGGCCCAACGGCGCTGGCAAAACCCAGACTATCTCCATGCTGACCGGCGTGATCGAGCCCACCGCGGGCACAGCCCGTATCGGGGGCTATGACATCCGCTCCCAGATGGACCAGGTCAAAAAGATCAACGGGCTGGTACCTCAAGACCTGGCGCTTTACCCCACTTTGAGCGCCCGGGCAAACCTGAACTTCTTTGGGCGCATTTACGGCCTGCGCGGCAAAGAATTAAAGGAACGCGTTGAAGATGTGCTGCGCATTGTCGCCCTGACGGACCGGGCTGACCAGGCAGTGGACAAATACTCGGGTGGGATGAAGCGTCGGGTGAACATCGCCGCGGGGTTGATCCACCATCCCAAGCTGTTTTTCCTGGATGAGCCGACCGTGGGCGTGGACCCACAGAGTCGCAATCACATTTTCGAGAGCGTGCTGCGGCTCAACCGCGAGCGCGGCATGAGCATCGTCTACACCAGCCACTACATGGAAGAAGTCGAGCTGCTGTGCAATCGGGTGGCCATCATCGACCAGGGCAAGATCATCGCCATGGACACAATCAAAAACCTGACCGCGTTACTCGGCGGTGGGGTGATTTATGTGGGTCTGGCGCGCGTGGACGATGAAATCCTGGCAGGGCTGGCAGGTTTGCCAGCCGTCGCGGAAGCTACCACCGTACCATCCCCTGTAGCCCCGCCTGCCAGTGAAGAACAAGCGCTTGAAGCTGCTGATCGACCTCCAGTCTCGACCGAGGCACTGGTCAAGGTAGTGGCGAAACAGAACCAGCAAGCGATCGTCAACGTGATTAATTATCTTAATGAGCACAACCAAAACCTGACCTCGCTGGAAATCCTGGAACCCAACCTGGAGAGTGTTTTCCTGCATCTGACCGGCAAGAAGTTGAGAGAGTGAATCATGGCTGCACTCAGTATTGCTTATAAAGATTTACAAATCTTATTTAAAAACCGCGGGCTAATCTTGCAGCTCTTCCTGATGCCGATCCTGTTTACCGCCATCATGAGCGGGGCTTTAGGCAGCCTGGGAGGCGACGGGGAAAAGGATACCCGCATCCCAGTGGCAGTGGTGAATCTGGATGGTGGTGAGGCTTCACGGCAGTTTATCAACGGTTTGGAGGCTGCTGGAGGTGTGCGAGTAGAGAGCTACTCCCAGGCTGAGGCTCAGGCATTGTTTGATGATAGCCAGATCATGCGTATCGTGACCATTCCGGCAAATTTCAGCACGAACCTGGATAGCAATCATCCCAGTACCATACAAATCCTCAACCACAAAGATGCCCAAATCCAGGAAACCGAGGCTGTTCGGTTGGTGGTGGAGGGCGTGGCTCAGGATATGACCTTGGAAAGCCAGATCCTCTTCAGCCTGCAGCAAATGGGCGAAATGAATGCCGCCGCCCCGACTGTATACCAGCAGGCTTTCAGTACCGAAAATTTACAACGTCAAGCCCGGGCACAGTTCGAGGCCGCCCGATCCCAAAAACTGGTCTCCATAAATCAAAGGACGCCCGCCCAACAAGCTGAAGAAGAGCGTCTGGCAGAGGAGCAGCCACGCCTGGAAGATGTGACGGTGCCAGGTTTTGCGGTCCTGTTTGTGTTTATGACTGCCCAAACCACAGCCTTATCAATCTATAACGAAAAAAAGGTGGGCTCATTCCGGCGCTTGCTGGCAGCCCCTATTAGCAAGGTCACGCTGTTGGGGGGTAAGATGTTACCAAATGTGATCACGGGTATACTCCAAATCGTGGTGCTCTTTGCCTTTGGGGTGTGGGGAATGCGAGCTTTAGGACTCAAGCCTGTATCGCTCGGTAATGACTATCTGGCCCTGGTTTTAACGCTGCTGCTGCTGGTACTGTGTTCAACCGCCATGGGTATCCTCATCGCCGCCATCGCTCGGACGGAGGGGCAGATCGGTGGTCTCAGCACCCTTTTGCTATGGGGGTTAGGCTTTCTGGGCGGCTGTTTTATGCCACTCTTTCTTTTAGAGCGGTTCTTAAAACAGCTTCCCATGGTTGTGCCACACTACTGGGCCAAGCGCGCTTTAGAAAGCCTGTTGATCCGGGGTGTTGGCTTGGCTGATATCGGCCTGGAACTGGCGGCACTGAGTGGGTTTATCCTCCTCTTCTTAGCCTTTGGCTTGTGGAAGTTCGATTTCGACTAGCCCAGAGATCAGGAGAAGAATTATGAATAACATCTACATAATATTATCCGTAGCCTGGAAAGAAATCCAACTGCTGCTGCGTGATCGCGGCACCCTGGCAATACTATTCCTGCTCCCCATGCTGATCGCCGGGATGATAGGGGGTGGCAACCTGGCTAGTGTTGAGGGTGAAGAATCTGCGATTCTGCTGTCCATCTACCTGGTCAACCAGGACAAAGCCGACTTTGGGACGGAGGTCTCTAAGGCTATTCGTGAAATCCAGCAGCTAGAAGTGCAGGAGATCGGCTCGCCCAGCGAAGCGGAAGGGCAAATAGCCCGAGGCAAAGCCGCGGCGGCGGTTATCATCCCCGCCGACTTCACCCAGAAGATCAACGAACACCAACCAACACAGATCGAGGTGATCGTCGACCCAGCCCAACCTGAGAGCGCCAGCATCGTCACAGGCATCATGAACCAGGTGGTGGCGGAGGTGACGATCTGGGGCGAGGTGCAGTTCGGCGTACGCTCCGTCCTGGAAGAATCCGGTATCCTGGCGGAAGCCAGCCCGCAAGAGCAGCGCGCCATCGGGGCACAGAGCCTGGGGGTGATCATGACCCGCATCAACGAGATCCGCGAAAACCCGACCATCGCCGTAGAAAACGTCAATATCCAGGGCGAAGAAGCCGGAAGCTGGCTAGCGCTGTATTTCCCCTACCTGTTTTCGGGCATCACGGTGATGTTCGCGTTCTTTGTGGTCGGGACGATGGCACAAACTTTGCTCAACGAGCGTGAGGCGGGCACATTACGACGTCTTCTGGCAGCACCTATCCCTCGTGGAGCGATCCTGGCCGGGAAAACCCTGGCATACATGCTGCTAGTGTGCATCCAAATTGCGGTCCTGCTGACTTTCTCTTACCTGGCATTCAATGTGATGATGGGTAATTCGCCACTGGGTCTGGTGCTGATGACACTGGGTGTGGCATTCGTAGCCACGGCTTTGGGGATGTTGGTAGCTGCACTCTCTAAGACCCCTGAGCAGGCCGGTAACACCGGGACGATCCTTGCTTTTCTACTGGGTGGCCTGGGCGGCTCGATACCACTGGGTTCTGCCACACTTGCCAGTCGTGCTGGGGGTCTGCGACAGGTTCTCGCGGCTATCCTGCCCAACGGGTACGCGGTGGAAGGCTTTTATCGCTTAATGGCTGAAAACGGAGATGTGGCGCGCATCCTGCCACAGCTCGGGGTGCTGTTGGGGATGGGTGTGTTGTTTTTCCTGATTGCGGTCTGGCGCTTTAAATTCGAGGCGTGATATCTAAGGACAGCTGCTATGCAACAGGTAGAGATTCGAGTAAAAGGGAAATTAGACGCCGACTGGTCCGAGTGGTTTGAAGGACTGGAAATAACATATCACGGCGATAGTGAAACGGTGCTTAGCGGCAGCCTGCAGGACCAATCTGCCCTGTACGGCATGCTAACTAGGCTGCGCAACCTGGGTCTGGCATTGGTCTCAGTGATGACCACGGATCCAGAGAACGGCAACCGGGATTGGGTGACCATAGATAATCCCGATTGATTCCGTCTTGACACCTGTATTGTTGTACCCATGTGACAACCCCTTACCTCACCCCTCTCCCGGCTTTGGGAGAGGGGTTTACACCTCCTCCTGTTTTAAGAAAGAGCGAGCCCCGCTGTGAAATCAACAGCGGGACCGTTTTTATACCTGCGGAATAGTAAATTTGCCCCCACCTACACATATTAATGTGTTATGAATGACTCCTCGCAAACGGCTTCGACAATTTCAATAGGCTATAATGGCGTATCGTAAAAGTATGTACTCCATTTTCCTTTCTGGAACAGGCACGGTATCTTGAACGAATCCCGATTAACTAAATTAATTGAGTATCCCTGGCATCCTTTCTTGCTAGCAATTTTTGGGGTCCTGTCTCTCTACGCCTACAATGTCTCCGAGGTCGCTTTCACCGCCGCGCAGCGTGCACTGCTCGTTTCGCTCATCTGTGCAGGCCTGGTTCTCGGTCTCTCCCGGTTGATTCTTAAGAGCCAGCAGAAAGCTGCCCTGGTGACCACGCTGATCTTCATCCTGTTTTTCTCGTATGGGCACATCTATAACTACCTGGGTGAATTGGGACCAGTGGGTCAGCTCGTTCGCCGCCACCGTTACCTGATCCCGTTTTTTTTGGTTTGTTTTATTGGCGTTGCTGGGCTTATCGTAAAGGTAAAAAATGGGCTACAGCTGGCTACCAGCACTTTGAATCTCATCCTGGTCAGCGCAATGCTCATGTCCCTCTTCCAGATTTTTACTTATACCTACCGCCTTCGTCAAGCTACACTTACTGCCTCTGCCTCCGAGGTGGAGATTGTCAGCCTGCAAAAAGGAGTGACACCACCAGATATCTATTATCTCATCCTGGATGCGTACGCTCGTGATGACGTGCTCCAGGATTTCTACAATTATGACAACTCATCTTTTCTAGAAGACCTGGAGGCGCTCGGTTTTTTTATTGCCCGCTGTAGCCAGAGCAATTATGCCCAGACGCGCCTCTCACTGGCTTCATCGTTGAACATGGAATTCATATCCGCCCTGGGAGATCACTACACCGAGGATCAGACAAGCCGGGCTGGTCTTGCAGGAAAAATCAAGCATAGCGAAGTCCGCAGGCTATTTGAGAGCCTCAACTACCAGATGGTCACCTTCGAAAGCGGTTTTTTATGGACGCAA
>CP070639.1:3269179-3284635 GCA_020354045.1 Anaerolineales bacterium | reverse complement strand
AAATAGGATGAGAATTAAATTTAACAAAGAACAATATTGTTCTTACAGGTGAGATCATCAGTTATACCTGCCCTGCTGTCTTCTGCTTGGTAATTATCTGATAGAATGTACCCCGATACGGAGTATGATGCTGACCTGCGCCCAGGTTTCCCAGCCATTAACAGGAGAAGAATCCAAATGACCCCGAATGATAGTGCCCCCCCAAGTGATTTCATCCGCGAGATTATCCGGGAAGATAACCAGACCGGTAAATTCGACGGGCGGGTGCACACCCGCTTCCCACCTGAGCCCAATGGCTACCTGCATATCGGGCACGCCAAGTCGATCTGCCTGAATTTTGGCGTCGCCCAGGAATTTGGTGGGCTGAGCAACCTGCGCTTTGACGATACCAACCCCACCAAGGAGGAGGTCGAGTACGTCGAGTCGATTAAAGAAGACATCCGCTGGCTGGGTTACGATTGGGAGGAGCGTGAGTATTATGCATCGGACTATTTTGAGCAGCTTTACCAGTTCGCGGTTAAGCTGATCCAAAAAGAGCTGGCGTATGTGGATGACCTGAGCGCCGAGCAGATCCGAGAGTACCGCGGCACACTGACTGAAGCGGGTAAAGAGAGCCCTTACCGGGAGCGCTCCGTGGAGGAAAATCTGGATTTGTTTGAGCGCATGCGGCAGGGTGAGTTCCCAGATGGGGCGCGGGTGCTGCGAGCCAAGATCGACATGGCCTCGGGCAATATGAACCTGCGCGACCCGGTGCTGTACCGCATCCTGCACGAAAGCCACCACCGCACAGGCGATGCCTGGTGCATCTACCCGATGTACGATTTCGCCCACGGTCAATCAGACTCAATTGAGGGCATCACCCATTCGATCTGTACGCTGGAGTTCCAGGACCATCGCCCATTGTATGACTGGTTCCTGGATGAATTGGAAATTTACCACCCCCAGCAGATCGAATTCGCCCGGCTGAACTTGAGCTACACAGTGCTCAGCAAGCGGCGGTTATTACGCCTGGTGCAGGAGGGGCACGTGGACGGTTGGGACGATCCGCGCATGCCCACGCTTTCTGGACATCGACGGCGTGGCTACACCCCGGAATCCATTCGCGCCCTGTGCGAGGCGGTCGGGGTCGCAAAAAATGACAGCGTGGTGGATATTGCCCTGTTGGAGCATCACCTGCGGCAGGATCTGAACCAGCGCGCCCCACGACGCATGGGTGTGCTTAGACCGCTCAAAGTGGTGATCGTCAACTACCCGGAGGGGCAGGTGGAGGAGATGGAGGCGATCAACAACCCGGAGGACCCGGCGATGGGGACGCGCAAGGTGCCATTCTCGCGCGAGCTGTACATTGAGCAGGAGGATTTTCGCGAGGTGCCCCCACCTAAATATTACCGGCTGACGCCGGGGCGGGAAGTGCGCCTGCGCTACGCCTATTTCATCACCTGTGTAGACGTAGTTAAGGACCCACAGACTGGCGAAGTGGTCGAGATTCACTGCACCTACGACCCGGAGACGCGCGGCGGGGATGCTCCTGATGGGCGCAAGGTGAAGGCCACACTGCACTGGGTCTCAGCAGCACATGCCCAGCTTGCCGAGGTGCGCTTGTACGACCGTTTGTTCAACGTGGAGAACCCCAACGAGGCACCAGAGAGGGGTGATTTCACTGACTACCTGAACCCGAACTCGCTGGAAGTTTTGGAAAATAGCATTGTGGAGCCTAACCTGGTAGGTGCTGCTGTAGGGGAGATCTTCCAGTTCGAGCGCCAGGGTTACTTCTGCCTGGACCGCGATGCGACGCCAGAGAAGCCAGTCTTCAACCGTGCAGTCGGATTAAGAGACACCTGGGCCAAGATCGAGGCCGCGCAAAAGAAAGTGTAAAATGGGAAAGAGCGTTTCGTGGAGCCACCGGGTGCATTCAGCCCTGTATACAGGCGGTGAGACAGGCTGGCAGACAACAACCTCTTCAGAAACGGACTTCACCTGCCCGGACGGCTTGGATTGCTTGTCAGGTGTGAAGCCTAATTAGGCTAACAGGATCAGCCTCATGGCCTTGCAAATAGTGGCTGTGATCCTCCCTATTCCTCGCGCATCACCTGGCGAACTTTCTCAACTACTTCTTCGGAAACTTCCTCCAAATTGTGAACCTCCTTGGCATGGGCAGCGACCTGTTGCAACGCTTCTGCCTCTGTCTCAGCCCGCACCACACCATCACAGTCAAAACCAACGTCTCTGCAATGGACAACTTTTGTCATCGTATCCTCCTCTCTAACAGGTATCAGGTGGGCTACTGCAAGCCCGTATCTCACCGCCTAACTAATAGGTAAACATACGGTCATGTTCGACCGCCAGCTTCACAAGCACGTCTGGCATGGCGAAATGCGTTGGTTTGCCTTCAAGATCTGCAGTGCTCAAGCCACGCGCTTTGGAGGACATGCCAGACAGGTAAATCTGAGTTCCAGCTGACACAATAGCATCGTAGGACTCGCGCAGTTTGCCAGTACCAAGACCGCTTAAGTTATCCAGCACGCCGTCGCGCATCAACTGGACAGCGTCTCCAGCAAGAAACATCGTGACGGTGTGTCCCTCATCGATGGCTGCTTTTGCCACCAAGAAAGCCAGAGCTGCCCGGGTGGGGTGCTCAGGCCCGTGGGTGAGGTGAACCAGTATCTTGGCCATTAGAAGCCTCCTTAGCTATGAAGTTTGAGAGCCTGTGCTACCACCGGCCTTATACTCCCAATATGAGATTAATCATATCCCGCTGAGATCATTGGAGCAGCCTGCTATCATTATAGACAAATTTCCCCCTCTTTGCAATCGTTTCAGAAGATACCAACCATGCACTTGGCATGCTGGATGCCTCATCCAGATTTCTTCCCAGGTGCAAAATATGCGCGTCAGGTGTTGGGCACCCACAGCGGTAAAGAAACCTTGACCGCAATCATTTTTTTCATCGAGAAGAGACATACCAAGCAGTAAAGCGCTAACCCCATCAGAGCAGACCTTTACCTGCACGGGCCATCAACCCACCGAACATACTTTTCTTATTCGACTTCTTTCACCCAAACAGAATACAGTTCTCTGGCACGAAAACCCAGTCGCAGGTAGAAATCCTGTCCTGAGCCAACATACACCTTAAACCCACCTGCTTGCTGCACCTGGGTGACCAATTGCATGATGCTTGCCCGCCCCAGGCCCATTCGGCGATATGCGGGTATGGTGCCAACTGGCTCCAGAATCCCGATGCGATTGTGCTGGTCATACCACATGGTTGCAAAGGCGGCAATCTCATTCAAGGGGGAGATGAGATAGATATCCAGATCAGGTCGATAATCGGGTGTTTCGGACATGTGTTGATATCCGATGGGGGAGCGTTCCCGGTACAAAGACTTATCAAAGTAACCAAAAGCCAGTGCATGCGCTTTACTCTTATCCAGGTGGGTTACCTGGTCGCCATACTTAAAGGTAAAACCTGAGGGAAGCTCTACCGGGAACACTCGATCCAACTCCAGCTCAGCTACGGGCTCATTTTTAGGCTGCCTGATGTAACCTCGGGTCAAGGCGAGCTGTTCAAGCCGCTGATTGCCATGTGGGATACGTAAATAGATCACGCGCTTACTGTTCTCTTTTTTACCCAGGCGGGCTTCGCAGAAGGCGAACATCTCTTGCAAGAGGTCTTCAGACAAAAACTCATGCGCTATTTGAAAAAAAGCTTCCCCAGCAGCCTCCCCTTCGGTGTTGACCACGCCCATGATCTCTTGATCCTGTTCCCAGAGGGCAATCTGCGACTCCCATTCATCCAGAGAAACCCCATTTATGATACGTGCCATGGAGATGGAAAAATTCCATCGCTCAATGGTCCAGTTGTAGGGTCGCTGAAAGTATGAGTATGTTCTTTTTAGAAAATCTCGAACCCTGATGAAATCTTCTTTAGAATATACTTTCATCTTACTGTCAATTTTCATGGCTTTTATCTAGAAATATGAGCTTGCAGGCATACAGCACAACAGTTTAACGCCCTGAGGCTTGCATGCGCCTCAGGATCTCTTCCCATTCAGGAGTACCATGCAAGAGGCTGAATTCCGCTTGTTGTTTTGTCCAATCCACGTTCGACCAGCCACGGTCAGCAGCAAAACGCAGATAATGGAGCGCCTTTTCCTTGTTTTTCAACAAAGCCCAGGCTGAGGCTGCCAGGTGGTAGTAATAATCAGGATGCTCGTCTCGCATGGCAAACACCTGGTCGTAATAGCGAACTGTTTGGTCATACTCTTCATGCCGGTAGTGATACCACCCAAGCTCAGCCAGGTGATCGATGAGATTGTAGACATAGTAGTAATAGGCATAAGTGCGATTGCGCTCGAAGCCCACCTTCTCGGCTGTTTTCCACGAGCCGGTATTTTCAGCATTGCAGTGCCAGCCGATCGCGCTGAAACCGTGTTTCAAGCAATGCTCGACGGTGGCAGCTGCGACACAAGCAGCCAGGCCTTTGCGCCGGTGTCCGGGATGGGTGATGATGCCCACGTCAATGCGGTCGTTTGCCACACAATCAGGATTGCACCATGCCACGACGGTATTCTCATATAGTATGACGAAGCTGACCCCTTTGGATATAAAATTATCCTCTGTCCACCAAAATTCTGGTATGTCCATCCAGCTGCGCAGCGGATCGGCAAAGATCACCTCAGGGTCATTCAGCAATTTCCCGTCCAGACGGTGAATGGCGTACCCCTCGGGTAGCTGGCTGCGCCAATCAAACTTGAGCGCCTTGCATATATAATGGTAACGTTCGAGTTTCTCCGCAGCGTGGGTAGGGATTAACCACGGCAGCAGCTCTTCCCAAGCCTGTGGGTGAACTGCCAGCGACATTGACTCGTCGCCATTAACATAATACTCGCCGGTGAATATCTTTTCGGAAAGTAGGCGTTTTAAGGATCTATTTGTATGCGGGTTATTAGTGTCCCCTGCTAGCAGATAGCCTTCAACTGTAAGCGCAAACCCGGTCTGGGGTTGATCTACATCATCCACAAAAATCCGCCCGGGATTGTTGCCATCAATCGCAGCGAGGATGGAGAGACTGTAATCGAAACCCTGGAACAAGGAGCGAACTTTCTCAAACTTATCAGGTCTTATTTCTCGCAAGCGCATACCTCCCAAGGTAAAAGAAAACCAGACTAAGAAAGAAGTTAGGCTGCTTTTTCCTGCTCACTCATTTATATGCCTCAAGTGAGGCGATTAAGTCCTGCTCGTTATCCGAGATGTGATCGAGAGCAGCGTGGATCATGGCGTTGAGCTTTGATCCCAGAAAGGCAAAGGGGGCGCGCATGTCGGTCTGCAAGCCAATGAGCAGTTTTTCTTGATTAAGCATATGCTTATGGCTATGGGCGATGCCCAATTCCACGCAGGCACCTTCGTCGGGAACACGACCATCTAAGATAAATAAAAAGATATCGGCAGCCAGGATCTTATCGCGGTCTAAAGTAAAGATGACCTGGCATAGCTCATCTGGGCTCATCTCAGCATAAGGTGGTTTTCTGACTTCCACACCATCGCGTTGGGGCAGGAAAACGGAAAAGCCTCGTCTCTCTAATTTTTGTGCTAGTTGTAGATTGAATTCCAGCTCCGCCTGGCAGAATAAGGGTGCTGCAAAATAAATTAACATGTCTTCCCTCCCAGAGTTGTTTCTCGTTGTAGCGTGTTTCTATGAAAATATCTGTTACTCGTTTTAGATCCAGCACCTCGATCGCTTTGGTAGGTGGCCAGTGACCATGGAAAGCTGCGATTGAGGATAGCAGGTTATTCAGGTCCGAACCACTTGGGTGCAGCTCGGTCAGTAAATCCACCATTAAGGGTATCACAGCTTGACGTTTCGAATGCCACTTTTCCTCCAAGACAGCCAGTAGGGGAGCTTGATCGGGTATAGCTGAGTGGGAATAACAAGCACCCAAAAAAAACAGCAGATCCTTGAGAGGCACGTCTGGAATAGCCACCAGCTTTACCAGAGGTGGAGCGGCTCCGAAAGCCGCTACGCTAACCGTGTATTGGTGACAAAGCTCCTGCAACATATTATCTAACCATCTGTCCGTAGACTCCTCAGAGTATGCCGGGGATAAGAGCTCAGCCACACGAAGCTTGTTTCCTTAAGGCTTTTGATTTCGCTTCACCTGGGATGGGATAATTCTAGCATGATCTGCCTCCTCCCGGCCAATCTTGATTATCAGGCTACTCGTGTACCTTAAGATTTTGAGGACGGTCTTAGAGGTCAAGGCTCACCGATCGCACAGGCTTTAGCGATCCAGCCCTTATATGCGCAATCAAGGTCATTTGCAATTACCAATCAGAATATAATGTGCGCAATCAAGCTCGCCATGATGATTCGGTTGAGATTTTCCCCGAATATTTAGATGGCTATGGTATGCTTAGCTTGCCAACAAAGGGTCGATACTTTCAGATACTGTATGGAATATTATTGCTGCAGAACAGTGATAATCTACTAGTTGCTGGGCGTTGCCTTTCAGGGGATAAGGTATCACATGCAGCGCTGCGCAGTATGATGGCTTGTATCGTGACTGGGAAAGGTGCTGGAGTAGCAGAAGCTGTCCCTAATTAAAGATGATGTAAGTGTCAAAGGCATCGCTATTTTGTTCCTGAGGGCATTGAGGCGTCAAGGGGTAAGACTTGATTAAGAATTCAAACTGGATGAATCCGAATTATCTTGCTAAAATTGGTGGATAAAATCTTTTTCCCAACTATTTGCCGAATTAGATAACTTGATGTATATTATTATGGTTCAATAATCAGGTTGGCAAGCAGACGAAAATCATCGTTATCTCATGATTGTACCTGTGACAATCTGTCGATGAATGGTAGATTATGCAAGAGGAGGTGAGGAGTTAATATATTTCAAACCTTTTTTCTTTCTGAACGCAAAAACAGCCCAAGAAGTATCAATCATTGAAGGAGAAGAAAACATGAACATTCTGAAACAACTTCGGCCCGTATTTGGACTGGTGTTGTTGGCTGCATTGATTCTAGCAGCCTGCCAGCCACAAGAAATTATCGTGACACAGGTTGTGACTCAGGAGGTGGAAAAGCAGGTTGTCGTCACCCAAGAAGTCGAAGTAGTGACCACAGTTGAGGTTCCAGCGGAACCACCCCCAGATATGCCTATAGGAACCTTAGTTCGCGCCGTAACAACTTTCCCCAACTCACTTGATATACCCCAAACCGCTGAACGACAGGCATCGACCACTGCTTGGAACATTTTCGACTCGTTAGTCGCATTCAATGATGCCGGGGAAATTGTACCCAGACTCGCAGAGAGATGGGAAGTCTCGGATGATGGGACAGAATACACCTTCTATCTCAGGGAGGGGGTCACGTTCCATAACGGTGAGCCTTTCAATGCTGATGCAGTAGTATTTTCCTGGGATCGCGCTGTAAATGGTGGCTTTGAGTACAGCTACCACTGGGAGAGTGCTGTCTCCGTGGAGAAGCTAGATGATTATACGGTCAAGATCACGACTGAAGCCCCTGATGCGCTTTTCCTGAGTATTATGGCTGATAACTGGGGCATGATTCCACCAGGCTACTTCCAAGAAGTAGGCCAGGCAGGCTTCGATGAGTTCCCCATTGGAACAGGTCCCTTCAAATTCGTGGAATGGGTCAAGGGTGATCATATCACCATGGAAGCCAATGAAGATTACTTCAGGGGTATGCCCAAGATTAAAACTTTTATCATCCGTCCGATTCCGGAATCTGCGACACGTGTTGCTGCGATACAAACTGGTGAAGTAGATATTGTTACCAGGTTAAGTTCGGAAGAAGCTCAGAGTTTGTTAGGCGTTGAAAATGTCAAGGTTATCAAGTACCCGGTCACCAGGGTTTATTACATTGCTTTCAACAACCTGACAACCGGGGTGGGGCAGCCTACAGAGGATCCATTAGTGCGCCAGGCGATGAATTATGCAGTCGATATTGATGCGATCATTGATGCCCTCTTTGATGGATTTGCCAAGCCTGCTATCGGATTAGTTGCTACGAGTGAGCTCGGATACGATGATGCGGAACCATTTGGCTATGACCCGGATAAAGCCCGAGACCTGCTGGCACAAGCTGGCTACACGGATGGATTCGCGATGGATATGGCCTGCCCAGCTGGTGCCTATACACACTTTGAAGAAGTATGCGAAGCAATTGCTGGCTACTTAAACGAGGTCGGGATTGATGTTTCGCTAGAAATAATGGAGTCTGGACAATATTGGGATATGGAAGCTGCTAAGGAACTCCCACCATTGTTCGGTGACAGCTGGTCTTCTGCGGTTGGAGAAGGCTACCCTAGGCTAAATGGCTCCTTGCGTGGGTGGGATGCCAGTTACTCTTCCTGGTTTGATGATGAAATCGATAACTTGCTAACCCAAATTGAGACCACCATAGATCAGAAAGAACGGGCAGAGCTCTACAAGGATCTGCAGGCTTACATGCGCGAGAATCCGCCCTTCATCTACCTTTACGAGCCCGTGTCTTTTGAAGCGATCAATACTCGGGTCCAAAACTACAAGCCACGCTCAGCTGAGACTTACGATCTGTTCCAAACCTGGGTGGTTGAGGAATAAATCTGTTGGAAAATCGGAGGGTGCCCACAGGCACCCTCCGTATTTTATGTTATTTCTATGACTTGTTATTATGCATTGCGCCTTTGCATTCTTGACAGCCGCCTATTTTTTGTAGAAAGGAAACAACGTGCAACGTTATTTCATCTCTAGGCTTGGTCAATCGGCTCTTTTGCTAATTGGTGTGATTATCCTGGTGTTTTTCATGGTAAGAGTCACCGGAGATCCTGCCAGGCTTATGATGCCAAGAGAAGCGTCTGCTGAGGACCTTGAGGCTTTCCGAGAGGTAATGGGCTTCAATAGACCTTTGTACGTTCAATTTTTGGATTTTTTCTCTGGGGCGATTGTAGGAGATTTTGGCGACTCCCTACACTTTAAAACTCCTGCGCTTCAACTTGTATTAGAGCGTTTGCCTGCAACTGTTCACCTGGCTGGGATAGCCTTAATCTTTGCCTTGATAATTGCCATTCCTATTGGTCTAATCGGCGGATTCAATCCCGGTAGTGTAGTCGACACCCTCGGTCGGGGGTTGGCTTTGGCAGGGCAAAGTATTCCCAACTTTTGGCTAGCGCTAATCTTCATTCTTTTTTTTGCGGTCCGCTTGAGGTGGTTCCCAAGTTTTGGTCGTGATGAATGGCATTCAGTAGTTCTCCCCGCTACAGTACTGGGGTTGCCTGTTATGGGACAAATCGTACGCCTAACTCGATCTGCAGTGCTGGAAATACGCGGTGAGGATTTCATCCGAACCGCTTACAGTAAAGGTCTCGAGCCTCGGACAATTTACATAAAGCATGTTTTCCGCAATGTAGCCATTCCCCTTATTAGCGTTATCGGTGTTCAATTTGGCTATATGCTCGGTGGATCAATCTATATAGAAACTATTTTCTCATGGCCTGGTATGGGCCAATTGATCGAGCAATCTATCGGATGGCGGGATTTTCCATTGATCCAAGCCATCGCAGTATTCACCAGTGTGGTTGTACTTGGATTGAACTTGATAACAGACTTGACCTATGCCTTTATTGATCCGAGGATTCGCTATGGCAGTTCATGATACCCAAAGACAAGCAGATAGTCTGCTTGATGTAGAACAATCAATTAAAGATCGATTCGCATATATCGGTCGCTTATTGTGGAGAGATAAAAGCGGTGTGGTTGGCTTAATATTCTTTCTTACGGTGGTCGTTGCAGCGGTATTCACAAGTTTAATTGCCCCTTTAGACCCACTAGCCCAGGATTTGCGAGCCAGTAAAATGCCGCCGGCCTGGAGCGAGGGAGGCAATTGGGATCATCCTTTTGGAACTGACAACCTGGGTCGAGATATATTTACCCGCGTGATTTATGGAGCGCGTGTCTCGCTTACAGTTGGCTTCTTTGGTGTCCTCATTGCTGGCGTTCTTGGTATGGTTATTGGCTCGATCGCCGGTTTTATTGGCGGCAGAGTTGACTCCACAATAATGGGCATCATAAACCTGATCCTTTCTCTCCCCTATTTGTTATTCGTGGTCTTTATTGCGGCAATTCTGGGACGGAGTCTGCTCAATGTCATCCTCATTTTTGGTATTACAGATTCACCTATTTTTGCGCGGGTCACCAGGGGTGAGGTCCTGCGCATGCGTGATTCGGGTTATGTTGAGTCGGCAATATCTGCTGGCGCTCGCTGGCCGCGGATCATATTCGATCACATATTGCCTAACTTAATTGGACCATTGATTACGTTAGCCACCTTTGAGATGTCTGCCATGATTTTCTACGAGGCAGGTCTTGGTTTTCTCGGACTGAGTGTTCCGCCATCGGTCCCCAGCTGGGGGAATATGCTTGCAGCAGGTCGAAAATATCTTACAAGTTATCCCTGGATTGCCACTCTTCCGGGATTAGCGATCGTCTGGACATCACTTGGCATGAATTTGCTCGGAGATTGGTTGCGCGACGTCCTGGACCCTCGCTTACGGCGTTCTAGAAAGTGAGCTTTACAATATGAACACGATCCTACAAGTAAACGACCTGGTTACCAAGTTCTACACTGTTGACGGGGTAATTAATGCAGTTAATGGGGTAACGTTTGAGCTCCGCGAAGGGGAGACTCTCGCAATAGTGGGAGAGAGTGGTAGTGGCAAGAGTGTCACGATGATGTCTATTCTGGGCTTGATCCCAACGCCTCCAGGAAAGGTGGAAAATGGTGAGGCCATTTTCACAAGCTTTGGCAGCAGTCATGATTTGCTCCAGCTGACGCCAGCCGAATTAAGGAATGTCCGCGGAGGACAAATTGGGTTTGTGTTTCAGGATCCGATCTCGACCCTAAATCCAATCATGACAATCGGTGAACAAATATCAGAGACACTTACCCGTCATCTTAGGATATCCGGTGAAGAAGCTCGAGAACGAACTGTAAAACTTCTCGCTCAAGTAGGCATACCTGACCCAGAATTAAGGTATAAGAATTATCCATTTCAATTTTCTGGAGGCATGCGGCAACGGGTTGTGATTGCCATTGCTATCGCCTGTACACCACAAATCATAATTGCAGATGAACCGACAACCGCTTTGGATGTAACTGTTCAGGCTCAGATTGTGGAATTATTCAGGAACTTGCGTGAATCACTAAATGTTGCCATTATCTGGATAACACATGATCTCGGTGTCGTTGCTGGGCTTGCTGACCGAGTCCTCGTCATGTATGGGGGACGGATAGCAGAAACCGCTTCAGTTGATGATCTCTATGAACGCCCTCAACACCCTTACACGATGGGCTTGTTGGGTGCCTTACCGAGGATGGATGAGAGCGATTCAAAGCGTTTGGTAAGCATCAAGGGAACACCTCCTGATTTGCTAATTCCTCTTCGTCATTGCCCATTCGCTTGGCGATGTGACTACGCATTTGATCGGTGCTGGGAGGAGGTTCCACCACAGATTGAGATTAGCTCACACCACAAGGTTTCTTGCTTTTATGATCTTGAAAAAGGAGAACCGAGGGATGGCTGACAATAACCTGATACTTGAAATTCGCGATCTGAGAAAATATTTTCCTATTGTTGGTGGGTTACTAGGCAGGCAGGTTGGCTTGGTTAGAGCAGTTGATGGCGTTTCATTTTCCATCAGAAGAGGGGAAACACTGGGTCTGGTTGGAGAGAGCGGTTGCGGAAAATCTACTACCGGGCGTGCAATACTTTTATTGCATCAACCTACATCTGGTGAAGTGGTCTTCGAAGGTCAAGATCTAACATTGCTACCGACTGAGGAATTGCGCAAGCTGCGCGTCAAGATGCAAATGATTTTTCAGGACCCCTATGCCTCACTTAATCCCAGGCATTCAGTCCAAAAAATTGTAGGTGAACCACTTATGATAAATGGCCTAATGAAACCGGGGAGTCCTGAATTAAGAGCACGTGTGGCAGAGATGCTTCAGCTTGTGGGGCTTGATCCTTTTTATATGCGTCGCTTTCCACATGAATTCTCGGGCGGGCAGAGACAACGTATCGGAATCGCGCGTGCCTTATCGATAAACCCGAGTTTTATTATTTGTGATGAGCCAATCTCAGCCCTGGATGTGTCGATTCAGGCCCAAGTTGTCAATCTTTTGCAAGATCTACAAGACCAGTTGGGGCTAACATACCTTTTCATCGCTCATGACCTGAGCATGGTCAAGCATATTTCTCACCGCATTGCAGTCATGTATCTGGGAAAGATCATGGAATTGACGGATAGGAATGAGCTTTTTAATAATCCTCTGCATCCATATACACAATCGCTCATTTCTGCTGTACCGTTTCCTGATCCCAAGCTTGAGCGAAAGCGCAGAAGATTTATCTTAAAAGGAGATCCTCCCAGCCCAGCAAATCCCCCCAGAGGGTGTGTTTTTCATACTCGTTGTCCACTGGCCGTCGAAGAATGTTATACGATTGAGCCTGAGTTCCACGAAATCCAACCAGACCATTATATCGCTTGCCACCTAGCTGATGAAAAGGGGTCTAGTAAGATTCCCGAGAAAACGGTACTGGCGGCAGAACTGGCCTGATAAAGCCCACAACTTTGTTCTTCTATATGATTATCTTGCAAATTAGTGATGAAACGAGGTTTGCTAAATGGATATTCCCTTAAACGTTGATGTACACTGTTCAGATGGTCGTTGTGGGCGATCCAGCTTTATCATTATCAATCCAATGAATGATGAAATCACCCATGTGGTTGTTAAGGAGAAAGCGCCATCGCAGGTTGAGCGTATGGTTCCTAGACGTTGGATTGTTGCTAGCACTTCAGAAGTAATTGTGTTAAATCGTTCTCTCAACGATTTTTTGAAATTAGAAGTTTTCAGTAAAACTGATTTTATATACACCGACCTGCCCCACCACGCAACAGACCCAAAACTGACTCTCCTTTGGCCTTACGCTGTGCCTGCAAAGCGAGTGGTTGGTGCTGAAGTGAGGGCGATTCCTTATGGTCAATTAGCGGTACGGAGGGGCGCAAGAGTTCAGGCTACAGATGGGTCGGTTGGGAGAGTAGATGAGTTTCTGGTAGAACCTGAAACCGGCAATATTACCCACCTTGTCTTGAAAGAAAGGAATGTATTTGGGAAAAAGTATATAACGATCCCCATAAGCGCCATCGACCGAATTGAAGAGCGGACAGTTTATTTAAATCTTGACAAATCGATGCTCACTGCGTTGTCGCCCATAGAGTTGAAAAAAGCTAGTAACGCGCCCTAGTATTAGCCCACCTCTTTGGTTACAGATCAAGTTCAAACCAGGTTGGCTGGTGATCCGATCCAGGTGCCTTCTCATCAATCCATGCGCGTTTCACTTTTTTCGCTAGCCCAGCACTGACAAATCCGTAATCTATCCTAAGACCACTCTCAAAGTTTTTACTGCTGTCGTACCACGTTATCCCCTCTTCTTGTGAGTGCCCGGTCTGAACCCACATGTCAACGAGGTGTTGTGGAACAATGCGGTGACCGTAATAGTAATCCGGCTCACCGACAATCCTGATGTATTCAGGTGCATCTGGAGCTAGATTGAAATCGCCCAGCAGCACGAAATCATGCGATACTGGAACTTCTTTGAATTCACGCCAACCAGGCCCAGATACGACTCCACCCTCCTGTGGCATGTTAATCAAAAGAGGTAAAAGATACTCGATTTGAGCCATCCGCTCTGCACCACTGAGGTAATTTAGATGAATGCTGTAGAACCGAAAGGCTCCGCCTGGCAAATCAACAACACCCTCTAAAGCACCAAATTGGGCATTATGTTTGTCATAAGTACGCATTTTCGGGAGAAGTATAAGCCGAGAGGATAGGATTGGCCAGCGAGCCAATAACATATTACCAAACTGCATACGCTTGTTAATTACCATGCCATCCTCTTTGCGAATGCTGACATCTAAATCAACCTGAGGACCATACACCCAGTAGTAATTAGGGAGTAGCTTAGCAATTATTTCGGGCTGCTCTGGGTTTTCTGATGGGATGAAATTGCGTGTGACCTCTTGTAAAGCGATAACGTCTGCATCTTTTACCGCCTCGACTATGCGCGCTAGGTTATAGCTTCCATCTTTCCCGAGTGAGTATTGAATGTTATAGGTTACTAACTTCATGAGATTTCGCCTCCAGATTAAATGTATTATCAAACGTGTTGCTACGACTCACTAGCATGATAGAAAAAATTCCTGTTGAGATTTAAGTCGGTGATCAAGCGTAATTCTTATCTTTTGAGTTGCTTGAATTGCAAAGAATCGCTATTCTATTCTTTAAAGAATTGGAATCAAAGCCCAACAATCTGTCATCTTCGTGATAACATGTCAGAATTAAGAGAAAAGCGATAATCGTCATTAGATCATCGCTTTTTCATCTTTTGTCTGGCTGGGGAGCGAGGATTCGAACCTCGGCATACGGATTCAGAGTCCGCTGTCCTACCGCTAGACGACTCCCCAACGGGATATATCCCAACAGGTGGCGGTGAACTAGCAACTAACCCCCATATATGGCGGATGTTTACCATAATTTGGAGGTTAGAACGATGGAGACCAGACAAAAAGACCATAGGACTATTCTAAAATTTTCTCAGGATTCACACATTCTAACATGGGCAAATGCGTTTCTGGTAGACCGAAAAGTCGGGGGATTGAGCGAGGGAACGATTGGCTTTTACAAAACAAAACTCGAACTCTTTACAGACTTCTGTGATAGTCAGATTGTCACCCAAATAACTCAAATCACGCCAAATACGATTCGCTTGTTTCTGCTGCACCTGGAAGAAACTGGTCACAATCCTGGAGGCAGGCACGCAGCTTATCGCACACTGCGTGCGTTTCTGAACTGGTGGGAAATTGAAGTCGAACCGGAGGGGTGGAAAAATCCTATAAAGAAAGTACAACCACCCAAAGTCTCTATCAAGCCATTAGAGCCAACAGATGCAAACATCATTCGTGCGTTACTGGCGACATGCCAGCGGGGGACGTTCTATGGCGAGCGAGACCATGCGATAATCCTGGCCTTGATGGACACAGGTGCCAGGGCAAATGAGTTGCTTTCCATGAATCTGGAAGATGTAAATTTGGTGACAGGTGAGATATTGATTCGAAAAGGAAAAGGTGGTAAGCCAAGGGCTGTTTATCTGGGAAAACAATCACGGAAAGCAATGCGCGTTTATCTTCGAAAACGAATAGATGATAATAATGCTTTGTGGGTAAGTAAATCAGGGGAGCGGTTGAATTACAATGGTCTGCGTTCCATGATGCGACGCCGGGCAGAGCGAGCTGGGGTTGAGATGCCTTCGCTGCACTCGTTCCGGCGATATTTTGCCCTATCAATGCTTCGAGCAGGAGTTGATATATTTAGCCTACAAAAGCTGATGGGACA
>CP070639.1:3255276-3269079 GCA_020354045.1 Anaerolineales bacterium | reverse complement strand
GTCGAAGGTTTTTATTTCCATTATTGACATTACCGAACGGAAAGAATTAGAAAGACGGCTAGAAATTGCCAATGAGCGCATGTCTGAAGAGTTAAATTTTGCGCGGGATATCCAGATGGGGCTACTACCACTGATTTTCCCGGCTTTCCCAACCCGAACGGAGTTTAATATATACGCTTCTCTGATCCCGGCTCGCGAAGTGGGTGGCGATTTTTATGATTTCTACTTCATTGATGAGCACCATCTATGTTTTGTCGTGGGAGATGTCTCCGGCAAAGGGGCACCGGGAGCACTGTTAATGGCAGTATCCAAAACGCTGATCAAATCCAGGGCAATGGATGATTTCGAACCTTCCGGTATACTGACGCATGTTAATACCGAATTGAGCCAGAATAATGATTCGGCGATGTTCGTCACTATTTTCTTAGGCATCATGGATATCCGCACAGGGAAAATCGAGTATACCAATGCAGGTCATAATCCGCCGTTTATCAGGAGAAAGGACAATTCCGTTGAAAAACTGGATGCCTTCCATGGTCCAGTTATCGGCGCATTGCCGAATCTGCACTATAAACAGGATGCAATCATCCTGGAACGAGGGGATATGATTGTGGCTTATACTGACGGTATTACAGAGGCTATGAACATCAATGATGAGCTTTATTCAGATGCACGCTTGGAACAGTTTTTGGCCACGGACAAGATAAACACACCTCAGAAATTAGTAGATCAAGTTGTCAGGGATGTGAAGAAACATGAAGGTGAAGCTGAACAGTCTGATGATATCACCATTCTAGCCATGCAATTTACCGGCTATACCGATATTGAGGAGATTGACCGGCTTGATTTAAAAATCAAGAATCAGATTACAGAGCTGGCTGTTGTTGAAGAGAAATTCGAAGCATTTTGCCAGGAACATAAAATTCCTGATTTAGCTCGCCAGCAGGTCAGCATGGTCCTGGATGAAATGCTCAACAATGTGGTTAACTATGCATACCGGGATGAGGGTGAGCATATCATCGAAGTTGAATTTGTGTTGTCTGGGACCCGCCTGGTCATCACGATGCGAGATGATGGAGTGCCGTTTAACCCGTTTGCGCTCGACCCACCTAATATTGCACTTTCGCTCGATGAGCGAGGAGTTGGCGGCCTCGGGATTTATCTGGTACGTAGCGTAATGGATGAGTATATGTATAACCGCCATATTGGGCGCAATGTGGTAACCCTCGTAAAATTACTCGAAAAGAATAATAAAACCTAAAGGAGTTTGAAATGATCGATGTTTCCTCACGAGATGAAAACGGAGTTCAGATTGTTGAAGTTGAGGGCAAATTGAATACCGGAGCCAGTCCTGACCTTGAAAAATATCTGTCAACATTGGTCGAAGAGGGCTGGACAAAAATTCTGCTGAACCTGGAATACTTGGATTTTATTGCCAGCACCGGTTTGCGTGTAATATTAGCAACAGGTAAAAGGTTGGTGGGTACCGGTGGCAAATTGGTCATCTGCAATCCCAATCTGATGGTGATGGACGTATTAAAAATGTCAGGTTTTAACCAAATGTTTGAGGTTTGCGATAGTGAAGAAGAAGCGCTGGAGAATTTCTGAGGGAATTGGTTCATGAATGAAGATCAACAAAACTAGCTGTCTTTGAGTCAGGTCCCCACAAGGGCACACGATCAAGAAAACCGTTCCGCAGTGGATGTAGAACGGTTTTTGTCATCCCTCTGACTCATACAGTGTCAGACAGTATCCGTAAGTCGTTTTTGGTACTTCGCACCTGGCAGTCAGAACATTCAACAAAACCCCGCAGTATTTCCTGGGATAACCATTGTCCGCGCCGCATCATGCCTTCAATTTTACGGGTAACGCCCTCATCCTACAATGAGTCAGTGATCAGCAGCAGGCTATCTTTCAAGGGAGCAACCAACCTCGAACTAGGAATCCTACCGACTACTCCATGCTATAATTTACCTGGCAAAATATGCGTTTCCCTGTGAAATGGTGGAGTCAATTCCCATAACAAAGAAGGAGGCCTTTTATCTCCGTGATCAGATTTCTAGGAACCAACCTGGTGTTGGTTCTTTTTTTATATGGGTAATGCTCAAAGACCAAAAGTGGTACAACTTATTCATACCACCTGTTTGTTCCTGCCACGCAACCAATGTTCTTAACTCGCCCACGCCTGGTCGAGCAGCTGAACATCGTGTTGCACTGCACGCTGGTCCTCATTTCTGTTGCTGCAGGTTATGGTAAGTAAACAAGCAGATAGCTCATTCACCTTTGTGTGTTTAAAAAGGACCTCACAGATTAAGGAATTGCCTGGTTATCGCTGGATGAAAGTGCAATAGATAACATTGAATCAACACACGGACTGGTGAATTCCAACGCATATTTAATTCGCTCTGTTCTTACCTATTTACCATTCATTAATTCCTTCGGAAAATGACACCGCCCCGCCGGAAACGTTAGTGTAGGCATTCAATTTCACCAAAATTAGAGAGTACAAAAAGGAGAAGAAAAAATGAATACAAGCAAGAAGACCGCAATCATGGTGGGAGCCTTCTTTCTAGCTTCTAATGTGACCTTCCTTCTGGGTGCTTTTGTATTCGTAGAACCAATTCTGAGCTCCCCAGATTATCTAAGTCTGGTTTCTGTAAACAGAAATCAGGTGATACTGGGAGCACTCCTCGAGTTCATAAATGGTATTGCATATATTGGCATTGCTGTACTGGTATACCCTATCCTAAAACAACGTTTTGCAAGCATGGCACTTTGGTATATTGCCTTCAGGATTATTGAGTTCGTCATGCAAACCCTCAGTGACCTCAGCCCGTTATCATTGGTGAGATTGAGTGAGGAGTTTGTTAGCACAGGCGCTGTGGAAGCTTCCTCTTTCCAGGCCTTGGGCTCATTGTTGCTAACACAGCGTTATTGGGCTTTTCAGATGGTGACGTTCGCTCTTGTCCTGGGTGCATTGATATTCTATTACATGTTGTACCAATCCAGGCTCATTCCACGCTTCATATCTGTCTGGGGTTTTATAGCAGCCCTTGCTGTGCTCGCCACTGCTTTGTTAGACACGTTTGGTATCAGCCCAGGGAGTCTGGAGTTTTTAGGTGTTTTGATGCTCCTTAATGAACTTTTTCTGGGGGTATGGTTGATCGTTAGAGGGTTCGATCCAGCTGCAATCGCCTCCCTTTCGGGAAAATAAGTTTGATGATCAGAAAATGAGCCTATAAGAATAAGGAAATAATTCGGAATGAAAGCGATCGTATATGAAAAGTACGGCCCCCCCGAGGTGCTGCAACTTAAAGAAGTTAAAAAACCTGTCCCCAAGGATGATGAAATCCTGGTGAAGATTCATGCCACAACCGTGAGAACAGGAGACTGGCGCATGCGCAAGCCTGACCCGGTCGCTGCCAGACTCTTTAATGGCCTCCTACGCCCCAAAAGAGTAAAGATTCTAGGAATGGAATTGGCTGGTGAAGTTGAAGCGGTAGGCAAAGATGTGAGGCGATTTAAGATTGGAGACCAGGTTTATGCCTCGACTGAATTGAAGTTTGGTGCTTATGCCCAGTACACATGTTTACCTGGAGATGCAGTGGTGGCAATAAAACCAGTCAACATGACCTACGAGCAAGCCGCTGCTGTTCCTAGTGGAGGGATAGCAGGCTTGGCAATACTAAGAAAAGGAAATATCCAAAGCGGACAGAAAGTTCTGGTCTATGGCGCTTCTGGCAGTGTAGGAACTTTTGCAGTTCAACTTGCCAAGCATTTTGGAGCACACGTCACCGGCGTATGTAGTGCTGCAAATTTAGACATGGTGAAATCTTTGGGTGCCGATCAGGTCATTGATTACACCAAAGAGGACTTTGCTGAAAGGGGAGACCGCTATGATCTTATCTTTGATGCTGTTGGCAAAATGGTCTCGGGTCTCTCGAATTCAAATTTCACGCCAGCCCTTGTTCCGGATGGCGCTTATGTGAGTATCGAAATGAACTACAAGGAAAGTGCGCAGGATCTAGTTTTCCTTACTGAGCTTATTGAGAAAGGCAATTTTAAGGTGGTTATCGATAGAACGTATCCATTGGAACAGATGGTTGCCGCCCATCACTATGTCGAAAAAGGGCATAAAAAGGGCAATGTCGTCATCACTGTAGAGAGTAACCAGTGAAGCTCCATATCACCCAATTTCCAACCCTGTCAGTGGACGAGGCAGTTTGGTGTTGATAGCTTATTCATAGAAGAGGTGAATAAAATGATGGAAGACACGCGAATCATCCTGGCTGGCTTGTGGGTAACGCTCATGCTGACTTACCTGTGGGGGGATGTGCTGCGAATAATGGCTGGCGACGCTGAACCCGGAAAAATCCTGGACAAGCAGGCTTCCCAGGCATTATGGCTATTCATCGCCGCGTTAATGTTGATACCAATCCTCATGATCGTCCTGACCCTGACGTTGCCGTATCCCGCTATCCGTTGGGTGAATATCGGCGTCGCTGCATTCCAGATTATCTTTAATCTGTTTGGCTTGCCCTACAAGGGCGCTTATGACAATTTTTTGATCGGGGTTAGCTTTGTTTTCGATGGGCTGATCATCTATTACGCCTGGACTTGGGTGGTCTGAGATTCCGGCGTAGAATAAAAAACAACCAGGAGGAACGCATGAAAGCAATCTTGCACACACAATACGGACCTGCAGACGAGCTGCAGCTAAAGGAGGTCCCGCAGCCTGTCCCAAAAGAGAATGAAGTTCTGATCAAAATTCACGCCACAACCGTGACCTCCTCAGACTGCAACGTTCGTAACTTCACCTTTACACCCAAGCTGTTCCTATTGCCCATGCGGATGCAACTCGGTTTCCCTAAGCCAAAAACGAACATATTGGGAATAGAACTTGCCGGGAAGATCGAAACTGTTGGAGTACAAGTAAAACGATTCAAAGTTGGCGAGCTGGTTTTTGGAACACCCGATATCACTATGGGCGCTCATGCCGAGTACATCTGCCTGCCCGAGGACGGGGTGCTCACCGACAAACCAGCCAATTTGACACACGAGGAAGCCGCCACTATTCCCTTGGCTGGAAACACAGCCTTATATTTTATCCGCGACGTGGGGAATATCAAAGCCGGGGATAGAATCCTAATCCATGGCGCTTCAGGGGGCATAGGCTCTTTTGCTGTCCAGCTAGCCAAATACTATGGGGCCGAAGTGACCGCTGTATGCAGCACCACGAACGTAGAAATGGTGAAATCTATCGGAGCCGACATTGTCATTGACTACACCAAAGAGGATTTTGCCCAAATAGGAGAGAGGTATGACGTTATTTTTGACGTGGTAGGCAAGACGTCCTTTTCACACTCTAAAAATTCACTTGAGGAAAAAGGACTCTACATGACAACGCTTCCTACGATGGCGATAATTCTTCAATCGATATCAACTTCAATGAGAGCTGGCAAGAAAGTCAAATTCGGGGACGCAGTCCCCAAGATTGATAACCTGATTTTCCTGAAAGAGCTTGCTGAAGCGGGGGAGCTTAAACCAGTCGTAGACAGGACCTATCCTTTGGAGCAAATGGCTGAAGCTTTCAAATATGTCGAAGCAGGGCACAAGAAAGGCAATGTCGTTATCAAGGTAGTGCAGAATGAGGCAGGAGGTGCTTGAGATGGATGAAGCAAGGCTAAAGCTGTCAGGCTTGTGGGCAGCCACGATGCTGACCTACCTGTTGGGGGATGTGGTGCGCATATTTGCAGGCGATTTCGAAGCCGGCATGATGGAGGGTGTGCAGCCAACCCAGGGAATGTGGTTGTTGGTTTCCGCCATCATGCTGGTGCCGATTTTGATGGTGGTGCTGAACCTGACCCTGAAATACCCCTTGCTACGCTGGCTGAATATCATCCTGGCAGTTTTCTTTATCCTTTTCAACCTCATTGGCCTGCCCTACCCCGGCGCCTATGACAACTTTTTACTCATCGTGAGCTTTGGGTTTAACTTGCTAACCATTTGGTTTGCGTGGAAGTGGCAAACGAGCAAGTCATGAACGCTGTAAAGCGCATGATTAGAACACTTGATAACAATAAAACCGTGGGAGGGACCAAACGTGGGCAAAGGAGTTCTCTATTACGCAGGCATGGGTGCGGGCATCTTATACTTACTAGGAGATCTAGTTGGTGGCTTTATCACGCCGAATTACAATTATATAAAAAACGCCGTAAGCGAGCTGATCCAATCCGGGGCTGAAAACAGGATGCTGCTCAGTCCATTTATGTTTCTACATGCAGTGATGATCATCTTGTTTGCCAGCAGATTGCTGTCTCAACACCCCAATAACCACTCACAATCTGTGTTTATTGGCGGTGTCTTATTACTCGTGGTTGGTATCAGCCATGCATTATCGAGCAGTATCTTTCCGATGGATCCGGTTGGTTCAAAATCGACTTTCCCGGGTGTCATGCACTTGGTACTGGTTGGGGTAACCGTTGTATCAATATTCATTCTGATGCCGTTGCTTGGGATTGGGCTGACAAGGCTTTATGAATGGAAATATTTCCTGGTTTTCACCATTATCTGCCTGTTAATAATCGTTATCTCCGGCATTAGCTCCCCAATCGTCATCGGCAAGGGCATCCAAGTCATGGGGTTAACCGAAAGGATTACTGGCTATACTTTTTACCTGTGGATATTTGCACTGGCATTGCTCTTGCTAAAAGAACAGTCTGGACAAATGGCGTTAAATTTCTAGGGTTGATCTCTGATGACCGTTTGCGGGCACGCCAGGATAATATATGCTCACTGCTTTCAATTAAAAGCCTCAAGAAGAAAGGATAGTGGCAATGACAAAGGATAAATTCTTAACCGTACGCTGGAACAATTTGCTCACGCTGGGGTTGGGAATCCCCGCCCTGATATATATCTTGGTTGCTATTTCCAGCCCGTTTTCGTCAACAAGAGCCGGGTTGATCGGACTATCGATTATCGGGGTGCTCTACTGAATTATCATCGAGTACCATACCTCCATGCGGTTCGCATGGCTCAAGGAAAACTCAGCGGACTACGCCGCGGTCACACAGGGGTTCGCTCACCCGCTAGCCCTGATCAGGAAAGCATATAACCTCGCTTTCTGGATTTTTCTAGTGCCCTTTTTTACGAGCATGCAGTACAGTACCGGTTTTTTCGTGTTTACAGTCGTTATTTTGATCAGACTTGTTGTTAACTTGTATACGAACAACTTGCTCAACCTCACACCAGCGCAGTACGAAAGCTTCCCCCTCCGGATTCCATGAACAGAGGTTAAACTGTCCTGGATGATGACCACAGCACTCATAAAGGAATACCTATGAAGGCAATAGTATGGACAAAATACGGATCACCGGATGTGCTTGAATTTAGAGATGTAGAGAAACCCGTTCCCAAGCCAAATGAGGTGCTGATAAAGATCTATGCAACAACAGTGACCGCTGGTGATTGTGAGATGCGCGCCCTTAAGTTCCCTTTTATCTTGTCTCTCCCAATGCGGTTATGGATTGGTTTCTCAAAACCAAAACCGGATACCATCCCTGGGACCGAACTGGCAGGGGAGATTGAAGCCGTAGGGGCGGATGTTAAGGAATTTAAAGTAGGAGACCAGGTATTTGGCTCCGCAGGCATGGGATTCGGCGCGAATGCCGAGTACATCTGTCTTCCGGAGAAACCTGGAGAGATGGAAGGCGGAGTAGCCATAAAACCGGCCAATATGACCTATGAGGAAGCCGCCACAGTTCCCTTTGGCGGCCGGGATGCTTTGCACTTTCTCAGATTAGGCAATCTCCAGCCTGGACAAAAAATATTGATCAATGGTGCCGGTGGAAGCATCGGTACTTTTGCGGTGCAGCTTGCCAGGCATTTCGGTGCACAAGTGACTGCCGTCGACAGCACGGCGAAGTTGGACATGTTGCGCTCGCTCGGTGCCGATCGCGTCATCGACTATACGCGTGAGGACTTTACCAAAAACAGCCAGGTTTATGATGTCATCTTCGATGTAGTCGGCACCCTATCATTTTCCCGCAGCGCAAAGTCAATCAAGCGGGATGGAACCTATCTTCTTGCCAATCCGGTCAATTCCCAGATGCTTCGAGGCTTATGGGTTAGGATGACAAGCAGCAGGAAAGTGGTCATGCAAACAGCCAGCGGCACGATCGCTGCTTTGACTTACCTGCGCGAGCTGATTGAAGCGGGGATAATAAGAACTTTCATCGACCGCAGCTACCCGTTAGAACAGATCGTCGAAGCCCATCGGTATGTCGAAACCGGCCAAAAGCAAGGCAATGTTGTCATCACTGTGAAGCCTATTAACAACACGTGACAAGGCAAACCACTCGACTGGTTATAAACAACTGGTCTTAAGGTAGTCGGCAGCCCCACTGCCGGCTCTTTTTTTCGTGCTAGAATCGGTGCATGCTCAGCAAAAGATTTCAGGCCAAGATCTACCTTTGTCTGCTGCTCATCTGGCTGCTGACCGCGCCAGTGTACCACACGAAAGTCAAAGCGCAATCGGGGACAGTTTCCCGGAGTGAGTTGATCCTGGCGATGAACACCCTGCGCGTCTCCTATGGCTTGCCTGCTTTGATTGAAGATCCAATTGTCAACGCTGTGGCTCAGGATACAGCTGAGATCATGGCAGCTAACAATATGTCCTGGCATATAGGTGATGTGCGCGGTCGGATCGCCTCAGCGGGCTATGGTGGCGGAGCCACAGTTTGGGCTACCGAAAATTTCGCCGTAGGCCGTATGAGCATTGATGAGATCATGCGGGTGTGGGCTGACCCTGACCACATGCGCCCAGCTGTCAATCCAGCTTACTGCCATGTGGGTGCAGGCGTGGCACAAGCTGCGGATGGGCGCTACTATTACATTCTGCAGGCCGCCTACACCTCCGCCAAGGCTTGTGGTGAATACAAACCTGTGCCTGGTGATGGATCAAACCCGGCTCCTCCTGTTTCCCAGGTCATCATTCCGGTGAAGATCGCCACACCAGACACCGAGGGCAGAATCTACCATGTTGTCCAGGCGGGACAGTCTTTCTGGTCGATCGCAATTGCCTATCAAATAACCATCCGCGATCTGGAAATCTGGAACAACCTCTCGCGTGATGATGGCTTAATTGTAGGGCAGAAGTTGTTCATCCCCTCCAGCGAAACCGAAGGCTACGCCACCCCCACACCTGTCTGGAACGTCAGTTTAGCAACCCCCGACGCAGGAGGCAAAATCGTTCACGAAGTCCAGCCCTACCAGGCGCTGATCCTGATCGCGCAGGCGTACAACATAAAAGTAGACACCCTCCTGGCCTTAAATGGGTGGCAGGCAGATTGGCCACTACAAATCGGTCAAAATTTGCTGATTGATCCCGGATCGGTGACGCCCAGCCCGACCCCACGCCCGCTAACCGCTATTGAAAAACTCACCCCATCCAGCGATGGTAATTACTATCACACGGTAGAGAGTGGTGAATATCTGGCCTGGATTGCGGATATGTATAATATCAGTCTTGCTGAGTTGATTGCCTGGAATGGACTCACTTCCGGTTCTATCCTGCAGCCCGGGCAGCAGTTGCTCCTGCGCGTTACACCGCCCGCCACACATACACACACCCCTGCGCCACCCAGCGCCACCGCAACCCTCACACCGACTCCACTCACCCCCACCTCTACCCAGGAGATGGCGACCGCCACCTCCAGTGTTACCCAAGACACCAATTCAGAGGCCGGACCTGATTTATCCAGGATGGGTTTGCCTGTAATCGTAATTGTAGCGCTTGCCGGTTTGCTCCTCTTGGCATGGGGGCTTCTCAGGCGGAATTAATGGCTGACCGTCTTGGAAATATGAGCATACACCCCCGCTCATCGTTTGGTATGACACCCTCCCTCTCCCAGGTATAGTGTCAGCAGGTTATACGAGAAAATGTCAGCTCGCGGGTAGTTGCTCACCCGGTGACCTATTTCACCCATTCAACATATAAGCTGGCTTCACCTGCCAGACCCGCAACAAACCCCTGAATAACACCTTTGGGATATAACACCAATACCACCCTGGTGGGGCTGATATTCTTATTTTTGAAACTTTTGAAGTCATGTAAACACTACACAATAACAAAGTTCAAAAAGTTCTCTTGCGGGGCATCCGCCCTCCAATAGACCTTTTGTCTTTACTGGGCTATTGACATTCTATCAATCAGTCCTTACAATGCTTTGTTTATACGTCCGGGTGTGGTTTCATGTTGTGAAGAAATTACTGCTCGAAAGGTGAAAATGGTATGAGAATTCTTCAGGCAGATCGACGATTGATCACTGTCTTAAGCATCGTCTTTGTCCAGATGGCTGGGGCAGCCATGATCTTGCCTATTCTGCCTCTATTTGCCGAACGCCAGTTCAGCATGTCCCCCACTACGGTTACATTGCTGGTTACCTCCTACTTCCTGGCGCAGTTCATTGCCGGGCCTTTCTTGGGTCAGCTTTCAGACCAGTATGGTCGCATCCCCCTGCTGGTGATCAGCCAGCTAGGCTCAGCCGTAAGTTTTTTCATGATGGCGATGGCTGGCGGACCAGCCATGTTGTTTGCCGCTCGTCTGGTGGATGGGATCACTGGAGGAAATATCATCGTTGCCCAGGCCTACATCACCGATATTGTGCCGCGCGAAAAGCGTACCGAGGCACTGGGTTACATTTTGGCGGTCTTCGGGATTGGTTTCATCGTCGGTCCAGCGCTGGGGGGAGTTTTGTCCGCCTGGCTTGGAGCCCGCATGCCTTTTATCATCGCTGGTTTGGCTGCTGCCTTAACCGCTGTGATGAGCTTCCTTTTCCTGAATGAGACCGTAGATCGCCAGTCTCCTGTTGTACGAGATCGAAGACGAGTCCGTCTTTCTCCCGTAGAAGTCGCCCGCAATTACCCCTTAGTGCTCATTTTAGTAGTCGCATTTGTCGGACAATTCGGGTTTGGTATGCTCCAGTCAACTTTTGCGCTGTATGGCTCCGCGGTGTTATTCCGCACCTACAGCGAACAGTCTACCAATCTGGGAGTTGGTCTGCTGCTGGCGGTAGTAGGTCTAGGGCAATTTGTCACCCAAACCAGCTTGATCGGACCAATGAAACGCAGGTTTGGCGATGCCTTGCTGGTGATACAGGGCGCGCTGATACGCATGGTCGGTTTGGCGATCCTGGCTCTGGTCTCCTCACCCTGGCCAGCTGCAGTCTCCTGTGTGTTCTTCGCCGTGGGCATGGGCTTGATGATGCCCCCCCTGCAGTCCCTGGCAACCCGCACGGTTTCAGAAACCAACCGGGGCGGGGTTTTAGGCATCTACCAATCCTCAGCCAGCCTGGCGATCATCTTCAGCACCGCCATCGCAGGGGCAATCTTCACCCTCAACCCCAGCCTGCCATACTGGATCGGGGCTATTCTCTCCTTAGCTGTCGTGCTCCCGGCTGGTATTGTGCTGAGATTATCGCGGCAAGCGAAACTAAACCCAGCCGAGGTGGTAAATCCCGCAGATTAACCCCACAATGGAAATTGCCTAAACTTGATCATACTGGCTTGTAGATTACTCAACCTCGGGGGGATACTTTGCCAGTGCTGCCTCCATAAGCTCTTGGATGCGCGGCACAATGCCTGCCGGGTCGGGGTGTAGGCCTTCCACCAGCAAAGCACTCTCATAGATCTGCTCGATCACCAGCTTGTGCAAATCTGATTCTGGCTTCAGTCCGAGTAAATTGCTCAACATTTGGCTGGCGGGATTCAATTCCAGGATCTTCTTTGGAATTTCATAATCCTTTTCCAGGTAGCGGTACACCCGCTGCAGCTCAGGATTGAGGCTGCCTTCTGGGTCAACCAGCCGGGCTACTGACCGTGATAACCTGTTTGAGCCGCGCACGTCCAGGACTCGCTCGCCTAACTGCTGTTTAAACCGCTCTATCACCTGGTCAAAATTCTCTGTCGAGACTTTCTTTTCCTCTTCTGGCTCATCCTTTTTTGTCTTCTCTTCCTCCGGTGCTGCCAGTGCAACGTTTTTAAGCTCGTGCTCCTTATACTTGCGCAGGCCCATCAGCATGAAAGAATCGATTGGATCGGTCAGCAGGAGGACTTCCATGCCCTGTGTCTGATAATAGTCCAGGTGCGGGCTGCGTAAAATAGATTTTGGATCATCCCCGACAAGATAGTGGATCACATTTTGCTCAGCTGACATACGCTCTACATAGTCATCCAGCGAACTCCAGCTTTCCGGATTCAGGCTGGTTCTAAACCGCAAGAACGGATAGATTTTTTCAGCCTCCGCAGGTTGGGTTGCCACACCCTGCTTGAGATAGCCACCAAATTCCTGCCAGAATACACGGTACTTTTCTGGGTCTTTTTGAGCCAGGTCTTCTAATTCCCTGAACACCTGCCCGCTTAAAATCTTTTTCAGGCGCGCCATCATACCGGTTGCCTGAACTGTTTCCCGTGAGACATTCAACGGCAGGTCTTCTGAATCAACCACGCCCTGGATAAAGCGCAGGTACTCTGGTAATAAATCTTTGGCATATTCATCGATCAAAATGTTGCGGGAGTATAGCTTTAATCCATCTTCCTTCCGTAAAGACAGCAATCCGCGTTCCTCTTTCCCGGGTATGTACAGCAAGGCATACACCTGGAGCGGTGCATCCGTGACCAGGTGAATGTGTTTGAGGGGTTTTTCAAGCTCCAGGGTCAACTGGCGGTAAAATTCATCGTATTGCTCATCTTCCACTTCCTGCCTGGAGGTTCGCCAGATGGCGGTGCGCTGGTTGACCTGCTCCTCGCTCTCCCCAAGATAAATCGGAAAACTGACAAAATCCGAGTGTTTTCGGATGATCTCCCTCAAACGGCTCTCCTCTGCAAATTCTGCTGCCTCCTCTTTGAGTTTGATCTCAATTTTTGTACCGCGCTCTGCTTTATCAGCGCTTGCAACTTGGAAATTATCCTCACCGGTGGCAAACCAGCTGGTTGCCTTGGCGCGCGGCTTATACGAGCGTGACGTCACCCTGACCCACTCGGCAACCATGAATACAGAATAGAATCCAACCCCAAACTGACCAATAATTTGAGCCAGGTTGTCTTGTTGCTCTCGTGCCACTTCCAAGAATTCGCGCGCTCCCGATTGGGCAATTGTCCCTAAATTTTCAACGATTTCATCTTTGGTCATACCAATTCCAGAATCCTGGAGCGTGATCATGCGTTCTTCTTTGTTAATGGAAAGGCGAATGCACAATTCCGTGTCCGGGTCCAGGACATTCCGTTCGGTGAGCATTGCAAAGCGGAATCGATTCAAGGCATCCGAGGCATTCGAGATCAGCTCCCTTAAGAACACCTCCCGGTCTTTATACAACGAATGAATTAATATATTTAATATTTGTTTTGTTTCCGCTTTAAATGAATATTGTTGTGCCTCTTCAGGTTTTGTGCTTTCATTGCTCTCAGTCATTTCTACCTCCAAAACGGGTTGCTAAGCACTTTGGCTACTCCGTGTACTTGACTCCCGGTAATTATGTCCGCTCAAGCATCTCATAATCCACAGGATCATTTTTGTATTTTACCCGCATCCAGCCTCCAAGTGTGTTGGAGGAATATAAAAATTCTTAATCGCTATAGTCACACCGCAAAAGCAAACGCAAAGTAGATGTTGTGTTTTGGCTTATGGGGAGATTTGTTCAAGATATTGAAAGTACAGAGACCGCTTTGAAAGCATAAAAAATATAAATTTCATGCAAATTTGACGATCATGGTCGCCAAACAAAATCATACGAAACCTGGTCAACT
>CP070639.1:3233665-3255176 GCA_020354045.1 Anaerolineales bacterium | reverse complement strand
TGCTTTCCATAGCTTTTATCACGTTGTACCGGTGCTGCAAGCGGAGACCTCGACCTTACGCACAGCACGTTTACGCCTTGTGGCTGCAGCCCAACAAACGATAAAAAATGCATTAAATTTACTGGCAATACAGTCACCAGATGTCATGTAAATAGATTGAAATATTGTCATTATTGAAGGAGTATAAAATACATATGAGCTTTAATCGTGTCCTTATTATGGGAGCGGCAGGTAGAGACTTCCACAATTTCAATGTTTACTTTCGCGACAATCCGGACTACGAGGTTGTCGCATTTACTGCGACCCAAATCCCAGACATTGAAGGTCGCACATATCCTGTGGAATTGGCTGGTAAGCGTTACCCTGTTGGGATACCTATTGAAGCTGAAGCGGATCTGGTTCGTATTATTAAGGAACAGCAGGTTGATCAGGTTGTTTTTGCTTATAGTGATGTACCTCATGAGTATGTTATGCACAAGGCTTCAATAGTGCTGGCAGCGGGTGCTGATTTCCGTCTTATGGGGCTTAAGAGTACGCAATTAAAATCTAAAAAACCGGTCGTCTCTATTGGGGCTGTGCGAACAGGTTCTGGCAAAAGCCAGACTACCCGCAGAGTTTCCAAGATTTTGCGCGAGCTTGGCTACAAGGTCGCTGCAGTACGCCACCCTATGCCCTATGGCGACCTGGTTCAGCAGGTAGTCCAGCGCTATTCCAGTTATGCTGACCTGGACCGTTACAATTGCACCATTGAAGAGCGTGAGGAGTATGAGCCTCATCTAGACAATGGTTTAATCGTATTTGCCGGTGTGGATTATGAGCGAATTCTGCGCCAATCTGAGGACGAAGTCGATATTATCCTGTGGGATGGGGGAAATAATGATTTGCCATTTTTTATCCCCGATTTACACATCGTAGTTGCAGACTCGCATCGACCCGGGCATGAACTCACCTACCATCCAGGTGAGGCGAATGCTCGTGCTGCGGATGTATTTGTGATCAACAAGGTAGATACAGCCACTGCATCAGATGTATTCAAAGTTCGCCAGAATCTTGCCCAGCTCAATCCGGCTGCAATCGTTGTCGAAGCAGCCTCACCGCTCTTTGTGGATGATCCTGGGGCTATCCGAGGGAAAAACGTGTTGGTGGTCGAAGATGGTCCGACACTGACCCATGGTGAGATGGCTTATGGAGCTGGCTGGGTAGCGGCACAGCGGTTTGGCGCGGCAAATATTCTCGACCCACGTCCTTATGCGATTGGTTCGATTCAGCAGACTTATGCTAAATACCCAACCACTGGTAATGTGCTTCCAGCTATGGGCTATGGCGAGCAACAAACTCATGAGCTACAAGAGACGATCAATAATGCTCCCGTTGACCTGGTTTTAATTGGCACCCCCATTGATTTGAGCCGTGTCATGCAAATCAACAAGCCCTCCCAGCGCGTTCGTTATGAATTGCAAGAGATTGGTCAGCCTAACCTGGAAGAGATTTTGAAAGCAAAATTTTCTTAAGCGATGCCTGAGTTATATTGGCCCGGTAAGGCAACACCAACTCCCGTTCCAGCTCAACTGAATACAGAGAGCTTTATTTATCCACAGGGTTCTGGTTATCCGAGCGATATTTACCGCAATCGGTTGCTATGGGGGGATAACCTGGCTGCCATGTGGGCATTGCTCGCAGAGTATGAAGGTCAAATCGATCTGATATATGCCGATCCACCATTCTATTCAAACCGGCACTATCCTGCCCGGATTGGTCGTGTTGAAGATTCGCGCCGTCCTGACAAATGGCGCTTAGCAGAAGGGTACCCGGATCACTGGCCTGACCTAGATGCCTATCTGGACATGCTATACCCGCGTGTGGTACTGATGCATCGCCTGCTATCACCCACAGGCAGCCTGTATCTACACCTGGATTGGCATGCCAATGCTTATGCCCGACTTATTTTAGATGAGATTTTTGGTCCTGAGCGGTTGCTGAATGAGATCGTTTGGGTTTATCATGGTCCGTCACCTATCCGCAGCGCTTTCAATCGTAAGCACGATACTATCCTGGCTTATACTCGGGGCTCAAAATACACTTTTAATGTAGATGATATCCGGACACCATACGACCCCAGTACGGTAAAAACCTTTGAGTCCTCGCGAAAAGCGGGATTTGGTAAAGTGCCTGATCTCGCACGAGGACAAGTGCCTGAGGATTGGTGGTATTTTCCCGTAGTCGCTCGTTTACATAACGAGCGCACTGGATATCCCACCCAGAAACCAGAGGCACTTCTGGAGCGTATTATCCTGGCATCTTCCAACCCAGGTGACATGGTGGCTGATTTCTTCTGTGGATCTGGCACAACACCCGTTGTGGCAGCTCGCCACGGGCGCCGTTTTCTGGCAGTCGATAAGACCTGGCGTGCAGTGCACACGACCCGTACAAGGTTGTTGCAAGTTTCAGATCTGCCCTTCTGTATTCAGGGGGTAAACCAGGCAGGAAAGTTGCCTGAGGGGGTTACGGATCTTTCAGAACAGGCACGTGACGGCTGTGAATTCGACCCGCGAAAGGGGCAAGTATATCTAAACCTGGAAAGTTTCCCGGAGCTGGATTACTGGGAGGTAGACCCTGCCTGGGATGGTCGTGTGTTCCGCAGTTTTACCCAGGCAATCCGCCCACGCCGCAAAGGAAATGTACCTCACAGCCTGACACTGACGCAGACAAGCGATATTCAACAAATTTGTGTACGTTTAATGGGGGTTAATGGGGAGCAATTCCAAACAATGATTGAATAAAAGTAAACTTCAAAAGGAGCGGTGGATAAGGCTACCGCTTCCATAACTTGCTAAGTTATATATCTAATCGGTAGCCCACACCTCGAATTGTTTTTATCAGTTGAGGTTTGCGCGGGTCTTCTTCAATTGCTTGTCTGAGCCAGCTCATATGCACATCCAATGTGCGTGTATCTCCAAGATATTCTGTTTTCCAAATGTTTTTAAATAGTTCTTCCCGTTGTAACACAGTGCCTGGATTTTGCATCAGTGTCTTGAGAAGCTCAGCCAGACGAGGTGTCAAGTTTGCTTCACGGCCCTGGCAACGGACTTGCTTGGTCTCCATATCAAGCCGGATTGGGCCGACATGCAGCATATTCTCCCCATTGCCGGGTAGCAGAGGCACGATTCGGTTGATCAGCTTGCGCGAGGTAAAAGGAAGCTTTAGCACTACCTGGGCGCAGATATCCTCAGGCACATCACTATTTGCACTGGCGATTACCAAAATAGGTATTTCATCGACTTTATCCCGCAGTGACTTGCAAATCCGCTTGCCGCTGGTTCGCATAGAAGCAGAGTGTATAATCGCCAGGTCTGGATCAATTTCAAATAGACGTCTCAGAGCTTCACTGCCTGTAGATACAATTTCTACGTAATAACCCTTCTTACGTAACGTGGGGACAAAAGACGGGCCTTCAGCCCGTTTGCCTTCTATCCAGAGTATCTTAAATTTCATCGGCAGATTAATCCCATATACCTCTCGATAAAATAGGAGCCCCCAGACTTCTCAGGTTTCTCATTATACTCGCGTTTTAAGATTCACGCAATTTTGAATTCTTTAACATTTGGGAACGTTGCATCTCGGGCTTGCACGTGTTAGAATACAG
Source organism: Anaerolineales bacterium (assembly GCA_020354045.1). Lineage (GTDB taxonomy): Bacteria > Chloroflexota > Anaerolineae > Anaerolineales > UBA4823 > DSOS01. Next base: position 3,251,533 of record CP070639.1, on the reverse strand, counting down.
GTCTATCCGCTGTTCTAATTTGATGGATTAGAGTGGACAGCCTAAATTGGGATAAAGACTTATGTCCAGTGAAATGGTGGAAGTTGTTATCGATAGTATTCGTGTGAGCCTGATGTCACAACAACGAATCGTGATCTTACGCGAGCTTGATGCCGAACGCTACCTACCAATTTGGATCGGTGTTTATGAAGCTGAAGCGATCACGATTGCGCTTCAAGAAGTTGAGGTTGCTCGTCCCCTTACCCACGATTTGCTGAAGAATATTTTTAATGCCTTAAACGCTCGCGTATTGCGTGTTGAGGTATCATCGCTGCGCGATGATACCTTCTTTGGTAATATCGTTGTTGAAGTGGATGGTCATACTATGGACGTAGATTCTCGCCCATCTGACGCCCTCAATTTAGCAGTGCGTGCCCACGTACCCATTCTGGTTTCGCGTGAAGTCATGGAAACGGCCGGAATCACACCTGAGCAGGATATCCAAGAACAAGCAGGTGCGCAAGCCTCTGAGGAGCCAGTTGTGGAGGATAGCGAAGAACGCCTGTCAATTTTTGAAGAATTCCTTGATCAACTTGATTTGGATGAAGGAGATGATGGGGAGCAGGAAAATAAATCTTAGTTTTCCCTCCCTGTCAGGAGATAACCGAACTACCGGGGTTTTCCGGTTTTTCTAGCCGGTTTCCCCGGTCTTTTATATCTGTTGTGAGCCAGATGGACGAGTTTATTACCTCGGAAGTTGAATCATCGATCGGAACACCGATCATTCCGCATAGCCGTGAGGCGGAGGAAGCCGTGATCGGCTCGGTGCTGATTAACCCAGAGGCATATTATGATGTAGCGCCTTTTTTACGTGCTGAAGATTTCTATATACAGCGTAATGGGTGGATATGGGATACGTTTGTTCGATTACATGAGCGTCGGGTTCCTATAGACTTTGTAACAGTCACTGAAGAACTTGATCAGTTGGGTCGACTCTCTGAGGTAGGTGGTCCGGCATATCTTACGACCTTGATCAATAATGTTCCTACTTCGCTGCATGCCGAAGCCTATGGGCGGATTATAGAAGAGAACTCAATCCGGCGGCGCATGCTTGCTGCCGCCAACGAAATCGCCAAACTTGCCTATCAGGAAGGGCGTACGGTCGAATCCGTGATGGATGAAGCCGAAAAATCAGTGTTTGGGGTAAGCGAACGCCGCTTAACTCGAGATCTTCAACCCATCCAACAAGTCTTGAGCGAATATTACGATCGAATTGACCAACTTGCCAGCCGTGGCGAGGACATATTCGGTGTACCAACAGGTTTTATTGATCTGGATCGCTTGTTGATGGGCTTGCAGCCATCGGACTTCATCATCATCGCTGGGCGTCCAGGCACAGGCAAGACAGCTTTTATGCTCTCTGCTGCCAAGAACGCGGCACAAATTCACAAGAAACATGTGGCAGTATTCTCCTTGGAGATGTCAAACGAACAACTAGTCCAGCGGCTGATCTCTCAGGAAACTGGGATAGACTCCCAACGATTACGCACGGGCAAGTTGGAACAAGAGGAATGGTCACTATTTACCCATGCAATTGAGGTCATGAGCGACACCCGGATTTTCCTGGATGATACCCCCTCCCTGACACCTCTACAATTACGCACCAAGTGTCGACGTTTGCATCTGGAGTATAATCTGGACCTCATCCTGGTGGATTATCTACAACTGATGAGTAGCGGTTCCCGTTCTGAGAATCGCGTGCAGGAAGTCTCCTATATATCACGCAATTTAAAAGTGCTGGCGCGCGAGCTTAATGTACCGGTTCTGGCAGCGGCTCAACTCTCTCGAGCAATCGAGCAGCGCGCCGATAAAGAACCACAACTCTCCGATTTGCGGGAATCTGGATCCTTGGAACAAGACGCCGATATTGTCATGTTCATTCATCGTCCGGAACTGTATGAAAAAGATACCCTGATGAAAAATGTGGCCCAGATCAAGGTTGCCAAACACCGCAATGGTCCAATAGGTATGGTTGAGCTCATCTTCCGAAATAATCTGGCGAAATTTGAGAATGCTGCCACTCGCATGGTGGACCTGACTAAAGTTTCTTGAACTTTTGTCTGGCAAAAGTATTGCCTGGTGTACACCTGTTGCGGTGAAGTTGTAGAATGATCAGGGATCCTGTCATGGGCTAGCAATGGAAAAATTTAACGGCTTCTTGGATGAATATACCCGCCTAATCCCTGTACCTGGGAAATTTTTTAGCGATATACTGCCGAAAATTAAGCACCTCGGTGAGTTAAAACTGATACTCTACACCTGGTGGTTACTCGAGCACCAGGAAGGTTCAGTTAGATATTTGTACCGGCAGGATTTTGCCCGCGATGAGGGCTTTATGCGTGGACTGGCTTTGGATGGCGAGAATGTTCAGGATGAATTGGATCTGGCCCTGGAAAGGGCTGTTCAACGTGGTTTTTTACTCCAAGCTGAAGTTACCCTAGAAGGAGGTCCGTTATTCGTGTACTTCCTAAATTCAATGAAGGGACGGGCTGCCGTTGACGCTATTGCCAGGGGAGAGTGGCGCCCTACCGGCGAGTCAAACCATCCGATTGAGATCAGTCCTGAACCCTCGAACTTGTTTTCTCTTTACGAAAGCCATATTGGTCCACTTACACCATTAATCGCCGAAGCACTTCAGGATGCGGAGGCCTCGTATCCAGCAGCATGGTTTGAAGAGGCCTTTCGCATTGCTGTTGAAAACAATGCACGCAGCTGGCGCTATGTGGAAGCCATTTTAAGACGCTGGAAAGAAAAAGGACGCCATGAGCGAAAAGATCGACGCGACACTGAAAAAGCTCGCCGCCGCTACTCAGAGTGGGAAGACGACTCAGATTGAGTCCGCCTCCTCAGAGACCACGCAAGATGAGTTGACCAATGGTCTGCCAGGCGACCCAAATTGTCCCCATTGTAAAGGTCTTGGCTACCTGCGTCAGGACCTGCCTATAGGCCATCCGGATTTCGGCAAGCTACAAATCTGCAACTGCCGGCATGGGCAGATCAGCCAGCAGATACATGCCCGATTGTTTGCATTGAGCAATCTGGATGAATTGGCACACCTCACCTTTGAGAACTTTCAACCGCGCGGTAGAGTTGGCCTGCGCCCTCTCCAAGCTGATTCGCTAGAACTTGCCTATAATCAAGCTCGCCTGTTTGCCCAATCTCTCAATGGTTGGCTGTTAATCCAAGGTTATTACGGGAGCGGTAAAACTCACCTGGCTGCAGCAATCGCGAATTTTGCAGTTAGCATGGGTGTTCCAACCTTATTCCTGACAGTTCCTGACCTGTTAGATACTCTGCGATTTGCCTATGATGATCCCGCGGCAACCTTCGAGGCGCGCTTTGATGAAATACGCTCTGCGCCTTTGCTTGTTCTGGATGATTTCGGTACACAAAATGCCACATCCTGGGCTCGGGAGAAGTTATTCCAGATTACTAACTATCGTTACATTAATAGATTGCCTTTAGTGATTACAACGAACTTGATGCTGAGTGAGATCGAAGGTCGTATTCGTTCCCGACTTGATGACCGCGAGCTGGTCACCCGCGTACATATTACTGCTCCTGATTACCGCCGTCCTTTGCAGGATGTATCTGAATCGGATTTGTCCACCTTAGATCGTTATTACCAACAAACTTTTGGTAATTTTGATTTGAGGCGTGGGGAGGGGCTTACCCCTGAACACCTCAATAGTCTGGAAAGAGCCTTTCAGACCGCGCGAAAATTTGCAGAAGAACCAAGTGGCTGGTTGGTGCTAACTGGTGGATCACGTTGCGGTAAAACCCATCTTGCTGCTGCAATTGCTAACCAGCTATACGAACTTGGTCAAGAGGTTCTTTTTTCTAATGTACCCGAATTGCTAGACCATTTACGAGCGACTTTCAGCCCGAACAGCACAATCAGCCTGGACCGCAGATTTGAGAGTGTCCGGACGGTCGGTTTGCTGATACTTGATGACCTGGGCACTCAATCGATGTCTCCGTGGGTACGCGAAAAGCTCTACCAGCTTTTTAATTACCGCTACGTAACAGAGCTTCCCACAGTCGTCACTACCGGGGAATTCAAAGATGAGATGGATCCCCGTATCCGTAGCCGTCTGGAAGATACGCGCATCAGCCAGATCTGCGCCATTACCGCACCACCCTACAAAGGTAAACCGCGGACAGGTGCCCGCCGTAAAACTAAATAATCCCAACTTGTTTCAGGAGATTGCCCATTGGAACAAACTATCCCTGCCTGCTTGTACTGTGGTCGAAATAGCGATGCCATCCCTTTAATTGCAATTCAATATCGATCCGATACCCAATGGATCTGCCCACAGCACTTACCTATTCTAATTCATAAACCTGAACAGTTGGTGGCTTTTCTGCCGGGTCTGGAAAATGTAACGCCCGCAGATCACAATGATCACGACCATCACCAGTAAAATATCGTATTGCCCCAGATAATTAATATTTGATTATCTACTTGAGTAGGGTCCTGTTCCGGGTTCGCCCGAGTAATTGCGCGCCAGATGAACGCTAACCGGCATCTTGCTCGTTAATTAGGAAAGATCGGGATGAATTTCCTGCGGGAAAGTGACGAATATCCATTATAGCGACCGGACACTGTGATAAAATGCAATTGCAAAGCATTTGCAATAAGGTATGAGAGATGTCAGCTGCTCAAGCGTCCAATAATCTAATGCAATCTTTACGCAAAAAAGGACTGCGCCTTACTCCCCAACGCAAACTCGTCCTGCGTATCTTGGAGCATGCCAGCGAGCATCTGGATGCAGAAGGTATCTGGCAACTTGCCCAGCAAGAATACCAGGATCTTAACCTGGCAACTGTTTATCGCACGCTTAATTTACTTTCCGAAGTTGGTTTGATCCGGCAGAGCTATTTAGGCGAGGGGCAGAAGCGTGGCTATTACGAGGTAATGGATAAACCGGAACATTACCACTTCGCTTGCCTTAACTGCGGCAGAGTTATGGAGCTCCGTAGCGACCAATTAATGCAGGCTCAACGTGATCTTGAGCTAACCCATGGAGTACGAATTACCAATCTTCACCTTAAATTTGAAGGCTTTTGTCCGGATTGCATGCAGGATCCTGATGAAAATGCTTAGCCAATCTTACTAATTACCGGAGGATTTAATGGTTCCCAGTTACTTGCTTTCACTGCGCGAGGGCCTGGAAGCGGCCTTGATTATCGGAATTGTCCTGGGTGCATTACGCAAGGTTCACCGGACCGAGCTGCGTTCGGTCGTATGGGGTGGGGTATTTAGCGCCACCCTGGTCAGTGTGATCGTTGCATTTGTGTTATATCGTTTGGGTGCTGCGTTTGAGGGCGAAGCTGAGGAGATATTTGAGGGTTTCACAATGTTGCTGGCCGCAGGTGTGCTCACCTGGATGATCTTTTGGATGCATCGCCAATCAAGGTCCATTAAATCCGAACTTGAGACTGGTGTCCGGCAAGCCTCTATCACGAGAGGTAAGAGTGCTTTGTTCTCACTGGCATTCCTGGCAGTTGTTCGAGAAGGAATCGAGCTGGCGCTCTTTCTAACCGCCGCCTCATATGCGACTGATAGCCAACAAACTATTGGTGGTGCACTGCTTGGACTTGGCACATCTGTATTGCTGGGATGGTCTTTGTTTGCCACGACTGCACGACTGGATTTGCGTCGTTTTTTTCAGGTCACGGGTATATTGTTAATCTTGTTCGCAGCTGGATTAGTTGCGCATGGCGTCCATGAATTTATTGAAGTTGGTTGGATACCCGCGCTCATTGAGCATGTCTGGGATATCAATCCTCTAATTGATGAAAACTCTACCGTTGGAGCATTGCTCAAAGCATTGTTCGGCTACAATGGCAATCCTGCTCTGACCGAAGTTCTGGCTTATATTGGTTATTTCGTTTTGGTCGCTTTTTCTCTCCGCCGCAGGCAGGTGCAACTGCCGGCAATTCAGGAAGCTTGATATACGCACGGATTCTATCTGTTTACAAGGCACCAGGTTAATCGGGTGCCTTTTTTGCCGGTAGCTCCTAACAGAATGTTGTTTGTCCTCAAAAAATTATTGTTATCTCCTTGGCATAATTTCACTCGCAGGGAATGGTGGCTTAAGATGCACCAGCCTACCTGCTTGACGGCGGTAAATGGCAAGATTACAATCAAAATGTCGTGATGTAAATGGAGGCTATATGACCCACCAGCAAAAATCTGTGAGCGACCTGACATGGTTACCGCTACCACCTCATTATGATCCCAAGCAAATTGAGAATGTTTGGCGTGTTCCCTACCAGGAGCGCGCCCAGCAGGCTAGCGAATGGTCTGCCCGCCATACTATCCGGAGTGCAGCTGAAGATCAACTCAAGATCAACTTGATATTAGTTGATTTGCAAAACACCTTTTGCCTACCGGAATTTGAGCTATTCGTGGCTGGGCGTTCGGGGATGGGCGCTGTGGAGGACAACCAGCGGCTGTGCGAGTTCATTTACCGCAACCTGGGAGTGATCACGCGCATTACGCTCACTATGGACACCCACCGGGTAGCGCAAATCTTTCACCCCATTTACTTGGTAGATGAGAATGGAAGCCATCCCCAACCACTCACCCTGGTAAAGTATCATGATATTGAGTCGGGACGCTGGAGGTTCAACCCATCTCTAGCGGATAGCCTGGGGGTCAGTCCACAGGAAGGGCAACAGCAATTGCTTCACTATACACGTGAATTACAGGCTAAGGAAAAGTATGATCTGACCATCTGGCCATATCATGCCATGCTGGGTGGAATTGGCCACGCCCTGGTATCTGCGGTTGAAGAGGCGGTCTTCTTTCATACAATTGCACGTCAATCCCAGCCAACTTATATCCTCAAAGGGCAATTAGCCAGCACTGAAAGCTATTCAGCGATTGGACCGGAAGTCCTCTATGGCGCTGATGGAAAGCAGCTCGCCAGCAAAGACCTGACCATGCTCAAAAGTGTAATTGCAAACGATTTGGTGGTAATTGCAGGGCAGGCCAAGAGCCATTGCGTGGTTTGGACAGTAGAAGATCTACTTGAACAAATCAAAGAGCAAGATCCACAGCTAGCAGGGAAGGTATATTTGTTGGATGATTGCAGTTCACCTGTGGTGGTACCGGATATTGTTGATTACACCGAGCAGGCAGATCAGGCATACCACCGTTTTCAAGAGGCTGGTATACACCTAGTACGTTCTACAGATCCCATATCTTCATGGCCAGGGCTTTGAGGGTGGCTAGATAAATTGGATATTGTTAGCCCTATTGACAGCTATCTATATTTATGTAATACTAGCACCTGTTAGCTAGGAAGTTTTAGCTAACCAATAAACCTCCGCCATCCCACCAAAGAGGAGGTGATGTCGATATGTGTAGTAGTACCCAATTAAGCGCTGCGGCATCCCTCCTCGGTTACCGATAGGTTGCCGCAGCGCTGCAAGGAGCCGCCCCTTAGGCGGCTTCTTGTTTTTATTGAGTTATGGGAGGTTGTGTGTATTTGGGCTGCATAAACCCCTGTATTTGGATCGCGGTATAATCACTGATAGCAACTCACACTCTGGAAGGGACATATGAGCGGACGGAAGATTCGTGGATTAGTTGCCAAACCGGGATTGGATGGGCATGATCGAGGCGCAAAAGTAGTCGCTCGCGCTTTACGTGATTCAGGGATGGAGGTGATCTATACTGGTTTACGCCAGACTCCGGAAATGATCGCCGAAGCCGCACTGCAAGAAGATGTGGATGTCGTCGGCCTGTCGATCCTCTCTGGAGCGCATATGGCACTTGTGCCCAGAATCCTGGAATTGTTGAAGGCAAACCAACAAGACAATGTCAGAGTGTTTATCGGTGGCATCATCCCAGATGAAGATGTGCCTCGGTTGATGGAAATCGGCGTGGTCGGTGTATATGGTCCAGGGACCCTGACTGATGACATCATACGCGACGTTCGTTCTGCTGTAAGCAGCGTATCCTCAACCTAAGATCTATGTCTCTGGCTACTCCAGTCCTAGAAGGTAACCGGTTAGCTCTAGCCCGTTTGTTGACACAAATTGAAAACGATACTGAAGCAGGTCGTGTGGCTTTAAATGAACTGTATCCGTATACAGGTAAAGCTCATCTGGTGGGAGTTACTGGTGCACCGGGGACTGGGAAATCTTCTTTAGTAAACCAGCTGGCACGGTATTATCGCCATCCTCCTGAAACCGAAACAGCTCTCAAGATAGGCATTGTCGCAGTAGACCCTTCCAGCCCTTTTACTGGCGGTGCAATCCTTGGCGACCGAGTGCGTATGCGCGATCTGGCAGGTGATCCGGGTGTATTCATTCGCTCAATGGCTTCACGTGGATCGCTCGGCGGATTAGCAACAACCACAGCCAGTATTGTTCAGGTGATGGATGCAGCTGGATTTGAGATGATCTTAATAGAGACGGTTGGTGCAGGCCAGGCGGAGGTGGAGATCGCGCGCCTGGCGCATACGACACTGGTGATTGAAGCCCCCGGGTTGGGTGATGATATTCAAGCGATAAAAGCCGGAATATTGGAGATCGCGGACATTCTGGTGATTAACAAGGCCGACCGACCGGGCGTAGAAAACGCTGAGCGAGCCCTGCGAGGAAATTTAGAGCTGGCTCACCCCAGCAAACGCCTCATAAATATGTACTCGGAGACTGCTCACCATGCTGCTCCGACAGTGGCAAGCCAGCATTTCCAGGGAGAGAATAGCGAGCTAATATGGAGTCCTCCAATATTAAAAACGATTGCTACGGAAGGAGTCGGGATTGCTGAAGTCGGACTTGAGATACTTCGACACTACCAATACCTGGTGGATTCAGGTGAACTTAAACGCAGGGAAAAAGCCCGTCTTTCCGCTGAGCTAGATTTACTTCTGCAGGCAACTCTGGTCCAACGCTGGCGCGACAGCATCCCAGACAATCGTTACCAACATGTGTTGGGCCAGATTGTTGAGCGTAAGCTTTCTCCTTGGCAAGCGGTTCAAAGATTGCTATCACAGAGTACCTAAGGTGGACGTGATATGACGGTTAATTCGTGTATGAGAGGTTATAAGGCCGTGGAAGCTGCAGTATCGTACTGTTGTGGAGTCCTGCCATGATATACGGAAGGAACATACGTTTACGTGCTCCAGAAAGAGAGGACCTTCCCCAATTTGTCGCCTGGCTCAATGACCCTGAAGTTCGGGCGGGATTAACCATCGTTTTGCCCCTGTCAATGGCGGAGGAGGAAGAATGGTTTGAGCGTATGCAAAAATCTCCTGCGCATGAGCACCCTTTGGTCATCGAAATTTCACGGGATGAGAGCTGGATACCGGTTGGTACTTGTGGCTTTCACGCGGTTGATTGGCGAGTACGTAGTGCAGAGGTGGGTTTATTCATCGGAGAGAAATCATATTGGGGCAAAGGCTATGGAACTGAGGTAATGCGTTTGCTCTTGAAGCATGGCTTTGATACATTAAATTTAAACCGCATCGCTTTGCGTGTGTATGAAGACAATCTGCGGGCGATCCGTTGTTATGAAAAGGCAGGATTTGTCCATGAGGGGCGCTTTCGGCAGGGGATGTATAAGGATGGTCAATATAAAGACATCCTTTTTATGAGTGTATTACAATCCGAATGGAACAAGAATTGGAGATAGCATGCAAACCATCCAGCACCGGCATGAAACGAATATTTATGGCGAGATCAAGCTCTTTGCTGGCACAGCCTGCCCTCAACTTGCCAAGCGTATCGCTGATTATCTCAAGGTGCCCTTAAGCGGTCGCGATGTGACTCTCTTTTCCAACGATAACATCTGGGTCAGGTTACATAAAAGTGTGCGAGGACAAGACGTTTTTGTCATCCAAACCACCTCAACACCTGTTCATCGTAACCTGATGGAATTGCTGATCATGCTCCAGACTATGCGTTTGGATTCTGCAGGGCGTATCACAGCGGTTGTGCCATACCTATGTTATGCACGTTCCGACAAGAAGGATAAACCGCGAGTCCCTATTACAGCCCGTCTAGTGGCGGATATGATCGAAATCGCCGGAGCAGACAGATACATGACTCTGGATTTACACGCCGGGCAGATCCAGGGATTTTTCTCCATACCCGGCGACGTGCTGACTGCATTCCATCTGCTGACCGATTACGTGAAAAAATTATTACCAGAGTTGAAAGACCCTGTAGTTGTGGCTGCGGACCTGGGATTTGCTAAAAAAGGCCGTAATTTTGCCGCGACCATCGATGCCCCGATTGCTTTTATCGAGAAGCGCCGCATCGGGGGGTATGACCAGCCTGAAGCTGTGTCGATCATTGGTAATGTGAATGATCGAGATGTCATTATCGTTGATGATGAGGTGGATACCGCCGGGTCCGTTTCTCAGGCGGTTAAGCTTGTGAAGGCTAATGGGGCCAGGCAAGTAAATTTAGTTACTGTGCACCCGGTTTTATCCGCACCAGCAGTTGAGCGTTTGTCTGCCTTACCTTTGTCGCAAATCATTACGACTGACACAATTCCCATACCTCCGGAGAAAAGCGAGTTGCTTGGGGGAAAACTTAAAGTCCTCTCGGTAGCACCATTGTTGGGAGAGGTTATTCGCAGAGCGCATGAAGGTCGCAGTGTAGGTGAACTGTTTGACGAGTGATGTATGCCTGAACTGCCCGAAGTAGAAACGATCGCCAACAACTTGCGAAATGGTTCTGGTGATCAACCCAGCTTAATTGGATGCGAGATTCGACGTGCCCATCTGCTTTGGGAGAGGACATTGGCTGAGCCAACTATCGATGAGTTTACGAAGAGGGTAGTTGGTCAAGTCATCCAGGCAATCGGGCGACGTGGGAAATTCATGTATTTTAATTTAACCAAGGATACGTTGTTAGTCCATCTACGCATGAGCGGTGATGTATGGATAGAGCCAATTATTGCTACTTGGGGAGAGCACTATCGGTTAATGTTAGAACTGTCGGAGGGGATGCGATTGGTGTTCTCTGATACACGCAAGTTCGGCAGGGTATGGTTGACAGAAAAGCCCGATTTAATCCTTGGGCACTTAGGTCCTGAACCATTGGATGACGCGTTTACTGTACAAAAATTATTCGAAGGTCTGCAAAGGCGACACCGCCAGTTGAAACCACTGCTGCTAGATCAGACATTTATAGCTGGGCTGGGAAATATTTACACTGATGAAGCACTCCACCTGGCTGGCATTCATCCATTGACCATTTCCGAAACTCTTACAATAGAGCAGGCAGAGCGCTTGTGGTTTAGCATCCGGAATGTGCTCCAAGCGGGCATTCAGCGCAATGGCACTTCAATCGACTGGGTGTACAGAGGGGGAGATTATCAAAATTATTTGCGGGTTTATGGTCGTGCGGGTGAACCCTGCAAGGAGTGCGGTACACCTATCGAAAGGATGCTGGTTGGGCAAAGAGGAACTCATTTTTGCCCACAATGCCAGCTCAACCCTTCTTATCAAGATTGAAAGTTGCCCTTTCCCACCTTACACAATAAAATCTAAATATCTGTTGATGGATGGGGAGAAAGCTGCTTTATATATGCTGATGTGTAAGAAGCAAAAAACATCCCTGTCTGAAAAACAGGAACAAGACTTGGTTCAAGAAGGTACGGATTTTTTTAGCAGGGCGCCTGATCGGAGGTTGTAAGATGAGCGAAACTTTTATTATCGTTGCGATTGGTGCAATTGGTATAGGTATTGGGCTCTCAGTTGGGCTGATGGTGAATAGTTTGCGCAAACCACAAAGCGACTCTAAACATCGGGAACCTCCCAAGGATGTTAAGGAAACCAGGACCAGTCTTCATCAAACCAAGACTATGCAAGTAGAAAAACAAGCTCCCCCCGTTATAACTGCCACTAGCCTTGCTCCCCAGGAGCAGATTGTGGCAAATCGTATAAATTTGAATCCTTTAGATGTATTTGCCCGCGCCTTGCAGCCGCAAGATCATCCCAGCGTCCCTCTTTCTCGGAGCATTGCTGAGCAGGTAGACGAGTTTCTACAAGAGATGCTGGAAACATCCCCTCTGCGGGCAAGAGCTATTCGATTGTTAGAACTTCCTCAAAAAGGAATGGTTGTGATGATCGGTTTGGATCAATACCAAGGTGTGGATGCTGTACCTGATGAGGAAATACGCAACCTCATCCATTCTGCCGTGATAGAGTGGGAACGCCGGGTAAGTGAAGAAAACATTGTAAAAAAGTGACTATTGTTAAATTTGGTCACCAGGTGGGAAGAGTGTCTATCTGTGCTATCCGGAAGGGAACTCTGCAGCAATTGAAGCCACCAGGGCGGTGCGTTCGTCGTTCGGGAGAAAAGCTGCTTCCGCAGCTGCCAGCACCTTCTGGCGTAAGCTTTGCACCGATAAACCCAACACCTCACATGCCAGACGGTATTCATCACTCAAGGTGATATTGGAGATGCTGGGATCGTCGGTATTTAGCGTGACATTCAAGCCTGCCTCGATCATACGCATGACCGGATGTGACTCGATAGAAGCCACAGCTCCAGATTGGAAATTGCTGGTGATGCATACTTCAAAGGTTGTATTGAATTGGAGTGCCAATTCAACCGCCTGCGGACTATCAAAGACCCGGATTCCATGACCAATGCGCTCAGCGCCCAACGTAGCGATTGCTTGGGCTACATTCTCTCCTTTATTCCACTCTCCCGCATGAATACAAATATGTAGCCCCTGGTTTCTTGCGTAATCCATTATCTCTCGGAAAGGTTCTGCTGAATAACCAGCTTCATCTCCAGCAATATCTATGCCTACCAGTCCAGCTTGCATCCGCTCCACAGCCAGATAAGTGACCTGAGCGCCTAAGGCCAGGCTTTCATGTCGGTTTATGCTGGCAATTAACCGTGTTTTCACTCCAAACTCCTGCTCAGCCTGCTGAGCACACGCGATAACCCAATCCATCACTTTGTCCAATGGGAAGTCTTGAGCTCTGCTCAGGGCAACAGGTGTAAAACGCAGTTCCATATAGCGAATATTATCAGCAGCTGCATCCTCGATAGATTCACGGGTGATTCGTTTAATAATTTCAGGTGAGCGGTAAAAAAGGCGTAAGGTGGAAAATTTCGATAGAAAATTTTCAAAGGTAAGCGGTTCGTCCTCCTGAATCTGCACCATCCCTTTTAGCTGCGCTGTAGTAGGTAAGTCCATGCTCTGAGAGCGAGCCAGCTCGCGCACTGTTTCAAAACGCAACGAACCCTCCAAATGGCGATGGAGCTCCACTTTTGGAAGGGCGTGATAGTATTCAGCTGATCGTTGTAGTGTATCTGAGAGCCTCATCGCCCAATGGTCGGATCAGAATCAACGGCGCCTGCGCCTGCGCTTTTTGTTCTTGCCATCCTTTTCCTGTTGAGATTGCTTTATTGTCTCCCTTTCTGGCTCAGTTGCAACAATTTGTGGTACTTCGACACGGCTGACCGTAGTCTGGACACTGCTTAGATCGCGCGGGCGAAAAGTAAACATCCTGGATACAATACTCAACCGTATATTGCCTAATAATTCCTGGAAGAGCGCATATGCGCGACTTTTATACTGCACAAGCGGATCACGTTGCGCGTAAGCTTCCAATCCGATTGAGACGCGCAACGCTTCCATTTGCGTCAGGTAATCAACCCACAACTCAGTAATCACCTGCAGCAGCAGTTGGCGATATATCTCGGTAAGTGCCTGCCTGCCCAGTTCATTCACCACCTGCTGTTTTTGTTCGTTTGCTAGGCTTTGAAGAGGCTGATTTTGAATTTGCTGGACAACTTCGTCCCCCAAGGCATTTCGCAAACCCTTTTGGGTGGTCTGGTCTAACTCGGCAAAAGAGGCTGAGGCAATCCGATTCCATTCATATGCACCCCAGCTCAATTTGAGGAAAGCCTGAGCTTTTTCCAGATGTTCCAGCACATCTTCGGTAATTTGTTGAGGATCGCGCCTTTCCAGAAATTGGGCTGCATAATAATTATAGGTAAAGCGGGTTGTGCGCAGGAATACACGACGATGTGTCTTTTTGTCAAAGGCAGCTTTGGCACCTTGCGGCATCAACATTAATAACTGGTTTAAAGCATTGGCATTGATTTGCTCCCCCAATCTCCCCAAGTTGGCTTCAAGGTCCTTAGTAATTTGACCCCCTGTGCCATTGCCAAGATAACGCTCTCGGCGGCGTTGGAAAATGGCTTGAATGCCTGATAGCACCAGATCGGCGAGTTCGTTCCAGCTTCCAGAAGAAAGCTCGCTGGTATCCAGATCAAGGGTCTCTTCCAGGCGCCTCTCGATAGAACCGATCAATCGGGTTACCGATTGGCTTATGATTTGATTTTCGATTTGTGCATATATCTCGTCTGCCACCTCATCTGGTTCGTCCAGCAGCATGCGTTGTTGGTTGGAAGATAACTTAATTGGGAGGCGGACTATGGAAACTAATTCATCCACTACCTGGCGGGCAGAGCGCGTATCGGTTTCATCTGCCAGCTTAATACCATCCAGGAAGATATCTACGGCTTCATTTCTTTCAGCAAGCTGATTCTCCAGACGGTCCTGCACTTGATTCAGCAGCATGTCGACTGTTTGGAGCAGGTGGTTTTCTTCTGCTTTGATAGCTTGTTCAGCAATCCCGAGCATTTTATCCAAAACGGTTTGAGCATCAAGTGTGTGCGAATTACCTTTGATGTGGTCAACCAATAGTCTTAACGAATAGGAGGGGAAAATCAAGCCCCCATTGGGCAGAGGTGGTTGGATTTGATCCAGCCAGGCGATCAATTTCCAAGGACCTTCTTGATCTTCCAGCGCCTCTGGTGTGCGACGAGTGACCTCTAGACGTAGCATCTCGGTAACATCTTCGCTGAGATCATCCTTGTTGAATATCAGGTTTCGCTGGGCGTAAATCTTGGCGCGTTGCTCGTTGAGCACATCATCATACTCTAATAGATGTTTACGAACATCGAAGTTAGCCCCCTCAACGCGTGTCTGTGATTGCTCAACAATGCGGCTGACCAGGCCTACCTCCAGAGGCATGGCATCATCGATTTTCATTCGTTGCATTAGTGCATCAGCCTGCTGACCCCCGAATAGGCGCATCAGGTCATCATCCATTGACAGGTAGAATCGGGATGAGCCAGGGTCTCCCTGCCGGGCAGCACGACCCCGCAGCTGGTTGTCAATCCGACGGGCTTCGTGGCGTTCTGACCCGATTACGTGCAGACCACCCAGAGCTTTGACCAGCTCCATATGCTGCATGTATTCGAAGAAAGCGGTAACCTGATCATCGTATATGCCATATTGTTCAGGCTCCATACTCTCCAGTGCTTGAAGTCGCGCCTCCATGGTCATATCATAGGCTTCGCTGAAACCAGCACGCATCAACACACGGTTAATTGTGGAGAGGATATTTTCGTCCAATTCCCCGCCCAGTTTGATGTCTACTCCACGCCCCGCCATATTGGTTGCAATCGTCACAGCCCCAAATTCACCACCACGGGCGATGATCTGGCTTTCTTCGGTATGTTTACGGGCATTGAGCACCTGGTGGGATATACCTGCTTTCAAGCTGGCTACCAACCGTTCGTGACTGGAAGCAGGTAATTCCAAGATGGTCTGGAGGCGCCCTACATTCTCTGGCTCTTCTGGGTTAAAAGATATGCCCAGCTCTCTGGCAAGCTTGCGCATGGCATTAATGTCCAGTTGGTCGAGATGTTCGTTCAGAAAAAGCAGCTCGTCCACCTGACGACCATCCTCAACCCGGTCATTTTGTTCAAACCAGACCACACGCAAAAGCAGCACCTGAACCAGGCGGCGCAGTGGCTCCGCTTTCAGGCGTGCGGACACCCTTTCCGAGAGTTCCACTGAAGTTGTGCCTACCAGTATTGGGCGACCGAGAGTATGGTACTGTAAAATTTCCTGTCCGAGGGCGCGCAGTTTGGCCTCTTCCGTACGATAGACGATATCAGGATAATCTTTACGCTTCCAAAAGACAGGAGACTTATTGGTATCCTCCCTTTTGGAGTAATAGGTGTATTTATACCCGGCCTCATCGCGGTCTTCAATTTGTTCTAAGTCCGATTCGGGTCGAGTAGCCTGGTATTCCAGGTTCGTGGGGATTGCCAGCACACCTAAAGAGTAGATTTTGTCGAATTCTTCAGCCTCGGTAACCGCGGTACCGCTCATTCCAGCCAATTTCTCATACATGCGGAAATAGTTCTGGATGGTGATTGTGGCGTAGGTCACATTTTCAGGTTGAACGCGCGCTCCCTCTTTGGCTTCCACGGCTTGGTGAAGCCCGTCCGACCATCGCCGTCCAGGCATCAGACGACCCGTGAATTCGTCAATGATGACCACTTTACCTGCCTGCACCAGGTAGTCCTTATTGCGCCGGAATAAATGCTGGGCGCGTAAAGCCTGCTCTAAATAGCCCAACATGCGGGCTTGTTCGGGAGTGACATCCTCCGGACGGTCTGGGTCGCGCAAAGCCATCCCAAGCAGATCTTCTACACGTGTTTCGCCAATTTCTGTCAGGGTGACCGTTCGGTCTTTTTCACTGATCTCGTAATCTTCGGGACGCAGCTGCTTGACGACTTGCGCCATGCGCACGTACCATTCAGCTTCATCCTGAGCAGGTCCGGATATGATCAAAGGTGTACGGGCTTCATCGATCAGCACGTTGTCTACCTCGTCGATGATGGCGTAGTGGTGACCACGTTGCACGCGGTCCTCCAGGCGCAAAGTCATGTTATCGCGCAGGTAATCGAAACCAAATTCACTATTGGTACCGTACAATATATCGGTGGTATAAGCCAGTCGACGGGGTTCCATGCGCAGCTGGTGCTGATCTTCGTGTGGAGACTCCCGCTCCAGGTCTACAATAAAAGCCTTTTTCCCATTCTCTGTCCGAGAAGCCATCTGCAGCACACCGACACTCAAGCCTAATAGATTATAAATAGGCGACATCCAGCGCGCATCGCGGCGCGCCAGGTAATCATTGACCGTTACAAGGTGAGTGCCTTTGCCAGTTAGTGCGTTTAAATACAGGGGCAATGTGGCTACAAGGGTCTTGCCCTCCCCCGTGCGCATTTCTGCAATTTTCCCGTGATGCAGCACAATACCACCTACCATCTGAACGTCAAAATGGCGTAAACCAATGGTGCGTTTGCTGGCTTCCCTTACAACTGCAAATGCTTCTGGCAACAGGTCGTCTAAAGTCTCACCCTGTGATAACCTGAGGCGGAACTCATCGGTCTTGGCTCTCAAAGCAGAGTCGCTAAGCTCTTCAAACTTATTTTCCAACTGGTTGATCTGTTCAACCCCCTCGGAATATTTTTCTATTTCACGTTTATTGGGGTCACCCCCGATCATCTGGACGATCTTCTTCAGCATTTTCAACCTCTTGGGTGCGATTATAGCACAGCCAATCAAGTGCGATCTTATCGGCTATGTAAACTCTAAGGGCATACTAAACCTATTGTATGGAGTCAAGTTGTTAATCTTAACAAGATCTGAAAACCAGATTTGTCATCTTGCCGAACGAATCGCGCCAACCTTTGCTGCTACCAAATCGATGAGTCAACGGCTATCAATGGAGGAGCCATGAAAGATGATTGGATTATTGGATGTACTTACGTTAAAAAAATTAAAATTTTAAGTCTGGAGCGGGGACAATTGTTATTGCGCGTGCTATAATTTCGTAGTATTTGTAATTACCTTATGGCACTGGAGATCACGGGCTTGGATAAATACATTCAAAGTGCTGTAAGGTTCAGTAATTCGAGATCTTAATTATACTGTGTGAAGTGATTCCCTTTATCTTCCAGGCTTATGTC
>CP070639.1:3215145-3233565 GCA_020354045.1 Anaerolineales bacterium | reverse complement strand
TGGGGGTACAAGCTTACCAGCCTGCCAGCGAGGGCACCAATGTTATCTTCCTGTTTTTTCAGGTGAGTGCACTCTTTCTGGCAGGAGGGGTTCACTCTTTTATTGGACCGCAGTGGACTAATGATCTCTATAACTTTTTATTTTGGTTGCTCGGACCAATGACAGTGCACTTTCACCAATATTTTCCCCAAAAGACCCGACTCTCGAAAACAACTTACCTGTTAGCTGGCCTTTACAGTATAACCATCCTGGCTGGTTGGCCTTACTTTTTTGTTGGCGTATCCATACTAAGATCGAGCATCTGGTATGCTTCTTATGCCCTTGCTGCCCGGATTTTTCTACTCTTGAATCTATTGCTGGTGGTATGGCTGCTGTTTTACACCTACCGCCATGCAACTACAGCCGGCGTGCGCAGTAAAATCCGCATCGTTGTCCTGGGAGGCGCGCTCAGCTTATTGCCAGTTGTCTCGCTATTCCTCCTTCCATACACCCTGTTAAATCAAACTTTAATACCCTTAGGATTCATGTTCATTTTCCTGGGGATAATGCCGTTGACGTATGGTTATGCCATCTTCCGGCACCGGTTGATCGAGATCGAGCGGCATGTCAACCGTGGCGCGACGATTATCCTGGTCTATTCCATCCTGGGAGGCTTTTACCTTTTCTTGTACGCAGCCCTGACCCAATATGTCCCACCGGGGCTCTCTTCTGCAGTGCTTAACACGGCATTGGTACTGGTGCTGGCAAGCATATTTGTGCCTCTGCGGCGTAACATTCAGCGATTGGTAGACTCTGCCTTTTATGGTGGCTGGTATGATTATCGATCGGCGGTGTCACAAATTACCCAGGGCATTGATCAAATCACGGATTTGAAGAGTTTGGCAGAAACCGCCAGCGATCGCCTGGTAAAGAGCTTGCGCCTGGATGAAGCGTGTGTGTTTCTGGCAGATACAAGCGGGGACTATTCAATTGTGGAAGTGGCACCCAACCTGAGCGAGCGAGATGAGTATGCTACCTCGTTTTCACCCTTGCCGCGTAGCAGCCTGGCTTACCTATTGAATCTGGGTGAAGCCGTGGAACGGGTTGCCCTGCGCAACGCCTTGTCTGGGGTTAAATTATCCCCACAAGAACACCAGCTCTTAAACAGTGAGCAAGTACATCTGTGGGTGCCGATTATCGGTCACGAACAGGTCTTGGGACTGCTGGCATTGGGACCAAAGTTTGGAGGCGATGTATTTAGTGCAGAAGATGTGGATATCTTGCGTATTGTTGCCCGCCAAATGGGACCAGTGATCGAGAATATTCACCTGGTTTCCCGCCTGCGGCGTTATGCAACTGAGCTGGAAAAGCGGGTAGCCAACCGAACTGAAGAGCTGGCTGCTTCCAAGAAGAGGGTGGAGGCAATCTTATCCAGTGTTGGAGAAGGGGTGTTTGTCACGGACCTGGATGGCACATTCCTGACAGTCAATGAGGCTTACGAAACACAATCTGCCTTTACGGATACAGAATTAATTGGACAGCGATTATGGAAGTTCTACCGCATTGAAGACCCCGATGCGAAAGACGAAGAATTGCGCGAGGCATTAATCGACTCGAAAATCTGGAAAACTGAGTTGCGGGGGATACGTAAAGATGGCAGTTACTACGATGTGCAATTGACTGTTACGCCTCTCCTGGATGAGAGCGGGCATGTGATCAGCTATGTGGGCAGCCAGCGAGACATTACTCAGCAGAAAGAATTGGATCGCTTGAAAGATTTGTTTGTTTCAGACGTATCCCACGAACTGCGCACACCAACGACAAATATCGGCCTTTACGTGGAGCTATTGGAGACCGCTCCGGCTGAGAAACATCCAGCGTACCTGAAAGTTTTAAAGGAGCAGAGTCATTTGTTGGTGAAGTTAGTGGAAGACATCCTCGATCTCTCAAGACTGGCAATCGGGAAAACCAGACGGATTGAGTTTACAGACGTTGATATGAATGCATTGGTTGAGAGAGTTGTCACTGCCCATATGCCTCTTGCTGAAGCCTCCGGGCTATACCTTACCTATGAATTATTAGAAAATCTTCCGCATGTACGCGGTGAAATGAACCAGCTGGCCCGCCTGATCAACAACCTGGTTTCCAATGCAATTCATTATACAAACGAGGGTGGTGTTTTAGTGCGGACTTTCTATGAAAGTGATAACATATGTTTGGAGGTCCAGGACACGGGTTTGGGGATTGATAAGGAGGATAAGCCACACCTGTTTGAGCGTTTTTACCGTGGTAAACGTGTGCGGCAGAGTAAAATTCCAGGCACTGGGCTTGGTTTAGCAATTGTGAAGGAGATTGTGGATTTGCATGAGAGTGCAATTGACATTCGCAGTGAAATTGGCAAGGGTTCAACTTTTACTATTCGTTTTCCAGTGTTTGTAAGCGATCCATGGCTGGAGAAACAATCTTAATTGTTGAAGACAACGATGTCCTGCGTGAGGGTCTGCAGGCATTATTAGAGGCGGAAGGTTATTCCGTTTCGACCGCAATACACGGTCTGGATGCACTGGAGTTGATGAGAGGCATCCACCCGGATTTGATCTTGTCGGATATTGCCATGCCGGAGATGGATGGCTTTACCTTCTTCGACACTGTGCGGACAAAACCGGATTGGATATCAATCCCGTTCATTTTCCTGACTGCACGCCGGGAACGCGAGGATATATTTACCGGCAAGAAGCTCGGTGCCGAGGATTACCTGGTAAAACCGGTGACAAGGCATGAATTAGTGACAACGATCCGTTCGCGTCTGAGTCGTAGCCAACAACTGCTATACGCCCAACTTCAGCAGGCATACGAATCCAGCCTGATCATGCTGGCAAACGCGATTGAGCTGCGAGACCAGTACACACGCGGGCACGTGGAAAGAGTACGAGCGCACGCTATGGAAATTGCTCGCTTTATGGGTTGGAGTGATGCTCGCTTAAGCCACATTGGGTTTGGCAGCATTCTGCATGATATCGGCAAAATCCATATCCGAGAAAATGTATTGAGCAAGACAGGCTCTTTGAATGAATCTGAGTGGGAAGAAATGAAAAGACATCCCACCATTGGGGCAGAGATGGTAAAGAACATCCCCTTCCTGACGCCTGCCATCCCGGTCATCCTTTACCATCACGAGCGCTGGGATGGCCTGGGATACCCGCATGGCCTAGCAGGGGAGGATATCCCCCTGGGGGCACGCATTGTCTCAGTTGCTGATTCGCTGGATGCGATGACCACCACGCGCGGTTACCGGATCGCACTCACGCAGGAAGAAGCTTATCGAGAAATCCTGCGCTGTAGCGGCAGCCATTACGACCCATTTGTGGTGGAAGCCTTTCAACAGGTCTGGGAAAATATCCGCAAAAATATGCGTTAGAAACTTAACGGTTAGGATATCCCCGGGAGGTTGGCTCAGCCAATCTCCTTTTTATTTAATCAGCAAACAAGTGGTAGTGGACAGCAGGAGCTTTGCGTTCCAGTTCTTGCTGGGCGGCATGAGCCAGGCGCAACAGTAAGTGCTCTTGCCAGTAGCCAGCGATGGCTTGCATACCAATCGGCAAACCAGCCTGGTCATAGCCGGCGGGGAAGGAGATCGCTGGATACCCCGTGAGGTTAGGGGGAGTTGCATAACGCATTATTTCGGTCAGAACAGTCAGGTCAGACTCGCCGTCTGGCTGGGCAGCCAGGTTGATAGGAGGTGCGGTCACCGCGGTGGCAGGTGTAAGGATCGCATGCACTTGGCTGAGAGCTGTTTCAAAGTAGGCGATTGTGCGAGTGCGTACTTGCTGTGCTTTTAAATAATCCCGGCTGGTCAGTGAGCGGGCAAGAGCCAAGTTTATGCGAACTTCCAGACTGTAATCCTTGTGATGGGTTGCATAATATGGCTCCAAGGCAGCAGCGATCTCGGATCCTATGGTGATTACGTGTGCGAGCCTGGCGGCTTCAAGCTCAGGGAGTTCGACTTCCCGGATGGAAGCCCCCAACTTTTCAAGCCGGTCCAACATTTCTTCACAAGCATAAACCACCTGCGCGTCTGCATGGCGGAACCAGGGCCAATAAACGCCCAAGGTCAGGTCGCTTAGCTCCAGGCGATGTAAGTCACGCAGGCTGATAGGTGGCTGGTTCAAGGTGTTTAAGTCGTGGGGATCTGCGCCAGCCATAATGGCATAGCCCACGGCAGCATCATGGGGGGTGGCAGCAATGGGACCCAGATGTCCCATACTCCAGGTAAGGCTCGCGGCTCCATGTTCACTGATCCGGCTGAAAGTTGGCTTCAGACCAACCACACCACAAAAACCAGACGGTATGCGGATCGACCCACCGCCATCAGCGCCAACTGCGAGCGGGCAGAATCCAGCCGCAACAGCAGCTGCAGGTCCACTGGAACTACCCCCGGTGTGATGTCCAGGATTGTAAGGATTACGTACTGTGCCGTAGTGCGTATTATGACCGGTCACTCCGATGCCAATTTCGTGCATGTTGGTTTTTCCAAGCAGCAAGGCTCCAGCAGCTCGCAAGCGGGCGACTACGGTTGCATCCGCTGCCACTGGGCTGTGCCCCAGGAAACGCGTACCTATCGTGGTTGGGAAAGGGATCATGTCCAGCTCGTCCTTGATCGCGACAGGCACGCCATCAAGGATGCCAAGGCTGGTGCCCTGTTGAATGCGCTGGGTGGCTGCCTGGGCCTGTTCTAGCACATCATCCGCCTTCATCGCGATGAAGACATGCAATGCAGGGTTGTGTTGCTCTGAATCAGCGATGGCAGCCAATGCAGCCTCGGCAACCTGTACAGGTGTTGTGCGACCTTCCCGGTATGCATGGGCATAATCCTGGATGGTGTTAAATTTAAAACCTGCTTGCTGATTTGGAAATGGATACTGGTCCTGGATAGTTTGCAGCACATCCAACGATTCACTATCCTGGTCATCCTGTTGGAAGTGCCTGGGTGGATTGGGCTGAAATGTAGGGGCAGTTAAGACTTCAAGCTTACCAAAATCGATAATACCGCCATTCTGCAATAGATTTCCTAGGATAAGACCCCTGGTCAGCGGGTTTTCGACCAGGTTGACAATTAAATTGAGCACCCCGCCGGCCAGGCGGGGAAGTTTTACCGATTTAAGGTCGTAAACAGAGAAGCTTGACATGCTGGGTCTCCCGTGATGAATCTCGATTTTAACCTATTCCCATTGACTGGCTTCCTCAAGCAAGCGCACGTGAGGCTTATCAAGACGAAATCCAATTGCCCCAAGGTTGTCTTCCAGCTGATCCAAGGTGCGCGGTCCGATAATAGGGCTGGTAACTAGGGGATTGCTCAGCAGCCAAGCCAGAGCTACCTGTGAGATCGAATGATCACCTGTCTGTTTTCCAATTTCTTCGATTTTATCCAATAACGCCCAGTTTTGGTCATTGAAGTAACGGCTAGCGCCGCTGGCGCGCGCGCTAGCAGGTTTGTGATCCTGGCGATATTTACCCGTCAGAAAACCCCCACCCAAGGGACTGTAAGGCATGACGCCAATCTGGTAATTGCGACATACATCAGCTAATTCGCGTTCAAATTCACCCCGGCGGACCAGGCTATAGTGGGGTTGCAAGGATTCGAAACGCACCAATTGGAAGTGCCGGGAAGCCCACAGCGCTTCGGTCAAACGCCAGGCGGGATAGTTGGAACAACCGATGTAACGCACTTTGCCTTGCTGGACCAAATCATCCAGCGCGGCAAGAGTTTCTTCTATAGGTACATTTTCATCGTACCAGTGGGTCTGGTACAGATCGACGTAGTCTGTTCCTAGGCGCTGCAGGGAAGCCTCGACCGCGTTGAAAATATGGAAGCGAGACAAGCCTTCATCATTTGGCCCATCTCCCATGCTGCCACGCACTTTGGTAGCGATTACCAGTTGATCGCGCGGTACACCACTTGATCGCATCCACTCCCCGATGATGGCTTCAGACACACCACCTGGGTTACCTGCTACCCAGCGCGAGTAGATATTGGCAGTGTCAATAAAATTAATTCCAGCTTCATATGCGACACTGAGGATACGCAAAGAGGTGGCCTCATCAGCAGTCCAGCCAAACTGCATGGTGCCCAGGCATAACTCTGAGACCTTCAATCCTGTGCGGCCAAGATTTCGAAATTCCATCTTAGATCCTTACGATTAGGATGTGAGGCTGTCAGCGAGGAAGCAGACCTTTTTGAATTGCCAGGAGCACACCTAATTGAAGTGAGCCATCGATTACATCGCCTTGCAGGATCATTTCCAGCACCTGGGGCACAGGCAACATCACCAAGTCCAGCTCTTCGCCTTCATCCAGATTCTGTTTTGTGGGCAGCAGGTCGCTGGCGAAGAATAGGTTGGTGGCAGCTCGTAATGTTCCAGGGAACTGGTTGTAATAACCGAGTTGCTGGATGCGCTGGGGATAATAACCGGTCTCTTCTTCGAATTCGCGGCGGGCACCTTCCAATGGGTCCTCGCCAGGATTCAGCCTGCCAGCGGGCAAGTCATAGATGACGCTACCGACCGGGTGCCGGTATTGGCGAGTTAAGATGATCTCTTGTGAAGATGTCAAGCCGATAGTAGCCACGGCTTCAATTGGGCTGGCCAAATAGAAGTAACGGCGCTGGCGCCCCTTGTATTCAAGCGTATCCAACACAATGCGAACAGCGGGATGATCGAAGATGGTCTGGCTTTCGATGACGCGATAATCTGTTGAACTCATCCCTGCGGCTCAGCAAACATAAGGGTTACCAGACCTTCCGCAAAGGAATTAAGAATCTCACCAGCGGCAGCCATCTCAGGACTGCGCATGGCGGCTTTGAGGGTGTCTTTATCGCCAAAGTCCATCTCAGCCATCAAGTAATACCCCTCCCCCATCAAGGTTCGGGTGAAGCGGCTGATTTTGGTACTACGCAATCCGGGCACTTTAGATATCAGCGGCAGATGGGTGCCAAAATAGGCCTGATCAAAGGCTTCTGAGTCGGGGGGCTGTTTATACAGGGCAATTAATGCTGACATTAGAGATTCTCCTTCGGTCTCATTATGGTTTTAAATGGGCTTAAACTGCTCAAAGGGTTGTTGGCAATTGTAGCAGTACCAAATTGCCCGGCAGAGCGTGGGGCCAAAATCGTTTTTAACTTCAGTGCGGGTCGAATCGCAATAAGGGCAGGCAACTGGCTGTTGAAGGGCTTGTTCCAGCCGTCCAGCGTGTAAAGGTGGCGGGGCCAAACCAAAACTTTTCAGTTTTTCACGCCCCTGCGGAGTGATCCAATCCGTGGTCCACGGTGGCTTGAGTGAGAGACGAACCTCAACTGCAAGAGCCCCTGACTGGCGTAAACGCCGGTTAATCTCAGCCTGCATGACATCCAGAGCAGGGCAGCCGGCAAAGGTGGGGCTCAGGATGATAATGACTTTGCTATCATCCAAGCCGACCTGCCGGATCATACCCATTTCAACCAGAGAGACTACCGGAATCTCAGGATCCTTGATCTCCTCCAGCAGTTGCCAGATATCTTCGATTTTCTTTTGAGATGGGTTTGTCACCACGGAGTTCTCAGTTTAGCTCATACGAAATTGAGTAAGGATACAGATCTGTCTATATCAACCCGGTTACTACTAAGGATAGTATTCTACCACCCAGCCCGGGGATCTAGGCGAGCTACGGATTGCATCTCACTCAGCAGTACAGACAGATGATGGCTGTGCTGTTGACGATTTTGCATCAAAACTGGGCTGTCTGGTAGCCGGAGCTGGCAATCGGCAAGAAAAGGGATCACCTGGGATTCCCAATTGGTACGCGCGCTATCTATCTGGATACCCAATTCGTCGAGACCCTCTGGTACAGCAGATAGGTGGAATAATTGACCTGTGAAAGGCCACAGCTGGTTCAGTGCAGCCTGCAAACGCTGGTGGGATATCACGGTGCCCAGAGCTAACCGGCGCATCCAGGCAGTTGTGTGGCGCAGATGATAGAGCTCTTCGGTGCGAATCTTGGCTGCGGTCTCACTCACTAGGGGATGGCTGCACTCTGCCAGCGCGTTGAGGCGCTCAATCTCAGCCGAATCAAATAAATAGTGGCGCAAAATACTGAAAGCCCAATCCCCATTCGGCAGCTCCACAAGTTGGGTGTTGCGATAGTCCTGGGCCTCTCGCCAGAAGACCAGCTGGTCGGCATATCTCTGGGAATGTTCACCTTCCAAGTCAGCCAGCAAGGCATACCACAGATTTGCGTGTCCGATTTCATCCAGCGCCAGGTTAGCGAAAGCGATATCCTCTTCGAGGATGGGTGCATGCCCGCACCACTCTGAGTCGCGATGACCTAAAATTAACTCATCATCCGCAAGGGCCAGGATCAGCTCGAAGAGGTTGTTTTTCGTAGCAATGTCCATCGATTTAATGGTTTGCCTTGTGAAAAAGGACGAGCGCGCATGTAAGTTTAATCATCTTGATTTTGCTCAAATATCTCGCGCATCGCGGTTACAGTTTTATATTCACTGGATAAACGGAAATTCTTCTCATCCGCAGGTGCATAAAGGCTGGGAATGTCCTGTTCCTGGCTTGAAAGTATCAAACGGCTTGGAAAGGCCCACCAGGCAAAGGCGGACTTATTATTTTTATATGTTTTCAAAGCGGTCAGCAAGGCATGCTCTGGTGAATTGGCTTCAACCTGTCCGAGCAAGGTCTGGGTGCCAGCGGATTTGGACTTGGCAAAGACATAGTAAGGTTCCCGCGTTTCGGCAGGAACTGAACTGAGCGCGCCATCCCAGGTTTTTAATTCCTGGGCAGTTTTTGAGAAAATGCCCTCCGCTGGTACAACCCACATGGCGACGCAAGCTGGACGGCGGGCGAACACATCGCGGGCATTGAGTAAAGCCATTTCAGCGTCTGGCGCGTGCACTGAGCCGTAGTCTAAGAAGGGTTGCCCAGGCTTAACCTGGACAAACACCTGAAAGCGAGGCCATTGCGTATCGTTTATCATGGTTCCCTTAGGTGGAGGGCAAGAATTTTTCGTAACCAGGTATCGATTTCAGCTCAGAGAAGAAGTATTTGCGATCGTCTTTCTTTTCGATGTCCCGCCCGGCAACCACTGCCAATTCCAGAGATCGATCACGACCTGTGACATCTCCGCCAAGCTCCCTAGCACGAGCCAGCGCTTCGTGTGCAAAAGCCAGGTCGAAATCAGCAATCTGATTAGCCTGGCATATCTCCAGGCTTCGTGTTGCGTGGTAAAGGGCAGGTTCAGCGCGACCCAGGGTGGCATAAACACGGGAAACCTGCCACTCACCTCGTGCCAGGTTCAGAGCAGTGCCAGCTTTCTCCCAGTGGTAACGGGAGGCGTGGGCAGCATGCAGCATGGTATCGTTCTCCTCCTGGGTGCGATGGGCTTTATCCAGCAGGTCCCAGACTTGGTTGAACAGGTTTACAGCGAATTGTCGATGGGCTTTTCGCTGCTCATCCATAATTAGAGGCTCCTTTCAGGTGTGGTCGATAGATTGTTTACGAGCATAGGCTGCCAGAGCGTCCCGCACCCAGTAGCCTTCTGCATGGGCGTTCACACGAGCTTCCAGGCGCTCTTTGTTGCAGGGTCCATCTCCTTGGATGACACGCCAGAACTCGTCCCAGTTAATCGGTCCAGTGACCCAGTTCTCTGTCTGCGGATCGTAGTGCAGGTCAGGATCAGGCACGCTTAACTCCAATGCGTGCAATTCGGGGATGACTTCATTGATGAAGGTCTGGCGCAGCTCGTCGTTGGTCTTAGTCTTGATCCCCCAGCGCTTCAAGACAGGGGAGTTGGGTGAATCGCTGTCAGGAGGACCAAACATCATTAAGGTAGGCCACCACCAGCGGTTGATGGAATCCTGGACCATGGCTTTTTGGTGGGGAGTGCCCTGAGCCATGCGGATCACCAGGTCTTGGCCTTGTTTCTTGTGGAAGTTCTCTTCGGCGCAGATGCGCACCATGGCACGGGCGTAGGGACCATAGGAACAGCGCGCCAGCATGGTCTGATTCAGGATCGCAGCGAAGTCTACCAGGTACCCAATGACACCAACATCAGCCCAATTCAGGGTGGGGTAGTTAAAAATGTTTGAATACTTGGCGCTGCCAGAGTGTAGAGCTTCCAACATCTCCTCGCGTGTGGCACCCAGGGTTTCTGCTGCGTGGTATAAGTACTGCCCATGACCAGCTTCATCCTGTACCTTGGCCAACAAGATCATTTTTCGGCGCAGGCTGGGGGCGCGCGTGATCCAGGCACCCTCGGGCAACATGCCAACCACCTCGCTGTGGGCGTGCTGAGAGATCATACGCACCAACTGGCGGCGGTACTCGGTGGGCATCCAGTCACCTGGCTCGATCTTCTCACCACGGGCAATGCGGGCTTCAAACTCTCGTAGCTGATGGTCTGCTACGGCTTTCTGATCGATTTCGTCTATTTCAGCACCGTACACGAGCACCTCTCAAAATTATGAATGGCTTAGAGACCTACCCAAACTGTCTTAGTCTGGGTATATAACTCAAGCGCTTCCTGGCCCATCTCGCGACCAAAACCGCTCTCCTTATAACCGCCAAATGGCGCGGCGGGGTCGAATAAGCCGTAACCGTTTATCCACACGGTACCCGCCCGGACTGCCTGCGCAAAGCGATGGGCTTTGCGAATATCCAGCGTCCAAACACCAGCTGCTAAACCGTAGCTTGTCTGGTTGGCACGCCCCACTAACTCTTGCCAGTCCTCAAAGGCGCTTACCGCGACAACTGGACCGAAGATCTCCTCTTGAACCAGGGGCAGGTTGTCATCTTGATGGGTAAATATTGTGGGCGATAGGAAGTAGCCAGCAGCCAGATCATCACCCAGACGTTCACCACCGGCGATGATCTGGGCGCCACTCTTTTTGCCGTTCTCAATATAACCAAGCACGCGGTGGAGCTGATTTTCTGAGACCAACGGACCAATGTGAATTTTTGGCGTAAATCCATTACCCACCCGGATGCGCTGTGCTTCGGCAGCCAGGCCTTCCAGGACCTGGTCGTATACCGGGCGCTCGATAAATAAGCGCGAACCTGCCACGCATTCCTGTCCGGCAGTGCTGAAGACAGCCCAATTAGCGCCTTTAATCGCTTTAGGTAGATCTGCATCCGCAAAGATCACGTTCGGGGATTTGCCGCCCAGCTCAAGGCTGACACGTTTTAAATTACTGAGGGCTGCGTTTTTCATAATCTGGCGCCCAACTTCGGTAGAACCGGTAAAGGCTACCTTGTCAACACCCATGTGACTGACGATGGCAGCACCTGTAGGTAAACCTGGACCGGTCAGGATATTGACCACACCTTCAGGAAATCCAACCTGCTGGATTAATTCACCCAGGCGAAGTGCGGAAAGGGGGGTCTCTTCAGCCGGTTTGAGAATAGTCGTGTTCCCGGCTGCCAAAGCTGGTGCCAGCTTCCAGATCGCCATTAGCAGTGGGAAGTTCCAGGGGATGATCAACCCCACCACGCCCATTGGCTCCCGGAGGGTGTAAACGAACTGGTTCGAGAAGGAAACCGGGATGGTCTTGCCTTCAATCTTGCCCGCCAGACCGGCATAATAGCGCAAATGCTTGACCGCTTGAGGCAGGTCGCCGTGGCGGGTCACACGTAATGGCTTACCATTATCCAGGGTCTCCAATTCAGCCAGCTCATCGGCGTGATCCTCCAACAAGTCTGACAGCTTCCAGAGCAGGCTGCCGCGTTCTTCTCCGGATAACCTGCTCCAGGAGCCTGCTTCAAAAGCCGACCGGGCAGCTTGTACAGCACGATCGACGTCTGCTTCCCCGGCAAGTGCAACCTCAGCCAGCGGCTCCCCAGTGGCTGGGTTGTACGTGGGGAAGGTAAGTCCATCCAGTGCCTCCACCCATTCCCCCGCGATGAGCAGCTTTTGTGTCCCTCTCTCTAAAAATGAGCGTGTGGTGCTCAATAGTTGTACATCCTCAGGTAGGCTGAGTTTCATATCGTGCTTGACTCCTTAGGGTTTGGCAAAATCAACCGTGCAATAACCAATGTAATCGCTGCCTTCAACTTGTGCGTAAGCAATACCCATCTCGGTCACATCCGCGTTAAGGATGTTATCTCGGTGGATTTTGCTGTTCATCCACCAGTTGACTGCAGCCTGCGGCGTGCCGCCATAGGCCGGATTGCCAGTCCATACGATCTCCAGAGCAGCTGAGTAGCTATAACCCTGGGCGGCGATGCGTTCGTACCAGCGACCACCCCTTGAATCAGTGTGACGTGTGAAATCGACCCGGTTGTTACAACCCATATCCAGGCTGTAGTCCATAGCTGCAGCGGAAAGTTGGGCGTCGACGGTGAGAGGATCAAGGCCATAGCTTTGGCGAATCTGGTTAATCTGATCTGCGATTTCGTCTATGAAAGACGAATTCGTGGTATAGCTGCAGTTTGAGTCGGTCGTGACCGGCGCAGGAGATGGACTGGTAGATGATGTCCCTGTTCCGGAAGTCTCACCAGAGCCAACGTAGCTGACATTGATTTTGACCCAAAAATAGTTACTTCTCGTTAGTCCGACACCAAATCGCTCACCGTTGGCAGTCTGTAGCTGCCAGTTGCCCGTGTATTGACCAGGCGTTGAAGGGGCGACCATGTCAGCGGAAACACGCGCCAGGGCGTTGGGGGGAGTATTTGGAAGTGGGATCGTTTGGGAGGATCCGAGTGGGTCACCGTAAGCGAAAACTACCTGGTAGCCTGGACCCCAGGCGCAGGTACCTGCATTGTACAGCTCCCAGGTCTTCTCGAATGAAGCCCCTTGTTGGAATAATGTGTCATCTGGGATGGTAATGTCCTTCGAAAAGGTCGCCAGGTTGGTACAGTCGCTGGTCGTCTCTACAGCTGCGCCCGTCGAATCTGTTGCAGGAGCTTCAGTTGAAGTTGGTTGCGGGGTTGGGCTGGCTTCAGGTGAGGCGGTCAATGCGGGTGCAGCGCTCTCCGTAGGAGCGGGTTGCGTCGCTGTGGTGCCAGGCGATATCTCGACAATCTCTGTCTGCACAGCCGTGGGACTGGGAACTAGTTCTTTGGCTGTGGCGGTTGGTTCGATGTCTATGGTGACGGGAGCCTCCGCAGTGGCAGATGCTTGCAACTGGGAGGTGGATTGTTGTGGCCCTTTACAGCCAACCAGGATGTACAAAAGCAGGAGTCCGAGCGGGAGTACAAAGCGAATATTCATGCGAATTTGTGCCATATCCATACTGCAATCTCTTGTTTGTTGACTAATTGCCTGCCAATTATTCAGACGGATTCCCGGGGATCTCGCCGTCCAGCCACTCAGGTGCCTGGTCTTCCGCCCAGCGTCTTCGCAGGCTCTCATAATCTGGAGGGCGTTTTTCAATAAATGAGCGCACACCCTCCCAGGTTTCTGGGCTGGTATTGTGGATCGCCAACCAATCGCGCCCGTGCCCAATCGTGAGATGCCAGCTTTGGTCACGCCAAAAGTTAAGCTGCTGCTTGGTATAACGTGTTTTCTCAGGGAACTTGAGGACCAGCTTCTCAACAACCTCATCCACTTTGTCATCTAGTTCCGAACGAGGCACTACCCAGTTAACCAGCCCCCATTCCAGGGCTTTGTGAGCCGGGATCTCTTCGTTGAGCAGCAAGATCTCGCGGGCCCGGCGGTCACCCACGATCAACGGTAAAAATTGGGTTGCACCTGCCAGGGCCACGCTGCCATGACTGGTGCCCACCTGACGAATATAAATGTCATCAGCAGCAACAGCCAGATCGCAAGACATGTTAAACTCATTGCCGCCGCCCACCACAATACCGTTCAGACGTGCCAGACTGGGCTTGCCAAGGTTGCGCAGCAGCTCATGTGTGGCGATAAACTCGCCCATCCATTTCCAGTAATCGCGCGGGCGCTTGAGGAACTGCTGCTGCTCCTTGAGATCCGCGCCGGTGCAGAAGGCGCGCTCACCCGCTCCCGTGAGCACCAGCACTGCAATGCGATCGTCCCAGCTGGCATCCTTCAAGGCTATTTGCATCTCGCTTAACACGCCATAATTAACCGAGTTAAGCACGGCAGGGCGGTTGATGGTAATGGTGGCGCGCTGGTCGTGCTTCTCATAGAGGATATGGTTAAAGTGAAAATCCTGGTTGTCTTTGCCTGTGAATGTGCGCTCTTCCAATCGATTCTCTCCCTCCGGTGGGCTACACCCTGGTATGTGAGCAGCAGAAGTGCTTACGGGTTATATTCTGACGTTGATGATCATAATTATAACCTATTGGCATTATGGATATACAAATATGCACCTGCCTCAAGAAGTTAAAAGAGTAGGTGTAGCTGGTGGAAAAGATATCCAATATCTTTCTCCACCATTACAAGGCGAGGGTTTAAAGCCTTACTGGCTGCGGGCAGCGGCGAGGGCGGCTTTCATCTGGTCCATATGCACGCGATGGTGGAAAGGATCATCTGCCACGCTGAAAGCAAGCCGCCAGAATGAGCCTTTCTGGGCGACAAAATTTTCGGGAAGGCGGGCAAGCAAGGCAATGGTCTCATCCCGAGCGCGTTGAAAGGCTACCAGCATATCCTGCAGGGTGGGGTATATACTGGCAGTGGCAGCAACCTGGGTAGGGTTATTGCCACCCCAGCCGTCGTGATGGGCTTCACAGCCGCCCATCAATTCCACCATCCAGAACTGCCAGTAGTGCTCACCTTGGATCAGATGCGCCAGGACTTCTTTAATACTCCAGTCATCGGGATCAGGTTTATATGAGGCCTCCGCATCGCTGACGCCGGTGAAGAATTCATCCAGGTCTGACTGGATATCGGCATCCCGCTTACGTTGGAAATCTGCCAGGGCTTGAGCTGTTGTGGGTATATCCGGCAACGGGCGACGAGAGAG
Organism: Anaerolineales bacterium; assembly: GCA_020354045.1. GTDB lineage: Bacteria > Chloroflexota > Anaerolineae > Anaerolineales > UBA4823 > DSOS01. The sequence goes on along the minus strand of CP070639.1, from coordinate 3,218,669 downwards.
GACCATATCCACGCTCTTTTTCTCAGGACCGCGATAAAAGACCACTTCGACCGTGTCATCAGCGTGGTAATTCTGCACAGCTGCATCGAGGCTGGCAAAATCGCTCACTGGGTGACCAGCCAAGCTGATGATCACATCGTGTTTACGCAAGCCAGCGGCATGCGCGCCCATGCTCTCCAGTGTTGTGTCGAGACGCACGCCTTCAGGGACCGGGATATTGAATTGGCTGGCGATCTCAGCATTAAAATCGCTTACCCCGATGACGAGCATCGGACGGCGCATAAAACGAAGATCCTGACCGGTTTCCAGAACCGAGGCCAGGTTCTTCAGGGCACCTTGCCAGCCCTTGGTGGCTTCAGCGACCATCTGGGACCATTCTGCGCCGCTGCCCAATCCAGCGTGGACCAGTTCGACTATACAAGTGCCATCTTGAGCGCGAATCGTGACCTCCACGCTGGTCTGACCTGGCTCATGACGTCCTTGCCAGGTAAATACTGCTTTTTCATTTGGTGTTAGCTCGGTGTATTCCCCGCAGGCGTAAAAGCCCGAATTCCAGGCAGCGTAGAAGCGACCCCTAGGTTTGGGGTCAACGGTTGCCACGTCGCTGAACCACTCGCGCAGGGAGGTGCTGTTGGTGAAGGCGCGGTACACTTCCGCCGGACTGGCGTCTATTGTACGAGAAAAATTAAGGGATTGGGTAGTCATTTGTGCACTCCTTTATTAACCGAAGCAAAAAAATTCAATTGGCAGGGATTCGATGGTGTGATATGTTTTTGAGTTGCTCCGCCAACATGAACTAAACCTGCTACCGAGGGAATTGCTAGAGTCGCCACGCTCCTTCGCTTTGAAAGTTGGATCAGGATTGTTGGCTACAGGGACGATGAGCGGTCAGGAAATTCAGACCTCTTCCAATGTTAATACTTCACGAGATGGGCAGCAGGTTCAGCACGGCAATATAATGGCAAAAGCTGCCGACTAAAACGAATAGATGCCAGATGGTATGGCTGTAGGGTAGCCTGCGCCACGCCAGAAAGACTACCCCCAGCGTGTAGGCTGCACCGCCAGCAGCTATCCAGATCAAGGTTGGCGTTGAGAGATTTTTTAACAATTGTTCGGTGGCGATCACCACCATCCAGCCCATGACTACGTAGCTGGCGGCTGAGATCTTCTGGTAGCGCTCGATAAAAAATATTTTAAACCCCACACCCAGCAGAGCCAGACTCCATACCACCACCATGAAGGTCCAACCCCAGGTTCCACGCAGGCTGATCAATAAGAAGGGGGTATAGGTGCCGGCGATCAGCAGGTAGATGGCTGAGTGGTCAAAAATCTGGAACAGGCGCTTGAGGCGTGGCCGCTGGAAGCTATGGTACAGGGTGGAGGATAGATAAACCAGCACCAGTGTGGTCCCGTAGATCGAGAAACTGAGTATGCGCCAGATATCCCCATAGAGCACGGACAGCATGACCAGGGCGGTCAATCCGGCAATGCTTAAGCCTGCCCCGATGCCGTGGGTGATGCTGTTGGCGATCTCTTCCCCTAGTGTGTAGGGTTGGTGTTGTGAGTCTGTAGTGTCTGCGCCATGTTGAGAGCTCATATCCATGACTATCTTATCACATTGGTACTGCCTGGATACTCTCAGCCCGGTTAGCTTGCTGGAGTGCAAACCCGTGACAAGCCTTTATGACTGGCTTTCGAGGCGCAATATGTCGATCGTCTCTACTGCATGGCGCAGGTGGGGGATCACGATGCTGCCGCCCACGATCAGGGCGACGTTAAGGGCATCGTACAGTTCAGGGTCAGACCAGCCAGCCTCGACACATTGGATCAGGTGGTAGTCGATGCAATCGTTGCAGCGCAGCACGGTAGAGGCTACCAGCCCCAGCAGCTCTTTGGTACGGATATCCAGGGCGCCGTCTTTGTAAGCGGCAGTATCCAGGTTGAAGAAACGCTTGATACCCAGGTGATCAATCTGGGCGATACGCTCGTTCATGCGGGTACGATAATGGCGAAATTCATCCAGGCGGTTGGTCATAACACCTCCAGAAATCGAGATCAGGCGTTGACCATCTGCAGGCGCGCCCAGCGGCGTAGTAATGGCGCAGCCCGGTAACGTTCCTCGCCGTATTCTGCGTGCAGGTGGTCAAGGATTTTAATCGCGCTATCATAGCCGATCTCATTTGCCCAGGCTAGTGGCCCTTTCGGGTAGTTCACGCCTAATTGCATGGCGAGATCGATAGTGTCTGGCTCAGCAACACCCTCCTGGACGGCAAAGGCGGCTTCATTGGCAAGCATAGCAATCAGGCGTGGCAGCACAAGTGCCGGGCTATCCTCGATCCAGACAGGTAGCCGCCCAAGGTCGCGGACAAAACCTTCCACCGCCTGGCGTGTTTTGGGGGTGAGCGTGGGGCTGGGGACCAGGCTGGCTACCTGTCCGCGCGCAAAAAAGAGACCATCGAAGCCGACCAGGCGCTCTGGATGGCGCACCCAGCTGGCAGCTTCTGTGAGGGTGACATCCACACACTGGCAGAGTATAGGGATGTGCGCAGGCAGTTCTTGATCCAGCTCAAAGAGCTGTTTGTGCAGGCCTCCCGAACGACTGGCCGGGATGACAGCCAGGAGTGGATGGCTTGTACGGGTGGAATTGCCGTTGATCAGCTGGTAGCCACCCTGCTTCAGCAGCTGGATCATGCCGGGCGCCCATCTGCCCGGACCGAAATTTACCTGACCTGAGCGGCGGGACAATTCTGGCAGGTGATCCTCGGGTTTTGGCTCTGGCGGCTCATATCGATAAAAGCCGCGCCCACTTTTGCGCCCTAAGGCTTTTTGTTGAACCATGCGTACCTGGATAGGGTGTGGACGGTAGCGCGGCTCGCCGAAGGTTTGCGCGTACATAGACTGCATGGCAGCCAGGTTGATATCGACTCCGATCAGGTCGATCAGTTCAAAAGGGCCCATGGGAAAATCAGCGCCCAGGCGTACAAGCTGGTCGATCTGCCTGTGGGTGCTGGTCCCCTCACCCAGAAGACGCAAGGCTTCACCATAAAAAGGGCGGGCAACGCGGTTGACAATGAAACCGGGCGTATCGCTGGTCACGACGGGAGTCTTGCCAATCTTTTCTGCCAGAGCGATGAGGGTGCCCAACGTCTCTGGGCTGGTCTGGGCGCCACGCACTACTTCGACCAGGGGCAGCACGGGGGCGGGGTTGAAAAAGTGCATTCCACCCACACGCGCAGGTGAGCCCGTCGCAGCCGCGATGGCAGTCACGGAGAGCGTGCTGGTGTTGGTAGCCAGGATGGCAGGTGGTGGGCAGATGAGGTCCAGGCGGGTGAATAGCTCCTGTTTCAAATCCAGGTCCTCTGGCACGGCTTCGATCAGCACAACACAGCCGCGCATTTTTTCTAACTCAGTGGCGAGCTTGAGCTCCTTCAGGTTGCTGGCTTTATCCTTGCGCTTGAGGTGCTTCTTGATGTATTCGCGGGCGCGCTCGAGCATGGTATCGGAGACATCATACAGGCTGACCG
>CP070639.1:3198758-3215045 GCA_020354045.1 Anaerolineales bacterium | reverse complement strand
TGCCGTTCGAAGGGCATTATCACAGGCATGGTGTATTTGTGGCCGCGCAAAGTGATCTTTGACACATGACACTGGCGGGAAATCTTGGCAAAATAGAGTAAATCTGTCGGACGTTAATATCAAGCGAGGCGAACAATGAAGCGCAATATTTGGCAGGCATTAATACGACCATCAACTATTGAGTTTTATCAAGAGGGCAAACGTACACCCGGGTTTACTTTTTATGACTTTGTGCATGGTTATGTTTATGGTCGTTGGCCCTACCTCTATATCGGGATTGGAACTGGGGAGCATTTCCTGGCAAAAACCCTCGGCCCGTTATACATGTTTATTAATGAGTTTTTGGCTGTCCTGAATATGATGAATTCCAAATTGGGAGCAAACGGGGGAGCAGCTTCGATGGATGAAGAAAGTAAGGTTGCATTTGCGGATACATATCATGGCAAGGTGGTGCCTTTAGCTTCAGCTACCAGATTGGTATCAGTAAATGAGGATATTAAATTAAAAAACCTGGAGAAGGTGATCCCATACACCAAAGCGCGCGACATAATTTTGCAAAACCCTGACCATATCCTCGCCTTAGAGTGCCCGTGTCGTTCAGCGCGCGAAAACCCCTGTCTGCCGCTGGATGTATGTTTAATCATTGGGGATCCATTTGCAAATTTTATAGAGACGCATCATCCTAACCGGGCGCGGCGTATTACACAGCGCGAAGCAGCAGAGATATTAAAAGCTGAGAATCAACGTGGCCATGTTCACCATGCATTTTTCAAAGATGCCATACTGGGTCGCTTTTATGCGATCTGTAACTGCTGCGCCTGCTGCTGCGGGGCGATGCAAGCCCACCAGAATGGAACTCCAATGCTGGCAGCTTCGGGCTATGTTTCCCAAGTGGAGGCAGATCTTTGCATCGCCTGCGAGGATTGCGTTGATACCTGCCAATTTGGTGCAATCTCGATTAACGATTACCACGCAATGGTGAATGAGCAGGAATGCATGGGTTGTGGGGTGTGCGAGTCGATCTGCGTTCAGGGGGCGCATACTTTGATGCGCGCCCCAGCAAAAGGTGAACCCTTGGAAATCACAGAACTGATCCAGGCTTTTGAGAGCAAACTACATTAAACAATACTGCCCAGGTGACGATGCGACCTGGGCAGTTAAATTTTTACTCGAATGTAACAACCAAGTTCAGATCATAAACTCACCGTTACGATAAAAGGTTTCTCCGTCCACGATAATTTCAGAATCCTGCCTGAGGTCACAGATCATATCCCAATGGATCAGGCTTTTATTCAGGCTGCCTGTCTCAGGGTAGCCTGCGCCTAAAGCCATATGGAAGGATCCCCCAATTTTCTCGTCCAACAATATGCTGTGTGTGAAGCGGTTGATCTCGAAATTTGTGCCAATAGCAAATTCACCGACATAACGTGCCCCGGCATCGATATCCAGCATGTTAAGCAGCACATCTTGATTCTTGGTAGCTGAAGCCTCGATTACCCTTCCATCGACAAATTTGAGTTCAATACCTTCAACGACTCTACCCTGGTAGATAGCGGGGTAGCTAAAGCGTACCCAACCGTTCACCGAATTCTCTACAGGGCCAGTGAAAATCTCTCCATCTGGCAGGTTGCGCTGCCCACAGGCGTTATTAAACTTGCGCCCCAGAATGGAAAGGTTGAGGTCTGCGTTTGGCCCGCGCACCGTGACCTGATTGTGCCCCTGGATCGCATCGATGATGTGTTTTTGTTCTCGCTCAATGCCTTGCCAGTGAGCGACAGGATCTGGTGTATCTTCATCGGCGTGGCAGGCTCGAAAAAAGAAATCGCTGTACTCTTCAAAGCCCATATCTGCTTCCATGGCATAGGCAGGGGTTGGATACTGGGTACTCAGCCAGCGCAAAGAACCTTCTGCACCACGCTGCATTTGCTTTTTGATCAGGCTGGCAGTAGCTTTCTGCCGGTGTGAAAGCCGCTTTGGAGGAACGGAAGACAGGCTGCGAGTATTCAGTTCGGAGCGAATTTTGATTAATACATCGAATTCACCGAATGCACTTTGATGAAATAATGGAACAAATTCCAGCTGCTCATTGCTGGCATGGGCGAAGAGAAGCTCCTCTTGACTGGGCAGGTCAATCAAAAAATGAGGATATCCACCACGCTCAAGTATCAACTCGTAGAGTGCCAGAAGGATCGGTTCAACAGCCGTTGTCGCAGTCACCGCCACGCGATCGCCAGGTCGCACGCGGGTAGAATGATCAACCATGATCTGGGCAAATTTTCTTGCTCTAATATCTTTCATGTGATAGCTCCGGGTGTAAAAAATCGATTCATTATAACATTTGTCCTGTGAATGTCTCTAAGCTTGTTTTTGAGCCGAGACCTGCTGAGTGCCATTACAACTTGGCTTTAGAACGCGCTATAATGGTGTGATTGACTGTCAAAATGTTCAGGTACACACATGAAACAACTCTTACAAAACCTTCGCACGGGTGAAACCACAGTTGAAGAGGTCCCAAGACCTGCAGCACGTCCTGGCACTGTTCTGGTAAAAACGTGTGCATCCCTGGTCTCGGCAGGTACGGAAAGGATGGTAGTCGAGTTTGCTGAGAAGTCTTTGGTCGGTAAAGCTCGTGCTCGCCCTGATCTGGTGCGCCAGGTTTTAGACAAGGCGCGCCGAGAGGGTGTAAAGGCGACGATTGAGGCAGCATTTGGTCGCCTTGACCAGCCGATGCCTTTAGGATACTCCTCCTCCGGAGTTGTAACCATGTTGGGTGAGGGCGTTGAAGGTCTCCAGGTCGGGCAGCCTGTTGCTTGCGCTGGAGGTGGCTACGCGGTGCATGCTGAGTATGCCGTGGTGCCCACAAACCTGCTGGTTCCAATGCCTGAGCAGGTAGATTTTGAATCTGGGGCATTTACAACACTTGGAGCAATTGCACTGCATGGTTACCGCCTGGCACATACCCAGATTGGAGAACGTCTGGCAGTTATCGGGTTGGGATTACTGGGTTTATTGTCGCTGGGTATTGTCGAGGCGGCTGGCTGCCAGGCTCTGGGTATTGATCTCGATGAGGGGCGGGTGAATCTGGCCAGGCAAATGGGGTTTGAGGCAGTGCATAGGAGGCAGGCTGAGGAAGCTGCCCTTGCATTTTCTCGTGGCCGGGGCTGCGATGCGGTCTTGATCTGCGCGGATACATCCTCTGCCGACCCAATAGAACTGGCTGGCATCCTGGCTCGCGACCGGGCGCGCGTGGTGGCAGTGGGTGCGGTCGGGTTGTCCCTACCACGCAAAATTTACTATGAAAAGGAATTGACCCTGGTCAATTCACGTTCTTATGGTCCGGGTCGCTATGATCCCTCCTATGAGGAAGGGGGGCAGGATTATCCCATTGGATATGTGCGCTGGACAGAAGGGCGCAATTTGGAAGCCTTTGTTGAATTATTAGCCAGTGGACAGCTGGATGTGCAGCCTCTCATCACACATCGCTTCCCGATTGCAGAGGCTCACAAAGCCTATGAACTGATCACTGGAAAGTCCCGAGAATCTTTTCTGGGAGTGCTCCTGACCTATGGTGAACCAAGCGATGAGCAGCCTGCTATCGATATGGCTGGCAAGCCCATGCCCAGGGCAGATCAACTGAAAGCTGTTCAGCCTCTAAAAACCGATGCCATCGGGCTGGGCGTATTGGGGGCAGGCAATTTTGCCAAAGCTGTCCTTTTTCCCGTTTTACAAAAGACTCCCAGTTTAATGCTGGTGGGCGTGGTGTCTGCTTCCGGGTTGAACGCTGGATATGCTGCCCGCAAGTATGGCTTTTCTTACGCTGCCACGGATGAAACCCAGATATTGGATGATCCCAAGGTGAACACGGTTGCAGTGCTAACACGCCACTACATGCACGCCCGACAGGTGATCACGGCGCTGCACGCTGGCAAACACGTGTTTTGTGAAAAACCTCTGGCAATTAAACCAGGGGAACTGGAGGAGATCACGGCTGTCTTACAGGGACTATCTTCACTCCCTGATGATGAGGCAGGATCACAGGGAAAGCGTTCCCCGCTATTAATGGTTGGGTTCAACCGGCGGTTTTCACCTCACGGAAAGGCATTGAAAGAATTTCTTCTCAGCCGTCAGGAGCCTTTGGTAGCCCATTATATTGTCAATGCGGGCTATCTGCCACCGGAGCACTGGCTGCACGACCCTGAACAAGGTGGGGGAAGGATCATCGGTGAGGGTTGCCATTTTATTGATTTTTTGACCTTCCTGGTGGGTGAACCCCCGATATCTGTTGTGGCTCGCTCCCTTCCGGATGCAGGTCGCTACCGAGCTGATAATGTGGTTATGACGTTTACATTTCCTGATGGTTCGCTTGGCACAATCAGTTATCTTGCCAACGGTGACCGGGCATTTCCAAAAGAGCGGCTGGAAGTTTTTGCAGGAGGAAGAGTAGCTGTGTTGCACGATTACCGTTGGCTGGAGATGATCTACGCTGGAAAACGACGGGTCGTTCGTTCGCTCCTCAAACAGGATAAAGGTCACAAGGGGGAATGGCAGGCCTTCAGTGATGCAATCCAGGAGGGAGGCGCGCCACCGATCCCGTATCGAGACCTGATTGGTGTTACAAGCGCTACCTTTGCAGTACTCGAAGCAATGCGCACGCGGGAACGGGTAGATATTCAGCTTGGATAGGTTATTTTCGCGCCTGCGTTTCATGGGCAAGGCTTTGTTTGAGTTGGGCCCAAGCCAGCTCAGTTTATATGGGCTGTACCGGCTGGGGTTGCGGTCGGGTTTTTTTCGCTGGCAAACCTCCCTCGTTGAACCATTATCTGAGCAGAGTGCGAAGATATATGCGCTTAGACAGGTGTTCACCTTCCCTGATTCTGAGCAGCTTATGCGCGTTCTGGGTGAGGCAGGTTATCAAGAGCTCCTGATACAGGCGGATGAGATCGTCGCTGGACAAGTGCGACTCTTCAGCGGAGAGCCACAACCACTTAAACTGGCTCCTCCTGATCCTTTACAGCATTGGACAGCCTACGAATTAGGCAGTACCAGCAGTACTGAGTTGGATGTAAAGTATATATGGGAGCCAGCGCGTTTTGGGTGGGCGTATAGCTTGGGACGGGCTTATTATTTAAGCGGTGATGCGCGCTATGCTGATGCATTTTGGAAGTATAGTCTCGAATTTCTAGACGCTAATCCTCCCTATATGGGGCTGAACTGGGTATCGGCTCAAGAGGTAGCGTTGCGGCTAATCGCTCTGGTGTTTGCAGCCCAGATCTTTGCAGATTCACCACATTCAAGCCAAGCGCGGATGAATCAGCTGGGCTGGTCGATTGCCTGCCATGCCCGGCGCATCCCACCTACGCTGATCTATGCCCGAGCTCAAAATAACAACCATTTGCTCTCAGAGGCAGCTGGTTTATATACTGCGGGTCTCGCTCTATCGGAGCATCCCGAAAGTGAAGACTGGCAGTCGGTCGGTTGGCGTTGGTTTAACCAGGGCCTGCAGAGCCAAATCCAGCCAGAGGGCACTTATATTCAGCACAGCGCAAACTATCAGCGCTTGATGCTGCAACTGGCGCTTTGGGTGGCTGCTATAGCCAAAAAGCGGAATATGATTCTCCTGTCGGCGGGGAGGGAGAAACTGAGAGCTGCGACTGGTTGGCTGCTAACTATGCTTGATTCGCAGGATGGCAGGGTTCCAAACCTCGGACCGAATGATGGAGCGTACATTCTTCCCCTAACTGTGTGCGCTTTTAATGATTACCGACCTGTGCTTCAAGCGGCCGCGCGAGCTTTTGCTGGCTCGTCGGCCGTACCTGCCGGACAATGGGATGAAATGAGCGCCTGGCTGGTACCCGGCATAAAAGAGTTGGATCAACCCGGTGGAGGCTCGCACTTTCAACGACTATCAGGTTTAGATAAACCCCTGGTACTGCGAAACCACCGGAATAATACCTGGGCATATCTGCGGGCAGCTCATTTCACCTCTCGTCCTGGTCATGCAGATCAGCTGCATCTGGACTTGTGGTGGCGGGGAATGAATATTGCTCAAGATGCAGGCACCTATCGCTATAATGCATCCAAACCCTGGGACAATGCATTAACCCGCACTGCAGTTCACAACACAGTGACGGTTAACAACCAGGATCAAATGCTGCCTGCGGGGCGATTCTTATGGCTGGATTGGGCTGACAGCAGGGTTATCACACAAAGCCAAGAGGCTGGCAAAGACATTGTCAGGCTGGTGGCTGAGCATAATGGCTACCGCCACATTGGGATCACCCATCGCCGATCTGTCACGACACAAAAAGAGGGAGATTGGCTGATCGAGGACGCACTGATCTTTGCCGATCCGACGCGAGTAAGTCGCTACCTGCCATTACCGGTTCGTTTGCACTGGTTGGTGCCAGATTGGAACTGGAGCATCGATCAAGATGAGGGTAAGATTGCATTCGGTTTAGAATCCCCTTATGGACAGATTGAACTTATGATCTGGCTTGATGAAAAAGGAGATTCCCGGCGGCAACTTATCCCTTCCATTGTACGAGCCGGGGAGGAGCTGTGCGGTTCTGATGAAGGTCAGCCTACCTGGGGATGGGTTTCTCATACTTATGGCATGAAAATCCCGGCCCTATCTCTGTCAGTGAGAACAACTACTACTGAGCCAATCAAACTGATCAGCGAATGGCATATTCCGTGACGTTTATCGATCCCTTGTGGAGCCGGCTCTTATTTTTCTTCAACAGGTAGACTTGATGCACATATTGCTCATTCACCAGGCTTTTGCCTCGCTCGATGAACCGGGCGGTACGCGCCATCACGAATTATCCCGCTACCTGGTGGGGAAGGGTCAAAGGGTAACAGTGATTGCCAGCCCGGTCAGCTATCTGACTGGCAGTGCCCGGAGAGACCGCCTAGCGGGCCAGGATGAGCGGGTGGGGGATGGTGTAACTGTGAAAAGGGTCTACACCTATCCAGCTCTCCACAAGAGTTTTGTCCACCGGGTGATCAGCTTCCTAAGTTTTATGCTTTCCTCGTTTGCAGTTGGTCTGGGGGTCAAGCAGGTCGATTTAATCTGGGGTACATCACCGCCGATCTTTCAGGGTTTGACTGCCTGGGCGCTGGCACGCTTGAAGGGTGTGCCATTTCTTTTTGAAGTGCGTGATTTATGGCCGGCCTTTGCGGTGGCAGTTGGCGTGCTAAAACAACCCTTTTTGGTGCGCGCTTCGGAGCTCTTAGAGCTATTTCTCTACAGGCACGCGGATGTGGTAGTTGTCAATTCCCCCGGATTCACTGCCCACGTCCGGAAGCGAGGCGCCAAAAAAGTTGAGTTGGTCCCAAATGGTTCTGACACGCGCATGTTTGACCCCCAGTTGGATGGATCTGAATTTCGTAAAACCTATGATTTAAGAGAAAGATTTGTCGCACTGTATGCCGGTGCGCATGGAATGTCGAACGACCTGGAGGTTTTGTTAGAGGCAGCCAATGCACTCAGTGACAGAGATGATATACGTATTGTTCTGGTGGGAGATGGGAAGGAAAAAGCCGCTCTGGTGAGGCGATCACAAGAGATGGGCTTGACCAATGTGATCTTCGTTCCCCCGGTGCCTAAAGCAGAAATGCAGGATGTCTTAGCAGCAGCAGACGCGTGCATTGCCATCCTGAAACCGGTCGAGATGTACAAACTAGTGTATCCCAATAAAGTATTTGACTATATGGCTGCTGGTCGAGCGGTGATCCTAGCTATTGATGGGGTCATTCGTGAGGTGGTGGAGAGCGCCAAAGCAGGAATAACAGTATCACCGGGAGATGTTGAGGCACTGGTGGAAGCTATCAAGAGGCTGGCAGAGGAGCGACAAACATGCATAGAGATGGGTTTGCACGGTCGCCGATATGTACAGGAACATTTCGACCGGGAGGTGTTAGCGGAGAAGATGTTGGCGACCATGCAGGCACTTATATCTGCGGATAAGTCAACTGCGGTATAGTGCGGTAGGTGCCATCCGGGTCTGGGGAAAAATCCGCCACCGCGATAATCGCTTCAGTACTAACCGGACCGTAGATATGGGGGAATATCCCTTCGCCAACAGATTCCCATTTAATCGTCGGTTTCACTTTCGCTGGATCAATCCACAAGATAACTAATGGTAAAACTTCCTTGTAGAATTGGTTAGCCACCGGCACTACCTGGGCAGCCCGTGAACAATGTATAAAACCTTCGCTCCTGATCGATTCTGCAGTGTACATCCCTGCTTTATTTGCTGCCTGCCAATCAATTGGTCGGCAGATATGGAAGAGGAAACTATCTGGTTCCAGCGTGAGAGCCTGAGACTTGACTCCTTCGTTCCAATCGTCGCGAGTAATTCCAAACAGCCATTCGTCTAAAGCCATGCCGCGCTTGCGGACTGCTCTGCGGATAGTTCCTTCGTGTTGAAAATTATTTTTCTCAAATATTCTCCGGCTAGCCCAATTTCCAACGAATACATAGGCCTCGATTTTCTCAACTCCCAAAGAGTTGAATCCATATTCAAGCAGCTTGCGCACCACCAGGGTGCCATAGCCATTGCCATGGTATGGTTGCCCAATCCAAAGTCCTATATCAGCGCGAAATCCCTCCGCATCTGGGCGTATACTGGCACTACCAATCGGTTGGCCTAAGGTCTGCTCAATGATCGTGAAGATATGTCGCTCGCCGCGCCTAACTTGATCAGCTCTTTCTGCCAGAGCAAGACGAAATGCCTCCAGGGATTCTGGGCCGTCCCAAACCAGTGTGTCAGTGACCGGGGTGCTAAAGATCAGGGGGAATAAAGCGTTCGCATCGTGTTCTTGCACAGGTTGTAAGAGAATCATTCGCCCTTATCCTGCAGAAGCGCGCGGACGCGTTCCAGCACTACCTCAGCCACCTCATATTTGCTCATCAAGGGCAGATTTTCAACGTCACCTTGAGCTGTGAGCAAGCTGACTAGGTTAGTTTCGGCGGCGAAGCCAGCATCTTCACGGGTGATATCGTTGGCAACAATCAGATCTAATTTTTTTGAAGTTAGTTTTACGCCGGCGTTGACGATCAGTTTTTGACTCTCCGCCGCAAACCCCACCGTAACCTTTGGGTAGCCTGATATGGACTTTTGTTCAGCGATCTCTGTCAAGATGTCTGGTGTGGGTTCCAGCTCAACGCGAGGTGGACCAGATTCCTTCTTGATTTTTTGTTCTGAAACCTGGATAGGCTTGAAATCTGCAACGGCAGCAGCCATGAGCAGTGCATCGGCTTGCCTGGTGGCTTCCCGCACTGCTGAAAGCATCTCCTCGGCTGTGTTGACATTTATACGCCGAGCGCCCACAGGAGTTTCAAGCTGGACTGGACCAGCGATGAGGTCCACCTCAGCACCGAGATCAAGGGCTGCTTGAGCGAGAGCAAACCCTTGTTTTCCTGAGGAGCGATTGCTTATAACTCGGACAGGATCAATCGGTTCCAGGGTTCCCCCTGCGGTAACAACGATTTTGCGCTTCTTGAGAGGGCCTTCACGAGCAAGCACCAGGCGAATGTGTCCCAGCAGTTCGTATGGCTCTACCATCCTTCCCACGCCAGATTGCCCGGAAGCCAGATGACCTTCCACGGGTCCGACTATGGTGACGCTTCTTTTTCGCAAGGTGTCCAGGTTTGCCTGGGTAGCCGGGTGGGAGTACATACCGCCATCCATGGCAGGCGCTACCACCAGCGGGCAGCGTGCTGCCAAGGCAGTGACACTCAGTAGGTTATCAGCCAAACCTTGCGCCATTTTTGCCAGGGTGTTCGCTGTAGCTGGCGCGATCACCAGCAGGTCCGCATTGTATGCCAGCCCGATGTGGAGGACGTGACCTTCCTGACCCCATAAATCCGCATCGGTATAAGCTTTTCGACCCGTCACAGACTGCATTGTCAAGGGAGTAATAAACTGCTGAGCTGATTGGGTCAGGAGTGTATCTACGAGTGCGCCCATCTGGCTTAGCTTGGAAGCCAAGTCGGCAGCTTTATAGCAAGCAATTGAGCCAGTGATACCCAACAGGATGCGTTTTGATTTAATCGGGTTGCCCATAGATAAATCCTTAATCTCTTTTGCAGGTCAGTGGTAAGAGGATGCTGCTCCTGGTTCATATAGGTACACTTTCGCTTATATATAGCCACGCAGGTTGTAATAAAGCAGTCCAAAGTACTCTTTGAGCATCCTGGTTGTCAGCGACAAATTATCCGCACTAGGAAGTAAATATAGTAGCTGAGTCTGGAACGGAGCACGTGCCAGTTGTTCCCAATCCTTTTTAGTGACTATGAAATCGGTTGGCGCGGGAATCACCTCGAAACCCTGCCGCTCGAAGACTCTCACTGAACGGGGCATATGGCTGGCAGAGGTCACCAATAAGATGCGGTTTATGTTTTTTGATTCTAACAGAAGACGAGAGTTCAACGCATTTTCATAGGTGTTGCGCGAGGAGGGTTCAACCCAAATTGCTGCCTCTGGAACACCGAAGAATTCAACTAAAAAAAGCATATCCTGGACAGGATCATTCTCTGTTGACAACCAATCAATCTTCCCCCCGGTGAGCAGCAGGTGATCAGCTTTGCCTTGTCGAAAGAGGAAGGCTGCATAAATAACGCGATCACCTGCCTGATTTACCTCGACCATCTGCCTGGGCTGGTTGGCCGATTGTGTACCCCCACCCAGGACAACTATTGCCTGTGCCTCAGGCAGTGGTCCATCTGGTAAATATTGCCATTCTAGCGAGCGAGCCAATCCCAGGGCCACCCAGTTGTTGCTGCCCAGGTACAACATTGCCAGAGCAGCCCCCAACAACCATTTTTGCAACTTAACATTCTTAACCAACAATGCCAGTAAGAGGATTAGACACGCAAATCCCAGGGGATAGATTAAGAGTGGCAATATTTTTGATAAATACAAGAACATGATCGGTGTGTCACACAGGAATTCCGAGTTCCTTGATGTCGTCAGTAAATACTCCCGCCAGAAACTAAGGGCGGGCGACGAGATTCAAGGTGACTTTCGCTTCATCTTCAGTTTTCAAGATACCGGCGATATCAATGGGTCCAAAACCAAAATCGCTCATTAAGATGGTGGTAGTAGCTTCACCTGTGAGCGTATCAGCCTGTATAGATACAATCGCATCGAACGTGACGGGTCTGGTAGTCTCTCGAATGGTGAGATCTCCAACAATTAGCAACTGTACCTGTTGTCCTGGTTGGTATGAGTCGGGTAAACCCGTGATCTCATTGACGACAAAGGTAACAGTTGGGTAACGGTTTGATTCAATAAAGCGATCTCGCAAAGCATTATCACGACGGTTGTTATCGGAGGTAAACTGGCTGATATCCGCAGTGAGGGGTCCCAAGCTGCTTTTAGTGGGGTCCGCCAAGTCGACCATGATATCTCCATTGATCTGAGTAGTCACACCCACTGCAACATTAAAGCGGTTGTTTTGATTTAGGAACACCTCCCCAACTTCATATTGTAACTTGGATTCACCCACAACAATCCGATAAAGTGTGGTACCAGATGAAGTGGTTTGCTCAGTGCTTGTAGGCTCAGGACTCTCAGAGCCCGGGGAAGCGGGTTGCTCAGTCACCACAACGGAGGGAGTATTTGTTAGCGCTGGTAGGGTTGCCTCGGATGCGGGTGCAAGCTCCGTGGGGATGGGGGGTGTTTGAACTTTACAAGCTGACATAATGACTGTAAGCAGAATCGTGAGTAAGAAGTATTTTTTCATAACATCCTTCCTTAAAAAATTAAGTGTCTGGCAGAGAGATACCCTGCTTATATAACTGTTATGTACGTGCTTTCTGAGTGAATGGATTAATGGTAGTTGAAAAGTTGAAGGTTAAATTTGTGATTTAGATGAGTGCTCAACGGTTACAAGGCGGTCGTGTCCAGCTAAATCGGGGCTCAGTTCAATCTTTGCGTTAGGAAAAGTATCAGAAACGAGCTGGAAAACCCTTTCACCCTGTCTGGCTTCAATTTCCAACAAGAGCAGGCTATCCGCGCCCATTGACCTGGGAGCCTGGGTAATAAGCCGTCGAATCAGGTCTAACCCGTCGGGACCCCCACGCAAGGCGAGTTCAGGCTCCCATCGGAGCACTTTCAGACGCTTTAAAGTCTTCGCTGGGATATATGGCAGGTTGGCACAAATCAGACTGAAGCGATGGGTGGTGGGCGGAATGAGATCTGATTGTACGCACTCAATGCGTGTATGCAAGTTATGCCCCTTGATATTCGCCAGGGTGACATCCAGGGCGGTAGGGGAAATATCGCTGGCAATAACACGCAAGCCAGGGTGGTTTTTTGCAAGCGCAATTGCGATGCAACCTGAGCCGGTACCCACATCTGCGGCCAGGTGCTGCCCGGGATGTTTATGCAACCATGCCAATCCCTTTTCGACCAGCAGCTCAGTTTCGGGTCTTGGAATTAAAACAGCAGGGTTAATCTGAAATCTCAGTCCAAAGAATTCCCATTCACCCAGAACGTAGGGGAGAGGTTCACCTTCTGTTAGCCTGGCAAGTGCACCAGTTACCGAGGCAGTTTCCAAGTCAGATAGCCTCGCCTCGGGGTGTGCGAGCACCCAGGTGCGTGTTTTCTGCATGGCATGAGCCAGCAACACCTGAGCGTCCAGCCTGGGTGTCTGACTTACCTCTGATAGCCTCTCTACCAGCTCGGGAAAGAAATCTTCAATCGATTTCAAAGTGATAATCTTGGGAGCCGACAGCAAAAATGGACTTAATTTTCAAGTCCTGCTGCAGCCAAACGTTCGGCCTCATCACGGGTCGCCAGCTCATCGATGAACTCATCGATAGCACCTTCCATGACCACTGGTAAGTTGAAGTTTGAAAGGTTTATACGGTGATCGGTAACCCGCGATTGCGGGTAGTTGTAGGTGCGTATTTTTTCTGAGCGCTCTCCGGTGCCCACCTGGGAGCGGCGGTCTTCCTCGACGGCTTGCCGGCGCTTCTCTTCTTCTAGCTCGTATAAGCGGGCGCGCAAGATGCTCATCGCTCGCAAGCGGTTCTGGAGCTGAGAGCGTTCATCCTGGCATTGGACTACAATGCCAGTGGGCAGGTGAGTGATCCGAATCGCTGTTGCATTCTTCTGAACATTTTGCCCCCCTGCTCCCGCGGATTTATACACATCCATGCGAATGTCACTATCGGGGATATCCACCTCAACATCATCTACCTCTGCCAAAACAGCCACAGTGGCGGTGGAGGTATGAATGCGACCCTGAGATTCTGTCACCGGTATGCGTTGTACCCGGTGAACCCCAGATTCATATTTCAAGCGGGAATATGCCCCTTTGCCTTTCACCAGGAAGATGATTTCCTTGTACCCGCCAATACCAATTTCATTGACTGAAAGGACCTCTATTGACCAATTTCGCTTCTCGGCATAGCGGCTGTACATACGGAATAAATCCGCGGCAAACAGGGCAGCCTCATCACCACCGGTGCCTGCCCTGATTTCCGTAATGACATTGCGTTTATCGCGCTTATCACTTGGCAATAACATACTCTTAAGCTCATTTTCGAGTCTTTCAATTTGCGGTTCGAGGTCAATAATCTCTGCCTCGGCGAGCATGCTGAGTTCCTCATCCTCCGAGTTTTGTAAGTTGCTGGCCTCTTCCAGGCGGGTCAGAGCCTGGCGGTACTTTTGGGTTTTAGTTACCAAAGGCTCTAATTCGGCGCGTTCAATACTCAACTCGGTGGCGCGTTGGTAATCGTTGCCAACCTCCATCAGAAGCTGGTTGATCTCATCGTATCGATCTTCAATCCCTTTAAGTTTATCTAACATACCTATACCTGTTTCATTTGTGGTTCGTTTTTTAGCTGGTTTTAAGTGTGAACCACGGTTAATTCGTAAGCCCACAATTAAGGCACAAAGTTCAGTGGAAACTTTGTGCCTCCAGTGCGCAATCTTAAATTATACCATTGGAACTTTTACCTTCTTGTAGGCGTCTAGGCATTGGATGAAATTTATGAGATTCTTGATCACGAAAATGCTTTTGCAAATGATTGTTGCCGACATTTTTTCGCCTGGAGGGGAGCTATGTTCCGAAAACCGATAATATTGGCTACACTAATCGTCGCCATACTGGCGCTTTTTCCTAGTCCAGCCCAGGCTGATGGCATTATTATCCCCGAACCACCGATATGTGACCCACGACCCTGCCCACCCCCACCGTGCCCTGGCCCGTGGCCTTGCCCTCCTATGCCACCCTTTGCTCAGCTGGCAATACGATACCACCATGTGACAGTAGATATCCAGGATCAAATTGCCACGACCCGGGTTGACCAGGTATTTTTTAACCCAAACGATTGGCAGGTGGAAGGTGTCTACATGTTTCCTATTCCCGTTGATGCAGCGGTTTCCTCATTCTCATTGTGGGTGGACGGTGAAAAGGTTGAAGGCCGCATTCTAAATGCAGAAGAAGCGCGCTCTACGTATGAAGAGATTGTTACCAGTATGCGAGATCCTGCATTGCTTGAGTATGCGGATAGAGCAGCTCTGCAGGCGAGTATTTTTCCCATTCCTCCTGAAGGAGAGCGCCGAATTGAGCTGGAATATTCACAAGTACTACCCTATGATAATGGTCTGGTGCGCTACTCTTATCCGCTTAATACTGAAAAATTTTCATTGTGGCCCCTCGAGAATGTGACCATCAATGTCAGTGTAAGGGCTACCAGTGTACCGATTCGAGCTGTATATTCACCCAGTCATTCAGTCGCTGTCACCCGGGAAGATAACTATCACGTTATTGTGGGTTATGAAGACCAGAACGTTCGCCCTGATAAAGATTTTGTCCTGTTTTATTCACTAGGTGAGGAACAAGCTTTTCATGTGATCTCATATCGCGAACCGGGTGGAGATGACCCAGATGGGTTTTTCCTGGCCTTGATTGCCCCGAAACCTGGTGAGCCGGTTAACAAATTGGCCAAGGACCTGATCCTGGTGCTCGATCGTTCTGGCAGTATGGAGGGGGAAAAGGTGCAGCAAGCCAAGCAGGCGTTACAGTATATCCTTGAACATCTAAATCCAGAAGACCGTTTTAATGTGATCGCTTTCAGCACCGGGCTCGAATCCTATGCCACGCAATTGCGCCCCGCAAGGGAGGCGGCTGATGCGATGGCTTGGGTTGAGCGCATAAGCGCTCAAGGCAGCACGGACATCAATCGCGCCTTGCTGGAGGCAGCCTACCTGGCGGACAGTGAACGACCTGCCTACCTGATATTCCTTACAGATGGCCTTCCAACAGAAGGGGTCTTGGAAAGCAAGAAAATAATTGAAAATTTGGAAAGTGCGGCACCAGAAAATTTACGCCTGTTTGCTTTTGGCGTTGGGTATGATGTAGATACTTTCTTGCTGGATTCGTTGGCTGAAGCCCACCATGGAACCAGCACATACGTGCTCCCTGGGGAGCGTCTGGATGAGATCCTTTCAACCTTCTATGCCAAGATCAGCACACCCATCCTGACCAATATAACGCTGGAATTCGGTGATATCGGTGCCTATGATACCTATCCTTACCCGCTACCAGACTTATTTGTGGGCTCACAAATCGTCCTTGTGGGGCGTTACCGCCATCCGGGTACTGAAACTGTTAGGCTAGCAGGAAAAGTCAACAGTGAGACCAGATTGTTTGATTTTGAGGGTCAGGAATTCGTGAGCCAATCGTCACTCACTGGCGTCCCATCTGTTATCCCCCGGCTTTGGGCGACGCGTAAAATCGGACACCTATTAAATATGATCAGGCTTCAAGGCCCTGATAAAGAGACTATCGAACAAATAGTCCAACTGAGCGTCCGATATGGCATCATTACACCCTACACTTCTTACCTGGTGACAGAAGAGATGCCTTTTAGCTCAACCGAGCAAGAACGTATTGCGGGTGAACAATATAACCAGCTGCAAAGCCAGCCGGCTGCACCAGCCTATGGACGGGATGCTGTGGAGAAGGCTGCTGAGCAGGGTGCCCTGGCTGGTGCAGATGCCGCAGTTGCACCAAGCGCAGAGGTGGCTGAGGTAGTTCGTGTACTTGGTTCCCGCACTTTTGTGCTCACGGATGGGGTCTGGATTGATACTGCCTATGACCCAGAAACAATGCAAACGATTAAGGTTGGCTTCCTAACCAGTGATTATTTCTCGCTAATCCGTTCCTGGCCTGATTTGGGAGCGCTTTTTTCACAGGGTCAAAAGGTGATAGCTGTAATTGATGGAAATGTGTATGAAGTGGTTGAGGAAAATGTCGAAACAGGTC
>CP070639.1:3181436-3198658 GCA_020354045.1 Anaerolineales bacterium | reverse complement strand
GGTTCCGGTTGAGTAGATGCCTCGCACGGTGAAAGACTGTTCGTCCACATCCCCATTGGAGGTGTTAACCGACAGCGTGATCGTATCGCCAGCCTTCAATTTCAGTTTATCTGCCAACGGCTCGCCAATCAGGATCCCCTGGCGGTCGTCGGCGCTCAGGAATTCCCCGCGGAGCAGCCCTTGGCGGTACGGCGAGCTGGCTTGCGAGTCTGGATTGATGCCGAATACCCGCACACCGGTGGAGCTGTCGCGTACGGCGACAATCCCGCTGGCAAACAGGCGCGGTGTAGCGACTTTGACTTGTGGCAACCCGGCGACCTGTGCCGCCAGCTGGTCGGGATTTTCAACCAGGTCCTGCCATTTCAGACTGGATTTGCTTTCATCGTAGGAGTTCGCCCGCACCTGCAGGTGACCGCTTTGCAAGCGGATTGTCATATCCAGGGCGCTGTCAATTTCGCCTTCAATGAAGGCAGCCAACAGCATCAGCAATGCCAGGCCGATCCCCAACGCCAGTGCGGAGAAGAAAGAGCGACGCCGGTTACGCCCCAGGTTGCGAACAGCCATTTTAAAGATTTGAATCATAGCCAACCTCACACGTAATGCAGGGCTTCTGCGGGTTCGTTACGGGAAGCTTCGCGCGCCGGGACCAACGCGGCCAGCGCTGAGATAATCGCTACTGTTACGGCCCGCTGCAGCAGCTTGTCGACGCCCCAGGCGGGATAAATCCGCTCGGTGATCAATGCCGTGTAGGTGGTCACGCTTGAGAAGCTGGTGTAATCAATGCCCACTTGCATCAGGATGCCGTTGAGCAGTAAACCCAGCGCAATGCCTGCAGCCACGCCCACCAGGCCGATCAGCGTGCCTTCCAGGATGAACAACAATGAGATCCGGCTCGGACGCAGTCCCAGCGCGCCCAGGATGCCGATCTCGCGCGTGCGCTCATAGACAGCCATCAGCAGCATGTTCAAGATGCCGAGGCCGGCGATCAGCATGATCACCACGCTGAAGATGTTCATCACGCCACCCTTGGTTCCGATGGCATTTTGCAGCTCCGGGAAGTTGACCTCCCAGGAGGCAATATCGTAGCCGGGCAGGCTGGCTTGTAGCCCTGCCACTACGGGGGCTTCCTGCCCGAGCTGTTTCAACATAATCGCCACCTCGGTGCTCTGCCCCTCCAGGCCGAACATATTCTGAGCTTCACCCAGGGAGATGTACACCGTGCGCTTCTCGATCTCTGCCATGCCCAGGTCGTAAATCCCAGCCACCGTCATGGTGCGGCGGCGCATCTGTTCGTGCACAGAACGTCCTGTCATGGCGACACGGTCGCCGACCTTTACGCCCATGGCGTCCGCCAAACCCTTGCCAATGAAGATCACATCGCCATCGCCGGCAGTCAGGTATTTTCCGGAGATCACGTTTTGGGCTGCCAGGTTTACGGGATATTCTGCCTCGGGTTCGATGCCGGTGATGCTAACGGCAAAGGCTCCCTCGACGCTGCTGATCAGTCCGCCAGTGATGATGCGCCGGGTGGCGGACAGCACTTTCGGGTCGGATAGGGCTGCCTTGACCACCGCCTGGTCGTCTGCCAGCGGAAGCAGTGGGTATTGGTCCGCAACCAGCCGGTACCCTTCAGCACGCACCTGGATATTGCCTCCCAGGACCTTGATGGCGTTGCCGTAGATGGCCTGGTTGAATCCGATCACCAGCCCGTCGTAGAACATCATCATCATCAACCCCAAGGCGATTGCCACGACGATGATAATGGTCCGGCGGCGCTGGCGCCAGACGTTGTTCCAGGCTAAACGAAGATATAAGCTCATATTTTGTGTTCCTTTCTGCGTTGATTAGCCGGCGGCGCCAGGGCTCAATTTAGCGCCCTGCCTGCTGCGCGGTCTTTACATGCTTATCTTCTACAATGAGCCATTCCCCTAAGGTAGCGGGATCAAATAGTTGTATGTTACCTGTTGGTGCCCCCAGGACGCGCTCGATGGCATCTTGATAAGCTGCAGCCGCGCCTACCAGGCGCGGCAGGTCGTGGATGGTTAGCGACTCTACTAATAGAGCCCTGGCAAGCATTTCACCCAGGCTCAGCATCAAAACCAGCACGACCTCGCCTGCCTGCTTGGGATACTGGGGGTTGAGCACGCCCTCCTGCATTCCCTGGTGGATGATGGCTGTCAGCACCGGGGCAAAGCGCTGGATGGATGCGGTGTTTAGTTTCTGGCGCACCAGGGCGTTTTCATCGTTGTACCAGACCTGCATCAGGTTGAGCAGGTAAGACTTGCGCTCGGTTTTCCAACGCCCCAGCGTGTAGAAATATCGCTTGAGTTTCTCCATAGCCGTCAAATCGGGCGCTTGCAGGATCGGAGCCTGGATTTTCTCGGCCTCCTCCACGAGGCGCTCGATCAGCGCCTCCAGCAGGGCCTGCTTCGAGCCGAAATAGTGGTAAAAGGCGCCCTTGGATATCTGCAGGCCATCCAGAATATCCTGGATGGTCATCTGTTCGTAGCCCTTGGTGTACACCATCTGCTGGGCCAGCTCGAGGATCTGGTTGCGCCGGGCGGTGTACTCGGCTTCATTCACAATTCGGGGCATAATTATCCTAATATAATAAACCGTCGGTCGGTTTAAAAAACCGAGATAACTATATCCCTGATCTTAATTCTTGTCAATATCCTGAATTGTATGTGTTGTTGGATGTGTCCTGTGCGCCAGCAACTCTACACGGGAAAATAAAAAAGCACCAGCAATTGAAGCGTGCTGGTGCTTTTTTATCCAGGTGAAGGGATTTACTTAATTTTTACTTTCAAAGTCGGGGTTTTATTTGCGCTGAGCTTGGCCTTGATGTTGACGTCCGCACCAGCGGGGATATCGACGGGACCCACACTCATCACGGTTGTGTCTGTGCCAGCCAGCTTAACATCGATTTTATAGCTGCCCGCCTCCAGCGAAGTTGAGACGCTGTCTCCAAACTCAAAGGTGAAGACATAGTCATCGTTGATGTACACATCTACGGGCAGGGCTTTGTCCAGACCCAGGCTTTGACCGTTGATGTTGTGCTTGACGTATATATCAAAGGTGTGCCCGGAAGCAAAAGCAGGTGCAGCAGAGAACGCCAGACCCAAAACCAGGGCAAAAAGGGCACCGATCAGTGAAAGCTTAGAAATTTTCGACATTATATCCTCCTGTTGTGAATTTAGTTTATACAATAATTATACAAAATATTTACATTAAGTCAATACCTGTACAGGTATTTTCTAGCTTTCTAAGCAGATATTAATCTTTATCATCCAGGGTGTACTTGGTTTTTTACCCAGGCCAAGGGGTGATATATATGCTGGGTAGCCAGGCTTACTGCTGATTTGCCAGAGGCTGGGGAAGAACAAGATGTATAATTTAATAAAGCCTTTCGCCTGAGAGAGGTGCAGCTATGATTTCAGACAGCGAAAAAATCAAGGTCCTTATCGTGGACGATCACCAGGTCGTCCGGCAAGGTTTACGAACCTTCCTAGAACTGCAGGAGGATGTCCTTGTAGTCGGTGAGGCGGGGGATGGATTGACTGCGGTGGAGATGGTTCAGCAGCTTGAGCCGGACGTCATCCTGATGGACCTGGTCATGCCCCACCTGGATGGGATCGCAGCCACGCGACAGATTAAGGCCTCGACACCCGACATAAAAGTGATCGCGCTGACCAGCTTCACCGAGGATGAGAAGGTTTTTCCTGCGATTCAAGCGGGAGCCTCCAGCTATCTGCTGAAAGACATTTCACCCGATGATTTGGTAGATGCCATCCGGGCAGTATATCTGGGCGAAGCTCGACTACACCCGGACATTACCCGTAAACTGATGGAGCAAGTCGCCTATCCAGCTGAGCGCACACGCCAGGCACATGCGGAGCAGCTCACCAAGCGTGAGCTTCAGGTCATACGCCTGGTGGCACGCGGTTGGAGTAACCACGAAATCGCCCAGGAACTGGTGATCAGCGAGAAGACTGTCAAAACCCACATCAGCAACATCCTGAGCAAGCTGCACCTGGCAGACCGCACACAACTGGCAATCTATGCCCTTAAGAACGCCCTGTTCAACGACGAAACTTAATGCATACGGTTGGGGTTTCTCTGCTATATGCGGCAATTGTGATCCGGGGACTCTTCTGGTACAGCAAAGGCCCCTACCTTGGATGGCTGATAGCGATTTGGGCAGTCTACGGGCTGCTCTTTTACATTGAGCCACTGCTTGAACGCTGGCTGGGAGAGGGGCATGCCGGGAGCCTGAAGTGGATGCAGGCAGCCTACCTGATCCTGCAAACGGGCCTGATCGGGGCCATGCTGGTCATCCCACCACTGAACGATTTTGGTGGCTCGCTCTTCGTCCCGCTCAGCCTGCAGGCGGTCTTATTCTACGGGCGGCGCGCAGGCTCCCTGTGGACCGCTGCTTTCACCCTGATTATGGCGGTCATTCTGTTGCGTGGCGGGGATAAATTTCCCGGGGGCCTGGCCATGGCACTGCTCTACGGAGGCATTTGTTTTCTTTCTGGCGGTTATGCCAATCTGATCCGCCAAGCGGAGGAAGCCCGGCGGGAAAATCAGCGTGCTTTCAACCAGCTTCAGGCTGCCCAACACGAGATTCGAAGTTATGCCACCCAGCGGGAAGCGTTGGCGGCTGAAAGAGAATGCAATCGCCTGGCGCGCGAACTGCACGATTCGGTCACACAAACCGTTTTCAGCATGAACCTGACGATCCAGTCGGCGCGCATTTTATTGGAACAAGACCACCAGCGGGTAGGGGACCAGCTTGACCGGCTTCAGAAACTTGCCGGGAGTGCCATGGGAGAAATCCAGCTGTTAGTGACACAATTACAACCAGGACCGGTGGTAGATGAAGGTCTGGTGGCCGCGGTCCAGCGCATCATAGCCGAGCAACAGGCGCACAATGGCTTGAACATCACGCTGGATGTAAACGGTGTGAAAGAGCTCCCTGCTCCGGTTATCGCTGGTCTATACCATATCATCCTGGAAGCGCTCAGTAACGTGGCTAAACATGCCGGGACGGGAACGGCGACTGTCAGCCTGAACCTGGGCGCAGAGCCAGCCTTGGTTGAGATCGAAGATCAAGGAGTCGGCTTTGATCTGCAACAGGCTCAAAGCCAGCCAGGACATCTTGGATTAGCCAGTATGTTTGAGCGCGCTCATGAATTGGGTTGGGAACTTTCTGTCGAATCGCGCCCCGGCAGGGGGACGCGCATCCGAATCCAGGAGGGAATTGCAGAGAGGTGAGGATGGCAGAGGCAAACGAATCACGCTCTTACCGGGGCGATCTCCTGATTGAGCTGCTTGTTCTGATCGTGGTTGCAGTCAGGGGGATCACCCATTTTTGGGAGCAGCCAAACCTGCTCCCCTTCGTTATTTTACTGGGATCCTTTGTTTTGCTTCACCTGGTGGAAAGAAATTTCTCGGACCGGCTGGGCTGGTACCCCTCCCTGCATTTCCCAATGCATGCCGGTCTGGTCTGGGGACTCAGCAGCCTGCGACCCTTCCTGGATATAGTTAATTTCTTGTTTATCATTTTGTGCATGCGGACCGTGCATGTCTTCTCGCGCCGGATAGCTATTGCGTGGTTGGCTGTGTATACGCTCATACTGGTGACCAATATGGTTGTTGGGTTGGGATGGGTGGAGGGTGTCGTGCTCAGTCTCTCTTACCTGGCTGGCATCTTTTTTGTGGTTTCATACGATGTCTTATACAGGCAGTCACAATTGGATCAAGCCAAAAGCCAGGCAATGCTCATCGAGCTCCAGCGGGCTCATCAGGAGTTGCAGGAATATGCTGCCCAGGGGGAAGAGCTGGCTGCGGCGCGCGAACGCAACCGCCTGGCGCTCCAGCTGCACGATTCGGTCAGCCAGGTGATCTTCAGCATCACCCTCACCACTCAGTCTGCCCGCCTGCTCCTGGAGCGCGATCCCGGGCAGGTTCCCGTACTGATCGATCGCTTGCAGGAAATGACCACCAGCGCTCTCGGTCAGCTTCGCTCGCTGATTGCTCAATTACACCCCCACCGTAATCCTGATTAGCTGAATTTAATCCTTAAGTGCGTGTTGCAGTTCTACGCCTGCTGCGAACGCTCGCTAGACGCGCAGACCTACGACCTGGGATGGAGTCCTGCGACCCTGGATGGAGTGGAAAAGTCCATCTCCAAGATCAATCTGGCGGCAGATGTGTTTGGGCGGTTAAGTGTGTATATTAGGTTTGAAAGTGCTAATGAACAACAGCTGAATTTAAGCGTTATCAGGGATCGAGAACATGAAAACCATCAGGTTATTGATCGTAGACGATGTAGCACAGGTCAGGCAAGACTTGCGCGTGGCACTCACCCTGGCTGGGGATATCGAGGTTGTTGGTGAGGCTGGAAATGGCCTGGAAGCGGTCCGTATGACTGAGGCCTTACAACCAGATGTCATCCTGATGGACTTAGAGATGCCGGTTATAGACGGTTATGAAGCCGCCCGGCAGATCAAAACATGCTGTCCCGACTGTCGGGTAGTTGCCCTAACCGTGCACGAATACGAAGCCGCCCGCCAGCAAGCCTTCCAGGCCGGGATGGACGCCTTCATCGTTAAAGGTGCGCCGCTGGAAACCCTGCTGCAGACGATCTACCATAGGTAGGAGCTAATTATGGACACACAATCTGTTCAAAGGAGGTACGACCTGGACTGGCTGCGGGTGCTGGTGATCCTGGCCATCTTCGTATTTCACTGCACCCGCCCGTTCGATATGGATGACTGGAATATCAAGAATCCAACTACTTACCTGGCAATCGACGTGTGGAAAGAATTCGCCATGACCTGGGGCATGCCGCTGATCTTGCTCATCTCGGGCGCCAGCATCTTCTTTGCATTGGGAAAAGCCAGCGCGGGGAAGTATTTCAAGGGCCTGTGCGCCCGCCTGCTCCTGCCGCTGCTGGTGGGCATTTTTACGCATGTCGCCCTGCAGATCTACCTCGAGAATCTGTCCAAAGGTACATTCAGCGGCTCGTTCTGGCAGTTCTACCCGCATTATTTCGATGGCATGTACGGCTTCGGCGGCAACTTCGCCTGGATGGGGCTGCACTTGTGGTACCTGGAGATCCTGTTTATCCTTTCCGTGCTGTTCCTGCCACTCTTTCTATGGCTGAAGAAAACCCGCAGTGGTCAGTGGGTGCTTACTTCTCTCGGCAACTTCCTGGCACTCCCCGGGATGGTTTTCACCCTGGCTTTGCCAGCCTTCGTGCTGCTCCGCACGCTGGATGAGGAGACCTGGGGGACCCAGGTTTTTGGCGGCTGGAGCGTGCTCATCTGCCCGCTCTTCTTCATCGCTGGCTTTGTGATCATCTCTAATGAGCGCTTGCAAGCCCGCATCCGCCAGATGCGCTGGCTATCCCTTGGGCTAGGGATAGTGCTGACGCCAGCCTACCTGTTCCTGGAGTTCCAAACCAGTTATCCAGCCTTTTTTCCGCTGAGGGGCGTGGCGAAAGACCTGCTCAACTGCCTGGTGAGCTGGAGCTGGCTGCTGGTGGTGCTCGGATTTGGTATGCAGCAGCTCAACGTTAATACACCTTTCTTGAAGTATGCCAATGAAGGCGTGTTGCCCTTCTACATCCTGCACCAGACCGCGATCGTGACCCTGGGCTATTATGTGCTGCGCTGGGCTATGCCCGACTGGCTCAAATTCCTGATCCTCCTGCTGGGGTCTTTCGCTGTCTCTATAGGATTGTACGAATTCTTGATCCGGCGCTATAACCCGCTGCGCTTTTTGTTTGGCATGAAGCTGAAACCTCGTCTGCCCGTTTCACGAGCCGCGGATACGCTGCTCGAAGAAGCAGTATAAATTGTGGAGATATATCTATGAAGACACAAACGATTTCCCCCACCCTGCAGGCGCCTGGCATAACCAGCGAAGCAGTCGCGGGCGTTCAGCCCAAGGCAGCCAGCCGCCTGCTGTTCATCGATAACATCCGGGTTTTCCTGACGGTGCTGGTCATTTTGCACCACCTGGTGGTCATCTACGCCGGCACCGGGGGCTGGTTCTGGAAAGAAGGCCGCCAGGATGTGATCACTGAATCGCTGGGGGCCTGGTTTACCGCGGTCAACCATTCCTACTTCATGGGCCTGTTCCTGCTGGTGGCGGCTTACTTTGTGCCGGGTTCTTATGACCGCAAAGGGGCTGCCCGATTTTTTAAGGATCGTCTGGTGCGCTTGGGTATTCCTCTGGTTGTCTACAGCTGGCTGCTCCGCCCCTTATGGATCTATGTATATCTGGTCAAATATCAGGGTTTGCGCCTGCCCCTGCAGAGCTGGTATTTCCAGCAGTATTTCCGGGTTTATGGCTGGATCGGGGGTGGCCCGCTGTGGTTCATTGAAGCCCTGCTGATCTTTTCAGCGCTGTATGCCTTCTGGCGCTTGCTCATACCAGCCCGGCAGAACAAGCCTGCACTTGAAACTCGTTTCCCCGGGGATGGCGCAATTGCCCTCTTTGTTCTCTTCGTGGCGCTGGCGAGCTTCATGGTGCGTTTCTGGTTCCCGTCAGATACGGTCTTCGAGCCCTTGAATTTTCAGCTGGCTGATTTTCCGCAATACATTGCCTTGTTTATCGTCGGTCTGGTGGCGTACCGGCGCAACTGGTTTCATTTGATGCCAGAATCTGTGGGTCGCAGATGGCTGGGGGTGGCGGTTTTCTTGATCCTTATCTTCCCCCCTGTCGCCATCTTAGGTGGTGCAACGGAAAATGACCTGCCTTTCAAGGGCGGCTGGCATTGGCAAGCTTTCATTGGAGCGCTGTGGCAGTCTTTTCTATGCGTTTCCATGTGCCTCAGCCTGATCTATCTCTTCCGGCGGCGCTTCAATCGCCAAGGATGGCTGGCAGCCAGCCTGTCACGGAAGGCCTACACCGCCTATCTCATCCATGAGCCGGTCATCACCTTCCTGGCCCTGTTGGCGGTCAATATTAACCTTTATCCATTGCTGAAATTCACCCTGATGGCACTGGTGGCAACCCCTTTGTGCTTTGGGCTCAGCAGCTTGATCCGCAGGCTGCCCTATGCGGAGCAGGTCCTGTAAGGGAGCTCGTTGAACAGATGTCAAAAAACCTAGAGCAGATCAGGCGCGCCTGACCTGCTCTTTCGATTTTTCGGCTACTTTTTCAATGCTTGCCGTAGCTGGGGGCCAACAAAGGGCAGGCCGAACAGGGGGGCGAAAACGCAGAAATCGAACAACCCGGCCAACAGCGGGATAAGTCCAATCATTTCCAGCACCCAGCTGAGCGGTCCATCTACAACAAACAGTCCTACCAGGATCAAAGCAAGGCCGGCAATGATCCGCACTATCCTGCCAGCGGGACTGGCGAGGAACCCAAAAGTGGCATTCATTGTGGCACCTCCTGAAATGGATTGAGGTTGATTGATTTGGGCGTAAAAGTTGGCGTTAGCTAAGAACAGTATAAACCACTAGCCGAGAAATTACAACCGTTTGTGAAAAATAAGACAAGCCTTGTGTCAAAATGATGCTCTTGGCTCGCTTAATTAACAATGCGTTCTGGGTTTTAAGGGAATGCTTTCAGGGAAGCGATCCAGGAAAGTGCAGGTCATTTCTACAAAACGGTAAACATCGGCGAAATTAGTCACCAGTCCCAGGGAAACGCGCAGCGCGCCGGAGCTTGGCAGGCCCAAAAGCGCCAGATATTCATCGTAGCCCAACCGTTCCCCACCTGCAAACATCCCACCCAGTGCAGCTTTGGGAAGATTGAAGGCGATTTCACCGGCGCCCGGATTGCAAAAGCAGCCGGTGCGGATAGAGATCAATCTCTCCATGGCAGCTTGCTCAATAATCCGCTCGTCAATCACTTTACCGTCTGGATCGAGGATGTTTAGAGGAATCGTCCCACCGCGCATGTGCGTGTCTTGTGGACCATAGATCTTGACCAGGGGTGTGCCATTTTTATGGCGCAAGGATTGCAGCGTTTCCAGCAGCCAGCCTGTCAGGCACATCACCCGTTCGTGAATCAGATCGATGCCAGTCGCGTTGAGATGCTGCAGGCCGATTTCCACGGCGGGGATATCCAGGTAATTTACAGTGCCATCCTCGTAGCCTGCCTCGTTATCTGCCAGATAGTAGGCATCACCCCTCACCGAGGCGGCAAAAACGGAGCCGCCGGAAAACCAGGGACGGTGCAGTTTCTCCAGGGCAGTTTTGCGCGCCAGCAGGCAGCCCAGCCCGGTGGGGTAGCCGAACATTTTGTAAAACGAGAGGGGCACAAAATCCGGATGCCAGCGGCTCAAGTCCAGGCGGTTGGTGGCTACAAAGGCAGCGCAATCCGCGATCACATCCCAGCCTCGCTGCTGCGCTGCGGTGATCCATTCCAAGGAATGCTGCACACCTGAAAAATTGGATTGGGCGGGAAAGGCAAACAGGTTGTTCTGGTGTGGGTCAGCTGACTCCAGGTAGGAAAGCAGCAAGTTTTCATCCATGCGCAGGTCGGGTGCGCTCATTGCCAGGTAGGTAAGCCTGGCGCTCCTGGCACGGGCAAACTCGCGGATGCCGTTGACGGAATTGTGGTTATCAAAGGTGAGCAGCAGCTGCGAGCCCGGGTTGAATGGATACGACTCCCCGACCAGCTTAAGCGCCCCACTTGCGTTCGCAGTGAAGATGACAGCATATTCTTCAGGCGAGGCATTGAAAAACTCCAGCACATAGCGCCTGCTCTTCTCAACCATCTCGGTTGCCAGGGAGGAGGTCGGGTTTATTGAATGAGGGTTGCCATACACATTGTTGAGCAGCAGTCCCTGATGCTCCAGCACCTGGCGCTCCGCGTATAACCCACCGCCAGTGTAATCTAAATAGGCATGACCGCGCCGGTCCAGGCGCGCATATTCACGCGTTCTCAGCTGATCAAGCGCATAGCTGGCCTGATAACAGGGGTATTTCCGAGTGAAATCAGCCAATACCGATTCCATGCTCACACCGGCTGGCGGGGTTTCTTGAATGGTTGTCATCTTGTCTCCGATACTTCCATAAAACGACGGCCGGGCAGCCCGCCATAGGTGCTGTCCTGGACCGTTCTATGTAAACGTGCGCTGTAATTGCGCAATTATAGCTGATTAGAATTACGCAGTTAACCGCAGCAAATGATGCATGAAGAGCTTGTGGTTATTCACTGTCCCCTTTGATGCTGGTAACTGATTCATAGGATGGGCTGGTCAGGCGCAGCAAGGTCCAGCCTAGTGCGGCGGCCAACCCGGAGGCGACCAGGATGCCAACCTTGGCATCCGCAAGCAGCCCGGTTTGCTCGAAGGCGGAGCTGGCGATGAAAAGTGACATGGTGAAGCCAATGCCTGCCAGAAAACTGGCACTGATCAACTGGGGCCATTCGATATCTGCGGGTTTCTCGGCTAAACCACTGCGGACCGCCAGCCAGGTGATTCTCTACGATTCGAAATTGTTCATCCAAGAGGGTTATAATTTCACAGAGGCACCCCAGCGAGCTCCTGACCTGGAGAGTTCTTTTGGATGTGAGCGAAAATCCGTTTTTTCACCGTGGCCCTATCCGCCAACCTGCCTACTTCTTCAACCGAGAGGAGGAGACGGCACATCTCTTAGCGTTGCTAAGGAACCTTCAAAATGTAGCCATCCTCGGCCAACGGCGAATTGGCAAGACCTCGCTCTTATTTCACCTGGCTCGACCGGAGACATATCGTCGAGCAGGTCTTGTTGAGGAAACCAATATCTTTACATATGTGGATGGCCAGGAATTGGGTGAGCTGGACGAGGCTGGGACGCGGGGTTTCCTGGCAAAACAAATCCTCAATGCAGTACCATTTGAGGCTGACCAGGAGATCCATTCGCCGGAGCTCAAGCATCACGATTTTCGGAATTTGATCGAACAATCGACGGTGCATGGTTTAACCCTGTTTCTGCTATTGGACGAATTCGAAGCCCTGGCTGCTAATCCATTCCTCAGCCCTCGTTTCTTCTCTAGCTTACGCGCGCTCTCCAGCCAATTCAACCTGGTTTTCGTCACCGCTTCCTACCGTTCCCTCTTTGACCTGACCTATGCTCGTGCAGATACGCTCAGTTCACCCTTCTTTAACACCTTTGCCCACTTCAATCTCGGATTGTTCACCGAGAGTGCGGCAGCAGGACTCATCCACAGCATGGTAGAGAAAGCCGGCCTTGCACTACCCGCAAACGCCATCCAGCGTATCGTAGCCCTGGCTGGCCCACATCCATTTTTCCTGCAAATGGCGGCTTATCATGCCTGCGAAGCACTGGCTGAGGCAGGAGATGAGGCCATCAAGGAGAAGCTGTGGGAACAACGTTTCATGGTTGAGGCCAGACCACACTTCGAATATTACTGGAACCATCTATCCCCAGAGAGCCAATACGCTCTGGCGGCGCTGCCTTTTGCTCGCCCAGGAGGAGCCCCGCCTTTAGACATCCTTCAAGAAGCCGCACTCGTACGGCGCGTCTCAGGTGGCTGGAGCTACCTTTCACCAGCACTGGAAGTTTTTGTGCGGCGTCAATCTGTTCCGGATTTGCTGCAATACGGACCGTTCGTAATGGACCTGGCAGCTCGCCAGGCAGGGGGAAGCGGCGGTTCCTTCAAAATTACCAAGACCGAGTTTGATACCCTGGCTTACCTGATTCAAAATGCTGAGCGTGTGGTCTCACCCGAGGAGCTGGAATCGGCCTTGTGGGGTGACGAATATGTCGATGACCCCGAGCGAGTCCGGGCAGTCATCAAAAGCCTGCGAAAAGCCCTGGGTGATGGCTCTGTTTACCTTGCCACCAAGTGGGGAGAGGGTTACATCCTTCAACAGCCTGTCTGAACACTATGAAAATCCGCAAACTCTCATTGAAGATAGCGGGGAGCCGCTCAGGGCAGTGTTCT
The DNA here is from genome assembly GCA_020354045.1 of Anaerolineales bacterium. Lineage (GTDB taxonomy): Bacteria > Chloroflexota > Anaerolineae > Anaerolineales > UBA4823 > DSOS01. The sequence continues at coordinate 3,185,740 of CP070639.1, read as the reverse complement.
GCCTGATTTATCCCAGATTAATCCCGATTTTCTCTCAATTTCAACCCATTTTTTTCCTTCAAATCTGTCCTCCTTTTTGCTAAGCTGGTTGCAAAGATCAAAGGAGGTAGACGAGATGTACAAAAATATTTTGATCGCACTGGAAGGAAAACCCACCGATGAAGCAGTCATCTTGCACACAACGGCTCTGGCTAAGAAAATTGCAGCAACGGTCACTCTTTTGCAAGTGATCACAGTCGCGGCGGATGGTCCTGGTGGTCTGGGAAAGCAATTCCAGACGGAGTTGGGTTCTAACGGGTGGCGGCGTAAAAACAGGGCACAGGAAACATTGGGGAAATTGGAGAAACGCTTAGGGTTAAGTGGCTTGTTTGTGAACACAGCCCTGATCATCGGAGACCGGAGTGATGCGGATGAAATCGTAGCTTTCGCTGACGAAGGAGGATACGACCTGATCGTGATGGCTGCTGATGGTCGCCCATGGTGGCAGCGGGCATTGTTTGGGTGTCCAGCTGACGGCGTGCACCGTAAAGCTAGCGTGCCCACGCTATTCATTGGCGACGGAACGCGACGAGCGCGAGTGACCGAGCGAAATGCGCCGCCAGTCAACGCGACCATGGCCGCTTTCGGTTCGCCGGGTTTGTAGCCCCTGGACCAACAAATAATGGATGGGCAACAATGAACTTCAAATGCAAATTCATACGAACGCTTTGGGTTGCTTTGCCGCCTGTTGCAAGGAAGGATATGGTAAACGATTTCCTGGAGTGGTTGTACGCGGACCTGCTGCCCAGCGAGCGGCGCAAGAAGGTTGAGCGCCATGCCCCTCGCCTGGGTGAATGGATTTCGAAGGGGGATATTGATCTCTCCCTGATGGTATACCAGCACCTCAAGCGAATGCCATGGGTATCCTCGCTGATTCGATGGGCGGGTGAACCGAAAGTTTTAGCAGAGTAGGATAGCAGCCAATGAAATGACGGCAATAAGAGATTTGATGGCATCAAGAGATTTGATGTTGCACTATAATTGTAAATAGTCACATGCTTAGTTGACCGTCTAAAACTATAAAGGAAAAACTTAATTAACTGAATCAGGGAATTTCGTACAAGACATCCTGTTCAGATCAGAGGATCTTCCTTTCCCGGCAGTTTTGGACCCACATAAGGAGTCTTCCATGAGACGAAGAAGGACAGCACTTGGGGGTTTGTGCCTGTTGATCCTGCTCCTGGTTGCCTGCGTGCCCCCATCCCCAGCAGGGGTCACCATGACCGAGGAACCTGAGCCAACGCCAATTGCTCCAACCTCTCCCCCTGCCCCGACATCAGCAGGCCAGATCGGCAGCCAACTTCTCTATGTGCAAGGGGTCACGGTCTCCACGCTGGCAGGCGACGGCAACTGGGGCTACCGCGACGGCCCGGGACCCCAGGCGCGCTTCCTCGGCCCTGAAGGATTAGCGGTTGACCGGCAGGGGAACATCTACGTTGCAGAGCGTTTTGGCAACCGAATAAGACGTATCAACCCTGGCGGGACGGTCTCCACCTTAGCTGGGACAGGTATCCCTGGCTATGCCGATGGACCAGCCTCCTCGGCACAGTTCAATTATCCTTTTGGGCTTGCGTTGGATGGCGCCGGCAACCTGTATGTGGGCGACACATTCAATCATCGTATACGTGTAGTCCACATTGATGGTACTGTGAGCACGTTTGCCGGGGATGGGACCGCTGGTTATCGGGATGGTCCAACTTTGCAAGCCCAGTTCGACCGCCCAACAGGTGTGGCTATATCCGCATCAGGGGTCCTCTATGTGGCCGATTCGGGAAATAACTGCATCCGTGCCATCTCCCCGGAGGGCATGGTGAGCACGCTGGCAGGCAGCGGTGAGCGTGGGTTCAAAGACGGCCCTCCGGACCAGGCCCAGTTCAATGGCCCACAATACCTGGTGGTGGGCTCGAATGGGAACATATATGCAAGCGACAGCGTAACGTTTGAATTGAGGGGTAACCATGCCATCCGTCGGATTACCCCTGCTGGGATTGTCACTACCTTAACGGGCACTGGTCTGCCTGGACATGCCGATGGAAAGGTGGCAGATGTTGGCCTTTCCCTCCCGAGTGGCCTAGATGTGGATGCGGTGGGAAACCTTTTCGTCGCTGATGAAAACAACCAGCGCATCCGAGTCATTACACCGGAGGGCATGGTCTACACTGTAGCCGGAGTCGGTGTGAATGGGTATGCCGATGGAGATGGTCCATATGCTGCCTTTCTTAACCCTCATGGTGTCGTGCTGGATGACAAGGGACGCCTTTATGTGGCAGATGTGATTACCAGTCGGATTAGAGTCATCCAGCTGCCTGAAATGTTTATCGGCTTGCCTCCCTCCCCTACACCTGACCCCTACGCGGGTCAGAACGTCATCAAAATCGGGTTTGTGGATGAATCGAATCGTGGAAGTATGACCAGCGCAGCCACAGGTAACGCCGTCCAGCTGGCGATCGACGAGGCCAATGCGGCCGGCGGTGTAACTGTGGGAGGCACACGTTACACCTTAGCCCTGGTGCGAGCACAAGACTGGGTCCAGCCTCCCGATGCTGGCGCCCAAGCTGCCGCCCGCGCATTAGTTAATCAGGGTGTAGTAGCGGTTGTGGGGCATGTGCTGAGCGAGAACAGCATGGCAGGTGCCGAGGTGTACAGTCCAGCCGGTGTGGTGATGGTCAGCGCTGTCTCATCGGACCCTCGCCTCACCCAGGCCGGTTGGTCGACTGTCTTCCGGGTTACGAGCAACGACGCCTTCATGGCTCCCGTGGCTGCCCGCATGACGTACGAGCAGTTGGGCTTGCGACGTGCAGTGCTGCTGGGGGAAGCTGCACCCCATTCTAGAACGGCCATGGATACCTGGCAGGAGGCTTTCGAAGCCCTGGGTGGCCAGGTGCTGGGTCGCTTTGAGGGTGAGGATAAATTTTTAGAAGAGGTCATGCTCCAAATCGGAGATCTGGTACCTGAAGCGATTATCTTTTTTCCTGCTCGCGATCTGAGCATTGCGAAGGCTGTACAGCAAGTGCTGGATACAAATGTAGATGCAGTCGTCATCGGGGTAGAATCTTTCTCAGTCGATCCTACCTTCCTAGCCGTCCTCAGTGATCGCGGCGAAGGGATTTATGACGCGGTCCCTGGCGTATCGACCGCGTCGATGCCGGGTTATATTGACTTTGCGGACCGCTACCGGTCGGCAAGGTTAGCCATTATCCCTGACCCGGACCACTTGCTGGCCAAGTTCAACCCATTCGCCTACGACGCGGCGAACGTGATCATCGCCGCCATCCGCCTGGCTGCGGAGACCAGTGAGGTGACACTCCAGAGCGTGGCCGCTGCCATGGAGACCTTCCGCGATCAGCCTTTTCAAGGTGTGACAGGCACGATCCTGTTCGACGAGTTCGGCGATCTGCTCGATCAACCCGTGTATTTCAAGCGCGTGGTCAATGGACAGTGGGTAGACGTCGTGCCTTAGCAGCTGTAGCTGTGTCCCTTTATGCATTAATTACCTTCAGGCCTGCCTTCGCTGAGCCGGGGGTTGTATCTGGCGCCTATTGGACGACGGCGGTCACGGGTAACCTCCGCGCGCTGGTTTTTGCGGACCTGGAGCATGATGGCTGGGAGGAGATCCTGGGGGGAACAGATGATGGGCAGGTGATTCTGTGGACCGCTGGTGGACAGCGCCTTTGGGAGTTCCAGGTTGAGACCGATTGGGTGACCGGCCTCTCCACCACCGACCTGGATGGCGATGGATTTGAGGAGGTGCTGGTCACTGCTGCGGGTATTTTGCCTACCAGCTACCTGTACGTCCTGCGCCTCGATGGAACCCTCTGGTGGTCGCACACGGTGCGGGAGGACCTTTGGGAGGTGCTGCCTTATAACCTAGATGAAGACGTGGAGCAAGAACTCTTACTGAGCGCCCGCCGTCCTGTGGCACTCGATACAAGTGGCGCTGAAATCCCAGGCTGGCCTGTGGAAGTGCTGCGCACGCCCCACGTTCACCTTGTAAACTGGGATGGAGACGATCATCAAGACGTCGTGACACTTACCAACGACTCCTTGAACATCGTAGAAGCAGAGGGAGCGCGCCGCTCCATCCCCATTGAACTGCCTGGCAATATTCAGGCGGTTGATGTCAGCGATATCGGTAGAGATGGTCTCGTCGAACTGGTAGTTCTGACGGATGAAGCCCTCATGTTGCTCGAAAACGATGGCAGCTTGCGATGGACATGGCCCTTGCGCGGAGCCCCGGGGGGGTTTCGTTTGATTAGAAGTCAGGT
>CP070639.1:3171200-3181336 GCA_020354045.1 Anaerolineales bacterium | reverse complement strand
TGTTCTATCTAAGTACCGACCTGCATGCACCCTTAGGTCGCGTCGTCGCTGTCGATATCACTCAACCTGAGAAAGAACACTGGCATACGATCATCGCAGAGGGCAAAGACACGCTGGAATCGGTCAAAATGGTGCACGATGAATGTATTGCCCTATATTTACATGATGCCTACCATCAGCTTAAGCGTTTCGACCTGCAGGGTAATTTCCTGGGTGATATCTCGCTGCCAGGTATTGGTTCAGTTGTCACGGAAGGCAATTTCCTCAACCTGACGGGCAAACGCCGGCATGCTGAGCTATTTTATGCTTACAGCTCGTTCATCACACCTGTTACGGTATTTCGTTACGATTTTGATCGCCATGTCAATGAAGCGATCTTTCAGCCACCATTAGATTTTGACTCCAGCCCTTACATCACCCGCCAGGTGTTTGCTACCTCCAAGGATGGCACCCGGATACCAATGTTCTTGACCCATCGACGGGACATGCGAACAAACGGCAATAATCCAACCCTGCTGTATGGCTATGGCGGTTTTAACATTGCCTTGACGCCTAATTTTACAGTCAGCCGCCTGGCCTGGCTGGAGTTGGGCGGTGTGCTGGCCTTGGCGAACCTGCGTGGTGGCAAGGAATATGGTGAAGCCTGGCATAAGGCCGGCATGCTGGAGAACAAGCAAAATGTGTTCGATGACTTTATCGCCTGTGCAGAGTATGTAATCGCAGAGCAGATCACCTCTACACCTAAGCTGGCAATCATGGGTGGCTCGAATGGCGGCTTGCTGGTTGGGGCTTGTATGACCCAGCGTCCGGATTTATTTGGCGCTGCCATCCCCTCCGTGGGTGTGATGGATATGCTGCGCTTCCACAGGTTCACCATCGGTTGGGCTTGGGTGAGCGATTACGGTAGTCCTGATGATCCTGAGCAGTTCAAGACTCTGTACGCCTATTCCCCGTTGCATAATCTGCAATCTGGGACCCATTATCCACCCACGCTGGTGGTCACCGCAGACCATGACGACAGGGTCGTGCCGGGACATTCCTTTAAGTTCGCCGCCGCCTTGCAGGCTGCTCATGCAGGTGATGCGCCAGTTCTGATCCGCGTGCAGACCCGCGCCGGGCATGGGATGGGCAAGCCTACCGCTGTCCAGATTGAAGAGGTAGCGGATATCTGGGCATTTTTACTTCAGGTGTTTGAAATATAATAAATGGAGATGAAAGGATTGGTGTTTATCAGATGAGTATCAAACAGGATTCCGATTTCGATAAAAAGAGCGAAGAAGTCTGGCGTTCTTATATGACAACTGGGAAAGTACCGGATTATATAGGTCAGCCATGGTTCGAAACCAAAATCATCAAGCCACTTTTTGGCCATTTACCTGCCGACCCACGTTGCGCGATCTGCCATTACCCCTTTGAGGGGCTGGGTGGTAAGCTCACCAAGATCCTATTCGGCGTAGAACCCTCCCCCTTAAACCCATACCTGTGTAACGCCTGCGAACGTTTTGCCAAGAACTTCCAGGGTGGAGCGGAGGTTGAGATGAGCTTGCTTTTCGCAGATGTGCGCGGCTCTACCAGCCTGGCTGAGAGCATGAGCCCGTCCGAATACAGCAGGCTGATCAACCGTTTTTACCGCGCGACTACCAAAGTGCTCTTCGATGCCCACGCCATGGTGGAGAAGCTGATCGGTGATGCAGTAAATGGTTTCTTTGTGCCCGGATTCGCTGGACCTGGTCACGCCAGAGTCGCGATTGAAGCAGGGATGGAAATCTTAAAAGCCACCGGGCATGGGGACCCAGCTGGACCCTGGATACAGGTTGGAGTAGGTGTACACATCGGTGTGGCATTTGTGGGTGCCATTCAGACTGAAGGTGGCGCGGTGACAATATCCGTCTTAGGTGATGACGTGAACGCCACCGCGCGCTTGGGGTCGTTGGCTGGAGCAGGTGAGTTGATTGCTAGTCAGGCTGCTGTTCAGGCAGCCGGATGGAAAAGCCAGGATATGCAGTCCCGCCAGTTGCAGCTAAAAGGCCGTAAAGAAGGGATGGATGCCTGGGTAATCCGGGTGTAACAGGTTATGGCCAGGATTATCCCAGCGTAGCGATGGTTTTGCCCAGCCTGAGGGCTTCAGCTTCGATCTGACCTATCAGCTGGGCTTTTTTATATGTCTCCTCTATCTCCAGCAGGCGTGTGGCGTTTTGCCAGACGGATTCACGCCAGCGGGTGATCAGATGAGAGATCAAAAATTCATCGATGGGACCCAGGATTTTATCTATCCAATCCATGAAGGGCATACTTGGCTCTATGATTTGATCCTGGACCTCATCTGTTGTACGGCTGATCACCTCGTTCACCCGGCAATGGTCGCTATAGCGGCTGGCACGTTGGCTGTCAGAGAGGTTTGCCCATTCTGGATTGAGCAGGTCAACCAGGGTGAGTACAAGATCGTAATTGATGTGGGCATTAACACCAAGTAGCAGATTTTGCAAAGTGCTGATGCGCCTGTCACGCACGGCGTCATGTGCTACCCGCCAGACGGCAGGAGCCAATACGGGTTTTTGCTGGTAAGCCTCGAGCGCGGTAAAGTAGTAGTCTGTAAAGCGATTCAGCAGGCTGTTCACCCAGAGTCCATCATTGAATTCCCCCTGCTTGATGGCAACAAACATGTTGCGCGTCATCATCGAGTAACAGCGCAGAAATATTGCCTTACGATCTGCGTGCCTTTCCCATTCAATAATGAGGGATTGCATGCGGATGACTACTGGGGCATCGAGCGATTCCAATGATTCCTCCTGCTCAGCCTGGATGGTAGTTGCCGTTAGAGGTTAATTATATCGCTAGTTTGCTTATGAATCTTCTTAACTTTGAGTATAATTGTCCGAGTTCGATTCCTCTGACCTAGAAAAAAACAAGATCACAGAGCAAATCACGTTCAAGTGGAGAGCGTCATAATGCGACTTTCTCAAAGATTTCCCGTTGAGACATTTATCGGGCTGACTCTCTTGTTGACCTTTGCCGCTTACCTACTGCCGTTGCCCTCTACGAGCAAGCCAATATTGTATCCAGTTGTGGTCACCTTTATACCCACCTTGGTGGCTACTCTGCTGTCCGCTGTTGCAGGTGGCAACCAGGCAATAAAAATTTTGTTTACTACCGTGCGCCCAGGCAGGTTGGAGTGGTTGGCTATATCTATTCTGCTTGGAGCCGGGATGCAGTTTACTATTGCCTTGTTGGCTTTTACCTTGAGATACAGTACCACATTGCGTTTAACGCCTTCTCCACAGCTCGTAGCTTTGGCTGTGATTACACCTATCCTGGCCCTTGGTGAGGAGCTTGGTTGGCGCGGCTACGCGTTGTCAAAGCTGTTAAAGACAAACTCTCCTCTGGCAGCCAGTCTAATCACGGGTATACCTTGGGCGTTGGTACATCTGGCACTCTACTTGCCTGGTATGATGTTTATTGGGCGTCCGCTGATAGCTCAGATACTTCCCATAGCCTTCTTTTCAATCCTGCATGCCTGGGTATTTATCAAATCGGGTGGGAGTATTCTGGCACCTACGTTTTTGCATGGGGCCTTTAACTTCTTAGGCTCGCTGATGAATGCAGACTTACCCGTGATTCAGGCCACGTACTTGGGTGCTGTTGTCCTGGTCGGTTCAGCTTTGATTGTGGTGGTTGCGAAGCCAGCATTTTGGCTGCAGATAGAGACGAAGAAGAGAACTGGGGAGTATATATAAACAATCTGGTCAATTGATGTGAACTGGCTGGAGAGTAGCTGGTTTTTTCATCCTGGGGAACGAACAGGTCAGTTGCACCGTCTTTACTTATGAATATAATCAAAGTGGACCTGTTTCTCCTGTGGGGAGGTACTTGACATGACAGATAATCTTGTGCGAGTAATTAACAAATATCGCATCATCCTGATCGCTGTTCCCGTACTGCTTTTGGTGGCTGGTGGAGTTTACCTGGCCTACCAGATTTGGCCACGCCCTGGAACGGGCGGTCAGACCATCCCTATTAGTGGTGGTGTGGTAACCACCACTGGAGGTGACACAATGAGTGTATCAGGTGAGGGGCAGCTTACTGTCTCATTAAGTGAAGGTCAGCCCGAGCCGCAAGAGCTTGCCGCCTTACCATTGGCAACGGGTGAGCCATTGCCAGAGGAGCAGATCGAGCAAATCCTATCCCGCCTGCCAGCTTTGGATACAGGCGCCCAGGACCAGGTGGATTTTATGCTGGCTCAGGAGCCAATCCCTCCGCCGCGCACTGGAGAGACTGTTCAACAGGCTTTCCCGCCTCCACAGCAAATTATCCAACCTGGTCAGGTTGAGGCTGGATCGCTCGAAGTGTTGCGCTATGCTCCTGAGGGTGAAATTCCATTGGCACCTTTTGTTAGTGTCACGTTTAACCAACCCATGGTGCCGCTTGCAACCCTGGAGCAGTTGGCAGAGGTAGATGTGCCTGTGAAGATCGAGCCTGCCCTGCCGGGGACCTGGCGCTGGATGGGGACAAAAACCCTTACCTTTGAATACGATTCTGAGCTGGTTGATCGTCTTCCCAAGGCGACTGATTATCGGGTCACGATACCTGCTGGTACACAATCCCAAAGCGGTGGTGAGCTGCTTGAAGCAGTGACATGGACCTTCAGCACACCGCCACCTGTGGTCACCAACTCCTATCCTTATGACCAGCCGCAGCCACTGGAGCCTTTATTCTTCATTGCCTTTGACCAGCGTATCAACCCCGCCGCAGTGTTGGAAACTGTTAAAGTAAGCGCTGGCGGCCAGAGTGTAAATTTGGTTTTGGCTGAAGAAGCCAATCTCCAGGCTGACCCGCAAGTAAAAAATCTGGCCAAGCAAACCCCTGCGGGGCGTTGGCTGGCTTTCCGTGCGCAAGAGCCGCTGCCCGCGGATACCAATATTTCTGTCACAGTTGGGCCTGGCACGCCTTCAGCTGAAGGACCTCTGCTCACACAAGAAGCGTATTCGTATAGTTTTCATACCTATGCGCCTCTGCGCATCGTTGAACACCGCTGTTCCTGGTCCCCTACAGATTGCCCTCCATTAACACCCTTTTACATCCGCTTCAACAATCCCATCGACAATACCGTCTACGATGAGTCGATGCTGCGCATTGAACCGGAATTGCCGGGTGCCTCGGTCAGTATCTTTGGCGATACGATCAATATCCAGGGCGCTACCAAAGGCAGGACGACTTATAACGTTGTCGTGGATGGTGATATCCAGGATATTTTTGGGCAAAAACTAGGTCAGGATGCCCGTTTGCAATTTCGGGTTGGACCGGCAGAGCCGCGCCTGTTTTGGCAGGATCAAATCCTGGTTACCCTGGATCCAGCTGCCAGTAAGCCAGTATTTTCGGTCTATTCGATTAATTACAACAGTCTGGACGTGAAAATATACTCAGTGCAACCCACAGATTGGCCAGCCTATCAGAATTACATGCGTGAGTATTTTCGTACAGATAACCCACCTCAGCTGCCTGGAAACCTGGTGTTAGAGAAAAGTCAGCCAGTGGAGGCCCCCGCTGACGCCTTAACTGAGGTGAGTATAGATCTTAGCCAGGTAATGGATGGCAAGTTTGGACACTTTGTAGTCAAAGTTCAACCGCCGCGTGGCGCCTTGAAAAATGAACAAGAGCGCTTTTACCAGACTGTACATGCCTGGGTGCAGGTAACCCAGATCGGCCTGGATGCCTTTGTCGACCATAGCGACATGGTAGTGTGGACCACCACACTGCAGGATGGAGCCCCTCTATCCGGTGTAAGAGTCGATGCGCAACCGGTTGGCGCGAGCGTGGTCACCGGTGAAAATGGTACGGTGCGCTTTGGCATACCTGGTGGGGCAGCTTACTTGGTCGCCAGCCAGGGAGCGGATCGGGCTTTGTTGCCGCGCTCGCCTTACGCCTGGGATGATGGCGGTTGGCAACGCCGGTCTCCTGTGGACGAGCTGCGCTGGTACGTGTTCGATGACCGTCAGATGTACCGTCCCGGTGAAGAAGTGCATTTGAAAGGCTGGCTGCGGCGTGTTGGCGGAGCCCAGGATGGTGATGTAGGTTTGGTAAAAGATGCAGTCAGCGCGGTTCGTTACCGCCTGATTGGCCCCCAGGGCAACGACCTGGGTGGTGGCAATGTTGAAGTAAATGCCTTAGGTGGTTTTGACTTCAGTTTTAAGTTACCACAGGAAGTAAATTTGGGTTATGCTCAGCTTACTTTTGAGGCGCAGGGCAGCCTGGCAGGCATGACCGGCTGGCAGCACTATCATAGCTTCCAGATCCAGGAGTTTCGCCGCCCTGAATTTGAGGTCAGCGCGCGTAACGATACGCCTCCACCTTATTTTGCCGGGGAACATGCGATTGTGGCGGTACAGGCTAGCTACTACGCGGGTGGTCCGCTGCCCAATGCAGATGTCAGCTGGCAGGTGTACTCCACACCCGGTCAATATGCTCCACCCAACTGGCCTGATTTTACCTTTGGCACTTGGGAGCCGTGGTGGTGGACCTACCGCCCGATCTACAGCGAGGGTGGCGAGTATTACGTGGACTACGACGGTGGGGATCAGGTTAAAACCTTCACCGGCAAGACAGATGCAGCTGGTGAGCATTACTTGCGCCTGGATTTCGATACCCAGGATCCCAGGCCGTATTCTCTCTCGGCTGAAGCCACTGTGATGGATGTCAACCGCCAGGCCTGGACTGGCACAACCAACTTGCTGGTGCACCCGGCTGAGTTATATATCGGCATGCGTAGTGAGCGCTATTTTGTCGAGCGCGGCACACCTTTAAAAGTCGATTTCATTGTCACTGACCTGGATGGCAACCCGGTGGTGGATCGTCCCGTGGAAATCAAGGCTGCCCGCCTTGAGTGGAAATACAGGGGCAGCGATTGGCGTGAAGAGGAAGTCGATGTCCAGACCTGTCAGGCTGGCTCGCAAACTGAGCCGGTCACCTGTACTTTTGAGACACCGGTGGGTGGCACCTACCGCATTACAGCGCAGGTTACCGATGCAAAGGGGCGCCTGAACCAGAGCCAGTTCACCCGTTGGGTGAGCGGTGGTCAACAGCCACCCTCTCGCAAGGTGGAGCAGGAAGTGGTTAACTTGATTCCTGACAAAGAGAGTTACCAGCCTGGAGATGTGGCCCAGATTCTGGTGCAATCCCCCTTCAGTCCAGCTGAAGGTTTGCTCACAGTCAGCCGCAGCGGCATCTTGTACACCGAGCGCTTCAGCTTGGAGAATGGTAGCTACACCTTGAGCGTGCCTGTCGAAGAAGCCCATATTCCCAACCTTAATCTCCAGGTAGATGTGGTGGGCTCTGCCCCGCGCCTGGATGACCTCGGTGAACCAGTGAATAATGTCCCGCGCCGCCCTGCCTATGCGACTGGCATGCTCACCCTGAATATCCCTCCATTGCAGCGAACGCTGGAGGTGCAGGCTTTTCCGGCTGAGAAGGAATTGGAGCCCGGGGGTCAGACAGAGATTTCTATTCGTCTGACAGATGCCAATGGCGAGCCCTTGGCAGGTGCTGAGCTGGCTGTGGTGGTGGTGGATGAAGCCATCCTGGCTTTGAGTGATTACCAGCTGGTTGATCCTTTAGGCGTCTTTTATTCCCAACGTTCGGGGGAGGTGATATCCACCTATGGCCGGGCCAGCATCGTGCTGGTTGATCCCCTATCGCTTGCCCAAAAAGGTGTTACCGTGGGCAATGTGGTGCAAGAGGTGGAAGCTGCCTTGCCGCCAGCCGAAGGCCTGCGCTCCTTAGGTACCATGACACCCGCGCCAGCAGCAGATATGGCAGCCGCTGAACCTGGTGCGCCACCGATCCGCGTGCGCATCGACTTCAACCCGTTGGCTGCCTTTGAACCGGTCGTGCGCACTGGTGCAGATGGCACAGCCAGCGTGCCTGTCACATTACCCGATAACCTGACCCGCTACCGGGTGATGGTCGTGGCCGTGGATGCTTCCGGGAGCCAGTTTGGGATAGGGGAGTCTAGCCTGGTGGCTCGCCTGCCGCTGATGGTCAGGCCTTCTGCACCGCGCTTCTTAAATTTTGGTGACCAGTTTGAACTGCCGCTGGTGTTGCAGAATCAGACCGATGAACCCATGCAGGTGGATGTGGTTGTGCGCACCGTCAACTTGGAACTGACCGGATCCGCAGGACTGCGCGTGGAAATCCCGGCGCGTGACCGGGTAGAAGTGCGCTTCCCCGCTGCCGCGCAGATGGCAGGGCAGGCAACCATCCAGGTTGCCGCGGTCAGCGGCGATTACACCGATGCTGCGGTTGTCGAGTTGCCGGTTTACACACCTGCCACGACCGAGGCTTTTGCCACCTATGGTGTGGTGGACGAGGGGACAGTCTTTCAACCCGTCGAGTCCCCTGAAGGGGTCTTCCCACAGTATGGCGGCTTGGAGATCAATACCTCCTCGACCGCCTTACAGGCGCTCACCGATGCAGTCTTGTACTTGGTGGCTTACCCGTATGAGTGCACGGAACAGCTGGCTTCCCGCATCCTGGCGGTGGCGGCTTTGCGGGATGTGCTGACAGCTTTCCAGGCGGATGGGCTGCCCTCACCGCAAGAGCTTGAAGCAGCCGTCCAGCGTGATATCACCCGCTTGCAAGGATTGCAGAACAGCGATGGTGGTTTTCCATACTGGCGGCGCGGGCTGGAATCAATTCCCTTCAACACAATTCATGTCGCCCACGCTCTGCAGCGCGCTGAACTCAAGGGTTTTGCGGTCCCTGCTGAAATGCGGCAGCCTCTGCGTGAGTACCTTGCCGAGATTGAGCGCCATTATCCTTCCTGGTACAGTCGGGAAACGCGCTGGACTCTGTCAGCGTATGCGCTCTATGTGCGTGATCTGATGGGCGATGGTGATGCGGATAAAGCGCTTAGCCTGTACCGCGAAGCCGGTCTTGAGCGGCTTTCACTGGAGGCCCTGGGTTGGTTGTGGCCTGTCCTGCAGGATGCGCCCGGAACCCAGGAAACCTTGGATGCCATCCGCCTCCATGTGGGCAACCGGGTGGTCGAGACCGCTGGCGCAGCTAATTTCACCACCAGTTACGATGACCAGACATACTTGCTGCTCAGATCAGATCGGCGGCTGGATGCCATCCTGCTGGATGCCCTGATTGGAGATAACCCCCAGCATGACCTGATCCCTAAGCTGGTTAATGGTTTGCTGTCCCACACCACCCGCGGCCGTTGGGGCAACACCCAGGAGAATGTCTTTGTGCTGCTCGCCTTAGACCGCTATTTCAACACCTTTGAAGCGCAGACACCCGATTTTGTGGCTCGCATCTGGTTGGGTGATACCTATGCAGGCGGGCATGAATACCGCGGTCGCACCACCGAACGTCACGAGACCTTGGTGCCTATGGCTTACCTGGTGGATGAGGCTTTGGGGGGAGGCGCTGCGCAAAATCTGATCATTAGTAAAGAAGGTCCAGGCAGATTGTACTATCGACTGGGGTTGCGCTACGCTCCAACCAATCTGGAGCTGGCTCCGCTGGATATGGGCTTTGTGGTACAGCGGGTATACGAGGCAGTGGATGATCCGCAGGATGTGCGCCAGGACGAAAACGGAGTCTAGCATATCAAAGCTGGCGCGCGTGTACGTGTGCGTCTGACCCTTGTAGCGGATAACCGCCGCTACCATGTTGCCCTGGCAGACCCGCTGCCAGCTGGTTTAGAGATCGTCAATCCCGGTTTGGCGGTATCTGGGTCCACCCCCCAGGACCCCAACAGCTCGGATTACCGCTACGGCTGGTGGTGGTGGGGTACCTGGTATGAGCACCAAAACCTGCGCGATGAACGCGCCGAAGCATTCACCCCGCTGCTCTGGGATGGTGTCTACCAGTACACTTACATCGCCCGTGCTACCACCCCGGGCAGATTTGTTGTCCCCCCAGCCAAGGCGGAGGAGATGTACTCACCGGAAGTCTTTGGACGCAGCAGCAGTGCGCTTGTAATTATCGAATGAGGAGCCGAAACTATAAAAAGTCTGTTTGTGGATAGATATCCATGAACAGACTTTTTCGTTTAAACGACCCTGGTTTTCAAGGTAACCTGGTGGGCCGGAAATGGGACTATTAAGCAGAAGGATGGATCACTAAATTGGGTCCGG
>CP070639.1:3152629-3171100 GCA_020354045.1 Anaerolineales bacterium | reverse complement strand
GTCACACCCCTCATAGCAAACATGTATATAATAAGATGTCAATCCCACTGCGAGGGCTGGATTGCCCTGTCTCTTCAGCACCGCCATTCTCAGTGTTGGATAACAATCTCAAATCACAGGTATCAGGCTTCTGCTTGATTTGTGAGACAGACTTTAGCTAAGCTACTATTACCACGCGTGCAGAGTCCTTGCTTCACATTACCGCTAAAAACCCGTTTGATCATAAACTAAAGTTCCAACTACTCAGCCCATTAGTTTCCCACTGGATATGAGTGTAGATCAGGTCACAGCCGAACTGGATGGCCTGCCTGTAGATCAATTCTTTGAGTTATCCTTCCAGCACCTTCTGGTTCGTAATCTAGAATACCTGACCGAACTTGGACTTGCAGAGACACTGGGTTTGTGCAACGATCGGCTCAATGACCTCTCGGAATCGTACGCACAAGAGACACACTTATTACGCAAGACTATGAATTTAGAGATCAACACTACTTCATTCGCCACTATTACAGCGGTTACCAGGATAACTTAATCCTTCTCCTTACAGAGCGGTTTCAGCATTCACTGTTTTCAATGAGAAACTGTGGCAGGCAGCTTGCCTCTGCCTATCCTCGAGCGCATTGTCGATGAGTATGTTCAGCGCACCTTTAGCCAATAAAAGCAATATCAGCGACATCCACCTTTTTAAGGCTTCCCTGGTTGCATTTGAATCGTTACATCTTCGTGCACTTTCATACCCTCTCCCTAACTGGCGTTTTCACCGGAAGGCGAGTCTTGCTGACAAAATGCAGCCGGATATATCCAGAAACCACCATATAGCGCCCACGCATCTTTATGGGGGCAAAATTGGCTGCCAGTGCTTGTCCAACTGGCATGACAATCATCTCTTCCAATGTGATAGGCACCATCGCGGTCATAAACAGCAAGTAACCTGATACAAACCCGCACATCGCAAATCCAATCATATAGAATGCGCAGCCCAGAGCCATCATCAACATCTGAGGGTAATCATTCACACGACGCGTCACCCAAGACTGGAGCAAGATCACTGCTACCGTCGAGCTGATCAAGAAACGCCATAGCCTTGAGGCGATACTCCGTGGATATCCCTCAAATGGGATTTGCATAAATTTAAATGATAAATGCTCCAACTCCTGATAAACACAAAAAGAGCTGGGTAAGCAGTGCATACCCAGCCTCATACTTCTGTGCAATACTCTCTTTGATCACCTACGCCTGCGGTAAATCACAATCCCTGCAATTCCAAAGAACAAAGCTGAGAGGGCACCTAATAAGGCAGGACCTTGCTCAAAATACAGCCTTGTGTTTACCCACCATACAGGGAAGCGTAGCAGGTCTGCCGGTCCAAAGACTTCCTCACGACCTGTATCCAGGACGTACTTACCAGCCTCTTGCTCAGGATTCCAGACCAGCAGGTAATAACGACCGCTCTCCGGCAGATTCAGCTCCAGCACCTGCCTGCCCCAATAGTTGGTTTGTGTGAATGGCTCGAAAAAGTCTTCACTGCGCTGGCTCTCAACCACGATGCCACCAATTTCATTCAGATCAAGCCACGCAGGGATATCGATTGTTCCAGCATGCATATGGGAATCCGCTCTCTCTTGATCTGTGTGGGCGTGTGATCCAGTAAATATGCCCTCATCCACCAAGGGTAAACCAGGTCCAAACAGCGCTAGAGTGACGCCATAATCCTCCAGGCCGCTAAGCTGGGGGATGTTAATACCGGCGTGGAAAAACTGACCCGCCTGGGCCTCAAAAGCGTAAGCATGCATGTCACTCGCACCATCAAATTCCTGGTAATAAGCGTAGGAGACTGTAGGACTCGGGATCATGGTCAGCCCACTTTCAACACCTTTCTCAGGACGGTGTGCACTGGCTTTTGGCACCAGGAAAAAAGTAGCCATAAAAATAAAGCTGAGCAGGCTGATGCGTATTTGTTTTATCATATCTAACTCCTTTGTCAATTGAAAGTCATTTGAGTTTCAATGTATTGTAAATATTTTGTTCATATATTGTATATATATTAACACAATTTCCAGAAAATGC
The DNA here is from genome assembly GCA_020354045.1 of Anaerolineales bacterium. GTDB lineage: Bacteria > Chloroflexota > Anaerolineae > Anaerolineales > UBA4823 > DSOS01. The sequence goes on along the minus strand of CP070639.1, from coordinate 3,169,033 downwards.
AAGGGTGAATTTTGAGAAAAGCTCCGCTTATTGGTTGTACATTTATCCCCCTGGCAAATCCCCCACCTGGGGGAGGACAAATTTGTGGAGTTTGCTACAATTATCTTAGATCACTTATACACACGGGAGGCATACGATGTTAACATCAAAAAGAATCGCAGATGTTATGACTGTTTCACGCCTCGTGCTGGCAATACTGATGATCTGGTTGGGAGTTACCGCAGGAGCGAGTGTCATAGGATTGATAGCTTGGCTCCTGATCGTATCCTGGACCACTGATTGCTTGGATGGCATACTCGCTCGTAGAAACAAACCAGTTGTGAACAACTGGATCGGAGAACACGACCTGGAATTTGATATATCGGTAGCCTTTGGAGTGCTGGTTTATCTGGCAGCTGCAGGGTTTATTAACCTGTGGCTTGCTATATTGTACTGCCTGATCTGGATGGGCGTATTCTGGTTGTTCGGATTGCGCTCAGCGTTGGGAAAATTGTTCCAGGCTCCAGTTTATGGATGGTTTATCCTGGTAGTTTTGTGGAACGCGCCAGGTCCTGGCTACTGGTTGTTAGCGTGGATTCTGGTGGTAGTGCTGTTAACCTGGCCGCGCTTCCCCAACGAGGTCATACCGAGTTTCTTTGCTGGGTTTAGAGAGACGAACTCGAGGTAAAAATGAAAGCCTTTGTATTGAGTGGAGGCGGAAATTACGGAGCGATCCAGGCTGGTGCTCTGGAAGCCTTGCTTGCACATGGTCATAAACCGGATATGCTGGTGGGTGTTTCTGCAGGTGCATTGAATGCCGCCTGGTTGGCAGGTCATCCTGGCCAGAAGGGCATTGAGCAGCTGGTGCGCATGTGGAGAGATATTGCTCCGCGAACATTTGTTCCACTAACCCAGCTCCCAACCCTGCTCCGCTTGGTTCGAGGTCAAAGCAGCTTGTTAGCCAATGACGAGCTACTGCGTTTCATTACCCGGTTCATCCCCCCAGAAACTAAATTTGCAGAATTTTCAAACCCGCACCTGTTTATGACAGCCGCCCGTCTCAGCGATGGTGCTCTCAAGGTCTTTGGCGACAACCCAAAAGACAACTTATTAGATGGTCTAATGTCTAGCACAGCCCTGCCGCCTATATTCCCACCCTGGCAAGTTAACGGCGAAGCCTACGTTGATGGAGGCTTGATCTCCAATTTACCTGTGCAAATTGCACTGGAGCGTGGAGCGAAGGAGATCATCGCCCTGCAAACCTGCCACCCGTTATTAAAAAAACACCGGGAGCCAGGCAATGGGATTGTGGCTTATCTTGCCCATACCATGGCGCTCATGATCAAGAACCAGGCAGAAAGAGAATTTGAAGCCGCACGATGGACACGAGGGGCAAATCTGCATTTGATCCAGCTTTGGCCAGACCAAGACCCCGGTTTTTGGGACTTTCAGCATGCCGCCGATCTGATCTCCACTGGACGGAGAATCACCGAGGCTTATCTGCAGGAGGCTGAATTCAAGCGACCAAATCAATTCCAGACCTGGTTGCAGAAATTGCGTTGGAGAAATTAGTTACCCTCGGTATAGCGAATGCGCGGGTTGAGCAGGGCATATACCAGGTCAGCCACCAGGTTTGCCAGCGCAAACCCGACCACAGTCACCAAAGCTACCGCCTGCATCAAGGGCAAGTCGCGACGATCGATCGCAAATACTAGCAGCCTGCCCAGCCCGGGGTAGTTAAACACATTTTCGATCACTACCAACCCGCTGATCAACCAGCCAAAACTGATCGCGATCACGGTGATTGTGGGCAGCAACGCGTTGGGCAGAATATGTCTGACAACTACAATGTGCCGAGGCAAACCCTTTAGGTCAGCTGTACGCACATAGGACTGTTTCATTTCCTCCAAAACCCCCGACCTTGTTAACCGGGCAATATAAGCCAGCAAGACCAGGGTCGCCGTGATCGCCGGCAAGATCAGGCTCGGTAGCGATTCAACAAATCCTGCCTCAGGACGGATGGACGAATTGGCAGGCAAGGATGGTAGTCCCCATCGCCTTAGCTCGAAGGAAAACAATTGGATCAGCAGGATGCCTGTCACAAACTCTGGTAATCCTACCACCGAGAGCGATCCGATGCTGATCAGGTTGTCAACCAGCTTACCCTCATTTAAACCAGCCAACACCCCCAGGCCAACTGCCAGCGGCACAGAGATCAGCAGCGTGAGCACAGCCAGACGCAAAGAGTTGAGCAAACGTTGCATCACGAGTGGGAATATGTCTGTACGCGTACTGAAAGACTGGCCCCAATCACCGCCGCTGAAATCCGCCAGCCAGCGCAGGTACTGCACTGGGAGTGGAGCTTCCAAACCCAGGTCTTGGCGGCAGGCATCCAGCGCCTTTTCCCCTGCTTCCCGCCCCAGGATGATCCGGCACACATCCCCCGGCAGCCATTGAGTCACGCTGAAAATGATGACCGAGGTCAACAAGACCGTCAGCAGTAAAAAGCCCAACCTGCGCAGGCTATAGCCAAGCATAGTTCATCCTCTGCTGATTTCAAAACCCTGTATATCGCCCTGCTGTGCTTGAAGTTCCTCCCAGGGGATATGGCACAAGTAACGCTTGCTGGATCCCTGCTGCGACTGCCATGGTGGTGGTTGTCTCTTACATATCTCACCCACCAGGCGCGGGCAGCGGCTGTGAAAAGGGCATCCCCCCGGTTTCTCAATTGGGCTGGGAATTTCCCCAACCAGCGGGGCTGCCACCCGCCTGGATTCCACTTTTGTTCCCGGTATGGCAGAAAGCAAGGCCTCAGTATACGGATGGTATGGAGATTTAAATAAATCTCCTGTTTCTGCTATCTCCACCAGCTCCCCCAGGTAGATCACCGCGATGGTATCTGCCAGGAAGCCGACTACTGCCATGTCATGGGAGATAAACAGCAGGCTGTTGCCGTGTTCAGCTTGCAGATCCTCTAACAGATTCAAGATCGAAGCCTGTACAGAAACATCCAGAGCCGATACCGGCTCGTCGCAAATCAATAAATTGGGTTTGGCTGCAGATGCGCGCGCGATCGCCACCCTCTGCTTCTCCCCGCCGCTGAGTTGGGTTGGTAAACGCTCTGCATACATGGCTGGCAGGCGCACTGCTCTCAGTAAATCCGGGACCCTGCCAATAGCTTCTTGGCGAGACCAACCCAGTAAAGTCATCATGGGGCGCTGTAAAATCTCGCCCACAGTCAGGTAAGGGTTGAGAGCTTCTTCCGGATTTTGAAACACGGATTGCACCTTGCGCAGTGTGTCCAATGTTCGCCTAGAGAGCTTATCTGGCAGTTGAATACCTAACAGCTCAATCGTTCCAGCTGTTTTATCCACCACACCCAGGGTGGCTCTCGCCAGCGTGGACTTCCCACTGCCACTCTCACCCACCAATCCCAAAGTCTGCCCCGATAGTATTTTTAAGTCCATACCCTCCACTGCTCTTACTGCCCGCTTCGGCTCCCGGCGAACAACTTCCCTCAGTGAGCGCTTTAAGGGGTAATGTACACTCACACCTTCAAGACTGAGTAAAGGTTGCAACTGGTGCTTCTCGGTTGTATTTCGATCCGACCTCCCATCTGGCAGATGAGACCTGCCTGCTTCATTCAGGCTCACTTCCCACCGATGGCAACGTACCTTTCTCCCCTCCGGCAAGACACTAAGCGGTGGATTTGTTTCACAAATCTCGTTGGCAATGGGGCAGCGTGGGCGGAAAACACAACCCGAGGGTATATCCCCAAACACAGGTGCTCGACCCTCTATCGCCCGCAAGCGGACGCTATCCTTATGATCCCCCAGACGTGGCATGCTTTCCAGCAAACCTTGTGTATAGGGATGTAGCGGTCTGGCGAACAGCTCATTAATGAAAGCTTCTTCTACTAACCTGCCCGCATACAATACCCCTGCTCGCCTGCACATCTGGGCAACCACCGCCAGATTGTGGGTGATATAGAGCGCTGCTGTCTGGCGTTGCTCGATCAAGCTACGTAGTAAGTCCAGGATAGTTGCTTGGGTGGTGACATCCAGGTTGGTGGTAGGTTCATCCAAAATCAGCAGGCTAGGGTTACTGCTCAACGCCATGGCAATTAAAACCCGTTGTTGCATACCACCGCTGAGCTGGTGTGGGTAGCTTAAGGTGACTCTACCTGGATCAGGGATATTTACCTCTCGTAGCATTTCAACCGCTTTATGCCTCGCTTCGCCGGTCTCCATGTCCTGGGTGTGGCGGTAAACCTCCGCAATTTGATCCCCCACCCGCATTGCTGGATTCAAGGATGATTGCGGATTTTGTGGAATCAAGGCCATCTGATGCCCCCATAGCTTGCGCATTTCTGCTGGCTGTAATTGCACCAGGTCCACTCCACTCAATTCAATCTTCCCCTGGCGGATCATGCCATTTTTTCCCAGATAGCGCAACACCGCCAGAGCCAACGTGGTCTTGCCGGAGCCACTCTCACCCACTAACCCATAGATTTCACCGGGTTGGATCTGCAAAGAGACCTCATGCACCGCCTCCCACCATTCGCCCTCCTGCTGGTAAGCAACACATAGATCCTTAATATTCAGAGCCGGGGCTGTTTTTTCATTAATCATGGCGTGTTTGAAAAATACGCTTCAACCCATCTGCCATCAGGTTGACGCCAATCACCAGGATTGAAATTGCCCCAGCAGGATAATATAACGCCCAGGGGGTTTGGCTGATAGTTTGGCGTGCCTCTTTTACCATTAAGCCCCAATTCGGGCTGGGAGGTTGTACACCCACTCCAAGAAACCCTAACGAAGCCACCAGGAAGATGCCATATGAAAAACGCACCGCGGTCTCAACCGCCAGGGTGGGCAGCACCGAGGGTAAGATCTCGCGAAACAATATCCATCCTAAAGATTCTCCTTGCAAGCGGGCTGCTTCCACAAAGCCCCTGGTCTTAACTGAGAGCACCACACTGCGTACCACACGCGCCACGATCGGAGTATAAACCACCACCATCACGATCAATACGCTCCATGCCGATGCCCCCAAGATCCCCAGCATGAGTAATGCCAGCAGCAATGCCGGTAGTGCCAGCAAGCTATCGAACAGCCGCATAATTAACTCATCCAGCCAGCCACCCAGATAACCGCTTAATAAACCAATGGCTGTCCCGCATAGTACCGCCAGCAGCGTACCTCCACCCGATAACCACAAGATCTCACCCGCACCCAGCAATACCCGGCTGAACACATCTCTACCCAAATGATCGGTGCCGAACCAGTGCAAGCTTGAGGGTGCCATACGCGCACCTTGGTAGTCTTGCTGGTTAGCACCATAAGGAGCGATCCATGGGCCGAGCAGTGCCAGAGCTAAAAATAGGACAAATACGGTTGTGCCAAAAGCGGCTGTGGGAACAGCATACAACCTGCGTAGCTGGGAGACAAAACGCCGCCCCCGGCTGGGGGCGGCGCCGGTATGAGTAGCCATAGCGTGCGGATCCGCGCTTAACCTCATTTACTCTTGTAGGTTAACTAACCTGAAATCTGTCCTGCCGGCAAAAGGTTTCAGCTCAAAGCCTTGAAACTTGTCGCTAATAGCAGCAAACTGCGCAAAAAAGTACGGGATGATGACTGGTCCGCGTTCGATCAAGATTTGCTGGATTTTTTGGTAAGCTTCGGCTTGCTGTGCTTCATCGAGCGATGTACCGGCAGTGGTTGTTAGTTCGTCGAACTCCGGGTCGCAAAAATGCGATTCGTTCCAGACCGCCTCACATTTAAGCATCACGTCCAGGTAAAACTGAGGGTAAGGCCGTGAACCCCAGCCTGTAATCCCCAGATCGACCTCCAACCAGCGTTCTTCGCCGTAATATACACTCTCGGGTTCTACACTCACTTCTACATTGATCCCTGCCTCAGCCCACTGCTCTTTTAACACCACCGCCAGGTCAGGTCGTCCGCCTGTGTCCGGTGTGTGCAGCACTATATCCAGCCCCTGCGGATATCCTGCCTCGCTTAAGAGCTGGCGAGCTGCCTGCACATCTCTCTCTGGTATAGGCGTCTCCTCGCTGTAATACTGGGTGTACATGGGCCCAATTGGGCTGTCGCGCCCTACGGCGCCATAACCTTGCTGCACTAGTTGAAGGATCGCTTCGCGGTCGGTTGCTAGTTTGAACGCCTGGATGACGCGCGGGTCATCACCCGGCTCCCGGTCTGAACGCAGGCGCACCAGGTCAAAACCGTTGGTGGGGATGTCCAGGGTATAGATTCCTGGCTCGTCCTGTAAACTGGTAAACAACGCCGTAGACATGCGCATGACCAGATCAACCTGACCACTGCGCAAGGCATCCACAGCCGCGTTTTCATCGTTGAAGAACAGGATTTCCACACCTTCCAGTTTGGGTAAATCCTGGATGTAGTAATCTTTATTGGCTTCTAAAATGATTCTATCTTCAGGGCTGTAGCTCGTAACCTTGAATGGACCGGTGCCATTGAATTTAGTAGCGGCATCCTGGGTATTGGCTTTCAATACCAGGGCGTGATTATCGCTCAGGTCATAAAGGAAGAATGGGTTAGGCTGGTTCAGGATGAAGGTCACTTCCAGCTCCCCCGTGGCCTGGATATCCGCAATATTGCTGTACAGGTCGGCGGTTGGCAATTCCAGTTCAGGGTCACGCAAACGGTTGAATGTCCAGACCACATCCTGCGCCGTTAATGGGCTGCCGTCGTGGAACTGGACACCCTCAGCCAGCGTAAACACATAGGTCAAGCCATCATTTTCAATTTGCCAATCCACAGCCAGGCGTGGGATCACCTTGGACGCCGGATCAATATCCACCAGGTAATCATACACATGGTTGGCGACCAGGACCTCACTATCTGAAGAAATGAAGGCTGGATCCGCTTGTACGATCGGCTGCATGGCAACCCGTAAAATGCCATTGCGCTCACTTCTTGGTTCCGCAGAAACTGACTGCCCCTGGGTTGGTGCTGCAGGGGCAGGTTGCGTTGCACCGACTCGCCCACATGCGGACACAAAGACCAAAACCAACATGATCACAAGAGCGATTTTGTTGCGACCGATAATATGCAGGTTAACTTTCATCGAGTTCTTCTCCTTCGAGATTAAAATCGAATATTATTTGTTTTGATTGACCTGCCCCGGTGTTTTGTACAAACATACAGTAATCTTAGAACGCGGTGCTGTTACGAGCTTTTCCCATATATATCATACAACATAACACCAGTTGCTACAGCCAGATTCAAAGATGATGCTCTCCCTTGCATCGGCAAGCGGATCACCTGCTGGCAGATGGCGGCTTGTTCCCTCGTCAGACCCTCTCGCTCGCTACCCATGAGCAACACCAGAGGAAAATTGTATTGGGATACCCCGCGGTAATCTATCTTCCCTTGCGCTGAAGTGCCGTAGACATGGTAGTGGTGCTTTATGGTCCATTGTGCAAAGTCTGCAAAAGATGTACAGATCACCGGCAACCAGAACAATGTGCCCATACTGGCTCTGACCGCACTAGGGTGGTGTGGATCTACACTGCTGTCAAGCAGGAATAAAGCACTGGCGCCTACTGCATCGATGGATCGTAATATCGCACCCACGTTGCCAGGATCCTGTGAGGCCACAACTGCCAGCACCCAGCGAGAATTACTGGGGCTGATCTCTTCAAGTCGAACGTTTGGCTTGTGCACTACCCCCAAGACACCCTGGGGGTTATCCTTATCCGCAATTGATTGAAACACCTCTGCAGACGTAGCATAACAGGCTGTACCCATCCTGGACTGCTGCTGGATTAAATCAAGGGCGAAATCACTCCTCAAAAACTCTGTAGTATAAAACAGGGACTCAATTTTGATCTTGGCAGCTTGTTGCGCTGCGACTGCCTCTCCTACCTGGAAGATACCCTCCACCAGGAACAAACCACTCTCCTGCCGCCTCTTACGCTGCCGGAGAGCGCGCACCTGCTTTATTTTGGTATTGTTTCGACTGGTTATGATTGACATTATGCCCGGCGCGGCACCCAGGCCAGCACGGTTGTGCCCTCACCTGGTGCCGCAGTGATCTCAACATCTCCCCCCACTTTACGAGCGCGGATATGCATATTAGACAGGCCATGTCCAAGCGTGACGCTCATTTTACGCAAATCAAACCCCTGTCCATTGTCTGCCACCTCCAGCAATACGCGTTCTTTAGTGGTCCACAAATGGACGCGCACCCGTCTGGCCTGGGAGTGCTTGGCAACATTAGCCAGCGCTTCTTGGCAAATATGGAATAACGCTGTGGCATGGGAGGTGGGCAACCCGGCTAAACCATCTGGAGGCGCAAACAGAGATGCATCCGCGAGTGTGTTTTTCTGGTACTCATCCACCAGTCGCTTCAAACCCGTAACCAGATCTTCACCCACAAATTGGCGCGGTCTTAAATCCAGGATATATGCCCGGATATCCCGGATGGTTTTATTTAACCCCTCAATAGCCTGCTCAATCTTTTGATTGGATTGTTTGGTGTCATCCCCAATGGTGGCCCTGGCATACTCTAATGCCAAGCCCACTGCATAGATAGATTGGATAATCCCATCATGCAGGTCCATGCCGATGCGTTCGCGCTCTTCCAAGATTGCCACTCGCTGTGCCTGTCGGTGCAGACGGGCATTCTCGATCGTGATGCCCGCCCAGTTGCCGATGGCGGTTAGTAGATCTATCTCCCGTTCATTAAAATGACGCTCTCTGCGTGTTGCTACACTCATAACACCTATGGTCGAGCCACGGGCTAATAAGGGTATGCAAGCCATACAGGTAAATCCTGCAGCCACAACAGCCGGTCGTAAGTAGCGCATGTCGTTCTTCAAGTTTTCGGTCAGTAAAGGCTTGCCGGTTTTCGCTACGATACCCACAAATCCCTCACCTATTCGGAAACGATCCTTGGTGAGAAAGGCCTCTGCATATTGACCGCGGTGCAGTGACAGGCGTAATTCCTTCTCGCTCTCTTCGCACAGGAAGATCTCTCCTGCTTCCACGCCCAGATAATCCATAACCCGGATCAGGGTCTGATCAAGTATCTCCTCCACATTCAGTGATCCAGCCAGTGCCGCTGCTACGTCGTTCAATAAGGAAAGATCCTGGGTGCGCTGTTGCAGTGCCTCATCACGTCCAACAAGACCTTCATACAGACGTGCATTGGAGATTGCGACAGCAGCATACGCCGCCAGTGTCTCGATTACCCGCGCATCCGCTTCTGTAAATTCTGGGTAGCCTTTTTTATCCGTCAGGTAGATTTGCCCTAACAAATTGTCTCCTAACAAGATCGGTACCCCTAGAAAAGAGGTCATTCTAGGATGACCATCAGGAAAGCCTGCGCTGCGTATATCCTTTTGCACATTAGCAACACGTATGGTGTGGCGCTCCTTTCCCATCGCGCCCAGTAAGCCCATGCCCTCCGGAGTTCTTCCCGTGCGTCGGACCTCTTCTTCGCTCATGCCCGCCTGAATGAACTGTACTAGTGAACCATCCTTATCTACTACACCCAGCGCTGCGTAGGTTGCCTCTACCTGTTCACGCGCCAGATTCACAATTCTCTCCAATACCGTATCCAAGGAAAGATCGCTCACCAGCTCCAGGCTGGCACGATGCAAAGCCGCCAGGCGTTCTTCTAGTTGTTCTCTCGTTAATAAAGCCATTCAGGTGTGCCTCACCGATATTTAAATTTTACCCGAATTTCATCTTAAATGAATGGTATACCTTTCGGTTCATTGGCGCTCACTGTAACCAGGCGTATTTCTTATATAAATGAGTTGAACTGGAGTAATGAATATGACAGGATGAACAAAGCGAGTATCCCACAACCGGAAACCACCTGACTCTGATAGTTTTTGCCAGTAAACCACCCTTAAAAATGGTACTATTAAGAGGCTTCGGAGAGTAACAGGTCATTCCGACCCAGTTATTGAATTCCGAGGTCTTTGTATGTTGGAGTAAAGCTGATCATGAGCACTACACAAGCAAGTTCCAGGTTGCCTGGATTCCACCATCTGCCCCTGCAAGAACGCCTATTACAGCTTGGACAGCGATTAAGCCAGCGCGAACTGGAGACTTTAAGTGGAGCAGCTGGCCTCGACCCAGCGCAGGCGGATCACATGATCGAGAACGTCGTCGGCACGTTTAATCTGCCGCTCGGTCTGGCCTTGAACTTCATCGTCAACGGGCGCGATGTGCTGGTGCCGATGGTAATTGAGGAACCCTCCGTCGTGGCAGGCGCCTCATACATGGCCAAGCTGGCACGCTCTACGGGTGGTTTCCTGGCTCATACCACCGCACCCGAGATGATCGGTCAGATGCAGCTGCTTGATACCGCTGACCCGCACACAGCTCGCCAAATCCTTTTGGAACACAAAGAAAGCCTGCTGGCTGAGGCAGCCGAGATTGATCCGGTACTCAAGCAGCTGGGTGGTGGACCGCGCGATCTTGAAGTGCGCCTGATCGAGAATTCCCCCCTTGGTCCTTTCCTTGTGCTGCACCTGATTTACGACGTGCGCGATGCCATGGGTGCCAATGCCATCAACACTGCCTGTGAGCGCCTGTCACCCAGGGTCGCAGCCTTGACCGGTGGACGCGTTCATTTACGCATCCTGACCAATTTAGCAGACCGGCGCTTGGCACGAGCGCGCTGCACTATCCAGCTCTCCGAGCTGGGTTTTGGCGATTTTTCTCCCGAACAAGTCCGGGATGGCATCCTGGCCGCCTGGGCCTTCGCAGCAGCCGATCCTTACCGCGCCGCCACACATAACAAAGGCATCATGAACGGTGTGGATGCCGTGGTCATCGCCACTGGCAACGATTGGCGAGCGATTGAGGCTGGTGCGCATGCCTATGCCGCTCGTAATGGGCGTTATACCTCTTTGAGCGTCTGGAGTGCAGACCCAGATGGTAATTTGGTCGGCACACTTGAAATGCCCATGGCAGTTGGCATCGTGGGCGGAGCCACCCGTGTGCACCCCGGTGCTCAGGCAGCCCTGCAGCTGATGGGTGTAAATTCCGCCAGCCAGCTGGCCGAGATTATTGTCTCGGTTGGTTTGGCTCAAAACCTGGCCGCCTTGCGCGCCCTGGCTACAGAAGGCATTCAGCGCGGCCATATGAGCCTGCACGCCCGCCAGGTGGCTATCGCGGCCGGTGCGCAGGGCGAACTGATTGATAAACTGGCGCAGCAGCTCATCGCCGAAAACACCGTGCGTATCGACCGTGCCCAGCAAATCCTGAAAGAGTGGTGACAATGGAAGAAATTTCCCCAAAAAATATCCTCTTAAAACCTGCCCGCCCGGTGGGAATTATGGGTTACGGTGCCTATGTACCTCGCTACCGTCTGCCAGCCAGTGAGGTAGCTCGTATCTGGACCGACGGTCAGGCTGGTTTACCGATCAAAGAAAAAGCTGTCGCCGGTCTGGATGAAGATGTGGCTACCATGTCCATCGAAGCTGCCAGAAATGCCCTCCAGCGAGCCTCAGTTTCGCCATCAGAAAGTCGCGCCGTCTGGGTTGGCTCCGAGTCCCACCCGTATGCTGTGAAACCGACCTCAACCATCGACGCTGAAGCCATCGGCGCGGTGCCCAATGTACAGGCTGGTGATTGGCAGTTCGCTTGTAAAGCCGGTACTGAGGCGATGGTAGCCGCCATTGGCTTTATTGGCTCGGGTATGGCAGATTATGCCCTCGCCATCGGCATGGACACCGCCCAGGGACGCCCCAGTGATGCTCTCGAATATACCGCTGGAGCTGGTGGAGCAGCCTATCTACTCGGTCCTGCCGAGAAATCCCTGGCGGTCATCGAACACACCTATTCCTTTGTTACTGATACGCCTGATTTCTGGCGGCGCGCCTACCAGAAATACCCCGAACACGGCCAGCGCTTCACGGGTGAACCAGCTTACTTCAAGCACATCACAGAATCCGCCCAGGCTCTGATGGATGCCACCCAGACCAAACCAACTGATTACGACTACGCCGTCTTCCACCAGCCCAACACCAAGTTCCCGCAGCGCGTCGCTGCCCAGCTTGGCTTCACCAAAGAACAGATCGCCCATGGCTTGCTGGTGCCGGTGATCGGCAACACCTATGCCGGTGCAGCTTTAATTGGGCTGACCGCTATTCTGGATATAGCTAACCCAGGTGAGCGCATTCTGTTGGTTTCTTTTGGCTCGGGTGCTGGCTCAGACGCCATGGCTTTGCAGGTCACTGAAGCCATCCAGGAACGGCGTGACCGGGCACCCAAAACGCAGGATTATATCGCCCGGCGCATTGAGATTGATTATGCCACCTATGCCCGCATGCGCGGCAAGCTGGTGATGAAGTGAGAGGTGTTGGCATGACTGAGGTCGTCATTGCAGGGATTGGTCAAACCGCGGTTGGGGAACACTGGGATATTTCTATCCGCGAGCTGGCTCTGAGATCCATCGAGTTAGCCCAGGCAGATGCGGGTGGTTTGCAGCCTCAGGCTGTTTATGTCGCCAACATGCTGTCCACGCCGCTTTCACAGCAGGCTCACCTGGGAGCCCTGATTGCCGATTTCGCTGGATTAAATGGTGTCGAAGCAGCTACGATTGAGGCCGCCGGCGCCTCCGGTGGGGCTGCCTTGCGAGTGGGTTACCTGGCGGTCGCCTCAGGTCAGGTCGGGGTTGCCCTGGTCGTGGGTGTGGAGAAATTCACCGATCAGGTAGGCTCCACCGTCGATGCCGCGCTCAGCACATCAGGAGATAGCGACTTCGAGGCGGTTCAAGGTCTGACTCCCACTGCCCAGGCGGCGCTTTTAATGCGCCGCTACTTGCATGAGTTTGCAGTCCCCCGTCAGGCGTTTGGCGGATTCCCCTTGGTCGCACATGCGAACGGTGCCAGCAATCCGCGTGCCATGTTCCAAAAGGCCATTTCTCTCGACTTATATGCTCGGGCCGGTATGGTCAGCGACCCGTTGAACATGTTTGATGTCGCTCCCCTTGCTGATGGCTCAGCTGCCCTATTGCTCACCCGCCCTGAGCTTCTGCCACCAGGTTTCCCACACGCCTTGGTGCGCTTGGCTGGCTCCAGCCTGGTCACTGACACACTTGCGCTGCATGATCGCCCAGACCCGCTCACCTTCCATGCCGCTCGCCTGTCTGTTGAGCGTGCCTGCCGGGCTGCTGGCATCCAACCAGCCCAGCTGGACCTATTTGAGCTATTTGATGCCTACTCAATATACACCGCGCTTTCCCTGGAGGCTGCTGGTCTGGCACAGAGGGGACAGGGCTGGCAGCTGGCACAGGACGGCCAGCTGAACCTGAATGGAGCACTGCCGGTAGCTACTTTTGGCGGGCTGAAAGCGCGCGGCAATCCCGGCGGGGCCACCGGTGTCTACCAGGCGGTAGAAGCTGTGCTCCAACTACGCCATCAGGCAGGAGCTAACCAGGTTCCCGGCGCGCGCTGGGCAATGGTGCAGGCATTAGGCGGGCCGGCATCCTCGGTAGCCACCCATATCCTCGAACGACGAGACTGATCTGACCCCGATTTAACCTTATTGATAGCTTTTTGAGCGATTCTGATAGTTCCTGATAGTTCTTTCTCAGTAAACTACTGCAGGTAAGTAATCGAAATGTATATCTTTAGGAGTTAATTAGATCATGGAAATTCCCCGCCATTGGCGCTTACGCAAACAACGTTACGGATTGGTTGGCGAAGTCTGCCCCCACTGCGATGCAAAACTCTTCCCCCCGCGGGATGTTTGTCCTGAATGCGGGCAAGAAGCGAAAACTCTTTATAACTTCAGTGGTCGTGGTGAAGTGTATTCCTACACTACCGTCTATGAAGCACCAGCCGGCTTCGAAGAAGTTGCGCCTTACACTGTTGCGCTGATCAAGCTGCAGGAAGGACCACTGGTGACTGCCCAGTTGACCGATACGAACGGTGAGCAGGTCGAGATTGGTACCCCGGTCGAGATGGTCACCCGTCGCCTGCGCTCCGATGGCGATGAGCGCGGTTTGTTGGTGTATGGCTATAAGTTCCGGCCAATATTGCAGCAACTAATCTCTCCTACTTAACATTATATAGATTAAAAAACAGTGAACCCAGGCTCTTGGCCTGGGTTCATCTATTTAAATCATCTCCAGATTCGCAAATAAATCTTGAGCGTACTCACACCAGATTTCCTAATACCTCACGTAGCTCCACGGGAATCGCTACGATGAGCTCACCATCGACGATTCCCTCTGCTAACAAACCACGGACGCGTAAACGCCCCATTACCGTTTTGGGTTGATGATAGTGCCAATAAGGCGATTCTTCCATATCATCTCCATATTGATTGCAAAACGCTTGCCAGCTTAAAGTACCCTTGTGTTCCAATACCATACGTAGAGCCTGCCTCTCCTCAGCGCTCAAATCTTCAATCAAGCCCAAAAGGAGGTATTGATCTTGGAGACATTCCCACAAGTAGTTGTACAATTCAGCCTTTTTCAGGCCTGACCATCCGCCATGGAGATTAATCACCCGCGCCATGCCAGTCATACTCTCTTTCGTAAAGATGCTCAAAGCTTCCGCGATAGTAGGATTCGGGTTCGAAATTTTCTTCTGAAGCTTGGTGCGTGCAACTTTTTGGCGTTTTTCAATCCTTTCGCGCCAGGAAACGATGCCTGAGCGTAAATTTTGGATCAATGTGAGGCGTTCACGCATTTCTAACACTGGCTCGTACTCTGGATCTAACTGTAGTGCCATCTCCAGTTGATTTTGTGCTAGGTCAAATTCCTCTCGGTGAAACGCAATTCGGGCGCGCATAAACGACAGAAATACAAATTCCTGGGTGCTAAATGTGCGTAAGCTTTCAAGCGGAGCAAGTAAATCTTCAGCCTGTTCCACTGCTTCATCATCCAGGGCAAAAGATGCCAGATTACAGCGCGCCATAACATACATAGGATTTATCTCGACTGCTTTTTCAAACATTTCCTTTGCCCGTTGTATCTCGCCCTTATGAGCACAGATCGTTCCCAGGTTGTTATAAGCTTCTGTAGCATTCGGTTCTAGAGTCATAACACGCTCGAATAACTTTTCAGCTTCAATGTCTCGCTCTCTGTGCAACGCCTCCAAGCCCTGATTGAGCAGCTTGATCACCTGCGGCGAATACGGGCGTTCACCCTCATCCATAATATTAAAATGTTGCAATTGAACATCACGCCACTCATTATTTTTCCAGAAGCGCACGGTTGCGCCTGGTTGGATTTGCTTTGCCTCAAATAATGCGTTTAATGCATCCATCCGATCATCGCTGCTACCCAACTGACCTGAACCAAATTCACGCAGTGTTTCATACGCGTCGGGTGTCCCTGCCATCTCAAGCAGTTGAATTCCTAGTTCTGGTTTCTGTTCTTCCAGGATAAACTTCTTAGCTATCAACACCACCTGTGGAAAGCGTTCAACCCAGCGCTTAATTTCGCTTCGCGACCTTTGGGAGGTTATCCTTTCCTGGTTATAGTAATTAAATAGACGTTCAAACTCTCGGCCGGGAATTAACTCGCTGGAATGAAAATACGGGAAACGGTGTGACCATCCAAGGCCGCTCTGACTATTTCTCAGAGCGCTGAGTATTTGCTCCGCCAAGGGATGAACGTCTTTTAATTTCTGCAATCGGCGTTTCGCGGATCGCATACCCAGATTCGCCTCCGCAACTGCCAGGTAAAATTCTCCTTTACTCATCAGCCCTCCACTGTCAGGATATTCAGCATCGAATTCTTTGCCCAGCTCATACACCTTTTGATCATCCTCGATGATAGCTGCTGCTTCCAGTATCTTAAATCGAAGTGTACCGTCCTCCGGGGAATGTTGCTGCAGTTTTTGCCAGTAAACATTCGCCCGGTTCGTCTGGCCGGTCCATGCTAAAAAGCGGATCAGATTGGCAATTGCGTGTATATTGCCAGGGTTATTTTCCAACACACATTCAGCTGTCAGAACAGCCTCCTGTGGTTGACCATGAAAGAACTGTGCTAAAGACAGGTTGTTAAACGGAGGCGGATATTCGCCCAAGAGTTTTATTGCTTTGCGATTTAAACTGATGCAGTGCAAATATTCCCCATTTTGTAAAGCGATCTGGCCTTCCTCCATATATTGCATGCCTTCTTGCACTGCTCGCCTGGACAATCGCATAATTTCAGCCATCAGTCGGAGGTCTTCATTTAGAAGGGCATAGTCGTGCTCAATATTTTTCTTCGATGAACCCTGAGCGCTGTGGCGTAACCCCTGTTGGAGAGCATTTCGAGCCAGGGCGCGCAGATCCAGATCCAGGTAAAGATATCCCAATGGGAGCCATAATTCAGGATCACGAGTGATTTCCAGTGCTTTTTTATAATAAGGAAGACTTTGCCACATCCGACCTGCTCTGGCATAAGCATAGCCCAAGTAATATT
>CP070639.1:3143673-3152529 GCA_020354045.1 Anaerolineales bacterium | reverse complement strand
ACTATTCCGCTCCTCTACATTGTTGAGAGCATTACTTATACCTATAATTGCTGTGGCGGTTTGGCTTATGTTTTACACCGCTTGGGTAAGTGATGATGCATATATCACATTTCGTTCGATAGAGAATTTTTTAGCCGGGTATGGCTTGGTTTATAACATAGGGGAACGCGTTCAAACCTTCACACATCCTCTGTGGTTTTTTCTACAAGCCGGGGTCAATGCAATCACGCAACGCATTGGAGCACTCAATCCATGGGCTCAAATGTATTTCGTGAGCGTTTACCTTTCTATTGCCTTATCAACTGGTGCTATCTTGATTATAGTTTTCAAGCTAGCGAGTTCAAGGAAGGGGGCACTCCTGAGCCTTGTGATCCTTATGCTCTCAAAATCCTTTATCGATTACACCACATCGGGTCTTGAAAACGCGTTGAGCTATTTTTTGCTTGCTGGTTTCTTGTACATTTTATTTCTTCCAGGGAGGGTTGGCCCGCTGAGAATATTCGGGCTGGCATTGACCGCGGCTCTTGCAACGCTCAACCGCATTGATACGATACTTCTCTTTTTACCTGCTCTGTTATATGCAAGTTGGAAGTCCACTACACAACGAAAGACGATATTTCCTTTAATTGTAGGTTTTCTCCCATTTGTTATTTGGGAGTTATTTTCACTATTTTATTATGGCTTCCCTTTTCCAAACACGGCCTATGCTAAGCTCAATACAGGTATAAACAAGTTAGACTTAATCCAACAAGGATTGTATTATTATCAAAGTTCTATATTACTTGATCCCATGATGGTTGTTGTACTAACGGGAAGCCTAATTTGGTTTTTTTGGAAAGGCACTTCACAACACAGAGTGGTTGCATTGGGAATAGTTGCTTATTTAGTTTACATCCTCTACATTGGTGGAGATTTTATGGGGGGGCGTTTCTTTGCTATTCTGATATTATCATGTGCTGCGCTGCTTTCATCCGTCAAATATAAATCTGGCATTGCCTATAATTTGATCATGCTTGGTGTCGTTTTTGTTGGATTGTCAAACCCTCTCACACCCTTGCGCAGTCAAAGAGATTTTATTCCTTCTGATAAGCAACTATTAATCAATGAAAACGGCGTTACGGATGAGCGCCTATATTATTATCAACACATGGGATTAATGTCTACAAGACGAGAAAGGGCATTTCCAGGGTCCATACATGCGGGTAGAAAATGGATATACAACCCCACTGAACGAAAGGTAGTACTGGTCGGTCCACTAGGCGTTAAAGGCTACCAGGCAGGCCCCAATGTTTATATGATAGATAATAATGCTCTTGCAGATCCTTTAATGACGCGCTTGCCCTTGATAAACTCGAAACAATGGCGGATTGGACACTTCAAACATATCATTCCGGAGGGCTATTTGGATACATTGGTAACAGAAAAAAATAAGATTGTCGATCCAAACCTTTCTAAGTATTACGATGTCTTAGCCATCGTGACGCGCGGTCCCTTGTGGAGCGTTCAACGTCTGATAGAAATTATAAAGTTGAATACTGGTGCCTACAACTACCTGCTGGAAGCCTATATAAAAGACTGGGAAGCTCAAGGACGTCCGATTGATCAATACAAATAAGACCTCAGCACTGATTACAATTCTTGAGAATGGCTAACATAGTGCCAAGAGGTAGGTTGAAGGTTGGCAATCTCATCACAAGCCGCGCTCGTCCCCCTTGGTCAACTCGATGGGCGAAGCCTCCACCGCGCGCTGGTCGCGGTGGACCAGACCGCGCACCTGCCGCCCCTGCGCCAGCAACGCGCGTGCCAGGTTTGCCCCCACCAATCCAGATATCCCCGTGATGACTACCATTATTTTCTATTAACCCTGCTCAGGATATAAAGACGCGAAAATCAGGTTTCTAATATCTAGGATGCAGTATCTTTCATTGCTACCCTCGCAAGCCATATATAAATGACCGTTCCAGCGTATAATATTGCAAAGTAATTCACTTCATTAACCGATATCTGGAGAACATCAGTGTTAGCTGGATATGGCAAAGAACGAAAATTACACCAAGAAAATCTTGAGGGAGGAGTTGAATATATCGGCTGACGGAATTGCTATACTGATCGGCTAGAGGGTGATTAAAGGGTAGGCGGGGAGGGTAGGGTCATGGTAACTTACTCACGAAAGGTGGTCGCTAACGAAAGTTTTTGGACCTGGGCGAATCTGGTAACGCTCCTGAGAACCTTAGTGTGCCTGATCATCTTCTCTATCGCTGCTACTACCCATAATGAAAACGCGAATTATTTAGGATTAGGCGTTTATTTAATCCTGGACAACCTGGATGGATACCTGGCACGCGCGCTCAACCAGGAAACTCTGCTTGGTGCTCAGTTCGATATCTTATCCGACCGCATTTTGACTACTTTCTTTTACTTTAATTTCTTAGAGCAATATAACGAGCTGGCCTTGGCGGTGGTGTTGTTTTTGGTTCAGTTTATGGTTTTAGACCACCTGCTCTCCAACCAGTTCTTGCGCTGGCCGATCATCTCGCCGAATTATTTCTATGAAGTGGATCGGGTTATCTGGGCGCTTAATTGGTCGGCGCCTGGAAAGATGTCCAATACCGGGCTGTTCACAATGTTGATCTTGTTAACCCGTTCTACCTGGGTGGTTTTTCCAGTGCTGCTTAGTCTTATTGGAATTAAAGTTTATTCCTTAATCAGGCTGTATCAGATCCCTGGACCTCCCCAGGTCGGTAGCTTATATAAACCGGGCAATTAGCTAGCTAGCAATTGCTAAAACTGATACAGGAGTAGGCTGGATGGTCACTTCCAGCCTACTCCTGTTTTGATTGGGTAGTGTGATAATGAACGACGGCCTTGCAGGCCGTATCGGGCATTCGTTTAGCTTTCAGATTGTGGATGTACTAGGCAGGTTGTTTTCTTCTCATTCTCAAGTTCTACCGTCAAGCGTATCTAGTAAGAGGATTACATATCAAAGATTGGGAATCGAATAGCGTATAAATACTATTTGTTGTGCTGAACTCCTAGACAGCCTCGGTGGTATGATTGGTTTATTGTTCAGCTTTAGACGAAACAGGAGGTCTCATGGCGAAAAAAGTTGCCCTGGTTCTCAGTGGAGGTGGCGCCAAAGGTGCCTTCCAGTGTAGTGCCGAGAAGTATGCCCGTGAGGTCAAAGGCTACCAGTGGGATCTCATCGCAGGAGTATCTGTGGGTGCGTTAAATGGCGTGATGCTGGCGATGGAAAAGTACACCCGCCTGTTTGAAATTTGGAATACCATCTCAAATGACCAGGTTTACACGGGTGGATTCAATTTGATCTCTATCCTGAAGATCTTGTTCGGGGCAAAATCTTTCTATGGCAACGACCCACTCAAGAATTTGCTATTGCAGGAGCTTGAGCCAGACAAGATCAAGGTGGACCTACGCATTGGGGCGGTCTCGTTGGTCTCTGGTGAATACGTGGAGTTTCGCGGGGATGACCCGAATCTGGCGGAAGCGATATTGGCTTCTACCGTGATGCCTATCATCTGGTCACCGGTGGATGTCTCAGGGCAACATCGCAGCATGGTGGATGGGGGTGTGCGCAATATCAGCCCGATCGGGGATGTGTTGGATGCAGAGCCAGATGAAGTGGTGATCATTAACTGCAGCCCCGAGGCAGCCGATCCGCTTCCAGAGCCTCCCAAAAATATCCTCCAGATCGGCACACGTACCCTAGATATCGTGTTAAATGAACTTTTCAGGAGCGATGTAGGCGAGTTTGTGCGCATCAACCATCTGGTCCAACAGGCTGAGAAACAGGGTGTCACGCTGTACCATCCGTCCAGTGGCAGGCCACTGAAATATTATGACTGCAAAATAATTGAGCCTCTCTACCCTTTAGGCGAGACCCTGGATTTCTCGCAGGAGGCTGTCCAGAAATCACTGAAAGCAGGTGTGGAGCGTGCCAGACAGGTTCTGGAAGGTGTGAAACGCTGGGATCCCAGTTCCTGAGGTAAGAATGGGGGCAGGCTGCAAAATTAGACAGCCAAAAAACAAGATAGGAGACTATATCGTTGACAGCTTCAAACACACCTTCGAATTCAACAGAGCAGGATAAACTGGATTTCAAAAAAATTCTGCCGGTTTTTGTAATCGTCTTGATTGATCTTTTGGGCCTGACGATCATCATTCCACTTATGCCACTTTACGCGGCTTCCTTTGGCGCTGATGCGCTGACGATTGGCTTGTTAGGCGCGGCGTACCCGGTGATGCAGTTCATTGGCGCGCCGCTCCTAGGGCGACTTTCCGACCAGTATGGGCGTCGACCGATTTTGGTTATCAGCCAGTTGGGCACACTGGTGGGATTCCTGGTGCTGGGTTTCAGCAATACGCTCTGGTTGCTGTTCCTGGCGCGCATCATTGATGGTATATCCGGGGCAAATATCGCCACCGCCCAGGCGGTGATTACCGATAGTACTACGGAGAAGAACCGTACTCAGGGACTTGGGCTACTAGGGGCGGCATTTGGGATCGGTTTTGTGGTGGGGCCGATCATCGCTTTCGTCTCCCTGGCGCTCAGTGGCAATAACTACCGGGTTCCGGCATTTGCGGCCGCCATCTTTTCGTTGCTTTCAATTCTGCTCACCTGGTTTTGGTTGCAAGAAACCCTGCCACCCGAGCAGCGCGGCCAGGCGACGGAAAAAGCGGGTTTTTCCTCCAGGACGCTGTTCCAGGAATTAAGACACCCCGCGGTGGGATTGCTGCTCGCTTTGATGTTTGCCCAACAGATTGCTTTTGGTGGCCTTGAGCAATTGCTGGCATTGTTCACATTAAACCGGCTGGGTTTAAACGCATCTGGGAATGCCATCATCTTCGTCTTCGTGGGCCTGATTGTGGTGGTTGTGCAAGGTTGGTTGATTGGGCGCTGGAGCCGCAGATTCGGCGATCGGCGCTTGGTCTATATCGGTCTTGCGGTACTAGCTATTGGGCTGGTGTTCACTGCTCTGACCCCAGAACAGCCTCTGCCAACCTATTCCCGTGAGAGGTTGGAACAGGAATTGCGCTCCAGCGGCGATTTTCGCACTCATGAGAATCCAACTACGCGCAACCTGGCTGTGGAACTGCCTCCAGATACGAACAATGGCTGGTTGGGAATTAGTTGGATGCTCGTGGCGATGGTGCCGGCAGCGATCGGGTGTGGTATGCTGCAACCGAGTATCAACAGTCTGATTACCAAGCGAGTCAACCGCGACGAAGTTGGTGGGATGTTAGGAATATCAGCAGCTTTCTTGAGCGGCGCAAATGCCATTGCGCCTTTGATCGGTGGGGTGATTTTTCAGGCATTAGGCGCCAGCGCCCCTTTTTTATTAGGTGGGATGTTAATGGCGGTGCTGTGGTTGATTGCTGTACTGGCGCTCAAACCAGGCCGCGAAGAAAGCCAGCCTGCTGGCCTGGCGCGCTCGGCTGGGGGGCACTAAATGGTTTTACGGGTTTTGGCGGACGAAATTTAAGGCATATAAGGCATCTTCGTAATTTGGATTTTCCTGCAGCGCGGCTTGAAAATCGGCAAGCGCGGCAGGTGTATCTCCATTGCGATACAGACCCCAACCGTGCCAGAGCAAAGCCTCTTCCGCGTTGGGTGTGATTTCCAACGCATATTCGCTCAAAGTCAGCAGGTCTTCAATCCGCCGGGTGTGGAAATAGGCAAAGAAGGGAGTGAACTGGTAGCGCAGCATACGCTGGGGCAAGCCCAGCTCACGAGCCCGGTCGAAGGCGTTGGCTGCCTCACCCCAGCGTTCGAAATACACCAGGTTGGTGCCCAGATTGAACCAGGCAAAGGCATCCTGCTGATCCGAATCGATCTCGGCCTGAGCGGCTTCCAGGGCTCTCTGGCGGTTAATTTCTATATCCCAATCCTCACCCAGGACCGATTGGACGGTCCCTTCCATGTTCGGTGGGTATACCAGGATATACACGCGGTTGAAAATCCGCCAGTAATCATCCAATGTAGCATAAGGGATACTCTGGTTGGCACCATGGAAGCTGTCCTGCCCGGTGAAGGTTTGAGTGGTATCGTCGTAGCCGGTCAGCAAGTTGTAGTGGGCGGCCCATAAATCGTCGTTGGGCCAAAAAGGTTCTTCGAAATAAAAGCTCTCCTCAACCATCACTGGTATACGGGCCGCCAGCAGGCGTTTGAGCAGGTCGGTATTCCCGCCTACACGATATTCAGCATTCAGCCAGCCAGCGCGCGTGCGCACATAATATGCCAACTCTTCTACATTTACGTTGCGATCCTCACGCTGCGGCTTGAGTAGCTCGGCGATGGGAAACTGGTCGCCTTCCCAGCCATAATAACGCAGATACATTGCCAGGGTGGCTGGTCCACAATTGTTGATATCCTGTTTCTCCCAACTGGGGGCTGGCAAGGAGATAGCTGCTGGTATGGGCGTGGGTGATGGAGCCAGCGTGGCAGTTGGCTCGGGGGTCAGTGGTGTGGAGGTCGGTGGGGGAGTTGGGCTCGCAGTCGCCTGATCTGCCTGGGCTGTTGCGCTGGTCCTCACCGGTATCGGCGTAGGCACACCTTCCACCGGGTTGATCACACCCCGCATATATGCTATGGCAACCTGGTATCGCCAGCTCACCAGCCGGTTAACTGCTGGGATCTGGTAGAGCAAGACCGCCACAACGACCAGGGCAATGGGGATTAAGATTAGATTTCTCAGTTTCAGCTTGCGCATGCGCGGTATTGTATCACCAGCACTCATGCGAGTACCTGGCGCCAGATTAGAGCTTGGTGAGTCGTATTGTATTTCCCGCTCGGTGTATAATTGTGGACATGAAATATCACATTTGGACCGAAGGCTGCCAGATGAATGTGGCGGACTCCCAGCGCGTGGCTTCCGCTCTGGAGCGCCTGGGTTACCAGGCGGAAGCTCGTGCCGACCAGGCGGATGTCATTGTGCTGAACACCTGCGTTGTGCGCCAGAGTGCTGAAGACAAGGCTGTCAGCCGCCTGTTCTCCTTGCAGCCATTGAAAAAGAAACACCCTGAATTGGTGGTTAACCTGATGGGCTGCCTGGTGGGCGTAAAAGGACATGAACGTCTCAAAGCGCGATTTCCTTTTGTAGATGTGTTTTCCCCTCCCTCTGACCCCGGTCCTTTGGTAGCTCACTTGACCCAGGGCGAGGCACGCCAGGTGGAACTAGCGGATATTGACCAACGTTTCGCGCTTATGGACGGTGACATGATCTTGCCCGCCGGCGAGCAAGGGCAGCTGGTGAGTGCGCATGTGCCGGTGGTATTGGGCTGCTCGCACGCCTGCACCTTTTGTATTATCCCCTACCGTCGCGGTGTGGAGCGATCCCGCCCAGTGGGTGAGATCACTGCCGAAGTGCGTGCCCTGGTTAAGCAGGGTGTCAAAGAGGTCACCCTGTTGGGACAGATCGTGGACCGCTATGGAAAAGACATCCCGGATGGTCCGCACCTGGCTGACTTACTGCGCGTGGTGCATGCGGTCGATGGATTGGAGCGCATTCGCTTCTTGACCTCACACCCCAACTGGATGGATGAAGCCTTGCTTGAAACAGTCGCTGAGCTACCGAAGGTGATGCCACACATTGAGGTGCCGGTGCAGGCTGGTGACGACCAGGTGCTCGAAAACATGAAGCGCGGCTACACCGCTGAAGATTACCGCCAATTGGTGGCGAAAATCCGCCAGCGACTAGGTGGGAATTTCCAGGGAAACTTTCCACCCGTCTCGATCGCGACCGATGTCATCGTCGGGTTTCCAGGTGAAACGGAGGCTCAATTCCAGCGCACTTATGATCTACTGGAAGAACTCCAGCTCGATGTCGCTCACCTGGCGCGCTACTCACCGCGCGAGGGTACGGTCGCCGAACGGCGTCTGCCTGATGACGTACCAGACGAGGAGAAATGGCGCCGCTTTCGTTTGCTGGAAGCGTTACAGGAGCGCATTGCTACAGAAATTAACCGCAATTACCTAGGTGAAAAAGTGGAGGTGCTGTTCGAAGAGCAGGTGCGCGGTCGCTGGAAGGGGCGTACACCCACCAACAAGCTGGTTTTTGTTGAATCGGATCAAGACCTGCGTGGTCAGCTGCGCACAGTCCAGATCACCTGGACAGGACCCTGGTCGATGCAGGCTGCATTGCCTCACACTGAGCAACTGAATGTAGACTTGGATATTACCTCAATCAAGGTGTGAGCTAATTTCGTAATCATACGAT
The DNA here is from genome assembly GCA_020354045.1 of Anaerolineales bacterium. Lineage (GTDB taxonomy): Bacteria > Chloroflexota > Anaerolineae > Anaerolineales > UBA4823 > DSOS01. Next base: position 3,144,295 of record CP070639.1, on the reverse strand, counting down.
GAACAAAACGACTTTCAACCTATTCTCATCCATTCTTACAGGTGAGAACGTGTTATGTGTTCCAGCAGTGCAATAACCCGGATGGTTGCATTTTCGCGCATCTGGTTGTACACTGTAGAAAATCGACAAGGCTTATCCATGAGTTGTAGGACCCTGGTTTGCCATTACGGCGAATAATTAGGATTTGATCATGATGAAGGTGAAATATTTTGCCAATTTAACCCTGCTGTTGTGTTTGTCTGTTCTTTCGGCCTGCAATTTACCAGGTACATCAGGCGAGCCTTCTCAACTTCCTCCAGAAGCCATCTACACTTCCGCCGCGATCACCCTACAAGCACAACTGACAACCAGCGCTGGCACGCAGGAGTTGATGGAAACCCCAACAAGTCCAGTACCTACGGATACTCTCCCACCTCCACCTCAGCTGGATACCTCAACATCTACACTAGCTTTCACCGAGACACCCACGCTAACGCCCACATCAAGCATCCCTATAATCAGCGCCAGTGTAGCGACCAATTGCCGTTCGGGACCCAGCATACTCTATAGCCCTCCTGTGGGCGTGCTGGCTGTGGGAGTTCAGGCTGAGGTGCATGGACGTAATGACGCCGGCACCTGGTGG
>CP070639.1:3100922-3143573 GCA_020354045.1 Anaerolineales bacterium | reverse complement strand
CGGTGCAGCCCGTGAATGCCATGACCAGCAACCTGGCGACCCAGGTGGCACGTGTGCTAAATCCAACCCCTACCATTTTGCCGGATCCAGTTACTATCATCCATGGTGTGCGAGACCTGGCCCGGCTGGAGACCATCTCGTACACAGTTGAGAAAGTGATCACAGCTGAAACACGCCAGGGTCCGTTTGGCTTTTTGTTCGGAGATCGACTGATGCTGGTCGCCCATGGTTTGGTTGTTGCGGGTGTGGACCTGGCAAAACTCACGCCCGAGGATCTGAATGTAAAAATCGGTGTGCTATACGTCACATTACCAGAAGCAGAGATATTCGTTGCTACCCTGGATAACGAGAAATCCTATATTTATGACCGGGATACTGGAATATTGACGTACGGGGACGTTAATCTGGAAACCACTGCACGCCAGGCGGCCGAAGCGGAGATTGAAAAGGCAGCCTTAGAAGATGGAATCCTTGATAAGGCACAAATAAATGCAGAGAGTTATCTTTACCGGCTCTTTCGTGAGCTAGGCTATCCCGAGGTGATTTTCACTTCTCCTACTCCCACCCCATGAAGTAGATCATATATCCCTTTTCTAGAAGCTTAAATCCGGTTTGTCCAATCCGGATGGCTGTACTTTTCTTCTACCAGGCGCGTGGCAAGTGAGTTTTCTTGAGGTGAAAGGTCTTGAGGTTGCAGGTCCAGGTTTAATTTGGTTGTGAAGGCGGTGATAAAAGCCTGGCTAACGACTTCCCAGGATATTGGATATCCGAGAAATGCCTCGATCGTAGTAGCCCGCTCCAGCAAGCGACCTGCAGCGATGGTTCGTTCATCATCATTCTCGTAAGTTAAAACCTGGGTAATGCGAGTAAGATCGCCGTGCAGGGGAAGCGAGCCGTGCTGGAGCACGCCTTCCCGCTTGCGAGCCTGAGCACTGCCAACCAGTTTTTTCCCTCCCACCGTAATCTCAAAATGTGACGGGACTTCGAAACATACGGGACCCGCTAACGTTGAATCACCGATCGAGCTACTATTTTCATTAGAGCGCGCTGGCAGGCTTAAACTTTGCAAGGCGTGCAAGAGAGCTTGTGATATTCGCTGGTAGCTTTGCAACACGCTGCCTAGCAGGCGCGGCTCGTCATTGGAGACGATGACTGAATAGGTGAGCTCATCAGTATGCAGGATGGCTTTTCCGCCGGTTGGTCGCCTGACCAGCTCCCAGCCGCGCTCGTTCAGACGAGTGTGATCTACATCGCTTGATAGCTGTGCATAGCCCAGAGATAAGCAGGCAGGCTCCCAGGCGTACAGGCGCAAAGTGGGGAGTGAAATTCCTGCCCCGATGGAGTGCAGGATAGCTTCATCAACGGCCATATTCCAGGCACCTGTACCAGGTGGGTTGATGAGCAATCTCCAGATAGATTGCGGGTAGATCATGGGACTTGTATTGTGGGGACTCTTTTTCAATTATTCCTGGTCAACAGGGTTATGGACCGGGATAGGTAGCAGTTGGGCCAAAGGTGGCAGTTGGACCACCAGGCGGATACGGGTATGGTTCAGAGGTAATTGTGTTGGTCGGTGTAGCTGTGCTCGTCGGCGGGGTGCCAGTGATGGTGAGGGTGGTTGTAAAGGCTGGTATTTGCGAAGCAGTTGGTGTGAGCGAGGAGGTGGCAGTAGGTGGCGCGAATGCTCCCTTTAATTTCAGGCGTGCCATGGTGGTATAAGGACTGCGCGAATAATCCCACCATAGGGTTAGATAGGTATCGATTGCTGTAGAGCGATCGCCAGCCAACTCAGCGCTGAGCCCGAGGATATAATAATAGCGATCACAGCTCCAGGTACCGCGACAAAGCAATCCTGGATGGTCTTGCAGACCTAAAAGAGCCTGTTCCACAGTGGCAGGATTTGTTCCTGCGAAGAGTGCCTCTACCTGGGCTTCCAAACCCTCTTTAAAACGATCAGGGTAAAACTGGGGTAGTTCAACGTAGGTGAGGTAAGGCTCCAGGCTATCCGGCAGCCTATATACCTGAAAAGCCTGGAAATCTGGGATCCAGATAACAGGGGGTAGTGAGCTTTCAGCATAGTAGGTCACATGAGGCTGGGCAGAATCGGTGGTTCCAAGATTGAAAGCTCTAATACCGTCTTTAGCGGGGATTAAAAACCAAAATTCCAGAGGCTCTGCAGGGCGATGGCGTACTGTCAACCAGATCTCATTGCTTCCATCACCATCAAAATCAAAGTAACCTGATGACCGCTGCGTGATGCCGAGTTGCCATAAATGTGACAAAATGGTTGGATAGTCGCTGACAGGCATCTGTTCAATTAGGTATTGCAGAGCCTCGGAGGGCTGGCAAGCCTCACTGGCTAGACAGGCACGGTATAATCCGTTCTCCAGCCGATAATCAGCTAGAAATTGCTGTGCAAATGCAACCCAACGGCTGGTCGGGGTGCTGGGATTCAAAATGATTTCTTCCAAGTAGGTTCTGGCTTGTTCATCATGGCCAGCCAGAGCGTGATTGATGGCCAACCGGTACCGCCAAGAATCCATTTCATCTTCAGGGTAGGGTGTGCCATTTTCATCAAGAGTGGGAGGCCAGATAGGGATAAGGCTCTCCATTAAAGTTGCGGTTGCCTGTGGCCCCCAGCTATAAACGGCATGTTCGATCACGTAGCGGCAGTAGCTTAACGTTCCAGCAGGGGGCGTAATCATGTAATCCGGACCATCCGACACAAACCAGCTACCATCCCATATATAGGTCAGTGAAAGGGTGAGAGGGCAGGAAGGGAACGCCTGACCAGTGAATTTTAGTTTTGTTTCTCCCTGCATAATCTCCCATTGGCTTACGAAATTTGTGCCAATATGATTAAACTTTCGAGTATCGGGATGGAAGGGCAGCTCAGGCGGATTATCCTCTGCGAGGCTGAACACTCGCGGGGGGGTTAATTCATGTTCCCCTGGTGATGGGCGTCTTATAATCGCAACTTCGCTCAGACCATCGCCTGTCAAATCACCAGTCAAGAGGTCGTAGTGTGGCTGGTTTACAAAGTCGAAGTCGCTAGTAAGCACGCTGGCCTGGAACGCACTTAGTGTTTCATGCAATAAAATGAACGCACTCCCTTCAGCTTGTAGTTCTAAAACATATGAACTGAGATATCCAGGAACAGAAGGGATTTGGTGGACTATGATTTCAAGAAGGGGTGAGCGTGTGCGAACCCATGCCGCTAAATCATCCACCTCGGCTTGTTCGCGGTTTAACGCCTGTTCAATCAAGCTGGCATATTGTTCACCCGCGCGAGCATCGCCGAGACGTGCCAGGTTGTATGCCAGCTCCCAGCTCCAAGAGTCTGCTTGTGAAACTTGCGGATATCTTAGTAAAGCTTCCCTCTGAGCGATCACAGCGAACTCATAGGCAGCATAGTAGTTTTCATCATTGGGGCCACGCGATTGTCTGGGCAGCGTGTTGGGATAATCCTCCATAAGAGCGATTGCGAACTCCATTTGTTCAGGCGACCAGTCCTGTAATAAGTAATTGTTTTCACCGATTACCGGTCTGGCTGGTGTTAAAGTGGGGGGACCTGGAGGAGTGGGAGTTAATGTCGGCGTGGGTGTGCGGGTAGGGGTCAGGGAGATGGTTGGCGTGAAAGTATTCCGCAATGTGTGCGATGGGCTGGGAGTCAGACTTGGGTTGGGGGAGGGTGTGGAGGAGCGCGTCGGTTGGATGTCCCTTGCCTGCGCTGTAGCAAGCGCATTGGGGGGAGCGAATACATAAGGGTACACCAACAGGGCGAGCAGCACGATCAAAGTAAAAATCATCAGCAAGCCCAAAATGGTGAGTAGAAATTGAATGCGGGCGGTTTCCTTGGATCGGTCAGACATTATTCCATAACGAGTGCAAATCAGCTACGGCTTGATCAACCAGCTCACCAGCAAGAGGTAATAACGGCGGGCGTACAGTCCAGCAGGGGAAGCCATATTGGCGTGCGAGGAGGGCTTTCATGAGGGGTGGAAAAGGCTGGTAGCGCTCTGCTACACTGCGGAAGGAAATCAAGCGTGACTGATAGTTAGAGGTATCCTCGCTGTGCTGGTGCCCATCCCAGACCTGGCGGAGGTCTGCTGAGCACAGGTTGGCACAGGCAGTTATGCAACCGCCAGCACCTGATTGAAGGGCCTGACTAAACAAACGGTCATTACCGTTCAGGACAAGCAAATCCTGTTTAAAGGTCTCGCCCAGCAGGCGGGCATGGTCGAGATCACCGCTGGAGTCCTTAATGCCAGCGAATTGGTTGGGAAAATTACTTTTCAACCTCGAGAGCAGGTCAAACGAGAAGGAAACTCCAGAAACCTGCGGGATATGGTAGCCCAGTAATGCTTTACCGGCAGGCACAGCCTGCTGGATCACCTGGCTGAACCAGAGATAAAGGCCTTCATCCGAGGCTTTGCGAAAGTAATAGGGTGGTAGCACCACCACGCCGTCATAGCCCAGCTCGAAGGCTGCGCCTGTCAGCTCGATTGTCTCGGTTAGACTAGGCGTGCCGGTGCCAGCTAGCAGGCGGAACCCAGGATGCGTGCTGCGTACCTGGAGCGCGGAACGCATGAGAGCCAGGCGCTCGGAGGGCGCGAAAGACGGCCCTTCTCCCGTGGTTCCTAACAGGAGAGCCCCGTGGCAGCCGCGCTCAATAATAAATTCCAACAGTGCAGGCAGAGCGCGGGAATCCAGTGAAAAATCATCCTTGACAGGTGTGACAACAGCCGCGTAGACCCCGCTCAGATGCGAGAAAGTTTGCATGTATTGATTATACTGGAATTATCCCGTTTTACGGTACACCCAACTTACCCTCAGAGAGTTTCCCCTGAACACGCGATCCTGAATCTTGATCGTCTTGATCGCGTAAATTTTGTTGCTCAATCGTTGGACAGGAGCCGCCGAAGGAGTGACATATGCATAAAATTAGCAATTGGCAGCATGTTCTCATCCAAATTGGTTTGAGGCTGGTGGGTAATTTCAGCGATTGGGAACGTGGCAAACCCATTGAGCTGGAGATTGGGCTAGAGTGGTTGTTCAGTGAATAAGCCTGGGAAGTTTTATTAAGCCAGTTCTGGCTTTAGCCCAACGTGGAGTAGAATATAGGTGGTTGCAGAGTGTGTTTGCCCAATCTTTGGAAGGGAAAGATTATTGATCCAAAAGGTTGTGCATATTTGATAATCAACATTCAAAATACGTTCACAATAACAGATTATGAAAAAAATCTTTTTGAATTCTCTCACATGGCTGGTGCTCATAACATTCACAGCATGCGCAGGTCCGGTGGCTCCAAACGAAGCCACGCAGATTCCGACGGTGGAGGAGGCTGCTGTAGTGGCAGAACCAGCTCCATCGAGCACCCCCACACCTACTGAGGTCCTCGTCAGCGGCACCATCAGCTTGTGGCACAGCCTGGAACCAGAACAAATTCCTGTGTTGTTGCGCCAGATTGCTGCTTTTCAGAATATCTATCCCAGTGTGTATTTTGACGTTCTCTACGTCCCTCAGGTTGATCTAAAGGCTGGATTTGAACAGGCTGCCAGGCAGGGCAGTGGACCGACGATTCTAATTGGCCCAGACGAATGGGGTCGAGATTTGTATGATCAAGGATTGGTGGCAGGAGTAAGGGAGATGGCAAGTAGCGACCTGCTGAACACGCTCAATCCGGCTACTGTTGAGGCTGTTCGTTATCAGGATACCTTGATAGGTATGCCTTTTTGGATGGATGGGGTGGTGTTGTATCGCAACCGCGCACTCATCCCTAAAGCTCCAGAGACGTTTAGCGAACCCATCCAGTTGTCACAGCCGGTGGTTGAACCTGAAGTATTTGGCGCATACCTTGAGCGCAGTTTTTACTTCAGCGGTGCGCATATTTACGGGCTGGGAGGTGCGCTCGTTGATGACAATGGCATGCCAGCCTTTAATAGTCCGGAGGGACTAGAGTGGATCGAATTGCTGCGCTCTTTTGAACAGGCAGGTCCGGTGGATTTCTTTACCGATAATGACCTGAACCTATTTAAGGAGGGCAAGGTCGGGTTTCTCACTGACGGTACATGGAATAAAAATGAACTCGTTGAGGCCATAGGTGTAGAAAACTTAGCCATCGATTCCTGGCCCATTTATGGGAGTGGGGGGTTGTCTGGATTTATTCGAACGGAAAATATCTATTTAAGTCAGCGCGCGCTGGATGAAGACCATAGGATTTCTTGGAAATTTGTCGAATCATTATTAGCGCCTGAGATCCAATCTGCATTGGCGGAAGTCGGGTTAATCCCTGTTCTAAGCGGTGCGCCTGAAAACCCTGTGGCAGGGCAGCTTATCATCACTGACGCATTGATTGCCCAAGCAATGCGTGCTTTTGTGGAGGCAGTACCCTATGCGATCACTCCGGCCATGGATTTGTATGCGACTTCCCTGGATATTGCTATCAGGTCCGTGTTTGATGGGGTTGTCAGCCCAGCGGAAGCGCTTCTGGGGGCCGAGAATGCAATCCTGGAAGGCTTGCCTGTGTTTGAAGCCATTGGCACACCATCTCCTTGATAGGCAGAGGTGTGCCTCTCATCGGGTTCTTTCGGGATTAAGGGGGATCGTCCAGGGCATCTCCTGTTGATGTTTCGATAACAGAATGACATAGATGAGGTGACGATGAGCGTTCCTTATTGGGTTCAAGATGCTGTTTTCTACCAGATTTTTCCAGACCGGTTTGCTAATGGGGATCCGAAAAATGACCCCCCTAATGTGCAAGCCTGGGGATCTCCACCCACTACCAGCAACTTTATGGGCGGTGATCTGCGTGGAATCATCAATCATTTCGATTATTTGTTGGATTTAGGAATAAATTGTATTTATCTGAACCCAATCTTCCATTCACCTTCTAATCACCGCTACAACACAAGCGACTATTACAAAATAGATCCGAAGCTGGGGGATATGCGAGATTTTAAAGCCTTATTAGAAAACGCCCATCAAAATAACATCAGGGTGATCCTGGATGGCGTGTTTAATCATTGCGGGCGGGGTTTTTTCGCGTTTGTTGATGTACTTGAAAATCAGCAGGATTCAGCCTACAAAGACTGGTACCATATCAAACAATTTCCGGTTGAAGCCTACACACCGGGAGAAGCCACTGATTACCTGGCGTGGTGGAAGATTAAGAGCCTGCCTAAATTTAATACAGACAACCAGCAAGTGCGAAAATATATCCTGGACGTCGCCCGATATTGGATCGCCCAGGGCGCGGACGGTTGGCGGCTGGATGTGCCCAATGAGATCGACGATGATGGCTTTTGGGGTGAATTTCGCCAGGCTGTAAAGGAGGTCAACCCGGATGCGTACCTGGTTGGAGAAATCTGGGATCAGGAGCCGCGTTGGGTTGGTGACGATCATTTTGACGGTTTGATGAACTACCCAGTGCGCAAAGCCTTGTTGGATGTGCTGACTAGCAGTTCAGCGGATATGAGTCAATTCGCCAGTAATATAGAGTCAAATCTGAGGGTGTACAAGCGTGAAAATACATTTGCCATGTTTGTACCCATGGGCTCGCACGATACAGAACGTTTATTGACAATACTTGAAGGGGATATTGGCAAAGCAAAGCTGGCTTTTTTATTCCAGTTTGCCTTTCCGGGCGCCCCTGCCATCTATTATGGTGATGAAATAGGGATGATGGGTGGTAAGGATCCAGGATGCAGAGGCTCTTTCCCCTGGGATCGCAACCAGTGGGATACGGAGCTTCACGCTTGGCTAAAGCAGCTGATTGTGATGCGGAAACGGCTGCCCGTATTGAGACGAGGAAACTACCAACAAATACTAGTTGATAACCGCCGGCGTTTTTTTGCATTCGCACGCACGCTAGGAGACAGTGCTGTATTGGTGTTGCTGAATCTGGGAGCTACGCGCCGACACGTACGGATTAAAGTTGATAGTTTGGGATGGGAGGATGGGCGCATCTTGCACAGTTTGTTGGAGCAAGAGGAGTTGATCGTTTCTGGTGATTCCGCTACAGTTACAATACCACCCTGGAGTGGCAAATGGTTTACGTGAGTTGCGATACATGACTGGTCCATCGCGTATGCAAGAGGCGCCTCACGTGGTTCACAAAATTCAAATCCTGCGGTATACAGGACTTTTGTTAAACGCTTTACATGACAGTTAGCACTACCCAAAGGATCGCAAGAATCTGATAATAAAGGTTGGATTTATAGCTTACAAACTATTCAAGTTTTTAGGAGGCAGACCATGCCCGTAAAGGGGTGGGTAGAAGTTGATCAGATTTATTGTAAGGGTTGTGAGTTATGCGTGGATGCCTGTCCTCAGGAGGTGCTGGCTCTGGATATGGACCATTTGACGCCCAAAGGTTACCATCCGGTGTTTCTTGTCTCGGAAGGCTGCACCGGTTGTGCAATTTGTGCGATTATGTGTCCCGAAGCGGCTTTGACGGTTTTCAGGGAAGCGCCGGTACGCCCCGCAAAGGCGATGGTGTCTTAGGAGGTTCACGATGCCACGCGAATTACTAAAAGGCAATGAAGCCATTGCCGAAGCTGGTGTGCGTGCAGGGGTGCAGGCATACTTTGGTTACCCAATTACACCCCAAACAGAACTACTGGAATATATGTCCTGGCGCATGCCTCAGCTTGGACGTACTTTTTTGCAAGCAGAGAGCGAAGTCGCCGCCATTAATATGGTCTACGGCGCAGCTTGCACCGGGGCACGAGTGATGAGTTCATCCTCCAGCCCCGGTGTTAGCTTAATGATGGAAGGTATCTCGTATATTGCGGGCACTGAGGTACCTGTGGTTTTGATCGACGTGATGCGTGGTGGCCCTGGCCTGGGAAATATTGCGCCCTCCCAAGGCGACTATAACCAAATTGTTCATGGCGGAGGTCATGGAGATTACCATCCGATTGTGCTTGCACCAGCCAGTGTGCAGGAAGCTATCGATCTGACCGTATTAGCTTTTGATCTGGCGGACAAATACCGCACGGTAGTGGTAGTGCTGGCAGATGGAAACATAGGGCAGATGATGGAACCGGCGGAATTACCACCTATGCAAGATATCCGCACAGAGTACCCTGATTGGGCAGTTCGCGGTGCCCAAGGTCGAGAGAGACGATTGCTGAGCTCTATCTATATTGACCCGAATGTCGAGGAAGTGCTGAATTATCGAATTATGCAACGCTGGAATGAGATCCAGAAGAATGAAATTCGCTATAAAGAGTATTATCTGGAGGACGCGGAATATGCTGTCATCGGGTTTGGTACAGCTGGCAGGGTAGCGCTCTCGGCAGTACGAGCAGCACGCGCGGAGGGTATCCGGGTAGGATTGTTCCGTCCGATTTCATTGAGTCCCTATCCTTACGCCCGGATAGAAGCTCTTGCAAACCAGGTAAAAGTTATGCTCGTTACCGAGATGAATGCGGGGCAGATGTTGGAAGATGTCCAAAAAGCGACCAATGGACGTATCCCCATTGAATTCTATGGACGCATGGGAGGCGTGATGCCATTTCCAGATGAGATATTAGCCGAAATTCAGCGTATTGCGCATAGTCTTGTCCCGTTCGATGAAAATCCGCGCCAGAGCTGGATGAAACGCCATGCAGAATTGCTTGGCACACTGCAAGGCAAGCAGTAAGGAGGAGGGAGTTTAATGTTAGCAACGAATCCAACCCAAGTGGTTTTTAAACGTCCCAAAACTCTGGCGCAAGTGCCTACTCATTACTGCCCAGGTTGCACGCATGGGGTTGCACATCGGCTGATTGCTGAGGTGTTGGACGAGATGGGTCTACGAGAGAAGGCTATCGGTGTAGCTCCGGTGGGGTGTTCGGTATTTGCCTATAACTATTTTGATTGCGATTTTGTCGAAGCTGCGCATGGTCGTGCGCCTGCAATGGCAACCGGCATCAAGCGGGTTCTACCAGACCGGACTGTCTTCACCTACCAGGGAGATGGTGACCTAGCGTCGATTGGTATGGCGGAGATCCTACACGCGGCGGCTCGTGGAGAAAATTTCACAGTGGTATTCATCAACAACGCGATCTATGGGATGACTGGTGGGCAAATGGCGCCAACTACGCTTCCTGGGCAGAAAACGACATCCTCACCGAGTGGCCGCGACGTGGAACAAATGGGTTTCCCTATCCGCATGGCGGAAATCTTGTCCACGCTGGATGGAGCCGGTTATATCGTCCGCCGCAGCCTGCACGATCCAAAAAATATTCGCCTGGCGAAGAAAGCACTGCGACTGGCATTCGAAGCTCAACAGCGTGGTCTGGGCTTCTCGATGGTCGAAATGCTTTCTACCTGCCCAACCAACTGGGGAATTCCCCCAATTGAATCATTACGCTGGGTGGAAGAACACATGGTACCTGTTTATCCACTGGAAGACTTCAAGGTCTCTCCATCCCTGGCGGGTTTGCGCCTGTAAAGTGTTTGGGAGGAAACAAGATGCAGATTGAAGTTGTCATCGCAGGATTTGGCGGGCAGGGAGTTTTATTTGCCGGTCAGGTGCTGGCATATGCCGCCATGGACAATAATATGGAGGTGACCTGGATACCCTCTTATGGCCCAGAAATGCGGGGTGGAACAGCGAATTGTACAGTAATTCTTGGGGATGAAGCGATTGGGTCGCCGCTGGTACGCAATCCCAAGGCTGCCATCGTCTTGAATTTACCCTCTCTAGAAAAATATGAATCGCTGGTGGTTCCTGGAGGAGCGCTGGTTGCCAATGCATCTCTAATCAATCGCAGTCCGCAGCGCACGGATATCAACTCTGTTTTTATCCCAGCCAATGAAATCGCTGAATCCCTGGGCGACAGGCGATTGACCAACATGGTGGCGCTCGGTGCATTACTGACGCTGCTGCCTGTATTGCCTCTTCAGGCGATCGAACAGGCATTGCGCGACCATCTACCAGAGCGTCATAGGCGATTACTGCCGGTCAATTATGAAGCGTTGAAACAAGGGGCAATTTTTGCAGAACGAGAATCTATTGAGATCAGTGGTTGACCTTGCTTGGTGGGAGTACACATTTTCAGAGGCTTTGGGAGACTATAGGATCCTAAGGCCTTCATTTCTATAATGTGAGAAAGTAAGGCTTGACTTCGAATTTCTTGACCGAAAATCAAACGGCTTAAGTCACCGAGCACTCTCGCAAGCTGCATAAATTCTGGTGATATGTTAAATTTACCGGACAGCACGTATGCTCGTGCATACCAACTTTTCTAAATAATGGACCTTAACCAGGCAGTTCTCCAGATGAACCTAGAGAAAGGCGTGTTAGGTATGAATATAGACAGTGAGCGTATCCTTTAGATTTGCCCGATTTGTTTTAAGGTATGTGAGAGCGAAGAGGAGTGCCAACTACATACCGTGTTATTCTGTGAGGTTGGTTAGCCGGGGGCAGAACAACCCAAACCTGTAAAAGACCGTTTGGAAATTACGTCTCACGTGCTCCGCGAAGGTTCCTGGTAGCCGCTGGCAGGGTACCAAGAAAGAAGCAACTTGTAAACGACCGAGAATGAGGGGCTTTTGTATTCATAAAGGAATATAAAACGCCGAGGATTTTATAAAACCTCGGCGTTTTCATTTAATTTACCACTGAATGAACTGTAGAAACTTAGCTTACGCCTTGTGCTTTAATGCCGCGTGGGCAGCAGCCAAACGGGCAATCGGCACACGAAACGGCGAGCAGCTGACATAGTTGTTTCCCACCAGATGGCAGAACTCGATAGATGAAGGGTCGCCACCGTGCTCACCACATATACCGACTTCCAGGTCCACGCGTGTCTGGCGACCGTCCTGGACAGCTATATCCATCAAACGCCCGACGCCATCACGATCGATGGTCTGGAAAGGATTTTTCGGCAGGATGCCGTCTTCGACATATTTCAACAGGAAGTTGCGCTCAGCATCATCACGCGAGTAGCCATAGGTCATCTGTGTCAGGTCATTCGTTCCGAAGGAGAAGAATTCGGCGATATCAGCGATCTCTGAAGCGGTGAGGGCTGCTCTGGGTATCTCGATCATGGTACCGAATTTGTAGGGAAATTCGACACCTTTTGCCTTCATAACCTCTTTGGCAATTTCCTCCAGACGAGGTTGAATGACTTTCAGCTCATTCACATGACCAGTAAGAGGAATCATAACTTCAGGCTTGGCATGCACGCCTTTCAGGGTGGCATCCGCAGCGCCTTCAAAGATGGCGCGCACCTGCATCTCCACAATCTCAGGCATCATGATGCTAAGCCGGATGCCGCGCAAGCCCATCATCGGATTGCTTTCGTGGAGATTCTGGATGTTCCGGAGCAATTCTTCTTTGTCCTCCAGTCCATCCGTTTCACCCTTGATCCGCATGGTGAGCACCTCTTCAAGTGTGGTCTCTAAGGAGGGTAAAAACTCGTGCAAGGGCGGGTCGATCAGGCGGATGATGACTGGATAGCCATCCATGGCTTCGAACAGACCTTCAAAGTCAGAACGCTGGTGGGGCAGCAGCTCATTTAGGGCAGCTACGCGCTCCTGGCTGGAATCGGCTAGAATCATCTTCTGAACAATTGGCAGTCGTTCTGGCTCGAAGAACATGTGCTCTGTGCGGCAGAGACCGATACCGACCGCGCCATAAGAGCGTGCCCGGCGGGCATCGGCGGGGTAGTCAGCATTCGCCCACACTTGCAGACCAGTGTTTGGCCAGCCATCTTGTGATTTCCGTATCCCTTCAGTGGCACAGATTTCATCCGCCCAGTCTAATAAGGTCAAGAGATCGGTTTGTTCCTCAAGGGAAGGAGAGATAGTGGGAATCTCACCCAAGAATACTTCACCGCTGGTGCCATCCACGGATATCCATTCGCCTTCCTTTACGAGAGTGCCATCGACGCTCATCTGGCGCTTTTCCAGGTCAATGCGAATTGCAGCTGCGCCAACAACACAAGGCACACCAAATTGCCTGGCAACGACGGCTGCATGCGATGTGGCACCACCTTCGCTGGTCAGGATGCCCTTGGCAGCCAGCATGCCATGCACATCATCAGGCTTAGTAAAGGGCCGCACCATGATGACAGACTGACCCTCTTCTTTCGACATATGTTCAGCAGTGTCGGCATCGAAGTACACCTGCCCTACGGCTGCGCCAGGAGAAGCGTTGACGCCCGAGGCGTATAGCCTACCAGTCTCGCGTGCCTGGTTTTTCGCCTCGAAGTCAAATTGCGGATGCAGGAGTGTATCGACCTGTTCTGGTGTAACCCGGCGAACAGCCACCTCACGGCTGATGAGGCCTTCATTTGCCATATCGATGGCGATCGTCACCTCGGCTTTGGCAGTGCGCTTACCACTGCGAGTTTGCAGCATCCAAAGTTTACCTTTTTCAATAGTAAATTCCACATCCTGCATTTCCCGGTAGTGTTCTTCTAGCTTGTCGCAGATATCGACAAATTCTCTGTACGCCCCCGGCATTTCGTCGCCAAGCATTTCGATTTTCTTTGTGTTGCGAATCCCTGCAACTACATCCTCACCTTGGGCATTCATCAAGTAATCGCCGTACAATTTCTTCTCGCCAGTGGCTGGATCTCGAGTAAATGCTACGCCAGTACCTGAATCCCAACCCATATTGCCAAAAACCATGGTGACGATGTTGACGGCTGTGCCAAGGTCGTGGGATATTCCCGCTGCGTTGCGGTAATCGACGGCGCGCTTGCCATTCCAGGATTTAAATACAGCTTCAGTCGCCAGGCGCAGCTGTTCGATAGGATCCTGGGGGAAATCAAAGCCCTGATGCTCTTTAACGATTTGTTTGAAACTTTCAGTCAGGTGTTTCCAGTCCTCAGCGCTCAGATCGGTATCGTTTTTAACACCTTTATGCTCTTTATATTCTTCAAGCACATCTTCAAAGGCTTCATCCGGCATACCCAGGACAACTGAGCCAAACATTTGTACCAAGCGGCGGTAAGCATCGTAAACAAAGCGCTCATCACCTGTTAAGGCAACCATACCCGCGGCGGTTTTATCGTTCAAGCCCAAGTTCAGGACAGTATCCATCATGCCGGGCATAGAGAATTTTGCTCCCGAGCGGCAGGATACCAACAAGGGGTTATTTGGATTGCCGAACTCTTTCCCTGTTTGCTTCTCGACTTTTTTCAGGGCAGCTATCTCTTGATCCCAGGCACCCTCAGGGAATTTTTGTTTTAATTCCAGGTAACTATTGCAGGCTTCAGTGGTTACGATGAAACCTGGTGGTACAGGGACACCAATACGGGTCATCTCTGCCAGGTTGGCGCCTTTACCTCCTAACAGGGCTCGAACGGCTTCCCAACTGCCACCAACATGTTGTTCGGCCTCGCCAACCTCGTCAAAACTATACACCCACTTCTTCGACATACGTTTAACCTCCAGAAAAATATAAATAATTATGTGTCAGCGCAGTTACGAGGAGTGGAGCTTAACCCTTTAATGTACTAAGGCGGGATTAAATCAGAGGCACATACTTAGGTTTTGCTCACTGCAACTGCGATTTTCTTATAGCAACTTATGGCAAACCAAGATAATAGTTTACCACATGGGTCAGCGGAGGATTTAACTGGTTATTAGAGATTATAAGTGAATGTTTCTAGTGAATGTTTCTGGAAAAAAGTATTAGATTCTGTTTGACAGTTTAGGTGTCCTTCGGTATAATTACTGTTTGCACTGCCCCGGCAGGGAAATGCTGGGGCAAATCTATGTATCCCCAACTTCCCCGCACCTGGGCGGTCATGAGTACCTAAGGATAAGCAGGATCGCGGAGTGTGCGGTGAAGTGAAGCTGGAGGAAAGCAATGAAATTTGCGATAGTGGAAGATGGTGGTAAGCAGTATAAAGCCTTTGTTGGCGGAACGATCGATGTTGATCACTTCCAAGCCGAAATTGGTGAGGAAGTTGATTTGGAAAGGGTTTTGCTGGTGGCTGAGGCTGACAAGGTAACCATCGGCACACCATTTATAGAAGGCGCCAAGGTACAGGCAAAGGTTCTCTCCCAAATCAAAGGCAACAAGATCGTCGTATTTAAGTACAAACCCAAACAGCGTTACCGGGTTAAGTCAGGTCACCGCCAAAAATACACTCGCTTAATGATTGAAACGATTGAGGGTTGATAGGAGGTAGAGATGGCGCATAAAAAAGGTGGCGGCTCCAGCCGCAATGGGCGTGACAGCCAATCCCAACGTCTGGGAGTGAAAGTCTATGGTGGTCAGATTGTGCGATCAGGTTATATATTGGTTCGTCAGCGTGGCACACGGATAAAACCCGGACGCAATGTAGGTATAGGCAAGGATGACACATTATTTGCAACAGCGGATGGCACTGTCCTTTACGAGACTATCCGAGATGATCGCAAACGAGTCAACGTGCTGCCTGTGGAAACAGATGCCTGACCAACCGACCAGGTAATATGCTTGACTGTATCCAGCCAAAGATTTAGATATATTGATATATGAAATCAGGAAATGATAGTTATGAGAGCAGGTATTCATCCAACGTACTACCCTGATGCCAAGGTGATCTGCGCTTGTGGAAACACCTGGACAACAGGCTCGACAATAAAAGTGATCAACACCGATGTGTGTTCCAAATGCCACCCATTTTACACCGGTGAGCAGCGTATCGTTGATACTGAAGGGCAGGTAGATCGTTTCTACCGTAAGTTACAGGCTCGCCAACAGTATCTGGATGAGGCGGAAGCCCGGGAAGCAGCGAAAGTTTCTCCGGAACGACTGATTGCTGAGCTAGACCTGGGAACACGTGCCACTGATGCACTTGCCAAAGCCGGTATCACGAAAGTTGGTGAAGCACTCGATAAGCTCGCCCTTGGCGAGGATGTTTTGCTGGCTGTAGAGGGCTTTGGACGTAAGTCCCTGGCTGACCTCAAGAAGCGCTTACGCGCCTTTGGATATACGATTCCAGAACCTGGAGAAGAAATCACGGTGTAATCCTTGCGTAATGTGGAACATCGGGTAAACTATCAGGCAGGTGGCAAAGGCGCCTGCCTGTTTTATTTTTTATGAAATCCTTCTTTTTAGGGATAACCATCTCGAGGTGAAATGAAGCATCATACTGGATCACTGGAAGTCATTACTGGCTCAATGTTCTGTGGTAAGACAGATGAATTGATTCGCCGATTGCGACGGGCAACGATCGCGCGCCAGAAGGTGCAAGTTTTTAAACCGGTAATAGACAACCGCTATTCTGTTGAGAAGGTCACTTCGCACGCGGGCAGTGAGTTTGATGCTATACCCATTCATTCAGCGAGTGAACTATTAGCCAGATTGGATGTGGAAACAACGGTGGTTGCCATCGATGAAGCGCAATTCTTCGATGACAAGATCTTAGCAATTTGCCATAATTTGGCTGACAAGGGACTAAGAGTCATCGTTGCGGGATTGGATACGGATTTTCGAGGCGAACCTTTTGGCCAAATGCCAGCCTTGATGGCGCAAGCTGAGCGAGTAGATAAATTACATGCGATATGCATGGTGTGTGGAGAACCTGCTTCTCGCACCCAACGCTTGGTCAATGGTAATCCGGCACGTTATGATGAACCAGTCGTAGTAGTCGGAGCAGCAGAATTGTATGAAGCTCGCTGCCGCGAGCATCATGATGTACCAAGAGGCTAGTTATGCAGGATTATCGTGAATTTTTGGAAGAGATTTTGATAACGGAAGCAGATCTACAAAAGAGGATTGCTGAACTTGCTCAGGAAATTGATAAAGATTATATAGGAGAGGATCTGCACCTGGTCTGCATCTTGCGTGGGGGTATCTTGTTCCTGGCTGATCTAATGCGCCACCTTAAAACTCCAAATACGATTGATTTTATGGCTGTATCCTCTTATGGAGCAGGTGCTCGCCAAACCACAGGTCAGGTACGGATTACCATGGACTTGAAAGAGGACATTAATAACCGCAACGTATTGCTGGTAGAAGATATCGTTGATAGTGGGTACACCATTGCCTCAGTGGTTGAGTTTTTAAACATGCGGCACCCAAAATCCTTAAAGGTCTGTACTCTCCTGGATAAACCTGAACGTCGTGAGGTTGAGGTTGCTATCCACTACCGGGGATTCACAATTCCGAACAAATTTGTCTTTGGTTATGGGCTGGATATCGACGAGTATTACCGCAACTTGCGTTTCATCGGGGCGGTGAATCCAAATCACTACCAACCTCCCGATTAAACTGTGGCTGAGTCCGCAGAAAAATCGACAGACAGGTTCCCACCTACACTTGAAGGGATGCGCGCCTATGCTGGTTGCTGGATTGATTACCTCGGAGATAAGATCATTGCTCAAGGAGGCACTCCTGAGCAGGCATTAAGGGCTGCCAAATCTGGTTGGTCCAAGGAATAGCCTAAAGTTTATTTTGTTCCAATGGAAAAACAACTCACCTTTTCAAACATATTAGAGCAGATTAAACCTGCACTACCATCCGATAAACCTATATACTTGGTTGGGGGAGCGGTGCGCGATAAAATCTTGGGGCGAGATTGCAAAGACTATGACTTTGCCGTTCATGCAGGTTCGCTTGAAACAGGGAGGCAGGTAGCAAATCTTCTCGGAGCGGCGTATTATCCCTTAGATGAGACGCGTCAAACAGCACGGGTAGTCCTGGTTGAAAATGATGGCAGCCGTTTCTTCTTAGATTTTGTTTTGTTACGCGGTCCCGATTTGGAGACCGATTTGCGCAGTCGGGATTTCACCATTAACTCGCTGGCGATCGAAGTAGGTGAGCCTGATTCCTTGTTGGATCCATTAGGTGGGCTGGCGGATTTACACAAAAAAATACTTCGCTCGAGCTCAGCATCTGCATTTGTGGATGATCCCCTCAGAATATTACGCGGTGTGCGACTGGCAGCGGCGCTAAATTACAGGATAACACCCGATACTCAGAGGCAAATGCGAGAGGCTGTGAATCGCCTGGAGCTTGTATCCCCAGAAAGGTTGCGCGATGAACTAATCCAAATTTTGGCTGGTCCGCAACCCGCCACGGCAATACGAGCCCTTGATATGTTGGGTGCTTTACAACAGATTCTGCCAGAATTACAACAACTAAAGGGTTTATCCCAATCCCCTCCACATGTCCGGGAAGCTTGGTCACATACACTCGATACTTTGGCAAAGTTAGAGATTGTGCTGGATGTTCTATCCAATGATTACCGTCCGGACTCGGCGGCAAACCTGATGATGGGATTGGTTTCGATACAGCTGGGGCGTTACCGGGAAGAGATATCCGCTCATTTATGTGAGCGAGTTACACCAGATCGCCAAATCCGAGCATTGCTGTTCCTGGCTGCTCTTTACCATGATGCTGGCAAGTTTGCTTGCCAGCAGGTCGATGAGCAGGGTCGGATACGCTACCTTGGCCACGAAGCAGAGAGCAGCAGACTGGTGAAGAAACGTGGGCGGGCGTTGCACCTAAGCTCCGAGGAAGTAGATCGGCTTGAGCGTATTGTGGGTGCCCATATGCGACCAATACAACTAAGCCAGACAAAGAAGGATCCTTCACGCAAGGCTATTTATAGGTATTTTCGTGACCTGGAACAAGCTGGAGTTGATGTTTGTCTTTTATCAATGGCAGATACCCTGGCTACATATGGCACCACTATCGCGCAAGATTATTGGAGCCAACATGTACATGTGATCCGCCAACTTTTGGAAGCATGGTGGGAGAAACAAGAAAATTATGTCTCACCACCTGACCTACTGCGTGGAAGCCATATTATTGAGACCTTTCAGATAGAACCGGGACCTATTGTAGGTAGAGTGTTGGAAGCTGTAAGGGAGGCGCAGGCAATTGGGGAGGTGGATACATTTGAAGAAGCGCTGGAGTATGCAAGGTGCTGGCTCGAGCGGGAAAAACCTAAATCCTGAGTAGTAAAACTAGCGGAGGCAATCAAAACCTCTGCAACTATGCCAACCTTAAGCGAGTTGCTTTTCATTATGAATAATGGATTTACGGATAGATATCGGTCAGCATTGGTTCATAGAAGCAGCGACAACCATTTGGGTGTGAGCAACCTTCAATAGGTAAAGTGGGAACCTGGTCTTTTGTGTACGTACCCTCTGCTTCATAACAGGCGGGACAGCAATCATGTGCCACAACCAGGCGAACATTGCGAACGCGAGGGTGCGTCTGCAAACGTTTACGGGCTACTGCAGTGACTGAATGCTCTTTTAAATCTGCCTGGCAGTTATCACACACGCTCGTAGTATCAGGGGATTGAGTATGACATAGTGAACAGGTTTGCACGCTACAGCCTCCGTTAAAAATTTCACTAATTTTACACGATGTTGGGACTTATGGAGAAGGGCTTGTGGTAGTTTCGTGCAATTCAGAACGAAGTAAGATATAAAATGTAAGCCAGTCGCCCCATAATTGGGGCGACTGGTCAGTTAATATTGGCTATATTCGTTTTAAGCCTCGCAATAAACTATATTGGGATTGTCTGGATCATTTTTGGCACGTGCACGCCGCGCCAACCGTTTAACATGTGCAATCAATACACTGCTGGTTACAGGTTTGATCAGGTAATCATCTGCACCCTCATCAAGTGCTTTGGATACCATGCCAGGTTTGCTGATGGCTGAGAGCACCAAAATGGGAACTTGACTGAAGTCTCTTATCGTTTTGCATATTTCCCATCCGCTCATATCAGGCATAAGCAAATTGATAATGACCACATCTGGAAAGAACTTTTGTACGGTCTCAATGCCCTTAAGGCTATTATCGGCTGTAACCACTTGAAACAGTTCAGGTTCCAAAATCTGGAGTAGCATTTCGACCATTGAATCGTCGTCGTCAATCAACAGCACTCGGGATGGAATTGAATTATCTACTGATTTTTTTCTCATTGTTATCTTTGCGTTGTGGAATGCAGTCAAACGCTGCTGATTGCCTCCCATAGAAACTTGTTCCAATTATGCATTAATTCCCAAGATGTTTACCTTACAAACACTTTACAGGGTAGGTTCCAGGGCTTTGAGGATTTGTAAGGTTGTGTATACTTATAGGCGTTGTACATTAGATATTGAGGATATGGATAAAATGCATGACTTATTCGCTTTTTGAAGTCATTCAACCTGCATATCGAATGGAATGCGCAATTTGATCAAAAACCAATTGGGATACGATAATAGGCAAGGCAAGGAAATTAGATCACGGTTGATGGAAACACATATAACCTGCCCTCAATGTGGTTTGGTAGTTGATGCACAGGCACGGTATTGTCATAACTGCGGTGTAGATTTAGCCATTGCCGCGGCGCTGGCTGAACGAGAGATCAAGCTCCCAGGTGGAACACCCATGACACCGGAGGTGCTGGTTCCCAAAATAGGTGAATACCTGGTTGAAAAAGGTAAGCTAACCACGGATCAATTGGACCATGCTTTGAATTTTCAGCGGCAGACATTAGAAGCCGGTGAGTCGATGTTACTTGGGCAAGCACTACTTCACTTAGGTATTATCGATCGAGATACTTTGGATGTGGCAGTTACGGAACAAATCTTGCAACTTCAATCAGCATTACAACGTGCAAACCGTGAACTTGAAGATCGAGTGCAAGAACGAACGCGTGATCTACGCAATGCAATTGCCAAGCTATCCGAACTCAACCAGTTAAAGGCAAACTTTATCGCCAATATATCGCATGAGTTGCGTACGCCTTTAACCCAAATCAAGGGCTACCTTGAAATCATGGTAGATGGGGGTCTCGGAGAGTTAAAATCCGACCAACTTGACACTTTGCAGGTTATCCTCAAGGCTGAAAAAAGATTGGAAAAACTGATTGAAGATTTGATTCAATTTTCATTAGCCTCTCGCGGGGAATTAAAACTTAACCTAGCCCTGTTAGATTTTCCGGATCTGATACATCAAATTGTGCATGCAGCCATTTTTAAAGCCAAGTCCGCAGGTATCCAAGTCTTTACTACGATTAATAATGAGCTGCCGGCTGTTTTATGCGATGGGGAAAAAATCAGCTGGGTGATCGCTCAAATGTTGGATAACGCGATAAAATTTACTCCAAATGGCGGGCATGTCCAAATCAACGCAGATTATAAGGACCGCTTTGTGTCAATAACTGTTACCGATAATGGAATAGGTATACCCGAAGAGAAGCTAAACGATATCTTCGAAGTTTTCCATCAATTAGATGGCTCTACCACGCGCAGATATGGTGGAACTGGTCTTGGTCTGGCACTATCTCACCGTATCTTAGATGCACATGGGAGTGCCATGGTCGTTCGATCGCAAGCTGGAAAAGGTTCAAGCTTTAGTTTTTCACTGCCCCAGGCCTGATATGCACAAGAATCGGGAAGTTATATTAGAAAATGGTACTAGCCCGGCGGTGCTACGCCCGCAAGAGCTTGAGGCTGTCTATTCAATCAGCCGGGCGGTCGCCCAGGCGGTAAATACGGACGATGCCCTAGATGAGATTATCCGCCTGGCTCGCCCGGTTTTTATCTTTGATAATATGGTTCTTTACCAGGTGAAAAGCGAGGATGATTTTATACCCATTTATGCTCGAGCGATTGGGCGAGGACGCTCTCAAGAAGCTGGACTTGTGTGGGGTGAGACGACTGCTCTTGAGGTTATCCAGAAGAATCAAGTTGTTCTTAAGACTGAAGAAGCAGAAAACCTGGAAGATCGGACACGCCTGCGTATCTCCCTTGGTCTACCGCTCAACTCAGGTACAGAAGAACGCAGTGCCCTGGTTTTCATCCGGTTTGGGGGTCCTTCGTACAAACCTGATCAAATTCGGCTGGCGGAGTTCATTGGAAGCCATGTGACACAATTACTGGAGCGTGACCAGCTTGTACAAAAAATTGCCAGTTTGGAAGCGGAAAGGCGATTAGACCGTCTGCAAGAAGATTTTATAGCCACAATTTCACATGAGCTACTGACCCCCCTAGGGTTCATCAAAGGTTATGCAACCACCTTATTGCGGGATGATACCACCTGGGACGATACAGCAAGAGCAGAATTTCTGACGATTATCGATGAGGAGGCTGACCGCTTGCATGAGTTGATTGATAATTTGATGGATTCTTCCCGTCTTCAAGCTGGCACTTTAAGGATGAGCTATCAAACTGTTCGCCTGGACACCTTCCTGCGAGATATTTCTATGCGAGCTCGTTCAAGGAGCGAAAATCAGAAGATTGAATTGAAATTAAAAACGGACAATCTCAGAGTCCCAATTGATCCTGCCAGGATGGCACAAGTATTTGATAATTTACTTATTAATGCAGCGAAATACGCTCCTGGAGAGGTAGTTACAATTACTTTATTGGCAGATCAAGATCAAGCGCATGTGATTGTAGAAGATAGTGGTCCTGGTATCGCTGAAGATCATCTCAAGAGCCTATTCAAACGTTTTTACCGTGTTCCTTCAAATGAAACCACGGTGCGTGGTACTGGCCTTGGGTTATTTATCTGCCGCCAAATTGTTCGCGCACATGGAGGTGACATCAGCGTGGAGTCACAGGTTAATCAAGGCACGAAGTTCCATATTCATTTACCCTTTCAAAGAAATGAAGAAGAAAACCAAATTTCGTTCAGGGAGAGTAGCTAATGACTAAGATCCTAATTGTTGACGATGAGCCCCGTTATCTACGACTGATGGAAGCTAACCTGGCATCGGATGGTTACCAGGTAATGAAGGCAACCAATGGTCAAGAGGCGGTTGATAGAGTCGCTGCACAAAAACCAGAGCTAGTGTTGTTAGATATCATGATGCCAGTTTTAGATGGTTTTGCCGCCTGCGAACGTATACGAGAATTTTCGAATGTGCCTATCATCATGGTAACAGCCAGAGGGGAAGAAGGAGCTCGTGTGCGCGGTCTTGACCTGGGCGCGGATGATTACATTGTCAAACCGTTTTCTGCTACAGAGTTGCTCGCTCGTGTGCGCGCCGTGCTACGTCGGGCTCAAATTACTGGTAGCCATATCCAGCAATCAGTTTTTACCCATGGCAATCTAAAAATAGACTTTGCCCGCGCAGAAGTTTTCCGAAATGATCGTACGGTTTTTCTTTCGGCAACAGAATATCGACTGCTGCTACAGTTTGCTCATAATCTGGGGCAGGTGCTTAGCTCTGAGCAGCTTCTCACGAATGTATGGGGGCCTGAGTATCGCGACGATAAGGAAATTCTCTGGGTGAGCATCTCCAGACTCCGTCAAAAATTGGAGGATGATCCGAAGAACCCTCAGCATATCGTGACACGTTCCGGATTGGGTTATACAATGCCACCGGTAACGGATTAGCTAACTTCATTTGAGACATTTGGGACAAACCCGTCTCAGTAAACCCGAAGTATCCGGCGATATTATCGCGTATTGTGGTGGTTAGTTTGCTATAATGGCAACGAGTTTTAACTAGTAATTAGAAAAACATAACCATAAGGTGACGTAATGCACAATCCTATAAGAACCAAGATCCGGGCGAAGAAATTAGGGGTATTGATACGAGATGCACGCCATACACTGGGTAAGAGCCTAGATGAATGTTCCCAGGCTATCGGCGTCAAGCCGGATGATTTTCAAGAATATGAGTTAGGGACCAAATCCCCTTCATTACCAGAGATAGAAGGGCTGGCATTATACTTACAGATGCCAGTGGATCATTTTTGGGGAGAGAAAATCATCTCGGAAAGCGAGGCATCAGTTGCAAAGTTGGACATCGAACATTTGATAGGCCTCCGCCAGCGGATGATTGGAACTTTGCTTCGAAAGGCGAGGACTGAGGCGAATATTTCCCTGAGAGAGGTGGCGGAAGCGCTTAATATAAAAGAGGATCAAATGGAAGGCATTGAGAAAGGAGAACTACCCATATCTCTTCCTGAGCTGGAAGCCTTGAGCCCGATGTTAAATCGCTCGATCCAGGACTTTCAAGACCAGCATGGTCCTGTGGGTGTCTGGGCTGAACAACAGCGTGCAGTTAAGGTGTTTCTTGATCTACCCTCCGAGATCCAATCCTTTGTGTCCAAACCCATCAACCAACCTTATATTGAATTGGCCCAACGCTTAAGTGAAATGAGTGTAGACAAGCTGCGCGCGGTTGGTGAGGGTATTTTAGAAATAACCTTGTGATATAAAATGATCTGTGAATTTATAACCAAGGCATTTGAAAGAGGTGATCATGAGTGAGACGGTCTCACCCGACCAGCTTGTGTCTGAAGCTAAAAAATCGTACGATATGGGCGATTTTTTGGAGTCCGCGCATGCTTTTGAAGTAGCTGCACAGGCGTATTTAAGCAGTGGTGATGAATTGATGGCTTATGAGATGAAGAACAACAGCTGTGTGGCATTTTTACAAGCTGGAGAGGCTGAATCAGCTTTACAAGTGGTGGAAGGCACTATAGAGTTATTCGCGAAAGCGGGTGATCTTCGGCGTCAGGGAATGGCCTTGGGCAATCTGGGCGCAGCCCTGGAAGCTTTAAACCGCACAGAAGAGGCGGTGGATGCTTATATGCAATCCGCCGATTTGCTTCGCCATGCTGGGGAAACTGAATTACGGGTGCATGTAATGCGTTCACTTTCAGCGCTGCAATTACGAACAGGCAGGCAGATTGAAGCTTTAGGGACAATGCAAGCTGGATTAGAAGGGGTAGATAAACCTACTCCCAAGCAACGCTTGTTAAAACGCTTGCTGAATATACCCTTCAAACTGATGAATCGATCCTGAAAATACCGCATGGAAGCATTTGAGGCTCCAATCTCAAGCAGGTCATTAATCACTGTGAGGTGCTGAGAACATTGAGCCAGTAAATGTGCCACACATTATCCCATAAGGTTCAGGTCTGAATAAAGTCTAAATTATTAGAATTAAGATACGATCATAAAGTGTGATGGAACAAACTGTATAATGGTCACTCATGCACTCCAAGCTTCAATCAGGACGGCAACAAAAGCGGATACGCAGTCATTAGCAAATTTAGTTCACTTCGAACAGTACGTTCACCGGCACCTGGATTGGCGTCCTCCACTTGAATGGATTGGACATGCTCCCTACCTGGTCGCAGAACGCAATCGAAACATCATTGCCGCTCTAGCCAGTCCTCCGGACCCGCCAAACATTGCCTGGATTCGACTGTTCGCGGTCAGGTCAGATTTTTCCCCAAAAGCAGCGTGGGAAGAATTGTGGCCTGAAGCGCTTGCCACACTAGAACAGTTTTCTCCATCGGTCTCAGCAGCTGCAATTCCAATGCAAAGCTGGTTTCGAAAGCTGTTGGAGTTTAGTGGTTTTAATCAAACCCATAAGGTAGTTGTATTGGCGTGGCGAGCAGGAGTAGAGGCTTGTTCTCCTGGTAAAATTGGGGCGATTATCCGACCGATGAACCTGGATGACCTGAGTGCGGTGGAAGATATTGATATGGCAGCATTTGGAGCTGTATGGCAAAATACACTTTCTTGCCTGGAATTAGCGTACAGGCAGGCTGCCATCGCTACGGTTGCTGAGACGGAAGGCAAATTGGTGGGCTATCAAATCAGTACCGCTACAACAATGGGTGGACATCTAGCCCGTTTGGCAGTTACGCCAGCATATCAGGGGAGAGGGATTGGATATTCATTGTTATGCGATATGCTTGCCCAATTTGAGCGCCGAGGCGCATATCACGTCACGGTAAATACTCAGCATGATAATTTATCATCTCTGTCACTCTATCAGAAAGCAGGTTTCAGACGGACTGGGGAAGAATATCCTGTTTATCAATACTACCCCCTCTTAAAATAATTGGGCAATTACAACTTGCACACACTATTCTTCAGGAGTATAGATGGCTAAGAAACAACAAGCAAGCAAAAGTAAGCGGCAAATCATACGCGAACAGCGATTAAGACGCCAACGCCAACAAAGGCTCATCACTATATTAGCAGTAAGTATAGGAGCGATCGCAATCGCTGCAATTCTGATTATCCCATCCTTGACGCCTGTAGGCGAAATTATCCAGATCACACCTGTCGAGAGGCCGATGGTTGATGGAACTGCATTGGGAGAAGACGATGCTCCTGTTTTAGTAGAGGTGTGGGAAGATTTTCAATGTCCAGCCTGCCGAAATTTTTCTGAGGATGTTGAACCACAAATTGTCGATAACTATGTTGCCACCGGAAAGGTCCGTTACGTGTATCGCCATTATCCGTTTTTGGATGACCGATCAATTTCAAACGAGTCAGACCAGGCTGCTAATGCGAGTATGTGTGCTGCAGAACAAGGTCGGTTTTGGGATTATCACGATATATTGTTTGCTAACTGGAACAGTGAAAATGCTGGAGCATTCAGTGATAAGCGCTTGGTCGCCTATGCAGAGGCATTGGGTCTGGATATGGACAGCTTTAACAGTTGCTTTAGAGCCAATCGATACAAGGAGCAGATTGATAAGGACCTGGCGGATGGGAATGTAGCTGGCGTTTCTGGAACGCCGAGTCTGTTTGTCAATGGCGAACAAATCGCACCTGGATTTGTCCCTTCCTATGCGCAGGTTTCCCAGGCAATTGAGACCGCCCTGGCATCCTCAGGAAATTAAACTGAAACATCCCAGAAAAAACAACGCACCCCTGATATGTTGACTAACGGGGTGCGTTGAATTTATTAAGGTCTGTTTGCCTAGAGGTATTATGCACCTCTAGCCAGGGTCGGTATATCCTTTCCTGATGCCTGATTTTCAAGAATTTCCAGTACAAAGCACAAGGATGAAAGCCGGTTGAGATAGCGGAGCAACTCGATGTTTTCAATCTCCTGGTTGTGAAGAAGCTGAGCAACGAGTCGTTCTGCGCGCCGGATCACAGTTCGGGCTTGTGCCAGGAACGCGCCACTTGGAGAGTCACCAGGGACAATGAATTCGTCGGGCATTTCGATTTTTGAACCAATCTCCTCGGTTTGATTTTCCAGCCAGGTCACCCGTTCTGCATTAATTTTCCGAAAATGGTGCGCGTTTTCTGGTGTGGCTGAAATTTCTGCCATGAGGTTGTATAGATCCCTCTGGCTCTGAAGTAATAACGCCTCAATCTCCGGTGTAGTACAGTGTGCGCGCGCCACACCAATGACAGCCGTGGCTTCGTCGATTGCGCCGACTGTATCTGGACGGGGGTGGTATTTGGGAACTCGTTCATTTCCCAAGAGCCCGGTAAAGCCTTCATCACCAGAACGTGTGTAAAATTTCGACATGAAGCTAATTATAATGTAATCGTGCGACTCAGCGTAGTATACCGCTGCTCAACATTGTGATAAGTATGCAAATGAACTCGCTCGATACAGGCAATCTATACCGGATGGTCTTGTTGTTGTATACTATGCAAAACTATTCGTGAGCTATAAACGAACTTAGAGCAGTTTAAATTCCAGAAAAGGAGTGCTTAGCAATGCAAATACGTTGCTACCATTGTCATAAACCATTTGCCCTCGGTAATGAGACTGTCCATGCGGCATTGGATATGATTGCAATGGATAATTTGAGCCATTACAATGCATATTGCCCGCATTGTCGCCGGGCTAACCGGATTTCTCCAGATGAGTTGCATAGGGCAGCACCGACCTGGAAAGCGGAATCGGAGGAAGAGGAATCAGCTAAATCATAGCTTGAGAAAACAAGATTTTTTCCTTATGAGTGAAATAATCTCTTATTTCACCGCATATCTTCTGCAACCCAAGACGCCATTATTACCAAGACATGTGGTGAGATTATTATTGGTATAGAACTCCCTGTAGAAAAAAGTTAGTGTGTTGTTTATAGGTTAATCCTATGCATAAGAAATTTCATTCTTCGCAAGAGCTGAAAAATTCCCTTGGAGAGCAGCAATATATCGCCAGCGACGAGATCGCCACCGTAATGTTCCTCAGCCAGGAATTGGGAAAGCCTCTGCTTGTAGAAGGACCAGCAGGGGTAGGCAAAACCGAGTCAGCGAAAGCAATCGCGGCTGCCACAGGCAGGCAACTTATCCGCTTACAATGCTATGAAGGTCTTGATGAAACCAAAGCACTTTATGAATGGGAGTATGCCAAGCAGCTGCTTTATACACAGCTATTGAGGGATAAATTACAAGAAACTCTGGATGGAACCAAGGGGCTGGCTGAGGCAGCTGACCGGCTGGCAGATGAGGAAGATGTGTTTTTCTCAATGCGTTTCCTCCTCCAAAGACCATTGCTTAAAGCGATTCTCAGTGAAGAGCCAATAGTTTTGTTGATTGACGAAATAGACCGTGCCGATGCTGAATTCGAAGCTTTCTTACTGGAGGTTTTAAGTGATTTTCAGGTCAGCATACCAGAATTAGGCACACTGGTAGCGGTAGAGCGACCATTAGTAGTTCTGACAAGTAACAACACACGTGAATTATCTGAAGCGCTCAAGAGACGGTGTCTATACCTGTTCATTGGTTATCCAACAGTAGAACAAGAATTAGCCGTGGTGCGATTAAAAGTTCCCCAGCTATCCGCAAAGCTTGCCCAGCAAGCTGTGGAAATGGTCCAAAGCCTGCGGAGCATGGATTTACGTAAATCACCAAGCATCAGCGAGACCCTGGACTGGGCAAAAGCATTGGTAGCGTTGAATGCCAAGAATCTGGATCAGAAAACCATGGATACCACGTTGAGTGTGCTTTTGAAGCACGAAAGCGATCTAAAACGTGCGAAGCGCTGGATGCAGCGCCCACCAAATAATTTCGACTCCCGCGATTCTGGCGAATCATTTTCGTCCCGCTTTCGAAATTAGCATGGAAGAACGACTGGTAAAGTTCATTGCTGCGATGAGATCGGCAGGTGTGAGGATCAGCCTGGCGGAGAGCGCGGATGCATTTCAGGCTGTAGAGCATCTGGGTATAAAGGATAGAGAAACATTCCGTACGAGCCTGAGAACCACCCTGGTTAAGGATGCAATCAACATTCCTGTATTCGAAGAGCTATTTTCAGTGTTTTTTGGCGGGTCTGAGAACCCTCCTTTGATGAATTTATCGGAAGATTTCACTGAGGATGAAGCGAAAAAGCTGGCCGAGGCTCTAAGAGAGCTCAGTGAGCGATTGCGCCAGATGATAGAACGGTTAATGCGTGGAGAGCAGTTCAGAAAGGATGAATTGGAACAGCTGGCAAAATTCGTGGGGTTAAATCAGGCGGATGATTTGCGCTACCGAGATTGGATGTCAAAGCGCATGCAAAAAGCACTCCATTTCCGCGATGTGCGAGAAGCTCTGGAACAACTCGCAGCTGCCTTGCAAGATATGGGTATGAACAAGCAGAGAGTTGAGCAAATGCAGCGAATACTTCAGGAGAATCTACAAAACCTGGAGGAACAAATTCATCAGTTCGCGGGACAACGAATCGCTGAAAACATGAGTAATCGTCCCACCATAGACACTCTGGATGACCTGCTCAAACGTCCCTTCAGCACTTTAAGCGAAAAAGATATGGAGCAATTGCGCAAGGAGGTAAAGAGGCTCGCCTCGGTATTGCGGACTCGGGTGGCATTAAGACAAAAACGTGCGAAAAGTGGCCAACTGGATGCGAAATCTACAATACGCGCAAACTTAAAGCACGGTAATGTTCCAATCGTGATCAAGTATAAAGACCGCACATTGAAACCGAAACTCGTTGTAATTTGCGATGTAAGCACCTCCATGCGATCATGCTCCGAATTAATGCTCGGCCTTTTGCACGCTCTGCAGGATCAAATCAGTAAAACACATTCCTTTGCCTTCATCTCTCACCTGGAATATATCACACCTGATTTACAGGGACGCGAAGCTGCACAAGCTGTCGCACATGTATTAGAGCGGATGCCTTCAGGTTATTACAATACCGATCTTGGCGGAAGCCTTGAAAACTTCTTTCAAAATTATCTGGATACGATCGATAGCCGGACCACTTTCTTAATTGTGGGGGATGGACGTAATAACTATAATAATCCCAGAGTAGATATTTTCAGGACTCTGGCACGACGGAGCCGCCGTACCATCTGGTTGAATCCCGAAGTACCTGCTTTATGGGGCACGGGTGATAGCGATATGCTTGAATATGCACCTAATTGTGATGTCATCCTGAAAGCGCGCAATCTCGCGGAGTTAATAGCGGCGGTAGACCATCTCTTAGTGCAAACCTGACAATGACCTCCGATAAGCGTCCGCGCTCGCTCTCAATCTTGACCTTCCTTGTTTTCCTTCAAGGAGTGGGTTTTCTGGCTTATGGAATTTACGTAATATCTCTTGAAGGTTGGTTCACCCGAGGGTCAAGTCTGTTGTTGAGTCGCTTTAGCCCTTTTGTTCTCATAAACGCGACATCCTATAACCTGGTGGTCATTTTATCTGCATTGCTTTTACTGTTGGTGGGGATTTCGTTACGCAGAACAAAACGATGGGCGTGGACCGCAGCGATATCCGTCCAAGGGCTCGGATTATTGTTTGCGCTATTGGAATATAGCAATCAACGGCCGAACTTTATTGGCATGCTCTTTGGGATTGCTATTGTAATATACTTAAACCAGTCTGAGGTGCAGGAAATACTTCGAGGGCAGATACCAGAGAAGCATGTCTGAACAAACTTCCAATAACGATTTCAAGATTCTACGTGCGTTTGAGCCTATATTACATTTTACACAGGGGGAACGCTTTTTCCCCTTAGATATAGAAAGATATCTCGCTGAGTGCAGTCTTTGGTTATACAGAAAAGAAGGAACACCCGAACTAGTTGTCAAGGAAGGTGAGTTAACCGTCGAGAACTTGATCAAGCCGAGGCAGGGTAGCACCGGTTCGATTTATTATCTAAAGTTTATCGAGCCACCAGATTTAATTGAGTATGCCCGTCTCCAAATCAGGCAGGTACTAAATTCATTCTCAAAGCATGATGACAAGGATGTATTTCGCCCGGGGAGAGGTCGTCTGGTCAGAGTAGGTATCGGGTCTCGATTGGTTGATGCCTTATTTTCTTTAACCCTGCTCCTCCGAGGTCGGGTACCTGGGGATGCTGCAGCTGCCGCGAGGATGACCTATGAGCGTATGCAGAACAAGCAGGAAAGGTATTCCTATTATGGGAGAGTGTTACGTGAAAATGGTTGGGTCATTCTACAGTACTGGTATTTCTATCCATACAACAACTGGCGGTCTGGGTTTTTTGGTGTAAATGATCATGAAGCTGATTGGGAAATGGTTTGTGTATACTGCTACGAGGAGTCAGAACCAGAAAATGCAAGCTTACCAGAACTAAACCTTAAACCACAGTGGGTGGCGTATGCATCCCATGAGTTCTCCGGGGATGATTTGCGCCGTCGGTGGGATGATCCCGAATTAAAAAAGGTGATAACTGTAAATGGGGGGCAACATCCTATCGTTTATGTTGGTGCTGGTAGCCATGCAAGCTATTTCTCGCCAGGCGAATACCTTACCGAGCTTGAATTGCCATTTTTATCACCTTTGGTGGTGTTGGTGGATAAATTGCATGTTATTTGGCATAAAGTGTTGAAGTTGGGTAGAGCGCGACCGGAAAGACCTAAATTTAACGTATTTCGTATCCCATTTGTAGATTACGCACGCGGCGATGGAATAGCAATTGGCCCACAACAAAAATTCATTTGGGACGCTCATCTTATTGGTAAGGAAACTCCATGGGTTTATGAGTATCGGGGTTTATGGGGCCTATATGCGAATGATCCCGTCGCGGGTGAAAATGCACCTGCAGGACCAGTTTACAATCGGAAAGGCGATGTTCGTCGTCGCTGGTATGATCCGCTTGGATGGGCTGGGCTGGATAAGGTTGCCTCTCCAAAGGAGGCGATTGTAGTACTTTCCAACCAGGGATTACAAACCCAACTGCATTGCACTGAACTTGAGGATCTGATTGAACAAAAAAGCAAAAAACTTGCAGAATTTGGTATCCAGGAAGTGTCACTGCGCGGACATCTCCATCTGGAAGAGGTTCATAAAGTACATCTCCAGCAGATAGATTTACTATCGGATGAACTCACAAAATTAAAACATGAGCTCGCTGTTGAGAAGCTCAAGTTAGAGGCTTTACAAAATCATAAGATCCGCCTGGAACAAGGTGCGTTAGAGCCTGCACGCAATCATATTAAACACGCACATTACCCTACACCGCAAAGCAACCTATTTCTTGCGGGTTTGGCCGAATTTTTTGCAGCGGTAAGTGTTGGCCTACTCATGATAGGTGTAGTCCTGTTAACGATCTTCGCCCGCCAGTACCTGGTCGTTGGCTTAGCAATGATGCTTGGTTTTGTTATCTTGCTGGAGGCGAGTTTTCGAAGACGCCTAAGCAGTTTGATTAATGGTCTGACGATATCCCTGGCAGTGATTGCATTAGGTGTAATCATGTACGAATTCTTTTTGGAATTGATAGTGATCGGCGTTTTACTGGCGGGGTTGTTCATTATCACAGAAAATTTGAGAGAGGTATTTCGTCGTTAACCGCACATGAGGTCTCAAGTCAGAATACTCGGTAAAAATTATTGTCTTTTATTGGGCTTGCTTATCTTAACTATGCTTGCCTGTACACAAAGTACACCTGTGCCCACGGAGAGACAGGAGGAATTGCCTAGTAATACGCAGCAACAAGATGAGTTATCCATTGGAGAACCTACTCAGTTCAGGGTTTATATGCCAGAAGTCAGCAGGGGGGAAAACGATGGGGAACAGAATGATCAAACTGCGACTGAATTTGATCCACATGTAATCATCGAAGTTGAGCGCACCGAACTGGTTCTGGGGGAGATGTTAACAATTGTTGGGCGTCCTGTGCAGATAGGAAAGCCATACTACAGTTTAAGTGTTAGAGACGAAGGCGTTCAAGATGAGCAGCTGCTAGCCTACGTGTCGTATGAAAATGAGGTGGTTCAAGCTAGTGGCACAAGCCAAATCCTGGAGATCGTATCAGCCCAGGCTAATATGACCCAGGTAGATTTTGTGTTACATGCCACCGGAATAGGTGTGACTACGGTGACTATCGTCGCCAGCGGAGAAATCCATGTAGGCTACCCTGGACCGGAAATGATCGTGGGTGATGGTTCTGGGTCAGTCTTAATTACGGTTACGAAACGATAGATGCCTGCTGTAAAGGTGATTCAGTTCAACGATTGAATCCTTCAGTTCATTGGTAAGGGAATAAGGGGGCATGCGCCAACCCCAATTACCGCTTGGGTTACCAGGATAATTCATACGAGCTTCATTTCCCATATTAAGAAAGTCCTGCATGGGGGCGAGCGCGAAAACTGCCACGGATGCCCAGCCAGCTCTGATCATATCCCAAGATACATCATGCCCATCCTGGTTGAGGTACCGGCGGTAAAAATTACGCTTATCTTCGCTCACGCGTTGGTACCAGCCTAATGAAGTATCATTATCATGTGTGCCGGTGTAGACGACACAGTTTGGAAAATAATTGTGGGGAAGAAACGGATCGTCCGGATCACCCTCGAAGGCAAATTGGAGAACTTTCATGCCTGGTAAGCCAAAGCTCTCCCTTAACTCAACAACATCTGGAGTAATCACTCCCAAATCTTCAGCGATGATCGGGAGCTCACCCAAAGCAGATTTGATAGTTTCGAAAAAGCGCTTGCCTGGTCCCGGCACCCAGCGCCCTACCTCTGCAGTTGTTGCATCTCCTGGAATTTCCCAATACCCGGCAAACCCGCGAAAATGGTCAAGACGAACTATATCTACCTTTTGCAGAACTGCTCTTATGCGCTTCAACCACCATGAGAAGCCTTCATCCCTATGTACGCCCCAACGATAAAGAGGATTTCCCCACAGTTGCCCGGTCCTTGAGAAGTAATCTGGGGGAACGCCAGCAACAACTGTGGGGTTGCCTGTGCTGTCGAGATAAAAATAATTTGGGTGCGCCCATACATCGGCGCTGTCGTGGGCGACAAAAATTGGGATATCCCCAATGATTTTCAGTTTGTGAGAGTGGGCGTAGGTATGCAGTGAAGACCATTGGTGGAAAAACAGGAATTGGCGGAAAGTCTGGCGTTCTACTTCCTGTGAAAAGCGTTGCCGGGCGTCCTGCATGGCGACACGTTCTCGATCTCGCAACCCAGGAGCCCATTTTATCCAGGGTGCTCCAACGTTAGCCTCTTTCACTGCCATAAAAAGGGAAAAATCTTCCAACCATTCTCTATGCAACTCTTTGAAATTGGAATATTCTTGCTGAAGGATGGTTGAAGCACCCTTCTTAAAGTTATTAAATGCCCGGTCAAGCATGGCTATCTTCCAGGGTATTACTTTCCCGAATTCGACTTGGGCTGATGAAAATTCCGGTCGTTCATTCAGGTCTTCCTCAAACAGTAGGTGTTCTTCCAATAATTTTTCTGGGCTGATCAGAACTGGGTTTCCAGCGAAGGCTGAAAAACATTGGTAAGGTGAATCACCATATCCCGTAGGTCCCAAGGGCAAGATTTGCCAGAGGGCACAACCGGTTTGAACCAGAAAATCTACCCATTTGTAAGCCTGAGGTCCCAGGTCACCAATGCCAAAGTTACCAGGCAGGCTGGTTGGATGCAGCAGAATTCCGGAGCTACGTTTAAACTTCATAGGGCAATCGCTTAGTTTGGATATAAGCATTCGAGCGAATTAAGCTGGAAGGATAATCTGATTTGATGACGTCGGTTGCTACAACAGCACCCGCTTCGAAGGCTAAATCAGCTGGAACATGACTATTTTTTCCAATCATGGTTATGACTGGTTGTTCCGTGTTCCAGGTAGTACCAATCTGAGCGTCTTCACCAATTTGGACACGCTTGTCAAGGATAGCCCCCCTAATCACTGCACCAGCCTTAATGACGCAATCGGTTAATACGACAGATTCCTGGATGATGGCTCCATCCTCTACGACCACACCAGGTGATAGAATGCTTTTTTCAATCCGCACTTCTGGATGGATGATGCACCCATCTGTTATCATGCTATCAGCGATCTGGGCATCTCTCGATATCCGAACAGGGGGTCTTTCTTCAGTGCGAGTGTGAATGATCCAAGAACGGTCA
The DNA here is from genome assembly GCA_020354045.1 of Anaerolineales bacterium. Classification (GTDB taxonomy): domain Bacteria; phylum Chloroflexota; class Anaerolineae; order Anaerolineales; family UBA4823; genus DSOS01. The sequence continues at coordinate 3,108,575 of CP070639.1, read as the reverse complement.
TTCAGATCAATAGATGGAGGATATTTCAGAAGATCCATATGTGCCTGCCAATAGGAATTAACCGTCCCAACATCGACCCAGTAGCCGCTGAAAGGAAAGGCGTACACCCTCTTTCCCATGGCGACCATGCGGGGCAAGATATCCTTGCCGAAATCATGTGAGCTGCCAGTCTTCTCTCGGTCTTCCCAGAGCAAATTATCCAACACATTCAGGTTGAAGACATACACACCCATGTTCGCCAGGTTTGATGGAGGTTGATCGGGTTTTTCTACAAATGAAGTAACACTAAAATTATTATCCACACCTACAATACCAAATCGAGAGGCATCTTGATCTTGAACGCGAATGGTGGCTAAGGTTACATCCGCCTCATGATCCAGATGGAAGGCGATCATGGCATCATAATTCAATTCATAAATATGATCACCTGAGAGGATCAGTACTAAGTCTGGATTACTGTTCTTGATAAAACGGAAATTCTGTTGGACCGCATCTGCAGTGCCCAAATACCAATCTGATGAACCGCGAGCCTTATAGGGAGAGAAAATGCGTACACCCCCAGTGAAGTCACGGTTGAGATCCCAGGGACCTCCGGCTCCAATGTGATCGATCAAGGAATGTGGGCGGTACTGAGCCAGGATCATTACATCAAAAATACCGCTATTTACACAGTTAGAGAGGGTGAAATCAATAATTCGGTATTTTCCTGCAAAGGGAACAGCAGGCTTAGTTCGTTTGGCAGTCAGCACGCTCAATCGTGAGCCTTCTCCACCTGCTAGTATGACAGCGCGAGTTTTCATTTCATGGCCTCATTTTTAAGAGTTATTCTCTGAGATAACTGGTTCTCAAACCAGGTCATGCTTGGTCTTTCCATTAATCATTTTCTTGTAAAGTTTTATATATTGACGGGCAAACCTTATCCAGGAAAAATCCTGCTTCATGCCCTCCATTTGTAATGCCCCCCATTTAATTTTATCAGGGTAGGCTTGTATCGCCCGCCGCAATGCAGCGGCGAGACCGGTTGCGGTCGCTTGCTGGAATAAAAATCCAGATCCTTTTTTTGAACGATCAAGGTCCCTGATAGTGTCCTTTAATCCTCCGGTGGCACGTGCAATTGGCACACATCCGTAACGCATGGCGATCATTTGCGTCAAACCACAAGGTTCGTATCTAGAAGGGATCAGCAAAGCATCTGCGCCTGCGTACATACGGTGACTGAGTACCGAGTCGAAGCGGATGGCTGCACGAACTCGTGCTGGATATTCTGCTTCTAAATTGCGCACTGCATTCTCCAGGGATGGTGCACCGGTACCCAGAATGATCAACTGCCAGGGCAGGCTGGATATCTGGTGCATTGCCTCAGGCACCAAATCCACCCCTTTTTGGGGATCCAAGCGACTGATCATGACCAATAGAAGGTGATTAGGATCCGATTCAAGTGCAAACTCATCCTGTAAAGTCTTTTTATTTTCCTGACGGATGTGCAATGGCTCAGTACTGAAATTTGATTTAATATCTTGATCGGATTCTGGGTTCCACTTTTGGATATCGATGCCATTCAAAATTCCGCTAATCGATAGGGCGCGGGTAGCCAGGAATTCATGCAGACCTGAACCGTGTTCTGGTAACAGGATTTCGCGCGCATAACTCGGTGAGGCGGCTACAATGTGATCAGCACCAAGCAATCCTAATGGAAGAGGCATATCTTGAGCCCAGACTGGCAAGGCAGATCCACGGGCTGGCTGTAAGCCAAACCCTGCCAAAGCTGGTCCAGCCCCAACACCCAAGTAAGGTAAATTGTGTAACCCCAAGAGCAGAGCAGCGTTTAAGAAAAATGAATCGCGCGTGCTATGGAGTGCGTAGATTGCCGGTGCAGTATGCCAATCATTGGCATGGATGATGTCTGGTTTCCAATCAATCTGGCGCGCTAACTCGAGAGCGGCTAGCGAGAAAAACGTGAATTTGTGACCATCAGTAAGGTTGTCGCTACTGTATACGGGGGCATCAGCCGGTATAGGGGGACCCGCAATCAGGTAAACTGGCAAGCCATTTATTTCAGTTCTGAGAGCCTCTGCCCGGATGTTTCCTGTGGTATGGGGAATATTAAAAGTTGCCACTCTGTACAGGTCATAAGCCTGCCGTTGGATTGCACCGTGGAATGGCAGACATAGCCTAATATCGACATCGCCTATAGCCCGTAAGGCATGGGGAAGGGAACCAGCGACATCACCCAAACCGCCAATTTTTACAAAGGGGTCTGCTTCAGCAGCCAGGAAAAGAACATTAATTTGATCAGGCATATAAATCAAGAGCTTCAGACGAGTATGGAAATCCAGTTAAGGTGTTCAGGCTTCATGTGCTGAACCCACTTATTTTACACGATAAAGAAAAGCATAAATTTGGTAGAATTGGGTTTGTCCGGAAAATCCCCTGGTTTTCGTACTGTGCTTTATAGATATTGGACAAGATGGCTGTGAATTTTCAGGAAAATTCATTATATCCTTTTATATTGAGGAGCAAAAACAGAAATTGAACCCAGCGAGTTTTTATAGTATTCATGCCCATTTTTATCAACCACCGCGAGAAGATCCATTAACTGGAGTCATACCTATAGAAGAAGGGGCAGCACCCTACTCGAACTGGAATGAGCGCATACATGCTGAGTGCTACAAGCCTAATGCTGAATTGGGAAATTTCAGCCATATTAGCTTTAATATTGGTGCAACACTACTGGATTGGATGGCAAAGCACGATGCATATATATACAATGAAATTTTGACCCAAGATAGGCTGAATTATGATCGTTTTGGGGTTGGCAACGCGATCGCGCAGTCGTATAACCATACGATCCTACCATTGGCTGGGTATCAGGACAAGATAACCCAAATATATTGGGGTTTGGCAGCGTTTGAGCATGCTTTTAACCGTAAACCACAGGGAATGTGGTTGCCGGAAACAGCTGTTGATTATGATACTTTGGAAGTGCTTGCTGAATTTGGAATTGAATTTACAATCCTGGCTCCTTGGCAAGCTGAGTCAAATCACCTGGATGTGAGCGAACCATATCGGGTCCAATTGTCAGAAGGAAGACAGATAATTGTTTTTTTCTACCATCCCCAGTTAAGCGCAGGTATCAGCTTCGATCCTTCCTTGACGGTGAACGCCGATCAATTCGTACATACCAAATTATTAACTCATCTCAATCCTGACAAGATTCTGAAGGGTGACCCTCAACTTCTACTGCTTGCCTCGGATGGAGAGCTATATGGACACCATCAACCATTACGGGAATTGTTCTTAGCTCGCCTAGTGGATGGTGCGGGCAGCCTGGCAGGTTTAGTAAATATGTTTCCGTCATTATGGTTACATAAGCATCCCGTGCGCAGATCCATATCGGTTCGTGAATTTACTTCCTGGAGTTGCCATCATGGAATCAAGCGATGGACAGGAGAGTGCGATTGCACACCAAGTAATGGGAAATGGAAATTTTATCTGCGTTCAATTTTAAACCGCCTTGCAGTTGATCTGGACCAGATATTCGAAAAGCAGGTGGGTCAATATATTCAGGATCCCTGGTTCCTGCGCCGTGATTATATCCATGTGATGCTTGGGCAGCGAACGCTCGCAGATCTATTAGCTGAACATGCGAGGCGATCATTAGCGGACGATGATGTATTACGTACGCAATTACTCCTGGAATCCCAGAAAGAACGACAACTCATGTTCACTTCGTGCGGTTGGTTTTTTGAGGATTTCCAGCGTATTGAGCCAAGAAATAATGTCGGATATGCGGCGAAAGCGGTACATCTGGCGCGCCTGGCTACTGGAATTGACCTGGGTTCAAGGCTTTACCCTGCATTGAATCAGATAAGAAGTGATAGGACAGGTTTGCGCGCGGATACAGTATTTATGAGCCACGCAGAGCGGCTATCAACTTTTCTACCTGATATTCCGAGCTTTTTTCAGCAATAAGCAATTCCTGGACAATCTTATAACAATTGAACAATTTAGTAGAGTTATCCTTATGACTCTGGATGTCTGGTATCAGCTGGACCAGTGCAACGGTAAACATCCACCACAGAAATTTTTCGAAAGCCTCTTTGTTGAACCACAAGATACCCTGGTGACGATTAATCTCGAGCAATTTATGGATTTCGTTATCCCTGAGCCAACTTTCTAACAGTTGGTAAGTCTGTTGATGAGCAGATGCCAGGGTATTGAACCAATCAGCATGACTGGTCATTATTTTTACATGAGCGAGCGCATGACCAAAATCTCCTGGCTCTATTCCCATCTCGCTCAAGGTAGTCTCGAGGATTTTGTGGAGGCGCCATTGATCAATCCAACTGCGACTCAAACCAGCATATGGTTGTTCGGTGGATACCTGCCCAAGTCTATAGGTGAATAACCATCCTAATAGAATGGCCCATGTTTCGGGATCACCAGTGCTCAGACCGGTAATCGTATCTTGGGAGCCAAATAAATACGTGTATATCCGTTCCCCATCAAGCGTTTCAAGGATGGGTAAATTTTCCTGTATAAAGCTTATCTTTAATATTCCTGCCAGCTCTTGAGAGACCTTGGCGGTGATATGATCTACATCATGACTGCTTCCCTGGAATGTAGCGGCACTTTCCAGGAGGGATTGTACTTTCTTCTCAAATTCTTCCAGTAAGAGATTTATCTGTTTATTTGTTGGCTGGCTAAGCCCATATTCGATAAGTTTAGCAAATTGACCGGAATTGACCAGCTCTCTGTACGGCTTGTGAATAGGCTGTAAAAATATCTCTGCTAAAGCTGTCTCAATGCTAGGCACGCCTTGGCCATTCAAGAAGGAGGTTAGTTGCCCATACGGATGGGTTTGATCTTCCCGGACTTCACGGATATCCATGAAAACCTGGTATTTATAGGCCTCAAGTTCGACATAGAGGCCGTCCTGTGCAAGCTGGTAGTTGTTGCGGATAAACTCCAGACCGGAAATGTGATCGCGGAAAATTGTGTAAATGTTATCTCCAGTCGTCAAACCGAGCCCTTCAATCAGAGTTTTTCGTTTTAATGCTCGTTCACCTGTTTCTTTTATGCTGCCTTCTTCTCCAGCTTTAAGCAGGTAAGCTGCCGAGGCGCGTATCCAACCTGCAATCCGGGCATACTTGTTGTGATAAATGACCAGGGAGCGCTCATCACTAACCCGGTTTGAATAGGCAAACACATCTTCGTTGACTTTGTTATCTGGAGTGTAAAAGTCATACAGCAAGAAATCCTGTGCTTCCGCAAAGAGGTAACGCTGTTGGAGGAGGGGGAAAATCTCGCGCTCATGACGTTCGATGAAATGCTGGTCGGGCAATTCTTCCCAATATGCACGTCGGTACTCCATGCCATATTTCTCAGTAAATCCTTCTATCTGCCCGTGACCAAACATGGGCAATCCTGGAAGGGTAGCCAGCATTACGCAAATGCCGAAGTATTTGTCACCTTTACCAAACTGGTCAACGGCGGTCCGTTCATCTGGGTTGTTCATAAAATTCACATAACGTTTTAAAATTTCAGGATCAAATTCAAGTGTGTTCTTGATAACCAAACGGTATTCCTGATTTTTTTCGTCACGTAACATGTTCATAAAAGCGCTGTTATAAACCCGGTGCATTCCAAGCGTGCGAACGAAATATCCTTCCATAAGCCAAAAAGCCTCTGCAAGCAGGAGCGTGTCTGGGACCTCCTGAGCGACTCGATCGACTACTTCACGCCAGAATTCGATGGGCATTTTTTGATCAAAATGTTCTTTTGTCAAAGCGTACTCAGAGCGGGAAGGGATAGCCCCACCCGTTCCTGGTTCTGGATACCAGAGGCGTTGATAGTGCTTTTTTGCCAGTGTCATGGCTGCATCAAAGCGGATCACAGGAAACTTTCGAGCGACATCCAGGATGGTTTGAATGACTGCTTCGCGAACATCAGGGTTCAAGTAATTAAGCTGGGCTGTATCATTCCAGGGCATGGAGGTGCCGTCATTGCCGTGGTAAATGTAACGCTCTTCTCCAGTCCAGAAATCAACCCGCTTGAAGACTACCGCAGCATCGCTGTTATCCAAATAGTGATCTTCCAGGTAAATACCTACACGCTCGTCCCAGGACAGGTTTTGTCCACTGAAACGGTAGGATGGATAGGGACTGATCTGGGCACCGATGAACCAATGCGGGTGGTCAACAACCCAGTTGGAGTCGATACCCATATGATTCGGTACCATATCCGAGGCAAGCCGGATACCACGTTGCGAAGCTTTTTCTCGCAGGTTTTGGTAAGCTTCCTCACCACCCAGATCGTTAGCAATCTTATAAGACAACAATGAGTAGGCTGATGCTACAGCTTCTGGGTTGCCACGCATTTGCTTGATTTTCTGTGATGCAAGGCTGCGTTCCCAAAGACCAATCAGCCAGAGCCCGGTAAATCCCCAGCGAGCCAGCTGGTCCAGTTCTTCCTCAGGTATTTGATCCAACCTGGTTATTGAGCGTCTATATTTCTTGGCGAGCTGATCCAACCAGACGTATGCATTTTTGGCAATTAGCACCAAGCTGGGCATCCAATCTCGATCAGGGCTGAAGTTTTCGGGCTCAGACTCAAACTCGTGAAATTCATAGATATAGGCTGGACCGGGTCCTACAAAGACAGCCTTTTCTTCTTCTTTGATAAAATCCAAACTGCTGAGCAGGCGATAGATATCCTTCCCGAGCATCAAGCCCCATTTGGAACGCATATATTCGAGTTGCCCTGTTAGTGAATAGGGTGAAGCTTTGGTTGGACTTAGCAGCATTTCTATAAGATCTTGTTCCTCAGTCCCAGAAGGAAACTGGTATCTAAAAATACCCCGCAGCTCAGTGATCATCTGAGTGTAAAGGGTTTCTTTTTCCAACTCACTATCATCGAACAATTCTAAAAAAGGCGAGAATGCTGGATTCGCATTGGCGATCCATAACATGAGCATCTCTTCTAATTGGACCTGTAATGGTGGCTCCTGGGCTTTTTCGCCTTTCAGGTAATCATCCAGGCTAATTCTCCCCTGATAAACTGCCACGGGTGGGAAGATTTCTGAAAACCTGCGCAGCGTCGAATCAACCGCTTCTTCTCCAAACCTTTTATATAGGCTTTCAAGCATATGCTCCAAGACTTGTGGATAACGCTGCTGCCTGTATTGGGCAAATACCAGGTGCAGAATCTCATCCACCAAGCCCAAAGCATTTATCTGACCTGCTTGAACTGCCTGTTCTGGATAGTTGACCAGATCTCTTTTTTGGTTGATTTTCTCAGTGAAAGAACGGGCAGCATGAAAATCGGCAAATATTACATTTCCATTGTAGGTGTATATAGATTGATCAAAGTCATAATAATCGCGAACCTGGCGCGAGATATGGAATTCTCTCTGGGTTGGAGTTCTCATCTTTATTCAGGCATTCCTTTTATCATTTTTGCGATTTCTCAACTTGGTTATTATACCTTTTGGATTACCTGGGCCTCGGCATCATAATTTTTTTGATGTCCATAGTAGGTGATGCGGCAAATTATTAAATTCGCCGAATGGTATGAATGACCTCCAAAGATTCGAGGGCTTGTTCAAGCTGAAGTTCAAAGATGATCGGACCATCAAAACCTGCATTTTCAAGA
>CP070639.1:3094967-3100822 GCA_020354045.1 Anaerolineales bacterium | reverse complement strand
TGTCATATGTTCTAGCAGGAAAAATGATGGCAAGCCATCATGCCTGCTCGCACGCATACGGCTGGATTCACACCGCTTAAACGGCTTTATTCGTGGCTTTTGGTTTTGTGGGCGAGTCTACGTCCATCCGGCTGCAGGTAACGCAAGCCATTGGGCAGCAAAAATGGTTGACATTATCATATTCCGCGCGATAATTTAATTGTTGAACAGGTTTTGTAAAAGAACCCCGCAATTAGGTTAGCGGGATACTGAGCTCAAATGAAAACGCATCAGGTAACCCGGAAATAGCACATCAGAAAAGTATCTTTTATGGAAGGAATATCGTATGGCAAAACAGCCGTGGAACTTTATGCCAAAAGCAATATCAGGCAAATGGTCAGTCGGGTTAATCATTGCTATGCCGCTATTGTTTATCATAGGAACATCACTCACAAACTCGTTATATCAATCGGTGCCGGCAGGCGACACGATATTCGCTGATATTGCTGTTAGGCCAGCTTTGGCGCTTACCATGCTTGCAGGAATGCTTTCTGGAGTATTAGCCTTCATAACAGGTCTATGGGATATTGTCAGAGAAAAAGAGAAAGCAGTACTGGTTTATATCTCAAGTTTAATTGGAGCACTGCTTTCGTTATTTGTCATTGGCGAAATGTTGTTCTCCCATTAGGGTTTATAAAGGGGAGATAATTAGTGAGATCACAGCCTTAGGTGCTCCCCAGGTGCTTGGGATGGTATGGAGAGGACTAGGGATGACTGAGACTGATAGGTACGAGTTAGCAACTATGCAGGGTGGCGTGTAATGCACTAGTTAGCCCACAAATTTATTGACGCAGTTTTGTAAAGAACATTAGATGATGGCAGAGATTTTGTTGTTCCACCATGCACAAGGGCTAACCCCTGGCGTTGTAATGTTTGCTGAACAGCTGCGCCATACTGGGCATATCGTCCACACGCCCGATCTCTTCGATGGTTGCATATTCGACGACCTTGAAAAGGGTCTGAAATTTGTCAGGGAACTTGGATTTGGCGAAGTGATAAAGCGCGGGGAGCAAGCAGCGAACGACCTTCCCATGAAGTTGGTCTATGCCGGATTTTCTCTAGGTGTGCTTCCAGCTCAGATGCTAACGCAGAGCCGGCCTGGAGCGCGCGGAGCGCTTCTCTTCCATTCCTGTGTGCCAGTCTCAGAGTTTGGACAGACTTGGCCGAAAGGGGTTCCGGTTCAGGTGCATGGCATGGATGCCGATCCGATCTTTGTTGGTGAGGGCGACATCGAAGCCGCTCGAGCACTCATCGAAGAAGCCGAGCAGGGGGAACTGTTTCTCTACACTGGTAACCAGCACATCTTTACGGATAGCTCGCTTCCTTCATACGATGCAGATGCATCCACACTGCTATTTCAGAGGGTCCTGAGGTTTCTCGCTGCACTGTGAAGTGCGTTTATAAACAAATCGGAGAGTATCAGCACTGGAATTTCAGAGGAAAAAGGTGAGGATGATAATTGATAATGAAATGTTATGGCGACAGTTTGCTGTGACCATCGATTCGTTTGGCGATGCGTTGCGCAGATGTCCAGATGATCTTTGGGAAAAGCGTCTGTGGGAAGACGAACCAGACCAGTGGGTGGCAGCAGGATTCTCAACGTATTGGTATTTGTGCTATCATACCCTCTTCTGGCTTGATCTTTATTTGACAGGTGCTGAAGAAGGATTTGTTCCTCCGGCACCTTTTGATTTGGTAGAGATGGAAGCCAACGAGGTTCTTCCGCGAACTTACACACGAGAAGAACTGTTGGATTATCTAAATACTTGCCGTCAAAGAACCCAAGAGACTATTACCTCTCTGTCAGTAGAACAGGCTTACCAGGCGTGTCGTTTCCCTTGGGGGGAAGTGCCTTTTGCAGAATTGCTACTGTACACCATGCGACATGTGCAGGAGCACGCAGCACAACTTCACCTATTTCTTGGGCAGCAAGCAGGAAGGTCTACTGAGTAAATATTCTACGCTAATGGATAATTTTCCTAAATTGATCATAATTTTCAAATGCATTACGCCTACCGACAAGTTGCAGTGTGTGCAATTGGTCAATAGCTGTTGAAAATATCATTAGGGCAATAAAAAGTCGTGCAAGTGGGAGACCCAGCAAGGCAGAAAGTGAAGAGCCTTCGTCCGTAGGTGTGCGGGGCAAAAAACGGAACTTCATTTTTAGCAAACAGTGGTTAGGGTCAACAATGCCCGGAGCTCGATGCAACCGTTAGGCGCCCTCCAGGAAAAGAGTTAGGTAAATCAAAATTAATGAGCAAACAGCCACAAGACCTCAGTTCTTATCTGGCTGGATGTCTTCGCCGTCCCCGCTCCAGCGCCAATACCGCAAACCGTTGCGCAGCTTCCCACAAACTGCTTAATTATGAAAAATGTATCTATCCTCTTTCAAAAATCACAAACAACCTCATTGAGATATGCCACACTTTTAATTGTGGCCCATCGTGGTGCGGCGACTGTCGTCCCAGAAAACACAATTCAAGCCTATCAAACTGCGATTAACCTTAGAGCCGATGCCGTAGAATTGGATGTGCGACTAACCAGAGATTTGCTGCCAGTGGTCCTTCATTATTTCTATCTGGATGAGATCACCAGTGTAGCCAGACCGATCTTCAATTGTCCGGTCCATGAATTGAGTCAGGCCAGATTTGACGGGATGGCTGACCAGGGGAGCGACCGATACAAAATATCGACCCTGGAAGAGGTGGTGCATACCATCGGATGGCAGCTTGGTTTAGAAATAGAAATCAAAGGTTCTGAAAGAGGAGCGCCTCAAATCATAGGCAAGGTGCTGCGTGAATATCCCAGTTTATGGGAACGCATTCAAATGACCTCATCCGAACTACAGTTATTGATGGGCATCCAAGAAGAGTGTTCGGGCATTGGGGTAAATCTCGCACCAAAGCCTGCTTGACTGGCTTGGATTGGTTAGTCCTGATGGCAAATGAGAAACTAGCTCAAAATAAAGGAGCCTTTGCTTTACCACGGCGCGGGCAAAGCCAGTGAGGCGGCTGACCATCCCCTGCAGCAGGCCTGAGAATTAAGGGGTGCGCCGAAGAGTGGTGGCGAAATTACCTCACGGTCTTTAATTCACTGCAGCCACAGCCAGCCAGCCAGGCTGAGCAGGACCGTGGGTAAACCGATAAGCAGCAGCCTGCCAGTGCGCACATCCCGTTTGTATGCCCGCATATATTTGCGGATTTCGAAATCTTCGACATAAATTCCAAAAAAAGTGGGATGCCGGTTGGCCAGCCCAAGCCTTGAGGCAAATTCGATCGAAGCGACTTCGAAACCGATTTTTTCCTGGCTCCTGCGCAAGGAAAACCCGGCATAGTAGCGCAAGCAATCCCCAACCGTCTCATCGTATTCTTTCAATGCCTCCGCCAGACTGGCATGGCGGTTGAAGATCTCGAAGAAGGACTCGATAGAGGCCAAGCCGAGATTAATCAAGTCACCCGTGCTCTCAAAGCCATGCGCTGCATCCCCTACGAGCAGCACATTGTGCAGCCTGAACGTCGGCGCTTGGACCTGTTCAAATTTACCCGCATAACCTTGTTCCCATGCTTCCTGGAGTGTCTCTTGGGAATCCACGAAGGCCCCAAAGAAAACTTTGTTCAATTCTTTCACCCGCTGTAGGTCCAGGTCAGCGCCATGCTTGATAAGTATGCTGATCTCTTCCGCGGGTTGTTTCATGCTGGTCGTAACGACGCGAAATTTTTCGGCCGGGTATTCAAGCAAATTGTCAACGAATACATTGGAGGCGTAGAAACGGTCTCCACCGCCAAACTTCTCCCGCAAGGCACCTTGCGCAGGTAGCCGGTAGGCGTACCAGTTGTCCAGCAAAGTCAGGGTGAAATCTTCCTCCGCGAAGTCTGGGTGCGCCTGGGCCATCAGGCGGCGGGTCTGGCTGTTGATGCCATCGGCGCCTAATAAAAGATCGAAAGGCAGCTCTCCCAGCTTTGCCTCCCTGCACAGGTTGCCCTGGAAATCGATGTCGACCATGTTTGCTTCAAAATGAATTTCGATGTCCTCTTCAATGAGGCGTTGGTAAAGACATGCCACGATGTGGTTGCGCCAATGGGAATAGACGCCTTCTTCGTAGGATTTGAATTCGAATTCTTTGCCCACCAGTTTTTTGTGCAGCACCACGCCAAAAAATTCGGAGCGCTCTGCCCTGATCGCTTCCCAGGCACCCACCTTTTCCAGGATTTTGATAGCTGCAGGGGAGAATACGATCGGGAAAGTGAAGCCATGCTTCTTGAGAAAACTCTCCCGCGCTTGCCTCTCCAGCAGGACCACGTCGTCAAACTGGTCCTTAAGCATCAGCGCGGCGACCATCCCGACCGGGCCGCAACCAACAATGACTAATCGTCTGAATCTATGTTTCTTTTTTGACTGTATAGCCACGCTGAACCTCTTTTCTAGCCGGCGTTAAACTACCCTCACTTCCTTCTCTCCCCTATGTTGATTGGTTCTTTATCCCAGAACCTGAGCCTTTGAGCAAGCCTCTTCATCATCCGCATTTGCGGGGTCGAGGCAAGGATCACTTGGGTGTACTCATCCATACGCCCTTGCCTGCGGTACTGCATCGCCAGCCGCATCTCCGGAATCTCAGCCAGCAGGAACAGGACCATCATGAGAATTGCATAGATCAGCGCAGGGATATCCCCCCGCACGAACCAGGACCAGGACGCCAACATCGGTAACCACAGGAACAGTGCGGTATGCGGCTGGTTGATCAAGACCCCCAGCAGTGTAGCCACCAGCAGTGCAGTGATCATGCCGATCGGTTCAATCACCAACAGGCTTCCGAGCATCAGCGAAAGTCCGCGCCCTCCGTCAAAACGGTAGTAGATTGGGTAGATGTGACCGATAATGGCAAAAAGGCTGAAAACCAGGTCGTATCGTTGTCCTGGCAAGAGCAGCCGCAAGAGGATCACAGGGATCAGGGCCTTCAAGATGTCAAATAGGGCAACCAAGCCAGCATATTTTAGGCCCAGTACGCTGGAGACCGTGGAGGCTCCAATGCCGCTCACGGTACCGGCTTCACCAGTTTTCGCCTGGTGGCGCCGGGCCTCATCAAGGCTGACCCCAGCACCAGCGAGCCGCGTGACCGCGCGTGCGCCGGATAACGAGCCTATCAAGTAACCGGCCAGTGCAATGACCAGAGCTGAACTTATTTCCAACTGAAGTCCTTCGACAAGAATATCCTCACTGCTCTCTCCCATTCTTGGGGGTGGAATGAGCCTGGCTGATAAGCGTCACTTCTCCCTGGTACCCGTTCACATAAACAATACTGTTTTCTGGCATAGTTGTGGCGCCGCTGACCGAAACGACACAGGGAATTCCATATTCACGTGCGACAATCGAGCTGTGGGAGAGGATTCCACCTGCTTCAGCGATGACTGCCCCAGCCCTGGCAAACAGGGGCGTCCACGCAACGTCAGAATAGGGAATGGCAATCACGTCGCCCGGCTGCACCTTGGCAAAGTCATCCGTGGATTCGACCACCGTGAGCCGGCCCTGGTAGTATCCTGGCGAAGTCGGGATGCCTGTGCGCTTCTGTGCAATCCCTCGCCCGGGAGGTACTGGCGGTGGAACATTTCCATATATTGTGTCCGGCAGCAAGGCATCCCGGCTCTCCTCGATCTCTTGTCTGCGTTTTTCGATGCGCGCCCGCAAATCTGCTACGTCGCCCGTCCCGGTCGCCAGGGATTGGACCTCCTGGGAGGTCAGGTAAAATACCTCCTCTGTGGATTGGAGTGTTCCTTTTTCAACGAAACGCGCTGCCAGGGCGCTGTAAATGACGCGGAACC
>CP070639.1:3087192-3094867 GCA_020354045.1 Anaerolineales bacterium | reverse complement strand
TCTTGATACATAGTGGCTTAGTAGCATAACCGACCTGAACCAAGCTTTATACACGATAAATTTGGTAAGTCAAGCAGGGAGTACGCTGAGCGATTACTCCCTGCTCTGTACCTGCTGTATGAGAATTTTAGAATATCTCCTAGGCCATATCTTTTGATGTTTGGGCTTCGAGTCTGATTATGGCAAGGTAGCCGACTCCCCATAATAGCGCCGCAGCACCACCAAGCAATCCCCAACTGCTTTGCATGCTTGAGCGCAACAAATATGCCGCCCAGGGCAATGTGCAAGACGATATTGATCTCATGGGTGAAGTTATCCAGTAACATCATGTCTTCTGTACTTCCTCCAATGAAGGCTAGGGTATTGTTGAAATCGATGAGTAAGCGTGGAAAGCATCCTAATATTGCCAGGATGACGAATGAATCGATCGTTTTTTCACCTACCACGAACCAAAATAGGCTTATAAGCAGGAAACCTATGACCCAGTATTGCATGAGATTTACATTTTGTCTGGGCTTGAACATGACGAACATTAGCGGTATAGCCCCGAAAAATGTCCCCAGCACGCCCCATTGAGCAGCAAACCAGCGTTGGGATTCTGGATCGGCCATCTCGGGTAGGACAATTACCCATGGCCATAAAAGATATGGTCCGCTTATAGCAAGAAAGAACAAGGAAGCCAGTCCAGCGATGACACGAAAGAGCAGTACACGCCAATCAAAAGCCTTTTTGAGGGTTATTTCTTGGGTGGTTATCTGTAATCTCCTTTTTGAAATATTTTCATGCTTCGGTATTGTCAGCGGCAAAGCCTTTTTACAGACCTGCCTCCCTGTATGTTGGACCGTGGGGGCAATCCAAGCTCTTCATTCATGTTTATAGTCTCATTCTCCCTCCAGTAGCAGCAGCCTGCCCTGGGCCTGTCGAAGGGGCGCGGTCACTCCTGTGTGAAACAACACTTAAGAACCTGGATTGCTCCAGATCGGACATCCAATAGCACTCCCTTCGATTTCAATATCAAAAAGCAGGACAGATTCTTCTCCATCCAGTGCTTTCAAGCTTATGGTTTTCATTTGGGTATCCTCACCAGATTGAACGAACAAAATATACTGGGAATCCGGGGAAAAATGGCAAATGTACTCGTAGAAATTGAGTTGAAAAACGGTTTCAACGGCTTTCTCTTCAAGATTTACGAGAACTGCCTGGCGATCGAAATCTGTCGTTGAGGGGTTAAATGTTGATATTCCAATCAACAGGTAATTTCCATCATTTGACCAAACTGGTCTATCATAAAAGGCGTCCGGATTTTTACCAAATTGTACGGTCATCTCAGCCTGCGAGAACTCCAGGTCGTTAGAATCAGCGATAAACAGGAAAGGTCCCCATGTCAACGCCACCTGCTGGCGATCTTGCGCTACCGCTTGCTGGTATTCTGATACCTTAAGCCTGAGGATGAGATCTCTGCCCGAATATTCCTCACCGTTTGCAGTAACTAATGTAGCCTGTTCAATTAACTGGTTTTCCAAAGGGGTGAGATCTAGCCTACGTCTCTCAGACATCCCAGCATCTACCATAAATAAACCGCCAAAATAATTCCAATAATATAAGGCAGTGCTGTCTGCCGACCAGCCAAGAAATGTGCCACTTTCATCAAGGTTTTCCTGGGAAAAGTAATCTTGGGGCTCATGACTAAGAACGTATTTTGGCTCTAATGAGCCCTCAATATTTGTGATGTACGTATGTTCGTTGGGATAATCGCCTATTTGATCTTTGGTTTGTAAGACAACATACTGTCCATCGGGCGAAAAACCCAGCACAGAATTTAGTTCTGGCAGGTCAACTTTTCGATCAACGTTCCCATCTTCCGTAAGCAAGACAAAACCATCTTCAACGAGAACATACTTCTTGCCAGAATAACCCAGGAAGCCGCTCCATACATAACCCCCTGCAATGTTTGCCTCAATCTGCGAACGGCTCATGATTTGGGTCAGCTCGGAATTGCTCAGGTTGTAGATGTAATAGCCATCGCTTTCATGGGTTTCGCCACCGGCATAAATGTTGATCGAGAAATTAAGTATGCCATTCCCACCACCCAGCGGCGCGGAGGTGGGGGTGGGTGTAAACGTGTTGGTGGGGGTGGGCTCAGCTGTGTGCGTTGCGGTTGGCGATGGCTCTGGAGAGGGCGTAAAGGTAGTCGTCACAGGCGGCAGCTCGCTGGGCAACAGTTCGGCCTCAGTAGGATCAGATACTGTCTCTGGTGATGTGATGCTCGCTGAACAGGAGATCAACCCCAAGCTGATGACCCCCAAAAATGCCACTCTCCACAGCCTGTCTTTGCTCAATAATCTCATCTCTTGCCTCCTGTTCATTATCCTTGGTAAAAGATTTTTCTCCGGTGTCTTGCTTTCGGCGAATGCTGTTCGGTATTTGCCTGGCTGAGAACTTTTACCCACCATTCTCCAGGCGTGTGTAGACCTTCCCATCTACCGTGAGCTCCTGCCCGTTAGCCCGCAGCTGGCCTGCGAGCATTTGACCCTTTGAGGTGGTAAACTCGATTATTTCTTCTGAAATTCGATAGACACCATCACTTAGAAGCTCAAGCTCTAACCCTGAGCTTTGAACTATATATTGGAATCTTAAATCTGCTGCCAGCCCGAAGGCATACATGGCCATCACCCGTTTATCGACGATCTCCACGATCCTTTCTATCTGGCCCCAAGCATTTATTCCCAATCTGGTTTGTGTTTCTTTTATTACTTTTATATCCTCCCGGGAATACAGGTGTTGGTATGCTAAGGGTTCTACGGCAGGTTGTTTTTCCACAATCCCTGAGCTTTCGGGCATGGGTTGCTCCAGTTCAGGATATACGCCTACCTTTAGCATGTTTTGAAGTTCCTGGCGGATTTGTTCTTGATCTGGAAGGGGTAGCGCAAGGATTTGGTTGAAGAGTTGAGCGCGGCTCCACACTGCATTCATACGTTCATAGCTCATTGGCAGTGAATCCTCAGCCCAAATCTCAAGCAAGCGGTTATTCACCTGCTCAGATTCTTGTGCTGAATACTGCCACTTCCATACCCAGGCGTAAAAATTCAAATATGTGGTTAAGAGATTAAAGCTTAGTCGTGGCTCAGTACCAAAAGTAGGTGAAGTCAGCAGGTAGTCATTATAATTAGCTGGCTTCCACTGGTTCCAATTGGCACGCTGAACTGCTTGAGCAGCTTGGTCGATCAATGTTTCTAGGACAGGCTTCGTCATTAATTATCCTCCCTGCTTTGCCCGCTATAACTTCCGTCAGCCGGCATCTTTGTTCGGCTTGTACCGCATAGGTTAAAATCCCAAAATTTTCTGATGCTGAAACACAATGTAGCACAATAGATGTCCCGCTGTCATCGGGCGGCTATCACAATTGGCTTGGGACAAATTGTCCCGGATTGCGTGCGCTAGGGTGGGTATCGGGTAAATTGTGGGCTTCTCATTCCAGTGACAATTGCTTTCAATCTGAATATCATCTATACTTGGACAAATGATGACAAGGGAAAACAACTGCTCGCGGTTTGAGAAAGGCTTTCACCTCGCCACATTGCTGTTGCTCCTGTTGCTCCTCCTGGCATCCTTTTACTATATGAGCGATGCCCGCAAATTGTCGGATGAATCCTTCAACTTCCGGCAGATCACGCGCTTCCTCAATGACAATTGGAGCCTGGAGCCTGGCATGAATGCCATCCCAGGCTATCAGGCTTTGGTTGCACTGGTGATGAAGGCTTTTGGCAAGCGCGGGATATTCTCAGCGCGGCTAATTTCAACCGGCATCTCCTATGCCGGTGTCCTGGTTTTCTACCTGTTGACCTGGAAGCTGTATGGGCGACCTTCACCAGTCAAGACGCTGCAGTTCGCCCTGTTCCCGCTGTTATTCCCGTTTTTCCCATTGGTGTACATGGATATTCTCGGTTTAGTGCTGGTGCTGTTGGCTTTCTACCTGGTTTTGTGGCGGCGCTACACACTGGCAGGCTTGGTGGGCATGCTCAGCATTCTGGCGCGCAGCAATAATATCGCTTGGTTTGCCTTCTTATTGGTGTGGATTGTTTACGAGCATTACGGATGGGACTGGCGTGCTCTGCTACAAACACCTCTTAAGTTCATCCGCCTGACCTGGAGCTATTGGTTCGGCATGGCTGCCTTTGCAACATTTCTGCTGGTTAACCAGGGCATTGCCCTGTCAGATCGCAGTATGCAGCCGCTTTTCAAGTTTAGTCTGGGCAACCTGTATTTTGACCTGCTTCTGTTTGCTTTTTTATTCCTGCCGCTCAATATTGCCAATTTAAGGCCTATCTTGCTGTCGCTGCGGAAAAAGAAGTGGTTGCTGCCTGCGTTGCTGTTGTTGTTTGCAATTTACTTTTTTACCTTTCGCTCGGACCATCCCTTCAACCTGGCGGAGCCCGATTACTATCCCCGCAACCAGCTATTAAAACTGACCGCAGAATCCTACTTGTGGCGGGTAGTGTTCTTCCTGCCAGTTGCTTTTGGGCTGCTCGCCCTGGGAGTCGCCAGGCTGCGCCAGCAGCGTTTCTACTGGCTGTACCCCTTCACCCTGTTGGGGTTACTACCCTTCTGGTTGATCGAGCCGCGCTACGCCTTTGTGCCATTTAGCTTGTGGATATTATTTAAGGAAGAGCAATCACCGCTGGTGGAGTGGCTGACGATTGGGTTATATGCCCTGTTGGCCATCCCCATGCTGGTGCTGATGAAGCAGGAATTGTTTTTCATATAAACGCTCGCCAGCACGGCATGCTGACTGAATTTGGCTTGCAAACGTAACTGGAGATTTATGAAGAGATTTCGAAGGTGCATACTTTTCTTCATCGCTGGAGGGTTGTTAGTTTGCATTTTAGGCGCGTTGATATCAGCGCTCAGCAATCGCGGTTTGCCATCTGTACCTGCCAGCCTGGATGTGATGACAGACTTGGATAAAGCCCGTTTGGCCGAGGCGCTGCATCTCAAGCAACTGCTAGGCGCTGAAATTTGGCCTGGCCTGGGTGAGGCAGACATCCCTGTTCTGCTGTGGAACCGGGGTTTCTCTTTCCTGGTGAACTTCCCAGCGGCACCAGATGGCTGGGAAGAAGTTGCTGGTGATTCCTTTCTGGAGCAAGCATATTATCGCCAACCCACTGACGATCACCAGAATTTTGCCGTCGAGGTGGGTGGGCAGTGGGTTGCCAGCTTGGGCACGAAATGGGAAACGGATGCCTTCATGATGGAAATGTTCCAGGATGTCTTACCCCCAGTTATCGAAGATATTTTCCCTTACCGCCTGCTGATCCTGCCCAGCGAGGTGCAGATCACTGGGGTGTTGCACGAAAGTTTCCATGTCTACCAGATGCAAGTGGCCCCTGAGCGACTGGTCGCAGCGGAAGATTCACATCAATCCGGCGATCCGTACTGGCAGGTGGATGAAGCCATGCATGCGGAATGGGAGCGCGAAATTCACTTGCTCCGGCAAGCTCTGGAGTCCGGAAGTGACCAGCAAGCAGCTGAATATGTGCGCCAGTTTCTGGAAGCGCGCCAGGAGCGGCGTTCTGCGCATAGCCTGTCGAGTGAATTCATCATTTTCGAGCAGGCTTTTGAATGGGAAGAAGGGTTGGCGAAGTACGTCGAGCTGGAGAGCTGGCGAAGGGCATATGAATCTGGGGGTGGCTATGTGCCTGTCTCTGGAATGGAAGAGGATCCGGAATTTAAGGTTTACCGCACCTTCAAGCAGCGCTGGTCCCAGGAGTTAAGCCAGATGGAGCGCCAGGCGAACCAGGCTGGCGATACACGCTTCTATTACACTGGCATGGCGCAAGCCAAGCTTTTAGACCGTCTGATGCCCGATTGGAAAACTCGTATTCTTGGAGAGGTGCTCTGGTTAGATAGGCTCTTGGCTGAAGCTATCAGTCCTCAATAAGACCGGAAACTACATAATGAGTATGCATAATTCACTATTTGAACGGATTCTATCCCTCGAAGAAAGTTTATTACAACCTGCAGTGCGTTCATCCCCTGCTGCACTGGCAGAATTGCTGGCAGATGATTTTATCGAGTTCGGCAGCTCGGGCAAGATATACTCCCAGCAACAGCTTGTTGATCTGCTCCCACATGAGACCGAGGTTGCTTACTCGCTATATGATTTCCAGGTGAGGGAATTAGCCCCTGCTGTGGTCTTAGCTACCTACCGGACAACCAGGACCACTGCAGGAGGAAGACAGAAATCTCATGCCCTGCGCAGTTCAATATGGGGGCGTACCGATGGCAGGTGGCGCTTGCTTTTCCACCAGGGCACGCCAACCACTGCGTAGTCAGGGGTTTTGATAATCTCCAAGCCACGCGAGGGATTGAAGCCATACTCTGCTAAATTGAGTGTGCGCATCAATTCTGCGGTAGAATTCTCCCATGCTGGGATTGGAAGATGGTAAAGTCCGTTTGTTTGGACACCAACCAGAATGGGCTGGGCTTTTTATCGAGGAGAAGAAGCGGCTTCAGGCTGCTATTGGTGCCTATATCTTGGATATTCAACACATTGGCAGCACCTCCATCCCGGCATTGCCAGCGAAACCGATCCTGGATATCGCCATCGGAGTAGCCGACTTTGAGACAGCTGAAGTTTGTATTCCTCCCCTCCAACAGATTGGCTACCACTATCGTGGCGAACATGGCATCTCCCGCCGGCATTATTTTGTCAGGGGTGCTCAAACTGTCCGGGGGCAAGTGCGCACCCATCACCTGCACGTGCTGGAAATGCAAAGTGAGCAGTGGCGCCAGCACTTGCTTTTCAGGGATACTCTCCGCCGTAACCCTCAGCTGGCCTCCGAGTTTGCTATTTATAAGCGTAAGATCGCCAGTATGTTTAAGGATGACCGGGCAGCTTACCAGGCCGCCAAAGACGTGTTCGTGAGCCGTATGCTTGCCAAATGGGAATCTGCGCAATAATTGAGTGGAAGGATTACCTGTGGATTACGAAACCTACCGAAAAAATAATTTTGCCGATCCTCAGCCTGATGCACGCTATGCATTCCGGGGGATGCATGCTGTGACACTCTATTTCCAGGAGTATGAAGCTGCAGTTGCCTACTATGCACAGGTGCTTGGATTGCCCGCTTACAAGGAAGGTCAGGGCACGCACGGCTGGCGGATTGGCGACACCTGGTTTACTCTTCTCAAAGGTCGCCAGGGGAACCCCGCCAATGTGGAAATCAATTTCGTAATGGCGACACCTGCCGAAGCTGAGCGGCTTCAGGCTGCATTTATTGCTGCTGGAGGGGTGGGTGAGCCTCCCTCAGACCAGTTCATGTATATCCCGGTGCGGTACTGCCCGGTGCGTGATCCGTTTGGGACGGAAATACTGATTTTCAGCCCCCTTGAGGCTGAATGATAATTGGAGTGACAGGATGTCGAAAATAATCTACCCTCATACACCTTCAGTTGATCAAGTGGATGAATATCATGGCACCCTCGTTCCAGACCCATATCGCTGGCTGGAGGATACAGAATCTCCACAGACTAAAGCCTGGATCGAGGCCCAAAATGACGTTACATTTGCTTTTCTGGATCAGATACCAGCCCGCAATCGTCTGCGTCACCGGCTGACCGAATTATGGGATTATCCCAAAGCCTGGGCTCCAGTGAGGTGTGGGGGGCGTTACTT
>CP070639.1:3037617-3087092 GCA_020354045.1 Anaerolineales bacterium | reverse complement strand
TGGCAACCTAAGCGCGAAAACTGTCCCTTGTCCATGACGGCTGCGCAGGCTGACTTGACCACCATGCCGTTCAGTAATTGCGCGTACCAGTGCCAGGCCTAGGCCACTGCCGGGAATGCCTCGCGCTCCATCTCCGCGATACAGCTCCTCCCACACATGTGGCAAATCCTCGTCAGGTATGCCTGATCCTGTGTCAGCAACCTCCACCACGACATAGGTGCCATCTTCGAAGGCGCGCACCTCTATCGTGTTTCCAGATTCGGTAATTTTGTTCGCGTTATCCAATATGTTGTGAATCGCCAGGAACAATAAATCCTGGTCGCCGGATATCGAGGGCAATGGCCATGGGGCGCGTGGGATGGACAATGAAAACCTCTTACCCTCTGCGCCAGGAAGCTCTTGTGCCAGATTGTAGGCTTCTTCCAGCAAGGCACCAACATCTACGGCGCTGCGCTCGAGAGGTCGGATCTCTAATTCTGCCAATTTACGCAGATCTGCTGAGAGCTGGCTCAAACGCAAGACCTGAGATTGTATGCTTTCATAGGCATCATGACGAGATTCTGGAGTAGGGGATTCTATTAAATTTGCCAAGCCGGCCCTGATGGCTGTAAGTGGATTTTTTAATTCGTGGTCTAATCGGCGGAGAAATCTGCGGCGCTCCTCGGAGGCTAATTGATTTACTATATTTTGGTAACGATCTGACCATTCACGCATCGCATAGCCACTGGCACTAAAAATGGTCACGAGGACGCCAAATATCAAGATCCAGTTGCCTGCAGTGGTCCGTACGAAGATGAGAGGATTTTGCCACACGTCAAGATTGAGGAAGATCGAGACCGCGAAGCCTAGAATACCAGGAGATAAAGGAATCAGCCATTTTAATTTCATGAGACAACTTCCACTCTTCCAATAAATCTGTAACCTTGTCCCGGGACCGTTTCGATGTAATGAGGTTCGCTGGGGTCTTCATCTAGCAACCGGCGAAGCTCCGCAACTCGAGTGTCCACGGCGCGTGTACCTACCGGATAATCCCAGCCCCAGACCACATCAAGCAGTCTTTCACGCGTTAGCAATTCATCTGGGTGGGTCAGGAAGTATTCCAATAATGTTGCTGCTTTTGGAGTCATTGATAGTTCCTGATTGTCCAGGAATGCTCGTCTGGCGCGGCGATCAAAAGTTAGGTCCTCGCATACCAGGCGTTCGGCAGTTGCGAGAGGTGGGCGACCTGGCTGGGCACGCCTGAGCACAGCCCGAATACGAGCCATCAGTTCATAAGGATCAAATGGTTTGTTCAAATAGTCATCTGCGCCTTCTTCAAGAGCCATGGCTCGTTCGGTTGCTTCACCAACCTGGGTTAGCAAGATTATGGGGGATAAATTCCCGGATTGCCGTAATCGTCGTAAAACTTCTCGGCCATCAAATTTAGGCATAAGCACATCCAGCACGATCAAATTGGGCTTAAATTCCTTAATGATCATAAGTGCTTGTTCACCATCAGCGGCAACCTTGGTCTCAAAACCAGCGCGCTCAAGGAAGGGAGCTAGATTTCCAGTGATTGCACTTTCATCATCGACGAGCAAAATTTTCGGTTTTATATCCATTGACACTCGCTCCGCTTATTTGGTCTGTGTGGATGTTTATCAAATGTGCTGCTCAAGTATAGCAGGTTCCGAAACATTTGAAATAGGCATGAAACTTGTACCTCCTAGTGTGGATTTTTATATGTTTTCCGTATTTTTTATTCGCATAATGTTTTGATTTATTTCAGGCACTACCTTTGTCAGCCGAGATTAGATTGTATTGGTTTCTTCCAGAAGCAAGTATATAGGGATATGGAATGAGTAATCTAAGAAGTTTAAAGTTAAAATTGTGCAACCAGGGTGGTAAGATGTTATTCGGGTTCTTAATTATGACCGCCTGGATAATTGGCTCTTGCTCACTCCCGGAGGTGCCGATAGAGGACGGGGCAAAGACGCAAACAACCACCACAACAATCACTGCCACAACTGTCCGGGTTTTGCCATCTGAGACTGAGACACCCAGGGTAGCAACACAAACGCTCGCTGCACCGTCATCGACACCAACAATTACAACAGTTGTCGAAGTGGAGCCAACCTCAACTCAAACAAATGGTATTCCCCCTGATGGCGTGGAGGATGTAGAAAATCCACGTTTTGGTATACAGCCTGGCACACCTTTGGGTATGGCGAATATTGTGCGGACGGAGGCTGGATGTAATTGGATGGGAGTTGGAGGACAAGTGCTTGACCAGTTGGGTATGCCAGTAGTAAATCTGATAGTTGAAGTGGGAGGGGAATTAGATGGAACACCATTACTAGAGCTGGGTATAGCGGGAGGAGAGGTGGTCTTCGGCCCTGGTGGTTATGGTGTAACAATTTTCGACCGACCCATCGATTCGGATGGAACAATTTGGATTCAGCTGTTTGATCTGAGTGGTAAGCCACAAACAAAAAAGATATATCTAACTACTTATTCAAATTGCGAACGGAATCTGCTTCTGGTCAACTTTAACGAACTGTATGCGTCGACAAGCACGAAGGTATATTTGCCAGCCATAAATAAGGGGGAATAAATATTTGGTCCATAGTAATTGACCATATTTGATTTTTCGCGTCATAAATTTATACATATATTTCCTAAATTGGTCCACTACAGGTAAAATTGGTCCATTATGCCATGGCCAGATCATTTTTCCATAATTGCCCCATTTTACGATCGCGCCTTACCCATAAAAGATGCCCGACTTCTGATTGACTTTGCCAATCTTCCAGTTAGTGGTGCAGTCTTGGATGCCGGAGGTGGTACTGGAAGGGTATCACAAGCAATCCGAGAGCAAGCTTCACGGGTTGTTGTTGCAGACATGTCCTTGGGAATGCTTCAGCAGACAAGAACCAAGAACCAACTTCTTCCGGTGCAGTCAATCACAGAGAATCTATCTTTCATGGATGAGACCTTTGAGCGCGTGATAATGGTAGATGCGATGCATCATGTAATTAATCATCAGGAGACAGCCAATGAGCTCTGGAGGGTATTGAAACCCGGGGGGAGGATTGTTATTGAGGAACCAAATATCAGAAAATTGGGCGTTAAGATCATAGCTCTCTTAGAAAAGTTTCTATTAATGCGCAGTCATTTCCTGTCCCCAGAATCAATCCAGTCATTATTTGGTGAGCCGAGCGTAGTAAGCTGGATTGAGGAGGATGGATTCAACGCTTGGGTTATAGTTGAGAAACAAGCGAAAGAAAAGCTCGAGTAAATGACAACATTCCTTGAAATAATTGGTTTCGGGTTGCTGGGGTATTTGTTCGGCTCGCTTTCCTTCGCATTATGGATAACTAGACTGGTGAAGGGCGTTGATGTTCGCGAGGGTGGCTCTGGGCATGCAACTGCTACAAATACCATGCGAACAGCTGGTTGGGGAGCATTTGTTGTTGTCCTGATATTGGATATAGGCAAGGGGTATATCCCTGTCTGGATGAGCGCATATTTTTCTGACTCGAATTGGTTGGTTGGCTTAGTTGCAATGTTGGTGGTTGTTGGTCACTGCTGGCCGATTTTTTCTGAATTTAAGGGAGGGATGGGGCTTGCGACAGCTGGCGGGACGATACTTGCGATTTCGCCTATTGCATTTTTGCTTGGTGTGGGTATTTTAATTGCGCTTACATTAATTCTACATCATAGTGCTCGCGCAGCAGTCGTACTCGGCGCGTCACTTCCTTTGATATTTTGGGGGATTGGATGGCGTGGAGAATTAATTTGGGCTACTTTAGGAATTGGTATCGTGATATCAATACGATTCTTTTCTGATTGGAACCGTCAATATAGAGAATTATGGCTTGACCGGGAAAACAAAAATTTTTAAGCTTACGGTCTCAATAAAATAATTCGCCATAGTCTCAGCAGGGGAGAAAACTAAAAGTCGCAATGGAGCACAAATTGATAGTCTCAGAGAATTCGATGATGGTAATCTGTCAGTATCGCTTGATAATAAAAGCTAATTGTATTGATGGCTTAAAAAACATGGAAAGTGTGTCGCGGGCTTATGTATAGATATTGAAAACCGAGTTTTCAACAAATACGGGGGAGCATTTCTCCAGTCAGTGTATCTACAACACGAGTAGAGCCAAGTGCGGTGCGCATTAGAACCCGACTACTCGGAGAAGATGTGACTTCACCGATTATTTCTGCTAAGGAGCCATATTCCGATGCGCGCATTACAGCGAGTACGCGTTCTGCATCCGGTGCGGCAACAAACACGACAAGCTTGCCTTCATTAGCGACATAGAGTGGGTCAAAACCAAGCATCTCACAGGCGGCACTAACTGCTGGGCGAACAGGAATGGTATTCTCGTAAATCGTTATATTCGCATTTGATTGACGGGCGATCTCGTTCAGGGTTGTCGCCAGACCTCCGCGGGTTGGATCTCGCATGGCATGAATGTTCGGGCTTGCTTGCAGGATAGCTCTAACGAGTCGATTGAGGGGTGCAACGTCACTTACTAATGTGGTATCAAAGCCCAACTCGCCTCGGGCGGCCAAGACAGCAATACCATGATCTCCTATTGGACCAGATAGGATTATCTTATCGCCGGGAAGTGCGTGTTGACCACCGATGTGCACACCAGCTTCGATCAACCCGACTCCACTAGTATTGATGTACATACCGTCAGCTTTACCCCTTTGAACTACCTTTGTGTCTCCCGCGACAATGTGCACCCCGGCCTCTTCAGCTGCTAATTGCATAGATCGGATTACTTTCTCTAACAGGCTTATCTCCAGTCCCTCCTCCAGAATAAACCCAGCTGTCAAGTAGCGTGGTTCTGCGCCCATCATAGCAATGTCATTGACAGTCCCACAAACAGCTAATCGTCCAATATCACCTCCAGGGAAAAAAAGAGGCCAGACAACATGTGAATCAGTACTAATAGCCAATTGTGCACCATTTTCAGGGTCGACAATAGCCGCGTCATTCCCAAGGCGTAAGGCTGGGTTATCAAACGGGCCTAGAAAGGCTCGCTTAACTAGCTCATGAGTCATATTACCCCCACTACCGTGACCCATTACAACCTGCTCAACGTGTTTCAATGGCACAGGGCATACAGAACCCTCAAGATCTGGAAGTGGTTGTTCAGCCATCATAACGTTTTCCTATGTCTGCCGTCTTAATCTAAAATGACCTGGCTGGTAGGGATCAATGGGGAACTTGAATACCGATAGTAGGCGGCACAGGCGCCTTCAGAAGAAACCATAGTTGCACCCAAAGGATGCTCAGGTTTGCATCCAGTACCGAACATCGGGCAATCGTGAGGTTTTTTTATGCCTTGCAGGATCAGACCTGCAATACAATCTGGGGATTCATCGGGTTGAATCTGCCCAACAGAGAAGCGGTATTCAGCATCAAATTTGCCATATTCGGATCGTAATCGCCAACCAGAATCCGGTATTTGACCAATGCCGCGCCATTTTTGATCACAAACCTCAAAGACTTTATTGATAACATTTTGAGCAGGGCTGTTTCCTGAACGAGTTACCAGTCGTGTGTAAGCGTTTTCAACTGCAATTTGATTCTGCTCCAGCAGAAGAACGGTTTTATAAATACCTTGCAGGATATCCACGGGCTCAAAGCCGGTAACAACTATTGGCACTTTATATTGTGCAGCGATTGGTTCATACTCCCAATACCCCATGACCGTGCATACATGACCCGCTGCCAGAAATCCCTGAACCCTATTATTTGGAGAACTTAGAATCGCATGCATTGCAGGTGGTACGCGCACTTGCGAAACCAGCACGCTGTAGTTCTCTACACCTAATGATTGGGCATTAAGGACACTCATTGCGTTTGCTGGTGCAGTGGTCTCAAATCCAATGGCGAAAAATACAACCTGTTTATCAGGGTTTTGGCGGGCAATTTGGACGGCATCAAGGGGTGAATAAACAACACGCACATCCCCTCCTGAAGCGCGGATGGAAAAAAGATCCCGTCCAGAACCAGGTACACGGAGCATATCTCCATAGGATGTGAATATCACCCCTGGTTGGGAGGCGATCGCCAGTGCCTTATCAATCAACTCTAATGGAGTGACACATACAGGGCAGCCAGGTCCATGTACCAGCTCAATTTCAGAAGGGAGTAGCTGATCCAGACCATAGCGCATAATTGCATGTGTCTGACCTCCGCAAATCTCCATAATCACCCATGGCTGGGTAAGCTTACGGCCAATGTCACGCAGTAACCCGTGAGCCAGTTCAACATCGCGATATTCGTTAAGATGCTTCATAGAACGATCCTGATCATTCAGTTACTGCGGGACCGGATTGCGGGCGGATTTCGTTGAATGGATCTTCACCTCCCAAGGCAGCGATCTCTTTCAACATGGCAAGCGTTTCCATGGCTTCTTGCTCGCTGATCAGGTTGAGGGCAAAGCCAACATGAATGATGGTGTAATCTCCAGTCTTTGCTTCAGGCACATATTCCAGGCAGGCTTCGCGCATTACACCACCAAAATCGACTTTTCCCATGGTAAGTCCTTCAACATCGTAGATTTCCACTATTTTCCCGGGAACTCCTAAACACATGAAAGCCTCCTCGTATTATTAAAAATGTTGCGTTGCGATTGCGGCCTGACCTAATGACAGACCACCGTCGTTTGTGGGTACTTGGTGGTGCGTAAAAACTTCAAATCCTTCCTCGTGTAATAATTCAACAACTAACCGAAGTAAAATCATGTTTTGCCAGACGCCTCCAGATAGAACTACCCGGTTGGTCTCATATAATTGGCGCATGGCGATTGCTACCTCGTGTGCCATTTTTGCGATGCTATTGTGAAATCGGGCAGCAATACGGCTGATGGGAATGCAGCTATGTAGATCGTTGATTATGCCAGACAATATCGGTTGGATATCGATAGGGCATGGTTTTTGCTCTGGGATTTGGTGGCGATAATACCCATACGAGTATGAGCCTGATTCGCTCGAGTCTACCATGGCTTCCATTTCGATCGCAGCCTGGGCTTCGTAATTTACTTGTTGGCGTATACCCATTAAGGCGGCTGCTACATCAAATAGGCGACCCATGCTGGATGTCAAGGGTGTGTTCAGCTTGTGCTTTATCTGGGATTGAAGCACAGAACGTTCTTGATCACTCAGATTTTTGTATGGATCTAGATCAGGAAGCCATTCTATCCCAGAGGCCATTAAGTATGCCAGAGCAAGGCGTGAAGGTTTTTTGATTGCAGCATCTCCACCAGGCAGTGGCATATAAGCCAGGTGAGCAAAACGCTGATAACCACGATAATCTGCTAAAAGGAATTCGCTTCCCCATATTGCCCCATCATCACCGTAGCCAGTTCCATCAAAGGCAATTCCAATGACTGGTTTATCATTGGTCAACCTGTTATCTATCATACATGCAGCAATATGAGCATGGTGATGTTGAATACCAAGAGACTGGATATCTTCACTTTTTGCACGCTGGATGGCATATCGCGTGGATAAATAGTCAGGATGCAGATCGTATGCAATCAACTCAGGTTTAATTCGAAATATTTGTTCATAATCCTTTATGCTGGTTTCAAAGGAGTGCAATGTTTCGTAGTTTTCCATATCGCCAATGTGTTGGCTCAGGAAGGCATATCGGTCACGAGTAAGACAAAACGTGTTCTTCAGTTCAGGACCCGTAGCCAGAATGGGTGGTGCGGCCCATGGTAATAGGATTGGATCGGGGGCATAACCGCGTGAGCGCCGGAGCGTGATTGTTGAGAATGGCGTCTCATCGGATGCATCTGGGGAGCTCCATTTGGCAAGGCGCTCTGGAAAAGCAAATGTTCGCATAACTGTGTCGTCGCAACGGGTTTGGATGGGGCGATTATGCATGAGAAAGGCATCTGCCAGCCTGGACAGTCGAGTACGGGCTTCTGGATTTTGCGTGGCAATGGGTTCTTCGCTTAAGTTTCCACTGGTCATGACCAATGCCAGTGGAAGAAAATTGGTTTTAAGGGGTTTAGATATATCTGCCGGGTTTTGAAAGTCAAGAAACAACAAATAATGCAAAGGGGTATAAGGTAACATTACACCAATTGTATTTTGGTGTGGAGCTACTTCTCTAGCGATCGTGGAATCGTCTCTGCGGTTTAGTATAACGATTGGTCGTTGGCGAGAGAGAAGCAAATCAGCCTCGCTTGAAGAAAGCCTACAATGCTTTTCGATAATTTGAATATCAGGCATCATGAGGGCAAATGGCTTATCGATGCGTAATTTACGATTCCGAAGTTCTCGCAAGGCCTCTGGGTTGCTAGCATCGCATGCCAGGTGATAACCACCTAAGCCCTTGATCGCCAGAATATTCCCATCCAGCAGCATGCGTTGAGCAAGCAGGATGGCGTTTTGTTTTAGTTGAGATTCTGGCAATTCTATTGATCTGCTCTCCGATATCGAGTTTGTCTGGTGGGTGTATTCCAGCCATACATGGGGACCACAAGCTGGACAGGCCACAGGTTGAGCATGAAAGCGGCGAATTGATGGATCATGGTATTCAGAGGAACAAGCCTGGCATAACTGGAAGTTAGCCATAGTGGTGTTGGGACGATCATATGGAATATCACGAATGATGGTGAAGCGCGGTCCGCAATTCGTGCAATTAATAAATGGGTAAAGGTAGCGCCGATCAGCAGGGTCGAAAAGCTCATTAATGCAATCTGGGCATATCGACACGTCAGGTGAGATGGGTTGGAAACCATCCTCTATGGCTGTAGACAGGTTGATTTCAAAGGTGTTAAAGCCATCCGCTTGGCGCAGACTTATCTCGCAGGTGTCAATGCGAGCCAAAGGAGGCTTTTCACTTCTCAAAGCAGCAAAAAACTGCTGGATGATATCGAGTGGTCCATCGACTTCGATGTCCACTCCAGCAGAGGTGTTGCGCACCCATCCTAACAAAGAATAACGGGTTGCCAATCCGTAAACAAATGGCCTGAAACCAACCCCCTGGACAATACCGGTAATGTGTATGTGGGCACCGACCAGATTTTCTGTCATTGATTCAATAACAGCAGCCTATTATTTTATTGAGTGACTGCTAACCTGTATCCTTAGCCAAGCTATCCAAGAGTCTAAACCTTCACCTGTTTTACAAGAGATTGGAAAGGTTACCAAACCTGGATTAAGCATTTCAACCCCACGACGAAAGTAATCCATGTCAAAAGTAATATATGGGAGCAAGTCTGTCTTGTTGATGACAAGCGCATCGACACCGCGATACATGCCTGGGTATTTGTACGGTTTATCATCACCTTCAGGAATGGATGCGATCAGTACACTCTGGTGGGTTCCGAGTTGGAAACTGGCAGGACAAACCAGGTTACCTACATTCTCGACAATCAAGAGGTCAATCCCCTGCAAATCTAATTCCGAGAGAGCGCTCTTTAGCATTATGGCGTCAAGATGGCATTCTCCACCTGTGTTGATTTGAATAGCTAGTGCACCCGCGGCCGCAGCGCGGTCGGCATCAATACTGGTGGCAATATCCCCATCCACAACCGCAATGTGCAATTCACTGGAAATTCTCTTTAATGTTTGTTCTATCAATGATGTCTTACCAGCACCTGGAGAAGCCATAAAGTTAAGTGCATACACATTGGCGGCTTCAAGTAGTCGACGATTTTCAAGTGCTACTTGATCGTTTGCACTGAGTATGTTTTCAATTACCTGGACCCTTTGAGTCATCTTGATTTACTCTACTTCGATTGAATCCATATAAAATTCGTTACCGGCCACAATTTGGACACGAAAACTTTTGCATTCAGGGCAGGTGAATTCTAGTTCGGCGGGTTTATACTCCAGTTGGCAATCCTGGCATTTTACCTGGGTGGGAATTCGCTTGAAGTGCAACCTGGCACCTTCAGCAATTGTATCTCTAGCAATAATGTCCCAATAGAACTGAATTGAATCATCCACGATGGTGGCTAATTGTCCGATCACAAGGTATAAATCGGTGATGCGATTCGCCTGAGCGTCACCTGCATATCGCAGGGCGATTTCTAGGATGCTTTCGGTAACTGGCAATTCATGCATGCGCACTCACAATTTAATCAAAGAATATCACAACTGTGTATGCGCTCGTAGTGTAAGATGTCATGTTGAAATCATACCTTTTTTCTCGAATTAGGTGAAAAATGGATGTTATGAAAGCGGCAAATTGACTATATCAATCTAATCCCAGGTGATATCACCAAATAAGCTGGGAGACCAACCGCGAGCCAAAAATGTGTTAAAACCTGGTCTTTCAGTGCCGATTTTGCCAGCTGGACCATGACCCGGGTGAAATTCAGTTTCATCTGGCCAATTGAAGACAATCTGCTGCATTGTTTCCATGGTAAGTGAAAACGACTCAGGTGACCATGTTTTCCCGGGACCCCCAACGAAAATTGTATCTCCCACTATGATTCTCTGTTCTCCGATATCAAAACAGGTCATTCCAGGTGTATGACCCGGTGTGTGAAATGCCTTCAGGCTATTTGCACCAAGAGGTATATTCATTCCATCCTGTAATGGGATATCATAGGTGATATTAAATTGTTCTGCATCAGAGGGGTGGAGGTAAATGGGCTTGGAAACGGCCGACCTAACCTCATCCAGTGCACCAATATGATCAAAGTGACCGTGTGTGAGCAAGATTGCTTCAACCTGCGTGCTTTCTGCTAATTTGAGGATCAAGTCTGCCTGTGCTCCAGGATCCACAATGACGCTTTTGTGGGTGGCAGCACAAACTACCAGATAAGCATTCATAGGCCAAGGACCTACTTCAATTTTATGTAGTTGGTAAGTCATATTTGCTCCAAGTTAGGTGCTACAGAAGAATGATTGTAGGCTGAGATTTGATATTAATAAAAATCATACCACGAGGGCGTTCGATTTAAGTAATTGGGTAAGTATCGAACTTGGTGAACCATTTTTTTGTTACTTTCGTATTCAACTAAATAAACCAATATTTAGATGCTCTGCCATTCAACTGTCTACTTATATGCTAAGCAATTAGCAGTACTAAGATAGAAAAATCACGGAGCGATAAGCGCTCCGTGTCATTCTAAGTTCATTTTTGGTATTTGATTTTAAGGTTGTGCAACAATGGAAAGAGGTAAATAGGTTTTGTAAACGCTGCTATTACTGAGGATCAGCTCGAGGTTTACTGTAAACGGAGATCCTGCGACGGCCTGCGGTGAAGTGACTGTTACAGTCAAAGATCCAGTATAAATCTGCTGACTGGGATTATTCGGAATATTTGGGATAACCTCGAATGTGTTAGGTGTCGAACCGCTACTGGGTGACACAATGAACCAGTCTCCTTGCTTTGTAACCGTCCAGTTTAACACCTGCTCATTGCCTACGTTCTGCGGGGTGAGAATAATTGCAGCTGGAGAAAAACTTTGTGCCTGTAGGTTATAGTTGAAGGTCACTTGTTGGGGTAGGTTTCCAAGTGCGGGTTGATCTGGCAATTCCAGTCTTATCTTGTCGCTGTTGGATACAACCAGGGAGCCATAACGCAATTCGCTGTAAACTGTGTGCTCGCCAGAATAGTTTGGAAGCTGCCAGGTTGTCTTGTTGCTAAAAGTCATCCAATTAGACCATGGCTCATTGTTGTTGCGAAAACGCATCTCTTGCCAGTTTGTCCCGTACGTGTACAGGGATACTGTTTTATTGTCAGTTTTGGCGGCATCGTTGTTGATTATAAGTGGATAGACTCCTGAGCTTTTCCCAAAATCTTGAACCCAATAACGTGAGTATGTTCCACTACCCTGATAATACCCAACGCCGATTTCCCAATGATTGGTACTCAGGATATTATTGCGATGACCTGTGCTGTTCATCCAGGCAGACATGACAGAGGCCGGGGTGGTATACCCGGCAGCAATATTTTCACCCTTACCACCAGAGTAAAAGGCGTCAATACGGTTCCAGGTAGAGCAAATATATACAAGGTTCCCATTTATTCGGTCATAGGAATTGTGGTCAAAATAATCATCCTGACCTAAATCAGTGGCATGATAACGGGCAGCCTCAGTCAATCCAGCAATCTCTTTGAGGGGTGGTAGGTTACGAGATTCACGTTCCTTATTTACCAAGACAACCACTTCATTTTCGAAGCTTGCGTCTATTAAGGGTGCGTATTGTCCGCCACATGAGTTATAATCCTGGGAATTTGTTGATTCCTGGATACTTGCAGCATCACCGATTGTTTCGGGCTGCGGGAGTGGCGTAGCCGAATTTGCTTGAAGGTTGGGGTAGAGTAAACAGCCAAGTATTAACGTTATTGCAGAAGCAAATGAGAATATTCGATTATTTACAATCATGTTTGCACTCCATACGCGTCTGGAGTATACTCCCAGATAACCATTTTTGAGCTAACAAGGATGAAAGCTTTTATTGTTGTAAATAAGGAAAGTAATGCAAAATATAATGCAATCCCAAACACCAGTTTCACGTGCTTTATCAGAAAAGGGAGTAACTCATAGGCAGTTTCATCATTCCGGACCGATAACATCACTGCAACAAGCTGCTCAGGAGAGAGGGCAGCGACCTGAGCAAGTGGTGCGCAGCATTGTTTTTCGTTTATCTCAGGACGAGTTTGTAATGGTGCTGGTAAGTGGCCCGGAGCAAGTCTCATGGTCAGCGTTGCGAAGCCATCTGGGTCGTTCTCGCCTGACCATGGCAAGCCAGGAAGAAGTCTTAGCAAAAACTGGATACGAGATTGGGGCAGTATCCCCGTTTGGTTTGCCTGATCCCATGAAAATTTTGGTTGACCAGGGCATACTTGAAGAAGAAGAGATATCGATTGGCTCAGGAACGCGTGGTGTAACGATAATTTTAAATTCAAGGGACTTTATCTATGCTTTGGAAGACTATGAGTTTGGGCGATTTAAATCGGATTAGTTCCTGTTGTGGAAGCACATGATGTGATTACCACAATTTCTCGAGAGCCAAAAGGTGGTGAAGCATATCACAAAGTGTTATTTCTCAGTTAAAAAGTAAGTTAACCTATATGCAATAACGTGTAAAGGTGCACCTATTGACCTCTGGGGCTATTTGGCTTGATTTTCTGGGATGCAAAATTTCCCTAGGAATCACAATACTGGTCAAGGGATTTAGGTGGAATTATTATGCTAGGTTGAAGCGTGTATGTTTAGATCAGGGGAGATTTATTTTTGCAGGTAACCATTCTCAATAAACCAATCTCGCGCATCTCGAATGGATTCGGCAAAAGGTCTTGTCTTTAATTCTAGAAATTGAGTGGCTTTTGAAGAATCAAAGCCTCTCCAGCGGACCAAGGCTTGCAGGTGATTACCAGTGAGGCTGGTGTTAGGGAAGAGATTATCTATTTTTATCAACCCATCGATCAGCCCAAGGGGAATTTTAAAGCGCGGTGCTCTGGTTCCTAATATTTGGCTCACCTGGTACATAGCTTCTTTGATCCCGAGATTTTGCCCTCCAAGGATATACCGTTCTCCCACGCTTCCGAGCTTAACGGCCTGGATATGAGCAGCAGCTACATCACGAACGTCAATTACATTTACAATCCCTGGCAACCAGGCGATCATGCGACCATGTGCAGCTGCTATTATTAGTCTACCCAGTGTGAGGTGGACATCCCCTGGCCCAAACACTGCCGTGGGGTTGAGAATGACAGCTGGAAATCCTTGAGAAGTGGCTTCTAAGATCATCGATTCCATAACGTATTTGACTTCATAATATGCACTTTTCTTCAAGTCGCCGGGTTGGTAATAATCTTTCTCGTCGGCTAATCGATCGGATCCTGGTGGGGGAAAACCAATGGTACTGAGCGAGGAAGTGTAAACAAAGTGGGAAATATTGGCCTGTGAGATTGTAGCGATGACAGCCTCGGTTTGTGTGCGAACATACCTGACTTGCTCTGCAAGCGGACGGCGATCATTCCTGGCGGGATAATAGCCCGCGACATGAAATACTACATCAATATTTTGAAGTGCATGCTTAAGTGATTGTGTATCGTCAAGATTGCCTGTGAACCAATCAATTTCAAGATCGCCTAAATGACCAGTGGAGGCTTGATCGCGCCTAAAGCCCCGTGTGTACCAACCAGCATCATATGCAGCTTTCGCAATGTGTCCGCCAATAAACCCGGTTGCTCCCAACACCAGAACGTTCATAGGAGAATGCCTGTATGCTCAGAAAAGTGAGATACCAAGCTTATCCGCTAACTTTTTTGAGGAAGGCTCAACCAGAATAGAGCCATCCTGAAAAACAATGGTGGGAACGCTGCGCATCCCATTATTTGTTTGCTTGACAAAGGTTTCACCAGCAGCATCTTGATCAATGTCAACCCATTGGTAAGGGATCTTATGTTGTTCGAAGAAAAGCTTGGCTCGACGGCATGCTCCACACCAAGTTGTCCCATACATCAATATAATTTTCCCGGTCATCAATCACCCTCTATCTTCTAAAATATTCTTGAGTAGACCAAGTTTGTTTTCAACCTAAAATGTGTATACATGTTTAATGCATTGTTTTTGAATTGTCATACCGGATTGCTGTGCTAACCAATTATAATTGCTGTGCTGGCATACGGAAGTTTAGTAGTTCTAATATATTAGGGTAATATTTGTATCGCTGGTATTACGATTAATTATCGCTTCAAAATGATTCAGCGATAGTAGCCTCGAAGGTAGCAATGGAAATTCCAGAGAAATATTCTAGCTTTATCAAATTTGCCTGGGCAGTCCTAGGCTTTAATATACTGGTGATATTGTGGGGGGCATATGTGCGAGCGACGGGTTCGGGTGCAGGCTGTGGTAGTCACTGGCCGCTATGTAATGGGGAAATATTACCCCGTGAACCGCAAGTTGAAACGCTTATTGAATTTTCCCATAGATTAAGCAGTGGACTCGCATTTATCCTGGTATTTATTCTTTTGTTACTATCGCGTCGGCTTTTTTCAAAAGGTGATCCGGTTCGACTTGGGGCGACGTTGTCCTTCGTGTTTATTATTACTGAAGCGTTGATAGGAGCGGGATTAGTTTTGTTTAACTGGGTCGCGCAGAATGCTTCACTGGGTAGGGCGATATCAATTGTTGCACACCTGATAAACACCTTTATCCTGCTAGGTTGCCTCACCCTGACAGCTTGGTGGGCATCGGGTGGGAAGCGCATGTATTTAGCTGGTAAAGGATTGTTAAGATGGTTGATCTTAA
Source organism: Anaerolineales bacterium (assembly GCA_020354045.1). Lineage (GTDB taxonomy): Bacteria > Chloroflexota > Anaerolineae > Anaerolineales > UBA4823 > DSOS01. Next base: position 3,071,853 of record CP070639.1, on the reverse strand, counting down.
TTGGTCTTATTGGGATGATTATTTTGGGTATGAGTGGGGCACTGACGGCTCTTGGAGATACCCTTTTTCCAGCGGATAATCTACGGCAGGCTATTCAACAGGACTTTTCTTCTACTGCTCATTTCTTGGTCCGCCTTAGAATTCTTCATCCAATGATTGCTGTAATTGTGAGCAGCTACTTAATTGTGCTTTCTGGCTATATTCGACTAAAAATTCGGGGAGAGCAAATAAAAAGTTGGTCGCGCTGGCTTACTGCTCTGGTCATAATGCAACTCGGGGCAGGTGTTGTCAACGTTGCCTTACTTGCTCCGGTATGGATGCAGCTCATACACTTATTGCTGGCGGATGCAATATGGATAGCATTGATCTTAGTGACTGCTGTTGCTCTAGGTGGTGAGTTAGAACCAGGCGCACAAAACATCGTGTTTCAATCTCAAGAAGTTCAACAAACAAAATAAACGGTCCCAATACTGATGTATCTAAACTATGAAGAGCCAACAAACAACAAATGCAATGCAAGCTAGATTAGGCGAATTACGCAAACTCATTAATTACCATAATTATCGCTATCATGTTTTGGATGACCCGGAAATTAGCGATTTCGAATTTGATCAGCTGATAAAAGAACTTAAAAATATTGAAACACTCTTTCCAGAGTTGGTTACACCAGACTCTCCTAGCCAACGCGCTGGAGCGGAGCCATCGGAGAGATTTAATAAAGTATCACATCCAGCACCAATATTAAGTTTGAGCAATGCATTTGAAGCACAGGATGTGCGTGCCTGGTACGAACGAATCTTGAAAATTGATGAGCGTGTTGCGGAGGCTGACTTTGTTGTTCAACCCAAAATTGATGGTTTGACAGTCGTGTTGCACTATCAGCAAGGGATTTTTTCGCAAGGCGCGACTCGAGGTGATGGGCTGACAGGTGAAGATATCACCAATAATTTACGGACCATTAAAGCTCTTCCTCTACGAATCCCTGTCTCTGATGAGGGGCTCAATCCACCAGAATATCTTGTTGTGCGTGGAGAAGCTTTCATTACCATTAAGGATTTCGAAGCGCTCAATATGCGTCTTAAGCAGGCAGGTGAAAAGGTCTATCTAAACCCACGCAATACAGCAGCTGGCTCACTCCGGCAGCTCGATCCAGCCCTTACTGCAGCAAGACCTCTAACTTTGTTGCTCTACGAAATCGTGGATGCAAGCTCTGACTTGCCAGTCACCAATCAAGAAACGCTGAACATGTTAATGAAATTTGGTTTTCCAATACCTGAACAATTTTATTGTAGAAACATTGAAGATGCGATTTCAGCATACGAGAATATTGTTCGAAGAAGGGATGAATTTGTCTTTGAGGCGGATGGAGCTGTAATTAAGATTGATGATCTTTCACTAGCGCGTGATTTGGGGGTGGTTGGCAAGGATCCGCGCGGAGCGATTGCCTTCAAGTTCCCTGCTCAAGTGGTCACAACACAGTTGCTCGACATCACGGTGAATGTCGGTCGGACCGGCGTGCTTACCCCGCAAGCGATTCTCTCTCCGGTTAACATTGGTGGAGTAGTTGTCAAACAGGCGACGCTGCATAATTTTGACTATATCTTCGATAAAGACATCCGCATAGGTGACCGAGTAGCAGTTAAGCGTGCTGGAGACGTGATTCCTTATATTATTGGGCCCATATTATCTGCCCGAACTGGAGAGGAAATTGTTTTTATACCACCTCAGGCGTGCCCGGTGTGTGGCCAACCTGTTGAACACCTGGCAGGTGAGGTAGCCTGGTATTGTGTGAACTCTGGTTGCTCTGCTCAGCTGATCAGGAACCTGGAACATTTTGTCTCGCGTGGAGCGATGGATATTGTCGGCTTGGGTATCAGAATTGTGGAGCAGTTGGTTGAGAGCGGTATGGTGAAAGATATAGCAGATCTATATTCATTGAAGCGAGCAGATTTGCTGAATTTAGACGGGTTTGCTGATAAAAAAGCAGAAAATTTGATTGAGTCAATAGAAAGGTCGAAGGGGCAATCATTAGCGCGGGTTGTCAATGCCTTAGGGATTCATGGGGTTGGTGAGGTGGTGGCTGGTGATCTGGCAAATGTGTTCCAAAATTTAGAAGAAATTTCAGAAGCAGGCTTCGAGGAAATACAGACTATCGAAGGTATCGGTCCCAATATAGCACAGGCGATTGTAGATTGGTTTGAAAGACCCTCAAACCAGCAGGTCCTGAATAAATTACGAAGATCAGGTGTCTGGCCTCAACAACGTGTCAATGAATTGAGAGATGTAATACCGGGAATATTGAAGGATTTGACCTTCGTAGTAACTGGAACATTATCTGAATTTACTAGAGAAAGTGTGAAAGAGTATATCAAGCTTCATGGAGGTCGAGTGAGTGATTCCGTCAGTAAAAAAACCAACTACCTGGTCGCTGGTGAAAACCCAGGTTCAAAGTTGGAAAAAGCGGAATCTTTAGGCATCCCCATTATTAATGAGATTGAATTACGAGAAATGACTGGTGGTTGACAGTTTATATTGCCTCGGCTAAACTTGTTTTGTAAATTCCACCGGCTCAGGAGATCAAAATGAATAATTATGTAGAAGATACGATCATGCAACGCGTCCGTTACATTAATGAGCGAGTAGCCAATGCCAAAGCTGAAGACCTGTACTATTACAATCAGCCGGTAACAGAATTGAGGGGTGGGGCACGCGTGCTGGTAAAAGGTCGGGAAATGGGTATGTATGCTTCTTACAGTTATCTTGGATTGATTGGCCATCCTCGAATAAATGCTGCAGCAAAAGATGCCATTGATCGATTCGGCACCGGAACTCATGGAGTTAGGTCATTGGCAGGATCCTTAATGATTCACGATGCTCTTGAGGAGACGATTGCAGAATTCAAGAACGCTGAAGCTGCTATAACATATTCATCTGGATATGTTACAAATTTGACAGTTGTATCCACCCTATTGGGCAGAGGAGATTATGTCATCTCCGATAAATTAAATCATGCCAGTATAGTGGACGGCTGTCTAATGTCTGGGGCTAAATTTTTGCGCTTCCGGCATAATGATATGGAAGCACTCGAGCAGCGCTTGCAGCAAGTCTCCAGTAATGCGACCAAATTGGTGATTGCAGATTCGGTATTCAGTATGGATGGGGATGTGATCGACTTTCCCAAAATGGTAGAGTTATGTAATAAATACCGCGCTTGGCTCATGATCGACGAAGCTCATTCGGTTGGTGTGCTTGGAAAGACAGGTAGGGGTATTGAAGAGCATTTTGATATGCCCGGGTCAATTGATTTTAAGATGGGTACACTCAGCAAGACTATACCCTCCGTGGGAGGTTATGTGGCTGGTAAAAAGGAATTGATCCAATATTTGCGTCATGCCAGCCGCGCTTACATTTTTTCCGCTGCTATTCCACCTGCTCAGGCAGCAGCTGCACAAGTTGCTTTCGATGTGATACTCGATGAACCTTGGAGAGTTGAAAAACTAAATGCAAATTCGAAACAATTTATTGAGGGAATTAAATCGCGTGGATTTGACACTTTGTATACTGAAACAGCGATTGTGCCCGTAGTTTGTGGAAGTGATGAAACCGCGTTTTTAATGACACAGCGTGCGCAGCACAAGGATGTTTTTGTGCTACCAGTAGTTTCTCCCGCCGTACCTCCAGGACTTGCTCGCCTGCGAGCCACAGTGACAGCCGCTCACGAAGCGGATGAAATTGAACACGCGATGAATGTAATCGAAACTGCCGGTAGAGAAATCGGCTTGCTTGGATAAATAATTCAGGGTGTGAGCAATCACATCCTGATTTTTTTATACGATTGAATTATGCCCTCTGTTGTTCTCAAACCAGGTCGGGAAAAATCTGTATTACGACGCCACCCGTGGATTTTCTCCGGAGCATTGGCTGAGGTCCGCGGGATTCCCGAAGACGGTGAGACTGTAAGCATATATTCCAGCCAGGGCGTATGGCTGGCTAAAGGTGCATACAGCTCATCTTCTCAGATTCGAGTCCGCATCTGGAGTTGGAACCCGGAGGAAGAAATTACTCCACATTTTTTTAAGGAGCGTATAAAAAAATCAGTCAAACTACGAGATTCGTTTGTTGACTTAAACCGGCTTGATGCGGTACGCCTTGTGCATGCCGAATCGGATGGAATGCCTGGCTTGATTGTCGACCGTTATCGGGATACATTAGTTATGCAGTGTTTAAGTTGGGGGATAGAGAGATGGCGTGATGTGTTAAGTGACGCTCTCATTGATATTACAGGTTTAAACAATCTATACGAGCGTTCAGATGTCGAAGTGCGAACCTTGGAGGGCTTGGAAGCCCGGACCGGACTTGTGATTGGAGAAAATCCAGCCGATCTCATAAATATAGCAGAGAATGGCATTCATTATCTAATCGATGTGAGGCGGGGTCACAAAACTGGATTTTATTTAGATCAGCGCTCCAACCGTCAGATTGTCGCTCAGCTGGCTGCAGGCAGGGACGTGCTGGATTGCTTCTCCTATACAGGTGGTTTTGCACTGGCTTCATTATATGGTTTCGCTAATAGTGTATTATGCATTGAGTCCTCTGATGAAGCAATCAGCTTAGCAAAGCAAAATGTCTCCGCGAACGAAATGAATGCGAACAATATACGATGGATACAGGGAAACGCTTTTCAGCTACTGCGTAAGATGAGAGATCAGGGTAAATATTTTGATATGGTGATATTGGATCCCCCCAAATTTGCTGCCACCGCGGCCCAAACAGAACGAGCTGCGCGAGGCTATAAGGATATCAACCTACTCGGCTTCAAACTACTTCGTCCGGGCGGTATTTTGATTACATTTTCCTGTTCGGGTGGGGTTAGTATTGATCTATTCCAGAAAATTGTCGCAGGCGCCGCCCTGGATGCAGGTGTGGAAGCAAGGATAGTACAAAGGCTCAGTCAAGATTGGGACCATCCTGTATCGCTAAACTTCCCCGAGGGGTCTTACTTAAAGGGGTTGGTCGTGTATATTGAATAGTCAAGAATAGACTTGTTTTTGTATCAGCTTTCGTGTCATTCCTAGGGTGGCTTATAGACACCAATTGAATCTGCTTCTGTTGTTTAATGCTAGCAACAATATTCCTCTTACCTGGAGTCTATAACCATGAAACTGACCAGCCTCCACCTTTTGTTAACTTACAAGTGCAATCTCTCCTGTGATCACTGCTTTGTCTGGGGCAACCCCAGGCAGAATGGCTCGATGAGGCTGGATAATATCCATCTCATACTTCAGCAAGCTAAAGGTATTGGATCAATTCGTAGGATCTATTTCGAAGGGGGTGAACCATTTTTATACTACTCACTGCTTCAACAAGCGGTTAAGTCAGCAAACCAATATGGCTTTGAGGCAGGTATTGTCACAAATGCATTTTGGGCTCGAAGTTTTGAATATGCACTTACAAAACTACAACCGTTTGTAGGTATTGTGAAGGACCTTTCGATCAGCAGTGACCTTTACCACTGGAACAAGCGTTATGAAAAAAATGTTCGTTATGCTTACCTGGCAGCAGAAAAATTAGGCATTCCGGTTGGTACAATTTCTGTCGCCCAACCCGAGGACGTGGATGTGGTGCATCCTATTGGGCAGCGTCCGTTTGGAGAGTCAGCTGTAATGTATCGAGGTAGGGCGGCGGTAAATCTCGCTTCTCGTGCACCCAAACGGCATTGGGAAGGATTCAATAAATGCCCCCACGAAGATTTACGCGAATTGGGAAGAGTACATCTGGATCCAGGGGGCAATGTCTTGATCTGTGAGGGTATCTTATTAGGTAATATATTTGAGAACTCACTTGAAGAGATATTTAGCCTGTATGATCCTGATTTGCATCCGGTACTTGCCCCGTTGGTCGCTGGAGGTCCGGCAGAATTGGTCCGAAAATATAACCTTTCACACGAGACACATTTTGCAGATGCCTGTCACCTTTGCTATCAATCACGACAATCGCTAGTTATGGAATTTCCTGACATCCTGTTGCCCGCACATATTTACGAGCATTAGTAGCTGCCAACTTGTCACCGCGATAGAGCCTTAACAAAAAACTGGCAGTGAGCCAGTTTTTTCTGTGGTAGCTAATTTTTGAATTAGCTTGAAAGGTGGAGATGGCGGGAATCGAACCCGCGTCCGAAAGATTCAACCCGCGAATATCTACGAGCGTAGTCGGCTGTTGTATGTCGCCAGGTGTCTCACAACCGACAAGGATAATCACCCAACCAGCCGCTAGGACCCTAAAGCCCTCTTGCGCACGTTTAGCGGCGTATCGTGCGGCACTCCGACTTTTTGTCGCCCGATACCACCTCCGGTCGGAGAGCGGGGTGGGCGGACGTGGCCCTATTTATAGGACCAGCTGCTTCATCATTCGCTTATGCAGCGAGTGGTAGAGCAGCGTAGTTTGTGCTGTTGGCACTTTTGTTTTGCGCTGATTTATCGAGGTCGGCGCCTCTCGGCTCGCAATTCGGGGCCAGCCTCTCCCGTCGAAGCCTGTCATCCCCGAGTGAGGATATTATACTGGATAAGTTTGATAAAATCAAATTGTTCTGGTGCTCAAAAGTTTCACAAACCATGTTGTTATTTGAACGTGATATACTCACAGCAACTAATTTATGGTGATGGGGTTTTCAATAATAAACCCTGTCAGGATGGGTAAACATCCGTGCAGGAAATTCTCAGCGACGAAGAAGCCTTAAGTCTAGCTTCGAAAGGAGATGGTGATGCCTTCGGAGTGCTATATGAACGTTATGTAGGCCGTATTTACAACTATGTATATTATCGGACAGGTGATCCATTTGACGCTGAGGATTTAACAGCGCGAGTTTTTTATCGGGCAATGCGGCACATCGGCAATTATCGTAACCAAGGTTTACCTTTATCAGCATGGTTATATCGGATAGCCCATAATTTGGTCGCAAATTGGCACCGTGATAATAGTCGAAGGAAAGAGGTACCACTCGAAGAAGGAATATTTACCAGCCGCAATGGTAACCATCCAGAGTATGAACTACTAGAGAGTGAAGAGCAAGAAAGGTTGATGTGGGTTATACGTAGCTTATCGCCCGAGCGCCAGCAACTGATCATCCTGAAGTTTGTTGAACATCTATCGAATGCGGAGATTGGTCAAATAATGGACCGGACTGAAGGAGCTATTAAAAGCCTGTACCATCGCACACTTATTTCACTTCGAGATCAATATGGAAATCTGGATTTTTTTGATTCTCTAACAACGCAAGACAGAAATTAAGGAACGGGAGGGAAATATGTTGCGCATAGTCATGGACGGGGCAGGGGATATTCCCGAAGAATGGATATCTAAATATCAAATCGATGTCATTCCGATCAATATTCAGTTTGAAGAAAATACTTACTTGCAAGGAATAGACCTGAGTAACGAGGGGTTTTATCGTCTGGTTGAAACTAAAAATATTATTCCAAAAACATCTCAACCATCTCCTCAACAGTTTATCGATTTTTACAGGAAAATTGCCGAGCCTGGTGATACGATACTATCTATCCATATTACTCAACACCTATCTGGGACCTTTGCCTCTGCCGAGATGGCTGCAAAAGAAATCGCCGATGAGTACCATGTGATTCCTATCGACTCAGCCAATGGATCGGTTGGTATGGGTTTTATGTGCCTGGATGCCAGGATAAAAGAACGTGAAGGCATAGCGCTAAGTGAGATATTAGATTATCTAGAGTACCTTAAGAAAAATATCGAAATAATCTTAACCCTAGACACCCTGGAGTATGCACGTCTAAGCGGGCGTGTAAAAACATTGCAAGCCGCCCTGGCATCTTTGTTGGATGTAAAGCCAATTGTTATTTTGAAGGATGGTGTTCTTGATATGGCAGGTCGTGTGCGAACCCGCAAGCGATCGTTTCAGCAGATTGTTGATGAAATGGCAAAACGTATGGCCGGCCGCCTAGTTAATGTCGCGGTTGTAAATGCCAGGGATCCCAGGGCAGGTGAAATTTTGATGGAGTTGGTGCAAACTAAATTAAGGTGTAGAGAGGTGATCTCTTCAGAACTTTCTATTGCAGTGGCAGCCAATCTTGGACCAGGAACAGTGGGTATTGTTTCTTATCCTGTTAAAGAGGGTGGATAATGAGAAAATTTATACGCACATTAGGAAATCTTACAAATAAAACAGATGAAAACTTTGGACAGCTTGAAAACAAACTGTATAGTGCTTTGGATCCGGTAGCCCCTAATCCGGATTTTGTAAAAAACTTGAGGTATCAATTACTTAGTCAATGGGGAACTATACCTGCTTTGCCTTCTTCAAATACCCCAATCTTTCTCTTAATGATAATTGTCATCATGTTTAGCGGGATAATGTTTATCGTTGTGAGCGTCCGGCTGATATTTATTCTGGGTGGCATCCTGACACTTCTAAACAGGTGGAGAAATCAACCCGAAGGCAAACAGCTGGGTTCTGCTCGAACAGTATAATAGGTCAGAAGGCTTTAATTTTTTGAGCTTAATCGCTACGATTGCCAGGTGATATAAACTGATCAAGTTTAAAGGGTTTTACCTGGTAGCTAACGTTGTCCTTTAAGACATTCCCAGAAACGTGCATCAGTGTGTCATCAAAGTCGATATCTTTTCCCATGCTTGCCAAACAGGGGTAATGATGGTGGAGCAGCCCCGCCTTTTCTGCTGCATCGTCGGCGGAGAGACCAACCAGCTTTTCAGCAACATACCTGGCACAACCACAAACGGCATCCCGGACCACAGCTATCTCCGTGATTACACGCGAATCCGGATCTACGGTAATTGTCAGGTCAGGTTGACCAAAATGTGACGCAAATTTCTTGATCCAAGCATTTTCGTATTGAATCCGTTGCCGGCGCGTGACACCAAAATCTGCCTCAGTCAAGGAACAAAGTGGCTTGGGGGTGACACATGCTACATCCATTCTCTCAAGCCACCCACGCAATTGTCGGGCCAAGCCACGAGGAAGCCAGGCTTCATTATCAACCGGTGCAATTACAGCTTTCGCGCCGGTCATAACTGCAATTTCCGGTAACAATTCGGCTACACCTTTGTGTTCGGCAAATGATAATATGAGCTCAGATGGTGGCAACTCCTTTGGTAGGTGGTCTTCTGGATAATCAATGATCAAAGGGAAATGTGTTGGAGCTTGCCAGATGGAGATTATCCAATCTGAAGGTCCATTTTGACGGATATTTTCTGCATGACGAGCGCCATACTCCCCATTAATGATAGTCAGAATTCTCATAATACCTCTCTGAAACCAACTTTTGACTTATATATTGTGACAAGCATCAAACCCAAAAACAACAGGATTGCAATACCGTTCAATAAACCACCCCACGAGCGCAAAATCACTTGGCGGCTCAAGTCACCCCAAATTCGCAGGGTTAAAGATAAATGTAAAAGTATTAGTGGGAAATACAGCATAGACTCAAAGTTAAACCGTAGTCCGAATAAGGAAGGCAGAATGATAGGTGCGTGTCCAAATATCATGGAAAACACAAAACCGATAAATAGCATATGGAGTATTGAATCGTAAATTAGGCCGGCAGGCGGAAAACTGAACAGAATAACTGTTATTCCACTAAGGGCTAACCATACAAAACCCAAAAGCAACGCGATGGCAATGTAGCGAGTAAGTTGCAGATTATTCTGTACAGATCGAAGTATAGCTTTCCGTGCAATGTCATAGCGCAGAAACCAGGCTCCGAGTCCAAGTAAACATATTCCAATTAGTGTATAGCCCAGGGAGATTTTCATAGTTGTCGATATTAGCCCCAAGAGTGCTAGTGTGCATAATGCGGTGAACATAATTCGGGCAAAAAGCGGCAATCGGACGACTCTACCTAGTTCAAGCCGCTCTCCAGCGATAGTATATACAAGAAAAAATGCCCACCACCAAACCACTTGGTGAACATGATAACCACCCAGCCAAAGGATATTCCCAATTAATGCACATAGTGCACCTGCCAGTAATGCCCATGTGTATAAAGCTGAATGGGTTAGAACGATTGCGATTTGGATGAGAACAAAAATAAAACTTCCCAGTGATAATATGATTTTTCCCGAAAAGCTCGATATGCCCGCTATCAACACTAGCCCGGCCACCCCCATCAAAATTGGTGCAGTGAACATCCACGTTTTTTTTAATGCTACTGCTCGTTCGAGTGAAATTAAACTCCCTAGAAAACATATGGTCATCAAGGGACCATGGTTGAGAACCAATCCCGATGGTGGAACAGGAATGCGCCAACCAATTCGTGACCAACCTGCCCAAATCGCGCTCAGCAATGAGATCAAGGCTAGGATAAGGATTGGTAGTACATGCTTTTTTGGAACGGTCATGAATTCTTAATTAATAGCAATAACATCTTTACCACTGTCTTTGCATGAACACTGTGGGGTAGGTTGGCTGGCATATATGCCCAACTGCCCGTTGTACTTGTTTTCTCTTGTCCACCGAGTGTTAGCTTTGCTTCTCCATCTAGAATGTGCATGATTGCTGGCATCGACGCCGTATGTTCTGATAGTTCTTGCCCGGGTGCGAAACTGAATAAAACCACTTTCATGCGTTCGTTATTTAGAATGGTGCGACTGAGGATGCTATCAGGTGGAATATGTGAGTTTTCATCATCTAGATTTTCTATAAAAACAAGCTCAGAATCAGACACTTTTGTTCACTCTCCTAACAATTTCTCTGATAACCAACATGCTTCTGCGAGTAAGTCGACTTCAATAGGAAGTTCATGGTCTGGAGTAATACGGGTCAGGAAGTAGCCAGCGACAATATGGACTTGCTCGTCTGTGTTTGGTAGGTTTTGCAGTTTTTGTAGGCGATTGTATGCGCTTTGGTCTTGGTCAGCTATCCCCTGTCGATGGAAGTATTCACCTATGATGATACCTGCAGCTCGACGAGCGCAAACCCGGGCCATACCTTCGTTATTCAAATAACGAGCGTTTATCGCCTTTTGAATCTCTTTTTGAAAACGTAATTTCCATCGATCTTGGGAGTTCATTGTATATTCCACAGTGTGTGTATAATTTACAATATAAACTTGCTTATTGTCAATGCAAATATGATAATTTTAGCTTTATTTCTAAGGATTTTACTCTGGCATTAGGTGGTGGTGCAAAGGGCACACGCATATTGGAGTGTTGTGCGAATTGGAGCGTGAGGAAATTCGCATATAAGCAACTGCTGGTACATTTGCAGGAGGTTTGTGGCGGGATGTATGCAGCGGGTTACTCGCCAGAGGTTAAACACGATTAGATGAGCAAGCTTGCCCTGGCTACTTTATACGCTCGAGGTTAAAGCGGTGTTCTAGCGATTTTAGATCTTGCTAGAATCCCAAAGTTGTTGAAGGAAAAAAAATGGGTGACCTGAGGTTTGAAGATCTTAGAATTCTCTTTGCATTGTGAAGTAAAAAATGATGCGTGACTTACGTCGATATGCACACCAAACGAATGTACGCGTGATATTTGGAGGAATACTTATTCTTTTCATTATAGGCGATGGGCTGATTTACTTATTTTATGGAAAAGGTGCCGCAATTTTGGGTTTTATGTGCCTGATCGTAGGACTTTCTCCATTGCTCCTGATCGGGATGTTTTTTGTTCTGATGGATTGGGTAGTAAAACTGAACATTCGTCTAGATAAGGCAGACAATGGGAAAAGTCGAAAAGATTGAGAAGAATGGGTGGGTTCTGCATATACATAGGCCCTCCTCCGGTTTGCCAGAGAGAATCATATTGTTGTTACATGGCTGGACAGGTGACGAAGAGGTCATGTGGGTTTTTGCGAGGCGTTTGCCTAAAAACGCTTTGATGATCGCACCAAGAGGCCTGTATACTACACCTCTAGGTGGTTATGGATGGCATCCTTATAATCCAAATAAGTGGCCCTGGGTAGACGATTTTCTACCGACCGTCGAGGCCTTCGAAGGCTTGTTGAGTGACGAACAAATAACCACTAGTGGAATTTCCCATGTCAGCGCTGTAGGTTTTTCTCAAGGGGCAGCGTTAGCATACGCATATGCATTACTGCGTCCATATAGGTTTTCCTCTATTGCGGGATTATCTGGTTTTTTACCGGAGGGTGCCGAAGCTCTGGCTCGCAACAAGCCATTAGTTGGTAAGAAAATATTTATCGCTCATGGAACACAGGATGCATTAGTGCCAGTAAGGCGTGCCAGGAATGCCGTAAAATTGTTAGGTGAAGCAGGTGCGGAGGTAACCTACTGTGAAGATGAAGTAGGTCATAAATTGAGTGCTAAATGTTTTGACGGCTTAAGGCAATTCTTTAAATCCTAACCAGGAGAATTTTGATGGTTGCTGATGATATTTGCTTGTTAAAGGGTTTTACCTGGTTTAGGATTGTATAAGTGATGATAGGTATAAATTCTCTTTATTGGATCAAGAGAGGACCTGCCGGAGAATTAAGTATAGAATATTTAAAATCATCAGTTAATTCCTTGTGAATATGGGAGAAGATTGCTGTTAATGGGTGATGTTGTGGGCAGGCTTGTTCGCACATACCGCAGCCGGAGCAAGAACCCAGCCACTCTTTGATGTCGTTAATTTGATAGCGAAAGTATTCATCTCTTTGGGGGAAATCAATCATGCACAATGGGCAGGCGTCAAGGCATGCTTGACACTTACCGCAATCCGCAAGATGCACAATCAATGATTCGATATCTGTAGGCAAGACATCAGCTATCCCTTGTATGACTCTTTCGCGGGTACTATTCCTTCTTTCCGCAAGCCTGGCGATTACTTGAACACGTTGATTTAGAACATTCGAGTCTGCGTGCTTAGGCGACCATTTCTCCAAGTGCAATTTGTCATTTATGGTTTTGTCTCTGGTCGATAATAAAATGAACTGACGCACCGGTAGACCAAGCACACCAATATTCACATCTGCTTCACTCGCATGGGGTTCGCCACATAATTGGCATGCGCCTCGATAGCGATACGCCATGATACCCCCCTGTCTTGCAAATTGAAGAGTCTCTTGTGTTAATGCTTCGCTTGATCCTTTTCGCTCTGCTCGCCATTTGAATTCATTGGTAGGATAAGTTCCTAGACAATCAAAGGAAATTGTAGTCAGATTATCTAGTTTTAAACCATCGCGTTTTCCCATTGCTCTTAACGCACGCATTTCACAGGGGCGAAATAAAACACCGATACGACTATTCGGGTAACTTTGCAGCAGTCCTGGTACCATGCGAGCAGCATTTGTTCGCATGATAGGATTGAATGGGTTAATCTGGTTTAGCTGATCAGAGCTTTCAAGCAAACTCGTTCTGTACGGAGAGTCTGGTTCTCCATTAGTGGGCACAAGCAGAGCATGCAAATCTGCATCCTGCCAGATTGAGAGAATGAGGTTGCGGACGGTTCCAAGAGGGTCTCCTCTGGTGTTGATCATAAACGCATTGTACATGGTCTTATCTCCTTATCTATAACTTCCTCGGAGTTTATGAGCGGTGTCTTTGATTCACTATTCACGAGTAGTGCTCTACTTTGCTAGTTGCGCATCAATAACTTCGACAACATCCAATACTTGTAATTGTTCGCTCAAACCCTTGGAGCGAATTGCGTCATCGAACATTATTAAACAGTAGGGACAAGCCGTGGTGACAATATCGGCTTGAATATCAAGTACCTCGGCCAGTCTGTTATGATTGATGCGGGTATTAGGGTCTGTTTCCATCCACATTTGGCCGCCACCCCCACCGCAGCAAAAGCTGTTTTCAATGCATCTTGACATCTCTACGAGATTTCCATTGCTCATGTTGAGTAAGCTGCGTGGTTCTTTATAGATTGCGTTATAACGCCCTAGATAACAAGAATCGTGGAAGGTCAGGCGTTGTTTCCTGGAGCCATTCGAACCCTTGATCCCTAATGATTGGAAGGTTGTTAATTCGGCCAAAAATTCGGTTGAATGTTGTACAATGAAGTTTGCACCCATCTGTGGGTATTCATTCTTAAGTGTGTTGAAGCAGTGGGGGCATTGAGTGACCACCCGGTTAAATTTCACCTTAGAAAGTACTTCTATATTTTGTTCAGCTAACATTTGATATAAGTATTCATGACCGAGTCGGCGAGCTGTCTCGCCACAACAAGCCTCATCCAATCCCAGATAAGCAAAATCAACATCCGCGTTTTGTAATACTCGAATAAAGGCTTGGGCAACTTTTTTATTGCGTTCGTCGTATGCCAATGCGCAGCCTAAAAAAAGCAGCACGTCGGTAGAATCGCCAGGTGTAAGCTCCTTTATGTTAAGTTCGTTTGCCCAGGCAATGCGTTCTTCGGCTGGCATGCCCCAGGGATTGCCTTGTCTTTCCATATTGCGAAGGACATCAGCAACTGGCTTGGGCAATTTGCCAGTCGTGAGAGCTTGGTAACGACGAAGGTCTATGATCTCATCAATTGGATTAACAAAAGCTGGGCATATGTTCGAACAAGCTCCACAGGTGGTACATACCCATGGGTATTCCTCCGATATATCACCACCTAACAACTGCTTCTCAGCTTTCCCATTAGGATAAGTGATTGTTGTAAGCATTGTCTCCCGATGCGTTTTGATAAACTTGCGGGGTGAGTAGGACATACCGCTCAGTGTTGCTGGACAAACCTCTTCACATCTTCCACACCGAACACAGGCGTCAAAAGATAACAATTGTGATCGTGAAAATTCAGTAATTTGACCAACACCCAACAACTCTGCCTGCTCAATATTTTCAATTATTTCAAGCACTCCAGCTTTGCGTTTCGGATGCATGATCACGTTGAGAGGTGTCAGGATAAGGTGGCGCATCTTTGTAAAGGGTATACTGGCTACTAAAATCAAGCCTAACGACATGTGGGTCCAGAAAAAATAAGGATGAAGTTTTGAGGCAAAGCTAGCCTCCATCCCAAGGTATGCTAAAAGATTAGCCAAAGCTCTACCAACAGGTGACCATATTGACCAGACAGGTTCAACTGTAAGAATTCGCAGGCTTTCCAGTGTGAAGCCGACCAGGGGTATCAGTGCCAACAAGATCAGAGCAAATAAGTCATCCCAACGAGATTCCAAGGTTTTTGGATGGAGAACGCTACGGCGGAAGAAAGCCATAGCTACACCTATGACAATGGCTACACCTGCTAGATCCATAATCAGTTCATATGCGAGATACCAAGATCCGCGAGGAAAAGGCAATTCTACAAATGGAACGAACAGCTCCATTTGCATCAAGTTAATTGCTGTGCCAACCACTTGAATCGTCACTCCCCAGAAAATCAGAAAATGCATAATGCCTGGGTATGCTTTTCTGAGAATTCGCACCTGTAAGACAGCATTTAGGAGAAATGAGCGGATGTTTGAAAATAAACTATTCCACTTCTCAGATTGCTGAGAGAATAATAACCTTGAGGGCATGCTGGTTCGGGAAGTGGAATTTGGATTCATTCTTGCCCTCCAACAAATATTTCATTACCAGAGAGTTTGATAGGAAGAGGTTCCAGAGCTTTTGGGGGTGGTCCAGATATTACACTACCATCTTTGGGATTAAAATATCCCTCGTGGCAGGGGCAGTAGATCTGGCTTGAAGTTCCGTCCCATTTGACTACACAAGCAAAATGTGTGCAAACTGCAGAATAACCTTTTATGCCCTCAGATGTGTTAATAACCAGTGCGGGATAGCGGCCAAAGCGCACAGTTTTTGATGTTCCCATGGGCAGTTCTTCAAATGTACTCACAAAGACTGGCTCGGAGGGAACTTCTTCCAGTTCGGGTGGGTAAAAGTAAGCGATTAATGGACCAAAAACTGCCGCCAGACCAGTAAATGCCAGAATGCGTTGGGTGACGCTCAAGAAGTTTCGACGCGTTATTTCAGTCATGGTTAACTTAATTCTCCCCAAATTGTCATTACGATTAGCACGACTATACCTATAGATACAGCAATGAATCGGACACGTTTCGCTTGATGGCTTTTATCAGGGTTGCGATCAAGAAATGGCAACAATGCCAGCACTCCAATGGCGATCACTGGGAGAGTTGCTCCAAATGTCTTATCAATAAATTTCAGCAACTGGTAAAGAGCTAAAAAATACCACTCCGGTTTAATATGAGCTGGAGTATCCAGTGGATCGGCGGGTTGGCCAAGCCCGACTGGAGTGATGAGCCCAAGAACACCTACCAGAATAGCTACTGCTGTAACCCCGATTACAACACGCAACTCGGTGCGAACATGATCAGGAAAGAAAGGTACACTTTCAGATTTAGTATTATGTGGTGCCTCAGTCATTACAACTCCTGAGATATTTTATATTTTGGCTATAAAGGTCTGGCAACACCCTGGCGTCTGACCATTAAGAAATGGGAAAGCATAAATAATAGGGTTGCTAAAGGAGTGACTAAAACATGCAAACTGTAGAATCGGCTTAGTGTCAGTGCGCCAACGTCCCATCCAACTCTGAGAAAGACCAGAGCAAGATTGCCGATTCCTGGAATGCTGCCGGCTATCTCGGTGCCAACGGTGGTTGCCCAATAAGCACGTTGATCCCAGGGTAAGAGGTAACCAGTAAACCCAAATAACAAAGTCAGACCCAGCAATACCACTCCGCTAACCCAGTTTAATTCTCTTGGAGGCTTGTAAGCACCCATGATAAAAACGCGCAGCATATGGGCAATGCACATGACAATCATTCCATTGGCTGCCCAGTGGTGGATCATACGCACCGCTGAGCCAAAGCGCACCTGCGTCTCAATGTACTGGATACTGGCGTAGGCTGCTTCTGGTGTAGGCTTATAGTAAAAAGATAACATTATGCCTGTTATTCCCTGGACGATAAACAGAAATGCTGTTATGCCACCCAGGCAATACCACCAGCGAAGGGCAAACTTCGGAACCGGTTTGTTCAGTACTTTGGAGATTGGTTCGACAATCTTGTAACGTTCGTCTAACCATTCAGTCGCTGTTTGCGGAATTGGTCTCCACGGTTTGCGAATTCTCCAGGCGCTTGTTCCCCGGTATAGTCCATAAGCAAATACCAGCCCCACACCACCGAATAGACTCCAGCGAATAAATGGCATCCAAAGGTTTTTATTCTCCCCACTGATATGACAATGTAAACAAGGGTCTTTTTCTGGAGGAGGTAGATTCGCTGATGGGTCATTCAGATTGACATTTCGCTCTTGGGTCACTAACGTGTTTTTTATTTGCTCAAAATCAGGTTTTTTAACATTGGAATTTCTGTTATCTGAATCAGAAAATGTGCCAGCATGGGTTGTAATTAACCCCAGCGCACCCGCAAATAGCACAATTACGAGCAGGAGAGTAAACAGAACAATTTTTTTGTAATATTTCCTCATGAACAACCTCTGCAAGGGATGTCTCATATATATTAGTTTCGTATTAACATTACAAAAATTAGGGGTATTTTTCATCAGGTGTTGACCTTAATGTAGTTATTTTCACAACTGATTTAAATATAAAAAGACCCTACCTTGGGTAGGGTCAAGAACTTATTCCTACATCCTAGATCTCGATAATCTTCTTTTGAATGGCGTATTTGATTAATTCACCACGATCATGTAGATCTAACTTTTTCATAAGATTCATGCGGTGGGTCTGGACGGTCTTTATAGATATGGTCAGAATTTCGGCGATTTGTTTATTTGTGTACCCCTCTGCGATAAGTTGAAGTACTTCTCGCTCGCGTGGACTGAGTATTGTCGAATTTTTTTCAGGTTGCAGATCACCCCAGCGCAAATAATCTTCAATAACTAGACGCGTGACAGCCGGTGAGAGGATCATCTCCCCTTTGTGAACTGTACGGATCGCTCCCAGAAGATCGCGGGCAGCTGCATCTTTTAAAATATAACCCATGGCACCTGAAGCCAGCACTTGACGAATATATTCCTCGTTTTCGTGCATAGTGAGGATCAAAACCTTGGCCTCAGGATAGTCCTCCTTGATCCGCCTGGTAGCTTCCAAACCGTTCAACAATGGCATAGCAATATCCATCAAAATCACATCAGGTTTCAATTGATGCGTAATACGGATCGCAGTATGCCCATCCTCGGCTTCACCTACCACTGACATATCCTCTTCATCCTCGAGCAAAGAGCGGATACCTTCTCGAACGATGGTGTGATCGTCAGCCAGCAAGATACGAATGGTTGTCATTCTGAATACTCCCCTGGCTTGGGTATGGGCACCATCACTTCTATCCTTGTTCCGTGGCCTTGTTGAGAAGAAACCCGAATTTCAGCTCTTACAAGTTCAGCTCGTTCGCGTATCCCTAGCAATCCACATTGTTGCAATCGGATGGCTTGTTCCGAGCTTTTTTCTACATCAAACCCGAGTCCATCGTCTTGCACATGGAGTATATATTGATGTTTGTTTTTATTCAGAGATATTGTAGCTGTTTTGGCGGCACTATGCTTAACAATGTTATTAATAGCTTCCTGGACGATGCGAAATAATGTAGTCTTGATTTCAGCGTTTATTGGCCCGATATCCTCCTTTGCAATGACGTCTACCCGAATGCCTACTTCCTCGAGGGTAGAACGAGCATACCACCGAATTGCAGGGACAAGACCCAGGTCATCCAGGACCGTGGGGCGGAGCCCGTAAATTATTTTACGTAGTTCGGATAATGATTGCAATGCAAGTTGGCGGGTTTTGACCAATTTGTTATGTAGATCGATTTGATCAGGGGGTAACATGTTTTCCAGTCTTTCAAGGTTAATGATCAACATGGAGAGAGCCTGCCCCGAATCATCATGCAAACTGCGTGCAATTCTTTTCCTTTCTTCCTCCTGAGCTGATATTGCTCTTTTTGATAATGCTTTGAGTTGGCGGTTGTGCTCTTCTAATCGTGTAACCAGCAGGTTCAATCCTTCCGCCATTTGGGGAATGTCTGGGTCCGCTTGTTGAAAATAGCTGCTTCCTGTTTTATCACTATCATAATCCGCTTGTACTCTGCTTATTACTTGGTTGAGCTCACGTAATGGTCGCAGGGCGATTTTAATCAACCACCCATTAATCAATATGGTCATTGTGGTGCCAATACTTGCAAAAAGAAATATCAACCATACATCTGCCGCCACGTCTGTTAAATGACTGGTTAACAAGGTACCACCAATGGCTCCCATGATTATTATGATGGAGTTGGCGATAACGATCTGGGTAAAAAGTGGCACACGAGCCAGTCGTGAACGAATTGAGCCAGTATGGCTTATTGTATTTGGCATCTGGTTATTGCATCACCACCATCCTAGCGCGCTATCTAATTTCTTCCTATGAGATTCATGAAAACACCAGGCTTCGGCTGGAGCGTAGCAATCGGTGTTGGTTTGATGTTTTGCTGTGGAACCAGGCTCAACCTGAAGTATTGTGTCACCATGGACAGGATGATTAACCCTTCTGTAATGGCGAACATATTGCCAATGCATACTCTTGGTCCACCACCAAAGGGGAAGTAAGCGAATTTATGTCGCTGCCCAATGTTTTCAGAGTTAAATCGTTGTGGGTAAAAATATTCTGGATCGTGCCAAATATCTGGTAAGCGATGGGTAACATATGGGCTGATCATCAGCATTGAGTTTGCGGGAATGAAATAACCGCCGACCTCATCGTCCTCGATCGCATGTCTTGCAAACATCCAGGCTGGTGGATACAGACGCAAAGTTTCATCAAAAACCATGCGGGAAAAGATTAGAGCTGCAAGATCATTTTCGGTGGGCGTACGACCGGCTAAAACTTGATCAATTTCACTTACGAGGGAATCATATTGTTCAGGACTGTTAGCTAATAAGTACCACGTCCAGGCAAGTGCATTTGCAGTAGTCTCATGACCTGCTAGAAAGATCGTCATAACCTCGTCGCGGACTTGTTGGTCGCTCATTCCCAAACCTGTTTCACTATCCCTGGCCTGAATCAAACGTGAAAGCAAGTCATTGCTTTCTTTTTTGCTTAGCCTGCGCTGGGAAATCAAATCGAAGACAAATTTATTAAGATATTCCAGTGCATGCCGGTGACGGATGTTTGCGGGTGTTGGTAATCGATCTAGTATTCTGCTTGGGGAGAACAGAATCTGATTAAGGTGTTCAAGTGACATGTCGAATGCATGTGCGATTTGTTCAGTTTCTGCTCCTGTGTCCGTGCTGAACATTGTACGCAGTATGATTTTCTGTGTCAGCCGCATCATTTCATGGGCAACATCCACTGGTTTGTTATTTAATGCATGGATCTCCCATTCAGCCAGCATCTCATCGGTTGCCGCTGTTATGAAGGGGATGTATCTTCCAATTTGAGATTGAAGAAATAATGGTTGAATCAGCCTGCGTTGTTGCAGCCAAAAATTTCCCTCTGATGTTACCAGACCCTCACCAAGTAAGGGTTTTGCTTGATCGTAGCCTTTACGATAGTTTCGATTATTGTCTTGCAGAATATATTTGATCGATTCTGGTTGCGTAACAAGATAAAATTCTCTGGGACCTAAATCTAACTTGGCGACATCTCCATACTCGATGGCAGTAGAAAGAAAAAAGTTGAGTGGGTCTTTTCTGAGGTGTGGTATTACGCCAATCAAAGGGTATCCGCGGGGACCACTTGCTTTAAGCGGTAAAGTCGATTCATCATTTAACATTTGGACCTCCATAGATATTATACCTAATCTGTGAGTTAATTCACATAACATCAGGGATTGGATACATTTGGTAGAATCTTGAGTGATCATGAAACGTAACCCTGGTTGTCAAAGGAAGAGTTTTCAATGCCCGAGATGTAATCGCCTGATCGGAATTAATTCCAATACATGTATGCACTGCGGGTTGATTCGACCAAGACTTTATGCAACACTACCGATCCTGAGAGATTTATTGCATGGTGATACATCGTTAATCAACGGGATTGTTCTTCTATGTCTATCCCTCTATATCTTGGCGCTAATGTTGGATTTTAGGAGCGTTCAAATTACTGGCAACCCTTTTGCCTTACTATCTCCATCTCTAGAAACTTTATATCAATTAGGTATGGGCGGGATAATTCCCTGGCAAGAGGGGCGCTGGTGGAGTTTTGTCACTGCTACCTATTTACATGGCAGTATTTTGCACATTGCCTTCAATATGCTCTGGCTTCGCAGGATTGGTCCACTCGTAGAAGAGCTGTTTGGTGTATCCAGGTTTTGGATCATATACAGCCTGTCGGGGATTGTTGGCGCGATTATCTCGTTTTGGTCCGGAACTTTCTTTTTCGTAGGGGCATCTGGAGCAATATTCGGTTTGTTGGGTGCCTTGATATTCTATGGTCACAACAGAGGAGGCACCTTTGGATCATCTATCTTCAGACAGATGAGTATATGGGCTGCGATAGGGTTGCTCTTTGGTTTCTTGATGCCTGGTGTGGATAACTTGGGGCATATCGGCGGTTTTGGAGCCGGTTTATTATTCGCTTATATTCTTTCGTATCAGGAGAAAGGTGTCCAAAGCCTACTGCACCATTTCATCGCTACATTTGTCTTTCTTGGAGTAATACTTTGCTTTAGTTTTATGATATTTTATTTCTTCATTTAGCGGCAACACATTTAGATTTGTATACCTTCGATCTCTAATATTGAAAAAACAACAAATGGTGTTCCTTCTAATATTTGATACAATACTCGGGCTTAATATGGAAAGTGTGAAAACTTCTAATTTTAATGCGATACTCCTGAGGTATTTTTAATTTCAGAGCAAATGGAGAGAGTGCATATAATGAAACTGGCCATAACTGGAAAAGGCGGAGTGGGTAAAACAACGATAACTGCATTATTATCGCAGGCATATGCAGATGCAGGACGTCATGTGTTGGCGGTCGATGCAGACCCATCTCCTTGTCTGGCGGGTGCATTGGGATTCCCGGACGATCGTCGTGCACAATTAGCGCCTATTTCGGATATGGATGATTTAATCTATGAGCGCACGGGGGCGAAACCAGGTACTGTAGGAGGCTTTTTTACTATCAACCCGCGTGTGGATGACATACCTGAACGATTCAGCGTCACTCACAGAGGGGTTAAACTATTAGAGATGGGTGCGGTTGATATTGGTGGCTCTGGCTGTATCTGTCCAGAGAGCGCGATGCTGAAAACACTTTTTACGCACTTGTTGTTTCGCAAAGATGATATCCTGTTACTGGATATGTACGCTGGTGTGGAACACCTAGGAAGAGCAACCGTAGATTTTGTTGATGCGATGCTGGTTGTTGTAGAACCAACTCGTCGCAGTCTGGGTACGGCTGCACAGATAAAAAAATTAGCCACCGACATTGGTCTGAATAGAATGTGGTTGGTTGGTAATAAGATCCGTGTCCCGGAGGAGATTATCTTTTTGGAAAATGAGACACCGGGAATTCCGCTGCTAGGCACCCTGCAAGCAAATCTTGGTGTGCAAGAAGCGGATCGTCTGGGAATAGCCGTATATGAACATTTGCCACAATTGAAGTCTGCGGCTGTTGAAATGGCAAATAAGCTATCTGAAATGATAGAGACTGATTGATTTTTCCAGGATTGGAGGCACCTTAATGACAAAGACAATCGCGTTAGCTGGTAAGGGTGGTGTGGGGAAAACAACGATAGCAGGCATGATCATCGCCTATCTGGTGCGTAATAAATCAGGCTCTGTTTTGGCAATTGATGCAGATCCAAGCAGCAATTTGAACATGGTTTTAGGGCTGGACTTGGAGTGGACTGTTGGTGATATCAGGGAGGATATGTTGGCTCAGGTGAAAGATTCACTCACTGCTGGAGGTGCTGCGATGGGTGCTTTGCCTGGTGGGATAAGTAAACGTGAATATCTCGATTACCAAATCAGGTCATCGCTTTCTGAGGGCGAACGCTTTGATTTGATCGCAATGGGCAGATCGGAAGGACCTGGGTGCTATTGTGCTGTGAATCATAACCTACGCGAGGTTGTTGATGCGATGGGCAAGAACTACAGTTACGTTGTCATCGATAATGAAGCAGGCATGGAGCACTTGAGTCGCAGGACAACGCGTGATGTAAATCATTTGCTTATTGTTAGCGATCCGACGCAACGGGGGTTGGTAACCGCCGAGAGGATTGGCGAACTGCGCCATGAATTAGACATCCGTGTGGAAAATTCCTATCTTATCATTAACCGCCTAAACGGGGTTATTCCGGATGCGTTGGATGATAAGATAAATTTGATGAATATTCCATTGTTGGGGATCGTGCCAGCAGATGCCCAGCTGGTCGAATTTGAATTCAGTGGAAAGCCGCTTGTTGAGCTGGGTGATGATTCTCCTGTTTATCAGGCTGTTGCTGGGATGATGGAAAAGATTTTGTAGGCTTATTCTCCAAACTTAATTCCTTGTGCAAGAGGCAGGTCGTGTGACCAGTTTATAGTATTCGTTTGACGGCGCATATAAGCCTTCCAGGCATCCGAACCTGATTCGCGCCCGCCACCAGTTTCCTTTTCTCCGCCAAAAGCCCCACCAATCTCTGCCCCCGATGTACCAATATTTACATTAGCGATGCCGCAGTCTGATCCTTTGGCAGACAAAAATTGTTCGGCTTTACGGATGGATTCGGTAAAGATAGCACTTGATAGACCTTGGGGAACTTCATTGTGAATTGAGATTGCCTCTTCCAGATCGTTATATTCAAGTAGGTAAAGTATTGGAGCAAAGGTTTCAGTTTTAACAATATCAGTCTGTAAGGGCATCCGGATGATTGTTGGCTCAACAAAATTTGGACCTAATTCAGGTAGCATTTTGCCACCATAAACGATTTCTCCTGAATCATTTAAGGCTTTCTGGATTGCATCAAACATCTCTTCAACAGATGACCTTATAACCAGCGGTCCCATCAGTGTATTCTCTTCGAGAGGATCTCCGATGGTTACCTGCGCATAGGCATTGGTCAATCGTTGAGTTAGTTCTTTAGCAATACTTGTGTGCATGATGACACGGCGCGTACTTGTACATCGTTGACCAGCAGTTCCAACTGCGCCAAATAAAATGGCGCGGGTAGCAAGTTCAAGATCGGCATCTTCTGTCACCACAATCGCATTATTGCCTCCTAATTCAAGTATCGATCGCCCAAATCTTTGAGCAACTGTTTCAGAGACGTGCCTGCCAATCTGTGTCGATCCGGTAAAGGAAACCAATGGTATGCGAGTGTCATTCAACAGAAGATCGCCAATGTCACGCCCTGAACCAATTATCAGGTTAAATATGCCTTGCAACCCGTGGTCTGCCATAACTTGGTTGGCGATATGCTGGACAGCCACAGCTGTAAGGGGCGTATAGGAGGATGGTTTCCAAAGAACAACATCACCACAAATGGAGGCAATGGTTGAATTCCACGACCAAACGGCAACTGGAAAGTTAAAAGAGGTGATCAATCCTAAAATGCCTAAAGGGTGCCATTGTTCGTACATTCTGTGGCGAGGACGCTCTGAGTGCATGCTAAGTCCATAAAGCTGCCGTGATAAGCCTACAGCGAAGTCGCAAATATCGATCATCTCTTGTACTTCACCATGTCCTTCTGCACGAATTTTGCCCATTTCGAGTGTTACTAAATCGCCTAAAGGCTCTTTGATTTCTCGTAGAGCCTGCCCAAGATCATGTATTAGTAAACCTCGTTTTGGTGCTGGCACTTCTCGCCAGGAGTCGAAGACAGCCTGAGCGTTACTTGTAATCCTTTCATAAGTAGTGGATGTGGCTTGAATAATAGAAGCTATTGGTTCGCCAGTTGATGGGTTATAAGATACCAGTTCTTTGCCCTTCGGATCTGAAATCCATGCATTTATTCCTGAACATGCACCTGGATTTAATGACATTAGCTGTAATTTTTTAAGTAGACTCTTCATGATATTAATCCTCTCAAGGTGAAAATTGGGATGTAGGTTGTTTCCAAGATCAGGAGTTGTGTGCCTGGAGTAGTCTCATAAGTGTTCGTCTGGCAAGTAGGTCAGAGCTGATTAATCCTTTCGCACGTCCCTTTTCTACAACTGGCATGGCTGAGATTTCGTAGTGTTCTAGTTTGCGAATCATTTCCAAAACATTGTCACTCGGTCTGGCAGAGATGACCTCGCTGGTCATGATTTTTTGTATCGGTTGGCTGTCTGGAGTTCCAGTTGCTGTAGCACGGGTTATATCCCAACCAGTAATAACACCTACCAACTCATCAGCTGTAGATAACACCGCGAGAATTGGACTGGATGATTCAATCAAGAGTGAGGCAGCTTCCCGTAAAGTACTATGGGAGTATATTGTTGGTATAGGTATCATAATATCCTCCGCAATTCGGTCAGCTTCACTGGATGCAATACGACGTATACTGATATACTCTGCAGCTTCACACGGAAGCATATCTGCGTCCGAAACCAGTAAATCTATTAATTCGCCCATGTTGCGCCGGATGACTTCGTCACGATAAGTTTCGGCAGCTCGACGTCTGTTTTCTGCTAAACTAGCAAGTTCACCGCTGTGCTTGGAGAGCCATTGGTCTACTTTCTCCCGATCGCCTAAAAGATCTTGTGGAATTCGAAGGTTGTCAGGTGTTTTTATTAAATGTTCTTGGGCGGCGTATATTACCCCTCCGGAATTTACTAAATAGTCGGCAGCCATAAGAACACCATTCTGGCGGTATATGCGTGCTTCAAGCCTGGACCGCGCTGCCTTGCGGCTTGGTTCAGGTGAGTACGTATTAGCCCCCTCAATTATCACATGCCAGTTACCCATTTTTTCCACAGTTATACAAGGGCGAGATGATATGTCCAGGTCCAGATAGTTGGCGATAGGGGAAGCTGGTATTAAACAAAAAGCTGATTCGCGCAGCATATCATCTGGGGCTGTCGAAAACTTGGTTGGAAGCCACCTTTTTTCAGCTGCCATTAAGTTATCCTGGTAATACGCAGCGCTGACAACACCACGTTCTAACCAGCTTTGAAATAATTGTTTTACTGGTAGGCCCTCCTCGTTGTATAGATACCCGAGGGCATCACTAACTCCGACAACCCGGGAACCAGGAATCCGCTCATTGAGTATCCGAGCGGCATGAGCGCCTACTGCCCCAAATCCCTGGATAAGCACTGTCAGAGCTGTAGGATGGGGTAGTTTCAGATCTGAAAACTGAGGATGCACGCGCAAGCGAGGCATCTCTTCCAAAAGTCCTTCCAATGCAATGATTAATCCGCCTGCGGCCGCGCCAAGCTGGTCAATGCGGTTGCCGCCCATATCGACGGGTTTCGATAGAGCATTGTCAAGCCCATTTTCGACCGCGATGGTCTTCATGTCGGCATCATTTGTGCCGACATCGGGACCTGGCAGGTAAATCGAGTGATAACGGTAGATTAGGCGAGCGAACCCGCGTATGACTTCCACGCGCTCTTTGAATGAAAGCCCTCCGGAAGAGATGATGCCGGATTTACCGCCTCCATAAGGCAAGTTAGCAGCCGCGTTTTTTAATGTCATGCCGCGCGCCAGGTTATGGATAGCGTTGGGTGTTAATTCTGGCAACATACGGATGCCTCCCATGGAGGGCCGACCCATGGCAAGGTTGTCCACAACAAGATAGCCACCAATTTCAAGAGGGGATTCCTCGTCCCACATACAAACAACGAGGTGCGGACCCAGGCTGTCTACTTCGATCCCAAGGCGCGCCAGGCGATCTACGTCCAGTGGATTAAATTCCATGTAGCATTTACCTTGCTCACAAATTAAACGATTTCGCCAGGTGCTCTCAGGCAGTTTTTCGCGCAAATAGGCTTCCATCTGGTTGGGTATCATAATTGCCTCACAAAATTATTCGAAATAATTGACCCCTGGATAGGCACATAAGTCAGGGGTCATTTTTTTCAATTCAGGCGGGAACCATTTCTTCCTGATGATGTAAGTGACGGGCGGCAATGAACGAAAGCCCTGCCTCTGTCAATGTCCAGGCGGTTTTGTTGGTGGCATCAAACTTGTCGAGAAAGTTTTGTAATAAATAGTCCCAATCTCCAGAGGAAATGACCTCTGATTTGTCACGGAAATAGTCCAATATATCAGATGGATGAGGTCGAGTTGAATCGATCTCAGGGTCACCACCCTCATGTTTAGCGGATACATTGGCGATATGATCCGAAATTTGTATCAGTTCCTCTCTCCGGTTATACGGTTGCCTAACTATGCTTTTCCAGGTCTCGGTGATGTGGTGTTCGAACCTCACTACCTGCTCGAAATTCAAGCTTTTGCGGAATTGAGCCGTGATTTCAATTGTCTCGTTATTCACCGAGTTACTCCAGTTAAAACCGATGAGTGGAGAGGAACCATCATCTCTTGCGAAAAGTTTTGCTCCTATTAAAGTCCACAGCGCAGCATAAGGGTTGTCATTGCCCATAAATACAGAAATCTTGAATTCGATATCCACACCAAGACGGTGAAGCATATAACCTAGCAAAACCGTGCCTGGGTTGATATTAAGTATCTGGGAAATACCATAGTTGGTGTAATAATAAAGATATTCATCCAGCCATTCGAGGGCGTGCTGGTTCGGCTGTCCGACACCACCAAAATAGCCTGTGATCGTTTCTGGTCCACCCAGGTGGATGTTTGAGCCATCTGTACCCTTAGTGTCCAGGGTTTCAACATAACTGGCACCGATGATCTGCATGGCTGCTGCAAATGCAGGCAGGTCGCCGTCCATTTCTTGTTCCTTCATTTTACGGACACGGATAAATCTTCCCGGCATGAGCACTCCCTGTTGAATTGCACGTTCTGCAGCAGCACGTAACCAGGGGAAGTATTGGGCGGCACTGATTTCAAGGGTGACAGCGCAATCTTCATTAAATTCAGTCTCATCATATCGAGCCCCTAAAACCTTTTTGCGGTATTCAGTGAGGTTGATGAATTTGCCCTGGTCGCGCATCTCCTTTAGCCAATTGAGGTCTGTCAAATGATCGGGTTTGACCGCTTTTACCTTATCCATCAATACGGGCAAATGGCGCGCCTGCGCAGCTTTTTGATTGATCTCAACCGGGGAACCATATTTTTCAACGACTTTCAGGAAGTCGCCAATAGCTTTACTGTCAGGATCAAGTAAAGTTGCATTAATCTCGTCCAATCTTTCGTATGGGATTTTCAGAAATGAGTTATCCACAATGACCTCCAAAGACAATATTTTTAAGTAGCAACAAATTTTCAGTCTTCTAGCAATTGAAGGAGTTCTTCGTATTCACGATCTGGAATGCCAAACCAATTTTCGGGTTGAGGGAATTGTCTTTGGGTGACTTCTGATACATAGCCCAGTAAACCTTCCAGAATTACTCTGCCAGCATCACCAAAGACTTTTGCCATGCGAGGTTTGAACCTTGGGTATAACCCGAACATATCATGATAAATCAGCAGTTGTCCGTGAGCATGGGGTCCCGAGCCTAGGCTCATGATAAAACAATTCTTAGCCTTTTCTGTGATCAACTTGCACACTCGATCAGGGACCATTTCCAATAATATGGCAAATGCCCCAGCCTCCTCTAATGCTTTTGCATCCTCAATTATTTTCTTTGCCTGCAGCGCTCCTTTGCCTTGGACTCGATATCCGCCTAAGGCGCTGACGCTCTGAGGGGTCAGACCTAAATGACCAATTGTGGGAATTCCTGAAGAGACAATTCCATGAATACGATCGGCCATTTCTCTGCCGCCCTCTAGTTTTACTGCATCACAGGCAGCCTCAGCCATAAAACGGCCAGCGTTTCGTATAGCCGTCTCCACGCTGGGTTGGTAGCTCATATAAGGCATATCACCAACCAGAAATGCTGTGGGGGCGCCTCTGCGGACTGCTTGCGTGTGACGAATCATGTCTTCCATTGTGACAGGTAAAGTCGTTTCGTATCCAAGCATGGTCATACCAAGGCTATCGCCCACCAGGATCATCTCGACTCCTGCCTGTTCTTGTAAATATGCAGTCGGATAATCGTAGCAGGTAAGCCAGGTGATAGGTTCGGTATCAGCCACCTTCTTGAATAAATGTGGTAGGTTTATTTTCTTCCTCTCAGACATACATTGCCTCCATCTAGAATAACCAAATAAAATAATTGAAGTTAGTTCTACCCCAATTCTACGTGAAAGAAAGCACAAAGGCAACTGAAACCAGTTTACCAGGACAGTGAATGCCTAGCAGTTTGCTTGGACTCTGTTGCCAGAATTTAAAACTAAAATACACGTTCGCGGTTTATCCAAATACCCACAATTACGACCACCACAATCAGAACCCCAAAGACAACCATCAAACTTCTAGTGGTTGGATTTGAAGGTGGGGGAATGGCTAAAGGTGTTGCAGTTGGCTTTACTCTGATTGTAGGTGAAGGTTCAGGTGTAACTAGAGGCGTGGGGGTCGGTAAATTTTCCGGTGTGCTGACTTCCTGATATAACCATGGCTCCTGTTTATCCGTCTTGCCAGCCTGAACTGATTTCGTTTCAGCACCTAGAAATGCGAGAGTGGCTGCCATGCAGATTGCGAAAAAAATGACATGTAACGCATTAGATTTGGTGCGTGTCATAGAGTTGCCAATCATCCCTGATTATTTACAGACCCAACTTCATTCTCATCCAGCCACTGGTATTGTGAAAGTCTGCCGCAGCGCTGCCGGGTGGGACAATCTCATCTATCGCTTGCATAATTTCATTGTTTAATGAAATTTCCAAGACCCTCAATGCGTCTTCTAGATGACGAAAAGAACGTGGGCCAATGATCGGTGCAGTTACACCGGGTTGATCTTTTACCCACGCAAGAGATAGTTGCGAGGGGGTTATCGATAGATTTCTCGCCAGAACCACGACTTGCTCTGCTCTTGAAATGGCGAAGTTTGTGATGCGCGCCTGTGCCCACGTGCCAATACGTTGAGCTCTGGAGGATTCTGGGAGTTCATCGGCTGATTTATATCGACCAGCAAGCATACCCATCGCCAGTGGTGACCAAGGTAACAGACCGATATCGTAGCGCAGAGCCAGCGGTACAAGCTCGTTTTCTATTCGGCGATCAAGGATGTTGTAGGGAGGTTGTTCGGTTACATAGCGATTCAAACCTAATTTTTCGCTTACGCTGAGCGATTCCATAATAAACCAAGCTGGGAAAGTTGAACTACCAATATATCGAACTTTGCCCTGATGAATCAGATCATCCAGCGCGCGCAAGGTTTCCTCCGCTGGGATTTCAAACATAGGTCGGTGAATCTGATAGAGATCTATCCAGTCTGTTTGCAGACGACGGAGCGAATCTTCAACTGCCATTACGATATGTCGGCGTGAATTTCCTCGATCGTTGGGGTCGTTGGATTGAGGGAAATGTACCTTGGTTGCCAGGATGACGCGATTGCGAGCACCCCCGGATAGCGCCTTGCCGACAACACGCTCAGATTCACCTGCATTATACATATTGGCTGTGTCAATGAAGTTGACACCAGCTTCAAGTGCCGTTTCTATGATTTTTATCGATTCACCCTCCGAGGTAGGGCCGCCAAAATTCATTGTCCCTAAACAAAGAGGCGAAACACGAACGCCAGTTCGACCTAGTTTGCGATATTCCATCCTAAATCCCTTTCACCAAGCATAAGCTTCAGGAGCTTGCCCTCCCGGACCAGGCCAAATCTCATTTAGTTTTTGAAGTAATTCCGGACTCATTGTGATTTCAAGGCAACGAATGCTTAAATTTAACTGTTCCAAGGTGCGAGGACCGATGATTGGAGCTGTGACAACCGAGTTGTGAAGCAACCAGGCCAGCGCTATATCAGCTGGTTTTTCCCCAACCTCTTTACAGATATTCTCGAATTCTTCGAGTTGATCCCTGTGTTTTTCAATCATTTCTATTGTTCTTTCTGAGGCGCGGCGACCTTGCACTTGTTTCATCAATGAGCCGCCCAACAATCCGCCGGCCAGTGGACTATATGGGATCAGACCAAGCCCGTAAGCAGCACAAGCAGGTATCACCTCTAACTCAATCATGCGAGCATTTAGATTATACAGACTTTGTTCCGAAATAAGACCCATAAAATTACGTTGCTTGGCTTCAGACTGTGCTTGCGCGATATTCCAGGCAGCAAAATTACTACTACCAACATACAGGACCTTGCCTTGCTGCACAAGTACCTCCATTGCTTGCCAAATTTCTTCCCAAGGTGTTTCTCTATCAATGTGATGCATCTGGTAAAGATCGATATGATCCGTTTGTAAACGCCGGAGACTTTCTTCACAAGCACGGCGGATATGGTAAGCAGATAAACGCCTTTCGTTTGGGCTTTCTCCCATGCGACCATAGACTTTGGTCGCAAGCACTACCTGCTCGCGTCTTTGCCCTCCTTTTGATAGCCAACGACCGATGATGTTTTCTGTAATTCCCTCACCAATCTTCCATCCATATACATTGGCTGTATCGAAGAAATTGATACCCAACTCTAGTGCACGATCCATGATCGTGTAACTTTCTGCTTCCGAGGTATGAGGTCCGAAATTCATCGTGCCAAGACACAGGCGGCTTACTTTCAAGCCCGTTCTGCCAAGTGATGTATGTTCCATCAGAGGGTCCCTTTATTCTAGAGTTATTAGACTCTTTTCAAATTAAATCTCAGTCATCCTCATTAGCAATTTCCAGTAGATGGTTGAGATAATTATGTGGATTATAGCAAGATTAGTCTATCCTGTGGTTGGCTTAGAAATTCAGCACCATGCTCGGTGACCAGCACATCTTCTTCAATACCGATATAGCCATGGCCATTTACAAATAGGCCAGGCTCGAGCGTGTATATATGTCCAGGTTCGACTTTATAGTTCGGTGTGTTTCCATAACGCTCCCACTCTGGACCCAGGATACCTGCTCCATCATGGGCGAGCCTACCCAAATGATGGCCTGTTGCATACTTGTATTCTGGATATCCTGCAGAGGTTATCGTTTCTCTTGCTTTCGCGTCAACTTGCTTGCCTGTCATACCGGGCTTAAGTATCCTGGCTGCTTCGCCGATGGCTTTAACTACGGTATCAAATCCATGTTGGACTTCCTTGGGAGCCTGTTTTTCTCCTGGTTTTAAGAAATAAGCCACGCGTTGGATATCTGAGCAGTATCCATCCTGCTGCACACCAAAATCCAGATGAAGAAGGTGACCAGGCTCAATTTTTTGATCAGTAGGTAGCGTATGTCCAATGGCTGAGTCAGGACCGGAGCTGACAATTGGGCACTGGGATAAATCCCAGGCTGGTTTAACCCCGTGAGCATCTATTTGAGCATGTACGAAGGCACTAATTTGATGCTCAGAAACACCTATTTGCGCATAGCCAAATATTTTCGAATATATTTTTTCTGTAGTTTCAATTGCTGCCTTGACAAGTGATATCTCTCCTTGAGTTTTTCTGGCCCTCAGAGCAGCGATGACACCTTCGGCCGAAACCAGTTGATTAGAAAAAGGTAATTCCTCCAAGTAATTATGCAGCAATTTATGAAGACCATGGGTAAGGCCATCGGCTAAAGCGTCATTCGTGGAATGGTTGATAGCGATAATCTTGGGGTTTAGCCGCTCCAAAACTTGCCTTAGGTGTGGGCGGATAGATTCATGGTAAGGGATGATTTCATTGTATGCCCCTATCCGTTGGGCAGTATCCACTTCCAAATGACCCATGATGGCAATTCTGTCGTCTGAACGGGTTATGATCAAAGCACTTTGCCAGGTAAGTGTATGACCATAAATGAGAGGCAAAACTGGATCACTTCCCGTGGATGTTTCGCGAACGAAGGTGAGCCATAAGTCTATATCTTTTTCTTTTAAGATACCAACTGCTTGATGTACTTTTTCTTGGATAATAGACATGTTTTATCGTCCTATAAGATCAATCACTCGAATATGGGAAGACCAAAATATCAGACTATAGCCCGCGCCCTAAGCAATGCCTCTCATAGTTATTTAATAGACGATCGAAGTAGTAAACGTTTAAATGGTTTTATATCAAGCTGTCTGCCAGTGTAAGGGGTGATGACCCCATCGACGTGTACTTCTTGAGCCTCGAATCCATGCAAAATAATGTTTAGTCGTTCATGGGGAAAAAGATAGGTTTCTTGCTCGCTTTCTGAAGCAGTATCCCAATTTACCTCAAAATTATTTCCTCTTTGAATAATATAGAACTGATCCAGTCTGTTTGGGCCAAATCCATCGCCCTTGTCCATATAAAGTTGTCCGCAACCATTATATTGTACATCTTTCTCGGGGTTTAACTCCGGTGGGTAAATGTGAAGCTGTAATTGTCCATCCGTAGTCATTGGAATAGCGGAACCAGAACGCACAAAGATTGGAAGTGTAGACAGGTCGATATCGACGGATAGGGTACAAGGTCCAGTGATTGGATCGGTATCAATCCAATAATTGAACCATATGCCTGGTGGGAATAAGACTTCTCGTTTTTGACTTCCCTCAACAAGAACAGGGGCGATTAACAGGTCACTACCTAAAAAAAACTCATCTTGTACTTGCCTGTATTCAAAGATGTCTGGGTAGTACCAGAAAAGGGGCCTTATGAGAGGGGCGCCTGTCTGGCTGGCCTCCCAAGCTAGCGTATAGAGATAAGGCATTATTTTATATCTGAGATGAAGAAAGTTGCGTATTATCGTAGTGTAAGGTTCACCAAAAACCCAAGGTTCGCGAGCGGGAGTGCCGATGGCCGAATGGGTCCTGAAAAATGGCATCATGCAGGCTAGTTGAAACCAGCGAAGGTAAAGTTCTGGGGGTGGATTTCCGCTAAATCCACCAATGTCAGAACCTGTGTAGGGAATACCAGATAAACCCAAACCAATTATGGTCGTGAGGGTCATCTTTAAGCTTTCCCAGGTGGATTCTGTATCCCCCGTCCAATTCCAGGCGTAGCGTTGGTTGCCAGCCCACCCGGAGCGGGAAAGAATCCAGGGCCTTGCATCTGATTTGCATTCTTTCTGGGCTTCATATCCGGCTCGATTCATCTGCAGAGCGTACACATTATGAGCTTCGTGATGATCCCCTTTGTGACCATCTAATTGATGTTGGGTTGAATGCGGCAGGTATAAGCCACCCCAACTGGAAAAGGAAGTGGGCTCATTCATGTCGTGCCAAAATCCAGCAATACCCTTCTCGTACAGTTTTGAATATTTTGAGCCCCACCAAGCGCGTGTTTGCGGATTTGTGAAATCTGGATAAACGCTCCAACC
>CP070639.1:3024331-3037517 GCA_020354045.1 Anaerolineales bacterium | reverse complement strand
CCGATTATCGCTACCTTGCTGGCGCAATCGAGTTTTATGAAGCCTGCCACGCCGCTGGCGTGCAGCCTGTTCTGGGATTAGAGATAGATGTCCTCCCCCCTGCTGGATTACCTGCATTGGAACGCGGTGCAGATCGTCTCCTTTTATTGGCCACTGGGCAACGTGGTTGGAGTGGGCTGTGCCGAATTAGCAGCGCTTTGCTGGGTGCAGGGCCAAGCGAGCATCCCTCCGCGCTGAGCTTTGATGCCCTGGCTCAAGAATCCGCCGGGCTGCTGTGCCTGGCAGGTGGGCGAGGCAGCTACCTGGCCCTTATTTCCAGGTTGGATCACCAGCCGGCTGGCAGAGCCTATCTGGGTCAGCTAGGTGATATCTTTGCAGACCGTTTATATATTGGTCTGCAAAGAAACACAGCTGAAGAGGGCACCCAGCCGATTTTTTTAGCCCGCCTGGCAAAACGCCTTGGATTGGGGCTTGTCGCTACTCCCGAAGTGAGCTATCTGGAACCGGATCAGGCTGGCCTCCAGCGCCTGGTCACAGCCATCCGCTTGAACTGCCGGTTGGAGGAGGTTCCAGAAGATGAAGCTGCTCCGCCGGGAGCCCACTTTTTGGAAAAGCCAGAGATGGAGGCGCTCTATGCCAATACCCCTGAGGCGCTAACCCGGACATTTGAGATCGCAGAACGCTGTCACTTGGAATTGCCACTGGGTGTGCCGCAATTCCCTTCCATCAAGTTGCCTGAGGGCAAGAACGCCGATCAGGTGTTAGCGCTTAAAGCTATGCAGGGAGCCAGGCAGCTGTACGGTGAGATCACACCCAGCTTAAAAAAACGACTCGACCACGAGCTGGCCGTGATTGCCACCAGCGGATACGCTGTGCTTTTCCTGGTGATGGAAGAGATCCTCGGCTTCGCCCGGCGCAGGGGTATACCCCACTCTTCGCGTGGTTCCGCGGCTTCCTCGCTGGTAGCACATTGCCTGGGCATCACCTCACCAGACCCGATCCGCTTGAATCTCTATTTCGAGCGTTTCTTAAACCCTGCCCGCCTGACACCGCCCGATATCGACACGGATTTGTGCTCACAGCGCAGGGATGAGGTCATCGACTATGTCTACGAACGCTTTGGTCAGGAACACGTGGCGATGGTATGCACCGTGAATCGCTTCCGCAGGCGCTCTGCTTTACGCGAAGCAGCCAAAGCACACGGGCTCTCACCTGACGATGTCACCTCCCTGGTAAACCGCCTGCCCCAGCGTTGGTATGGACCTCCCCAGCGTCAGAGTACACAAACCGGTCCTTACAGTGCATTGGAGCAGTTGTTCAATTCTCCACTCCATCAAACGATCTTCCGCGCAGCTACTGCCCTACTGGGTTTGCCGCGCCACCTGTCAATTCACCCAGGCGGGTTGGTTATCGCCCCTGGCCAGCTCACCGACATGGTCCCTACCCTGTTAGCCCCCAAAGGAGTGCGGATCACCCAATTAGACCTGGATGCCATCGAACGCCTGGGATTGGTCAAGATTGACCTGTTGGGCATTCGCGGGCTGAGCGTGATCGGAGAAGTAGCTCGCAATCTCCACGCCGAGTACCCGCCATCCAGCGGTTCACCCTTGGAAGTCTTGGAAGCCATCCCGGAGGATGACCCTGACACTGCTGAGCTGGTAAGAACCGGTCGTACCATCGGTTGCTTCCAGATCGAAAGCCCTGGTATGCGCCTTACGCTCAAGGAGGTGCAGGCTGATAGTGTGGATGATATTATGGTTGCCCTGGCGCTTTACCGCCCCGGTCCACTGACAGGCGGGCTTAAAGACGCCTTTGTACGCCGGCTGCGCGGTGACGAAAATGTGGAGCACCTGCACCCGGCGCTGCAGCCCTTGTTGGAAGATACGTACGGAGTGATCCTGTACCAGGAGCAGGTCCTGCGCATCGCCCATGAGCTGGCTGGATTGAGCCTGGAAGATGCCGATTTGCTGCGCCGGGCGATGAGTCATTTTGATCCTGGAGAACGGATGAAGACGCTCCAGGAAAGATTCATCCGCGGAGCACAATCGCGTGCAGATTTACCCGAGCAAGTGGCCGAGCGGGTATGGGAGCTGATGGCAGCTTTTGCTGGCTATGGTTTTCCCAAAGCACATGCAGCCTCATATGCCCAGGTTGCCTGGCGAGCCGCCTGGTGCAAAACACATCACCCGGCAATCTTCCTAGCAGCAGTACTGGCCAATTGGGGTGGCTATTACAGCCAGAGTATATACCTGATGGAAGCCCGCAGGATGGGCTTAGGAATCCATCCCCCACATATTAACCACGCTCAACGGGAATTCAGCGTTAGCTACCAACAGGGCAGCCCGCAGTTGTTTATGGGTCTAGACCAGGTGCGCGACCTGACCCGCAGAACACAGCGGCGCATACTGAATATGCGTCCCTTCCATTCTTTAGGTGACTTTCTGGCACGCGTCGATCCGCGTCCTGTAGAAGCTGATAACCTGGTGCGCTGCGGAGCGTTGGATGGGTTGGGTTCGATCCCTGGCCTGCTGCACCAGCTGGAAAGCCATAGCTGGCAAGGGGGGCAGCTGCCGCTCTTTACTCTGGATGAACCAATAGATGAGGATTGGCCGTTGGAAGAGAAAGTTTCTGCCCAGGAGGCTATTCTCGGAGCAGGCTTGAGTGCCCACCGCCTGGATCTGGTCGCCGACCAGATCGCTGAGTTTGGTGCTTTGACAACCGTTGAAGCAGCTGCCCGCTCTGGGCAGAGAGTGCGCGTGGCAGGCATGCGCCAATCCTGGCGGCCTTCCCAAACAGTGCGCGGCGACTATATTTACTTCATGGCACTCGAAGACCTGGAAAGCATGCTGGATGTAGTCATCTTCGGCGATGTATACCGCCGCTACCGTGCCGCTTTTTCAAATCGCGGACCTTATATTGTGGAGGGAACCGTTGAGATGCACCCTAA
The DNA here is from genome assembly GCA_020354045.1 of Anaerolineales bacterium. Lineage (GTDB taxonomy): Bacteria > Chloroflexota > Anaerolineae > Anaerolineales > UBA4823 > DSOS01. The sequence goes on along the minus strand of CP070639.1, from coordinate 3,034,570 downwards.
TAGCAGTGAGCCAGTGATTCGGGCTGAGCGCATCTGGAGTTTGGGAAAAGAAAATTTTGCTCGCCCTACCAGGCGAAGTCGCCTATGATGAATACTATCGTCAAGTAGTAAATGATACTTGTTATCCTTGAAAACTTTGGAGCAGCAGCAGGACCAACATGCCTACCAGTATGGTGAGAAACGCATTTTTCGTGCGCCACGCGACCATTGAGGCGACCAGGCCAGCCAGCAGCCTGCTGTTACCGGCTGAAAGGTCCAGTTGACCTGCCGGCAGGAGTAACTCTGGAAACAAGATGGCTGTGAGCACTGCTGGAGGCACATAGCGCAGAGCGCGTCTGACCGGCTGTGAGATTTCGATACGCGTAAATAGCTGTATGAAAGAAAGCCGGATAGCATACGTGAGTAACCCCGCAACCAGCATGGTCAGCCACAGCCAGCTCATCTCGACTCGCTCCACAGCCCAGCTGATATACCCACCAGTGCAGCCAGTATCAACCCCAGATTGAAAGGCAGGCTGGAGGCCATCACCGCCACCACCCCGGCTGTTAGCGCGGCTACCACGCTCGCTCGATCTCGTAAAACAGGCACGACCAGTGCCAGGAAGGTCAGTGGCAGGGTGAAATCAAGCGACCAGCTTGCCGGCACCTGCTGACCCAGGAAGATGCCCACAGCAGTGCTCAGCTGCCAGGTGCTCCAGAGTGCCAGACCGGCCCCTAAAAAATACCAGTGGCGCAGGCTTAGATCACTGTTTTCATCTGGGTTTCCAGGGTTTTCCCTTTGAAAACGGGTGATCGATACCGCGTATGCCTCGTCTGTGAGCAGGTAGCTCAGCATCCATTTCCAGTATGGCCCCAGCTTCCTGAAATAAGGTGCAATCGAGGCGCTATACAGGGCATGGCGCAGGTTGACAATCCCAATCGTTAGCACGATGAGCACGGCTGGTGTACCAGAGGCGACCAGTTGGGCAGCGATAAACTGGGATGAGCCAGCAAAGACGATAAATGACATGGATTGAGCAGCCGCTGCGGATATGCCAGCAGATAACGCCAGCACGCCGTAGATCATGCCAAAGGGAGCTACTCCCAGCAAGATCGGCAGTTCATCTCGTATGCCAGCGAGAAACTCGCCAAAACGGGAAGCGTTCATACCACCTGGCGATCACGGGAAAATTGTGTCGCATACAGACTGGCGTACAGCCCCCCCAGTTCCAGCAGCTCGTGATGAGTTCCGCGCTCCACAATTCGGCCGCGATCCATGACCAGGATTTGGTCAGCCGCCAGGATCGTGCTCAAGCGATGGGCAATCACAATGCTGGTGCGGTCTGCCATGACCCGTTTCAACGCCTCCTGGATCAGGGCCTCGGATTCGCTATCCAGATGGCTGGTCGCTTCATCGAGCACCAGGATGCGCGGGTCCTTCAAAATCACGCGCGCCAGGGCAATACGCTGCTTCTCGCCGCCACTCAAACGGTATCCACGCTCACCCACAACCGTATCATACCCATCTGGTAGTTCGGTGATAAATTCATGGATATTGGCTGCGCGTGCTGCAGCTTCCACTTCAAGCTGGCTGGCATCCAGCCGTGCATACAGCAGGTTGGTTCGAATGGTATCGTGGAAGAGATGGGTTTCCTGCGTGACCATCCCTATCTGGGCTGAGAGGGAATCCAAAGTGAGATCGCGCAGGTTGATGCCGTCTATGAAAATATCCCCTTCAGTAGGATCATACAGGCGCGGTATCAGGTAAGTAAGCGTGGTTTTCCCTGCGCCTGATGGTCCCACCAGGGCCACTAGCTGGCCCGGCTGGACGTGAAAGCTGAGATCATCCAGGGCAAGCTCACGCGCCTGGCTGCGTGCCGCCATCTCATCTGGTTCACTGTCGCGGGATACCTGCCCCGCCTTGCTTCCTGAAAACACCGCAGTGACATCCTCCATGCGACCAAAACGTCGCACTTGGCTCAGTAAGGTATCTTCACGCGCTTCATATCTGAAAGTGACACGGGAAAATTCCAATTCGCCACGGCTTTCTCGCAGATTCATCGCCTCCGCTTTCTCGGCGATGTCCTGTGGCAGGTCAATCACCTCAAAAACGCGCTCGAAGCTCACAATAGAGGTGGCGAACTCAACCGGGGCATTGGCGAGACCCTGCAAAGCACTGTACAGGCTGGCCAGATAGGAGCCAAAAGCCACAATAGTCCCAATGGTGAAGGCTCTCTGGATAACCAGATAACCGCCCAGGCCGTAAACCAGCGCCGTGCCGATGGCGCTCAGCAACCCGATAATAACGAAGAATGACGTACCCAGCACCGCCCGGCGGATGCCGATATCGCGCACATTGCTGGCACGCTGGTCAAATCGTTCCACCTCGACCGCGGCGCGACCGAAGAGCTTCACCAGCAAGGCGCCGCCGATGTTGAGTGTTTCGTTCATCATGGCGTTCATTTGGGCGTTGGCATCCATCGCCTGGCGGGCGATATCCCGCAGGCGAGTACCCAGCCGGCGAGCGACATAAATAAAAAGCGGCAGGATGATGACACTGACCAGGGTGAGGCGCCATTCCAGGGTAAGCATAACCCCTAATACCGCCATCGCCTGGATCAAATTGGTGATAATTCCAACAATCGTATTAGAGATCGCATTTTGAGCTCCGACCACGTCGTTATTTAGCCGGCTCATCAGCTCACCCACTTTGGTGTTCGTAAAAAAGCGTAGAGACATGCGTTGTAAGCGCGCATACAGAGCCAGGCGCAGGTCGTAGATCACACCTTCACCCACCGCTGCGTTCATTCGTCGCTGCCAGACATTGATAGCACCACCCAGGGCAGGGATGATCAGCAAGCCTATCGAAAGCAACACCAGGCGGTCCAGTCGCCCTGCAGGCAAAGTGTTGTCAATCAGCTCACGCAATATTAATGGCGTGAGCAGGGTGAGACCTGCCCCGATCAGGATAGCAACCAGCATGCCCACAATCTGCCAGCGATATGGGCGCGAGTACGCCAGCACCCGGCGTAACAGCCCCCAGGTTACTTTCGGACGCTCATCCGCCGAGGATAGATAACTCCACCAACCACCACCATGAAATCCCATCACTTCACCTCTTATATAAGCACCTTAATAGCTGAAAACCACATCCCAATTCATCTTAGGAAATGAACGGCTAAAATTTACCTGATTTTTGTAGAAAACGCAACTGTCTGAAAGTATAGCTCCTAGCCGTTGCGAGGCGCGTCAGACAGGTGTCACATCCTACAGCATCTAGCGAGTGCCAACCAGGAACCAGGCCCGCAGCTCGCCACGGCCTTTGACACAGGGAACACAAACTCACCTTTAATCAATTCTTATGTATCCTGCGTGACCTGGATGCGCCCGGGCACACCTTGAGACTCCATGCGGCTGGCGATATTTACCGCGTCCCCCCACAGGTCATAGACTAATTTTTTCTGACCAATCACACCACCGATTACCGGGCCTGTTTTAATCCGGATGCAAAAAGCCAGGTGCTTATCGTGGACAGGCGACATTGCGTCGACATAGGCCTTCATCTCCAAGGCCAGACAGGCTATAGCCTGTGTTTTAAGGCGAGCCCGCAGCGTACGGAAGATATGGCTGTTCGTGGAAATTCCCTTGTTATAACAAATGGACCATCAGGGATCCTCCAGAATGTACCGTATTTCCCTTGATTGCGCAAGTAAGGATCGATATTCCACGCATGAAAATCAACTTGAATTGTGGCCGATCTGATGCAGGTCCACCTTCTAGCAGCCGGATAATCACAAATTGAATTTAAATCCTACCTTCGTAGGATTTAAATTCAATTCTTCCGTTGGATGATAAGGAACCGGATTACTCGTAAAATGAAAAAGCTACCAATGATAAGGCAAAGAGGTCCAATCTTGAAAAAACCAAAGTATACCCTCTGGATCTATACCAGTTTTTTTCTGGTGGTGGTCCTGGTTCTTTCTATTGCAGGCTGCTCGAGCCGCAACCCTTTCGTTGCCACGCTCCCTCCTGCCTCCAGCGTGGACGGGGAACAGGCTATCATCACCTTTGCGGCATCTGAGTACCAGCGCCAGCTTTTCGAGCCGCTGATGGAGATTTTCCACGAGCAGAATCCCGATATTACCGTCCAGTTTGTAGATTTGGTTCAGTTCTTTTCTCCGGAGGAAGAATATAACCCCCAAAATACCTTCCGAAAATTGGCTCAAGCCGCCGATACGGTCCTGATCAATGCTCCTTTTAGCTGGAATCAGAGCCTCGACCTGAGCCGCTATTTCCTCAACCTCCAACCGCTCTACGAAGCCGACCCTTCCTTCCAGCCGGAGGATTTCTGGTCGGAAATTTTGACCTCCTGCGAAGACACATTTGGCAACATAGTCGGGTTGCCTCTCACCGCCTCCATCAACGGGATCTTTTATGACGAAGCAGCCTTCGACGCAACTGGCGTGCCATACCCTCAACCGGGTTGGACCTGGGATGACTTCCAGAAAACCGTGACTTCACTGGCAGACAAAAGGGGCAGCGAGATCAAATACGGGTTTTACGATCAGCCAGACTTGGGTATTTCAATTCTCGCGCCGTTAGCCAGCTATCATCTGCAGCGAAATAGCGGGGAGGTGGATGCTGCCGCCCTCTTTAATGAGGTTAAGTGGTACATCGACCTCGCCCAGGCTGGCATGTTGTTTGGCATCCAGACGGAGGAAGATTTAACCTATGAAGTGTATGACAGGATGATGAAGCTGTTTCAAGATGACGCTCTGCGCCCGGCGATGTGGGCAGACGCATTGATTTCGTGGATACCCATCAGCGATCAGGCTATTAACCCTGACAATCCATTTTCCGGCATGTCCATCGATCGGTTTAGTTTTGCCCCTTACCCTGTTTCTGCCGATGGCTCTTCAGCCCAAACCAGCCAGAGTTTAGTGGAATGTGCGGCAATCAGCGCTGGCAGCACAAACCCGCGCGCCGCCTGGGCATGGCTGGACTTTCTCTCCAGACACTGGATTGTCATGGATAAAACCCGGGTTCATGAGCTTGTCCGCGCCCCAAGCCGCAAGTCTGTGGCAGAGACGGATGGATACTGGAATCTATTGCCAGCAAAAGCGGAGCCCGCAGTGCGCTACACCCTGGATCATGGAACCTATGGCTTCGCCTATCCTGATCTATTCGCAGAGATCCGTCTTGCCCTGGGAAAAACCATCTCTGAAAATGCTGATTTTGCTCTGGTACTCGAGGCTGCCATTGCCGCACGCCCTGAGACAACACCTTCTCCATCAGACGAGGCTCCCATCGTGGTGGCTACTCCGCGGGCGCCCCTTCCGGAGGGCGTAACTGTCATCGACTACTACTATAACGCATACGACCCGAATGAATTTAATGCCTTAACGGCTCTTGTAGAACAGTATAACCAGCGTGAACCCAGCACTCAGGTGAGCCTGTTTATCGATTTCACCGGAAGTTGGGAAGAGCATTGGTCAACAACCATGGCCAATAATTTCGACTGCTTTACCGCCGATGCCCCTTATTGGGGGGAGTTCGACGCCGAAAGTGTGTTGAATCTGAACTCACTGATGAACAACGAACCAGCGACTTTTGTCAGTGATTTCCCGCCACAGATGTTGGATAAATTCAGTCACGAAGGCAACCTGTACGCCCTGCCCGCCTCCAGCCAGTTACAGATGCTGGCTTACAATACCGACCTGCTGGCTCGTCGTGGCTTGAGCGCGCCGCCCAACGACTGGACCTTCGACGATTTTATCGATCTTGCTTCGGCGGCTGCCTCAATCTCGGAAATCGACCCCAGCTACGGCTATCTATACGACCCCAATCAAGAGTTCATCCTTTTGGGAAGAGGCCTCAAGTGGCTCGATATGCAATCCACCCCCCCACAGGTCTACTTGGACACCCCCGAGATGTTGCAACACCTGAGGTGGCTTTCCAGGCTGAAACAGGATGGAGTGTTCATCGACCAGAGAACGGACTGGGAAAGGGTGAACACCATCATGTTTTCCGGTCAGCTCGCCTTCTGGCCTGCCAGGATGGGAGAGAAGGCCTGGTGGTTCCAGGGGTCGGGACAGGAACCTGCTTTCAAGATCGGCATGGCGCCAATGCCACAGCTCTCCGGAGGTAACTCGTTGATCTCCGACAGTATCGATCGTGGTCATTATATATCCACCCAATCCCAGGATCCGCTCGCCTGCTGGGAGTGGATCAAGTTCATTTCGGAGCAGCCGAATCTGTTTGCCGGTCTGCCCGCCCGCCAATCGATCGTTGAATCTCCTGCTTGGGAAGCTGTCGTCGGTAGAGCAGATGCAGCGGCTTACAGAGCAGCCTTCGCAAACTATAAACCGGCTGAAGTTGCCGAAATGGATATGCTGAACGTTCTCTGGCCTGTAATTGGTTGGCGAGACCAGGCCATCTGGGCTGCCCTCAATGGTCAGGAACTCCCACAAGCTCTTACCACCTTGCAGAATAAAGCGGAAGTTTACCTGGCTTGCACAATCGCTCTGGATTTGAGCAAGCCAAACGAACAGCTTACTGAAGATATCCTTGCCTGCCAACAGCAGGCTGATCCAGAAGGGAATTAACTATGAATACCTCTCAATATAAATCCTGGAAGTTCCTCAGTTTTCTATTAGTTGTAGTTCTCGTTTTGGTTAACGCAGGCTGTTCTGGCCGCGCGCCATCCGGACCAAATATCCCCCCCTCCTCCGGCTCAGACACTGAGAGCACTACCATCACTTTTGCCGCCCATGGATACCAGCGCCAGTTTTTTGAAGCCTTGATAAAAACTTTTCACGAGCAGAATCCGGATATTACCGTCCAGTTTGTGGATTTGACTCAGGTGCTTTCCACAGGCCAGATAGCTACTCCAGGTGAGGAATGGAACCCGTACACCTATGTCCGCAATCTGGTCCAAGCCGCTGATACGATTCTGATGCAAGGCTTTTTTACAATAGACACGACGACAGACATGAGCCGCTACTTCCGCGACCTCCGCCCGCTCTACGAATCCGATCCTTCCTTCCAGCCGGATGATTTCTGGCCAGGTATCCTGACCGCCTGCGAAGACACTTTTGGCAATATGGTTGGATTACCGCTCACCGCCTCCATCATGGGGATCTTCTATGATCAAGCCGCATTTGATGCCGCTGGCTTGCCATACCCGCAACCAGGTTGGACCTGGGATGATTTCCAGAAAGCTGTCACCGCTCTGGCGGAAAAACAGGGTAACGAGACCAGGTACGGGTTTTACGATCTGCCGGATCTCGGCGGGTCCATTCTCGCCTCGTTGGTCAGTGATCACCTCGCCTCTCACGCTGGAGATATAGATGCCGCTGCACTGCAGGATGAGGTCCAATGGTACATCGACCTGGCTCAAGCTGGAATGCTCTCTGGCGTCAAGGCTGGCGAAGATATGCAATATGCCTGGGACGAACGCATGAAGCTTTTCGAAACGGAGACGCTGCGCCCGGCGATGTGGATCGACTCGTTAATTTCCGCTGTGCCTAATGGTGAGATGTATTATGATCCAAACAATCCCTTTTCTGGCATGACTATCGACCAATTTAGTGTCGCGCCATTCCCTGTTTCTGCTGATGGCTCTGCAAATCATACCAACCGAAGTTGGGTGGAATGCGCCGCCATGAGCTCCGGTACAACGCAACCGCGTGCTGCCTGGGCATGGCTGAACTTCCTTTCCAGGCACTGGTTCGTCACAGATAAGACCCAGGTTTATGAGCTCAGCCGCGCCCCCTCCCGCCAGTCGGTGGCTGAGTCGGATGGCTATTGGGATTTAGTGCCTGCCAAGGCAGTGCCCTCTGTACGTTATGCTCTTGAGCATGGATCCTTTAACTTTAATTATATAGGTCAATTTGTCGAGATTAATTCTGCCCTGGCAAAAACCATTTCCGACAATGCCAAATTCGAGCTTGTGCTCGAGACCGAGATCGCCGCCCGCCCTCCTACACCCACGCCTTTTGTCGATAATGCTCCCATCGTGGTGGCTACCCCGCAAGCGCCTCTACCGGAAGGCGTTACGGCAATAAAATACTTTATCAACGAATACAACCAAAACGAAATGGTTGCATTGAACACCGCTGTTGAGCAATTTAACCAGCGTTCACCTGACACTCATGTGAGTCTGTTTATGGACTTCAACGGAGGTTCAGAAGAAGATTGGTACACCGCCATGGCTAGAAATTTCGATTGCTTTACCGCCGGGCAGTTTGGCTTCAATACCACTCAAGTATTGAATCTTAACTCGCTGTTGAGCAATGAGCCTGCTTCCTTCGTCAGTGATTTTTCTCCGCAGATGATGGATAAATTCCGCCTGGAAGGGGATCTCTATGCCTTGCCAGCCTCCAGCCGGGTGCAGATGATGGCCTACAACGCCGACTTGCTGGCTCGCCGCGGCTTGCCAACCCCATCTATTGACTGGGATTTCGACGATTTTATCGAGCTGGCTTCGGCAGCAGCCTCAACCTCGGACGCAGACCCCAGCTATGGCTACATGTATTCCCCCTATGATGACTTCATCTCCCTGGGTAAAGGCATCAAGTGGGTCGATATGGAAACCGACCCTCCACAGGCCAACTTTGACAGCCCTCAGATACAGGCATTCTTGAATTGGCTTATGAACATGAACCAGGAACGGGTGCTTTTCAACCAGGAAAACAACTGGGAAAAAATGAACACCATCATGTATTCTGGTCAGCTGGCCTTCTGGGCTGCCATGATGGGAGAGAAAGATTGGTTTTTCCAGGGATCGGGTCAGCAGATTCCATTCAAGATCGGCATGGTGCCAATGCCACGCATCGATGGAGATAACCCGATGGCCTCCTGGAGTAATGATCGCGGCCATTATATCTCCGCCCAATCCGAGAATCCCGGCGCTTGTTGGGATTGGATCAAGTACCTGTCGGAGCAGCCAAATCTTTTTGCCGGTTTGCCCGCCCGGCTCTCGATTGCCGAATCTCCTACCTGGGAGGCTGCTGTTGGCAAAGAAGATGCCGCGGCTTACCGTGCTGCGATAGCAAACATCAAACCACTTGATCAAAACGAGATTGACGCTCAGTCGCAGTTTGTTCTCTGGCCCATAACCGATTGGCGGAACCAGGTCATCCAGGCTGCTCTTGAGGGTCAGGAGATCCAGTCGGTTCTAGTCGCTCAACAACAAAAAGCAGAAGCATACCTGGACTGCGCACTTGCCCTGGATGCGAGTGAGCCAAGCTATGAACTGAGTGAAGAGTATCTGGCCTGTCGCCGGCAGGCAGATCCGGACGGGAACTATTAGCCATGAGCCTCCTCTCAAGCGCTTACTTCGCCCTCAAGCGCCTGTGGGTCCACCGCGGCCTGGTTGCCTGCTTGCTTCTTGGCTTGGCGGCCGCGGTGGCCCTCTCCGTTGCCGTGACGATGTATGCCGACGGCGTGAACTACAACCTGCTCAACGCCTCTCTCGCCAGCACGGCGGCTGAGAGCCGCCTGCCCTCCTTCACTTTCCTCTTCAGCTATGTAGGCGCCTGGCATGAGCCCGTAACCCTGGAGCAGTACCAACCGGTGGACTCTTATTTAAGTGAACAGGCGGTAAGAACGCTTGGCTTATCCTTAAAGTCAGGAGGCGCCGGCTTGACCCGCTCTGTATCGACCGACGGCTTGCAGCTTTACCCCTCCGGGCCGATTAACCGCAGCCAGCGCCTGGAAGTGGTCAAGCTGGCATATGTCTCTGACATCTTTGATCATATACAGCTTATCGACGGCTCCCTGCCATCCGCTTCCTCTCTAGCAGGCACCATTGAGGTCATGGCATCGTTAAAGATGGCTAACGATCTCGGTCTGCAGGTGGGTGAAAACTATCAGCTGTACCAGTCGGGACAGGATGGCTACCCTCCGGTACAGCTTGCGGTTCACTTGGTGGGTGTGTGGGCTCCCACCAACCCGTCTTCTGAATTCTGGTTCTACCCGCCAGAATCCTTTGAGAAACGTCTCTTGGTCTCTGAAAAAACTTACTTCGAATCAGTAGCCCACAACCTGCCTTTACCGATCAGTGATGCAGTCTGGCGTTTGTCCTTAGACGGTAGCTCTGTCCACAGCGAAGACGTTTCCGAGCTGATTGCTCGCATCGACAGGGTTCAAAATCAGGTCACAGGGCTGCTCCCTAACACCACCCTCGACAGCTCTCCCGCTCAGGCGCTTCGGCAATACCGCAACAAGGTCCTGACACTCTCCAGCACCTTGTTCATAT
>CP070639.1:3014805-3024231 GCA_020354045.1 Anaerolineales bacterium | reverse complement strand
CCACCTATTCAGCCTGGCTGTATTGCTTGCGCTGGGGTTTTATGCACGCTTGATCCTCATCGAGCAGCCCTTTCGCTACGATGAAGCCTATACATTCATCGCCTTTGCGTTGCGCCCATTGCAGGCAGCCATCAGCGATTATCACCTGCCCAACAACCACATTCTCCACACCATCCTGGTGCGCGCGGCTTACCTGCTTTTCGGTCCGCAGCCCTGGGCCGTGCGCCTGCCTGCCTTCCTGGCAGGGGTGCTGCTGGTGCCCGCCACGTACCTGACTGCCAAACTGCTTTACAACCGCCAGGTTGGCCTGATGAGCGCAAGCCTGGTCGTCTGCTCGTGGTCTTTGATCGATTACTCTGCCAACGCGCGCGGATACACACTGTTGCTGCTGTTCTGGATGCTGGGACTGGCCCTGGGAGCATATGTACGCGACAACAAGAACCTGGCTGGCTGGGGTGCCCTGGCTGTGCTGGCTGCATTGGGTTTTTACACGATCCCGATCATGATCTATCCGTTTGGAATCCTGGTGGTGTGGTTATTCTGCTCATGGCTGACCAGCGATATCCACCCAGCCTATGGTCGATCATTCCTCCTATACCTGCTGGGAGCGGGATTAATCGCGGCAGCCCTCACCCTGCTGCTCTATATACCGGTGTTGCGCGTTTCTGGCTTCAGTGCTATCACCGCCAACCAATATGTGCGCTCGCCCGGTTGGGCAGTTTTCCTCGAGAGCCTGCCGGGACGAATCAACGCTACCTGGCGGATGTGGGGCCTGGGCTGGCCTGCAAACTTCAACCTGCTGGTTTTCTCAGGCGCAGCGCTCTCGCTTGTGCTCCATAAGCGTGTTGCCAGGCATCGTTTTCCGCTACAGCTTGCCTCGGTAGTAGCGCTGGCAGGCATCCTGGTCACACAGCAGATCGTTGCCATCCCAAGGGTCTGGCTGTTCTTGCTACCCCTGTTCCTGATCTGGGCTGCTGCGGGCTGGTTTGGTTTAGCGAGCACCATCACCCAGCGCCGGCAGGCAAAAGCCACTGCCTGGGGGGAAGGCGCCTTTTACCTAGCAAGCATTGGCGTGGCCATCCTGCTCACCTTCAGCGCGCTGAACAACCGGGGCGTGGCGCGTGCCCTTGATCCAGAAGACCAGAGCATCCCACAAGAAGTGGCGCTGTACTTGAAAGAGAACCTGCGGGAAAGTGATGCCGTGGTCGCCGCTGTGCCAATCAACTACCCACTGAAATACTATTTTTTGCTCTTCGACGTCCCAGCAGGATTCTACTACCAGGAAGACCTAGCTGCTGACTACCAACGCCTGCTGGTGGTCGCTGAGCCAGACAGCAACCGCCCGCTGGAATATGTGTTGGAGCGACAGGGCTTGATAAGACGAGTAGATCTAGCCGCGGTCGAAACTATCTACCACTCCGGCCCGATTGAGATCTATGCGTTGCCGTTCAAGTGAGCAGCGAGGCTGGCTCAAATTCACCCTAGATTGAAATGGTATAGGCACAGCGGAAACCCAAGTCCTCATCAGAGAATTCCGGGGAACTCATGCCGCGCGCCTGCAGGCGCGCTCTAAAGTCCGGACTGAACCAGGACCCTCCGCGTGTCGCTCGTACTCCTGCAGCATTATGGTCTTCACGACCATCATCCCTCTGGTACGGGTATGGCTTAAACAGGCTCAATGTCCATTCTGAGACATTTCCAATCATATCCACACAACCATAGGGGCTATCCCCGGCAGGGCTGTATTCCCCCACAGGGGTGGTGTGCCCCTGGTTGCCTGCACGTGTATTGCAGCGGAGAGGATCGAATTCCTGACCCCAAGGATATGGCCGTCCATCTGCTCCTCCGGCGGCTTTTTCCCACTCGGCCTCGCTAGGCAGCCGATAAGGAACTCCGGTTAGGGAGGCAAGCCAGTGGCAATAGGCACACGCCTCGTGCCAGCACACTCCAACAACAGGCAGTTTACCTAGGGACGTCCATTTCTCATCCTGCCAGGCTTTTGGCACCTTGCGAGCGGATTCTTGGAGCCAGCGCCAACCCGCTTCTGTCCAATAGGCTGCATCTGTGTAACCACCAGACTGGATGAATTGACGATAGTCTCCAACCGTAATGGGATACCTGCCAATGGCGTAGCTCCCCAAGATAACCGGGTGCTGCGGCTGTTCTCTACTGAAGCGTCCCTTGACTTTCCATTGAGCAGCCCATGCATAGCGATCCGCCAGCCAATCGACTAAGCGCGAGCCAGTGCCCATCAGAAAAGTCCCTTCCGGGATGTGAATCATCTCTGGCAGGAGCAAGCGAGCTTTACCCTGCGATTTATTTGCGGGTGGGGTGAAATCCGGACTCATGGTTTAATTACCCAGGTCAAAATATATCACAGGCATGCTTGTATCACATTGCCTAGGATGTCCCCTGGAAAGATCAAATGGGGCACAGCAGCTCTACGCACTGGATGGGGCTTCGCCGAAGCCCGCCATCATGCGCTGTCACATCTCCGCCGGGTCGCAGCCTTCGGCTCCCATTTGTTCCATCATCGAGCTCATCATATTACTCATCATATGCGACATCATCCTTGGCACAGCTTTCGTGACAATTGCAACGAAAATCCCACCCCCAAGCGCGCCCAGCGCAGCCGCAAGTGCAAGCGTGCCAGCCCGGGAATAACCTTCACGCATTGCTCACCTCCTCACTTCGAGCTTAGCAGCACAAATCTTATGAGAAACTCTCATGCAGGCCTGATTTCTTTGTTAATGCCATCACCGAGAGCCCCAACGTGACGATCCCACTCACACCCACACCGTAGATCAAAAGCTCTGAGAACCAGCCGCTCCAGTAAGGGCCAGGCTGGGTCATCCTGGGGATATGCCGCAAGATCACTGCCAGAGCAAGAAATGCACCCAGAAAAGCAGAGAGATAATAGCCGATTGGTCGGTCTCTGGCAACTAACACAAAGATCAAAACCAATATCACGGAGAACCATCCGCTTAATATCTGCGCGCCCTGGTTGGTGAGCCCAAATTCTGCAGGAATACCAAACAGGAAGTCATCAATCAGGTGTGGAATGGCAAAGAAAGTGAGTGCCGTCAACACAAATATAACGGCATTGCTGTGGTAAAAATATTTAATCATAACCCTCCCTGTTGGGTAAGCAAAACTAAGAACGCTCACTCAGCCAAGCTGTAGCTGGTAACTGAGCGCTTCACAGGATTCAACGCGCTCAAACCCAACGGACTGATACAGATGGATAGCGGTGGTGTTGTCACTGGCCGTGACCAGAAGAGTCTCCTCGACACCACTGGCACGCAAGCGCGCCAGGCTGGCCAGGAGCACAGCCTTACCCAATCCGCAACCGCGCTGCTCTGGGTCGGTCTCGATATAATCGATCCACCCGATTTTCATATCGCTGGCCTGCCACTCGGCGCGGCAGAGGGAACTTTCACAATATGCCAGCAACGCGCCATCGCTGGCCTCAACGACCAGCAGGTGATACTCATCACTCACCAGCTGATCAAGACGGTGCTGCGGGCTGACCACCGCAAAGCCATACAGTGCACCATATTTCTCCAGGTCGCTGCCAGCTGCGAGGGGGCGGATACGACACCCGGGGGGCAGCTCGGGTTTCGGCAGGGCATTTTGAAGAGGCTTGCTAAAGTAGATATTGTGGGAGGCCAGGTTGGGAGGCAGGGGTGCAAAACCAGAGGCCTGCAGGTTACGCTCGGAGAAGACAGGCGGAGCAAGTGTACTGGAGTAAAGCGTTACAGGCTCAACCTGGTTCTCTGCGATCTGGCGGGCACGTGCAAGACCCCAATGCAACATTGCATCCACCAACCCAGTATTTACAAAAGCTGGATGCACCACCGGTTCAAGCACCGGATTACCACCCATGCGCACGCGCCTCCACAGCATGGCAAAACCCAGGGTTTGCCCGTCCCGATCCTGCCAGAGGCGGGTATCCAGGCTGGGCTCCCAGACCCGCGAACTCCACAGCAACCTAAAGCGCCAAGCAGTGGGGTAAACGCGCACACAGGTGGCTGCCCGGTAAGCAACCAGCAAAGCAATTACCGCCTGCTGGTCATATTCATAAACAGCCGGGCGAGTTGTGTACCCCGGATTATGATAAGCACCCCGATTCAGGGAACCACTGGCTGGCATGATGTCTATAATGAAATCGCTTAATAATTTGAGCAGAGCAATATCGTTGCACTTCTACCCAGATTCTACGTCACCTACTCAGAAAAACAAAGACCTCGAAGGGAAAAGCGTATCCCTGCATACACCAAAGTGTCCGACATGGTAAGCTCAGAACAATAAACCATGTCGCCTATTCGGGTTGGCGAGGTTATTCGCTGAAAAATGATCGAATTTGAAAAAACAAGCGATGGCCCAGCAAGACCTATCCATCGTGATCACCAGTTTGAGGAAAATGGGGGTAAGATCAATGAAACGTGGAACCCCGGTATAATTAAAAGGCATTGATAGTCCTGGATATACGTTCTTTCCCCAAGTAATGACAAGGCTTTAGGAGAAGAAATGGAATACACAGTGGTTGTAGAACATAATCGTGATGAACTCGTCAAGAAAGTGGCAGATCTGATAAAACAAGGTTGGAAGCCCTTAGGAGGCATAGCTGTATCGACAGTAGCACCCGTTTTGGGAAATTACATATTTTGTCAGGCTTTGATCAAAGAGCATCCATAAAACCTATAGGATGTCTTTGTGGTAAACCAGAATGCCATAAAGACGAAGAGGGTTTTCAGGTCTGCTCCCAAGAAGGAGTCGAAATCTTGTGCAATTGATAAAGCGAAGGTTGTAATTTCACTCGGTGATCCCATTTAAAAATCTATATAATTGAACCGGTTCCCCGAGCTCTAACATTACACCTTCCTAACCAGGGTTATTGTACGTCGAAACGCACGAGCATGTGGGTTTCATTCTATATGTCATGGCCTTTTACCGGAGGCTGCAACCAGTTACAAAGGAGTATAAAAGATGGGCAAGTCGAACAAAGAGATCGTATTGGAATTCATAGAGTTATGCGTCAATGAGAAGAACCTGGATGCGATCACAGATTATGTCAGCCAAGACTATGTTTACCGCAACCCCCCTTATGTGGGTATGGGGATCAATGTGGACAGGAACTTACCCGACAAGATCGTAATTCTATCCGTAAAGGCGGGAGGGCCTTCGGATGGCAAATTGCAGGTGGGAGATGAACTGCTTGCTGCCGAGGATGAGACCGACAAGTGGGAAACGTTGGAAGCTCTCAAGGAAACGAGCAGTTGGGGGCATGGGAAGATTGGGACCACTGTAAAGCTTAAAATCAGGCGGGATGGGAAAGAGATGGAAGTTGAAGTCACTCGCAGTAAGATCGAGGGCTTTGATGTTCCTTTCAACATAGTCATCGATGCTTTCAAACACTATCACACAGTTGATTGCCCGGACCATAAAGAGGAGGTGATGCATATTGTCGCTGAGGGTGATATCGTCATGACCTATTCTCAGATCGAGGGCACGGTCACTGAATTCGACCGCCAGGCAGTTTGGACATCCAGTACAGTGTGGCGCCTGGCAGACGGAAAGATCACTGAGGCATGGGGGGTGGGGCCGGAACTTTCTTACTATTACCAACTTGGGTATAAGATCGAGCGTCCTGATTCCTGATCGCTGTACTGCCCAAAAAACATAAACCATTGAAATAGAGGGATGAGCAGTCTCCTGCTCATCCCTCGTTTATGCTCAACTCCCATAAGACATAAACCAACCCGTATCGCTCAGACTGGAGACACAGGCGCAAACAAACCCGCTCCATTACCGCGCAACCTGTGTTGACCTATTCCCAAAACTATGGTTTAATCTCGCCATCTAACCCATAAAGGCAACGATGGAAACGAGTAAGCCAGCCGCCTCCTGTCAGCGAACCCGGGTTGGTGCGAGCCGGGGCGGGAACGCAGGCCGAAAATCCTTCCGGAGCCGCAATCTGAAAGCAAGTTCACCAGCTCTTCAGGGAGCTCGCCAGTAAGAAAGCCGGGTTCGCCACCCGTTACCAGCGGCGCGGGTCTGGCCGAAAGGCCGCACCCGGCAGAGTTGCCCGCCTCGGCGGGAAACAGGGTGGTACCGCGGGAGCTACGCCGAACACTTGCTCTCGTCCCTGAAACGGGACGAGCGTTTTTAATTAACCAGGAGGAAATATGCCCTTTCAAGACGTGCCTACCAAGGTCGACTTCCCCCAACAGGAGCGCGAGCTGCTTGCTTTTTGGGAGCAAAGCCGCGCCTTCGAGAAACTGTGCCAGATCCACAAAGATGATCCACCCTGGTCGTTCATCGATGGTCCCATCACCGCCAACAACCCGATGGGCGTCCATCACGGCTGGGGGCGCACTTACAAAGACCTGTTCCAGCGCTTCTGGAGCATGCGCGGCCGTAAGCTGCGCTACCAGAATGGATTTGACTGCCAGGGATTGTGGGTAGAGGTGGAAGTCGAGAAAGAGATGGGCTTTAAATCCAAGAAAGACATCGAGGATTACGGGCTGGAGCAATTTGTACGCATGTGCAAAGCGCGCGTGCTGCGTTATGCCGCGGTGCAGACCGAGCAGTCTATCCGGCTGGGCTACTGGATGGATTGGAATGACCCTGAGCAGCTGCGCTGGCTGGCTGACCAACTGATGGCAGATCCAGGCCAGGTGATCACGGTACAGGGACCGGATGGCCCGGTGAGCGACAGCGTAGAAGGCATCGTCGGGCGGCTGGGCCTGGCAGAGCTGGCAGGCAGCTATTTCACATTCTCCAACGAGAACAACTATATGATCTGGAGCATGTTGAAGAAGTGCTGGGAGCAAGGCTGGCTATACCGCGGCGCGGACGTGATGCCCTGGTGCCCGCGCTGCGCGACAGGCATCAGCCAGCACGAGATCGTCACCGATGGCTATGCCGAGCTCACCCACCGCAGCGTTACCCTGCGCTTGCCGCTGCGTGAGCGCCCAGGCGAAGCGCTGCTGGTGTGGACCACCACCCCCTGGACGCTGACCAGCAACGTCGCAGCAGCCGTTGGGCCAGAGCTTACTTATGCAAAGGTACGCCAGGGTGAGCAGACACTCTACCTTTCTAAAGGTACGCTGCATATGCTGCGCGGCGACTACCAGCTACTGGATGAACTCAAAGGCGCCGAGATGGTGGGCTGGACCTATGACGGTCCCTTCGACGACCTACCCGCTGCTCAAAAACCCGGTGGACAAACTCACCTGACAGAATTGACCAAGAGTGTCTCACAGAGCGCCGTACAAGTGCACCAGGTGATCGCCTGGGATGAGGTCGGCGAGAGCGAGGGCACCGGGATCGTGCACATCGCCCCTGGCTGTGGCGCGGAAGACTTCCAGCTCGGGCGCGAACACGGCTTCCCGCTGGTCGCTCCATTGGACGACGAAGGATACTTCGTGGAGGGATTTGGCTGGCTGACAGGTCGCCATGTATCCGATATTTCTACACCCATCTTTGAAGACCTGGAACGCAAGGGGTTACTTTATACCGTTGAGGCATACACCCATCGCTATCCAACCTGCTGGCGCTGCAAGACTGAGCTGGTCTTCCGGCTGGTGGACGAATGGTTCATCAGCATGGGAGAGAGCTATGCCAAGCCGCGTGAGGAGCTCACTCCCGAGGAGAAAGCACGCAGCCTGCGCTACCAGATCATGGACGTGGTCGACCAGATCCGCTGGATCCCCGAGTTCGGACACTCGCGCGAGATGGACTGGCTGCGCAACATGCACGACTGGATGATCAGCAAGAAACGCTTCTGGGGATTGGCGCTACCGATCTGGATCTGCACGGACTGCGGGCAGTATGAAGTGGTCGGCAGCGAGGTAGAACTTGAAAGACGCGCCGTATCCGGCTGGGAGACATTCAAGGGTCACACCCCTCACCGCCCTTACATCGACGCGGTGAAACTGGCCTGCTCGGAGTGCGGAGGCGTGATGAACCGCATCCCGGATGTGGGCAATCCCTGGCTGGATGCTGGCATTGTCTCTTTCAGCACCCTGGGCTACCGCTCCGATCCTGCTTACTGGCGCGAGTGGTACCCAGCGCACTGGATCAGCGAATCATTCCCAGGCCAGTTCCGCAACTGGTTCTACAGTTTGCTGGCTATGGCGACCGTAGTTGATAACAGCCCGCCTTTCCTGGAAAACTTCGGCTATGCCACTTTGCTGGCTGAGGACGGGCGCGCCATGCACAAATCCTGGGGCAACGCCATCGAGTTTAACGAAGCTGCAGACCAGATGGGGGTAGACGTGATGCGCTGGCTGTTCTGCGCACACAAGCCTGAGAATGACCTGCTCTTTGGCTACAATCGCGGTGATGAGACCCGCCGCCGCTTCATTATCCCACTATGGAATGTGTACAGCTTCCTGATAACCTACGCCCGCTTGGACGGTTGGGAGCCGGCTTTTGCCTTCGACCCTGCTATGCCCGAAGGCCCTGCCCCACAAAGCGATAACTTGCTGGACCGTTGGGTGCTGGCTCGCCTAAACCAGGTGGTCAAACGCGTCACGACCGCCCTGGAAAACTCAGACACACTCAGCGCCACGATTGCCCTGGAAGCGCTGCTGGATGATTTGACCAACTGGTATGTACGCCGCTCACGCCGCCGCTTCTGGAAATCCGAACACGATACCGACAAGAACACCGCCTATGCCACCTTGTATCACGTGCTGGTCAAGCTCACCCGGCTGCTGGCCCCGTTTATCCCCTTCATGACCGAAGCCATGTACCAGAACCTGGTACGCCTGGTGCGCCCAACTGCCTACGAAAGCGTGCACCACACCGCCTGGCCACAGGCCGACGCCTCGGCAGTGGACAGCTCACTGTTGGAACAGATGGAGCTGGCGCGCCAGGTCGCCAGCCTGGGCTTGAGCGCCCGCAATGCGGCCGGGCTCAAAGTGCGCCAGCCGCTCGCCAGGGTATTGGTCTATACCAGCGCCCGGCAGAATCTGGATCAAGAGCTAGTTGATATTGTGATGGATGAACTGAATGTCAAGGGTTTTGAATTCGTGCAAGAGGCCACCAGGCTGGTAACCTACCGGGTGCTGCCAGACAACAAGCTACTCGGGCCACGCTTTGGCGCACAATTCCCCAAAGTGCGCGCTGCCCTGGCTGAACTGGACCCTGCCAAAGTAGCCAATGCGGTTTCGGCCGGTCTGCCGATCACGCTGGATGTGGACGGACAGCGTGTTGAACTGGCTCCCGAGGAGGTGCTGGTGCAAACGCAGCCCGCTGAAGGCCTGGCAGTTGCCTCTGATAAGCTCGCTACCGTGGCAGTCGACGCCACGCTGACGCCTGAACTCAAAGCTGAGGGATTGGCCCGTGAAATTGTCCGCCGGGTGCAGGCCATGCGCAAAGAGGCGGGTTTCGACATCGCCGACCGCATCACCACCT
>CP070639.1:2995246-3014705 GCA_020354045.1 Anaerolineales bacterium | reverse complement strand
GGCTCATTGCTTGCTCTTATTCACAGGATTATATTTGTCACCTTCCCATTTCAGGTGGTTATCATCGATTTATCGCCGGATATTTTGCAATGAATCCTAATCGCGGATTATGTGGTTATAAAAACGCGGCTGCCAGGCAAAATCCGTATTACCTGCTGCCCGAATGCGTTTGGTGCAGACCGATTTGATGTGGTTGATGATCGAATCCAGGGAATTGGGCTGCCATTTTGGATTGCCGCTTGGATGTACAATCGTCACCTTCTGGTCATCGACGTACATTCTGGCTGGTTTATTCTGGGTTAACGTGAAACATTGGCGCCCATTCAACTTTTTCAATTCGCTATGGAGATCTGCCATGGATAGACCTCCCTGTGCTGCATTAAAGAATAAGACCTCCCAGCCACACTGAACCCCCCTGGGATCAGTTTTCGTGTTTGTATTATACGAGAAATCCAGCAAAAATATCTCAAACAAGCGACAAATTCCACCCTTATCGCCAATGTGCCCGCTATTTCGCGTAATTCGCGAATTTTCGCGTCCTTGCGTTCCAATCCCCTCCCCCGCACTGAGCGGATGCTGAACGGAGCGCAGCGTAGTCGAAGTGCGAAGTAGCCAGCACTAAGAGAAGGGGCGTTAGCCCCACAGACGAAGTGCCCTCCCCACCCGAGTACCGCACCTCCAACCCGGAGCCCGGCTTACAAACCAACCCCAGCGTGGCCTTACAATCTGGACAGTACCGCTGGCAGCCCTACCCACCCATTGGCATGGCACAAATCTTGCAACAACGCAGCAGGACCAGGAGAGCCTCACCCTCGATGAAACCCATTCAGTCATTAAGCCACCGCGCCAGGAGGGTGCTTCAGGCGGGATTTACCCATCAAATTTGTATTCGTTCCATAGTGGCCAGCATGCTATAATCGCCTACAAGCAGTTATGAACCAGATTTACCAGGAAATCCTCTCCATCCTCACCACTGCACCGGGCAATCTCACCTACCACCTGGTGCTGGCATTTTCGATTGCCGCCGCTTTACAGGCTTCCCTCAACCATTGGCGCCTGAGCTCCTTCCCCCAGGTCCGCCGTACTGTCTTTGGGTTAAGTCTGCTGCTCGCCCTGCGTTTTATGCTCTTCATCCTTGCCGGGCTTGCCTGGCAGGGGTTGGTCAACGAGCAAACTCTCCTGCCGCCCATTGACCGGGTGGTTTCCCTGCTGGGGGTCATGGCAGTGCTGTGGGTCTGGGTTTTCCCGGAGCCCAACCGCCGCGCGGATGCAGCGACCCTCATCCTGGCACTGCTGGCGCTGACCGCTTTTGTCCTTAATCTGATCTGGTGGATAGGCCAGGCCGGCATTATCGATTACAAATCCTCCCTGCCCGGTCAGACCAGCGAGATTGTCACAGCCGTCCTGGCCTGCCTGGGCATTCTGCTCCTGCTGCTGCGCAAACCCAATGGCTGGGCATTTGGTCTCGCCATGCTGGGGCTGCTCATGGCCGGTCACCTGGCTGCCTTGCTCCTGCCAGCCGAACCGGGCGACTATTTCGGCATTGTGCGCCTGGCACAAATGGCTGCTTACCCGCTCTTGCTTGCGCTGCCACAGCGTTTCCCGCTTTCTCCTGCTCAGCCCAGGCCGGCCCTCCAGGCCCAGACCCACGAGCGGCGCAAATATGCAGCCGACCCCAAATTGCTGCAGAACCTCCTGAGCCTGTCGGCGCGGGCTGAGCCAGAAAAATTGTGCGCCACCCTTACCAGCACCATCTCCCAGATGATGCTCGCTGATGTCTGCCTGCTGCTTTCGCCTCCCGATGAAAACGGCGATATGCTCGTCCACTGTGGCTACGACCTCATCCGCGAGCAGCCCCTGGAAGGTCTGGTGATCTCCGAAGCGGCTGCACCCCTGGTTGCCTCTGCGCTCAGCCATGCTCAGCCTCTGCGCCTACCTGCCAGCAGTACCTCCTCCGACTCCTGGGCATTTGCCAACGGTTTCAACCTGCCTCGCCCGGGTCACCTTCTGCTAGCCCCAATCCCGGACGGCAACACCACTTCCCTTTATGGGCTGCTGCTGCTCTCGCCCCATTCCGAACGCAGTTGGAACAACGAGGACCAAGACCTGCTCACCAGCCTGTGCGCCTCACTGGCACACCTCTTGCACCCTCAGAAAACAGTTCCACCTGACCAGGAGCTGGACGAGACTCGCCAGGCGCTGCGGGCTGCGCTTTCCGAATTGGAAGAGCTCCGCAGCGAGCGGGCTGCCTACCTGGCTGTGCTTGGCAATCAGCCGCTCTCAGAGGATTGGGAGCAGGGACAGGCCGAGCTCTCTGACCAGCCCCAGGAATTCCTCCTGCGTTTGCAGGCCGAGAACGATGAGCTCCGCCGCCTGCTCAAAATTTCCGAGTCTTCTGGGTCGCCATTACAGGATGAACAATTGGAAAACGAGCTGCGCTTGGCATTGCAAGAGGTCGCCAGTTTGAAATCTATACTTTCCCAGGCAGATCAAAAATACCTGGATGTCAAATACCAAATCGAAAACCAGGAGCTTCCCGGCCCGCCGGCTCAGGAGATCACCTCCATTGTCCAGGACCTGCGTCAGCCTATGTCCTTTATCCTGGGATACACGGATTTCTTGCTGGGAGAAACTGTTGGGATATTAGGCAACTTGCAGCGTAAATACCTGGAGCGCATACGCTCTTCAACGCAGCGTATCATCGAGCTGCTTAACGATCTCCACCAGCGCGCCGGCTCGGAAAATGGGCACGCCCTCCTGGCGCCCTCCAACGTCGACCCAAACCAGGTTATTGACGCCGCCATCACCCATGTCAGCTCACAGCTACGCCAGAAGAACATCACTTTGCGCATTGACCTGTCTGATCTGCTGCCCTCCATCCATGCCAACTTTGAATCCCTCCAACATGCCTTGGTGGGGTTATTACAAAACGCCGGCCAGGCCACCCCCACGGGCGGGGAAATTTCGGTCAGCGCTAAACTGCAGGATAACGGCAGCCAGGCGGAATACCTGCATATCCAGGTCACCGATCAGGGTGGAGGTATCCCTACAGACCAGGCCAGCCACATATTCTCAAGCACCTCGCACCTTGAGCAAGAAATCATCTCAGGTACTGGCCTGCCAGGCACGGAGCTTTCCGTCATTAAAATGTTAATTGAGGACCTGGGAGGGCGTATCTGGGTTGACACGCACGAGGGGCAAGGCTCCACCTACAGCGTCCTGGTGCCCATCGCCTTCGAACCCGATCCCTTTCCCGCCGCTCAGTTCCCAGGCGGGCATCCCGGGGGTTTGCCCGGATGAGTGCTTTGCGCCAGGCTCTACTTGGCATTCTGGCAGCCATGCTCTCCACCGCCATCCTGATGGGCAGCATCTTCCTGGCACTGGCAGAAAGTGGTCAAAAGCTGGCACGCGCCATACCACCCACGCCATTGCCCTCCGTAAATACACCTGCGCCGGGTGAGCCAACCTTCACCGCTTCACCAACACCCTTGCCCACCTCTACGCCCACCCTGCAGGCTATCTCGCTTTGTTCACCACCCAATGGCTGGGTTCAGGTTGAAGTGCAGCCCGGGGATACCATCGCCTCCATCGCGCAGGCCTACGGCGTCTCGATCGAGGCCCTCCGCCAGGCAAATTGCGATTACACTTTCGACACCATTCCATTTCAAACCTATCTGAACGTGCCGCTTCCCACCATCACGCCGTCATTCACCGCCACCAGCACCGAGACTAATACGCTGGAGCCCTCTCCCACGCCTCGTTCACCCCGGGCTACCAAGGTTCCAAGCACTGCTTGCGGCAATCCACCGCGCAGCTGGGTGGTGTATATTGTCAAGGGTGGCGATACCCTCTATAAAATTGCCAGCTCGCGCGCTACCACGGTCGCTGAGCTGAAATTTTACAATTGCCTGAGTTCTGATCTCATTCATCCAGGCGATCGTCTCTACGTGCCCTATGTCCCCACCCCTGTACCTTCGGCAACCAAACCGCCGCCCCCCACGACCGAGCCGCCGCCTGCCACGACTGAGCCGCCGCCTGCCACGACTGAGCCGCCGCCCGCCACAACCGAGCCGCCACCTGCCACGACTGAGCCACCACCCGCCACGACTGAGCCACCACCTGCCACGACGGAACCGCCCCCCACAGAGCCGCCACCCGCCACGACCGAGCCTCCCCCGAATCCTGGCGCTTTCTCTTCAGTGTCTTGGACCTACCTGCAATCGGAGAAAAGTTGATGCCTGGATCCAAATCCATCTTGCCAGCCCTCGCTCTCCTTGTCTTCTTGCTGACCGCCTGCAACGGTCCCGCTCTAAATAGCGCGCCGCTATCCGCCGTCTCTTTTAACGGGTCCACCCCGCTGGCACCGCTCTACCAGGTACCCCCTAACGCCACCCCCACTGCCACCCCCTTCCAGCCCCTGCCGCCCACACCCGTTTACCAGCCGCTGGAATTCCCGACCGCCACACCGCTTGCCACCCCCGTTGAACAACCCCAGGGGCCGGTCGCGCCAGTAGGCCGCCTCGAGGGTCCTAACGACCAGGTCAATATCTTGCTGCTCGGCTCTGATGCCCGCCCCAGGAGCACCATCTTCCGCACGGATACGATCATTCTAGTCAGCCTCAACCCATCTTTGGGCACCGTCAACATGGTCTCCTTCCCGCGCGATTTGTACGTCAACATACCCGGTTGGGGCATGGACCGCATCAACACCGCCTGGGCCCGAGGTGGTTTCTCAAAACTGGCCGCAACCTTTGACCACAACTTTGGCGTCGAACCTGAACACTACGTTCTGATTAACTTTTCTTCCTTTAAACAGATCATTGATAGCCTGGGCGGTTTGAACGTCGATGTAGGCACCCCCCTCACAGATTATTACCGCGGCCGCCAGATTACGCTCTCGCGCGGTGAAACTCGTATGAATGCAGATATGGTGCTCTGGTATGTCCGCTCGCGCAAGACCTCCAATGACTTCGCCCGCAATCGCCGCCAGCAGGAAGTCATCCAGGCGCTTGCAGCCAAACTGCTCAGCCTGGATGCCATCCGCCGCGCGCCGGAGTTGTATGCCATTTACAGCGACAGCGTTTCCACCGATATGCGCCTCGCCGATATGCTGCCCTTCCTGCCCTTAGCCGCCCAGCTCTACGATACTTCACGCATCAACCAGTATTACATCAGCCCCAAGGAAGTCTACAATTGGATCACCCCCGGAGGAGCGATGGTGCTGGTGCCAGACAAAGATGCGGTAGTCAAGGTCGTTCGCAAGGCGCTCAGCGGTAAGTAATAAGCCAGGGTTTGCACCTGCAAGGGATTGGGAGAACACACATGCCGCTACAGGGGAAAGGGTATTTCATCTGGAAAATCAGCAGTTGCGAGCGGGGAGATGTTAATGCTATTGCAGATCTAGCCCAGCGCGCTGGCTACACGCATGTTTTAATCAAAATCGCCGACGGTAACTATAGCTACAACCTCTCCAGCTCGAATGTTGACCTGGTGCCACCTCTGGTACGCGCCTTACACGCTCGTGGCATCCAAGCTTATGGCTGGCATTATGTCTATGGCGATGATCCTGTTGGCGAAGCCAATATTGCTATACAACGCGTGCGCCAAACCAATGTAGATGGCTACGTCATTGATGCTGAGAAAGAGTACAAAGTACCCGGTAAAGATCGGGCAGCTGCCGCTTTCATGAGTCGCTTACGGCTCAACCTCACCTCCATGCCCGTGGCATTGTGCTCATACCGCTTCCCCTCCTACCATCCCCAATTACCCTGGCGAGCATTCCTCGAAAAATGCGACTATAACATGCCCCAAGTATACTGGCAGTCCAGCCATAATCCCGCCGACCAGATTACCAGGACTGTGAACGAATTTCAGAATATCACTCCTTTACGTCCAATCATCCCGGTGGGTTCCGCCTACAAGGCTGGTTCCTGGGCAGCCACCCCTGCTGACGTGGTCAGCTTCATGCAAACCAGCCAGGCTTTAAATCTCACTGCGGTGAACTTCTGGGAATGGGGTCACACCCGGCAATACCTGCCAGATGTGTGGACCGCGATCCGCGATTACCCCTGGTCAGGCACCTCTCCGACCCAGGATATCGCTGAACAATTATTCTTGAATCTAAACAGTCACAATCCAGTTCAGGTCAGCAACCTGTATACACCAACAGCTGTACATGTCAGCGCGGCGCGCACCGTTCAAGGCACCACGGCGATCTCCACCTGGTACCAGACCTTGTTCAACCAGGTGCTCCCAGATGCCATCTTCAGCCTGACGAATTACACGAAGGCTGGCTCGTCGCGCCATGTAAACTGGACTGCAGAGTCACCGAATGGACGTGTTCATAATGGCAGCGACACGCTAGCCATTATGGATGGCAAGATCGCCTACCACTTTACCTCCTTTACCGTCTCCTGAAACAGGCGCCAATTCCCTTGCGCCCTTGCCAACGGGGTTCCCCTCCAAAACAGCTTAATTCGGCATTATGTTAAGCATTTTGTAAGTTTTTTGTGGTACATTAGAATAACTTAAGAATGCCTTAGGTTCACGATTCAAGTTTGTTAATCCGATGAGAGGAGCTTTATTTGGCTGAACGGAACCCCTCCCGCTTCAATCCTGCTTTGATTTTAACGCCATCAAAAGTAACATGGTAGAACTACCTGCTTTGTCGGAGCAGACTTTCCTACCCAGTGCTTACCACCTTCCTCTGGGTTACCGGCGCGGTATGATTGCTCCCTCTCATCCCAAGGTAGTATTCATAGAAGTCACCAACCGGTGCAACTTGCTTTGTAAAACCTGCGTGCGCACTTATTTTGAGCGTGAACCACTCGCAAGTTTAAGTTATCAGGAATTTGTTTCTATTGCTGAGCAATTTCCCGAAATGCGTCGAGCAGTTTTGCATGGCATTGGCGAACCCTTGTTAAATAAAGAGCTACCCGAGATTATCACTTATCTAAAAAGCCGAGGCACCGAAGTCATTATAAATTCGAACGGTACACTGCTTACTGAAGAGTGGCAGCTTCGCCTGGTAGAGAGTGGTCTGGATGAATTTCGCTGCTCAATTGATGGTTCCCGAGCAGATACATATGCCCGTATTCGTGGTGCTGACTTGCTACATAAGGTCCACATGGGTCTGGATGGATTGGTGAAGACCAAGGCTACTTTAAGTGCCGACTTGCCACGCATCTCTATCTGGTGTGTGGCTAATCAGGAAAACCTGGAGGAGCTACCAGAACTGGTGCGAACTGCCGCTCGATTAGGTATAGCTGAGCTTTACATCCAGCGCATGACTTTCTTTGCCAGCGAAAAAGACCGGCAATATGGTATGGCACGCACCGATTTAGCCATTTTCGGGAGCGAGAGCAAAAAGCAGGAGGAGGTATTCGCTATTTGCGAGCGTCTTGGCAGCGAACTAGGCGTAGAATTTCGTGCCTCTGGAGGGAGAGACCCGCGCAGCAGCTTGGCAGCTGCGAAATCGGTCGACCAACTCCCGTGGCAAGCCTGTCTGCGTCCCTGGACGAGCGCTTATGTCACTGCAAACGGCAATTGTTTGCCGTGCTGCCTATCACCCTTTGCTACCCATGACTATGAAAGCTTGATCCTGGGCAACCTGTTTGAGAAACCTTTCGATGAGATATGGAATGATGTAGTTTACCAGCAGTTCCGTGATGCTTTCCTAAGCCCAAACCCACACAAAGCCTGTGTTAGTTGCGGCGTGTATTGGAGTCTTTGATGGGGCCTGCAAACCTGCCTGAGCTGCAATCCCTTCACATACAATCTAAACCACAAACGCAAAGTAAGGCGCCTGCCTTCCAGTGGAAATTGTGGATTTATACAAATTATGATTGCAACTTGCATTGTTCCTATTGCGTTGCTAAATCCAGCCCGAATGCAGCGCGACGCGCCCTGAGTAAAAGGATCGTCGAACAACTTGTGAATGAAGCCGTTGAACTAGGTTTTAGTGAAATTTACTTTACAGGTGGTGAACCTTTTATCCTCAAGGATATCTACGACATGCTGGCCTATGCCTCTAAGCACGTCCGAACCTGGGTACTGACCAACGCGATGGTGATAAAAAGCCAGCGCTTGCAAAGGCTCATTGAGATCAACAACTCCAACCTGATCCTGCAGGTTAGCCTGGATGGTGGCCGTGCGGAGCACCATGATGCCTATCGCGGCAGAGGTGCCTGGCAGCAAACCGTAGAGAGTATTTATCGTTTGCAAGACCACGGGTTTAGAGTCCGCCTGAGCACCACTGAAACACCTGTAAATTCTGCATATTTAGAGGAAGTTTGCTCCTTTCATCGGGAAGTGTTAGGTATCCCCGATGAAGACCATTTTGTCCGCCCGCTCGCAAAGCGTGGTTACTCAAAGGAAGGGCTTGAACTAAATATGGAGAATTTAATGCCAGAAGTGACTATCAACCTGGATGGTGTTTTTTGGCACCCACTTTCCACCGATGCTGACCTGCAAGTAAGCAAGTCGATCTTCCCCTTATCTGAGGCTGTCACCACGATCCAGTCCCAATTGGAGGTAATCAGCGCCGGGGGAAAACCGTTGGTGGCCTTTACTTGAGGATAAATCACTTGCTCCCGTGAGGAGTAAAAGACAATTGAAGAAAGAATATAAGGAGAAGTACCATGATTCAAGCCCTCGTACTCATCGAAGCCGAACCCAGCCGGATACAGGATCTGATGGAAGAGCTGCCTGGTATGGAACTAGCTTCTTCGATCATCCAGCACGTCTATGCTGTCACCGGGCGCTACGATCTGGTGGCACTGGTGGAAAGCCCTGATCTGGCCTCCCTGGGTGATTGAGTAACCAACGGTATCGGCAACGCCGTGGGCGTTCGCAAAACTGAAACCTGCCTGATCGTATGGAGTGCAGCTGGCACCCACCCAGCGACATCCATTGGATCTACCCCAGCAACCATAGACCCACCTGAACAGCTCGAATACACGCCTGTCTTCGATGCTGCTGCTTTCTACGATGCAGGCGATCAGGGTTGTGGTGAAGGTCCGTTGAATAAGATCGCGGCTATTATGCGCAAACTTGAACCGGGTCAAGCTCTTGAACTGCGGGCAACCGATTCCACTGTCGCTGTAGACCTGCCTGCTTGGTGCCGTCTGACCGGGTATAAGGTTGAAGAGCAGCGTGGAGATCGTTACTTAATTCGCAAGGGGAGATAAACTTCATTGCATGCAATTACACATGGAATATTGATATCAACGGGAGAGACTAATGGCAAAAATATTAATCCACAATACACATGGCAATGAGGATCTCGAACGCGCCTCGCTGGCAGCGGTTGTAGCAAACACAGCCGTCAACTCTGCTCAGGATACCATCTTAATGCTTACCATTGATGGAGTTTGGTTGGCTACCAAGGGCTATACCGAAGGGCTGCAAGCCAAAGGATTCGCGCCATTGAAAGAACTGATTGAACAATTTATTGAAAATGATGGATCGCTTTGGGTATGCGGCGCTTGCGCAAAACCCCGCGACATTTCAGCGGATGATCTGATCAAAGGTGCTCAGATCGTAGGTGCAGCCGCGGCCATCGAAGCCCTGGCGAGTGGTGCCCAAACGCTGAGCTTTTAACTTTCATTGCCAGGTTGCAGGCGGGCAGAACACTGCTATAGGAAGGAGACTGTACGATGAACAAGGAAAACGTATCAAGGTATCAACAGATTGCTTTGCTGGTCGGGCGTTTAGCTTTGGGTTACTTGTTCTTCGCCCAACTGTTCTGGAAGCTCCCCCCCTCCTTCGGCTGCCCGAGTGATTTTGCTTTCACAACTGGAACAGTTGCAGAAGGTCGCGTCCAATTAAACCGCACGACCGGGCTTTGCGATTGGATCGGGTTGGAAACTGTCTGGGCTGACCAGCCCCGGCCATTCTTCGTTGCTGACATGCGCACCATCAATGGTCCAGTTCTCTCGATCAACTTTGGGTGGCTTGCCCGCTTGAACGGTCTTTTCTTGGAAAACGTGATTAAACCCAACATAACCTGGACCGGCTGGTTCCTGTGGGGTGCTGAAGCGTTTATCTTCATCAGCTTGTTCCTGGGCTTATTCTCGCGCCTGGGCAGTCTGACTGCCCTGCTCGTATCAGGTCAGTTAATGATCGGCTTAGGAGGCATTACCACCCCGTTCGAGTGGGAGTGGACATACAACCTGATGGTCGTGCTGTCCTTGATTATGCTGGCTTTTGCGCCCGGGAGATTCTTCGGTCTGGATGTCCGCCTGCGACCATACCTGCAATCAGCGGTGCAGCGCGGCAATCGCCTCGCTAAACTGCTCCACGCTCTCACCTGACCACAATCAATCAACCCGCCAAATTGCTCAAGCAGACAGTATAGATATACGCACCCCATAGGATATGTTGTTCAGGATGAAGTAAGTGAGTATTCAGAAGCGCACGCTCTCCAGTAAACGGGAAGTACTGCTGGTGCTGTGCGGCGTATTGGCATTACTGCCCTATCTTTTCACTCTTCGCCTGGGAAATTTGCGTGAAAATATTCCTGCGTTCCTGTGGGCTTTTTTCGCTTCTTTTTTCTTTTATGCACTGGCATGTATCCTGGCAGTGCGCATGCCTGATCTGTCACGGTGGGCTTTGCTGGCAATTTTTGCGCTCGGGACAGCCAAGTTGGGTGTGCTGCTCTTCAAAGCACCCAGCCTATCAGATGATATGTATCGCTACATATGGGATGGGCGTGTTCAGGCACAAGGTATCAGCCCCTACGATTATCCTCCCGACTCAGACAATCTAAAATACCTGAGAGATAGAGTGATCTGGCCACAGATCAACCGCAAATCGGCAGTCACTATCTACCCACCACTCGCCGAGATGGCATTTGCTGGCTTGTGGCGCTTATCACCTGATAATGTAGCCTGGTTTCAGGGAGTGATGGCTGCTGGTGGCCTGCTGGGCGGTTACTTGCTTTTCAAGTTGCTGCGGGAGCTGCGAATCTCCTCTGCTCGCCTGGTGATCTACATCTGGTCGCCTTTGCTGGTTTACGAAACTGCTCACTCAGCTCACCTGGAAGGTTTGGTGCTGCCATTTCTGTTGTTTTCCTGGTGGATGAGTATACGCGGGCGATCCGGTCTTACCGGATTATTCCTGGGCCTGGCAACCGGTTTAAAACTCTACCCTGCATTCCTGTTTCCAGCCCTCTGGCGAAAAAACAAAACCGCCAGCTGGCGTTATCCAGCCACATTCGTTAGCGTGCTGGTGATTATTTATCTGCCGTTTTGGCTATCGAGCTATACCCGGGTGGTCGGGTTTCTACCCCAATATATTCGTGAGATATTTAACCTATCACCACATATCCAGCTGCTCCACACCACTTTTAAGCTGGTAGAGCTCGATTGGCGCACCTGGACTTCGCTGTTCGGTTTGCTTATCATGAGCTGCTTGATGCTTTGGATGTTCATCCGTCCACCTGGAGATTCCCTCGATATTTTACGCCGATCAGCATGGATCATCGGAGCTTATACGCTGCTCTCACAAAATCTATTTTCCTGGTATCTGCTCTGGATTTTGCCTTTACTCACTGTTTTTCTGTGGAGGCAAGGTACATCTTATTGGAATGCCTGGACTGGCTGGTGGCTGTTCTGTGGGATGATTGCATTGTCATACGCATTCTTTATTTCATGGAGACCCATCCCAGGTGCTATATGGGGACAATACCTGCCACTTTATCTTTTTTTGCTGATTGATCTGGCCCAAAAGGCATATCAATTTCGTTCTAGTCTATGGAAAAAACCCAGCCTACCTTCGTTTTAATTTGGCTGCCGTATTGGCATGCTATGGAACGCTTGCTGGCAGGGGTTAAAAACCCAACCCTGCTGCTTGCTCTGACAGGCGGGTTCAGTGCATTGGGCTATGCTGTCTTATTATCTCGTCGCGTGAATTTACTGGTCCTCTATACTCAGCCACGTCTGGATGGCAGCTTCTCTCTCTGGGGCGATCCGTCTATACGCAGGCATTTTATCCTGGCTTTTGCCTTCCTGTTTATTCTTTACTGGTTGGGCTGGCGTTTTGCCCTGGTCACCCGTGGGCGAAGAGCCTGGTGGGTGATCGCTGGTGGAGCACTGGCTAGCAGCATAGCGCTTCTTTTCATGTACCCCTTCGACGCGGCGGATATTTTTGATAACATTATGCACGGACGCATTTTGGGGATTTACAGTGAAAACCCCTTTATCGTCCCCGCCTCCACCTTCCCCAGCGATCCCTTTTACCGATATTCAGCCTGGAAGTCGTCCACATCTGCTTATGGTCCGCTCTGGGAGTTACTAGCAGCTGCAACGGCTCGCTTATCAAGAGATGCGCTTCTAATTAACATCCTGGCCTTCAAGTTGCTGCCTGGTCTTTTCCTGGTGGGCAGCACACTGGTACTCGCTTCGTTACTAAGGGAGCATGCCCCAGATAGAGCTATGCCTGGAACACTTCTGTTGGCCTGGAATCCTTTGGTTTTATACGAGACCCTGGGTAACGGACACAACGACATCGCTATGCTCTTTTGGATCCTGCTGGCTGTCTGGGCTTTTGCCCGACAAAGTCACAGTCTGGCAGTTTTATCGCTTATCGCTGGCGCGCTAGTCAAGTTCATCCCACTGCTGCTATTACCAGTGGCAATCGTACTCATCTGGCAGCGTATTCCAAAATTGAAGGCGCGTTTGTGCTGGCTGGCGCGTATGCTTGTTTTGGCGCTGGTTCTGGTCTGGATGGCTTATATCCCATTCTGGCAGGGAGTAAGAACATTAAGCATTGATCGTCGTTTACACCTGTTCTCGGCCTCCCTTCCAGCTGCTCTTTTCCACTCCCTGGAGCCTTATTCTGGCGTTGAAATTGCGGCAACCCTGGTGAGCAGCGCAGCGGTATTGTTGGCTTTGGGCTTTTCTCTCTGGCGAGCCTGGCGGTCCCGCCAGGAAACATCCTGGCTGAGTCTTCCGCAAGCAGCTTTCGACATCTTGCTTTTTTACCTGCTCCTGGCTTGCTTATGGTTCCAACAGTGGTATGTTATCTGGCTGGTTGGACTGGCTGCTGTTTTATCTCCTGGGCACCGTGCCCGCCTGGGTGCCTTGTTCAGCCTGATTGTATTAAGTAAGCAGTTCGCCCTTGGCCCTTACTTACTGCGCCAGCAACCTCCCATCTCCCAACCCTGGTTGGAGATCTATTTTGCAGGCGGGCTGCTGTTTGTGCCCTGGCTGTATTCAGGTGTCCTCGCTCTAATGAAGATCACCAACAACAAGACCACAGCCCCATACGAGTTCTCGACTGATCCATGAAAGAAGTGCAGCCCAACCGAGTGCTCATGATCGTCGCCAAGCGACCCGCTCCTGGGCATACCAAAACCCGACTGACGCCTCCTCTGACCCCCTGGCAGGCTGCCAATCTGTATGAAGCCTTCTTGCGGGATTCGCTGGAGCTGATCCGCCACCTGCCAGAGATAAAACCTGTTATCGCTTACCTGCCAGAAGGAGCACAGACATACTTTCACACGCTTGCACCTGAATTCGACTTGCTCTTACAGCAGGGAAATGATCTGGGCAGCCGTCTGGATAACGCTCTACAACATTATCTCGCAGGCTGTCACAAAGCTGCTGTAATCATGAATAGCGACAGTCCCACCCTGCCTGTGGAATACCTGTCGGCAGCTTTTCGAATCCTGGAAGATGGCGCTGATCTGGTCCTGGGACCCTGTGAAGATGGTGGCTATTACCTGATTGGTTTAAAACGTCCTGCCCCACGCCTGTTACGCGAGGTGCGCATGAGTACGCCTACAGTCACCGTTGATACGCTCGCGCTGGCAGCCCAGGAAGGATTGCGCGTGACTTTGCTGCCTCAATGGTACGACGTGGATGACGCCGCCTCCCTGCAGCGCCTGGCAAATGAACTGCACAACGACGGCAGCCTTGCTCGACATACGCGCGCAGCATTAGATGCTCTAGGAATATAGATGAGTACGGTAGCAGTTATCATTCCAGCCTTAAACGAAGCCGGCAATATCAGCCGACTGGTCAAGGAGGTACAAAGGAGCGTACAAGCCCAGGTAATCGTGGTGGATAACGGCTCCACAGATCAAACAGGCGAGGAAGCCCGCGCGGCTGGTGCACAGGTGGTCTTCGAGCCGCGCCACGGCTATGGTTATGCCTGCCGGGCTGGTGTTATCGCTGCTGGAGAGGTTTCCAGTTTGGTATTTTTAGATGGAGATTACAGCTTCCTGCCAGCTGAGATGCCAATATTATTGGAGCCACTCCTGGCGTCTAAGGCAGACATGGTGCTGGGTTCGCGGCAGCTTGGCCTCATCGCTCCAGGAGCCATGCCCGCCCACCAGCGCTTCGGCAACTGGCTGGTTGCCCATCTAATGAACTTTCTCTACGGTTTGCGAATTTCTGATCTGGGTCCTTACCGGGCAGTGCGTGCTGATCTGGTGAAGCAACTCGATATGCAAGAGATGACTTATGGCTGGCCAGCAGAGATGATCGTCAAAGCTGCACGCAAGGGAGCCTGCATCCAGGAGGTTCCCGTCAGTTACCACCCGCGACAAGCAGGCCGCTCAAAAGTCAGCGGCACTTTGCGTGGCACCCTGCTGGCTGCCTGGTTCATTTTAGGTGTAACTTTACGCCACGCATTGAAGCCACACTGAGTAAGCCTGTCCGATACTTATATAAAAAAATAAGCCTGGTGC
This sequence comes from Anaerolineales bacterium, assembly GCA_020354045.1. GTDB lineage: Bacteria > Chloroflexota > Anaerolineae > Anaerolineales > UBA4823 > DSOS01. The sequence goes on along the minus strand of CP070639.1, from coordinate 3,000,013 downwards.
AGGGGTATTCTGCAACCAGGCTTGAGAGACTTTGGATGACATCATGTTCGCTTACCGGGTGGTAGCCTCAACACACAAATGACGCACATAGGTTACTCACTTGTGTGTTTGGTAAGCGTATCATGCATGTGTTCCATTGGTTGTGGAAAGAACGCTGTTCTCAGGACCAAAGCCACTAGGGATATAGGCGTCGGCTTCCCAGTCATTGCACCAGTGCTTTCCGTTCACCAGGTAGCGAAACTGGTACTTCCGTCCCGGTTCCAGCTCCAACGAGGCCTGGTAAGCGCCACGCTTAAGAGCTTTCATCGGGGTCGTGCCAGGCGCCCAGTCATTAAAATCACCCAGCAATTCTACCGTCTGGACATCCAGGCCATCCGGCAGTTCGCGCTTATCCAGCTCAAAGGTAACTTTGAACATATCACGTGACTTGATATATTTTTTCTTCAGCATACATACCTCCTAATAAATTTATCGACCGGGAAAAATATCCCCGGTCGGCGACCTAATATACCATAATTTCGCGCAATAGTCAGATTAAAATCAGGTTATTAAGCAATAGCGATCAGCAGAATCGACAAGAGCGGTACCTGATGGCTAGTAGTCCTGTTCACGCCAGTGCTCCACTTTATGCATTACGCGCACAAACAATGGATCACACTCTTGCACAAAAACGGGACCCAACCATTGCAGGTGTAAGCACTGATCTTCAAAATAAGGCGGCATGTGTCCAAATACCAGGCCAGCGCCGCCATAATGATCTGCTGATCCAAATAACACGCGCCCTATTTGATGCAACAAGATGGATCCGAGACACATCAGGCATGGCTCAAGCGTGGTATACAGGCTCATACTGCGGGCGGAATTCCACATCCCTGCGGGGACATTCCGCAAGGCTTCAATTTCTGCATGGCGGTTTTGGTTAAAGTGAGGGAACCAGATGGCGTTTTTGCCCTCAGCAATAATACGTTCATCCAATGCGATTACCGCACCAATAGGCAGGTTGCCTTGCTGCTCAGCCAATAAGGCAAGTTCAACCGCGCGCCGAAAGCAGAAGCTGTCAAAGTTTGAGAGCGGCGTCATATTCTTACCTCAATTTAATTCCTTTACTATTTAGTCTGCTCCAATCTTAGGATTTGATCTGCCTTACAGGCTTGCGCAATGGTGCCCTGTGGCAGAAAATTGGATTTCAAGTAGTGCAAGGATTGCATCCGATCCTCTCCACCTTCAACCGTCAAGAAGATTTGCTCGCAGTAGACAGCAATATCCTGGAGAATCCGTTCATGGCGGAAATATGCCAGTGCGTTGGGATCAATCAGGGTCTGCCCGTAACCCCGGTAGAAGAGGGTTTCCTCCTTCTGAGGTGTGCACCAACCACCCAGCAAACCACCTCCGATGAACATTAAATCGCGCTCTTTGGGGGCCAAGAGGGGATCATCCCAATCAACTATATAAAAGCTATCGTGGGCGCCAATCAAGAGGTTGCCTGCATGAAGATCAGAGTGGCACAGGATATATTCCTGGGTTTGCTCCTGAAGCGCTGCGGCCAGCTGCTCTGCACGCAAGACCAGGTTGAGAATCTCGCTTTTTTTGACCTTCAGGAATGCAGCCATCTCGATTGCGACAGGTTCTTCAAAATTATCCCGTTCAATCTGGCTGAGAAAGGCTTTTACCTTTTCACGCCAGTGTGGGTCATATCTCTCCCTGCGGACGAGGCTGCTCAGCCCTTCTGGCAGAGGCGTGGTGTGTATGGCTTTGATGGCTTGCCCAAATTCAACCCACTGACGATCCGACAGACCAACTTCATAACCGTGGCGACCCTCCACGTAGGGATAAAGGATGGTCTTAAAGCGATCCAGCTGTCCCCAGAGTTGTCCGGTTATGGTCGCCAGAGCTGGGATGACCTGTTCAACACCTTGGTAGCTGAGAAATCTGGGCAATTTCACAGAGAGCTCATCAAATTCACCGGCTCTTAACTTCAGAAAGTAGAGCCTTTTATCGTCAGCCAAAAGGCGATAGACAGCTGTATTCCGGTCAGCTCCCAGTGGAAGAAATACGATCTGCTGAGTATTTAATCCATATTCAGCCAGCAAACAGGAAATTATATTTTCGTCTGAGAAGGCTGGACTTTCAAGCATAGCTACAGGATTACGACTATCGAGACGAATTAGTGGGAGATCGTAGAAGTTATGCACAGATTGTACAGTGAGTTTACCAAATAATGCAAGATAAAACGTCCCCCGGTGTGCTGCAGTTCTTCGTAACGTGATATGGGCAACGAAATAGACTATAATGGAGAAGGTTGGTACAGTTTTTGATCACCCAGGTATGCCTTTCAAAGGCGTTCTCAGCATAAAACGGAGAAACCGGCATGTCTCAGCAGGAAATTGAAGTTATCCTTTCCCGGCACCTGGCAGAACATCTGGCGATGCCAATATTTATTGTAGATCCCCAAGGCAATATGCTCTACTACAATGAGCCTGCCGAGGAGATCCTGGGTATGCGCTACCAGGATACTGGCAGTATGCCCGCTAGTGAGTGGTCAACAGCCTTTCAACCATCCGAGCAGGATGGCACGCCCATCCGCCCTGAAGAGTTACCCTTGATGCTGGCCATGATGAAGCGCCATCCCGCCCACCGCCGCTTCTGGATACGCGGGCTGGATGATGCCCAGCGCCAAATCGAGCTAACCGCCTTTCCACTGATCGGGCAAGCCGATCGATTTGTGGGTGCCATGGCAATCTTTTGGGAGATCCCAGAGTGAAAGCGACCTTATGGGGCACACGCGGCTCACTGGCCTCTCCTGGACCTGATACTGTCCGCTATGGTGGCAATACTTCCTGCGTCTCCATCCATGGCGAGGAAGGTTCACTGCTGATTCTGGATGCAGGTACTGGCATGCGTTGCCTTGGTCAAGACTTGCCCAAAGACCTGCTAAGAGTCGATATCTTGCTCACCCAACTGCACATGGACCACATCCAGGGATTGCCTTTCTTCGCACCCCTGCGCCGGACAGGGGTTGAGGTACATCTATACGGACCCGCCAGCACAATGCTTTCACTGCGCTCGCGCCTGATGCGCTACCTTTCCCCACCGCTCTTCCCGGTGAGCATTCGCGAACTTCCCGGCAAGCTGCACTTCCACGAACTGCCATCCGGGACGGTCCAGATCGGCGAGTTCAGTGTCAAAGCCCAATTGATCATCCACCCGAATCCAACTGTGGGCTACCGTGTGGAAACTGAACACGCTTCCCTGACGTACATACCCGACCACGAACCAGCCCTGGGATCATTCAGCTTCCCGCGTAGCAAGGAATGGACTTCCGGCTTTGACCTGGCGGCAGGCAGCGATGTGCTGATCCACGACTCGCAGTATACGGCAGAAGAATATAAGGATCGGGTTGGCTTCGGGCACAGCAGCCTGGAACAAGCTTTGGGCTTCGCACGATTGGCAGAAGTGAAACAGCTGATCACCTTCCACCACGACCCTGGACACAGCGATGATATGATCGACCGCATGATGGCAGAAACAATCGGTGAACTGCGCCCGGGCTACCAAGTTACCCCCGGGATGGAGGGGTTAGAAATTGTGGTGGAAGATTAACTGTGCGCGTGCATCGAGATTGACAACATGGTCCATGTCAGTCTGCTTGGGAACAATCAAATTTCACCCTATACAATGTCCTGCGGGACGAGCTCGTCGTGGGTGTTAGTGCTTATCCCTCAACTTGATTTTTTCCGGGTAGAAGATGATTTGGAAGGCGAGCTACCTGGCGCACTCCGCTTGGAACCCCTACGGCTGGTTTTTCCCGTTTTTTCCTCTGGAAGCTCCATCTCCAACTGCTGGGTCTTGTCCTTAGGTGGACGGCCTCGCCGGGTTGTCCCGCTGGGCTTACTGCTGGAGGCGCCTGTCTTGCGCGGCCGTGTTGCTTTTGTTTCTCGCGTAGTTGAGCTGCTGGTTTTGCGGGTCCGCCGGGGGGCAGCTGATGTCTTGGGCGAGCTGGCAGCTTTCTTCCTGGTTTTCGCTTCCGCTTTGGGGGCTCCCCTTGGGCTCGTCCGGCGAGCTTTAGCCCTGCTGGTCGCTGCTTTCTCCACCTGTGACAAAGGACGCTCCACCTCCCACGGAGCAGTCAGCAGCACCACCTGATCACCCGGCTTCAATTCCTGGATGGATTTCCCGCGTGCAGGGCGACCCTGCAAGGGAGCCTCATCCAGGCGCGCCATCTTGGGAGCCAGCTTATCCAGGTGCAGCGTGACCCGCATCGTCCCCTTACCGGTGGTCATCCCCACAGCGGTTATTTTGGCAGGCAACTTCCAGGCTACCACGCCCTGCCCATAGCGACCCTGCGTGGGAAACTGTTTGATTGCAACCCGCTTGGCGCTACCATCGGTGGCGGCCATAAAAACATCGCCAATGGCTGGCAAGGTGACCACACCTACTACGACATCGCTGCCTTGCAGCTTCATACCATTGACACCCGCGGCTACCAGACCCATGGGGCGCACCTGTTCCTCACTGAAGCGGATCGCCATACCCTGGGCAGTCAGCAGCAACAAATCCATGCTCCCATTGGTTAAGCGCACCCATCCAAGGCTATCGCCCTCGTTGATCCTGGCAAGCGTAAAGGTGTTGGCGGCGGGACCAGGCAGCTCTCCCAGTGCGGTCTTCTTCACCATACCGAGATACGAGATGGTCATGACAAACCAATCCTCTGCCCGTTCACCCTTGGGTGGCAGGGAGAACAGCGCCACCAGCAAATCGTTCGGTGAG
>CP070639.1:2958241-2995146 GCA_020354045.1 Anaerolineales bacterium | reverse complement strand
AAGACCTGATACCGCCATATATCAGGTCTCTTCGGCTTAATACCCCCAGATATAGGCGCCCCCGGCGGGACTCGAACCCACAACCTACTGATTCGAAGTCAGGCGCTCTGTCCATTGAGCTACGGGGGCATGTTCTGTTTGCTTGCGGGGAAAATTATACCTTATTCCGGCAGGTTGTAGTAGTTGTAGACCGCCCGTGAGAGGTCGGCAACCAGGCCGGAGGCCGGGTCCCACACCAACTGCACAGGATGGTTGAGGAAGACCACCAGGATGTAATTGCCACCCGGTGTGTAAATGATGCCGGCATCGCCAATGGTATTGATCACGCCGTTGATATCGGATACCCAACCGTGCTTGTGGGCGATCTGCATGGTTTCAGGGATGCCAGCGGTCAGCAAGACGGGTAGCTTGTTGTTTTTTAAGTATTCAATCATCGCCAGGCATTCCACCTGGGTGATCTCGCCGGGAAAGACCGCCGTCAGCGCGCTGCCGCCATTTTGGGCACACTGGTAAATATCTGCTAACAGCATACCAACATCAGAGGGGGTGGTCTGGCTGTAGGGGTCGGGATCGGTGTTCACGTCATTGCGCTGATTGGCTGGGGTCTGGATGCGCGCCAACAAGGGCGATCCGATGGAGAAATAGCCCGCCATGAAGGTGTTCTGCAAACCCAGAGTGCTCATATCCTCCGTAACTTCCAGAGGGGCACGCGTAGCGTCGATCACCCTTTCCATCAACCAGTCTGCGGTTTCATTGCCAGACTTGGTGATCATGTCATTAAGCAATTTAATGCTCTCGGCGTCTGGGTTATCGCCAAAGCGACGGAAGATAGACACCATGATAGGGATCTTGATGATGCTGGAGGCCGTGTAGGCAACATCCGGTTGGGCAGTGATCTCCTGCCCTTGCTGGTATTCGAAGTGAATCTCCTGGGAGGTTTGCAGGTCAAGCAGGTAAACCCCTGCAATGCCGTCAAAGCCAGACAGATCGAGAGTTTGTTGTAATAACACTTTCAAGTTCTGGAAGGCGGGGCGAGAGGGGACGGAGCGCCTGATCGGCAGCGCCACACGGCGTTGAGTGAGGGATTGTAAGGCGTTCTCGATCAAGCGCACGGAACCATCGACATCCAGCGTTGAACCGGGGAGACCAGGCTGGAAGTTAACTGTGCCAACCACTGGACGGGCTGGCACAGGAGGTTGGTCATAACGGCGGGCGATTTCCTCTGCCAGGTAGTTGCGCAGGCGGCTCTCAGAGTAAACATAACGCAGGGGGATGTTAACGGGCTCGGAGCTACGGTTCCACAGATAATCCCAAAAACCCTCCCAAAAAAGCTTTTGTGAGCGCTGCAGGTCAGCAGCGGCCAGCATTTTCTCCAGATCGAGCTGGAATTCTACGTTTGAAGGCGTGAGCTGGATGCGCTCCTGGCTGTATTCCAGCTCGACCGGGATGGTGTAAGCCTCCAACAGGCGTTGGGCGGCTTGCTGGCGATCCAAGCCGCCTACTGGTATGTCTGCAATCTCCATGCCCGCGGGAAAATTAGCCTGCACACGGCTGTAGCTGACCAGCTGCAAGGCAGCCAGGATCAAAGCCGCTAATAAAAAGAAAGCAGAAAACCAACGCAGCGGTGAAAAGAGGCCCTGATTTCTCATGGGCACTTATGATACCACGAAAGCGTTTTGGATTATCTGGCTGAGTGGGAGTCCCAATATGCCGAATTTGACTTTAAAGTTAGCTGAATGAGCTCATCTGGAAACGACCAGCTTGACCAGGTGATTGCTTTCATCCAGGGTCAGGCGTGCGTAATGATGGTGTTGGTGGGTGGCACTCTTGACCTGCTTGCTCAAAACTACCACGCGCCGGCTAGGCTTTCCCGCGCTATGAACGCTGGCATCCACGCTGCCTCATAGCTGAGCCGTGGGACAGTTGTGTTCTGCCAGGCTACACTCAGCATGTTCGTGGCTGATGGTGATCTGAGCGCCAGCCATGCCAGGCAGGTATTTCTCAACAACCTGCTTGACCTGAGCATCAACCTCGGTCGAAACTGGCTGCCCAGCATCGTCCGAGCGGACACGGTCACACACGGTCTTTATATGCCTGAGAGGACGGGCAGGTCGCAAGATGGTTTTGATCTGCTGCCCAGAGCCAAGCGGCTGTGAGAGGGGGTCACCATAGAGCACAAAAGAGATCAGGGTTTTTTGATCTTCGCCATCCAGGTAGCCCTGGCGGTTGTGCATTTCTCGGGCCAGGGCGATTTTTGCCCGGCGCAGGGCTTCTCCAGCAGGCAGGCCCTGGCGGAGGTGTTTCCAGAAGGAATGTCCCAAGTAATCAGCTGCCGTGAGAGGCGTGCCAATGGAGCCGTATGCGGCGCAGGTGGAGCCGATGAATGCCTGGCTGCCAGCTTGCAAGAATTTCAATGCCAGGGCTTTTTCGATGGAGCGGTTGCGTATATGGGCACCATAACAGGCTTCTGTAAAGACCACCTCGGGTGCCTGGCCACTGTTGAGGACATCTTGCGGACGTAAGGCGACCGGATATTCGAGCAAATACTCTCCTGCGGCAGTACCTGAAGTTGGCACCTCTCCCTGACCGTACCATTCATCTGCATCCACCAACCCGTGCAGGTTGAAGTACCCCAGGCGAGCCGCAGGAAGAGGGGAACGGCCTCCATTGGACATGTCGATGGGTGGAGAGGCTTGCAATGCCCGGGCTTCACCAATGGGACGGAACACAGTCAGGGAAGCCTGTCGCCAGGCGGCGGCTGTGAATCCAAAACTTTGTTTGCGGTTGGGAGTCTGGCTATCCTTATGTTTTGACCTTCGCAACCAGCCCAGCAGATGTTCCCACATGCGATTGAGGAGAGAGCGCGGTTTGATGGGTTGTGAAGCGCTTTTGTGCCGCGTGGCGAGAACATCTAAGGCTTTGAGCAATAAGGTCGCATCTGATCCTGAGCCGCCCGGCAGTCGCCCGACAGGCCATTCGGGGATAAAGTAATTTTCGTCGCGGGTACCATACGGATTGTCGGAAGGCACATCATGGTCGTCATCATCGACCGGGTTGGGTAAGTGGTGGAAGGGCACTACCTCGGGTCCACCCACGATAAGGACAGCCCCGATCATTTCCCCCTTTTGCCGCAAGGTGTTATCCAGATCTGCCAGGGCGAGTTTTATGCCCCACGGATCATTGTAGCGAGCAGGCGCAATGCTGGATTGCCAGCTTTCATCAGCATAAAAAGTGATTGCCCGCCAATCTGGACGGGATTGTATTGAGGTAGAGAGCTTGAGCATGGCGGTTGCCAGGCTGGCAGCTGCCTGCTGGCCAAATTTTTTTTCCAGTCCTTGGCGAGTGGTCAAGATCACATATACCGGAAAACGCCCCTCAGAACTGGTCAGATGTGTCTGGTTCAAGCGGCTGGCGACGCGCTCCAACTCAGCCTGTACATCCAGCAGAGTTTCAGGCAGCTCCGCCATTTTTTTAACCGATGGCTTTGCCTTAGTTGTCTTGGAGATAGGGTTAGCCTGGAAGGATTTCCAGCTGAACTCGCTTTGAGCCTGGGAGTCAGCTGTATTCACATTTGCCGTGGAGATGGTAGTAGCAGCAGGTTTAGACTGTACACGCCCTTGGGGGAGCTGGTTCCAGCCCATAACGGTGGCAATCTCAGCCGGGACAGGCACATCTAACCAGATTTCCAGGTTTTTTGGCCAGATGGATTGATAGGGGTGTGCAAGACCCCAGATGCGCTTCGCAACCTGCCCGGTGATATCCCTGGCAGCTGCCTGGTGTAACCAATTCACACCCTGATCAGCCTCCCCACTCTCCAGCATGGCTTCGGCCAACACCAGGTGGAAGTAGAGACAGTCGGGCCAGCGTTGATGGTAATATCCGGCTAGAGTGCGCAAACTTTGGGCGGGCATGCCTTTCAGGCGCAATAGCTGCACATGGGTAATCGCACCCAAGGGGGTAGGGATGTCTGTCGCCAGGGCCTGGTGCAGTGCCTGCTCAGCCTTATCAAGGGATACAACCGCTTTGAGGTGTGAGCCGTTCTTTTTTAGCAAGGCCTGGCGGGCGAGCTTGATTTGTTGTGTCCAGACGGGCAAACTGGGAGATTTGGCTACAGGCTTGCGGGGATATTTCTCTGAAGTAGGCTGCCCACCTAAAGCGAGCAAGCAGCCGAGAGCTTCTCCTGCGGAGCGCTCACGGCTATGCGTGTTTATGGAGTTTCCTCCTGAAAGGAGCTCTTTTTCAGCCTGCAGCCGCAAAATTGCATCCAGGCGGAGACGGGCTGCTTCCATGTATTCAGGGTCGATACGACACAGCCGCTCCAGGGCAGGCAAAGACTGATCGGGATGACCGGATTTAATCAGTATTTGTGCATAGAGCAGATTGACGGGTAGATCACCTGAATAATTGGCTAACCAGGCCAGGATAGCCTGGCGGGCAAAGCGTACCTTACCCATAAATATGGCGTTCTCCACCATTTCCAGGAATAGTTCACGGTTCAAGATGCGTCCGGAAGGGGATGTTTGGCTCATGTTTATCGTCATGCAGAGATACCTTTAACTTTGATAAGTCTTACGCATATCCATAATAAGCCACGGTAGCAGCCTGATGATCGCATTTTCGCCTGACATTACATCTGGATGGGCACATCTCTGGTTACCTCTTTCCGGTTGTGAACCAGGTTGAGGGCAACTACCGCAGCCAGTAAACGATGGATAGCGGGATCTTGCGGGGCCAGTTCAGCAGCTTTACGCAGCATTGCTTCAGCACCGAGGTAATCTTTGCTTTCCTTGAGTGCAACACCAAGCTGATGATAAGCCCGGTAATCTTTTGGCGCCACTTTAATCGCCTGGCGTAAAGTTTTAATTGCGGAATTGTGCTCACGGCGTTCCTGGTAAACGATTCCCAGCTCAAGATAAGCTTCTACGAGCTGTGAGTCGAATTGCAAAGCCAGGACCAGGTGGTGAACTGCCTGGTCGAGCTGGCCGGCCTGGCGGAACAGGCGCCCGAGCAGGTGGTGAAGCCTGGCCTGGTCCGGCTTTTCAAGCGAAGGTGAGGTTCCCTCAGCGTGCAGGGCATGCTGAGCAGCCTGAATGGCCTCATCGATCAGACCATTTTGATCACATATCTCAGCCTGTAAGGCGAGTATGGCTGGTTCCTCAGGGTGTTCCCCGCTTAACTCCCTGATCGCTTGCAAGGTTTGTTCCTTACTGCGTGATTGGCGCAACAAACGGATTTTTTCTAGCGAAATGGGTAAGGGATCAACAGCCAGCGGTAAAGCTCTATCGATCATGAACAGGGCTTCTTCCTGGCGGTTGAGTGCATTCAGAACGCGCGCCATTAGCAGTAAGGCAAAAGGATCATCTGGATTGATTCGCAAGGCGGCCTGGGCGCGGCTCTGGGCTGCCTGGGGGTTGCCAGCCTGCAGAGCGATTTCGCCGCGCAATAATAACGGTTGAATCTGGTTAGGGGAGAGATTGACCGCCTTCTCTGCACAATCCGCTGCCTGGGTAAGCTCGTTCACACCACAATAGGCCTGGGCGAGCAGCAGCCACAAGTCTGGCAGATCATCCTGCAGTTGTGAGGCTGGTTCAAGCACCTGGATAGCCTGACGATTGGAGCCCTGTTCCAGATAGATGCGACCGAGATTAATATATGTCAGAGCATATTCAGGCTCCAGCTCTATAGCTTGTTCAAGATGGGAAACCGCATTTTCAAGGGCAATTCCAGGCTCAAGACGGTTTTGACTGAGGTAAATATCAGCAGCCAGCGTGTGCCAGCGAGGCTCATCAGGCCAAAGCGAGAGCGCTGCGAGTATCTCATCTAAAGCCTGGCTGTGATCACCCGAACGGTTACCGCTTAGATGGTAAAGGCGGGCAAGCAGGTAATGAGCCAGGGGGTTTAAAAGATTGAGCGGGTATCGAATTGCTGGCCAATTTTCCGTGTCCGGATTGGAAAGGATCTCAGCAGCCGCATGTGCAGCTGCCAGCGCCTGGCGAGGTTTATCCTTATCCAATGCAGCTGCCAGGTGAATTAAGACCAACGGGCTGTTCGGATATATGCGGGCTGTCAGACCTGCGGCAGTGTCATCCTGTAAACGATGGAGCAAAGCTACCTGGGCAGCCACATCATCAATCTGAGCAGGCAATTTTGCCAGTGTCTGGACACTATCCAAATCGTCACGAAATACTGCCAGACCACGTGCCGACCAGCGGTCGATCGACTGCATCGCGGACTCTTCTTTTGCTATTGCCAGGGTAGAGACTAGCGCCCTGGATTGCTGGATCGCGGTTGTGAAAGCTGCATAAACCGCTTCAGCCAGGCTGGCTTCACCGGGTGCACGACGAATGACATCCGTTGCCTGGCACAAACGCTGAAACTCTGCCCGCTTAACCAAAGCTCGCGCCAGAGATAGATGGGAGAACGGCTCGTGTTCAGCGAGAGAGGCGACCTTTTCCCATAAGCGGATTGCAGCGTCCCATTGATCCAGCTCCAGATTCGCTTCGGCAATAGAAGCCAGGGCGGCTACCTGGATTGGCTCAGCTTTCTCCAAGGATTCGTTGGCAGATTGGAGCAAGCTGAAAGCAGTTTCGGGGTCGCCATGGCGGTGGCTCAGACGAGATTGGATCGCTTGAACATGTGCAGAAGAGGGTGCAAACTCCAGGACTTTTTCCAGGCTGTTGATGGCAGTAGGTTCGTCACCAACTTCCAGAGCCAGATCAGCGCGTAAGCAATAAAATTCAATCCAGTCGTTCTCTTTTACCTGGTCGATGGGATCAATCTCGGGGGCTTGATAAGCGAGCACCTTACGGGCATGCTCGCTTTTCAGCAAAGCTCGAGCGATATCAGCAGTCAATGTCCGGGCATGGATGGTTGGAGGGATAGATTCTGCGGAGAGGGCGATGAGCTGCTCAGCGAAAGCCAGGGCAGAGGCTAAATCTCCTGCACCCCGATGCAAGATCGCAACCTGGCGGAGAATATCGGGATTATCGGGTTCAAGCTCCAGAGCAGAGCGAGCACAATGTAGCGCTTTTTTTAGATCCTCATCTGTTTGCGTAGTCTTTGACACCTCCGCCATTTCAAGCAATAGGCTGGATTTATCCATGTATAGTGCGGCATTATTCGGATCGAGCTGCAGCGCCTGATCCAGTGCCCGGAGAGAGGCCTGGAGGTCCCCTGCCTGGTAATGCGCGGCAGCCAGTGCGGTCAGCAGGCTTAAGAGACTCGGGTCGGAGGGTGAATGGGTTTCTGGATCGCTCTCCAATGCGCGCGTGAGGCATATTACCGCGCCATCTGGATCCTGTAAATCCAGCAGGGCTTGAGCAGCCTTGAACAAATCAGTCACCAGGCTATCTGTTTCAGGGTCCTCGATGTCAACTAACCTGTGCAAGGTCTCTCGGGCGGCAGCCTCATCACCAGCCTTGAATTGGTGATAGCCCAGTAGAACCATAATATCTGTGCGCTGAGGTGCAAGGCGAGCAGCTTGTTCTAGAGCATGGATGGCCTCCATTTGAGCCTCTTGAGAGGTAAAACCAGGCTGCTCTTGCAGGCTGAGTATCTGGTTAGCGAACCAGGTAAGATTCTGGATATCCGTGGGGGCCAAAACCTGGGCTGCTCTGGCGGCCTGAAGAGCATCCTCTATTAAACCTGCTGCACAGTAGGCTTGCGACAAGGTGCGTTGTACCTGAGGATTCAGGGGATCCGCCTGGTTGGCTTCTTGTAGCGCGACCAGGGAAGTTTCTATTTGTCCCAGAGCAAGTGCAACCTGACCCAGACCTAATGAAAGCCGGGCTTGCCAGGCTGGATCCTTTGAGAGGCTGGATTCCAGCGCATTCTGGAAGGCTCCCATAGCAGCCAGGTAATCGCCGCTGGCGGCTAATGCTTCAGCCAGAAGTCCGGTGGCTACGAGATGATCGGGAGATAATTCCAGGGCGCGGCGAATTGCAGATACTGCCTGGCGAACCTGGATACCTGGTGTGCCATGCTGGACCAACTCCAACAGCGCGCTGGCATAATCGAGGTAAGGCTCGACATCTGTGGGATCGTTTTCAAGAACGAATTGAAGTGGAGATAGAGCCTGGCGAACCTCATCAAGATCGAGCAATACCAGTGCGTATTCATGCGCGAGCTCAAGGTCATATGAGGCACTGTGGTAGGCAGCCTCTAGAATTTGCCTGGCCTCATCGAGATGACCCACCTGGCGCAACGTTTGACCCAGGCGATAGGCAATCCTGGTGCGTAGGCGGCGGGTCTGGTAACTAGCCTGGATCGAAGCAACCTGATTGGGCGGATTGGAGATTAATTCCATGGCACCACGGAAGGCAGTCAGTGCCTGGCTTGGCGAGGCTTGCTCCAGGTAGGTTTCACCTAACACCAGCTGAATTTCTGGTTGGTCAGGGGCGGCGAGTGTAGCGGTGCGTAGAATCTCAAATACTTTAGTTGTTTGTCCTGACTTGCCATAAAAACGCGCTAGAGCTAACCAGGGTTGTTCTAGTTGGGGGCTGGTCTCAGTGGCTGTTTGCAGGTATTCCTGGGCTGATTGTATATCTCCCAATGCGGCCTTGGCTTCTCCCATCAAGGTGTAGGCAAGACCGTCTGATTCATCCATCTTGAGCAATTCCATGCAGATCTGGGCAGCTTTATCTGGCTCGCCAGCCTGAATTGCAGCATGGGCCAGCAGGCGCAAATCTTCTGGAGAGGGGTTTTCATAATGATCGATTAAGCTGACGCGCTCCTGCAGGGCTACCCGCCATTCTCCAGCGATTTCGAGCACTTCGGTGAGGTTGCGTTGCAGATTCAAGTTTTCGGGTGCCTGAGCCGTCGCCAGACTGAATGATTGCAGAGCAGATTGAACATTCCCATTGGCCAGCTGGGAATGCGCCAGGCGAGCCAATGCCTGGGGATTGTTTGGACTTAGTTTAGCTGCTCGTTCTGCAGCTTTTACCGCTTCGGGGATGAGATCTGATACCAGGAAAAGCTCGCTCAGACTGGCAAGCATTTCTGGCCCCTCTGGATAAAATGCAGAGGATATTTCGGTCTCAGGGATGGTAAGCTCCAAGGCGCGAAGTGCGGCTTCACGAGAGCCAGGTAGATCCCCGCGCAGGTAACTTAAGCGCGCATGAGCAAGGTGGAAAGAGACGCTCTTTACCCCAGGCTGATAAGTACCCAGATGGGCCTGTGCGTCGGCGGAACGTCCAGCCTCAAGCAGCGTAAGTGCTAAACCTGCCAAATATTCTGGTGTATCTGGATCAAGCTCACAGGCTCGCTCCCAGGTTTCCAAGGCGGCTTGAGTATCCCCAGTTGCGGAGACTAATTTTGCCAGTTGGGCAGTCAATTTTGCCTGTAGGAGACGAGTAAACTGCACGGTTTGTTCGATTACCGGGATGCTATGATCAGGATCGCTGGAAAAGCGCTGGATCTCCGCGGCGCGCAACCCGCTTTCAATTTGAGCCAACAGTGGATGGTCTGGTCGCGAAATGCGCCGGTCATTTGTTGGCAGATCTTTAAGCCCCTGAGTGAGCGGTTTGGCGAGGTCGGGACGGTAAACGGAGAGCTGGTTTATCAAGACCAGGCGTTTATCCACCGGAAGATCAGGCAGCAAAGCACTGAGCAGCTCGATGTGAGCGCTAGGTTTAAGCGGGTTGCTTAAAACGGCGTGTAAAGCCAGATGGATAGCCTGGTTCCTGGAGGGGCGATCACGCTCATAACCCAGGATATGGCGCAGAAAATCAAGTGGGTCGGGAATCATCCCGAACAGGCAGGCCAGGACGCTTGGGCTGCTACTGGACAGGTCGCGGTTGATAGTCTCCCAGGAACCTTCTATCCGCCGACGGTCCCGCAGACGTAGCGCGGAGGCGCCGGCTTTTGCCAATAGCGTAGCATGCTCATCCATCTCGTCGTAATCCTGCGGCGGCTCAGGAGCGAGCATCAGCGGCAGGGCGCGCAATTCCTCAGGTAAGAGAGGATATTGCATGATTGACAATGCGATGGCAGCGGGAGCGACATCCTCTGGGCTGATGATCCTCCCGTCAGGGAGAAATGTCGACAACCCCAGATCTATATTGTTCCAAATCAGTGGGTCATGCCGTAAAGCTGCAAAAACCCAGGGCCAGCTTGATTTTGGGAGAGAGTGCTTTAATTTTGTGAGCAGGGTCATATTCTTCATCGATTTTTTTCACTTCAAACTAGTAAATTTTTAGAGCCAGCAGGCTGGCAGTGATCATCAGCAGAAGTCCCAATACGGTCAGAAATACCCCCACTCCAGCTGTGGTGCGAACGAGTTTGTTCACCGCCTCAAGAAGTGCCGAGGCATTACCAACCAGCCCGGCAACCTCTTCGGCCAAACCTTTCTGAGCCAGGCGGGTTGTTTGGGTTGCCAATGTGCGCACATCCTTTCCAGCAGCCCGCAAGGTCAGGATGAGGATGCCGGCAATGGTGGCGATCAGACCCAACGAGAAAAGGATGAGCACCATGACGAGCAGGATTTCAAAGGTGAGGCTAGTGATCATATCTACCTCGCAATCAAAGTGTTTTGTGAAACGCAGAAATATTACAGCTATCGTGGTGCAAGAATTATGCCCAATTCCTGGAGGACAACCCAAGCCTCAATGCCGGGGCTTATGGGTGCAGATTGGTTTGCGACAATGAGGGAAACTCGCAAACCACCTCACTGGCATGATCGAGGAGATCCTGCCACTCGGCACTGACCTGTACAAGATCCAGGTTGCTGATAGCGTGATCCGGAATCATGCCGAAGAGGTAGGGAAGGCGCCAATGATCATCGCCAGACATGCGGGCGACATTTTGGCAGAGCTCATCGAATAGCTTTGCCTGGCTGGCAAGTGCCTGCTGAGGGTCTGCTAAGACATTGGGCAGGTTTGCTACAGTGCTAGCGCCGTCTAGGGCAGAATATTCACCTGCTCCTCCCAGGAATTCAACCACGTCTATGAGAGCTACTTGATCCAGTATGAGGTAGCCGGTCCACCACAATCCTTTTTCTTCCAGCGCCAGCAGAAATTCAGCTCCCGGGGTTTTGGTCTGATCCAATTGGAATAAGTGGGCCAGATGCTGGCCGAAGTCGTCTGGATCCGATTGCGAGGGAAAGACAGGCAGCAGCATATAGCGAGGTTGACCTGGTATGTAAATGACTAACCAGACCGATTGCAGGTCAGGCCGAGGCAGGCCTAATTCATCCACACCAATGACTAGCAAGTTTCGCTGCCGAGCTGCGATTTGAGGGCTGTCCGGGGTGGTTTGCACGGGCGTTTGAGCCGGGGTGGTGAGACTGGGAATTGGTGGCAAGATTTCTGGTTCCGATTTCGCGGGGGGTGAGGATGTTGGAGAAAGGTGGTCCAGGTCTACAACAGGCATGCGCCGGGTGGCTGGTTCGGTTGGGGTCGGTTCGCCGGCCGAGACAGCAATTTGATGACCAGTCCAATAGCCGACCAGCAGGAAAACCACAAAAAACGGTAGGAAGGGAAGATAGGATTTTATTTTCATGGGTAGTGATTCTTTAATAAACTTTTCTCGGGCCCCAAGGTAAATTTTTTATAAAGGAAGAGCTGGAAAGAGGTGTTTTGTCCAGTCTCAACCATAGTGATGATACGCCCCAGAGCTTTCACAGCTGGATGTATAAATACATCGTTATCCTGCTTAATTATGAGGCTTTCACCAGACCACGCTGTCCTTGTAAAATCAGCAGGAGGATTCAAACGATCATAGAACGCAACACCCAGATAAAGTTGTGATTTCATCATGTGCAATGCTTGATTGAGCCAGCGAATCTGTTCGGATGGGTTTGGAGCTGATTGTCCTGAGAGTGATTCTGGCCACTGGTAACCAGTTACCCAAACCAAACCGTGGGCATGCCCATGCGCTAACATCACTTGCCGGATCGCTTCATAATGGCGCAAGACGCGTAACTCTGCCTGCCCGGCTGGAGTCAAAGCATCGCCAGTGAGAGGCGCTAGTCGTAGACCAACGACCGGCATAAAACTGGATGCACCTGCCTGATACAGTGCACTTAAAAATTCCAGATCATCCATATCACCTGGGTGAGCTTGTGGATGAGATGGCAGGAGACCACCAGCTACCAAAGCTATAGATGGTTCAATGTTGTTCACCATCTGGTAGGCCTGCCGGAGCAATTCACTGTAGGCTTGCGGGTTGGGTGGGGCACTCCATCCCCCGACAGTGTTGGGTGCAGGGAAGAGCTCAAATGCTAACTGGTACGCTGAGTAGCGTTCAGCAAGCAGGGTTAGCAAAGACAGGGTTCTTTCCAAATCGGGACCTTCTGCCGTGCGAGCCCATTCGGGAGGGTTAGTGACTGAGACCATGATGCTTAGTCCGTACGTTCCTGCCTGCTGGATTACCTGGTCAAGTCTCTCCAGTTCCAGCGGGGAGTCTTCCTGTTTCCAATGGTGTGACCAGTCGAAGTCAACCGCGATCCAATCCAATCCGATCGCGGTGGCAGCCTTGATTGCGAGCTCAGTTTCCAGACCCCACATATCCAGACGGGCGCCAAAACCAAATTCAGATGAGCCTGGAAGGCCTTTGGCAGCCTTAGCAGGGACAACTACATGAAGCAGCTGGACGATCAGCCATGCAAGCGTGCAGATCATGCGCAGTAAATATTTGGTTTTAGGGGTCTGGACGACTGCCATAATGATCTGGCTTTGTTGGGATGGCTTGCTGAGTCGATTTTTAGGCAGTAACCAGCCCCAGGAGCAATCCTAATAAGAGTCCAGCAGAGGACCAAGCCAGCACACGCAGGTAGTTATGGTCTCGCTCTAATGCTACTTTGTAGAAGTAGAGTTGACGTAAGCTACGCTGCAGTAAGACTGACTCACTCATCAAGCTAATCACTGCGAGCCATAAGGTAACTTCAATGCGGGCGGGGAGGTGTTTGATATTCATGATTATCCTAACAAAGGAGTGTGGCTTCAAACTGGTGCCCCACCATCTCAACGAGAAGTCGTAACCTTGACAATTTTGCCTTTTTGGTTGACGACGACTCGCATCCAGCGAGGCAATGCCTTAATTTTAGGATCTGAACCAGCGCTGGCTTTGCTGTGAAATGTCAGCAAGTAGTTAGGCTCCAAAGAGCCGGACTTGCTTTGGGGTGCTTTTTGCATACGCACCTTCGGTTGGCTGTTGGCAAATTCCGGGTAGCGCCGATGGATTTGAGCGACAACTGTTTTGAGCAGATTAGGTTCCATGGGGGTTAACCTGCCTGGCGTACTCGTTTGCGAAGGAAAGCAGGTAAGTCCAGATTGTTGACTGTAGAGGGTGGCATTTCCAGATTTGTAGCTGGGCGAATTGGAGGGGCTTTGTCTGAGGCTGCTTCATTTTCGTGAAGCTGTAAGAGCTCCCTTTTATGAACTGGTGGAGAATTTAATGGTTGTTCTTCGGAAACCGGTTTTTTAACTCCTGACATGGCTTCTTCAAGCGTTGGAGCACCCAAACCAGTGACGATGAGTGTTACCTGGACGCGATCTTCCATTCTCCCGTCATTGACAACACCCATGACAATCTCGGTTTGGTTGGATGTTTGTTCCTGCAGATAAGTCAGAGCGTCCTGTACTTCAAATAATGTCAAATCCTCACCGCCGGTGAAATTTGCAATGATTCCAGCGGCGTTTTCCAGTGAGACCGTCTCCAATAAGGGATGGTGAAGAGCCTGTTCCAAAGCCTGGCGAGACTTATTTTCTCCTTTGCCATGCCCCATAGCCATCATGGCACCGCCTCCCATGTGAATCAGGCGGCGAATGTGGGCAAAATCGACATTGATCATGCCCGGTTCTGTGATCAGTTCGGAGATGCCCTGCACAGCCTGGCGCAGGACATCATCGGCTAGGCGGAAGGCGAGGTCTAAAGGCAGATTGCGAGGTGCGACGTATAAAAGTCGGTCGTTGGGTATTGCAATAAGGGTATTGGTTTTGCGGCGCAGCTGGATTAAACCTTCGGAGGCATTTCTTTGTCGCCGACCCATCTCAAAGGAGAAAGGTGTCGTTACAACGGCAATCGCCACTGCACCGAGAGAGCGCACAATCTCGGCGGCTATCGGTATTGAACCAGTACCTGTACCTCCGCCCATACCCGCGGTAAGAAAGACCATCTCAGCGCCGTGCAGGGCAGCTGCTATCTCACGTGCGCTTTCCTTGGCTGCTTCCTCGCCAATTTGCGGGTTGCCACCCGCTCCCAGCCCACGCGTGACCCTTGGCCCTAATTGAATTTTGACCGGTGCTGGGTTGTTTTCCAACGCTTGATGGTCAGTATTGGCGGCAATAAACTCCACACCACGCATGCCAAGCTCCATCATGCGGGAGATAGCATTGCTTCCACCACCACCGAGACCTAAAACTTTGATCACAGGTCGGTAGATATCTTCAGGTACAGGTTGGTACTTGTGAGTGAGCGTAGTCTCGGTCATCATTTCGCCTCATTTCTTATGATTTACAGGGTTGATAGTGTAGATGCAATTTCTGTGCCATCCCCACTGATTCGATCAACGCGACAGCCCGCGTTTCTGAGTTCATCCAGAACATTATCTGCAAACAGCTGTTCGCCACCAATCACTGTGACACGCTTGGCGCGCCCCGCCTCTTCTGTAGAGAAACCAATTGTTGGGCGGTGCTTGAGGATAAAGGGGCGGATGGCATCTAAATACCATTCGGAAACGCCCCATTCAAATAAAGGCAAAAGCAGGTAGTGATCAATCGATTGAGATGTGGGCTTTTGAGTGTTCAATTCTGATGAGCTATTGGAGCTTGGAGAAGTCCTCTGACGACCCATGGAAAGCCAAACTAAGAATGATTCAGCCGCTTCCTTGCCGCAGCCATCCGTGTAAAACCAGGCATCTGCCAAATGTGGGCTGTCTGCTGTAGCAGTGAGCAACCAAAAATTACACGCCAACACGTGTGCAGAAATGGGATCAAGTGTGTTACTTGGCAAGGTCTCATCGGCAGGCGTGCATACCCTTTGAGCCAAAGCCAGGTTCTTTTCGGCATGTTCAACCCTGGCATGCATCATCTGGTCAGGGTTGTCGTGAGCCACCAAGGGGCTGCCAACTCCTAACAATAGTACGGGTGGCTGTTTGTCCAGTACTGCCTGAGCGATAGACAGATACCAATCGAAGATGTAAAACCCGCGCTGGTCCTGATGTCCAGCTGGCAGGGAATAGGGGCGTGATTTCGGCCAGCGTTCTGGTCCCCCTGCTCCCCAATGGAGGGATTTGCCTGTCACACGGGCATATGCACTGAGTGATAACGCTTCTAGCAGCTCTCCCGAACCGCGGCGCTTGATTCCTTTTAATAGTGCCTGTAGATAGGCTGTATCCCAATAATCCCCACCGGGCTCCAGAGGAGGTAGGACCGGTTTGAGACCGGTGTGGAGAGCGATCTCAGCAGGGGGCAGGAATATATCCAAAAAGCGTTCGGTCAGGTCTGATTGAACCCAGGACTGGGAAGACCATGCTTGGCGAGTATTGGGCCGGTCGAAAAGGATGACGGTTTTCAAGCCCCAATCTGCATAGTTTTCAAAGAGTAGTCGTAGGGAAGCAAGATCGATCGCTTTGCCCAGAGGCAGGTGAAAGTGCAAGATAGGCTGGATGTGAGCCTCGATCAAGCCACGTAGGAAAGCCTCGGGAATGGCACGATCTATAGGAGCAACCAGCACTAACCAGGAAGCCTGCAGACGCTTCAACACCGGTAACCAGATTTGCAGGTCTCCTTGGGAGTAATGAAGCGTATCGGGATAGTAATGAAAGCCGAGCCGGGATGTGTCATGGTTGTGAAACGCGGTCATTGCCACCTCTCTGGGTCTGTATGCCCAATTATGTGCAAGAAATGTACCAGCAGAGGTTAATGTTATAATTTGTGAATATCGGCACTGATTCTTGTACTGGGCGGTTGTGGAAACAAGTTCACTTGGAACTAAACAAAAAGATTACAATGCAGCCCAACCGAAATACCCTGTCACTTCTGGCGTGTACACTTGTTCTCTTTCTCGTCGTTGCTTGTGGAAGAGGTAAACAAGAAAATGTTACAACCATGGAAGGGGTATACGCGGTTGACCCTTTGTTTTTGAGATTTTATGCCAGCCTGGGGGGAGAAAACACACTTGGGCCAGCGATCTCACCTGTTTTTGAAGACCAGAGTTCTATCTACCAATATACCGTAAGCGCTTTACTGGTTTATGATCCCAAGGCCGAGGTTAAACTACATCTGGCTCCCTTGGGTCGGGATATGGGCTTATCTGAGATATCCATCCCAACCTCAAGCGCGGGTGAAAACCGTCCACTCAGCGAGGCGATTGACCAGAACATCCTGACGCTATACCAGAAATTGGGGGGAGCGATTGTAGTTGGCAATCCGTTGACTAAGCCACTATTTAATGAAGAAAAGAACCGGCATGAGCAATATTTTGAAAATGTTGGATTTTACTGGGAAGCTGAGGAAGAGGAAGTCGCAGTCAACTTGCTGGCATATGGCACCTGGAAGTGCGATCGTTATTGCCGTTACAAGACTCCACTCAATAGCAGAATCTCACTTCCTACTCGTAACGCAGCTCCCTTTGTCCAGCTGGTTGAATCGCGCGGGTTAGAATTTACAGGTTTTGCGCTTACCCCACCTTATTTAAGCGCTGATGGACAACTAGAGCAAATCTATGAACATCTCATCATGCAAACCAGTCTGAGTGCTACTGATTCTGTCCGCCTGGTGCCACTGCCAGAAAAGCTGGGAGTACCTCGCGATATCCTGGTGCCGGCTGACTCTGATGAAGGCATGTATTTCCTCCCCATCCAGGATGGACTGGGCTATAACATACCGAAATACTTCATTGATTATATTTGGGAGCATGGGGGATTGGATTTTGTTGGACAACCTATCACGCAATTAGCTGAGGTGGATGGCAAAATGTTCCGGCAGTGTTTTGTGAACATGTGCCTGCAAGCGCTGCGGGCGGAAGGTAATAGACTGCAAGTTAGTCCAGAATCGTTGGGTATTCAATATCGCGATATATATTACCAACCTGCCATTACTTCTGTTCCAGATGAGCAAGCCCAGGATCTTACCCTGCAATTATGGGAGGGCTTTCCTATGGTGTCTCCTGAGCAAGAACAGGAAATTGGGGTCGCGGTTTTCAGCAGCGGCTTCCCTATGGCAGATATTGTCCCGGAATTGGACTTGCTGTTGCCGGATGGGTCCAGAATCCACCAGGTGATGCCTCCCACCAACGAAAATGGTGAGAGCCAGGTAGTTATATCCCCATTACTGGTTGAAAATGGGTCGTTAATCCCCTACAAGGTGTGTATCGACACACCCAAAGGGCAGCGTTTTTGCCTGATGGACAGCTACTTAGTCTGGACGGCCGACTTTATCACCATCAGCCCGCGCTTATCCCCCGATCATACAAGCTATCTGCCATTCGTGATAAATAACTTTCAATCTTATATCCCAGCTGTCATTGACCAATATATCCTTTATCTGCCCATCTTGACAAAAGATAATTAGGTTAAATGGCATAATCTCGGGATGCGTTCTGGCGTGTTTGCAGAATTAGAGAGGGGACTCTGCCAAGAACCCTGGCTAGATTGGATTTAAATTACGCGAAAGTCTGATTAAAACGTGTTAAAATGAAAGACCGAGGATCTGGCATTATTTCGTTCTTTACAAGGCGGATAAGCAGGTAGGACATCCGATCGGGGTTAATTTCTTCTTAAGCAACTTGCACTTTTGTTAATAAATGGGATAGTTGACAGGTATACAATGAGGGTAACACGGCAGTATTGACGGCTCCAGACGCCCAGATGCAAAAAGACTTACCACGTAATGTGCTCATCATATTGATATTGACCGCCCTCGTCCTGCTGGCAACTGCCTGCGAGGAGAGTGGCGATCTATCTTATTCACTGTTGCCCGAGCAACATGATGTTGATCCGGTCTTTCGGGATTTTTATGAGTTGTTGGGTGGACTTGACACATTGGGACCGCCAATCTCCCCACTATTTATCTATAACAATGTCAAGTACCAGTACACTATAGCGGCTCTGCTGGTCTACGATGCTTACCAACCCGATGGACAGCGTTTTCAGCTGGCCGCACTGGGTTTGGATCTGGGTATTGCAGAGCCGCCGGTCCAGCAACCTGAAGGTGAGAATTCCCGCTATATCAATGGGCCCGTCATATACTCGGGCTTTGTCCCATTTTATGAGAGGCTTAGCGGCATTCGTTATGTGGGCAAGCCTCTATCTGAGGTACTCTACAACGCAGCGAAAAGACGTTATGAACAGCACTTCGAAAACCTGGGTTTCTTCTGGATGGAGGATACCCCTGTTGATGAAGTGTACTTGCTAGCATATGGGGCGTGGAAGTGTGATTCAAGCTGTCGGCGACCACAACTGGGGAGTGCAGAGGTCGTTTTACCGTATCGGGTAGCCAAACCATTTGCTGAGAGTGTGGAGCGCCTGAATCCAAGCTTTACCGGTTTTGCGATTAGTGAAGCCTACCAAACCCCCGATGGTTTTACGGAACAGGTTTATGAGAATCTGGTGCTTGCGTTTAATGCTCAATATCCAGCCCAGATTTTCCCACGTGCGATAACCACCAGGTTAGGGTACCAACCAGAACCTTTACGACCCAGACGGGTTGAAGATGGATATCACTTTTACGAAATTCAGGATAATCTGGGGTATAACATCCCACTGCATTTCTGGGAATATCTCTCGAATCATGGAGGGGTGGAGGTGTCTGGAGCACCAATCAGTGAACTCTCGCAGGTGAAGAATAATCTAAATCGCCAGTGCTTTGTAAACCTGTGCTTGGATGAAGAGAGATTGAATGATAGCAAGATAAGAGTGCGTCCTGCCCCGCTGGGATATAGCTATCGATTGCTTCCAGTGGTAGAAGTGCGAGTAACGCAAGAACTGCCGGAGTACCCTGCGCCGACCCAGCCTGAAGTTCAACCACAAACGGAACCTGTTCAAGCACCATCAACAGTTGCTGAAGAAGGACCTGCACAGGAACCGACCTTGTCCCCAGAAGTGGCACCTCTCCAGGAGGTTTTTAGCACCTCGCAATCTGGGGAGATGAGCGTGCAAGTCTGGGAAAGTTTACCTATGGTGAATCCAAACCAAAATCAGGAAATCGGGGTGAGCGTTTTTATGGATGGTATTCCTGTGCGAGACCTTGAGCCAGATTTGGTTGTGCTGCTACCAGAAGGCAACCGGACGTACTATATGTTCCCTACCGGGGCGGATGGGCAATCACGTCAAATCCTTGAACCGATCAACGCTCCAAATGGAACACTCATCCCATACGAAGTGTGCATATATTCTAAGAACATGGAAAAGTTCTGTGTACGTGATAGTTTTTTGATCTGGCAAAACCCTTAGCCGGAAAATCGCTGGGAATCGTCAAGGAAATATGAGCAGGCCGGAATACTATCCGGCCTGAATTTTTTCTCGACAATTGTATGGCGTTTTTGAAGGCTGCATTATCGAGTCGGTTCCCACAAACTCAGACAGGCTGTGCGTGTAGCTCAGCTGGAAGGTGAGACAGGTCGATCACCGCTTCATCACAGAACAGCATGGCGCGTTCGATCACATTGCGCAGCTCGCGCACATTGCCAGGCCAATCGTGAGCCATGAGCGCCTGCATGGCGCGTGGGCTCACATCGGTGATGTTTAGCCCCATGCGGGGATTATTTTGGCGAATAAACATCCCAACTAACTCGGGGATATCCTGTTTGTGTTCTCGCAATGGCGGGAGATGGAGATCAACCACTTTCAAGCGATAGTACAGGTCTTCACGGAATTTTGATTCTGAAATCAGATTAGGGAGATCCCGGTTGGATGCGGCCAAAATTTGCACGTCAACCTTGATCAGATTGGTGCCTCCCACTCGCCGGAAAGCGCGTTCTTCAATGGCGCGTAAAAGTTTAGCTTGCATTTCAATGGGCATGGACGAAATCTCGTCCAGAAACAAAATGCCCCCATCAGCCGTTTCCATCAATCCGTGCTTGCGTTTCTCGGCTCCGGTAAAAGCTCCGGCCTCATAGCCAAACAGCTCGGATTCAAGTACGGTGGGTTGGATAGCAGCACAGTTGATAGCAATGAACGGCTTATTTGCGCGCGGACCAGCCGTGTGGATCGCCCCGGCCAACACCTCTTTGCCTGTTCCGGTTTCGCCGGTGATCAGTACAGATACAGAGGCGGCAGCGGCGCGTTGCGCCTGATGAAAAACAGAGGTCATAGCCGGTGTACTTCCCACGATAAAGTCTCCCTGGTTGTGCTGGACACGGCGGAGGTGTGCCAGCTCCCGGCGCATGGTGACGATCTCACCAGCACGATGGATAGATTTCTCCAGCTGGGCTAGCTGAATCGGCTTTTGGAGAAAATCGTGGGCGCCATTTCTCATCGCATCTACCGCCATTTCAATATCCCCATAGGCGGTGATCAGGATGATCGGCGGGCGAGGGACGATCAGGGCAGTTTCCTCTAAAAGATTGGGACCATAGCCATCTGGCAGCTGCACATCCAGGAGGATAATATCGGCGTTGCCGCGTTGGATCGACTCGCGCGCCGCGTTCAAAGTGGCTACCCCAATCACCTCATATCCTTGTGAGGTCAGGAATGTTCCGATGTTGTGTCTGGCATTATCTTCGTCGTCTACAATCAAAACAGTTAGGCTCATTGGGACTCCATGGTTGGAAAATTGAGATGAAATACTGTCCCACCTGGAAAACTGGTAACCTGGATGGTACCTTTGTGGGCGGTGATGATGCGTTTTGTGATAGCAAGGCCAAGACCTGTGCCGCTTGGTTTGGTAGTGAAGAACGGCTGGAAGATGCGTTCCTGTAATTCGCGAGGGATACCTGGCCCATTATCGCCGATATCCACTGTGACTTTCTGGCGGTGGGCGTTGGACTGAATGGCATGGATTTTGATTGCGAGAGTTCCACCTTTTTCTTCCATGGCGTGGATGGCATTGGTGAAGAGATTGTTGAAAACTTGCTCCAGAGCACGGGGATTACCGCGCACCAGAGGTAATGAGTCTTCAACTTGTACATGATGCTCAACATTGGCAGAGACCATACGCGGCCGGAAGCGATCTAACAGGCGGCTTACCAGCAATCCCATGTCAACTGGCTCCATCTCATATTCAGTTGGACGGGCAAACATCAGCACCGATTTCATTAGCTCATTCAGTCGGTCGCAATCCTGCTGTAAGCGGGTGATGACCTCCTGGTTTGGATCCTCAGGGGGAAGGTTTAAAGCCATCAACTGCAATCCAGTGCTGATGTTATTGATGGGATTGCGAACCTCATGGGCAAAAATGGCTGTGACTTCACCAAGCAGTGCACGCTGTTCAAGTTGCTGGGCTTGGGCTTCTATTTGTTCTTTTTCGCTCAGATCATGTAACAAGATGATGAATCCTTGCAAATTTCCGTCAACTATACTGGGGATAACGCCGACTTTTGCCAGAAATGCTTCCCCAGAGCGGCGATACAAGTGGATATTATCAAGGTCCAGTGTCGGTATACCTTGTTTGGCGATACCGAGTGCAGAGATTAAGCTCTCTGTGCCTACCAGGATCGCGTCAACGGAAAACCCTTGGGCTTCACTGCTGTCATAACCGAGCGTGATCTCTGCGGATTTATTCAAGCGCGATATCTTGAGGTCAGGATCAAGCAATATGATGCCATCCTGGATAGAATTCTCGATCGTTTCGTAAATTGCCTGGGCTAATGATTGTCGCTCAAGGGACGAAAGGATATGCTTGATGCGGCTGTGTTGTTCTATCAGTGCGGTAAAGGCATCCGCGAGGATCTTCAACTGGGTTTGAATGATCTCGGGCTGGGGAGTGTCATCACCAGCGATGAGGACAAAGCCGATGATGGCATGTGCCTGGCCGAGGGGGGTAGTGATGAGGTAGCTTAAGCCTGCCTCACGCGCTACACGATCCAAGGCAGATTGGGGTCTTTTTCTTGGCATCCAGTAGTGTGTATGACGAAAGTGCGAGGCCTCTTGACCAGGAAGCACATCAGGAAATGGATTGTCATCTCCAAGACTAGCCTGTCGGGAGAGCTGGAACCCTGTTCCGTCGAGCGCCAGGTTTTGAAGATAAACGCACAGGGAGGTTGCCCCTGTCATTTTTTGAGTGGCTTCTAAGAGAAGATGCAGGCTGGATTCAAGCTGTGATTGCTGCAAAGCCTGCGTGATGCCTTGCACACTTTCAATCAAGTTTTTCTGGCGTTGATGTTCTGCCTGGCGTTGTATTAGTATTTCAGCGCGTTCAATAGTTATTAATGACCAGCGACCTTGGGGCAGCAAGTCATTGCGGGTGATGGAGACTGTGAGATGGCTCTTGCTGCGGGTGATTAACTTCGCCTGTACAGGTTCAGACGGTGCAGGGAAAGCAGATAGAAAGGCAGGCAAATCAGCTTGCACCAGGAGTGAGTTGGTTTTCATTTTTCCAAGTTCCTCGCGGGTGTAAGCAGACATCTCGGTAGCCCTTGCATTGGCAAGGCGGATATTTCCAGAGGGCAGTTCTACCAGCAGTGCCGCGGAAGGCAAGAATTCCATCAAGGCTTGAATTTCAGGGATGCCTGGATTGCGAGGGAGTCTTGGAAAGCCGGTAATTTGGGAGAGAGTGTTCATCAGGCGTGCGGGAGCGAGGATAATGTTGATCGATTCGTGGAGGCATGGCGCAGGTGAGCTGGCAAAATCCCTTCCATGGCTCTGTACTTGGCGACCGTTCGACGGGCAACACGAAAGCCCTGGTTTTTCAGGATTTTTGCCAGCTGTGTATCGGTGAGCGGTTTGGTTTCCTGGGCAATAATTTGTCGCAGCGCGGTGCGGATATGCAAACTGCGATCGAAGAACTTTGCCAATGGTACGATTCTTCCGCTTGGTAGCTGTACTGATTTTGAGGATACAGCCCGAGATATGGTTGACTCATGAACCTCGAGCTCAGTTGCCAGACTGGCGCGCGTAACTGGTTCGAGGTGAGCGTCCCCTTGCAGGATGAATCTTCGCTGGATAGCCGCCAGGCGTTGCATGAGTCTTACGATGGTGTGGTCGCGCTGTTGCAGGCACTTAATCAGCAAATTTGCTTGTTCCAGGTCGGATTTCCATTGTTCAGCCTTTTCCGTAGGTGCATCCTGCAGAGCTGAACGGAAGAGCGGGTTGATCCTGAGTTTGCCTGCCAGGGGAGAGACAATCTCGACCACCAGGGGTGAATTGGGGGAACTATTCAGCCGTGTGATAATGACATCAGGTAAATGGTATGCATCCTGGTTCGACTCAGGCAACTGGCGGACATCTCCCCAATGTGCTCTTGCCGGGTATGGATTTAGGTTCTCACTGATAAACTTGGCGATCTGCTTGACCTGCGCGGTAGGAATTCCAAGCAACCGGCCTAACTCTGAGTATTGCCTGCGGCTGAGAAATTCCATGCCTTCTCGCACTGCCCTTTCAGCCAGTGCTGGAATTGGGCGCGTATCTGCGAGAATTTCCAACTGAACGAGCAGGGCGTCCTGGGGAGAAGCAGAGCCTACACCAACAGGTTCAGAGCGTTGGATCAGATGCAGAACACTTTCTATTCGTGAGATTAGAACGTGGTGGAAACGAGCAATTTCCAACAGTGGTATTGTCAGCAGCCCATCGTCATCCAAGCTGGTAAGAATATGGGCGGCGATTGAACGATCCTGGGGCGCCAGTTCTGGAGCAATCTGGCGCATGACGAAAGCGGGCAAGTCGATCACTTCAGCTGCCAGTTCTTCATCTGGAATATCTTCGGGAGAACCCGGTTCTCGGGTAGGGAGAAAGTCATCGCGCGGCGAGACGAACACAATGGGTTCATCAACGACGGGTTCAACCGGTCGGCTGCACAAGGGACAAGGTCCACGTTCTGGAAGTCGCTTGCGGCATGTGGGGCAGACAGTCGTTTCCGATAATTCCAGGGCTGGATTGGAGGCCAGCTCCGATTCGATCTTCTGGCGCAGTTCTGCGGCATTGAGACTTAAGAGGGTCATGGTTTGCGCCAGATGGGCTGTCGCGAGATGACGAAGCGCGGTAGATTGGGTTTGGAAAATCATGGTCTCCCTCACTGGAGATATTTAAATTATAACCGGTTGCAAGATTTGTACCAGGGTTTAGGCCGGGATAATCTTAACGGGTTATTTTATGAAGACAACCACCCAGTCATTTTTCAGGTGATCTTAAATTCGTGTAATTCATGTTAAAATGGTGGTGACTTAGTTATCCTTCTCACAAACTATGAGGGCATGCAAACATGCTACGTTCATTCCTCATTTACCTGTCAAAAGCCGGTTGGGCACGGAATATGGTCACCCGTTGGGCATTTGCCTGGCGGGCGGCTTCTCGTTTCGTAGCTGGTGATAAGCTTGAAGATGGCATCCGGGCGGTGCAGCGCCTGAATGCCTTGGGTATTAACGCGACACTGGATCACCTGGGGGAGCATACCACCAACTCTGATGAGGCCTACCAGTCTACCGAAGATATCCTGGAGGCTCTTGAGGCGATATCCAAGGCAGGGGTACGCTCCAATTTTTCCATCAAGCTGACCCAAATTGGGCTGGCGGTCGACCAGGGGTTATGCGAAGAGAATTTAATCAAAATATTAAAACGTGCAAAAGGGCTTGGAAATTTTGTGCGGATTGATATGGAGGATTCACCCTGGGTGGATGCCACGCTGGATTTGTATCACAAAATGCGCGTTGAACATGGTCTGGATAATACGGGCGTCGTTATACAATCCTACCTGTACCGTAGTGAAGGTGATGTGCGCCAGTTGAACCAGGATTGCACCCGTATCCGCTTATGTAAGGGAGCATATAAAGAGCCCCCTGAGATCGCCTATCCAAAGAAGGGCGATGTCGATGCTAGTTATGATCGTTTGGCGCGCCTGATGATGGAAAATTCGCTACAGGCTGGTTGTCCCCAGGTCAGCGAGGATGGTTTATTCCCGCCTACACCGGCGCTGGCAACACACGATCCACGCAGAGTTGATTATGCCGTGGAATATGTCCAGCAAAGTGGTTTGCCTAAAAAATCGGTGGAATTCCAGATGCTGTATGGCATACGGCGAGACTTACAAGAGAACCTGGCAAAGCAGGGCTTTCCAGTAAGAGTATATGTGCCTTATGGCACCCAGTGGTATGCATATTACGTTCGCCGTCTGGCGGAAAGACCAGCTAACCTGTGGTTTTTTATCTCCAATTTCTTGCGCCCATAAATCTGAGCAATTGATCCCTTCTAGTTGTCTGGCTGTTCAATCAAGTGCCCCAGAGCTGTAGATGTGTTTCTCATTAAGTTGATATATTTTGTGTCGAGACATTGAAACTGGTCTCAATCCCGATAGAATGAGTTGTGGTATCATGAATCAGAGCCCAGATTAAACAATCTGGCGATAATTTCCTAATAAGGGAGGCGGGATGCCTGATAGATCACAGCGGAATCGCTTGGTACCTTTCCTGATGATGGTTGTGGGCGCGGCATTGATCCTGGGAGTAGGTGGATGGTACCTGGGTACGTATTTGCGCCAGCCTTCTGCTTCAAGTGTAGTTGCACCTCAGGAAGAGGAAAACTACCCACAAATTGCACGCGTCAGCCTGAGCGATGCCAAAGCTGCTTTTGACGACGGCTCAGCGGTGTTTGTGGATGTTAGAGATGCAGCAGCTTATAACCAAAACCACATTCCAGGAGCGTTATCGATCCCATTAGCAGAAATTGCTGACCATACTAATGAGCTGGATACGGATGACTGGATCATCACATATTGAACCTGACCGGCGGAGGAGTCAAGCGCCCGTGCGGCGCTGTTCTTGCTGAATAGTGGCTTTGGTAAGGTGACACCCATTAAAGGCGGGCTGCAAGCCTGGCTAGAAGCTGGTTACCCATTAACCCCTTGAGGAAAGATCCATGGCAGATACCCCACAACATCTTCAAGCGCGCCTGACTGGCGAGGCTGAAAAAACTCTGGCTTTCTTTAGAGAGTTGCCAGATGAGAGCTGGCAACAGGTCATTTATACTGAGGGTTCGTGCTGGACAGTACTCCAGGTACTGGCCCATTTTGTGGCTACCGAGGAAAGCATCCACCGCTTGGTTAAGAATATCCTGGCAGGCGGACCAGGTGCACCGGAGGATTTTAATATTGATGCGTATAATGAGCGGAAAGTAGCTGCTCTCAATGAGGCTAAGCCAGATGAGCTGATGCAGCAATTCAGTATCCATCGGCAGAATAACGCTTCATTGGTGGCGAGCATGGCTCAGGATGATCTTGCTAAAACCGGGCGTCATCCATTTTTTGGGTTTGCCAGTCTGGCAGATATTATCAAATTGCTTTACAGGCACAATCAAATCCACCTGCGTGAAATACGCAAAGTGCTGCCACAACAATAGATAGAATGGATAGTCTTCGATTAATTATTTACTTATCACGCCCACTATTTCTACTTGGCGCGGGGTTGGTTTATTTTCTGGGAGCGGGTATCGCAAGCTACCTGGGGAATGATATTGAATGGGGTGGGTACCTGATGGGGCAGATCTGGGTAACCTTTCTTCAGCTTGGCACGCTCTATCTGGAAGAATACAACCATATGATAGTAGTGGGTGATATTCCACAACAGAGAAATTACTCGGGAAACGGAAGGCCAGCTACTGAAGCCAAAATATCGCCACAAACGATGCTGATAGCAGCTATCGCTTGCCTGACTGTCGTCGCATCTCTGACAGCGCTCATAATACAGCAAGCGCGACCATCAGGGATGACGTTGGTTTTTATGGGCATGATCGCTCTGGGGGCGGTAATGTACTCGCTACCTTCACTGCGACTGGCTACCAGCGGATATGGGGAATTGGTTGTATCAATCCTGTTTGCCAACTTGCTACCGACGCTGGCTTTTTTACTGCAAACCGGCGAGTTG
Organism: Anaerolineales bacterium; assembly: GCA_020354045.1. GTDB lineage: Bacteria > Chloroflexota > Anaerolineae > Anaerolineales > UBA4823 > DSOS01. The sequence continues at coordinate 2,968,200 of CP070639.1, read as the reverse complement.
CATCGATTGGTTGCCATGAGCACCACGCCGTTAACGGCTTTATACTTGGCAACCATATTGGCACTGCAATTGCCCGATTATGCAAGGGATATTAAATTTGAGCGGCGCACCCTTATGGTACGCATTGGTTGGCGCAATGGGATGATTCTGCATAACCTGTTAATACTTAGCGCATTTTTCCTGCTGGGAGTGGCGGTTGCTTTTGGCTTACCCATGCCGATCGCTTTACCCGCCTTCTTTTTGCTGCCATTGGGGTTGGTACAAATCTGGCAAATGGGGCGTGTTGCTGATGGCTCGAAGCCCAACTGGCGATCGCTCACCCTGGTACCAATAGCGATCTTCAGCAGCATGGTCTACCTGCTGGCATATGCGTTTTGGACAAGATAGGACTTGAGTTCGCATGCCAGAATTTCTTGAGCTGCTACCACCCCCTGAGGCGCTAAAACGCCTGATGGATCATTTGCAGCCCCAGCCAAGGCTCGAAGAGGTAGATACAATCCAGGCACTCGGTAGAGTTACCTATGATGGAGTAAATGCGCCCCATGCTCTGCCTTCCTTTGCCCGCAGCACAGTGGATGGCTTTTCGGTGCGTGCTGAAGATACCTACGGTGCAACAGAGGCTTTACCAGCATATTTGCGCGTAGCTGGAGAAGTGCCGATGGGAAAAGTCGCAGGTTTTGCGTTGCCGAAAAATCAATGCGCACTTATCCACACCGGTGGTATGCTGCCAGATGGGGCAAACGCGGTGGTCATGGTGGAATATACACAACAGGTGCAAGTTGATGAGGTAGAGATCCTGCGTGCGGTTGCGCTAGGAGAAAATGTGCTCAAAGCTGGCGAGGATGTAGCTGAGGGTCAAGAGGTCATCCCGGGTGGGATACGCCTGCGCCCGGCAGAAATTGGTGGTTTGATGGCTCTGGGGCTAACCCGTGTGCGGGTAAGCCAGCAACCGCGGGTGGGTATTATCTCGAGCGGGGATGAGGTTGTCCCACCTGAGCAGGAGATAAAGCCAGGGCAGGTGCGCGATGTGAATGCTTACACATTGAGTGCCTTGACTCAGGATTTAGGTGGAGTACCTGTACGCTATGGCATCATCCCGGATCGGGTGAAACCCATGCGCATCATGGCTGAGAAAGCGCTGCAAGAGTGCGACGTAGTGGTTATTACAGCTGGATCGTCAGCCAGCACACGCGACTTAACTGCAGAGGTGATCAACGCACTGGGAACGCCCGGGGTGCTGGTGCATGGTGTCGAGGTGCGACCTGGAAAGCCAACCATCCTGGCAGTTTGCAATGGTAAACCGGTCATCGGACTTCCGGGCAACCCGGTCAGTGCGCTGGTGATCGCCTCGATTGTGGTCACCAAAGTGCTAGAGGCATTGTTGGGTGTGCGTCGCTTCACTCCCGCACCCAGTGTTCAAGCCCGTTTGACCTTGAATCTTCCCTCGCAGGCCGGACGCGAAGACTGGATACCGGTGAGGCTGGTATCAGGTCCTGAGGGTTATCAGGCGGAACCGGTATTTGGCAAGAGCAACCTGATCTTTACACTGGTGCGCGCCAATGGGTTTATCCGCATTCCCGCCGATGCTACCGGTCTACATGCCGGTCAACAGGTTGAGGTACTGCTGTCATGACCATTGAAGATAGCGCCCCACTGGCCCTATCCCTGACTGTGCTGCCTGGAGTTTTTGCCATATGCCACCTTCCCGAAGGAGAAGGCACTCCCGTTTGGCTACCTGCTGCAGGTTTTAGAGCCAGTATATATTCTCCGGGAGAGCTAACCATCGTATGTGAACAAAGCTATGTTCCTAAAGGGGTGAAGAGCGAGGCTGGCTGGAGGGCGATTGAGGTGCAGGGACCTTTGGATTTCAGCCTGGTTGGGGTGCTGGCATCATTGGCTTTACCTCTGGCAGAGGCAGGTGTGAGTATTTTTGCTCTCTCCACTTATGCTACGGATTATGTCCTGGTCCAAGAGAATTCCCTTGAAAAAGCCCTTGAAGCATTACGAGGAGTAGGGCACGCTTTCCTTATCAGGTGAAGTGATGCTCAAGCAAGGTATATTTCCCTGGAGGATGATATCAATATCCCGGTCAGTAAAGAACTAAACACATCCCGAGCACGGTGAATTATGCAAACCTGTCATATAACCCTATGAGTATTTATTTACACGACATACCTTTATCGGAAGCTCAGAAACGCCTGTACCAAGCGTTGGAGGCCGCCAATCGCAGCGGGTTGCTGGGCAGTGAGTATATCCCTCTGGATGAGAAGGCGGTGGATCGCATTTTAGCCGAGCCGGTCTGGGCGAGGCTGTCCTCTCCGCATTACCACGCCTCCGCCATGGATGGATTTGCAGTGCGCGCCCGGGACACGGCAGGTGCAATGCCAACCCAACCAGTGCGGTTATCCTATCACGACCTGACGGTTTATGTAGACACGGGGGACCCCCTACCTGTGTGGGCTGACGCAGTCATCCCAATAGAGAATGTTGAGGCAATGGGGGAGGGTGAAAACCTGGCGCAAGACCCCAGACGACCTGAATCCATCCGCATCCGCGCGGCCGTGACACCCTGGCAGCATGTCCGCTCTATGGGTGAGGATATTGTCGCTACAGAGCTGGTGTTGCCTGCGGGGCATCGATTGCGTCCGGTAGATTTAGGCGCAGTGGCGGCTTGCGGGCACGATCATGTGCTCGTAGCGCAGCGCCCGCGGGTGGCGATATTGCCCACCGGTTCCGAGCTGGTGCCAGTGGGTGCGGAGGTAAAACGGGGAGATATCATCGAATACAATTCCATCGTATTAGCAGGCCAGGTGATATCCTGGGGTGGTGAACCCAGACGTCACGCGATCATCCCGGATGACTTTGAGCGCATCAAAGAGGCGGTCAAAGAGGCGGCTCGCAGCCATGATCTGATCTTGCTAAATGCAGGATCCTCAGCTGGATCGGAAGATTTCTCAGCCAAGGTAGTTGAAGAATTGGGTGAACTGCTGGTGCATGGCGTGGCAGTGCGCCCCGGTCACCCGGTGATCCTAGGAATGGTCCACTTGGAGCCTGAGCAAGGGGAAGAAAATTTGACGACAATACAGCCGGTACCGATCATTGGTGTACCGGGTTACCCTGTTTCGGCTGCGCTGACGGGCGAGATATTCGTAAAACCATTGTTGTGGCGCTGGCAAGGCGCGCAACCTGAATCGCCTATAACTGTAAAGGCTGAGTTAACCCGCAAGGTCACATCACCGCCGGGCGATGACGATTATCTGCGGGTGGCAGTCGGACGCGTGGGCAAGCGTATGCTGGCGGCACCGCTTTCACGCGGAGCAGGGGTAATCACTTCGTTGGTTAAGGCAGATGGTCTGGTTATCCTGCCGCGTGGCTCTCAAGGTATCCCAGCCGGTCAAGAGGTAGATGTCCAGCTGCTACGGTCGCCTGGTGAGCTCGAGAAGACCATTTTTGCTATCGGTTCGCATGACTTGACCCTTGACCTTATGGGCCAATTTTTGGCTGAAAGCGACAGGCGCTTCACCTCCGCGAATGTAGGCAGTCTGGGTGGTCTGGTGGCACTGCGCAGAGGTGAAGCACATTTAGCAGGGTCACACCTGCTGGATCCTGAGAGCGGTGAATACAATCTGGCATACATTCGTCAGTACCTGCCAGAGATAGCAGTAGTAGTGGTAGCACTGGTGGGCAGAACTCAGGGCTTGCTGGTAGCAAAAGACAATCCTAAAAGGATTCAAACGTTGGATGATTTGACCCGACCTGAAGTGACATTTGTCAATCGGCAACGTGGTGCCGGGACACGTGTTTTGCTGGATTATGAGCTTGGGAAATTGAGGGTCAACCCAGAGGCGATCCAGGGATACAATCAGGAAGAATACACCCATTTAGCAGTGGCTGCCGCCATCTCCTCTGGACGTGCAGACTGCGGGCTGGGCATAGCCGCTGCTGCTCAGTCTTTAGATCTTGATTTTTTGCCGCTATTCGAGGAACGCTATGACCTGGTCATCCCGGCACAACACTACCGCAATGATTTGCTGAAACCTTTAATCGACTTGCTAAAGAAACCAGCATTTCAGGAAGCGGTGGCACAGCTGCCAGGCTATACGGTACATAAGATGGGAAGTATAATCGCTGAGTTGGAAACTTAAATGTCAGGAGAAATCTATGCCCATATCAGCAGGTATCCCAGCCCCGGATTTCAGCCTTGAAGATGAAACCGGCACCCTGCGCAGACTCTCTGAATACCGAGGCCGCCCGGTGGTGTTGTATTTTTACCCCAGGGACGATACACCAGGTTGTACAACAGAGGCGTGCAACTTTCGCGATGACTACAGCGCCTACCAGGAAGCAGGCATCACCATACTGGGTGTAAGCCCGGACACGCCGAAATCGCACAGCAAATTCAAGACAAAGTATCAGCTGCCCTTTGCGCTCCTGGCGGATGTCGATCACAAAGTGTGTGAATTGTATGGTGTCTGGGGACGGAAGAAGTTCAGGGGTAGAGAGTACGACGGCGTTTTTCGGACTACGTTTTTAATTAGCCCAGAGGGTAATATCCAGCAGGTATTTGAAAACGTTAAGCCTGCAGAACACAGCGCAGAAGTGTTGCAGGTTTTCAGGTAAAATAAGCCGCGTGGGAAGTTTGATTGAAAAGCTGCATAAAATCAGCCAACACCGGTATGCCAGCTTGGTTACCGGTGGGTTTGCATTTATCTTGGTTCTGCTTCCCACTCTGGCCTCTTATTTTGGGGGTGGAAGTCTAACCAGCGGAGCGTGGATATATGCGCTGCTGTTGGCCAGCATACTGGGAGCTCTGGTCTTTACGGGCACTGATTACTGGCAGAGAACCAGCCAAAAGCTGACCAGCCTTGAAGATAGTTTAGAGAACACGGTAAAACAGCTGGAAGCGGCGACACACCGCCAGAAGATCAGCTTGCAAATCAGCCAGATGTTTGTGGAGGCGCAGAATGTGGACGAAGTTATTGAGCTGGTCCTGCGGCTATGTAAGGAGCTGCTCAATGCAGAGGCAGCTTCCTTTGTACCGCTCGACGAACACGCCCAACCGCTTTCCTCTACAAGTTTAGGCAAAATGCCATTTCCTGCGCCAGAGGCATGGTTGGAATACCTGGCTTCTCCAGTTGTGCGCCAAAAATGCAGCTCATGCCAAAATATGGAGGAGTTAACCCTGGTTTGCCCGCTGCTAAAAGGTTCATTCCTGGATACTATGGGTGTATATTGTTTGCCAGTCCGGCGAGCTGAACAGGAGTATGGTATCCTGAATCTGTATTTGCCCAGGACCGAACAGCTGGATGGAGATAGCCAGGCTTTGCTGCGGACGCTGATGGATGAGACCACGCGAGCAATGGAGGCTATCCGCTTGCGTGAGCGAGCATTGTCTACCATACGCCAGATACAAGCGGGACGCGCTAACACCGATATGAAAGAAATGCTGGAGGCTTTGCTAGCCAGCCTGCATGAAACCTTGGATGCAGATTACGCTCTGGTTGCGACCTGGTTTGAGGACCAGGAACAAAACAGCAATACCATTACCTGGGGGAAGCTGCCAGAGAATGCATTGCCGCTGCTGGAGGGGATTATACGCAGCGTTGCAGCAGCGGAAGAACCCGTTATTTTTGGAAATGGCCCAGGCAATGCTGAAACATCTGCGGGTTTGCGTGCGGTCATGGCAGTGCCACTCTTGGTTGAAGGTGTAGCACCCATAGGGGTTATGCTGGTAGCAAACCAACGTAATAAAGGTTTCAACCAGCGACAGTTGCTGATTTTGCAAACCATCGCGGGCCAGGCGGCTCTGGTCTTACAGAACGCCAACCTGATCACCCAAATTGAATTTAACGCGATCGTCCAAGAACGGACACGTCTGGCGCGAGAAATCCATGATGGACTGGCGCAGACTCTCGGATACCTCAAGCTCAAAACAGCACAAATGCTGGGTTATTTAGAGCGTTCTGAAACTGAACTGGCTCATGATACGATCCGGTCTATTTACCGGGTGTTGGATGATGCTTACCAGGATACGCGCCAATCGATTGATGGTTTGAGGATTGCTGCGTCAAGTGAAAGACTTCCTGAGTTGTTGCAACAGGCTGCAGTTGAATTTGAAGAGCTCAGTGGCGTGCGCGCAGTGCTATGCGACTCGAATTGGAATTTTGATTTCCCGCCCGAGGTGAATGCTCAGCTGATTCGCATTGTACAGGAGGCGTTAAGCAATGTGCGCAAGCATGCGCATGCAAAACAGGTTGAAATTTCCTGCAGGGAGATTCCAGGTTACCTGATTTTAGATGTCACAGACGATGGTACTGGCTTCCTGGCTGAGGATGTGCCCGGTCCTTACCGGCATGGCTTGCGCGGTATGCAAGAAAGAGCCGAACTGATTGGGGCGGATTACCAAATCACAAGCCGGCTTGAGATGGGCACCACGGTTAGCATACGTATGCCTATAAATAAGAAAGAGACAAATTATGAAACCGATACGCCTGGTCGTAGTCGATGACCACGCCCTGTTCCGCTCTGGCTTGATTAGCTTATTGGGAGGCATGCCGGAATTCCAGGTCGTCGGCGAGGCTGCTAACGGCAGAGAGGCCATCGAAGTGGTCCAACGATTGAAACCTGATGTGGTCCTCCTAGATGTGAATATGCCTATCATGGGTGGAGTGGAGACCGTACAGGCATTAAACGAGGGCGAAAAATGTAAAATCGTAATGCTGACAATTTCAAAGAACGATGAGGATTTATTCGGCGCCATCGCTGCCGGTGCTGATGGCTACTTGCTCAAAAATGCTTCACCTGAGGAATTGTGTAAAGCAATCATGAAGATCCATGAGGGCATGTCGGTATTGGCACCAGATGTAACTCGCCAGGTGATGCGGGCAGTAAGCATGGATACAGCTTATATCGATGACCGTGGCTTGAGCAGCCGCGAGATGGAAGTGTTGAGCTGCCTGGCGCAGGGGAGGACGACTGCGCAAATTTCCACAGAGCTTTTTATATCAGATAACACGGTAAAGACCCATGTGCGGCATATCCTGGAGAAGTTAGAAGCCTCTAACCGGGCTGAAGCGGTCAGCAAAGCGATTCAATTGGGTTTAATCGGTCAAGAATAGACCCAACTACTTATTAAAAAACCTGGGAGGGGTGATTGGAAAATCACCCCTCCGTGTTATTTTAATATCCACCTTTTTGAACGAGGGCGGTCGATGACATTTCCATTCATTTTTGGTACATTAACTCATAATTTAGGAAGAAGGTGCATTTTCATTTTCATTCCATATTGGTTGTATCGTCAGACGCAAATATTAAAAAACGAGTATCTTCAAAATCATGCAGCGTGAAAAGCCTCAGCGAGTACTGATAGCTTCCAGCCATGCTCTCTTTGGGCAGGGGTTGCGCAGCTTACTACAAGCGCGCCCCGAGGCAGATGTCGAGGTGGTGGGGATTGTGTCTAATCTCGAAGAAGCTATCTCAGCATTGGATGCGTTAAATCCTGATCTGGTCATCGTGGATTACGATGATGAGCGGCTCAACCGGGATGAATTCCTGGCGCATTTTGTGGAAGTTGAACGGAAATTGCGCGTTGTATTGCTTTCTTTGCAAGATGGGGAAGAGGCGATTGTGTATGATCGCCGAACCATGGCTGCAGCTCAAATTGATGACTGGTTGGAGAAATGGAGCGATTCAAAGGCTGCCGGACAAGCGGAGCCGATCGCTGATGGCCCGAAAAACGTAGAAGCTTACGCGAGGAGAGGAAATATGAAACATTTGATCATCGCTGGAATACTCGTGGTGGTGGTAACTGTCTTGCTTATCCTTGGCATGGGACAGGTGAATTTACTGCCGACTGCTGCGAGTGCGCAAGCGGAACCGATCGACCGGATGTTTGACCTGGAGTTCAAGGTTATTGCCTTCCTGTTTGCCTTAATTATTGTTTTCATGGTTTACAGTATTGTGGTCTTCCGCAGAAAAGCAGGTGATACCACAGACGCCAAACATATTGAGGGCAACACACGATTGGAGGTGGCCTGGACGATCGTACCGTTGGTGACAGTGCTTGCGTTTGCCTTTATGGGCAGCCAGGCGCTGGCAGAAACGCAACGTATCGATCCCAGGGCTATTGAAGTGAATGTAATTGGCTCGCAATGGTCCTGGAGTTTTGAATACCCTGAGCTGGGTGTTGTCAGTGACAAGTTATACCTGCCTGTTGGACAACAGGCTTTGCTGCATTTATCTTCTGCGGATGTAATTCACTCTTTCTGGGTGCCTGAATTCCGGGTTAAGCAGGATGCGCTACCCGGAGGGGATGAATTTGTGCGCGATCTGCGGGTGACTCCCACGCAGATTGGAGAGTACAAGGTGCGCTGTGCAGAGCTGTGCGGGCGACGGCATGCATACATGGAGAATCCCGTTATCGTGCTTTCCCAACAGGACTATGACGGTTGGGTGATCCAGGCAACCGGGCTCTCAGAGGATCCAGTTGAGCGTGGTCAAAACTGGTACACCAGCTTTGGATGTAACGCCTGCCACTCTCTGGACGGGACACCTGGAGTAGGACCCAGCTGGCAAGGGTTGTATGAATCTCAGCGATCCTTGGCGGATGGCAGCACAGTGACAGCTGATGAAGCCTACCTGCAGGAGTCGATCCTCAATCCGAATGCAAAGATTGTATCAGGCTTTGGGGAGAACCTCATGCCGCAAAACTTCGGCGAACGCATGAGCGAGGCCCAGATCCAGGACATGATCGAATTCATCAAGAGTTTGCGATAAGGAGTGATGTAATGAGTCAAAGAAGCAGCATTTTATCCACCAGCCTGGTGCGCGGCCTGATCGCCATGATCGTGGGCGTGCCAATAGGAATGGCGCTGGTGATGGTAATCCGGCTTTTGATGGGTTTGCAAGCCTGGAAGGCAGAACCGGCCTGGGTAGGCGGTGCCTTGATCGGGGTTGTGACCTTCATGATTGGTACAGGCGTGATGAGTGACTGGTTTAAGTGGGCTAATGGTGAGGAAACACCCGAGCACCCAGAAACCCCGGAGCGAAGTGGCTGGGCGAAGTACCTGAGTGTCTCATTTGACCACAAAGTGATCGGTATTCAATATGGGGTTACTTCGTTAATCCTGTTTTCGCTGGCAGGTTTGTTTGCGCTTACATTCCGCACCGAACTAGCTGCGACAGGTTTGCTGTTCAAAGACGAGTCCAACATCCTGGGGATGAGCGGGCTGGGCTTTTACAATACGATTATGAGCTTGCATGGCATCGTCATGATCGGTAGCATCTTGTTGGGTGTAGGAGCGATGTCCAATTACCTGGTACCGTTGATGATCGGCGCCAACGATATGGCTTTCCCACGGCTGAATGCCTTTGCCTACTGGATCAATGTGCCCGGTGCGGTTTTGCTGGTGAGCTCCCTTTTTCTGGGCGGGTTTGATACTGGCTGGACCGGTTATCCACCATTAAGCGCCAGGGCACCGCTGGGAATGCAGATGTTCTTCATGGGTGTTTACTTTGTGGGTCTCTCCTCAATTTTTGGCTCGTTAAATATCATCGTGACGATCGTCAAGATGCGTGCCCCGGGGATGAATTACTTCCGCATGCCAATTTTCGTCTGGACGGCCTTCGCTACGGCCATCATCGGTTTGACCGCTACACAGTTAATCGGCCTCTCTTTCCAGATGGTGATGTTCGAGCGCCTGTTTGGGATGGGGTTCTTTGATCCCACCAAAGGTGGCGATCCGGTCTTATTCCAACACCTGTTCTGGTTTTACTCCCACCCGGCAGTTTATGTGTTCGTGCTGACTGGCTTAGGGGTCATCAGCGAGCTGCTGCCGGTATTTGCCCGTAAACCACTGTTTGGCTACCGCTGGGTGGCGCTGTCTTCCTTTGGAATTGCGCTGGTTGGCTTCCTGGTGTGGGCGCACCATATGTTCACCTCAGGGATGGCGGCTTACCTG
>CP070639.1:2939990-2958141 GCA_020354045.1 Anaerolineales bacterium | reverse complement strand
ACTTCTCCATAATCCAGAGCATGGAGCCGTGGAGAAGTTGTTTTTTCAACGCAATGTACGCACTGCATTGAGTGTTGGACAGGCACGGGGTGTTGCCATGCTAGCCCTTGCTCAGGCGAGCATGGCGGTTTTTGAATACACACCTCTGGAAGTCAAACAGGCTGTCGCTGGTTATGGAGGTGCAGATAAACAACAGGTGCAGCAAATGGTGCGTGCTTTACTCAACTTGGACGATATTCCTCGACCTGATGATGCTGCAGATGCTATTGCTGTGGCAATATGTCATGTGCACTCAGCTCGCATGAAATCTCTCTTCACGTAAGTTATTAAGTGGGGGTCAACCGTTATGGAAACCTCTGATTTATTCATAAGATTTGGTGCAGCAACATTAATTGGGTTGCTGATAGGGATCCAACGCGAGTATGCCCATGGTGGTAAGGAACGTGAAATACTCGCAGGTGATCGAACGTTTGCGTTGATTGGATTATTAGGTTGTGCGGCAGCCTTGATTTCGGAACAATTCACTTCACCATGGGTGTTTTTTGGATTCGCTCTGGCATTTGGCACACTGCTGACAAGCGCATATTTTGTTGGGGCATGGAAACGCAGCGAGGTTGGTCTGACTACGGAGGTCGCAGCTCTACTCACCTTCATAATTGGGGGCTTGTGTTTCTGGAATTATCTGGCTTTGGCTGCTGCGATTGGGGTAACGGTTACTGTTATTCTCGCCTTGAAGTTCGAAATGCAAGTGATTATCGAGCGAATTACGCGTGAAGACGTCTATGCTACACTGCGATTCGCGGTGATCACTGCAATCATCTTGCCAGTTCTTCCTAATCAAAATTTTGGTTCATCTCCTATGGATGTACTCAATCCCTATAAAATTTGGGAAATGGTTGTCTTGATCTCGGGCATTAGTTTTTTAGGCTACTTATTGATCAAGATGGTGGGTGCACGGCTGGGTATTGGTTTGAGCGGATTTTTGGGTGGTTTAGTTTCCAGCACAGCGGTTACATTGAGCTTCTCACAGCGTAGTCGGACAGAGACCAGTCTAGCCAAACCCTTTGCTCTAGCGATCATTATCTCGTGGACGATGATGTTTTCCCGGGTTTTATTGTTGGTATTGGTGTTGAATATAGAGTTATTTAGCATATTGTGGCCATCCATGCTGGCAGCCGGAATAGTTGCTTTAGTTTATTGTATCTACTTATACTATCAACAAAGGGTCAGTGAAAGTGGGGATATTCAGTTTTCAAATCCCTTTGAACTGTGGCCAGCGATAAAGTTTGGGCTGTTTTATGCCGGTATTTTGATCGTTTCTCGAGCAGCTCAGGTTACCTTAGGGAATACCGGTGTTTATCTTTCTGGATTGGTAGCAGGTTTAGCAGATGTCGATGCTATCACGTTGTCTATGACGGAACTCAGTACTCAATCAGGTGGTGTGGATTTACGCACGGGTGCACAAGCCATTGTATTAGCAGCCATGGCAAATACGCTTGTAAAAGGAGGCATGGTTGTTGCTTTAGGAGCTCGTGCACTTAGAAACGCATTGCTCCCAGCATTTATTCTAATCCTAATTACCGGCGTGAGTGTTGCATTTCTCTTCTGAAAAAAGAGGAAAGGAATAGTTATGATCGCCAGCCTGGTTGGAGAAGTCCTGGACAAGAATAGTGATAATATTGTGATTGAAATTGGTGGTGTGGGTCTGCAAGTTTATATCCCTGCACCACTGTGTGATCACTTAAGACCAGGTGAGCGGGTATTTTTATATACCTATCTGGTGGTACGCGAAGATGCCTTGACACTATATGGATTTGAAACGAAAGAAGGCAGGCAGTTATTTTCATTGTTGTTGGGGGTAAATGGTGTAGGTCCTCGTCTGGCATTAGCGGTTCTTTCTACGCTCAATCCAGAAGCAATCCGAAGGGCAGTTTTTCACGAACAGGAAGAGCTATTCAGCAGGGTGCCAGGCGTTGGCAAGCGAACTGCGCAGAAAATATTAATGCACCTGCAGGATCGGCTTCCAATGGAAGCTGGATTGAAGCCTGTCACAATGTCTGCAGAATCAGATGGGGATCTTCTTGCAGCCTTGACCTCTTTGGGATATAGCGTTGTGGAGGCACAAGCTGCCATCCAGTCAATATCACGTGATGCTCCTCAGGACGAAGAAACCCGCTTGCGCCTGGCATTGCAATATTTTACAAAGCCGTGAAGGAGTGGATTTGTGTTTGACCATCAAGTAATATCGTTTATCGGCCCTGGTGTGATGGCAGAGGCTATGATCGCTGGATTGATCCGGCAGAGAGTGGCAGAGCCCGACAGCCTTCTCGCCGCTGGTCCGCGACAGGAGCGAGTGCTAGAACTTATTGAGAAATATGGCATCAGTGGAACAACAGATAATGTTGAAGCTGCCAAACAGGCGTCCATGGTTGTTTTAGCTGTTAAGCCTCAAAGGCTAGACAAAGTGCTGGCAGGTATCTATGGCTCGATAAGTCCAGAGGCGGTTGTTCTGTCCATTGTTGCAGGAGCATCAATAACTAAAATTGCTAGCGGATTAGGGCATGCTCGCATTGTTCGTTCTATGCCGAATACTCCAGCGCAGATAGGTCAGGGAATATCAGTGTGGACTGCAGCTCCTACTGTCACTGATGAGCAGAATGAAATGGCACGGCAAGTCTTGGGAGCTCTCGGACAAGAAATCTACGTAGAGGAAGAAAATTACTTGGACATGGCGACGGCACTCTCCGGTACGGGCCCTGCATATGTTTTCTTGTTTATGGAGGCTATGGTAGATGCGGGAGTGCATCTTGGATTTCCACGTAGGATTGCGGAACAGCTGGTTGCACAAACTGTGCGAGGTTCTGTGGATTTTTATACCAAGCACGAAGAACATATCCATCTGGCAAGATTGCGGAATCAGGTTACCTCGCCTGGTGGAACTTCAGCAGCTGCCCTTTATTATCTTGAAAAAGCAGGTTTTCGCACCGCAATCTCGCGGGCTATTTGGGCAGCTTATGAGCGCTCGCGCGAGCTTGGGAAAGACGCGCGAGCACAGGCACCGGAAGATAAATAGTTATAGAACGGTCTATAGAAGCAATTACCAACCCAACCGATCGTGAAGAACTGGACAAGATCAATGCTTTCGGTTATCATTTGACCGATTTATACCCTAAGGAATATCGAGCGGATGTATTTAACTCAAAGTCAACCAGGCCCTGTGTGATTTCGTTATGCTAAGTACTTATTAACTTGATCACTCTCATGGGCCTGTATTTATGTCTTTTCATGTGAAATAGTTTAAAAATATTTATACCTCTCGGAGGGCTAATGTCAGATCTAATTCATCAAATTACTGCCGACCTTCAAAAGCAAATCGAGACCTTTAAGCCAGAAATGGAAGTACGTGATATCGGCACTGTGGTTGAGGCCGGTGATGGAATCGCGCGCGTTGCCGGTCTTGGCGATGTACGCGCCCAAGAGCTCGTTCAATTTGCGAATGGTGTGCTCGGTATTGCTTTTAACCTCGAATCAGAGGCGGTTGGCGTGATCGTGATGGGAGAATATGCCGGCATCGAAGAAGGGATGCTGGTTCGCTCCACTGGAAGAATTGCCTCCGTCCCTGTGGGTGATGGCATGATCGGGCGTGTTGTTAACGCGCTTGGACAACCAATCGATGGTAAAGGTCCAGTGAAATTTGAGAGTTATCGTGCCATCGAGCGCATTGCTCCGGGTGTAGTTTCCAGAAAAGATGTTGATACACCAGTTCAGACTGGATTAAAAGCCATTGACTCAATGATTCCAATCGGACGAGGTCAGCGTGAGTTGATTATTGGTGATCGGCAAACCGGAAAAACAGCAATTGCCATCGATACAATTATCAATCAAAAAGGGAAAGATCTACTGTGTATCTATGTCGCGGTTGGTCAGAAAAAATCCGCGATTGCCCGTACTGTATCAATATTGGAACGTTTTGGCGCTATGGAATACACCACTGTCGTCGTAGCTTCTGCAGATGAACCTGCCGCGCTGCAATACTTTGCACCTTATGCCGGATGTGCAATTGGCGAGGAGTTTATGGAAACTGGACGCGATGCTCTGGTTGTATATGATGACCTTTCCAAGCATGCCTGGGCATACCGACAGGTCTCTCTATTATTGCGACGTCCACCAGGTCGAGAAGCTTACCCTGGAGATGTTTTTTACTTACACTCACGCTTGTTAGAACGAGCCGCCCGGTTGGCCGATGAATATGTGATTGTCTCTAAGGATTTTGAGGGTGAACAGGCGACTGCAGAAATGGCAGTGGACGGAAATGTGTATGGCGGTCCTGTATCATTGCATGATGCTGAACAGGTTCATAAAGCGATGGAAACGCCAGCAGAATTCAAAGTGGTAAAACGCAAAGGTTCAGGGGGCTCCTTGACCGCCCTGCCGATTATTGAGACCTTGTTAGGCGATGTATCGGCATATATCCCCACGAATGTGATCTCCATAACGGATGGGCAGATATATTTGGAAAACAACCTCTTTTATGCAGGTATCCGTCCGGCTGTGAATGTTGGCCTCTCAGTATCAAGGGTAGGTGGTGATGCGCTAACACGAGCGATGAAGCAAGTCGCCAGCCGGTTGCGTCTGGATATGGCGGCATTCCGGGAGCTGGCTGCATTTGCCCAATTTGGCTCTGATCTAGATAAATCCACACAAGCCCAACTCAATCGAGGTACGCATCTCCAAGAAATACTGAAACAACCTCAGTACGAGCCAGTTCCTCTAGAACACCAGGTGATTGTTATTTACGCTGGCACACGTGGTTATGCAGACAAGGTATCTCTCGAAAATATGCGAAAATGGGAACAAGATTTAATTCGCTTCATGGATACCTCCTATCCGGAGATTGGTAAAGATATCGTTGAGAAAGAACGTATTACCGAAGATAATGAAACCCAATTACGTGTTGCGTTAGAGGCATTTACAAATTCTTGGGGATAATTCTCCTTTTCCGCCAGGGTATCCTAGGTATTTATGGGCTTGGATTCAGTATGCCTGAAGAATAGACGAGTGAATCGGAAATTAGATTATGGCAACTCCACGTGAAGTAAGGCTCCGCATCCGGAGCGTAAAAAATATTGCCCAAGTTACGCGTGCCCTTCAGGCTGTAAGCGCCAGCAAAGTGCGTAAAGCCATGCAGGCTGTGACGAACACCCGACCATATGCTACGAAAGCCTGGCAGGTCTTGACGCATATAGCTGGTCAACCGTCGAAGGAATCTTTGCATCCCCTGTTAACACGCCGCTCTGAGCTGAAGAGCGTGTTGGTTGTCATACTGACAGGGGACCGTGGACTCGCTGGTGCCTACAATACAAATATTGTACGATTCGCATCTCAAAAATTTGACCAGTATCCTTTACCGGTGAGTTATATCACGGTAGGCCGTAAAGGACGTGATTTGATGCTGCGTCGACGAAAAAATATCATTGCTGAATTCAGCAACCTGCCGGCGGCACCATCCTTTGCAGATGTTTCTGCCATTGGTCGCTTGGCAGTGGATGAATTTTTGGCTGGACACAGTGATGAGGTTTACCTGGTTTACACTGATTTCGTGAATATGGTTCGACAGATACCTACCATGAAAAAATTGCTCCCCCTTGAAGTAGAGGAGGAAGATACACGGGTCGAGACATTTGGACAAGATGCTCTAAGGCCACATGCAGCCTATATCTACGAACCAGGACAGATTGAGATTTTAGATCAGATAATTCCCAGATTTACAGCATTGCAGGTCTACCAGGCAATTCTTGAATCACTTGCCAGCGAGCATGCTGCTCGCATGGTTGCGATGAAGAACGCTACAGACAGCGCGACTGAATTGGCTTCTGCGTTGACCCTGGAATACAACAAAGCTCGCCAGCAATCGATCACCAGTGAAATGCTGGATATTGCTGGGGGTGCAGAAGCACTGGCTCAGGCTATAGGATAAGCTCAGAATATTTGGGATGTAAACTTCCGGGATAACTGGAAAGAACCGGAGTTGACATCAGAACATCGTATCGGAGGTAGTAATGGCAAAAGGTCGAATAGTTCAGGTATTGGGGGGAGTTGTGGATGTTGAATTCCCACCCGATGAGTTGCCAGAGGTATATGAAGCAATCGAGGTGCCTCGTGATGGCGATACTCCCCTTGTCCTAGAGGTTGAAAAACATCTGGGGAATAACTGGGTGCGCTGTGTGGCTATGGATACTACAGATGGCTTGCAGCGTGGCAGATCGGCATTAAGCTTTGGCGAGCAGATTACGGTACCTGTAGGACAGGAAACTTTAGGTCGAGTGTTCAATGTGCTGGGTGAGCCTGTTGATAAAAAAGGCCCTGTTGATGCCCGACAGCGTTATCCTATCCATCGACCTGCGCCAAAATTTGCAGACCAATCTACCCGTGTTGAGGTATTTGAAACGGGTGTTAAAGTGATTGATTTAATTGCACCATTTACTAAAGGTGGTAAAACGGGTATTTTTGGTGGTGCTGGAGTTGGCAAGACTGTCATCATTATGGAGCTTATCCGCTCAATAGCCACGGTTCACCAAGGCAACTCAGTATTTGCTGGTGTGGGCGAACGTACCCGTGAAGGCACCCAGCTTTATCGAGAAATGCTTGAGTCGGGAGTGATGAAGGATACCGTGATGGTATTTGGTCAGATGAATGAGCCCTCTGGCGCACGTTTGAGAGTGGCGCTAGCAGCACTGTCTATGGCTGAATACTTTCGGGATGCTGGACGTGATGTGTTGCTCTTCATCGACAATATTTTCCGTTTCAGCATGTCGGGTTCAGAGGTATCGGCTCTACTTGGGCGTATGCCATCTGCGGTGGGGTATCAACCAACTCTGGCAACGGAAATGGGCGAACTGCAGGAGCGGATTACCTCGACTCGTACTGGATCTATTACATCCATGCAGGCTGTATATGTACCCGCAGATGATTATTCGGATCCTGCACCTGTGGCTACCTTCACGCATCTGGATGCGACTATCGCCTTGGAGCGATCCATCGTTGAGAAGGGCATTTACCCTGCAGTAGACCCTCTGGCTTCAACTTCGCGTATTCTTGACCCTCTGGTCGTTGGTGAGGATCATTACACCACTGCACGTGAAGTCCAGCAAGTACTTCAACGATATAAAGATTTGCAAGATATTATCGCCATCCTTGGTGTTGATGAGCTGAGCGAGGATGATAAGCTTATCGTGGCGCGTGCACGTAAAATCGAGCGTTTCTTCTCGCAGCCATTCTATGTCGCCCAGCAATTTACTGGTTTGGAAGGACGCTACGTGCCGCTTAAAGAGACTGTCCGCGGATTTCGAGAAATCCTGGATGGCAAGCATGATGACCTACCCGAACAGGCTTTCATGATGGTGGGTACGATTGACGAAGCACGTGAGAAAGCAGAGCGATTGGCTTCAGGTGGCTGAATCCTTACTATTGACCTCAGAGAAGGTATCAAAAAATGCCTATTCGTTGTGAAATTGTCTCTCAAGACAGGATGGTTTTCCAGGGTGATGTCGATATTGTAGTTGTTCCTGGTGTTGATGGTGAAATGGGTATTTTACCCAACCATGCCCCACTTCTGTCAACTCTTAAATTTGGGATCCTAAAAGTTCGGTCTGCAGGTGAAGAACAATTTTTCGCTGTCTCGGGAGGCGTCGTTGAAGTCCAACCCAATATCATTACTATCCTTGCTGATGCAGCCGAAAATGTCGAAGAAATTGATGTAACCAGGGCTGAAGAAGCCCGTAAGCGGGCTGAGGAATATTTGGAAGCTGGTCCGCCTCCCGATACTGATGCTTATCTGGCGATGGAGGCAGCCTTAAGGCGCTCAAATTTGCGGTTGGAGGCGGCACGCCGGTTCAGGAGGGGCAAGCTTACCCATCCCTATGAACGAGGAGAGGGAGAAGGCCTGTAGCCTATGGCCCTTTTTTCAAAAGAATTAGGTCTTGATCTGGGGACGATGTTTACACGCGCTGCGGAGGGTGGCGAGTTGGTATTAGAGGAGCCCACTATCGCAGCGATTGTTGTTGATGAGCAAAAAATGGTAGCGTGGGGGAAAGAAGCCCAGGATATGTTAGGGCGAGTTCCTGAGAGCCTGGAAGTAACGCGACCACTCGTAAATGGTGTCATCGCAGATTACGAAGTCACTGAGTATATGTTGCAGGCCTTATTGAGACGCGTGGGCGGGCCGATGCGATTTTTTAGACCGACTGTTATGGTAACAGTGCCATGTGGTGTTACCAGCGTGGAAAGTCGCGCAGTCCATGAAGCAGTATTACAGGCGGGAAGTAGAGTAGTATACCTTGTTCAACAACCACTGGCAGCAGCTTTGGGTGTAGATCTTCCCATTGGCACTCCTTCCGGGAATATGCTGGTCTGTTTAGGGGGTGGTGCCACCCAGGCTGCAGTATTAGCCATGTATGGAATTGTCGCTGCCGAGACTTTGCGCGCCGGGGGTATGTCTTTGGATGAAGCCATTGTTGGATATATTCGGAAAAAATACGGATTAATCATAGGGCAACTCACTGCTGAGCAAGTCAAGCTTACAATTGGCGCAGCTGTCCCTCAAGATGAGGAAAAGAGCTATGAGCTGCAAGGTCAAGATCAGGTAAGTGGATTACCCCGCCCTGCCACATTAACAACCGGTGAAGTTGTGGAGGCAATGCGGGAACCATTAATGGATATCGTGGATACTGTCAGGCGAGTCTTGGAAAAAACTCCCCCCGAACTGGTTTCAGACATCATTGATCGTGGTATTGCTTTGACAGGTGGGGGGGCTTTGTTGAAAGGTATTGATAAGCTGATGACAAAAGAACTAGGTGTACCGGCTTATCTAGTAGATAATCCTACATCTTGTGTCGCCCAAGGTGCGGCTCGTGCCTTAACGATGTACCCCTTGATCAGGCGAAATTTACCCCCGATTTAGATGATTACGAGTTAAAGAAGTATATTCTAGGGGTAAATAAAAGCGAAGCGAATTGTAGATATATCCGCTTCGTTAGGTGAGGTTTGTATAACGATTATTGTATAGTAATGTTATTCTAGGTAATAGGTCATACGCTGTAAGTGGGTGACAGGATCTGTATGCTGAACATGGACATCTTCGGGGACATTCAAGCTAACTGGCGCATAATTTAAGATTGCTTTCACTCCTGCCTTAACGAGATTGTCCGCTACGTGTTGAGCCTGTGATGCGGGAACAGCAATCATGGCAACGATAATTCCAGCTGCTTGAACAACCTCTACCATGGTTGCTTTATCTTTTACGATAAAATCTCCCACTTGAGCACCGATTTTCACAGGGTCATTATCAAATATCATCGCTACCCGAAAACCGCGATCAGCAAATCCTTGGTATCTGGCAACTGCACTACCAATATCGCCTGCTCCAATAACAGCCATATCCCACACGCGATTGACTTTCAATATAATTTTGAGTTGATCATGCAAGTATTCAACGTCGTATCCTGTGCCCTGCTTTCCAAATTCTCCGAATTGGGAAAGGTCTTTGCGGATCTGAGCAGCGGAAATGCCGAGTCTTTCTCCTAATTCCTGAGAGGAGGTAACTAAATTACCTTCTTTGATCATCCTTTGTAATGAACGTAAGTAAAGTGGAAGACGCCCGACGACAATGTCTGGTATGGGTTTATGATCCATCAGCTACTCCTCACCTAGGAAAGGTTAATGATAACGAAATTTACCACAAATTATCCAATTGTGCAAACCCCCACAAGAAGGTAAAAAAATTGGATACCGTGGGTTTTCCATGGATATTGAGTAATCGCAATGTTTTGTTTCAATTTTACATTTCTTTACCTTTCATAGGCACATATACCGAATGGTATAATTCTGCCGCACTTCTATGGATGGTTTGTTTATACATTCCGCAGATCAAGCGTAGCAAGAATGGGGAACATAACGTTTCATAATTTACTTAAAGTGTGAGAATTGCATGTTTATTGATGAGGCAATTATCCAGGTAAGATCAGGCAGCGGTGGGGACGGAGTAGTTCATTTCCGGCGTGAAAAATTTGTGCCTTTTGGTGGTCCCGATGGAGGGGATGGAGGCAAAGGTGGGGATGTGGTTCTTAAAGTTGTTTCAACTTTGAATACACTTTATACCTTCCGTCACCAGTCACGTTATAAGGCTCATGACGGTGCTCGAGGTGGAAAGCAAAATATGACTGGAAGATCAGGTAATGATCTGATATTACAGGTCCCACCTGGGACCCTGGTCTATGATCACAATTCAAGCGACGTCCTGGGCGATTTGGTAGCGGAAGGGGATAGCCTAATCGTCGCACGGGGTGGACGAGGAGGGCGTGGAAATGCCCGTTTCGCCTCTTCTCGCAACCAGGCTCCTAGAATTGCTGAGCGTGGCGAACCCGGGCAGGAGCTATCTTTGCGTCTAGAGTTACGGCTAATCGCTGATATTGGAATCGTCGGTGTGCCAAATGCTGGAAAATCGACCTTATTGGCCGCGGTCACGAATGCCAAACCCAAGATTGCGTCTTATCCCTTTACAACACTTGAACCGAATTTGGGTGTCGCTGAACTGGACATTGATACGACACTGGTTTTGGCTGATATCCCAGGACTGATTGAAGGAGCCCACCAGGGAATTGGATTGGGGCATGAGTTTTTGCGTCACATTCAGCGTACGAAAGTACTTATACACCTGCTGGATGGTCAGGCGGAAGATCCTCTTCTGGACTTTGCCCAAATCAACAGTGAGCTGGCGCTTTTCGACCCTAATCTAGGAGACAAACCCCAAGTAGTTGCTATAAATAAAATCGATTTACCTGATGTCAGAAAACGGTTACCAGATATAGAATCAGGTTTGCGAGAAAAGGGTCATGAACCAATGGCAATCTCGGCTTTAGCAGGTACAAACGTACGTCAGTTGCTTTACCAGGCTGCCCGTTTGTTATCTGAATTACCATTTGAAGTCCAGGTTGGTGAGTTGCCTGTTTACCGCGTTGAAAGCGATCCGCGTGAGTATAATATCGAGCGGCAACTTGATGGATGGCATGTAAGTGGGGAGGCTATTGAGAGAGCCGCTGCAATGACTTATTGGGAATATGACCAATCTGTGATGCGCTTTCAACGCATTCTACAAACCCTGGGTATAGAAGATGCTCTTCGAGCGGCTGGTGTGCAAGTGGGGGAAACTGTATTCATAGGCGATTTTGAACTCGAATGGCAGGATTAAATTACCATTTCATGATGGAATTAGCATATGCGAATTGGAATATTTGGTGGGACTTTTGATCCACCGCATTTGGGGCACTTAATCCTGGCAGATGAAGCCCGCATTGAACTTGAATTGGCACAAATATACTTTGTGCTAACACCGAATCCGCCTCACAAGCAAGGAATTACTGTTACATCCGTAGAAATCCGGCTGGAAATGTTGGCTAAAGCATTATCCGGTGAGCCCTCATTTGTTATAAGCCGTGTAGATCTCGATCGCGATCCGCCCCATTTCGCAGTAGACACCGTTGAGATTTTCCGAGAAATGATGCCAGGAACTACTTTGGTGTACCTGATGGGTGGTGATTCACTACGTGATCTGCCAACCTGGCATCACCCAGTTGATTTTGTAGATGCATGCGATCTGATTGGAGTCATGTCACGACCACAGGTAGAAGTGGACATAAAAAGCCTAGCAGTGAAAGTACCAGGCATTATAACGAAGCTTAGATTTATCGACGCGCCTCTCCTGGAGATTTCTTCATCTGATCTGCGTTGGAAAATAGCAAACGGAGAGCCATATCGCTTCTACCTGCGAGAAAGCGTATGGAAATTTATCCAATCTAAGAAACTATATAGAGAATAAGACAAGGTTTTAATGTCTCTGCTCCGTGATCGCCTGTTTTCTTCTGTAGCCATTGGACATTTGACTGTCGATTTCCTGAATGGGAATCGTGCCGTACTACTTGCTTTTTTAAGTGTTCCATTGGGTTTAAGTAATGCTGAGGTTGGCCTTTTCAGTACAATCTATGTGGTGAGTGGCTCACTCACGCAGCCAATATTTGGTTGGTTAGCAGATCGAATAGGACCACGCTGGGTAGTATCTGTTGGGATATTCTGGATGGCGGTATTTTATGGCTCAGCGATGCTATTGGCAAATGAAACCTCGCTGATCTTATTAGTGTTGGCAAGTCTGGGTTCAGCCGCTTTTCATCCAGCAGGAACAATGCAGGCGACATTGCGCGGTCGCACACATTATGCTGGAAGAGAAACCTCTGCAGCAGCCTATTTCTTTGTATTTGGACAATTGGGATTGTTCTTCGGCCCAGTGGTATCTGGACCGGTGTTGGAACAATTCAATCTGGTTGGTCTGCTGCCTTTTACTGTGTTAGCAATACCAGTTGGGATATTTGCAGCCAATCAATTAAGAAAACCTGCCCTGGCGGAGCAAGCAGAAAATCCAGGTGAAAGTGAATCCGTTCAAGCCCCAGGTTTCCCCACTTTAGCCCCCACGCTGGTATTTTTTGCTTTACTAGCTGCATTCCAATCGTGGTCCCAACAAAACATGATCACGTTCGTGCCTAAATATCTGAGTGACCTGGGACAAAGTGCAACCACATATGGTTTGATAGCAGCGTTATTTATGGGTGGTTCGGCGATGGGCAACTTATTTGGAGGCAGGTTGGCAGATTTATATGGAAAAAGGCGAGTTGCATCTATAGGTCTGGCTCTGGCGTGCATACCGCTATATATAATTTCACTGGTGGGGTGGTCTCCTGCATTGTTTATTCTCATTCCATTGGCTGGTGCGCTCACGGGCGCAACCCATTCCATCATTGTGGTGCTTGCCCAACGCATTATTCCAGGAGGAATGGCATTAGCCTCTGGTTTAATCTTGGGGTTTATGTTTTCAAGTGGTGCAATGGGGACATTATTAGCTGGCTATATGGCAGATCGATGGGGGTTTCCGTTAGTGTTCCAGTTCACCGCGGGCATTGCTTTAATCGCTGCAATCCTGGCGCAATCGCTCCAGAAGCGATAAGAGCATAGAATTCTGGTAAACACAAATAAGAATCCCCAAATAAATTGTTATTCTAATCTGTGTCAATGTAAACTGTTGTCGACATCATTGGTTTTCTATGAAATCAATGCCTCGCAATATCGCATCCTCGTAATCAGTTGAAAATTCATGGCTTACCCCCGGTAGGATTTCAATCTGGCATTCTATGTCGGATTGATTTAACATCTTAGCAAGATCACTGATACCATGTTGATGAATTGAGAGATCGTTTTCTCCAACGATGATGTAGCCTCGGAACAAGGCTCCCCCATTCAAGATACGGGAGCGAGCTGCTTCAATTTCAGTTACCCATTTTTCTGGTTGATCCATTTTTAGGCCTGCTGGTCCAATGCTGATAAATCCTCTCGCTGGCACGGCTCCGGCAAGAGTTAGCCAGATTGCGACTTCACCTCCCATCGAGTGCCCGGCTAGTATCACATGTTTGTACTCAATTGCGTAACGCTCGAGAATGGTTTGGTAATGCGATATGATCTCACGCTTGGAGGTTTCCATGTCATCCCATACATACGATCCTGACCACATACCTTGAGAGGATTGAGGTACTGCGACTAACCAACCAGCGCCGGCTGCTGCTTTCCAAAAATTCATTGAGGCTTGAGCCGTACTTGCATTGGCATGCAGCCCAATTAGGAGAGGGCAAGAGTTTTCCCTATATTTGCACTCTTGTTGGGGTCTAATGGTTATTAATGGATATTGCTGCTCTTGCTCATGATCATGGAGCTGGTTGTTCTTCCCGATTAAATTTAGGAAAGTGGGCAATTCTTGTAAATCCAGTAAGGAAGGGCTTTTACGTAGGAGAAATTCACCATACCAAATCCCTTTGTTTAATGCCTCGTCAAGCAGGCTGATTGATAGGTCTAATTGTCCGAGACGTGCTGCCATGCATATACGCCAATAGTAAAGCAGCGGTTCTTGCTCTGGAAATGTACCTGCATAATCTGTGGCCAAAGCGAGCGCCTCAGCCCAGCGAGATTCTTGATAAAGGCTTTGTATTTTGCTTTGGACCTGATCGAATTTTTGAATTTGCTTCATACTTTGATTCTATCTCAATCTTTGAGTCAGTAAATACAATTTTTTCCTTGAGTTTCCCGGCCTATTCACTTACAATTTAAGCCATATGCACTCAATCTCTCAAGGTGAGCGTCATTTGAAATTCTGTTTTGGGATGTAATCTTATCAATGCCAATGGAAAGGGAAGATAATGTCCGGGCGGATAATCAAAATTAGGATTCTCCGGCAAACCCATCCTTGAACGGGTGTCTGTAAACACAAGGGCATCCATTGGTGTATCCGCCTTGATGTCAACAGCAACTCCACCTTTCAGTTGCCAAATTAAGCCATTTGGATAGGTCGTAAGCGCATATCGCTCACCCCAGCTCGCTTGAAAAAGTTCCCAGGGATCCAAAATTATCGGAACCTGTAGCACTTCTGGATGCAGACTAAAGTAGCGAAACATCAGACCGCTGGGAGTTAAAGCGAACGTTTTTTCAGTTTTTTCACTTGAAAGTATCAAATTATTGCTCGATATTTTGGCAAAGTAAGGTCCATCTGAATCCTTGAATGCGCCCATAATGACAGATGGATCAGCTTGTTCTCCTAGATTTAGATCCCATTCTTCGGGCGGGCTGAGTCCAACCGCAAGCTGGGAAGTAGGACCTATCGCTTGGTGGACACCAGTCGATGTGCGCACGAAAGCATACGAAAGAGAGCCTTCTCGTATCTCGAAAATAAGTAAGGTTTCTTTTGAAGCGAGCACACATTCGGGTTCACCATCCCGATCTGGATCCTCCAGGCAGGAAGAAATTGATCGGGGATTTGACTCCCAGTCAGAAACTGTGAGAAGTGTGTTTACCTGCCCGAGGTAATTTAAGCGCAGACCAATCAATTCATTTCCATTGGATGATACTGGACTATTCAGCGCTTGGTATGTTTGCCAGGCGGCCTTGGCTATATTTCTCTTCTCTATCTGATTCGAGAATTTGGAAGCAAGGGGATCGCTACCAGGTGAGATAACGAGCCGCTGTGTTTGGGATGCCTCCATAGTTAACAAAGAAATGGGTGCCAAGGGTTTTATCCAGGGATGGGAGTGTATATATTCAAAAGTTGCGCGTGCACGACGGAATTCACCCCATGTGGATTGGGTTAAATCACCTCCCAGCACTATAAAGGATTGTACATCACTGGATATGCTTGACTCGGCTGTCAGAGCAGAATTGACCAATGCCTCTCGTACAAGCATCGAGGGGCCATCCAGAGTAGCCTGGTCTTCCGGCAGCTGAGTTGAAATCGGGATTACCCGTAGTTGACCAGATCTTTGTACTGATACAGATTCGAGGAGATTTGGTTGATGGAAAGAAGGAGAAAATATTCCAATGTACCGATCGGGAATACCAGATTGTGGGAAACCATACAGAAATTGACTGGCGGGCAATTCAAAATTATATCCAGATATGAACTTTTCGGTATATGCACTGGAAAATAGCCATTCTGGTGTCTGATAAAGCGCTGATGTTGGTATGCCAAAATCGGCTGGCAAATAATCTGGAAGAATCAGTAGATTTTGCTTCTCCATCTCTCGTACCATACTCAATCCACCGACATAATCCAGTGCTGATAGCGATATAGGCGTTTTCAAATCAAGGAGTATTAGAGGTATTTGGTATCTTTGGCTGGCACGCAACAGATAAGCCAGTCCGTGGCTACCGCCCAAAGGGCCAGTGTGAGCACCTGACCAACGTCGGAGGGATTGCGCAGGCGTATAACCAGGGAAGGTATTCCAAAATGCGAATAAGACTGCAGCCGGTGCCGGTGGTGGGGCATCCAAGGAGATGGGCTTGGTGTTATCTACAATTTGATTGGATTCTGATGAAGAGGAAAAAACCTGAATCTGCCAGTTGAGATAACCTGTTGCTAAGGCACCAGAATTTAGACTAAGGGTAATTGTGTCTTGTATTGTATCTTGCCACAATTGCAATTCCAGGTTGGGGCGGATATTATCACTGTTGTCAATTCCCAATAGACCACGAGTAGCAGAATACACAAGTAAAGTATCCCATGGTATATCTGCAACTGCTGATCTCCCTTCTGCTTCTATAGGTAAACTTCGAGTTCCACCAGGTTGATGATCAATAGCAAAGTAAAGATCAAGATTATTGCGCATAGTCAATGCAAGAAAATCCAGTCGAATTTCAAGTTTTTTTGATTTTGTGTCAGGATACCTGCGGACGTACAATGCCAGGATATCCTGTTCAGGTGACATAGCGTCAACTGGATCCAATGTGCGTACGTCCCTGAAAACCCACGGAGTGCTTTGGTTTGTGTGGCTTTGAGAGGGGGCCTGAGGTTGACACCCTGCAAACAGCAACACTGCAATAAAGGTCAAAAAGATGCCACGTTTGAGCATAGTATCTGTATGAATGTATATAATATCAGCCAGATCTTGTTCTGACTATTAACTGTTTCACACCAAGGCAAATAAATTATACGCTTTATCTCTTGCTCATTGATGATTATCGGCATATAGAGGGGAACTACAGGATTACATGCCCACAGGTGGGGTATTAAAGTCAGGAAAAACTGACAAAAAACTGACAAACCTGTAGGGGAAGCAGTGCCTTACATGAACGCAAGGTATAAATATGTAATATGGTTGTAAAATAGAGTTAGACACTTGGGCGAGTGTCTAATAGCAGCCTTCGGGCTGCTGTTTTTTTAACAGTTTTTTTCCAAACTAATTAACCTAAATTTTGATTTTTTTGCAGGTAAGTCCGTACTTCTGCTGGGCTTGATAATTTTAAGCATTCAAGGGCTAACTTCTTGGCAGATCTTAAAGACACCTTGCGGATTGCAGCTTTAACCAGCGGTACAGCCCTGGGGTTCATAGAAAGTTCATCGATACCAAGACCCACCAATACAACCACTGCCAAGGGGTCTCCGCCCAATTCTCCGCATAACCCCACCCAGCGATTACAGGTGTGAGCATTCTGACAAACCATTTGGATCAGACGCAGGACGGCTGGATGTAGAGCGTCGGCGCGCATTGCAACAGCTGCATTCGTTCTATCAGCCGCGAGCGTATATTGAGATAAATCATTCGTACCAATACTAAAGAAATCCACTGCTTCTGCGAGCACATCGGACATGATTGCTGCAGAGGGGACTTCAACCATGATACCGATTTGAATATCCTCAGCACATGGAAGCCCATCTTCTTTGAGGGCTGTGCGGGTTCGATTAAAAATCTGTCGTGCTGCTTGTACGTCCTCAAGAGAATCTATCATTGGGAACATAACTCTTAGAGGGTAACCATCACCAGCTCTCAGCAAAGCGCGCAGCTGAATTTCAAGGGTCTCGGTCCTGGCAAGCATCAAACGCGCGCCTCGTAAACCCAGAAATGGATTGAGTTCTTGAGGTACATTCAGATATGGAGCTGGCTTGTCGCCGCCAATGTCTAGAGTTCGGAATATGACCGGATACGGAGCGAAGGCCTGTAATACCTGGCGATAAGTCTCCACCTGTTCTTCTTCGGTGGGAGCGTATTCTCGCTCTAAAAAGAGGAATTCTGTCCGGAACAATCCTACACCTTCTGCTCCCAATGCAAGAGCATGCTCAGCTTCGGCTGGTGATCCAATATTTGCTGCAATCTCAATATGTTTGCCATCCTGTGTTATAGCAGGCTTATGAGTGTTTGCCAGAGCTTGTGTATATTCGCTTAGTAGGTGCTCCGAACGGGCTTGAAATATCGCGATATTCTCTTTATCAGGGTCAACTACGATTTCGCCTGTGCTGCCATCCAGTAATACCGCCCGGCAGCTGGCAAGTTTATCCATCCAATCGCCAATTCCCACTACAGCAGGAATTCCAAGCGCTTTGGATAGGATGGCTACATGGGAAGTTGGACCACCCTGGGCTGTGCAAAAACCAAGCACAAGTGTTTTGTCGAACATGACTGTATCACTGGGTGAAAGGTCTTCAGCCAGGATGATCGATGGATTGCTTAGCGATCGTACCTCTTGTGTGTAACCAGCGAGCAAACGCAGCACTCTCTGGCCGACATCATGCACA
>CP070639.1:2928573-2939890 GCA_020354045.1 Anaerolineales bacterium | reverse complement strand
TGGCAGAGAGGGCAGCAGAGGGATACTGGGCGAGCACGCCAAGACGCTTATCCTGCACCAGAACCCCGCGCCCAGAAATGTCGCCCATGGCATGCACCAGGCCATCCAATCCTTCACCCTGGGCAGCTATTTGGGATAGCTGAGTAAAGATACGCACACCGCGCTCCATCAAAGCGGTGCGCTGGTTGAGCAAGATGCCCAGCACAGAGCGCTGAAAATTACGCATCTCGTCAGGCTGCGCCAGCCTCACCACTGGCAGGTCGGGAGGCAAAGCCCCGGATAAGTGGGGATCATCCCCCATGACCACCAGCGCCGACACGCCGGCTGTACGGGCTTGCTGTAATGTCTCAACAGTCAGGTCTTGTGTGGGCAGCAAGAGCAAATCGCCGACCTGGGCGGTTTCCAGCGAGGTAGAAACCCAATCTACGGCTGGATCTGGGTGCGGCTCAGCACTCAGCCAGCTGTATGGCTCACAGCCAGCCAGGCGGAGGAGGTTTTTTAACTTGGGCGAAGAGGCTTCCATTCTCCCCAATTATAGCCCAGGCGGCCACCCGGCGAGAACTTATAGTTTCGCTCATTTGACCAGCTTTTGTTATTGTATGTCTCAGCCAGCTGCAGCTTTTTTGCGGCGGCTCTCCATCTGCACAAACAACACAAGCATGCCCAGCAGAACGAGGACCACGCTGACCAGGTACCAGTTGAGCAGCCCAGCCGTGAAATCTGTTGGATTGAGCAGCGCAGCAATCACCACCAGCAGGTGCCACAGGCCAATACTTTGCAACCCGACCCGCCAGGCGCTCCAGCGCCGATCGCGCGAGATAACCAACCCACCCACACCCAGCAAGGCAAACCACCCGCTGAGCACGCGCGCCGTCAGAGGGGTGAGCTTCCAGATCCAGATCGAGAGCAACCAGGTAGGCGAGACGAACCCGAACAGGGCAAAGCCGAACAAAAACGCACCGAGCAGACCCAGACTCCAGCGCGGCAAGGAGGGCATAAGCACGTCCTGCGCTTCTGGCGTTCCTGGGTCAGTGACACGATTGCGCAGCCACAACCAGGGCACCAGGAAAGGGGTGAGGATATACAGTCCTAACCATAGCTGGAAGGGGAAGTGGCGGATATCAAAGCGGCTCCAGTGCAGAATGGTCGCCAGCAGCATGGCAACCGTGAAGGTGGTCACTGGCAAGAAGCCAGCCGCAACGCGGTGCCAACGACGTCCAAAGAGGGCATTGGCAAACAGCCAGGCGCCTCCCAGGTAGCCAGCTCCCATGAACATGGCGGTCATGCTGGGCTGGATCTCCCAGGCAAAGCGCTGCCCAGAAAGCTCGGGGAAGAAGTAAAGGATGATGAAAGCCAGCACCAGCACAGGGACAACAATCCCTGCGACCAGACGGGTAATAGGGAAGATGTGGTCATCCGGTTGTGTGTTCATATGCCTCTCTACGTTGCGAGCTGCCACTGCATTAAGGCGGCAGCTACCCAGGTGGGTTTAGGATGGTGATAGAGATCTGAAGCGTCGCTGTAGGTCAGATCCAGGATACGACCGTGCATCGGGCCGCGCAGGTAGCGAAAGACCTGCCCGGCGTCACGCGCATCGCTCTTGGCGCGCACGCAGTGCTGGTTATAG
This sequence comes from Anaerolineales bacterium, assembly GCA_020354045.1. Taxonomy (GTDB): domain Bacteria; phylum Chloroflexota; class Anaerolineae; order Anaerolineales; family UBA4823; genus DSOS01. The sequence continues at coordinate 2,938,263 of CP070639.1, read as the reverse complement.
CCCCAATAATCACCCCGAGCCAGGATCTCTATCCCCTCTTCAATTGTCTGACGAGCCAGATCCAGCCCACCTTCCTCAGGAGGCAATGATTTCTCGGGTGGATCGCCATAACCCAGCCCGTGGTGAAAAGCATCGGCAGTCGAGACCACGACCGCCCCCTCCACCAGACGGGCCAGCTCATCAATGCCTGGCAGTCGCTCGGGCTTACCACCTGCCAGATAGGGATAGCGCTCAATAACCTGAGGCCCCGAGATACCACGCCGTTTGGTCTCGGCCGCCCAGAAATGGCGGAAGCTGATCAGGACATGGTCACTGCGCCACTCTTCACGACCGGTCAGACCGGGGCCCTGGATGCCCCAGAATGGAAATTGGGCGGGATCTTCACCAGCTGCCACCCGGATGCGGGCCTGTTCCATCTCATCGCTGAAGGCATGCAGCACACTGACAAGGACGACACGGTCCGCACCGCTATCCAGACAGGCATGGACCACCGCGGCAATCTGATGACCACAATCCAGGACACCGGCATGGGGGAATACCAGCACACCCCCAGCCGCCAGAGTGGCTGCCAGGCTCCACTGGCGAGCCCGCTCCAGGCGCTCCAGTGTGCCCCTTTCTGCCATAGTCTCATGCTCCGCCCGGTAAAGGGCATGGATCTCCTGCTGTAATCTTTTACGGTCGAGTTCCATGGGTGCTCCTATTGCAAGATAGTCTCCATTTGGTGATCATAAAGGTCTTCCCCAGCAAGCGGGCAGCCAGCCAGGCAGGGGCTCTTGTTTCAGTGCCAGATGTCTTTATAGGCGTGCTCACCGACCAGTTTCTCGCCTGATTCAAAACGCGCTAACGCAAAAGGTGTCACGTCCACCGTGGTCGGTTTACCATCCAGGATCCACTCTGCCAGGCAAGCACCCACCGCCGGGGCAATCTTGAACCCGGTACCGCTGAAGCCACACACCAAATAAAAACCGTCTGGTCCCGCCGGCCCCAGGATGGCGCGCTGGTCGGGAGTGATGCCATCATAACCGCCATGGCTGCTTTGCAAGGAACCCTGCTCCATCAGCGGGATGCGACGGCAAATGCGCTCGATGGCGCGCTCGACAAAGCCCGGTTGGGAGCGATCGGTGTAGCCCTCGGGCGATTCGCCCAGGGGGTTCTGGTCTTCAAGACCAACCAGAGTCAACCCACCACTCTCGGGGCGAAAATACATCGAGTTGGCATCATCAATAGCCGTCGGATGGGAGGGCGCCATCCCAGCCGGGCGCTTGATGAACATGGTATCATGCCGCCAGGTGTCGACGGGGATGTCCAGCCCCACCAGTCGCGCCACTCCGGCAGCCCAGGCGCCGGCAGCATTGATCACCAGGGGAGCAGAGAAATCGCCCTGGGTTGTTTTCACTCCCGATACCCGCCCTGCTGACACCAATATGTCCGTCACAGTGCAATCCTGCAGCAGTTGCGCCCCGCGCTGGCGGGCAATCTCGATAAAGGTATTGGTGGAAGCACTCGGATCCGCATAGCCGGATTCGGGCTCGTAAGCCGCAAACTCAAAATCATCGGTGGCAAATGCTGGCGCCAGCCGCTTTACATCTGCCGCCTCCACCAGCAAGCTGGGTATGCCTATGCGCTGGTGCATGGCAACATTAGCTCTTAAGGATTCTACATACTCTGGATGGGTGAAGTAAAGAAAGCCAGTGCGAGTGAAGCCGCAATCACCACCCACCATTTCCTTCCAGTTCCGGAAATACTGGAAAGAAGCCCAAGCCAGGCGTGATTCGGGCTCCAGGTCGTAGTGCATGCGCACCAACCCGCTCGAGCGACCGGTCGCGCCGGAAGTAAGGAATTTTTTCTCCAACACCAACGCTTTCAGGCCACGCTGCGCCAGGTGGAAAGCCAGACTGGCACCATGGATACCACCGCCGATGATGATAACATCTGCTGTCTTTTGCATAGCGACTCCTTGAGTGGGCAATTGAATTCCAGGGGTTAATTTTGCCCGCTTTAGCCCGCGCTGTCAATGATCTGGCCAGGGGGAGTGCACTTCAGTTTTTTGGCGATCTGTTTCATCGGGATACTCCTTTTCCTCGGCAGGCCTCGATTCTCTAATGGTTTACCTAAAAACTGAAACACAACCTATGCAGGTTGACATTGTCAATTTATTCATATAAAATTAATCCTATCTAGCCCGAAGCTACATCCCACTAATCATCATTCGGGGCTCAAATCCAACAATCGCCACAACTTGGAGGGAGGATGTCATGTCCAGACTGAGCAGGGTATTTCTTACCGTACTCTTTCTTTGTGTTGGTCTATCGGTTAGCTCGTGCGCAGGTGCAACGACGAGCACCCCTGAACAAAGTGCGCCATCGCCAACCACCCCACCTCCTACAGAGCCCATTCCGCCAACTGAGACGCTCGCGCCGCCAACACCTACCCAACCACCGCCTACCGACACACCCCCGCCGACTGTTACGCCAACTGAAGAGCCGATTGAGCTGAACCCCTCACCAAGGGGATATATCTCGATGGCATACGATTCAGAATCCAAACAGGTGATTCTGTTCGGCGGTGCAACCGGCGACGAAAATGATCCGGCTAACTACAGCGGCGAGACCTGGGCTTTCGACGTTGCCACCCAGATATGGACAGAGATGAAGCCGCCCAAATCCCCCAGCGCTAGATCTTCTAGTGGCAGCATTGGTCTATGACAGCGAGTCTGACCGGGTTATTCTCTTCGGAGGCACGCGCACACGCAACAGCACCTCACGAGAAACCTGGGCTTACGACTACAACACGGACACCTGGACGCAGATGAAAGGACAGGGACCTGCAAAACATTTAGGGACAGCCATGGCGTACGACGCCGAGTCGGACCGGGTCATCCTGTTTGGTGGTTTCGATTTTGATTCTTACCAGAACTTCCAGGACACCTGGGTGTACGACTACAACACGGATACCTGGACGCAGATGAAACCAGATAACAGCCCTCCCGGTCAGAACGCTCACGCCATGACCTATGATCCGGATTCCGATCGTATCATCCTATGGGGAGGGTACACCAAAACGCCAGATCCCTCCAATGTCGTTTCGTTGGACAGCAGCGTGTGGGCATATGATTACAATACGAACACCTGGGAGCAGAAGGTTTCCAGCAGTGCACCTGGCCCTCGATTAGATCACGCGCTTGTATATGACGCTAACGCTGGTATGGTCTTGATGTACGGCGGTTCGGATAGACCGAGCTGGACGGGGCAAATGACCAATTTCCGGGATTTGCTGACTTACAATGTCAAATCCAACTCCTGGGAATCGATCCCTGAGCCCAACCCGTTCCCTGGTACATTATCCCGCTTTGCCATGGTCTATATCCCTGATACCGACCAGTTCATCGTCTTCGGTGGACAGGTGGGCGGAGGATTAGAAAATTACACAAACCAAACCTGGATCTACGATCTGAACACCAACACCTGGGCGGAGGTGACCAGGGAGCCTTAGCTGCAAAACACACTATCGAGACCCCGGTCCGTCCCGGGGTCTTTTCATTTCGGCAACTACAAGAATGCTCCGAGAGCATATCCGATGTCACACATGTAAGTCTGCATGCGTACGCATGGACGCGACTGGCGTGAATTCGGTTCGCAACTTTTTCAAAACCAGTGATAAAAGTCGGCGATAGAATCTATTTAGTGTTCAAGTAAAAAATTCACCAATACACCTCACAAGGTTATGCCTCCATTTTAAGAGGGGTCGCGATGCAATCTAGCAGCTCGAGCACTGGGATGGTGATTGGGCTGGCGGCTCTGGGCTTGGGACTGGTGTGGTCCATCGGGCATAATGCGCCTTTAGGGGATCAAAACAGCAGCTGTGAGGCCATTTCTTCCCCCACTTGCTTCCGCAATTTCAGCACGATATCTTCAATCTGCGCCAAGGTCGGTCGAGCGTGCTGATCGTCTCATTCTAAGAGCTCATCGACGGCATTCTCCAGCGGTGTCATCAGCCTGGTCTTCCTTTGTTCGCGTGCCTGTTTCATCGGGGCACTCCTTTTCCGCGGCAAGCCCGGATTCTCTCATGGTTTGCCTAAAAAAACCGATTATGGGTAACTTTCAAGCCGATTGCCACTCGCACTTCGTGGGCCAGGCAAAATGATTATAAGAACGGTGATGGTTGTTGATGTCGCTCAGGAATGAGGCACAGAGCGCTGTGGAGTTACTCGCAGTGACAATTCAATCAAAAAAGGAGGAATTTGTATTTACGAACCTATATATGTCATAATTTGACATATATAGGCTGTATAAACATGTTAGACAAGAGACAGAAAAGGTAATCATGCCAAATACCGCCACCCGCCTGATCAACCTGATCATGCTTTTACAAAAGCGACCAAACCAGAAGGCAGCTGACCTGGCACACGAACTGGGCGTCTCGGTGCGCACCCTGCACCGTTATATTAATATGCTGGACCAGATGGGGCTCCCAGTGTATTCAGAACGCGGTCCGCAGGGTGGCTTCTCCCTGGTGAGGGGCTATCGCATGCCGCCGCTGGTTTTCTCGCCGGAGGAAGCCGTGGCAGTTTACCTGGGTGTCAGCCTGGTGGAAGAGATGTGGGGAAGGGTGTACCGGGGGGCGGCGCGCGGTGCGCAGGCAAAATTAGACAATGTGCTCCCAGACGAGCAGCGCCACGAAATCGCCTGGGCACGGCGCGCCCTGCTGGCAACCGGCATGCACCGTACCAACCTGGAGGCACTGGCGCCTGTCCTGGAAAAATTGCGTAAAGCGGCGCGGGAACACCGCCGGGTGCACATGACCTATCAAGGTAAAGAAAAGCGCCAACCAAGCCAGCGGGACATGGATCCCTATGCCCTGGTGCACCGCTGGGGGTGGTGGTATGCAGTGGGTTTCTGCCACCTGCGCCAGGAGCTACGCACCTTCCGGGTTGATCGCATCACCGGCTTGACCCTTATGGATACCCTTTTCAACCCGCCCACAGATTTCGACCTGCGCACTTACCTGGACAGCGAAGCGGGCACCCAGCCATTGATGACCGTCAAGCTGCGCTTCCAGCCGCAGGTGGCACAGGTCGCCCAGGAAAACTACACCGCATGGGAGAAAGTGGAGAAACAGCCGGATGGCTGCGTGGAGGTGACTTTTGCCGCGCCCACCCTGGAGTGGGCCGCCAGCACTGCCCTGGCTTATGGGCCAATCGTAGAAGTAGTGGAACCAGCTGAGCTGCGCCAGCTGGTCTCCACATGGGCTGAAGCGATCCTGCAGCGTTATTCAGAAGCGCGTTGAAAGAGGCTCACTTATGCACACACACGCTCAAATCATCGATGTAGATGCCAGCAATGTAGACCAGCACGGTTTCTTCTGCTATATGAGCAAGCGTAAGTCAGCCGGCTACCGCCAAAAGCGGGACTGGCTGGAACAACGCTTTGCAGAGGGTATGAAGATCAAGATGATCCACGAGGAGGAAGGCAGATTGGATATCAAGAGAGCACTACGGTCGCCTGATTGAAGAGGGCAACTAAATTGGAGCTAACTATGGATGTACAAGCTTTTGCACAGCACTTAAGAAAATCCGGCAAGAAAGCCCATGTGGTCGCAGGATTGGTCGGACAGGTCCGGCAATTTGAGCAATATCTGGGTCAGGAACGCCACAAAAGCTTAGGGGAGGCCTTGCCACAAGACCTGCAGGATTACTTGGCTGCCAGCGAGGCGAACAAACCAGGAAAAGGCAAGACCATGGTACGCGGCCTGGCACTTTATTACCATTTTGCGGGCCTGCCAGATCTGGCATCAACCGCCTCGGAATTACGAGAACGACAAATTGCTAAAACACGCAAAATCTTTGAACTCAAGGATTTCCGGAGCGTTGACCCAGCACACATCTCAAGATTAGAGGCGCTGGGGATCGTCAATGTCCAGCACATGCGGGAGGCTGGAAAAACCCCACAAGACAGGGAGGCACTCGCCATAAAAAGCGGGGTCCCTTCAGAAGCTATCCTGGAGCTGGTGAAACTAGCGGATCTGGCGCGCATCCAGGGGTTAAAAAGCATCCGAGCTCGCCTGTACCACGATGCGGGGGCCGACACCCTGGAGAAGATCGCCCAGTGGGAGCCAGAAGAGCTGCGCAAGATGCTGGCCGAGTTTGTCAACAAGACAAAATTCGAAGGCATCGCCCCGCTGCCAAAAGAAGTTAACTCATGCGTGAAGACCGCCAGGCGGCTGCCAAAAATCATCCAATACTAAAAAGAGAAAAATTATGGAGCTCACGATGGAAAAACTAGACTTACGCAAACAATTCAAACAACTGTACAAGCCATCGGCCAAAAAGATCGTGGTAGTGCAGGTGCCCGAATTTCAGTTTGCCATGATCGACGGCGAGATCGAAGCCGGACAATCACCCGGCACATCCCCAGCCTTCCAACAGGCAATGGAGGCGCTGTATGGCATCTCCTACACCTTGAAATTCATGTCCAAGCAGCGCAAGGAGAACCCCATCGATTACACCGTGATGGGGCTGGAAGGTCTGTGGTGGGTGGAAGACGGCGAGTTCGACATTACCAACCCGGAGAACTGGCACTGGACGGCGATGATCATGCAGCCCGAGCACGTCACGGTGGAGATGTACCAGCAAGCGTTGGAGCAGCTGCGCAAGAAAAAGCCCAACCCAGCCCTGGATAAGCTACGCTTTGAACGCTTCGACGAAGGGCTGTGCATCCAAACCATGCACATCGGCCCATACGCTGAGGAGATGAGAAGCATCGCCAGGATGGATGCCTTCGCAGAAGAACACGGCTACAGCATGCATGGCAAACACCACGAGATCTACCTGGGCGACCCGCGGCGCGCTGACCCGAGCAAGCTAAAAACTGTGCTACGGCACCCGGTGCAGAAGGCAGGCGAATGAGCGCACCCTGGATTGAAGATTTACGTCTCAATCCCTTGCCAGCCCTGCTTTCCTGGCGAGACCCGGCGTTGAACTACTTCACCCGGCGCGATCTGCTAGAAGAGCAGGCAGGGCCAGTCGAAAAACTGTGGGGATTGCCTTCTGCCAGGAAAATTATAAACAGGCAACAGGCGGATGGCTCGTGGCGCTACCCGGGCAAAGGCTACAACCCGAAGACAGGCACGAATTACACGCTACTGGAGACATACCGCCAGCTGCGCCTGCTGGTAGAGATGTATGGCTTGCAGAGGGAGCATGCATGCATTCAGATAGCAGCAGACTATGTATTCACCTGCCAGGCGGAGGAGGGCGATATTCGCGGCATCCTGGGCAACCAGCACATGCCCTATTACCATGGAGCAATTCTGGAGCTGATCGTCAAGGCCGGTTATGCAAATGACCCACGCCTTGAGAAAGGACTCGAGTGGCTGCTCAGCGTGCGCCAGGCAGATGGAGGCTGGGTGGTGCCCACCCAGGCTGTGCCATCGAAACAGCGGAATTCTCAATACTGGCTCGGGAAGCCTATCAAAGCAGACTCCCAGAAAGCCTCCTCGCACCTAGCGACTGGCATGGCATTGCGCGCTTTTACTGCCCACTCGCGATACCACCAAAACCCTGAGGTGATCGCTGCAGCAAACTTCTTGAAGGGGCGTCTCTTCCGGGCTGATGCCTACACAGACCGCAAGGCGCCTTCTTACTGGCTCAAGTTCCAATACCCGTTCTGGTGGACCAACCTGCTGACCGCCCTGGACAGCCTGTCCAGGCTGGGATATTCCCCCCCGGACGAGCAGCTAAAACGGGGCATAGACTGGTTTCTGACCAACCAGTCAGAGGATGGGCTATGGGAGACGGGCTATGGCTCAGGAGGACGCGCCGGCGAAAACCGGCACTGGGTCGGGCTGGCAATCTGCCGGGTATTAAAAAGGCTGATCATCTAAATCTAATCCAAATCACTTCTTCACAATTTCTAAATATCCATTTGATATCCTTGGTTTGGATCCGAACAGGTCGACCAATTATCGATAAACGACAAAGATCCAGAAAAGGAGAGAACATATGAGTAAATGGTTCAAAATGAGTGCGATAGGATTACTGGTGTTTGGAGCAATTGTTGCGCTGGTGACCGGCGTGGCACTGGCACAAGGTGAAACGCCCCAAACCCCCGAGACTGCCCTGCCTCACCCATGGGGGAGAGGTATGGGTAGAGGACCCGGCAGCCAAGTCGGTTTGGAAGCGGCTGCTGAGGCGCTCGATATGAGCGTGGATGAATTGACCACCCAGCTGTGGGGCGGCAAAACGCTAGCAGATCTGGCAGAGGAAAAAGGCCTCGATCTGGCTGAACTTAAAGCCACGGTAGAGGCGGCTGTCCAGGCTGAACGTGAAACCGCCATGCGAGCGGCGATCGAACAAGCCCTGGAAAATGGCAAACTCACCCAGGAACACGCCGACTGGTTGCTGGAAGGCCTCGATAAGGGTTTTCTGGCGAAAGGCTTTGGTCTTGGTTTCGGCCCAGGCTTCGGCAAGCGTGGTGGCTTCCATGGACATGGGTTTCAAGGTCAGGGCATGCCGTTCAGCGCTCCACAGGTAAATCCCTCCGGTGGCGCTTAAGACGGGCCATTGCCAGGCAAGGGAGTGAGCTGAATCCTAGTGAGGAGGCTCAACTCCTGGAAAAACACACGCAATCCGCAAAGGGAGCGCAGTCATGCGACTGTGCTCCCACGGCGGAATCCAAGTACAATTAAATAGCTTGTATCTGACAGTTTAAAAATGGGATACGGATAGACACGGAAAACGCACATAAAAAATAATTATAAAACTGGCGACAGAATGGACCTTTGGTGTCCACCAACGCTTATCCGCTTCTGAATGAATGCAATTACCCAGATATTATCCAGAAACACAACTACAACTAAGCCAAAATGGCAAAGAAAATCCTGGTGGTCGATGATAAAAAAGAATTACGCACTCTCCTGAAGCAGTATCTGAGCCAGGAAGGGTTCGAGGTGGCGCTGGCTGAAGATGGACAAAAAGCCCTGTTTATCGCTCGCCAGGTTAAACCGGACCTGATCATCCTGGATTTGATGATGCCAGAAATGGGCGGCTACGAGTTTTTGCGCGTGTACGGGCGCGAGGCCAGCACACCGATCATCATCCTGACCGCCAAACTGGAAGAAAACGACAAGGTTTTGGGACTGGAGCTAGGCGCGGACGATTACATCACCAAGCCATTCAGCCTGCGTGAGCTCACTGCGCGGGTCAGGGCGGTTTTGCGGCGCATGGAGAAAAGCGCCGTCGAGCAAGACATCCTGCGGGCGGCGGACGTCGAGCTGGATCGAGCTGGACGGGTGGTGAGCGTGGCAGGCAGGCAGGTTGACCTGACCCCCTCTGAATTCGAGCTGCTGGCGATCATGATGTCTGCACCTGGACGGGCATACTCGCGCCTGGAACTGCTGGATCACTTACAAGGAACCGCTTTTGAGGGCTACGAGCGCACCATCGACGTGCACATCCGCAACCTGCGCCTCAAAATCGAACCAGAGGCCGCCAAACCGCACTATATCGAAACGGTGTACGGCGTCGGCTACCGTTTTACACCTCCCCGAGGCACATAGGCAAGCTACCCATGCGATCTCTGGCTACCAAACTTACCATAGCGTTTTTATTTGTCGGGTTGATCGGCGCCGCCCTGGTCGCTCTGCTTGTGCGCCAGTTCACCCAACGCGAATTTGGCCGGCTGGTCCTGGACC
>CP070639.1:2875399-2928473 GCA_020354045.1 Anaerolineales bacterium | reverse complement strand
GGAATATTATGACTGAACATTGGTACGCATTACGAAGCAAACCACGTAAAGAAGAAGTCCTCTGGCGGCAACTTCATACACAAGGGCATGAGGTGTTTTTCCCGCGCTTACGGGTTAACCCTGTAAACCCGCGCGCCCGGAAGTTAAGACCATATTTTCCTGGTTATATGTTTGTGAAAGCAGATATTGAAGAAATTGGTCTGTCAACCTTCCAATGGATGCCACATGCGATGGGATTGGTAAGTTTTGGGGATGAACCGGCTATTGTTCCAGATCACCTGATTTACGCGATTCAAAAGCGCGTAGATGAGATTTCTGCTGCAGGAGGAGAAATCTTTGATGGCTTGTCGCATGGGGACAAAGTCATGATTAATGAAGGACCATTTTCCGGTTACGAAGCAATATTCGATGCTCGCATCCCTGGCAGTGAGCGGGTGCGTGTGTTGTTGCAGTTACTGAATGACAGTCGCCAGGTACCACTAGAGTTAGATGCCGGGCAACTGCAGAAAAAGAAGGAAGCGAGAAAAAATAAGCGATAGATCGTCAGTGAAACTGTGGCGGTCTCTAAAACCCATAGAGGCTTTATAATGCCATTCGCTCAAGCGAATGGCATCTTTTGGGTACTTGTTGCGGGTATGATTCCTATAGCGAAGTATTTATCCTACGATATATTTCCGGGAAATTCCGTTTGATTATCAGAACGGCAGTCATTGGCCTCGGTTCGATGGGTGTGAATCATGCCCGTATCTACAGTGAGTTGAATGAATCTCAGCTGGTTGGAGTATGCGATTCGAATCCAGAACTGGTGGCAGAGGTGGCAAAACGCTACAATGTGGAAGCCTTTATAGATTATCAACACATGTTAGCTGCCTTGAGACCGGAGGCTGTCTCCATTGCAGTTCCCACAGCCTTACATGGTTCAGTTGCAAGAGACTGCATAGAGGCAGGAACGCATGTACTCATTGAAAAGCCTATTGCTGCAACAGTCGCGGAAGGTAAGCAGACGATCCTTTTGGCGCAAGAACGTCAGCGTAAATTAATGGTGGGACATGTTGTCCGGTTTAACCCCGCGATTCAGCAACTTAAGAATAGGTTGAAAAATGGTGATTTGGGCCGTATCTACCAAATTGTGTGTCGCCGAGTTGGACCATTTCCAGCGCGTATACGAGATGTAGGTGTTGTCATTGATCTGGCTACTCATGATCTAGATCTCATGCGCTACCTAACAGACACGGAACCAATCAGGATATTTGCTGAAACTGAGCAGCGCATCCATACTGATTTCGAAGACCTCCTTCTCGCTTTGCTTAGATTTCCTGGTGGACTTTCGGGTGCTTTAGAGATTAATTGGCTAACTCCCAGCAAGGTTAGAGAAGTGTTCGTGTTAGGTGAACGTGGTATGTTCAGGGTAGATGATTTGACTCAAGATTTATTTTTTTATGAAAACGCTTCCATTGTTGAGCCATTCTGGCCAGCCTTACAAACGTTAAGAGGAGTAAGTGAGGGTCCAATGATCCGATATACGGTGCAACGCCACGAACCTTTAAAGGCAGAGCTGCTGGGATTCTTGCATTCCATACAGGAAGATAAGCCAGTACCGGTGAGCGGTGAAGATGGGCTGAAAGCTTTAAGGCTAGCTGTAGCTTTAGTGGAATCTGGAACATCGCATCGAGTAATCCAATTAACAAATGATGATATCTGATCTGAGCAATAAAATTCAGCATAAAAAAGCTAATTTGGCTGTTATTGGATTGGGGTATGTGGGTTTGCCACTAGCCTGTGAGTTTGCACGGGTAGGTTTCAATGTTTTGGGTATAGATATTCTGGATGAACGCGTCAGGCGCATCAATAAAGGCGATTCACCTATTAAGGGAATAGAACCCGGGCTTGAAGACATCCTTGCTGAAACGGTAAGTAAAGGTACGCTACGGGCAAGCTTGGAATATACAGACATCACGGATCGTGATGTCATTCTGATCTGTGTGGAGACACCGGTGGGTGAGGACAACATGCCGCACTATGATGCCCTTCGTTCTGCACTGGTATCTTTGGGTAAGTTAATCAAGGAAGGATCCTTAGTCATAATAGAATCTACTATAGCTCCTGGTACCATGCAACACCTGGTCAAGCCTGTTTTAGAAGAATCCAGTGGTTTGAAGCTGAATGAGGGATTCTTTCTTGGGAATTGTCCTGAAAGGGTGATGCCAGGTAAACTGCTAATGAATCTTCGTTTACTAAATCGAGTAGTGGGTGGTATGACAACTGAGACTGCGGAGATCATGGTTAAGCTTTATAAACATATCGTCAGGGCAGATCTTGACCCAGTGGATTGTGTGACTGCAGAACTGGTGAAAACCGTGGAAAATACTTACAGGGATGTGCAAATTGCCTTCGCTAATGAGATTGCGTTAATTTGTGAGCAAGTTGGGGGCGATGTATGGAAAGTTCGCGAGCTGGTGAATAAGAGTCCAGGCAGGCAGATGCTCTATGCCGGCTCGGGAGTAGGCGGTCCATGTATCCCTAAGGATCCCTGGTTGCTTGCCTCTAGCGTTAGCGGTAGCCAAACGCCACTCAGCATTATCCCAGCAGCGCGAAATATAAATGATTATATGCCAACACACATGTTAAATCTTATCCATGCAGCACTCGCTGAGCATAATCGAGAACTTGCTGGAGCGAAGATTTTTATCATGGGTTATGCCTACATGGAAGAGACAGGAGAAACGCGCAATAGCCCAAGCCAGAGTCTGGTTTACCAACTTTCCGATAGGCAGTCGCAAGTGATTATCCATGATCCATATGTTCCCCAATACCAAGGCTCTGTGCTAGAAATGGCCCGTGATTGTGATGCAGCGGTATTGATGGTGAAACATCAATTTTATCAAAATCTGGATTTGAAAACATTGCGACAGGTTTTGCGGTCAGGTATCCTGGTAGACGGACGCAGTTTTTTTGGAGTAGAGAGGGCAAATGCCGCGGGCTTGGACTATTGGGTTCTGGGGATTGCCAGAGGAGTGGGATGAAAGTAACCTCAATTGTTGGTGCCAGACCTCAGTTTGTCAAAGCATCTGTAGTAAGCCGTGAATTAAGGTTGAACCATCATGAAGTGCTGGTGCATACCGGCCAGCACTACGATAGCAATTTGTCGGATTTATTTTTTGAGGAATTGGATATTCCACGACCAGACTTCAATCTTGGTGTTGGGTCTGCAAGCCATGGTGCACAGACCGCTGAGATGCTCGCCAAGCTTGAAACGCTTTTGTTGCGCGAGAGGCCAGATTGGGTGCTGGTATATGGAGATACGAACTCAACCATGGCTGGGGCTTTGGCGGCTGCAAAGCTAAGAATACCTGTCGCTCATGTGGAAGCAGGATTGCGAAGCTACAATCGAGGTATGCCAGAGGAAATTAACCGCATTGTTGCCGATCATCTTTCTCAATTGTTGTTCTGTCCAAGCCAAACTGCTGTTGGAAATCTGAAAAAGGAGGGAATATCGGAGGGTGTTTTTGAAGTGGGGGATGTAATGGCAGATGTGTTATACCACACGGTTCACCATACACCTGTCATTGCAGAGCCTATGCAACGTTTTGGGCTGAAAGAGAAAGGTTATATATTGGCTACAATTCACCGGGCAGAAAATACAGATAACCCACAGAAGTTAAAGAATATAGTCAGCGGGTTATTATCCTTAAATGAGCCAGTTCTTTTTCCCCTGCACCCGCGTACTCGCAAGGCTTTACAAAACCAGGGTTTATGGACGAAATTATCTGCGGATGACAACTTAATCTACTTAATAGAACCCCAGGGTTACCTGAACATGATTAAGTTAGAGCAAAGTGCTCGCGTAATTCTTACGGATTCAGGTGGTGTCCAGAAGGAGGCCTATTGGCTAGGTGTCCCCTGCCTCACCCTGCGTGGAGAGACGGAATGGGTAGAAACAGTCATCGCAGGATGGAATGTCTTGGTAGGCACTGATGCGGAGGTTATACTTGAGCAAGTAAGATCATTCAAACCGCCTGAGCAGCGCCCGCAATTATATGGTGATGGCAGGGCCGCTAAGCGGTGTGTAGGCTTGCTTTCGGAATTTCAGGTCAATGTATATAATTGAATGATCGCAAATCTTTTGGAAAGGTAAATTATCTGTCATGAAAAAAGCTTTAATTACAGGCATAACAGGGCAAGATGGTTCTTATCTTGCCGAACTTCTGTTATCGCAAGGATATGAAGTCCATGGGCTGATACGCAGAGCCAGTACATTTAACACCCAACGAATCGACCACATTTATCGGGATCCACATAGCGGCAATGGTGTCAACCTGCACCTACATTATGGGGATGTGGCGGCTTCTGGAAACTTGATTGAGCTGATCTACAATGTTCAACCTGAGGAGATCTACCATCTAGCTGCACAATCACATGTCAGGGTTAGTTTTGACCTGCCAGAGTATACTGGAGATGTTACTGCTCTTGGAGCTATGCGGATTTTGGAAGCAATCAGGAAGAGTGGGATAAAGGCTCGATTTTATCAGGCCTCCTCAAGTGAAATGTTTGGCAGTGCTGCCCCTCCCCAAAACGAAACAACAGCGTTTGAGCCACAAAGTCCTTATGCTGCCGCTAAACTATACGCCTATTGGGTTACACGCAACTACCGCCAGGGTTATGGCATGTTTGCCTGCAATGGAATCCTTTTTAATCACGAATCACCTCGCAGGGGAGAGACTTTTGTCACGCGCAAAATCACTCGAGCTGTGGCTTCTATTCTGGCGGGTCAACAGCGATATCTTTATTTGGGCAACCTCGAAGCTCGTCGAGATTGGGGGTATGCTCCAGATTATGTAGCTGCTATGTGGAAGATGCTTCAGTTAGAAGAGGCACATGATTTTGTCATTGGCACTGGAGAGGCTCATTCTGTGCGTGAATTTTTGGATGAAGCTTTTGGGTATGTCAATCTGGATTGGCAAGATTATGTCAAAATTGACCCGCGATATTTTCGACCCACCGAGGTCGATCATTTATTGGCTGACCCTGGTCAAGCGATAAGGGTGTTGGGTTGGGAGCCGCGCATCTTTTTTAAAGATTTGGTACGTATCATGGTGGATGCCGATATGGAACTGCTGGGTCTTGCATCCCCTGGCGAAGGCCGAAAGATTTTAAAGAAGCATCATGGAAGATGGCACCAGTGGGAAAACCAGGTAATCAGTATGGGGAAATAAACACCCTTTATAATCCGGATACAAATAGGTTCTATATTGATCAACAGACCGCTATACCTAGTTGCAGGTGCGAGACCAAATTTCATAAAGCTAGCACCGCTCATCAGGCAATTACAAAACCTGGACGATTTACCTTATTGGGTCGTACATACGGGGCAGCACTATGATGATGTGATGTCGGGATCTTTTTTTCGCACACTGGGGATCCCTGTGCCAGATGTGAATTTGGAAGTCGGTTCTGGGGAGCAAGGATTGCAAACAGCTCGTATATTGGAACGTTTTGAGCGTTTGCTTATCGATTCGCCACCCAGTGCAGTGGTGGTTTTTGGTGATGTTAACAGCACCGTAGCCTGTGCCCTGGCAGCAAGCAAACTCCAGATCCCGGTCTTCCATGTGGAAGCCGGCTTACGCTCCTTTGACCGCACAATGCCTGAAGAGATCAACCGCCTTATAACGGATGCACTATCTGATATCCTCTTTGCCTCTGAAATCTCTGGTGTTTTCAACCTGGTTAGGGAAGGTATAGCATCCCAAAAGGTTCATCTGGTGGGTAACATCATGATTGACAGCCTGGAAAACACTTTGCCAGCTGCTTTAGCGAGAGGTACTCCCAGCCGACTGGGCTTGAATTCTGGAAATTATGCTTTGCTTACAATGCACCGTCCTTCTAATGTGGATGCGGAAGAGACATTAATAAGTCTTGTGGAGGTATTTTCAGAAATATCATTGCATTTGCCAATCATCTTTCCGGTGCATCCACGCACATTCCAACGTTTTAACGAACTTAATTTACAAAAACAAATACCAGATGCCTTTCGCCTGATTGAGCCATTAGATTACCTGGATTCGCTGTGTTTGCAAAAGCAGGCTCGTTTGGTTTTCACTGATTCTGGAGGCATGCAGGAAGAAACTACCTACCTAGACATTCCCTGCATTACATTAAGAGCCAATACGGAGAGACCCGTAACGGTGGAAATGGGCACATCAACTTTGGTGGGCAGTGATCCTGAGAGGATTTGGGAGGCGTTCCAGCTGGTGGAATCAGGCAACTATAAGCATACATCTAAAATCCCACTGTGGGATGGTAAGAGTGCAGAACGAATCGTGGCTGTACTTAAGGAATATCTAACAACCACCTGTTAAATTAGTCCTGATGGTGAACATCCAGCATTTATAGTGCATTTTATGGGCCTAAAAGTATGATATTCTTAGAATACAGCTCTTAGGAAGCTAAATCAATCAGGCGGGGTTGGAGCAGGTGTAATCTATCGATCATGATATAAGCCCATAAAAGTATGCCTTCAATCATATTTATTTGTACAGCAAATATTTGCAGGTCACCGATGGCGATGGCGCTATTTCGGGAAAAAGTTCGGAATACCGATGAAAGATGGCGCGTTGAATCGGCCGGTACATGGGCTTACGAAGGGGAGCTAGCCGCAGAGATGGTTCAGCATGTCCTGTTTGAACGTGGCCTGGACATCAGCGACCATCGCTCAAGAATTGTCACACAAGATTTATTGTCAGGCTTTGATTTAATTTTGACCATGGAACAAGGTCACATGGAAGCATTAAAGACTGAATTCCCTGAATTAGAGCAGAGAATTTATATGCTGAGTGAGCTGATTGAACAGAAATTTGAGATCAAAGATCCGATTGGTGGTCCTCAATATGAATATGAGCAAACCGCCAAGGAATTTGAGCGCATCTTTGAACTTGGTTATGATAAGATGCTTACATTAATTCCGTAAGCATCTCATTCTATAGAAATAAAATTTCCTCCTGCATAGTATGAACTAAGCCAATTCTTTATGGTTATCGCTAAAAATTTGAAGTGATTTTTCAAGCCACGATAGTGATTTTATTGGTCATTAATTGCCTGAATTGCAGCCTCAAGAACTGCGTCAGTTTGACCTAAGGCACTTTCCAATGTCACGGGAACGAAAATATCTGGGATCACTCCCACCCCCTCGAGCAGAAGTTCACCGTCAAGTGTTTCCGAACGTCCAGTGGGGAACTGCATATTCAAGTCGTCTGGCAGTCTATATTGACCACGTCCCACCTCTCCAAAAGCACCCGCAGTCGGGTGATGCCCGACAATTATTGAGCGTCCATCCTGCTGCAGAGCGTATGCATAAGCTTCACATGCACTGATGCAATAGGGACTCACTAAAACGGCAATTGGACCATCATAATAAGCCGGGGCTGGAGTTATGCGCGCAGGGTGATCGCGCATTTCGAACTCCCCAGTTAGATCGTTGAAATACAGGCTTTGGAAAAGTGGAAATTCTTCATCAAAAAAATACCCGCTGAAGTCAAAAGCCAAGCCCGATGAACCACCTGAATTCTCACGCATATCAAGAATTAAGCCAGATATTTGATTCTCTGCACTGATTATCTCATTTATCAGGCGATCCCAAAGGTAGGCCATGAAGTGGTAATCATCCGAGAATGTGGAGATGCGTATGTAGGCTATGTCTGTCTCCGGGATGACTTCCCCGCTGACTGGAAAAGATAATTCCTCCTCAGTTAGATAAGGTAAGGCCATGAAGAGCGAGGCATATTCTGGTTCGGACGCAAGGGTTTTTTCCTCAAGATTGTCCTGCCCTGGATTCCTGAACTCCACCTGGATACGGCTATCGGGGGGTACATGAGGAAGGAATGCCACCTGTTCCAGACGTTTGTGATGTTCGGTGGAATATGGACCGAAGTAAGGGCGCACCTCGCCTAGAGCGTCTGCAATCGGCTTACCACCCCAGGAAAGGAGTTCGGCTCCAACCTGGATGCCAGCTTCCTCAGCAGGTAAATCTGGAACGAGCTGGGAGGCGATTACTTTCCCGTCGCTCAATTCTGTCAAGACAATTCCAAAACCGCCCCCGTGCAATTCATAGAATGCCTGCGGATCAAATGATAGCCCAACGTGACCATCGGGTATCTCCCAGGTAAAATCGCGGAGTGCCTGGTAGAAGTCAGATTCATTCCGGGCTCTGGCGACTCGGGGAGAAAATTCTTCGTACAGAGCCTGCCAATCGATGAATTTCTCTTTTGTGAAAGGATATTCTTGAGATACTTTTTTGAATAGAGTATCGAAGGCATCTGAGTAGTCCATATCAGAATAGTCATTAACAGCGATGACGCCTTCATTTAAATCAAGCACAGGGCGACTATCCTTATATATGAAGAATGGCTCATCATCGAGATTTACAAGGTTATAACCAGCTGGAATTGGTTCTGTTGGGTCATCTTCAGTGAATAATTTGCCGTCTGCTCCAAATCCAATCGGAAAGCTCTGATGGTCATCTGGTGCCCAGGCAATGATCACACCGCCAATAATCTCGTCATCCTGGTCTGGGTCGGTGATCGTAGATACATAGGCATTGGACCACCCTTTACCATCCCTTTCTTCAAGAAATGGATCACCCCAGGTATTCGACCAGTAGGCTATAGCAAAAATCTGAACCCCAGTGTCTGTTTCCCCATCATTATCAACATCAAGCAGGGTCCCTTGTGGAATGGCTGGCAAGGTTAGGAAGTAAGAGAGCGTAAGATCTTCGTGGACTTCGACTGGTCCAATTGTTTGACCTGCCAATGAAAAAGTAAACTCCTTGTTGCGGTTTATAAAACCAGCCTGGTCTTCCAAGAGCACGAATGGCTCAGAGATTGAATCCAGGAAGAAAGGTGAAGTATAGGGAATATTTCCAGAAATGAATACCGGCTCATCTGGATTCTGCTCGCCTGGTTTTACTGGTATGGGTGGTAAGGGAGTGAAAGTGGGCCTAACGGTGGGTTGTAGAGTTTGAATTTCTTCTGGAAACCCGGTTACAGCCTGGCAGGATAAAGTGACGATTGCTATTACAGCTGCGAAGAGCCAGAATGAAATTTCTTTGTTTGATTTTCTATAATTCATTGTTATTTACCTGTACTATCTGGATTGTAAGGCGGAATTATTGGGATTAATTGAGCTTTGTAACAGAAAAAATAGAGCAAAGCTGCTCCCTGTGATTTGCGCATAGCCATTGAGGTGCTTATCTCATAAGGAATCTCAAGGAAACTAATTTGTTCTGTCAGTGTCATTCAGCGCATTAATTTTTAGAGCTAACTCTTCAAGCTGTTCTTCCAATCGCTGGATGTCAG
This sequence comes from Anaerolineales bacterium, assembly GCA_020354045.1. Classification (GTDB taxonomy): domain Bacteria; phylum Chloroflexota; class Anaerolineae; order Anaerolineales; family UBA4823; genus DSOS01. The sequence continues at coordinate 2,919,126 of CP070639.1, read as the reverse complement.
AAATCGTGGGTAGGTTAAGCCTCTCTAGAATTCTGATAACGTAATCATCTATAAAATGGTAAGCACCAGGAGGGTGAGAACTATCTTTTAGTAATAATTTAGCACTACCAAATTGGACAATTTCGGCTAATAAAGAACGAGGGGCAATTTCGCCAATTTCTTTTTCATATTCCAGGATGATTTGGGTAAGTGTAAGTGTTGTGATGTCATCACCAGTGGAATTGTCAATAATGTGAATATCTTGATCTTCTCTAATGAGATCAGCAACGCCCCGTAACGTGATATATCGCTTGGTTTGGGTGTCATACAATTTCCTATTAGGGTAGCGTTTGATAAGTCTCATTACCATCAATCCTGCCTGGAGAGCAAGTCTATCAATTATACGTCGAATCAATACTTGATGGTTTGAGGATTCAAAGAGAGATAGGGGTTTTTAAACTCCTATCTCTCCCAGTCTACATTGTCACGCTCAAGCCTGATCTTTCTTGATCTCTTCGACCTTTTTAGTGAGCGTGTTTATCTTCTTACTTAGCGTTTCAAAGTCGGCTTTGGATGGAATGTTTAATCTGGCTAAAATATCTTCCACCCGCCTTCCAAGGTCATCTTCAGCTCTCTCTACCCTTTTTTGTCGCTTTTGCTTAATCTCCTGGATAAGTGAACGCCCCTCTTTTTCGGCGATCTCACCCCGTTCTATGAGCTTGTCTACAAAATCCTCAATCTCATCTTGAGCCAATGCCATGGCACCAACCCCAGCCAATAATATATGACGAGCGAGGTTGAACATGGGTTTTCTATGTCTGGTTTTCTCAGTCCTTTCTTGATCTAGAATTTTCTCAGCCATCTCAGCCTCCATATTAACAAATCAAAACTTGTCATTGTTAAAGTATTGATTTCATCATGACGCGGTGCGTCGTAATCATCATATACTATCCTACCTGAATCGTCAAGCTATTTAGAGCGGTTTATAATTCAGCACATAGGTTATAAATAATTCCAACATCGCGCTATGAAAATATCTTCATTCTATTCCTCTGGGAAGATTCAATGAACCTTCGAGCTCCTGCCAGATTGCCTGAAGCCCAGCACGCCCTAGCAATCAGCGATATTATTGTGCCGATCATATACAGCTCACGAGTTCGAGAGCATTTCCCGAACACCAGTCTTATCATTGGATGCGGAGATTTACCCTATTATTATTTGGAGTTTGTGGTAAGCCTGCTGGATGTACCACTTTATTTTGTGCGCGGCAATCATGATAAATTGTCAGAAAACAGTGGCCACCAAATTCGCAACTCTCCCGGAGGAGGGGTGGATCTGCATCGTAGAGTCGTGAACTACCGGGGCATTTTGTTGGCGGGTGTGGAAGGTAGCTTGAAATATAGAGAAGGTCCTTTTCAATACAGCCAGCTTGAGATGTGGCAGCATGTCCTTAGCATAGCACCGCGATTATTGCTTAATCGCATTGTTTATGGCCGCTATCTTGATGTTTTTGTAACCCATTCTCCACCAGATGAAATTCACGATAAAGATGATCTTCCTCATCGAGGCATTAGGGCTTTCCGCTGGCTCATTGAGACTTTTAAGCCAAGATACCATTTTCACGGTCATATTCATGTATACCATCCAGAAGCTGCAACAGAAACAATGTGGGGTGCCACCCATGTTATTAATGCTTACGGATACCGGGAAAAATTAATAGAAATTGTCAGATAAGCTTCATCGTTAATTTTGTTGATTATCGACATATCAATATGGGGACTTGTGACTCACGTAAAACTTTATCTACCACGCTTCCAAGTATAAACTCAACCACCGGCGAAGCACCGTAACCGCCCATAATAATTAAATTAATATTTTCCTTTTCCATAACTTTGAGGAGCGCTTCTCCAACAGAGCCCTTTTCTGCCTTGAAATTTGCCTGAATACCATGCTCTTCTAAATATGCCTTGGCACGGAGCATAGTTTCCTGGGCAGGATTATTATCCTCAAACACTGTGACAACTGTTAGCCGGATATTCCATTTACCTGCCATATATGTGGCAACAAACAAAGCCTCTTCGGATTTGGGGCTACCGTCATATGCTAATAGTGCATTATCCAGAGGGGTTAACTGCCCCGGAACAGCAAGAATTGGTCTCGGACAACGCTGAATTAACTCGTGAAAGCCGGAATCTAACCTAGCTTTGGGGCTCGAGGCTGGAGGATGGGCAAGGTGGGTAATGACAAGGTCATTCCAACGGGCACGATCGGAAATCTGCCTTGCGATTTCTCCACTCGTTACAGCTAGTTCTCCCTGCAGATCATTATCATGACAGCGTCTCTCAAATTCATCCCGCAAACTAGCGATGATTTCATCTTCAATATCTGATTGATTGGCAATAATATGTAATCCATGTATGGCAGCGTTCTCGTGGTGAGCGACAACAAAGGCCTGATTTAATGAGACCCAGCTCTCCTGTTTACTGCTCAGCGGAACGAGAATTTCCGTGAATAAGCGATCACCTTTGCGTGTCGAAACGGTTCTCGTTCGCCACTGACCAGGTGGTGGTCCTTCCTCAAGCTTACCCAATGAGAGAACGCTCAACAACTTATCTCCAAATCGGCTGATTGAGGATTTAAACTGTGTGCCATGCGACTCAACCAGATCATTCAACGCGGTTTCGAGCTTGATTTCCCATTCAAGCTCTTCTTCCAGTTCGTGGCGATGAATGGTTATCCAAAGATAGAGGTCAGTCTCAGTTCGATTGGGGAAATTATGCAATATGCCACGTTCGCGTATGGTTTCTATCAAAGGCATGTACACTGTATCATACCAATGTGTGACAGATTCAATATATGGTATTTCACGTTGTTGTTCTATCCCCATAAAATACCGATGCACATCAATGTGCTCCTGGATGATCGGATATTTCCCAGGTAGTGTTACACTCAGATCTGAGCCAGGGCGAACCTCATCCAGGCGTGAGATTTCTAAAAAACTAGCAAGTTCGGCTTTTAATATCAGTTCATCCGGCTCAATGTCCGGGGTGATGGGAACCCGTGTACGAACTTCAGTAACATATGCTTGAATATAGTTAGCCCCCATCTGTTTGGCAACTGATACACGGTGGTTGCCATCTTTGACAAAATAAGCTTCTCCAATTTGATAGACATCGATCGGTGGCAATCCTGTTGAACCTGTTACCGCTAGTTTTACTCTAGCCCAGCGCTCCTGGATCGAATCGCGACGGGGAAGAAAATCTCTTGTAAAATCATTGTACCTGCCTATGCTGCCAACAATTGCTTCAATGGGAATGTTTTGTAATCCTTGTTCGGAGCTGCCCTCAACTCGTAACTTCTGGCGGACTTCTTCGTAAGATAACAACTCAACTGATTCGCCACGAATCCGGCCAATGATTTCTTTGAGTACAGCCTGATTGCGAGCACGGTGGAAATCAGTGATGGCATGGGAAAATCCAAACCGGTTATCAAAGGTCATAGTTTAAATCCTTCTATAGCTCAGTGCACTATTTATCCTATCAGGCCTGGTTTTTCAGGGTACAAGCGAGGAAACTCCAGAAGAAATTTGCTGTAGCTATCCAATAGAAACTCAGGCTGATGATAATCCATTAAAATATACATAGTTATCCATAAACGAAAGCTGATTATACATGAGTGATATGAAGAAAAAGAAGCACTGGTACGAGTTAGAGAATGAAGTTGTTCTTTCTCATTTAGCAAGCAATGCTAATCGGGGCCTGGATGAAGATGAGGCTGCCAGACGGATCAGTGAGCATGGTAAGAATGAACTGATCGAGCGGGGAATGAAAAGTTCCTGGCGTATCTTGCTGGAGCAATTCACACAGACAATGGTTGTTGTTCTCATCATTGCAGCCATTGTATCCGGGCTTTTGGGTGATTTGAAAGATACTGTAGCGATTGTATCTATCGTAATACTGAACGCCTTGCTGGGTTTTCGCCAGGAATATCAGGCTGAAAAAGCGATGGCTGCCTTAAAGAAATTAGCGGTACCGAATGTGAAAGTGAGACGGGGTGGTCATTTGCTTGAACTGTCTGCCATTAAATTGGTGCCAGGGGACATCATCTATGTTGAAGCGGGAAATATGGTGCCAGCAGACGGTAGGTTGTTGGAAGCCGTTAATCTACGAACACAAGAAGCTGCTCTGACAGGGGAATCTGAGCCGGTTGATAAGACTCATCAGGTGCTTCGAGGTAGAGAACTTCCGCTGGCAGAGCGGAGCAATATGGTGTATATGGGCACCTTGGTTACATATGGTCGAGGTCAGGTGGTCGTAACCGAAACGGGAATGAATACTGAGCTGGGGAATATTGCTGAGTTGATGCAATCTGCGGGACAGGAGCGCACACCGCTGCAAGTGAGACTGGATCAGCTTGGAAAAACTCTAGCCTGGGCTGCCCTGGGACTGGTCTTGCTAGTCTCTGTTATTGGCATCGTACAAGGGGAAGATCTGGAAACGATGTTTCTTACCGCGATAAGCCTAGCAGTTGCTGCTGTTCCAGAGGGTTTGCCAGCTGTTGTTACCATCTCTTTGGCACTTGGCGCGCGCAGAATGCTCAACAGGAAAGCTTTAATCCGCAAGCTTCCAGCTGTAGAAGCATTAGGCTCTGTAACCGTAATATGTTCAGATAAAACCGGCACCTTGACTGAAAATCGTATGACTGTAACAGTCATCGATGTTGCTGAGCATAGAATCGATTTGACAGAAGAGATTGACAAGTCCAGTGGCGGAGACATATTTACCATCCCTTTTGTGAATGCGCAGCCATCAGAAGACCAAATCGACTTTCTACGGGAGAACCCAGCCCTGGCTTTGTTACTATCTACAGGTGCGTTGTGTAACGATGCCATTCTTGAATGTGAAGATAACCGACCTGAAAATTTTTATATTGTGGGTGACCCTACGGAAGGAGCGTTGGTGGTCGTCGCCGCACGTGTTGGTCTGGGTAAAAGTACTCTGGAATCCTTTTTCCCTCGCCTGGCTGAAGTGCCATTTGACTCTGCCCGAAAGCGGATGACAACCATTCACGGGATGCCAGCAGATGTGGAAGATTTGCCGGCAGGTTTCCAAATGATATGGAATTGGGCTGGATGGGTAGATAACGTGGATAACGTCGCCTTTACGAAGGGTGCTGTGGATGGATTACTCGATCTCTCGTCCAATGTTTGGGTTGAGGATCGTGTTGAAGTGCTCAATGACATTTGGCGTCAACGCATTGAAGCAGCTAATTCAAAACTGGCTGAAGAGGGCATGCGGGTTTTGGGGTTGGCAGTAAAATCGATAGATGACCTTCCACAAGAGATCAATGCCGAGAAGATCGAAAGAGATTTAACCTTTATTGGGCTGGTAGGCATGGTAGATCCAGCCAGACCCGAGGTGTACCAAGCAGTGAATACAAGCCGAGATGCGGGTGTAAGACCTGTAATGATTACTGGAGATCACCCTCTTACGGCACGTTATATTGCTAAGGAGTTGGGGATATCTACTCGTGATGGTATATTGACTGGAAAAGATTTGGAGAATCTTTCCCAGACTGAATTACAGGATACTGTGAGTAAAGTTTCGGTTTACGCCCGGGTATCCCCTGAACATAAATTAAAGATTGTACAAGCATTACAAGACCGCAACCAGATTGTGGCTATGACCGGTGATGGCGTGAATGACGCCCCCGCCCTTAAAAAAGCGGATATTGGTGTGGCAATGGGTATCACAGGCACGGATGTATCCAAGGAAGCGTCAGATATTGTTTTGCTGGATGACAATTTTGCTACCATTGTGGCAGCTATCGAAGAGGGCCGGATTATTTATGACAATATTCGTAAATTCATCAAGTACACAATGAGCAGCAACATGGGTGAAATCTGGGTGATGCTCATTGGACCATTATTAGGCATGCCTTTGGCTTTATTACCACTGCAAATTTTGTGGATCAACCTGGTAACAGATGGACTACCCGGCCTGGCGCTTGGCGTTGAGAAGGCGGAGCGGAATACAATGCGCAGACCACCTTACTCTCCAAATGAGAATATATTCGCCCGCGGGGTTGGTCGGGATATCCTCTGGTTGGGAGTCCTGATGGGTTTGCTCTCTTTAGGAGTAGGCTTCTGGTACTGGCGGCGTGATTTACCTGCCTGGCAAACAATGGTGTTCACTACTCTTACTATTAGTGAAATGGGGTTCGTTCTGGCAATACGCTCTCATCGCGATTCGTTGTTTACGGTAGGTATATTCAGCAACCTGCCTCTGATTGGTGCGGTCTTGTTGACTACCTTGCTACAAATTGCAGTGATTTACGTGCCCATCTTACAAGACATTTTTGAGACGGTCACTTTATCATTTCTTGACCTGCTGATCTGTTTTGGGGCCAGCGCACTCCTGTTTGCAATTGTAGAATTGCAGAAGTGGATATTCAGGCTCGTTGAGAGGGGAAAAAACTAAACAAGACAATTGGATAAGTGCCTCTAGGTTAGGTCGCCAGTCGTAAATTTTTATTCTTGCTGAGTTTCCCAATCTATACAATTTAGAACGCACCTCAAAAATAAAAATATTCCTCGCTTGGTATCAAAGAATGATCTCTAAATGGTTTGTCTGTCTCAGACTGACACAAAATTTTTTTATTAAGGTAGAATTAATCTAATGCTGCCTATAAAATTCACGGGTTACTTTTCTGATTATCTATTCCTAAATTCCAAATGTCTAATTTTGCGCGATGATTTCGCTGGCGAAATAGTAAGGGTAGATTTGATGGAGTACAGAAAATACTTCAATCGTCCGTGTTGCAACCAAATTGATAAAGGTACGTAAATCTTTAGTGAAATGAGTTGAGAAGTTGCTCACCTTGCTGGTTTAGACTCGGTGAGAGTTTGTTACGGCAAGTAACGTTTTCTGGCTTCGTTATGATGGTTGGATCAAGAAAGTAAAACGAAGGGTCTGTAGAGTTGCTCAGAATGAAATATCATACGAGGAGGAGGATCTTATGAGAAGAGGCGCAACGTTTTGGGGAGGATTATTGATCCTGGTTGGCTTTGTCTTGGTACTAAATAATCTCGGTCTACTAGGGAATATTGATATCTGGGGGATCATTTGGCCTTTATTCTTAGTTTTGCTGGGGGTGTGGTTTATTTGGGGAACTATAAACCGACGACCGGCTGAGAGCGAACATGTGGAAATCCCGCATGAGGATGCACAATCAGCTCATGTGGTTGTACAACACGGTGCAGGCCGTTTACATATCGCTGCAGGTACAAGCCAAAATAATCTATTGGAAGGTGATTTTGGTGGAGGACTGGATTTCCATGCTCAAAGGAAAGGCGACCAGCTGAATGTTCGAATGCGCATGCCTTCCCAATATTTACCCATATTCTGGACTCCGGGCTCTTCATTGGATTGGTCATTCAACTTATCCAAGGAGGTACCCCTAAGTTTAGAGATTGGCTCCGGGGCGAATGATACACGCCTGGAATTAACCGAGCTAAAAATTCACAAATTAATTGTTAAATCTGGCGTTAGCTCAACAACAGTTCACCTGCCTGCAAGTGCCGGACTAACCCAGGTCAGGGTCGAGTCGGGTGTATCTTCTGTGAATCTCTATGTCCCGGAAGGTGTAGCAGCACGCGTTCGCTCGCAAGGTGGCTTATCCAGTATCAACGTGGATCGGAATCGCTTCCCCAAATCCGGCGGTATCTATCAATCTACGGATTACGAGCAGGCAGAAAACAAGTTAGATATTAATGTTCAGATGGGAGTCGGTTCAGTTTTCATTAAGTAAGCATTGTATGGATCATGGTGGAATAGCATATGTCTCTGAATTTATTGGTTGAGGATTGCTATGAACGCTTCTGAGCAGCGGCTGGCAGAAGGTATGTTGTACACGGATCAATACCAGCTGACAATGGCGAATCTATATTTTCGCTATGGGATGCACGAAAAATATGCCCAATTTGACCATTTTTTTAGAGATTATCCTGATTACGGCACGCATCGTGCTGGATTTTGTATAAATGCTGGCTTGGAGTGGCTTTTAGATTGGATGGATCAGGCTCGCTTCACCCAAGAGGAGCTTGATTATTTGCGTACACAAGTTGGGCAAAGCGGAAAACGGTTATTCGATGAAGACTTCTTGGATTGGTTGCGTAATTATGGAAATTTTGCAGGTATCACGATGCGTGCGATCCCAGAGGGGCGGGTTGTTCACCCAAATGTACCATTGACAGTTGTACAGGGACCATTAGCGATGGCTCAAATACTTGAGACCTCATTGCTTAATCATCTCAATTACCAGATTCTAATTGCTACTAAGGCAGCCCGAATTAAGGAGATTGGACGGGGACAAGTAATACTGGAATTTGGCTTGCGTCGAGCACATGACAAAGGTGCAAATGCCGGTGCAAGGGCAGCCTTAATCGGAGGTGCTGATTTTACCTCCAATGTGGGCTTATCTGCTGTGCTAGGATACGCACCGAAAGGGACTCACGCTCACAGCATGGTGCAATTGTTTATTGCGCTTGGAATGAGCGAAGTAGATGCCTTTAGAGCCTATGCCGATGTCTATCCAGATGACTGTTTACTGCTGGTTGATACTGTCAATACGCTGGAAAGCGGTGTTCCTAACGCCATCAAGGTATTTGAAGAGCTGCGCAGCAAAGGCTATAAACCAGTCGGTATACGGTTAGACTCAGGCGATCTAGCTTACTTGAGTATCCAAGCAGCCCGGATGTTAAATCAGGCGGGTTTTGAAGACACTTCTATCGTGCTGTCCAACAATCTGGATGAAATGGTAATCTGGCAGATTCTCACTCAAATTGTCGATGAATCGCCGCGTTATCAGGTGGATCCAGATGACCTTATCAAGCGGCTTGTTTATGGTGTGGGGACCAGACTGATTACCTCTTGGGGAGAACCTGCTCTGGGGGGCGTTTATAAACTGGTAGCAGTTTGTGAAAACGATAAATGGTTGCCAGCTATAAAAATTTCTGAGTCACTTTCGAAAACACCTAATCCAGGACATAAGCATGTCTGGAGATTATATGATCAGCGAGGGAAAGCTACAGCGGATTTGCTCACACTGGATGATGAAGTTCCGGGGAAAATGGAAAGCATGACTATACACCATCCTACCAATCACAGTAAATACCGCACATTAAGGCATACAGAAATATCGTCGATTGAACCATTATTGGTGGACATTTTGCAAGATGGTAAGCTGGTGTATGACCTGCCGGATATTAATAGTATGCGTGATCAGCGCAATAAAGATATTGAGCGACTTGATCCGGGTGTAAGAAGAATGATGAATCCGCATATCTACCATGTTTCACTTACAAAGCGTCTTTGGGATCTGAAACAGAACTTGATTGAATCAACTACAAATACTGTCTCAAACAATGTAAGAATATGAATCAAAGAAAAGGAGAGTGAGAAGATGTTTAAATGGCTAGAATCACGTGTACTTTGGGGAACATTGCTCATCCTGGCAGGGGTGGTATTCCTGCTCCAGAACATCCTCGGCTTTCCTTTCGGGGGGGGAGTCTGGGGGTTATTGTTTGGCGTGGCTGGATTTGTGTTCCTGGCGGTTTACCTCGGCAATAAACAACAATGGTGGGCTGTTATTCCGGGTTTCTCCTTGTTAGGGATCGGCTTTACCATATTAGTCAGCAGTTTATTTTCGAGATTAGGGGATATTATTGGCGGAACCGTCATATTAGGTGGCATTGCCTTAGGTTTTCTGGTAGTCTACCTGTCGGAAAGAAATAATTGGTGGGCGTTGATACCCGCAGGTGTGCTGTTCACACTGGCAATTGTAGCAGGTCTGGACCAATTCATCAGCGGAGGGGCAGTCGGTGGGGTTTTCTTCCTGGGGATGGGTTTGACCTTTGTGCTGATTGCATTGCTCCCCACAACACAAGGTCAGATGAAATGGGCCTGGATACCTGCTGGCGTGTTGATGTTTATGGGTTTGGTAGTGATCGCAGCCACTGAACGAGTATTTGCATATGTTTGGCCGGTTGCATTGATTGCCGCGGGTATCTTTTTTGTGTTCAGGGCATTATCCAGGTGAAGAAATGAAAAGAAGATTATTTAGAAGCCGAACAAATAGCATGATTGCAGGTGTATGTGGCGGTTTAGGCGCATACTTAAATATAGATCCAACTCTTGTGCGCCTGTTTTTCGTGCTGATTGGGTTGGCAGGCAATGGGATCGGTTTATTCATATATATACTGCTGTGGATCATATTGCCTTTGGAGGGGGAGGATCAAGAGGTTAGCTTTGAGGATACTGTTCGTTCGAGCAGCACAGAAATTGCTGATCGAGCCAAAGCTATGGGTGATGAACTGCGTAATATTGTACAACAGCCACATCCACAAACAGGATTGATCGTAGGTGGGGCATTAATTATTGCCGGGCTCTTTTATCTGCTTCAAAATATGCACCTCCCCTGGCTCACTTGGCTGGATTTAGATGTAATTTGGCCATTGTTGTTGGTTGTCGGTGGCGTAGCGTTATTGATCCGTAATCAAAGAGGAGAATGAGACATGGAAGAACAAAACAACAAAAAACCCCGAAGAAGAGGTAGTTTATTTTGGCCCTTGATTCTTATCGCTTTAGGGATATTTTTATTGTTAGACAATATTGGCGTCCTACAAGGGAATACCTGGGCTACCGTTGTAAGTTTATGGCCTTTATTGTTGATCGTGATTGGATTGGATGGAATATATAAGCGTGAAGGGCTGGTAGGAGCAACCTTCCTGATTGGTTTAGGGGTGATATTTCTACTGGCTAATTTTGGTTTCCTAGCGGTCAACGTATGGAGGATGGTCATCTACCTTTGGCCTGTGCTGCTTATCGCATTTGGATTTGATCTAGTCATTGGGCGGCGATCGATGCTGGCTTCCTTTATTGGGTTGGTTCTTATACTGGGAATTCTGGCGGGTTCGCTCTGGTTTTTTGGCGTACGGGTAGAACGGGGACAAGGGTTAGCAGGTGAAACAATCAGCCAGGCACTCAACGGAGCAACTGGAGCCCATATTGCCATTGAAGCAGGCGCTGGTGAGGTACTGTTGAGCGCGAGTGAGTCAGAAAATACTCTGATCTCGGGCAGGGTCTCCCGTCAGGGTACCATGCGTCTAGAGGAAAGTTCCTCGCAATCTGGTGGAGTAGCTGACTACACTTTGCGGGCTGTTGGACCTTCGATCCCTGGAAGATTTAATACCGATTGGGGTTGGAATCTAGAGATTACCAAAGAAGTCCCGGTTGATTTAGAAGTATCCTTAGGAGCGGGAAATTTGGAGTTGGATTTAGCTGGAGTAAATTTAAGTGACATAGATGCTGATCTTGGTGTGGGCATGCTGACCATCCAATTTCCCGATGCAGGTTCCTACAATGCCAACATCAATGGGGCAATTGGATCTATCATATTGGAAATTCCAAGGGATTATGGTGTAAGCATCCAGTATGATACTGCATTAGTCGGTGCGGAAGTCCCCTCTGACTACCGACGGCGTGATGGTATGTATTACTCACCGAATTATGATAGCGCTTTGGATAAAATCGATATCAGCCTGGATCTAGCGATTGGCTCATGGTCTATTGAGGAGGGCAGATAGACAAAACAGTTCTGTATTACGGCTCGATATCTGATTTAGAATATTGAATGATTACGCATATGGTGCTGGCTGGCCATAATCCTGCCAGCATCATAGATTTAACCACTGGGCAGTAATTCCAGGTAAGTTCGCGAGGGGACCTGTACGGAGGGTACATTCTGGGAGCGATTCTAGAAAAGCTCTACCGTAGCGCTTGGTGAGGATGCGTTTGTCCAGTACAGCCACCACCCCCCGATCATATTGTGTGCGTATTAATCGACCAAATCCCTGGCGAAAGCGTAGTATCGCTTCAGGGAGCGCATACTGATAGAATGGATCTTCATAAGTCTCTGATCTGGCTGAAATAATTGGGTCCGAGGGAACATCGAAGGGCAGCTTGGCAATCACAAGGACAGATAATGCCTCCCCGGGTACATCCACTCCCTCCCAAAAGGCACGTGTTCCCAACAGTACGGCACGCTCGGCGTTACGAAAACTTTCCAACAAACTATGCGGTGAGGCACCCTCACCTTGCTCGTACACCAAGATATCTTCTTTTGCCAGGATTGGTGAAATGGCCGAAGAAGTCCTTTTCAGCTGGTCATAAGAGGTAAAAAGTACAAGCCCTCTTCCCCCAGTAGCCCGAAACAAATTGGCAAGCCCAATTTCCAGGGCGCGCTGATGCCCATGACGGTCGCTTGGTTCCGGGATATCATTGGCGAGGTAAACCAGGGCTGCATTTTGATAATCGAAGGGTGAGCCGAGGGCGAGCTCATACGCATCTTCTGCAAATAAACGGCCGCGCAAAGAATCAAATTCACCTGCTGCCGTAAGTGTGGCAGAGGTTAATATTATAGAGGATTTCTCATGCCAGAGAAAGCGCTCCATAAGCTTGCCAATGTGCAGTGGAGCTGCATTCAGAGATAAGCCCCAACCGCTTGAGTTGACCTGCGCCCAATAAATTTGCCCAGGATCCGGTTGGAAAACCAATGCGTTCATATTCTCGTTGAATTCGTTGAAGCGACGGTAAAGACTGCTCAAGGTGCCAAAAAGTTCTTCATCTTCTTCGGAGAGCTCATCAACTATCTCAGTAACTCCCTGTACTAATTTCGTCAAAGTATCAATTAAAGGCTGCAAGGTTCTTTGTGCTTCATCCCAAAACAATTCGACCTCTGCCCAAGCAGGTTGGGTACGTGTAGCGGCGGTGATGCGCTCCTGGTGGGCATAAGCACCTACGGACCTGCCTTCTCTTTGGTCTAAAAGGAATTGGTCAATACCGGTGAAAAATGTGTTCACCAGGCTTTGAAGACGGAAAGCGTAATCGGTTATGCGCTGCACCAGAAAGTTGAAACTAGCAATATCTTCTGGACGGACTGTTTCCTGGATGGCCTCCATTAGCCAGCCCAACGCGCCAGCAGTTGGACCTCCCAGCTCACGCAGCATGCGTTCTACTTCTATTTGATTCACACGGTAGCTGAGAGCATTCGTGGTAGCTTCCTCCATGTGGTGGGCTTCATCCACGATGAGCACCTCATACTCCGGTAATACCCGGTTCCCAGTTGCTATATCGGAGAGCAGGAGAGCATGGTTGACAATCAATAGATGAGCAGATTGGGCAAGTTGTCGAGAACGGAAAAATGGGCAGAGTCCCCCCATGCGCTTAAGGCAATTTTCTGTTGTACAACCCTCATCTTCTGCGGAGAGGCGCATCCATACCTCTCGCTCTGTGGGTCCATTCAGGTTGATTTCTGCCCTATCTCCAGTGTAGGTGCCTCTCAACCAAACCAATATTTTTGCCAGTACACGCATATCATCGGCGTTCTCAGGTCCACGTCGACGCATGCTTTCTAAACGACGCGGGCACAGGTAATTGGAGCGTCCCTTTAGAATTATCGCTCTCAAGTCCAGTCCCAAGGCCTCCCTTAGATCGGGAATATCTTTGTTTATCAATTGATCTTGCAGATTGATGGTATTGGTTGAGACAACTACCCGGGTATTATTTTGAAGTGCCCATAAGGCAGCAGGAATCAGGTAAGCCATGCTTTTGCCGGTGCCGGTGCCGGCCTCCACCATGAGATGTTTTGAGTAAGACAGCGCTTCAGCCACCGCTCGTAACATGGCCACTTGTTGGGGTCTGTACTCGAAATTGGGGAAGTGTTTTGAGAAAACCCCACCATGCTCGAGAATGGCACCAACTTCATCCGTGTCTAGCGGTGTTGATTCCTCCAAAGGTTGTAAAGGTTGAGCAGGCAGGTGTTGAGTCTCTGCAAAGAGCGGGCCATCATAAACATGGCGAACCTGCCGGGAAGAGACAATCTCCTTCGTTCGAGCTCTTAATACCTGGCGAAAAACCCAACTGGCACTCCAGTCCAGAGCATCACTGAGCCGCACAATTTCAGCTACCATGTGCAATGGCAGCTGCATGGCTTCATCATATAACCGCAAAAAAACGCCGCGCGTGGCATGAGCATCATCCAGAGCGCGGTGTGTAGCTGGCAGAGGCACATTCATAGCCTGAGCCAATGCACCTAGGTTATAACGACCAGCATTTGGCATTAGTACTGAGGCGAGCTCGTAAGTGTCCAGTTGATCGTTGGATTTCAAGATTCTGTGACGGCGCAAAAAATCAAGATCGAAACTGACATTATGCCCCAAGACAGGTAGCTCCTGAATAAAGTCCGTCAAATCAGACAGGACCGCCTTGATAGGCGGCGCCCGTAGAACCATCTGGTCGGTTATGCCAGTCAACTGGGTGATAAAAGGTGGGATAGGGCGACCCGGGTTAATCAGGCTTGACCATTCAGCTACCACGCGCCGTCCATTAAAGCGCACGGCACCAATCTCGATGATGGCATCCTTCTTGGGATCAAGACCAGTGGTTTCAAGATCCAAGGCAACAATATCTGTCATAGGTGGGATTGATTATAACCGCGTTCTAAAACTGAACCTAAACATGCAGAGATTTGTAAAAATAGTGAGGGTTTTCTTCATCACGGAGGTGACCTCACGTTATCCAATGAATTCAATCGTTTACGATCAAATCGCTCTGGTAAACTTGTCATAATGATAAGAAAGTTTTATAGCTAGCCATCCTTTTAAATCTATTCAAAAAACTGTGTGAGGCACCTTATGATCTCTGATACTGCCGGGCGCTTGCGCGCAAATATACAAAAGGTGATTGTGGGGAAAGATGAAGTAATCGATCAGTTACTGGCGGCAGTTCTATGTGAAGGGCACTTGCTTTTAGAAGATGTGCCCGGAATTGGCAAGACCACACTGGCGCGCGCTCTGGCAGCTTCCCTGGGCTGCAACTTTAGCCGGATTCAGTTCACACCTGATTTGCTCCCATCCGATGTAACTGGCTTAAATTGGTTTAATCAAAAAGAACAATGGTTTGAATATAAACCTGGACCAATCATAAGCCAGGTTATACTGGCTGATGAGATTAATCGGGCTACACCGCGTACCCAATCTGCACTCCTGGAGGCAATGCAGGAGCGACAAGTGACGATTGACGGCGTAACCCGATCCCTGCCTCGCCCTTTTATCGTTTTGGCTACACAAAATCCTGTTGAGCTGGAGGGCACATTCCCCCTGCCTGAAGCACAAATCGATCGCTTCCTGATGAGAATTTCTATTGGATATCCTTCCGAGACTGAGGAGAACGCGATTCTGGAACGCTTTCGAATTAGTGACCCTTTGCCGGAGCTTAAGCCGATTGTCTCTCCAGAGCAAGTTGTCGATATGCAGGAATTTCGACGCCAGATCAAAGTCGTAGAACCAGTACGAGAATACATTGTGCGCGTAGCTCGATCGACAAGAGAACATGCAGAGATAGAATTAGGTGCTTCACCACGTGCCACGCTGGCGTTATATCAAGCTGCACAGGCGTGGGCAGCGATTCGTGGTCGCGATTATGTCATTCCTGACGATGTTAAAAAGCTCGCTCCCAGCGTGCTTACACACCGATTGATGATTGCACCACAAGCACAACTTCGAGGGCGGAAAGTGGAACACTTGGTAGCCGATATTGTAAATTCTGTGCCGGTACCAGTTGAGAATTGAGCATGAAGGGTAATGATGACACTTAAACGGTGGACTGCATTCCTGGTTCTAATTATGTACCTTGGCTTGATTTTACGATCGACATCCATCGTGGGGATGTCGATTAGCGTCTTCATCATTTTGGGACTAGCTTCCTTGTGGAAAAAGTACTCCGTGAAGGGTGTAATTTATGAGCGCAAATTTCTATACATGCGCGCGTTTCCAGGGGAACAGTTTCCAGTTTCCATTGAGGTTGAAAATCGGAAGTTATTGCCACTCTCATGGCTGCGAATTGTCGACCCCTGGCCGAGAGTGATTGCTCCTCAGGAAGAGGAACGATTGACTCTCAGCCATATTAATGAGATGGGTTACTTAAATCATGTGTTTAGCTTGCTGTGGTACCAACGCATATCAAGAAAGTATGATTTGTTACATCGGAAACGAGGGGTGTACAAAATAGGCCCGGCGCTATTGGAGACCGGTGATCTGTTTGGTCTTTACAATGAGCGAAGACAAGCTGGGACCATCGATCATATCACCGTATTTCCAAAATTGCTGCCAATTCCAAATGTTGAAATACAGGCGGAGAACCCATTTGGCGACAAACGTTCGCGAAGAAGAATCTTTGAAGACCCAAATCTATCGATAGGAATGCGTGAATACCATCCAGAGGATAGCTTTCGACACATCCATTGGCCGGCGACTGCCCGAACCGGTCAGGTACAGGTCAAGGTATTTCAGCCCACTTCTGAAAGAGTTCTCATGCTATGTTTGAATGTTTCTACCTACCTACGCTACTGGGAGGGGGTTTATCCAGAATTATTGGAATATTTATTGGAGGTGGCAGCCAGCCTGGCATCTCAAGGTATCCATAACGGGTATCGTGTAGGGATAATCTCGAATGGCTGCCTAAATAATTCTGATCAGCCATTTCGGATACCAGCTGGACGCTCTCCCCAACAGTTGGGTTATTTGTTAGAAGCATTGGCGGGTGTATCGCCGGTTGTGGTAGCTCCTTTTGAACGTTTTTTGTTGAGAGAAGTTCCACGAGTTCCATATGGGGCGACTTTAATTATCTTGACAGCTATTTATACAGATGAACTTGCAGAAACAATACTACGGCTGAAAAAACACGAGAGACAAATTTCCTTGATCTCAGTGGCAGAAGAACCACCTGATAACAATATCGGCGTGCCAAACATGCATTTCCCTTTTCACACTCCAGATATTTATAAGGTCGCAAATCTTCTGCCAAACTCGGAAGAGGAAGGTTAGATACTGTATCCAATGAATGACGAACTGGATATCGGGCAATCCAACCATCAGACCAAGGCTAGCAGGCACGAGTGGCATGGGGTTGCAGTCTTGGCGTTTATAGTTATGGAGATGAGCTGGATAGCCCTGTGGTTCAACCTGTTATTATGGTCTGAGAACAATGTTTACTATGCGCGCGCGTTCTTTGTCTTGGGCTTCATCATGATGGGAATATATTATGTTGTTTGGAGGATGAATTATCTTGGTCTTAACCTGCTCATCAGCCGAGCGATATTATTCTTGCTCTTGCTGCTGTCCGTCATTGCAGGATTAGAAACTTTGGATACTTCAGAGGGACTTGTCAATTTTGGTGAGTTATTAAGGCGCACGATATACTCGTTCAGAGCAGGAAGTTTTGCTCCAGATATATCCATCATTATCGTGTTTACATTGTTTGTTTGCTGGAGAGCTGTTTCGCTTGCCAGCAGACACCTACAACCAAGTAAAGCAGTAAGTAGCTTTCGTACGGGGATTTTAATGTTTCTTGGATATGGTCTGTTGCTCCCTGAAGGGCAGATTGATCCGAACAGCGCGTTCTACATCTTCCTTTTTTCCGGTTTGCTTGCGATGAGTCTGACCAGGATAGCCTATGTGGGTCAGGTGAAGAGCGGACAAGAATTGCCCTACAACTGGGGGTGGTTTGGTGGAATTATAATTTCTATCGTTATAACCATCAGCGTGGCTATATTTTTGGGAAGCTTCCCGAATGGACGACTCTTAGAATTTATCATGCTCATATTTTCATGGATAGGATACGCAGTTCTTTTGTTGGTCGGTCCATTGTTGTGGCTTGTTATCCAGGGTATGTACTGGGTTTTCGATCATCTCGACCTAGAAAGAATTTTTGGGCTGCTGTTGAGTGCCATTCAAACGGTCATAAGTTACCTGGAGATTGTAGTGAATGTTGTCCGTTCTTGGGTCTCCAATTTTCAAAATAATCCAATTCAAACCATACTCACATTTTTAGAGAGCTCAAAACCTTTGATTTTATTGGGGGGCATCTTGCTGGTGTGCTACTTTATTGTCCTGGCTATGCGCCGGTATCATCTCGGCCGGAGAGATTTGATAGACAAAGATTACGATTCAGTATTTGTTCAACAAGATTTGATTAGCCTGTTGAAGCGGGCATTCCGCAATGGATTGGAGAGAATTATGGGGGAGATTGAACAGGGGCTACATTTGCAGACTTTGAGGCGACTATTTGCAGCGGCTCGCATTCGACGAATATATGCCAGGCTGATGAATTTAAGTGCCAGGTTAGACAACCCGAGACCACCTTCACGTACTCCGATTGAGTTTTTAGAATCGTTGAATCAGTTGTTCCCAACTTTAGGTTCGGAACTTGAACTGGTGACAACAATGTATGTGAGGATTCGTTATGGTGAGCTGCCAGAGCAGAGTGAGGAGTTAGAAATTGTGGAGGAAGCCTGGCAACGTATTTCATTTGAAGGGAGGAAAATGATACGGACAAAACCAGGGGGGAATAAATAAAATGCGACGCACCCTCCTGATTGTGGTTGATTAACTACAATCGTGCGTCGCCCGGCAGGTTAGATTATGAGGCTTGGTTAGGAACAGCAGTAACGTATATCGATCAGTGATTCAACAATAGGGTCAACAATTTCTTTTACCTTGGCCTGATCGATGCCGTCAACCTTAAAGGTAATCAGACGGTTTGTAGAATCTTCACCCGAAAACTGACCAAAAGCTAGAAAGTTGCCTCCTGCGTTGGCAATAGCCTGGGTAAGCTTGGCAAGTTGACCACGCTCCTCGTGCACCAGAGCAGTTACCCGTACACCAAGTTCGCGTGCTCCCATAAGCTCCAAGAAGATTTTAAACAAATCTGTCTCAGTAATGATCCCAACAACCACTTCATTCCTTGTAACTGGCAAGCCGCCTATCTTGTTATCTGCCATGATGCGGGCGGCTTCCTCGATTGGGGTGTCCTCATTAACGGTGAGCACATTTTTGGTCATTACATCTTTCACTTCGATCTTGCTCAACAAGTAATTCATTTCCCATACGCTCAAGGAAGTGGCTGGGGAAGGTGAGGCATTAAGTAAATCCTTGTCCGACACAATACCAACCAGCTTGCCATCTTTGATTACGGGGGCTCTACGGATGTGCTCGCGTTTCATCATATTGAGAGCATCAGCGATCGGCATGTCTGGACGAACCGATATCACTGGATGGCTCATTCTTTCACCTACTAACATGTCAACCTCCTGGGTAATTGATACGATTATTTAGGTAAGGACACGACAATTCTTTTTGTGAAAATAATTATAATCCGAGGTAAGCTGATCGTACATGTTCATTCTTTGCCAATTCACGGCTAGAACCTTCCAACTCCATACGACCTTGAGAAAGCACGTACCCAAAATCGCTTACTGCCAGTGCCATTTGGACATTTTGTTCAACCAGAAGTAAGGTTATACCTAATTCTTTTAATTGGTTAAGCGTTTCGAATAATCCTAACACCAATACAGGAGCGAGGCCTAGAGACAATTCATCAATCAAGAGCGCCTTAGGTTCTGCCATGATTCCCCTGGCGACAGCCAACATTTGCTGTTCACCTCCGCTTAGCGTACCAGCTTTTTGTTCACGGCGTTCTTTTAAGCGTGGTAATAGCTCATACACGCGCTCCAAATTACCTTTGTAATTAGGAATGGCCCTCTTGGGCGTCGCGCCCATTTCCAGATTCTCGGCTACCGTCATGTCTGTAAATAGCTGGCGACCTTCTGGTACAAGGACAAGCCCCATTTCGGCTTTCGCATAGGGGGGTAGTTGGCTGATATCCTTGCCCTCAAACCAGATCGATCCACTCCACGGTTTATTCAGCCCCATGATGGTGCGTAGCAAGGTTGTTTTCCCAGCCCCATTTGTCCCGACCAGGGATGTCAACTTGCCTTCCTCCAAAGATAGAGAGGCACCCCAGAGTATTTGGACTTCACCATAACCAGAGGTTACATCACGAACTTCGAGTATAGCCATAATGTTTTCCTGTTATTCTTAAGTTAATCATATGTTTTATACCAATTTTGGCCACCCCAATTCAGATGATCGCATGGCAAGTTATTTGTTGTCCTGCTCCATCAGGCGTTGGGCGAGTTTCGGATCTCCCAGATAAGCCTCAATTACCTTTTCGTTTACTGCAATTTCTGCTGGAGTGCCCTCGGCAATTTGTTCACCATAATCCAGGACAATAATACGGTCAGAAACATTCATGACCGCATGCATAACATGCTCGATCATGATGATAGTTATGCCTTGTTCGCAAATCTTTCGGACAGTTTCAACCATATTGGCGATCTCTGATGGGTTTAGACCCGCAAGGACTTCATCCAACAATAAAAGGTAAGGGCGCGCGGCAAGGGCACGGGCCATTTCTAGGCGTTTCTTTTGGGCGACATTAAGACTGCCTGCCAGTTGATCAATACGATTGTGTAATCCAAGGAATTCTAAAACTTCCTCTGCGATTTCAGCAGCATGGCGCAGATTCTGGTTTTCGCGTCCAAAGCAAGCCCCAACTTCTACATTTTCACGCACCGTGAGTTCGTTCAATGGTTGGACGATCTGGTGGGTACGAGCCATGCCCATTTTGGCATGCTGATAGGTTTTTGCATCGGTCACGTCCTGGTCGCGAAAGATGACGCGGCCTTCATCCGGCGGATAGACTCCATTAACCACGTTGAATAAGGTGGTTTTACCAGCCCCATTTGGACCAATCAAGCCCAGAATTTGACCCTCAGGCAGATCGAAAGTGACTTTCGAGAGGGCTTGCAGACCACCAAAACTTTTGGTAACCCCTTGTACAGATAGTAATATGCTCACGCCAACACCCTCCTAAGCACCGGAACCCGGTGGCGCAACCAGCCAATGGCGCCTGCTGGAATGAATAACACGATCAGAAGCAATAGCACCCCAGAGACAGATAGCTGAATATCTTTGAAGAAGTTGCTGGTAACTAGATAACCGCGCATCCCCTGGTAAGCCAACGCTCCCAGGACTGGTCCAAGAACGGTTCCCTGACCGCCTAACATAACCATAACCAACAATTCGATAGAAGAGTGCAGGGGGAAAGCAACATGCGGTTCCACGTTACCGTTCTTAAAGAAAAATAATACGCCAACCATTCCAGGAATGATGGCTGATAACACATAAGCCCAGGTCTTGGCATTGGGAGCGACCACACCCATAACCTCGGCAGCGTCTTCATTCTCTCGAATGGCTTGTAAGCCCAAGCCAAATTTTGACAAGCGAACCAGGTGACTCGCGATGAGGGCCGTAAATGTTAACACTGCCATGATGTAAAACGACATACTCAAAGCCTGGGCTGCCCCGCCATAATCCCGGTAAACTGAGAAATTGATGGTCATACCAATCGGACCGCCGAACAACTCAAAATTATTGATGAAGGCTTTCATCGCTTCGTTGATGCCAATCGTTGCCAGCGCAAAATAAGCACCACGCAATCTAAGGATCGCTTTGCCTAATAAAAAGGCCAGCATCCCAGCTGCAATTCCACCAACGAGCATGCCTAGCCAGATTGACCAGCCTTGTTCGTTGACAAAGTACAAGCCAACATAACCACCAAAACCATAGAATACTATATGGCCAAAGCTTACATAGCCGGTATAACCCAGTAATATGTTCAGGCTAGAAGCCAGCGCGATAGCCTTTAATATTGTGAAGACGATCTCACGGCTGGAGACATTTCCCGTAATGATCGGCCACAGGATCATCGCTGTAACTACCAGCAATGGTGCAAGCAAACCAAGGTGAATTCGCAAGTTTTTCATTTCTTTGCTCCAAAGATGCCTTGCGGGCGTACCAACAGGATGACAACAAACAGGCCGAACTCAATCACTGGTACCCAGGAAGTCTCCATAAAAGCGGGGATAATGCCTTCGAGCACACCCAGGATGAGGCCACCTACCAAGGCACCGATCGGATTACCCAGACCACCTAATACACCGATAACGAAGCTCTTCAGCTCGTATCCGCCCCCTGACAGGATGTTGAAGGGGAAGAAAGTGGCAATCAATGCGCCAGAAACGGCAGCAAGCATGGTACCTAATCCAAAACTGAGCGCCAGGATGCGAGTCGAGGGTATACCCATCAACTCTGCTGCAGCTCGATTGTTGGTTACAGCTCGGATGAATTTACCTGGCCGGGTTCTATATAAAAATATATACAACCCTCCAGTAAACAATATCGCAATTACTGCTGCAACCAGACGTGTTCCAAGAATTGTTGTTGAACCAAGCCGGAAACTTCCCACGTTGAAATCTACATTGTAAGGTGAGGTTGTGAGTGCGGCGGTTCCCAGACCGATGATAATCATGTTGACAGAAAAGGTTGCTAGGAGAGATGAGAGGTGTGGAGCATTGATCACCCTGTGGACTGCTACGAAGTATATAAAGACCCCCATTATTAATCCAAGAATTGCAATAAATAACAGACCAATATAGGGATTTATGCCCATACGGATGAAAATGAAGAAAGTTCCAAACATTCCCAATGCAATGATAGGACCATGCGAGAGGTTGATCACATTCATCACACCCCAGATCAGAGTCAAACCCATCGCGGCTAGTCCATACACAAAACCGAGCAAAATACCATCTGGCAGGGAGGTCAGTAGCAGGTTTATTTGTTGCATATGTACTCTCTTTTGTAATGGTTAGAAGAATTTCACGACAGTGTTGGCTGCGGAAACCCATGGGTGGCACGAAATCACCTTGAAAAAAAAGCGTTGATTTATGATGCCCATAGCCTATCCCTAATCTCAATTATTCAGGTACTTATATTGAGAGATGAAAACCATCCCCCCAGGTACTCTGAGGGGATGGTTCCTGAGGATATAATTATGGAGCTGGGATGGGATAGACAGGATCAGCTGTGGCAACATCTGCTGGGGCGATGATAACTCGCTTTAGTTCACCAGTTTCAGTCTTTTGCCATTGGGCAACAACCATCTTGTGAGCAAGCTGCAAGCCATGGGCTTCCTCAGATGTGTCAAATTGGATGCCACCGTAGAATGTAAAGAGATTCATGGCATTCAAGGCGGCTTTGACAGCCTCTGGATCGACGGAATCAGCATCGATGATGGCTTTTTGTAGCACAAGACCTGCTGTATAACCACCAGCGACATGATACGTCGGTGGATCGCCATAGGCGGCTTCGTAACTTGTAGCGAAGTCTTCGCCTGTAGGACCAAACCATTCTACGCCTAAATTGTTAGCTTCCTCTTCCGTATGGGTTGCAGCAAGTTCCCATTGGCTGGAAGTTGCAACACCCAGGGCAGCATCTCCCAGCTCGGGGAATTTGGTGTCAGCTGGAGCTACAAGTAAGTATACGAACTTGAGACCTATCTTGCGTTCATAAAGGGCGCGAGCCAGGGCAGTGCCATCATTATAGTGACCACCACCGAGCAGCACAGTTGCACCGGAGCCAGCGATTTTGTTCACAATCGGACCAAAATCAGCGGTATCAGAGGCATATCCTTCTTCTAGCACGATTTCGAAACCATTCGCCTCCAGATAGGGCTTGATACCTTCTGCTACACCGGTGGAGAACTTGTCGCTTTCGTGAACGAGCGCTATTTTGGCTTCGGGATCTAAATCTACCAGCATGTCAACTGTGCTGGCCATGTAAAGGCTACCAGGCGTGTACAACTGGAAGAGGCTGGTATTGCCAGTTTTGTAGGCGTCATCATCCGCTGCACCAGCTGTAATCATTACTTTGCCGTTCTGTTCCGCCACGATTGATGCGGCGGAAGTCAGGCCAGAGGAGTACGGACTGATTAAGAAGTCGGCATTATCTTCGGTAATCAGACGGGTGTAGAGTTCTTGAACTCGCTCTGCGTTAGATTCATCATCATAGGTCTTGTAATCGAACTTGACCACTGTGCCATCGCTTAGTGTGACACCACCTGATTCGTTGACCTGATTCATCCAATGCGTAAATCCATTTACCTGACGCTTTGATGAAACCTCCTGACTTCCCGTTAATGAAGAGGTAAAGCCAATTATCACCGCTACTTCTTTTGAAGAAGGTTCCTCCGATACAACCTCTTCGGTTGCCTGTTGTTGGGGTTCATCAGGCTCAGTTGTTTGTTGCTGGCATGCTGTTAATAGCATGCTAAATGTAACCAACAAGGCGGTCAGAACAAAAAAAATGCGTTTCATAATCTTCTATCTCCTTTCTTGCATCAATGGTTTAATGGGCTCACTTGCAGGTTGGTCTACCTGCTTGTAGAATTGTATAAGAGGTTTACAAATATATGCTAAAAAGAGGGGGAAACTCTATAAAAAAGGGATAAAATTTTAAGAGCTCTTCAGGTTTCAAAAGAATAGCCGATGCCTCTTTCGGTGAGCAGGTAATGTGGGTTGGAGGGATCTTGCTCAATTTTCTGGCGAAGACGCCCAATATAAACTCTCAGATATTCATTTTCCGGACCATATTCGGGTCCCCACACATGCTGCAAGATCGTTTGGTGGGGGAGAACTTTACCGGCATGCTCCATTAAATAAACAAGCAGGTTAAATTCAGTGGGTGTAAGATCAACAACCTCACCTCGCACAGAGGCTTCATGCCGTTCTAGGTCGACATGTATCTCACCATGCATCAGACGACCCTGACGCGCAGGTGATTCAGCCCAACGAGCCCGGCGGATAACAGCTTGAACACGAGCTAATAATTCACCAACTCCAAAAGGCTTATTGAGATAATCGTCGGCGCCCAGATTTAAAGCCTTGATTTTGTCCCCCTCTTCACCAAGTGCAGACAAGATGATAATCGGAACAAGTGAACTCTGGCGGATCCGCCGGATGGTTTCTAGACCGTCCATACGTGGCATCATGATGTCCAGGATCACCAGGTCGATATTTTTCGTGTTGAAAATTGCCAATGCTTCCAAGCCATTTGAGGCGGTCACCACATTGTAATTACGGACTTCGAGGTTGCGCCGGACGAAATCCCTCAAAGGCTTCTCATCATCGACAACGAGTACAGTTGGTGGATTCATGCTCATTTATTTGCTGAGCCGGGTATCTTTCAAAGCTGTTTCTATAATATCATCAATATCACGATCAGTGTCCTTGTGATCTGGATCATGGTGATCAAGTGGCAGTGAAAATGCAATGCAAGTACCATTGGATCGCGGTTCCAGCCAGATATTTCCGCCGTGGGCATTAACAAACCCTTTACATATCGCGAGTCCAAGCCCTGCCCCCGTGGCAGTGCGGGTTAATCCCTGATCGAGGCGATAAAAACTCTGGAAGATGCTTTGGTTAAATTCTGATGGGATACCTGGTCCTTCATCTTTCACACGAATTATGATCGAGTCTTCGCTTGTTTCAGCGCTAACCGTGATTGGAGAGGTGTCTTCAGCATACTTGGCCGCGTTCTCGATCAAATTTCGCAATACGGCTTCGATCCTTTGAGCATCCACGTATAAAGTGGGAATATTTTTAGGAATGTCGATCATTAATCTGGCTGTTGGATCAGGATGGGCGCGCTGAGCAGCGTGACTCAATAATTCGCGCAAATCGCAATCGGACCGATTAACATCCAGGTTGCCAGATTCAATTCTGGACATATCCAACAAATCGTTTACCAACTTGCTCAAGCGATCCGTCTCCTTAGATATGATCTCGAGAAACTCATATTGTGTGGCTCTATCCCACTCAACATCGTCAGCCAGTAAAGTAGTAGCGTAACCTTTGATGGCAGCCAGAGGTGTGCGCAGCTCGTGTGAGACTGTTGATATCAAACTGGATTTCATCCGATCGATTTCCCGATTGCGAGTGATGTCACGCAATATATGACCACGACCAATGAGCATACCCTCGAGGTCTGTTACTTCGAATACTTGCAAGCGGAAATATCGGATCTCAAGTTGTGTTTTTACTTGAATTTCTACTTGTCCAACACCCTGACCACTGAATGTATCCTCTACAGTCTGGCGCGTGAAGATATTGTTCTCGTCGTCTTCTGAAACCGCCATGGAAAGTAACTGGTCAACCAGTAGTTGTACCGGGGCGCCGATAATTTCCATCACGGTAAGTTTAATCATCTCAGCAATCCGACGATTGGCATAAAGTATACAACCATGCAAATCTTCCAGTACTAAACCATCCTGTAAAGACTCTATCAGCGCTTCAAGCCGGCGAGTTTGCTCCTGGAGCCGCATGTCACTGCGGGCGTAGAGGGCAGCGTTTTCAATCGCCATAGCAGCGTGATTCGCGAAACTTGTAATCAAATCAACTTCCCTGTCTGTAAATACATGCGGATCAGGACGATAAACGAGGAGGGCCGAAGAGGGGGCATGATGCATCAGCAGTGGAACTGCCAGTACGGACCTATAACCCTCAGAACGTGCCCGAGGTCTGAATGCAGTAAAGGATGCATCTATCTCTGTATCGCTTACCTGGATGGGTTCCCCGGTCCGGATGGCTCTTAATGTGACTGAATGCGGCTCCGATGGGGAGATTGCCAGTTGTTCAGCATAGCGGTTAGAAAGACCGCGGCTGGCAACTGCGCGGAACACATTCCGTTTCTTGTCGAGAGCGACAATAGCAGCCATCTGGATGTTTGTCAATCGTTCTACCTGTTCGAGAATACGGTTAAGGACGGTTTGGGAGTCGAGGGTTGAGACAACAGCGGCGCTGGTCTCCAGCAGTGTTGATAATTCTTTAAGGCGGGCCTGAATGGCAGTTTCCATGCGGGTCAGGCTACGGATTAGATGTCCAATCTGATCAGGCCTCTCTGCCAGGTAATTCATTGCAGATCGTGCTTTATCGGGTGGATCAATTTCCAAACCGATCGTTTGGCTAAAGGTAGCCAGACGTTCCATGGGGCGGATGACTTGTCGTGATAATGCCAGCCAGAAGAACAACCCAACAATCAGAAAAACAGTCACAGAAAGCAGAACTCCCCGGTGGGTAGCCTGTGCTGTGGCAAAGGCTGTTGCGGTGGGTCGGCTGACAATCACTCCCCAACCAGCACTCGGAATCGGGACGTAACTGTACAATTTCTCCGGAGCATCGCCGATTTTCTCTATTAAATTACCCGTCTGCCCCGAAAGAACAGCACTGACTATTTGGGGATTGCTCTGCTTGAGATCAATGAGTAGAAGGGTATGATCTGGATGCGCAATAACATACCCAGAGGCATCCAAAATTTGCACTTCAAAGCCCTCCTTAGGTCCATATTCTGCTGTGATGCTTTCCAGCGTGGTACTGAGTGATTGTAGTTTGATATTGGTAGCTACAAGACCTAGAAAATTACCAGAATTATCTCGGATAGGCATCACTGCGGTTGTAACAGGCTGATTTGTTGTTGGTGATATCCTACCCAAAGAGAGCAAAGCCTGTTCAGCAGTCAGGGCGCGTTGGAAATAGTCACGGAATGAGAAATCCTCACCCACCGTGGACCCTGGTCCGGTTGGGGCATGGAAGAGCATAATCCCCTTTTCATCCAACCGATAAACAAGGTTAATATCTGGCCGTGCACTTATCAGGGTGGCGAAAAGGGCTTTCATGCCATTCACATCAGAATTGATCACCTCTGGATAAGTGGATAGATTTTCGACCGCCAGCAGAGCAAGATCTAATGCGGTGTTAGTTTCCTGGGCAATAGCCCGCGCTAATGCCAGATCAGCGGCTTTGACATCTGCCTGAATTCTCTCCGAAGCAACCCGGTCAAAAACCAGATAAGCGATAACAACAGGACCTACAAACAGCAGGTAGAGGGCCAATAGCTGTAAGCCAAGATCACGCTGGATGGAGAATTTCATGAGGTTGAGATTGAAAATTCCTTCAATATGCGAGCGATATGTTTAGCTCCTTTGAGATAGAGATCCAGACGGATATTTTCGTTAGGTGCGTGAGCTCTGGTACCTGGGTAGCCTATACCTGCAGTGGCAACGGGCACATTCAAATGATGTACAAACACATAATTGGGCCCAGAGCCGCCAATCAGCGGTACTTTTTGCATAGGAACACCGTACACGGGTTCTGCTGTTTTTACCACCAGATCAACAAAGGGATCATCTGGATCTGTTCGGGCGGGAGCTTCTCCACCCAGATAGGTAATCTGAACATCAGAAAAGCCCTCTGCATCCAGGTGGAGACGTAAATTTTTCAATACCTGCTCGGGGGTCTGGTTCGGTACAAGACGGAAATCTACTTTGGCGGAAGCTCGGGCTGGGAGCACTGTTTTTGAACCAGGACCCTGATAACCGGATGTTATCCCACAGATTGTACAAGTTGGTTCAAAAACTTCCGCCAATCTGAGGGGTAAACCTCCGTCTATATCATGCAGGAATTTTTCGACCCCATAGCGCGATTTGTATTCTTCTGCCACCTCCGGCAAGGCCTCCATCAAAGCCTTATCGCGTTGGCTGGGAGGCAATACATTGTCATAGTGACCTGGGATGCGTATTCGCTCATCGGGGCCCTTTAGCGTGCTGAGCGCCCAAGTTAAACGCCAGGCTGCATTTGGGAAAATTGATCCACCAATCCCAGAGTGGACATCAATACTGGCGGTTTCAACTGAGAGTTCAACATAACAAATGCCTCGCAGTCCCAGGTACTGCATGGGAACCTCTCTATGGTCAACACTACCAAATTCCCAAATGCACCCATCAGCAGATAATTTTTCGCGATTATTTATCACATAATTATGCAAATGTATGCTACTAACCTCTTCTTCACCCTCAATAATGAATTTGATGTTGCAAGGCAATTCGCCCGAATCATCTAAAAGGGCATCTATGGCAAACAGACGACTGGTGATGTGCGCTTTATCGTCACTCACTCCCCGGGCATACAGTTTGCCATCCCGAAGTGTGGGTTCAAATGGTGGGCTATCCCATAATTCCAAGGGTTCTGCTGGCTGGACATCATAGTGGTTGTAGAAAAGGAGGGTTTTATCTACCCTGCCTTTTCTCTCTGCAAAGACAACCGGTGCGCCTTCGGTTGGCGTGATATCGACGCTGAATCCGCGCAGTGTTAGCATTTGGGCTACCAACTCGGCACATTCGACCAACCCTAAATTCTGTGCAGCCACGCTAGGTTGGGCAGCCAGTTTAGAAAGCTCTTCAATGCTCTGATCGAGGTTTTTATCCAGATAGCTGTCTATTTTTGAGTAATTGTCCATGGTTATCCTTTATTTAGTGTGCTAAGAGAGCAGGTAAATTAATGAATCTCCGAGATAGGAAAAAATCAACATTTTAATCGTCTCACCTATCCAACACCAAAATAAAAAAATATGCACTGGCATTTTTAATACACCGGCGGTCACACCCGCCAAGTCGAAAAATGGGTTGGGTATGGCGGAGAGAACCAGAATAGTGAATGATCCGTTCTTTTGCATCCATTCTGATAATTTCTCGAAAATATCGATCCGTTCGATGACCGCCTGGCCGCTAAAACCTACCAAATAGCCAGTAAACTCGCCAATGGTTGCTCCTACACCAGCTGCGAGAGCAACTCCGATCGGGTGAAAGACGGCTCCCATTGTAAATATTATTGCAATACCTGGTGCAGGCAATAGTACCGTTGCGTAAGCTAAAAAGGAAATGATCAAAATACCCGGATAGCCATAAACTGCATATTTTTCAGCTTGTTCTCGAATGGTGAACACAAATACGCTGATTGCAATCACCAAGATAAGGGCAATGATACGAGCGATCGTCAATCTTCGGGAGGTACCCATAATGAAGGAAGGAATCGGGCTTAGTTTGATGGTTCTCTGCCTGCCAAGAGGGATTCGATTCTAGCAACAACCATATCCATCGCCACCGTGTTTAATCCGCCTTCGGGTATGATAACATCAGCGTAGCGTTTGGAAGGTTCGACGAATTCCAGATGCATAGGACGAACCGTGGTCATGTATTGTTGAATAACAGAACTTGTGGTGCGGCCGCGTTCTTCAATGTCGCGCTGCAGACGACGAATGAAACGGATATCCGCATCTGTATCTACATAAATTTTTACATCAAACAACGCTCGCAAGGTAGCGTCAGCAAATATCAAGATGCCTTCCACCAATATGATAGGTTGGGGGTTTATGCGAGTTGTCTGGGTAGTGCGGCTGTGTGTTTTGAAATCGTAAAGGGGCAGATCGATAGGCTGATTATCTCTCAAACAACGGACATGTTGGATGAGTAAATCTGTATCAAGAGAGTTTGGGTGATCGAAATTTATAAGATCTCTTTGCACCTTCGGTAAATTGCAAAGATCCTTGTAATAAGCATCATGAGGCAAATAAGCGATGTGCTTGGCTCCAACCCGTGACATAATCACATTCGCTACTGTGGTTTTTCCGGAACCAGTACCGCCAGCAATTCCAATAACAATGGGGGTTGCAAGATCAAGCATGTTGGAATTATACTGGATGCAAGCGGGTTTTGTCTCATGCGGTGGAAAACTCTGCAGCACTCGATTGGATGCTGAGAGAGAAGCCACCGAAGGGATTCGAACCCTTGACCTGACGTTTACGAAACGCCCGCTCTGCCGACTGAGCTACGGTGGCACATGTCTCGGATGGTCCGTGAAGATTGTGGGGCGATTATACAAGGGATAGACTGGAATTGCAAGGAGAGTTCTGTTTCCTTGCTCATGGAAAGCGGTGCATGATAATGCTCGCGATATACCAGCTGTTGCTATGCTCTTGATGAGGTGAAATTTGCGTGTAGCCATGTTGTCTTACCATACATGCCCATTGGCTACTCTGGGGGGAAAAGACACAGGTGGAATGAATGTTTACGTGCGTGAATTAACCCGTCACCTGGGAAAAGTAGGCGTTCATGTGGATGTATTTACCCGGTCCCAAGATGAGCATGTACCGTATGTTTTGCACGATCTGGGATATGGAAATCGAGTGGTACATGTATCCGCTGGGCCAGAGGTGCCATTACCTAAATGGGAACTAGCTAAATTCTTACCAGAATTCACTCAGGGAATTCAAACATTTACTGAAAGTAAGGGTCTTACTTATGATTTAATACATAGCCATTATTGGATGTCTGGTATTACAGCCGAAGAGCTTAAGCAGGAGTGGAATGTGCCGGTTATCCACATGTTCCACACCCTTGGATTGATGAAGCAGAGGGTAGCACGTGTACCAGATGAAGCGGAAGGCGATTACCGGCTTAATGGTGAACATCGGGTATTGGAGATTGCAGATCGAATTGTCGCTGCGACACCGGCGGAACTGGCACAGTTGCAGTGGCTATACAAAGCGGATTCAAAGAAAATTGTGGTTATTTCACCTGGTGTTGATTTAAGTCACTTCTACCCTATCCCTGAAGATGAGGCAAAAGAGTATATAGGCGTAGCACCTTGCGAACAGGTGTTACTTTATGTTGGTCGAATAGAGCCGCTAAAAGGAATCGACACGCTAATAGAAGCACTGGCAATTTTGCGTCAGGCAGATATCAAAGTGAGTTTATCTGTGATAGGTGGTAATCCCGAAAGTGAAGGAGAGACACCAGGAGTAGAAATGAGGCGCTTACAGGACATGCGCGAAAAGTATGGATTGAAGGATATGATCACCTTTATTGGGAAGCGCAGCCAAGATAGCTTGCCATATTATTACTCCTCAGCCGTTGCGGTGGTTGTTCCTTCGCATTATGAGTCCTTTGGGATGGTGGCACTTGAAGCCATGGCGTGCGGAACTCCTGTGGTTGCCTCTCAAGTAGGGGGGTTGGCATTCCTTGTCCAGGATGGCAAGACTGGATTTACTGTCCCGGTGGATGAACCTCTGGCACTGGCAGAGCGGCTAAAACAGTTAATACAGAATCCAGAATTACATGCTCAAATGGGGAGACAAGCAGCTGTTTTTGCTCAGGATTATGGTTGGGAGAAGATCAGGGATCGAATCCTCAAAATCTATGCGGATGTTATCCAATAAGGGTTATGATACCCGGGTATTGGGTGGTATGATGTTCTTTAGCTTAATCCATAAACTGGGATGGCTGCCCCGTTTATGGCTGATGCAGCGGGTGAAGCCAGGAACATGATTACCTCCGCTATTTTTTCTGGTGACACCCAGCGATTAAAATCAGCCCCTGGCATGGCTTCACGATTTTGAGGTGTGTCAATTGTGCCAGGTATAACGCAATTTGCGTTGATGTTGTATTTCTTTAATTCAGCTGACATGCTTTCTGTTAACCTGATCACAGCAGCTTTGGAAGCACTGTATGCCCCAAGGTTGGCATCTCCTTTTAGCCCCTTTCGAGCTGCAACATTGATGATCCTTCCATAAGTTTGTTGGATCATATGGGGTATGATCGCCTGACAGGCGTTCAGGATTGTCCGAGCATTCAAGTCAATGAGGAAATCCCAGGTAGCCATCGGAGTATCATGAACTGGCTTACCTCCACGAAACCCACCAACTGTATTTACGATCACATCAATCTTTCCAAAGTGCTGTATAAGTGCAGCAACCATCCGGGAGACACTTTCTGGGTTCGTTAGATCAATACGATCTGCAAAGTAGTAATTCTGTGATGCCACCAGCTCTTTAAACTGCCTTTGCAACCTGCCTTCTGATCGATCTACTAGAGCGAGTTTTCCTCCTGCTTTATAAAACATCCAAGCAGTTGCAGAGCCTAAGTTTCCAGCAGCTCCTGTAATCACTACGACCTGGTTAGTGAAATCATACATGCCGCTCCTCCTGTAGATATTTGTCACGATTTGCCTGGCGAGCAATTTTTCCACTGCTGGTTTTTAGTAGCCAAGCGCGATCGACAATTTTGATATACCGCAAAGCTATATCGGAACCCCGGTTCACATGTGTTCGGATCTGATCTGCAATTTTGTGCCGAGCCTCTGTATCAATTGGTTGTGCTTCGGCAATTAAAACAACCTCCTCCGTACCCAAAAGCTGATTGTACACTCCGAAAGCGACCACCCGACCAGGATATACACCAGGAACATCACTGGCGAGCTTCTCCAGATCTTGTGGGTAGATATTCTTACCTCCTACAATGATCAAATCCTTCTTGCGACCGGTAACATAAAGTTCTCCATTCGCGAAATAACCCAAATCACCTGTCAGGTACCAACCATCCAGAAAAGCCCTGCTTGTCAAATCTGGGCGATTGTAATAACCAGAGAGCATACAATCACTTTGTATGGCGATCTCACCGATATGACGCTCTGGTAAGTCAATGCCAGTTGAATCAATAATGCGCAGCTGGGTGTTCTCGATTGGGAACCCCGCAGAAAGCATTTTAAGAGCGTCTTCGCCTTCTAAAGATAATTTTGCGACTCTTTGAGAACTTAATGCCTGCCTGTTAACATGGTCAATCGTAACTGGCTTTTCTATGCCTCCTTGAGTAACGCCAAATACGTTTTCTGCCATGGCATAACTGGTCGCCAAGGCGTCTGCACGCAAGCCATAAGGCTGAAACCTTTCTAAATACATCTGGTGACTTTCCCAATACATCGGCTCCGAGCAATTGATGACTGCCCGCAGGCTAGTTAAATCCACGCCTTCAAGATCGCGAGAACGGATTTTTTGAGCGCAAAAATTGTATGCGAAATTTGGTTGCCAGGTTAGTGTGCCTTTATATTTGGAGATAGCAGACATGAGCCTGAAAGGTGCTCGCACCCAATCAAATGGGGAAAGCAGAATCAAGCGTACCTGCGTGAGGATGGGCATGAGAAAACCAGCAACCAAGCCCATATCGTGGTAAAGCGGAAGCCAGCTGACGATTACATCAGACTTACTCAGCCGTATGGCTTTGGAGTAACTTTCAAGCTGGTTGAAGACAGCCTCATGGGAGAGAGCGACTCCCTTCTGTAAGCCGGTTGTACCTGAAGAGTGCTGGAGTAGAACAATATCCCTTGGAGAGCTATATTGTCCGTTAAATTCAGCGATCATGCTATCTGCGATTGAGGTCACTTCATTAGAGACAAGAATTGCGCGAATTGATTTTTTCCCTTTGGCAGCTACACGTACTTCTTCGATAAATTCCGGATATGTTATGACAGCTGCTGGAGCTGTTATCTCGAACAAAGCTTCAAGGGAATGGCGGTACTCATCGGGTGCTAACTTTTCGGTCAGGAAAGGCATAATCGATGGGATGGCACCCTGCAGTATAGCCCCAAAAAAAGAATAAATCAGCTCTGTCCCATGTTGAAGAATCAGGATTACCACCTCTCCGGGTCTTATTCCAGCCTGGGAGAGCGCTTTGGCGTAGCCAGCTGCACCAGCGATAAGTCTTCGATAGGTGATATTTTGATCCGGCTGGTTACTGAACAAGAGCGTAATGGCTATCCTTTCAGGCTCTTGTTGATATAGATTATGGACTACATGAGATATTGTTGGGTTGGAAGCCATAGAAGGTATTGGGTTTTCCTGCTTGGAATTCGTGTGAGTTGCCTGGTGGTAACTGCTGTTGTGCTGATCATGATTGCCGGGTTTGGATAATCTCAGACAGCTCATGCAGCGTATCGAATGTTTCTGCATTCAGCTCGGTGTCCTCGATATGGACACCAAAGGTATTTTCTATAAACAATGCCAGATCAACGAGGCTGAATGAGTCAATGAGACCACCCGAAATTAAAGGCTGGTCAGGCGCAAGTGACCGGTTGGGCTGTTTTAATATCTCGGTTGTAATGTATTCGGAAAGTGTGGAAAGGATGTGATTATTCATAGGATTTAAAATACTCATTTCCAGAAAATTTGGTTAGATCCAGTATCTAGGGTGAAGATACATAATTCCAGATTTTATTGAGCACCTGCAGAGCGGTTAAATTTCTCACTGGCCATGCTTTTTCCAGAACCTGGGGATCATTGAACTGGTTGGGACCCCAGGTGAGATGGGAGCCATCGTCTTGAAGACCCTGGTCAGGCAAATCTTGAACCGCAGCCCAGAAATTCCATAGTGGCATTTGGTACTCATTTGCAAGACGCGCGATGGTGGCATTTACGCTTCCGTCACCCTCCCGGTTGTCTGCTTTTGTGGACAAGATAGGAACTATGCCTAGATCGATAGAGGTCTCGATTATCAACCGCATCTGAGGTTCAAAAGAATCCTGGTGCCACACATCGTTTGTGCCAAGCATAATGAAGGCGAAGGAGGGCTTGTGTACACGGTATTCACAGGCAAGGGGTGACTCGTTCGGCTGGCAAAGCTCGCGGTTGGACCATAGCGGTGAAAAGATTGATGAGGCGTTGAATCCAGATTTGGCTGCCAGGCTGATACGATCGTATGATCCCTGAAATGCCTGAATGACATTATTTAAAACTTGATACTCACCTAGATTGTAATATCTTGGACCACGGTCATAATCGCCTAAAAACCAGGCAGGAGTACTGCCACAATCCCCAATCTTAGAAAAAGCATTTGGGGTGTTGCCCAGTTCATGTCCACGCGCATAGATCTCTTTCACTCGCGGTGAAATCGTTGGAACGACTGGCAGGCCTGACCAGATTTTTGGATCATAAGTTGGTGATGGTTTGATTGCAATGGATGTAGCGGTTGGAGATGTAGGAAATTCTTGAACATAAGTCTGCTGTGCAGTCTGTGTGATTGGTGGGTCTGTTGGAGGGATGGTTATGGTAGGTACTGGTACTGTTGAGGATGGTAATAAGGCTGCAGAGGGGGTATTGCTAACGAGGGTTTGACTAGCCTGCCCTGTGCAGCCAATAGTAAAGACAAACAATACAATCACGTGGAGACATAAAAGGACTGGCTTCATAATTCTGGGATTATATCCGATTCGCATTGCTCTCATCCATGTCATGGCAGACCGCTGATAAGCCCTTGAATGTCTCTTGAAATCAAATCTGCAAGTTGGGCAGAACCTGCTGGTGTGAGGTGTATGGCAGTATTGGTGAATTCCTCAGCAGGCACAGAATCCCAATAATCGTGATATGACCAGCCGTATTCTTGAGCTATCGAGGCCAGTAATTCCCTATAGTCATCATATACCCAACGCGGATAATAGAAGTTATAACGGATATCGCTATTTACTCCCCAGCTAATAAAAATAGGCTCATTAATGAATAAGATCGGGATTTCCCCGGACATAGATACACCCGCTTGGAGTGCATCAATGGCTAAATCATTTCTATTAAGCTGCGGAGGTTGAAGATTATGGAAACTCAGTTCAGAGGATAGATCCACCTGGCGTTCCGTGTAGTTTGCTGGAATAAATTGGTCAATACCTGTCGCCGCCCACATAATCCCATATAACTGCAATCTTACTATATCTGCCAAAACCCTGCGTTCTCCGATGATCGTGCGATCTAAAAACCCCTGATCATTGAGGGCTGAATCATAAGGATCAATGTCTAGATCGTAGGAGCTATCCAAGGCACGTACTTTGACAGCGTTGTTTTGGAGCAAAGGGGCAAAAAGTTGTTTGTCGTATGGAAAGGATTCCAATGTGAATAGCCAGATAATCATGTCTGGCTGATATTCCATGGCATAAGACAGGATCAACAAATCTT
Organism: Anaerolineales bacterium; assembly: GCA_020354045.1. Lineage (GTDB taxonomy): Bacteria > Chloroflexota > Anaerolineae > Anaerolineales > UBA4823 > DSOS01. The sequence continues at coordinate 2,882,687 of CP070639.1, read as the reverse complement.
TTACAAGGGACATGACTGGATAGCCTAAATTGTAGGCTTTTACGACTCGTCCATCCGGTAATATTAGATTTCTGGAGTTAATATAGGCAGCGAGCGTTTCGTTCGGCTCCAGCAAAAACCCCCAGGTAGATGAATCACCGATGAGCATAACCCGGAATTCATTATTGTGGGGAACTGCAGAAACCTCATGGGAAGCAAACATAGCTTCCAAGTTATAAAGGCTCAGATTATACGATCGCTGTGGTACATCGCTATAGGGTAGACGAATGCGACCAGGTATCAGGTTGTTATAGACTGATAGCTTGCCTAAGGCAGGCAAAGGCTGTATCCAGGCAAACAACATGTTTAGCAAGATAAATAATGATAAAGTTTTCAGCAATAGGTTAGGATACGAAATGCGGTTTTGAGTTTCATTCACAGGACTCATAACTAACTGCCTAATCCGAATAATGTGCTGAAAACCCTGCCAGATATATCTGTCCCTGGTAAAGCAAACCAAACCCATCCCAAAGTTACATAGTGGAAGGTGATTAACCAACTGAAGAAGCTGATGTATTTCTGCTTCCAGGGGTGAATTTCGATATTTATTATTCGCCTACGACGCCATTCTGTCCAGCGGTTATGAACGAACAACCCAAGGGCATGCCAGAGTCCCCATATGAAAAAATTCCAGGTGATGCCATGCCAAAGACCAATCAGGGTCATGGTCGTAATTTGACCCACCAGCACAATTGGCCAGACGGGTAGTTTGAAATTACCCCCCCGTAAAAAACGGGTGAGAGGGTTAAATAGATAAGCCCGGAACCAGTTTGCCAAGGTGATATGCCAGCTGTTCCAGAAAGCTGTTAAATTTGTCCTAAAGTAAGGAGCATTAAAATTTTCTGGCAAATTGATACCGACAATTGCCCCAAGGCCCAGGGCAATGTCGGTATATCCTGAGAAATCAAGGTAAAGCCGCAAGCTGTACGTGTATAAAACTATCCACATCCAGATGGGAGCGCCCACCTGGTTTGCATTTTGTGAATTTAACGCGAATAATGCCAGGCTGTCTGCCAGGACAAATTTCTTAAGCAGACCCACCAAGACCCGTTGAAGACCAATCCAGGTGTTCCTATTTGTCTCCTGGCTAGGCGATCGATAATCGCGAATAAAACGTTCGGAACGATCGATTGGACCGGCAGTAAGCGCAGGAAAGAACAATGCATAGGTTGTAAATTCACCTAAAGAGTAGTCAGGAAGCTTCTTCCCCTGAGCATCCCGAATGGTGTGGAGCAGGCGGAATGCAAGATAGGAGTAGCCCAACCAGGGCAGGTCCGAGGTGGTTGCAAGTGAGGGGTCTTGCCCCATCCAATTTCGCAGAAATTGGCTTAAGTGCAATGCATAGATATCGTACTTCAAAAGAATAAATATAACAATAATCAATATACCTGCCAACCAGAGCAGGCTTTTCTGGATTTGAGAAAAATGCTGTAGTAACAAGCCAAAACACCCAAGGATCGTAAGAACGATGATTATTTGAATGATTGGAGGCGGACGGGTAGCCGTTAAACAGCACAGGTTCCCAAAATAGCGGGTGGCGCCAATGAATGTCACGACACCTGAGATGATCAGTATTTCTAATCGGAGCTTATGTTTTCGGTCTGGATTTTTGGGTTGGGTGAGGATCCATATGATCACGACCATACCAATTGAAACAACGGGCAGCCAAAAATCCAGATTACGGATGGAAGATGCAGGTTGTAACCAAAAAACAGCGAATAAACTGCCGGTTAAGAGCAGGTAATGCCGAAATAGCCCATGTGATAATCTGGATATGACAATCGTGAATACAGTGAAGTACAGGATGTGCTGAAGGGTCATCGTGATCCAGGGAAGAAAACTATCAAGTCATTGATACCTTGTAATAGGGTTAAAATCCCTGGTAAATCCACTGAGGGGATTGATCTGTAGTCAGGATAACCAGTGCAATCAAGAGCATGCAAAGAATGATCGCCCAAAAATTTTCGCGTGTGAATAATTTACTTCTCATGCTAGCCCCAGTCGAGTTATCGGTAACCGCACATACGCCATTCGCCCCCTTCGTAAAGCGTCTGGTAGGATTGGTCTGATAAGTTTAATTCTAGAATCTCATCTCCATAGTTTGCTACAATTTTACCCTTGCAAGTTACCAGGGTGTACTCTCCATCTTCACCAGTTGAATCACAGGATAGATCGAATATCTCAGCAGATACTGCGCCGAAAGATTCCAAGTCAGTCTGCGCACTGGCTTCCCAGTCAGAACAGGAAAGCGTTGAAAGGCGTTGAGGATCTTTGGCGATTAAAGCTGTGAAGTAATTTTCCACCACTTTGGCAGCTGCGCGATCATCTGCCTGACAGTTGACCAAAAGCAAGCAAACGAAGAGAGTGATGAATATGCGGGCAAGTATAGATGCTTTCATGGAGCTCCATTGACCTCTGATATGAACTTAATGGCAATTTTACCAAAGCCACAAAACAATTATTTGTCTGACAATTGACAATTAAAGATATATTTGATAAACTCGCATTTGTCAGACAATTTGACCATTGTTGATTTAACCGTTATAAATTCGTAAGATACGCTGCACAGATAAATATAAATAATCAAAATTAAAAAAACCAAGATGTCCACGCTACTTGTTCGGCACGCCCAATTGCTAGTGACTATGGATGACCATCGCCGGGAAATACACGACGGTGGTTTTTTTATCCGGGATGGCTTCATTGAGCAGGTGGGCTATAGCTCTGAATTGCCAACAGCTGCGGATGAAATTTTGGATTTACATGACCATATTGTCCTGCCGGGTTTGATTAATACCCACCATCATTTTTACCAGACACTCACCCGGGTTGTTCCAGCAGCCCAAAATGTGAATTTGTTCCATTGGTTAAAGACGCTTTACCCCATATGGGCGAGTATGAACAGTGATGATATTCGTATATCCACCAAGACAGCCCTGGTTGAACTGGCTTTATCTGGATGTACAACAGCATCTGACCACCTGTACATCTTCCCTAATGGTGCGTGTTTGGATGATGAGATCGAAGCAGCGGGAGAGGTTGGATTACGATTGCATGCCTCACGCGGCTCAATGAGCTTGGGTGAAAGCAAAGGAGGCTTGCCCCCGGATAGCGTGGTGGAAGAAGAAGCTTTTATTTTGCAGGATTCCCAACGCTTAATTGAAACTTATCATGATCCAAATCCTGGATCCATGGTGCAAGTTGTATTAGCACCCTGTTCACCGTTTAGTGTCACCCCTGAGTTGATGCGCCAGAGCGCGTCCTTGGCAAGAGAATATGGTGTACAGCTGCACACGCATTTAGCTGAGACCCAGGATGAGGAAGTCTTCTGTCTAGAGAAGTTTGGGTATCGACCAGTGGCTTATATGGACCAACTGAATTGGCTGGGAGAGGATGTCTGGTTTGCCCATTCTGTGCACGTGAATGAAAGTGAAATTACAACCTATGCCCAGACGGGTAGTGGAGTGGCACATTGTCCGACATCAAATATGCGCCTTGCTTCTGGAATTGCACCGGTGCTAGAAATGCTGCAAGCCGGTGTTAAGGTTGGGCTAGGTGTGGATGGATCTGCCAGCAATGACGGTTCAAACTTGTTAGAAGAAGCCCGGCAGGCGATGTTGGTTTCACGTGTCCGGTCAGGTTTGTTAGGAGCTTCGCTATCCAGTGAGAAGGGAATGCCTCTTATGACGGCGCGCCAGGCGCTGGAAATTGCCACGCGGGGGAGTGCCACTGTATTAGGCAGGCAAGATTTGGGAGCGATCGAGGCTGGAAAGTGTGCAGATTTCTTCGCGATCAATTTGAACCGATTGGATTATGCGGGTGGCTTGCATGATCCATTATCAGCCGTAATCTTTTGTGCGCCTGTCCGGGCGGATTATACTGTTGTTGGGGGTAAATTCATTGTCAAGGAAGGCCATTTGGTCACGTTGGAACTGTCCGAATTATTAGAGGCGCACAACCTTCGAGCTAAACGTCTTGTGGAACGCGTAGCACAATAAGGTGGTATGCCATGGATGTAAGTACGGTCTCTAAATTATCGCGCCGGCTTGTTAATGTTGCCATGGGAAGATCAGCCGCAGATAGAGTGATTCGAAATGGCCGCTGGGTGAATGTGCAATCTGGAGAGATTATTGCGAATACGGATATCGCGATCTTGGACGAGAAAATCGCGTATGTTGGTACCGATGCTGCGCATACTATCGGTGATAACACACAAATCATAGAGGCGGAGAATCGCTACATGGTACCAGGTCTTTTGGATGGGCACCTGCATGTAGAGTCTGGGATGCTGACGGTCACTGAGTTTGTGCGTGCAGTTTTACCTTGGGGGACGACTGGATTGTTCATCGACCCGCATGAAATCGCCAATGTTTTTGGGTTAAGAGGGGTACGCATGATCGTTGATGAAGCGGGTTTGCAACCCATACATGTTTGGGTGCAAATACCCTCCTGCGTACCGTCCGCGCCAGGCTTAGAAACCTCCGGCGCAAGCATAACCCCTGAAGATGTGGCGGAAGCTTTGCAATGGGAAGGGATTATTGGATTGGGGGAAATGATGAATTTTCCAGGCGTTTTTAATAACGATGAAATGATGCACTCCGAAATGGCAGAAACCCGTCTGGCAGGGAAGGTGATTGGAGGACACTATGCTTTTCTAGATCTAGGTTTGCCTTTTCATGCCTATGTCGCCGGAGGTCCCCAGGATGACCATGAAGGTACGCGCCTTGAAGATGCAGTTGCAAGGGTTCGCCAAGGAATGAAAGCAATGCTACGTTTTGGCTCTGCATGGCATGACGTCGATGCCCAGATCAAGGCAGTTACTGAAATGGGACTTGATCCACGCCATTTTATATTATGTACAGATGATTCGCATTCTGAGACTCTAGTTAATGAGGGGCATGTGAATCGCGCGGTCAGGCGAGCAATATCTCAAGGTTTGGAACCTGTTACAGCGATACAAATGGCGACACTGAATACGGCAGAGCATTTTGGGGTGGCCCGAGATGTCGGTCTAATTGCTCCAGGGCGATTCGCGGACATACTGCTTGTGCCAGATTTAGTTGGACTAAGCCCAGAGGTTGTCATTGCAAAGGGTAGAATAGCGGCCTTGCAGGGACAGGTACAGGTTGAGATGCCTAAGCATACCTTTCCTGAATGGGCGTTGGATTCAGTGCGAGTGGGGCGCCAGCTATCTGCACCTGACTTTTACCTACACTCAGAACAGATTGGGGGTCAATCTGCCATAGCCAACGTGATTGGTATCATAGAAAATCAGGCACCGACCCGTCACCTCAAGTTCAAAGTTGACATCCAAAATGGGAGAGTTCACATAGACCTTGAACGTGACCTAGCAAAGATTGCCCTGGTGGAACGCCACCGGGGTACAGGTGTTGTGCAGGTTGGATTAGTTCATGGTTTTGGATTCAATTCTCCCGGTGCGATTGGTACGACGGTGGCACATGACTCCCATCATATGCTTGTGGTAGGCACAGATGAGAGCGATATGGCCTTGGCTGCGAACGAACTTGCCAGGGTTGGTGGAGGGCAAATTGTTGTAAAGGAGGGTAAAGTTATTGGCCTCATTGAGCTCCCAATTGCAGGGCTGATGTCGAATGAGCATGCAGATGTGGTTGCCAATAAAGCCAAGACGATATTAGATGGATTCCGGAGCTGTGGATGTAGATTAAATAATCCCAATATGCAGCTCAGTCTATTGGCATTAGTTGTAATCCCGGAACTACGCATATCTGATTTAGGTTTGGTGGATGTGAAACAATTTGACTTTATCCCTTTACTGGAAGAAAAATGAAAAGACATAATTCGAAATCGCAATATTTACAAGAGAAATTAAGCCAGCTCATTGCCATGACAAAGCCTGGGGAAAGATTACCCTCCGAGCCGGCTTTAGCCAAAGATTTGGGTGTCTCGCGGGCTACTTTACGTGAGGCTATGAGAACATTTGAGACCCAAGGGTTGATCCGTCGCAGGCAAGGCTCGGGCACCTATGTCACTCATCCCACCCAGGTGTTTGAGAGCGGATTGGAGATGTTGGAGAGCATAGAAACCATGGCAAAGCGGATCGGTTTAGAAGTTCAGATGGGCGAAATGAAGGTATTTGAACGCCCTGCAACCTTTGAGGAAACCGAAGCGTTGAACCTAAAAGATAGCGCAAATGTGACCCATGTTTCACGAGTGATACATGTTGAGAATCGACCGGTGGCATATCTCATCGACATCGTGCCGGTTGAAATGCTGGAAATGGACGATTTCGAGGAAGACTTTACAGGATCAGTACTTGATTTGTTCTTAGAACATGGCAAGCCCATGTTAATTTCATCCCGTTGCGAGATTAAAGCCGTATCTGCACCAGTTGAAGTAGCCAAGTTGCTGGGTATCCAACGGCGAGATGTGTTGTTAAGCTTTGTGGCATATCTCTATGCGAGTGATGGGCGAGTCGTGGATTATTCCTATAGCTATTTCCTGCCCGGCTATTTCCATTTTCATGTAATTCGGAAAGTGGGCTAGGTAATTACAATTGACACTGTGACAAGGAAAACCTTGTAATCAGAAAATCTAAATAGAAAACAAACTCTGGAGGATAAAAATGCGTTCGTTTCAAGGTCGTGACATACTTTCTTTAAAAGAGTTCGAGCGGAATGAGTTTTTCCACATCTTTGAAGTGGCAAAAGAGCTCGAGCCGATTGCGCGCAGCCGCCGAAACAGCGATCTGCTTAAAGAGAAAACATTAGTAAGCGCGTTTTACCAGCCGTCGACCCGTACCCGGCTAGCGCACGAATCGGCAATGCACAGGCTGGGTGGTCATGTGACTGGATTTGCCGATCCAAAGATGACCCGGGCTGGTGATTTCTATCAGGAATCAATCAAGGATACCGTCAAAATGCTTGAATTCTATGGGGATGTGATCGTTATGCGCCATTTTCAACAAGGTGCACCTCATGAAGCAGCAAAATGGGCCAGCATACCGATTATCAACGGTGGTGATGGTTGGGGAGAACACCCCACTCAAATTCTGACCGATCTATATACTGTGCTGCGTGAGAAGGGTCGCATTGATGGATTGAAATGGCTGGCAGTTGGTGATATGCGTATGCGTACCATGCACTCGCTAGGCTATGCCTTGACACAATTCGATTGCCCCATAACTTTTGTTTCGCCACCAGATATGGCGCTCACCGATGATTTTAAGGCAGAATTGAAGCAGTATAGCCTTAATTTCAAAGAAGCAGAC
>CP070639.1:2871105-2875299 GCA_020354045.1 Anaerolineales bacterium | reverse complement strand
CCGAACGGGGCGCTGCGCTCAGCCTGGATTATGCCCTGTTCAATAACCCACGCCTCAAGCCGGGCAGCCGGGTGGTGCTGACTGCAGCCATTAAGGGCACCCCGCGCGTGCTGATGGACGGTATCATCGACCACTACCAATTCAATCCAGCCAGCGGCAGCACTGGTGCCAGCCTGACAGTCAGCGGCGAAGATTTGACCGCCTTGATGAACATGGTTGAGGTGAGCTTGGAATATCCTGGAATGGGCGACTGGGAAATCGCACTGCTCGTTCTGGCTAAATACGCAGCATTGGGTGTGATGCCAGTGGTTATTCCGCCTCTGTCCAGCCCAATCTCGGATCCATTAGAGGAGATTCCCCAGCAAAGCGACACGGACCGCGGCTATTTGCAAGCCCTGGCCGCCAAACACAGCTATGTCTTCAGCCTGCAACCAGGGCCAGTGCCCTTAATGAGCCAGGCTTACTGGGGGCCGCTGATAAAAATAGGGTTGCCGCAAAAAGCCTTAACAGTCGATATGGGGGCAGCCACCAACGTGGAGTCTATCAACTTTACCTATGACGCCCAAACCCCCACCCAGGTCTACGGTGCGGTCTCTGACGCCGACACAGAACTCGTGGTGCCGGTATTGACGATGACCAGCACCAACCTGCCGCCTCTTGTCATGGAGCCGGCCCTCCTGGCCAACCAGCCCTTTGTCCGCAAATCCATGCTTAGGTACCAGGGCCCTGATGCGCTTGAAGGTCAGCAACTGGCCCAGGCGATCACCAACCAGTCAACCGAGGCCGCCGTCACGGCCAGCGGCACGCTGGATGTCTTGCGTTATGGGGACGTTTTGACCGCCCCCGGGCTGGTCGGGGTGCGCGGGGTTGGCCAGAGTTATGATGGCTACTATTACGTAAAAAGCGTTGACCACCAGCTCAGCCCGGGCGAATATAAACAAAACTTTACGCTGTCCCGTGAAGGGCTGGGCAGTCTTATTCCGGAGGTGCGACCATGAAGGCAGGCAAGAAGTTTTATGGCAAATATCGCGGCAAGGTGGCGGACAACATCGATCCGCTTTTTTTGGGGCGGATACTGCCGATCGTACCGGCAGTTTCAGAATTGCCCCTGACCTGGGCCACCCCCTGCGTGCCCTATGCCGGCTTACAGGTCGGATTTTATGCATTGCCGCCCATCGGTGCCAACATCTGGATCGAGTTTGAAGGCGGCGACCCCAACCATCCGATCTGGAGCGGCTGTTTCTGGGAAGAAGGGCAGGTCCCACTGGGAACGCCGGCTCCGGGTATGACCATCCTCAAAACGGAATTCATCACCTTGATCCTCAATGATGATCCCGAGCTGGGCGGCCTCACCCTGGAGATTACACCGCCCGCCGTGGATGCGCCGATTACCCTGACCCTGAACAGCACCGGTGTTGAACTGGTTACCGAGGCATTGCTGTCGCTGACCAGCAACGAGCTGAATATCGCCAGCAGCGCAGTGACTGTTGAAAGCGAGGGGGATGTCAATATTGCCAGCAATGTTTTAAGCATCGAAACCGAAGAGACGAATATCGCCAGTAGTGTAGTAACAATCGAGAGTGAAGAGACAAATATTGCCAGTAGTGCAGTAACAATCGAGAGTGAAGAGACGAATATTGCCAGCGCCGCAACCACGATTGAGAGCGAGGAGGTTAATATAGCCGGTGCCATGACCTCGATAGAAAGTGCGGAGACCAATATTGCCAGCGCCGCCACTACAGTAGAAAGCGTCGGCATCGCCCTGACTGGCCTGGTAGAAGTGAACGGTGATTTACTGATTGATGGGCTGCAGCCGGTCGTAATTTGAGTACTGCTGTTCATCTTAATTCATAATATTAGGAAGTACCGATGCAGATCTCATATCCTTTTCATCTAGACGGCAGCGGCCGGCTAGCCAGCGCCAGCGAGGAGGCGCACATTGAGCAGCTCATCGAACAACTGCTTTTTACCAACCCTGGCGAGCGGGTCAACCGGCCTGACTTTGGGGTTGGCCTGATGCACATGGTCTTTGCTCCGGACAGCGACGAGCTGGCTGCGGCCAACCAGTTCCTGGTCCAGGGTGCGCTACAGCAGTGGCTGGGAGACCTCATCCAGGTTGAAGCGGTTGAAGTCCAGGCGCAAGAGTCAAGCTTGCAGGTGACGGTTCGCTACCTGGTCTTGCGCAACCAGCAGCGCCGCCTCAGCCGCTTCACACACTCACCTGGCTATTGAGGAACATCAGCGTGACTGAAACCCGCCCGCGCCAACCTAATATTGATTATCTGGCCAAAGATTACGCCAGCTTTCGCCGCCTGATGCTGGACCATCTGGCTACGCTGGTTCCAGACTGGAGCGAGCGCAGTCCGGCCGATCAGGGCCAGGTCCTGGTCGAGGTGCTGGCCTACGCCGCCGACTACCTGAGCTATTACCAGGACGCCGTCGCTACCGAGGCTTACCTGGGCACCGCCCGCCTGCGCCGCTCTGTCAGGCGCCATGCCCGGCTGTTAAACTACGCCATGCACGAAGGTTGTAATGCCCGGTGCTGGGTCCAGGTCCGGGTCAACGCTGATGACGTACTCTTGCCGAAGGGCACCCAACTGCTCACCAACCTGGCCAACTCCAGCGACCTGGTGGCTATTCGCCCAGACTCGCCAGTTTACCAACAGGCCATAGCCCAACGGCCGCAGGTGTTTGAAAGCATGCATGACATCCGTCTCCACCAGGCCCACAATGAGCTGTCCTTTTTCACCGGCAGCCCAACAGAGCTATCACTGCCCGCCGGAACAACCCAGGCCACTTTGCAAGATGAGTGGCTTGACCCGCAGCACACGAGGCGCAAGCTGCACCAGCTCAAAGTTGGTGACGTGCTTATTTTCGAGCAGGTTAAAGATCCCAAAACAGGCGAGCCAGTTGCCCCCGGTTCAACCACTAGCCATCCACTGCGCATAAGCAAGCTGACTGACGACAGCGCGGCTGGCTCTCCTGTCGTGAAGATTGAGTGGCCAGTGGCCGACGCGCTGCCCTTTGCCCTGCCTGTCTCAGCCCGCCTGGGCGGCCAGATTGTGTCAGATTTGAGCCTGGCGCGAGCTAACATAGTTCTGGCCGATCATGGTCGCACGATACGGGACGAATCACTGCCTAAGGTGTTCGGAGACGTGCGCTATCGCCCCCATCTGCACCAGCCAGGCCTTACCCATGGCGTGCCTTACGACCATCGGCTGGCCCAGACTCAATCGGTCAGGGAAACCATGGCCCAGGATCCGCAGCTGGCAATGCCAGCCATATTCATCTTCGAAGACGGCCAGCCCTGGACGCTGAAAAGGGATCTGCTGGACAGCGATGGTCGCGCCCGCCACTTTATCGTTGAGATGGAGCAGGATGGCTGGGCTTACCTGCGCTTTGGTTTTAGGGGTCATGGCCGGCAGCCCGCCGCGGGGGATGGCTTTATCGCCACCTATCGTATTGGGAATGGCACCCCGGGCAATGTAGGCCCGGGGGCTCTGGCCCACATTGTCACAAACGATGAGCGCATTATACAGGTCCGAAATTACCTCCCCGCCATGGGCGGGGTTGACCCGGAATCGATCGAAGCTGTCCGTCATTATGCGCCTGTGGCCTTTCAAACCCAGGAGCGCTGCGTGACTGAGGGCGACTACGAGGCGATCGCCGCCCGCCACCCCGAGGTGGCCAAAGCCGTGGTACGACTCCGCTGGACAGGCAGCTGGCAAAGCGCCTGCCTCTACATCCAACGCCGCGCCGGCCAGCCGGTAGACGAGGCGTTCGAGGCCGACCTCCGGCGTTATATGGAGCGATTCCGCCTGGCCGGTTTTGATTTGGTCGTCCGCGGCCCGGTGTATGTGCCCCTCGATATTGCTTTAAACGTCTGGCTCAAGCCCGGTCATTACGCCCGTACCGTCAGCGAGGCGCTTCACGAGACTTTAGGCAGCCTTCGGCTGGCCGGAGGCAGAACGGGTTACTTTTATCCCGGCAATTTTACCTTCGGTCAATCGGTCTATCTCAGCCAGGTCGTCGCCCGGGCTATGACCGTGCCCGGTATCGCACACATTACAGTGGAGCGGTTCGGCCGCCAGGATGATTCGGGGTTTGCCGAACTTCAGGCTGAAGAAATCTCGCTTGGTCCATTGGAGATCGCCCGGCTGGATAACGATGCTCAGCATCCAGAAAACGGCACCA
>CP070639.1:2843843-2871005 GCA_020354045.1 Anaerolineales bacterium | reverse complement strand
ATATTTGTTAGGCTTAGCTCGCCAATACTTTGACCCCTATTCTATGAGACAGAAACGCGTAGATGAAAAGTCAACCCGGCCAAAGGTAGTTGGCGAGATCATTTTGTAGGCAAACAATATCCATTGAAGGTGCGCTGATGATGGCGTTGTAAAACCCTAATGAAAAGGTTTAGTGGCAAATTTCAAAAGGTCTTGCCCTAGTGATATCATATTGGCGAAGATCGATTAAAATTCTTGTAGCGTGTATAAAAGTCAGTTTTAACCTGATAGTGTGCCTTAAATTCCAACCGGTCAGGTATATTTCCAAAGACGGCTTAGTTCAACTCGGATAAATGTGGCGGCGCGTTGAACCAGGCGTTGTCATCGACACAGACTGCCACATCCAAACTTAACCGTTGGATGGCGTAATATCATGATAGTTTCTTTGCGAGTGGGAGAATATCATGAACAGGTTTTTAAAAATCCATCACATATTATTCACTCTTACATTTCTAGCAGTAGAGACTTGCGGTCCCGGTAATGCGCAAACATCCCAGATGCCCCCTGTTCAGAACACGATCCCGGTTACCAGTGGCTTTACTCTTTCGCCATCCCCATCGTTTTCACCTACACCCATCTCAAACCCGACAACAATGCCCTCTCGTACTCCAACGCAGACCTTGTCGCCAACAGATACAAGCCCTCTAACAACATCTCTCCCAACCAACTCATTAGAACCAATAACTAAAGGAGCCCAATTACGGATTGACAGCTGGGCTCCAGACGGTGTGTGGTTCGGTTTGTGGCTGTGGACCCCAGAAGACCTGGCCGGTGATTATGCTGCGCCACCAGGCAAATTGATATTTTACAACCCCCGCACTGGTGAAATCTGTGAATATGCAGACTTCGTGTTTCGCGAGCACACACCCGAAATTTACTGGCAACCAGACGGTCGCGCCGCCATCTACCAAACAGACAGCTATTGGATCGGATTCCCTTGTCAAGATTTCGTCCCTGTCCAATTTGAGGAGATTGAGTTCCTTGAACCGCCAGATGAAGCCCAGTCTCCGGAAGGGACCTTTCGAGCGAAGACCGTTCTCAAGGACTCGAAGGGTGGCTGGCTCAAGTGGACGACAACGATCACAAACAACAACAGCGGGCTAGAAGAAAACCGGGTCGATTGGGAAATTGACGAAAGATTGGGTAGTACTGATAAATATCTTGGTGGGAAATGGGTAACGGATGATTTGTTCCTTATTTATGAAACCCGCTCTCAAGGTCCCCTGCTGATCCAAGCTAGAGGAGAAATTATCCAAGTAGCTCCTGACCTTTTTGGTGTGCCTGCTCCGATAAAACCCCAAGATTCGTCCGACTGGGTCAGTCTGCGAGCTTTTGCCGCTTCGGTCGATAATGACGATCTCTACCACATCCTTCTTCAAGGTGTTGGGGGTGAAGCGCGCTTCCCTCCGGTTCGTCTTTACCACTCAGATTCAGGGGAGGTGGAGACTTTGCCTTACACAGACCTATGGCACCCAGGCTTCACCCTGGACGGTCGCTGGGTGCTGCTGGACTCACACCCGAATATTAGTGGTTATGAGAGTTATGCGCTCGTGATCCGCCGTGTAGATCCTCCAGGCAGCCCAGTGCGCCAGTTTGCCGAAGGCACTTACAACTCTGCCTGGTCACCCACCCAGTCTGAGATCGCGTTTGGCTGGAGAGGTAAATTCACCGTCTTCCGGTTTCCAGATGGTCAAGCTGTCAGCAGCTGGACAACGGGCCAATATTCCAACCTCCGGCTTGTATGGTCACCAACCGCAGATTTTCTAGCAGTGGAAAGCGCAATCCCAGGAGCGTTTGAGGCTGCTTTATTTGTCGTGAATGTCAGGGAATAAACTGGTGATGAGGAATTTGAAACAGTGGAGCACATGAGATGGATCCGACTCACGAAGCAGGGCGTGCAAGCGTAAGCAGAGGCCTTATTCTCCTGTTCTGCACATTGGCCGGCTTGCTCGTAATTTCCGGTGGGTCAATCGCCATGAGCATTACGAGTGGTCTCGGTCTGAGTACCAGCCAGCAAGTGGCATTCGTCAGGGGGAGTTATGCAGTGATGATCCTGGGTTCGCTTGCAGCAACTGTGGTGCTTCACAAGAACACCCACCTGAGGCCGTTCTGGAGATTGGCATTTGCATACTTCGTAGCCTGCTGTGCCATTATGGTGAGTGATTACACAGGTGATTGGGCATTAAACCTATCTGGACAGGCACTGAACACGGCGAAAGGGTTCGCGGCTCTAAAGCTAGGAGAGGATGCAGCGATTGTTGGCACAATCATTGTGCTTACACTCCTGACTCGGGACGACCCAAATGAATTGTTCCTTTCCAAGGGCCGTCTTGGGCTTGGATTGGTCGTCGGTGCCAGCAGCTTCCTGGTTTTCACGGTTGTAGGCCTCTCTTCAACCATTGCCAAAGGTATTCAACCTGACAAAGTAGGCGAGCTTTTGCCGGCGTTTCTTCTGATCGCACTAGCGGATGGCTTGATGGAAGAGTTGTTGTTCCGGGGTCTGTTCCTGAGAAGGTTAGGGCGTTTCGTGGGGGATAACTGGGCGAACATTGTGACAGCAATCGTGTTTACATTTATGCATATGGGGGTCCAGTTCACAGCAACCCTGCCTGTGTTCCTTATGATTGTGTTGCTGTTGGGCCTGCTGTGGGGCTGGATAATGCAGAAGACTGGGAGTGTGCTGGCTCCTGCCTTATTTCATGCGGGAGTAGATATGCTCATCATTGCTGACTCATTCGCAGCGTTTGATATCAGGAACTAAAAAGGCAGGCATAAGAAATAGAGGTGATTTATGCCACCTGGCACGAGTACGCTAACACGGATACAGCAACTGCCATGAGCCCGGACCCGTTGTGTCGTGCGGTTTGGTTCAGTTTCCAATACCAAGCGGTTGTAATCCGTTAACCCTCTTGTTATCACAGTTCTTGCTGCTCAAAAAAGCCAATTGCCAGCACGAGTGCCATCAGGATGATTACGAGCGCAGAAGCAAGCGCCCCGCCATTGGTGGTGGCCCCACCTGAAATGGTAGCACTACCCGGCATGCTGGCAGCCACACCTGCCGCACGTTGCCCAAGTTGAGTAGCCCAGCTTAATAAACCACCTGGTAAAAGTGCACCATACCTGGGGATGGTACCAGCCAGGAGTGTGATGACAGACAGTCCCAGACCAATACCGCCTGCAGCCGCGGTTGAACCAGCAAGCGTGCTACCTAGCAAGCTGAAGGCTACAAAGACCAGCAACCACATGAACATTAACCCATTCAGAAGGGTATAATCACTTAACACCAAAGGTCCGAAAAGAAAAAGTGTGTAATAGTAAGCGCCAATACCAGACAGGATGAAGCCCGCCAGGTACATGACAGCCTGGGCAGCCAATTTACTACTGATGAATGCCCAGCGCGGCATAGGTTTGCTAATAATCATCGCAACCACGCCGCGTTCCTTCTCTCCAACTACCACCCCCATCGCCATCAGCACTGCCAGCAAGAAACCAAACTGAGAAAGGTTCTTGGTGTATTGAGCCAGTGCATCCCCAGCGGTCGGCTCCGGGATCATTTCAGCAAACGCATCCAAACCTTCAATCGAGCTGAATGCCAAGGGAGTAAATTTAGCAATTAAGGGGGAACCCATCCCAAACAATAAGAAGACAGCCGACATCACCAACAAACGCTTCGTACGCCAGAGCTGGCGCAACTCCTTCAGAAATGCTACCCAAAAAACAGCCAGCTCGCCCCGCA
The DNA here is from genome assembly GCA_020354045.1 of Anaerolineales bacterium. Classification (GTDB taxonomy): domain Bacteria; phylum Chloroflexota; class Anaerolineae; order Anaerolineales; family UBA4823; genus DSOS01. The sequence continues at coordinate 2,867,230 of CP070639.1, read as the reverse complement.
ATGAGCCATCCAATGTTCCAGAGCTTACCCGATGATCTGAATCTAGCAGTATTCTGCCACGTCGAATAAGCCATGCGGCCCAGATCCAACCAGGCAGCAATGTCCCGGCAAAAATGGCCATACGCAGGCTTACTCTCTCAGGTACAGTTTGCGCACCCCAAACCAGCGCTGCATCTACTGCGGCGTGGTAGATAATCGCCAGCGGAATATAAAACCAATCCCGCCCCAGCCGCTGGCTGGCAAATGCTTTCCAGACCAGCAAAGAAAAGACGACGTGCGCAGTAATTGCCAAGGCACGCTCTAGCAAAGGAAAAACTGCATTCCAGGGACTGCTGGTGACTAAATTTAGCTGCAAACGCAAGATTTCAAGCTGTTCGGTGGTTAATTCCAGTGAGCTCAAATCCGCCCCGCGTAAAGGCAATAATGAGCTCAGGCTGGCAGCGGTCAGCACGCCACCAAAGATCATCGATTCGATGCCCCCGTGCCCGATGCCCAACATAAGACTATCCTGCATACGCATCCAGAGTGGTTTAATTCGCTGGATGAGCGCATAACCTACCGTCCGAGCCAGCTCCTCGCACAAGCCGGCAGTCAAGCCCAATGTGAGCGCGGTCCGCCAGAGAGGCATTTCAGTAGCCGATTCAGCGGGTAAAAAACCTATCTCTCCCAACCAGTCATTGAGAGGCAGGTGAACCACTTGAGACAGAATGAAAGTCAAGCTGCCAATCCCCAGCAACAGCCAGGCTGCAGGTGAAATGCGGCGCAACCAGGCAGCCAGTACCAGGGGGAGGAGGATCATCAATAATATTGAGAGGCTATACGCCAGGATTAACATCGCCTTACCTCGAAACCAGTCAAGCGCTCAATTGCAGGAAAATATCTTCCAGGGAAGGCCGCACCCATTCATAACGATTCAGCAATAAGTCATGCGCCAGCACCAATGGCACCAGCTCCTGCTTGCCACGTTGTACATCCTGTACCATCACTTTCAGAAGCGAGCCATCCTGCTTAACGTTTGCCACCCACTCACAGCTCAGGAGGGAAGCTAGCAGGCTCTGAATGCGATCATCCTCAGCCCCATTCTTCAACCCATCAAATTCCAACTCTGCAGCGTTGACAGCGTATTGTTCTAAAAGGGCTTCACGATCAGAAACCAATACCAGACGACCCTTGTGAAGGACAGATACTGTATCGCACACTCGCTCGATGTCCGTCAGGATGTGGCTGGAAAGAAAGACCGTGGCCTGCCCCCGTAGCCGGGTAATCATTGCCAGGACTTCATGGCGACCTGCAGGGTCCAGGGCGCTGGTAGGTTCGTCCAGCAACAGTACGGGGGGATTTCCCATCAGCGCCTGGGCAATGCCCAGCCTTTGCAACATGCCACCCGAAAAACCACCGATACGCCTTTTGGCAGCCTCCTTTAGGTCGGAAAGCGCCAAGAGCTCATCGATCTGACGCTGGCGCTCAGCCGCGGCAAGACCCTGTATCTGCCCAACATAGTCCAGGTATTCACGCGCTGACATCCAGGAGTAAAAAGAAGGATCTTGAGGCAGATAGCCAAAGCGGGCCCGCGCCAGACGGCTGGCACTAGTCGTCTCGAGGCCCGCTACCCAGGCTCTCCCGGAAGTCGCCAGCGCCAAGCCAGCCAGCAAGCGCATGGTGGTGGTCTTGCCTGCCCCGTTACGTCCTACAAATCCGAACACAGAGCCATATGGTACAGCCAGATCAAGATCTACCAAGGCCTCAATATCTCCGTAGCGCTTGGTCAATGCCTGACAATAAATTGCAGAGGTCTCCGGTTTGGCCACTGAGAAATCCAGGTTTGTTGCAACCGGGCTGGTGTTCATGATCTCACTCTTCTTCCCGACCAAGCACAAAATACACAAGTGGTCCGATGATGTTGATGAAAATCACAACCACGACCCAGACCCACTTGGGTCCACGCAGCTTTTCACGCCGGGCGATATCCAACAAGGCGAAGATCATCAGAGCTAATTGAATGAGAAATAGTGGGATCAGGAGAGGCAGGTAAGCTCGAATTTGATCCATGCGAGTGACTCCATGCAATCACGTTAGCGCATCTTGCAGGTAGCGATGCAGGTAGATATATTCTATATCATGGATATATTCTATATCATGGATATATTCTATATCAGGATGAGTGGACAAACAAGCGAATGTAAAGTCATCTTTCTAACGAGAATCGATTATATGATGAGATCCTGGATAGGGGTCAGGCTTGAACAGCTTCCAGGGATTCCGGACGGCGCGACAAATAGCGGAAAGCCAGAAAGCCATACAGCAGAGGCAACCACAGGGTAATGCCGCGATAGGCCAGTGTAACCACCACGGCATCACTCATAGAAACTCTCATGGAGGTCAGGACCAGGGTAAGCACACCTTCGACCACTCCAATCCCAGAAGGTGTGATCGACATAATAAAGAACAAATACATGACGCTAAAGCCAGCCACAAGCTTGCTCCAGGTTGCCGGCACCTGAAAAGCCTGGAACATAAAGGAGAAGATCGCCAACAGGATCAGCTTGTTGCTCAATCCCAGAAGCAAAGGGAAACCCAGATTGCGCATGTTATGGCGCAACTGGTGTAAACCTGCTGAGGCCTCGTGAGCAAACGAATAGGCACGTTCTTCCAATAACACCTGGCGTCGAAGAACTGGATGCAAGAGGCGGTTAACAGCGCGCGCGCATCCAGCTAGGAAATCTCCCAAAGCCTGGGAGGAGCGCATGCCCAAGTAAAGCATAGAGGCTAAAAATGTCGCCTGCAGCAGCAACAAGAGTGTGGCAACAATTTCGGCTCCATTGAGAATCCCATCCTGGAACAGGACCACAAGGCCCAACGCGAGCACAAATAAGAAACCTGCATAATCAAACAACCAGTAGCTCACTCCACCCACCGTAACTCTACCGGATGAATACCCCTGGCGCTTGGCTTCGGCGATAAACACTGCCATGCCACTCATCCCGACCGAGGGCGCGACGACATTAAGAAAATTTGCGGCAGCTGAGAGCAAGACCAATTTCGACAGCTTTTCTCTGATACCGGTTGCACGAAATAGCACCTGATAAGAGAGGGCTACATTAACAATCCACAGCAGCTGCATCCCTATCGCCAGGAAGATAAACAGCCAATCTCCCCTTTGCAAAGTATCCATGATCGAGCGCACTTCGGTAAACTGGGCGATGACAAATATGACTGCCAGCAAGATCACAAAAGCGTAGACCAGTTTGCGCATAATGAATCGATTATAACGGATTAGCAGAAAAGGATAATCACCAAAAGCCCAGTGCAACAAGACATATAGAAAATTACACATTATACATGCCTGCCTACCACGACGAAAAAATCATAGACCCAGCATTGCTCCAATTAAAATCATATATAATGAATAGAGAAATTCTTCACATACCATTGTGATGGGTTATGGGGCCATGCGAGGTTCCAAAAGGAGAACGCCATGTCAGGAATATTTCCTGCTATTTATAAGTATTTTGCACCGTTCCTGATCTTAATTTTTCTGGGAACCGGGACAACCTACGCCGGACCTGAGAGACATGATGAGCAAAATTTCCCAGAGGTAGCAGCAGATCAAGTGACATTCGCCACAGAGGAATCCATCTTGACACTGGATTTGCTCGCAAAAGCCACTCCAGATGAATGCTATGATGGAATCGGGATAGCCTACCCACCTGGACCACCCTGTTCCCAAGGCGTGCCCAAAGTCAACCAGGCTTACGTCTGGGGATTAACCAAAGCAGGCGAAAACCTGTGGTTTGGCACTGCCCCAAATGTGCACTGCCAAGTAATTGGTGGTTATCTTGGAGTGTATTTGCCGCATGAGACAGATTCCTGGGTGTGCGAATTCGGCGATAGCCAATATTCACCGCCGCTACCCGAGGCGATTGGAGATTGGCGCCCGCCTCATATTTATGTCTACAACCTGCCCACGCGCACTTTAACAGAAAAAAGCCCCGCCAATAACCCGCGCTTTGGCAGTACTGCAGGATTGCGCTCAGCCGGCTCGCTAGGTAACCTGGTCTTCCTAGCTGGTCCCAGCCTGCTGGGTGGGATTAACCTATTCGCATATGACAACAGCAGCGGGGCGTATTTAGGTTCAGCAAACCTGCCAGATTACAACAATATCCGCAAGTGGCTGGTGGTGGAAGGGGTGCTGTACACCGCTGTGCGGCATGTGGACGGAAGCGGTAAAGTGCTACGCTGGACTGGTGACACCAATAACCTGTTCCAGTTCGAGGTAGTTGGCAATCTAGAAAGTGATGGTGCTGAACTGGCGCTGCATGATGGGCGGCTATATGTATCCACCTGGCCTTACCTGGGCAGCACGCCAGTGCGCCTGGCAGGTGTTTTCATGAGCCCCCCCATCCCAACCGGCGGATTGACCGCCCAGCAATCAGATGGCTGGTTGAAAGTATGGCAGTCCAGCGATTACGAGGCTGACCCAGTCACTGCAGCCACCTATGGTGGAGGCGCGCTGGCTTCTTTTGACGGCTACCTGTACTGGGGAAGCATGCACGTACCATTCCTGGCGGCGATCGCTCATTTCAATGTCTACGGCACACCAGATACACAAGCGGGTGTCCTGACTGGAATCTTGGGCTCTCACCGGGCGATCAGCATCTTCCGCGGGCGCGATTTCGGCACACCCGACGAAGTGGTAGAACTGCTGTACGGCGATACATGGCTTACAGTGTATGAGTATGATCCAGTCAGCAGCTCAGGCAACTGGACCTTAAAGCGCAACAATATGCAAACTTCAGCCTTGTGGGGCAATTCCGGGTTCGATAATTTTTACAACAACTACACCTGGACCATGGCAGTGTATGAAGGTCAGCTCTATGTAGGTACTATGGATTACAGCTATCTATTTGAGGAAGGCGTATGGTTATTGTTAGAGTACCTGCTTGGTATATCCCCCGGAAACGACCTGGGTGAACAATTTCCGCTGCCTTTAAATCCTGGGGCTGATTTGTACCGTTTCCCGTCAGCCTCAGAAGCAGCGGTGGCAGAAAGCCTGGATGGGGTTGATAATTACAGCAACTATGGCGTTCGCACAATGGTCTCCGAGGAGGCACTGTATTTGGGTAGCGCCAACCCGATGAACCTGATGACCGATTTGAGCGATGAACTACCAGAAGGCGGATGGGAGCTGATCCGGCTGTACAGCGATAAGCCGGTTTACCTGCCAATGGTCGTGCGCTGAAACCATTCCTTCTGCGTGAACGGCGGACAGATTCAGAAACCCTGCGATGTGGGAATTCTGCAACCATGGATATGAGCGCACCAACCCTGCAGACAATCCAGCTTGTCAAACAATACCAGATGGGCAGCCTGTTCGTAGAAGCCCTAAAAGGCGTGGACCTCTCCATCCAGGCGGGTGAATTTGTCGCCATCATGGGTCCTTCGGGATCGGGAAAATCCACCCTGCTGCACCTGATGGGCGGGTTGGATAAACCTACCTCGGGTGAAGTGATCCTGGCAGGCAAACCGCTCTCCCAGCTCAATGATTATGAACTAGCCCGCATCCGTCGCCTGAAGGTGGGTTTTGTCTTCCAGTTTTATAATCTTATCCCCACCCTGACAGCGGCAGAGAACATCGCCCTACCCTTGCTGATCGATGGGGTGCCATTAAGACGCTATCGTGAGCGCCTCGATGAGCTGCTGGAACTGGTGAACCTGTCTGACCGCGCCCAGCACAAACCGGACCAACTTTCTGGAGGACAGCAACAGCGTGTGGCCATCGCCCGGGCGTTTGTCAACCAGCCAGAGATTGTGCTGGCTGACGAACCGACAGGCAACCTAGACACGCGCTCGGGAACTGCCATCCTGGAATTACTGCAGCGCAGCCGCGCAGAACTTGGCGCAACCATTGTTATCGTCACTCACGACCCACGCGCAGCATCTTATGCACAAAGGGTGATATTCCTGCGGGATGGCAAGATCGCCAAAACACTGGGCAGCGAGGGTGGAGAGGTCAGCCTGAAAAACATAATGGCTGAGATGGAAGCCCTGGAAGCTTGAGATGCTGGCTCATTTTCCCTGGTTGCTACCATTATCTATCGGGTTGCACAATTTGAGCAACCGGCTCGTCAGGACGTTACTGACGATACTGGGGATCATTCTAGGGGTAGCGGTCGTTCTGGCCGTGGATATTACCAACCAAAGCACACTGGCATCTATACACCTGACCCTGGACAGAGCCGTAGGCAAAGCGGAGCTCTTGATCATCCCACGCGGTGAAGCCGAGACGATAGCAGGTGAGCTAGCCGAGTGGGTGCAAGACGTGTCTGGTGTCGATGTAGCTGCCCCAGATGTGCACATGCGCGTCTTTTTGGCAAATGAAGATCTGAGCACTGAAGCGCTCTGGAGTGCATCGGGCTTCCAACTAGGGCGCCGGTTTGAACTGCATGGAATTGACCCTGAGCTAGATCCACAGGTGCGCTTATATTATCTAGAATCTGGACGGATGCCCACGGGGTCGCGCTATGAGGTGGTTACAACCAAGAAACATGCTCAGGAGAACAAACTGTCCATAGGTGACGATCTGGTTTTAGCCACTATCAACGGTGTTGAGCGGCTGGAAATTGTAGGCTTGTTGCAGGATGAAGGTGTAGCAGCCATTAACAGCGGGGAGGTTGGTTTCACGTCTCTCCTAGTTGCCCAGGAAATCCTCGATCTGGGTGATGAAATCCATGAGATTTCAGTGAGAGTTGATCCGGAGATTGCCAGCCAGCCGAGCAAACTGGCGGATTTGAAGAAAGAAATCGAACTTCGCCTGGGAGAGCGAGCCCGGCCTGTATATCCGGCAGCCCGCGGCGATATGGTGCCGCGCATGTTGAACGCATACCAGATCGGGTTATCCTTTTTCTCGGTCATCGCGGTATTTGTTGGCGCGTTCTTAATCTATAACACCTTCTCAATGAATATCGTCGAGCGTACCAGAGAGATCGGCATGTACCGTGCGATTGGGATGAGCCGCGCTCAAGTGCTGTGGATGGTGCTGTTAGAGGCCAGCCTGTTAGGATTAATCGGCGCCAGCCTGGGTGCATTTGTGGGGGTGTGGCTCTCACGTGGCCTGCTGGTGGTGATGAGAGGCTTCCTGGCAGAAGCCAGCCAGTTTATTCTAGTCTCAAGGGAATCACTGAGCAAAAGCCTGGGCATCGGTATCGCAGTGACGCTGTTATCAGCCCTGCTACCGGCGCTGCATGCTGCAAACATATCGCCGCTGGAAGCACTGCGCGTGCAAAGCCGTAGCACCCAACGAATTCGACCGGCTATCTGGCTGGCAGGTATCCTTATGCTGTTCAGCGGTTACTCCGGTCTTTATTATCTCAAGTGGCGAAGCCAATTCATGGTCATGGCTGGCAGCACCTCGATCTTTATGCTGCTATTTGGCGCGGTGATGATACTGCCATTAATGGTGTTCATACTAGAAAGAAGCAGCCGCTGGTTACCGCGAATAGTTTACGGCAACGAAGGCGCAATCGGTTCTGCCAATGTGCGCCGTTCGGTCTCACGCACCACACTGACCATCGCCTGCTTGATGGTATCACTAGTTATGATTATCGGTATCGGCACGGTTACTTACACCTTCGAGGAAGACATACAGCACTGGGTAAACAGCGCCCTGGGAGGCGATGTATTCGTGGCCTCAACCGACACGCTGCAGAACTCTTTTACCAACCAGCTGCTGAGTGTGCCAGGCATTGCAGCCATAAGCCCAACACGCTACCTGGAGGTGTCTATGCCAGCATCTTTTGCAGAGCGTTCTGAAAGCAAGCGCGACCATCTCGTATATACTGCCATCGATCCCGTAGCTTTTCGCAAGATCGGCGACATGGTGTTCACAACCGGCAAGTCCAATCCAGAAGCAAACTGGCAGGCTCTGGAAGCAGAGCGCGCAATATTCATCTCTACGGTTGTCGCCAGTGAATACCAATTAGAACCCGGGGAAAACCTCAGCCTGCTCACCCGGCGTGGACTCCAGGACTTTCAAGTCGTAGCCGTCACCTCAGATTTCTCCAATCAAGGGTATGTGATCACCGGAACCTATGACAATCTCGAGCGCTGGTTCATCGAAAGTGGGGTGGATCGCTTCACGATTGCCACCACAGCGACCAGCAGCTCTCAGGCAGTTGCGGAGGAAATAGAATCTCGTTTTGGAGAACGCAATAACCTGGAAATCCAGACCGCAGAGACAATAAAAACAAGCGTTACCAGCCTGATGGACCAGGCTTTCCAGCTATTTGATGTGCTCACCCTAGTGGGCGTGGTGATAGGAACACTGGGCGTGATCAACACATTAACCATGAACGTGATCGAGCGCCAGCGAGAGATCGGAGCCCTGCGCTCGATAGGTATGACCAAGTTCCAGGTTGTCAAGATGGTGCTGGCAGAATCACTGGCTATGGGTATGATGGGATGCCTCTACGGCTTGGGATTTGGTTACCTGATCAGCAAAACGTTTGTGTACGCACTGAACGTGCTCAGCAGCTATGATGTGGATTACCTGTTCACACCCCAACCTTATCTTGTCAGCGCCCTTATCGCCATGCTTGTATCGCAAGTTGCAGCGGTCGGCCCCTCCTGGAGAGCAGTCCGGCAGAACATTATTGAGGCGATCAAACATGAGTAAGCGCGGCATGCTACAATATTTCATGGAATAGAACAATGAAAACAACTGTGTGGAAAATACTACTCGGGATACCCATTGTCATCATTCTTGTATGGCTGGGGTTCCAAGGATACAGCAATTATCTGGCACCAGTGCCGCCTACACCTACACCCACTGCCGCCCCAGATCAAAGTGATTCAGGTCGCGAGGTAGTCTCCGCAGAAGGCAAGATTGTGCCTAAACAGTATGTGCGGCTGAGCTTCAGCATACCCGGAACGGTGGAGGAGGTGTTCGTAAGCCAGGGAGAGCAAGCTAAAGCAGGACAGCTGCTTGCTAACCTTTCAGGGAAGGAGGAGCTCGAAGCCGCCATCACAGCAGCTGAACTGGAGCTGACCTCCGCCGAACAAGACCTGGAGGCTCTTTACGAACATGTTGAACTCGCTGCTGCACAAGCACAGATGAACCTGGTCGATGCGCGAGAAGATGTGAGAGATGCCCAAAGATTTATTGATGCGCTTAACGCTACCGCCTCACAGGAGCAGATCGACGCTGCGGAAGCAGCCATAGTCCTGGCAGAACGAGAACTTGAACGCGCCCGCAAATTACTATCCGATATACCCGACCGACCTGCTAATGCTGCCAGGCGCGCGGCGGCAGAACTGGCTGTGTACGCCACCGAGAGAGCGTATAACCGTGCAATTACCTATCTGAATGCTATGACCGGTTCTCCAAGCGAAGTCGACATGGAACGTGCCGAAGCCAACCTGGCTCTGGCAGAAGCTCAATTGCACGAGATTGAGAAGGAATATGAAATCCTACAGGAGGGCCCTGATCCGGATGATGTTGAGCTAGCCCAGGCACGTCTTGAGAACGCCGAGGCGCAACTAGTCGCGGTTCAAACCCGGCTGCAAGATCTTGAACTAAGAGCGCCGTTCTCCGGCGAGATCGTGACATTAAATCTTAAGGTGGGAGAGGTTGTCAACCCCACATTGACGCAGTTGATACTGGCTGACCAATCAAGCTGGCGAGTGGAAACCACCGACCTGACTGAAAAAGATGTTGGCTTATTATCTATTGGAATGCCTGTCAAAATAACTTTGAATGCCTTTCCCGATGAGATACTCGAAGGGGTCGTCCAGGAAGTCGCTTTGACTGGCGAGGAGCGTCGTGGTGCAGTGACTTACGATGTCCGCATCGATTTTGAGGCGGGTGATTTGCCGTTGAGGTGGGAAATGACCGCTTTTGTTGACTTCTTGCTAGTGGAATAAGGAAAGGCCGAACCAGTCCTTATGCGATGACAACTTCAAGGGGGAGGGTATGACCCTGCAACCAAGCAGTATCAAAAGCTGATTGATCTAACTGGCTGCGCAGGATGGATACGTAGTAATCATATTCCTGCTGGTCACCAGCGCCCATGCGGGCACCAATGGCCTGCCTGATCTTATCCGCAGCTGCAAACAGGCGAGCGGCGCGAGCTGGTTGATTTCTTATGGTAGCCAAACCAGCCATTGCCCCCAGGCAATTGGCAATGCCCTGCTGGTTTTCCTCCTGTATAGCGATACTCAGGCTTTCGCGGAAAAGCTGCAGCGCACGTTCATGATTACCCTCACTGCGCTCAAGCAACCCCATGATCTCTAACCCATAACTGGTGGCCCAGTTAGTTTTCAGTTCTGTGGAGATTGCCAGGCATTCTTCAAGATATTTCCTTGCTGAATCGATATCGCCCTGACGGTAGGCCGTACGTGCCAGGTTAATCCCAATATAGGCCACATTCCGGCGATCACCGACCCTTTGAAAGATATCCCGAGCTTCCTGCAGCTGTTCCCTGGCCAGCTCCAGATTACCACCAGCGTATTCGCATAAACCAATGATGTTTTTAGAATAAGCAATCGCACGCGGTGAGGTAATATCCTTCGATAAAACCAAACCCTGTGTGGCAAGGGAGCGGGAACGCTCACAATCACCTTGATACAAGGCAACGTAGGCCTGAATGACTATCGCCACCACGGTACCACGCTTGATACCCAGGTTGCGGAACAGCGTCAAACTCATTTCAGTCAGCTCTGAGGCTAGAGGGTAATTACCTTGGTGGAATGCGACTTCAGCCAGGCTGGCATTTGTACGGGCAATGCCGCGTTTTTCCCCCATCTTTTCACGCAAGGCCAAGCTATCTTTATAAAGCAGGATAGCCTGCTTGAATTCACCTCGATCTTTGGCAACATTTCCTAGGTTCTGAAGAGCCTCAGATATCCCGGGTTGGTCATCCAATGCACGGAACAGCTCTACCGCTTCTGTAAATGTTCTACCTGCCTGCTCGTATTGGCAGAGCAGGTGCTCCACCACACCCAGATTATTTAAAGCCTGTGCCAGCATCAGATTGTCCCCAAGACCACGGCAAATCTGCAGGCTTTCATTTAACAGGTCGCGCGCCTTTTCATACTCCCCGCGATCGCGCGCAATCACTCCTAACTGGCCCAGTGAATGGGCAACCCCTTCGCGATCTTCAATTTCATAACGGATTGCCAGGCTTTCAGTGTGATACTCAATGGCCTGGATGTGGTTGCCACGATAGTAAGCAATCTCACCAAGGACATCCAGCTCGCGACCAACACCGAGGCGGAAACCAATTTCACGGAACAAGCTCAAGCTCTCCTGGTGCATGGTGTTCGCTTCCTCAAAGTCGCCCTGTTGAAATGCCAACATTCCCGCGCCGCGCAGCCCATTGGCACGTTCGTACGCAGGAGCATCTGGATTGCTCGCCAAGGCTTGCTCCAGATAGGCGCGCCCTTCATTGACAAAGCCACGGATTTCCCAATACTTCCACAAGGAACCCGCAAGATGGAGAAACATGGTCTTGTTTTCCGTATTGGAGGCTAACCAATCCAGGGCTGCGTACAGGTTATCTTGCTCGGCGTCAAGCTTCTGCAGCCAGAAACTCTGTTTGGAACCCCATAAGCCAGGATAAGCTTCATCAACCATGTGGGAAAAATAATCAGCATGCCTGTATGTATAAGTATCTATTTCTTGAAACTCAGCCAGACGCTCATAAGCGTATTGACGGATGGTCTCCAATAAGCGGTAGCGCCTGCCTTCAGCCTGCTCGTCAGCAATGACCAGCGATTTATCCACCAGATTCGCGAGCATTCCCAGCACATCCCGCGCCTTCAAACCACTCCCCGAGCACACTTCCTCCGCGGTTTGCAGTGTCCAGCCGCCCGAAAAAACCGATAAGCGCCTCAACAAAACTCGCTCATCTTCTGGAAGCAGGTCGTAACTCCAGTCGATCAAATTTTTCAAAGTCTTTTGGCGGTGTACAGCAGTGCGGCTGCCCACAAACAAGCGTAGACGATCATCTAAGCGGGCAGCGATCTCTTCCACCGACAAAACCCTGATGCGTGCAGCAGCAAGCTCAATCGCCAGTGGGATGCCATCCAGTTGGGCGCAAATATGAGCAATAGCAGGGGCATTTTTGTCAGTTAGCGTGAAATTAATATTACTCGTTACAGCGCGTTCGAGAAAAAGTTGCACGGCTTCATAGCCCAGCAACTCCTCAAACTGATACACCTTGTCAATTTGCGGAGCAGATAAGGAGGGAATACTCCAAATTGTTTCCCCAGCCACACCCAGGGGTTCACGGCTGGTAGCCAGTATGCTTATATTTTGCGTTCCACGCAACAAAGCATCGGTAAGTTCTGCGACACCCTGCAGCAAGTGCTCGCAGTTATCCAGTATCAAGAGCATGACTTTTTGACGAAAGGAGTCAAGCAGGGTTTGTATTGGAGGACAACATTCCTCTTCACGCAAACCTATCGTCTTCATCACATATTGGGTGACGAGCGAGGCATTGGAGAGTGGGGCCAAGTCCACAAACCAGATACCGTCCACATAGAGTTCCAGGATTTCCCTGGCTGCCTCGAGCGCCAAGCGTGTCTTCCCTGCCCCCCCAAAACCTGTGATGGTCAACAAGCGCTTTTCTGCGAGCAAGTGCTTTACCTGTGAGATCTCGGATTCACGCCCAATAAAGCTGGTAAGCATGACAGGTAAATTGGTATTAGAGGAATCCAGATTTCTAAGCGGGGGAAAGTCCGCTGCCAGACCCACAGCTAAAACCTGATAGATATGATCCGGTTGGCTGAAATCTTTCAGTGTATACTCACCGAGATCGCGCACGCCTACGTCCTCAGGAAGTAAACTATAAACCAGATTATATGTGGTCACGGACATCAAGATTTGCCCGCCATGAGCAACACTGCGCAATCTGGCGCAACGATTGACGGCTGAACCGTAATAATCACCATCCCGCAAATCCGCCTCACCCGTATGGACAGCGATACGCACGCGAAGGGAGTTCATGAGCGTCCAAGTCGCGGTAGAGATATCGCGTTGGATGGCTACAGCAGCATTCACTGCATCTGTAGCAAGAGGAAAAACCGCGAAACGGCTATCCCCCTCGCCACGCGGGCGAACCACAATACCTTCGTTCCTGGCTACTGCCGCCTCAATCAATTCATCATGGCGCGCCATCGCCACCCTCATTTGTTCTGGGTACAATTCCCACAGCTGAGTACTGCTAACCACATCTGTGAACAAAAAGGTCAGAGTCCCGGTTGGCAACGCTGTGGCTGAGCCAGGAATCAAATTCTCTTCCTGTGAAGCAGAAGCTTTATCTTTCTTCATAGGCAGTTTTTATCTACCCCTATACTATAATGGAAATTAGCACAAGAATCAATCCATCAAAAGGTGGATTTATACTTGACCCCCGCAATGATCTCCTACGTTGTTATAAAGACACCTTGTATGTTTTAGATGTCCTGGTAATTCTGTTATACCTAGTATTGGGGCATTAGCAGACTCTTTCATGCAAGCTGCGGTGCGCTCGCCCCTTCATAGACTAAAGCCCCAACGATCATGGCAAGCGGAAGCTCAATGACCTCATAGACCCACTCGACCATACCCAGCCGGGCAGGAAACAACCCCAAATTAATTCCGTTGATCGTCATAGAAAAACCAAGGACTACACTGATACCGCTTGCGATCAGGGCAGTTTTGTAACCCACTCCAAACATCGGACGCAAGGAGGCATACAACCAAATCAGTAAGGTGCTATTGAGAAGTGCAAGAGCAATGTTCAAAATGTAATTTGCAGCTTTCCAATGAACGACGTTTGTAGTTATGTACCACTGATCATACATACCACCAAAAATCGATCTGCCAACGAGCTGCTCCACAAAGATCTCAACAGCGATAAACATCAGCAAAGTCGCCAATCCAGCTAATATCAAGCGATTAATTTTGATTTTATTCATCTTGACCTCCTTCCATCCAGCGGAGTGCTAATACAAGTTCCCATTACGATCCTGACTCAAGCTTGTGGTTCAGTTCAGCAGGCGTATTCAATCTTGCCTGGAAGACTTCTTCAATCCCAACTCCAAAAACAAAAGCAATCCTGAAGGCCAGCTCGAGCGAAGGCCCATATTTCGCAGCTTCAATAGCGTTGATCGTCTGGCGTGTGCAACCTGCTCGCTTGGCCAGCTCATCCTGGGTCATTTCACCCTGCTCGAAACGTAATCTACGGATCTTATTTTTTATCAACGTATCCGTCATCACACAGCCTCTTTGGTTTAATAAATGCTAGATAATTACCTCTCCGAAAGTAAAACAATTTATACTTAGTATATACTATATTTTACATTTTGTCAATAATTTTTTACATATAAAATACACAAATCTCAGTGCATGTATTTATCTTTGCACTAAATAACAGTAGAGGAGATCTTAGCGGTCCCTCTCGATAGCTTCCAACTCCAGGGTGCGGGTTTCAAAGGGTTTGAAGACCAGCAGGATACCAATGGGCAGTACCATCATCCCGCCTGTTACTACCCAGAACCAATCCATGCTGGGGAAGAGGCCCAATAGCAAGCCCGCCAAGGCTGGTCCGGCGACATACGAGAGGCGCGCCAGGGTAGTCGTCCAACCCATGCAGGTGCCGCGACGATCAGTCGGGAAGACCTCCGGTACAAACACAACCACCCAGGTGTAGGTGAAGGAGATGAAAAAGCCCGAAATAACCGTCACTATATTCAAAGCAATTCCAGAGGAGAAACCCATCAAGGACTGAGTGAGAATCAATCCAAAACATCCTACAATCAGTGCTGTTTTTCTACCCACACGATCCATGATCCAACCCCCACCCACCCCTCCCACCATCGCCATAACCAGGGTTGCTAACAGAATCAGAGACCACTGATTAAGAGTGTAGCCGCGAATATCCATAAAAAAGTAACCAGCCCAGAAATATAGCACCGAGTTGACCAGCCAACAAAACCAGATTAAAGCCGCGAAAGCAATATAACGCACATCACGCCTGTCGATCACTCCCAGACCATAAAAATGCTTACCTCGGCTGCCACTTGCACGCTCCTGCTTGATCTCCCGGTAACGCCCAGTCTCGCGCATGAACAGCCACATCAGCAGCAGCGGGATCATCAAGATGGACATCACCCCGTACATCCAGCGCCAATCCAAACCCAAGCGGTTGATCAAGATGGGTGGCAGGATGGCCTGCAAAGGGATCAAACCGATTACATAGACTACCGAGACCAGCTTAGCCCTGGATTGAGCAGGTGCCTCTTCGCTTACAGGTATAGCCCACATATTGGAGACGGTGGTGAAGATGGCAAGCGTATAGAAGAGCATGAACCAGTGTATGCTTGGAGTAAATAAGGTGATCCCCAAGGCCGAGCCCCCCATTAAGAGAATTAAAATCAGGATGGCAAATTTGCGCCCGAGGATGTCGTTCAGACCATTGAGCAGGAATATTAAGAAAGTTGCGATCAGGTAAATTGCTTCCAGATAGGAAAATTGGGCTGGTTCAAGAGCGTATTCTTCCAAGATATAGGGGAGAGCGGTGGTCTTAACTGTAGACAAGTACTGGTCCATAATGGCTACCAGCCCCATCAGCAGGATCAAATAGACCAAATAATTGCGGCTGGCAACCTTGCGCAAGCTGGCAGTACTTTCTGGCCGGGTTATGGTGGTCATTTTCTCACTCCGTGAAGGTTATCTCCTGGCGTGCTTTCATCTCCACCTTAGGCAGGCTGGGGCCGGCCGCTTCTCTGACACGCCGGTCATAAGCTTCAGGCCCTCCCGCAGCGGCGATGATCTCCCTGCCAAGTTGAATTTGTTTCTGAATACTGACGTTAATGCGCTCCATGGATCCCGGGGCAATCCTGTGCAGCGTCCTGGAACCGCCCCCCAAGCCAGGTGGGATTGATTCAAAACGCATAATCGTCCCCGGACGAGCATGGAACCAGATGCCCAGTGAATCCTCACCAAAACGCGTGATTGGAATTCCAGCAGCCGCCTGGCGTTCTTTGGTAGGACCAACATGCGCCACCACCCAGCGCCCATCGATATAAGCTTCACCTTCCCCCTCGATGACAAAATACCCCAGCGAGTCGTACCATTTTTTGGTGAGCGGATCAACATCCACCACCGCCGCCTGCCAAGCCTGGATCATGTTGATGGCGTACATCTTGTAGCGAGCCTTGATACCGGCAGCACGACATAAGGCGATAAACACCGAGATCAGGTGAAAGCAGGTGCCAGTACCACGGCGCAACGCCTCCCCCACGCTATCCAGCGGGCATATTTCCAGGGTCATCTTCTCTTTTGCATGCTCGAAAGCTGCCTGTGCGAACTCATAATCGGAGACCCGGAACCCCCCCAACTTATTTGCCAGCGCAATCACTTCCGGCTCCCATGGATTGCAAAAGCGAGTAGGGCGCAGGTAACGCTCGCTTGAGCGGCAGTATTGCATTCCGGGTTCGTAAACTGGCAGCTCATAACGCTGGGCTGGGCGCACATAATGCTGCTCTGCCGGACGGATCTGCCTGAGCTTGACCACATCGCCAGCATTGGTGACCAAGGTCTTCGAGAGCGACAAGGCGCCTTTGAGCATTAGAGTTGCGTAAGTGGCATAGCCACGCAGATCTTCACCTCTACCAGAAATAGCTGCCATAACTCAACCTCCTAAATCTGCTGAGACCACCCGGCGCACCTCCTCAGCACAACCGCGCGTGTCCTCGCCAGCAGCCCGGCGCACTTCCGGCTCCAAAACTGGGCCAGGGCGATCGCAAACTGGACAGCGCTCCAGCAAGCGCACCATATCACCAGTGATAATAAAGCCAGGGTAGCTGGTGGCAGCGGCATCCAAGAAGGCGTAGCGACCCCACTCGCCGTAGCCAAGCGGATTATTGTCTTCATCCAGCACCATGGGCTTGTAATACGAGTACGGCGCGTGCAGGTAATGACCTTCCTGGCAGTGCACCATCCAGCCATTGCCCTCCACCATGCCATAAACATCCAGGCAATAATTCTCTTGAATCCCAAGCGTCTCCTGAACCTGCTTACGGAATTCAGTGGTGCCAATGCGCTGATCCTCGAACGCTTTCCAGCCACCGCCGGTGACCAGCGCACCGCGCTGACTGAAATCAAAACTGCGACCTTGCTCACGCAGTTTATGGATGACAGCGGAGACCAGGAAAGGTGCCCCCACCAGGGCGATTTTATTTCCGGCATTGTGGTGGTGAGCCAGCCAGCGGATGATTTTGTCCACCATGCGCAAGGAGTTAAGTTTATTAAATAATCTCACTGCCCTAGCTCTGAGACTGTTTTCCCCACTCATCGCCAAGCGCACCACTTCGGCGGGTAAATCCCGGTCAATCGCGACACGCACCTCTTTTATCGTGTCAAAGTAAATGCCACACACTTTCCCTGCAAAGACATTGGTCTTGCGCGGGTTCGGCATCAACAGGTAGCCATAGATATCAGAATCCCATTCAGGATAGGCCATAGTGATGACAGACTTGCCAGCGGCAAACTGCGAGGTGTTGTAAGTGCGCTGATCGCGCGGGATGACCGTATGCCGTCCGCTGGTGCCGCTGCTGTAAGCCACCACCATACCAGCCTGGTTGAAGGCCTTGATGACTTCATCAAAAGAAGGGTTGCTGCCGTTGATGACCACCCTGGGCATCTCCCCAGTGATGATGTTCCCCAACCAGATAGCGAAATCCTTGCCGGCCGGGTGCTCTTTGAAAAAACGGTCAGGAATCAGGGGAATTTTATCCAGATCATCGGGGTGTTTTAAATCATCTGGCGCGATACCGGCTTCTGTGCAAAAAGTTCGATACGTATCGTTACAGGTGTAGTGCAGGTCGAAAGCGTACTTGATGGCTTTGAAGCGCAGCGCTTCGGCTTGATCCAGAGGCATGCGGAAGAGATCGCTTGGGCCAAAGAGAGCTTCATCGGCAGGCGTCCAGCTACTGCGCGGGGGGATATAAGCGGATAAACGAGTCTCAAACCTGTGCATGTAATCGGCTATGGTTTCCAAGATACACCTCCAGAATGCAGCCTGGTGCTTAATTCAGGTGGGATTGTCCATTCCCGCACAATCAGTATAGCATAAGGCAAACTCGTAGAAGGTGACTTACTTCGAGAAGAGCGAGCTGCTGTGGCCCCTAGGTGCCTCTCGCAGAGGAGCAGAAAGGTACACCAGCGAGTGTTGTGCAGACGATATTACACCAAATCTGACCGCAATTACTGTATAATGCCTGATGTTTATTATTTTAAAGGCAAGGCTACAAATTGGATAATTCAAAAGATGACACGCATAATCCCAGCCAGCGACACGCTGCTTTGAGCCTGCGGATAATGATCCTAGTGCTTGCCGGCGTGGTAAGCATCTCGACCTGTCTGCCAGCTGTCAAGCTGCAGAGCACAACCCCAAGTGAGGCAAAGCTACGCCTGATTGAGTTTTACTCACCGCTGTGATCTACCTGCCGTGAAGTGCTGCCCGCCGTGCGTGGGCTGGAAAGTGAATTCTCCGGGCAGATTGAATTTGTGCACGCCAACATCCTGAATCCCGAGACGGAAGCGCTGCAGGAGCAGTTCGGATTCAGCACCACCCCAGAGTTTTACCTGGTTAACCAGCAGGGAGATATACTTGGCTTCTGGGATGACAGCGTGGTGGTAGAAGAGCTTCAGCAAGCACTGGAAGAAGCCCTGGACCGCCAATGAGAAATACCTATACCTGAGGTGCTGTAGACTTGGAGCAGCGATCAATGTACCTACCAGAAGGCCACCAGCGCCCCGGGCCTGGGGCGCTGGTGGCACAGAGGGGAAACCAGAAGGGCTTCTGGCAACAAAATTTCCGTTAGATGAAAGCTAAATTCCTTTACCCATTAATTAAGACGCACAAGTGGTTCCAGAGATATGGATGGGATGAGAAAATGCTCTTCTACAATCCTTTCTAAAAGTATGGGAAAGGTTACAGGTGTCATTCCCACAGGCGTATGTCTCAATTAAAATTGACTATCACCCGTGATTATGCTAATATGATACTAGTCTAAAAATAGATTAACATCGCGCTTTTCATAGAACTATTTATCCCGCAGATCTCGTTCCGGGGGGAGGGTGGCAGTTGTGGATAATGTTCTAGATTTCATCTTGTTGCTGTTAACCCAATTCGCGGGGGGTCCAGGCCCGGTGGAAAATAACCTGGTACGCTTCGGTTTGCCAGCCATATTATGGGGAATACTGCTTTATATCGCCTGGACACGCCAGCGCTCACAAGATCTACCGCGTGAAAAATTGCTGGTGTGGGGATTTGGACTTGCACTTTTAAGTGACCTGTATATGTTCGGTATGATGACATACCGGGTGCTGGGCGGTAGTGAAGCTGAGGTCAGGTGTGACGTCAGCCAACCATTGGAACATGGTCTGGCGATGGCTGCCATGATCGTAGTTGCAGGGGCGTTTCTATCCTATATCCTGGAAAATCAAAATCTATCTAAGCGCTACCTGCAATGGGGCATAGGTATCACGCTTTTGACATTTGCGCTCACATCATGGGTCTGGCCGCGCCAGCTCGCTGAAAACCCGCAGATTAAATTTCACCAAACATGGGCGGCCTGGCTTTTCCATGTCCCGCTGTCCGTTTTAATGGGTATGGCTGTATTCCTGTTAGTACGCAAACGAAGCTGGCTGCGTAATGTCGTTTCCGCCGCCTTGACGCTTTACCTTATCAGTGAGCTATTATTGTTGCTGAATTTTGCCACAGACCGGAAATACAATACGATCATCTGCCCGATTGGCAACAGTTTGCATATTCTGGCTATACCCCTATTTGGATACGTGTACCTGAAAGAGCAGTCGCTGGAGAAAAAGAAGGCTGAAGAGGCGCTGCTGGAGTACCGGGACCACCTGGAAGAACTGGTCGATGAGCGCACTGCCGAACTTACTGTGGTAAATACCCAGCTTAAAAAGCAGGTTTTCGACCGCGCCCAGGCAGAGAAAGCCCTGGAACGGGTCACACATCGCTACGAGCTGATCCTGGATTCGACGGGAGAGGGCATCTGTGGGATAGATCGCCAGGGAACTGTAACCTTTGCCAACCCGGCAGCCGCCCAGATGCTGGGCTACACTATCGGGGAACTGGTCAACAGCCCTGGCTACTCCATCTGGCACCGGATCCAATCTGAGGGCAAAGCGCACCCCCTGGAAACCTGCCCGATCTACCAGGGACACAACCAGGGCGTGCAACACAGGGGTGATGATGAATTCTTCTGGCGGAAAGATGGCAACGGCTTCCCGATCCGCTATTTCAGCAACCCTGTCTGGGAGAAGGATGAGCTGGCTGGCTCAGTGCTCGTTTTCCAGGATATCACAGAACGCAAGCGCCAGGAAGGCGAGATTGCCAAGCGCAACGCCAGCCTGGCAATCCGAAATGCAGTTGCAGCTATCTTGAACCAATCGCTGGTGATAGAAGAAAATTTACGCAAGGTGTTAAAGATTTTGCAAGATGAGATGGAAATGGAATTGGGTCTCATATTCCTGCGGGGGAAAAAGAGCAGTGATCTGATCCCCTACCTCAGCAGGGGAACACTATCGCAGGAGGAAATCCAGGCATTTACAGCAAAGAATTGCCTCTGCCAGCCGAGCCTGAGCAAGGCAATGGTTCAGAACCGAGCTGTTACCTGCCAGTTATCGAAATTATCCGCACAGGAGCGAGCGTTCTGCAGCTATCATCCGAATATTCGCAGCCTGATCAATGTGCCTCTGGTATCCAAAGGGGAGACCAATGGCGTGCTTTCGTTGGCAAGCTGGCAAATCGCTGAAATTGAGAATGACGAGCTGGAAAGGCTGACCGCGATCGGCTTGCAGATTGGCATGGCAATTGAAAATGCCCGCCTATACCAGGATGCAGAAAACCAATCCAAGCAGCTCACCCGCTTGCATGAAGCCAGCTCCTACCTGACTGCGACGCTTGACTTAAATCAGGTTACCGAGGAAGTGGCGCGCCAATCTGCCTGGTTATTAAGGTGCCAAAAAGCAGCCATCATCCGCCTGGGCAGACAGAATGGCCAGTTTGAATTGGCTGCTATTTTCGGCCTAAGTCAGGCAGAGCAACAGTACTTGCTGGACGAATTGCCAGATTGGGTCTTTCTCAACGAACTTATAACCCAACCCAAAACCATTATCGTACAGGCGGCAATAGATGACCTGCGGCTGCCTGAGGGAGCTGTTGAGAGATTAGGCCTGTCAGCGATCTTAATCACCCCGCTCTGGACCTCAGAAAACCCAGGCGAGTTCATAATGGTTATGGAAACGAACGCTTCCAGACGGTGGCATGGGCTGGACATTGAGCTGATCGAGAGTCTGGCTAACCGGGCTGCGGTCGCATTGATGAATGTAAATTTACACCACCAGCGGGAAGTGGCAGCGGCACTTGAGGAAAGACAGCGCATCGCAGCGAACATGCATGATGGGCTGGCTCAAACACTCAGCCTGCTGGGCATGCGCGTGGACCGGATGCAAGAAATCATCGATGGTGATAGGGATCCAAAAACCGAAGAAGCCCTGCGTGATATTCGCGATGTAGTCACACTGGCTTCGACCGAAGTCCGGCGCTCGATCGCCAGCCTGCAAGAAGCACCCCGGCCGCGCAGCTCGCTACAAGACCTGCTGCAGGCGATGCTGGAAAACATCCGCACTGAAGCTGGATCTGTGCTGCAATATGAACCGGGCTCCCTTCAGCCTCTTTACATCGTGAGCAAACAAACCGACCAGGTTCTGCCAGTCGTGCATGAGGCGCTGCTCAACGCCTTCTACCACGCCAAAGCCCAAACCGTCACCGTCCGCCTGGAAGCAGAGCAGGAAGACATCCGCCTGGCGGTCGAGGATGATGGAGTTGGATTTTCCCTGGACAGCTCTGAGCAGTATGGCGACCACTTCGGTTTGAGCATCATGCAGGCCAGGGCTGCCCGGATGGGCGGTCAATTTCAGATCGACACCTCGCCTGGAGAGGGAACCAGGATAACGCTAACCTGGAAGCCAGAGTTTTCCGAGTCACGAGACTCCAGCCAGCAACCAGAGCTGGCTTTGCAAGCAAACGGTGCAGGAAGATGACACCCATTCGCGTCTTATTGGTGGATGACCACCAGCTTTTCCGGGAAGGGCTGGCGAATATCTTGAACAATCAGCCAGATTTCGAGGTGATTGCCGAAGCAGGCGATGGCCTGGAAGCGCACATCAAAGCCCGCAAATTAAAGCCAGACCTGATTTTGATGGATGTGATCATGCCGGGTGGTGACGGCCTGGAAGCAACGCAGCGGATTATGCAAGAATTGCCGCAGACCACCATCGTGATGCTGACGGTACGGGAAGATAACGAGAACCTGTTTCAAGCCATCCGCAATGGCGCCCAGGGATACCTGGTTAAGAATATCCGCTCAAAAGAGATGCTGGAAATGCTACGCGCGGCGGTGCGCGGCGAAGCAGCCATCACACCCGCCATGGGCGGCCGCATGCTGGAAGAGTTCCGCCGGATCAGCCAATTCGCTCGCCAGGAGCCACAAGAAGTTGAGGCACTGACCCGGCGCGAGCTGGAGATCCTGAGCCTGGTCGCAACGGGGGATACAAACAATGAAATCGCGGCTACATTGCAGGTCAGCATACACACTGTCAAAACCCATATGCGCAATATCCTGGCAAAGCTGCACCAGGAACGCCGCTACGAAGCGGCCTCGTACGCCCTGCGAGAAGGCCTGATCCCGCCAGTGGAGGGGGACGACTAATCCAGCCATCCGCAGACCAAGACATTGTTAAGAAAAGATTAGCTCTCTAGCCGAGAGAAGTAATCCTTATTCTAAAAAGAGCGATGTAAAAATCGCTCTTTTTTCACTCCAAAGACCTGGCATGAGCGATTGAAGCAGACCGGGTGATTTTATAAGATAGAAGCATAACAAAATCATCGACCGCTTCATAGAGAAGGGTAGAAAAATGCAACACAGTATCGGCGTGAAGGACCTAAATCCAACTATCTGGATCATCGGAAACACGGTGTTGATGGATGGCGTGGAAGCCTGCCTGCGGGAGCTGAAAATGGACAACCTGGTGCGCTGGAATGCCATCAGCGCCGATTTTGAAAAAAAACTGAAAGCATTGGACCCTAAGCTGATCATATTTGAGCGAGACACACCCGGGGCGAACATTTTGCTCAACATGCTCCAGGAGAACCCTGGAACGCATCTGCTGGGCATCGAGCTGGAGTGCAACCAGGTGCTGCTCATGAACAGCCTGCAAATTCAAACCCGGTCGATGAGCGATCTACACCGGATCGTGCAAGATATAGCTAGCGGCAGCGAGGGAATGCTGAAAGGAGGTAATTCATTGAGTG
>CP070639.1:2830974-2843743 GCA_020354045.1 Anaerolineales bacterium | reverse complement strand
ACCAGGACGTGGCTGCAAAAATGGAGGAGGTTAAAGCACAGCTTACCAAAGCCACACTGTATGCCGATGCAGAGCGCTTCATCCAGAGCAGCGACTGGCGGGCTGCCTTAGAACACCTGGAGAAGCTAGTTGAGCTGGACCCAACCTACAAAGAGGCAGCTTCCAAACTGGAACAGGTTCGCAAAGAAATCACGCTCAGTGAATTATATGCCCAGGCTCAACAGCTTCACCAGTCCCAAAAATGGGCTGCCGTGATCAACGTGTGCGAGCAGATCAAGGAAATCCAACCCAATTATCCCAACCTGGATAACTTGCTAACCAGTGCGCAGCAAGAAATGGCGAAGGTTGAACAGCAGGAGAGGCTGAAAGGTCTATATCTGCAGGCCATCCAGGCCATGGAAGCCAGTCATTGGCCGGAGGCTAAAGACCTATTCAACCAAGTGAAAACGATCGACCCAGATTATCAAGATACCCAACGCTTGCTTGAGCGGGTCTCAGCTAAATTGCTTGAGGGGAAAGCAGAGATCAAACCCATAATGAAGGAAGAAGCCAAGCAGTATGATAGCGAACAATCCGGGGTTCTAGATTTAGAACCAAATCGAGCAATAAGTGATAAATCTGCAATGGAAGACCAAATTGTCCAAAAGCGCGCTGGAAAACAAATAGAACCCACGAACAAATCGCCCATTGTGGCGGCTTTATTGAGTTTTTTCCTGCTAGGCTTCGCTGGACAACTTTATTTAGGCCAATGGAAAAAAGGTATTCTGTTGATAACAGTGCACGCAGTAGGATTCGCTCTCCTAGGGGGGTTGATGTCATTGCTAGCTTTAATCATAGGGGTAAGCGACGCTTACGGAGTTGCCAAAAAACTTAGATTAGGAAGCCCGGTCGGAGAATGGGAATTTCGATTTGACTGGAAAGCGGGTGTCATAACTGGGGTTATCATGGTAATTGTGTCAATAGGATACGTTATTTTAGTTGGATATTTAGTTGGATATTAATTAATGCCTTGGTAAAGATGTTGGTCCAAATCCATAATTCCTGATCTTGATTTGTAAAAATCATGATGAATAACAACTCACAACGCCAGCCTGGCTTTTTTTCTTTCAACGGCATCAACGGGGCGACCGGCGGCTACCTGCTGGCAGGGATGAGCGCGGATGACCTGACCTCGATTGCCAGGGGGGAAAGACCGGATCGAAACCACCTGTTCGACCTGGAACTGCGCTTGCGGCAAGGCAGCACCACCACCCGGCGCATCAAAGAAGGCTACAGCCCGCAAGACCTCTCCCAGGCTGGCTGGGGGGTGATCTTCGCCTTCCAGGACCAGGACAAGCTCCCGGGAATCAAGGAGGCGCTCAGGGAGGTGCTCGAGCTGCGCAAAAGCCAGGCGGGTGAGCGCTACCGGGAGTTCAGCGGACCGGACGCCTACCGCCCAGGTGAATCGAAAGCTGACTTCCTGGAACGCCACGGAAGCGGACCCGGACCCGCCGACCCGGAGAAAATCCCCTACTACCTGCTGATCGTGGGTGACCCAGAGAGCATCCCATATACCTTCCAGTACCAGCTGGATGTGCAGTATGCGGTGGGGCGGCTGTATTTCGACGAACAAGAAGACTATGCGCAATACGCCCGCAGCCTGGTCCAAATGGAAACTGGACCAACCAAGCTGGCGCGCAAACTGGCCTTATTTGGAGTTAAACACCCGGGTGACCAACCCACCGAGATGAGCGCCAGCCAGCTGGTTGCACCGTTAGCCGAACGGCTGGTCGCAGAAGACCAAGCCAGCGGCTGGGCTATCCAATCGGTGGTTGGAGAAGCCGCCACCAAGGCGAAATTAGCCAGTCTCATCACTGGCGAGGAGGCCCCAGCCTTATTGTTCTCAGCCAGCCACGGCATGGGCTTTCCCCAGGATGACCCGCGCCAGCTCCCGCACCAGGGTGCACTGCTGTGTGCCGATTGGCCCGGTCCAGAAGCCTGGCAGGGGCCAATCCCTGCGGAGCACTACTTAGCCAGTGAAGATATCCCCTCAGATACGGGCACACTCGGAAAAATGGGGTTTTTCTTCGCCTGCTATGGAGCAGGTACACCACGCCTGGATGATTTTACCTACCAAAGCATTCAAGCACCTACTACTCTGGCTGGAGAGCCTTTTATCGCCCGCCTGCCGCAGCGGCTGCTAGGTCACCCCAAAGGGGGGATGCTGGCAGTTATTGGCCACGTGGAGCGCAGCTGGGGTTATTCATTTTACTGGCAGAGGGCCGGCAGCCAGCTGGCGGTGTTCGAAAGCACGCTGCAAAGGCTGATGGCGGGTGAGCCGGTGGGCTATGCGATGGAATACTTCAACGAGCGCTATGCCGAACTTTCCACAGAGTTAACTGCCGAGCTGCTCGGCATGCAAATAGGCAAGCAGGTTGATCCCCTCGAACTGGCTGGCGCCTGGACTGCGAATAATGACGCCCGCAGTTATGTGGTCCTGGGTGACCCGGCAGCACGCTTGGCCCTGCAAGCGCCCGTGGTTACGGCGGGCGGCGCGGCTGCTCTGGAGAGCATCAGCCTTGAAGCCTCATCGACCAAGGAGCACACACCCACTTCTGGTCAGGCTGGCTTAGAGGTAGCTGAGCGAGAGCTCATTATGGCCAGCATGCATCTCGGTGATTTATACCAGAGCCGTGCAGCAGGTTCCCAGCAGAGCAACCTACAGCGAGCCCTGTACCATTACCGGGAATGCCTGGAGCTGGCGGTTCAACTAGGAGATGAGCATACCATTCGTTCTATACGACAGCGTATAGATCAAGTAATGGCCCAAATTGATTTGGATCAAGCTGGGTAATTCAGCTCATACCTCATTTTTAATTCACCTCCAAGTTCACAACAAGCTACACCCATTGACATTTAATCAAATTTATTTATCATGGTATGTACAGCCTTTTTTAACCAAATAGGAGGTGGTGTTATGGCTAAATATTTGTTTCAAGCCAGTTTGACAGAATCTGGCCTAAAAGGAACGCTGAAAGAAGGCGGTTCAAAGCGCAAAGAGGCAGTCACTCAGGCGGTTAAGAGCATGAATGGGACCGTCGAAGCTTATTACTACGCTTTTGGCAAGACGGATGTGTTCTGCATCGCAGATCTTCCGGATAATGTCAGCGCAGCAGCTCTCGCCCTCATGATCACAGCTGCTGGCGGTGCCACGATAAGCACGACCGTGTTGATCACGCCAGAAGAGGCAGACCAAGCAGCGAAGAAAACCATTGCTTACCGGGCACCAGGCAAATAGGCGATTCGGCTTAGTAGTCTCTGCTAGGTAATTCAAGCGAAATCAACCCACATTTCCGGGCATATGACTCCCCGGATATTTTGCCTTAAATATATATCACCCGCCGAGCGCAATACTCCCACAGCTTTACTTAACTTGCCTGTCTCGAAAATAGTGCCTATCCTTGTAATGGTATTCGTCCACGCCCAAGAGGTCCAGGACCCGCTCAGGGTAGCTCTTGACCAGGTTGCGGCAGGCGCGGTGGGCGATCCAGGTGCTGTTTTCATCTTCCAAAGCGACCAGCTGCTCCACCAGGGAGAAGACCAGCTCTGGCTGGCGGCGTGATAAATCACTCAAGTTATTGCCCACAGAAGTGCGCGGGTAAGGGTGGGATTCTTTAAAGAGCAAACTGAGAACCGTGAGGGAATACTCCGGCTGCTGGTTGATCCAGCGCAGGTCTGTCACCGGGCGCAGCGTTTCGCTGCTAAAACGCCGCACATTTGGGTCACTTGAGCTGGCGCAGCGCTTCAGGAAGAACTGAACTTGCTCGCGCTGGGCGGCGATGACCTTGTGAAAGCCAGCAGCGGCAAACTCCCGGACCACCCAATTCTGCGAACCTGCCGCCCCCTCAAAGAAAGCATATATCTCTTCAGGATGATGTTTTCCGTATTCTGCCATTAAGAATACAGGCACCCCAATCAAAAGGTCATCTTGAGCAAGCTGAGAATATAAGCTCAACCCAGCTGACCTGATGGTCTCCAGGTTCCGATCACAAACCACGACGAGCAAGCTGCTGATCTGCTGCAGCACCCAGGTGATGCCGCGCGACTGGCGCTGTTTATCCGGGATAGAAGCATACAGCTCGGCCTGCATAGACCGCAAGGCGGGTACAGCCTGCTCGGCCTGCCCCCGGCGCAGGAAGTCAAGCATAAGCCTGGCAGTTTGGATTTGTCCGTCTGTGAAGCGAGTATTCAACGAGCACACTTCCTGGTCTTGACCCTTACTTTTTCCAATTCACCATGACTATCCCCAGAATACACACAAACACACCCAAGACATTCACCCATGAAGGCTTCTCCTTGAAAAGCAGCACGCCTGCCGGCAGCAGCATGGCACCAGCGGCGGCATTGGCGGCGATGCCCGCCAGGCTCAGATCCCAACCCGCCCGGTAGGCCAGCAAAAAACCAATCTCCAACCCGAGGATGGCGAATCCCAGCGCATAACTGGCCCAATTCACCTTGCGCAGCGTCTCGAGCAGCCCCTCTTTCAATGGAAAGACCAATAAGAGCAGCACGGACAGCAATAAGGCAATTGTGTAAGTCACGATCAAGCCAACTGCCGGGTTGACTGTTAGAGGAATGGCTTTCTGAAATATATGATAGCTGATGCTGGATAGAACCGCAACTAGAATAGCAAAGTAGAATACCGGCATGTACTGCTCCTGAGGAAAGTGTAGTGATATGGCAGAATTTCTTAGTGCCTGCTCAACTGGAGGGAAGAATCTCAAAGTGGTAAAACAAGCGCGGGCCATCCTGGGCCAGGATTGACTCCACCTGCCAGGTGCTGGCGGAGAACTGGATACAGCGGCGCCAAAATTCCATGGCTGGCTGGTTACCCTTGATCACCTGCAACTCCCAGGCACCTGGAAACTGGTGGAACAATCGTTGAACAGCCTCCCAGCCCAATCCCTGGCGGCGCTTAGAAGGGCTGACATAGAATTCAGCCATAGACATGCATGGTTTTGGCTTTTCTGCGACTTGCCGGACGAGTGCGAAACCAGCCAACTCACCGGAAACTTTAAGTAAAAAAGGGTAGCGCCCCGCTTCCGACCAGTAGAGCTGCAGGTAAGGATACTCACTGGCTGTGGTGGCACCCACGGGAATCTGGCGATACATTCTCAATTCCTGCAAGTAGGCATTCAACAGGGTTTTAAGCAGGAGTTCTTCGTTTTTATCCGCAGTATATATTTCCAGCTTCATATGCACCTAAAGGATTAGAGCCTGATCACGGCTGCTCAATAGTATCCTGACTGACAATCTTTACACAAACTTTAAACTGGCTTTATGCTCTCTTCAATCCCGCGTACTATACTCTGGGAGTATAAGCTGGTCGTAACACCAGTATACTCAAAAAGAAAAATAAGGAGACCTATTTAATGAGCAACACCTTTAAAATCACTCTAATCGTCACAGGCGTCGTTGTGGCCGCGGTATTTCTGCTCGCAGCAGGTTTTATCATTGGTCGCATCGGATGGTGGGCAGGCAGTTTTGGACCTGGATGGATGATGAGCTCCCAGCCCAACAATGCACCTGGTTGGGACACACCCTGGCAAGGACCAGGTGGCATGGGTCCGGGCATGATGGGTGGATTTTACCGACGTGGAGGCGGGCCTGGTTCTGGAAATTTCGGGGGTCATATGGGGCAAGGCATGATGGGAGGCTACTGGGGCAGCAACCAGGCGCAGGCAGAGCCACTTTCTTTAGAGCAGGCGGAGGCAGCCTTAGAAGATTTCCTGTCCGATTATGGAGATGATGATCTGGAGGTCGAGGAGATTATGATCTTCGACAACCACGCC
This sequence comes from Anaerolineales bacterium, assembly GCA_020354045.1. Classification (GTDB taxonomy): domain Bacteria; phylum Chloroflexota; class Anaerolineae; order Anaerolineales; family UBA4823; genus DSOS01. The sequence continues at coordinate 2,837,912 of CP070639.1, read as the reverse complement.
TACGCCGAGATCGTGGAAGAAAGCACGGGGATTGGCGCGATGGAAGTGCTGGTCGATCCGCTCAGCCTGCAGGTATACCCCGAGCACGGTCCTAACATGATGTGGAACCTGAAATACGGGATGATGTCTGGTAATGCGGGTTTTGGTGGCATGGGTCACGGCATGATGGGGGGCTTTGGATGGGGCAACCGCAACCAGGCTGGTGATGTAGCGGCAGATATGGCTGTCAGCCCGGAGGAGGCGGTTGAGGCTGCCCAGAGGTATCTAGACATCAACATGCCAGGGGCACAGGCTGATGAACACGCTGATCGCTTCTATGGCTACTATACCCTGCACATCCTGCGGGATGGTGAGGTGACCGGAATGCTGAGTGTGAATGGGTACAACCGCCAGATCTTCCCTCACACCTGGCACGGCGAGTTCATTGAAATGAGCGCCGAGCATTAATAATTCTCCATTAAAATATATATCACGGACACAAAAATACGAACCCGGCTGGCTGCCGGGTGTCGTATTCATTCCAGGAGAAAATTGTGCCAAAAGCCAAGATACTGGTCATTGACGATGAACCTAGCATCACCAAGCTGGTGAGCGCCTACCTGCAACCTGAAGGCTATGAGGTTTACACTGCTGCAGATGGAGAGGCTGGACTGAAGGCTGCTCGAGCTTTTCAGCCTGACCTGATTGTGCTGGATATCATGCTGCCAGGCCTAGACGGCATCGAACTACTTACACGCTTGCGGCGTGAATCGGATGTGTATGTGATCCTGCTGACCGCTAAAACCGAAGAAACCGATAAAATCGTTGGATTGTCTGTGGGTGCAGATGACTATGTCACCAAGCCCTTCAGCCCACGCGAGCTGGTGGCGCGCATCAAAGCGGCCTTGCGCCGCCTGCAAAGCGGCAGTGGACAGGGCAGCGGGAGCACATTAGCGTTTCAACAAGTGCGTATCGATATCGAAAGACACCAGGCGTGGGTGAACGAGGAGGAGATCGAGTTGACCGCCATGGAATTCGACCTGTTACGAGCACTGGCTGAAAACCACGGAAGGGTGTTGAGCAGGGAGCAATTGCTGGAAAAGGTGTGGGGGCATGAATACTTTGGTGAAATACGGGTAGTGGATGTGCATATTGGGCATATCCGCCAAAAGTTGGGTGATGAAAATCTGATCGCCACTGTGCGCGGGGTCGGCTACCGGTTCCAGGACGAGGTGCTATAATGCCAGGATTAATTCGCCGTCATCTGGGGATGAAGATATTTATATCCTACCTGACTGTCATCCTGGTAGGTTTAATCGTGCTACTCAGCGCCTCGGAATTTTCAGTGCCCAGCGCCTTCGAGCGGCACATGGCTGCCATGGAAGATATGATGAACACCAGCATCGGCGGCATGATGCTGAATTCGGATTTATTCACAAATTTCCGTTTTGCGGTGAACGAGGCGCTGGTGATCGGTACGATCGCCTCCACCCTGGCAGCCCTGCTGGTCAGCCTGTTTGTCACCCGGCAAGTGATTGCGCCCGTGCAGGCCATGATGCTGGCCAGCCAGCGTATTGCCGAGGGGCATTATGACGAACGCGTGAAAGTCAAAGCGAGCGGCAAAAAATTGGAAATGGATGAACTCGACCAGCTGGCACTAAGCTTTAACCGCATGTCAGACACCCTGGAAAAGACGGAGAGCATGCGCCGACAGCTGATCGGCGATGTCACCCATGAGCTGCGCACCCCTTTGACCAGCATTAAGGGCTACATGGAAGGCATGATGGACGGCGTGCTGGAAGCTGACCTGGATACGTACCAAGCCGTTTACCAGGAAGCTGACCGGCTGACACGCCTGGTGGACGACTTGCAAGAGCTCAGCCGTGTAGAGGCAGGCGCATTCACTTTAAAACTCAAGCCAGCATCAGTATCCGAGCTGGCCTCCTCACTGGTTGATCGGCTTAGCCGCCAATTCGAAGAGAAAGGTGTGAACTTACTGGTAGAGGTGCCTGCAAATCTACCACCTGTACAGGTTGATGAAGATCGTATTAACCAGGTGCTGCTCAACCTGGTAGGTAATGCCCTGCAATATACGCCTGCGGGTGGCCAAGTGAAGCTCTCAGCTCGTATGGAAAACCAACAGGTGCAAATTTCCATCACAGACACTGGTATGGGGATCGCCCCAGAACACCTGCAACATATTTTTACTCGCTTTTTCCGGGCAGATAAATCGCGCTCACGACCAGGAGGCGGCAGTGGTATTGGGCTGACCATTGCCAGACACCTGGTGGAAGCTCACGGGGGACGGATATGGGCCAGGAGCCCGGGGATGAACCAGGGCAGTACGTTCAGCTTCACCCTGCCGTTGGCAAATTAAGCCGGGAAATCAAACCAATTCGATAAGCTTTACCAAATCTTTATAATTACTTCAAACTGCCTTCAAGCTGAGTTGCTATCATAACCACTGTACGTTCATTTATGTACAGAAGGAGAAACGGCTATGATGTCAGGATTCGGCTTTTTAGGAATATTCTTCATGCTGATCTTCTGGGTGTTACTGATACTCGCAGCAGTATGGCTGGTTAAGTCACTGTTTGGCAGCAGAGACCTGACCCAATCCTCACGCCAAAATCAGTCTCCCAATGCCAGAGAAATCCTCGACCAGCGCTATGCGCGCGGCGAATTGACCCGCGAGCAATACGAACAGATGAGAGCTGACCTCAACCAGGTGTAACAAAGTCCAGGAAAATATATTACATATAGGATGACTTTTGTCACTATTCCGGCTCTTCATAGTGCATAAAATTACAACCAGAATATCTTTTGAAAGTCATTAGCCAACCTCATGCACACTCTGCGCTTACGTCCACTCACCACAACGATCCTGCTCCTCCTAATGCTCGCCACGCTTGTATCAGCCTGTGACTCCGGCATTGACAACGCTCACGAGGGGATGGAACTTTACCCACTTGACAAGATGCCCGCCGAGGTCCAGGCTGCCCCCGTCACGGTGCAGCAGGCTTACCAGTTTGCAGCTGCCAACCCAGAGGCCTTGACTGAGATCCCCTGTTACTGCGGCTGCGGGGCGATGGGTCACACCTCCAATTATGCCTGTTATGTATCCGGGCAAGAAGCAGACGGCAGCGTTATTTTCGACACCCATGCCCTGGGCTGCTCAATCTGTGTGGACATCACACTGGATACGATGCGCATGATGAAAGAAGGCAAATCCATCCCACAAATCAAGAGCTTCGTAGACGAGACTTACGCCAAGTACGGTCCCTCGAATATGCCTTGAGCGGATAGATTGAGAGCCAAGGAAAAACCATGAAGCATTGGAAGAAAATCCTCTTCTGGGGGCTGGCTATAAGCCTGGGGCTGGTCATCTCGCTGGCTCCCATGCCGGTTAAAGCGACCAGCAGCAACCAGAAGTTATTCAAGATCCAGGCCAGCCGCTTTGCCTTTTCGCCCGCGGTGCTGGCAGTCAACCCTGGTGACCAAGTGACCATCGAGCTGGTTTCCCAAGATGTTGTCCATGGTTTATCCATCGATGGCTACGATCTGCACTTAGTGGCTGACCCAGGTCAAACCGCCTCCATGACCTTCACAGCTGGTCAAGCTGGATCGTACACGCTGCGCTGCTCAGAAACATGTGGTGCCATGCACCCCTTTATGGTTGGAAAGCTGCAGGTGGGAGGCAACGATCTGCTCTGGCGAGCTGCTGGATTAGCCCTGCTGGCTGTAATTGCGGGTGTATGGTGGAAACGGGTATGAGTACACTCCCGCAGAGCAGGCCATTGACCCCACAGAGCAACCAGAAAATGTTTGCTCCCGGTGAAAGCCGCCTGAACCTGGCACGCCTGCGCGTTCTGGATAAGTTGATCAAGAGCCGCTGGCCGCTCTTGCTCGCCAGGTCTATCACACTGGCAGGATTTGTTTTCACCATCCTGGTTGGCTTGCTCGGCTCTCCTGTGGGCAGTCACAACTTCGCCATTATTTTCGTCTGGATTGCCTGGTGGACCGCCCTGAAGCTATTTTTCATACCCCTGGGAGGTCGCTCGTGGTGCAGTGTGTGCCCCTTGCCCATGCCTGGTGAGTGGCTACAAAATGGTAGTTTGTTGACCAAGGCACAAAAATCCATCGGTTTGGGCATGCGCTGGCCACGTCGTTTGCGAGGCAACTGGTTGGCAAGCGGGCTGTTCCTGCTAATCGGTATCTTCAGTGCGCTCACACTTACAGACGCCCGGTTGACCGCCTGGATTTTATTGGGCTTGCTCGGTACGGCTATGCTACTCAGTCTAATCTTTGAACGGCGTGCATTTTGTTCTTATGTCTGCCCCATTGGCGGGTTCACCGGTATATACGCCAAGACTGCTCCGCTCGAGGTGCGGGTGATTGATAGCGATATATGCAAAAGCCATGCGGAGAAGACCTGCTATACCCATTGTCCCTGGGGAGTTTACCCACTTGCCATGCGCGACAGCTCCCAATGCGGGTTGTGCATGGAATGCCTGCGAGTCTGTACGTACGATAATATCTCGCTGAACTTACGGCCCTTCGGCAGCGATCTAGGTCAAACCAATTCCATTACCCGCCTGGATGAAACCCTGTTAGCGCTGGTGATGCTGAGCAGCGCCTTGAGTTTCTCGGCTGTATTCATCGGTCCGTGGGGTTGGCTCAAATCAGCGGCTTACGATGTTGGCTCAACCGCCTGGTGGGCTTATACAGGTGCGTACCTGGCACTCAGCCTGCTGGTTTTACCGGGTCTTTATACCCTGGCAGTCTGGTGGAGCCAGAAAACAGGCCAGGCGAAGGCGCCCTTCAAGCGCCTCCTGGCCGACTATTCCCAAGCCTTGCTGCCGCTGGGATTATTCACCTGGATCGCCTTCACCATCGATTTTGCCTTTCCCAAGTTTTCCTATGTTCTCCAAGTGTTGTCTGACCCGTTTGGGTGGGGCTGGAACCTGGTGGGGACAAGCGGAGTAAGCCTGCCTTCCGCCCTTCTCGGTGCAGCCCCGGTCTTACAGGTCGGAGCAGTAGTGGTGGGGCTGTTCTGGTCAGCGAATCTCTCCCAGCGACTGGTTGCCAAACAAGTTCAACCAGCTCGAGCCAGGCGAGCCATCCTGCCATTAGCAGGTTTTTCATTGCTGTTCTCCCTGACCATGCTATTGTTGCTGTTGGGGTAAGTGTAATGCGAGAAAAGCTGGCGCGTTGGATTGTGATCCTTTTATTGCTGGTGACCGTGATGGGTGTGGCAGCTGCCTGGAAAGCGCGCAGCGACGAGGGCATCCTGCATGCTCGCCTGCCTGAGCATGGCGGCTGGATACCCGGCGATCTGCGCGCTACCGTGGGGCAACCTCTCACCATCCGCATGACTTCCGACGATGTCACCCACAGTTTCGCCGTGGGACAAATGGATATGCAGGCAGTGAACATTAACCCGGGCGAGATGAGCGAGGTAACACTGAACTTCGACCGCCCAGGAAAATACACTTTTTACTGCACCCGCTGGTGTGGAGCAGATCACTGGCGCATGCGCGGCACTATCGAGGTAAGTGGAGCGGGGATGGAGGAACCGGTTAAGTACGAGCCGCCTCTGTATCTCCGCCTGGGCCTGGATATCGACGCGGAGCACCACGCCCAATTTCTACCCAGCCAAGAACCTTCAGCCGCGCGAGGGGCCCGGCTAGAGCACAGGCTACCACAGCAATATACCAGCTGGGAATATTACATCAGCCATAGCCCATCATCTGCCTGGCAAGAGCTACGCAATGACCGCAGTCTGTCTGACCTGAGCGATGCCGAGCTGTGGGATTTAGCGGCTTATGCCTGGGCACAACACAGCCCACCAGAAGCAGTACAAACTGGAGCCGGGTTGTACAAAGAGAATTGCGCGGCCTGTCACGGCGAAACGGGAGATGGCGAGGGTGTCTTCGCCAACGAACTGGCAGGTGATACCCATGCGCTGGATGGACATGCAACCACAACACCGACGGATTTCAGCGACGAAGAACACATGCTGGGGGCAGCTCCTGCCGTGCTGCATGGCAAGATTATCCGCGGCGGGATGGGCACAGGCATGCCTTACTGGGGCCCCATTTTCACAGATGAACAGGTCTGGGCTTTGGTGAGCTATTTATGGACTTATCAATTTAATTTTAGTATGGAGGTAACACAATGACTACACCCCGCGCCAACCGACGCAAAAAGAAAACAAGTGGATTAAATAAGATCCCGCTGCCCATCTGGCTGTTGGTGGGTGGAGCTATCCTGGTACTTGGGGCATTGCTGGTCGGCTTAAATACTAACAAACCTGCAGAAACGCAATCAACCGGCGGGACGAACGGTGCACCTGCCTTGCAAGTTGACCAGGAGGTAATCGATTTCGGAGAGGTACCGGTAAACCAGACCGTTTATGCAGAATTCAAGCTCAGTAATGTGGGGGATCAGCCTCTGCGTTTCAGCGAACAGCCATATATCGAAGTTGTTGAGGGTTGTTGACCGCCTGTACCGGCCATCGGTGCGATGGTCCTCAATCCTGGCGAACAAACTACCGTTTCCATGAGCTTCATGATGCACGCCGGCATGGAAGGTCCCCACGATTTCCGCGTGCACATTCCCAATAATGATCCAAACCAGGGGGATAAAGAACTGGTTGTGCTTTCTAACTGGGTGCCGTAAGAATTAGATTTTTGACTTGCCCAAGCAAGCAAACAGGTGTCCCGAGGAGATTTCCAACGGGCACCTGTTTTATCAGCTTACTGGCTGGCTACCCCCCACAGCCGCAAAACCTGGTCTATGCCCGCAGAGGCGATCAAACCACCATCCGGTGACCAGGCCAGGCGAAAGGTAGCACCCGAATGGGTGTCAAACTCGGTCAACAGCTGCCCCAGCTCGCCATCCCACAAACGCAACCGGTCCCCCGCGGAGGCAAGCAGTTTTCCATCTGGTGACCAGCC
>CP070639.1:2772161-2830874 GCA_020354045.1 Anaerolineales bacterium | reverse complement strand
CAGGGTTTGAGGTCGTGGACGATATGGAAGCTGCATTCAAGGATGCGGATATCATCTATGCCAAGTCGTGGGGTGCCATGGTGCATACACCGGACCCTGATGAGGGAGCCAAAATCATCCAGAAATATTCACATTGGATCACCGATGAACGCAAGATGAAATTGGCAAAACCTGATGCAATCTATATGCATCCACTTCCAGCTGATCGGAATATCGAAGTCACCGATGGCGTAATAGATAGCGAACAATCGGTGGTATACGATGAAGCTGAAAACCGTATGCATGTCCAAAAAGCCGTAATGGCTTTAACAATGAGGTAAGCATGGCAGAGAGAAAAGTTGCAGTTGTTGCCATCGGTGGCAATTCACTAATTAAGGATAAGCAACACCAGACGGTAGAAGACCAATATCTGGCAGCCAAGGAAACCACCTATCATATTGCTGATATGATCGAAGCTGGGTGGGATGTAGCCATCGGTCACGGGAATGGCCCGCAAGTGGGGTTCATCTTGCGACGGTCTGAAATTGCGCATAAAGTGGAAGGCATGCACGAGATTCCCCTGGATGTATGTGGAGCTGATAGCCAGGGGGCGATCGGGTATGCCTTACAGCAAACACTACAAACTGAGTTGTACAAGCGCGGTATTCATAAGCCTATCGCAACCGTGATTACCCAGGTCATGGTGGATAAGAATGACCCCGCCTTTGCAAACCCTTCCAAACCAATTGGTGGTTTTATGGACGAAGCGGAAGCCAAAACCAGGGAAGCGGATATGGGCTGGAGCGTGGTGGAAGATGCTGGTCGTGGCTGGAGACGGGTAGTGGCCTCTCCATTACCGAAAGAGGTGGTGGAGTTAAAATCAGTGAAAACTCTGATCAGCAATGGTGTTGTCGTGATCACCGTTGGTGGTGGTGGTATCCCTGTCATCGACATGGGTGAGAGAGAATTTCGCGGTGTTGCTGCTGTGATTGATAAAGATTTCGCCAGCGGGCTGCTTGCCAATCTGATTGATGCGGATTTATTTCTGATCTCAACCGCGGTCGAAAAAGTCGCCCTGAACTATGGCAAACCTAATCAAAAGTGGCTTGATCACATGACCCTCTCCGAAGCGAAAGGTTACCTGCAGGAAGGCATACACTTTGCGAAAGGCTCAATGGCTCCAAAGATTCAGGCGATTGTATGGTTTTTAGAGGCTGGTGGTAAGCAGGCGATCATCACAAACCCGGAAAATATTGGCAAAGCATTACGTGGGGAGACGGGTACCTGGATTGTGCCTTAAGATTGTTCGGTAATGAGAAATGAAGGATTTTATACAGTATTTTTAAAATGGTGTAAAATCCTTCAAATTATTTTTTGAAATACGGATTAATGACACTGGCGGATTTCTTACTAAACTATTATCTTTCGTAGATTTTTATTCTGTTCATCTGCTGCTAATTGGGAAGTAAATCCCTATTCGTGACTGAATGTGCATATCAAGATGAAATCTTGATCTACAGCGCACAATTAAGGAGAGACAGTGCATGCAAGTTGAACTACAAGATATCCATAAATTCTTTGGCCCTGTAAAAGCGAATGCTGGAATAAGCTTACAATTTGAAGGGAGCAAGGTTTATGGACTGTTGGGGGAAAATGGGGCAGGTAAAAGCACCCTGATGAAGATCCTCTCTGGGTATCAGCCTGCTGACCGTGGTCAAATCATCCTCGATTCAAAACCAACATATTTCGTATCACCTGCAAACGCACTTACACAAGGCATTGGTATGGTTTATCAAGATCCGCTAGATATCCCACCACTTCGAGTAATCGATAACTATTTATTAGCGAAAGACAAAAAACTGATTCTCAATTATCAAGCTGCCAAAAAGGAGATGAAAGATCTCCTAAGTAAATACAATTTTGATGTTGACCCAGATTATCTGATCGAGAGTTTATCCTTAGGACAACGCCAACAGCTGGAACTGGTCAGATTGCTATCAGGTGGGGCAGAATTGTTAATCCTGGATGAACCAACAACGGGGATCAGTGCAGAACAAAAGGAGGTTCTGTTTGATTCGATCCGGAGATTGGCTTACGATGAGGGCAAGACAGTCATACTGGTCTCCCATAAACTTGATGAAGTTCAGGAGTTGTGCGATTACGCGTATGTGTTGCGGCAGGGGAAGCTGGTAGGTGGCATAAAAGTTCCTTGTCCCAATGAGCGTTTGGTGGAAATGATGTTTGGGCAAATACCTGTTCGAGAGGTGAGGCCCGACCATGAATTAGGGAAGACGGTCTTAGAATTAAAAAATCTAAGTATAGAGACACCCAGGCTAACGGTTCAAAATATAAATTTGGAGGTGAAATCTGGAGAAGTCTTTGGGTTAGCGGGTTTGGAGGGGAGTGGGCAAAAGTTGTTGCTGCAAGCATGTGCAGGGTTATTACGTCCCAGCCAGGGAAACTTATTGCTTCAGGACGAGGAGATCACTAATTGGTCTTACCATCACCGCCAACAGGCTGGTGTTGCTTATCTGGCTGCTGGCAGATTAGAAGAGGGTTTAGTAGCTGGTTTGTCAATTACGGAGCACATCGTGCTGGCACAACCAAAACATGATTTTCTCGTGGATTGGCGCGCAGCCCGTGATATCACAACAGAGCGGATAAAGACCTATCAAATCGTTGGACGTCCCGATTCTACCGCTGATCAACTTTCGGGTGGCAACCAGCAACGTCTCTTGTTCTCCTTGCTTAACTCACCTCTCAAGTTGTTATTACTGGAGCATCCAACACGTGGCCTGGACATTCGTTCAACTGACTGGATCTGGGGTTTGCTTAATGAACGTCGTAAGGATGGAACCGCGATCTTGTTTATGTCAGCTGACCTGGATGAGGTGATCGAACGTAGTGATCGTATCGCTGTGTTGTCCGGAGGCGTCATGTCAAGGATTGTAAATGCCAAGGAGACCACGGTGGATGAATTAGGCCACTTGATTGGAGGCCAGGCATGAATTTCAAACAAAGCATTCGGTGGTTCTGGCCGATCATCCCCATCCTGGGGGCATTAATATTCACTGCAGTCCTCTTAATCTTGTTTGGTGCCAGCCCGCTCGAAGCGGCTCAATCTATGTGGCGAGGAGCCTTTGGGGATCAATCTAAGACACTCAGTGTGCTGGCATTTTGGATTCCCCTTTTATTATCATCGGTTGGCTTGCTAGTCACTTTTACAGCAGGATTGTGGAATATTGGTGTGGAAGGACAGATCGTTATGGGGGCTATCGCGGCAAGCTGGGTAGCCTTGAAATTTCCTGGACCCCAATTTCTCTTAATCCCACTTGAAATCATGGCGGCTATGTTGGCTGCAGCTTTGTGGGCTGGATTGACAGCCATCCTGAAGACGCGTGGAGGTGTTCATGAGATATTTGGAGGTCTGGCATTAAATAATCTGGCGATTATTCTCACCAATTATCTCATCTCTGGTCCCTGGCAACCTCCTGAAGGCGGTACCTTCAGGGGTACACAGCCTTTTCAAGCAGCGGCACTGCTCCCACGGTTTGCTGAATCGCGGTTTAGTCCTATCTCATTTGTGTTTGCAGTAATTGCTTTTGGGTTGATTATCCTTGCTTTGAGGGGAACCGTTTGGGGGCTTAAGTTAAGAGCACTCGGTAAGAACCCACGCTCTGCTTTCCTGCTAGGTGTATCCAGTGAGCGTGAGGCAATCCTAGCGATGATGTTCTGTGGAGCATTAGCTGGACTGGGGGGTGCAGTGCGAGTATTAAGCTGGTTCGACAGTCTGCGTCAAAGTATCTCGGGTGGTATCGGTTTTTTGGCTTTGCTGGTGGTTATGCTCGCCTCTTTTCGGATGTTCTGGGTACCCCTGATTGCATTATTCTTTTCAGCTGTACTGAATGGAAGCATTTCGTTGCAGTTACGCACCCAGCTCCATTCTTCCTTGGGAGGAGTCTTGACAGGAGTCCTGGTGTTATTTATGTTGTTGTTTGGTAATCCAGGTGTTCTAAGAATTGGTAAGCGTTCTAAGGAGGAGGTGAGGGATGAGCGATGAACTGATCAGACAGTTAGCTTCGATTTTACTGCAATCCTCACCGCTTATCATTGCTGTTAGTGGTGAAACTATCACGGAACGCGTGGGAGTTATAAACCTATCCGTGGATGGGACGATGATGATGGCGGCCATGACGGGTTTCGTGGTGGGATTAAAGACTGACAGTTTGCTGTATGGTTTTCTGGCTGCAGCCATCGTTGGTGCGATCATGGCTCTTCTCGTTGCGTTTGGCAGCTTCCGGTTAAAACAGAACCAGGTTGCGATTGGTTTTGTACTGACGCTGCTCGGTGATGATTTGAGCGCATTTTTAGGACAGAATTACACTCGCATTCCTGGCCCAGTAGTAAAACATCTACCCATACCTGTTCTCAAAGACATTCCGATCATAGGCCCAATATTTTTTAATCAAGATTTGGTGGTTTATTTCGCGATCGTTCTTATCTTCCTGACTTGGTGGTATCTGAACCGGACTCAGCCAGGCTTGCATTTGAGGTCGGTGGGGGAACGTCCGGAAGCATCTTTTGCACGTGGGATCAATGTCAACCGGCTGCGCTATATATATACGATAGTGGGTGGAGGCTTGATTGGTATTGCTGGGGCAGCCTATTCACTGGATGTCAAGCTGGGTTGGTCAGATGGGCATACACGCGGCTTAGGATGGATTGCACTGGCAATTGTAATTTTTGGTGGCTGGTCCCCAGTGCGAGGGGCTTTGGGTGCAATATTGTTTGGAGCGACGAAAGCGCTTGCCACCGTGTTACAGCGGACCTTCCCGGAGGTTTCCGTTGTAGCGTTCAATTCTATTCCCTGGTTGTTGATGATCTTCGTGTTATTGACAGTCGGTAGTGAATTTACGGAACGGTTGATCTTGCTCATGCCCAAACCAATGCGAGGTCCCATGTCCAGAGCATTGCGCGTGTCACCTCCAATGGCCCTGGGCACAACCTTTGAGAATGAGTGAGCATGCAGAATCCATTACTCAAAAAACTTGATTTTGAAAAAATAGTCGATGCGCTACTGCCTGTACTGGCGACGTTTGCTGCCCTGGCAGTGGGTGCCGTTATGCTGGTGCTCTTAGGCGCAAATCCGCTACAAGCCTATGCAGCCATGGTGGAGGGAGCATTTGGCAGCACCAATTCGTTGGCAGACACGATTGTGAGAGCCACACCACTTTTGATGGTAGGTCTTGGGATTTGTATTTCATTTCGGGGAGGTGTGATCAATATTGGGGGAGAAGGGCAGCTCGTTATGGGTGCGATCGGAGCCACGGTGGTTGGATTGTGGTTGCCTGAAGTGCCCGCTTTTTTTGTTGTCCCACTCGCCATGCTGGCGGGTTTCCTTGCAGGAGCCATCTGGGGAGGGATTCCTGGGGCTCTCAAGGCTTATTTTAACGTCAATGAAATTCTTAGCACGATCATGATGAATGCTATCGCGGTCCAATTCATGAATTATTTGTTACGTGACCCACTTCTAGATCCCGATCAATTCAACGCGGCCTCCAAAATCCCCCAAACTGCCCGATTAGTACAGGCGTTTGACTTACCCCGCTTAGTTCCTACGCGCTTACACCTGGGAGCAGGAATTGCTGTAGTGCTGGCTATTCTGGTTTACTTGTTTTTGTGGCGCACTTCGATAGGATATCGAATCCGGGCGGTCGGCCTTAATCCGGATGCATCTAGGTATGCAGGTATTGATGTGAAACGCTATATAGTTCTTTCCTTGTTGCTCAGCGGTGCATTTGCCGGGTTAGGGGGGGCAATACAGATATTGGGTGTTCACCATCGCATGTTCACAGATGGCTCTGCAATGGGATTTACAGGGAGTGCTGGTTTTAACGGGATTGTGGCTGCGTTATTTGGCAAGTTGCATCCGATCGGCACGATCCCAGCCTCTTTTTTGTTCGGGGCATTGCTGGTAGGTGCAAATAAACTTCAGAGAGTAATGCAGGTTCCGTCTGCCTTTATCATCGCATTGAATGGGCTGGTGGTTGTATTTGTGGTCAGCAGTGAGATCTGGAGCAGACGGCGCTCACGGCGCAGGATGTCTATGAGTGAGACACTACCAGAATTAGACGGTAGTAATAAATTGAAAAAACCAGGGGAAACTCAGATATGATTACTGAGTTGTTATCGCTGAATGTCCTGATCGGGATCGCAACTTCCGGCATCCGCCTGGCGACACCATATCTCTATGCGGCAATTGGTGAGACCTTCGGTCAGAGGAGCGGTGTGCTAAACCTTGGTGTTGATGGCATGATGTTGCTGGGAGCTTATGCGGGTTTTTATGTTGCTTTTACAACTGGTAATTTATGGTTTGGTTTGCTGGCAGCCATTATCGTTGGTGCTGTTATGGGTTTAGCCATGGCTTTCATCAGCGTTAATCTCCAGGCAGAACAGGGTATCAGCGGTATTGGAATATATCTGTTCGGCTTAGGAATGAGTGACTTGCTGTTTCAAAAAACACTAGGCACCGTCGAGACGGTGAAGGGTTTCCGATCCATCTCGGTCCCCTACTTGAGTGATATTCCAATCATCGGAGAGATCTTCTTCCAGCATAACATCCTTGTTTATGGTGCGTTCGCCCTGGTGCCTTTAGCCTGGTTCGTATTAAATAAAACCACATTGGGTTTGAAGATTCGCGCGGTCGGTGAAAACACCCAGGCAGCAGATTCTTTAGGAGTGAGTGTCAGTGGAGTGAGATATTTCACCTTGACGCTGGGTGGCATCCTGTCAGGCATAGCAGGAGCCTCACTTTCTATTGCGTTATTAAATGTATTTCAGGTAAATTTGACCAACGGCTTGGGTTTTATAGCGGTAGCATTGGTATATTTTGGAAGCTGGCGACCAGGTGGTGTTCTATTTGGTTCATTAATTTTTAGTCTGGTCAATGCCTTGCAAGTCTGGGTGCAGGTGCTAGGGATTGATATACCTTCGGACATCGCAGTCATGATGCCCTATGTATTAACAATACTTGTGCTGGTGTTTACTGTGCAGCGCACACGACCACCATCAGCATTAACCAAACCCTTTGAACGAGGAGAATAGCTCATGGAGGAGGTGGAACAAGTAAAAAATCTTAATTACAAACAATAGCTAAGATCAGTTTAGATAAACATAAATTAATGGAGGCGAAGAATGTTTAAGTATCAAAAATGGATTGGAGTTCTGATCCTGCTGGCGATTTTGGTAAGTGCGTGTAGAACCTCTGCTGAACCCACCGAGGTCGCAACCACGGCACCGACTGAAGAAGTGGTTGCACCTGCTGGACCATTTAAAGTAGCAGTCGTGATGCCAAGTGCGATCAACGACCTGGCGTTCAGTCAGAGCATGTATGATGCGTTGACAGCCATTCAAAATGAGATGGGTGCCGATAACTTCGAATTTGCATATTCTGAAGGTATGTTCGTGGTTGACGACGCCGCGGCAGCTCTGCGTGACTATGCAAGTCAGGGTTATAACCTGGTGATCGCGCATGGCTCACAATATGGCAGCTCTTTGCAGGAAATAGCACCTGATTTTCCAGACACAGCTTTTGCCTGGGGTACGACAGTAGACACTTTTGCAGATCAAGGTATTAACAACGTGTTTGCTTATGAAGCTCGCTCTGAGGAAGGTGGCTATGTCAATGGTGTCATCGCGGCGCTGCTATCTCAAAGCAATATCCTGGGTGTTGTAGGTCCGATTGAGACCGGTGATGCCAAGTTATACATCGATGGTTTCTCAGCTGGCGCAAAGGCAACCAAACCGGACCTAGATGTCAATGTTCTTTATACGGGCTCTTTCAGCGATGTGGCCCTGGCATCCGAAGCAGCTCAGACGCACGTCCAGGCTGGCGCAGATGGATTGACAGGAACAGCTCAGATGGTGGTTGGCGCGATTGGTGTGGCAGAGGAAAATATGGTGCCATGGTTTGGCACGCAGGCTGATCAGGCATCTCTGGCTCCAGACATCGTGGTAGCTTCCCAGGTCTATGATTGGACGGTTGTTCTGGACGAGATCATCTCCTTGGTGAAGGGCGGGACGCTAGGTGGAGAAGCATACGCATTAACCCTGGCTAATGGTGGTTTGAAGATAGCTTACAACCCAGGTTATGACCTACCTGCAGATGTTAAAGCCAAAGCAGATGAAACCATGCAGGGCATTATCAGCGGGTCCATCACTGTTGGTGAGGCAGCTCCCCCACCAGTTGTAGCTGAGGAGTTGGTTTTCGGCATGGTGTTGGTCGGACCCAGAAATGACCGCGGCTGGAGCCAGGCTCACTTCGAAGGAGGTGAATACGTGGAGCAGAACCTGCCTGGGTCACGCATGATCTTCTTTGAATCACTCAATGCTGGTGACAAGCCTGAGGCGACGTTAGAAGGAGTGGTTGATGATATGGTCGCAGATGGTGCCAAGGTGATTTTCACTACCTCGGATGAGTTTGAAGAAGATACGCTGGGTGTTGCTGAGAAATACCCGGATGTGATCTTCATCAATATATCTGGGGATGATGTATTAACAGGAGAAGCATCTCCCAATCTTGGCAATATCATGGGACGCATGGAAGACATGAAGGCAATTGCTGGTTGTGCAGCTGCGTTGAACACCGAAACTGGCAAGCTTGGCTACCTCGGACCCTTAATCAATTTCGAGACCCGCCGCCTTACTGCTTCTGCCTATCTAGGTGCCCGATATTGCTACGAAAATTACCGTGGCTTGAACCCAGATGAACTGGATTTCACTGTTACCTGGATTGGTTTCTGGTTCAACATACCTGGCGTCACCCTCGACCCAACGGAGGTTGTCAACAGCTTCATTGATGGCGGTGCGGACGTGATCTTGAGTGGCATCGATACCACAGAAGCGATTGATGTTTCCGGTCAAAGAGCAGCACGTGGTGATAATGTCTGGGCAATCCCATACGACTATGAAGGTGCCTGCGATGCTGCCCCAGACATCTGCCTGGGTGTGCCATACTTCAACTGGGGTCCAGCTTATTTGGAGACAATTACAGGTGTTCAGGACGGCACCTGGACCCAGTCCTGGGATTGGAATCCTCCAAATTGGGAGGATTTGACCGACAATGCCAAGACGGCTGCGGGTTGGATAAACGGCCCCGGTATGAGTGCGGAATTACAGGCTCAACTCGATGAATTTATCGCTGGGCTAGCTTCCGGTGAGATCAATGTGTGGACAGGACCGATCAATTTACAGGATGGCAACGAATACATTGCCGCTGGTGCAACTGCCACCGATTCTGAGATCTGGTACCTGCCTCAACTCCTGGAAGGAATGGAAGGTCCATCCGAGTAATCGCGAGATCCAACAAAATTTAAGTGGGGAGGGAGTAAGCCAGCTGGCTTACTCCCTCCTGAATGTTTGAAAAGGATCGTTTATGGGAGAAGCATCCAGCTTGTTATCTGGCACCGCGCGCATATCTCACCTGGAAATGAAGGGAATTGTCAAGCAGTTCCCAGGCGTGTTGGCCAATGACCATGTCGATTTTGAAGTACGCGCTGGAGAAGTGCATGCCCTGCTTGGGGAGAATGGAGCTGGTAAAAGCACTTTGATGAAAGTTCTCTACGGGATGTATAAGCCGAATGAGGGGGAGATTTTAATCGATGGGCTGCCAGCTGTAATCCTATCGCCATCGGATGCCATTGCCAAGGGAATTGGCATGATACACCAACATTTTATGTTGGTCCCCTCTCTCACAGTTGCTGAGAATGTGGCTCTTGGATTAAGGTCTTCACGAGGTATGTTGACAGATCTGAAGGTGGTATCTGAGAGAGTGATTGAGTTGGCAAAATTATATGGACTGCTGGTTGACCCTTCTGCTTATATCTGGCAGTTATCGGTGGGTCAACAACAACGTGTTGAAATTATCAAAGCTTTATATCGTGGTGCAGCTTTACTTATTTTAGATGAACCTACTGCAGTGCTTACGCCTCAAGAAGTGGATGAATTGTTTGTAACATTTCGGCAGATGGTTCGAGATGGTCATGCTCTCATTTTTATTTCCCACAAATTGCATGAAGTACTCAACATCAGCCATCGTGTAACAGTACTACGAGACGGACGTGTGATTGGCTCGGTGGCGACTGAAGAAGCAACCAAGGAAGGCCTGGCCCAAATGATGGTGGGTAGAGATGTAGGTTTGAAACCGGAGCACAAGAAGGTCGATGTTGGGAAAGCTATGTTGGAATTAGAGGACCTGTGGGCTAACAGTGATAGGGGTGTGGCTGCTTTGCAAGGTGTGAGCCTTCAGGTAAGAGCTGGTGAAATTCTTGGCTTGGCCGGCGTGTCTGGAAACGGTCAGCGTGAATTGGCAGAAGTAATTACCGGACTGCGTAATCTTATCAAGGGAAGGGTGATTTTAGGAAACAAGGATATCACCGGCAAGAATCCAGGTGAAATTATGGAGCAGGGATTGAGCTATATTCCCGAGGAAAGAATGCGAGATGGTATGATCCGGGAATTTAATATATCTGAGAACGCAATTTTAAGAGAACACCACACGCAACCATTTGCACGGAGAGGTTTTTTAAATTTTCCAGTGATTACACAATATGCAGGTGAGTTAGTAAAGAAATTTAATGTCAAAACACCTTCTCTGGATACGCCTGCTAAGAATCTTTCGGGAGGTAATATCCAAAAGTTAATCCTGGCGCGGGAATTATCACGCAAACCAGGTGTGCTGATCGCCTCTCAACCAACGCGAGGGTTGGATATTGGCGCAACTGAGTATATCCATACGCGTCTGATGGAGCAGCGTCAGGAAGGAACGGCCACACTGTTAATATCTGAGGATTTAGATGAGATCCTGGCACTTTCCGATCGCATTGCAGTGATCTACGAAGGGCAAATTATGGGTATCGTTGAACGCCAAAATGCTAATGCGGAGAATCTGGGATTGTTAATGGCTGGGGTCCGCGAATAATCTAATGTAAAGTGATGATTGAGATGCAGCATAAATTCAATGGTTACCAATGTTCATTGTGTGGGGCAACGTATGGTGTTGAAGAAGTATCTTACACCTGTCCAAAAGATGGCGGCAATCTGGACGTGCTTCTAGATATTGAAGCATTGCATAATCTATCCCCCAAACAGCTAATCCTAACAAAGGAACAGTCACTCTGGAGGTTTTTACCTCTTTTACCGGTGGGTGACCCCAAAGGTTACCACACACCCTTACGGGTCGCGGGCAGCACACCGGTCTTTAAGCCAGAGAAACTGGCTCAAGAGCTGGGCACAGGCAATTTATGGATCAAAGACGAGAGCCGGAATCCAACAGCCTCTTTCAAAGACCGTGCCAGTGCGGTCGTTGTCGCGCGGGCGCGTGAAATTGATGCTGAAGTCATCGTTACAGCCTCCACGGGTAATGCGGGGGCAGCCCTAGCAGGTATGGCAGCTGCAGTTGGGCAAAAGGCAGTCATCTTTGCACCACGCAACGCACCCCCAGCAAAGGTTGCACAGCTGCTTGTGTTTGGGGCGAAGGTCCTTTTAGTGGATGGCACTTATGACGATGCATTTGATCTGACCATTCAAGCAGCAGAGGAGTTTGGATGGTATTGCCGTAATACAGGATACAACCCATTTACAGCGGAAGGCAAGAAAACTGCGGCCTTCGAAATCTGGGAATGGGCTTTGCGGATAGCCAGCAACGATGAGGAGGCACACCTTGAATCTGCCGCAAATTTGTTGTCACGCTTATCCGTATTTGTATCTGTTGGTGACGGGAACATCATCTCTGGTATACATAAGGGATTTAAGGATCTACAAAGGTTAGGATGGATTGATCGTATGCCGCGTTTATTTGGTGTCCAGGCAGAGGGATCGGCTGCGATTGCAAACGCTTTCCTGGCTGGAGCAGAAAGCATAACTCCTGTTTCAGCCAGTACATTAGCGGATTCGATCTCGGTGGATTTGCCGCGAGACGGCATCAGGGCAGTACGAGCAGCCAGGGAAACAAATGGTGCTTATATCTTGGTAAGTGATGGTGAAATAATAGCCAGTATTGCAACATTGGGAGAGGTGGGAATATTTGCTGAACCTGCTGGTGCAACCTCTTATGCAGGCTTTTTGAGAGCAATTAGAAGTGGGGTGATTGGAGTAGATGACCCGGTATTGATTATCAATACGGGTAGCGGATTGAAAGATGTTAAAGCGGCAATGGAAGCAGTCAGCCCAGCGCCCGTTATTGAGCCATCTTTAGCAGCCGTCAAGAGGGTGTTAAAATAAGTGTATGCCTAAACCGAGCATTTCCATTGTTGCTCCCGTATTTAACGAGGTAGAGACGTTACAGGAGTTCTATCGGCGTGTAAGCACCACGATGGAAACTACAGGGGAATCATGGGAGCTATTACTTGTCGATGACGGTTCCACGGACGGTTCTGGTGATCTGATACGCAACCTGGGAGAAAAAGATCATCACGTTAACCCCGTAATCTTTGCGCGCAACTTCGGACACCAACTGGCGGTCACAGCTGGATTGGACTATGCTCGTGGTCATGCTGTGGTAATCATGGATGCAGATCTGCAAGACCCACCAGAAGTTATCCCTGATTTAGTTGCGAAGTGGAAGGAAGGCTACGAAGTGGTGTTTGCAATCCGGGAGGGGCGTGAAGGT
Source organism: Anaerolineales bacterium (assembly GCA_020354045.1). GTDB lineage: Bacteria > Chloroflexota > Anaerolineae > Anaerolineales > UBA4823 > DSOS01. Next base: position 2,818,228 of record CP070639.1, on the reverse strand, counting down.
GAGAGCTGGTTTAAGCTGGCTACAGCCTCTCTCTTTTACCGGCTGATTTACCGTATCACAGATGTGGACATACCAATGGACACGGGTGACTTCAGGCTATTAGATAGGAAGGTTGTAGATGTTTTAAGCAAGATGCGTGAACGGCATCGTTTTTTAAGGGGCATGTCAGTTTGGGTCGGATTCAAACAGACCGGAGTTAAATATCGGCGGGCAGCACGTTTCGCCGGAGAAACGAAGTATCCTTTCCGCAAAATGTTCAAGTTTGCCTGGGATGCAGTCACCAGTTTTTCGTATCTGCCTCTACAAATCGCCATGTACCTTGGTTTTATTTCGGCTGGCTTGAGCATCCTGGCCATACCAGTAGTTGCTATTATGCGGTTGACTGGGTCACAAGCCTTCTTGGGGCAGGCAACCACGCTCATTGCGGTTTTATTTTTAGGAGGAGTACAACTAATTTCGCTGGGTATACTGGGTGAATATATCGGCAGGCTATATGATGAAGCAAAGGGTAGACCATTATATATCGTCCGTGAAGCACCGAGCGAGGAAGATGATTAGCTAGTTAAGTGGAAGATATATGTTTCAACAACCCACACGGGTTATTTTTTTGTCGGGAGATGTTTGAAAATGACTACAATTGATCTAACCATCCACAATGATCGCCGCAAGAAGGCTATTCAGAGGGTGCGCGAACGTGACATTATTATTCCAACCTTTGCACAGATGAAGGATCCCAGCTTAATTCCTGCACACATAAAAGAAAAATTGGCTGGGGTCGGCTTATGGGATGTCGATCCATTAAATCTATTCCGAATTACCTGGCACAATGAACCTGTCCCTCAGGGAGGTGGCTTTGGTGAGGTTAATTACCTGGAGTTACCCAGCAGCCTGACTGGCGTTCCTGCCAGGATCGTAGTATTAGTTGGTAAGTGGTTCCCTACTGGTGCACACAAAGTTGGGGCAGCCTATGGGTGTCTTGTGCCGCGCTTAGTGACTGGGCAATTTGAGCCATCTACTCAGAAAGCTGTATGGCCTTCTACAGGTAATTATTGTCGTGGAGGGGCTTACGACTCGGCTTTGTTGGGCTGTGCGTCGATTGCGATCTTACCAGAAGGGATGAGCAAGGAAAGGTTTGAGTGGTTGTCCCAAATCGCGGGTGAGGTCATTGCCACACCTGGTAGCGAATCAAACGTAAAGGAAATCTTTGATAAATGCTGGGAACTGCGCCAGTCTGGGCAGGACCTGATGATTTTCAATCAATTTGAAGAATTTGGCAATTACCTATGGCATTATGAGGTCACTGGTCATGCGATGGAAGAAGTGTTGCACAGAGTTATGGGTCCGCAAGATGTATATCGCGGTATGGTTTCAGCAACGGGATCAGCTGGTACGATTGCCAGCGGCGATTATATGAAACAGCTCTTTCCAACCAGCAAGATCGGTGCCAGTGAAGCACTTCAATGCCCAACCTTACTGGAAAACGGCTTTGGGTCTCATCGCATTGAGGGAATTGGAGATAAGCATGTGCCTTGGATCCACAATGCAAAAAATACTGATTTGGTCATCGCTATTGATGATAATGCCGTTGTCAATCTTGCCCGACTCTTTAATGAACCAGCTGGTCAAGCATATCTGTTAAAGAAAGGTGTACCTGAAGGGCTGGTTGAAAAACTAGATTTGATGGGGTTCTCGGGTATTTCCAATATGCTTTCCGCCATCAAAATGGCAAAATATTATGAGATGGGTGAGTATGATGTCGTGATGACGGTTCTGACAGATTCGATGGAGCTTTATGGTAGTCGTTTGGTGGAGATGCATGCAGAATTTGGAGAGTATAACGGACAGGATGCAGCTGCTCACTTTGAGCGTTACCTGCTAGGTCAATCTACGGATCATTTGATTGAACTCACTTATGCAGAAAGACGCCGTGTCCATAATTTAAAATACTTTACCTGGGTTGAACAACAAGGGAAAACTTACGAGGAAATTATGGATCAATGGTATGCACCTGAATACTGGACACACGTCCAAAACCAAGTAAGCGAGATTGATGCCTTGATTCAAGAATTCAATTCCGAGGTCGGGTTATCTGGCTAATGCCCACGCCGCCCTTTCTCGTTGAAGCGTATTTGTAAGGATTTCGCTGAAATGCTCCCTGAACCAGGCTCACTTGTTTTAGTAGCGGTGATGAAACAGCCGCGTGATCTTGAGATCGCGCGGCTGCATGGCTGGTACCGCATTCCTTTGCGAAGTGCACCAAAAGTCATCTTGGTAGATTACCTGGCATTCTATCAAACTGGTTCTTTTGACACCCATAAATGGCAGATTCAATATTTTGCAGCGGTGAAGGGGCATGAACTTGCTAAACGCGCCGAGCTAATCAAAGATGAAGCAGACCATCCATTCGCGGGTCATGAATACTATAAAATCCAACTTGGTCCATTAACTCTTTTGCCCAGGCCTATCCTAGCGAAAAAATGGCGCCGAATTACATTTTTTTATACAACGGGTGAGTACCTGCTTGAAGCCGAGACCATAAATGATTTAATTGTGGCTGAGGATGAGCGACGGAGCTTGTGGCAAGCGCTACGAGAACGGGCAGAGAAGTATGGACATTACAATGTTCTTGATCTCCCCGAGCTCGATGTCCACCCGGATGTATTGGCGTTCTTATTGGGTGTTGAAAAATCCTCCTAAACAGGGAAATCAGGAGCTAATTATGTCAGCCTCAATTTTATTGAAAAGAGGCAAGATTATCACAGCTGCGGAATCATTTGAAGCTGATATTCTCATAGAGGGTGAGAAGATCGCCGAGATTGGAACGAATTTAAATGTCTCTGGAGTTGAGTTGATCGATGCTACAGGGAAACTTGTGATGCCTGGCGGGATTGACCCGCATACTCATTTCGATCTACCCATGTTTGGCACCGTCTCATCAGATGATCATTACACTGGGCATAAAGCTGCTGCGTTTGGTGGGACGACAACTGTCATGGATTTTATCCCCCAAGATGCTGAAAGGTTTGAAGAGGATGTGAATGCCTGGCAAGCCAAAGCGGCACCCAAGGCAGCCATTGATTATGGTTTTCATATGAATATCACTCGTTGGGACGAGGTGGTTGCAGCGCAAGTTCCAGAGCTATTAGAAAAAGGAATAACCACACTAAAAGTGTTCATGGCGTATAACGGGCGCCTGCGTTTACAAGATGGGGAGATATTTGAGGTGATGCGCATAGCCAAGGATCTTGGAATGCTGATTATGCTACACGCTGAGAATGGAGATGTGATCGATATTCTGGTTGAGGAGGCTCTACAAAATGGAAACAAAACTCCTGAATGGCATGCACATACTCGTCCTGGATGGGGCGGCGTGGAGGCTACATTAAGAGGCGTTGCATTAGCTGCCCAAACGGGAAGTCACTTATATGTTGTGCACATGAATCAAGGTGGTGAGGTAGATCAGCTACGCTACGGTAGAAAACTTGGGATTCCTGCGATGGGTGAAACCTGTCCGCAGTATTTGTTCTTTACAGTAGACCACTTGCGGCGCCCGGATGGAGCTAAGTGGATCTGCTCACCACCAATGCGTTCGGCCAAGGATAATAAAGAATTGTGGGATGCCCTGGCAGACGGTACTCTTCAGGTAGTTGGCACAGACCATTGTCCTTTCTTTTACGATGGTACAATGCCAATCCAGTATGAAGGAAGAACCTACACGATTCCTGGAAAGGAATTAGGAAAAGAAGACTTCACCAAGATACCAAATGGCTTACCTGCAGTGGGAGATCGATTACCTATCCTTTGGACATATGGTGTCAGAGCCGGTAAGATAACCGCCAACCAATTTGTTGCTCTAACCAGCACCAATCCGGCGAAAATCTTTGGATTATATCCACAGAAAGGTGCGATACTGCCTGGCTCAGATGCAGACCTGGTCATCTGGGATCCAAATCACAGGCTGAAGTATGGCCTTGCCTACTCAAAACATCGCACGGATTACAATTTATATGAGGGCTGGGAACTTATTGGCTATCCGGAGAAAGTCTTTCTACGTGGACAATTGATCGTCGATGGACAAAACTGGTTAGGGAGGGCTGGTATGGGAAAATTCATCCATCGTTATCCAGGGTCTCCAGTCATTTGATCCAGCAAATGGGTGCCCTATCCAGGTGCTAATGACTAAAAGTCTTATCCAGTGCACTTGCGTATTAGCACTGTTGATCACGTTTAATTTTGGTATTACCGCCTGTACGCAAAGTAAACCATTACCCACTATAGTACAGGATATTCCAACTGTTACACAAAATGCTCCTACAACCGAAGATTTGGTGCCAAAAAACACCACTGAAGAAATTACTCAAGATAGTTCATTAAGTGAGCCCACATCTGAGGACACCGAGACTCCACCTGAGCCAACAAAACTGCCAACGAAGATGGTAAAGATTACCCCAGCAACAACGTCTACACCGTTTCCCAGGATTGAACCCAGTGCTATCAAACCAGAACAGGATATATATTTTCTATCCTCGGGTGAGTTAAGAATGTGGAGCAGTCAGACCGGCGAAGTTACGACTGTTATCCAGGCACAAGCTACCCAGAGAACACCAGATACCACGTTTACGAGTACACAGGGAGGACGGGTTGCTGATTACCGACTACTTGAAAAAAAACAACAAATCGTGATGCTGCGATCTAGAGGAATTGCTGCAAATGGTGTGGAGCTATTTGATATTGAGTTTGTGGATTTGGCAACAGGTACATACAAGGTGCTGAATGAAGAAACACCTGCGGTATACCACCTTGGCATATCACCTGATGGAGAATGGATTACCTATATTTCTCAGCCTCAAGGTGGTGGCCCCATTTTCTCTCTCAAAACAACTGAGATCTCAGAGCCAGTCAAAATTGGTATTTGCCAGGCAGAAACAGAGTATGACTGTCAGGAGATTGTATGGTTGGAGGAACAAAATAGTGTGATGTGGAATGATAGCGGTGGTGTGTGGCTATCTTCACCACCGAATTTTGAGCCAATAAGAATCATCGAGAATCATGTGTCGATTATTGATCTAGACGGCAATGAACGTGACCTGGAAGTTAATTTCAGCCGCTTGAGGTGGTCGCCCCTGGGTCGTTATATTCTCGCAGACATTCACCCCACGCGCTCGGAGATTCACTGGCAAGGGATTATCGACACCTTGAGGGGAAAAGTTATTGAAATTCCTGATACTTATGAATTTGATGAACCAGCGGCGGTTGCAGAGTGGATGCCAGGCGGTGATCTGTTGGTTACTCATGTTAATGTGGAGGGCTCTGATTACAAGTTGCAAATTACTAAGTACAATGTTTTGCCGACGAGTGAGTCTCTCCTGGTACCTGAGCAAGAGTTTGTCCTAGGTATAAATGTTGGAGAAGAAGAACTAGTTGAAGGAACAGATGTTGTTAGATTTGCTCCTCAACTTGTCTACCTGGAAAGCGATCGAATTGTGTGGGTTGTCTTTGGAAATCCGCAGAGTGAAATAAGGAGTAAACTTTACCAGGCAGACCTGAAATATAGATTGGTGACCGGGAATTATGATCTACCTCAAGATGAAACCCAATATCATTGGTCGCCATACTCCGCTGAGGCAATATTAGTGATACGGACTGAGGAAATTTATTATTTCAGCCAAAAAGAACAAGCTGTTTATGATATAACGCAAGTATTTGATGTTAGCAGCTGTTGCTTTCAATGGATGCCCTGAACTAATGACAAATACTTTCCTGCTCATATCATTCATAAGCATGGTCGCGGCTGCCATAACAATGGTCCTCGTCAGGATCATTCGACCAAAATTTGGCTATTCATGGTTGCTGGCTGCTTCTGGTGCGATCACAGCCTGGTTATCGTTGCTCCCTGTGGGCAGAAATCTTCCAAGCAAGCTCAATCTCATCGTCTGGGAGCCAACTGAACTATTCTCAGCCCCAATCGTATTCATGGCTGATCAAGTATCATGGTCTTATGGTCTTGCTTTAGCTGGGTTGGTATTGGGTGTAATTTTCACCGACGTTTTGAGAGCTGTGGAGGCAGATTGGTCTGCCTGGGCTGGCAGTCTCATGCTGGGTGCCCTGGGGCTGACTGCCGTTTTTGCTGATAATCCTGTTACGTTAATGTTAGCTTGGGCGGCAATTGATGCTGCGGAACTCATGATTTTGCTCTGGCACATCCCTCAAAGTTCTATTCGAGAAAAAGTGATTGTTTCATTCTCTTCCCGAGTTGGTGGGATATTTTTATTAATATTAGCAGAAATTGTTGCACGAACGGGTGGAAACCGATTAGATTTCGCAACTATCCAGGGTCCTGTTGGTAATTTTCTTGTGCTGGCTTGTGCGCTACGATTAGGGGTAATTCCACTTCATATACCATTTCTTCAAGAACCGCCAATAAGAAGAAGCCTCGGTACAACAATTCGTCTGGTTCCTGTTGCATCCAGCCTCGTTCTGCTAACTCGAACAGCAAGTGCAGCTACGGCAACCAGCGGAAACTACATTTTGCTGGTTCTCTCTGTATTTGCAGCTTTGTTTGGCAGTATTTCCTGGGCATTGGCAAAAGACGAATTAGATGGACGACCCTATTGGATTATAAGCGTGGTTTCGATTGCACTTTTCTCAGCATTGCGCGGGGATGGGACCGCCAGTCTTGCCTGGGGTATTGCAAGTATACTAACGGGTGGATTGTTATTCATAAGCTCTGCCCGTCATCGTTATTTATTCCCTTTAACCGCTTTGGGATTGCTGGGAATCCTACCGGTCCCCTTAACTCCTGGTTGGGCGGGTATAAAACTATACGCTCCACCCTATTCAGTATGGTTAGGTGCAATTGTAGTTACTCAATCCTTGCTTATCATAGGCTACATCCGTCATCTTGCTCAACCTGGTGAAGGTTTGGTTGGTGTAGAGCGCTGGGTTTGGGTGATATATCCAGCAGGTTTGATCATAATTTTGGCTGGTTATGGCGTTATTACCTGGTGGGGGTTGACGGAGGGGGTCTTGTTGACTGGACTTTATCTGATCCCTAATATTGTAGCTGGAATATTGTGTATAGGCTTTTGTGGGATTTGGGTATACATATACCGTCGTGGATTTAGTATACCGGATAGAATGGTGGAGTTAATTAGAAAAGTGTTTTCATTGGGCTGGTTATACCGATTCCTGTGGGAGGTGTTTCAGACTCTAAGACGCTTAGTAAATACCTTGACATTCGTTTTAGAAGGTCAGGGTGGAATTTTATGGGCGTTAGTGTTGTTACTTTTACTGTTAGCTTTACTACAGCAAGGTTGATGAGGGTATAACTGGTGTTCAATGGCATAGATCTTGACCTGCTCTCATTGTTAGCAATTATTTTCATTGTGATTGCAGCTGTTACCTTACTGATCAGCAGGGACTGGCGTTTTAGTATTGCAGCATTAGTGATTCAATATGTAGGTGCTTACATCCTGGTTAAAATTTCCTGGCCTGTACAGATGGCATTGGTCAAGTTAATTGCTGGTTGGTTTTCAACAATTGTCCTGGCTATGGCTTTGTTTGGGGTTTTTGGTTTTAAGATCGATGGTGAAGAACAGGCGATGCGACAAGGACGATCTTCAATTCTCCCGCCCTCGACCAATGTATCTGGATTGTTGTTCCACATTTTAGCCACAGTGGTGATCGCTTTAGCAATTCTTTCAGTGATTCCGGATTTATTGAACCAGCTAGATGGTGTTACTTTTGAACAGGTGATGGGTGCTCTGGTCTTAATTGGTTTAGGCTTGCTTCACCTAGGTTTTACCGCTCATCCGATACGAGTGATATTTGGTTTACTCACAGTACTGGCAGGTTTTGAGATTATTTATGCAGCTGTGGAGCTTTCTACCCTTGTAGCGGGTTTACTTGCTGGGGTCAATTTAGGACTGGCGATGTTAGGGGCTTATCTAATTTACGCTCCGAGCATGGAGGGACGTGAATGAGTTCAGCGATAATATGGATTTTATTCCCTCTTGCTTTATCAGTCATTACACTGTTTTTAAGGAAATGGGAGAAAATTGTCACCATCATTACAATTATTGTCACCATCGGCTTAGCTTGGTTGGCCTGGCAGGCTCCCATGGGAGAACTATTCCGGGTTGGTACTTTCACCATTACGTTAGAGGAAAGCTATAATTTTTTAGGTAGAAGGTTAGAACTACAAGCGACGGACGCACCAGCACTCGTTTTTATCTATCTAGGTGTAGCGTTCTGGCTGGGCGGCTCACTTGTAGCTAAAGTTCGACGGATATTTGTGTCTGCTGGTTTGGCGGTTTCAGCTTTGCTGACAGCGGCAATTGCAGTGGAACCATTTCTTTATGCAGCTTTAATAATTGAACTTGTTGTCTTTATTTGTGTCGGTCTGCTGGCTGAGCCTGGCAAACAGATTGCTCCAGGTGCGCTGCGTTTTCTCACCTTGCAAACATTAGGTCTACCATTCATATTATTTGCTGGTTGGTTGCTAGCTGGTGTTGAATCAAGTCCAGAGGATTCAGTACGTATCGTGCAAGCCAGCCTGATGCTCGCCTTTGGGTTTGCATTGCTATTGGCGATATTCCCGTTCCACACCTGGATACCCATGCTGGCAGAAGATGCTCATCCCTATACGGTTGCCTTCGTACTATATTTACTGCCAATCGAAATTATTTTACTTGGCATTGGTTTTCTTGATCAATATAGCTGGCTGCGCGATCAGATTGAGGTATCCCGTTTGATCCAGGTGGCTGGTGTGCTAATGGTGGTAACGGGTGGATTGTTTGCCATATTTCAAAATCACCTGGGTCGAATCCTGGGATTTGCTGTTATTCTTGAGATCGGTGTTACATTATTGGCAGTTGGTGCAGTGACTAAGCAACAAGCGGATTTTTCCATGCTAAGCATAACGTTTACGCAATTCCTACCACGTGGGTTAGAGTTGGGAGTATGGTCATTATCTCTGGTCGTATTGAATGGATATCTGGAGGGTAATGTGGATGGACTGCGTTTTCGCAACATACAAGGCGCAGCCCGCCGCTTTCCAATTGCTTCTCTTTGTCTGGTGATAGCACAGTTATCGCTCGTGGGCTTTCCTCTACTGGCTGGTTTTCCTGCGCATCGAGAATTGTGGTTGGGGTTAGCCTCGGTATCACCATTAATTGCTATTACAGCGATGCTAGGTTACATTGGGATGTTATTTGTCACCTTACGTACGATGGCTGTGTTGGTGATGGGCCCAACGGAGACTGGTTGGCAGATATCCGAAAACTGGAGCCAGATCTCCTTGTTGGCTCTAGGAGGGCTGGGGATCGTGCTGATTGGAATTTTTCCACAATTTTTTTTACCCTTGCTGAGCACAATGACAGAGTTATTCCCAAATCTTGGCTTGTAAGCACGCTAAATAATTCAGTTGAATTATTTTTCTTGTTGACCATAGGATAGCAAAAATACAAGCTTCACTTATAGGATCCAGGCGGCTGTTATTCCAGATTGCCGTGCTATAATCGTTTGAATTCGAAATAAGTGGTGTCATGAGACCCATTTTATAGGAGATTATTCGATGGAAATTGAACAAGCGCTGAAGAAAGTGGATTGGTTGGATGATGAGCGCAGGAAAGATAAAACACAAATTGCTTCCCTAGAAGAGCGGGTAATCGCTCTAGAAGGCAATCTGGCACCGGTATCACAACAAATCAAAGATTTACGCAGCGAAATCACGCGCCTGACTTCCATGTTGGGTCGTATCGATCAATATGATGAGGCTTTATTGCAACAGCGGATTGAATCGAAACAGGCCCTGGATGAATTGGATAAGAGTATCAAAAAAAGAGAAGAGGAAGGTGAAAAAGTCCATCGTGTAGAGATGCGGGGGGTAGATGAAAGTATAGCTAACTTGCAAAAGGATTTCTCGGCAATAACTGAGATCAGACGCGCCCTTCAGACACGTTCGGAAGAGGAGAGCAGACTTAGCAAAGCCATTGATGAGGTGCGATTACGTGTTGATTCAATCCGTCGGGATGAGGAAGAATACACACGCGCATTTCGCTTGATCGAAGATGGAAGACGTCAGGATGGAAAGCGGTTGACAGATGTACAAGGGGAAGTGGCTGCATTACGAAAAAACTATGATGAACAACGGGGTCGCTTAGAGCTAAATGCAGCTACTTTACGAAAAATCGAGACACGGCTTAATGAGCTTTCTATGTTGGAAGCGGAGAGAAGAGAGGAACAATCCAAGTTTTTAGATAATCAGGCGATGCTCCAGGTTGAGCGTGAACGTGTATGGAAGGAATGGCAGACACGCTTTGAAATCATAGAAAAGCAGACCGCTGATGTAGATGCGAATTTACAGTCGCTGGAAACTACTCACCGGTCAGTCAAACGTTCGCAACAAAATCTAGATGAGTTAAATGCCCTGGTCGAGCGAAGACTTAACGAGATCACCGAGATCCAAAGGCTTGCTGAAGAAAGATTTCGCCAGGAATGGGTGACATTTAAGGCTGATGATCAAAAACGCTGGATCAACTATACATTAACCCAAGAAGAGCAGCGCGGTGAAGCCAGCCGTCAATATGAAAAACTTGCAGACCGGGTGGCGAATGTTGAGGATACAGTTCACGAGATGAATGATCTGATTAACGTGATGAATGAACAGACGGATAAACGGCTGCAATCCTTACTGGCGGCAGTACATGAATGGGTATCAGCTTACGAACGCACTATTGGTCGCATGCGTTAACCAGGAACGAGGTGTGAGAAAAGATGCGTGTTATTGGTACAGCCGGACACGTAGATCATGGTAAATCTACTCTCGTGGAGGCATTAACAGGAATACATCCCGATCGCCTGAAAGAAGAGCGCGAAAGGGAGATGACCATAGATCTTGGCTTTGCCTGGCTTACGCTGCCGAATGGAGAAGAGGTTGGAATCGTTGATGTACCCGGTCACAGAGACTTTATCGAGAATATGCTTTCTGGTATCGGGGGTATTGATGCAGCCTTGCTTGTGATTGCGGCTGATGAAGGAATCATGCCACAGACACGCGAACATCTGGCCATATTGGACCTTTTGCAGGTCCAGAGTGGATTTATCGTTCTGAACAAAATTGACCTAGTGGATGATGGGGACTGGCTTGATCTAGTCGAGGAAGATATTCGCCAGGCATTGATCGGAACGATATTAGAATCTGCACCCATCGTTCGGGTATCGGCGCGCAAGAGAGATGGTATTCAGGAAGTGCTCCAGGCTTTATCTGCTTGCTTACAGGAAAGCCCCGCCCGATTAGATCTCGGGAGACCGCGCTTGCCGATTGATAGGGTATTTACGATTCAAGGTTTCGGAACAGTTGTGACGGGAACCTTGATTGATGGTCAATTGAAGCATGGGGATGAAGTAGTGATATTACCCAGAGGTTCAAAGGGAAGGGTGCGTGGCTTGCAGACACATAGACAAAAAGAGGCTGTAGCTGTACCAGGCAGCCGTACAGCTGTAAACATATCGGGGGTCAATCTTGATGATGTGATGCGAGGAGATGTGCTGGCACACCCGAATGACTATAAACCAACTGGTAGGTTGGATGTACAATTCAAGCTGCTATCAGATGCCAGCAAATCTATCAAGCACAATATGTCCTTCAAATTATTCCTCGGGGCTACGGAGGTAGTTGCGCGGGCGCGATTGATGGGTGTGGAGGAATTAAAACCTGGTGAAGAAGGTTGGCTGCAATTGGAAACTACTGATAAGGTTGTGGCTGTTCGCAATGACAGGTATATTTTAAGACGATTATCTCCTGGAGAAACCCTGGGAGGTGGCTATGTTATTGATCCGCATCCAAAAGGCAGGCACAAACGGTTTGTGCCTGAAACGCTTCAGCGCTTTCAAACCTTGGCAAAGGGCACCCCAACTGAGATTTTTCTCCAGGCTGTAAACCATCTTGGTGTGGCTCAATATCGGGAGGTGGTCGCGCGTGCAAGCCTGGACGAATTAAGTGCGCAGCAGGCTTTTGATACCCTGGTTGAATCTGGCCAAGTTCTTATATTCCAGGCTGGAGAAGTTTCGGATGACAATTTCACCACTATCTCCAAAGAAGCTCTCCTTGTCGGCAAGGTATTTTGGGATCAATTCCAGATAAAACTGTTGGATGCGATTGGGGAATATCACCAGGCGAACCCACTCAAGCGTGGTATGCCCAAAGAAGAATTGAAAAGCCGATTGCGGAGCTTACCTCGTTTTTATAATATTGCCCTGGATAAATTAGTTTTTCATGATTTAGTAAAAGAAGATGGTCCCTTAGTCGCACTGCCATCCCACCACATCAAGTTCTCTGAGCAACAACAAAGACAAATTGATGGTTTATTCACGCAATTTAAAACGAATGAATTTTCACCACCTTCTGTAAAAGAATGCCAGAACCAAGTGGGTGAGCAGGTATACGCAGCTCTGGTTGATATGAGTCTGCTCATCCAGGTTTCAGCGGATGTTGTATTTAGTCAGGCAGGATATGAAAATATGGTGGAAGGGATAAAATCCCTTATTCGTACAAATGGTGAAATAACGGCAGCCCAGGTTAGAGATTATTTTCATACCAGCCGAAAGTATGCACTGGCTTTGCTTGAACATCTGGATAGTATTGGGCTGACCATTCGAGAAGGCGATACACGACATTTACGGAATCCTGCAAACTGATATAATTATGTTCATCAGGAAAATTTTTTAAACAAGAAGGGGATCAGTATTTGTGAACATACCCCACTTGATCAGAGTTTTTGATGAGCTCCACATCAATCAATCCCAAATAACGGAGTTGCAATGATCAGACCTATCAATAGACGAATCGGATCTTATCTCAATCGTTTTGGACTCGCCGAAGCTCTCTTGCTTATTTTGGTGGCTGTGATTGTTTTTGTTTGGGCGGTATTGATACCTCAATCTGCCGTGAGAGGAGCTTCTTACACTGGCGAGGTGGGCAAACAAGGAAACTCACTGGTATTAAGTGGCGGTAATCCCAATGAGCAAAGTATGCCTTCCGGAACAAGACAGAATCCAGAAGTCATGGCGGCCTGGAGGACGGATAAATTATTGGGGATAAATCATTTCCAAATCCCCACGACACGTTTGATAGGGATTGTAAGTGAACTCGGAACATCCCAGGTTATTTCGGATGTTACTGTTGTTGTAACGGATAATTTTAGCAACGTACATAGCACATTAACAAATGCGAGTGGTTGGTATACATTTACAGGTACCATCACGAATCCTTTGGAGTCTGGTCCAGCTAGCATATCTGCTTCAAAAACCGGATATCAACCCGAAACGATAGCGGCAACACTAGCTGCGCTTGTGGATAACCGCCAGGATATTGTGCTTGGGACAGCTGATATGATCATAACCAAAAAGGATGGGCTGACGACTGTCATTCCAGGGCAGACCCTTACATACACGATCGCTATTACCAATGTTGGCAGTATAAATGCCTCCAATATTGTGATCACTGATGTTTTGCCCAGTTCACTCTCATATGTTTCGGATAATTCAGGGGTCAATCCCAGCATACCCACTACTGGGACCTATGTGTGGAGTCTCCCATCCACCCTTGCACCAAATAATGGCACCTCATTTAATTTACGGGTTAAGGTTGCCAATGCACTATCCAGTCCAACCGCATCGATCAAGAACACGGCTAAAGTTGGAACATCAAGTCCGGAAGCCGACCTAAGCAACAACACCGCTGAAGACACCAACACAAGTACCGGGACCTCAAATATTGGGATAACACTCTCGGTTAGTCCAAGCCAGGTGCGCACAGCTCAAAATGCTACTTATGTTATCCGGGTGACCAACAGTGGCTCCGCTTTAGTAACAGATGTGGTTATAGAAGATACATTTTCTTCATATCTAGATTTAATCAGTACGACTCCTTCGAAAGGAACTGCCACTACGAATAATACAACCAGAAAGATCTCGGTAGATATCAGTGTGCTGGGTGTGGGCGAGACGGCAACGGTTACTGTAGTTGGAAGGGTCAACAACACAGCTACCTTTAATACCACTGTGACCAATTTGGCGACTGTCCGCTATAGATTTGGCGGAACTACAACAACGAGAACTTCTAATAGCGCCAGTTTCCAGTTGATTGTCACATCGGTTTTACCGGGTACAGGTGGTGTGGAATTAAGAACAACAGATCCTGATGAAAGACCTCGGTTTGTAATCCCTATTCTAATCAGTGGAACAATTCTAGGAGTGCTTGGGTTGTTTGCGATTGGTTATGGTATCTATTCCAAGCAAAAACTCTCTGAGTGGTCTTCCTGGTTTATCAGAATGGGAGCCATTTTCTTAACCACAGCCGTTGCATTTGGTTTGGCTTTGGGAGTACTGGTGAGGATGAGTGCACCAGGAGAAGAAATTTCGCCGCAGCTGGGGAACAATGCCAATCTATCAAAGCTTGTCTATCTACCTGTTCCTGAAGAAGGACCAGTGTGGCCTTCGAACTCGCCGGCCGAAGAATCTCTGACTCTACCGGACTATACCGTACCCAATCCTACGATTGATGACACCTCGATTGAAACTGAGGAGCCAATAGATTTAACCCCTGTCAATCGAATCATCATCCCTGCTTTGGATGTCGATACTGTGGTTAAGTATGTGCCTTATGACGGATTAACCTGGCTGATCAGGGGATTACGTGAAGAGGTTGCCTGGATGGGTGATACTTCCTGGCCTGGCTTAAAGGGTAATACAGCCTTAGCTGGGCATGTATCACTCTATGACGGCAATGACGGTCCTTTCAGGCACCTTGATAAAATTGTACCGACAGATAAAGTTATCGTACATACAGATGAAAATATCTATACGTATCTGGTACGGGAGAAACGCGTGGTTTCAGAGGATGATCTCACTGTCTTAGAGCCCATCTTGGATCAACAATTGACTTTAATAACCTGTACAGGATGGAATCCGGATATCAGTTTATACCTTGAAAGACTGGTTGTTATTGGAGAATTGGTGGAGGTATCACCTTTTGCTCAGGTAATCTCCAGCCGCTAATGAATTCAAAGGCGAGTCGAAAGTGAAATAAAGCAGATTCCCAGATTACTTGGGAAGATGGCTTTAATTAAAATAAATACACAAACCTCCGCGTGACAGCACATCTGTCTTCATGGAGGTTTGTTTGTGTTTAATCAGCGAGATTTGTGAAATCATTGATCAGATCAAAATTCGCTGTAACAGAATTGGTTAAATTTCGTTTTTTAAAAAGGACACAGGGAACAATCAAGGGAGATATTATTGTTCTCATCACATACCACGCCAGGGTAGGATATGGAACCAATTAATCTATTATTTGCGGACGACGATGCAGATATCCAACAAATTGTTGAATTTACCCTGAGGGATGAAAATATCAACTTAATATTTGCTGAAAATGGATCACAGGCATTGACCTTATGGAGGACAAGAAATGTCCAAATATTGATATTGGATATCATGATGCCTTTGATTGATGGTTTGGATGTTTGCAAACGTGTTCGTCAGCTCTCGGATGTCCCCATCATAATGATGACTGCGAAGGATCAGGAGCAAGATATTATTAATGCCTTTGATGCTGGTGCAGACGATTACATTGTGAAGCCTTTCATTCCAAAAGAATTGATTTCAAGAATAAGAATGCTGCTATACCGAAATATGCGCCAACGTATTTCTCCCAACCGCCAGTTGGCGTTTAACAGCCTGGTTCTTGATCTGGAAAAAAGACGGGTTACCAGCAGTGAGAAATGCGTACAGGTTACCCCCTTGGAATACCGTTTGCTCAAGTACCTGATGCAAAATGCAGGAGTGGTCATCAGCAAGGAAAACCTATTGAAAAATGTGTGGGGCTATGCGGAATCCAATGGAGATACAAACTTAATCGAGGCAACTATCAGACGGCTGCGTAAAAAAGTAGAACCAGATCCATCACAACCCAGGTATATTCAAACCATTTGGGGAGCGGGTTATCGCCTAGGGGATTAGGATAAAAAATCCAAATATATGCGTGATTTTCAGACCTCCGATCAATTGCGGAGGTTTATTCTTTTTGGTACACCCATCTTCCAGCTACCATGGTAGCAGTTGGGCTCATATCGCGTAATTCCTCTGGTTCAGATGAAAACGGATCTGACTCCAATACGATCAGATCACTATAATAACCAGGCAGTAATTTTCCCTGGTATTTTTCTGAACCGGCGGCGTATGCAGCCCCGATTGTATATGCTTGTATGGCCTCCTGAATATTTATTTTCTGCTCTGGATACCAGCCATATTTTCCAGGGGAACCATCTGCGCGTTGACGAGTGACTGCGGCATGTAATCCCAAAAATGGATTTGGAGATTCTACAGGTGCATCGGATCCGAACACCAAGCGTGCACCATATCCGAGTTGCGTTTTCCAGGCGTATGAATAAGCCGCGCGTTCCTGCCAATTTGTATCTGCCATATACATATCTGAAGTTGCATGGATGGGTTGCATAGAGGCGAGGATTTCTAACTCAGCCAGCCGCGGGGCATCTTCTGGATGGAGCAACTGTACGTGCTCGATACGATGGCGTCCGATGGTATTTATCTGGCCTGTCTCGAGTAGAGACTCTTCGAGTTGTCTTATTTGTGCATAAGCGTTAAGTACTTCATGATTGGCGCGATCTCCGATCGCATGAATTGCCAGGCTAAGACCGTTTTCAACGGCTATTTTGCCGTATTCATAGATTTCTTCAGCGTCCAACAGAAGCATACCCCGATTTTCTGGATCATTTGCATACGGCTGGAAAAGGGCAGCTGTACGTGGTCCTAACGCCCCATCTGCAAATGCTTTGATACTACCGATGCGCAGGAAATCATCCCCAAACCCTGTTTTTAACCCCAGGTCAACAGCTTGATGAATATTCTCTAAGGGGATACTTTTGAGAACTCGAAATTGAAGGTCACCATCTTCTCTCAGCAGTTGAAGTGCTTGGAAACAAAGTTTTTGATCAAAATCATGGGCACCTGTCAGACCCATGCTCCATAATTGAGGTAGTGCTTCTTTAATAGCCTGAGCAGTTAATTTTGGGGTTGCTCTTGGAATAGCATCAGCGACCAATTCCATAGCAGATTCGTACAAGATCCCGTTTGGTTCCCCGTTCTCAAGACGTCCAATTTTCCCCCCAGGAGGGTCTGAGGTTTGTGCTGAAATTCCAGATACCTGTAGAGCAAGACTATTTACCCAAGCCGCATGCAACGATTTGGCTGTCAGATATACCGGGTGTAGAGGACTTATAGAATCTAAATCAAACCTGCTCCCAAATCCCTTCTCCCAATCATTTTGATTCCAGCCATGACCAAGTATCCACTCCCCTGGTGTGGAGAGAAAGACTTGTTTTGCAACTCTTTGCAGGCATTCAGCCAATGTAGAGGTTTCACAGTTGACTTTTTGGAGATTATGTGCGTATTTTTCCAGATGGATATGAGCGTCTATCAAGCCTGGTAAAACGACTTTTTGTTGAAGATCTATTTGCGCGAATGAATTGTCGAAACTGGATCCTAATGTTTCCTTATTTCCTATGGCGCGAATTCGGTCATTCTCGATTGCGATTGCACTGACAATGGGTTGTTGGGCATCCAGTGTATAGATTTTTGCATTGTAGAGGAGTTGTTTATAGACTTGCATATTTTAAAAACCGAATATTCCGGGCTTCTCCCACATGAGGTGTGGGACTTCGTGATTAATTATTCACCTAAAATGGTGTTGAGTAGGGATTCTAAATCTTCGTCTGAATAATAATGAATAATCAGGGTACCTCCCTTGTTTCTTGGGTGCAGCCTGACTTTGGTGCCCAGCTGGTTACGCAGCTTCTCTTCAATGGCCAATATTTCTGGATTAGGCATTGTTTTGAATTTTGTCCTTGGTTGCTGACCCCCAAGTTTGCGCACCAGTTCTTCGGTTTGGCGTACATTTAAGTCACGCGCCAGAATCGTTTGCAACGCCGCATCTTGTGCCTGAGGGGACGATAAGCCTAGCAATGCACGGGCATGACCCTCACTGATTATGTTATCCATCAACGCTTTTTGAACTGCATTAGATAATTTCAAGAGGCGTAACGTATTTGTGACCGTTGTGCGATTCTTACCCACCCTTTTTGAAATCTCTTCATGTGACAGTTGAAAATCCTCTACAAGTTGGCGATACGCTTCAGCAGCTTCCAGTGGATTTAAATCTAAGCGTTGTAAATTTTCAATTAATGCGAGTTCCAGTCTTTGCTGGTCAGTAGCCTCGCGCACAATTACAGGCACAGAGCTTAAACCTGCTTGACGGGCAGCCCTCAGACGCCGCTCACCAGCGATAAGAACAAATTGTTGATTGGCTTCATCATAAGATACAACCAGTGGTTGGATAAGGCCGTGTTCTCGTATCGAATCAGCCAGCTCTGCTATTTCTGCTGTATTGATTTTGGCGCGGGGCTGCCTGGGATTTGGCATAATTCTATCAACACGAATATGGGTAATCTCATTGTGGGATGGCTGATCACTTCTGGGGATCAGCGCATCGAGACCTCTGCCTAAACCACCTTTTCGCGACATGATTTATACCTTAAGTGCAGGGACGACGACTCCATTCCCAGCGAGTATTTCTTTTGCCAAAGCCTCATATGCCTCGGCTCCGGTTGAGTTAGGTGCATAGATAGAAATGGGTTGTCCGTAAGATGGTGCTTCAGCCAGTCGAATACTGCGGGGGATGACAGTATCAAAAACCAAATTTTGGAAGTATTGTCGAACTTCCTTCACTACATCATTCGAAAGGTTGGTACGCCCATCAAACATGGTTAGTAAAACCCCTCTTATCGCAAGCTGAGGAACGAGGGCCTCACGTACACGGTCTAATGTCTGGGTAAGTTGACCTAACCCCTCCAAAGCAAGGTATTCACACTGCACTGGAATGATCACCCCGTTTTTTGCTGCCACCAAACCATTCAGCGTCAGCAATCCTAGCGAAGGAGGGCAATCAATCAAAATATAGTCATAACGATCTACAATCGGTTCCAGAGCCTTTGTCAAGCGGTTTTCACGGGCCAGCTCATTCACTAACTCCACTTCCGCACCTGCAAGCGCGGATGACGAAGGCAAAACCGATAATTTCAACCTTGGATTATGCAATATATATGTGTTTACTGACGAAGATTCAAGCAGTGCTTCGTAGGTCCCCCCCCGCACAGTTTTTTTATCAATTTTCAAGCATGAGGTTGCATTTGCCTGTGGATCAAGATCAACCAGCAAGACCCTTTGACCGTAATAAGCCAGATATGCACCTAGGTTAATGGCAGTAGTTGTCTTGCCAACTCCCCCTTTTTGATTTGCGAAGGTATAAACGAAACCCATTGAGTAAGTATTTTTTACCTGAAATTAGAAAACTTCGACGGTGGTAGCTTCAATTTCTTCAGCCAATGGTATTGACTGCAAACCGGATCGGGAAACTGAATAGGCAGAAAGTTGGGTTGCAAATCGCGCAGCTTCCCATGGATCACGAGTGACAAACAGGCGCACAAAAAAGGCAGCGGCAAAGATGTCACCAGCACCAGTGTCATCTACCAGTTTCGTTTCAGGTGCACGGAAGCGCCTGACATCACCGTGCCAATAAACGCGGGAACCTTCACCAGCCTCAGTGACTGCTAAAATTCGGCTAGAAGAGGCCAGATCTTCGATTTTATCTTCATTACCTCCAACATCTTCAATACTGATAACAGCGGCACCGGCTTTTTGGAGTACAAAAGTTGACTCTGGCCATTCACCTGAATCAACACGTCCCTTCTCACTGACCGTTCGCAACCATCCCTGGGGGGTTATCCCGATGAAGGCGCTCGGAAAATTACGTACCAGAGTAGGATCCACTTCTTGCATCACAGGTCCTAAATGAACAATAGCGGGATTACGCCAGGAATCCGGTATGAGATTCAAACTGAGATCTGAAGCGCGGTAATGAACAAACTGAATTCTTCCTTCTGAGGTAGTGACGTTCTCAAAAGTGGTGCTATGTTCAGCTGAATAATTTACGATTGATATTCTTGGATCTAAATCCGGAGCGATTTCACTGCCCCATGATGTTACAACACCAACACGCAAGCCCATAGCTTGGGCTGTTAGAGCTGCATAGGCGGCAGTGCCTCCGAGACGCGTTCCCTCGGGAGTGATATCTTGGGTTAGATGCCCGATCACTAAATAATCTACAGGTTCATAACGGGATAATTGGTACATAGGACAATTATACTCGATAGGCTAGCGACGTAAGTTTGGCGATAAACGTAGCCGCAAGCATGTCGAGGTCTATCATTGATAGGTTATATGCTTCTTTGTAGCGTCTCAAGTTTGAGCGACAATATTTTATGTGGGAATAATAGTGACTTTCCTACGGGGTTCCTCGCCAATACTCTCGGTTTTAACGCTCGAATTTTCCCGTAATTCTATATGAATCAGTCGCCTTTCATTGGCGGGCATAGGTTCGAGCACCTGGCGTCGACCAGTCTTTAAGGCCTGGTCAGCCATTCGACGAGCAAGCTGGCGCAGTTGTTGTTCGCGTCGCTTTCGATATCCCTCTACATCAAGCACCAATGTAACAGAACGCCCCAACTCTTTGCCAACTATTAACGAGGAGATGTACTGCAGTGCGGTCAGAGTTTCCGCCTGGCGCCCAATTAAGATGCTGAGGTCTTTGCCGTTAATATCTACATGCACAATGGGACGGCCACGATATTCGTTATCATCATCAAGATGGGCAGTTACCTGGGCCACAACCTTCATTTTTTTAAGGAGCTCAATCACTGTATCTTCGGCGATCTCAAGAATATATTCAAAATCTACCTCAACTGGAGTCAGGGCACTCTCTTGCTCCTGTTCTTCACCGAAATCGAAGGCTTCCATTTCACTTTCAATCTCATCCAGGTCCAGTTCTTCAAGCTCTTCCAAAGGCGCTTGATCTACTGATGTAACTGTGGAAGGTTTCTGATCCACCTTTGGGGGTGTTTTTAAACTCAACCGGACGCGGGCCTGACGCGTACCAAGACCAAATAACCCCCGACTGCCTTCATCCAGGATTTCGATGTCTACCTGATCTTGTGTCAACCCTAAATCTTGTAAGCCATTGGCTATGGCTTCTTCAATTGTGGGAGCTATGACCTCTAGTGTAGTACGATTATTTCCCATGGATACCTCTTTGGTAAGGGAGCCAAACCCTTAGTTAATAAATACAGTGTTATTTTCTAGCCGGAATCAGATTGCGCCAGTTTATTTTGCCCATCGCCGCATATTGGATGATCGTAAACAGGTTGCTGGCGACAAAATAGAGTGCCAGCCCTGAAGAAAAGGAATATGCCAACCACCCCATCAAAAATGGCATATATAAATTCATCGCCTGGGCCATTTGGGCACCTTGCTCACCAGGCTGAGAAATGGGTGTCATCAGCTTGGATTGGAGATAGGTTGTGATAACAACGAAGATCGCTAAAACCGGGATTCCAATTCCAAATATGGGGAGACGTTCGGGTTGACTGAGATCCATCCAGAGAAAGCGATTGTTCAAAGGGATAAGTGATGCAGCATTGACGAATGGGTAGATGTGGATAGAAAGATCAAGTAGCTGAACAGGTGTGACGGCTAAAGCCCGAATAACTGCCTGGTAAAGGCCGATTATTATAGGAAACTGGATCAGGGTGGGTAAACAAGAACCAAAAGGATTGACTCCCATTTCCTTATAAAGGTTCATTTGTTCCTGAGCCAATTTTTCGCGATTGTCTTTGTATTTTTTTTGCATGTCCTGCCATTTTTTGGATTTTTGCATTTCCTGCATAGCCTGAGCGCTTTTCATTTGTTGGGCAGTCAACGGGTAAGTTAACAGCCTGACAAGCAGTGTGAACAGGATGATAGATAGGCCAAAGTTCTGCCCTAGAATGCTGTAAATCCACAGCAGGGTATTCACCATTGGGTTAATGATTAGGGTATCCCACATTTTACACTTCCGTTCTACTTAATTCTCGCTTGGTATAAAGGTCCACTTTTGATTGCCATTCAAATCAAGAGCATATAGCAAGGCATCTGCTCCAACCGGGGCGACTATCAGCGTTTCATCAGCCAAAATGGGTGTGGAATAGAGCTTACCCCCTAGGGTTTTTGAAGCAGGCCAAACAAAGCTCCCATCTTTTCCCACTGCATAAATTGATCCTGTTTCAGTGTTGAAATAGATTGTATCTTCCGTGACAAGTGGGGAATCTGATATAGGTCCATCTGCCTGTATCTTCCAGTTAATTTCACCTGATTGGGTATTGATTGCGTAAAGAGTACCGTTAAGGTCGCCGAGGAAAAGTGAGCCATCAACTAAAACTGGACCGCCCCAAACCCACCCATCTGTGGGCGTGCGCCAAAGAACAGCACCATTTTGAGCATTAATAGCTACGACTTCACGAGCAAATGTCCCTGAATAGAGCACACCGCCAGGATCGTAAGCTGGGGTTCCCACTATCGATCCACCCAGATCATCGGTTTGCCAATTTAGCCTGCCAGTCTCGGAATCTATAGAATATATATGATGATCCATAGAGGGAAGGTAAATGCAATTACAATCTGGATCGGTGACTGGCTTTGCCCAATGAGCACCCTGGCTTTCAAACGTCCAACGAAGTCTGCCTTGGTCATTGAGTGCAAAGAGTTTTTGACCGGCATTTGGGGCGAATATTAAGCTATCATGAACAAGCGAACTAGCGATGAAACGGTCTTTGGCATCTGAAAAAGTCCAGATTACAGCGCCGGTTTCAGGATTCAAGCTGTAAAGAACGTGGTCATATCCACCAACAATCAACTGACCATTTACAGTTAAACTCGGAGCAGCATAAAAGGTGATTTTATTGTCTGGTTCTCCAGGAAAACGCCATACCTCAAAACCGGTCGCCAGATCGATAGCATAGATGTGCTGGTTATAAGCCAGGTAAATATTCTGGTCATCAGCAACAAAGCCAGGCCAACTTGTGGCTGCAGTCGCACCGCCTGCACAGGCGGTCACTGTGGCTGCCAAAAAAATTATCAGAGCAATGAATGTTAGGTGCCTTGGTTTCATCGATTTTTTTTAATTCCAATTATCTGATTAGTAGAGAGTAAGTCATTGATCACAATTTTGTCAAACTTGTGAGTTTATGGGACAGGATCATAGCCTCCGGGATTAAAGGGGTTACAACGTAACACTCGCCAGGTTGCCATGAAACTGCCTCTCCAGAAGCCGTGTTTGTAAATGGCTTGATAGCCATAATGAGAGCAGCTTGGATAAAAGCGGCATGTATCAGCTGGAAGCGCGCGCGAAATAGTCATTTGGTAAAGTCGGATTAATGCAAGCAGGAACCAGCGTGGCAGGTTTGCAAGTGAAACAGGCAAGTCGCGCAGCTGCGGTTCACTGGCGTACTCATTTTGGACAGGATCTGCATTATGGGGTGTCATCTAGGTTTATGATCAAGTTTGCACGCGCGAGCAAGATTTCTAGGATCTCCTTGGCAGATGAGATGTCAGCCTGTGCAAATGGTCGGCGGGCGATCAGTAGCAGGTCCCATCCAGGTTTGATGATCTCAATGTAAGGAGAAATTGCAGCGCGTATCAATCTCTTCGCCCGGTTTCTCTTGACAGCCTTACCTAACGCACGTCCAGCAATCACTGCCACACGAGTGTGCCCAACCTGGTTTGCGAGCACAACCAACACAAGAAGCGGGTGAGCAAACGACTTGCCATACTGCCTCACCCGCTCGATATCGGCTGATTGTGTCAGTCGAAGTCTGCGTTTCACTCGTAGTAAACAAACAAGGAATTCCCTTGATTACTTTGCAAAGAAAAGGTCAACTTTTCCAGTTGACTTTCTTCACGTGATTGTTTTTAACTGCTGCCAGGCGATAACGACCCTTTAGGCGTCGACTTTTCAATACTTTACGACCTGAAGCAGAGGCCATCCGGGCGCGAAATCCATGCACTCGGGCGCGATGGCGAATTTTTGGTTGATAAGTTCTTTTTGGCATATCTATTTGTTCCTAAGCTGTAATTTTAACCGCCAGATGGCGGAATTTTTCTAATGTTTTCTATCTGCTGGGCACAGACAAAGTTTGATTATACCCCATGTGTTTTGATTTGGTCAAATTCTGAAATGTGATTAAATCTGAAGCAATTCATCCTCGAAGAAGAAACATTCCGCATGTACAACCCAGTTATCGGGGTGCAAATAAATCGGCCAATATTTTGGCACCGGCTGAATCTGTAACCGCTAGTACTTCATCGCCTTCCTGAAATACAGTTACACCCCGTGGAACCACAATCTTTCCTTGGCGGATAATCGCGGCAATGACACAATTTTCTGGGAGTGGAAGATCCATTAAATTAATCCCCAAGGCACGCGCTCCCGCAGGGATTTTTTCTTCTACAAGCGAATATTCGCCTCGGCGCAATTTCAGCAGGGTCATCATGTCGCCCATTGACATTTCTTCCTCGATAAGTCGAGCCATGATCTCGGCATTATTCAAGGCAACATCCACGTGAAATTTCTCGTCGAACAACCAGGCGTTGCGGGGATTATTAATGCGCGCGATGGTACGCCTGACCTTGTAACGGGCACGTGCTAGATAACAAATTGCCAAGTTTTCAGCATCTCCAACGGTTGTGGCTGCGACTACATCTGCGTTGTGGATGCCTGCCTGTTCCAATAAGGCAGGGTCGGTAATGGTACCTTCGAAGATGACTTCCGTGGGAAGCTCACGATGCAGACGCGCCAGTACCTCGGGACGTTGTTCAATAACATGTATGGTGTGACCCTGATTCAGGAGCAGGTTCGCTAGGTGGGTGCCTGTGTTACCGCCTCCAGCAATTATGACAAACATCTTAACTCTCCTCAGATAGTGCCAAACGACCGCGAAGTTTCTGGATACCACTAAGAGTAGCACTAGCCAGGATGATATCCCCAGATTCTAATAACATATCTTCGTGGGGGAGAACGGCTTTCCCTGCCCTGGTTATTGCAATGGGTCGGCAGTCAGGATCATGGATTAGCTCGCTCAACGGACGATCTTCCCAAGTTGCTGGAATAGAGAATTCGTATATCTCTACCTCGCCATTTCCAGCGGAAAATACAGTGCTTATCTCACGATGATAGAGCAATTCTTCGATGCGTTGTGCGCCCCAACTGGATGAGCTGATGACCTGAAGCTCAAAACATTCGTACAAGGAACGCCAACGTGGATCATAGTTACGCGCCACAACACTGGTGATATTAAATACACTTCGAGCGATGTGCCCAACCACTGCGTTGAGTGGATCTGAATTTGTAACGGCAGCTAGGGCATCGGCTTTCGTGATGCCTGCGCGTTCAAGTACATCCTGTTGCAAGGCTTCACCTTCAACAAGATGACCTCGAAACGCGGGATTCAAGTTGTCAAATGCGGTTGATACGTGGTCAATAATTGAGACTTTATGATTGTTTTGATATAGCCTGAACGCTAATTCTGCACCCACGCGTCCGCAGCCGACAATAACTATGTTCATCTACATTTCTCCAATTATTGATCTATCTGGTAAGGGACATCTGTAATAACTATGCCGGGCTGGAAGAGCAACGCCAAACGTAACCAAAGGGCTGTTTGGGTATGAAGTAGATTGTGGTACCAACGCTTGGGGACAAATTGAGGCACTATAATCGTAATAATTTCGTTTGGCTGGCGTTTGGCTGCAATTTCCTCAATATAGGTAAGTAATGGCTCAAGTAATAGTCGGTAAGGAGATTCCAGAATCACAAGGCGTACGCCGTCTCCCCACTGCTCCCATTTCTTGCGCAGCTTCTCAGTCTCTTCCTCTTCTGTGGAAATGTGCACCGCAGTAACGTCGTTAGTTAGCGCTTTGGCATAACGCAATGCAGCCAATGATCCGCGATGGACGCCACTGATTGGCAGTATCACCCGGTGACGGGGGATCCTCGGCGGTGCTCCGTAATCTTCCAGCGATAAGCTCATAGCGAGGTTGCGATAATGAAGGTGGATAGCGACAAAACCGCCTACCAGGAGCGGAATCAGGACTAAAACAAACCATGCTCCATCACGAAATTTTGTAACTGCAAATACTATCATGACTATGGCCGTACAGATCGCTCCAAAGCCATTGATTAGCATCTTGAGCTGCCATTTCGGGTCGTAGCGCAGTATAGAACCTCGTTCATGAATTTCCGCATCAGGTGAAAGGCGACCGATTTTCCACCAGCGCCGCGACATGCCCAATTGGGACAAGGTAAAGGATAGAAAAACCCCGATTGCATAAAGAGGAATAAGGGCCGAAACGCTAGCCTTAAAAACAACGATCAGGAGCGAAGCGATGAGGGCCAAAGCGACAATTCCTCGCGAATATACTAGCCGGCTGCCTCGAAAAGCCAACTGTCTGGGAAGAAATCGGTCTTGAGCGATCAACGCGCTCAAACGAGGAAAATCTGCAAAGGAAGTATTGGTTGCCATGATCAAAATAATCGTTGTTCCAGCGATCACAAGCAGGTAAAGTGTACCTTCGCCACCAAATACCGTCCGCCCTAGCTGGGAGATCACCGTTTCTGCTTCGGATGGGACGGCTCCTATGCGGGTCGCTAAAAAAGAAATTCCGAGGAATAAGCTGCTGAGTATGGCAGCCATCCAGATGAGGGTGATACCTGCATTTCGGCTGCGAGGTTCTTTGAAGGCAGTGATACCGTTCGAAATAGCTTCAATGCCAGTAAGAGCAGCAGTTCCACTGGAAAATGCATGCAATATCAGGAAGGGGGTGATACCTTGAATAAGCGTGCTGAGTTCCAGGTGAGGGGGGTTGATTACCTCTCCCAAGGAACCTTGGAAGAATCGAAACATACCCACACCAACCGTCAGGTACATAATCACAACGAAAAAAAAGGTTGGGATTGCAAAGGCTGCACCTGATTCCTTTACGCCGCGTAGATTTACCAGCATAACAATAAAAACCAATGCCACGGCGATATATATCCGGTAATCGAACAATCCTTCAAAGGCAGACACAATCTG
This sequence comes from Anaerolineales bacterium, assembly GCA_020354045.1. Lineage (GTDB taxonomy): Bacteria > Chloroflexota > Anaerolineae > Anaerolineales > UBA4823 > DSOS01. Next base: position 2,791,148 of record CP070639.1, on the reverse strand, counting down.
GGCAACACCGGAAGATACTGAGACCGCGACGGTGAGTATATAATCTGTCAATAGAGCTGCACCGGCAATTTGAGCGGGAAGCTCACCGAGATTATCACGTGCGACAATATAAGCACCACCACCACCTGGGTAAGCATGGATGGTTTGTTCATAGGATAAGGCGACAATGATTAAGAGAATGACGATAGCGATCGAGATCGGAAAAGCCAAGCCAAATGCGGCAGCACCAGCGGCTGCTAAAATGACTAAAATCTCCTGGGTGGCGTAAGCTGTGGAGGAGAGAGCATCCGAAGCGAAAACTGCCAGACCGATAGCTTTACCAATCGTCTGGTGAGGCGCGTCCGCAGTTTGGAGAGGGCGCCCAATCAGCCAGGTGCTGAGAGAGCGACGTGGGCTATATGCCGATATTTTGCGCAGGGCAGATGGCGTTTGTTCTTCGTCCATACTTCTATCCAAAAGGAATTACTACTAATCCGAACTGGATATATTGCTTGGCAAACGAAAGCCCACCGCGGCCTGACTTCCTACCCGGCGGGCTGCTCAATGATTCGATTTTATTCCGAAAAATTCAACGCGTCAATAGACAAAAATGGCCCTCTTATTTTATGAACGAGCTTCCCCAATCGATACCTCTGTTTCAAGGTATCTATCACCACGTAAAAATTCCAATTTTGTCGTTTCACCTGGAGAATACTTGAATAAAGTATTAATATAAGAATGGTCAGCATCCAACGCGATTTCGCCGATTTTTGTAATAATATCACCCTTACGTAATCCAGCACGGTCTGCGGGACTGTTGGAGATGACCTGTGTAACATATACGCCCCATTCGACAGGCAAGCCATATGTTGAGGCAATCCGTGGGGTTATGGGCTGCCAACGAATACCCAAGTATGGGCGGGAGAAATAGCCTTTCTCGATAATTTGTTCGGCCACAGCAGCGGCTGAGTTGGCTGGGATGGCAAATCCAAGACCTTCGGCCACACTACCACCTGTTCCTGTACCTCGAACTACCAATGTATTAATTCCGACCACCTCGCCAACCAGGTTCACCAAGGGTCCACCGGAATTCCCTTGATTTATCGCAGCGTCTGTCTGAATGAGATCTTCCATATTGTAACCTTTGCCGGTTTCGATCATGCGACCCGTGGCACTGACCACACCCACTGTGACTGAATTTTTAAAATCTCCCAGAGGTGAACCAATAGCGATTACGGTCTCACCAGGTTTGAGTGTATCAGAATTCCCCAGAGGAGCGATTGCAGGGACAGGTCCATCCACTTTGAGCACTGCCAGGTCAGCGTAAATATCTGTTCCCACGATTTGAGCCGGCCTTTGTTCACCATCCGCAAAGATAACACTAACCTCGGTTGTATCCTCTACAACATGGTTATTGGTAAGGATGTAACCATTTTCATTGATGATGACGCCGCTACCACTCACATCATGATCAGGTGTGCGTCCGAAAAAAGTTTGCTGCCCAGGTATGACACCAAGGACGGTGACGACAGCTGGACCAATCTTTTCAACCGATTGCGTGATGGTTGTTTCTATTTGAGATGAAGAGAATTCAAATGTTCTAGGAGGAGCCGTCTCAATCGCGCGAACTACCTGAGTCTGGACTGTACTTGGCTGAATTAACCTGGAAGAGACGACATATCCCCCAATTAACGCCCCGCTTAATCCACACAAACCGGCCGTCATTAGTAGTATCAGGATATAGATTACTCTTTTACCATTCATAGCTCACCGAAGAGTAACTTCCGAAGAATAGCCAGGAGCAAATGCGAAATTGGATATACCTTCGGAAGTCACAGACGATCTAGTGCTATTGATTTATAGCGGGATTAGCTCCTTCGCCGACCCCCCATTCCCATCACGAGGGTAGCATAGTACATCAATTGCAAAATAGCTGTGACTAATGCAGCGACATATGTCAGGGCGGCGGCGTTAAGGACCTGATTTACACCCTTTTGTTCATCCTCAGTCAGGATTAATCCGCTCTCGACCAGTAATTGTTTCGCTTTGGCAGAGGCATTCAACTCCACTGGCAAGGTTGCTAATGCAAAAATTGCACCGCCAGAAAACACAATGACACCCAACCAGGCTAGCTCCGGTAATCGGAGCAGTAAACCAATGAGGATGAAAATCCAACCTAGATAGGAACCAATATTGACCGCGGGTACCAGCGCTGCTCTCAGGCGCAGCGGCGCGTAGCCTTCATGGTCTTGAACGGCATGGCCTAATTCGTGAGCGGCGATAGCCAGTGATGCAACCGATGTGCCACGGTATACACCTTGAGAAAGACGCAGTGTTTTCTTGCGTGGGTCATAGTGGTCCGTCAGGTTGCCTGCCACTCCTTCAACATTTACATCGTGCAGACCACCACGTAAGATCAAACGTTGAGCTGCTTCACCGCCGCTAAATCGGCTGCGGCTGGGAACCTGGCTCCATTTGCGATAAGTAGAATTTACATACCATTGAACTGCCAGCATTAATAGAAAAGCAGGCGCCATAAATAGCATGTAGCGGGGATCAAAGAAAAACATTTATACCTCCAGCTATCATCTAGGGTTTCCCTAAATTACTTGGATTGCAATAATTCAATAGCCTTGTCCAGTTGTGGATCTCGATCAGCCTGGAAATCATCTTCGCTGATAATTACCTCAATATCAGGGGTCAGGCCGGTTTCGTGGATCGTGCGTTCATTGGGGGTGAGCCAACGGGCTACTGTGATGCGTACTGCACCCTGATCATCTTTAAGCGGCGTTGATATCTGCACAGAACCTTTACCGAAGGACGTTGTACCAACTAATTTGCCGCGTTCACGATCTTGGATGGCACCGGCAACAATTTCAGATGCAGAGGCACTACCTTCATTGATGAGTACAACGAGCGGAATCTCAGTTGCCAGGCCGCCTCTTTTGGCTTTGAACTCTCGGCGGGAACCATCACCAAATTCTTCATAGGCGATGATGCCATCTGAAATGAATTCAGACGCAACATCTATCGAAGCGTTAAGTAAACCACCGCCATTGTTTCTTAAGTCGATAATCAAACCAACAGGGTTTTCCTTCAGAAGCTCGCGAAGTGTGTTGTTAAGTTGCTCATCAACTTTATCGCTGAAATCTAATATACGAATATAGGCGATATTGCCTTCTAACATTTCGGAGGTAAGGCTAGGAACGGAAATTTTTGAACGAGTAATTACAACATCAAATGGGACTTCACCTTCGCGTGAAATGGTTAACTTAACTTGTGTACCAGCAGGTCCTAAAACCTTTTTGAGCACCAAGGCTCCGTCAACACCGGTCATATTCTCATCATCGACGGCGATAATTTTATCGCCGGGGCGCAAACCAGCTTTTTCAGCGGGGGTATTTGGGATGGGACTGATGATGGTCAGATAATCTCCAGTTATATCCACCCAGGCTCCAATCCCTTCATACTCATCTTCTCCTGATAGACGTGTTGTTAAAGACTCATATTGGGTGGGATCCATGTAGGATGTGTGCGGATCGCCGATTGAATCAAGCATTCCCTGAATCGCGCCACGCATCAGAGCCTCATCGTCAAGGGGTTGATCCACATACTCCTCATGCACTAATTGCCAAGCTTGCCAGAATGGCTCAAAAAGATCTTCGATTTCCGCCGGTGTATTGCCATAATCCGGTGGCAGGGGATTTGTTGGATTGTCACCGATTTCGCCCTGAACGGCTACCGAGGCATTTGCTGCAGGCAACAATACTCTACCCGCTACGAACCCAGCCGAAAATGTTCCAGCTAGCATAATCATAGCGACCAGTGCAACAGTAATGATAATGATAAACTTGGAATTCATTCGTTTCTCCGTAAGATACTATACCTTCTAGTTATGATATCCCAGTGATGTTGGAAGAATATCATAATTTGATTAGAGCTAGATAAACAATAAACTAATCAGGGTATAGCCACATATTCAAAAATACCTGAAATGAATCGGGGTCGCTAACCTGTTCAGAATACTGCAGTAAAGTATTGCCCTCCAGGGGGTAAAGTGGGTGGCAGGAGGATGGCAAGGCACCTCCTGGTGCTGGTGCAATATGATGGGTAAAGGGGGCTACCAGATCAGCTTGATTCAATTTATCAACAATCTTTTCAGCAGTTACTATCACTTTCCGTGCAGTAAGCGCGAGTTCCTGGTCAATTCCTTTATTACCGCCGATGACGGCATTGCCATGCAAGTCTCCTTCTAAGGCATGGATGACGGCTAAATCGGGCTGTATGGCAGGGAAGGCGATTAATTCCTCCCCATTGTATGGATCAGTGACAGTGCGTACATCAGGACGTAAGCGTGGGAGATCTGTACCGAGCCAGGCTCGGGCAGGCAGGAATCCCACTCCCGCCATTTGAGCACGCAATCCACTGGCAAGGCTGGCTTCGGTTTCTTCAATGATCTCAATGGAACCTCGATTGGCAAAGTAGGTGAACATAGGCGCAAAGCCAAAAATCTCGAGACCAAAATAACAGGTACGTACACGCGAAATCATACCCGCTCCAACAAGCAAATCACTTTCGATTCCAGCAGTGAATGTCAGCAGCGTAAGATCCCTAGGTTCCCCCGTTTCCTGGTAGCGGCGGATTAAAGCCCTGATAAAGCTCATTGGACGCCTATATAATGTAACGCCACCTAAGGCTAATGTATCACCAGAATTTACGAAATCAACAGCTTGTGTGAGGTTTATTCTTTTATCCATCGGCGGATCTACCCGGCGTCAGTGAAATTGTCACTCATCGTTAGAAAAGTCTCGATCATGAGCCTCATCATACCCATCCTTTCTTAATTCGCTTACGCGCTTGGAAAGTTCCTTCAATGCCTCATCCTCATCCTCCCAAGGGTTGCGGGCTCGTTTAGCAGCTTTACGCAGCAACTCAATTTGACCGACAGTATTACCACGTCTAATGGAGGCATATATGGCTGCGTTGATACCAATCACGATAAACAGCGTCAGGCAAATCACCAAACCAGCTTTACCGGGGTCCAAGATAGGCTCCTAATTCAACGATGATTGTTCCATAGGTCGGGCATCACGATCTTGAGTTCATGAGGTCTGTTTATAGACAATCTGACTGAAGGATTTTGCACCTGGCTACCCACCAGGATAGTGAAGAAGCCCAATTCGTGAGCTGGAACAAGATTTCTAACCGAATCATCCAAATAAACACATGCCCTCGGGTTACTTTCGCCTGCAATCCTCAAGGAGGTATAGTAGGCATGGGTGTTGGGTTTACTAATGTAATTCATGGTTGTGACGTCGATGATATCTGTTATGCAATCCATAATTCTCAGGCTATCCAACACTCTGGTGGCATGCTTGCGGTTGGCATTTGTAAAAATAAAGATTGGCAAAGGTATACTGCTCAGCAGTTCGTACAACTCTGGATCTGGTGAAACGATTTGTTCGATGGGCAAATCATGCACATAATCTAAAAAATCTTCTGTATCAACCTGGTAGTGAATCTGCAAACCACGCAGTGTGGTGCCGTATTCCAAGAAATAATGTTTACGTAGAGTGGAGATCTTATCCTCGGGTAAATTGAGGCGTGCACGCATATAGTCATCCATACGCGCCCCAATAGCATGCCAGAGACCATTTGTCGAGGGGTAGAGGGTATCATCCAAATCTAAGAATAGGGTTGTATATGCCATAAGGCAATTATAATAGGCAGTATGCCGATCAGGATACTACCTTTGGAAGTAGCCTCCCAGATTGCAGCTGGCGAGGTTATCGAACGACCAGCCTCGGTTGTCAAGGAGCTGCTGGAAAATGCGCTTGATGCTGGTGCATCCCAGATAACTATCCGTGTCGAGGAGGCAGGGAAACGAATAACAGAGGTGTCTGATAACGGTTCTGGGATTGTACCTGAGGAGCTGGCCATTGCAGTTGCCAGACATGCAACCAGTAAGTTAAGCGTTTCGGAAGACCTTTTCAATATTAAAACCCTAGGATTCAGAGGTGAGGCATTGGCTTCGATTGGTTCTGTAGCACGACTGACGATCGCCTCCTGTGCCAAAGGTATGAGTGTTGGAACTCGCCTGGTTGTAGAGGGAGGTCAGGTCGGACAACGCCAGCCAACGGGTATGCCAGTCGGGACGACTGTACGCGTTGAAGATTTGTTCTATAACGTTCCTGCACGTCTAAAATTCCTAAAAAGTGATGCAACCGAACGCCGTCAAATTGATCTTGTGGTCATGCGATATGCCTTAGCTTATCCGCACACGCGCTTTAACCTGATTCAGGATGGACGATCAGTCCTGCAAACCAGCGGGAAGGGAGACCGACGAGATATTCTTGCCTCATTATACGGAGTTGAAATTGCCCGTAGTATGCTGGAAATTACTTACGAGGACATTGGTATCCATATTGAAGGTTTCATAAGTCCAATCTCGTTGACACGCTCGAATCGCAGAGAAATCACACTATTTGTAAATGGCCGGCCTGTTCAGGATGTAGCCCTCAGTTCAGCTGTTGTTCAGGCTTACCATACTTTGCTCATGGTTGGACGCTACCCCATGGCGATTCTATTCATTACGTTGCCAGCGGAGGCTGTAGACGTGAATGTGCATCCAACCAAAGCTGAGGTTCGCTTTCAAGATCCAAACAAAATGTATGCAACACTCCGTCAGGCTACCCGAAGGTCTTTGTTAGCCTACTCACCCATACAGGGTATCGATAGTGATCAAACCTCACATGAAGATGCAAGGACCTGGCATGCATGGCTGGAATCGCCAGCCTTTCAAAAGTCGAGCCTTGATCGAACGGAGACGTTTGAGGGTGCCGATGGAAAAACGTACGGAGAAATCCAGCAGAGCCAATTGTCAAATCAATTTACTTCGATATTGCGTTTGGTGGGTCAGGTTGCCGCTACGTACCTGGTAGCCGAAGGACCAGATGGTCTTTACCTCATTGACCAGCATGCTGCTCATGAGAGAGTGCTGTTCGAGAAATATATTTCGCAGCTACAGGATACGATTCCTGCACAGGCTTTACTTCAACCAGTAAGAGTTGAAGTAAACCCCGCTAATGCAAATCTAATTAATGATCAGCTACCATTGCTGGAAAAATTGGGTTTTACTGTTGAGCCATTTGGACCCGGTATGTTCATTTTGCGGTCAATTCCAGCACTACTGAGCGGTATGGATCCTGCTGCTGCATTGCATACCCTGGTCGAGGATTTTGAGGAGGATGAAACCCCACTACAGTCTGAGGTTGAAGCCAAAATCATTGCAAGGGTGTGCAAGCGGGCAGCCATTAAGTCCGGGCATGTGCTAAGCATGGAAGAGCAGCGCGCCTTGCTCTCCGATCTCGAAGCTTGCCAGTCACCGCGCACCTGCCCACATGGCAGACCTACGATGATACATTTATCAGTGGATTTGTTGGAGCGTCAGTTTGGTCGCCGTGGAGCCCGTTGAAGTGCACCACAATGGTTTTTTCTCATGATACGGGTTGGGATCTGGTGTTATGTAGGGGAATTGAAATTGTAAAGCTGGAACCCTCACCCATCTGGCTTTCCACCTCGATCCGACCATTGTGCATATCGATAATACGTTTACAAATTGAAAGACCCAGACCAGTGCCTATACCAGAATTTTCTGTGCCTGGTACGCGATAGAATTTTTCAAAGATGTGTGAAACATACTCGGCTGGTATTCCGGTTCCTGTATCCTCAATCCGTATTAACAGGTCATGGGCAGTCGTTTTGGCTTCTAGCGTAATGGATCCCCCTTTGTGGGTGTACTTACTGGCATTGGTCAAAAGGTTCTCGATGACTTGCTTTAATTTATCCCTGTCAACAGTGATCATAGGGATATTATCGGGAATTTCCAGCTGGAGATGTTGTCCCTTTAGATTAAGCTCCCCGTGAATCAACACAATACACTCATCCAGTAACTGCTTGATATCTGTTTGGTTGAGCTCCAGGTGGGATCTGCCTGATTCCATACGGGCAAGATCAAGAAAATCCGAGGTTAAATTAATTAGACGACGAATCTCATTTTGCATGGTATCGACAATGAGAGAGCGTTGCTCCTTGTGGATTTCGGGGCGACTGATCAATGTTGCACCAGCTTGCAGGGAAGTCAGTGGTGTACGTAGTTCGTGAATCAACTCCGCGATCATATCCGATTGTTGGAACAAACGAGCGTTTTCTATGGCTACTGCAGCCTGAGATCCAAGAGCCATCAGTAATTCCTGATCGTCGTGATTAAATGCTCCCTCCAATTTGTTGATTGCTTCTAATACGCCAATAACTTTGTCTTTCGTAATTAAGGGCACCCCGAGAAGTGAGGTCGTAACTACATTTGTCTCCTGGGCAATTAAACCAAAATGGCGTGGATCACTTTGAGTATCACTGATAATGACGGGCGATCGATGGGTAAGCACCCATCCAGCGAGGCTCGAATCTACAGGTACGACCAAACCTCTCATCTGAGGGGTATCTAAAGTTGTGGTTGCTTCAAAATACAGCAAATTCTTAGGTTCGTCGTAAAGTAATATGGATGCGGCTTCAGCATGGCTCAGGTTGGCAGCTGCATGAACAAGGTGACCGAGCAAGGTATTCAAATCCAGGGTTGAAGACAAATCTCTCGAGAGTTCTAACAGTTTGAGATAGCGTACCAGGAGTGCTTCCAGCTTTCGTTCAGCCATCGATGACCTCCCGAACGATCAATGGGATAATTTTTGCCACGTCATCTCCAAAAACAATATCGGCGCGTACATCAATATACGTTTCCATCTGGTTGATCACGATGAGTCGAGCACCATGATCGAGGGCGCGCACTGGCAGCGCGGCTACAGGTAGAACTTCTAATGAAGAGCCTGCTGCAATCATCAGATCGCAACTCTTGCTGGCCTCATGGGCACCTAACCAGGCTTGATGAGGGAGTTGCTCACCAAACAGGACAACATCGGGTTTCAAGATGCACTCACAGTCTGGGCAGTGTGGAATCTCTCCCTGTTCGAGATATGATTGCACAAAATCGCGCGAGTCATATTTATGAAAACAACGCACACAAGTTAGTGAAGTAAAAGTGCCATGAACCTCCAGGACATTACGAGAACCAGCCCTTTGGTGTAAACCATCAATATTTTGGGTGATAACTGTTTGTAAAAATCCAGCGTTCTCGAGTTGAGCCAGGCCAATATGAGCTGCATTTGGTTCAGCTGCCTGTATCAATTTTGCCAGGGGGCGCATCCAATCAAAAAATTTTTGAGGATGATGCCGAAAAGCATTGATGGAAGCATACTCAAAAGGGTCGTAGCGCGACCATAAGCCAGTACCAGAGGATCGAAAATCTGGAATCCCCGAGGGTGTAGAGATTCCTGCCCCAGTGAGTACAACGGATTTTGTGCTTCCACGAATGATATCTACAGCATGATGTATCTTTTGAGTGAGCTCTCTAGATTGATGGTCCATTGGTCCTATTCATTGCACAGGGGGGATTCTCTGGATAAGCAAACCGTCCAAATCGTTCGTTATTCGTCACACTACGCGTCAAGGATTATAGTGAGCACAAAAATCAGCGCTGAAGTAACTATTCCCTCTCCCAAACTAATTGCAATCATATCATTAATAGGATTTGGTGCGTCAGATAGCTCTTGATTGGCGATTTACAGCCCCAAGTCTCTATTTCAGAATATAATTTTCAAAGATGTTAGAACTTCTAAATACAATTTTACAATACTACTGCAAGATTGAAACTTACAGACCTGTTGTGACCGGAGTATCTGGTGGTCCAGATAGCCTGGTCTTATTGGATGTACTGAACAGGTTGGGTTACCCAGTTATTGTTGGACATTTAAACCACTTAATACGCCCTCAGGGTCAACTTGAGGCCTCATTGGTGAAAAAATCAGCAATGGAGAGGGGTTTAATTTATGTGTGTGAAGAGTTTGATGTGCCGTCTTATGCCCGAGAGCAAAAGCTGTCGATCGAAACTGCCGCACGGGAAATTCGATATCGCTTTCTCTTCAAGCTGGCAGGTGAATATAGAGCCCAGGCTGTGGCAGTAGGGCATACGGCAGATGATCAGGTTGAAACGATACTCTTGCATTTATTGCGTGGGTCAGGTATGGCAGGGCTGAGAGGTATGTCATATTCTGCTCTGCCAAATCAATGGAGCAACACCATTCCATTAGTAAGACCACTGCTGAGCATCTGGCGGTTGGAAGTGCTGGAATATATCAACAGACATGAGCTACAACCAAGCGATGATGTAAGTAACCTGGATATATCATATCTTCGCAATCGAGTGCGACACGAGCTTATACCGTTACTTGAAACCTACAACCCTGGCGTCCGGAAATCAATCTGGCGCACAGCTGAAATTGTTAAAGATGACATGACAGTGCTGGATCACATGGTTGATCAAGCCTGGGATAATTGTTTGGACGAAATAGGTGAAAATTACCTCAGTTTTCGAAGAAATGATTTTATAAAACAAGCCAAAAGCGTGCAAAGATACTTGTTAATAAGAGGTGTGCGAAAGTTGCGCCCAGGTAGTTGGGATTATGATTTCTCAATAATTGATAGAGGCATCAGATTCATAGAGAATGCACGAAGCGGGTCCGTTAGTGAGCTTGCACAAGGCTTGAAATTATTCGCAGACTTGGACAAACTTTGGTTATGCGGTGATGAGAGGGAATTACCCATATGGAAGCAGTTTCCGCGACTTAATCATCAGCAGGGAGTGAATATCAGCGTACCTGGGAGAGTTTTCTTATCTTCAGATTGGGTACTACAGGCAGTTGGCCCGACTTTGATTGAAGATGAGGATCATGATGAGATTTTCAATAACTCCGACACTTACACAACCTGGGTAGATGCTGATCAGCTTGCTCATCCGCTGGTGGTACGTGGTCGGGTACCAGGAGATATCATCAGTCCATTAGGTATGGGAGAAAGCACGATTAAAATTTCAGACCTGATGATCAATCTGAAGATCCCAAGCCAGGCGCGCGATTTTTGGCCGATTGTGTGTGATCAGCAGGAAGTGATATGGGTTCCAGGGATGCGGATGAGTCACCGAGTGCGGGTGCGAGCCGATACAAAACAGGTGGTTAAATTTTCTGCTTTATCTACACCCAGAGAATGAGCATATCCAATCCTATAACGTCCCAAAGTTAGCATTCGTATACAGGCACAATCCCCTAGGTCGCTTGCTCTGCTAATCGTTCCAGTTTCATGCTGAGCTCGCGCCATTGGACTTTCGATACCCCCAGTTTTTGGCGGATTTTATCGTGCTCCATTCCAGAAAACCAATCGTTCAAGGCACATGACCAGCGACACATGTCGAAGGAAAGGTGTTTATCCAGATCAGCTTCTTCGGAAATATCCTCAAGCAGATACTCTAAGCGGCGAGGAGACCACGGGAACAGACGATCTTTGAGCTGGTATTGGGCAGTATACTCATGGTAAGCCTCAATCCAATCATCGGTCAATGGAATCTTGCGTTCCTTATAGCGATAGCTGGGACTGGCATAGCGAATAAATAAAGTTGCACCTTGAGGGTTTTCAAGGTCAATATGATTGAGACCTATCCCCAGGCACTCGCCCTTTTTTATACCTGTATCAATAAGCAACCTGACCAAAACATAATTGCGTGCATCTGGTTTACTGCCTTTGCGGTGCGAGTCAGCTGTTTCTAGCACTGCTTGAATTTCATCTGCTGATAAAACTTCGGGTAAGGGGCTGATCACAGAACGTTGCACAACCTTCTCACCTGGATCAACCAAAAGTACGCCATTTTTATGTAACCAACGGAAGAATGCTTTAATAGAGGTAATTCTTCGGGCCAGAGTTTTAGCACTACATGGCACGCCACGACCTTTTTGCATCCAATCCAGGAAAGTATTCAAATCTGCAGTGCTGATATCTCCCAGCGCCCGGTCTGGAGGCAGATATGAGGCGAGAAGGCGCATATCTGCGGTAAAGGCTTTGACTGTGTGTATAGAATTGCCTTGATCATTTAGGTAGATACGCCAGGCTTTAATGGTTGGGCTAAGGGTGGATTGTAAGGTAACGTGAGCTGTACTTGTGTCTTGGGTCATAGTAGCCTCGATTTAAGAAAGGTATTTTCGTATAGCCATTATTGCGTATAGTTTAATTGAGAATGATTGGTTTGTCAATTGGGATTTTTTTAGTTGTGAGCTCGAGATCATCTATGGCAATTAGACAGGAATCTGTTTCTTTTGTTCAACTCCCGGGTGGGCATATCAAGTATAATGCTTCGTATGTGCACCAAAGGTGCTGGCTGAATTATCAGCTTATCAAGTCAGGGGAGATGTGATCTGGAGACCCTGAGGAGAGGTTTTAAGGGCTTATCACCCTGTTTGGAGGTCAGATTGTGAAGCGTACTTTCGTTTTTTCATTAATTCCAGTACTTATCTTACTAATTTTACCTGCTTGCCAGTCAAATGTGCCCATCGCACCAGAAATAACAACCTCACCTGTTCCTGCAGAAACCACGACACCCATGGAGGAAAACCTCGCCTACCCAGCTCCTGCAGAAACCACGACACTGAATGGGGAAAGCTCCGCTTACCCAGCTCCAGAGTCGATTTCAACTTTACCTCTTGATCAAACAGATTTTTTGTTGAATATTTACCCAGGACCGGTTACGGAAAAAGCTACCTTTGTGGACTGGCAAATTGCAGAAAACGCGATTCTAGAAGGTGAGGTGGCGGAGATTTACCAGGATAATTTACTGCATGTAAGTTTGATATTGAAAAGTGGTGAGGCGCTGCTAACAGTCCAACCCGCGACAGATGCGGTTTCCAAGGCGCTTGAACGCTGTGGTGATGCTTGTAGAGAAACGCTCCAGATAGACGAATAATTTTCTCTCAATTTAACGAACGATAATTCCAAATCTCAACTGATATTCAATTGCCACTCAAACCTAAGTGCTCTGCGATGGAACGCATAGCCAGTATTACATTATCTACATGCTCCCATAGCTCAATGCCGAATTCTTCTGTAGCTTTTTGAATTTCCTCCCGGTTTGCACCAGCGGCAAACGCCTTGTCTTTCCATTTCTTTTTAACAGACTTTGAAGTGAGATCGTGCAGCGAGCGTGAAGGGCGCACCAACGCAACAGCCGTAATCAAACCTGTAATTTCATCACAGGCACACAAGGCTTTTTCCATGACTGATATCCTGGGAACACCAGTATGATCTGCGTGGCTCAAAATTGCTTGAATTATTTCCTCGGAGACACCATTCTGGCGCAATATGGGAACTCCAGCCTGGGGATGTTCTGCAAGCGTGGGGTGTATTTCCCAATCAAAATCATGCAATAATCCAACCAATCCCCAAAGATCTGGATCTTCGCTGTGTCTCTGCGCATAATATCGCATAGCTGCTTCAACAGCCAGCATATGGCGGATGAGATTCTCGTTCTTTACATACTTATGAACCAATTCTAACGCGCTCGAGCGATCGATCATTGGGCCTCCATTGGAAAGATCGGTTCTGGCTCACCGAGAATCGGGGTTGGCAAGGAGATATGTGCTTGCCATAAAGCGACAAGTGTGGCTGGAATTTCACGTACGTTCCAAAAAACAAGCGACCTCTGACGGTATTCTCTCATGTCGGCAGGGATACCAATTGCTTGTATCCCCATTGTGTTACACAGGTAAACAGCGCGGGGCAGGTGAAAGCTTTGTGTGACCAGGATGGCTTCTGAGACCTGGAAAATTCTCCCAGCCCGGTAACAAGTATCGTAAGTACTATGCCCGGCGTAATCCAGGACGATGGCATCATCGGGCACACCAAGACTCAAGGCATAAGCGTGCATTGCTCCTGGCTCGTTATAACTTTTGGAACGATTATCCCCACTCATGAGCAATTTTTCAACTTTACCAGAGAAATATAATTCAGCGGCTGTCTTGACCCGATCGCGAAGAACAGGTGTTGGGCTACCGTCTCGCCACAAGCCTGCACCAAATACAATCGCCACCTTACGTGATGGGATTTCAGCCCGAGTGTATATACGAGGCCAGGTGTACAGCCCAGTAATCAGGCGCGGTAATAACAGGATGATACTACCAAAACCGATCGTTGCTATAAATATACGTATGGCTAACATAGTCACTCTTCTGAACACGGGCGAATTTTACCATGCCCATTTGTCAACAATTCTTTTTTACATTCTGGCTCGGAATTATTCAGCCTGTCAATGGGGAAAGTTTATGTCCCGAATCCAAGTTCGCAGCAAGTTCCACGCTAACTTTAACATAATAAACGTCATAAATTCTTTCCCTTGCAAGTAGTAGTCCACGGGTTTAAAATCCTTTGGTTATGGATACTGATGCGTACCAAAAAACCCTGGATTATTTATATTCGTTTGTTGATTTCAGTCTAACGCGTTCTTTTCGATATACACCGGACAGGTTTGATCTGGGCCGGATGTTCACGTTGATGCAGAGATTGGGGAACCCCGAGAGTAATTACACGAGCATCCATATAGCAGGGACGAAAGGTAAAGGCTCTGTGGCTGCCTTGTGCCAGAGTGCTATGCGGGCTGCAGGTTATAAAACCGGTCTGTATACCTCCCCCCATCTGCACGATTATGCTGAACGGATCCAGATCGATGGGCAACCTATACCACATGAGGAAATAATCGAGCTGGTTGAAGGAATAAAACCGGTCATTGAGTCCAATGAACAAATAACGACCTTTGAGATTACGACAGCCCTGGCATTTTTGTACTTCGCCAAGAAAAAGGTGGATACTGCTGTTGTAGAAGTGGGTCTAGGTGGAAGATTGGATGCCACAAATGTAATTACTCCCGCTGTTTCAGTGATTACCTCGCTTTCTTATGATCATACCGCCGTACTTGGCAACACATTAGCGGAGATAGCGGGTGAAAAAGCGGGCATTATTAAACCTGGTGTGCCTGTTATCCTGGCTCCACAAGAGGAAGAAGCAAGATTGGCTGTCAGCCAGGTAGCTGGAAACCAACATGCTCTCCTAATCCAGGTGGGAAGGGACTATTTGTTCGCCCCTGAATCAAGCTCTCTAGAGGAACAATCATTCTTAATCTGGCCAGCTTCTGAACAAGGAGATGTGGATCGATATATCGAAGGTGGTGGTGAGAGCGAATGGGAACCAACCAGGTTGAAAATTCGACTGTTGGGCTACCACCAAGTTGAAAATGCGGCCACAGCATACGCAGCTTTACAGGTGTTCAAAAGCCGGTCTTTATCCATGAAAGAGCAGGATATCCAAAAAGGATTCGCTCAGGCTAATTGGCCTGGGCGCTTCGAAATATTACAAAGAAATCCTGCTGTGATTATCGACTCAGCTCACAATCGTGATTCGGCGCTGAAATTACGCCTATCTTTGGACGAATATTTTCCCGGAGAAAGCGTGGTGCTGATTTTTGGCGCTTCCGAGGATAAAGATTTATACGGTATGTTTGCGGAGTTAATGCCTAGAGTGGATCAGGTAGTAGCCACACAATCGTACCACCCCAGGGCGATGGAAATCGACAAAATTGTTGAGAGTGCACACCAATTTGGGAAGGCTGTTACAATTGTTTCTGATGTGAGCGAGGCTTTGGAAAAGGCTATTCAAATCGCTGAAGGTAAGATGATTGTATTAGCTGCTGGAAGTATATTTGTGGCGGCAGGGGCGCGGGAAGCATGGATGGCCCGTAATTGAGTGGTGAAAGCCGGGGATTCTGGCGATTATGCCGCAGGAGATCCTGATTTTAGGGTTGAGAGACATACGATGAGAGATAATGATTGGTATTTTGACGAGGAAGACGAGAATATTAGTGGGGCATTACACCGGCGAACCGAAGAGCTATATGAAATATCAGACACGGATTTAGATCCAGACGGACTGATTGAATGTCCAGTATTGCCCCTGCGTGATTTGGTGGTATTTCCGCGGATGATCTCCCCCATTTTTGTCGGTCGTGATGCCTCACTCCTGGCAATTGAAGAGGCTCATCGAAATAACCAGACAGTCATTGCTATTACCCAACTTGATCCAGATGAAGATCACCCTGGTCCACAAGATTTTATGATGTACGGAGTTGAGATGGCTGTTGGCCGGCTCCTGGATATGCCAGATGGGTCAAGTTCTGCTTTAGTGCAGGGCCGACGCAGGGTAGAAGTGGTTGAATTTATCAAGACAAAACCATATATACGCGTGCGAGCGCGGCCCATTTATGAAATCGATGAGGTGGATCGCCAACTCGATGCGACCATGCGTACCGCCCTGGAATTATTCCAAAAATGCGTAAATCTGGATCGCAGTCTTCCAGATGAAGCATATCTTTACGCTCTCAATATCGAAGAACCTGCCTGGCTGTCTGATATGCTGGCTACTGCGATCTCTCCGCCATTGGAGGAGCGGCGCATTCTCTTAGAGACGATCGATCCCCTGGAACGACTGCAGAAAGTTATCGGAATTCTCGCCCGCGAGGTGGATGTGCTCGAGTTGGAGGACGAAATCCATACCCGCGCGCAAAGTGAGGTCGATCGTTCACAAAGAGAGTTTTATCTGCGTGAACAAATCAAAGCGATCCAAAGCGAGTTAGGCGAAGGGGACATTTGGTCACGCGAGATACAGGAATTAAAGGTGCGCCTTGATTCGGCGGCATTACCTGAGGAAGTCCAGGTGCGGGCCATTAAGGAGGTCGATCGGCTATCACAGATGCCACCTATGTCTCCAGAAGTAGGCATAATCCGTACTTATCTGGAGTGGATACTAGAATTGCCCTGGTCAAATCGGACTGAAGACAACCTGGACGTAAAACATGCGGGGAAAATTCTGGAACGAGACCACTATGGTCTACGCCGGGCGAAAGAGCGCATTCTGGAATATATCGCGGTGCGCAGCTTGAAACCCAAGCGCCTGCGGCAGCCAATACTGTGTTTTATCGGACCTCCTGGAACAGGTAAAACTTCGTTGGGACAATCGATTGCTGAAGCGCTTGGGCGCAAATTTGTGAGGATTTCACTGGGAGGTGTACGCGACGAGGCAGAAATCCGTGGCCACCGACGCACGTATATTGGTGCGCTACCTGGCAGAATCCTGCAAACTATGCGCAGGGCAGGAACCAATAACCCATTGTTTATGCTGGATGAGATCGATAAACTAGGACAGGACTTTCGAGGGGATCCAGCGGCAGCGATGCTGGAAGTGCTAGACCCCGAGCAAAATTATGCCTTTTCGGACCATTACCTTGAACTGCCTTACGATCTATCCAGGGTGATGTTCATCACCACAGCAAATACAGCCGCGACTATCCCCCCTGCGCTACTGGACCGCATGGAGATCATTGAGTTTCCCGGTTACATCGAGGAAGAGAAACTTTAGATTGCCAGCCGTTACCTGATTCCACGCCAGTTAGAAGAAAATGGATTGGAAGAAGGAGAAGTTCGCCTGACGCAACAAGCCTTACAGAGGATTGTCCGGGAGTACACTTATGAAGCTGGAGTGCGGAACCTTGAACGTGAGATCGGGCGGGTCTGGCGTAAAGTAGCCCGTTTTAAAGCAGAAGGAAGAAGGTATCCCAATTTAATTGGCGCTTCTGCCATTGAGCGTTATCTCGGACCGCCCCAATTTTTCAACATGGAAGCCGAGCTCAAAGACGAAGTGGGTGTGGCTACGGCAGTCGCCTGGACAGAAAATGGGGGTGAGATCATGCCGGTAGAAATATTACTCATGGAAGGGAAGGGCAACCTGCAGATCACCGGGCAAATTGGAAATGTCATGCAAGAGTCCGCCCAGGCAGCCCTCTCTTATTTGAAATCGCGCTCCAAGAATTATGATCTGGATGGCGATATTTACGACCAGGTTGATATTCACATCCACATACCCGAAGGCGCAATCCCCAAAGATGGACCAAGTGCAGGGATCACGATTGCAACTGCACTGGTATCTGCTTTTACAGCCAGGGAAGTCAGGCGTGATGTGGGTATGACCGGTGAGATCACATTGCGTGGCAGGATTTTGCCTGTCGGCGGGGTGCGTGAAAAGGTGTTGGCTGCCCATCGAGTTGGATTAAAAGTGGTACTTATCCCCAAGCAAAATACCAAAGATCTGGTGGATATTCCCAAGAGGGCGCGCAGTGAGATCAAGATCTTACCCGTCGAACACATGGATCAAGTGCTCGAGATCGCCCTGGCACCGGCAACTAAAAAAGTGCGACAGAGCCGTTCAACAGACAACAAACCCACCCGGCAGATAACTAAGAATTCTGCCCAAGAAACCTCCGAAGTAAAGAAAAGTGGAGTCCAGGTGAACTCACCAGGAGAATCAGCCCCGCTCCAACCTTCTGCTTAATGTAATGCAGAGACCGTATCTTTAATGCTACAGATGGGAGATTAGGGGGTCACAGCCGAGATTTTATGGATGGATCCATCATAGAGGCTGGCGAAATATAGCTCACCACTCTCGTCCAGACCAAAGCTCGAGATATTAAACGTGGTATCGTCCAGCATTGACCCTTCCCAAATATTTGAATTCGGACGAAGTCCCCAGATAATCCCGCTGCAAAAGTCAGCCAGGAAGTATATGCCTTGTAAGCTGGGTTGTGCACCACCGCGGTAGACATGCCCACCCGTGACAGAGCAGCCCAATGCATGAGAATAGGCATAAACTGGCAAGGTTAGTCCTGATTTATTACATGGATCCAGTAAATAACAGTCTTTGCCTTCCATAATATTCCAGCCATAGTTCTCACCACCTGAGCTGGAAGTGTGCTGATAATTGATTTCTTCCAATTTACTCTGACCAACATCTGCAATGTACAAATCACCAGTAGTTGTGTCAAAGGAGACACGCCAGGGATTGCGCAAGCCTAAAGCCCAGATTTCTTCCCGGTAACCGCTCAAACCAACGAAGGGGTTGTCGGGAGGGATGCGGTAGTTGGAACCAGTACTGACAGAGGCATTGTGCAGAATAATTGGTAAGAAGATTTGTATATCAGTT
>CP070639.1:2739656-2772061 GCA_020354045.1 Anaerolineales bacterium | reverse complement strand
ACAAATATCTGAAGAACGGCGCAGGGATCTGTTCCCGTTTCAACCCGCCCGGTCAATCCGACCCGTCCCAACGCCGCAGGATTGGAAAGTTCACCCAACCGCCCGATAAATTCAGTCCGATCGGTGGTCAGGCTATCAGGATGCTGGCATGCAGCCAAAAAGGCTACACCCTGGCCAAATTCTTCTTGATACGGCTGCAAGGCCAGCAAAGCGCCTGTCTCGCTATCATATTCAGGGATCAAGTACTGCTGCGCCTGATCCCGGTTGATCCCAAGAACCCATTCACAGTAATAAGTCACCAGCAATACCCTTGGCTGAGACCATGTGTTTTCCAGCCGGAGTCCAACCAGCTTTACAGGAGCTGCCACATCCGCAAAGACTCGCAGGGTGTGCTTCAAACCATGGGAATGATGTTCAAAGATCGTATATCCAGCGCTATGCCGAACCAAATATGGTTCCTCCGCAGGCACTGGTTGCGGTGTGGGAGACCAGATTTCACCTGTTGTTTCATCGCGCAAATATAAGGCCTCCCCCGAAGGGTCGCGAACCGGATCGTTGTGCCAGGGAGACAGGCGATTTTCGCCGCTGTTTATGGCCCAGGAAAAACATCCCCCCGTTTCTGAAACCAGAAACCCAAAACCCGAGTTGCTGATGACGTTAACCCAGGGTGCCGGGGTCCACTCCCCCGGTTGTAAATAGATGACATACTCTCGACCGTCAGCGTCAAATCCACCCCAGCCATTATCGTATAATAACCCGGAAGGTCGGGGCAATGGCGGTGTCGGCTCATATACTCGCCGCATGCGTGGGGGCACGAATTGCGGTGGCCAGGCACCAACTTTATATTCTTGGGCGAATATTTGCTCCAGATTGCCGGACTGTCCGCGCAGGACCACCCTTGCGGCAGAGTCAAATAGTGTCAGGTCAGCCGGGCTTAACCGGCCTGACTGCAAAACGAAAATGCCGCTGCGCTGATTAAGCCACTGGTCAGTCTGTGTGTGTTCCAGAAGCTCGATTAGCTTTTGATGAAGCGTCTGATCATAGCTGACATCCTGTTCATTCAGGATGACCAGGTCAATTTTCAAGCCGCGTATGCGCCAGTATCGATAAGCCTGCAGCAACTCGCGCAGCAGTCCCAATTCTTCATCGACAGTCAGCTTAACAAGCAATATTGGAAAATCACCAGAAACCGCAAAAGGCCATAGGCTGGACTGGCCTGAACGATTTCTGGCTAATATCTGCATTGGTGATCTCAGCCTGGCATGGGGATATAGAAGCAAGGACAACAGCTGCTGATACCGAGATATCTCGGTCGAGTCCAGGTTGAGCTGGTGCAGTTGCTGCTCGCTTTGTATCTGGGCCCTGCTAAATGCGTCCGCAACCTGGCCCGGTCGTTGATAGCGAGCAATCAAGGTAGACAGCTGTCTGCTCGAACTGCCAGCCAATGTGAGAAAAGCAACCTCGACAGTGCTGTGCGGCTCAATCTCCAGATAGACTTGCAGGCTCATGATCGGATCCAGGACAGCCCCTACAGATCCGCTCAAGCCACCATCGCCGGAGATCAATGCGCCTGGACGACGAGGAGAGCCGCCTCGTTTCAGGAATTGTTCGCGAGCTGATTCGAACTTGACGACGATGGATGCATCCGGTTCTACAACAACGGCATGAGCCAGGAAAAGCGGCTGCTCTGCGGCTTCCCGCGGTCTGCGTCTGAATATGAGCGTGTGGTTTTGCGGTTGATATTTACTCTCAATGAACAGCTTGTTGAAAGCCGGATGGCGCCGGTCGTTATTTTGGTCTCCCAGCACCAGCTCCCC
The DNA here is from genome assembly GCA_020354045.1 of Anaerolineales bacterium. Classification (GTDB taxonomy): domain Bacteria; phylum Chloroflexota; class Anaerolineae; order Anaerolineales; family UBA4823; genus DSOS01. The sequence continues at coordinate 2,770,244 of CP070639.1, read as the reverse complement.
GAAGCTGGTAATCGCCAGGCGGCGGGGATGCCGGCTGTCATTGGTCAGGCGTAACTGCCTGATTTCCACATCATCATCTGGTGGCACGGTGATCTGCAAGTCACTGGTTATATTGGAAAATTTGCCATGAAAGTCCGTTCGGTGGGGAGAAAAATTCACCTCCCATTGAACCTTCGGATGGTTAATTGGTTGGGGAGACCCAGACCACAATTCGCCGCTATCCTGATCCCGGATATAAATCCAGGTGCCCCAATCGTCAAGGGTTGTGTCTGTGCGCCAGCGTGTGAGATCGATATCCCGCCAGCGGCTGAAGCCGGCCCCGGACTTGGTGATCATTACGCCGTATCGACCGTTAGACAGATAATGAACCCAGGGATAGATTGTGTTTGACGGCACCTGCCAGGAAGCCGCCATCTTTCTCGGCTGCGTTGGGCGAGCCATGGCGACCTGCTCACCAGGCAGATCAATCGCAGGGATTGAAGCGGGCAACCGTTCCTGCAGCAAAAGCTCAATGCTACGCACCTGCGGATCGGCGTGAAAGCGATGAACCATCGGCTTGTCTAAGAGTGTATTGACCAGGGATACCATGATCATGCCCTGGTGGTGGATCATGAATGAGCGAATGATGGCCCCTTTTTCACCCATTGTCAGCCGTTTTGGGGTAAAGTCTACCGCCTCATAAAAACCATAATCACCGAGCATCTGCAACTTGGTCAAATGGGCGATGTTATCCATCACCACACCAGGCCGGAACGGCAGTGCCAGCAGCGAGGCATAAGGGCTGATCACGAGGTCTTCTTCAAGCCCACGTTTAAAACCCAGTCCCGGCACTCCAAAAGCCCGGTACTGATAATTCAATGCGGCGTCAAACCGGTTATAGCCCGATTCCGAAATCCCCCAGGGTACCCTTTTCTGACGCGCGTAGTCTATCTGGCATTCGATGCTGTTATACAAGCTCTGGGTAAGCAATGTATCAGGATATTGCCGTACCAGGAGACCTGGCATCAGGTACTCAAACATTGTACCGCTCCACGATAGCAAAACAGATCCCCATCTGGACTGCGTCAGTGGTCGGCTTAAAGCAAGCCAATGTGTTTCGGGTGCATCTCCTTTCGCAATAGCGATCAGACTGGCCAGGCGGGCTTCAGATGCAAGCAGATCATAGAAATTGTCATCGCGGGCATCACGATCGACATTGTAGCCAATGTGAAATACGCCCCGCTTGTGATTGTAGAGGAAAGAAAAATCCATCTCTCTGACCAGGCTTTCCATCTTCAAACCTAAGTCAGCGTAAGCATCCAATAGTTTGCCAACCTCAATCCTTGCTTCAGCTAAAGACTGGCCAAATCTGGCGCACCACTGGGCCGTCTCTTCCACATGCAGCGGATCAGCTGGACTGGCCTGGAGTAATCCCGTGAGCTTTGCGAGTTGCTCTTCAGCGGCTTGGCAAGTCCCTGGTATCTGCTTACATGGGATTGTTTCCAATGGAAATATGTCTTTCAATTTTTGCCAGGCGGCAGAAACTGCCGGGTCCGCCAGGGGTGCTTCGAGCAGGCGAGGCGTTTCAGAAAAAAACATCAACCAGGGCATCATCAGGTGTAATTTACGCTGCATATCAAATAATTGATAACGCGCCCGATCAGCCCAGATGCGCACACTGTGAAGCACAGCCGGATCTATTTGCCGTGTACTTAATAATGAGACTAATTCTTGGTCTGCCTGCTGCCACTCGACTTCCCTAAAGCGGTTCAAGAGCAGAGACCAATTTTGAGGGGCATCCCCCAGAGACTCCAATTGAGCCACCATTGAATCCACGCATTGCTGCAGGGCTAGTACGCGCTCCGGGGCAGCCCGAGCTGATTGAGCCAGGATTTCACTCAGGATCGCCAGTGTATCAAGAAAGCCTTTCCTTCTGATACAGCGCGGCAGGCTGATTTCGGGTACATCCAGGCAGCTCTGGCGAAGGGCAACCAGGCAGCATGCCAGATTTCCACTGTCCACCGTCGAAATATAGCGCGGCGGAAGCGGCGCCAGGGTGGATGTATCGTACCAGTTTTGAAAATGCCCCCGGAAGCGCTCCAATTTCACCAGGTTGTCTAGTGTGTTTTTCAAACGCACCTGCAATTCCGGCAGCCCCAGGTAGCCCATGTCATACGCAGCCAGAGTAGACAACAGCAGCAAGCCGATATTGGTCGGAGAAGTGCGATGAGCTACAAGTCCCCTGGGATTCTCCTGGAAATGATCTGGGGCCAGCCAGTGATCTTCAGGCCCGACAAACTGCTCGAAAAAAAACCAGGTCCTCCGAGTCAGACCACGCAGTCGACGCACTTGCTCCGGGCTCAGACTCAATTCGACTCGCATTGCCGGATGGCTGATCCGCGACATGATTATCGGTCCTATCAGCCAGGCGACCAGCAACGGGGACGCTGAAAGCAGACTGATCCGGTTGTAAATACTGAGAATCACAGCCAACGTCATTGGCAGGACGGCTGCAGGCAACATTTCACTCAAGGCAATCTGGATCACCTGATGGTAACCCAGCAGCCAATTGGTCTGGGCTGCAGTAGTCCATTCCAGGAGCCGTTTGCGGGTGATAAACATGCGCAACAAGACCCTGAAAATGGCATCGCAAGCCATGAACGCTTCGTAAGGCAAGGCAACCAGTTCCAGAAGCCAGCGCCATAAAGGACGTGCAAGTGTCCTTTCGGAGACGAACCCAGCCCTCCCACGAAATCTTTGCGCCAGCGTGTCAATTCCGGTAGAGAACAGGTCGGTCGCCAGGGTCAGCACAGCCAGAGTCGTCCACAAGAGGGGAGAGCCGGGCAACCATAGCCAACCCGCCAAAAGCAGGAGCATGAGAGCCGGGCGCACCAGGCTGCGCCGTAGGTTATCGAAAATCTTCCAGCGGTCTATTAAGCGAAGTTCGTTTCGCGTTCTGCCATCGCGTCGATGGGGCACCCATGGCAGCAGCCAGGGCAAAAGCTGCCAGTCCCCGCGCATCCAACGGTGAGCGCGACGAGCGTATGCCTTGTAGGAGGGAGGGAACTCTTCATAGACAATCACATCAGAAACAAAGCCTGCCCGGCATTGTAGCCCTTCAAATAGATCGTGGCTCAACAGCGTATTTTCAGGCACTCGTTCTATCAGGCAGCGATTGAAGGCAGCAACTTCGTAAATCCCCTTTCCCATGTAGATGCCTTCACCAATTAAATCCTGGTACATATCCGAGACCGCCACGGAATACAGATCGATGCCGTTATGACCGCTAAAGATTTGTGAAAAAATTGAGTAGTTCGCGCTGGTGGGTTTAACCTCCACCCTTGGCTGGAGAACAGCGTAACCGCCGATCACGGTTCCTTTCTCAGGGTGGAATCGGGTCCGATTTAAGGGGTGGGCTAAGGTCCCGATGAGACGGCGAGCCTGGCTATGGGGCAATATAGTGTCTGAATCCAGGGTGATGACATAACGGGTTGCAGGCAGCACTCCCAGATTGCCGATCTGGACGGTGTACGTAGTCGTCTCATCCCCAAGCAAGAGCCGGTTGAATTCTTCCAGCTTGCCCCGTTTTCGCTCCCAACCCATCCAGCAACCTTCCTCCGCATTCCATAAGCGCGTGCGATGGAAGAGATAAAACGGCCCACGGTTTGCCGAACGGCCATGTTTCTGGTTAAGCTCTTTCACGTCGCGACTGATTTGTTTAATCAGCGCGTCGTCGTCTGGCATGTGTTGCTGCGGTGCATCACAAAAATCTGTAAGCAAGGCAAAAGTGATGTTGGGGTCCTGGTTTCGCAGATAATGGAGTTCGAGCTGCCTCACCAGAGCTTTAACCTGGGCTGCGTTATTTAGTAAGGTGGGCATAACTACCATGCTGCGGCAGTCTGCCGATATACCGCCCTCGAAGGCGAGTTTAGGCAGGATCCTCGGTTTGACAACCAGTGTCATCAGCCGGCTGCTCAGGCTGACGGCTATGGTCAGCAATGGAACGATGAGCAGCAGGCTGCCGACCACAATCTGCACAGGCGAAGCCCGCAACTGGCGCAAGTAAACTGCAGGCAGCAGGTACAGCAAGAGAGAAAGGACAGTAACACTGCCAAGATAAAACAGCGCGGGATGTTTATCTAGCCACCAGCGTTGCAGCCGGATGAGCCCGCCGGGACGGTAGGATAGTACCTTTTCCAATTGAGGCAAGCCAGCGTCAACGAGATAGAATCCAACGTGACGAGCGCAGGTTGGCACCGCAGATACCCCCTGGCCCGTATCAGCCTGCCGGGCCAGCGCGACCGCCTGGGTTGCCACTTCAATCTCAGCCTGGTACGTCTTTCTTGACAACTGCTCCACTACTTTCCGATACGTATCCCGGGTGTCAAAATTCATCTCAAGGTAAACAGCCGCCGGGTCTTGAGCCAGGATCCTGTCGACCAGGCTCACTGCCTCAAAAAAACTTTTCCAGTCCTGCGTATCCAGCGCCCGTAAGCCCATTACGCACCAAGGAACGACCTGATTCGCGTCAGCGCTGGCGGCACCAGTTGCGGTTTGAATCGGAGAATTTAGACTTTTGGTGAAGGGCAGCAGCGACTGAATCAGCCTTTCGATGATATTAAAACGGAGCATCGTCGGCAGAGCCCAGAGCTCACCCATCTGAAGTGGTGTAATCTCCTGGTAATATGCGACGAACTGCCTGACAATTTCAATTTCTAGGCGCTCCACCTGGCCGGTCAGGATCTCCCGGGCGAGCACATATATACGCGGGAAAGCGTGCCACTCCCCGGCGATCAGGCGCGGCAATTGGCGATAGTAATCGCCGGGCATATCCTGTTCAACCTGCCTGATGGCGCTGCTAATCACATAGTAATTGTCTAACAGCCACTCTTCAGCCTGCCCAAATTGAGAATCGCCCCGCTCCTGCTGGCGAAAGAACGCGTACGCCTGGTCGAGGCTCACCTTCTGGTCGTCCAGGTGGGCGAGCGATTGGGTATCGACGCTCAGCCGAGTGACCTGGATATGAGAATGGGCAAGATGCCGTGCGGCAGATTTTAAAGCCGCCTGGGAACTGCTGTTATGAGAGTTCGCTTTTGCCACCTCTGCTTCTGTTTGAAGAGCTGACATAGATTAGTGACCTTTGATCTCCTGGGCCGCTGCTTCTGCTCGGGAAAGCGTTAGCTCATTTTGAGCCAGGTCCTGAACGACAAGCAATGGAGTTGTGCCATATTCGATGAAACTGGAGGTCAGACTGCCAAATGGCCATTGGCTGTGGCCAGAGTGACCGTGTGCACTGATGACTACGAGATCTACCTCTTCGTCTTCCACTAACTGGTGCAGACTGATGGCGATATTCTCGCTGACCAGCACACGGGGGATAAAATCGACAGTCAGGCGTTTCAACAGGCGCTGGAAGTAGTTTTCTGCTGCGGACATGTTGCGATCCACGAAACGTTGGATCAATTCGATATCATCCGGCTCAAGCGGGGTTTGGCGGGGGATCTCTGGCTTCACCACAACGTGGCTGAGGAACAGGCTGGCTTGATGCCGTTGGGCGAAAGTCTCTGCAGTCGGTAGTACGCATTCCGAACGGAGTGAGCCATCCAGCGGTACAAGCAGCCGGCTATAGCGCAGACCTTCCAGATCTGTGACGGCGGGATTATAGGCACGGACGATGAAAGAAGAGATTGAAGATGCCTGGAGGATCTTACGGACGACACTGTTGACATTCCAACGGCTCAGCCCCGTTTTGCCGTGGCTGCTCATCATGATCAGGTTGATCGCGTGGCTGCGGGCATAATTGACAATGGCCTGGGCTGGTTGGCCTTCAAGCAGGATGGATTTGGGAGCCAGACCAATTTGCTGGAAGCGATCCTCTACATTATTCAGATAAGCTTCGGCTTCGGCTTTACAAAACTTCCAGGCCAGAGGATCGATGGGCTGGTAGCGGTCAGTGGGAGAGGGGCATTCCAGCACATGGACCAACCTCACTTCTGCATCATAAATTTTTGCAAAAGCAGCTGCGTGCGGCAAAACACATTCAGCAATGGGAGATTGATCCAGGGGTACAAGTATTTTATTGAACACGATTGCCTCCTGTCAACACTACTGCCGAGGAGCGCCTCGGCAACTTGCGAATATTTACAGGACAGGCAAGGTTGCGATACTACAATGTGTTCGATGTGCGATGATCGCCCCCTTAATCATCAATGGTGGTAGTGCAGAATTCGTATACCAGATGCCAGCGCAAGGCTGGATTCCAAGCTAACCTTTACCGATCTAATTTAAATTATACAGTAATTTCTTCATATATTTTCTGAGAGAATCTCAGGCGGTGAGTTCAAAGGAGCCGAACGACGAACCACGAGCCGGTATCATCATTTCGTAGCAAGCCAGCTAGCCGCTTTTTTTCTGTGATAGTGGTAATTTCGCCATATGACCTCAGCCACTGCCCGCGCCCATCCCTGACCGCGCCTTTATCAAGTGTGGGCAATAGACAATAAATCTATATGCTTGCAGCTAAGCTAGTGATTGGAAGAACACAAATATTCCTGCAACCAGGGGTATTTTCTGTGACGGTGGTTGATATGCTGTTTGCAAAGTCCGACCAACAACCTGAAAACGATTTTAAAGCCCTTGGCCTAAATCCAGGCGATAGACTTTGTACCTAATCTTAGCTGGCTAGTTGAATCAGGCACATACTCAATTACTTTGTAAAAATATCAAGAAAATGGTTTTCACCCAAGAGGATATGTTGCTCAAGACTTAGCTCGACATCAGTTAATGCTTTTACAACCGGCACACTGTAGATGTAGGCTCGTCTTTCATATTCTTCTCCACGCGTTTCATTGCAAATTATGTTCACGCATGCCCCAATCTCGGGTAAATATTCTTTGAAACGAAAAGTAATAAGCTCAGGAGATTCCTGATAAACCCCTTTACGCGGTGCGCTCCCTTGTATGTAGTGATAACTTCCATCAAGGTATTCTAGTGCAAAGCGTCCGCCAGGTTTCAAAGAATTACCTACCTTTTTCACCATCTTCGCGAAATCTGACAACGGAAAATCGGAAATACTGTTGCCGAAGCAAGAGGCCAGGTCATAGCGTGCCTGCCCCAGTTCATGAGTGAATATATCTGCCTCGATGAACTCCACTGCGGAGTTTCGGCGGGAGGCTTCTTGTTTGGCGAGTGCAATCATGTAAGGGGCATAGTCAACGCCGGTTACTTTGGCTCCCCTTTCTTCAAACCAGAAAGACATGGGACCCGACCCGCAGCAAAGATCGACAATCTCAACGCCGGGTTTCAAGAGCGGGATGAGATATGGCGCCATGCGATACAAGCTTTGCGAGCGCGCAGAAACGGTGAACGTCGAATTTAATAACCATTCGTACACTATATTATTATCCATGATGGTTCCTATTGCAGAAATGCACTGTCCAGATATAACCTCCAATCATGATATTATAAAACGATCCAAGCCAAGACTTAGAAACCCTCACTCGCCTACCTGATCACACCGCGGAAATTTTGCACTCTCTACGTGCCGCTGCCAATCAGCCCAGGGCGGCTGTTTTTGAGGTGTGGGGATTGAAGGAGACAAGTACACATCGAGCGCACATCAGGTGACAGGATATCCGCTACGTTTAGTTAGCTGGCATCTCGTTGGATATGCAGTTGTCTGGAATAAGTGATTACATCATTCGAACAAATAAACTGGATTTTTTCACCGTGTTTTGCATGCAATTCTTTCAAACGAGATGTATTTTCACCTATTAGACCTTTCTCAAGCCATTTAGGGGGTGACATTACATAAAAGGGCAGTGGCTTGAATGGTTCAGCCGGTTCATTTTTATGGTAAAAGGGATAAGTAGCATCTCCACAATGAAGCAACCATCCTTTTGAAGTCTGGATGGCCACACCACAGTGCCCACGTGTATGGCCGTGCAATGGAATTAGGCGGACCTCGGGGTTAAGTCCTTCCTGCAGCTGAATATTTCTAAATCCAAACCAATCTCCTTTCTCCTCCTCTTCATGCACTACCCATTTGGGGCTGTGTGACCATTGTGTAGCATCGTAAAAACGCTCTTTGAATCCCTTTGGGGATTGAATAGCTTTGTATTCCAAAGCATGAACATGAACCTGAGCATTTGGAAAATCTCTCAGCCCACCTGCGTGATCACTGTGTAAATGCGTCATTACTATGTGTTTAACATCATCTCTGGCGTAGCCCAATTTTTTTACTTGATGAATTGCTGTTTCTTCTAATGAGCGTGGCATACCCAAAGACAGTATGAATACTTTTGTAAACATTGTGGGCTGTTTGTAATCTTGGACACCATAACCAGTGTCGACTAAAAGCAATCCATCATTAGTTTTTACCAGCAGGCAATAACTGATACTTTGTGTCCCGCGGGGAAAACGTGGAAACATCGTCCCACAATTCAGATGGTGAATTTTCATGCGCATTCCATATAATTTATGCCAGCTGACCACCGCATATACCGCCACCTTGCGGTTTATCCAGCTATCTATAGTCCTGAACATTATATACCGATCATGCCGTGTTTGTTATTCGAGCAGATGTCTATGCTTCCACCAAAAAAACCTTTATCAGGGTCGCGATTACCTGCCCCAGACTATAGGCCCGTCTAAAAGTTCCGATCCATTCCTGACGGCGTCTTGGCTAAACAATCACAATTGACACGCTGTCACAGTCACTGCAAGGCTGGTGCCTGGAAATATCAAATATCCATAACACCAATGCCAGGTAGAGAGGCTGGCGCTGTTATAATTTTGTAAAATCCAACCATAGTCTCTTCTTTGCGTTTGAGACTATTCTTGAAAAAACTCGGGGAGGCTCAGCCCAGACCACAATCGTAGCCATCCTGGCCATGCAATGCCAGTTGTTTCCAAGGTTGTAACGAATATAAATTAGACCTAAATTATCTTTGTTTATAGTATAATCACTTTTGCCAATTGAAACCTGCGTGCAATCTCACAAATCCTATGCTATGTGGGGAAATAGTCATAGGCACATACCTTGACAGGTTCTTTTTTCACCATTCCCCGTCAGGAGATCTTTTCATGGTCAAGTTAGAAAGTAAAGTTTTTATCAACCGTTCTCCACAGGATGTTTTTGATTACATCAATGAGCCTTCAAATAGCCCAAATTATCAGAGCGGAACAAAATCAGCTTCATGGACTTCAGATGGCCCAATCGGGGTCGGTTCTACCTGGAAAACAACAGCCAATCTGCTCGGGCGCGAGATGGAAGCGGAGATGCAGATCACGGACTGGCAGCCCCCCTCCCAGACCACCTTTAAAGCGATTAGCGGTCCCATCCCGGTCGAAGTGACGGCCAAGGTTGAGCCACAGGAGGGTGGCACGCTGCTCACCTTTTCTGGAAAGGTGGAATTAGGCGGATTTTTTAAGTTAGCCGAGGGGTTGGCAGCCAAGCAGCTCGAAAATCAAATGAATGCCGATAACCAGAGGTTGAAGAAGTTGCTAGAATCGGGTGCAGCCTGATTTTATGTTTCGGGATTATTTTACGTGTCAACCAGACAGGTTGAAGCCAGATAAGCACATCCCGGTTAAATTTAATGAGAGAATGATAACGCCAGGTCGTGGACCTGGCGTTATCGCTTTCTAACTTGTTATAAATACCCACGCTCCGGTTTCGGTTGCTCAATACGGCAACATGGATATTTATTTTATGAAAGCGGATGGCAGCGGGCAGACCAGGTCAACCTTCAAAGGAAATCCAGTCGTCCAAGCCCGAGCAGCAGCCTCTGGAGGGCACGAAGATCGCTTTCCAACGCGGTCAGGATGGCACCGCCAAGGTCTCCGTGATGAACGTCGATAACAGTTTCTGAAGTATCTACCCAGAGAGCGCAGCGACCGCTGCGTCACAGAAGTCATCGCTGCGGCCGGTTGAACCCTTGATCACGTCGCCAAAGGTGAGGCTGCCATCGGCCTCGATGTAAATCACAAATCGCAGCTGACCCGGGTCCCGAGCGATTGCCTTGCCGTCTGGGCCATAAGCGGTCGCGTTCCCGGTCGCGAGAATGACGATGGTGAGCGTACCGTCCCCGTTGTCGGTGACGAGCTGGTCCTTCTCAATCACATTCGCGACCGCCGTGACAGTGTTTCCACCGCTCGTGTATGTGTCCGTCCAAACGCCGTGCTGAAGGTAGTAGTCCAGACGATCGGGTCCGTGCGGAACGATATGAACAAACATGTCGAGCGAGAAGGTGTGTTCGACCGTCAGGCCAGACACGCCACAGAAGTCTTCGATCTCATCCGCGCCCTCGTCGTGAAAGCGGTAGTTAAACGCCAAGCCTGAACCCACCAGGACACCGGTGGGCGAGAACGCTGCTGATCCAGTTCCCGTGATCCCAGCCAGGAGCATCAGCATCAGCAAACCAGTCATACTTAATCTTACAAATCTCTTGTTCATGATAATTTTCTCCCTTTATAAATCAAATCATCTTGCCTGATTTTGTTAATAATTGATTGAAACACTTTGTGATCTGAACCTCTTTATTACGAGCGACTATGGTGTCGCTTTCCATTTGAAGTTAACTTGCATATTTCATAGCGCTGCTCCTTGGCTAATTTCGAGTTTGCTTCACGCTCAAAGGTTATCATCCCTTGGAAGAAAAAATCTGACATTTCCCGCCAAATGGAAAATTTATATCTTCACACTCTTGCAAATGTCTCCTCAAAGCTATAGAATTACCCCATTGGATATTGCCTAAAATGCCCAATCAACCCCTCTCACCCGACTCGTTCCAGACATTTGGGGATCTGCTCAGATACCTTCGACGCCGCGAGCGCCTCACACAACTCGAGCTTTCCATTGCAGTTGGCTACAGCGAGGCCCAAATCGGTCGACTGGAAAACAATCAGCGACGACCGGATCTCACCACGCTTAAAGCGTTATTTATCTCCGCTTTGCACATTGAAGATGAGCCGGAGCTCATTGCCCGGTTTTTGGAATTGGCTCAATCAGCCCGTCAGGAGGATGCCCCGGCTCCGGGCATATCACCTTACAGGGGATTATTGTTCTTCGACGAATCAGACGCCGAATTGTTTTTTGGACGGGAAACCCTCACGGCACATATCGCGGACCGTGTCACTGACCTCGTTGTGGATTCAAATTCCCGTTTTCTAACCGTAGTTGGCGCTTCGGGAAGCGGAAAATCATCGCTGATGAGGGCGGGTCTGGCTGTCGCCCTTAAACAGGCTGGCTGGGAGGTGTACATCTTTACCCCGGGGGAGTATCCGCTGCGGGCGTTGGCGATGCTCCTGGAGCAGAAACAGACTCAGGTTGAGTCTGATCCGCTGCTCATCCTGGTAGATCAATTTGAAGAGATATTCACCTTATGTCGCGATGAAACCGAACGGGGCGCTTTTATCGAGAAACTTCTCGAGCTTGCCTCTGAATCCTCCAAAAGAATCAGTGTTGTCATTGCCCTGCGTGCGGATTTTTATTCGCATTGTGCGCAATACCCGGCTTTGCGCCAGGCGGTTGCGGCTGAACAGGAATATATCGGTCAGATGACCCTTGGTGAATTGCGCCGGGCTATAGAAGAACCTGCCAGACAGAAGGGTTGGGAATTCGAGCACGGTCTGGTAGATATGTTGTTATATGACATCGGCGCACAGGGGACGAGTCAGCCGGAACCTGGCGCGCTCCCACTCCTTTCGCATGCGCTGCTTGCCACTTGGGAGCGTCGGCGCGGGCGAATGATGACGCTTGAAGGATATCGCGCCTCAGGCGGCGTGCGGGGGGCGATCGCAGAAACTGCCGAAAGTTTGTTTACCGATCAACTCAACCGTACCCAGCAGGAAATGGCGCGGGACGTTTTCCTGCGCCTCACTGAATTGGGTGAAGGTACAGAGGATACACGCCGCCGTGCTGCATTGAACGAGCTGGTCCGCCGGCCTGAGGAAGCAGCCCATTTGCGGGCTGTGTTAAATATGCTAGCAGATGCACGCCTGATCACGTTGAACGAGGACAGCGCCGAGGTCGCGCATGAAGCCTTGATCCGTGAATGGCAGCGACTGCATGAATGGCTTACGCAGGATCGGGAGGGATTGTTATTACATCGCCACCTCACAGAGTCCGCGCGCGGCTGGGAGATGCGCGGGCATGACCCGTCCGAGTTATATCGCGGAGCGCGTCTGGCGCAGGCTAGAGAATGGGCGATGGTTAATGAAGGCAGATTGAATCCATCAGAACGGCTTTTTCTTGCCGCCTCCATTGAGCAAGAGGAACGCGACGCTCTGGAGCGTGAAGCGCAGCGTCAGCGTGAACTTGAAGCGGCTTATAAATTGGCAGAAACTCAAACTCAAGCGGCGAAACAATTACGCAGGCGTGCGGTGTTCCTGACCGGTGCGTTTATCCTTTCGATCTTGCTGATAGGTGTATCCATCTATTATGGGAATCAAGCGAAGAACAATGGGTTGAAAGCGCAATCCAGGGAGCTGGCTGCTGCTGCGATCATCAATCTGGATGACGACCCCGAAAGAAGCCTCCTGTTGGCGCTGCAGGCTATCTCCGCTGCGGATACGCTCGAAGCCGAGAATGCCTTACACCGTTCGGTATTGGCTTCCCGCGTTAGAAAGGTACTTCAGGATGACAGTGAGATTTGGAGTGTTGCTTATAGTCCGGATGGCAAACGTATTACTACTGCTTGTTGGGATAATACAGCTCAGGTTTGGGATGCTGATTCCGGCCAGCGTTTGTTCATGTTAACCGGTCACACAGAATCTGTGAATGGGATTACATACAGTCCAGACGGGAAACTGATCGCCACTGCCAGCGATGATGGAACCGCGAAAATCTGGGACGCAGAAACTGGCAGAGAATTGTTCACGCTCTCCGGTCATGACGGAGCTCTACATGATATTGTCTTCAGCCCAGATGGGAGGTATCTTGGATCAGCCAGCGATGATGGAACGGCAAAAATTTGGAACGTGAAGACTGGCGAACAAGTGCTTACCTTTTCAGGCCATGGCGATACTGTTTTCGATATTGCATTCAGCCCACATGGAAATCTTGTCGCTACGAGCGGGTTGGATGAATATGTCCGTATATGGGATCCGATCTCTGGAGACGAAACGCTGGCTCTGCCATTTGAAGCTGGAGACCAGCTACGCGGACTTGCCTTTAGCCCGGATGGCACGCGCATCGCGGTTACAAGTACGCGATTTCCCTGGGGTAGGGTATGGGATGCTTCCACAGGCGAGATTTTGCTAAACGGCTTCCCCGGTCACCGTGACGCGCTTGTTGATATTGCCTTTAGCTCAAATGGGGACCTCATTGCCACTGCCAGTTCGGATGCAACCGCGAAAATTTGGGACAGCGACACCGGGGAATTGTTGTACACATTATCCGGTCATACGCTCCCTGTGACAGGAGTGGCATTTGACCCTGCAGGCACACATTTGGCGACGACAAGCTGGGATCAAACGACACGGCTATGGAGTATTCAACCGACAAGTGAATCGCTTTTTATTCCAATAGAAGCGCCCTGGTCAATGCGCATCAGTTATAGCCCGGATGGTAAACGAATCCTTGCGGACGATCCGGAAGAGAAATCCACTAAAGTGTGGGATGCAAGTTCCGGTAAAGAATTCTTGAATTTGAAGGGACAAAATACACAGATCTCTCACGCATCTTATAGCCCGGATGGAAAATCGATCGCAGTAGCAAATGATAAGAACCTCATCATCTACGATTCGGGTACGGGCAAACAAATAACCCCGCTTTCCGGGCATACCTCTTCGATCACAAGTCTGGATTTTTCATCGGATGGAACCCGTCTCATCAGTGGCAGTTCGAATGGCGAGCTCCTCGTTTGGGATGTGATCAATGGCAGGCAGGTGCTCACATTACAAGGTCTTACAGAAGGCTTCACGCCCATTGTTCACTATGAGATTTTTGCAGTGGCATACAGTCCGGATGGGAAATACATACTCTCAGCCGATACGTATGGTCAAGCCATTATTTGGGATGCGTCTAGCGGAGAAAAACAAAATACCGTGATATTCGAGGAGGCAGTGGGCAATCATAGTTTCCCTGATATTGGGTTTGATGCTGCATTTAGCCCGGATGGCAGGTTTGTCGTGATTACTGGCGGGATTGGTACTGTAAGAATTTGGGATGTATCTACCGGGGAAGATGTGTTGACTCTAAAAGGCCATACCGGTGCAGTGAATTCCGTCACATTTAGCGCTGACGGTCAGCTGATCGCCACAGCCAGTGTTGACGGAACAGCAAAAGTATGGGAGGCCGCGACTGGTACGAACTTGTTAGCTCTACCAGTGGATCGTCGCGGCGCAGGAGATGTCGCATTTAGTCCAGATGGGAAACGGCTGGCGGTTGGAGCGGTATCGGGGATATATGTTTTTGTCCTGCCGATTGAGCAAGTAGCTGAGATAGCAAAGTCACAGCTAACGCGGTCTCTAACCGATGAAGAGTGTCAGCAATACCTGCACGTTCCTTTTTGCCCTGCCACGCCATAAGCTCCAAAAACGAGAATAAAGACATCAACGCGAAAGTCCCTCGACTGAGATTTTAAATTCTTTTGACTCCTCCGCTGCCTGCTTCGCGTTGCGGTTTCTGCCAAACGTTGTTTGCCTGCTTGGCTGAGTTTCTGCAATTGACTCGCCTTGAACAGCGTGACAAACTTGCAGAACTCCCTGGCGAAGGATTGCAAGAGTCTTTGGGGGGTAGATCTCAACTGGCTATAGATCGTGGGGTGTAAAGGCCACCATTAGGGGTAATTTCCTGTATTATATTTCAGGAAACTCAATCCTTACTGGGAGCCGGGGATTTCTTTGCTGGTGAACTCCGCCAATTCTCCATCCTTCAATTCAAATACCATATCAACTGCTTCTGCCACTTTTGGATCATGGCTGGCGACTATCACAGTGATTCCAAGTTGGTTGACGATCTCCCTGAGAAGAAGGATGATGTTTGAACCTGTCACACTATCAAGTTGTCCCGTTGGTTCGTCCGCGAGGATTAACACAGGTCGATTAACCAAGGCGCGCGCTAATGCCACTCGTTGCTGTTCTCCTCCTGAGAGCTCGTATGTGCGATGGTTGGCACGTGTGGACAAGCCCACCTGAGCTAACACCTCGTCTGCTCGCAGCCTGCGTTCATTTGAAGGTGTATTTACCAAGCGCAGTGGCGCTTCAACATTCTCCCTGGCGGACAAGAATGGCAGCAGCCCAAAGTTTTGAAAGACAAAACTCATGTTTTTTCGGCGCATTTCCAGTTTTTCTTCAGGAAGCATTGCGCTGATATTTAAATCATCAAAATAGACCGACCCAGAGGTAGGATTATCCAGGCCACAGATCAAATTCAGCAATGTGGTTTTTCCAGAGCCAGAACGTCCCTTAATAAGCGCAAATACACCACCAGGTATTTCAAGGCTGACATTTCTGACTGCTGTTATTTCCTCAACTCCTACATTAAAAGTACGGTACAGGTCCCTGGTTTCAATTTTCGGTGTATGCTGGGCTTTGCCAGCACCATTTTGGTCATTTTCAAAGTCTTGGGTTGGGCGCCACTGTTTAAGGCTTATTTGATCACTTTGGGTCAGCTCGGGCCACACAGAGACATGGTTATCTTCTAGACGCACCTTCACACGTTCGCGCATAGCCAGGGTGTCTACATAAACCTGGGGAAGCTGTAAACGCCCTGCTTGGTCCAAAATCACCCATTCTTCCTCTTCCATACTGCCATCTTTCCAATTACGAAGGCGCCGGATTTCGGTACTGGTTCTCCCATCACGAATGCTGACTATCCTATCGACTTTTGCGGCAACTTGGGGATCGTGAGTGACCATGATAATTGTTGTATTGAAGGTTTCGTTAATTTTCCTGAGCGCCTTGAATATTTTTTCAGAGGCGGCTGAGTCGATCTGTCCGGTGACTTCATCCACCAGGAGCAGCGGCGGGTTATTTGCCAGGGCAACACCCAAGGCTAATCGCTGCTGTTCTCCTCCAGATAATTGTGTAGGCATAAAATTGTGCCGTTCTGTAAGTCCTAGAATTGCAAGCAACTCCCTTGCGCGACTTTTGTACCCATCTCGCCTGGTTTTATGCAGCATCATCGGGGTTTCTATATTTTCAAGTGCCGTCAGATAGGGCAGCAGATTCCGACTGGGCTGCTGCCAGACAAATCCTACCATTTCCCTTTTGTAGCGAACGCGTTCTCTTTCGCTCATCGCTAATAAATCTTGTGCCAATACAAATACTTTGCCTGCACTGGGGATGTCTAGCCCGCCGATTACATTCAACAAAGTTGATTTTCCTGAACCGGACGAACCGATCAAAGCCATCATTTCTCCCTTTGCCACTTCTAAATCAAGCCCTTGGAGTGCGACTACCTCAAGGTTAGCTACTTTATAAATTTTTACCAGGTTGTCACAGGAGACTATTGCTTCAGTTTCCATAATTTCGCTCCAGGCGTTGATAATATGCTTTTGATAGAAAAACAGTAAGTCCATAAAGGATGAGAAGGATCAAGAATCGAAAACCAACTGCATTCCAGGGTATGCTTAGCGGATTGTTGCTAGACGTTCCTATCGTGGTTGCTAATAAAGTGGCGTGATAAGGTTCCATTAGAGTTGTTAAACCATAACCAATAAAAATGCCGATCCCTAAACCAAAAAAAACAACCAAGGACCACTCCAGAACCATCATCTGCCTGAATTGAGCGATAGAAAAACCCAGCTTTTGAAGAATTGTTGATTCTGGCTTACGCTTCCAGGCTGAAAAGATCTGAATCATGAGAAAACCAATCACACTAAGGGGAATCAGCAGGATGGAGTTTAATTGAAATGCAGCCGTGGCTTCTTGCGAAACCAGGTCAGCCCGGAAAGACTCGAATTGCTTACTTGAATTACCCTTAATGATGTTTTCCTCCAAGGAAAACTCTTTTGCTATCTCGAGAATTCCCTCATATACATTGTTATGCTGCCCTGGTTTTGCTTTTAACCAAAGCTCCCACTCCCCTCTGTTTATAATCAACGAAGAATTTAAATCGACAGATTCTCTTAAGACCGCCAGGTTTGCGACAGCAAATGGTTGTTTGAGAAGAGGAAATTCAACGATAATTCCACTAACATCAAATACAACTTCTTCTAAACCAAATTCGTAAATTAGTTGATCATGAAGACCAAGATGCCGGTGCATGCGGTTATCAGAAACCACGACGGGGATTGCATCCATAGTCTCTGGTTCGAGAACTTTCATCACCTCTTGCATTGTAAAGGGGCTTAAACCATTCGGGTAAGAAACTACACGGCTGAAGCTTTCCGGTTCAACAGCTAACAGGTCAATGCTAAATTCTTGAAACTCGTCAAACTGATAGTTGAATTCGCCTCGATACACCTGTGCAGAAGCCGCAACCTCGGGCAGTTCTTTGATTTTATTTATAAATTCAGGTTCATCCGTCAGATATTCGATGCGGAAATCTGTACCCGCAGTATAGGTTGCCATGTTTTCATGCCAGGTGTTAATTGAGTTATTAAAGACGGTAGCAAAAAAAGTTAATCCTGCTGTCATGCTGATAAGCAGAATTGCCCGAGTAGATTCAATCGGCTGACGGGCCATTTTTGTAAACCCTAACGGCAGGAGTAGACCTCGGATTCGCTGGAAAATCCTGGCGATTATCCGCAAGGTAAAAGGGAATAAGCGAAGAAGCACCAGTCCGGCAGCCAGGACCAGCAACGTTGGCCCCAATAACAAAACTGGGTCAGATGTGCCAAAAGAGAGCTTTTGGGAGATACTATTTGTGATATTTGAGAGGCTACCCGCTTGGGAAAACTGCCAATAAGTTAACGCCCCAAAGATAAGAAGCATAAAGTCCCAGACATAATTCATTTGTTTATATTGGTATTCCAAAACTCGACCCTCTTCTTGCCAGAGAGTAGCTTTGCGGCTTGTCGATCGATAGATTGTGACAAGTTGCAATATCCAACTGAATGTAATTCCAGCCATAGCTAACCACAAGGAGGAGGCTGGCAGGCTGGCAGAAAACGGAATTCCCTGGATCATGTTCCACAAATTGAATATAAGGTTGACCATGAAGACTGCTAATAGCCAAGCTGTTATTGCTAATAGCCCACTTGAAATGGTAAGCAAACCCGTCAATTCGATCCGGTTAAAACCACGCCCTGCCAAGATTGAAATTTCATCCTGGACTTGTTCTCGAACGTAGCCGCTCGCCAGATTCAGAATATAAATGACTGCTAGGAATGTTTGCACGGATAACAAAAACAGCGTGGCATATGCCCCGGCCAACTTTTCTTTGAATCTTTCCAGGTGATCAAGTAAATCTGTCTTAAGAGTCAGGTTTAACCCTTTTAGCCTGCCTTGGAGTTCTTTAATGTTTGTGCTTATGAATTCGATATTTGTGGTGTTTATTTTCTGATGGTCGAGAATTACGCGCCATTCAACCGCTCTCGATAATTTGGATGACATCGTTTCGGGATGCAGGATCATGGAGATGTTCATTTCATCAATATCAGGCGAGGTATATACCCTCCGCCACATGTTGAATGGCGTTAACCGGTTATCCCCCCACCAGATTTCAGAATTCGGGTCGTTTGGAGAGACAATTCCTACAACGCGGACGAAAAATTGATAATTAGAGGAAGCAAGGTAATCCCCGATTACAAGTTTAGAACTCGCTGCAGCATCTTCACCGATAACCGCTTCGAAAACAGGAATATTGAGATCCTCCAGGTTAGCGATAGTGACTGAATTGCTTGGGAGTCTTCCTCCAACTAATGAAAATCGTTTCTCGGGTTGGTCAAAAGACCATAAATCCATAACGATGGTAACAGGATAGATCTCCTCAGCTGTGCCATCTGGATGAAAGATCACGGAGGACGCTGGATATTTTGTCTCCCGAACGGTGATAGCTTCCTGGAAAAGATCTCCCAGGCCCAATTCAATTTCTGGGGGAACAGTATCTGTGACTGCGTTACCTGTTATCAACAAATTGCGGTTGGGTACTGTGATATCAGCAATAAATTGAGCCAAGCTATTGCCAGCAATAGTAACAGAAAGTTGAGGCAAACTTGCTAAAATTCCAGCGCACAACCCAAATCCCAGAAAATGCAGTGCATTTAACTGCCAGTGACGTTTGAAGTGCCTGAACAAGAGTCTTATCATTCTTCACCAATTCTTACCACGCGATGGATCTCCGTCCGCCACAAGAAGAATGTGCCAATCCCAATGGAAATGAGAAAAGCGACAGCTAAGGTAAGGTATAAGCTGGTTACTGCCTGCCAATCGGTTTTGGGTATAGTGGGTGGAATATTCGCCATTTCTCCCAGGCGTAGTGGAAGTCCTGGCAGCGTCAATTGGTTAAGGCCAATACCCAATAGTGTTCCCAGGGTTAATCCTGACACCACCAACAAGACCTGCTCTAATAGGAGCGAACTATAAAGCTGCCAGGTAGAAAGCCCGAGCGCACGGAGCACACCATAAGTAATAGTTCTTTGGCTTGTATTCAGATAGAAATTGAATCCAAAACCAACAAGACTTAAAATAGTGGTTAAAAGAAAACCAAAAGTTGCTCCACTCCTCAATCCAAGAGCAAGGGGCTGCGCTTTGTAGGCCTCGAGCATTGAAGTATAGGAATGTATCACTAAGCCGGGGTATTCCATCAAAGATTGGTCGGGATTCTCAGGATCGATATTATCAATGCTGATAAAGCGTTCATTCGCTTGAATTGGAATACTCCTGTACAGGTTCAATTGATCAAAGATAGGTTGCTTAAGAGTGACCAAATAACCAGCCTCTTCTGTATCGTACATTGTTGGGAAATAGTCGACTGTATCGACCATGATAAACAGAAATTCCGTCCAGTCAGCAGCGCTTGTTCCTCTAACTTTGATTGTGACTCTATCTCCAGGAAATAGACTGCTCCTTTCCTTAAATGCAGGGCTCATCAGTGCAGGAATGGGGAAAACTGGAGCATCATCTACCCGGCTGATTCCATATAGCCTGGTGGGGCTCATATTTGAACTTTCAAATGTCAAGGCCATACTGGAAGTACCCGTTCGAGGATTGGATGCAATGGGGAAGGCGCGCAACGGAGGTGACACGGAAACCCAACCGGAAAACCCAGACTCATCGAAGCTATCGATTACTTGAGGTCCAGTTCCGGTTCGATCATATACCGTAATATCATCTATCGATATAATCTCTCGAGGCTCGAGTCTGAAACCACCGTTACGGAACCAAATTGAGATTAAATTAATGGGGTAGCTATCTGGGCCAAGATCCGGAACGGAGCCCGCAAAATAGAACCAATCGTTTTCAGGTCCACCCGTTTGCCCAGAAAACAACATTGAAACGGTCACATTTTCCCCCAGGCTGGATATAAGACGTGCTTCAAAATAAACGTTTTCCAACACAACATAGTCGTTGGGACTATTCTCTAGAATATATGGTAATGAGAGCCACAGACCAACTTCACCTGGTTCTCCCGGTAGTGGCAACCCGGGAACAGGAATATCGTTGGCCTCCCAATATGTCTTCATCTCTATGAGCAGATTCTCCACTGGTTCTCTGGCAAAATCAGGCCGGTAATAAGCGATGCTATTGAAAGATGGGGGATCAATGGCTAATATATCCAATTCAGGGAAGGTATTTCCGAAATCGATGGTCCCCTGGGTGCGCCAGACATCTGATACTCTACTTGGTAGATCCAATTTACTCTCGATGGGTGAATTTTTGCTTGAGACGATACGGTAGTCACTTCCGACAAAATAACGGGCTCGATCTGATTCATTTTGGCGTAACACTAAATTAAGACTGCTGGAAAACAAACCCAATGACATAGCCAACATAAGTAAAAGCACCAACCGCGAGATGTTTTTAGGATTGCGGGCAACTTGCCAAAATGCAAAAACAGAGATAAAGCCAGGTGAGTTGCTTACCATATTTGTGCCCCACCGGAGTGCTGCAGGGAAAATACGGAGCAGTATCGCTGCAGAACCAGCAAGCAATATGAGCGGTGCAAGCAGGAGTAAATAATCTGATTGATAACTACCCACGATGCCTAAAAGACCCCCATAAAGTTGGACTCGCCAGACCAAAACAATTCCAATGATTAATGTAAAAACATCAATATATAATCTTTGCCATAGTGGGGGCTTGGTGATACGGGTTTCCAATTGTTTTTGGGTAATAATGCTGGTGCGAAGCCTGGCAGGGAGTGGCAGTAAAAAACTCGCCACCGACCCAATTAGGGCAACACTTCCTGCCAACCAAGCTGCTTGTGAAAGGCTTAAGCCCCAATCTGGTTTAGCGACTTTGGATAACGGGCCCCACAAGGAGAGTCCTCGAACAAATACCCAGGCCAGGAGAGGGCCACTGGCTGCTCCTAAAATGCTTATAACGATTGCTTCCAGAAGCTGGAACCGCAAGATTTGTGTGCTGGATGCCCCCCTGCTTCGTAAAATGGAAAACTCGGTTTGTACCCGATCCAGGGAGAGGTTTGCCATCATTACGATGTAGTATAGGGAAACGAGCACGATGATTCCATTTAAAAAGGTAAGCGTAGTTCGAACTAGATTTGTTTGATCAGCAAAAGTGTTTAATGTTTTCTCAAGGTCGACTTGAACGCTTAAATCGCTGTCAATTTGCTGTGCTTCTTGGGGAAAAGTGTTAAGGCGGGTCTGCCACAAGGACAGATTATCAACATTTATTTTGTCAAGAGGCAAATCTGCTTGCCAGGTATAAAATGCGCCCAGTGAAGAAAACAGTTCAGGGGCAAGTCTGAAGAAAGTATCCTGGTCAACCAGCGCTCCATAATTAATGGTTTCATCCGAAACCTGTATCTGCTTGAAAACACCAAAATCGTTGGCAAGAATGCCAATATTTGATGGATTGACGTCCAATATTGCTGCAATGGATAACCACAGTTCTGGACTGCTAGTTTGCACGGACAAACTGACGGGGAGTTGATCCCCTACCTGTAGATCAAATTCGTCTGCCAGCCCTGGCCCGATTGCGACTGCGATTGTTTTTGGGGTTGGCCAGTAATTATCAGGGAAGTCCCCACTCACCAGGGAAAGGTTTTGCTTAATTTCCTGCTTGTTGTTAAAGAAATATCCAAGCGTGATGCGATGATTGACAACTACACTCTCGCCTTGCCATGGGTACATCAAACCCAAATTCCCAGAAGGAATTATCTTCGTTAGCGATCCGCCAAAGTGTTGTTCGAGAAACTGTTGAACAACCAGGTCGCTCTCCTGATACTCAACCTGGTTTGCAGGTTTCCTGGCTGAGACGAGAATCTTGTTTTCGTCTCTATTCACCCCGGTTAAGGTCCCGTGCAAGCCATACCGGATGACCGCGTCGATCAAAACCGGTCCGCTCGCAAGGGCTGCTGTTGCCAATAATCCTCCCAAGCCAAGGGCAAGCAGAAGCAACCAATGGTAGCGAGCTCGTCTTCTTAAGAATGAAAGAGGATTCATTTTGAGTTAGATTATGATCATAAAAGGCCTATTCTTGTATTATATACTCTGATTTAAAATTGCAAATCGTAAAGCTTATAAGTGGATTTTTGCTTAATTCCACAAAGCTCAACCGCAAAACTCAATATTGCGCCTGAAATTTGTCAATCTGTCTAATTTTGTCGCTGGACAAAGCCGTCTTAAAGAAAGCGTTCCCAATAAAGCCAGAAGCCCGAACAGGCACCGAGAAGAGTTCGAGCAGGGGCTGGAAGTTCTGTAAGTAGCAGAACGACGCGCAAGCCAAACTCGGTCAACTTTGTGTACGACATAGTCTACTCCCTTTAATTGATCTACGAGTTTGGCTCGGGTGCCTAATAGGCCAGGCTTACCAATACCTTGAATGTACGCTTTTGTAGGAGGTTGGGCGGCAGCAAGTCGCCCCTACCGCACTTGAGCCGGGCATATTTTATGGGCGGCGCAGCCACCCATGCAAAAGGTTGCATATTTGCCGCTGCAGCGCTAGCACGAATGTTGATTTGATACGACTCCAAGAAATCACTCCCGAATAATTTCCCCATTATGAATTACCATCATAACGTCTTCGAGAGCCTGGATATCTTCCAGGGGGTTTCCGGCCACCACCAATATGTCTGCGACCTTCCCAGATTCAAGCGTTCCAATTTCATCGCCTAGATTACAAACGTGGGCCGCATTTTTCGTACCCGCAACTATTATCTGTAAGGGAGACATACCCGCTCGAAGCATCAACTCAATCTCCCTCATTGGCATACCCAGATCAAACTCACACCGGTATCCACCATAGTCGCTGCCCAATGCAACTTTGCCTCCTGCTTCGGAAAAACGTTGCAGATTATCGATAGCTTGAGTATTCCAACTTAGCTGGTGTAGTTCACTTACACATTGCCACAATTCCAATGTAGGCTCCCAATACATATCAGCTTCAATCATCCGGGATATTAGGTCATCTGATAGTTCATCGATAATCATATGCGCCACATCATCAACGCCTGTTTGAAGAGCCAACTCTAGGTGTGCACTGCGACTGATGTGTGCGGATACGAACACATTTCTAGCGTGGGCACTCTCTACAATTGCTGTGATTTCATCATATGAAAGCATTTGCCACCTGCGTCCTTGCAGGTTATCTTCTATACCGATTTTGATGAGATCGGCTCCAACATCCAGTAAAAATTCCGTTGTTTCTTTCGCATGCGCTGGAGATGTTACGTATCGACTACCATATCCACCCGGAACAGTGATCATTGGTCCGACCACTACCAGTCTCGCATACCTGGAATCTTGAGAGATTTCGTCGCGGAACCCAAACAAATCGGTAAGATTGGAATTGTTTCCTACAATCCCCAAATCGCGCACAGTTGTTACCCCATTCTGAGCCCATTCTTCAAGCGCATCTCTATCATAGGCCCCATGAACGTGAGTGTTGATGAAGCCTGGCAGGATTGTTGCTCCATGAATATCTATCACAGGAGTATCAGCTGGGATAGAAACCTGAGAACGAGATCCAACAGAAACAATGCGGTTTTCGTTGATTACGATCACCGCATCATTCATTGGGTAGCTCCCCGTACCATCAATGAGTACCCCATTAACCAGGGCAAGTGTTGCTGAAGAGCTTTTTGCTGTTTTTCGAACGTTTTCTGTGGTGGCCTCTGAGGATGCACATGCTAAAATAAAAAAAGGCAGAAAGAATGAAAACAACAGGATCCTAATTCTCATTTTCTATCTCTCATCCTGATTTCCGTTCATCTACTACCAGCAAAGGGCTCCGAGCTGCGCGACCCAGCAGTTCAGGCATCGTCCCTTTGAATCTCGCACCACTCGCCAGGCAAGTTGCCCAAGTTTCTTCGGCCGCCAGCTTAAATTCAGCTCCCTGCAACCCTGCAGGTTGGACATGAAAGTCGGTACACATTTGCGCTGAGCCAGTTATCTGAGCGGATGACCTCCTAGCCGAGACCCTTTGCTGGGAAGGCTATCCTGAGACCGGCCAGCTCCGTCGTATCTAAGCGGTAGGCACCCTGAATTCACTGATCATGTTTGCGAATCATAATTCAAAATCGCCAAGAAAGTGAATCTCATCAACCGGTGGAAAGTTCCACCACTTTCCCCACTCGTCATGCGGCTTCCCACGGTTCTCGACCAGGCGCATTGATACAACTTCTCCATTCGCAATGTCGACATAGACTTCCTCAGCAAACACGCTTTCAAAACCCATATGGACATACTGCAATATTTCTCCCCTGGGTATGCGCAGCATGCCTGAATACCAGTCTGCGAATAGAGGATCTTCACCCTGCAATTGAAACCTTCCACGTAAGCCAATCAAATAGAATTTTCCTTCTCTAATCTCCCAGGTGCCTTGATATCTGCGCCAACAAGCCGTTGTGAACAGGAAGGATTCCACAGCAACATTCTCGCGATGGTAAATATCCACTTCTATCAAACGCGGATGCCCTTCCGGGAGCCAAGGACAAGTCATCATAGTCTTTTCATGCCCATTGATAATCAAGCGCTCATGAATTTGTGCCGTCATTTGAGGTTCTCCTATTGCAAATACTCGTTCGCTCACCAGTGAATTGAGATCTGACGCCTAAATAGATCTCATATATGAACAGGATGATCCTTGCCCTTCATTTATCAAAAACCCCCTTACGGCGATAATTGTAGTAATCATTTATACATTTTCCCTGCTCGATTTCATCCCAGGGGGGCTTTAACAAATAAACAGCTTCATCACTTGATAGCAACATAGTATTGCGCAAATCCCATTTCCCTGCATAGCTGACAATTGGTTCGATAAGCATCAATTGTTTGCTGAATAGATCCCGTATTATAAAGGTGTTTAGCAACAAAACGATGGATAACATCGCGATCGGCAAATAACTTGGAAATGATTTAGGGGATAGGATTCCAGCCGTGAATAGTCCCAAAACGAGAATGGTAGTTGGGATTATTTCTGCGCGCATCGGGATTTCAACCTGAGCCGCATACACCCCGGGAATAAAGCTCGCCCAGGTCATAACCACTGTCAAAATCAGTACGATCAGTGGATTCCGCCAACTGCTCCCAGATTTGGCACCCAGGTAACCAAGGATATACGCAGAAATTAAAGAGAACCATTCGAAACCAGCCAGCTCCCGCGCACCACTTTTGGAAAACGGTATTGCTCCCAAAGAAATTCTGCTTAGATACCTGAGGAAATAGTGAGTATTCAATCGTAACAATGATAAGATATCCGGTGGCTGTGGATAACCCTGGATAGTGTGACGGATGGAATTCCCGGGTGAAAAGTAGGTGACGATAAATCCGAGCAGGCTGCCTGCCAGCGCAACTCCCAAGAAGATAGTTACATAGCTAAAGTTAACTTCAAATCGCTTGCCTTTAATGAATAAAGCGAAATTGAACAGAAAGCCACAAAGTACCACCACCGGTAACGTGGCTACTTCATGAATAGTTGCGAGAATGAAACCCAATATCAATCCGAATACAGCATAACCAGCTGCGCGTTTCTTTGACATTTGGAAAAATTTTTCCGATCTATCTTTCGTTAGGAATGCTCTTGCATAGACAAGATATACCGGGAGCAATACTATGAAAGGCAACACAACGACAGATGAAACAATCCAATAAAGTGACTTGTACGGATCAGGGGTAATCGAGAAGATAACAAAGGGGATAAATAAGGCACAGGTCAGGCTCCACATAATCCGAAGGATTCGATCTGGCCTGTCCTGATACCCACCAAAAGTTTGAGCCGATTGTGTCACATAAGAACAGATAAAGATACTGGAGATCATTAGTATCATCTGAATCATGGGTGTCCACCTGTTACCAGCTCCAGCAAATAAGAGAAAATTAGAGAAAAAGCGACCCGACCAGGTCAAGTAAAAATCTATCGAGGCCTTAAAAACTCCTTGATCTACAGCCCGCAAATGGTAGCACCAATCATCTCCATACATGCGTACATAAAAGGCCATGTAAAGAAAGACCCCCATACCTGCTAAGCCCACTAGAGCATAAAAAACCAATAGAATTATCTCGATGTAGTACTTTTTCCATGAATATGATTTATCATTTACATTAACTGACTCTAAGACCTGGGGATATGAAGGGTGTCCTGGTACCTGAGATATAGCTGGCAGTACACTGACATTTCCCCAAACGAAAAGAGCAAATATGATGACCATGAGTGTAATAAGGTACCGACCTATTCCTTCATAAAACGGTGTCAAAGACAGGCTTACCAATAAACCAAACCCGGCTACCAATATGGCTATACGCCTAAAAGACTTTGATCCGATCCAACCATTTGGTGGGGGGAATCTACGGTACAGCAACACAATAGCAAAAAAGATTACTGGCGTCAGGTAAAAAGCCAAGCGGGCAAAGCGCGCATAAGAAAAAAGCTGGAATTTATTAGCAATAACTACCAGCCCATAAGACAAGGTATAACTCACTGGGAGCAAAGTAAAATAATGGTAGGTTCTCATTGTCACAGCAAAATATTACCGCATAATTACAGATTAACCAATCACTACCATTATGGTAAACTCGCATCATAACCACAGTCACCGCCAGCCTCAACATCGCCTTTATCAAATTGACATAGGCAAAACACGATTGAAAGAACTGCGCGGTTTGATTTAATGCGGGAAAATCAACCTCCATTAAAGAAAACTGTCCCTTATTGGTCAAGGGGCAGTTTCTTCTTCCGATAAATGAGAAGCTATTGCCTTAACATTTGGCAATAATAGTAATATTTTGGTTTTCTCAATTTATCATTTTTGGCCAATAACTCTCGTTACCTTTACCTGAGACCTAGGGATTAATGTTGTACACCTATGCAGGCTGTTGAAAAACGGCCCGCCTTACCTGCGCTGGGGCGGGGACGGCGAAGCCGTCCAACCAGAAAAATGATGATGCGTAGAAAATGCTCAAAAAACAGTGCGAATCCCCAGCATCGGGTGCACGCTTTGTTGGCACGCTTTAGTCTTACGGGGTAACCAACTGTAATCATTTACGTGCCCTTTGGTTATGGGATTTGCAAGGTTGTTACCATAGCATTGAAATTAGAAACATCTTCTGGTATGAGTTGAGCGATTTGAGAGATGTCGCCTTCAGTGGCGTGCAAACCAAGCGCATAGAGCGTAACGATAAAATATAAACCTCCCCGTTCTACAATGATTTTCCTGTATTGTTGGGGAACATAGCCCCCAACAGCACCAATATAACCAGTCAAAAGTTTTGCTGGATATCCGGACACTTGAATATCCGAAGTGCTTTCGATAATGGGATCATCTCCCCAAGGACTGGTAGGATCCACACTCCAAACATTGATCACAATCTTATCGCCAATCTCTACATGCTCATCGCTCACAGCGATTACATTATAAGAGCTAGGATAATTCAATGAGTATCCATATTGAGAATTTGTATAGGTGCTTTGTGAAGAAGTCTGCGCTATAGAAGTGGGAGTATTTGGCAAGAAAGTTGCAGTTACTGCAATGGGTGTTTGGGCTTGAGCAGAAATGGGAGTTGCTGTGCTGCTACAAGCAGAGAGAAGAAGAGCTAATAGAATCAAAAGAGAAATTTTCATTGTGTGCTTTTCTGATGCTTTATTTTTGAAGGTATCCATTTGTAACTTGATGAGAAAATGAAATCTTGATTCTTTTCCTTTCGCAATGGGCGTGCCAAGGCTTGCGTTAGCCGCAAGTGGACGGGCGTGGACTCAGCTTAGGAGCAGTATAAACCCGAAGTAAGAAAAAGGCTTGTAAATGGCGCAGAATCCCACCCGTCAAGTGCACCTAATCAGAATGGCGGGCCATCCTTTTTCCCGAAAGAAACCGTCAAGCATCATCGCCATAACAAAGTATACTCCCAATCGGCAGGTCTGGAGGCCGTACAAAGCAATGGAGACGCGCATTGTCGTAGTCCCGCGGTGCACCGTGGTCGCCGGTCAAATTGATGTGTCCACTGGTGGCGAGGGGGCGACCCCGATGAGAAAGCTAGACCCTTGAATGACCGGGGCCTGCCCAAGCCGAGAAAGGAGTAGAGGATGAGACAGAAAAGCAAGCGTACCAAAGGGATCGAACAGGCTCACCCCTTCGCAGGGATGAGCAAAGTCAACCCGTATGCGGCAGGAGTGGACATTGGTGCAGAAGAGATCGTGGTTTGTGTGGCGCCCAACGAAACCACCCAACTGGTCAGAGGCTTTGGCAACTACACAGTGGATTTGCACGCCATCGCAGATTGGCTGGTAGAGCATGACATCAAAACGGTGGCGATGGAGAGCACAGGCGTATATTGGATTCCTCTCTTCGAAGTGCTGGAACAGGGCGGCTTTGAATGTCTGCTGATCAGTTCTCGCTCACTGCGCCGGGTGGCGGGACGCAAGAGCGATATTAGCGACGCTCAATGGATCCAGACCCTACATAATTATGGCCTGCTGGAGGGTTCCTTCCGTCCTCAGGCCGACCTGGTGACGTTGCGCTCCTTGCTGCGTCATCGGCGCAGCCTGGTGGATCATCGCTCCCCACACGTTCTGCACATGCAAAAGGCCTTGCTCCAGATGAACATCCAACTCTCCCAGGCCGTGAGCGATGTGACCGGGGTGACTGGCCAGGCCATCATCCGAGCGATCCTCTCTGGGATGCGTGACCCACGGATATTAGCTTCATTCCGGGAACCGGGCTGCAAGAAGAGTGAAGAAGAAATCGGCAAAGCGTTGACCGGCACTTGGCGGGAAGAGCACCTATTCGTCTTGAAGCAGGCCGTTGCGCTGTATGATTTCTACACCCAGCAAATCCTGGAATGCGACCAGGAGATCGAGCGCCTGTATTCTGAGACCCGCCCGGATTGGGATGGCGGTGAACTCCAGGCGCTCTCCTCCCGCAAGCGCAATTCGCACAGTAAGAATCAGTTCTACGAGAGCGAGAAAATCCGCGGCCACCTGAAACGCATCAGCGGCGTGGACATCAGCCTGGTGGATGGTTTCGGCGTCTCGCTGGCGCAGACCGTGATCATGGAGTGCGGCACTGACATGAGCAAGTTCCCCACCGACAAGCATTTCTGCTCCTGGCTGGGGTTAGCGCCAAAGCATGAGATTTCCGGCGGCAAGGTGTTGAACAACAAGACTTTGAAGACGAAGAACCGTGCCGGGCAGGCCTTTAGGATGGCGGCGCAATCGGTGAAACAGGCTGAATGTGCCTTTGGGGTACTCTACCGCCGTTTGCGTGCCAGATTGGGACCTGCCCAGGCGACCGTAGCCACTGCCCATGCCATTGCCCGGGTGGTATACCGGATGTTGAAATACAAGGTTGAGTACGACCCATTGAGCGTGAACGAATATCAGAAGCAATATGAAGAGCAGCAGATCAAATACATGAAGAAACGGGCGGCCAAGCTTGGCTATCAATTGATGCCTGTCCCGGCTTGAAAAGGGGTAGCTCAAAGTGAAAGGCGTCCCCCGGATGGAGAACGCCTTGTTTCGGATTAAGAATCAACCCCAATTTGGCCGCTTTTTGCGTTGATTCTATAATTTGTACAGGATTAAGCCCGTTTATGCATCCCAACCCAGTGTTCTTGATGGGCAAGTTTCTGAGAACGCTTTGTTAGCCCGTTTTCTTCCTTGCAACCTTACTTGGCGAAATAGACTTTTCTTGTCCTTTAGCAATATAAACTTATTACTAATCGGCAACCTATTTCTCTTCCAATAAAATCTTCAAGGCATTGAGTTCTGCCTCAAGCATCTTTTCGGATTGTTTTACCATCATTCCCGCCATCAGTTTCATTATTCCTTTTACTTCCAATTTTCCAGTCACAGTAAACTCTGTACCGTTGTCTTTTGATTGAAGGTCGAAGGCATGCTCAAATGAAGGCCCATCTACTATTTTTTGAGCAATGTGATTAGGCGGCTCCCAAGCTGTCACCTCGGCTGTATTTTCTTGTTTCCGTCCCATAAACTTACTTACTTGACGTAGTCTAGAGCCTACACCGACAGAACCCTGAGAGAGCCATTCTGAGGATTCGATAGTGCTTCTCCACGTTGAAGCGTTGGAAGGATTGGACACGAAGT
>CP070639.1:2705825-2739556 GCA_020354045.1 Anaerolineales bacterium | reverse complement strand
ATTATCACGTTGGACAAACCCATCCGGAAGTGTGCTCTGTTGATCAAACCCTGATTTCCACGATGTTGTCGGTTCCGGCAGAAAAAGTTAAATGTGTCTTGAATGGAGATTCTCATTGCACCTATGTCGTGCCTAAACAAAGTACAGTGGAGAACCAAGCATGACTGAAGATAATCAAACGAAAACCATCTGGCAGATAGACAGCATGGACCCAGAAATAGGCGAGAAACTCAGGGAAGCCCTGCGAGAAGTGGTTGATCCAGAGATCGGTTTGAGCATTATCGAGCTGGGTTTAATACGCGATGTCGTAGTGACTGAAGACAAAGCCAATGTAACCATGATATTGACCACCCCATTTTGCCCTTATGGTCCAGCCCTGTTGGACATGACACGTCAGAAGGCTGAAAAATCATTAAATTTACCCACCACGATTGAAATGGGCATGGAAATGTGGGATTTTTCAATGATGGAAGAGGGTGCGGGTGCTGACTGGGGATTGTTTTAATCCTTTCCATCTTTGCTTGTAACCCCGTTTAATTTAAACTTGAAATTAGGCGGGGTTTTTATATTTCTTTAGACAACCTGGGCATGAATCTTGCTACTATGCCGTATCTCAGCCAATATTATCTTGCATTTTAAACCTATTTACGGTACGATGAATTGATATATGGGCACTTCATCCAACATAAACCAAAGCATAACCCCAGAAAAGCCCAGAAAGGGGACATTTTATTACATCCAGGTTGCCTTAGGTGTGGCGGTTTTATTAGCAACCACTTTCACTGCCTGGACAGACCCAAGCCTGCTGCCAGGAAATTTTGGAGAAACCCTGCCCGAGGCTTTGATCATTCAAACAGCAGTAGCCCCAGAACTCGAGATTATCCCAACGCCGCGTTCAAATCCTTTAGTTGCACTTGTTGCAGGTCACTCAGGAAATGACTCAGGTGCAGTCTGTCCTGATGGCTTAACTGAAAGAAGTATCAATGAAACAGTTGCAGCATTTGCTCGCCAGTCTCTTGTCGAAAAAGGACTGGATGTTGAGGTGCTGCAAGAGTTTGATCCAAAACTAGACGGTTACCAGGCTACTGTACTGGTATCAATCCATGCTGATTCCTGCGATTACGTCAATGATCAGGCAACAGGTTTTAAGGTTTCCAGTGCTTTGGCAAATCCTCACCCTGAACGTGCTGCCCGCCTGACCGCATGTCTGCGCAATCGTTATGGGAAAACCACCGGACTGCCCTTGCACAATAGCATCACCATTGATATGACTAGCTATCATGCCTTTTCAGAAATTAGTCCAGAGACAACTGCCGCGATTATCGAAGTCGGATTTATGAACCTGGATCGCCAGTTGCTCACACAGAATCCTGAACAAGTTGCCAGCGGGATTGTAGAAGGTATTCTGTGTTATGTTAACAATGAGGACCTCTCTGCCACAACACCATGACTACTTCCCCGACATCATATCAGCAACTTATAACTGAATCCCAGCATTATTTGCGCCAAGGGAATAGCCTCGAAGCTCGTCGATGGGCACAAAAAGCTGTCGCCTCTGAACCAGAAAGAGAGGAAGGCTGGCTTATTCTCGCTGCCATTTCAAATCCCCGTGCGAGCATCGCCTATCTTAACCGCGTTTTAATGATGAATCCTGGAAGCGCAAGAGCTCGGAAAGGCATGCGCTGGGCTATAAAAAGACTAAGAGCAGAAACGCCAACAACAAGATCGGGGGCAGATTACAGAAAAATGATAATCGTTGATCCCATCACATCCGAATCATTAGTGATGAAGAGGCAGATTATCACACCCTGGCTCATCGCTGCTTTATTAATTTCCTTTGCCCTCTTCTTCTGGACCGTTCGCCCCAGCTTAGCAATTAACTATCGCAATAATGGCACGTTCCAAATCGCACGAGGGCTGGTGGCCAAGGAAACCCGCACACCGACATTTACTGCAACATATACTGCCACAGCAACCTTCACACCCAGCCCTACATTTACTGCCAGCCCAACCTCTACTAATACCCCCTCCCCTACTCCTACAGAAACACCTTTACCTACCGAAACACCTAAACCAACCAAGAAACCAAAAGCAAATGCTGGTTATAACTATCCAGGCCGGCCTCGCGGTGTTGGCGATAACGAAGCATGGATTGATGTTGATCTAAGCCAGCAACGCACTTATGCCTATCGCGGCGATAAGCTGATTGATACCTTTATAGTATCGACAGGTACCAGGCAATACCCTACGGTAACAGGCACCTACAAAATATACGTTAAATACAAAGCCGCAGACATGTCGGGGCCGGGCTACTATCTGTCGCGTGTACCCTATGTAATGTATTTTTATAAGGGATATGGCTTGCACGGAACATATTGGCACAACAACTTTGGTACACCGATGAGTCACGGATGTATCAATTTACGAACAAATGACGCTGGTTGGTTGTTCAAGTTTGCGTCCGTAGGTACAGTGGTCAATATACACAAATAAAATGTAATGGCTCACATTGTTTCCTCTATCAGCCGCAGAGAATTCCTAAAATTTAGTGCTGCTGGGTTTGCTGGATTTTTTTTATCCACAAAACCGTTCTGGGATTATCAAGGCGCCGAAACACATGGGCGCATCATTGATGACAATGTCCCAGTATTTGCTTTTCCTTCGCAGAACGCAGACAAAATTGCAACGTTCTGGAAAGACATGATAGTTCCCATCCAAGAGGTCACGCTGGGTGACGATGAAGCCAACCACAACCGGGTTTGGTACCAAATCGATCACAAGAGCTATATCCATTCTGGTCAGGTTCAACCGGTTCGTACATCTATAAATCCTGCCTTCGCCGAGATCCCTGCAGAGGGTGTTCTTGCCGAAGTAACAGTCCCTTTTACAGACGCGCACTGGGGACCCGGGCAAATTTTTCCAGTAGCTTATCGTTTTTATTACGAAACCACCCACTGGGTAACGAATCTGGTGTATTCAGATTCAAACGACCCCTGGTATAGGTTGTATGATGACAAGTGGAAATATTATTATTACGCGCCTGCAACCCATCTAAGAATTATTCCTGCGGAAGAATTAGCTCCGCTTTCACCCGAAATTCCTAATGCAGGAAAACGAATTGAAGTACGTACTGAAGAGCAGGTTGTGATCGCATACGAATGGAATCGTCCAGTATTTATGACACGTACTGCGACTGGTGCGAAATTCAGCAATGGAGACTTCCGCACACCACCCGGTCGTCATATCACCTCGCACAAACGTCCATTTCGCCATATGGCCGCTGGAAATCTGGCCTATAATGGATATGATCTACCGGGTGTTCCCTGGGTGTGCTATATTACAGAGAGTGGGATATCATTCCATGGCACCTACTGGCACAATAACTTCGGACGACCTCGTAGCCATGGTTGTATCAATTTAACCCCTAAAGCCGCCAAATGGATATTTCGTTGGACCTTACCCTATGTACCACCCCAGCACCAATATGTCTATGAGGAATTTGGCACTTCAGTAGATGTAATATAATTATCATTCTTGACAATGAAAGCTTTATTTGAAGGATTAGTGATAGACGAAAATGGTAACCCTGCAGAGGTAACTTACGTGGGGGATGAACCTTGCTATGTGGTTGACGATAATGGTTTCCGCAGACACATTCCCTCTGAGATGGTAGATCGACAAGTACTAGACGCTATGAAGCAGCTAATCGAAGGTCATGAGGATTTGATCAGTACACAAGCTGCCAAAATGCTTGGTCAAGAGGACATATTCTCCGTAGCTACAATTGCCAATCAGTTAAAACAAATTGATCAGCAGTTTGACAAACTTTTTGAGCTAGGACTGCCTGCTGAGACAAGAGCTTATATGGGTATGATCGGCTTTAAAGTCAGGATTAATGTGCACGGGGACGTGCTCGAAGTTGAGCAACCAGGCACCATTGACCCAGGTGATATCGAATAATGGGTTTGTGATTATTAAAAGGGCTCTGGGAGAACAAAGAAATCCAGAGCCCTTTTGATTGTATTAACGTTGACTGCTCTTAGCCTGCGTAGTTCCAACCCAGATCGGGTAAGGTGAGAATATCCTGCGCTTCGCCCGATTTCATGATACCTGCACCTACGATCTCGCCTATCACCAAATCATGGTCTCCCTGGATATCAACGATATCTATACATTTACACTCCAGATACGCGGCAGCTCCAGTTATTATTGGACAACTTGTCTCTGGACTGAGGGTATAATCGGCGTTCTCCATTTTAGCTGGGTTTTTATTACGGCTTTTCGAAAAAGGTTTTATAAGTTCGCTGTCTTTCTTAAGAAACAAATTGATCGCAAGCACTTTACCTTTTTGAATCACAGTGTGAGTATAGCTCTTCTTCTGCAAAGCTAAGGCAACTAAACGTGGGTCGAATGATACCTGACTGACCCAGTTTGCTACCATCGCATTGAAATCATCCCCATCTGTACTCGTGATGCAGTAAAACCCATATGGCATTAGATTAAGAGCATCCTTGATTGGGTCTTCTGACATGTTAGCCTCCTTTTTACGGGTATTATATCAATGTAACTTGTGACAACATATGGTTCTTGTTATCTTATCAGCGTTATCAAGGTATTACCAAATAGGTAGTTGGAGAGAGGGCTCTACATATCATAGGACTTACCATCCAATCCTCTTAAACACCATATAACATGTCAATGGCTCGAAATACGCTATTTATCAAAAGAAGACAATAAAAATCC
Source organism: Anaerolineales bacterium (assembly GCA_020354045.1). Classification (GTDB taxonomy): domain Bacteria; phylum Chloroflexota; class Anaerolineae; order Anaerolineales; family UBA4823; genus DSOS01. The sequence goes on along the minus strand of CP070639.1, from coordinate 2,734,813 downwards.
ACAGATTTCTATTGCGTAGATTGTTTGCTCCTGGATCGGATAAATAGCCTGGTCACCTGGTCATACCAGTGATATTCTGACTTCACGAGTCTTTTATAATATTCTTATACTCATTTGATAAACTTAAGTAACAAAAAATTTTGTGGCAAGTTAAAAAATGTGCATCTTAGTATTAGAAAACTCAATAAACAACAATCAAGTGGAGATTCTTGCATGATGGCATCCGATTTCATTGTTGAAGTTTCGGAATCTGATTTTGAATATCAAGTTATCCAGTTTTCTCAAAAAATTCCTGTGGTTGTAGATTTTTGGGCGGAGTGGTGTATTCCGTGTCGAACTCTGGGTCCTTTATTAGAGCTCATTACCACAGAAGCTCAAGGTTCATTTCGATTAGCCAAGTTAAACGTAGACCAAAACCCAAAATTAGCTTCGCGCTATGATATTCGCAGTATCCCTGCTGTTAAAGCCTTTCGAGATGGGCGTGTTGTTTCAGAATTTACTGGCTTACAACCAGAGCCTCGCTTGCGAGATTTTCTACGTGCTATCGCCCCAAGTCCGAGTGATCTTGATTTAGAAAAAGCACAAAGTCTCTATCGGTTAGAGAATTATCCACACGCCGAACAGGCATATCGCAGAGTATTAAAAGATAAACCAAGCAGCTCGATTGCCCAATTGGGATTGGCAAAATCACTTCTGATTCAAGGTATGCCTGGGGAAGCACAGGAAATTCTACAAAACTTTCCAGCCAGTCAGGAATACAGCCAAGCACAGGGTCTAATTCCGCTTGCCGATGCCATGATGGACATGGAAATAAAAATCACTCTTGATGAGCATCCACTTGAAGCAGCATACACACGGTCCATCAATTTAGCCAGACGTGGAAACATACCAGCCGCACTTGATGGTATGCTGGATATATTACGTGAGGATAAGCGCTTTCGTCACGGAGAAGTGCGACAAGTTTTTCTGGGACTGCTGGAATTGTTTGGTGAACAAAATCCGCTCACACGCCAATACCGTCAGGAATTAGCTTCGGTATTGTTTTGACAGGCAGTTCAAATACCCAGATGCAAACGCAACTCTTTGTTTATGGTTGTCCCATCAGTACCAGGTCACCCCAGGTTGTTGGATCTGTGAGCACGCGAGTCGCCATGCTAGAAATCATTGATTGCTGGATATCCTCGCTCGCGCGATCATTGTCTGATACCGAGAATGCAAAACCATAATGCTGTCCGATATCCGGCGTGATTCCAAATAAGTCCCAAGGGATCTTTACCTCTATCCGATAACCTTCCTCAGTACTCATGGCTCCAATTTTCACCTTATTCTGCGAGCCTGCTTCATTCCGTGGATACCACAAGTAAGCTTCAGTATCTACTCCAGGATTTGGATTGCCCGGCGACATACCCAGTTGATAGTCATCCAAGCTGAGACTGTTCAGATAAAAATCTCTTGAGACCTTTGTATCCAGCAAAACCTCAATGCTATCTCCCTTGAATAAATCTTCGTCGCTGGCGCCTTGAACATATTCCTCATCAAAAACCCGTGCTGCAATATAGAGATAGTTATCATCCCAACCAAACATTACCCTGGCTGAAAGGTCATCTGCGTCTGACCACCTGTCTCCACCATATACAACACTGGATATCGTGTATTTATCCATATCCCAATCATCAAACACACCATCAATGGTTGGTTCATTGCGAATATAATATGCTCCAATGCTAGGGCCTGACCGCTTGTCTGGTCCCACATACGAAACGGGTGTATTGGTAGGTGTGGATGTGGCTGTAGGTGGAACAAGGGTAAATGTGGCTGAGGGTGGGATGAAAGTATTTGTTGGTACCGGGGTGTCAGTACTCACAACAACCTGAGTGCTGGTGGCAGTTTGGGAAGGTATAAACTCGGTAGGGACGGCAATCGTATTTAATACGTCGAAAATCGCGGTCAGTGTTAAATCAGGAGTAGGTGTTAAAAAAGGTGTCGGTGCGGCTAGTCTTGGTAAGTTACAGGATAATAAAACCAATAGAATAATCAGGACTGGTAAACCGAGAAGAAAGTGCTTGTTTCGCATTTTACATCCTCCTCAAGATGGCTGCCTCATTGGGAGAGCATAACCTTTAACATAACAGTTCAATAATAGTCAGCCCCTTTTCCAAGAATACTAATCACCTAAACTATTGTAAAAAAGATATAACCTTAAAAACTTCTATAGTTGTGTATTTATATACAATATATCATAAGGCAAGCAATCCTTAGACGAACATTTACCGGAATTCGTTCCAACGACTTGCACTTGACAGTCTCATAGCATACACGTATAATTTTACAGCCTGCCCACAGGGCAGGCATTCGTGTGAATACTGCTTAGAGTAAACAGTTATATTTATATTTGGGGTGTTTTCCCCTCGAAGGATGAAAGACGATGCCACCTCTTCCGAAAAGAAAGATCTCCAAAGGACGCCGCGATCGACGCAGAGCCCATGATGCACTGAAAGCGCGCAATTTGGTTCAGTGTTCAAATTGTGGTGAGATGCGCCTACCACATACAGTATGCCCAAATTGTGGGCACTATAAAGGTCGCGAAGTTATCAGCGTCGAAGAATAAAAGATTGCGCATATGAGCCACCCGTATGAACACCATGGGGTGTCTCATGAAAATATTACGCGTTGCCAATTCCCTGATTTTCTGATAGCTGGGAAAAGACAGTGACGGCTCAAGGGGTTCGAATATGGTGGTAGACTTTCCACCCAATCGAACCCCTTTATCAATATAGGAACATGTCCGCAATGGATTACAATTCCGGAAAAATAGCTTTCATTTTCCCAGGCCAGGGATCCCAATTCTTGGGTATGGGGAAAGATCTGGCAGAAGCACATCCTATAGCCAAGGAAACCTTCTTAGCTGCGGATGAACAATTGGGTTTCCCTCTTTCCTCATTAGCTTGGAGTGGGCCTGTAGAACAGCTTGATGATACGATTAATACACAACCCGCTTTGCTCTTACACTCAATAGCAGTATTGCACGTCCTGAAAGAGAATTTTCCAGCGATTAAACCATCCTTTGTGGCTGGACATTCCATGGGTCAGCTAAGTGCTCTTTTTGCCGCTGAGGCGATCAATCAGAGCAATGTGATTGACTTGGTACTAACTCGAGGAAAATTAATGAAGCAAGCAGGCTTGTCAAATCCCGGCGGTATGGCTGCGATTTTAGGATTAGATATACCTACACTCGAAAAGATATGTTCCCAAGCGAGTAACTCCGATGAAATCGTTCAGGTGGCTAATGATAACTGTCCGGGCCAAGTGGTTATTTCAGGCGCCACACCTGCTCTTGATCGAGCAATGCAGCTGGCGAAAGAAGCCAAAGCACGCAGGGTGGTTGCTCTAGCCGTAAGTATTGCAGCACATTCACCCCTTATGCATCCTGCGCAAGAAGAATTTAACCAAGCGGTAAATACTGCCCGATTAATCGACCCAGCGATTCCAGTTATTGGCAATGTTTCGGCTACGCCTTTGACAACCGCTGCCCAGTTGCGAGCAGATCTACAAGCCCAATTAACCTCCCGCGTGCGCTGGACAGAATCAATCCAGTACATGATCGAAGCTGGTGTCACTACCTTCTTGGAAATCGGAAGTGGGTCAGTCTTATCAGGTTTGATCAAACGAATATCGCGCGATGTACGCTGTCTAAACCTGGGTTCTCCCCAAGACTTCGAGAATTTATAAATAGGGTCATATCCCACGCGGTATAATACTTTAAGTTTGGTATGGATTCAATCCAGTACTTACTTTGACCAGGAGATTGTATGCCAGAATATGAAAGTTTAAGGTTGGACGGCAAAGTAGCCCTTGTGACAGGCGCCTCGCGTGGCATTGGTCGGGCAGTTGCCCTTGAACTTGCCAGGCAAGGTGCCAAAGTCACCGTCAATTACAATGCCTCAATTAAAGCCGCTGAAGAAGTTGTTACACTGATCAAGGCGCACGGTGGCGAAGCCCAGGCTGTTATGGCTGATGTATCAAATTTCAACCGTGCTCAGGAATTGGTAAAATCCACAATCGATAATTTTGGAGGCCTAGATATCCTGGTTAATAATGCAGGGATCACCCGAGATATGCTGATCATGATGATGAGTGAAGAAGATTGGGATGCTGTTCAAAATACCAACCTTAAAAGCACATTCAATTGTTCCAAAGCAGCTGTTCGCCACATGATGCGCAAACGTTTCGGTCGTATAATAAATATCACCTCTGTTGCCGGACAAATGGGCAATGCGGGACAAACAAATTATTCAGCTTCAAAAGCAGGCCAAATAGGCTTCACCAAAGCACTGGCTCGCGAGGTGGCAGCAAGAAATATTACTGTCAATGGGATTGCTGCTGGTTACATCGATACAGATATATGGAACACTGTTCCCGAAGAAGCTCAACAAGCAGCATTGTCTATAATCCCACTTGGCAGAAAAGGTCAACCCGAAGAGATAGCTTATGCCGTTGCTTTCTTAGCCTCTGATCAGGCTGCTTATATTACTGGACAGATCCTGGGTGTTGACGGCGGCATGGCAATGATGTAAAAAAGTGAGGCAATATGTCTGAAGGGAAAACAACCATCGCACCTGATGTTTTAATTTCCATTGCCCGGCTTACAACTTTAAGTGTTGAGGGTGTGAGTCGCATGTGTTTAGAGCCTACTGGGGTCGGAAGGCTTTTTCGCCGTGGATTTCAAGATGGTGTCAGAATCGAAATCGAAAATGAAACAGTATTTGTAGATGTAAATGTTATCTTACAGAAAGATGTGAATATTCGCGATGTCAGCCGCAATATTCAACAACAAATAGCACGTTCGTTATCAGAAATGGTAGGCATGCAAGTTGGACAAGTCAATATCCATATTGAAGATATTGATTATTCAGATGATTCAGAGGCATAAACATTCATGAAACCGCGCACAAAAGCGCGCAGTGTAGCTTTACAAGCCTTATATGAGATCGATGTGACGGATCACCCGCTTGGTAGAGTCTGGCAGGAGCGTGTGGCTGAATCAGACCTTGATACCAGTCTTGCTGAGTTTTCCAACCTAATTGTAACTGGAGTGTTTCCTTTAACTTCAACCTTAGACCAGTTTATCGCCGAACACGCCCCAGAATGGCCATTGGACCAAGTTGCAATAATCGATCGGAACATTTTGCGTATCGCCCTGTGGGAAATCATCGTTTATGGGGAAACTCCAATCAAAGTAGCCATCAACGAAGCAGTTGAACTGGCAAAAATTTATGGCTCTGATAGTTCGGCTCGCTTTGTAAATGGGGTACTGGGCAGTCTGGTTAATCGCTATAATGAAATTCAACAATCGTTTAAACGTATTATGGATAAATAGGACTTTTACATGCGGTAGCTTCTTTTTGAACAAGAAACGTTCGGATAGATTTTATTTTTAGAGAGCATTTACTTTTATGGATATACTCGGCATTGGCCCAATGGAGATTCTTCTTATCCTGGTAATAGCTTTGATTGTCCTTGGACCTAAGGATATGGCAAAATCAGGCAGGACAATTGGTCACTTCTTAAGGAAAGTTGTGACCTCCTCTACATGGTCTACCATTCAAAATGCCTCCCGGGAAATTCGCTATCTTCCTAACAAGCTTATGCGTGAGGCTGGATTAGAGGAATTGCGCCAACAACTTCCTGACACCCAATCTATCGGAAAAGGTTTGGGGTATGGAGAGCTTCATAAAGAAGCACGTAATATTTCCAATCAATTATCAGCCTGGACTACTCCACCCCAACAAGATACTGAGACGAATACATCCACAACGGAGAGCGCAGAAATCCCATTAGATCAAATGGAGAGAGACAAATCCGGTACTTCAATTGATCAAGCCGAGACACCATCTGAGTAGAGTTAGACGATGCTTAAATCTTTAAGCTCTATCTGGCTCCTCTTCTGGCGAATAATTACCTCTCCCTTCCGATTTGCATATTGGCTTCTTCTAAAAGTATTTAACTGGATTAAAAACCTGGGAAATAATATTCGCGGTTTTTTTGCTGAAGAACCCGAAGACGAACCCCTACCCGATACATTTGCCAAAACCCTCCAGAATCCATCTGGTTTACTTGAACATTTGGATGCATTAAGAAAGCACCTGTTGCGAGGTGTGCTTGTATTAGTGGTGACAACCGCGTTTTCTTTTACTTATGTACGGCAGATCATGGAGTGGCTTGCAAATCCACTTGAGCAGGGATTGCAGGAATTGCGCGCTATTGAAGTCACCGAAAACATCGGTACTGTGATGCGTGTTTCACTATTATCGGGGTTTGCTCTGGCATTTCCGTATATCGCCTTAGAACTCTGGCTTTTCATTGGACCGGGAGTCAGCCGGCGCTCACGTCTGCTTGGATTATTTGCCATCCCGGTTGCAACAATATTTTTCCTTACTGGTATGGCATTTGCATATTTTAATTTGCTTCCTGTTGCCCTTGATTTCTTGTTTAATTTCATGGGATTAACCACAGAAGCTCGACCAGCCTCCTATTTTAATTTTGTCACCAGTATCATGTTCTGGATAGGGACTGCCTTTGAATTCCCTTTAGTAATATTTATCCTTGCCCGCTTGGGTTTGGTCAAGGGTAGAACCCTGGCGAAACAATGGCGCCTGGCTATAGTAATTATTGCAGTAATTGCAGCAGCCATTACACCAACCATCGACCCTGTGAACATGGCCTTGGTAATGGGTCCAATGATTGTACTTTATTTCCTAGGGGTTGGACTGGCGTTTGTAGCCAGACCAGGTGAGTCATGACCCTTGGATTTATGTAATCCACCAATTAAGCGTTTCACCTGACGGTTCGTCATTGGAATCTGTTATCAATATTAATTAACCATATCCCTGGAGGTTGAATGAGGGCAAGGCGGGCTCTTCTATACATGCCCGGGAACGATTTGCACAAGATCCAAAAAGCAGCTACACTTGGTGTTGATTGTGTATGCATGGATTTGGAGGATGGAGTGGCCATCAATCGCAAGTCTGAAGCCAGATCCACAATTCACCAGGCGCTGCTTTCACTTGAATTTGGAAAATCAGAGCGCTTAGTTCGCATCAATCGAGTTGGATCAGGTCTCGAACACGATGACCTTGAATTGACTATAACAGCCAAACCAGACGGATTTGTTATACCCAAAGTTGATCATGCTGACCAGCTAGTGTGGGTCAGCAACCAGCTCGAAAGGTACGAACAAAAACACGCTTGGCCCAAAAATGATATTTATATCTTCGCAATTATCGAATCGCCTCAGGGTGTCGTAAATCTGACAGAAATAGCCCGCGCAAGTACTCGCTTGCAAGCCATAATATTTGGTGCTGAAGATTTCGCGGGCGCTATTGGTGCTATTCGCAGCCCAGAAGCTTGGGAAGTTTTTTATGCACGCAGTGCAGTTGTCACACATGCAGCTGCAGAAAATCTCCAGGCCATTGATATGGTTTTTGTTGATTTAAATGATTCCGATGGCTTGCTAAAAGAGGCAAAGCTAGGTGCGCAAATGGGTTTTTCCGGCAAGCAGATTATTCACCCTAACCAAGTAAATCTTGTGCAAGAAGTTTTCTCACCTTCTGAAGAAGATATCCAAAAAGCGAAATCTCTAATCGAGGCATTTCAAGAACAACAAGAAGCTGGTGTTGGAGCATTTGCTTTAGGTGGTAAATTGATTGACGCACCCATCATACGTGCAGCAGAGCAAGTTCTCGCGAAAGCGCGAGCAGCAGGAAAAATCGATTAAGGTATTTTGGCTCGGACCTAATCTTTATTATGGTTTTAATAGTTTGCCATAATATATTTGGAGCCAATTGATGAAGAAACATTGCATACATGAAAAGGAGGCACTCTATGAATGAACGTGTAGCAATAGTGGGGATAGGATGGTCTGGTTACAGATCCAAGTCAGCAGACCTATCCTATAAAGAACTAATCTACGAGTCAGCAGTAAAAGCTTATGCTGATGCCGGTGTAGACCCACGTAAAGATATCCAATCATTTGTAACGGTTGCAGAGGATTTTCATGAGGGTACAAGCATTTTTGATGAATATACACCGGACCAATTGGGGGCAGCCTTAAAACCGGTGCATACCATAACCGGTGATGGACTGCATGGGCTGGCTACTGCCTACATGCTTGTGAAAACCGGGCAATTTGACATTGTTGCGGTAGAAGGGCATAGCAAGGCTTCCAATATCCTCACCTTACCTGAGGTTACCGCCTATGCCCAGGATCCAATATTGAACAGGCCTTTGCGCTTCAACACTCATTTCGTGGCTGGCTTAGAAATGAATCGGTTCCTGTTTGAAACTGGTACAACCCAAGAACAATGTGCCGCTGTTGTACAGAAAAATCGCCGCAACGCTTTGAACAATCCCAAAGCACCTTATGGGGCTGATTTAACCCTAGAAGATATCCTTTCTGGACCAGTACTCTCTTGGCCTCTGGGGAAAAGGGACAGCGCTGAACATTCCGATGGTGCCATCGTGATGGTTCTTGCTTCCGAATCGACTGCTCGTCACCTTAATGACAAGCCCATTTGGATACTAGGAATGGGTTGGTGTAATGACTCGCCCTCCCTGGAGAGTCGTGAGTGGGGGGAATTACCTTATATCCAAAAAGCCGCCCAGATAGCCTATCGCCAGGCTGGTTTTCGTAACCCGCAGGGGATCATAGACTTTGCAGAAATTGATGACACCTATAGTTATAAAGAACTCCAATCATTAGAAGCGCTCGGCTTTTGTCTGCCCGGGGAAGCAGGTATTCTAACGGAAGATGGAGCTACAGAGGTCGATGGAGAATTACCCGTTAATGCTTCTGGAGGTAGTTTAGGCATGGGGCACATGATCGATGCAACCGGATTGGCTCGAGCTCTTGAAGTAGTGTTGCAATTGCGGGGAGAAGCGGGGCTTTACCAATTAGAGGATGTCAACGTTGGTTTGGCACAATCTTGGCGTGGAATACCCACCACATCTGGAGCGGTCGCCGTATTGGCGAACTGAGAGAGGAGGCTATCATGACGATGCGTAAAGTAGCAGTAATTGGTGCTGGTATGACCAAGTTTGTCCGTCGGGCTCAGGAGACCCCGAAAGAATTATCCTGGCTAGCCACTCGTATGGCGCTCGAATCCTGCGAGCTGACTTTAGATGATATTGAAGCCGTATGTATGGGCACAGCTCCAGACTCATTCGACGGCATCCACATGAAGGGTGAATATTTATCAGATGGTGCTGGCGCTTGGCGTAAGCCATATATGCGCTCCTACGTTGGCGGCGGTACAGGCGTTTTCGTTCCTATTCAAGGTTGGTATCATGTCGCATCCGGTATGTTTGATGTGGTCCTTGTTGTTGCTGAAGAAAAGATGTCCAACTTCTACCCACATGCCCAGGCAGCCTTTCTAACCATCTTTGACCATACCACAGAACGTCCTCTCGGACCTAATTTGTTGTGGATTTTTGCCCTCGAAATGAATCGCTATATGACTACTTATGGCATATCTAAAGAGGACATCGCCCGAGTTTCTGTCCAACATAAGCGCAATGCTGCCAATCACCCTTGTGCGTTGCTTGGTGATCCAGATATCACCGTCGAAGATGTACTGAACTCCGAGGTGCTGGCCTACCCTGTGCAAAGGTATGATGTCAGCCCGGTTAGCGATGGTGCTGTAGCGATCGTATTAGCTGCAGAACATGTAGCCAAGCGTTTGACGGATAAACCAGTCTGGGTTGAAGGTGTAGGTTGGAATCTTGATACAGCCCACTGGACAAATAGAGATCTAGTATACCCTCGTTATGTTGAATACGCTGCTCGCATGGCATATGATATGGCAGGCATCAAAGAACCGAAAAAGGAAATTCATATTGCTGAGCCATATGACCCCTTTGATTACAAAGCTCTCCACCACCTGGAAGGTTTGCAGTTAGCCGAGCGAGGCCAGGCACCACAATTGTACATTGATGGCACCGCTGCCCGGGATGGGAATATGCCAGTCTGTCCCTCCGGGGGTTTATTGGGTGTAGGCAATCCTATCGCCGCTGCTGGACTGATGAAGATTGCTGAGCTGTTTTGGCAGTTGCGTGGGGAGGCAGGCGACCGCCAGGTCCCTGGCCAACCTAGGCGGGGTATTGCCCAGGCGTGGGGAGATCTCATGCAAGTTGGGACTGTTGTAATCATGGGGCGCTAAAAACAAGGAGAGCAGACATGACTGAAAATATTAGATCGTTTCCGGGTACACCACTGAGCGAACAAGATTTTGAGGAAGGCAAGATACTTTTTAACTATGATGAATTGAATGGCAAGTTTTCCTGGGATACTGGCATTGCTATAGGCAGTTATTTGGCAGGTTTAAAGAATGGGGTTATTCTAGGATCTCGTTGTTCAACCTGCCGTAAAACTGTTGTGCCACCTCGCACTGTGTGTGAATGGTGTTTCCGCCCAATGCAAGAATATGTGCCGCTCCACGACACCGGTACGGTTAACACCTTCTCACTGTGTTATGTAACCTGGGACATGAAACGTCTTACTGATCCGCAGATACCCGCGGTAATTGAAATTGATGGAGCATCTCCTCTTCATGGAATCATGCATTTGCTTAAAGAGGTGGACCCACAAAAAGTACACATAGGTATGCGTGTAAAAGCGGTGTGGAAATCTGCAGAAGAGCGTACCGGGGCAATCACAGATATTCAATATTTCAAACCTGTGAAGGAGGTGTGAAGTGACCCTGCTTGAACGTGACCCAAAATCACCGCTTACTTGGTCTGGTAATCTTCCTGTTACCAGCCGTTATACCTTTGGGCTGGCTGGAGAAAAGTTTTTCCGAGCAATAAAAGATGAGGGAAAAATCATCGGATCTTATTGCAAAAAATGCGACCACACCTATGTTCCTGCTTCTCAATTTTGTGAAAAATGTCTAGCCGAGGTATCTGACTGGGTAGATGTAGGTACAATTGGTGAATTGCATACTTTTACAGTTCTCTACGAAGGTTATGATGGGGCACGGTTGGTTCAACCGGAAATCGTAGCCTTTATCAGTTTAGGTGATGGTGGACTGATCCATCGCTTGGGAGAGATCAATCTCGATGAAATATATTTTGGAATGCCCCTTGAAGCAGTCTTTTTGCCTGAAGGACAACGACAAGGGTCAATCCTAGATATTAGATATTTTAAACCTGCAGGTTGAAACTAACATTGAAATCGATTGATTAAGCTGGTCAAGTGTATAACGGCAGATTGGGCATGGCGTTTTGTTTAATTGTTAATCGAAACGCCATGCCCTTCATTACTAATTACGGGAGTTTCCCCCCTCTTTCTTATACTAAGGCAGAGAAATCTAAGGTAGTAGGTCATAAATATTATATTATCTGGCACAAAAGTTGCATTCTGTGAATACCAACATGTACGCTACCGGAAAATCTCAAATTGCGAATAACGAAGCGAGTCCTGACCTAGGTAAACCTATCTCAATTCACCGCAGGCGTAAACTTGATTGGCGTCACTTTGGGGTGGTGGTTTTGATGGGCTCATTCACCACGTTAGCTCCCCTCGCATATGGCTTATACAGGTATTACGTTGGCTATACGCATCATGGCTTGGTTGCATCCCAGGCCTGGAGTCGACCCTGGTATTCGGTATCTTTACTAGGTACCTTCGCGTTTGGCGTATTCACACTTTACCTTTTCAATCGCTCTCGTTACTACATCACAATCCGTAATAATGGCGTGCACATCCACACCAACACAACGATGAGCATTCCCTGGTCAGTTATTTGTGGACTTTCTCATAATACTGTACAACCAAATTTCTTAGAACTTAACCTGCAACCAATCTCACGCGCTTACCTATTTTTGGAAAATGGAACCCGCCTCCAGCTTGACCACAAAGTTGAAAATTTCGATATTTTGTTGAGTCTTCTTAAGAGAGCCATATACCCCCAGCAGTCCAAGAAAATTCAAGAATATTTTATTAGTGGTAAATGGGTAGAATTCGGTGCTGTTGAGGTGCATTTGAGTGGTATTAAGTATCAATCTCGCCTGCTTCCCTGGCGCCAAATACGTCGAATAAGAATTAACTCTGGTTTCCTGATGGTAGAATTAGCCAACCTCACACATTTACGAATCCCGGTCATCAAGATAGTCAATCTGGAGCTTTTGTTGCAATTAATTCATACTGATAGCGATCAATGAACCCGTGAAATCAAATTATGATTAGAAAATTATTCAAGCTTAATCACAACTCATTTCACCCGAGTTCTCACTTACCGATGCACAAAACTGTAAAATTTCTGTTGCCCGTGATATTGATCATTACGGGTCTGGCATGTACACTATCACTTCCAACTCTTGAGCCTTCACCCTCTGATAAAACTGAAATCCCGGATAATTCATTACCAACGCCCACTCCATTGCCGCAAAGCGAGATAACTTTCCAGGTGATAATTCCAGCCAACTCGCCCGAGGGGCAATCACTCACACTGAACGTTCTGGACGAAGTGAGCGGCTTGGCTTTCAGCACGAAAACCTTTCCAATGCAGACTGAGGGTGACAGGCGCTACTCAATAACTCTATCCTTTCCAATTGGTTCAATTATAAAGTACCGATATTCACGCCATGGGACTCCCGCGCCTGTTGAAGAACACATCTCAGATGGGCGGCAACTACGCTATCGCGTGTACCATGTCGAAGGACCTGGAGTTGTCCAGGATGTCGTCAGCAGGTGGACGGATACCCAATTCACAGGTCCCACGGGTCGGATCAGTGGAACAGCACTGGATGCAATAACCGGTTACCCAATTCCCAATCTTCTAGTCTCTGCCGCAGGATACCAAACATTTACCGCCTCGGATGGCACATACTTGATGGAAGGTTTGCCACCAGGTATACACAATCTGGTTGCGCTGTCTGTAAATGGTTCTCATCTAGTGTTTCAGCAAGGTGCAGTGGTTGCTGCAGATGCGACCACACCAGCGGAGCTGCGTCTCTATCCCGCTCCAGTGGTTAACATTACGCTTAAAGTGAATGTACCGCCAGGTACAATTCCAGCTGTTCCAATCCGTATGGCTGGGAACCTGTACCAGCTAGGAAATACATTTGCTGATCTGGCAGGTGGCATAAACACATTGGCTGCACGTATGCCCATCCTTAGCCTTCAACCCGAAGGGCATTACGAAATCACCCTACCATTGCCAGTCGGGACCCATATTCGCTACTTTTATACACTAGGTGATGGATTCTGGAATGCAGAGCACACACTGGATGGAGAGAAGCGCTCTCGGGAACTGATTGTTCCGGATGTAGATTCCGAATACAATGATGTCATAGAATCCTGGAGTAGCGGAAATTCTGCGCCCATTACCTTCGATGTAACCGTTCCAGCAAATACTCCTGCCAACGATTACCTTTCTATCCAATTTAAACCATTATTTGGTTGGACTGAACCCATACCCATGTGGCGCTTAGCAGAAAATCGTTGGGCTTATATATTATTAAGCCCAATGGATATTGTAGGAAATATTAGCTACCGTTATTGTAGAAATGACCAGTGCAGTATTGCCGATGATATCAACACCGCTGGAACAGGAAATTCGGGTTATCCGGTGAGTTCTGGCTTATTCCAACAAACAATCATCGAACAGGTCGATGCCTGGAATTGGATGCAGGCGTACCCTCCATCTGTATCGACTGATGCTGCGGTCAATCTGCTAGGCACAGAATTTATGGCTGGTATTGAACTGCTCGCTGACTTCCACCCTGGCTGGTTAGCGCGGACATCACATACCGTGGAAGACATAAAAAAAACCGGTGCAAATTGGACAATTGTTTCACCTACCTGGACTTATACAAGAAATTCTCCACCCATATTGGAGCTTGTTCCCGGTAAGGATGCGCTTTGGTATGATTTAAATGTCACCTTGGCTAATGTGAGAGAAGGTGGTATGCAAACCGCGTTAATACCAACACCCAGATTCCCTGGGAGTATCGCTGATTGGTGGATGGCTGGACGACGCGATACCTCCTGGTGGGTTGTATGGTTCGAACGTTATCGAAATTTTATCTTGCACCATGCAGATCTGGCTGCTCAATCTGGTTCTCAAATGATCGTAATAGGTGGTGCTTGGATCAGTCCTGCTCTTCCCGGAGGAATTGTGGCAGATGGATCACCATCAGGAGTTCCAGAAGATGCTCAAACACGCTGGCGTAATCTGCTGCAAGAGGTGAAATCCAGGTTTAATGGCAAGCTTGCCTGGGCTTTGACCATTGATCAATTAGAAGCTGGTCCTCCTCCAATTCTGGACTTGGTCGACGTGATCTATCTTGAGTTTTCTTCTTCACTGGCCAGTAATAATTCACCTACACAAAGTGATATTCTGGCCAGAGCTGCTGAGCTTCTCGATACTTATGCGCTTCCCCTCTACCAGGCATCAAGCAAACCTATTGTAGTATCTATAGCCTACCCGAGTGTCGATGGCGCAGTTACTGGATGTCTACCCGACCCAATCGATTCGCAATGTTTAGAATTTACACAGTTCGCTCAACCCGTTCCACCCTACGATAATTTCGACCTCGACCTGGATGAACAGGCAGATATCTATACCTCTCTGCTTACCGCGATAAATCAACGTAATTGGATTGCTGGTTTTATAAGTCGTGGTTATTTTCCACCAGCAGCTTTACAGGATAAATCTTGGTCAATTCATGGCAAGCCAGCTGAGGAAATATTAAAATTTTGGTTTCCCCGCCTGCTTGGCAGCCCTTAACTCGAGTAGAGATACATGCTTCAATATAATTTACCTCATGATACCCACATCGGGTCTGTGCAGCTGCAAGTTTCAGATCTAAAAACAGCGCTTGCTTTTTACCAGGAACTGCTTGGTTTTCAATTATATGAAAAAACCAATAACAAAGCCTTTTTATCCGCCAATGGCATATCACCTGCCCTGCTGGTATTAGTTTCTAACCCTGCTGCTAAACCCAAAGAAACCCACACCACCGGTTTATATCATTTTGCAATTCGGTTACCCAATCGTTCAGTCATGGGTGCATTATTAATCCGGCTTCTTGAAAGCCAATGGCCAATTTATGGAGGTTCGGACCATTTGGTTAGCGAGGCGCTTTATCTAGCCGACCAGGATGGAAATGGCATTGAAATATATATTGACCGGCCACGAGAAAGTTGGCCCATAAAAAACGGTATGGTTGAGATGGTTTCGGAACCACTGGATTTCAGAGGATTAATAAACGCAGCAAGAGAAAATGACACAACATGGAGAGGCATCCATCCAGAGACGGACATTGGGCATATCCATCTTCAAGTTTCGGACCTGCTGCAATCAGAAAAGTTTTACAACCAGGTTTTGGGATTAGAGGTAACTCAACGTAATTATCCGGGTGCACTCTTTCTAGCTGCTGGGGGGTATCACCATCATATTGGGCTGAATACATGGAACAGCAAGAGTGCTCCTCCGTCCTCAGCAGACCACATTGGCTTGATCGCCTATGAGTTACGCATTCCAGATGGTTCAGCACGCCAGGAATTGCTTAAACGACTTACAAAATCCAAGCTTACGCTAACAGAGCCATTCATTCATTATCATCCGGACCAAATCATGGTTTCTGACCCTGATTCCATCCACCTATTAATATAAATCCATCCTTGCGCCTCTAGGTTATCTCGAATAAACTGGCAACTATCCTAAATTTCTACCACCCGAAATTTAGGGCAGTATGTTTACTTGGTCATCAGATTTGATTATCTGGTCCTTATCTATGACAAGCAATTATTGACTCTCACTTGAACAAGCCAGCACTAAATAGGAAGTTAAACTTCAACCTTCCGAAGTGCATTTGCAAATATTTGCAGTGCCTGATCAATTTGTTCAGAGTTTACCACCAGCGGTGGAATCCATCGGATGGTATTATCCCATGGACCACATGTTAACAGAAGTAGATTTTCATCCTGGCAAGCATGAACAATTGCTTTGGCTAAATGCTTATCCGGTTTATTATCCTTGGTGCGGATTTCCGTACCGATCATAAGCCCTAAACCACGCACATCCCCGATACTCGGATACTCTTCTTGCAGATGACGCAAACCACTCATCATCTGAACACCTCGATTTTTAGCATTTAGCAGCATATTCTCTTCACGCATCGCCTTAACTGTTGCAACAGCCGCTGCAGCGGATACCGCATTTCCTCCGTATGTACCTCCATGAGAACCAGGATCCCAGCGGTTCATGAGATCCATACTGCTAAACACGCCAGATAAAGGCATCCCTGATGCCAGCCCTTTGGCAACCGTGATGATGTCCGGCGCAATCCCAAAATGTTCATAGCCAAACCAACGACCAGTACGTCCAAAACCTGATTGAATTTCATCCACAATCAACAGGATACCATGTTGGTCACATACTTTTCGCAGACCACGTAAGAAACTTGCGGGAGGTACGACATAGCCGCCCTCACCAAGCACAGGTTCGATGAGGATTGCAGCTGTCTCTTGTGGAGCGGTTTGTGTGGTTAGAAGATACTCCAACTCTTCCAGGCACCAGGCACTGGTTTGCTCCTCACCCCAACCATAACGATAAGCATACGGATAAGGTGCTACAAATACACCCGGCATGAGCGGTTGGTAGCCAGCCCGGTAAATGGTCTTTGATGTGGTTAGGGACATCGTTCCTACTGTTCTTCCATGGAAACTACCCTGGAAGACAATAATATTTGTGCGTCCGGTGGCCTGCCTGGCTAATTTCATCGCACCTTCCACAGCTTCCGCACCAGAGTTGCTGAAGAAATAAGCATCAATCTCAGGCGGAAATATGGTTTGCAGCTCACTGATTAGCCCCAATAGTGGTTCATGCCGGACAATGTTTACTTGCCCGTGTAATAGCAGCCCAGCCTGTTTTTGGATTGCCTCGACGACCTTGGGGTGACAATGTCCCGTGTTCGTAACACCAATACCACTGGTGAAATCCAGATAAGCTTTGCCATCCTGATCATAGAGATAACAACCTTCACCCCTGGCAGCCGTGATGGGTGTATATTTGGTCCAGACGGGTGAAAGGTGATTTTGAGGATCTGTACTCATACCTACTCCTTAATTAATATATTCAGCTGACCACTCAATACCAAGTTCGACCAGTTTAGCTCGCGTGGGTATGCCATCTTGTGTCCAGCCGTTCAATGCATAGTAGAGATCAAGAGTATCTTCAAACTCTTTTTTGTTGAGGGCAATCCCTGATGTTGGACCTGAACCTGTTAACGGTTTGAAGAACTTTTCTGGCAATTTGTCCTCAGCTCTACTAAAGCCCTCACGCGCATTAAATACTCGCAACATATTTAAACGCCGCTCGCCAACCTTCATCAACTCGTAAAGGCTAACATTCCATCCAGTGATCGCGTTGACCATATTCACAATATCGCTCGGACCATAAAGGGTCCAGGCAGGGCCCCAGACAAATTGGCATAGTTCTAGTGTATCTAACAGACTGTAGAATATATGTGTGTAGGCTGCAAATCGCACCTTTTCTGGGCCCAAGCTGCCTGGAGGAGGGGGATCTTTAAGATCGATTTCTGCAAGGCGCGTCAAATATAATTCTTCTGTTTCTTCTTCGTACATGGGATCATGTTCACTGGATTGATGATCAGCACCAAAGGGATTGACAGCATAAATCAAACCCAGAGACTTTTTTGCTTGTGGCATATGTGCTGGTGCCTCTTGTTTCTTTACTGTAATTAAACAAGTTTTAGCTTCTGGTCCCCAGAACTCTGCTGCCAGAGCGGAGCCTTGAGAAAGTATAGGCCCCAAAGGACCGCGAGTATTAACAATCTGCTCCAAAACATCTAACATTGCGGACGCATCGCCAAATTTTAACTCTAATCCCCCAGTCTCCTCCAATCCAATAATCCCTTTCTCAAAACACTCCATGGCAAAGGCGATTGTTGCACCACAAGATATAGTATCAACACCATATTTGTTGCATATTTCATTCGCCTTGGATATTGCTGCCAGATCCCCAACCCCGCAGTAGGATCCAAATGTAGCTAATGTTTCGTATTCAGGTCCTCCATACAATGGATCAACCTCATAGGTGTCCCCTGTGATCTCAACCACCCGTTTACAGCGCACGATGCAGGCATAGCAAGTATCGCGCTCCTTCAATACAGTATCATACATAACCTCACCACTAATCGGATCACAGTCTTCAAACTGCCCCTGGTTGTAGTTATATGTGGGTAGTGAGCCAATCATATTTTGGGGCATAACGACACCCGCAGTTCCATACTGCCCGATACTATCCATATCAGGATTATTTGGCATAAGTTTTGGGCCAATCCTGTGAAGTGAGGATAATGATTGAGTATCGGCTACCTCTACCTTTTGTTTACCGCGCACAACAATCGCGCGCAGATTTTTACTAGCCATTACCAAGCCCAAGCCCGTTCTTCCATTATTACGATTTGCCATGTTGACTAGGCTGGAAAATAACACGCCATTCTCTGCCGCAGGGCCATGTTGAAGTATCTCAGCCTTAGGTTCTCCGAGTTCAGCTTTTAGGACAGCATCTACCTCACCAGTTAATTTTCCTACAAGATGTTGAGCATCTCTGAGTTCTGGCACACCATCAATGATCGCTAAATAAACTGGCTTTGCAGCCTTGCCTTTGATGACTAAACCATCAAATCCAGCGAATTTCAACTCAGCCGGAAAGAACCCCCCTGCTTGGGAATCCCCAATTGCCCCACTAACCGGAGATTTAGCATTGGCATTGATTCTACTTAATCCAGAAATGGGTGCGCCCGTGGTAACGCTGAGCATCAGTGTTAAAACAGCGTCTGGTGCAAGCGCGTCAGTCCCAGGTGGCATATCTTTATGTATATAATACATGCCCATTGCACTACCCCCCATATATTTTCGATAGAATGCTTCGCTGGGAATCTCGACATCAAGCCTTCCTTGAGTTAAATCAACATGTAAAATATTTCCAGTGTAACCTTTTGGCATGGCATTGCTCCCTTTAGATCACTCAAATCATAGATGTGTGTGTTACTTGGGTGTAGATCTGTCTCTGTTCCAATTCCATGAAAAATGGTACCGGGTCTATCACCAACTCTGGGGGATGTGCTCCTGCGGGTATCCTGTTTTCTGCTTGCCAGATCGCTGTTATTGCAGGCGCAACACCAGTAGGCAGTGCGCCTTGGCAGGTAAGCGTCCCGAGTCTGTAGGTAAACGCTTTGCCATCTTTCATCCCTTTCACCTCGGTTACAATCTCTTTGGTCCAGTCTGGAGGTTGTTTGCTTGCTGGTTCTAGAAATGAAGTAATGGGGGGAACGTATCCAGACAATAACTGTACCATCACCTCTCTTGGCACTACAGCATTGCCATTGACAATTATAGTTTCGGAGGCGCCAAAGCCAAAATCTGCCAGCACGCGTATCTTCTCAACTACTTGCTTAGACATACCCCAATAATTAATTTTAAAGAAACACTCCTTTACACCTTTATCCTTAAAAGACAAAGGCAGCGTGGCAACCTCGGAATGCAGGGATAGATGCATGGGCAGGAGCCCAACAGGGTAGCTGAACCAATAATCCTCAAATTCACTGAGAGGTTCACACGCTACGAACTTCTCCTCCCTGTAAACCATGGGCTCCATTGTTAGTTCATCGACGATGGTAGGAACAGAATAGGTAAAGAGTGGTTCATCGGTTGGAGGAGGTTTTATTCCGTCATATATTTTAATGCTCTCTATGCTATCCAATCGGTCGGCTGCATATCGTGCCTGGATATTGGGTACACCTGGTGCAGAACCCATACCCAAAACAGCGCTTAGCCCAGCTTCTAAGAAATCATTATACAGTTCCATCTGCTTCCTGGTGACAAAGAATAATCCCCCCATATCATTATAGTGCGTGCCTGCTCTTATGCAGGCGCGCATTACCTGCAGATTAGTATGGCGGATCGTAGCGTTCACACAGGCGTCTGAACCTTTTAACGCTGCTACCAAATTTTCAGTGTCATTAATATCCACTTGTTGAATACGGATCTTTGGACTTTGTAGATAATCAGAGACAGCTTTCGCTGATGTCATGTTCATGTCTGCTAGAATAACTTCATCGACACGCTCATCCTTAGCCAGATCCTGAACCGTTATACACCCCATCTTTCCTGCGCCACCCAATACAATTATACGCATCGAATGCTCTCCTCAAAATATTGTTACATCAACGCCTGTCTTACCCATTGGACGCTTTATAAGTTTAGGACACAGTCAAGCGATGAATAATTCACAATAATTTATTCCCATGGATACCACCAGTTCTTTTTACCTCCTTCAATCTCCCAATGCACATGCTTGGTTTCCAAGAACTCTTCGAGACCCTCCATTCCCAACTCGCGCCCAATCCCTGAGCGCTTCATACCACCAAAAGGACCTGCGAGATTATCAATCAGGGGATCATTGACCCACACATTGCCTGCCTCGATTGTTTCCATATAGTATTTAACTTTACGAGCGTCTGATGTGAAAAGTGTCGCACCAAGTCCATATTTCGAGCTATTAGAGCGAGACATTGCCTCAGCAAAGTTTTTCACTGATACGACAGGTAATACTGGACCGAACGTTTCCTCCTGCATAACCAGCATATCTTCACGTACCTCGCTTAATACTGTTGGCTCGTAGAAGAAACCCTTTTGTAAATTGGGAGGCACACGGCCCCCTGTGAGAATATTGGCTCCAGATGCACTCGCCATTCTTACCTGATCGTCAACTTTTTCTCTTTCCCCTGGGCGGATCATTGGTGTTACTTCGCTTTCTGGGTTCATTCCAGGACCGATAACCAAATTTCGAGTCAGTTGCACAATACTATCCAACAACTCTGAATAGGCCTCCTCTTCAACATATACTCGCTCAATCGAAGTACATACTTGACCCGCATTAAGAAAACCTCCCCAGATCGCAGCATGTGCTGCTGCATTCAGGTCAGCATCTGCACACACTATCAATGGATCTTTCCCACCCAATTCCAGGTGGATGTGCTTCATATCATTAGCCGCCTGTCTCATTATGTGTTGACCAACTTCGGTGCTGCCAGTAAACGCAATCATGCGCACATCAGGGTGTGTAACCAGATAGTCACCCACCTCGCCTCCCGATCCAGTCAAAATATTAATGACCCCCGGCGGGAAATGCTCAAAGTATTGAGCTAATCCCAGCGTAACCCAGGATGTATTGGTAGCAGGTTTGATCACCACAGTATTTCCGGCGGCCAAAGCTGGTGCCAGTTTCCATGTCAGTAATAGTAATGGATAATTCCATGGCACGATTGCAGCAACCACGCCTATGGGCACTTTGAGAATAATTGATAGCTGGCTGGATTCAGGTGAAGGGATCAAGCGCCCCCGATAATGACGGCCAAGTTCGGCATAATAATCAAAACATTGTGCAGACCATTCGACATACCCGCGGTTTTTACGGATAGATCGGCCAGTTTCTAATGTTAATTCGACCGCCAGTTCATCCAGGTTAGCACGCATCTTGCGAGCGACTTCATGGAGCATAGCTGCGCGCTCAGAGGCTGGTGTTCTACGCCAAGAAGTGAACGCTTCTTTAGCTGCTATTACAGCTTCGTCCGCTTCTTTCAAGCCACCCCATGCAAATTCACCAATAACCTCTTCCGTAGCAGGATCTAAGGCTTTAAGGGGGAGCTTATTGCCGGCTACTTGCCTGGAGCTAATCCACATTTTTCGCATTACTCACCCCTTGATTAATTTCACAGCATCGTTGAAGATGTTCAATGTTTCTTCAACCACCTTCTCATCATGTGCATAGCATAAAAACCAGGGTTCGCGGCCATCACCATCAGGCATTACACCTCGGTGGATTAATTCAAAAACTAATTTCTCGTATAAGACATCGTCGCTGTCACAATAATCCCTAAAATCCATCGGTTTTTTATCATTTCCTAAAGTAAAACCAAATATGGAGGGTAATCCCGTCATGTGATGCGAAATTCCTGCTTCCGTTAGGATCTCATCAATACCATCCATCAATTTCTTACCACTTTTGAAAATGCTGGCAATAATGGGCTGCTTCTCAAGAATTTCTAGAGTAGCTAGTGCGGCAGCTGTTCCCACCACATTTCCGGTATAGGTGCCACCGTGAGCAACCTGACCCGGATGGATTGTCATCATCACATCCTCTTTACCTGCGATGGCAGCAATAGGGAATCCATTCCCTAGCGCCTTTGCATATGTAACCAGATCAGCCTCTATACCAAAATATTCTTGTGCGCCACCATTGGCTATGCGAAAACCTGTTTTCACTTCATCCATAATCATAACAATACCATACTCGCTGCACAATTTTCGGATCGACTCCAGATATCCAGGTTGAGGCATAATACCAGCAGAATTGCCCATTAACGGCTCCACAATAATTGCAGCAATTTCACCCCACCGTGCTTTCACTATGGCTTCAAGCCGCTCAGCATCATTGAACGGTAAAACAATTACATATTCACTGATACCTTTCGGTATACCCGATGAAACAACAGATGGTATAGGGCTGCGCCGAGATCCCAAGCTTTTGCTATTTGACGATGCTGTGCTGAACAAGAAATAGTCGTTCATCCCATGATATTGACCTTCAAATTTGATGAATTTCTCCCTCCCCGTATGGGCGCGTGCGATCCGTAAGGCATGCATGCAAGCCTCAGTACCTGTGTTTGTCAGCCGGACTTTGTCAACCCTGCACATTTTAGTTATCCGCTCAGCTAATTCTATTTCTGCTGGGGTTGTCCAGGCAAACAAGGTACCTTCTTGAATCGCTTCTTGAACGCTACGAACAACTGGCTGGTAGCCATGCCCCAATATAATCGGACCAAATGCCAGGCGATAATCTATATATTTCTTCTCATCAGCATCCCAAATATATGCTCCTTCCCCACCTGCGATAACGAGTGTATCTTCTTCACCCCAATAACGAAAATTTGAATTTACACCGTATGGAATAAATTCCTCTGCCTTTTCATACATTAATTTGGTTTTGCTACCTTGTAGACTCATCATAATTCTCCAGAAAAGTTACTTGATTAATTAGTCAATTTACTTTGTTACATCACGAGTTAATAAGGGTACCAATACTCCTTCAGATGACCCTCCATATCCCAATGTACGTGCTTTACTTGACAAAATTCATCAAACCCCTCCTGTCCCAATTCCCTGCCCAAACCACTCATTTTCATCCCGCCAAACGGGCCCGCAAAATTATCGGTCAAGGGATCATTAATCCAAATAGTCCCAGCCTGTACATTCTCAAAAAAGCGTTTCACCAGCTTGGCATCGTGTGTCATCAATGTCGCTCCTAAGCCGTATTGGCAATCGTTGGCTAGCTGGATTGCTTCGTCAAAATCACGGTACGGCATCAACGGTATGACTGGACCGAAAGTTTCCTCTTGCATCACGCGCATTGCGTGATCCACATCCACTAACACAGTTGGTTGAAGAAAATAACCCCTATCGAAATCAGGCGGTATCTTCCCTCCCAAAACAAGTTTCGCCCCAGATTGCAGAGCATCATCAATCTGGGATCTCACTTTGTCTCTGAATTTTCCACGGATCATAGGACCGATATCAGTTCGTTCGTCCAATCCATTACCCAAGCGCAACTTGCTGACAAAATCCGCTAACTCCTCTGTAAATTTCGGGTAGATACTCTCATGAATATACACGCGTTCAGTACTTGTACAAACCTGCCCTGTATTTAGCAAAGCAGAATAAGCCAACCCACTTACTGCTGTAGCTATATTCACATCTGGGGCGATCACCATAGGATCCTTGCCACCCAATTCAAGATGAAGCTTTTTCATCTGCGGTGCCGCGAGAGAAGCAATCCGCTGCCCGGTTGCGAGAGATCCTGTAAAAGCGACCATGTCCACATCCGGGTGTGATACCAGTGGTTCGCCCACATCTGGACCATAGCCCGTCACAATATTGACAACCCCAGCAGGGAGGTGACTGAAAGCTACTTCGGCAAGTCTTAATGTGGTCAAAGGGGTTAGTTCAGAAGGCTTTATGATCACCGTATTACCAGCCGCAAGTGCGGGCGCTACTTTCCAAGCCATCAGTAAGATTGGATAATTCCAAGGGACGATGCAAGCAACCACTCCCCAAGGCTCTTTCATAACAAAGTTAAATTGGGCTGGGTCTCCTGGGGGGATGACCTGACCCCTATCATGCCTTCCCAACTCAGCATAGTAATCAAATGTTTCTTCAGACCACCACAATTCCTCCTCATTTTCTGGAATGGGTTTACCCTCTTCCATGGTCAATAGGCGCACAAGCTCATCATGATGCTCCCGCATACCAGCAGCCGCCTGGTGCAAATAAGCTGCCCGTTCTGAAGCAGGCATTTTCTTCCAACCTGACAAGGCTTGTTTGGCTGCGTCTACAGCGGCAAGGGAATCTTTCTCACCTCCTTGGGGAACCTCACCTATTATTTCCTCTGTCGCAGGATTTATTACTTCAAGCATTTTGGATGCCTTCCCAGAACTTAAATTGCTATTGATAAACATAAAATCTCCTTAGAAATGGGTATAGTGATGAGCACACACTAAATGCAGGCTTTTGTTCACGATCTGGCTTAGGTTTCTTCACCAGACTCTCTAGGCTTCGTTTTCGAAGAAATGATCGGTTGAGCTCCATAAGCCATTTTATAAGTTTTCAAAGTCATGAAAGTTTTCGTCCCGACAATACCAGGTACACGCCGTAATTTTTGATTCAAGAAATTAGCAAGATGATCTCGATCCCTGCACAAAACCTCCACAAATAAATCGAATTCACCTGACACCATAATCAGGTAACTTACCTCAGTAAAGTTTGATATCGTTTCAGCAATGCTGTCTATCTGAGGAGGGTCAACAGAAACACCAATCATGGCAGGCGCGTCAAAACCAACTTGAGCCGGGTCTACCATTGCAACGATGTAGATTACTTTTTCTTCTAGCAGTCGTGCAACCCGGTTTCGTATCGTCCCTTCTGATACACCCAATTCTTTGGCGATATCAGTAAATGGCATTCTCCCGTTGTTTTGAAGCTGGAGGATAATTTCCTGGTCAATATAATCCATAATCATTCCATACGATATTCGTAATTTATCATAATTATACTATGATATTCGTAATTTACCATATCAATTTCCTCGATATTCTGATTCAGCTGTAGTTTTTTGGGAATGATTATATAAGAGGATATTCCCCGGCTTAGTTGATTCCCGTAATCAAATATGCAGTTAGTGTGGTAGAATACAATTGCTATGGAAAATTTGTCCACAGACCCCAGTTCAATAGAGCCACAAAATTACAACACAAAAGATACACAAGGCGAGCAAAACAAGTTAATTGCTGGTGTAGTGGTTGCACTTATCGTTCTGCTTGCTTTAATTATTGGTGGTGTATATGTATTGGTATTACCAACTACCGATACCGCTCGAGTGCGCGACATCTTTATAATTTTTATGGCACTTGAATCAATTATTATCGGGTTAACACTAATTATTCTGATCGTTCAATTAGCACGGCTCATTAATCTGATTCAAAATGAAATCAAACCCATCATGGAATCTACAAATGAGACTGTAAGCACTTTACGTGGTACCACTAAATTCCTTAGTGACAATATGGTAGAACCCATTCTAAAACTGAATGAATACTTTGCAGGTCTACAACAAGTAATTAAAGTGATTGGTTTAGCTCGCAGTCGAGATAACAAAAAATAATTTGGAAGGAGATTTAGATATGTCTGATAACAATAGCGATTTCGGTGCGTTTTTAGCCGGATTTTTGATGGGTGGATTGGTTGGAGCTGCTGTCGCCCTTCTGATGGCTCCTCAATCAGGAGAAGAAACCAGGACAATAATCCGAGAAAAGAGCATTGAGCTCAAAGATAAAGCTACAGAGACAGCTGAAGAGGCTCGCCATCGAGCCGAGAAAGCGCTAGAAGATGCTCGAGTAAGGGCTGAAGCTGCTTATCAAGAGGTTAAAGTTCGTGCCGATGAGGTTGCCCATCTGACAAAAGAACGAGCAGTTCAATTACAGGAACAGGGTCAGATTGTTCTAGAGAAGCAAAAAACTCGTCTAGAGGATGCTATCCAGACAAGCAAAAAAGCAGTTGCAAAGAAGAGTGATGAAGGGTCTGGAAACAAAGCCAGCGGCACATCGGATGAAACCTCTTCCGCGGCATAAAGAATTTATCACTGACGATCAAAAAGCATTTCAAATATCCCGTTCATGCTTGTCCATGTGATTCTGGTGCATGAACGGGATTTGTTTTAACAGCTGATCTGCACTACGATCTTTTCAAAACCTGTACTAACCCATTCAGTAGATCACCTGCCATTACAGCTGCAGGATTTCCAATAGATTCATCTACCGCAAGCCCAGCCATAGCATGGATATATGCACCTGCTACAGCTGCATCAAAGGCTTCAACCCCTTGCGCACGTAGTCCCACAATAATTCCTGCTAATACATCCCCTGTTCCCGCCCTGGCTAATGCAGGTGAAGCCACAGGTATGACAGCTGTTGAACTTTCAGGAGATGCTATCACGGTAAATGCACCCTTTAGCACAACGATATGACCCCATCTGTGTGCGAATTCTTCAGCGATACGAAGGCGGTTCTGCTGGATCTCTGCCACCGAATAACCGGTTAAAACAGACATCTCACCGGGATGGGGTGTCAACACAGAGCTGGCGGGCAAGTACTTATGCCAGTCAGGTATATTGGTGAGCAATTTCAATCCATCAGCATCTATGACCAGAGGTGGAAGGTAAACCTCCGACTTTAATCCCTCATAATTAACCAGGTGCGATAGAAATCTAGCTGTAGAATCTTGTAAACCGAAACCTGGCCCAACCAACATTGCCGTAACTCTTTGCAGATTGTTATGAATCAAAGGAGCTGCTCCCCCAGAGATTGCACCTCGCTCTTCCGGTAATGGCAGCCAAGTTGCTTCTGGAAAATTACCTGCAAGCACTGAATAAAGAGGCTGTGGGACCGCCATGGTCACCAATCCCGCTCCAACCCTATAAGCTGCCTGCCCAGCCAGCCACGCGGCTCCAGTATAGCTGACAGAGCCCGCAACAATCAAGGCTGTTCCAAAACTGCCTTTGTGAGCATCCAGCGGTCTGCTGGGCAGAACTGAAACTGCCCAGCGCATATCTGGGACAAATCGTTGTATCATTTGCCATTCTAATGGCACCGGAACAAGCTCTTCAAGACCGATACCAACCAGTCGTAGCTTGCCCACATAGTTATAAGCGGGAAACATTAACAAACCCTGTTTATAAGCTGCCATCGTTACGGTCAATTCCGCGACTATACATTCCTGTGCCACGTGTCCACTCTCACAATCAACACCCGACGGGCAGTCCACGGCAATAACGTGCACATTCTGGTAAGCAGATAATATATCCTTGAACTTTTGCAGGAATGAAGCCAATTCAGGTTTCAGGGGTAAATGAATCCCGGTCCCTAAGATGCCATCCAAAACCAACCGATATTCTTCCAACAATTTTCGTAGCTTGTGTAGTTCAGGATCATCGTTAGCCCAATATAATTTACCACCCGTCTTTTTGAATCGGACAATAAGTGGGTCATCGTCAGGTCGCGATCGAACTATATAGGCAGCTGTCTTCCACCCCAATCTGATTAAGTGTTCCAAAGCCACCAGTGTATCACCACCATTATTCCCGGAGCCAACCAGCCCGATTACCCCTTGTTCAGTCAGGTGCTGATACTCCTGGTGGACAACGTGCGCCAGCCCATGACCTGCATTCTCCATCATGCGTTCGTAGGTCAAGCCTAATGCATTTGCTTCTCGCTCTACTGCGATCATCTCTTCAACGGTAACTAATTTCATTTTTTAGTCCACATCTTGGATATATTGAAAAAAATCTCGTTATAATAATAGAAAAGTTTTGGTTGAATAACTGAGTAACACCTTGTTTCAGCAGTTTACCAGATTTAAGAACTGCTGATATCCACGTTATGTAATTAATCCATGAAATTGTGAGGTTTTATGGCAGTTAGGATCCATCCAACCGCGGAAGTCTCACCAGATGCAGAACTTGGTGAGGGCACCTCTGTCTGGCATCATGCCCAAATTAGGGAAAACGCTTCAATTGGTAAGCAGTGTATCATCGGTAAGGGTGTATATATTGACACGGGGGTAAATATTGGGAACAACGTCAAAATACAGAATTATGTTTCTATATACCATGGAGTAACATTAGAGGATGGGGTTTTTATTGGCCCTCATGTATGCTTCACAAATGATCTCCATCCAAGAGCTATTAATCCAGAGGGCGATTTAAAAGCTGCTGATGACTGGATCTTGGTGCCAACTCTGGTAAAAAGAGGCGCGTCCCTGGGAGCAAATTCAACCATACGCTGCGGAATTACTATTGGTCAATGGGTAATGGTTGGTTCTGGTAGTGTTGTTACCAGGGACCTACCAGATTGTGCTTTGGTTTGGGGAAACCCAGGCAGAATACGCGGGTTTGTCTGCCCTTGTGGTAATAAACTGGTGAAGATAGGCGAAAGTGGAGAATTAATCGTGGCGCAATGCCCGAAATGTGGACGAAAAATCGAAATTTTAACGGACGTATGGAACAATATATGCCCTGGCTAGGTAGATCAACCCCCAACCAGGGCATACTTCTTGTGTGGTACGTTACTTAAAAATCCTAGCGTTTCACAGTTTTGTACCGTAGAATGTTCTAGCGTTTACTCGATTAAGCCCTCCGATCTTAGAAGCTCCAAGTAACCTTGCAAAGTACAACTGACACCATCTCCATACGTACAAGTTGGGTGTGGTATTTCCCACCATTTATCAGGCCAAACGGGTGCGGCGTAATCAACAACTAATGGGTATGCATCCTGAATGAATACACGTTCTT
>CP070639.1:2693287-2705725 GCA_020354045.1 Anaerolineales bacterium | reverse complement strand
ATTGGATTGGCATTTGCCAAAGGTCTCTCACTCGCTCGCCACCTGCCGTTGGTAAGTGTTGCGACCTTGGATATTCTGGCCGCCTCCCAGCCGCTGCAGGGCGTCCCGATGGCGGCTGTTTTGCAGGCCGGGCGTAAGCGTCTGGCAGTTGGCTGGTACCAGGCTGTCGATGGTGCCTGGCAACCCGATGGCGAATTGGAGGTTTTGTCGGCAGAAGAACTTCACGATCGCATCAATAAGCCTACCCTGGTCTGTGGAGAATTATCGGAAGGGGAACAGCGCCTGTTAAGTCGGAAACGCAAGAATGTCATTCTGGCTACTCCAGCTCAATCTGTCCGCCGCCCAGCGGTTCTGGCGGAGCTCGCCTGGAAGCGTTGGCAATCCGGGCAGGTCGATCAGGCTGGTACGCTCGCTCCTGCCTATTTGCATACCCACGAGCCGATCCCTGAGTGACAGGTTTATTCATGGCAGCTTCAGAATTGCGATCTTTGCCATCATCTGCCTCAAATTGCGCCTCTGGCGTAGGCGGGATCACCATCCGTCCAATGCGCATCAGAGACCTGGGCCAGATTTGCCACCTCGACCGGCTTTCCTTCAGCCTGCCTTGGCCGGAGAGTGCTTTCCGCTATGAGCTGGTTGACAATCCCCATTCCTTTATATTGGTCGCCGAGCTTAAACAGCCGGATTTGACCACCCCTCTGGTTGGTGTGATCGTGGTCTGGGAGATTCTGGATGAGGCCCATATTGCTACCTTGGCTGTGCATCCAGAGCATCGCCGCACAGGAATTGCCAGCCAGTTGCTTTTAGAGGCTTTGAAAATTGCCATAACCCGCAAAGCGGTTACAGCCACGCTGGAGGTTCGTTCCAAGAATGTGGCTGCCCAGGAGCTTTACCACAAGTTCCATTTTCAAGTTGTCGGTCACCGCCCGCGATATTATCGCGACGATCTCGATGATGCCTTGATCATGACGGTAGACCTGCGCCAGGTGGATGCCCAGGGTCATTCCTATCTTGAAATGATTCAGGAATTAGCACGCCCCAGGCGGGGCCTGGCTTTGTCATGATGCATACCTTGGTTGATGTAAAATTTTATTCGTAACGAGGAGGTTGGTTGTGAGTGTTGATGTCTTGGCGAAAATTGCCCAGCAAGTGTCAGTTTGCGAAAAGTGTCCTCTGCACCATTCGCGAAAAAATGCGGTTCCCGGTCAGGGGCCTGCTGATGCCGCCATTATGTTTATCGGTGAAGGACCCGGTTTCCACGAAAACGAACAGGGTTTGCCTTTTGTAGGCGCAGCTGGCAAGTTTTTGGACGATTTGCTCGCCAAGATTGGTATGCAGCGCTCCGATGTCTTTATCACTAATGTGGTCAAGTGCCGCCCGCCCGGTAATCGTGACCCCCTGGCACAAGAGCTGGAAGCCTGTGGAGATTACCTGGAACGCCAGATTCAAACCATCAACCCTCAGGTGATCGTCACCCTGGGCCGTTTCTCAATGGCCCGCTTCCTACCCGATGCCAAGATCAGCACTGTTCACGGTCAATCCATGCAGGTGCGCGGTCGCCTTGTTGTTCCCATGTACCACCCCGCCGCTGCGCTGCACCAGGGTTCTCTTCGTCCTGTCATCGAGCGCGATTTTTCCCAGCTGCCTGGGTTGATTGCCAAAGCAGCTGATGCCCCTGAGTTGCATGATGCTCCCAGGGATGATCGCCAGGATCCGAAGCAGCTCAGCTTCTTTTAGATATGCATCCAAGGACGATAGCATCCAGACCACGAGAGGTTCGTGGATAATTAGTGGGGGAAGTTGGCTTGAACCGTGAGGGTCAAGCTGGATAAATAACCCATGTAAGCAATTTGAGAGGCACCATGAGTAAAACGGTCAAAGATCATTTGTTATCCCAGTTGCACGGGCGCACTGCGCGGGTTGCTATTCTGGGTATGGGCTATGTCGGCTTGCCCTTAGCCGTAGCCTTTGCCGAAGCGGGTTTTGATGTCACAGGTATTGACCCTGACCTGCGCAAGGTAGAGACCCTCCGTCGTGGAGAAAGCTACATCCAGGACATCATGGATGAGCAGGTCGCCCGCTTGGTAGCCGCTGGCAAGCTGCATGCCACCAATGATTTTTCTGCCTTGAAAGATGTTCAGGCGGTCAGCGTGTGTGTGCCAACCCCGCTGCGAAAAACCGGAGATCCGGATCTTTCTTTTATATTGGATGCCACCACCGAGCTGGCGAAGTATATCCATTCTGGCATGGTGGTGGTGCTCGAATCTACCACTTATCCCGGCACGACGCGTGAAATTCTGCTGCCGAAATTAGGCGAGGAAAATAAGCTGGTGGTAGGTCAGGATTTCTTCCTGGCTTTCTCGCCCGAGCGAGTTGACCCGGGCAGGACGGATTGGACTACCATCAATACCCCCAAGGTAGTTGGCGGCATTACCCCCGCTTGTGGAAATGTGGCTGCTGCTTGGTATCAACAGGCGATTGAGACGGTAGTCTCTGTTTCTTCTGCTGAGGTCGCGGAGATGGCCAAGCTTTTGGAAAATACCTTCCGCATGATCAATATCGGTATGGTGAACGAAATGGCGATCATGTGCGATCGGCTGGGTGTGGATGTCTGGGAGGTGATTGATGCCGCGGCGACGAAGCCCTTTGGGTTTATGAAGTTCACCCCTGGACCTGGTCTGGGGGGGCATTGTATCCCGATTGATCCCTTGTATCTCTCCTGGAAACTGCGCGCCTTGAATTACACTGCCCGGTTCATCGAGCTGGCTTCGGAGATCAACACCAGCATGCCGCGCCATGTTGTCGGTCTGGTGCAGGAGGCCCTCAATGAGCAGGGTAAGCCGCTTAAAGGTAGCCGGATTCTCGTGTTGGGTACCGCCTACAAGCCAGATATCGACGATCTGCGCGAATCGCCAGCCTTGGATGTGATTGGCCTGCTCATGCAAAAAGGCGCCCAGGTAACCTACCATGACCCTTACATTGCCCGTATCCAACATGATGGCTGGGAGCTGGAGAGTGTGCCCGAATTGATGCCGGCTGTCAGCGCTTCCGATTGTGTGGTGATCATCACCAATCATAGCGGTTATGATTATGCGGCTATCTTGGAGGCTGCTAATTTGATGGTGGACACGCGCAATGCGCTTGGAAAACTTGGCCGGGATCATCCCAAGGTGGTCACGTTGTAGCCTGTTTCTGTTGGAGGTTTGATTTACTTTGAATGAAATTCTGGGAAGGTTGATATGGCCCAATACCTGGTAGCCGGTGCGGCTGGTTTCATTGCCTATCATGTCGTGGAGCAGCTGCTCCAGGATGGGCATGCTGTCCTGGGTTTTGATAATTTGAACGACGCTTATGATGTCCGCATGAAGGCATACCGCCTGGAGCTGCTCCAGAGGCAGCCTGGATTCTCTTTCCAGCACTTGGATATCAGTGACAACCTGCAGTTGAAATCATTTTTCGATGGCCCACCAGGAGAGGCATCCTACGCCGCCGTGATCAATCTGGCTGCCCGGGCTGGCGTGCGCCAGTCGGTTGAAAATCCCTGGGTTTATCTGCAAACCAACACCACCGGTACGCTCAATTTGCTCGAATTGTGTCGGCAGCTTAAGATCCCAAAATTTATCCTGGCCTCCACTTCAAGCGTCTATGGGTTGGATGCCCCCTTGCCTACTCCTGAGACAGCCGATAGCGATCACCCCTTGCAGGCTTATGCCGCCTCCAAGAAAGGTGCCGAAGCCCTGAGTCACGTTTACCATTACCTTTATGGTCTGGATGTGAGTGTGGTGCGCTATTTCACAGTATACGGCCCCGCTGGTCGTCCGGATATGAGCATCTTCCGCTTTACCAAGTGGATCAGTGAAGGCCAGCCTCTGCGTCTCAATGGGGATGGTCAGCAAACTCGCGGCTTTACCTATGTGCAGGATATCGCCCGTGGTACCCTGCTGGCTCTCAAGCCGGTTGGTTATGAGATCATCAACCTGGGAGGCCACGAGTCGATTAAGATCATTGACCTGATCCACCTGCTTGAGGACAGAATCGGTCGCAAGGCTGTAATTCAAACGCAGCCAGCTCACCCCGCTGACATGCTGGCCAATTGGGCGGATGTTAGCAAGGCCACCCGCCTGCTCGGTTGGGAGCCGCGCCTGTCTATTGCGCAGGGCCTTGATAAGACCGTTGCCTGGTATAACCACAATCGGGAATGGGCCAGCCAGATTGAAACCGGATGATCACGCGCCAGTTCAACCGTCTGTTTGAGAACGAGCTGGTCCGCAGGGTGGTCAAAAATTCAGGATATTTATTCAGCGCCACCGGTGTTTCTGCTGCCCTCAGTATGCTGCAAGGCATCCTGGCCGCCCGTTTGTTGGGGGTGGCAGGCTTTGGGACCCTGGGGACGATCACTACCTTCACCAGTGTGGTCAACAAGTTTGCCTCTTTCCGCATGGGCGAGCTGGTGATCAAGTATGTGGGTCAGTATACCGAATCGGGGGATAATTCGCATGCTGCCGCAGTTTTCAAAGCAGCTGCTCTGGTTGAATTTGCCGCTTCGCTTTTTGCCTTTAGCCTGATCTGGTTGCTTTCTCCCGTGGGAGCCAGGTATTTCGCCAAGGATCCCGCAGTTGCAGATTGGTTCGTGATCTATGGGTTGATCGTCATCGCCAATTTGATCAGTGAAAGCTCGGTAGGTCTGCTGCAGATTTTTGACCGCTTTCGGCGTATGGCTGTGCTGAATGTGTTTCAAAGCCTGGTCACGCTTGCGATCATTGCTGTCGTGTATGTAACAGATGGTGGTTTTTTGGGTATTCTAGTGGCGTATCTGACCGGCAAGGTGATCGGCGCGTTGGGTATCACCGCCGCTGCGCTGGTCGAGGCCACACGCCGTTGGGGTTCGGGTTGGTGGCGTACGCCGCTGGGTGTGCTGCGTGACAAGCGACGTGAGCTGGCGCACTTTGCCATCAGCACCAACATCAGCGCCTCGCTGAGCCTGATTAACAAAGACTCTGAACTGCTGTGGGTGTCTTTATTGCGCAACCCGGTTGAGACCGGCTACTATAAGCTCGCCCTGGCCCTGGCGAACTTGGTCCAGCTGCCCATCAGCCCGCTTCCGCAGGCTACTTACCCGGAGTTGAGCCGCGAGGTAGCCCGCCGCAATTGGGGCAACGTGCGGTATGTGCTGCGTCAGGGTTCTATTTTGGCCGGTAGCTACACCCTGGCAGCCTCGTTGGGTTTGCTGTTTTTTGGCCGCTGGGCGATCCGCTTCTTTTACCATCCCGAATACCTGCCAGCTTACCCGGCTTTGTTGATACTGCTGGTTGGTTTCCTGGTGGCAAACACCTTCTATTGGAACCGCACCGCCCTGCTGGCCATCGGGCACCCTGATTTTCCAACCAAGGTCAACCTGGCTTTAGCGGTGCTTAAAATTGCTGGTGTGCTGTTGCTGGTGCCCAGCTTCGGCTATTTAGCTAGTGCGGCGTTGTTGGCGGGTTCATATTTGCTGGGTGTCACCGTCTCGGTGTTTAAGTTCCGGCGCGAGGTTTCCTTGCAGGATCAGGTTGCCACATAATAGCCCTGAGTTTGCGCGTGAAAGTTGCCTATCTGTTACCCTTTCTTCAGAAACCAACCGGCTGGCGCTCGCACGCTGTCGGTTTTCTGGGTGCCATTCGTTCTCACGTGGAGCCTTTCTTGCTGGTCGCCCAGGCGGATTTAGCGGCTGCCAGGACGCTTTTCCCCGATCTACCTGTCCATCCTTTGCCTGCTACCCAGGGAGCAACCGCCAGCAGCCTGACGGGACTGCGCCTGCAGTTGGCCACGCGTTCGGCCCTGGCCTCCCTGCACCTGCCTGAGCTTGATCTCGTGCACTCACTGGAGGCTTACCCCACCGGGTTGGTGGGTCACTGGCTGGCCCGCAAGCTCCGCCTCCCGCACGTCATCACTGCCCATGGTACCTATGGAGTCATCTGGCACGAGCGCTTGCCTGACCGTTTTCTCTACCAGCAGGTTCTGCGCCGTGCTAGTCTTATCTGCCCGGTTTCACACGGTACCGCTGAGCTCATGCAGGCCTATTTTGGTTCCGCTTTGGCACATACCCGGGTGCAGCCTATCCTGAATGGGAATCACTTCACTCGTCTTATTCCGCCTCGGGAAGCCCTTGAGCGCCAGATCCCTGCCACCCCGACGCTACTCAGTGTGGGAGATATCAAGCCGCGCAAAGGCCAGGCTGAGAGCCTGGCGGCATTCATCCAGGTCAGGTCGCAACTCCCCCAGGCGCGTTATTATCTGGCGGGTAGCCTTGGTCAAAGCGCCTATGCCCTGGCGCTTCAGGCTTCTGTCCGTGAGCATCATCTGGAAGAGTCAGTCCATTTTCTGGGCGCGGTGTCCATTGCGAAGCTGGCCGAGTACTATCGCCAGGCTTCTGTTTTTGTGCTCACCCCGCGCCAGGAGGGCTTGCATTTTGAGGGCTTTGGGCTGGTGTATCTGGAAGCGGGTGCCTATGGTTTACCGGTCGTTGCCACGCGCTCCGGCGGTGTGCCAGAGGCGGTGAAAGATGGGGAAACTGGCTTTTTGGTTGAACCGGGTGATGTCAAGGGTATTGCCACAGCCATATTGCGCTTGTTAAGTGACACCGAACTGGCCCGCAGCATGGGTCGTCAAAATCGTTTGTGGGCTGAGAGCCTGACCTGGGAGCGTACAGCCTTAGAGCAGTCCCAGGCTTATACGAGCATTCTGAGCGCAGCATGAAGATTTCCGTTATTGCGCCAACCTACCTGCCAGCCCGGCGTGCCAACACTGTGCAGGTCATGAAGATGTCCCAGGCTTTAGTGGATTTGGGTCATGTGGTGCGCCTTTTAGTACCTGGCGTGCCAGCCCAAGAACCCGGCTGGGAGGAACTGGCGCTTCATTATGGTTTGGAATCCCGCTTTGAGGTGTTCTGGTTGCCTGCCATTCCATCCTTACGCCGCTACGATTTCAGCTTCCGTGCGGTTCGGGAGGCGCGCCGTTGGGCAGCTGACCTGTTGTACACTCGTTTGCCGCAGGCTGCCGCGCTTGCCAGTCTCACCCGGCTGGGCACAATTTTTGAGGTCCATGATCTCCCGGCTGGGTGGATGGGACCGTTTTTGTTCCGTCGCTTTCTTTATGGCAGTGGTGCTCGCCGGTTGGTAGTCATCACACACGCTTTGGCAGCCGATCTGCAGAAAAGGTTCGAGACGCCCCTTGACTTGCCTTTCACCCTGGTCGCCCCAGATGGCGTCGATCTGGCTCGCTACCAGGATCTGCCCGCTCCCCAGGCTGCTCGCCAGGAGTTGTTCGAGCGCCACGGTTGGCAGCTGGGTTTCACCGCGGGGTATAGCGGTCATTTCTACTCAGGTCGTGGCATACACGTAATGTTAGAGCTGGCGGCTCGCCTGCCGCAGGTCAGCTTTCTGCTCGTGGGTGGGGAGCCCCAGGCTGTCTCCAGGCTGCAGGAGCAAGTGAAAGCGCTCGGTTTGCACAACCTGTATCTGCCAGGTTTCATCTCCAATGCTGAATTACCTCTTTACCAGGCCGCCTGCGATTTGTTGCTTATGCCGTACCAGGGCAGTGTCTCTGCTTCCTCGGGTGGGGATATTGCCCGCTATCTCAGCCCCATGAAAATGTTCGAATATCTGGCTAGCGGGAGGGCAGTTCTCTCCAGTGATTTGCCTGTCCTGCGCGAGGTGCTCAATGCTGCCAATGCTGTGCTCCTGCCCCCTGAGGATATACATGCTTGGGCACAGGCTGTGCAGAGTTTGCAAGCTGATCCTGCTCGCTGTGCCGCCCTGGGTGAGCAGGCGCGTGCCGACGCTCAGGGCTACACCTGGGAATCGCGTGCCCGGCGCATCCTGGAGCGGTTAGAATTGTAGCCATGCCTGCCTCGAAAACCAAGCTCACCTGGATTTCCATCAGCCTGGCTGCAGCAGGGTTGATAGCCATATCCGTGCTCCTGGCATTCAGTTCCACGCGTTTTGAATCGCTCCAGGGCTGGGCTTCCTTTTTGGGGGTGAGCCTGTTAGCAGCCATGCTGTTGCTCGGCGGCTGGTGGTCTGTGCGCGGTGAGGCCCCTCCTGCTTGGGTGTTCTATCTGCTTGTAGGTGCGGCATTATTGCGCCTCGGGGTGGGTCTATTTTGGTATCTCGCCTTGCCAGCCAGGGGTTATGACTCGCCACCTGAGCAGGCAGGTTACGTCATGGCCGACGCCCATGAGCGTGACCAGGCCGCCTGGGAGCTGGCTGCCTCGGGCAAGCCCCTGCTGAGCGCTTTCCAGGGTGCCTACCACCGGGCCGACCAGTATGGGGGTTTTTTGTACCTTAGCGCTGCAGTCTACCGCTATATGGGAGGACAGGTACACCAGCCTCTGCTCATCGTGGTTCTGACAGCTGCTTTTTCATCTCTGGTCGTGTTGTTCACCTGGGGGCTGGCGCACCGTCTCTGGGGAGAGAGACCTGCCCACCTGGCAGCTTGGGGTATTGCCTTGTATCCAGAAGCCCTGCTGTTGGGCAGCTCGCAGATGCGTGAAGCCTTTCTGATGACCCTGGTGATGGTCGCTTTCTGGGGAGCCCTGCGCGCCGCCCACAGCCGCGCTTTACAAGAGTTGGGCTGGGTCTTGGCAGCCTTGCTGCTCTGCTTGCCGCTTTCCCCCCCAGTGACTGGTCTGCTGCTCGCCCTGCTGCTTATCCAGGCGCTCTTCATGTTCGACCGGCGCTTCCTGCGGAAATTTATCAGCCAGCCGCGCAATCTCCTGCTGCTGGTGTTATTGGCGATCCTTATTTTAGCGGCTACCTGGCTGACGTTGCGTCAGTTAGCCCCTGAAGTGGGCACCAATCCACTGGCCTTGTTGCAATGGTGGTTCAAGAAAACTGCTGACTGGCAGGCTCATCTGAGCAAGCGCGCCTCGGGCTGGATTCAAAAGATATTTCGAAGCACGCCCGACTGGATGGATATGCCGCTTTTGTTGGGTTACGGGGTGGTGCAGCCTTTTTTGCCAGCTGCTTTGGGTGATATAAGTGGCGCATTTTTATGGCGCAGTATTGCCATCTGGCGCGCCCTGGGCTGGACGCTGCTCTTGCCGCTCCTGCTCTATGCCCCCCTGCGCGCCTGGCGCGAGAATGCTGATCGATGGCATCCTGCGCGTGGCTTGAGCCTGGTGGTCTGGTTGGTCATCCTGCTCGCTTCTTTTCGCAGCGGCGGAGATATGTGGGATAACCCGCGCTACCGGGTCATCTTTGTCGGTTTGCAGGTTGCCCTGGCAGCCTGGGCCTGGAGTGCGCCGCGCCGCGCCCCCGACCCCTGGTTGCGCCGGGTGCTGGTCGGTCTGGGTCTTGTGCTGGTCTGGTTCATGCCCTGGTATTTGCGCCGTTATACACCCTTGCAATGGCCCGTGGTGGATTTGTTCAAGACCCTCGGACTGGGTCTTGCCAGTGCGATTCTATATTGGCTTTGGGATTGGGTTGGGGAGTGGGCGAAAAGAGGTCAGGCTTAATTGTATTGATTACCTTTGCTTGGCCATCTTCAGCCCCAGACCTCGACTACTCCCACTCTATCGTCCCCGGTGGCTTGCTGGTGATGTCGTAAACCACCCGGTTAACCCCTGCTACTTCGTTGACGATGCGGTTTGCTACCCGCGCTAAAAGATCATGGGGTAGGCGCGCCCAATCCGCGGTCATAAAATCCTCCGTAGTGACCGCCCGGAGCGCCACTGCCTCCTGGTATGTGCGTTGGTCACCCATCACCCCCACTGAGCGCACGGGTAGCAGCACGGCAAAGGCCTGAGCTGTGCCTCGGGTGCCTTCCTGTTGCTGGCTCATACGCAGCAGTCCAGCCGCGGCTAGTTCCTCGGTCAGGATAGCATCAGCCCCACGCAAGCGCCTCAAACGCGCCGGGGTGACTTCCCCCAGGCAGCGCACTGCCAGCCCTGGACCAGGGAATGGCTGCCGCCATACCAGGCTGGCAGGCAACCCCAGCGTTTCTCCTACGATACGGACTTCATCTTTAAACAGGTAGCGCAGTGGTTCTACCAGCGCAAAATCCATCTGCTCTGGCAAGCCACCCACATTGTGGTGCGTCTTGATGCGTTGGGCCTGGGCCCGGTCTGGCGCGCTGGATTCGACCACGTCTGGATAGATAGTGCCCTGCACCAGGAAGCGCGGCTTGCCCAGCTGGCGGGCTTGCTTCTCGAAGATGCGGATGAACAGCTCGCCGATGATACGCCGCTTGGTCTCAGGCTCGCTCACGCCCCGCAGTGCCTGCATAAAGCGCTCTACAGCGTCCACCACGACCAGCTCTACCCCCAGGTGGTCGTGCAGGGCGCTGCGCACCTGGGTTGCCTCACCCTGGCGCAGCAGCCCGGTATCCACGAACACCGCTACCAGTTGTTCACCCACAGCGCGCTGTACCATGGCGGTCGCCACGCTCGAATCTACCCCACCGCTGACTGCTGAGAGCACTGGTTGGTCGCCCACCTGCTCCTGGATGCGCCTTATGCCCTCCGCGATGATCGAGTCCGGTGTCCAGTCCGGCTTTGCCTGGCAGACCTCCAGCACAAAGCGGCGCAATATCTCCGCTCCACCTGGAGTGTGGTGCACCTCGGGATGGAACTGCACGCCGTAATAGCCCCGTTGTATCTCACCCAGCGCCGCGATGGGGGAGTGATCGCTGCGCGCCAGGGCGGTGAAGCCAGGCGGGGCGCTCTCGATGCGGTCTCCGTGCGACATCCACACGGGCTGGGTCACCGAGGGCAGCAGCGGGTTAGGCCGGATGGTTTCCACCTGGGCCAATCCGTACTCCCGGGCTTGAGAAGGCGCTACCCGGCCTCCCAGGGCGTGGGTCAGGGCTTGCATTCCGTAGCAGATGCCCAGTATGGGTCGCTGGCTGTCCAGTACATAGGCGGGGAGTTGCGGCGCCTCAGGTTCGTACACTGAGGCTGGACCCCCAGACAGGATAAAACCTTTTGGTTGCAGGTCGAGCACTCGCTCGGATGGCGTATGCCAGGGGAAAAGCTCGCAATACACCTGGGCTTCACGCACTCGTCGGGCGATCAGCTGCGTATACTGCGAGCCGAAATCGAGAATAACAATCGTATCAGTCATCTGGATCTGCCTGAAGACGCGGATATTTTTCTCATCCGCGTCCAAAACCGGTTTACTGGGGCTTCATTAAAACGAAGGTTTCATTCCCTCGAGCTTTCAAAGAGTATTTCATCCCCTTCCATAGAGCTGATGCACGCCAGTGATTCAATCGGCACACCCAGGGGTTCCAAAACTTTTCTGCCGCCCTCGAAGCGCTTCTCTATCAGGGCGCCAATACCCACCACGTTGGCTCCCGCGGTTTGTGCCAGCCGTACCAGCCCCATAATCGTCGCGCCGGAAGCCAGGAAGTCGTCGATGATCAGCACCCGCTCACCGCCCGCCAGATACTCGGGCGAGATGATCAGCTCCACCATCCGTCCCTTGGTGTGCGACGGCGAAAGTGTCAGGTACACCTGGTCTGGCATGGTGATCGGCTTATGCTTACGGGCGTACACCACCGGCAAGCCCAGGTGCAGCGCCGTGGTCACCGCCGGGGCAATGCCAGAGATCTCCGCCGTCAGCACTTTGGTCGCCCCGATAGCCTTGAAGCGCCGGGCGAACTCACGACCGCACTCGTCCATTAAGACCGGGTCAACCTGGTGGTTGATAAAACCATCTACTTTCAAGATGCCTCCCCCCAGGTTTTTGCCCTCCTTGAGAATGCGCTCCTCCAGTGCCTGCATGGTAACCTCCTTAGCAAAAATGTCCGCTCTGCCAGCTTGCTGGCACATCTGTTCCAGTAATCTGTTATCAATGTTCCGTACTCAGTTGTTATTCTACATTGCCTTGCCAGATTGGGACAGGTAGAGTATGTTAGAATCCAGCGTTGATGTTGATTTTAGCCTCTAATTCGCCTCGCCGCCGCCAGCTGCTGGCATTGGGTGACTGGTCTATTCAGGTTGCCCCCGTCGCGGTGGATGAAACTCCCTGGCCTGCAGAACCTCCTCGTCGCTATGTGTTGCGCCTGGCTGAGAGTAAAGCGCGTGCCGCTGCGGCTCGAATTGATGTCGAAGCCATCTTCCTGGGGGCTGATACCACCGTAGCCGATGCTGGACGCATCCTTGGCAAGCCTCGCGACGCAGCTGAAGCTCATCGCATGCTGAGTAGCCTGCGCGGTCGCACCCACCAGGTTTACACCGCCTTGGCTGTGTTTCAGCCTGCCTCGCACACGTTGTTGACCGATTGGTGCCTCACAGAGGTCCCCATGCGAGCTTACTCGGATGAAGAGATGCAGCGCTACATTGCCTCCGGTGACCCACTCGACAAAGCAGGAGCATATGCTATCCAGCATCCTGAATTTAAGCCCGTGAGCAATTTGTTGGGCTGCTATGCCAATGTCATGGGTTTACCCTTATGTCAC
>CP070639.1:2681147-2693187 GCA_020354045.1 Anaerolineales bacterium | reverse complement strand
GTCAAGAAACATACTGGCAACATCTACGGCAAGTTGGGCGTAAAAAGCCGTACTCAGGCGGTTGCTCGGGCACGTCAGCTCCGCTTGCTCCCTCTGGACGATTAGCCTCAGCCCATACCTCAGGCCTGCCTATCCCCAGCAAGCCTACTGGCGCGCAGAGAGTAGACCATAGTCTACCCTCTGCGTTTTACATTCGTCCCCAAAAACTATACCTCGGTGTAGTGACACGCCTCGCTTTTCCACCTATAGTGAGAGTACATAACCCTAGCATAAACCGGAGGTGTAATGATGAAAGAATCTGTTGCGCCCATGATGGGCAACACAATATCCAGCGTGCTGCTCGGCGGTCTGGCGCTGCTGGTTGTATTTGCCACGCTGAGCGGCAGAAAAATCCCGCTGCTCTCCAATGACAAGGCTGCCTTGGCAGCTTTAGTTATCCTCGGTATGGCGATGTGCATGCGCGGCGTAAACCGCGTTGCAGCTACGGGCTCATGGGCTCATCCTCTCGCTATCGTGGGTTACCTGCTGGGTGGGCTCATCCTGGTGTTGGCAATTGCCGTATTGATAGGCAAACCTTTGCCCTGGGTCTCAACCGCCCGCCAGGCTGTAATAGCCACTGCAATCTTGACAGCTGTCAAGCTGGTCATATCAACCCTGCACCGATTATATTTCTAAGCGGGCCCCAATGATCACAAACTCCCGCCCGTCCCTGGACACTGGCAGCCCGCTTTTGAGCATGCCCTCTCTTCTCTCACATCCATCGGTGTCTGCCGCACCATCCAGACTCTCTCCAGCCGTGCGCCAGGTAGGTTTCTGCTCAGCGCCGTTCACAGGCTTACTGGCACACGGCTGGCCGGTGGCAATCATCATCCAGACAGCCCTGCTTCACCCAGATGGCTGGAAAGCTATCCGTAGCTTTGCCGTACCTGTTGGTTCCATTATCCTGGCCGGAGTTTTCCGGTACGCTATCTAGAGGCTCAAATGCGCGGGCCACTGCCTTACGAAATTCAGGTTATGGGTCAACTGGATGAGCGCTGGTCCAGTTGGTTCAATGGCATGCAGGTGGTTGTTCAGGAAAACGGTATCAGCCTCATTTACGGTCAGCTTGCGGATCAGGCTGCATTGCACGGTGTACTCACAAAAATCCGGGACCTCAACCTGACCTTGCTTTCCGTCAGGTTGATCTTTCAAGTGCCAGGATCACACAGCGCCTGAGCTGTGACCGTCTGGCGCGCAGAAATTGTATCTTGATATAATCATCGCCAGATTCTACTGGAGAGCCGTGCCTTGAGCCTAACAGGGAAGCCTGAATTACTGCCATGGCTTGAGCAGCAATTGAGCTGCCGCCCCATGCTGAAGCCGCGTGATGCCTACAAGCTGCTCTATCAGGGTCTTCTCGGGTCAGAGCACCTGATCGCCTCCCCCGCATCGTTTGCCCACTGGCTGGTGGAAGAGTTGCACGCGGTGGCTGCCGGGGAGAGCGACCCGCTTTGGGAATCAATCCGCCCCGATGGCTCCCTGGGTCGTTTGAACCTGCGACCTTATAAGGCACACTCCGGGGATCCTGATGTTTTGGTCGCAGCCTGCCTGGAAACTGCCGTCAGAAAATGGGGTACGCTGGATGAG
The DNA here is from genome assembly GCA_020354045.1 of Anaerolineales bacterium. Taxonomy (GTDB): domain Bacteria; phylum Chloroflexota; class Anaerolineae; order Anaerolineales; family UBA4823; genus DSOS01. The sequence goes on along the minus strand of CP070639.1, from coordinate 2,691,561 downwards.
CTGAAAGCCGCCTGGGACTTGGTTGTAGAAGCCAACCACAGCACGCTCTGGGCTGGCTGGACTACAGCTGAGTTAATCGAGGTCACTCACCTGGTGCAGGCCATGGACTACCCCGCTCTGCACCATTCCCAGGCATACCAGCAGACCTACCAGCCAGCCTACCGCCTGGTGGCTGCCGACCTGCTGCCCGGGTTGATGATTGTATAGCTGCCCATCTGGCGGTAGAGGTCACAACGCGAATGAATTCCATGCGAAAGGGGTATTAACCATGCAAACACAGAGTCGCTTGATTTTCCTTCACGGCCTGGAGGGCTCTAGCCAGGGCGTTAAGGCCTCCCTGCTGAGAAGTCTGTTCCCGGGCATCCTGACGCCAGACTTTCGCGGCTCCCTGGAAGAGCGCCTGGCAAAGTTGCGTCAAATCTTGGGTGATAAGCAGGGTTGGAAAATCATCGGCTCGAGCTTCGGTGGCTTGATGGCCGCGCTGGTCACCTGCGAGCGACCACAGCAGGTCGCTCAACTGGTGCTCTTAGCTCCCGCCCTGGTCTGGCCAGACTTTGCCAACCAGGCCCACGAACAGGTCGCTGTACCGACGATCATCTTCCACGGATCGAGAGACGAGCTTCTGCCATTAAATCTGGTGCGCTCCTTAGCGGAAAGGACCTTTTCCAATCTGGATTTCCGTGTAGTGGACGATGATCACGGGCTTTATCACACCGTGCACAGCCTCGATTGGGGAAAAATTCTGGGGGAGAAAACCTGAAAAACTTGCAACCTTCTAGCGCGGCCTGCGTATACCTAACTGAGAACTAGATTACAGAAAGGAACTCAATTATGAAAGAACACAAGGTATATCAGGAAGAATTCCAGGTGGATGGCGAGGCCGTGCTGGCAAAGATACGCGAGGTGATCGCCGCCGGTAATGTGCGCCGGATTACCATCAAAAACGAAGATGGCAAAACTCTGATCGAAATCCCCCTCACCGTTGGGGTGGTCGGTGCAGTGCTGTTGCCTGTCTGGGCTGCGATTGGGGCTATCGCCGCGCTGGCTGCCGACTTGACCATTGTCATTGAAAAAGTTATGCCGCCCGAACCTGTGTCTGAAGAGCACGGGGAGACGGCCCAGGCATAGCAGTGTATCCAATTTATGATCGCTAATTACTGTAGCGCTATCTGATAGGCGCTCAGGGAGATTGGAGCTTACGATGGAAAAAAATCGCAGTTGGTTATCAAGAATTTTCGGTGTGGTGATCGAGGGACAAACGTATTTAAATATACTTTATCTCCTCTTGGCTTTTCCGCTGGGCTTGTTCTACTTTATCTTCTTCGTGGTCGGGTTCAGCCTCGGTCTCCCGCTCATCATCCTGTGGGTAGGCTTTTTGATCCTGGCCCTGGTCGCCGCCGGATGGTGGGCTTTCATCCTGTTCGAGCGTCAACAGGCCACCTGGTTGTTGGGAGTGGATTTTCCGCCTCTTTGGCGGCAGGACCTTAGCGCCAAGACAACCTGGGAAAAGATTAAATCCTACGCCGCCAATCCGGTCACCTGGTTGGGGTTGCTATTCTTGCTATTGAAGTTTCCTGTGGGAATTGTGACCTTTAGTGTATGTGTTTCCTTAATTGCCATTACATTTGCCTTTGTGACCGCCCCACTCACCTTCAGCTTTTTACCCCTCGAGATCGTCTTCGATTGGAACGCCGTCTGGCAGATTGATACTTTCTGGGAGGCGGTCATTTTGTTCTGGATTGGGCTGTTGGTCGGGTTGCTCACACTGCACATTTTGAACGGTATGGCCTGGGTGTTGGCACGCTTGGCACGCTATTTACTGAGTGACCCGCGTGCCTCGCTCTCCGTCGCAGGGGCAGGTGAGCTAGCTCCTGTTACAGAGGCAGCCGTGCAACCTGCAGCATCCGAACCAGCCACCGAGCCCGAGGTGAAACCTTTTCCATCCGAATCACCCACTGAGCCCGAGGTGGAACCTGACCCGGCTGAGTCGCACCCGCTGGACGACGAGTAGCAAAATACAATCTAGCCAAAAAATTCGCTCACCCCTGCCATTTCAGCCTGCTGGCAGGGGTTTTTTTCTACACCTTGACGATTCACCCTCAAATGAGTATGGTTAGGTTATGGCACAGCCCGAACAATTACCTCAAGCAGCCAAACCTGACCGCTCGCCAGCCCAGCTGCACAAACAGGCGACCTTTAGATTTCAGCACAAGCTGAACGATTTCCTGCCGGAGAGGCAAAAGCACCAGGCCATTGGGCTCGTGTTTAACGGCCACCAGTCGGTCAAACACCTGATCGAATCACTGGGTGTGCCACACACCGAGGTGCAGGATATCCTGGTGAACCAATCCAGCGTCGATTTCAGCTACCTGGTACAGGATGGTGATGTTGTGGTAGTCTACCCGCAGGACAGGCAACAGCTTACCGCGTTGCAAGCCGATGAACGCGGTTTCCTGCTGGATAACCATCTGGGCAGGCTGGCTTTTTACTTGCGCATGTTGGGTTTCGACTGCCTGTACCGCAACGACTACCAGGATGAAGAATTGGCTCAGCTTGCCAGCCAGCAGGGGCGTGTGTTGCTCACCCGTGATGTGCGCCTGCTGATGCGCAACGTAATCCAATATGGCTATTGGGTGCGCAGCAAGATCCCTCGCCAGCAGCTCATTGAGGTAGTAGACCGTTTCAGTCTTTCGAAAAAGATCTCTCCTTTCCAGCGCTGCATACGCTGCAACGGGATACTTCAACAGGTCAGTAAGCAAGAAGTGCTGGAAAGTCTGGAACCGTTGACAAAAAAATATTATCACGAATTTCGTCGCTGCCCGGATTGCAAGCAGGTCTACTGGAAAGGCTCACACCACCAGCGTATGCTGCGCTTTATCAATCAGACGATCCAGGCTTCCAATGCTTGATACACTCCCTGTGGCATTTAGCTTGTAAGGATTTCGTAATCATTTCTTTCCAGCTTTATAAGCAAACAATAGTAAAATCCGCCCAGGAGTATGTGTGATGAGTGAAGCTTATGTCCTGGTTGTGGAAGATGAACCCAGCATTGCAGAAGTAGTCAGCCTGTATCTTAGGCGGGCAAGATATAATGTTCAGGTTGTCTTTGACGGGCGCGCCGCGCTGGAATTGATCGAGCGGCGTATGCCAGACCTGATCATCCTGGACTTGATGCTGCCCAAATTAGATGGGTACGAGATCACTCGCCTGGTGCGCGCCCAGGGTGATGTGCCCATTATTATGCTCACCTCCCGCCGGTCTGAGACTGACCGGATTGCAGGCCTGGAAATGGGTGCGGACGACTACGTGGTCAAGCCTTTCAGCCCTCAGGAGCTGGTGAGCCGGGTGAGAGCCGTGTTACGCCGTGCCAGGGGTAGCGCACCTGGTGTCGAAGAGCGACCCCTGGAATTCGGCGCGATGCGCATTGATCCCCAAACCCGTCTGGTAGACATCCATGGGGATGAAATTCAGCTGACCGTCAAGGAATTTGATTTGCTCTGGTTGCTGGCGCGCCACCCGCGCCAGGTCTTTACACGCCAGCAGCTGCTTGAAAAGGTTTGGGGCTTATCGGATTACATTGATCCCAGCACAGTTACAGTGCATATCCGCCGCCTGAGGGAAAAGGTAGAAGCAGACCCCTCCAACCCGGCCCACATTCAGACCCTGTGGGGCGTTGGCTATAAATTTGAGCCGTAAGGGAGAAAAACTACCGATAAACACTGACAATCACGGGGCTCTGCGTGTATCTGTGTTGGTCTCTGGCTTCTAAATACCTCTCCCTATAGGATGCTCCGCTGAGCATTATGGAGGCAAAAAATCCATGCAAGATGAAATGCCCAGGAATTGGTGGCAGTTATTGCCAGTACGCTATGCCACTGGCGTGCTCGCGATCGTAGCCCTCTCTCTGCTCATCTTCAACCTGCTGATGCGCCCGGCTTTCGCCGATTTCGGGCTGATGGCGCTGTTTCTATCCATCACTGCCCTGATCTCGGGTCTTGCAGGTTACGGTTCGTATCGCTTAGGGTGGATGCAACGCTCACCTACAATACGCTGGACGCTGCTGGGCGGCTACTTGCTCTCTAGCGTGCTGACCTTTATGAATGTATGGGTTATCGCCCGGTTGATGTTCTTCGACCAGCATGACCTGCTGCTGGCAACCGTGCTCTTGCTGTTTGCCGGGGGCATTGCAATGGCCTTGGGTTATTTCCTATCCAGCACCCTGACCGACCGCATCCGTTTGCTGGATCGGGCTGCGCGGTCGATTGCCAGCGGCGATTTGGAAACGCGCCTGCCGGTAACTGGCAGTGATGAGCTGGCTGTACTGGCTACCACCTTTAACCAGATGGCCAACCAGCTGCAGGAAGCCGCCCGTAAAAAGGAAGAACTGGAAGCCTTGCGGCGTGACCTGATCGCCTGGGCAGGCCACGACCTGCAGACCCCGTTGACCTCCATCCAGGCCATCCTGGAGGCCCTCCGCGATGGGGTTGTGGAGGAGCCAGAGACAGCCCAGCGCTACCTGCATACCGCCCAAAAGGATGTCCGTGCCCTTTCTGCCTTGATCGACGACCTGTTCCAGATGGCGCAGCTGGATGCTGGTGGACTGTCACTTGACCTGGAACACAACTCCCTCTCCGACCTGATTTCAGATACGCTGGAAAGCTTCAGTCAATTGGCTGCCCGCCAGAGCGTGTCGCTGACCGGCAGCGTATCCACCGGCGTGGACCCGGTCATGATGGACGCTCAGCGGGTGGGTCGCGTGCTGAACAACCTGGTGAGCAACGCCTTGCGTCATACGCCCCCAGGCGGCAGCGTGTCTGTCCATGCAGCCCGCCGTCCCACTGGCGTGCGTGTGGATATATCTGACACGGGTGAAGGCATCCACCCTGCCGATCTACCCCACGTTTTCGAACGCTTTTACCGGGGTGAAAAATCCCGCAGCCGCTCCACGGGCGGTGCCGGGCTGGGTTTGGCGATCGCCAGGGGCATTGTGGAGGCCCATGGGGGTGAGATTGGGGTAGACAGCCAAACTGGGGGGGCGCGCTTTTTCTTTTACCTTCCGGATCAACCCGGTTAGAATGTTCTTCTTTCCAGAGTGCAAATGAAAACCTTCATTGTATAATGGGATTCACTTTGCCGCCTGTATTTAACCGGAGCTCAGGATGGACAACAGCAGCCTGCACACTGCGCTCAGTCGGATCTACCCGCCTGATCGCCTGCTCACCAACCCGGCCCAATTAACTCCCTACGAATCCGACGCCCTGACCTCTTTCCGCGCCCGGCCCAAAGCCGTTGTGATTGCGACGAGTCAATCAGAGGTCATTCAAACTGTACGCCTGTGCCATCAGCTGGGCGTGCCATTCGTGGCGCGCGGCAGCGGCACCAGCCTGTCAGGAGGCTCGTTGCCCTGTGCTGATGGCCTCGTTATCGCCTTGAATCGCTTGAACCGCATTATTCGCTTAGACCCACATGAGCGCCTGGCAGTCGTGGAGCCAGGAGTAGTCAACCTGGAGGTCAGCCGGGCGGCAGCACCTTTTGGTCTCTATTTCGCCCCTGATCCTTCCAGCCAGCCCGTTTGCACCATCGGCGGCAACCTGGCGTTCAACTCCGGTGGGGCGCACTGCCTGAAATATGGCATGACCAGCAACCATGTGCTCGCTCTTAAAGTTGTGCTGCCAGATGGCGAGGTCATCGAGTTGGGCAGCGAGAGCCTGGAGAGCACCGGTCCAGACCTGGTGGGTCTGTTTGTCGGCTCGGAAGGTCTGTTCGGTATTGCCCTGGAGGTCACTCTGCGTCTTATTCCCAAGCCCGAAGCCTACAAAACTGTGCTGGCCGCCTATCGCTCACTGGGTAAAGCCGGGGACACTGTCGCGCAGATTGTTGCCTGTGGGCTGTTGCCAGGGGCCATCGAGATCATGGATAACCTGGCGATCCAGGCAGCTGAGGCAGCCGTCCAGGCTGGTTACCCGCTGGATGCGCAAGGGCTGCTCGTCGTCGAGCTGGACGGTGAAACCAGGATCGTAGAAGCAGAGTTTGAGCAGCTGATGGAGGTCATTCATGCCTCTGGGGCCTACGCGGTCCACGTGGCGCGCGATGAGGCCGATCGGCAGCGTATCTGGAAAGGTCGCAAAAGCGCCTTCTCTGCTGTAGGGCGGCTAAGCCCAGATTATATTGTGCAGGATGGTGTGGTACCGCGCAGCCGCTTGGGTGAGGCCTTGGTAGAAATCCAGCGCCTCAGCGCCGCCTATGATCTGCGCGTGGCAAATGTCTTTCACGCCGGAGATGGCAATCTTCACCCGCTGATCCTGTTCGATGGCCGCCAATCCGGCGCCCTCGAGCGGGCTGAGCAGCTGGCTGGAGAAATCCTGCACCTGTGCGTACGCTTTGGCGGCTCGATTACCGGTGAGCATGGCATCGGCATGGAAAAGCGTAATTTCCTGCCGGTGATGTTTTCAGAGGCCGATTTGCAGGTCATGCAAGCCTTGCATCGCGCCATCGACCCCGATCAGATCGCCAACCGGGGCAAGATGTTCCCGGCTTGAGATCAACCTGGCCAGTCAGCAAAGCGAACCTGACATGCCTTTAGAAAACGTGACAGTCACCCGCTACAATGAGATCCAGGAGGTCATCCGCTCCAGCTCCAGGCTGGCCCCGCGCGGCGCGGGCAGCAAGACCGCCCTGCAGACCACCCTGTCGAGCGTCACCACCCTCAATGTGAGCGATCTGCGCGGCGTACTGGCCTACCAGCCGCAAGAGTTCACCTTCACTGCCCTGGCAGGCACACCCCTGGCTGAGATTGAGCGCCTCCTGGCGGAAAACGGGCAATACCTGCCCTTTGACCCGCCGCTGGTAGGTCGCGGTGCCACCCTGGGCGGCACGGTCGCGGCCGGTCTCAGTGGCCCGGGTCGCTACCGTTATGGAGGCATACGCGATTTTATCCTAGGCCTGCGGTTCATCGACGGGCACGGCAAAGTGGTGCGCGCCGGCGGCAAAGTGGTTAAAAACGCAGCCGGGTTCGATCTGCCCAAATTGATGGTCGGCAGTCTGGGAAGGCTGGGGGTCATGCTGGAGCTGACCTTCAAAGTCTTTCCCCTCCCCCCGTCCTACGGCACGTTGCGTTCTGAATTCCAGGCGCTCAGCGCTGCCCTGGACGCCATGCTGCACCTGGGCCGCCTCCCGCTCGACATCGCCGCCCTGGAGCTGATACCCCATGCGAATGGAGCTGCTCTTTACATCCGGCTGGCTGGCGACCAGCAGATTCTTCCTTCCCGGCTCAATCGGCTGCGTGCGATTCTGGGGCTCAAAGATGATGAGATTCTGGCAGGTCAAACTGAGCATGATTTCTGGCAGGAACAAAAGGAGTTTACCTGGATAGAGGCAGCCCACACGCTGGTTAAAGTGCCGGTAACTCCCCGCCGAGTGGTGGCGCTGGATAAACAGCTGGCTGCTCATGGTGCCGCTCGGCGCTACAGCGCCGGCGCTAACCTGGCCTGGGTGGCCTGGCCAGGGGACTCGAGCACACTTGACCATATGCTTGAAGAGCAAGGTCTATCCGCCCTGGCCGTGCTCGGAGCCAATGGCCAGGTCCGTCTGGGGCGGCAGGTAGGTGCAGCTTTTGAAGCCCGCGTGAAGCAAGCCCTGGACCCAGCAGGAAAGTGGTTAGCTTTGTGAATGGATGAGTTAAAATGGTGTTGACTGGAAATAAGCATGCAGCATAACATACCCGTTGAGACCCTTGGGCCGTTAGGCCGCGCCATGGCTGGCGCCGTGGAGCAGTGTGTGCACTGCGGGTTTTGTTTGCCAGCCTGCCCTACCTATACTGTCTTGCAGCAGGAGATGGATTCGCCGCGTGGGCGCATCATCCTGATGAAATCCGTCCTGGAGGGCGAGATCCAGCTGGATGAAGCCCTGCTGTATATCGATCGCTGTCTGGGCTGCCTGGGGTGCGTCACTGCCTGTCCCTCGGGCGTCCCTTATGGCGATCTGGTAACCCCCTTCCGGGCTTATGCCCAAGAGCGCCGCCAGCGCCCGCTGGCAGAGCGTGCCATGCACCAGCTGGTCCAGGAGACACTACCCAGACCGGGTCTCTTCCGTCTGGCAGCCCAAACCGGGCGGCTGGCTCGACCTTTACAGGGCTTCCTGCCAGGCAGGCTGGGCAGCCTGTTGGAATTATTGCCGCAAGACCTGCCGCATTCGCAGCCACTTCCAGCTTTGTACCCCGCCCAGGGGCCGCGCCGGGCGCGCGTGGCTTTGCTGAGCGGGTGTGTGCAGCAGGTGCTGCGACCAGAGATCAACTGGGCAACACTGCGGGTGCTCAGCCACAACGGCGTGGAGGTGGTCGTCCCACCCACGCAGGGCTGCTGTGGGGCACTGGCCATCCACACCGGTGAAATGGAGGCCGCGCGCCACTTGGCTGTGAATAACCTGCAAGCCTTCCCCGCTGATATTGACGCTGTGATCACCAACGCGGCCGGGTGCGGCTCGGGTCTGCATGAATATCCCCTGCTGTTTAAGGGGGCGCCGCAGGAGGAGCAGGCTCAGGAATTCGCCGCCCGGGTGCAGGATATCAGCGTGTTTCTCGAGACCCTGGGTGTATTGCAGCCCCCGCCTCTGCCAGAGCCCTTGCAGCTGGCTTACCACGACGCCTGCCATCTGGCTCATGCCCAGGGTGTCACTGCCCCACCGCGCAGTTTGTTGGGGCGCATCCCTAACCTGACCCTGCTGGCGATCCCAGAAGGGGAGCTGTGCTGCGGCTCAGCTGGCACCTACAACCTGGAGCAGCCCGAGACAGCCCGCCAGCTCGGCGATCGCAAAGCGCGCCACATCCTGAGCACCGGTGCTCAGGGGGTCGCTACAGGCAATATCGGCTGCCTGGTGCAGCTGCGCCACCATCTGGGAGCCGCGGGCAATGGACTGCCTGTCTGGCACACAGTAGAGATTCTGGATCAAGCCTATACCCACGGGATGTAGCCATGCCGCGCTATTTTACGCTCGATGAAGCCAACATTACCCTCGAAATCATCCGCCCACTGGTGAGGGAGGCGCTGGAAATCCGCACCAAGCTGCTGGAGCTGCAGCCCGAGCTGGCCCCGGTTTTACAAAATATACTTGGCAATGGCGGTAATCTGGCTGGCAGCCGGGCTGCCATCGAGTTTGACAGACTGCACTCCCTCATCACCCAGATCAATGCCACTGGTGCCCAATTAAAAGATATCAACTCCGGTCTGGTAGATTTCCTCGCCCGTCGCGAGGGTCGCGACATCTATCTGTGCTGGCGCTATGGCGAGGAGCGAGTGAGTCACTGGCACGATCTGGACACTGGCTTCGCCGGGCGGCAGGCAATCTGACCTCCTGCTGCGCCTCGCAAATCTATAAGCACCTGGTAGAGCTGTCGGGCGTATAATTGAGGCTGTGAGCAACGCCAGGCTGCATCCTCCCACCCCCTCCAATTCTATCGAAAATCCGTCAGCGGGCGGCGCCTACCACCCGCGTATCAGCGCCCGGGGCACCTTCGCCTCTCTGAGCTACCCGAACTATCGCCTATGGTTTTTCGGGCAGATGATTTCGTTGTTTGGCACCTGGATGCAGTCCACGGCCCAGGGTTACCTGGTTTTTGAGCTGACCCGCTCCCCAGCCTACCTGGGCTACGTGGGCTTTGCCGCCGGGCTGCCCTCCTGGCTGTTCATGCTCTACGCCGGCGTGATCGCCGACCGCATGCCCCGGCGCAAGCTGCTGATCATCACCCAATCCTCCATGATGGTGCTGGCTTTTATCCTGGCCGGGCTCACCTTTTCAGGCCGGGTGCAGCCCTGGCATATCGTCTTGCTGGCCCTTTGCCTGGGCGTGGCCAACGCCTTCGATGCACCCGGCAGGCAGGCTTTCGTAACTGAGATGGTCGATCGCAAAGACCTGACCAACGCCATCGCCCTGAACTCCACCATGTTCAATTCAGCCACTGCGGTCGGCCCAGCGGTGGCTGGCCTGACCTACGCCGCCGTGGGACCAGCCTGGTGCTTCACCATCAACGGCATCACCTTCCTGGCCGTTATCAGCGCCCTGGCTTTAATGAAGCTCAAACCTCTCCAGCCAGCCGTGCGCCTGAAATCCGCCCTGGGGGACATCCGCCTGGGGTTTACATACGTTGCCACCCACCGGGTGGTGCGCACCGTGATTCTCAACCTGCTGGTGGTGAGCTTGTTCGGCATCAGCTTCGTGACCCTCATGCCCGCCTGGGCGGTGGAAATACTGGGCGGCGATGCTACCACCAACGGCTACCTGCAATCCGCCCGCGGCCTTGGCGCCTTGATTGGGGCCTTGATGCTGGCTGCCACCAGCGCTTTCCTGCCCCGGGGTAAGCTGCTGAACCTGGGCAGCTTCGTCTTTCCAGCACTGTTGTTGGTCTTCTCGACCCTGCACC
>CP070639.1:2657560-2681047 GCA_020354045.1 Anaerolineales bacterium | reverse complement strand
CTGCGGCTCATTACCCTCCCTGCACCGTGGCAAGTCGAACCGAATGAGCGTTGCATGCTCCCTTCAGTTCCTACCAGCACCCATGAAGCCGTCCCCATGCTGCCCGGTACCAATACAGGTTGCCCAATCGACTGGTACTCTTCCGGTAAGCCCTCATATCCTGGTCCAAAAGCGCGCGTCGCGCCTTTGCGATGTACACATACCTTAACCCGTTCGCCCTCGATGGTATGTGTTTCTATTTTGCCCATGTTGTGGGCTATATCATAAACTTGGTGCAAATGCCAGTTGCGGACCTTGCCGGCCAGAGCCTCTTCGAAGGCTTTCCGCGCGTAGTGCGCCAAAACTTGGCGATTGGCGAAGGCGTAATTTGCCGCACAGCGCATAGCTGCCAGATAGTTTTTCCCCTCTGGCGAATCCAGAGGTGCACAGACCAGCTCGCGATCCGGCAGCTGGATACCATAACGTTTCACTGCTCCCTGAAATTCACGCACGTAATCGGAACATATTTGGTGGCCAAAACCGCGCGAGCCGCAATGAATCTGTACTACCAGGTAACCCTCGACCAATCCCATCACCTGAGCTGCTCTGGTGTCATACACCTGGTCAACGATATCAACCTCGATAAAATGATTGCCTGCCCCAAGTGTCCCAATTTGTGCCCGCCCACGCTCCTTAGCACGTTTACTGACTTTATTTGGATCAGCTCCTTGCAGGCTCCCTTGTTCCTCCGTCCGCCGGATATCCATCTCTGTAGCAAAGCCTTTTTTTAATGCCCAGCGGCTGCCCTCGCGGCAGACCTGGTCCAGTTCAGCTTCGCTGACACGCACGTGTCCTTTGGTTCCCACACCACTCGGGCAGTTGTGGTTCAGTGCCGTCGCCAGGGCATCAATGTGTTCCTCCACCGCTGTATACTCGATTTGAGATCCCAGCAAGCGCACACCACAGTTGATATCATAGCCAATCCCACCTGGGGAGATCACACCTTCGGGATAGCGCGTGGCAGCCACTCCTCCAATAGGAAAGCCGTAACCTTGATGCATATCCGGCATCACCATTACTTGCCCTACTAGCCCCGGCAAGGTCGCAGAATTCACAGCCTGCTCCAGGGAACGGTCATCCATCACAGCTTCTAAGAGTTTTCGGGTCGCAAAGATGCGCACCGGCACCTGCATATCCTCTCGAAAAGATTTGGGGATCTCCCACTCATAGTCACTGACTCGCTTTAAATTTTGTAAATCAATCATCAGCTACCTCCCAGCAATCCTCCGATTCCACTCACATCAGACATCAAAAACCAGCCTGACTTCAAGTCCACGGCTGGTTTTCTGGATAGACAGATTATGATATGTTACTGCCTTGATTTCCTTATCAAGCCGGGCAAGCGGGGCACCTCGAATCCTACCATCTAGTTTGTTTTCTTTTATGGAGATATCGAACTCATCAAAAGCGAGGTTTTCGGCTTCAGATAGAAAAAGCAACTCGCTTAAAAACTTTACCAGCAGGCTTTCTGCATCTGGAGCCTCCAGCATGAGGCTGCGTTCCTCTCGTGCTCCAGCTTCCAGGCATACACCTGAGAGATCCATCATTCCGCGCGCCGATTGTACAAACAATCCAGTCAGATTGGGAGCCCAGGCCTCGAGTTCCCAATCGGCAGTATGTTCTAGCTCACGATAGCCAGCAGGACGTTTTGTCACCATTGCGCTCCATACACCATTTCAATCCAAGATCCAAATTTTTTTAGCCATTTGACCAATTGGCATGTCGATTGTCGCGAAAACACGCGATTATATTGGGAATGTTAATTATTTCTCATACTTTAAGGTTGAAATATCGATATCAACTTCTATCAGGTGGTGATCTGCGCCTGATCCAATAAAGTGTCATTTATAGCCAGACAAATTTCTCTTAACTTATTATAACGTATCATGCTTGCAGAATCTTTCTACCTACACGTATAATAAGTGTTGGTTATCGCTATGAGTCGTATAAAGAACACCTTATCCCTTTTAGAAGCCCGCCTTCAATCATTGGTGGAAGGCAGTCTGGCACGCTTATTCACTTCCAATGGATTGCTCTATGATCTCAACCAAAGCTTAATGCAGTCCATGTTAGCCGAAATTAAAATCCAGCCTGATGGTCAACTGATCGCTCCAAATTTATTTACGATCTACATCGATCCTTCCAAGAAATCTAAAATAAAATCAGATACTCATCTACTCGACGAGTTAGCCGCCTTCATAGAGAAGGCTGGGAGCCAATCTGGTTTGCAATTTCTTAGTCCTCCGGTAGTGCGAGTCTACGAAGAGAACAGGATGGATGTGCCATTGCAAGTCAAAGCGCAAATTAGCGTTGAGGACGTCGTTCAAACCAGTGCAATGATCCCTGAGAATCATCAAGATCTACCGGAGCTTCCTAAAAACGCCTATTTAATCATCGATGGTACTCGGATATTTTCTCTGGATAAATCAGTCATCAACATTGGCAGGCGCTCAGACAATCATCTGGTAATCGAGGATACTCGTATCTCGCGTGTCCATTGTCAGTTAAGGGTTATCAAGGGTCGTTTTTGGATTTTTGATCTGGATTCATTAGGGGGTACATTTCTAAATAACCAGCCGATCACGCAATCCGTTCTTACCTCTGGGGATGTCATCTCCATAGCAGGATTTCCCTTAGTTTATGCTCAAGAATCTGATGAACTGGGTGAAACGCAGCAAATCAAGTTTCAAGATTTTGGAGAGGTTTGAGTTAGCACTTTATGAGCGGCACGATCCTGCTGATCTTACGAATTATCCTGATCGTTGTATCGTATGCGTTTGTGGGCTGGTCAATTTGGTTGTTGTGGCGAGACTTATCCAGACAAAGCAACCTTTTGGCTACACGCCAGCCACCATTGCTTTCAGTGGAACGCGACGTCGACGGCGACCCACAACCGGTACGATTTCGGACAACAGAAGTGATCCTGGGACGCGATCCAGCCTGTGATTACACTATCAGTGATAGCACTGTCTCGGCCAGACATACTCGACTGTCTTTTCGAAACGGTCATTGGTGGGTCGAAGATCTCCGCTCCACCAATGGTACTTTTCTCAATATGGAAGCAGTGGATGACCCTGTTGTGATCACAACAGGTGACCAAATCCGTTGCGGTCAGGTCAATCTAAAGCTGACCATCAGTACTGCCCACAGTGATAACGAACAAACTTGATGACCCTTCCTTAAAGAAGTTTCAGAATTAGCAATTTTTGTAAGCTTATCCTGAAAATAAAATGGAGTACAAGCATGGACTCACAACCCAGTATTGGCATCATCGGCGGATCGGGCATTTACACTATGCCTGGGCTGGAGGACATTCAGAAACTTGACATCGCGACACCCTTTGGCAAACCAAGCGCTCCAATTCTTACCGGGTTATTAGCAGGAAAACGAGTTGCTTTCCTCGCCCGTCATGGCATCGGGCATCACATATCGCCCTCAGAAATACCCTTTCGAGCCAATATCTACGCGCTAAAATCATTAGGCGTCCAGCAGATTATCAGCGCCAGCGCCAGTGGATCCTTGAGAGAGGATTACGTACCCGGCGATATGGTCATCCCGGATCAGTTGTTTGACTTCACTCGTAACAGAAAAAGAACATTCTTCGAAAATGGGCTGGTAGCGCATATCAATGTAGCCCAGCCATATTGCGAGCGTTTATCTCAGCAACTTTACCGGGCTACAGCCAGCACTGGGTCAAATGTCCATTATGGTGGAGCATTTATAACGGTAGAAGGCCCCCGTTTTTCCACCAAAATTGAGTCCCATACTTACCGCGCCTGGGGGATGTCGATTATTGGTATGACCACCTCCCCTGAGGCATTCCTGGCACGTGAAGCCGAACTATGTTATGCAGTGCTGGCACATGTAACTGACTATGATGTCTGGCACACAGACGAAGCCCCCGTTACAGTAGAGATGGTGATCGAGATCCTTAACAGAAACCCTCAAATTGCACAAAAGGCCATTCTGAACCTGCTTGAAGATATCGATGTGGAAAGAAATTGCGAATGCCCAACTGCGTTGTCATCCGCAATAATCACCCAGCAAGATAAGATTCCACCTGACACCCGTGAAAAGCTATCCATCTTTGTGGACAAGTATCTCCCAAGATCAAATTAGATCACCGATCAAGAGAAAATTCTTGTTCTGAAACCATCCTTGCTTAACACCCATTCTTCTCAAACTGCCAACCAGATCCAAATGCGGTTGCTTGTATTGGCAACTTTATTTCTGGTCATTTATTCCATAATATTGACCCTTTCACCTGCTGCCCGCTTGAGAAGTTGGGAGGTCAGCTTCAGGTGGGAACATTGGGCAGGATTTTTCGTCTGGTTAATCGTCATCACGCTTGCTCATTGGCAAACCAGTCTCAGGCTGCCGTATCGGGATCCATTTCTGCTGCCAATTGCAGCGCTGCTGAGCGGTTTAGGATTGCTGACAATCTGGCGGCTGTTCCCAGACCTTGGCATGCGACAGACGATCTGGTTAGGTGTTGCCGGAGTCATCCTGGTAGCCGGTTTACGCCTACCCCCCGATTTAAGCTTCTTACGCCGTTATAAATACCTTTGGCTGACTGCTGGCTTGTTGTTAACTGCTCTTACCCTGGTTTTAGGTACGAATCCACTTGGTTATGGACCACGTTTGTGGCTGGGATGCTGCGGCTTCTACTTGCAACCCTCTGAACCGCTCAAACTACTGCTGATCGTCTATCTCTCAGCGTACCTGGCTGATCGGCTTTTTGACTTGATCGCCACATCAACACCCATACTTCCGATACTGGCACCGACCCTTTTTATGACGGGATTGGTGTTAGGTCTACTTCTGGCTCAACGCGACTTGGGCACCTGTTCGATCTTCTTGTTTCTCTACACAACGATCATTTATATAACGACAAACCGCAAGAGTATCCTGGTTTTTGGCAGCCTAGCCTTATTATTGGCTGGTATTGCTGGTTTCTTATTGTTTGATGTGGTGCAAATTCGAGTAAATGCCTGGCTGAACCCCTGGTCAGACCCCAGTGGAGGTTCTTATCAGATTGTTCAAAGCCTGCTGGCTGTGGCGAGTGGGGGGCTATTGGGTCGTGGTCCTGGAATGGGTAACCCCAGCCTTGTTCCAATTCCCCATTCAGACTTTATCTTTGCAGCCATTGCTGAGGAACTTGGCCTGGCAGGCATACTAATACTCTGCATCGCGCTGGCTCTCGTAGCAAATCGTGGTATACGGATTTCCCTGCACGCACCAGACACTTTCCGTCGATTATTGGGAGCAGGACTCACAATTCACATTGTTGCCCAGAGTATATTGATTGCCAGCGGCAACTTAAGACTGTTGCCTTTAACTGGTGTGACATATCCCTTTGTATCTTACGGGGGCTCTTCCCTGCTTACATCCTTCCTTTCCTTATTGATCCTCTTGCATATCAGCAATCATCCGGATGATTCTTTAATCCGTAAGATTTCGGAAACGAGACCGTTCCTACAGCTTGGCAGTTTTCTCATGGCAGGCATTTTCATAGTTGCGCTTAGCACTGGTTGGTGGGCTGTAATCCGTGCACCTGATCTTATCGTACGGACAGATAATCCCCGCCGCGCCATTGCTGATTTGTATGTGCCACGCGGTAGCATCTTAGATCGCGGCAATCAACCCCTCGTGGAGACGCAGGGTAGTCCAGGTTTTTACTTCCGGCAGGTAAACTACCCCGCACTTAGCCCAGTTGTTGGCTATACGAATAGATTCTACGGGCAGGCTGGTCTTGAAGCCACGATGGATGAGTATTTGCGCGGTCTGAGGGGTAATCCAAACTTGAACATTTGGTGGAACCAGCTGCTCTACGGACAACCCCCACCAGGTTTAGATATCCGCCTTAGCTTGGATCTCCGTTTACAGCAAGCTGCCGACCAATCCTTGATTGGACACACTGGTGCACTGGTGTTATTGAATGCCGACAACGGAGAAGTTCTGGTAATGGCAACCTCCCCTAGCTTTGATGCCAACCAGCTTGAAAATATATGGGATGAGCTTGTAGGGGATGTAAACGCGCCTCTAGTGAACCGCGCCTCCCAGGGTCGCTATCGCGCCAACACCTTGTTGCAAACCATGTTTCCAGGAGATACAAATCCATTAGTACAGCTGTTGGCTCAACCGCAAATTCGCTTGGACGTCGGCGAGCCAGCAGACCCCGAAGATCCCTTGTTCAGCCCCCTACAAATAGCCCTGAGTGCAGCTTCAATCACGAACGTTGGTGTTTATCCCGCCCCTAAACTTGTCCTGGCGGTTAATACATCCCAGGCTGATTGGGTGCTCTTACCCGCTCCGGATAAGCCTGATCAGCTGCTGCCTGGCAATGCCACCAACACGGTACTCACCCAGCTCAGTAAGCCAGAGCTAGGCATTTGGGATATCGTTATTGTTGAACAAAGCCAGGCACAAAACAGCCTCAGCTGGTATAGTGGGGGCACTCTACCGTCCTGGGATGGGATACCACTGGCAGTTGCTGTGATCCTTGAAGAAAACAATCCAGACCTGGCAGAATCAATCGGCACGACCTTACTCAAGGAAGCGATGCTGCCTTGAAAGGAAGAATCGAGACAATTCCAACTTAATTTGACATGCATCCACTAGCACTTAGAGCAGGAAAAGTTAATGGTTTTCAGCGACCACGCGCAGAAAACGGCGTTTTCCCACCTGAAGCACACCTAGGCTCGGAAAGATCTGATTAGGGTCTTTCAAGGTCTCTCCATCCAAACGCACACCATTTTGTTCGATTAACCGTCTGCCCTCGCTCTTACTGGCCACCAGATGCCCCGCTACCAGCACATCCAGTACAGATTGGTTTTCCAGGAGCACATATGAAGGCATTTCAGCAGGGATATCGCCTTGCTGGAATACCCTCACAAAGTGAGCCTCAGCCGCAGCTGCTTTCTCTACGCTGTGATAAATGGCTACGATCTCGCTAGCCAGTTTCATCTTGGCATCCCGTGGGTGTAAGCTGCCGTCGGCCAGACCACTTTCTATCTCGCTAATTTCCACTGGTGTCCACCTTGTGACCAACCGGAAGAACTGACCCATTGCTTTATCAGGAACGCTCATCACCTTTCCGTACATATCTTCGGGTGAAGCCAGCAGGGGTATATGGTTGCCCAGCGATTTGCTCATCTTCACCTCCCCATCAGTACCAGGCAAGATGCCTAGAATAATCGCCACATTAGGTTTTTCCCCAAAGAATGCCATCACCTTGCGAGCTGCTGTCACAATGTTGAACAATTGATCAGTTCCACCAACCTGGACATCGGTACGCATGGCAAACGCGTCATAGCCTTGCATTAAGGCGTAAAAAGTTTCATGTAAGTAAATTGGATCTCCATTTTCCCAACGCAGGCGGAAGTTCTCGCGTGTCAAGAATTGCTGCAGCGTAAAATTAGATGCCAAATTAATCAATTCTGCAAAAGAAAGCTCAGAAAGCCATTCCGCATTGTAGCGAATCAGGGTTTTTTGTTTATCCAACACTTTGTAGGCTTGCTCAGCATAGGTTTGGGCATTTTGTGCAACCTCTTCAGAGGATAATTGTGGGCGTAGTTTGTCTTTATCCGAAGGATCACCGATGAGTGAGGTATAGCTGCCGACTAAAAACGTAACCTGATGCCCCAGTTCTTGAAATTGGCGCAGTTTTCGCATGGGGACTGTGTGTCCCAGATGGAGGTCGCTAGTACGTGGGTCAAATCCACAATATACCCGTAACGGTCGATTCTCTTTCTCAGCCTCCAGCAATCGCTCACGCAACTCGGTTGCCATGGCTTGCTTAAGCTCTTCGTCACCGTATTCGGTACCTTGCATCAGATACTGGACTTGCTCGTTTATGGTCATCTGTCTCATCTCATTCTCCTGCTTCTACTCTTACATATGTCTGAAAATAAGTAACATCCTAAACCTAGCCAGGTAGCTGCTCCTGATTATTTGGCGGAAAAATAAAAACGCGCCCTCTGCGGTGAAGGCGCGCCCTACCCACCACAGAGATAGTTATCTGCGAACATAAAAGTATCCTTGATTTGGGTGTTCGCTGGGTTGTAGGTCGGCGCTGATGATTATCTGATGGTAAATTTCCTCACCTTTCTCAAATCCAAAAAGGGCTTTTGATTCGCCTTGATATTTTACCTCACCCAGTGTGCGAAACTCAAAAAAGGCATTTTCACCAAACACCTGGACTTTCTCCCCCCAGCGCGCTGGAAAAACACGCACCTGGGTGATATCATCCCAAGTTAGCCTGACATTTCTAAAACCATTTTGAAATGCAATCCCGCTTTCATCCAGCTGGAGATGGGTACGCCTGTCCATCCAGTTTCCCAGGCTGATACTCAATCCCGCCAGGAGTAACAGGATTGCCAGAATGGGCACTGCTGTTGGTACTGGTTGGTTGTTCAGCCGCAGTATCAACCAACCCGTGATCACTAAAACGGCGGTACTCCAGGCGACAAATTCTCCTCGGCGTGGTATCAGTTCGGGATGAAACTCACCAAAAATGGGATCCGTAAACATAAAATGATTATATCATTGCATGTTTTTGGCAATGCCACCTCATTGAACATAACCCCAGGTAACCCCTCAAGCGTCAGAATCAAAATATCCCTCTTCGCTCACCATTAATCCTGCTTTTTTTGTGTACGCTTTCAGCACTCCTTCCGAACACTACAAAAATCGACTTCCCATGCTATAATTTTCGGAAGTTTCGGAGAACTCTATGTACGAGCCAGTCTTGGTACTAAATACAAACTTCGAACCTCTAAATATATGCACCACGCGCCGGGCCATTGGTCTAATCGTGAGCGGGAAAGCAAATTTGATTTTAAACGGTCGCGGTGTGATTAGAACTGTCTCGAGAGACTTTCCCAGACCATCCATAATCCGGTTAGAGAGAATGGTCAAACGACCTCGACCTCGCATCCGTCTGACAAAGCGTGAAATTCTGAGGCGCGATAATTTTGTGTGTCAATACTGCGGTCAAAATGCAGCTTATTTGACCATCGATCATATCGTCCCACGCCGCCTCGGAGGAAACCACTCCTGGGAAAATCTGGTAGCTGCCTGTCCTTCCTGCAACCACCGAAAAGGCAGCCGCACGCTTGAACAAGCACAGATGCGCCTGCTACGCCTACCTATGGAGCCTCCCTCCTCAGCAGGTTATCTATTTGCCCGTCATTTGAAAGAAAACAGGGAGTGGATACCTTTTGTGGAAGGCTGGTAAAACTACTTGGATATCAAGACCTCAAGCTGGTCCACGTATGCTCAATTGGTAATGGGTTTCCCCGTTTAGAAGCTTAATTCCAAGAAATCCTCAGCCAGAGCTACCGGGCCATCATACATGGTACGAGCTTCATTGACAAGTTCCTGGAGCTTTCCTTCCTGAGTCGGATAATGAATTAAATACAAAGCTTTTGCCCTGGCTTGAGTAGCAATCTTGCCTGCTTGAGCTGCAGATGTATGGCCAATTGTTTCACCGCTGGCCTCATGTAGAAGCACATCCGCATCAGCAGCCAACCTGACCACTTCTTCACACGGCTCAGTATCACATGAGTATGCCAAAACCTTACCACTTTGAGGGAATTCAACCCGTAAACCGATTGTTGGAATGAGGTGATGCACTAATGAGGATAAGATACGATATTCGCTCGTTTCCAGTATTGTCACCATTTCTTGATCGGATAAGGGATGGAATCTCACAGGATACATCTTTGGCCAGTTTGTCCAATCAAAAAACTCCAATATTTTTTCCATGCGCTCAACCACGTAACCCAAGCCGTGGATATCAATTTGCCTTTTCCTGCCTAATAACCATGTATTCATTAAGAATGAAGGCACTCCAGAGACATGGTCAGGATGAAAATGTGTCAAAATGATATCTGTCAGGTGATTCACTTCTATTCCCGCCTGTTGAAATCTAAGCAATGGATTTCCGACACAATCGATCAGCACACTCTGCTCTTGACCCACAAGCGCCATGTGCGTATTTTCATGCATTAAATCGGGCACTGCATTAGCTGATCCCAAAATGACTAGTTTCGGCAAATTACAAATTCTCCTTCCAGCTCATATTATCCGCCAAGCAACCAGATCGCAATACGAGGGGTTACAAAAACCTCCAGGACCGCTGCTCCTAATAAAAAGGGGAGCACCAAACCTAGCATGAGCTTGGTCCAATCCGCTAGAGCAGCCAACCATGCTTCCCCGATAGAACGACCTTGTGCTGGTGAGGCAAGTGTTGCCCCGACTATTAAGATTGAAGCCCCCGCCAGCATGATAGCAGGGATTTCTAAAATGCCGTGAGGCAAAATTAAGGCGGTCAGAAAAGTTAGCGGTTGGACGCCAACTGTCGCCACGTTCATCATAATGTATCCAATCAAGATGAATGGCAGCATCAATATAATGATTCCCAAGACACCAAATGAAAACAAACCTAATACAGAGGCTATCAATATGGCACGAATATTATGCAGCCAGATTGCGCCAACACTTGTGATGGAGAAAAACTGCAAAAAATCAATGCTTTCGATAGTCCCAGCGTTCAAACCGCCAAAATTGAGTAAATTTTCTGGTAAGACAAAAATCTTAGCTTGCTGCCCACCAATCCACAATCCAAGTGCCACTGCAAGCACCATGCTTGTAAACGGCAACCGCACCTTTTTAAGTGTAGCCGGTAGTTCATGTACAAACCAGGTAACCACAGAATCTGCCTGACCGATAAATGCGCGTTTAAAAACACGCCATCCCCATCTCAGATTGAGAATATCCAGTTCTCTTCCTAAAAGTTCTTCACGATTAAAATGAGAAATTCCGGTTCTTACAAGCAATCCGGCAATGACCACTTGGCCTAAAATAATGTACCAAAGCGCTGAATATTGCCCCCAAAACATAACGATACTTTCACCCTGGATCAACAAAGCCATCGGAATAATAATAAATGAAGCCAATAAATTAGCTGCTCTGACGGAGGTAGTTTGTGAGGATACTACGACCGCGCCGCTTACCATCACCAGGGCTTGCACTATAGTCAACAATATGATCTGAAGCAAGAGTGCAGGTTCTGGTTTCCAACCCACCTGCATATAGATCCCGATCAAATAAACGCTAATCCCCAAAAAACTTGCAAGCAAGGGAGGCACCATTGCAGCTAACAATTTCCCAAAATACAATTGACTGTCCGTCAGTGGGCTGCTCAGTAGCGGCTCAATGCTGCGCCGCTCCTTCTCACCGACGAAACTCTCTAGGGCAATCACCAAGGAAACTGATATCGGGAAGAAACCAACGATCATTAATAAAAATGGGATCAACCGATCCCCGACGATAGAAGCGCCATAGCGCTCTACAAATCCAAGTACTTGGCTGGCTGTGAAATTCATTAAACCAGGGAAAAATATCGTCAGAACCACGACTGGAAAGATAATTCGCCAATCTCGAAACTGATCTCGAACCTCCCGCCGGGTTATGATTAATGCAGGAGCGATATTCCAACCAAGCCTTTCGATCATATATCCCCCTCTTTGTTAGAAGCCGATATAGCCTGTAGATAAACCTGTTCCAAACTGCGCGGTACCTCTACCAACCCCACGACAGGCAAATCCTGTTCCAACAATGCGCGCAATATCACTGTGTTAACCTCAGGCTGCTGACTGGTTTTATACCGTATCCAATCAGACCCACGCCCAGTCAGAGTGATAAAGCTGGGAAGAATAGGATCACATCCGTTAAGCGAGGATCCAAACTTCACTTCATACTCAGGCGAGCCAAGCAGGCTTGCCTTCAAACTATTGGGGGAACCCTTTGCGATGATCCTACCTTGACGAATAATTGCGATTTGATCAGCCAACTCTTCGGCTTCAGCGAGATTGTGAGTGCAGATCACAACAGCCCTGCTTGCAGAGCGCAGGTCCTGGATAGAATTGCGTACCAAACGGGCACTTTCTGGGTCCATGGCTGAGGTTGGCTCATCCAGCAACAACACCGGGGGATTATGCAATAATGCTCGTGCTAGTGCTAGCTTTTGTGACATACCTTTGGAGAACTCCCCCACACGCCGATGCCCTTCGGTAAGCAACCCAAACTGATCTAGTAAATGGTGGATCCTGCGTAGCCGTTTCTCGGGTGATATTCCATAGACCTGACCAAAAAAATCCAGATAATCGATAGCGGGCATACGCCCATACAATCCGTGCTGTTCTGTTAGTATACCTACCGAAGCACGTACCTTATCTGCATCCTTGAGAACATCAAATCCAGCCACTCGAGCTTCCCCTCGCGTGGGGCGCAAGACCGATGTCAGAATGCGTACTGTGGTGGTTTTCCCAGCTCCATTGGGTCCCAATAATGCCAGGACCTCACCAGCCTTGACATGAATGCTGATTCCGTCCACGGCCCAAAAATCGTCAAATCTTTTACCAAGATCCTGCGTAATAATCATCCTAATATCCTGTTACGCAATATATCTCCCACCTCTATCACCATTCGAACAAAAAGCCAGGGTTTATAAATAAAATTTGAGTGCGTTCCTAACCATTAATTACCGTAGGTCCGCTTTGACGGTGGCGCCAGAAAAGTAAACCGGCGGCAAGAATCATGACAACCAGCATAAAGGTCTGATTTGCGTTGATCCCTGCGATCTGGGCTGAATCAAGGCGCAAAAACTCTAACAGGAATCTTCCAACGGGATAGCCGATTAAATACATCAAAAACAGATCACCTGCCTTGAGCTTATCTGGATAACGTCTCCCGATCCAAAGTAAGAAACCCATGTTCGCAAAATTCCAAAGCGACTCATACAAAAACAACGGGTGAAAATGGGTGAAACTCATGAACTCAGGCAATCTGTTTTGCGGCTCAATAAAAATTCCCCAGGGCAAATCCGTAGGTTTGCCATATAGCTCCTGGTTGATAAAATTTCCCCATCTGCCAATCGCCTGCCCCAGCGCTAATGCAGGAGCAGCTATGTCTGCCCATTCTGCAAATCGCTCTTTGCGACGGCGGGAAAAGAAATAAAGCGCTATTGCGCCACCAATGACTGCACCCGGGATACCTAAACCACCTAGTCGTGTATTAATCGCATCCAGAGGATGAGTCAGATAATACAAGGTGGTATAACCTTGTTCCACCATGGAAGGGGGAGGTGTAAAGATATGCCATAAACGGGCACCAATGATGCCTCCAATCAAGACCCAGATCAGTCCATCCCAAACCAGTTCACTATTTTTCCCTCTGCGTCTGGCTTCTCTCTCCGCTAGAAAAGCCGCTCCAACCGCTCCTACCATCAGGATGATGCCGTAGAAGTGAATAAACAATGGTCCAATATTAAAACCTGTCGGCATAATCTCCACCTCGATTATTGTTTGTGTGCTTTATTCCGGACATCAACAATACGTTGAATCGCGGTAACATTTGCAAGAACAGCCATGATCCATAATGCAACTAGCGGTATATTAAACACCAAAGCGGGGGCTAAGACAATGTACCGTTCTAATCGAGTCAACACGCCAACTTTAGTATCGATACCAATCGATTGGGCTCGGGCGCGGGTGTATGAAACCAACACAGACCCAGCCGCTGCTATATAAGCCAGTAGTGCTGGTAACCAGGCTCCCTGTTCCAAATAATAGAACAGCAATCCTCCCAGTATTACCAGTTCCGAATAACGATCTGTAACAGAATCTACAAAAGCCCCAAATTCGCCCGACTCACCTCGCAACCTTGCCATGGTGCCATCCAACGCGTCCACTGGACCCATTAGCAGGATTATGATGCCACCATACATCATCTCTCCGCGCGAGAGCATAAAAGCACCAATGGTGTTGCCTACCAAGCCAAGGATCGTCATCGTATTGGGTGTGAGACCCAATCGATTTAAAAAAGCACCAACAGGATCCAAAAACCACTTAAAAATTATCCGCAAACGTTCAGTCAATGTTACACCTTGGGTATCTCTACTTCTAACAACCTGTTCCACCTAAATAATCCGCCTTCCTAAAAGTTTTTTGTTAAACTTCCTGAGTAATTGCCGTGGTATCCTATCAGCAGCAACCCCGACTGTCAAGTTTCTATCGAGATTAATTGCTCATCGAGTTTTATTCTTCTTCTTCCCCTCGCCCAATCAATACATCTCGCTCACGTCCACCTCCCTCAGGTGGTCCGACAATACCCATCTCATGTAGTTCATCAATCAGGCGCGCTGCGCGTGGATAACCAATCCTTAAACGCCTCTGGAGCATAGAGGCGCTTGCACGCTGCGTCTCGCTCACGATTTTTATCGCCTCTTCAATGAGGTTGTCTCGATCTGCTAAAATCGCTTCTTGTTGAAGCTGTTCTTCCCAGGGTGGTTTCTCCACCTCAAGATCTGGATAGGATTTCTGCCAATACGTAATCACCTTTTCCACTTCTTGATCACTCACCATCACGCCTTGAGAGCGTAGCGGGGCAGATGCTTCTGGTGGCAAAAAGAGCATATCTCCGTGACCCAGCAATGATTCCGCACCAGTGGAGTCTAGAATTACTCTAGAGTCAACTGAAGAAGCTACGGCAAAGGAAATCCGCGCTGGGAAGTTAGCCTTGATCAAACCTGTGACCACATCGGTACTTGGTCGCTGGGTTGCTACGACCAGATGTATTCCCGTCGCCCGGGCCATTTGCGCCAGACGAATAAGCGCTGGTTCAGTTTGCTCAGGAGCAGACATCATCAAGTCAGCTAATTCATCTAGCAGGACAACAATACGGGGTAAGGGTTGCTCACCTTTTCTGCGCCGTGCTTTGCGATTGTATGTATCGAGATTCCGAGATCGCGAGGCTTCCAGGAGCTTATAACGTCTATCCATCTCACCAACAGTCCACCGGAGCACCCCTAAAATTCTATCAAGGTCAGTTTCTACCTTGCCAAACATATGAGGCAATCCATTAAAGCGCACAAGCTCAACCATTTTGGGGTCAACCATAATCAAGCGCAACTCTTCGGGGGTATTGTTCATTACCAAGCAGGTAGTTAAGGCTGCAATGCAAACAGATTTACCTGACCCAGTCGTACCTGCGATTAATAGATGCGGCATGCGTTCCAGATCTGCTACCACTGGTTGTCCGGAAACATCTCGTCCAAGTGCCACAGCCAAAGGTGAGCTGATTTTATAAAAAGTGTCCGTTTCCAGGATTGGTCGTAGCCGCACCACGGTCGAGCGCGGGTTAGGCACCTCAACACCAATATAGGGTCTTCCTGGAACAGGAGCCTGTATGCGCAGACGCTCGGCTGAGAGAGCCAGTGCAAGGTCACGACTCAATGAAGATATTTGCGCCACCCGTACTTTCTGCCGATTTGCTTCTCCTTCACTCCCTGCTTGAGTCTTATCCAGATAACCTGGTTCGACGGCAAATTGAGTGACAGTTGGTCCTACGCGGAACCCAATCACTTTCGCTGAAATTCCAAACTCGGCCAATGTCTTTTCGATCAATCCAGCCGTTTGGTTGATGTGTCTTTCATCGGGACGGGTGGTTTGCTCATCAACCAGCAAATCCAGAGGTGGCAATCGCTCATCGCGCGGCGGTGCAGGCAACTTTTCACTGAGTTGGGCTTGCTCGTCGGGCATGCGAAACTTTTTACGGAACTCGATGGGAATGTGTGCTCTTTTCTTGCGTTGTAAGTTAGCCTGAATTGAGGCTGATTCCTGTCCCTGGATTGGTGCAACACTTACCCCCTCTCCAGTCATTAATGAACTATCCTCTGGGGTCCCATCGTGGGACAATTGATTTTGAACCCAATTTGCCATTGGACGTGTAAGCTGAAACCCCACCACCATACAAACAACCATCAAGCCTGTCAAAAGCACCACGCGCCACATGGTGCCAGCAAATCCGATCGGGGATAATATCACACCCAGGACATAGGATAGCCCCCATCCTATTCGCCCGCCGTCAAGCCCTAAATCAGCGCGCTCTAATGATGTTCCCCCTAAGGCTGCCAGCAAAGCCAATGACAGGAAGGCGATTGCTTCAAATGTGAAAACTCGACGCCAGTGCACCCTTTCCCATTCAATAATATCCCCTTCTGGAGTGCGCCTTAGCATCAGCAAACCGACCAAGCCAATGACAATCACGATCCACAACGCACCCCATCCAAACCAAAGCCACAAAAATTCTGACCACCAAACCAATAAGGCTCCCCGAGTTAAATCCGGAAAAAGGAGAGCCAACAAAGTCATTAAGGAAAAAGCGATGACAAGAATACCAGCAATATCCCAGGCAAAGCGCTGAAAACGGGAAAATAAATTTAATGTCAGGCTTGATTGATCAGTGTTCGAACGGGAATCCGGGGGAGATGTTTTTTGTGCCATTTTATTGTGTGGATTTTGACATCTTCTCAGTTTGCTGGGTCTCGCTTCTGGATGCCAAATATATGCCAAACAGGATAAGTATAGCACCAAAAATCTTCATCACCGTTGGTCTCTCACCTAATAAGAAGTATGCCAGGATCGTTGAACCGATTGGCTCACCAAGCAAGGTGATTGACACATAGGCAGCAGACAAATAACCCAATGCCCAATTAAATGAAGAATGACCCAGCAACTGTGGAATTAAAGCTAACAATAAAAACCACAAATAAGCAATTGGTGGAAATCCCCACGGAATCTGTTGGGCTGCTATCAAAACAATCACTAAAACAACTGCAGCAACACTATATACAAGGTAAATGTAACTGATCAACGAAATTTTGCTGCGCAAACTTCTACCAATCAGCACATATGCAGCTGCCATCCACGCCCCAATTAAGGCGAGCAGGTCACCAAAAAATGCCTGACCCTGCACAAAATCAGCAAAATCAGGGCAAAGGACCTGTCGATTCTGGAGTGTACAAGAATCACTAAATCCCACCACAACACCACCAACCAAGGCCAGCACCATTCCCATGATTACCCACCGCGTCAATGATTCCTTGACTGTTATAGGTGCTAAGATGGCAACCCACAATGGCGTAGTTGTCACAAGTACGACAGAACTTACAACTGATGTGTACTCTAGGGAGGTAATCCAGGTAGCAAAGTGTAATGCCAGGAAAACACCAGATAACATTCCCAAAAATATATCTTTCAAAGATAAGCTAGATAATTCTATTCGTCTGGTTTTTATTGCTATCGGGGTTAAAATCACCGCAGATAACACCAATCGATAAGCTGCAATGGTTAGTGATGGGGCATATGCCTGAGCATAGCGAATTAAAATCGACGCAGTTGATACTGCTAAAATACCCAGGAATATTACCAATACTGGCGAAAACGGAGGTCGTCGATCTGATGTGCTCATATATTTAAATCATGATACCGCCAGTTTCAACTCCCTTCAACGATTATAAGAATTATTGACGTGGACCAGTTATATGCCAGATCACCTTTCCCTCTACAGACTCTGCCGGGATTGTTCCGAAATTCCTGCTATCTACACTGTTTTCATGGCTGCCTACTACAACAAATTCGCCCCCTCCCGCCGATACCGTGCTTACCTTCTTTATCATTTTTCCATAAGAAACATGGTTAAAAATGATAACATCCCCCGCTTTTATCCTAGCTAAAAAGAAGGGGATCGTGGTCACTACCACGTAATCCCCTTCCTGATATGTTGGTGACAGGCTTTCACCTGTCACCTTGATAATTCGAAACATCACAGATTGGGATAGACCATCTCCAATGCAGGTGCATATGGGGCTTTAGCGCGTTTTGTGGCTATACCTTTTGTATCCCAAAATATCTCGGCAAATTGGTTGATCGCCGCAACAAATTGAACCCCGGTTTCACGGTCTGCAGTCTGGCGGCTCTTTGAACCTAATTGCATGATTTTATGCACTAGATCATGTAAACCCGCATGTTTTTCTAAATGTTGGGCTTTGATATAGTCGCCCCAGATGACCCTGATTTCTTGCTTGGCCAATTCAGCATGCTCTTCCTTAACCGCCACATAGCGTGCCATACTGTTCTGGTAAGAAACATCCTTGTTTCCACCTTTAGCTTCGAGCTCCGCCATCAGGTCCATCATGCGAACTACCGTAAGAGCAGCAATCTGGGCTGTGCTGGGATCATAAATACCACACGGTATATCACAGTGCGCATCTGCCTGGTCAAAACCAATCATTTTATCCAGCGCTTGAATGAGTTTATAGATCATATTATCCTCCTGTACTATTGATTATTATGTTTTATTGGGCAGCATAATGAAAAAGGCGAGCACATGAATGATCATACTGATAATGACTTATCTTGTCAAGATTACGAGCGCAAGAGAGAGCAATCTTATTACTCATAAAGGGAAATCGACAGAGAATTTCTTACCAATCAAGACCTTTCCAAGCTGAAAACTGTAGAGCCTGATATATTAATGCCTTGTTGAAACAGAATTAAGCTATAATAACCACGTCTAGAAAAACCTGCGATCACCAGCCCCTGGGATGAGATATCTAATTACAGGATCGAGATATCAATCCCAGTGACAAACAGATTCGCGGTAAAATTAAAAACCAGTATATCCACCTATCATCATCCCATCACACGGAGGTAATATTCATGACCCATATCATTACAAGCCTATGTCTGCGCGACTCCGGTTGCGTCGATGTTTGTCCGGTTGAGTGCATCGTGCCTGGAAAACCGGTAGAAGAATGGCCCTGGTACTATATCGATCCTGACACCTGCATCGATTGCGGCGCCTGTATCCCAGAATGCCCCTATGAGGCGATATTCCCAGAGGATGAGGTTCCAACAGCTTACGAAGCCAAAGGTGGTGAATATCTGAATATGGTTGGATTATCTGGTCATTATGAAGGTTCTAATCACCATGGTGATCCGGTTGTTTTAGATACTGTTCGGCAACTCGAAGCTGGCGAGACCGTGGATTTAACTCCAGATATTCAACCAAACTATGATTATTTCACAAGTGGACCTGGCTATAGTGCGATGGAGTAGTCTTTTGGTAAACACTTAAGAGACCTCGATCATCTTACCTGCACCTTTCGAGGATTACAAAAAGAGGAGACCGGATGGTCTCCTCTTTCCTTATTTTCGCTATCTTGATTGGTTTTTACCGGTTGCGCAAATCTAGATTTCCAGCTCCTATGTTTACATTGATTGTCAAAACAGGGCCATCGCCTTCCAGGTAATAATCATCCCCGGATTTCCGCCAATCACCTTGAATATCTATATTTGCCAAACCTCGGTCTACAAAGACACGCGCTGAAACACCATCCGGAACAATAAGAGCGACGCTGCTTAAGCCCGCATCGATTGTCACATTGGCATCACGAACCAAATCTCCTGAAAAGTCAAGCGTATAGTCCCCTGCCCCACCTTTGAAGACTAAATTGCTAAAATTTGCATTTGCAAGATCGTTCAGCCGAACCTTTGAAGCACCTGTCTCGTACCGAAATGTGCGCATCTCGCCTATATTAGGTTCAGAGAATTCAACCCTGACATCGGCTGCTCCATCACTGATACTCAATTCTTCTATTGCCAATCCGCCCAAATCAAATCTGCCCTGATAAGCGCCGGCGCTAATTTCTAATTCCATAGGCATCTCGTTATTGAATTTCAGGTCCCATTCATTCACAAATTCGCCATCAAAACGCGGAATAGCATTTAGCTCCAAATCTCCTGTTCGTATTTCGATATCTTCGCCTCGGATATTGATTTGGGGCTTGAGATCCTCAACGTTATAGCGTGCTTGACCAGATATTAACGCTTCATCATCTCCAGAAGAGATGTCAAGTTCACCAGCTCCAAAAATGAGCTTGACTTCTGCGACCTGGGTTTGATCACTCAAAGCGGGAACTGCAATATCTTCGATTTTGGTTGGACCAGTTTTTATTTCAGTCAAAGGTAAATTGAACGTCACCCCGCATGCCATCGTAACCAGAGTAATTACCAAAACCAGGATAAGTAATCTAAGTGTAGTCATATTCATCTTCCTCCAAAAAGTATCATTTCTTCTGAAGTGATATACGCTTTCCAGGTAAAATAGTTGCACGAATATGCAATGTAATCGATCTCCGCAGTTGTAATTGGAGAAATCCGTCATACATGACTTGCGTCATTTAGAAAAATGGGGCACAATAAGGGTGCAAACATCTCAATAAACCACTTAAAGATTCAGTAGAAAATAGTAAGTACAGCTACCCCACTTAATTGAGAAGGTTTTACTGTCCTTGTATCCAGATACCTAAAAAATTTACCAGGAGATTAAAATGAACAACGAACCAAATGAACAAGGTAAACTGCGTAATGAATTCCGTGATCTAGGTGAGAACCTAGCCCAAACACTGCGCTCAGCATGGGAAAGTCCTGAGAGAAAACAATTGCAAAATGAAGTTGAGGAAGGACTAACCTCAATTACAGAGAGCCTAAAAAGAGAAATCGAATCCTTCAAAGAGAGCCAAACGGGTCAACGGCTGAAATCCGACATTGAAGATTTACGCCACCGTGTAGACAGCGGTGAAGTTGAGACAAAAGTACGGGAGGAGTTGCTCAAAGCATTGCAATTTATCAACACGGAGTTGCGAAAAATCTCCGGTCAAGGCGGTGAAGCTGGCTCAGCCGGAGTTAAGCCTGAAGATTCAGGGACAACAGAGACATAGCGTGACATTCAAATTAATTCATATTGAAACCCGGGCAGGTCAGCCAGCGTATTTAGGCGCAGTTAAGATCACCCCATTCTCTCAAGCAATACGCGTTGGCTTTCCAGGCACACAGGGCGGTTTCATTTGGAACCGCCCCAGTTCCGTTCTGGTAAAAAAAGGTGATGGCAGCGAACAGGTGCTAAAAATCCCTGACATGACTCGCCAGATACAAATCGCCTTATTGGGATTTGGTGTGCTGGGTGGCATATTGCTCTCACTGCTTGTACGTACCGCCAAACGAAGATAACAATTTGAAAAAGTTTGTGCACATGAAAACCCACGTATGCAGGAAATAAAGGAAAAGGACATGGATGAAAAAACAGAAGTAAATCAAGAGGAATCTTTCATAGAGAGTACAAGTGCCAACATTGAAGTTATCCAGGGTACACTCAATAATTTTCTCGAAGCAGCAGATGTCACCGCAGTATATGGAGAGCCCATTAAAAACGGTGATACATTAATCATACCAACTGCTGAAGTACTGAGTGGAATGGGCTTTGGTTTAGCTTATGGTGGCGGTGAAGATCAGGCAGGCGATGCTGCTGGTGGTGCAGGTGGCGGTGGTGGCGGAAGAATCTTATCTCGACCTGTGGCTGTTGTCATCGCTACTCCTGATGAGGTGCGTGTGGAACCCGTGGTTGATATCACCAAGATATCGTTGGCTGCCCTGACTGCCAGTGGTTTCATGATGGGGATGCTGCTAAGGATGATGAGAGGTTGGAAAGATACAAAGGGAAATTAATCGATTCTTCATCTCATTCCTACCCCAAAAAACACCAAAATCTCGTGATATAATCCCCTGACGTAAAATCCGACCACGCCTTTATGATCGAGGAGAATTGATAGATGGATATTTCGCTGACCGAATATAAACGCTGTGATGTTGTAACCGTAAGCGGACGTGTCGATAGTAGCACGGCTCCTAAATTAGAAGAGGCTTTAACCTCGATCACCGAAGCCGGACGATTCAAAATTGTGATCGACATGACCGACACAAATTTTGTCTCCAGTAAAGGCTGGTGGACCCTGATTGAAACACAAAAAAAGTGCAAGCGTTATCGGCGTGGCGAGGTGGTTTTGGTGAATGTCATGCCCGAGATTCGCAGTTCACTAGATATGGTTGGTATGGGTTCCTATTTTCAAATCTTTGATGACTTAACCGCTGCGGTAGCAAACTTTTAATCGCACAGAATTCGTTCATCACGCATGAAAACGTCATCGTTTCCAGGTCGCTATGATAGCCTGGCAAAAGTTAGCGAATTTGTTGTTAACGCAGCCAAAGAAGCTGGATTGAACAGTGAAGAAGTCTATGCTGTCGAGCTCGCGGTAGATGAAGCTTGTTGCAATATCATTGACCATGCTTATGGTGGTGAAGGATTAGGTGAATTAAACTGCACGGTCAAAGTCGACCAAGGTAAACTGACAGTCATTCTGTCAGATACTGGAAAAGCATTTGATCCAAAATCAATACCTGACCCCAAATTAGATGTTCCTCTTGAACAATTAAAACCGCGCGGAGTAGGACTTTACCTGATGCGCAAGTTAATGGACGACATTAACTACGAGACCTCTCCAAACCACGGCAATACTCTGACCATGGTGAAACGCTCGCAATCAGATAATTAACCTTCATTAGCGCAGTCCTTCAACGAAACGCTACTTCCCCTTCCTTACCAAAAAGTTCTTAGGAAGGGGATTTTTTACAGGAAGTATTCAAAATGGATATACGCGCCTACAATCGTTTAGCCTGGAACAAGCAGGTAGAGAATCAAAACAAGTGGACAATTCCGGTTTCCCCAGAAGTTATTGCAGCCGCTAAAAACGACAAATGGGAGGTATTGCTTACTCCTACAAAACCGGTTCCAAGAAATTGGTTCCCACCTCAATTAGCAAGTCTGGATGTGCTATGTTTGGCTTCTGGAGGCGGTCAACAAGGTCCGATATTTTCAGCAACCGGGGCCAATGTTACCGTCTTTGATAATTCTCCAAATCAGTTGGCTCAAGACAGGTATGTTGCCAAACGCGAGGGTTTCAATCTCCAGACATTGGAAGGTGACATGGCTGACCTCTCCCAATTTAGTGACAAATCCTTTGACCTCATATTCCATCCTGTATCAAATCTATTCGTACCAGAAATTCAACCAGTATGGAACGAGGCTTACCGGGTACTCAGGCATGGTGGCACTCTGCTTGCGGGATTTATGAATCCTGCCTATTACATTTTTGACTTTCCGCTCTCGGAGCAAGGTAGGCTGGAGGTAAAGTATTCCCTTCCATATTCTGATTTAGAGAGCCTCAGTGATGCCGATCGAGAGCATTACATTCAGCAAGCATACCCCTTAGAATTTGGGCATTCTCTCCAGGCGCAGATTGGTGGGCAAATTGAAGCCGGCATGTTAATAACCGGGTTTTACGAGGACAGCGATCCCGAGATGCTGTTGTGTAAATACATGCCAGTTTTTATCGCCACCCTTTCACAAAAGCCATGAGCGAAGTTTTACCCCATCTCCTCCTCAGCTTTTTGCGAGGGCTTTTCAGGTTCGGTTGAATTTAAATCTCTCATTAACACTAGCAGCGTAATATCATCAAATTGAGGCGCTGAACCAGCAAAATCCATCACCTCCTCAAGGATACCTTTTTGTAATTCCTGTGCAGAAAAACCTATCCACTTTTGAGCTTCATCGATCAAGCGTCTTTCCTTGAAAAATTCTCCCTCATTGTTTTGTGCATCTGGAATACCATCGGTGTAAAGAATTAACGAATCACCTGGTTTGATC
>CP070639.1:2645549-2657460 GCA_020354045.1 Anaerolineales bacterium | reverse complement strand
CTGGTGCGATGCCTGCTTGAATGGCTTCCCCCAGGTTGTGGCGGTTTTGGGGTGTGCTTAACTCTGGCAGGGCAATCCAGTCCGGGACGGTGTGCAGCAGCTCGAGCAGCTCAGGTTTATGTTCAATCTGGCCCAGTCCAAAGTGTGGCAGCAGGCGCTTCTGGATGATCGCCCGGTCGAAATCGCTGCCGGCGATACCAATGCCCCCGCTGGCGAAAATCTGGCGTTCTTGCGGATCGCCCAAGCGCAGCAATGCCAGGTCCAATGTGCCGCCGCCGAAATCGAAGATCAGGGCGTTCTGAGGGCGGCGCAGCGTCTTTTCGTAGTACAGCGCGGCTGCCACAGGCTCAAGTTCGAAGTCCACCTCGGCGAATCCAGCTTTCAGGGCTGCCTGGCGCAGTGTCTTTTCAGCCTGTTTATCCAATTCAGCTTGGTCAGAAAATTTCACCGGGCGTCCCAAAGTGACCCCCGTGATTTGTTCTCCTAAGATTGTCTCAGCCCGGCTTTTTATTGTTGTTAAAAAGACTTCGATCAGGTCGACCACATAGTAAAAGCGCTCGAACACCTGGGTGCCAGTGTAGCCGCTTGTCCCCCCAGCCCGGCGCAGAGCAGTCTTCAAGTATTGCAAAAGGCGACCTGGTTGCAGTTCATCCACATATACATACACATCCCGCACGTAGTGCATGTCTGAGCCGCGATAATCGATCTCGCCCGCCCATTTTTTAACATAACGTCGAAGTCGACCGACGTTATGACGGTAATACAGTTGTACCGCCTCCTGCCCAATGTAGTACTGGTAATCGCGGGTGATATACAGGATTGACTTGCTGATCTCTGGCAACACATTCTGCATGTCGACCGGCAAGATCTGTACCTGGGCTCCGTCATAAACAGCCACACCTGAGTTCGAGGTGCCGAAGTCCAGTCCAATCTTTAATCCCATGAGCTTCTCAACTGTGTTTGTGTAGATTTAGCCACGACTGCTCAGCTGTGCGAGAGCAGCCGAGCTGCTCAGGTTGCCTGCAAGCCCACGAATGCGAGCAGCTCACCGTGCGTCTCCACTGCACCTTTCCCAAACAGGTCTTTCACCGGGTGCAGGCTCAGTTGCCCATCTTGGTGTAAGGCCACCCCCCAATCCCTTTCTGTCACCGCGGCAGCCCCAACCACGCGCACACCTTGCTTGCGCCGCGAGGGTGAGAACACTGGCTTACCCTTCAGGCGCAATGAAGCAGCCACCTCCAGGTCGTCACCCGCCTGGTGCAGCACTTTGCCAATCTGGGTCATGATCAGCAACGAAGCAGAGCTTGGTGCCTCCAGGGCTGCCACCAGGTGGTCGCTGGTGCCTAGGCGCATTGCCTCTTCTATCGCAAAGGGGATATCTTTTACCCGCGCACATAACAGGTAGCCCTCCTGGCTCACCAGTGCCAGGCGATCTTCGCTCCCGCACAGGATCAATTCAAAAGACTGGTCTGGTGCAGCCTTTATCCCCGTGCCGATGTAGTGGTTTGCCAGGATCGATTGTGCCAGGGAGGTGTTGATTTTTTTGAGATGTCCTTTGCGGCTGGCTTGGACGAAGAACTGCGCCAGGGACAGGCGTGAGATCGGTGCCAGGCAAGCCAGCCTCTCACCGGCACGCGGCTCCACCGGGATGGGCGCCGCAACCTCTCTGCTTGCCTGGTTTTCCTCTGCAGGTAGCGGATATAGGGGCAGGTCCATCACGGGCCGCGCCACCACTCGTCCAGTTGTGAAGATAAACAGCACTTCCTCTGTTGAAGGCACTGCCAGCAATCTGGCTGGGTTTCCCTCCGGGACCAAATCTCCGTTCAGCTGGCCCACCACTTGCTCGCTCGCCATATCGGCTTTTGACAGTTCCAGTCGGTACACATGCCCTTGGATGTCATACACCAGCAGGCTGGTTGCGGCTTGAGAGGCCTCCTCGCTGGAGGTAATTTCTGCAGGCTCTGGCGCTTCCCCGCCAAACTGGCGCTTGAGCAGGTTGAGCTGGTACTCCAGGTGGGCAATGCGGCTTTCGTATTCCTCCACCCGCTTACCGCTCATCAGGGCAATGTTTTCCTCCAGCAGCTCTTCGTTACGGTTGCTTAGCTCTCGCAAACGGTTGGCGATAAAGCGCAGGATGGGTGCAGTGGATTCTGGGCGTTGCTCAAGCTCTTTAATCCACTCCTCAATTTTATCGGGGGTGATCATTGTGGTTTGATTATACCGTAGCAAGGAAGCTCAAAAGAGCGGGGCAGCCCAGGATCTTCTTCACACTTGCGTGTGTTTACGATCGTAGCTTCCCCCGCCATAACGAAGCCCAGATACCTGCAAAGCACAGTGCGGCAAAGATGCCGAATGCTGTCCTGACGCTGATCACAAAGGCCGGGTAGTATTGTGGTGTAATTTGTACTTTTCCGATCACCACGGCAAACAACAGCGAGGCAATGCCGATGCTGAACATCTGGCCTGCAAGACGCATTGTACCCAGCGTGGCGGACGCCACCCCATAGAAGCGCCTCTCGACTGAACTCATCACCGCGTTGGTATTGGGCGAGGAGAACAGCGCAAACCCAAAACCCAGCACCATCAATATCGCCACAATCACTGCCTGGGGTGTATCGGCGTTTAAAAAGGCCAGCACGGTCAGCCCTGCTGTAATCAGTGCCATGCCCGTTGAAGCGACTACGCGCGACTCCACCCGGTCGGACAGCCGTCCTGCCAGGGGCGAAAATAAAGCCTGCATGATCGGTTGGGAGACCAATACCAGCCCAGCTCGCTGCGGTGGCAGCCCTTTGATATATTGCAGGTACAGGCTGAGCAAAAAGCTGACTGCGTAGGTGGCGCTGTAATTGATCAGGGCTGCCAGGTTCGAGAGGGCAAACACCCGGTTCTCCCTGAACAAACGCATGTTCAGCACTGGGCTTTCCAGGCGGCTCTCCCACCAGATGAACACCACCAGCAGGACTACTCCCACCGCGATCAATCCCGCCCCCAACCACGAGGGCAGCTGCGAGAAGCCGTACATCACTGCCACCAGCATCAGCCCGTAAATCAGTGATCCCAGCACGTCGAATCTTTCACCCTGGGCGCCAACCCATTCATCTCTCAGCTTCCATAGGGTCAGCAGGATGATTGCCCCGCTTAAAATGGCGCTGACCAGGAATATACTTCGCCAGCCGAAATTCTGGGTCAGCAACCCTCCCAGGAAAGGTCCCGAGGACAGCCCGGTGTAGACCGAGGCCACGTTGATGCCTAATACCCGCCCTCGTTCTCCTGCCGGGTAAACCGAGGTCAGGATCGCCACGCTGTTCCCGAAAATCAAGGCGCTGCCGATCCCCTGGAAGACCCGCAGCGCGATCAACCAGCCCGCTGAGGGTGCCTGGACGCTCAATAAGGCGGATATTAGGTGGACCAGCATCCCAGCCAGGAAAATTTTCTTGCGCCCGTGTATGTCGGCGATCTTGCCAAAGGGAACCAGAAACATTGCCGCTGCCAGCAGGAAAGCGGTGGCAACCCAGCTCAGCTGGACCGCCGTCATCTGGAATTCAGCGCTGATTGCCGGCAGGGCCAGGTTTACTGCCGAACCCAGGAAAGGCGTCAAGAATGACGCGGCCGTGGTCACCAGCAGCACCAGTCGTTTCAAGCCCTCACTATCGGCGCTCTCAGGGGAAGCGGTCATTTGTTTTTGGCAGTGTGGCTGTCAGTCGCTTAGCTGGATGCTGCGCCCTCGTGTGCGCACGCACACGGAAACTGGTAACTTAATCAGCAGCTGGATTGGCTTCCGAGCTCTTAGCCATGTCTATATGCGCCGTGTTGTCCCACGTCCTGTTTATCCAACCTGGCCGCTCTTGCTTAAAACTCCTCCCGGTCAAATCGCCACAGCGCTACCACTGTAAACAGTACAATCCAAACCAGCGTGGCAATTAGCGGCGTGCTGTCTGTCACCATCTGGCCGCGCGCCAGGGCTGCTGCCATCGACGGCAGATTGGGAGAAAGGTCGATTGTCAGGTTCCAGGGCATGATCTTACTGGTCCAGGGTAGTAGACCTACAAAAATCTGGTAACCGAAGACCAGCAGCATTGGGATGCCAATCACTGGCCCGCGGGAGTTGAATAGAGTTCCCAGCAGGATTGCCAGCGTCAGATAGAAGAGCAATGCCAGGTAAACCAGCCCCAGTGCCGCGGCAAAGCCAGTTACCGGGATCGATCTACCCGTCACGTTGGTGATGATCACGTAAGCCACCAGTCCCGGGATCAACACCATCGTGACCAGCGCCCCTAAAGCATCAGCAACCAGCTTGGAAAGGATAAACGCGGCGCGTGAAGCAGGTTTAGATAAAATCCAGGCTGCTGTCCCGCTCTGCTTTTCCTGGATGACAGCATCTTGCCCGATGGTCACAATCCCCACGGCGGGTGCCAAACCAGCGAAGGTGAACAATATTGACAGACCCATACTCAACAGCTCGAGCGCGTCTGCCGTGCTACCGGATTGGGCAGCATCCGCGCGTGGTACCACAACGATTATCAGTATCAGCATGCCATTGATAATCGCGGTCCAGATCAAGCTTTGCACCAGCCAGGTGCGAGTTTTCCACCATTTGCGGTTTTCGTTCTTGACCAGGTTGTTAAATCCCTGCAGCCAGCCTTGCTCTCTGGCCGGGGTAAGTGCTTCGTTGCTAGCCATGTTGGGTTTCTCCTACGATCTTCAGGAATATATCTTCCAGCGCGTAACTCTGGCGCCGGAAATCGGCCACCCGCACGCCAGGGTCAGCCAATACCATGCGCAGTAACCGGTCTTCCGCCGCGTCTTGATCATTGACGTTGACCTGCCAGTCGGTGACCCCATTGTTGAAATTTGAACTCAAAGCTGTTACCCAGGGTTGTGCGCTGACCTGTTCCTGGAGCTGCCCTGGATCGCCTTTAATCTTGAGCTGGTAAACCACACCCTCTGAGCCGCCTAGCAGTTGTTCTATCGGTGCCTGGGCGACCAGTTCGCCATGATTCAGGATCGCCACAGTGTCACTCACCCGCTGCACGTCATCCAGAATGTGGGTGGAATAAAAGATCGTGGTGTACTTGCGCAATCTTTCCATGACCTCCAGTACATCCCGGCGTCCCTGAGGGTCCAGGGAAGCGGCAGGCTCATCCAGGATGATCAGGTCGGGGTAATTAACCTGGGCCTGGGCAATCCCCACGCGTTGCCGTTCCCCGCCCGAGAAACCCTTGATCGGGCGGTCGGCTTTGTCATCCAGCCCCACCAGATCCAGGGTCTCCTCGATCCGCGCTTCCAGCAGGTCTTTCGGTCCACTGAAGAAGAACGAGGCAGTGAAGCGCAGGATCTCGCGCGCCGTCAGGTATTCGTAATAACGCGGGTCTTGGGCCAGGTAGCCCACTCGCTTGCGGATCTGCACGCTGTCTTTGCGGATGTCATAACCAAACACCTGGCCTGCACCGCTGCTTGGCTGGGCTAAGCCCAGCAGCAGCTTGATGGTGGTGGTTTTTCCAGCCCCATTTGGTCCCAAGAAACCAAAGATGGAGTGCTGGCCAACGCGTAAATTCAGGGCTTTGAGAGCTTGAATATCCTTGTAGCTTTTACTCAACCCTTGCGTCTCGATCACTGGTTGGTTTGAAACTGCCATGTTTTCATCCTCCTGTTCTTCTTTTTGTAGCAACCCTGGTGTTCCACAACCATTAAATGCCTTCTGGAGATGGCCTCCCCGTCAAGATTGGTGCATCTTGTGTCCTCCAGAAATGACCACCATTCTAGAACAGAATTGTTAACTTGTCACCGGACATTAATCACTTTCTGCAGAGGAGCAATGCAAGGGGTTACAACATGACTGGTAATTGCTCTGCAAATCCGTATAGACCTTTAAGTGTGGGGCTTATCGTAAGAATCGGTCTCAGGTGGCAGCCGAAGTGCCTGCCATCGCTGCCGCGGCATCCTGCTGGTGTAAGATAAGCAGGTACAGCCCCAGTGTCGCCAGGATCGGCAAGATATCCGGATCTGGACCAGCTCCATGGCGGATGAGCGTGTACTGCGTTTTGAAAACATCCCTCAACTTTTCTTCTTGGAGGCCCGATATAAATTCTAATACCGCATCCTCCTGAGCGTTGAAGAAAGACCAGTCTGTGCGCCAGAAATTGACCGGTTTCCAGGTCAGGGCGCGCCCATCCTGGAAGGTCAGCACGCCATCCCCCCAGAATTTAGGCTGGTAAACCGCCAGGTTGGCTTCTTGACCGGCCTCCCGCACAGTAACGCGCGGGTTCAAAAAACCCACCCGCTTAAAGGTCCAGCTGCCCTCGCTAGTTTCGGCAGTAGCCAGCGTGCCTAGGAGCGAGCGGAAGGTCAGCCGGGCGAGCAGTTCCTGCCTGGCCCTCAACTCATAGTAATGATCTAATCCTTTGGGCTGGCGCCACTCGAGGGTCTCAATTTGGTAATCGCCAATTCGCTTCATGAGCTACACTCCTTGAGCCTGTTTATGTTCGGGGAAACTGGGGTTCTAAAGCGATTGCTGGTTTCAGGCATTATTGCTCCCGGAATTCTACGTCCACCGGCATGCCCGGCTTGAGCTTGCCTTCCGGGTTGTCCACGACCAGCTCAACAGCGTACACCGTGGTTTGGCGCTCTTCCTTGGTCTGGACATTGCGGGGTGTGTATTCAGCCTTATCCGCGATGCGCGTGATATGCGCCTCAAAAGTCTCCTCAGGGAATGAGTCGACTCTCAGGAAAGCACTGCCTCCTAGCTTGAGCTGCCCGTAGCGGTCCTCGGAGATATAGACGGTGACCGTCAGTTCTTCCAGCTGGGCGAGTGTCAGGGCGGGTTGTCCAGCCTGCAGTACTTCACCAGGCTGCAGGCTGCGTGTGAGCACGACCCCTGAGATCGGGGCATTGACCTGCAGTTTCTCCATCTGGGTCTCCACCATTTCCAGGTTAGCCCTGGCCTGGTCAACCGCTTTTTGAGCCTGCTGCAAGCTTGCTTCTGCCTGCGCTACTGACTTTTCGGCCAGCGCCACCTGTAAAGAATATTCCCCGCTTTGCAATCTGCGCAGCCGGCTACTTGCCGTATCATGGCAGGCCTGCGCTACCATATACCTGGCTCGCGCTTCAACCAGGTCCCGCGCGCCAGTGTTGGTCAGCGCCTCGTCGTAAGCCTGCTGGGCATCTTCCAGTGCCCGCCTGGCATCCTCAAACGCATCTTGGGCAGCCCTCTTCAGCTGCCTGTTATCGCTGGCATCCTTGGAGCGCTCCGCCACAAGCTCGGCAATCTGGAAAGCCTCCTGTGCCTGTGCCAGGCGCCTCTCAGCTTCCAGCAGTTGGTCTCCGCCTGCCAAACCCTGGAAATTGGCTAAGATTCCTCGGGCTGCCTCCAGCTCCTGCTGGCAGCGCTCCATTTCAGTCTGTGCTGCGGTCACCAGCTCCTCTTGGGTGAAATACCAAATGGGTAGCTCGAAGTCGCCTGGTTGTTCCTTAAACCAGAATTGCTGCCGCATTGCTTCTGCCTCAGCCTGCGCTGCCGACAGGGTCAGGTCGTACTGGGCCCTGACATACTCCAGCGCAGCCTGGGCGGTTTGTACAGAGGCCAGCGCGCTGTCCAGCCCTGCACTGGCAGCTCGACCCTGGACCTCCAGCAGGGTATCCTCCAGGCTGAAGAGTACCTGACCGGCTTGCACTGCCTGGCCTTCCTGGACATTCACCCTCTCC
The DNA here is from genome assembly GCA_020354045.1 of Anaerolineales bacterium. Lineage (GTDB taxonomy): Bacteria > Chloroflexota > Anaerolineae > Anaerolineales > UBA4823 > DSOS01. The sequence continues at coordinate 2,649,759 of CP070639.1, read as the reverse complement.
ACACGCCCGCTGATCTCAGCCGCGACCTGTACCTCCGTGGCTTCGATCACGCCTGAGGCTTCAAATGCTGCCTCTTGTTGGCTTTGCAAGGCTTCACAACCAGCCATTTCTAAAGCCAGGCTGAGGAGCACTACTACACTTACAAGTTTCGCCAGGATTTTCATCGCTACCTCCCATTCTGCTCGCCTGACTCAGGTTGCTCAACCTTTCATGCAAGCGATGAACACATCTTCTAATGAAGGCTCAATTATTGCCATTTGTTCAATCTGCACACCCGCGGCTCGCAGCGCATCTGCGACCGCATTTTGCACTATTTCGGCATTCTGGGTCACGATATGCACGTGTCTCCCGTACAGCTCAATCTCCTCCAGGGGCAGCTGGCCTGAGGCTTGAGCCTGGCGTAGTATCTTAATAGCCTGGCTGGGATTGGATGGATCGATTTCCAATACCTGTCCGGGCATCATGCTCCCTTTGATCTCCGCTGGCGATCCCATGGCAATGATCTGCCCGTGTTGGATGAACGCCAATCGCTGGCAATGCTCCGCTTCGTCCATGTAGTGGGTGGTCACAAATACCGTCACGCCACCTGCGACTAATTCATAAAGCAGGTCCCAAAAGGCTCGCCGTGAGACTGGGTCCACCCCGGCGGTGGGCTCATCCAGGAACAGCACCTCCGGCTGGTGCAGAATTGCTGCGCTGAGCGCCAGGCGCTGGCGCCATCCACCCGCAAGATCCCGCGTCCTTACCTGCTGCCTGCCCTCCAGCCCCGCCAGTTTCAACGCTTCGGCCATGCGCTGCTGCAGCTCTGCGTTGTTCAGGCCGTAGGCTGTGCCGTAAAAGCGCAGATTTTGGGCTACGCTCAGGTCGTTGTACAGGCTGAAACGCTGTGACATGTACCCCACGCGCGGGCGGATTTTCTCGGTGGCGCCATCCACGGGGATGCCCAGCACAGAAACTGATCCTGCGCTGGGGCGCAGCAACCCCAGTGTCATGCGGATCGTGGTGGTCTTGCCCGAGCCGTTAGGTCCCAGGAAGCCGAAGATTTCGCCCGGGTAGACCTGGAAATCAACCCCATCCACCGCGGTGAAGTCTCCGAAACGCTTGCTCAAACCTTGTGCCAGGATAGTGGCTTCCATCCCTTAATCCAATGCCCGGCGGACAAACCGCCATGAGAATGTGCCGATCACCAGGCCCAAGGCTGCCAGGATAGCAATATTCGGCCACAGCACCTCCAGGCCGGCGCCTTTCAACAACAGGCCACGCAAGATAGTCAGCCAGTGATGCGCCGGTACCAGGTTGGCAAAGTACTGCAGTGCTGTGGGCATCCCTTCCACTGGAGCCGCGTAGCCGGTAAACATGAAGTCCACCATCCCCATTAACATCACCAGCAGGAAGGCTTGGTGTTGTGTGCGCACCATCACCGAGATCACCATGCCCTTGCTCAGCTCTACCAGCAGGTAGCCAAACGCCAGGATAAGCAGCAGGGGCAACGAGCCGCGCACCGGTACGCCGAAGGCGAAATGCACCATGCCCAGCATCAGCACGAAGTCAAAGAACCCGATTAGGATCACTGGGATGGATTTACCGATGATGATTTCCATCGATGAGAATGGCATCACCAGCAGTTGCTCCAGGGTGCCTAGCTCGCGTTCGCGGGAAAAGGCTAACGCGGCGAACAGCAGCACGGTGAACTCCAGCATTAACCCCAGCTCAGCTGGTGTGGTGTACAGCGCTTCGCTCAAAGACTCATTGAACCAAACTCGCAGGCTGGGGAAAAACCCTGCAAATGCTTCCGGGTCCAGGCGCAGGCGTTGGAAGGCAATTTTTTCCCCCAGCTCGCGTTGCAACCCTTCGATGGCACGCAAGGCAGCCGTGGCGGGTATGCTCTCCGCGCCATTCAGAATCACAAATAGCTCTGGCTTGCCTCCAGGAGCCACCCACTGAGCGCTGAACTCGGTTGGGATGATCAGTGCCGCATTGATTTCACCGCGTTGTAAAGCGTTTTCGATAACCGACATGTCGTTCACCTGTTGCTCAAGCAAAAAGGTGTCCGTGTTTTCCAGCGCCGTTACGATCATTCGGCTGGTCGCACTTTTATCCCGATCCAACACCATCAAGGGTAGATTGGCGATCGGTCGCGAGGTTGCCCAGCCCACCAGCAGTAGCTCCAGTGCTCCCCCAAACAACATGAAGGCTGGTAGCCACCAGTCGTTGCGCAGGTGGATGAACTCTTTTACAATCAGGGACCAGATGCGCCGCCACATAGTTGGTTTAACCTAATTTCTTGCGGAAGAACAGCGCTGCCAGCCCGGTGAAGACCACGCCCAGCACCAACAGCATAATCGCGTAAGGCCACAGTATTTCCAGGCCGATCCCAGGCAGGAATATCCCGCGCGTGATAATCGCATAGTGGGTGCCGGGCAGAAACATGGCTTCCAGGCGCATCTCCTCAGGCATAGACGCCAGTGGGAAAAATATGCCGGTCAGGAAGAAACCAGGGAAGAAGATCACCAGGAATGACAGTGCCAGGGCGGCTGCCTGGGTGCGCATGAACACCCCCACCACGATGCCCATGCTCAGGATGGAGAACAAGAATAAGGCAGAAAGTCCGAAAAATAGCGCAAAGTTTCCATGAAAGGGCACGCCAAACCAGGCTATCGCCAGTGCTGGGATCATCAGCACATTCACCAATCCCGCGAACACATATGGGATCATCTTGCCCAGCAGCAGCTCGGCGCGGCCTACCGGCGTAGACATGAGTTGTTCCAGCGTGCCGTGCTCGCGCTCGTGAGCCAGGGTGAGCGCCACAGACAGCGCCGGTAGCCCGAGCACCATCGAGATCAGGCCAGGGATCAGGTCGTTGCGCGGCTTCAGGTCCGGGTTGTACCAGGTGCGCACCCGCAGGTCGATCGGCTGCAGCGAATCCAGCGGGACACCCAGCGCCTGGAGCTGGCTGGCCAGCGCCTGGCCGATAAATGCCTCTGCTCGCTGGATGATGTGATCCACCGCGAAATTGCCGCTTTCTGGCTCGGTGCCGTCAATGATCACTTGTAGGGGCATGCCTTTCAAGCCCAGTAGGTCGCTCCCGAAACCGGGCGCAATGATCACCGCCGCTTTGATCTGCCCGCGCAGCAGCATGCCTTCCACCTCTTCCATGGATGTGGCCTGGGCATAGATATCCAGGTCCTGCCCGGCGGTGATGCTCTGGATAAAGTGGCGCGAGGCTGGGCTGCGGTCGTGATCCAGCACGGCAATCGGCACGTGTTGGATATCCACGGTCAAGGCATATGCCATCAGCAGCAGTAGTAATGTTGGCGTAAACAGCACCAGGAACAGTGTGCTCCGCTCGCGCAGGATGTGCTGGATCTCTTTGCGAGTGACTGCCCAAATCCGCCGTACCGACATCTTAGCTCTCCATGTCCCGGATCAACGAGATGAACGCCTCTTCCATGCGCGGCCGCGCGACTCGCATGCCCTCATAGCGCAACCCTGCCTGCTGCAGGGTATTCCTGATGTCTGCCAGGCGTCGCTCGCTTGAGTCGACCAGCAGATGCACAGCCTCGCCGTATACCTGGACCTCGCGGACGCCGGGCAGCTTCCCCAAAATTTGTCCGGCTGAACGCCAGTCTGCCGGTCGCAGGATGATCAGCTCACTCTGCAAGCCTCCCCGGATACTTTGCGGTGTATCGCATACCACCATCCGTCCCGCATACATCAACCCAACCCGCGAGCAGCGTTCGGCCTCATCCATATAGGGTGTGCTGACCAGGATGGTCGTCCCCTGCAAATGCAGCTCGGTCAGGATGTTCCAGAACTCGCGCCGCGAGATCGGGTCCACGCCCGTGGTCGGCTCGTCCAGCAGCAGCAAGCGCGGCTGGTGGATCAGTGTGCAGGCCAGGGCCAGTTTTTTCTGCATGCCTCCCGAAAGCTGGGCCGCGCGCCGGTGCCTGAATTCGCCCAACCCGGCAAACTCCAGTAGTCGCTCAGTGCGCTCGCTGCGCTCTTGCCGATCCACCTGGTAAATCTCAGCAAAAAATGCCAGGTTTTCCAGCACGCTTAGCTCGGCGTACAGGCTGAACTGTTGGGCCATGTAGCCAAGCTGCCCCTTGATCGCTTCTGGCTGGCTTTTTAAGTCGAGGCCCAACAAAGTGGCTTCGCCACGGCTGATATCCAGCAGCCCCGCCAGCAGCCGCAGGGTGGTGGTTTTCCC
>CP070639.1:2599563-2645449 GCA_020354045.1 Anaerolineales bacterium | reverse complement strand
GTGGGACCGGCGCGGCAGAATCCTGCGAACCCTGTCAGGTCCGAGAGGAAGCAGCAGTAAGCAGGTAACTCTGGGTGCCGCCGGGTTACCTGCCCGGACATTTTGTACTGAAACAAGCTGCTCAACCTGCGAAGCCCTCTTTAGATACAAAAAAGCAGTCCCCTAGCCAAGAGAGGACTGCTATATTTTTTTCTCAGGGATGGCCCTTCGCGCCGAAAAACCCTTAAAAATCAAAGCTCCCGCTCACTACGGATAGGGCGGTGTGGTGGCTGTGGGCGGTGGCGGCGATATAGCAGTCGCCGTTGGTGGGGGTGGCACCGTTGCCGTGGGCGGCGGTGGTATCGTTGAGGTAGCCGTCGGTGGCGAAGTCTTGGTCGCGGTGGGTGGCGACGTGCTGGTGGCAGCAGGTGGTAGTGTCCTGGTGGCTGTCAGGACAGGTTGGGTAGCTGTTGAGAATGAAGTGGAAGTGGGGTTTACACTCGTTATGACAGGCGTCGCCGTAAAAGTCAAGGTGATGTCTGGGGGCACACGTGTGCTGCCCGGCCTGGGGGTGCTGGTTTTTGTCAATGTGAAGAGCGGGAACAAGCTGCTTGTGCCTGTAGGAGTTTGAGTCAGCGTGGATGTGCCTGGGGTAAAGGGTGTAGTTAAGGCGCCAAGCACATTCGTCAAGGTTGGTTGAGGCATGAATGTAGCCGTGCTCGTCGAGCTGGGCACTAGTGGATTCTCCATACCCGGTGTAGGGGTTGGTTCAACCTCCAATTCCTCAACGATACTTTCCATCTCCTGCACCCAGCCCTCCGACACCTGTACAGCTGCCACCATGCCGGAAAATATCTGTTCCGGTATAGATTGGGCCAAACTCTTTAAAATTGCTGGTTGCTCCAGAACCATCCGGTGTACATCAGGTGCAATTACCCTGGCCTCAGCCAGATTGTTTTCAGCGACTACCCTCACCAACTGGATAGACCCGCTGACATGGTACTGGTAATTGGCAAGTGTATCGCGCAGATAAAAGTAGCGGTTTAAGGTTACCAAGTCTTGCATCTCATTGGTGCGCAGCCAGGCATAATGCATATGTAGGTAGATATCGTTGGATTCATCCAGGGAGAGAAACAACGCTACCTGCTCAAGCGAGATTTTGACCGGGTATAAAACTTCCCCAGGCAAGGCTTCTTGTGAAGCATAAGCGGTAGTGACACCTCCAGTGACCATCCCAAGCAGTAAAACAATCACGGTGACAAATTGAAGCACTACTCTTCTGTTGAAGGGCTGGCGGACGAATACAAGCCACTGCCGCATGCGCTCTAAGAAACTAGGTTGTGATGACTCGGCAGCCGGTTCAGCCGCGGCGGTTTGCTCTTGACGCAGCTTGGCAACCAGATCACTCCGGGAGGCCGAGATGAACTCAGGGCGCGGCGCCAGCGAAAGCCTCTTGTCCAGGAGCCAATCGACAGCCTCCAGCATAGGACGCAGCTCGTCTGCCTGGTCTGGATACTCCACCAAAATGGTCTCCAGCGTGGCTTCTCCGCTCTGCAAACGCTGCAGACAGATCTCCAGTATGCGGTCGAATCGTCCCTGCTTATCTGCCATCAATGACTCTGCCTCGATGTCCCTGCCATCAAATCTCGCAATGCAGCCAGCGCCCGGTGTTGCAAAACTCGCACTGCTCCGGCTGAGCGCCCCATAACTTGTGCTGTCTCCTCGGGGGAAAGTTCGCTCAAAAAGCGAAGTACCAGCACTGTTCGATAATCCTCGCGCAATTTCCCCATCATTTGGCGCAATCCCTCATGTTCCAGCATCTTGGTCACGGCCTCGCCTGGCCCTGGCTCTCGGTCTCGCAGGGAGATATCCTCAATGGATACTTCCTGCTTCGTGCTGGCGTTTTTACGATAGTGATCGATCAGCGCATTTCGAGCAATTTTGAACAGATAAGCTTGATAAGGCACCCCCTGTTCGCGGTAACTCGAGATTGACCGCCAGACTCGCAAAAACACTTCTTCAGTAAGATCTTCCGCATCCTCACGATTATCCAGATGCGAATACAGGTATCGGAATACCCGGGGCGCATACCATGCGTACAACTCGCCATACGCGTCTGGATCGCCACTTTGTGCTTTATTGAGCAATTGTGTAGTGTCGAGTTCTGACTGATCTAACACACTACCACCCTAAAAAACGTCAGGCGCCTAATCATGTTACCAAGAATAAGGATTTTATCAGCTTTTTATAAGCATGGAACGCAAAATCCTTTCACTTAAGTTATTCTTATACTTCTTTCAGGGGATCAACTGGGGCTCATAGATTTTAAAAATGGAAAATCCATGATTTAGGGAAGAACTTAACAAAAAAGGAGGCAGCTGGCAAGCTGCCTCGCTCAGATTATGCATTGTACCCAGAATATTTGTTGGCCGTAAAAATGTTACTTGAATAACTCCAGGTTTGCAGGTGGTCGGTAATTGATGGTGTTATCGTAATTCACCACCATGTCCGTATTGCCATGCAGGAAAACTGTATCGGCAATTAATTGGGCATTGAGCTTATCGAGGGAGCCCCCGCCGGCTTCAATTGTTCCGGAGGGCGCATACACTGTACCAAAATAGTTTGAGCCAGACGATCCCATCAAGCTTACCTTACCCGTATTGCCATCTGCCAGGTATATCAACATACCTGGTATTGCTGGTGGGCAGGTGTTATTCATGCAAGGAGCAATCTCTGGAAGGGGTGGGGCCCTCAGAACGACGTCCACTGAACCACCCACATAAAAATCATCATTTATCATGTAAATCGTCACTCCCCCGCCATCCTCCACGCGCAGCCTGCCGCCGTTGATGGTGAAATCGCTGGAAAGGCAATACAGTCCGGAGCGCAACACGAGCTCATCATTCGCGCTGTTGACCCGTATGCGCCCATAACTGCCGGGATCGATGGTCCCGCCGCCACTGTGATCTCCGCGAGCAGACACCGCTGAACAATCCGGTGGCGGGACGCGATAAATGGAGGTGGGCAATGCTGCTGTACCCACATTAGGCGTAGGAGGATCCACACTGGGAGAACCGTTGGTCGTGTAACAGCCAACGCCGACGCAACCAATACCACCGCCATTCACATCCAAATCCACTGTACCACCCACCACCGCGCAGGCGTTGGACATAACACCGCCACCATTAACGACAACATTGCTGTTACCATCCACGTGAATCCCACCAGTATTATTGCTCGGGCAATCGGTTCTTAATGCCACCACTGAATTGCCAAACGCCAGTGGTGTACGCGGCCGCACGCGAGTGACGGCAGTGACCGTATTGCGCAGAGGACCATTAAAGACAAAATGTGCAAAAGCGGTATCTGTATCGGTGGTGATGGTAGTGGTAATATCCAGGTACTTATCAATCCATAGCCCAGTGTTTGTTTGCCCGCATTTGATTTTCACCCCATTTTGGTCGCTAATATTCCCGTCAATGGTGTAATCATTACTCCCTGCACGGCTGATAGCAGCATCCTTGGCTGCCTGCGCGGCATTGACAATCTTGGTGTAAATTGGATCACCAGCATTGCTGCAATTCCAATTCACATAATCCACATAGTGGTTTTCCAGGTAGAGCGCGGCCTCCGCTGCACCTGCCAGCGAGGCAGCGTCTGCATCATTTTGGGCATGCCGCCGGTTGGAGTAAACCATTCCCCCATCAACAGCCAGCGCTGTAAAACCCAATAAGACTACAAATCCAAGCACCAAGAGCACCAGCGCCTGACCGTTCTCCTGTGATGATGGTTGTTTCATCCCAAAAGCTCCTTTGCTACTAATTATTTTGGGTGCAGGCTGGAGCCAGAACCGTGTCGGTAACACTGGCAGTAATGTCCACCGCCTGCCTGCCCAAGATCGACCCTAGAAACGGCATCGTAATCGGAAAATTCTGATAAGTAACCTGAACCGTGATGGCCTCTCCGGTACAGGGCGAGCCATCGTGGCTGACACTGCGCAGGAGGCTGCCTGAACTAACTATATCCCTGAGCATGTTAGAGTTGTTGCCAATGCGAGCCTCGATCCCAGCTGTGTCAGTAGGGTTAAACGAACCATACAGAGCGCCTTCCTGGGCAGCATCACGCAAGGCCATATAAGTGAACAACCCCCTACCCAGATCCACAAGCCCAGCCAGCATCACCAACAAAACCACCAGGCTGACGCTGAATTCCACCAGGCTTTGACCTTTTTCTATGATATTTATGTCGTCTCTATCTGAAATATTCATTCCACACACCTGTTAGTAGATTGCTTAACGTTTCACCAGAGATAGGAAAACTTCCCAGAAACCCACATAGGGAGCGTTTCCCTGCCCGGAAAAGCTGGTCTGGATCAAGGGGTTTTCCGAAGCGCCCTTTAGGAAAATCATGGGTGGCGTCAGCACACTGCCATCTCCTCCAAGGGCGGCGTAATACATGAAATCATTCCATTCCACATCCAGCCAGGTCAAAATGGCGTGTCCTAACTCATCATAGGTGACCGAAACGTAATCCGGTTTGCGCATGCCTGCCAGAGGGAGATCTGTTGGACCACTCAAGAGTGTGTCACCACTTGAATTCAAAACCACGTAAGCAATATGATCGGTCATTGGATTCGTCCAGGCCAATACCAAATTGCCATTGCTAACCCGTGCCCCATCACTGCGCCAGCCGCTGCTCCCAGGAAATATCGCAGGGTTCCTGGTCACGTTCCCTGTGCTGTCCAACAGAGCGTAGGCAATGGAATACGTCTGGGAGAGCTGGTTCTTTACTGTATAGGCAAACAAAGCCCCAGAATTTGTGCTGACAAGATTAGGATCAAACAAGAGTGTACTGCCTGCCTCGCTCTGGCTGAGCAATTGGGGATCATCAGTCAGCTCTACCCCTGCAGTGTTATAGACCGCATAGTAGAGGCGATTCACCTCGTTATCGCCCGTATCCACCTGATTATCTACCCAACCTAAAAAGAAATGATTGTCGTCCGTGGCAACGATACGCGGAGCATCATATAAGGGAATATCATAACCACCCTGTCCCCGCCATTGGGTATTATTGGTCAGGTTTACAGGTCCGTAACTCAAATTCCCCTGGGCATTCAATATCGCAAACCACACATTGGAATTCTGGCGAATGTCCGAATAGGTGGAAATATCAAGCTTATCTTGTATCCAGAGCAGGGCAAAGCTACCATCGGCTGCAACGGAAACAGCAGGGTTCACAGCATTAACCTTCAGTGTTGAGGTGGCTTCGTTTTCATAATGGGTGAGTGCGATTGTCGGTTTGTAGACAAATCCGGCTGTATTCAAGATCGTATACTCAACATTGGAATAATAGGCTCCTGTGTCGAAACCATTCTTCTCCCAGGCATAGATATAATGGCTATCAAGCCGACCATCAATCGCTAATGTGGTGCCCGTAAAATATGGGGCAACACGATGTTGGCGTGAATTCACGGCCCAAATTTGATTCAACAGGATATCTGCCTGGCTGTCAGAATAGGCTTGTGCAAAGGGGGCTGGAATGGCTACCTGAACGGTGGCAGTCATGGACCTGGTGACATCCAGGGAGGAGGTCGCCAACAGGGTGATTTCCGTATAATCAGTCGGTTGCGCTGAGGCAGGAGCCGTTACTTTTAAATCAAACTCCGCTGAGGCACCTTGTGCCAATTGCCCACTATCCAGCTTGCCATCGCCGTTCGTGTCCGTTAAAGGAGCCCCGGTATGTGCGTCAATGAAGGACACTGTCCAACCGGGAGCACTTGAAAGCGCAGATAGATTGATGGTGTCTGATCCCAAATCACCGATGTTGCTAACCTGCGCTTGAAGCTGGGAAGACATATTCAGGCTCAAAGCACTTTGATAGAGCGGGTTGATCCTGGCGCGTGCCGCAGGGAAAGGTCTCGAGAAGAGAATGGCTTGACCTGCAGCCAACCCAAGGCTGTTATAAAGATACATCAAGCCATACACACCTTCTCGATCCTCGATCCCCACCGTTGAACTCGCCAGGTTTCCATGCAGCTCTAGATACTGGAAGAGTATGTCACCATTTTCGTACAGGATGACCTGAAAGGTGAGCTCTTCAAGGCTGCCGTACTTCACCACCTGGTGCCATTCAATCACAAAGCGTTGAGGAGAAGTGCTGTCAAGCCAGTAATACACATTTCCGGTGTCGATGAGCAGGTCATCCCAAAAGGGGGCGATCAAGTTATTTGGATCTATATCTAAAGGAAGGAACTGGTTGGAAAAGGAGCTGCTGCCAGCTTCAAAGTTAATCAAGCCGTTTGTTCCGATTGAAAGCTGGTGATACGTGCTTTCGTAGAATTTAAAGTTGAAACCGATATCAATCAACTCCGTAAAACCATCGTCTGAGTCAGAAAAAGACGCCTGAGTGCCTTTGCCGGTAATATCCTCCCAGGCAAAAGTGACCCCATCATCGAGTGTATACCCATATGGATCTGTGTTAGTCGAAGCAAGGCCCAATGGGGTCTGCTGCGCCAGCGGCTCATGCCAGGCATCATAGGCAAGGATCGAATCAGATACTTGCTTTTTTGCAGGAGGTGGAGGCTCCTTTTCACTTATATCCGGATAGGCCCGAGCCTGCCCGCCTGTGCTGCTGAGCAGGACGAGCAGGGTTAGAACCCAAAACAAGCTGCTTCGAAATTTACAAGACCTCACACGAATCTCCAAGAAAACGCCTTTAACACTTAGTTCCTTACTTCAATTCCCAATCCGCCTGCTGAAAGGCAGGCAGTTCGCAAAACGAGCGCTCACTACAATCTCCTGCCCACCGGTAATACTGGGACGCTTGTCAAACAAGAAGGTCATCTGGCGAGTGTTGAACACACCGCTCCATAATGGGTTGGGATTCACCACTAACAGATAGCCCAAACCTGCAGGATAGTAAGTGCTGTTGCCAATGGGGTTGCTACCAAAAACAATGTTCTCAAGCAAGGCAGCATTACTCGTGGGCCAAAACACCGTCACTTCAAGCAGATCGGTGGTATTTGGATCTGTATTCTGCAACTCCCAGATCAGCTTTTTGCTGTCGCTTCCAGAGCCAAAATATGGGTCAGCTGTTGCCGAGGGGCAGATCCAGGCGGTGATGGTGGCAGTGTGGCGATCATAGGTAGTGCCTCGGGTAGCATTCAGCGGTGTACCCATAGTAATCTCCACGGTCTCATTCCCCTCGCCAAGGACTGTGTCGTTTATGACCTGGATCGTGATGGTTGCATCGGTGGTACCTGCGGGTATGGTCACAGTGTTCGTGGGTGTGATCGTATAATCTGCACCAGAGGTAGCCGTACCGCCCACCGTATACGGAACAGTGACATCTCTGCCTGATACCGGGCTGAGCCGGACCGTGACAAGCATTTGACCAATATCTTCCTTCCCCGATTGAGCGGGGGAGGTAAAGTACACCTGCGGAGGCGCTTCGTCATCCAAAATCGTAAGCGTGTGAACACTGGGAGAACCCAGGCTGGCGTTGCTGGGTGGCAGCATGGTGAGCATCACCGTTTCATCATCTTCGTCCAGGGCATCATTCACCACAATGACTGACACGCTGCCCGTAGAGCTGCCCGCTGGGATCGAGATTTGGCTGGAGGACAAGGTATAATCAGCACCTTGAGCAGCTGTACTACCCCCCGAAGTCAAAGACACGACAATATCCTGATAGTAAGCGGCACTTAGCTGCGCCATCACACTTACACTACCTGCTGATTCAGAAGCCGACTGGCTGACCTGCGTAAAATAAATTGTTGGTGGCTTGGGTGTGGCAGTGATCGTCAATTCATGCTGTTTTGGCATTCCCAGGGTGGCAGTGGCATTTAACGGCGTTCCCAGATCTAAGATAACGGTTTCATCAAATTCAGTGTTATCGCCTTCATCGATAAGGGTCACCTGAATATTGGCTGTGGATTGACCAGCTGGAATAACCAGGGGACCAAGTGGCAGGCGGTAGTCCTGGCCTGCCACCGCCGTACCTCCAACACCTGTTGCAAAGGGTACATCAACCTGTTTCCCTGAAGGGGCACTTAAACTAACCTCCACGTCCACGGCACCCGCGCTTTCAGGCGCCTGTGAAGTACTCCAGGTAAAGAAAACGGCGGGAGGCACATCATTATCAATGATCCAGGTGGTATGTACACTCGCAGACCCCTGTACAGCGTTTACAGGCGTTCCCATTACCAAGATAATGCTCTCGTCGTCTTCATCAATACTGTCCAATGATGAGGTTAACAGGATCGGTTTACTGGTCTGGCCAGGCGCAAAGGTCAACGGGCTGGCAGAATTGAGAATAAAATCCTGATTGAGGGTGGCTGTGCTGCTGATTACGTCCAAACTGAAAGGAACCGTAACTGTTCTGCCGGATGGGTTGCTGAGCTGCACCGTAAGTAAGGTGCTGACACCATTGACGCCATCATCCTCTTGCACACTCTGGGATTGCGGCTTGAAGTCCACAGTTGGTGGATCATCATCATCCGCAATGGTGATCAAATGCGTATCCTGTGTACCGATATTCCCATTATTAACACTAACGATTCGTAAAAGCACAGTTTCATCGTCTTCATCCACGAGGTCTGGCTCAATCTTTACAGACAGGGTGGCACTTACATCACCTGCCAAAATCACGACCGGACTGGCAGTGTTCAAACTGAAATCGGTCCCCACGGAGGCTGTGCTGGCACCCAGGTCCAGATTGAAAAAGACGGTCACATCACTGGCGGTTGGCCCGCTCAGTTGAATCTTAAAATTGACTGATTTTGGTGTCCCTGGATCACCTGGATCGCCCTCATCCACGGTCTGATCTGCTGGGCTAAAAAATACGCTTACACTGCCTGATGGGGCAGGCGGCGTTCCCTGAATAGATATATCTTTGAGGATCGTGCGGGCGGAGGTGGACATAATCGGGAATGCTGGCAAATTAAGCAGAGGCAACAAAGGCTGGTACATTGCGGAAACCTGTACGACCACCCGGTGACCAAGCTCAACCGCCGCCGGACCGTAACCACTCACAGGGCAGTTCCCAAATGTATGGGCAGGATCGCCGTCATCGTAATTGATGGTGATGGCGCTATCATTAACTCCTGCCCAATTGCCTACCCGCTTGGCTGCGGCGCGCATACCATCACAATGGCGATAATGAGGTATGAAATTCCCCACATCCCCTGCAGCGGAACCATAACGGGCGGCTTCACGGCTGGAAGTGAAAACCACGCTGTAAATAAAAAGCAACCGTCCAAACTCGATCAGCGCAAACATGACCAAAAGCAACAATGGTAGCACCAGGGCAAATTCAACCAGGCCCTGTGCTCGCTCCTGTTTATTCGTCTTTCTCATCATCGCACCTGTTAAGCTTCTCATATGCAGTTATTTGTGTACAAAAAGTCATCTATACATATTTTAGTGCACTCGCATAGTAAAAAAAAACACCTCTGAGCTATTTGATTATAACGCCATTTTGCAAATTCCAACCACATAATCTGTAAAACTATCAATATTGTATTGTATTGTCATAATTCCAAATATATTGCAAATACGGACCGCTTTGACACAGTAACCTGCCTGGCAAGTCGCTCATATTTACCATCAGTCAGGGGATAAAAGCAAATAAAGCTGCAAATATCAAATTTCACCCTTTTTTAATTGATTTTACAACAGATTTATTGAAATGCTCCTAAAAAAATTGCAAGTGGGCGCTCAAGAAGCCTGGATCAACCATCCTCTTTCGGCGGTCTCCGGGTTGGACTTGGGAGGGGTTTGTCCGTCTTGGTGGGTTTTGGCGGATCGGTAGGCTGTGGCGGATCGGTAGGCTGCGGTGGATTGGTAGGCACCGGTGTACTGGTCGGCGCGGGTGGATCCTCATCACCCGTTGCCGGCGTATTTACAATGGCAGTCGTTGCCACTGGTATGGAAGGACTTGGCGTTACTGTGAGAGTCATGGAAGGGGTTAAGCTGGGCGTGTGGGTAGGCGTGCCCGTCCAGGTAGCTGTAGCAGTGCTCGTAAGAGTGGCGGTGGGACTTGAAGTGGGCGTATTGATACTATCCGCCGCATCAATACTGGACTGCTCGGGTGTGGCAGTATTCAAGGGAGCGCCAATGATAGCTAGCACATTCTCGACAGAAGACTCACCAACCTGGGCAACACCCACCGCCCTGGTTATCTCGCTCTTGACATTGGCCGGGATCATCTCAGCCAGGATTTGAAGCACAGCAACCTGGTTGGAAAGTGTGTTATGCAACACGATCGCTAATTCACTTGCCTGAGCCGCGTTACGGCGTGCCAGTTGATCAAGTAGATTCACCGCCTTAAAAACGTGCTTTTCGAAACGGGTGACAGTCTCTGCTATAAATCCGTACCGGTCAACCAATATTAAGCCTTTGATTTCATCCACGCGCCGCGAAGAGAAGTCAATGTGCAAGCGAATATCGCCGGCTAAACCAGGAGTAAAGAACAACTCCGCAGATTCCAGTGTGGTTTTCACTGGGTACAGCTGGTCGCCAGGTATGGCATCCTGGGCAGCGAACGCAACACCAGTACCGCCTGTAAACATGGTCGCAAGCAGCACCAGAATCATCGCCAGCTGGAAGGCAAACTTACGACGAGCTGGACCACTGGCAGGTATGATCTGTTCCCATAATTGAACAAACCAATTTTTCAAAGGCTTGCTCAGTGGTTGCGCCTGGGCAATCTGCTCTTGCTGCAAACGAGCCACTAACCTCTGGCGAGAAGCGCTAACAAACCCGGGGCGCGGGTCGAGTGCACTGCGCTTAGCGCTCAACCACAAGGCGGCCTCAAGCCGTGGGCGCAGTTCATGCACATCTTCGGGATAGCGAGCCAGAGCTTCATCAAGCGCAACATCCCCGCGCTGCAACATCTCCAGGCAGGATTGCAATATTCGCTCTAGCTCTTGATCACTTCTAGCCATCTGCCAACCTCTAGGCGCCCTCCATCAAACTCCGCAGAGCCGTCAGGGCTCTGTGTTGCAAGACGCGTATAGCTCCTGAGGAACGGCCCATCGCGTGTGCCGTTTCCTCAGGTGATAACTCACCCAGAAATCTTAACACTAAAACCGTGCGATAATCCTCGCGCAAGTGCTCCAATGTTTGGCGCAATTTCTGGTGTTCCAGATTAATCATCACGGTCTCCACCGGGTCTGGTCTGTGATCTTTTAGAGGCAAGTCCTCCAAAGCCACATCCTTCTTTTCACCACCCGACCGGCGATAATGGTCGATCAGGGCATTGCGCGCGATACGAAACAGATATGCTAAAAACGGCACGCCCTGTTCGCGATATCCTGACAAGGACTTCCACACCCGTAAGAACACTTCTTCAGTTATGTCCTCTGCATCCAGGCGATTATCGAGGTGCGAATACAAGAATCGAAAGACCCTCCCTGCATAGCGCTCGTATAATTCACCGTATGCTTCGGCTTCGCCGCTCTGGGCGGCTTTTAGCAGCTGAATGTCATCAACTTCTTGCCATTTTGACATCAATTGCTACCCCATAAAACGTTTCCACGGGTCAATTGTTACATTATCCAATATTTTGTCAGGATTTTGTACCCTTTTAACAGCTACAGTTAAATAAGACTTAAGCCAGAAACCAAGCCTGTTCTAGAGACTGCAAGTAGCTATTATAAAGCATAAAACATAAGATAACTTTCCCCTAACACCCTTGATAATAATCGGGAAAACGCAGATGATATTAAGTCACTGAGAAACACCCCCGGTTGGTTGAAGTGAACTACCATAAAAACAGCGCCTGTGCAAACATAAATACCGTAGCCAGCAAGATGGCGATTTACCCATCAAGATTAGGGGTAGGCCTAATCAAAATCGATTTCTGATAGAATTGGCCCGTGGCGGTGAGTCAATCCGACGTTGCCGCCGACTCCTGCTGATAACTCTCCCCTATGCCACCCGATCAAAACCACCCCTCTGCCAGTATTTTTTCTTTTCCAGGTCAAATCAAGGACCTGATAAGTACCTTATCTGGTCAAGGTGCCCGTGAAGGCTACCTAGCAGCTGCAGACCAGGCTGTCATCAGCGCCTCCAATTTCATCGCCACAATCATACTTGCGCGCGGTGTTTCACCGACCGAGCTGGGGATGTACGGGGTTGGTTTTACTGCCTTGCGGCTGGTGCGCTCTTTGCAAGAAGGTCTGGTGATCCAACCGATGAATGTGTTTGGCGCCTCAATGGATGTACACGACTTCAAAGCTTATGCTACTGGCTCCAGCCTGCTCCAACTTCTCCTAGCTCTCACCTCTTCAGGCCTGGCGGCTCTGGGTGGATGGTTGCTTATCCAGTGGGGTAATGATACAGCTGGACCAGCACTATTCGCCCTATGGTTTTCATTTCTCTGGTGGCAGTTGCAGGAATATATCCGCCGTATGCTGTACACACGATCAGCAGTATTCCATGCTTTGGCGAACACGATCCTAGCCAACCTGGTCCGGCTGATTTTGCTGCTCTGGTGGGGGACCCAGGCGGAACTCAGCGGGATTGGAGGTTTGCATGCAATTGGGTGGGGTTCATTGGCAGCGCTCTTGCCCGGTATATGGCTCACCCGCAATGCCTGGACAAAAAAACCGCACAATCTGATTGAAATATGGAAACGAAACTGGGGATTCGGGCGCTGGATCATGGGTAGTTCCCTGGCAAACTGGCTGGCGGTGGAGTTCTATCCCATTTTAACGGCTGGCATGATCAGTTTTGCAGCGGCTGGCGCCTACAGAGCGCTACAAAACTTAGTTGCACCTATACATCTTTTGCTGCGTGCAACGGACACATTCTTAACCCCTCGGGCAGCCCGGCAGTATGAGCAGTCCGGCCGACCTGCCCTGGGGCGGACGTTGAAGCTCATTTACCTCATTTCGGGCATACCCATTCTCGGAGTGTTGCTGTTCGCGGTGTTATTTCCCAACCAGCTACTGGGGTTGCTCTATGGTGAGACCTATCTGGCTTATAGCAACGGGGTCGTCTTGATGGCCTTGTTTTATGCCCTCTTATTTTCCTACTGGCCGCTGCAAACAGCTTTCAAAGCAGCGCGCTTCTCCAAACCCATTTTTATCGCCAACCTGGCCGCTATTACAGCGATGTTTACAGTGGGAATATGGGCCATCTTGCGCTGGGGTGTCTTTGGAACCATTGCTGGCCAGGCGTTAAACGCCCTGGTTGTTAATATTGTGCTGTGGATCTCCTGGTTGAGTGGCAAATCCCATATGTACCCAGCCCGTAAACCCCCCGCAGATTGATTACTTTGGAGACCTTTTACTGCCGTATCTGACCAGCCATCTGGGGAGTCTGCCATTCCATCCTTTCTGCCAGCGATACCAAAAAGCCAGGAGGAAGGCGAGCAGAATCAATTTAATATCAAAGAGAAGGCCGACGTGTTGGATGTACAGCCGATCAAAACGCAGCTTCTGACGGGGCGTAAGATAATAATCCCCAACCACCTGTGCCAATCCCGCCAGACCTGGCAATACCCTATGCCGAATTGCATACTCAGGCATTTGTTCCAGGTAGCCACGCACGAGAACAGTACGCTGTGGGCGCGGGCCTACAAAGCTCATTTCCCCAAGCAGTATATTGATTAATTGAGGGAGTTCATCCAGGGCAGTTTTTCGCAATACACGCCCTACAACCAGCACGCGTCCATCTGCTTCGCTGGACATGACTGGACCGGTGAAGCGTTCAGCTGCTCTTTCCATCGTCCTGAATTTTAGCTGGTGAAAATTTACCCCGCCCTTGCCCACTGAATTTTTAATAAACAAGAGAGGGCCAGGATCCTCGATCCAAATGAGAAAGCTACATGTCAACCAGAGCGGAGAAAAAATCACCAACCCTGCTGATGCTAAAAATACATCAAACAAGCGTTTTCCAAATTGCCCTAGTTTTGGCATGCCAATTATCTCAAGGTGTCTTTTATATACCTCTTCACGAACGTGCTCTGAGGGGGGGGAATTATTTTCCCACAAGGCTTCATTTAAGCTGGTTGCCAGCAGCCCACCAAAAAAGGCCCCAAATATGGCTAGCAACAACCACGGGAATCCGAGGGGTGCAGACTGGATAAATCGCAGAATAAGCCATTGAACGATAAGAATAGCAGTTGAAAACAAAAAACCCAGCCGGTAGCTCCGATCCTGAGGTATGAATAAGCCAAACAAGACTCTCTCAAATGCCCTTGTCAAAAAAGCTGGCAAGACCAGCACTGCCACTATGTTTAACCCTAAGCCAGAACGCCCAAACCGCTCCAAAGACAACCAGAGCACAAACACAAGCCCAGCTGTCACAACTGCATAGATAGCCGTCTCCAGGACATCCTGCCTGGGAAGTGTCCTTGCCCCTTTTTCAGTTGTCTGCAGGTGCTGCTTAGACATACATCTGCAAATTATACCGTAGGCAGCCGACGACATTTGTCCAAAGTCTTGAATGTTATCATCGGAGGCAGTCACAATATGGGACCTGCATGTACATACCTCATCAAGGGCAATGATATAATCCCCTCGGGCGGTCGAATCAGAATGCACCGATGTGCAAAGTGCAGAATCAGCTCACTTGATATTTGATGGATCGTGTATGCAAAACGCCAAAGCAAAAAGTGGTTTTGTTATAGGTGCTGCCGGTGTCCTGGTTGTGATCATCGGTTTGATTTTCATACCTCGACTCAAGCAACGCTGGAATGCACCCTTGGGGCCCGGCCTGGAATTGCCTACCTACACAGCCACTTCACCCCAACAAGCTGCAATCCAGAAAACATCCAGCCCTGCTCTGCCTGAGCAAAGCGAGGTCACCAGCACCGATCGTCCATTGAGCACATCCACGCCTCAACCGCAGCCGACGCGCACACCTAAACCACTCTGTGGAGGTCCAGCGCTCATGACAATTCTCGCTGTGGGTGCAGACAGTGGGATAGATTACAACTATGGTCTGGCAGATGTAATCCGCATTGTTCGGGTGGATTTTGTGGCACCAAAAATAACGGCGCTCTCCATGCCACGTGACCTGTGGGTGGAGATACCCGAAATCACCAATCCCTACGGTATAACGCACGGTAAACTCAACCAGGCTTACTTTTACGGTGGTCCTGGTATGGGCTACTACCAGGGTCCGGGGGCAGGACCTGGCTTACTGGCGCGCACACTGGATCTGAATTTTGGCCTGCGTGCTGACCATTATGGAGCGGTCAATATGCAAACCTTTGTAAAGATCGTCGATGCAGTCGGAGGGATTGATATTTATCTGCCAAATGATGTGGATGGGCGCCCAATCGATGACAAAACCGAAGATATGGGCTATTTTTACGCTGGGCAGCAGCACTTCAATGGAGACCAGGCGCTACGTTTCGCCCGCATTCGAAAAAAATACAACGATTTCACTCGCATGGATCATCAAAACATGGTCATTTGTGCGTTGAAAGAAAAAATCACCAACCCAACAGTAGTAGCAAAAATACCGCAGATTATCGCTGCTTTTCAGGGTGCGGTATTGACCGACCTGAGTCCTGAACAGATTGGACAGCTTGCTTGCCTAGCACCGCAGCTGAAGCGAGAGAGCATCCTGTTTACCAGCTTGCCCGAAGACATCCTCACACCCGGGCGCGTATATAGCCCACAACAAAAGGCTGAAACGTTTGTCATGCAAGCGGATTATGATGTGATTCGGGATTTTGTTGCCCGCTTCATGGCTGGCACCTGGCCATCTGAACCGGATGAACCCACCTGCCCTTAGGCCTACAGGAATGGGGATAACTTCCATTACAGGTGGATTGCATGGATAACAATGCCCCTCTGAATATTCCTGCATTGCTACAGCAATTTAATTTACGTCCAAGTAAAAGCCTGGGTCAGAACTTCCTGGTGGATGAAAAAGCCTTGCAAAAAATTACCCGGATCGCAGAAATCTCTCCCGAAGATATTGTGTTGGAAATCGGTCCTGGGTTTGGAAGCCTGACACGGCATTTGGCGCGCTTAGCCCATCAAGTGGTGGCAGTAGAATTGGACAATCGCCTAAGCCCAGCACTTCAGCAAGTACTAATTCCCTACTCAAATGTCCGCATAGTTGTTGGAGATATCCTGTCTCAAGACATCAATGAGCTTATCCAATCCCCCACTTATCTTGTCGTTGCCAATATCCCGTATTATATTACTTCCTTACTCATCCGCCACTTATTGGAAGCAAAATCACGACCCAAGCGCCTGGTGCTCACCGTACAGGCAGAGGTAGCCGAGCGCATTTATGCTGGGCCAGGCAATATGAGCTTACTTGCGCTCAGTGTTCAGGTTTATGGGCAACCCAGCATACAGGCACACCTGCCCGCTGGGGCTTTCTATCCTGCCCCCAAAGTTGACTCAGCGGTAGTGCGGGTTGACATACACGACACACCGAAAATTCCAACAGCTCAAATCGACACCTTTTTTCAGCTGGCGAAAGCGGGTTTCAGTCAAAAGCGCAAGATGATTAAAAACGCGCTGGCGGCCGGGATGCAGTGGACCCCAGCCGTGTGTGCATCCCTTCTAGAAGCTGCTGGCATTGACCCGCGGCGTAGGGCAGAAACACTAGTGCTGAGTGAATGGGCTCAACTTGTTATTGTCGTTCTGCAAAGCCTGCGGAAAGATAAATTCTCTACATGACCAATACCACGCTATCCAAATATCGCCAGCAAAACACCCGCGAACAAACGCATAACCGCATTTACCAACAGCGCATCGCGCACACTCAACCAATGGGCAATCAGAGGGCCTAGCAGAGAACCAGCCAATATACCAATATTTAGAACCAGATTGTGAAGAGCCATATGGGCAGGTCGGTCATCCTCAGGTACGCGTTCCATCAAACGGTTGATCAGCCCTGCATTCGTCAAAGCCCACACGCTCCCTCCGGTTAGTGATGCAATCCAGTACAAAACCGGCCCCGTGGTGAAATAATTCAGCAAGGGATAAGACCCATATAACAAAGCCCCAATGACCAAAACCTTTCGGTGCCCCAACCGAGTTACCCTACTAAAGCCCATCGACACCAGGAACATAGCACCATAGAATAACGCGCTTCCCACGCTGATCTGTCCATCGCTCAAGTTCAGATCACGCACAAAGAATATTGGATACAGAGGGATAGAAGTATATTGTGCGATGTAGAACAACAAAAACGCTAACATAAACGGACCATAAGCGCTTCTAAGCAGCTCCAGCCGCAGAAGTGATCTCCCGCCAGAGCGTGCTAAAAACCTTAGGCCAAGGGGTACACGAAAAGCATCTACAATCCTGTACATACCCGGGCGCGCGAAATCCAGCAGCAAACCCCAAACACGCACGGGTGATTCGCTTACAGTGCGTATGCGCCCCAAATGGTAGCAGCTCATGATTGCCCCCAGTGCACCCGCTGCGAATACAAGCTGGTAATTACCTGGGAAATCGAACTGGTCCAAAACCTGACCACTCAACAACGAGGTGGCCGTCATGCTGATCGATAGCAACGCGTTCCGCTTACCGACTACCTGAGCCCGCCACTCAGGAGCCACCACTTCGGCAAACATGGCGTTGAAGGCAATTGCCAGCAGCGTGCCCGGCACCGAAATTAATAAAATAATTATGCTGATTGACCAAACCTGCTCCGAGGTTGACAGCAGCCAGGGCAGAGGAATCAGCACAAGATAGCCCAGACGATGCCACACCGATGACCAGAAAGATGTGCCAATCAATGGGCGCCCTTCTAGCCAGCGACCTGCCGGCATTGAAAACAATAAATTCACAAAACCTGGACCCGCCGAGAGCAAGCTCACCTGGAAGCTGCTTGCTCCTTGACGGGCAGCAAACACCCCCAGAAACGCCATGGTGCTACCTGCAAGAACGCCAAACCAGAACACATCAGCATAAAGATGGCGAAAATTTGCCCGCATTTCAGGTGTGATTAGTTGCACACTCATATGTAGATATTATATTTATATGGGGTGGATATATTACCGAAAAAACTGAAATTCCTTCACCTGCCCACCGCGGTACTGCTCAATACCCCAAATTCGGTGGTTCACCCTGTTAATTCATGCAGTTCGTAGATTGCGGTATTCAAACAGCAATTGCCAGACGCGCACGGCAGCCTCTTTCTGTATTTGGAAGGACATTTTAGAATGACCTGCAAAGCGGTCAGCAAAATAAAACGGCACTTCCTGAGCAACATATCCCAGGTGATATGCCAGATAAGCAATTTCGACCTGGAAAGCGTAGCCATTCGAGCGCACCCGATGCAATGGCAATTCCAGAAGCGCCTGCCGCCGCCACATACGATAGCCACCCGTTACGTCTCTGTAAGGCAAGCTCAGGATAGTTCTGGCATAAAAATTACCAAAAGATGACAAAGCTTTACGCCATACTGGCCAATTTTTGTCCACAGATCCGCCCCGGATATAACGTGAGCCCATGGCAACATCACAGGTTTGCAGGGCTTGATGCATTTCTAACAACAGCTCGGGGGGATGTGAAAAATCTGCATCCATCTGGGCGACCGCTTCTGAGCCGTGGTGGATGGCATGCTGGAAACCCTGAATATAGGCTGTACCCAAGCCCAGCTTGCCACTCCGATGGATCACATCCAGGCATCCTGGATGTATATGTTTCATCTGTTCTGCAATCTCACCTGTGCCATCTGGGCTGCTATCATCCACGATCAGCAATTTTAGATTATCAATCGGTAACCCAAATAATGCAGAAACCAGTTTCGGAAGGTTTTCCGCTTCATTATAAGTAGGCATGACAACAGTTAGCTGCATTGGAAGTTTGTCTCGCAGCATACACAAGTATAAATACCCACTGAGTATATCAGAAACAATGAGATCATTAACAGTCAGCAGGCTAATTTTTGGTTGTTAGGATTTGAATAGCATCTAAGACATTGGGGCTTTCAGGATCACAAAATCACACACATCGTCCCCCATCGCAATACACTTATCTTCATCAACCCGGAATTCATTTCCACCAGATAGCCATTTTAAGCCTTCTTTGAGCAAGCCAGCTGCAATAAAACAAACTGGTCTGTCTGAGCCGCTTCGTCCCCAACAAACTGGGCAGCGATGAATGGTATATAGAAAATCATGCTCGCGCTCCTGGACAGTGGAGTATTGGTCGCTGATCTGGCTGAAAATCTTTGCCATGGCGGGGATGCCAATACGCATTTTTATACTTAGAGGTAAAACTTTGAATGCCAGATCGCCAACTCCAGCCAGGGCTCCAAAATTGCGCAATGAATCGGCAAAAGCGGTTCTGCCAGCCCGCAAGGCAAGCCCGCGCCCCCCGCGTGGACCATACAACTCCTCAAGAGCCAGGTTGATCGCGGAAAAATCGGCGAAATTAAATTCGCGTTCCAGGTTATCGGGGGGATAGTTATCAATCAGGTGTGGCAGGTGAGCCAGATTTAGAATGGCGTTTAAGCCATTTTTGCCCATTACATCTTCCAAAGCCTTAATGGTGATGCGAGCAATCTTATTAGCATAATTGTATTCACTCTTGGGAATTGGTTCCATAACCAGGTTCTCTCTCAAATGAGTTTTTCCAGATCCTCTGTGGCGCGACGCATATCCAGGAATAACAATCCTAATTTTGCCTGTTCGCGGGCTAGCGCCGTAAGCACCGCCTCTTCACCAACCGACATCAAGATCACGTAACCAGCCTCACCCTTGATATAGACCTGATCAAGCGTGCCACGCCCCAACTCGGAAGCAATTCGCTCGCCCAATGAGAGCATAGCGGCCGACATCGCTGATACCCGATCTTCCTCAACGTTTTGAGGCAATGCTGAAGCAATACTCAAGCCATCTACACTGACAATCGCAGAAGCCTCAATATCAGGTGAAGAAGCCTGCAAGTCACGCAGACGTTCAACCATTAACTGGGAGCGAGATTTCGTCAAAGCACATCACTCCTTACACAACTAGATTTTTGGGTCATATATATACTTGCGAGGTTATCACAATCCCCTGAGGCAATCACCCCGCGGCAAGGTAAATGTAGCATACGGAGTACACAGTGTCAAGACAACCTTGCGATTGTGTGAAGAATATGAAAAAACGCTGAAAACGACATGCTATAATTATTCGGTTTTCCTTCAGGAGTTATCAACATGACCATACAAAATCTAGGCGAGTTTATTGATTTGTTGGATAAACGTGACCAGCTCTCCCGCATAAAACAACACGTGTCCCCCAAGCTAGAGATTACCGAGGTCACTGACCGGGTTAGTAAAAGCCATCCAGAACAAAATAAAGCGCTCTTATTTGAGAATCCCACTGGATATGACGTACCCGTCTTAATGAACGCCCTTGGAACAGCAGAGCGTATGTCCCTGGCACTTGAAGTCGAACAGCTGGATGTCTTAAACCACAGATTGGCCAAGCTCATCGATTTGCGATTGCCCCAAGGCTTCAGCGAGATCGTAAACCGTGGCAGGGATATTTGGGGAGCCTTCAAGTCAATCGGGATAGGACCTAAAAAGGTACGTCGTGCGCCTGTACAGGAGATCATTTCAACAGAACACCCATCTTTAGAGTTCCTGCCCATCTTGCAATGTTGGCCAAAGGATGGGGGTAAATTTATCACTCTCCCGCAAGTAATCACGCGTGATCCCAATACAGGCAGCCGTAACGTAGGCATGTACAGGCTGCAGGTCATTGATGAACAAAGATTGCTGGTCCATTGGCAGCGACATAAAGGAGGTGCCGAGCACGAGCGCATCGCCCTAAAAGCACAGAAAGAAAATATCCCTGCTGCTGTTGTGCTGGGCGGAGACCCTGCCAGCATGTGGTGTGCCTCCGCACCTCTGCCGCCTCACATTGATGAATACATGCTAGCAGGCTACCTGCGCGGCAGCCCAGTCGAGTTCGTGGACTGCGTTTCACAGCCGCTTGAGGTTCCCGCCGAGGCAGAAATTGTAATCGAAGGGTATGTAGACCCGAATGAGCACCTCCCAGAAGGCCCTTTTGGCGACCATACCGGCTACTATACCCCCGTTGAGCCGTTTCCGGTTTTTCACGTAACTGCGGTGACTCATCGAAAGAAACCAATTTACCCGGGGACGGTGGTTGGCATCCCTCCCATGGAAGATGTGTGGATGGGCAAAGCCACGGAGCGCCTGTTTTTACCATTAATGCGCCTTTTCTTACCTGAAATTGTGGATGTCAATATGCCCGCTGAAGGCGTATTCCACAACTTAGTACTGGTTTCCATCAAAAAACGCTTTCCAGGTCACGCCCGCAAAGTGATCTTCGGCCTGTGGGGGCTGGCGTTGATGTCACTGGCCAAAGCCATCGTGGTTGTGGATGATTGGGTCGATGTGCAGGACCTGTCGCAAACAGCATGGCAAGCCCTGGGAAACGTGGACTGGTCTCGGGATGTGATCATTACCAACGGTGCAGTGGATCACCTTGACCACGCTTCCTACCAACACTCATTTGGAGGTAAAATCGGGATTGACGCCACCGCTAAACTTCCCGAGGAAGGCTACAATCGCACATGGCCAGAAGTGGTCAGCATGGACCCGCAGGTGAAAGCGCGGGTAGATGAAATCTGGAAATCCTTAAAAATCTAATCCTCACTGCTCATTTTTCCAGCCAGGTGTCATAAACAACTATACTTATTGCCTGGAAGCATAGATAAATCCAGTTTCCAGGGCATAAAAACCACTAAAGGAGAACATTGAAAGTATGCAAGCGAACAGTTTCATTAGAAGAAGTGTGATTGTGTTGGGTTTGCTCGCGACACTGTTAGCGGCCTGCGCACCAACCCCTCCAGCCGAAAGCACAACTGCACCTGTCGAGCCAGTAACGCTGAAAATAGCTGTGCTGCCTATTATGGATAACCTGCCGATGTATGTCGCCGAACAGGAAGGCCTGTTCGAGGCATACAATTTAAAGGTAGAGTTCATACCCGTTGCGTCAGCAGCCGAACGAGACCAGGTGATCGCCTCTGGTCAGGCAGACGGCATGATAAACGAGGTGGTCTCAGCCCATTTATATAATAAGGACCAGATCCAGATCCAAATAGTGCGCTTTTCCCGCACCGCCACTTCGGCCTCCCCACAATACTACATCCTGGCATCTGGGCAAAGCGGCATCACCACAGTCGAGGGTTTGAAAGGCATCGAGATTGGTATCTCCCAGGGAACCGTTATCGAGTACATTACCGATCGCCTGCTGCAAGCTGAGGGGTTATCGTCTGGCGACATAAAAACAATCGCCGTACCCAGCATTGCAGATCGCATGTCATTACTGAGTGCAGGCGAGTTAAACGCCGCCACACTGCCCGACCCTCTATCTTTTCTGGCAATTCAACAAGGGGCTGTCATCGTCCTGGATGATTCCAAGCACCCAGAGTTTGGATACAGCACCCTTTCTTTCCGCAAGCAGGTAATTGACCAGAATCCCGCAGCAATACGTGCGTTCCTAGCAGCTGTGGAAGAAGCTACCAAAATGATTAACAACGACCCAACCAAATGGGAGACTCTGCTGGTTGAGCGCCAACTTGTACCTCAGCCTTTAATGGGCACATACCAGGTACCCCCCTACCCGAACGCAAGCGTACCCAGCCAGGCTCAATGGGAGGATGTATCTGCATGGATGAAGGAAAAGGGTTTGTTGGAACAGGATGTTTCCTATTCTGACTCGGTAAATGCCAGTTTCTTACCCTAAAGGTATATAGCATGGTAGGTGGCCTTGCTTCACAGGGTCACCTACCATGGCACATTGATCGACAGAACGTATGATCGAAACAAAATCCCTGTCCTATGCCTACGGCTTGGGCAATTTCATCTTCAAAGATTTTAACTGGGCTGTGCAGCAGGGTGAGACCTGGGCAATTTTAGGTCCCTCTGGTTGTGGTAAAACCACTTTGCTATATTTGCTGGCCGGCTTACGCCTCCCCAGCTCTGGAGAAGTGCTGATTAGCAACCAAGTATTGACCAGGCCGAGACCACACACCGGACTAATCTTGCAGGATTACGGACTGCTACCATGGGCGACCGTACGCCAGAATGCCAGCCTGGGATTGCGTGTACGAAATTTCTATGGTCCAGATGGGACACACGCACCTGAGAATTATCTACCGCATGTGCAAGTCGATCCCTGGCTGGAACGCCTGGGTTTGGTAGCACTGGCAGATAAGTATCCGGCGCAACTCTCTGGTGGACAGCGCCAACGAACCGCCATTGCACGCACCTTAGCACTGCAGCCTGACCTGCTCCTGATGGATGAGCCTTTTTCCTCGCTGGATGCTCCCACACGTGAAAGCCTGCAAAACCTGACCCTGGAATTACAAGCCGAGAACAAACTCACCCTGATAATCGTGACCCATTCTATTGAAGAGGCAGCAGTCCTGGGGCGGAAGATATTATTGCTCAGCACGCCACCCAATATCCAGGCTGAGGTCATCGAGAACCTGACTGCAAACCAGCCCGAATACCGCAACTCCCTAGAGTACCTGCACTTGACCCAGGCATTACGCATTCGCCTGGAAGAATTTAGCACTCAGGAGCCGGCTCAGAGTGCGTGAGAACAGATAAACCCCCAGTATGAACCGTCGAGATTTACTTTTTGGTGTAGCGGCACTTTTAATATTATGGCAGCTGGCTGCCTGGATCGTCCAACGACCAATCCTGCCAGCCCCTGTGGCTGTGGGCGCGGTCTTGATCAAAGAGCTGGGGCGTGGATTGATCGACCACTTCCTGGTCAGCTTGTGGCGCGTGCTTGCCAGCACGATGCTGTCAATATTCATCGCAGCACCTCTGGGTCTGATTCTGGGCCAATCTCAACGACTTAACAGATTGTTCTCACCCCTGGTGTACCTGATTTATCCCATCCCCAAGGTTGTTTTCGTCCCGGTCGTTTTGCTATTTTTAGGTCTGGGTGATGCTCCAAAAATCGTGATCATTTTCTTAATCCTTTTCTTCCAGATCCTGGTGCTGGTGCGCGACCAAGCAGCTAACCTGCGCCCGGAACTTCTACAGAGCGTGCGTAGCCTGGGCGCTGGACGTCGAGCACTATTCCGCTACGTTTACCTGCCCGCCAGCTTGCCAGCCATTCTCACCGCTTTACGCCAATCGGTGGGTACTGCAGTAGCCGTTTTATACATAGCTGAGCTATATGCCACCCAAAAAGGCTTGGGGTACTATATTTACCTTAATGGCAGCACGCTACTCAATTATGAAGCCATGTATGCGGGCATCATCGCGATGAGCCTGCTTGGTCTCGGCTTGTATTTCAGCGTGGATTGGCTGGAACACAGACTATGCCCCTGGCAGTACGTCAGTTAAAGATCGTCTCCTCCCCTTGGTATAATCCGCCCCATGAAGTCGGTGCGTGATTTTTTTGAACTGATCAAGTTCGAGCACACAATCTTTGCCCTGCCCTTTGCTTACCTAGGTATGCTACTGGCTGCAGGTGGCTGGCCCTCCTGGCAGCAATTTATCTGGATCACCATCGCTATGGCTGCGGCGCGCACAGTCGCGATGGGATTCAACCGGATTGCAGACCGCTGGATCGATTCACGCAATCCCCGTACAGCCATGCGCCCGCTGATTACTGGGGCGATTAGCATGCGCACAGCCTGGGTTGGCACCGTTCTGGCCTCCCTGATCCTTATTTTTGCTGCCTGGCAACTTGGACCTCTACCCCTGCAGCTACTGCCGGGTGCATTCCTATTCCTGCTCGGTTACTCATTTACAAAACGATTCACCTGGCTGACACACTTCATCCTGGGATTTACTGATGGCTTGGCTCCTATGGGAGCTTGGGCTGCTATCCGGGGTTCACTCTTCACACCAGATGACCTGCCGGCCTGGCTGTTATTAGCTGTGGTCACCTTCTGGATCGGTGGCTTTGACCTGATCTACGCCTGCCAGGATGTAGATCATGACCAGCAGGAAGGCTTATTCTCCATTCCAGCATTATTTGGCATCCCGACTGCATTACATCTCGCAAAAATCAGCCATGTTATGACCCTCCTGTTGCTGGGCATTCTGGGCCTAGTCCTGAAGTTGAGCTGGCCCTACTGGGTCGGTTTCGTCGTTACCGCCATCCTGCTCACCTGGGAGCATAGCCTGGTGCGACCCAATGATTTAAGCAAGATTGATCTTGCCTTTTTCAATATCAACAGTTACATCAGTATCACCCTGTTCCTCTCTATCCTCGGTGCGATTTACCTTCCTTGAAGACAATTAAAGCAGCTTGTCAAAGGAACGGATGATATAATGTTTTTTCGTCTGACGTGGTCTCTCGGAGCAAATTAATGATAAAACGTCTCTTACCGGTATTTTTATTGACTATCGCTGTGTGGTTGCTTGCTGTCAGGCCTGCCCAGGCTGCCAGCGCGCCACAACCAGTTAAAGATCAGGGAGTGCTATGCCTGCCAGGCGTGTACTCGCAGACTCCCGGTGATTGCCAACCACTGGGACCCTCAACCTATCTGAGCAAACTTGCCCAGGCAGGACTCACTTTCCCCGCCACTCCATTTTCCATAAACCATCCAGATCGCTCCCTTACCTATGTAAATGTGAATTATGGACAGGTAAATAAAAACAATGCCCCCATCTACGGGTCGGTAGAAGATGCCTTGAAAGGAAAAAAAGACAACGCCATCGGGCGCATTGAAGCCAGCTTCAGCTATATCTCGTACACAGATGAAGTCTTGATCGATGGAAAACGCTTCTATATGATTGAACCAGGTGCCTGGATGACTGCCAACGATATCATCCGAATTGGCTCAGTACCGCTCTTCCAAGGCCTAACTTTCAAACAAACACCCAGGACCACTTTCGGTTGGGTGCTCTCTTATCTCAGCCCCGGCCCAGTTGCTACCAAGCGGACACCGGGCTTCCAGAACCAGGACTATACCAGTCACACCCTGAACAACCATGAAGTTGTACAGGTCTACGGTGTAGAAAACGTGGGTGGGGAAGACTGGTACATGGTTGGACCGGACGAATGGGTGCACCAGAACATGCTGGCGCGGGTGATCCCTAACACCAAGCCACCTGAAGGGGTCACCAGTGATCGCTGGATCGAAGTAAACCTGTTTGAACAGACAATCGCAGTATACGATCAAAATCAGCTTGTCTTCGCTACGCTGATCGCCAGTGGACTGGAACCCTTCTGGACCAGGCCCGGTCTGTTCCAGATCTATGAAAAACTGGAGACCACGCCCATGCGCGGCGCTTTCGAAGCTGACCGTTCGGACGCCTATTACCTGGAAGATGTACCCTGGACAATGTATTTTGACCAGGCGCGCGCCTTGCACGGCGCTTACTGGCGGGCAAACCTGGGATTCCCCCAATCACATGGTTGTGTCAACCTTTCTGTTGGTGACTCACGCTGGATATTTGATTGGGCAGAGGTGGGTGACTTCGTCTACGTTTGGGATCCATCCGGTGAGACACCAGTTGATTCAGGGCAGTATACTGCTGGCGGCGCCTGAGCTCCAACTGACCCTCGCAAGCCCTGAACTGGCTAACAGGAAATTAAAAGATGGCAATTCGAACCCGGACCTTCATCTTGATCCTGGTTGTTGCCACCGTTGCTTGCCAATCAGTCAACAACATGAACCAACCTGGGCAACAGGTGGAAAACAAAAGTCTGTCTCATTCCATCCAGCGAGCCACATACACGTCTCCACCAGCCACCTCTACATCCACGCCTGTACCTGCCACCCCCACCCAAATCCCACCCACTCCCACCACACCATGGACAGCCACCCCAACGGCTGTCAATGGCGATGCAGATTTACAACAGAGCGTGTTCAAAGCGCTTTGGGGAGCAATCCAACAGGACTACCTTTACACAGATTACAACGGGCTGGATTGGGACCAAATCTTCCTTGATTACAGCGCCTTGATTCAAGGGGGTCTCAGCGATCCAGCGTTTTACCAGAGCATGGGTGAATTAGTTGAACGCCTGGCTGACGATCACTCCGTATTCCTTACACCAATGGAGGCACGGGACGAAGATGCCGAGTACTCTGGTGAAAATGATTTCGTCGGAATTGGGATCCTGACCAGTTTCGTCCCCGAGCGCAGTAGAATTACCATCATTGTGGTTTTCCCAAACAGCCCGGCAGATTTGGCCGGGATCCAGCCTCATGACAGCATCCTGGCAGTGGACGGTGTGCCAATTGTCGGTGAGGAGGGCGTCCGCAGGAGTTTATTGCGTGGCCCAGAGGGTAGCAGCCTGGAACTCACCCTGCAAACGCCTGGTGAAGAACCCAGACAGGTTACGGTGACGCGCCAGAGGGTGACTGGTCCGGTTCCTATCATTTCAAAAGAGCTAACTACCCTTAGAGGAAAGTCCATTGGATATATCTTGCTGCCCACCTTTTCAGATCAGACTGTTGGGGATCAATTCAAATTGGTCTTAGAAAATTTCCTGACAAACGATAGAGTTGAGGGCTTGGTAATCGACAACCGTCAAAACCCTGGCGGGGCTGATACGGTGACCCGCAGCATTCTTGGACACTTTATCAAAGGTAATGTAGGCTATTTTGTCGACCGGACTGTGCACAAACGAGCTTTTAATGTCCTGGGTGCAGATATCCATGGCTCTTACAACCTGCCTCTGGTTGTCTTGGTAGGTCCAAACACAGCCAGTTTTGGTGAAATCTTTACAGGGATATTGAAAGACAGCAGGCGTGCTTTTATCATCGGTGAACCCACTGAGGGAAACATCGAGCTACTGTGGCGTTACGATTTTCAAGACGGGTCGCGCGCCTGGATCGCCCGTGAAACGTTTCGCTCCCTCCAAAACCCAGATCAGGATTGGGAATTAACAGGCATCATACCCGACCAAATCGTGCCCAGCAGCTGGGATGAATATACTGTAGATACCGATCCAGCCATCAAGGCTGCATTGGATTATTTCGACCAGAATGAATAAAAGTCAATACGTCTTTACACACAACTCAGGGATTAATCACAAATTCCTTAATGCCCATAAATTACCTTTTTGCGACTCAGCAAGCGCGGCAGCCCAGGAGAATTCACAAGCTATCCCTTAAAAAGTCGATACTTCTCAGGTGGTATAATCGGAAAAATTTGGTGAAAACTACGTCCTTGGCCAATCAAATGTATCATACCGCGGCAAACCAAACTGGTCTTTTCTAACCGGTATGGGGAAAACGACTGCATTGAGACACTACGACAACCTCCCGGAGAAACCATGCTGACAACACCCGAAAAAATTCTGTTTCTCTTAGCCACCCTGGTCACCATTTACGCTGCTTACAGGGCTTCCGACAGGATCGTACGCACGATTGCACGAGGGCAGGGCAAAATCGATTGGGGTGTAATTCCAAAGCGATTGCCTTCCGCCTTGTTTAAAACGATCAGCTTCCAACCCGTGTTTCGGACCCGCTTCTGGGCCAGCTTGTTCCATGGGCTGGTGGCGTGGGGATTCATCTTTTATTTATTAGTCAACCTCGGGGACGTACTGGAAGGCTACCTGCCCGATTTCGTATTCCTGGGTCAGGGCCTGGTCGGCGACTTGTACCGTTTGTTTGCAGACCTGTTCAGTGTGGGCACGTTGGTGGGCATGGTGGCATTAATCCTGCGTAGATTTGTATTAAGACCACCAGCGCTCAGTGCTCGTCAGGATATTTTGCTGCATCCCAAGGCCCGCCTGGGCATCCGCCGGGACTCGGCAATCGTGGGCGTTTTCATCCTGGTGCACGTCGGCTCGCGCTTTCTAGGTGCCTCGTTTAAAATCGCTCATGAAGGACAAGACGTCTGGCAACCATTCGCTTCAGCGGTAGCTGGCTGGTGGTCAAATTTAAGCCCAGCAGCCGTGAATTTTGGCGAGCATGCTGGCTTCTGGCTGGCTTTAGGCACCATCCTGGGTTTTATCCCCTACTTCTTGTATTCGAAGCATATCCACCTGTTCTTCGCGCCGTTTAATTTTCTACTCAAACCAGAACGGCACTCAATGGGCGAGCTGTCTAAGCTTGATTTTGACGACGAGTCAATCGAGCAATTTGGCGCTACACACCTGGAAGACCTGGGCTGGGAACAGATCATGGATGCCTACGCCTGCATCATGTGCTACCGCTGCCAGGATGCCTGCCCGGCATATAATACCGGCAAGGTGCTGTCACCCGCCGCGCTGGAGATCAACAAGCGTTATTTCCTGAATTATGAGGGAGCACGCCTGGCAAAGGGAGAAGCCAGCCAGACTGCCCTGCTTGATTTTGCAATCACACCGGAAGCGGTATGGGCCTGTACCGCCTGCGGCGCTTGTGTGGATATCTGTCCAGTAGGCAATGAGCCGATGCGCGATATCCTGGATATCCGTCGCTCATTGGTTTTAATGGAGAATAACTTCCCCGATCAGCTCCAGACCGCTTTCCGGGGCATGGAGCGCACTATGAATCCCTGGAATGTACCACCTACCGAACGTATGAAGTGGGCAGAAGGGCTGCAGGTGCCTACTGTGAACGATGTGGCCGAGCCTGAAATCTTGTGGTGGGTAGGCTGCGCACCAGCTACTGATGCCCGCGCCCAGAAGACCGCCCAGGCTTTTGCCAAGATCTTAAATGCAGCTGAGGTGAACTACGCTGTCCTGGGCGAAATGGAGCAGTGCACGGGGGATTCAGCCCGTAGGGCGGGAAACGAATACCTGTTCCATGAAATGGCGCTGGCTAACGTAGAGATGCTCAATGAAGTCGCGCCACCCCGCATTGTGACCACCTGCCCGCACTGCCTGCACACTATCAAGACTGAATACCCGGCTTTTGGTGGTAACTACGAAGTGATCCACCATTCACAGCTGATCAATGAGCTAGTTGGAGCGGGGCGTCTCAAGTTGCAGGGAGATGCAACTCAAAAGATTACCTTCCATGATCCTTGCTATCTGGGGCGACACAATGATATCGTCAACGACCCACGGCAAGCATTGCAGCAAACCCAGGTGAATCTAGTGGAAATGCCACGCCATGGAAAGAAGTCCTTCTGTTGTGGAGCTGGCGGCGCGCAGATGTGGAAAGAAGAAGAGCATGGCGACGAGCGCGTTAACCTAAACCGTTTCAAAGAAGCCCAGGCAACCGGCGCAACATCGTTGGCAGTAGGCTGCCCGTTCTGCATGGTGATGCTCAATGATGCCGGGAAAGACGCCGGTTCCCAGATGGAAATACTGGATATAGCGGAGATCGTGGTCCAGGCACTGGTTAAAGTAGCTACAGATTGACGCGCATACACAGATTTTCACAGCTGTGTATGCATGAACTATCCTTTAATGAAGGTGCGCTTTATATTTGAGCAGGGGGTCTAGATCTAATAAATCCCGATATATCATGTATAATTTATCTAATTCGAGTCTATCCATAAGAGTTATTATCATTAAGACGTCTGGCACATCCTGGCAGGTCGAGGCGATCAGGCAGGGTTAGAGGCGTTGAACTGTCAGAGTCATGGAGAGGGATGTGGAATGGCTGGCATAAGTGATCATCCAAGCAACGACACCAGATCAGGTCTGGATAGCTTGATGCTGCTCGCATTTATCGTGTTGATCTTTCTTGGTGGGAGCAATGCTGTGGCTGTCCGTTTCAGTAATTTGGAGCTACCTCCCTTCTGGGGCGCCGCCGCCCGATTCATCGGCGCAGCGATCATCTTTTGGGCCATCCTGCTCATCCGGCGCATACCACTACCTGCAGGACGAGCGCTGGTCGGCTGCCTGGTCTATGGCGCGCTCAGTATTGGTGCCGCCTATGCCTTCATCTATTGGAGCATGCTAAAAATCCAGGCCAGCCTGGCAATGATCATCTTGTCGCTGGGTCCTTTGCTGACACTGCTTTTTGCCACTGCGCACCGGCTCGAGCGATTCAGGTGGCGCGGGCTGGCTGGCGCCCTGATAGCGCTCGCTGGCATTACGCTGGCAGTGGCTCAAGACCTTGGCACATCTATCCCTATGCCATCCCTCCTGGCCCTGATGTTTGGCGCAGCCTGTACAGCAGAAGCCTCCGTACTCTATAAACTATTTCCCAGGTCCGATCCCCTGGCAACCAATGCAATTGCCACGACTGAGGGCGCGCTGATCCTCATCCTGGTTTCCCTTATTGCCGGAGAGAGCTGGTCTCTACCCAACGCCTCTGCGACCTGGGCAGCCTTCAGTTATCTGGTTTTGATCGGCTCCGTCGTGCTTTTTTACCTCTACCTATTCATTCTCTCCAGATGGACGGCAACTGCCACTTCCTACTCCTTTCTGCTTTTCCCAGTCGCAACGGTCATTATTTCCGCCTGGCTGACTGACGAGACGATCACCTTAAGGTTCACCGCAGGTGGTCTGGTGGTGCTGATAGGCGTTTGGATTGGCGCGCTCAGGCAGCCGAGGGTGGCGCCTGACGAACAAGAGCCGCAGCAAGGAATCGCAGTAGAACCCGCTGCTCCACCCAGCCCCGGATGTGCTTGAGCGATAGTGGACCCCGATGCCTCAGCTCAAGGCTGTCTTGAAGCCATATGAGCAAGGAACTTTCGAAAAAAAACGAGGGCTAATATGAAAGACAAACTAAAAGAACTTGCCAGCCAATTTTTCAAAGGCGTCCATGAAGGCAATCCCTCGATCGTCGAAGAACTCGTTGCCGAGGATAGTATCGCAACTTATCCGGTTTTCATGAGGCTGTTCAATTTACCTGCGTTACGTGGACGAAAAGCGTACATGGATCACGCGATAAATTTCTCTAGCACATGGAAAAATAGCAAGGTAACAATTCACGAAATTGTTGCGGAGGGACAAAAGGTAAGTCTTTGATGGAGTTTTCAAGCACATAGGGTATCTGCTAGCCAGCTTCCTGAATCGCACATGGGCGGAGAACACCAATAGGGAGGTATCACCCTTCTGCACTTCAACGAGGCTGGCAAGGTCATAGCGGAGATCGGTGAAGAGAGCGAACCTGGTCCGCAAGAACGATTATCAGCATGAATCGTGCGCACCCAACCCGCTGTCAGGATTTTGCAGAGGAAAGAAAATGACCACCTACAAAACAACACCCAAAACCATCGATGAATACATCGCCGGTTTTTCTAAAGAAGTCCAAGAGATTTTGGAAAAGATCAGAACAACGATTAAGGAGGCTGCACCAAACGGGGAAGAGACCATCAGTTATCAAATACCGACCTATACGCTTAAAGGGAATTTAGTGCATTTCGCAGCCTGGAAAAAGCATATAGGATTTTATCCTGCCTCATCAGGGATCAAGGAATTCGAAAACGAGCTGTCTGCTTACGAAATAGCCAAAGGCACGGTAAAATTTCCGTTAGATAAACCGATTCCTTATGACCTGATCAGTAAAATTGTATCTTTTAGAGTGAAAGAAAATCTGGATAGAGCAGAAGCGAGAAAAAGGAAAAACAAATCATGATCCTGCGCATCTGGCATGGATGGACAACTCCAGGCAACGCTGATCGATACGAGGCGTTGCTCAAGGAGGAAATCTTCATCGGTATTGAGAAACGGCAAATTCGGGGCTTCAAGGGCATTCGCTTACTGCGCCGCGATGCTGGTGAAGAGATCGAATTTGTCACAATCATGACTTTCGATACGCTGGAAGCCGTGCGCGAGTTCGCCGGGGAGGACTACGAAGCAGCCTATGTCCCAGCCAAAGCGAGAGCAGTTCTCTCCCATTTTGATGAACGCGCCCAGCATTATGAACTCAGAGCAGAGAGAAGCGGGGAAAGCCAATAAAGGGCAACCTAACTACTGGTATTAATCACGCCTTTAGAATAATCCGAAAAAAGGGCGATATAATCTATATAAGCCCCCGGAGCACTCAAGGGAAATCCTGAAATTTTCCAATGCGTTAGGCAGATGGGCTGGCGCTGCTTGAAAACGGTAGAGCAAGATAGGAGGAAATGTTTTTATGAGCGAAACAGCACTCGAGGCCAGCGAGAGCGTCTCAGACCTTCGCCTCACTCCGGAAGAGATCATCCGAGATTACCAACTGGCGTATCAAAGCCGCCAGGTCAGCGTCATCGGACGGCGTGAGGTCATGAGTGGCAAGGCCAAATTCGGCATCTTTGGAGATGGCAAAGAGGTCGTCCAGGTGGCTATGGCCAAGGTATATCAAAAAGGTGATTTTCGCTCAGGTTATTATCGGGACCAAACCCTGATGTTTGCCAGTGGTGAGACCACCATCCAGCAATTTTTCGCCCAACTATACGCCCACACCGACTTGCAAGCCGATCCCGCCACAGCTGGTAGAGCAATGAATGCCCACTTCGCCACGCGCAGCCTCCATGTGGATGGCTCGTGGAATAACCTGATGGATATCCGTAATACCTCAGCAGATATCTCCCCGACCGGTTCGCAGATGCCACGCCTGGTGGGTCTGGCATATGCCTCCAGGTTATATCGTGAACTTGAAAAGTTAAAAGAATTTACAACTTTCTCAAACAATGGCAATGAGATCGCCTTTGGCACGATTGGCAATGCCTCAACAGCCGAGGGTATGGTATGGGAAGCGATAAACGCCATTGGAGTGCTCCAGGCTCCAGCGCTGATCACAATCTATGATGACGGTTACGGCATCTCCGTACCTAATAAACACCAGATGGTCAAAGAAAATATATCCGAGCTGCTGAAAGGCTTCCAGCGTGAGCCTGGAACCCGAGATGGATATGACTTGTACACAGTTAAGGGTTGGGACTACCCAGCTCTGGTAGAAACCTACCAAAAAGCCAGCCGGATTGTTCGCGAAGAACATGTTCCTGCCATTGTGCACGTGATCGAGCTGACCCAACCGCAGGGTCACTCCACCTCAGGCAGCCATGAACGCTATAAATCCCAAGAAAGACTGAGGTTCGAAGAAGAGTTTGACGGGCTGACCAAATTCCGTGAATGGATCATCGCCCAGGGTATTGCAGAACCGGCTGAGCTTGACCAGATGGAAAAAGAGGACCATAAGCATGTCCTGGAAGTGCGCAAACAGGCCTGGGAAGCTTACCTGAATCCCATCCAGCAGGAATGCCAGGAAGTTGCCCGTCTGATCGACCAGATAGCTGCCCAATCGACCCATGCTGCAGAACTCAGCCAGGGTAAACAGCACCTGCTCGGGTTACCTTCCCCGCTACGCCGGGATATCATGGCTACCATCCAAACCGCGCTTACCCTCACCCGGCAGGAGAATATCCACTCCCGGACGGAGCTGCTGGCCTGGAGACAGGAACACATGCAGCTCAACGAAGAGCGCTACAGCTCCCACCTGTATAACCAATCTGCCAAATCAGCGCTCAAAGTACCAGAACTCAAGCCTGTTTATTCAGCAGACTCACCCACAATGTATGGCTTCGAAGTGCTTAACGCCTGCTTCGATGCAGCCCTAGAGCGTGATCCGCGCCTGATTGTTTTTGGTGAAGATGTGGGCAATCTTGGGGATGTCAATCAGGGATTACGGGGCTTGCAGGAAAAATATGGGCTTATGCGCGTCACGGATACCGGCATCCGCGAGTGCACCATCATCGGTCAGGCGATCGGCATGGCGATGCGCGGGCTGCGTCCAATAGCAGAAATCCAGTACCTGGATTACCTGCTGTACGCACTACAAATCATGTCGGATGATTTAGCCACCTTGTACTGGCGTACCAAGGGTGGCCAGAAAGCGCCCGTGATCGTGCGTACCCGTGGTCACCGTCTGGAGGGCATCTGGCATTCCGGATCATTAATGGCTGGTCTCATCCACCTGGTTCGAGGCATGCATGTTTTGGTACCCCGCAACATGACCCAGGCAGCCGGTTTCTACAAT
Organism: Anaerolineales bacterium; assembly: GCA_020354045.1. GTDB lineage: Bacteria > Chloroflexota > Anaerolineae > Anaerolineales > UBA4823 > DSOS01. The sequence goes on along the minus strand of CP070639.1, from coordinate 2,610,696 downwards.
ACGCTGCTGCAGGCTGACGAACCCGCGGTTGTCGTTGAGGTTTTGAACGGCTACCGGCTGAAGGAGCAATTACCTGATAATATCAGTGAATTTACCGTGCCCCTCGGCGTGCCCGAAGTCCTCCGTGCAGGTGATGATCTCACCCTGGTCACTTATGGCGCCTGCTGCCGGATCGCACTGGAAGCGGCTGAGTCCCTTGAGCGAGCTGGTATCCAAGTTGAGATCATCGATGTGCAAACCCTGCTGCCTTTCGACCTGCAGGGTGTTATCCTTGACTCGCTCAAGAAAACCAGCCGCATTCTGTTCGTTGATGAAGACGTCCCCGGTGGTACCACCGCCTACATGTTCCAGGAGGTAATTGAAAAACAGGGCGGTTATTACTATCTCGACTCGCCGCCACGCACACTGCCGGGCAAGCCCCATCGACCCGCGTATGGTTCAGATGGCGATTATTGGTCAAAACCTAATGCGGAACAGATTTTTGACACAGTCTACGAGATCATGCACGAAGCTGACCCGGCCAGCTTCCCCAAGCTTTACTAACACCGCGGAAGCAATTTATATCCACTGTGTATGGAGGAATAATGCCTGTACAAGTCTTGATGCCACAACTAGGCGAATCTGTTATTGAAGGAACGATCACCAAATGGCTGAAAGCCGTTGGAGATCCAGTGGAAGAGTACGAGCCTTTGTTAGAAGTCAACACCGACAAGGTTGATTCGGAAATCCCCAGCCCCAGCGATGGCATACTACTCGAAATCTTGATTCCTGAAGGCACAACCGTCCAGGCGGGGAACGTGCTAGCCTGGATTGGCGAGGCGGGCGAAAAAACTCCCAGCGATGGAACTTCTCCTGCCTCGGAAGTAGCACCTCAACCACAGGCTACCTTCACTGTTCCGGCTGGTGTTGTCGCCAGGGTAGACGGCCTGCCTTCAGCAGGTCGCGATCGCGAATTGGGTTTTATCTCACCAGTGGTCGCGCGCATCGCCGGGGAACACAATATAGACCTGTACCAGATCCAGGGCACCGGGCAAGGAGGGCGGATCACCAAAAAAGATGTTCTCAACTACCTGGAGGCGCGACAGGCAGCGCCTGAAATTATCCCAACTACCAGTCCAATCCAGCCAATTTCGCCTCCCGCGGCGGTCTCCTCTTCCGCACAGGCAGCACCTTCCCCCGCCATCCCCGCTTCAATCGCCCAGGCATTCACGCCAGGTGAGGTGCTGCCAATGACGACTGTCCGGCGTGCCATCGCCGACCACATGGTGTTAAGCAAACGAACCTCACCTCATGTGACCACCGTCATGGAGGTCGATCTGAGCCGCATCGTCGCCCACCGCCAGGCAAACAAAGCCACCTTTGCTCGGGATGGCGTAAACCTGACTTTCACTGCATATTTTGTGAGCGCGGCAATCGCGGCTTTAAAAGCCCACCCTATCGTGAATTCTTCCTGGGGTGAGCAAGGCATCCACCTGCACAAGCAGATCAACATTGGTATGGCGACTTCTTTGGGGGAGGAAGGTTTAATCGTGCCGGTGATTAAGAATGCGGATGGTCTCTCTTTGCTGGGCATTGCGCGCAGCGTGAACGACCTGGCAAACCGGGCACGTGCCAAAAAACTGCAACCTGATGAGGTCAAAGGCGGCACTTTCACGATTACCAATCATGGAGTGAGCGGGTCGTTATTCGCCACACCGATCATCAACCAGCCTCAGTGTGCCATCTTAGGAGTGGGCACAATCCAAAAACGGGTGGTGGTCATCAGTGGCGCTGAGATCGAGGGCATCGAGGTGGGTGATACCATTGCCATCCGTCCCATGGCGTACCTGTCTTTGACATTTGATCACCGTATATTGGATGGCGCCATAGCCGATATCTTCCTGGGCAAAGTGGTAGAATCCCTGGTGAATTTCTAATCATTCGTTGGTGAAAAACTCAAATTGCCTGGAACTTTATCCAGGTTCTGGATAGCTCATTTTGAAGAGAGATGAGTCAGGTATTGCCTGAAGTGCCAGGCATATGGATAACTTAGAGATAAAAAAGTTGACAAATTGTCTAACATTTTTAAGGGAGAGAACATGAGCGAGTATGATGTACTTGTTATCGGAGGTGGTCCAGCAGGATATGTATGCGCGATCCGGGCAGCCCAGCTGGGTATGAAAGCCGCCGTTGTTGAGAAACAATGGCTGGGAGGCGTGTGCTTGAACGTAGGTTGCATACCATCCAAATCCCTGCTCAAGAATGCTGAAGTCGCCCATACCCTGCGCGAGCGTGGTAAAGAATTCGGTTTTGGCTTCGAAAACTTGACCCTTGACTATGGCGTCGCAGTAAAGCGCAGCCGCCAGGTATCAGATCGCCTGACCAAGGGCGTGGGATTCTTAATGAAGAAAAATAAAATCGATGTGCATATGGGCACCGCCCGGGTCACCGCCAAAGATACCATCCAGATAACTGCTGAGGATGGAAGTACCAGTGAACATAAGGCCAGGAACATTGTGATCGCGACTGGGGCGCACGCTACAGTACCGCGCGGCTGGAATATCGATAGAGACAAAATAGTCACGTATTGGGAGGCCATTCTGCAAGAGAAGATGCCACAATCTGTAGTTGTCATCGGTTCGGGGGCGGTGGGGGTAGAATTTTCAACCATATGGAATTCATATGGCAGTGAGGTCACAATCATAGAAATGCTCCCCAGGCTGGTACCACTCGAAGACGAGGAAGTCAGCACTGAACTGGCGAAGGCCTTCAAAAAGAGAGGTATAAAGGTCTTGACCGGGCACCGCGTTGAGGCTCTTGAAAACACAAAAAATGGCGTCAGGGTAAAGGTATCCAGCCAGGAGGAGGAGCTAACCCTGGAGGCTGAGCAGGCTTTGGTTGCTATTGGCTTCTCACCATATACTCAAGACCTAGGCTTGGAAGATATCGGTGTAAAAATTACTGAGCGCGGCTTTGTTGATATTGATGAGCGCATGAGTACCAATGTACAGGGGATTTGGGCAATTGGTGATGTCACAGGCAAGCTGATGCTTGCCCATGTAGGCTCTGCACAAGGAATTATCTGCGCCGAGAACATCGCAGGATTAGAATCGTCCACGCTGGATTACGAGATGCTACCGCGTGCTACCTACTGCCAGCCGCAAATCGCCTCCTTTGGCCTCACCGAAAGCCAGGCGAAAGAGCGCAATTTGGAGGTCAAGGTGGGCCGTTTTCCCTTCCAGGCCAATGGTAAAGCGTTGGGATTAGGCGAGAGCTCCGGCTGGGTAAAGCTCATCACAGACGCTCGCTACGGTGAAATCCTGGGTGCCAGCATGATCGGACCCGAAGTGACCGAGCTGCTACCCGAATTGACCATCGCTCAGATGATGGAGCTGACAACTGCAGAGATCGCACGCAATGTGCACGCTCACCCCAGCCTGAGTGAAGCGCTCATGGAAGCTGCTCACGCTGCCGAAGGGCATGCTATTAATATATAAACTTCATCGCTCAAACCATCATCAGGGATCATTGAGACTTATTTGATAACACCTTAATCTGGGCAGGTGATAGAAGCAGACAGGTAATTCACCCACCCTATATAGGGGTATCAGTGAGCACACAGGTATATATGGTATAATTGTTCCAATTACGAAGATTTAGCAGTAATACTCAAAAGTTTAATAGTGATTAGAACACACAAATTTTAAGCGAGGTTATGAGTAGAATTTCAAAAGAAAGTTTACTGGCCCTCATAGAAGACCACGATAACAACCTAAATCCAATTGGTATATTGATTGAACTAGGCCGTCGCCAAGGCTTCGTCACTCTGGATGATATCCTGCACCATTTCCCGGAAGCGGAAGAGGACATCAGCCAGCTTGAGGAGGCCTTTGCAGCATTAATCAGTGCAGGCATACCCTATGTAGAGGAATCACCTGAAAAATTTGAGGATGATGACAATCAAAATGGCCGCATCCAGACAGGCCTCAATGGTGGAGAATCCCTGGAAAATATTGATATTCACGACACAATCGGCCTGTACCTCAAAGAAGCTGCCCGTGTGCCCTTGCTCACCGCCCAGGAGGAAGTAGAACTTTCTCAAAGGATTGAGCACGGGCGTCTGGCGCGTGAGGAGCTGGCGCGTGGCAATGCCAGTCCACGCCGAGCGCGCGAGCTATGTAACTTGATCGAAGACGGCTGGTTTGCACGCGAACACCTGATTATTGCCAATTCCAGGCTGGTGATCAGCGTTGCCAAAAAATATCTTGGACGAGGTGTACCTTTCCTGGATTTGATCCAGGAGGGCAATATCGGCCTGATGCGAGCAGCCAAAAAATTCGATTACCGGCGTGGCTTCAAGTTCAGCACTTATGCTACCTGGTGGATACGCCAGGCCATCACCCGGGCAATTGCAGATCAAAGCCGCACCATCCGTGTGCCAGTGCACATGGGGGATCAGATCAGCAAAATGCTACGCGCCCAACACCATCTGAAGCAGAAACTCAGCCGCGATCCAACAACCGATGAACTGGCTGAAACGCTCGAGGTAACCACAAACAAGGTGGAGCACATGATCCAGGCTTCACGCCACCCCTTCTCGCTGCAGACCCCAATTGGCGATGAGGATGACGAGGTCCTTGGTGACTTCATTGAAGATCAGGATTCACCTCCTCCCGATGACACGGCGACTAATAATATCCTGCGCGAACGCATTCGAGAGGCTTTAAGCGAGTTGCCCGCCCGCGAGGCGCGCATACTCCAGCTGCGCTACGGTCTGATCGATGGGCAAACGCATACATTGAAGGAAGTGGGGCGGAAAATGGGTGTCACGCGTGAGCGAGTACGGCAAATAGAAGCCCAGGCTCTCCGCCGACTGCGCAGCCCACAAGTACAGCACGCCTTACGCGGCTACCTGGAATAAACAACAGCAACCCTTCCCATTGGGCTTTCCAAAAGCATACACAAGAACTTGAGCAGGGCATGGCGAAGCCAGTGCTACCTGCTCAGCTGTGCATCTAAATCAGGCTCCGGTAAAATTGCTCCGCACGCCGCATCACCCCCTGGTATTCCGCTCGCCTTTCGATCAAACGCTGGTTATATGCCGACGCATTTCCACGCAGCTTGGTGTCTTGCAGCACAGAAAGCACAGCCTTCGCCAGGGCATGGGGATCAGATGGGTCAACAAGCGAGCCATTGACCCCTGTTTCAATCCACTCGCGCAAAGATTCAAGGTCCCCTGCCACAGGGTAACAGCCACAAGCCATGGCCTCCAGCAGTGTATTGGGTGTGCCGTCATGTGTGCTTGGTGAAACTGCTACCAGCGAGCGGCGAAAGAGCTCTGCCATCTGGAGACGGGTTTGACGTGGCAAAAGCTCGACCGATTCAAACAGCTCCAAATGTTCAACCCACCTATGAGCTTCCAGCTCACCCAACATTACCGGGCATACGAAATGTACATTAGGTTTGCTCTCCAAAATAATCGGAACAGCCTTAAAAAAGGTGTCATTGCGCACATAGGCGCGGATGCCACGTGGATTAATCACCAACGGATTTTGTTCCGCCTGAGTTCCTTCCAGCGGTGGATAGAAAATATCTCGTTGGACGCCCCCAGCACCCGGCAACACCACGCTGGGTGAATTTTCATTAAACTCCCAGGCATTCGCCAGACGAATATCCCGCTGGCAATCAGCGTGCAGAGCATCAGCGCGTTGAAGCGTAAGCCGCGTGTAGCGCCCCAGAACCGGGTTAGAAAGGGCATGCAGAGTGAAATCATTGCCCCATATGGAAACCAGCAGTGGGGAGCGTGGGTTAGCCAGCGCTGCCAGCATGCCCTCATAAGGGATGCGCATGGCATGCACCAATTCCGGCTGCAGCTTGTCTATAACCAGGCGTAATGCGGGCACGGCATTTGGCAGTGTCAGCGGTCCAAGCCACTGGCGTATCAGCGTGCGCACCCGCACCGCCGCGGTGCCCCGCAATCGGCCTTGGGGGGCTCGACCGCCTCCTGCCAGACGGCTGAACGCAACTGGAATCAAATGATAGCTTACCAGACGTGGGTCGGGGTCACAGGGATAAGTTGATACCAGGTGAACCTGGTGACCCGCCTCCATAAAATAATCGATCCAGTTTAAGGCAATTGGCGAGCGACCATCGGCAACAAAAAGCAAACGCATAGCCCCAAGAGGGTACAACAAGTGCGTAAAATTTGCAATAGGTTCCAGGCAGGAAAGCGGGGGTCTTCGCGAGACCAGCACGTCTCACTTGTTTTAGCATGTGCGAATCACCTGCTAACCGGACATGCTCTTCATCTTGCCTCTCCCGCGGCCCTTAGTATGTTCGGATGCTCCGACCGGTTCAGCAAACAATCCTTTACCCTCCAGCACCTTTTCAAGAACGGCAAGAAGGAGCCCACCCGTCCCAGCCGGATGATCCAATCCCAGAGCGGCTCAAACTTCTTCCAGCCCCTGGCATAGGCCAGGTGGCGCGCCCTGCCTGCCCACCCAGGTTTCTTCCAGGCACTTTTAGAGATCGAGCCTTTCAACATGCTCATCCTGGATCGTGATCTGATCTCCGGGGTGCAGATAGGCTGCCAGCGTTGCAAGTCCCAGAAACGGGAACAAGGAATATTTGATCGGACGCCAGAAAGGGCTATTCGCCTCCGTCAAAGCTGGCAAGATCATTTTTACTTTCACAGTGTACCTCCTAGCCCGTCTGCTGAAGCCTGTTTAAGAATTCTCCTTACATATTACGAAGTGCGAGGTCGACAATCAGCAACACGCCTGCAGCTAACAAAGCACCAAGCACAAGCAACAGAATCGCCAGTCGCCTGTGCTTATTTGAGAGAGCTAACAATGCAATTCCGGCAATTGCCAGTCCAAATCCGATAAACAAACCCGTAGAAAACGGCATAGATACTCCGTGTTTGAATGGTAAGATGGGTAAACCTGTGATACATTGTAGATAAGCCTGAAGGAGCTTACCAGCGCGTGAAACTTAAAAATTAAGCACCTGAGTGCTTGACGAGTTTGTTGACTCTCCAGTACGCTGGTAGATGTACAAGGAGATCATTTAATGGAATATACCAAAGCCATCCAAGTCGCCTCCAGCGACCCCAAGCGTGTCGAAGAGCTTTACCAGGTTGCGCTCCAGTCTGGAGAAGAAGACGGTTTTCGGAAAGGCCTGGAAACCTGCTACAGGGACCAGCCTGATAATCTGTTGCTGGCAGCCTGGCACTACCGTCTTGAGAACACTACCGATCAGCAACAAAAGCCTGGCGCAGAAACACATGAGCGCGCCAGTTCCAACTGGAAATTAGCCGTACCATTGGGTGTTATCACCGGGTTGATCTTTTGGGCGCTCTCAGACGAAAAAATACAGTTTTTAGACCATATCCCCTATTTATTTCTGCTGTGGGCGCCAATCGCCACCCTGCTGGCGCTGGGCTTCCTGGTCTTCACCGCCAAACGAAGCTACCGGCGTGCTGTTTTCGCAGGTGTGGGTCTGCTCGGAGTTTGCCTGTATGTGCTGTTAATTGCTCCAGGACAGGGACAGGGCTATCACCGCCACTACCTGGACCTGGCCGCCATTCACCTGCCGCTGCTATCCTGGATCGCCCTGGGTCTCACAATACTTGGGTTGGGTTCAAGCTACCAGAACCGTTTTGCATTCTTAATCAAATCTATTGAAGTCGCTATCACTGCCGGTGTATACCTGATTGCCGGGGTAGCTTTCGGAGGTATCACCATTGGCATGTTCGCAGCACTGAGCATCACCTTGCCAGAAGCGCTTACGCGCCTGATCGCGGCAGGTGGCTTCGGGCTGATCCCGATCCTGGCAGTCGCCAGCATCTATGACCCTGGGCTAGATCCTGCCAATCAAGACTTTAGACAAGGTCTTAGCAAGTTCATTGCCACCATGATGCGCCTGCTACTGCCGCTGACCCTGGTGGTGTTAGCCATCTACCTGTTCGTCATCCCGTTCAACTTTATGGAGCCCTTCCAAAATCGTGATGTCTTGATCATATACAATGTGATGCTGTTCGCCATCATGGGACTGCTGATGGGGGCCACACCAATCCGAGCAGCTGATCTTTCAGAACGGGTGCAAACCGCCTTGCGCAACGGCATCCTGGCGGTGGGGGTCCTGACAGTGGTGATCAGCGTGTATGCCCTTTCTGCCACCTTCTTCCGCACCTTGCAGGGTGGTGTCACCATCAACCGCCTGACGATCTTGGGCTGGAACACGGTTAACATCTCCATTTTGATTCTGATGATCTACCGCCTGGTCCGTTGGGAAAGAGACAAATGGGCACAGTCTCTTCAGGCTACCTTCAGCACCGCAACCGTTGGCTACATCTTTTGGAGCCTGTTTATCATGATCGCGATTCCACTGATCTTTCGATAAACATGATGAACGTGATCCTGGTAGAAGACAACCCCAAGCTGCGGGAGGCACTGGCAAGTGGACTAGCAGCTACAGGCGAAATGCACATTCTTTTCGAGTGCGAGTCCGGAGAAGCCGCCCTGGAATATTGCCTGGAGAACAGCCCAGACCCCGCTCGAAGCGCTCTCTTGATGGATGTGCAGCTAGCTGGCGAGTTGAACGGTATCCAGGCTGCCGAGGCAATCCGGCGTGAGTTCCCCCGCTTCCCGGTGGTTTTTTATTCCATCCAAGATGATGATGACTATTTCCGCAATTTTCGCAACGCCGGCATCCTCAGTCACTATGCCTATGTCAGAAAATCCAACTACCTATTGCCGCAAATGATCGTACCGTTGCTTAAAGAGGCAGTTGCTGGTCGCAGCTTCATCGACCCTGAGATTGAAAGCCGGGTGCAGGAAGTACGACTTAAGGATATTAACGACCCTATGGCATTGCTGGAACCCAACGAACAGGTGGTGGCGCGCATGCTTGCTCAGGGGCTGACCAACGAGCAGATCGCTGAGCGCCTTGGCTTCCGGGATAAGCGCACCATCAGCCGCACCAACGGTCAAATCTACGCAGCCTGGAACCTGACCCAGACCACCACGGATGAGAAGGTAGCCCGCACGCGAGCAGCTATCATTGTGCAGAGCAGCCAGCTGATCTGGTGGGATGAAGCCGGCTCGCCCAAAGTGCAGAACGAGCGCGGCGAATGGGTGAATTGGGAGTGAAGGAGTGAGTGGGCAATTCTACCTGGATTGGGCAGGTATTTCATTGTCACTTTTCAACACTATCGTACTGGTCTGGTTGGGCCTGACTGTGCTGTTGAATGCCGAGCGCCGCACCCTAGGCCTTTGGGCGGCGGGCGCCGAGCTGCTCATGGGTGGGGTGTTTTTCCTGATCCACACCATCATATTGGGCTACGGTCCAAGCTTCTTCATGCAGGGGCTGAATTTCTGGTGGCAACTGGGCTGGATCCCGGTGGTGACATTGCCATATGCCTGGTATGGGGTCATGCTCTGGTATGCTGGTTTTTGGGATGACCAGGAGGCAGTCCTTTATCAGCGTCACAGGGGCGCGTTTACCCTGGGGACCATCTTGGTGGTGGGGATTTTGGTCATGCTATTCCTGGCAAATCCTCTACCGGAGGTCAGACAGGTTCTGCAGCTCAATCTGACTGCGACACCTTCCCTATTTGGGCTGCCACTATTGGTGCTGGTATATCCGCTTTACCTGGTTTACTGCCTGGTATTATCTCTGGATGTACTACACCGCCCAGCGCCTTCGGCACGCCTGATGGGGGATCTGGCACGCCGTCGCGCATCCCCCTGGCTATCTGCCGCTACAGCTGTATTAATCGTGGTCAGCCTGCTGGTGGGTTGGGTGATGTGGTGGGTCATCTCCAATGCCAGTTTGCGAACCTACAACAGCCAGATGGCGTTCGCCAATATGGCGTTCGCCAACGTAGCGCTGACGATTGCGCGCTTCGATCTGGTTATCGCCGCATTGATTGCCGTTGCAGTTTTGCTGGTAGGTCAGGCGATCATATCCTATGAAGTTTTCACCGGTAAATCCCTGCCGCGCCGGGGTTTGCGCACGTACTGGAGGTGGCTGCTGATACTTGCAGCCGGATACTCTATCGTAGTTGCCTGGGAACTGAACCTGCCCTTAAATCCAGTATACAGCCTGGTTTTGAGCACAATCCTGATGATCATTTTTTTCGGACTGGTGAGCTGGGGCGCCTACACAGAGCGCGAACGTTCCATCGAAAACCTGCGTCCCTTTGTGACCAGCCAACGGCTATACGAGCACCTGCTGGAGCAAAACGAAGCAGTGCCTGAAAGCGCAGACCTGGCTGCACCATTCTGGGCTTTGTGCGCGGGCCTGTTGGAGGCGCGCCAGGCTTTCCTGATCCCCCTGGGAGCCACAGCCGCGCTGGCGGGTCCACCACTGGCTTACCCTGCCAACAACGAGAGAGCGTTGCCCGATATCCACACGCTACTACCTCAGCTCAGCGCTTCATCATCCCCGCTCAGCCCTTTACCAGAAGAGCATGAACGCGGACCGCTTTGGGCAGCCCCACTGTGGAGCGAGCGCGGCCTGGCAGGAGTGCTCGTGCTGGGAGAGAAGCAAGATGGTCGCCTGTACACCCAGGAAGAGATCGAGATCGCTCGCTCAGCCGGTGAACGCCTGGTGGACACGCTGGCCAGCGCGGGATTGGCACGCCGGTTGGTCGCTTTGCAGCGCCAGCGCCTTGCTGAGGTGCGCGTGCTGGATGGGCAAACCCGCCGGGTGTTGCATGATGAAGTCCTGCCCCAGATACATACTTCCATATTGGCTTTAAACAACCTTCAACTCAGCCGTGAGCCAGCCTTACAGCAAGCTCTGGAAGCGCTGACCGCCGTCCATCACCAGGTGGCGAGCATGCTGCACGAAATCCCTCGTTCAGGCGCGGATGAGGTCATGCGCCTGGGCCTGATAAATGCTTTAAAGAAGCTCCTCGAAACCGAATTTGCGCACGACTTCGACCAGACCTCGCTGCAGGTCTCCGATGAGAGCACTCAGGTAACGCGAGGTCTATCTGCCCTGGCCGGAGAGGTGGTCTATTATGCAGTGCGCGAAGCCCTGCGTAATGCTGCCCGTCATGCACGCCATCCAGACAGTAAGGAACAACTGCATGTGAGTATAGAAATACGTTCTCAGGAAAGCCTGGAAATCTTGATCGAGGACAAT
>CP070639.1:2585477-2599463 GCA_020354045.1 Anaerolineales bacterium | reverse complement strand
TCGTAGGTTGTGGGGACGCTACCTTGCGCCTCAAGACCGGTGTCCGGGTGCAGGTGGATGGAGGCAAAGGGACAGTGAAAATCCTAGAAACTGTTTAACTGTGGCCTGCTTTAGGGAAGTTATCGTAATCCAGAATGGAAACCTTTCAGGCGTGTAGCGTCATTATGGAGACTCTGCCATGAAAGCAAGCAAACGCAAGAATCTCATCATCCTGTCCTTGACGCTAGGTGTTGTAATGCTGGGCTTTGGCATGGTAATGCCCATCATGCCCTTCTACATCGAGAGCATGGGCGCCAGTGCTACTCAGCTGGGCTTGCTGGTCGCGATTTCACCCTTCATCCAGCTGTTTGCTTCCCCGCTGTGGGGTGGGGTGTCTGATCGCCACGGGCGCAAGCCTGTCCTGGTGGTTGGCTTACTAGGCTATGGCCTCTCCATGTTGTTCTTTGGGCTGTCCACCAGGCTGTGGATGTTGTTCGTTGCCCGAGGTGTGGGTGCCTTGCTCTCCGCTGCTACCATGCCAACCACGATGGCTTATATTAGTGACAGCACCTCTGAGCAGGAGCGCGGTGGTGGTATGGGTGTCTTAGGTGCGGCTACCGGTCTGGGTATGGTGCTGGGTCCAGCCTTGGGGGGTCTGCTGGGCAGCGAATCACTTGCTTTCCCTTTTTTCCTGACCGCGGGTGTGTGCCTGCTCACAGTACTGCTCATCCTGCTCTGGTTGCCAGAATCCTTGACCGAAATCTCTCGCCAGGGGACAGCCGCCCAGGTGAAGCTATCAGCTCAGCTCCGCGAGGCCTGGCGTGCGATGTTTGGCCCGCTTGGTGTGCTGCTGATAATGGCTTTCTTGGTGAGCTTTGGCTTGACTAACTTCCAGGGTATCTTCGGCTATTATGCCCTCAAGAAGTTTGGATACGGCACTGAAGAGGTGGGCTGGATTCTGACAGTCGTCGGGGTTGTGGCCGCAGTGACACAAGGCGCCTTGACAGGCCCTTTGACCAAACGCTACGGCGAAGCCCGAGTCATTAAAGTCACTTTGTTGACCAGTGCGATCACATTTGGGTTATTGCTGACCGCTCAAGACCTGGTGACCATGTTGATTACGACCGGGCTGTTCACCCTGCCCAACGCTTTGTTGCGCCCGGCAGTCATCTCATTGACTTCCAAGTTTGCCGGGGCACAGCAGGGTACCGCCATGGGCTTAAACAACTCATTCACCAGCCTGGGACGTGTAATTGGGCCGATTTGGGCTGGCTTTGCCTTCGACCTGAACTTCAATTTGCCCTACCTAAGCGGGGCAGTGATTATGTTGCTCGGGTTCCTGGGCAGCCTAGTTTGGGTAACGCAAGAACAGAAAAGCAGTCTGCTATCTGACCTGGGGCACGATCACGCTTAATTCGAACCCCCGCTTCTGTGCGGGCGGGTACTTTCATCGGAAGTTGCTCAGCAAGGCCGATGCCACAGCTCGCCCTTAAAACATCGGCCCAAGGGGTTAGGCGTCGCTGATTGCACATAAGGATGGTGCCAAACGGTGACCTGTTTCCTCTACGGACGAATGAGAACGAACTCCTGTGACTTATCCAAATCACGAAGTACCCTCAGCTGGATTTCGTCTCCCGATTCGGCATTGCGTAAAACACCCTGGAAATCTTGCCACCGGTTGATTACTTGACCATCCGCAGCTAATATAACATCCCCTCGCTGTAATCCAGCTTCCACTGCGGCGCTCTTCTGTTTGGGTTGCTGGACATAAATTCCCTCATCATCAAATATTGGCCCTGCCTCCTCCCAGACCTGACTCAAAAAAGTTCTCCCTGCCATCGAGCACAGACAAATTCCAACGCTGCAGGATGGACAGATGCACTGGCACTTATAACCTTCATTGTCAAGTTCCCATAAAACGACATCGTGAATTAAACGAGAGAGATGCTGGATGGCCTGAACGTAGTTTTGCGTGTGCTCCCTAGTCAGATAGTATGATGTACCTTCTTCATCGCTAAAGATGCTGTCCATAAAACGAGTAGCCAGCGGATGCAGCACCGAGTAGCCAAATATAGCCTGATTGAAGAGGGTGTAAACCTGCTGCAAGGCTGAGGTGACAGGATAATCAGCCTCTGCTTGTAGCCCAGAGATGGTAGGAAAGGCTGCCAGCTCATAGGATAGAGGTTCACCCCCGGTCAGAGTTTTGAACCGGGTTTCAAGCGCGGTTCGATGTTTACGGCTCAATGCCAGGAAGCCGGTAAACAAAGCTGTCGCCTCTGGGTGTTCTGCGACTTCCTTCGTCAATACTTCCAGGCGCTTCTCAATGGCCACTTCAAAGTTGATCATATGAGCGAGCTGCTTATGTAACCGGTTAAAATCCTGGGAGGTTGTCATAATACATCCTTTCGGTTGGTACGTGTATCTCCTGATGGTGAACCGTTAATGGTAAATATAACATGCAAAGTTTACGTTGCTTGGTTTCCTGAGCAGCTTGATCTGGGTTAGGCAAGAAAACAAAGAAATAGTACAAGCTAGTCGGAGACAAGAACGCGTTTGATCCTCAGTTCGGCTCGTTCCTCTTCATGATGATTTCAGCAGCCATATAAACGGCGCTGGTGATAATCCTGCCACACGTTTTCTTGCCACCAGCGACAGCATATTTGAGCGCCTCAACGCGATTGGCAAGGTCGTACGTTCGACCGAGATTAATTTCGAGAAGTGCGGCGCAGGCGGTACTGCCATGTTCTTCTTCAAATCGCCGGCAAAACCTGCGTGAAGGGGGCAGCGAGGACAGATACCCTTTCCAGTCGCTCAGATCATCTCTGCCGTATACCAGACCAATTGCCATCAAACAACCGATGACCGCACCGCAGGTCTCACCGCGCAGGGCAATGCCCGGGAAAGGTGTGAGCGCCTTGAGAATCTTCCCACCTTCTAGATCAAATTCCTGATCCAACACTGAGTAAGACGTCTGGGCGCAATTTTTGGAGATATCAAGCGTAGCATTAATTTTTTGGCTAAGTGCCTCGAATCTATCCTCCTGAGAGAATGTGTCTGCCATGCGAACTTTCCTCCTTTGCTTTTTCAGCTTGATCGCGACAAATAAAAACAAGTTTTGTGCCAATACCTAATAGTTTAGGATCGTAGTGGCTAACTATATTGTATCAGGCTGACTGAAAAATTTCTCGATAACGTTATAATACTAATAATGATTTCGGGGTTGAAGCGATACTAAAAAACATGTGGAATAAACTGGTTATCCAACATATAGTCTACTACGACCGTGGAGACTAGGACGACGAACAAATCCACATTAAATTCTCGCTTAACAGCCCTGGAGGAGATCGTCCGAGCCTTGACCATCCACCCGCAGTACACCTTCGAAGTGAAATCCAGCACATGCTAGATGAGCTGGATACCTACGGTTGGAAATTAATAAGCAAAATCGATTCGGAACATGATGATATCTTTTCAAACAAAGAAAGCACAAGTACAGATAACCTGCTTCCTGGCATCAGAGCACTGATCCAGGGTGACGTTGACTTGCCTATCATTGGCAAGCGAAAACGAGATATACCACCAGAAAACATCATCCAATATACAATTCGGTACCATCTTAGGCACTAGCTGTTTCACTCAAGTTCAGATTTCAGCTTCAATGAATACCTTGGAGTGATTGATATAAGCGCTTACGAAAAAAAATGTGATCACACCCATCCAAACAAATACCATCATTGAGAAGAATTGTGAATACATTTCGGATTTCCCATTCGACATTACTAATTTTGCTGGCCGGTTTTATCCTGGCTGGTGATTACCTCGGTCTACCTTGGATATCCCTAATATTCCTTATTGCACTCAGTCTGGCTGCCATCATTGGTTCGATCCGAATATTCAATCAGGGTGAGATCGGTGAGGGAATATTCAGTCTTAGCAGTCTCAGATTTGGTCAGCGCTATAGGAGCTTATCAGCCTGGGTATATGGATTGTTGCTCGGATTGAGTGGACTGCTTATCCTGGCTTTAAGCTTAATAGAGCTCTTCAACCCGGGTGGTGCAAGCATATTTATTAGCGATTTACTCGACTCATCTTTTGGCCTGGGGATCTTGTTCGGTGTATCAGGATTGTTGTTAACAGCATTTGGTGTGCTTCGTTTCCTGTCAGGTAGCCCCAACACATCCGGATTGCGGGGTGCACTGGCAGGATATGGTATCAAGGCGGGCGGAGTCTTTACAACCATAATCGGTATACTTTTCTTGGTGCTTGCGATTGGGTCACTGCTCTCCCCAGGGTTCCTGCAAGAACTTTTAGAACTAGCTTTGCGTTTCGCCAGTAAAATAATACAATGAGCGACTTTATCCAGCTGCTGGCAGACACACTCCGCAACGTATGATCAGAATTCGCCCAACAGGACCAGGACTTCCCGGATTGGATTACAATAGATACCAGTGATCTAGACACTGACTCGTCTATGGATCTTATCCTGGCAAAACAACCACTTTGCCTGACTGGCTTTATTATCCTGAATCTAATGCCCATCCTGGAAATAGAAATCGTCTTAAAGCCTGGGGAGAACCTGGCTGCTGGTCTGGCTCAAAAAATCGCCAATCAGGCAGCCGCTGTCTTCAGCAGCCCACCCGGAGACACCTGGGTCAGACTGCGCACTCTAGCAGCTACTCAGTACGCTGAAAATGGCGGCTGGCAGGCGGGCATCTTCCCCATCTTTGTGACCATCTTAAAAGCCAAACTGCCTGAACCGCAGGTGCTGCACCAAGAACTGGATCAGCTGACCCGCCTCATTGCTGAGGTTTGCAACCGCCCACAAGAAAACGTTCACATCCTTTATCTTCCCCCAGCTGCCGGGCGGATGGCTTTCGGAGGTCGGTTGGTCTCCTCTCGGGATAATTCCCAAGGAGAGGCTTGATGGCGAGTGATCGACCGGATCAGCTCCCGAAGCTATATACCCAGCTGGCTGACTGGTGGCCTTTGCTCTCCTCACCAGAGGATTATGCCCCTGAAGCCAAGCTCTATCACCAGGCGTTAATGCAGGCCTGCACAAAGCGACCTGTAAAAGTCTTGGAACTGGGCAGCGGTGGTGGCAACAATGCCTCCCACCTAAAAGCACATTTCAACCTGACCCTGGTGGACCGCTCGGAAGGCATGCTGGCGATCAGCAGGGCGTTAAATCCAGAATGCGAACACATCCTGGGCGATATGCGCACAGTGCGCCTGGATCAGCTGTTCGATGCCGTCTTTGTGCACGACTCCATTATGTACATGACCAGCGCGCAAGATTTACACCAGGTGGTCGAAACCGCTTATGTGCACTGCAAAATTGGCGGTGCAGCTTTATTTGTACCCGATTGCGTGCGCGAGACTTTCCAGCCCTATACAAGCCACGGGGGGCATGATGGCCTCTCTCGCAGCCTGCGCTACCTGATGTGGATCTACGACCCTGACCCCGCCGATTCCACATACCTCGCCGAATTTGCTTACCTGTTGCACGATGAGCGCGGGTCATACCTGGAACATGATCTGCACCTGTTTGGCTTATTTTCCACCACCGATTGGATGAACACCATCGCCTCGGTTGGCTTCACCCCAAGAAAGATACAGTTCAATCTGCCCGATGCAGAAGGCGGCTGGGGAACGGCATTCTTGGGCTTGAGGTCAGGCAATACCGGGCAAGTGCATACATTAAACACCAGAAACAGGAACACATGAACTGTCATGGACGCTGAAAAGGCCAAGCACCTGCGCATTGGCACTCACCAGGCCTACTCTGCAGCTGCCCAAAACCCTTCCGCTGAGCACCCCTTCCCTGTGGGTGAGGCTTTTGCCCTTTCCCTGGGTTATTCCCAGGAGCTTCTCGTATCCCTGCCTCCACGCGCCGCAGCCGCTTTCTCCGGGGTTGCGAATCTGCACAGTTTTGCCGTGATCCCCCCAGGGAGCGTTGTGCTTGACCTGGGCTGTGGTGGCGGGCTAGATTCATTGATCGCTGCTCGCCGCACAGGCCCCTCCGGGAGGGTGATCGCCGTCGATTTCAGCTCTGCCATGCTCGCGGGTGCCAGCCAGTCAATTAAGGATAGTATCAGCGTGAACATCGAGCTGGTCCAGTCGGACGCAGAAACATTGCCACTGAGTAATGGCCTGGCGGATGTGGCCTTGGTTAATGGCATTTTCAACTTGAACCCACATCGCGAGGCGATTTTTCGCGAGCTGAGCCGCGTGGTGCGCCGTGGTGGTCAACTTTTTGCAGCCGAGCTGATCTTAAAATCTCCTCTTCCACCAGGCACCAAATCAGAGGACGAAGATTGGTTTGCCTGAATATCTGGAGCAAAGGAAGGCGGCGCTTTCCTCGAGGAATTTCACCGGGCTGGATTTCGCGTGGCTGAAATCCAGCGCATTTCTCGCAACGCCCGTACCAAGAACCCGTGGGTGCTGGCAGCTGAAGTTGTGGCATATAGATAAGACTGAATTCAAACAGCTCTGCTCTTGGCTGTTTTTATACAATAAGGACGTGACTCCGGTGGATTCCGAAACTGAACTGGCAATGCGCCGTATCTTCAAGCAGTTCAACCGCTTTATGCTGCTCCTCTGGCGATTGGGTTTGGGTCCTTGGCTGAATCTGTGGCCTGAGGTGAGCGGGCAGATCATGGTCATCGTCCAAACCGGTCGAAAGACCGGCCTTCGCCGCTTTACCCCAGTTAATTTCGCTGAGTTAAATGGTGAGCTTTATTGCTGTGCGGGCTTTGGGTCCATTGCCGAATGGTTTCAAAACATCCTCGCCAATCCCCAGGTGGAGATCTGGCATCCCCATGGCTGGTTTGAAGGAATTGCCCGTGATATCAGCACCTCACCGGACCGGATCGCCTTGATCCGGTCTGTCATGGTTGGCAGTGGTTTGGTCGCCCCGCTTTTTGGTTTAGACCCACACAAGCTGGATGACCGCCAGTTGGCAGAAAAAACTGCCAACTACCCGCTGCTTCACATTCGGCGCCTGGGGGCGTGTACTGGCCCCGGCGGTCCCGGCGAGCTGGCCTGGGTTTGGCCGCTCTCGACCCTCACACTGCTGTTCTGGATGCTTGTCCGTCCACGCCGGCGGAAATGATCAGCGTGGTCGCCGCTCGTAATGACCTGATTGCAACCAGGCGCGCAGTGTCCCACGGTACAGAGCGCGCTCGAAGTAGCCCCCTTGCGGTCCAAGCTGGTCGTAAGATTTTTCGAACAACACTTCAATCAACGGGGTCAGCTGTTGAGCATAATGGCGCATACAGGCTTCCGGATGGATGCCCGGCCATGAATAACAGGAGACCACCGTCCGCCTGTGCTGGCTGGGTATTGATTCATCTACCGTTTTATCCCAACTGGGATCATCTGGCTTGAAGATATACTGGTTCAAATCCCCCTGGGGGATGCCTTCTACCCCTCGTACAACCGGGGGAGTTGTGTCCAATGTGTAAGGGTCAACTGCCAGATCGGTAATCACCGCGTGCTCTGGCAGCCACTGGATCCAATCATTTCTCACCACGGGCTCGGATGGATCGCGGCGCTGGGCAGCATCGACCAGGATATCTGCCTGTTGGAACAGTCGCTCCAGCGTGTTGGGATTGCCGGTGATATTCCGGCCAATCGAGAGCGCCACGGCTCCCAATCCTCCAGCTTCCATATGCTGGTTGTTGCGCTCCACATTGCCCAGCTTGGTGGCGGCATCCACAGCGTGCTTGCCCACCATCCCGGTTCCCAGGATGAGCACCTGGATTGGTCTGCTCGCTGGGTGTTGCAAACCAGGCAAGCGCTCTTCCAGCACATCGAAAGCTACTTCTAACCCGTTCCAGGCAACCGCCTTCATATTCTCTACCAGCCGCAGGTTGTTATCATCTACAATGCTGTCAAGTGAGACCGCGTTGACTCCTAAATCGTTTAGCAGGTTTACACGCCGTGGGCGCGTAGGAAAGTGCAGCATCGAGATTAAAGTGCAGCCAGGCTTCAGCTGCTGGAATTCCTCCGGGCTGGGTGAACGCAGCACAGTCACAAAATCCTGTTGGAAAGCCGTCTGGCGCGTGCATGAGCGTACTGCCCCGCTACCCTGGCGGTAATCATCAAAGCTTAACCCCAAACGCGAGCCGTATCCTTCCTCGATGTTTACTGTAGCACCCAGGTCTACCAGATACTGGATGAACTCTGGCAGGAAGACCCGTACCTCACCCTGTTCTTTCATCATACGGGGAAAACCAAAACTTATCTTTGCCTCAGCCATTATTCTTCTCCTCATCAGTATCTACCTGCCAGCGCGAGAGCAACGCCCGGCTGATCGCTCTTTGGAAGAAGCCTCCGTGAGGGTGGATCTGACTGATGCCGCCCTTTTCGATTAAAACCCGCAAAATGGGCCCGATCTGGCGGCCATACACGTCCATGCATTTTCGGGGATAGATCCCGGGCCAGGAATAACAAGATACAGTATAGCGACGGTTTGCGGAAGAAACGCAATCCGGCAGGTTATCAAAAGCCGGATCGTCAGGCGCAAAAATATATTGGTCCAGGTTCCCTTGAGGTATCCCCTCGATGCCTTTTACAATTGGTGAATCGCCATCGCAATCATATGGGTCTACAGACAGGTCAAGTAGTATGGCGTGCTCAGGCAGGTAGCGGATCCAGGCATTGGGTATCACAGGCAGGCTGGGGTCAGGGCGTTGTGTCGCATCGATCAGTACGTCCGTTTGCTCCAGGATCGGGCGCATGAAACGTTCGTGAGGTGTGATATCGTAATCCACCACGGTTAGTAGCACGCCAGGAATGCCGGCATTTACCAGGCGAGCGCGCTGTCGGTCATCACCATAGCGGATAGCAGACTGCACAACATGGCTGCCGACAGCCCCAGCCCCCATGAGGCAGACGCGTATCGGGGGCCGGTTGGCGCTCCCAAATCCCGGAGCCGGGTAGGTGGAGCGTAATGCGTTAAAGGCAGCTTCCACCCCATTCCAGGCCACTGCCCGCAAATTTTCTACCAATCGCCGTCCAGTATCATCTTTCAGCGAGTCCAATGAGAGCCCCTCAATACCCAACGAGCGTAGCAATGCCACTCTGCCAGGTCGGGTGGGATAGTGCAGCATCGAGATCAGGCAGGCTCCCTGGTGCATCAGTTTTACATCTTCGTCATCCGGGTAACGCAGCACCAATACGTAATCTTGCTGGTAAACCTGTTCATGGCTTACAAATTCCACCCCCGGCGCATTCCGGCGATAATCTGCCTCCACCAGAGACATACCCGAACCATAGCCATACTCCAGCATCACTTTTGCCCCCAAGCGTTCCAGCTGCCTTACAAAACCAGGCAGAAAATCCCGCCTCTCACCTGGCTCTTTATGCATGCGTGCCAAACCGATCCTGATTTGATCTGCCATAAGCTAACCTCCCAGGGTAATCTGCTATAGTCTACCATACCCAAATTAACAGGTTAGACGCGCACAGTAAGCCAGATTTCGCGATTTGTACCGAGCGCGATACTTACCTCGCACATCAAAGTACAACATGAACTTACAAAATTAAGAAATTCATCATGCTTGACTCACCTGACATAAAATGATATGCTATATCTACCGACCGGTCGGTAGGGAGACCAACATGACCAGAGATGAAATCCTGGACGCAGCCGCACAAATATTTCGGGTGAAAGGCTTCCATGCCGCTTCCATGCAGGAAATCGCTCAAGCGGTGAACCTGCAGAAAGCCAGCCTTTATCACCATGTTTCCAGCAAGCAGGAGATCTTGTTAGCGCTGCTGGACCGTGCCATAGACCTGTTGATCGAGCACATCGAGAAACAGCTCAACCGCCCTATGCCAGCGGATGAAAAACTGCGCCTGGCGATACGCGCTTACCTGCAGGCTATCCTTGAAAATCGAGATCTGGCGGCTGTCTTGCTCCTGGAGCATCGCTCACTGGAACCGCGCTACCATGCGCTCCACATCCCGCGCCGCGACCGCTTTGAGCAGCTCTGGCGCAACTTGATCCAGGAGGGTATTGAACAACAGATACTATGCCCCCATGATCCGGCTATGGCGTCCCGGGTATTGCTGGGCTCAATGAATTGGATCATCACGTGGTACAAGCCAGAAGGTTCTCAATCCCCCGAGAAGATATCCACCCAATACGCGGACTTATTTTTGTACGGCCTGTTAGCGAGGCAGGGTAATCAATGAGCTCACGTCCAGAGTTTTCCCCCGGGACGGTGAAGACCTTCCAAACCTCCGCGGGAGGCACCATTGTTCAAATTCCTCTCCAGGAATTTCCCATCCTATGGGGTTATGTATATCTGGTGCTGGTGGAACATGATTCGCAGCCCTATCGCGTCCTGATAGACACCGGCTCTGGCTTTGGTGACTCAAATCAGAACCTGGAAACCGGGTTACAAGTTGCTTCACAGGTACTTGGTGAACAGATTGGCCTGGACAGCCTGACGCACATTCTGATCACTCACGGACACATTGACCATTTTGGTGGCCTGAATTACATCCGCCCACGATCCTCAGCCCAGCTCGGCATCCATGAGCTTGACCTGCGTAATTTGACCAACTACGAGGAGCGCATCACCATCGTTGCCCGGCTCCTGGGAGATTTCCTGGTGGAGGCTGGTGTTTCGGACGAACGGCGCAAACAGCTGATCGACCTTTATATGATCAATAAGAGCCTTTACCGTTCTGTCAAGGTGGATTTCACTTATGAGGCTATGGGCATGCGCCTTGGACCTTTCGAGATGCTGCATGTACCCGGGCATTGTGCCGGGCATGTGGTGATCCGACTTCATGATGTGCTCTTCAGCGGAGACCATGTTTTAAATCAAACCAGCCCTCACCAGGCTCCTGAAAAGCTCACCCTCTCAACCGGTCTTGAGCACTATCTTCAATCGCTCGACATCCTCGAGCGCTGGGCTGGGGATATCCCTCTGACACTGGGTGGGCATGAGTCGCCGATTACAAACTTACCCGGTCGCCTGAGCGCTATTCGCAGCCTTCACCAGCAGCGTCTGTCTCAGGTACTGGCATTTTTGAATGAACCACATACCATCTCAGAAACATCCCACCACTTGTTTGGGGAGGTGCACGGCTACAATGTCTTATTAGCTCTCGAAGAAGCGGGAGCTCATATCGAGTATTTATATCAGCGTGGCAAGCTGGGAATCGCTAATTTAGCCGATATCGAGGACAACCATCGACCTGTCCTCATTCGTTATTATCATATGCCGGCAGTGCAACTCTAGAGGCTATTTATCAAGATCTTGCCTGGAGGCCACCGGTAAAGAGATAAGGAGAGCAAAACATGTATTCTTTTGAACTATCCGAAGAACAAAAGATGCTCATCGATGCCATCAACCGTTACGCTTCAAGCGACTTGCGCCTGAAAGCCCACGATGCCGACGAAGAAAACCAGTTTGCAGAATCGATCGTGGAAAAAGGATGGGAGCTGGGTTTTCTGCAAGCCTCTATTCCTGAACAATACGGGGGGTTTGGAGAGCGCTCTGCGGTCACGGGTGTTTTGGCAGCCGAGGAATTTGCCTGGGGCGATATGGCTGGAGCGCTGGCGGTCATGACACCCGGCTTATATGTCACGCCAATATTGTTGGGAGGCAGTGAGGATCAAAAGCTGGAGCTGATCCCACCTGTGATTGAGGCTGAATGGCAGCCCTATACCGCGGCTTTGATCGAACCCTACTATGATTTTGATCCCAATGATTTGCGCACCACCGCCAGTTTAAATGGTGATGGCTATACCCTCAAGGGTAAAAAGGCTTACGTTCCCTACGCAGCCGAAGCTAGCGCCATGATCGTCTATGCCAATCTGGATGGGCTTACCCAGGGCTTTGTCGTTCCCGCTGGCACACCCGGGCTGGAAATCGGCGAGCGGGAGAAGCTGATGGGCATTGACGCCTACCCTCTATACAAAGTAAGCCTGAATGACGTGCATCTGCCCACCTCCAGCCGTCTGGGCGGGTCAGCAGGTCACGATTTCGCTCCCATTTTGGACTCAGCCCGCGTCACCATGGCGGCTATGGCAGTGGGGGTATCACGTGCAGCCTTTGAATATGCACGTGATTATGCGAAAGACCGTGATGTATTCGGTGTCAAAGTCGCTCAAAAGCAGAGCATCGCTTTCATGCTGGCCGAGATGGCCACCGAAATTGAAGCCATCCGCTTGCTCAACTGGGAAGCTGCCTGGATGCAGGATCAGGGTAAAGAAGAAGCCAGCAAACACGCTTATCTGGCGTTGACTGGTGCCATTGATATGGCGATGATGGTGACCGACCGCGCAGTGCAGATCTTGGGCGGGCATGGCTATATCCGCGAACATCCCGTCGAATTATGGATGCGCAATGGGCGCGGCATCGCTATCTTGACCGGACTGGCGGTTATCTGAGCCTATACGTGTTGGCCAAAGATTGAACACCGAATTGTGTGATGAAGATCAGGAGAAATAAAGATGATTGATTTTGAAGTCCCTAAGCCAATAGCCCAACAGAGAGTTGCTCTGCAGACTGTTGCCGAGAATATGATGCGGCCCGTTTCCCGCTACTTCGATGAACATGAGCATGAAGTCCCCTGGGATTATATCAACTTCATGAATATGGCTATGCGCGCAATGGGGGCCGGTTATCTGGCCCCACGCGAGGAGAAAAAAAACGGTGATAAGCCCAAGGAAAAACGGCCTCCGATTGGCTACCAATCCCTGGCATTTATGCTTGAAAGCCTTTCTTGGGGCGATGTGGGTCTGTATCTCGTAACGCCTGGTGGCGGTCTGGGTGCAGCTGCGGTTGAGGCCACCGGCACACCCGAACAGAAAAAGAAATTCTTGGCTCGTTTTTCTGAGGATAAACCCACTTTTGGTGCCATGGCGATGACAGAGCCACAAGCCGGATCAGACACCTCCGCTATACGCACCACCGCCGTGTTGGACCGCCAGAACAACGAATGGATTTTGAACGGAGAGAAGATATTCGTCACTGGCGGGCACAAGTCCCTGGAATTAAGCGATGGTCTGGTTGTTGTATGGGCTACCATCGACCCTTCCGCTGGTCGAGCCGGTATGCGCCCGTTCGTGGTGGAAGCCGGTACACCGGGTGTAAAAGTTACCAAAATGGAGCACAAATTAGGCATCCGCGCCAGCGATACCGTCTCGATCGTGTTGCAGGATGCTCGCCTGCCCTTTGAAAACATCCTAGGCAGCCCGGAAGTCGAGGCCAAAACTACCCGCGGCTTTAAAGGTGCGATGGCGACATTTGATGCCACCCGACCTTTGGTAGCCGCCACAGGCATTGGAGTAGCACGCGCCACGCTCGAGTTGCTGAAAGAGCTTCTCGAACAGCAAGGCGTCCACATCCGCTATGGTTTGCCGCGCCAAAAGCTGACCAGCATTGAAAAGGACTTCATCGATATGGAAGTCATGCTCCATTCCGCCTGGTTGCTGGTCATTAAGGCTGTCTGGATGGCAGATAATCGCAAACACAACCCTCTGGAAGCTTCGATGAGTAAGGTTCGGGCTGGTGACGTGGTCACGAAGATAACCCAAAAAGCAGTTGAGATCATGGGACCCCTCGGATACAGCCGCGACCACCTTTTGGAAAAGTGGTTCCGGGATGCCAAGATCACGGATATCTATGAAGGCACAGGCCAGATCAACCGGCTGATCGTCGCCCGCAATATCCTGGACTATTCCGGTCGCGAGCTACGATAGTGAGCCCCCTCCCTGCTCGCAGGCCGATCAGGGCTATTTACATATAGCATATAAGTCTTAACGGTGAGAGCCATTTGTTGATACAACTTACTGGTGCAAAATATAAACTTTGGAAAAAGTACCTTAACAGTTTAGCATTGGGTGTCTGCCTGCTGCTTGGGGCGGCCTGTGGTTTACAGGCAAATAATCCCCAAACCTCCGCTGCTCAAACCATAACCCATCCCGCTCCACTTGCTACCCAGGTAGCCAGCCCGACTTCACTACCCTCTTCAACACCGACA
>CP070639.1:2533737-2585377 GCA_020354045.1 Anaerolineales bacterium | reverse complement strand
CTCCCCCCACCCAGGGTACAATCTGGCCATTCTCATCTCGAACCACGATAGCTAAGTCTACGTGAACTTCGCGGGTGTCCGCAGGTGGTGGGAGGTAAGGCCATGTCCAGGCTGGAGGATATTCAACTATCAAATCCAGATTTCCAAATTGATCAATAATGTAATATTTTACGCTTTTGTACGATCCATCCGCCTGGGCAACAATTACATTTACATGGCCCTTTAACGTCCACTTATCTGGTATCCCTGTTGTATAAATGCGATCACCTGGACTGGAGCAGGAAGGGTAAAGATCCGGGGTCGTAAATGTGATCTCCAAGCCACTGCCTCCTGGATCAGTCCATGTAAGTGTTGAGGCTAATGTTGCTATGACCGATGCGCCTAAAGCCACGAGCACAAGAAACATAATTAATCCAAAAGTAAATATTTTTTTCATTAGGTTCGCTCCTTCTGCGAGTTTATCTAGTTATGTAGACTAAAATGTCTAGTAAAAAGGTTGTCGGTAACAATCACTAAATAGCCTCCCTCAATCCAAACTGGTTATGTGCATACATGATTTTTATTCACGCCCGAATCCACCCTATTCCATAAAACGACGTACAAATAGTACCGATTTAACCTGGAAAAATTTTGTATATCTGCCGACAAAAGAAAAACCGGCCACATGGCCGGTTTCGCTTCTGGCTCCCTAAGGACTATCCCCTTAAAATAATACACGCTTAAGAGATAAGCGACCAAATATCATCCCTAGTTCATAGCCGCCAAATAATTTGCTTATAGGCTTATTAAAGAACCTTACAATTGCGTTAATTATGACATAAATTCGGACAAAAATCAACCCCTTTTTTTGATTGTCACTTAAGTGGTTGGTGAGAAAACATTATATAGCTTGTGGTAAACAATGCTCGAACAAAATTTTCCTTGACATCCGGTTTGCCGCTGGCTATAATCTCATGAAGATTATGCGGGTGTCGCCAAGTGGTAAGGCAGTAGCTTCCCAAGCTACCATTTCGTGGGTTCGAATCCCATCACCCGCTCAAAAAAAATCCGTACTGGAGTATGGATTTTTTGCTTTTCATGCCCTCTGTTGCTCATTTCATGCCTTGCAATGTTGATGGTTTCTAAGCCTTCTTTGGGTGCTAAAATACAAAAAACTATTTTTTGTATTTTAGCAAGCCTTTGAAACAATGTTTGCATGCAAAAAATTGAGCCTGCATCTTACATCCTTTCCAATGCGAAGTAGATTTTACAACAACCAAAACTAATATGACTTATACGATAACGATCGCGAATCAAAAAGGAGGCGTCGCAAAAACAACTACAGCTACGTCTCTGGCGGGGGCATTTGCAACGCTCAATATGAAAACCCTCCTCATTGACATGGATCCCCAGGCTGATCTCACCGTAGCCGTTGGCATCAACCCGAAAGGTATAAGTCATTCCGTTGCAGATCTGCTTCTAAATTCGCACAGTTTATCCAGCATAATCATGGAAACCACTATTCCTGGGCTTGATCTAATCCCATCCAACT
Organism: Anaerolineales bacterium; assembly: GCA_020354045.1. Classification (GTDB taxonomy): domain Bacteria; phylum Chloroflexota; class Anaerolineae; order Anaerolineales; family UBA4823; genus DSOS01. The sequence continues at coordinate 2,583,846 of CP070639.1, read as the reverse complement.
CAGATATGGAATTAGCCGAGCGATTTCTTCCAGTTAGGGACAACCATGAGTACATCTTGAAAGACTTGCTCATAGCAATCCATCCAACATCATATGATTTTATTGTGATTGATTGCCCACCTGCATTAGGTAGCATCACTCTAAATGCCCTGCATGCTTCAAATATGTTAATCATTCCCACACAGCCAGAATATTTTTCCGCTTTTGCCTTGCGAAACATGATGCCTGCCATAAAACGTGTCCGTGCGTTCGGTAATCCTGCCTTGGTGTATCGGATATTAATCACCATGCACGATAGGCGAAATAGGATTCATAACAATATGCGCGAACAAATCCGTGCCACCTTTGGGGATGGATTATTTAATACCCTGATAGATGTTGACACCAAACTCCGAGAAAGCTCTCTTGCTGGCTTACCCATAACGCACTTCAATCCCAGAACTCGCAGCGCTTTGCAATATTTATCTCTAGCTAAGGAGTTAGATCACAATGTCCAAATGGTCCCTTGAAAACCTCAAACAGGAGCGGATCAATGAACTGTTTAACAATCTGGATGTCGAAACTTTAGCAATTGACAATTTTAACGATTCCAAACTACTTGGCTGGACTTGGGAATGTGATCTTGATGGGAATTACACTGCTTGCAGCGCGGAAATCGAAGGCGTACTTAACGTATCGGTGCCAGAAATTCTGGGTCAACCAATAACCCACCTCATGGTAAATATTAATTGCCATTCATTACTTGATGCAGTGTTTAATCGTCGAAGATTTCCTGTAGATATGGATGTTCAAATTCTTCAGACCGATGGAAGGCAAGTACAAGCTAAGATATGCTTTTTAAAAATTTTGAAATCCATTGACGATGATCGTCATTATGGTTTCTCAGGATTTACCCAAATTCTACAAGAGAACCAGCCTGCATCGGTTTTTAACAGAATCCCCGCCAATGAAAATAACTTAACAAATACAAACATATTAGCCCATAATATTAACTCACTTACTATCAGTGCTCCTGAGCCAAAGCATTCAGGATATGGCCAGCAATTGGATGCACAACCTGAAACAGATATCTCCTTACAAAAATTTCGTTTTCTCACAGAGATGGGAAAGGAATTGCGCGCATCTGTAAATTCAATTCTAGGTTTCTCGCGGATCATACTCAAAGGTATTGACGGTCCAATCACAGAGCCTTTAAAACAAGACGTTCACGCAATCTATGATTCCGGTATACAGATATTAGACTTAACTGATGATCTAATTACATTTTCCAAGATTGAATCAGGGATACTAAAGTTAAATTTTGAAGGGAATATAAACCTCGCCGATATGATTGCATCAGTGGCAAATACATCCCAGGTTTTTTTTCAAGAGAATGCCATTGAACTAGAAATAAAAGTGCCATCTGATTTACCTGCTATCCGTGTTGACCCAGTCAAGACACGGGTGATTTTATTAAGGTTGCTTGACATTGCTGCTAATTTAACAAAATCAGGAATTATTACAATTACCGCCGAACATCATTCCGCTAATAAATCTAGAACTGGAGAGACGATACATGTACGCATGGAAGGGAGGTTTTTGCTACCTTTAGAACAACTTAATCTTTTCAATCCTTTTTTTTCAAGTGGCGAAACAGTACAGGAGGAATTATCCTCATGTAAATTTGGATTTTACACAGCAAAAAAACTCATCGAGATGCACGGGGGTGAGTTGGGAATCCAACATGACCCTGATGAAACATGTAGTATTTACTTCACATTTCCAGTAAATAAGGAAAATGCGTACCCGACAAGCAGAGACAAGGATTTCAACAACAAAACAAACGATAATCCACAAGAGTATCAAGCTGAAACTTACGCTAATACCCTAGTTGAGGATCAAGAAAATCCAACGATAATCAAATCAGTTAAGGTAGATAAAACTCCAAAAATTCTTCTAATTGATGATGATAGGTCAAATATTGATCTGATGAAAGAAGTGTTTTTACATAGCGACGAGCTACTTATCGTCAATCAGGGTGATATAACCAATATAATAAAGAAAATTCGGACAATAAAACCACGGGCTATCATAATCAACCCCCAAATGCATTACTTGGATATTCAGCAGGTTCTTAAAGCACTAACCATAGACCCATTCCTGAAATCCATACCAGTCATAATACTGACATCAAATTCTCTCGATCACTTGCAATTTCAGCTGATTAACGATTCTGCAATCGTACTTCACAAAGGCTTTATCACGGATCAAGATTTAAGAAAAGTGGTATCCAACGTAATGAATTATTAAATACCCTCGTAACAAACTATAAGAAGCGGCAAAGATCTCCTATCCAAATAAAAGAATGGTAGAACTGGCCTGTTTCTGATCCCCACGCTCAGTCAACAACTATCATTTTTTACAATCGCATAACCCATAAAACTTAAGTTGAAATTACGGGAATTTAGCTGTGATATACTGCGTGGTAGTTGTATCCTTTTGACACGAAACAACCATTTTTCTTGATCACAAAAAATCTAGCGTCCAAAAGTGGAGATAAAAAATGAAGGACTTCATCGCCATTGAAGATTACTCCTCAAGCGAAATTCAGGAGCTGCTTGATCTGGCAGAGAATCTCAAGAATGAATGGAAATTACAAGGCAACCGACAGATATTAGCAAATAAAACACTGGCAATGATTTTTCAAAAGCCGAGTTTACGAACTCGAATTTCATTTGACATGGCTATGCGACATCTTGGTGGTGATGCACTTTACTTATCACCAGCGGAGATTGGTCTTGGAAAACGCGAATCGATTGCAGATATTGCCCGGGTGATGTCCGGTTACGTAGACGCATTAATGGCACGTGTATTTGAGCACGAACACATTCTCGAATTGGCACGCTGGTCATCGATTCCGGTTATTAATGGATTAAGTGATTATAACCATCCCTGCCAAGCGTTAGCAGATGCACTTACAATCCAGGAGAAATTTGGCACCTTAAAAGGCTTGAATGTTGCATATGTTGGTGATGGGAATAATGTAGCGGTTTCGCTTTTGCATATTTGTGCAAAACTGGGTGCAAATTTCGCAATCGCTAATCCAGAAGGGTTTGATCTTAACGAGAGAGCACTAAATTCGGGGAAGAAAATTGCACAAGCCACTGGTTGTTTAGTAACAATATTGCGCGATCCTCATCAGGCTGTACAAAATGCCCAGGTAATCTATACAGATACGTGGACCAGCATGGGACAGGAGGATGAGGCAAGAATCAGGGAAAAAGTGTTTCCACCCTACCAGGTTAATGCTAAGTTGGTATCCGAAGCAGATTCAGATGTGATAGTTATGCATTGCCTACCCGCACATCGCGGGCACGAACTCACGGACGATGTTGCAGATGGTAGTCATTCGGTGATATTTCAACAAGCTCATAACCGAATGCACGCCCAAAAGGCCATTTTGGCAAGATTGCTTGGTGGATTGTGATTATTTCTGCCTAACCTTTTAATTGAGGTGCAAATGAACATTGGAATTCCAAAGGAAAGGCGACCTCTTGAATACAGGGTTGGCTTATCTCCTGCCGCGGCACAGTTGCTCACAAATTCAGAACATAAGGTTTATATTGAACACGAGGCAGGCTTGGGGGCTGGTTTTAGCGACCTCGAATACGAGCAGGCGGGTGCGCATATTGTCTACAGACCGGAGGAAGTATTTGGGCGCGCAGATTTACTAATTAAAGTAGCGCGCCCGATCCTAGAAGAAATCGAATGGCTACAACCTGGTAGCGCGATTGCAGGTTTACTGCATTTAAACTCTGCCCGCAAGGATAAGATTGATCTTCTTCTGAAGAAAGAAATTACTTCAATCGCACTTGAACAAATCCAGTTACCAGATGGAAGCGTTCCTGTAAGGCAATCCTTGGCTCAAATAGGTGGGTTCATGATCCCCCAGATCGCTGCCCGTTTACTCCAAAACGAATCAGGCGGGAAAGGCATCTTAATCGGTGGTGTTGTCGGCGTACCTCCAGCCGAAGTCATTATCATTGGCGCGGGTACTGTTGGAACCTGTGCAACTCAGGCGTTTTTCGGCATGGGTGCTCATATCACTGTACTAGATATAAGCATAAAAGCGCTTCAGCGAGTCCATGAACGCTTCCCTGGAGTCGTCACAATGATTGCCAACCCAATAAATATTACGAAGGTTTGTAATTATGCAGATGTCCTGGTTGGAGCAGTATTAGTTGCGGGCGAGCGAGCTCCAACCGTTGTTACCAGAGCGATGGTTAGAAAAATGAAACCGCGTGCTATCGTCATGGATATTAGTATTGACGAAGGTGGTTGCATTGAGACTTCTCGCCCCACAACCCACGATCATCCCACATTTCTCGAAGAGGGCGTTATTCATTATTGTGTACCGAATATACCCGGGGTCGTCGCACGCACTTCTACCCATTCATACATAAACGCCGCCTTGACTTTCATTGAAGAGCTAGCTGAATTCGGAATAGACTCGGCAATTCAAAGAAATCAGGCAATTTACAAAGGCGTGATGACTCACCGAGGTAATATCCTTCACCTTGCACAGATCAATGCATTGGATACGGTGGAGGATTGATTTATGGCAATCTGGACAAAGATTTATGAATCACGAATTACTACTCCCGAAGAAGCCGTCCGTAATATCAAATCAGGTCAACGCGTCTTCTTGACCGGAAATTGTTCCGTACCAAACCATATCCTGGCCGCTTTGGTGGATTATGCCCCAGAACTCCATGACGTTGAAGTATGTCATGCTTTAACGGTTGGGCCAGCAGATTATGTACACCCGAGATTAGAAGGTCATCTCAGGGTAAACACCATGTTCATTAGTCAAAATATACGCTCAGCTGTCAACGAAGGTAGAGCCGACTTCACGCCTGTCCTTTTATCTGAATTCACAACTTTATTCAAAAGTGGCGTTCTCCCAGTAGATGTAGCCCTCATTCATGTATCTCCTCCGGATGAGCACGGTTTCTGTAGCCTGGGCATAGAAGTTGGTTTAACTAAAAGTGTTGCTGCTTCATCAAATAAAATTATTGCCGAGGTAAACCAACGTATGCCGCGCACCCTTGGCGATTCATTTATTCATGTTAGCAAGCTTGATAGTGTCATCCCTGTTGATTACGACCTACCAGAACTACCCATGGGTAATGAAAATTCAACCGAAATTGTCGAAAAGATCGCCAGTTTTATCGCTGAACTTATTCCTGACGGAGCAACTCTACAACTTGGCATCGGAGCCATACCCGATGCAGTGCTTAGGCACATGTATAGCAAACAAGATCTCGGAATACATACTGAATTATTTTCAGATGGAATTATTGATCTTGTGGATGCAGGAGTATTGACCAATGCTCGCAAAACTTTGCATACAGGCAAAATCATCGCGGGCTTCGTTTTAGGAAGTAAAAGATTGTATCAGTGGGTTGACGACAACCCACTGATTGAATTGCATCCCACCGAATATGTTAATGATCCCTTCGTGATTGCTCAAAACGCACGCATGGTGGCTATAAATTCTGCGATTGAAATTGACTTGACTGGACAGGTATGCGCTGATAGTATAGGTTCTAAAGTTTACAGCGGTGTAGGGGGTCAACTTGATTTTATATATGGTGCTTCACGCTCTAAAGGTGGTGTTCCAATCATCGCCTTGCCCAGCACAGCTAAAAACCTCAGCCGTATAGTAGCAACCTTAAAACCTGGTGCGGGTGTTGTAACTACACGAAATCATGTACACTATGTTGTGACAGAATATGGTATTGCTCACTTATATGGAAAAACGATAAGGCAACGCGCCAAATCCTTGATCAACATCGCCCATCCAGAATTTCGTACCGAACTCACAAAACAAGCCAGGGAATTACATTATCTATAATTCAAATAATACAAGTTCAACATGGAAAGAAGAACAAAAATTGTTGCCACCATTGGTCCAGCCAGTAAGGATCCAAATACAATTGAACAATTGTTAAGTGCAGGTGTCGATGTTGCTAGATTGAATTTTTCTCATGGCAATTACGATGACCATGCAAAAGCAATCGCTATACTTCGAGATATATCTGCACGCTTAGGTAGACCAACACCCATTTTGCAAGATTTACAAGGACCCAAAATCCGAACAGGTATTATTCCTGCCGGAGTAATACACCTGAAAAAAGATCAGTTCATTACGCTCACAACCAAGCATGTACCTGGAGATGAAAAACATATCTTTGTTGATTTCCCTAACCTTCCCAGTCAGGTCAAACCAGGAGATCGGATATTATTAGATGATGGTAACCTGGAGCTGGTAGCGACCAGGGTAACCGAAAAAGACATTGAGACGCAAGTCATTCTCGGAGGTGCTCTCGGTTCCCATAAAGGGATTAACATACCTCACGCTAAGCTTGAGATTGAAGGATTCACACAGAAGGATTTTCATGACCTGCAATTTGGCCTGAAGCACAATATTGATATGGTCGCGGTTTCTTTTGTACGCACAGGTGATGATATCCTAAAGGTACGTAAATCTATTCAACAAATCACCCCAGAATTGATCAATACACCCATTATTGCTAAGCTAGAGCGACCTGAAGCCTTGGAAAACCTGGAGGAGATCGTTGAAGTTGCTGATGGTGTAATGGTTGCCCGTGGTGATTTAGGTGTTGAAATGCCACCAGAGACCGTCCCGGTAGCACAAAAAAATATCATTCAGTGCGCGAATTTACATGGCAAGGTTGTCATTACTGCTACTCAGATGCTTGATTCAATGATCCAGAATCCGCGACCAACGCGCGCAGAAGCCTCAGATGTTGCCAATGCGATTTTTGATGGCACAGATGCCGTTATGTTATCCGGCGAAACCGCAGTTGGAAAATTTCCTATTGCTGCAGTCGCGACAATGAATTCTATTATTTGCCAGGCAGAAGAAAACTTGACAGAGTGGGGACACTGGCGTGGTAGAGCAGTGCAGGAAACAAACCAAGATGATACTTATTATATGACCTTGGCAGCTCGCGAGCTTGCTCACGACCGAAATGTAGCTGCCATAGCGGTATTTACAAAAAGTGGACGGACAGCCCTTCTTATGTCAAAAACCCGTCCCGGGGTACCTATTTTAGCCTTCACACCAGAACAAAAAACATACCGCCGAATGGGGCTATTTAACGGGGTATACCCACACCTTGTCCCCCATTCTGAAACTGTTGAAGAGATGATATCTACTATTGATAAGGCATTAGTTAAATTCGCCACACTCGAGCTTGGACAGCAAGTTGTATTAATATGCGGATATCCAGTACACTCAATTCGTCCAACGAACATGGCGCTTCTTTATACAGTTGGCGATGATTACAGCCGACCCCGATAAGGATTCTTTCGCCCGTATATCTCCATTTAAGGCAAATCTAAAGAGAACAATTTAATGTCAGTGTTTATGCCATTTATACCAGGACAAGCAGCTGATAAATTGGAGCCATTATCCAGGTATCTGCCACCACTACCTGTGGGTGTCGCTGTAGATTGGCTGGAATTACATCCACCATCTGGTCTTGAAAATGCGGATCCACCTTGGATTTTAGAACCATTTGGTGCTTCCCCCAGGCTTGTAATCGAGCTGGCCCGAGCAGGCTACCGCGTTTTAGTAGCAGCAAACAATCCAATAATAAGATTCTTGATTGAGATGGCAGCCGAGCCTTCACCAGAATTAGAATTACGTGCTGCCCTGGCTGAGATTGCATCTTCGAAAAAGGGAGATGAAAGGCTGGAGATACACTTACGCTCACTGTACCAAACAGAGTGTCCAAAATGTGGAAATCAAGTAGAAGCAGAAGCATTTGTTTGGGACAGGGGTTCAGATGATACTAGCACAGTTAACCAGAAAGGGAAGGCTTCTGAGAATCGTACGCATCTGCTTTACTCAGGTAATGCAGTACCAATTGCTAAAATCATTCATTGCGAGCATTGTGGTGAATACGGCGAGCATCCCACTGCAGATACCGACCGGGAAAAGGCAGCCAAATATATTGCTAGCAGCCTCCACTACGCAAGGGCATTGGACAGGGTTACCTCACCAGGCGATCCCGACCGTCATCATGTAGAAGAAGCTCTTTCTACCTATTTGCCTCGAGCCATATATGGCTTATTTACCCTGATCAATAAACTGGATGGCATCAATCTCAACACCAAACATCGCAAGGCAATAACTGCTTTATTATTTAGCACCTGTGATCAAGCAAACACGCTCTGGCCTCATCCCACCGGACGAGCACGACCGCGATTATTGACCATCCCGCCCCGGTTTCGTGAGAACAATATATGGAAAGCCATGGAAAACGCCATACACAGTTGGGCAACGAAAGAGCCTCCTATCCCCATATCCTATTGGCCTGATTCGACATCCACTGAGGGAAGTATATGCATTTTTGAGGGGCGCTTAAAGGATTTGGTGGAGCACCTTGATCAAAAAAAGGTGGGGGCAGTTGTGACAGCGATTCCGCGTCCAAATCAAGCCTTTTGGACTCTTTCAGCGCTCTGGTCAGGTTGGCTATGGGGGCGTGAAGCCTTGGGTCCATTCAAGACAGTCTTGCGTAGACGTCGGTATGATTGGGCCTGGCATGCTACTGCCCTACAATCAGCCTTCTCCCATCTATACGATTTTCTCGCACCTGATTTGCGTCTATTTGAGATGCTTGGTGAGGCTGAGCCTGGATTTCTTTCTTCGACGATGATAGCTACCGATTCTGCTGGATTTCATTTGGCAGGATTCGCCCTGCGTGCCGAGACTAGTCAGGCTCAGCTTGCCTGGTCAAAATTACCTCAGCCAGTGAGTATAGATTTCACCACCGAAGATCAGGCTGACAGTATTATAAAAGCTGCTAAAGATTATCTGACGGAGAAAGGTGAAGCCAGCGTATATTTACACCTTCATAGCGCAGCTCTTCAAACTTTAGTATCAAAGAAACAGATAAACCATCCAGCCCTTTCCCCTGCAGATAACCTGAGTCAATTAAATAAATCGATTGAAGAGGCTTTCTCGTATAGAAGTGGATTCTTGCGCTACTTTGGCAGCGAAAAATCACTTGAAGTTGGACAATGGTGGTTACGTGATGAGGTGAATATAAAACCACCAATTTCTGATCGGCTCGAAATGGCAATTGTCTGTAATTTGCTGAAAAAACCTCTCTCATCTAGGCAAGAGATTGATAGAGCACTTTGCCAAAAATTCCCTGGCGTAACGACTCCTAATATTGAGTTTACCCACATATGCTTAGCCTCATATGGCGTTGAAACACAACCGACAAGTGATAGCTGGAAGATTAATGACCAGGATCAACCCGGTTCTCGTCGAGCTGAAATTAAAACGATCTTGACCTTGCTGAGACAAATTGCAGTCAAGCTTGGTTTCCGGTCAGAAGGCAATCGACCTATGCTGTGGCTAAACCAAATAGGCGATATTGAATACGTCTGCTACGTAATCGCTACTGCTTTAATCGGGAATATTGTTTATCAAGACGCACACCCCCCAAACAAATCTTTCATCATCCTGCCTGGTAGCCGAGCCAACCTGGTTGCTTATAAACTACAAAAAGATCTGAGACTTCGTCATACTGTCGAGAAAGGTTTCCAATTCATAAAATATAGAACTGTCCGTTGGCTTGCAGATAACCCAGTATTAAATAGCGAAACCTTGCTCGAGCAGCTTGCTCTGGATACCTTGACATATGATGCACCCCAATTGAGACTTTTATAGTGCTTATGGTAACTTATTGCTCCTGACCCAATCTTCTCCCAGGATTAACTCTATATCCACCCGGTTATCAGGGTCGTATTCAAAAACAATTCGTAAATTAGATAATTCTAGCTGATCAACAAGGTATCGAGTTGTATAGGGTTGGCCAGTATGGTCGATCAAGGTTGTAAGGCTGGTAGCGCCTTCAATTTGGCTTGATTCCACGACATTCACTCCTAGCCCAACCAGGTAATCTGCAGTTCGTGCAGCAATACCTTCGGATCGACTCTTATTTTGAATTGATACTTTGGATTGTTCAGCTAACATTCGTTCAAGGTCATTGCCGGGCGCCATGGGATTGAGAGCCCCCGAGGAAATAAAAATTTCATCCCTAAGCACATGGATTTTATCCATTAAGGGGATTAAGATAGCCAGATTATCCGGAGAATTTCCAAATAATATATAACTCTCATCAATCACACCTTTCATGATTTTCTCGTCGGGAACCTGGCTGGCCAGTAAGGCAAGTTTGAGGACCTGATCCAAAGACAGGTTAGTATGTATTCCAGATGCCAATTGCTGGTATAGCGTATCAGCCTTATTTATTAAAATTGGTAGCATATCCAGACTAAGCACCCGATCTCGAATAGCCCCAATCACCTGAATTTGACGTTTGGAGCGATCGAAGTCACCACCTTTTGTATTCCGTGCTCTGGCATAGGCAAGCGCCCATTCGCCGGGTAACACCTGAGTTCCAGCTTGTAACTTTTTCTTCGTTGCCGAGCCCGACCCCAGCAAATCGATAGTGATTGCTTCAGGGATATCTAACTTCACCCCTCCTATTTCATCGATAAACCTAACAAAGGCAGAAAAATCAATTTGTGCATAATAGTTAATAGGGACGCCAAGGAATTGTTCAACTGTCTTCACTGCCAGTCCAGGTCCACCACCAGGTAACTTATATGCATCTCCAAGATAGTAAGCGGTATTTATCTTGCCATGTTTAAACCCTGGGATATTTACCCACATGTCACGCGGGACGGTTAATATTCCTGCAGATCGCGTAAGGGGATCGAGCGTCATTAATATCATCGTATCGCTGCGAGAATAATCAGTCCCAGATGACCAATCCCGATAATCAAGCCCTAAGATAAGTACCGTCACACGACCAGCCCCATCCCAAGGGGTTAAGATTGGTTCAATGACGGGTTCCAATGGGTTCAAATCGGGTGGTAGTCCACTCATTTCAGTGCCTGCTTCTTCCGTAGAACGGCTCATTGCGATATTCGGACTGGTTGGTGAAGTGTCCAAGCCTCTGGTAAGTGTCAGGTTTTTAACTATGAAATGTGCAAGAATACCAAAAAATAAGGATAAAAAAATCGTGATTACAATTGCACCCGATGCTATCAAAAAATTTTTGTATTTTTTGAATGTTATGACTGGCATTATGGATTATTACCTTGAAATATATTAACAACCTTAGTGTTGTCAAATGCTGAACTGGATGGAGGGCTGGTAGTAAGAGTAGATGTTGGCGGTGACATTTCCGTTGGGGTAGGGGTGGCAGTCGACTGGTAAGTAGGTGAAGGCGAAAAGCTCGGAGTAGCAGTCTCAGAAGGTTGTACAGTTAAACCAATGGTTGGTGTAGGTGTTTGTGATACTGGCGGAAGTGTTAAAGTCCCGGTATTTGTGACTATGATGGTCCCTGCCGGAGTGGTTGCGGTAATAGTTGGAGTAAGAGTGTTAGTTGAGGTTGTTGTTGGAGTGCTTGTAGGAGGCGCACATTGTATTTGGGCATTGACCACGGTTGCTTGCAACCTCTCGTCAGCGCCAAGGGACAATGCATTTTGGTATTGGGCTTCGGCCTGACACCAATCACCCAATCTAGCTAAGTGATCAGCATATTGAACTAACGCTGCGCGATACCTCCCTGAGGCACTCCATCCAGATGCGTCTCGCAAATATGGAGCAGCCAATGCAAGCTGTCCAAAATAGTATACTGCCTGCTCAGGGTAGACTTCCCAGAAACTTAGCCCAATCATATACAATCTTGCCAGATTTCTCCATTTCATCGCCTCGTCATCAATGGGTCCAAACCGTTCAGCCAGGGCAAGATCATATATCCCTCCTTCAAGGTTACTCTCCGCTTGAATTTTTTGAATGCCCCTGTTCCGAAGTATCCTAAAAAGCAAACTATCCACTTCAATAACCCGATATGCAGGATTTTCCTTGCGCAGTGCAATAAGGGTATCAACTGCGAGGTTCCACTCACTAGCGTTGTAATAATTTACGGCTGCAACAAAGAGATCTTCAACAGGGCGCGTATCATGTGTCGGTGTAAGCGTTGCCGTCGGAGGAATTGCAGTTGGTGTGCTCGTGGCATATAAAATGCGTAATATTTCCACTAATCTATCAGTAGCACCGGGAAAATTAGGATCACGTGCCAGGATAAATTCAAATCGTTGGCGAGCCAGGTCTAAATTACCCTCATTGTAGTCTTTCATGCCAAGGAAAAATTGATCTTGCAATAATTGAAAATCTGCCAATACCTCAGCTTTCGCAATCTCCTGACGTCCTGACAGATACCCACTATAACCGCCTAATAAAACGGAGAGGGATAGAATCAGAAGCACTAAGCACGATCCAATAAGCGAAACCTGTAGGGACCTTTTTTTAGTTACAGCTAATGGCTGTGTCTTAATAGGAGGGTGACTGGTCATACAACAGGATAGACGCTACTAGAGATAATTTGGTTCCACACGAAAGGTTCTCTTATAAGGATATGTAAATGAAAAAACGCGGATGGATAAAATCCGCGCGAGTTCTTTAGTGCGCTGGGTGGGAGTTGAACCCACACGCCTTGCGGCACATGGCCCTCAACCATGCCTGTCTGCCAATTCCAGCACCAGCGCAGTAACACTCGTATTATAATCGCCTCTGGTTCAATGTCAAGCACAACGCCTGGGAAGAGAATTTGTTAAGAATTTCTTTCCAACCAACAATCGATAATCAGAGGATGACAAGGAGCGAAGATGTGTGTTGTAGTAGATGCCATGGGAAGTGATGCACGACCAGAACCCGAGATTCTGGGCGCACTTCAAGCGGTAAAACAGTTTGGTGATCCAGTTATATTAGTTGGTGATGAAGAACAAATAATGCCCCGTATCAATCAACTTGGTAGCTCCAGTCTTATCAGGGTTGTCCATGCTCCTGAAACCCTTGAAATGACGGATAAACCGGCAGAAAACGCTAGACGTAAAGCCCAAAATTCAATGGCTATCGGCATGGATCTCATAAAATCTGGTGAGGGCCAAGTTTTCGTCACTATGGGGAATACTGGCGGTGCCATGGCAAATGCCCTCTTCCGATTGGGACGGATACGTGGTGTAAAGCGCCCCGCGCTCACACAGCTTTTTCCAGTTCGTACTGGTCATTGTGTTGTTACCGACATCGGAGCAAATGCCGACTGTAAACCAGAATACCTTCTTCAATTTGCCATTATGGGTTCGGTGTATGCAGAAAAAATGCTCAGTATCTCAAAACCTAGAGTTGGGCTGCTCTCCAATGGTGAAGAGCCTGGAAAAGGAAATGATTTAGTTAAAGCTGCATTCCCCTTACTCCAAGCCAGTGGCTTAAACTTTATTGGGAACGTTGAAGGAAAGGAGCTATTCGGAGGGCATGTGGATGTTGTCGTTACTGATGGGTTCACCGGCAATATCATGCTTAAATCCAGTGAAGCAGTTGCAAAACTAATCACCGATACACTGCGTCAGGAGCTCACCCGTTCTCTCCAAACAAAAATTGGTGCTTTGCTATCAAAATCTGCTTTTACTAAGTTAAAACAGATGCTCGATCCCGCTGAATATGGCGCAGCTCCACTCCTGGGTATTAATGGTCTGGTATTTGTAGGGCATGGCAGATCGGATGAACGCGCTATTCTTAATGCCATACGCGTTGCAAGACAAGCTGTCAAGGCCGACTTGCTAATTTCATTACAGAATTCAATCCAAGATAAATTATCCATAGCCTCATTCTCTGCAACACAACCAGAGGTCGCAGGATGATATCCAAAAACGAAAAAGATTTCACCAGAGTAGTGATTACAGGTTTAGGTGCAATCAGCCCTCTGGGCAGCTCGATTGAATTAATGTGGAGCGGTTTTATCCAGGGCAGGTCTGGAATCAGACGCATTACACAATTTGACCCTTCAGGTTTGCCGTGCCAGATCGCGGGTGAAATACCAGATTTTAATGCAGAGGATTATATTGAAAGGAAAGAGGCACGTCGAATTCCACGCTCCGCCCAAATTGCACTGGCGGCCGCGATCCAGGCAGTCCAGGATGCCGGTCTGCCTGGAACTATGTCACAGCCTGAACGATCTGGTGTTGTTTTTGGCACAGCCATTGGTGGCTTAGATCGGGTAGATGAGGGCATCCGTGTTCTGCGTACCCAAGGTTTTAGCAAAATCAACCCTTTTACTTTACCTTCGGGAATACCAAATCTGGCAGCCTTCTTAATTGCTCGCCAATTTCAATGCCTGGGACGCAACAACACCATCGCAACAGCCTGCGCAACAGGCACCCAAACGATCGGGGAAGCTGCCGAGATAATCCGCCGTGGAAATGCTGACCTTGTGGTTGCAGGAGGAACGGAAGCGTTGATTTGTGATTTTGCGATTGGAGGGTTTGCCTCAATGCGTGCCCTGCCAACAAATTACAATGACAATCCCGAAGACGCCTCACGACCGTTTGATGCTCGTCGTGAAGGTTTTATTTTTTCTGAGGGTGCTGGGGCATTGATCCTGGAGAGCCTGGAACATGCAAAAATGAGATCCGCAAAAATATATGCCGAGGTGGCTGGTTATGCCTCCTCAACCGATGGATACCATGTAGCAGTGCCCGATCCCGGCGCAAATGGTCCTGCACGAGCAATGCGCTGGGCGCTTGAGGATGCTGGTATACTACCCGAGCAAGTGGACTACATAAATGCACATGGAACCTCAACACCGTTGAACGATCCCACTGAAACGCGAGCAATAAAAATGATATTTAGGGAGCACGCCTACAAAGTATCTATCAGCTCGTGCAAATCCATGATCGGGCATGCCATGGGTGCATCTGGCGCGCTTGAAGCGATCGCATGTGCCCTGGCAATTACAGACAATATCATCCCTCCAACAATTAATTATGAATTTCCGGACCCCGAGTGTGATCTAGACTATGTTCCCAACCAGGCGCGCAAACAAAATATTGATTTTGCTTTATCCAACTCATTCGGTCTTGGTGGTCAAAACGCCTGTCTGATCTTAAAAAAATTCAAGGAATAATAAAATTATGAAAATTGTTACTAACGAGAGACTTATTCGAAGGAATACACGCATTGCCCAAATCGCAAGTTTTAGCGGTTTACTTGTCTTGATCTCGGGGTTGATTATTTCGTTCACCCGCCAGGAACTAATCAGCATTTCGTTTGCTGCACTTTTAGTAGGTTTTTTATTGTCGCAGGTTGGGATCTATTTTACAAATCGTTGGGGACGCCGACCAAGACCTGATGAGTTGCTTAACCAGGCATTGAAAGGCTTCGATAATAAATATTCAATCTATCATTACATCACTCCCGCCTCCCACTTATTCGTCGGTCCCGCTGGAATTTGGGTTATACTCACTCGTCACCAACGTGGAACAATTTCATACTCAAAAGGTCGCTGGCGTATGAAAGGGGGTGGTATTATCCAGTCTTATCTAAGGATATTTGCCCAGGAGAATCTCGGTCGCCCTGACTTGGAATTGATGAACGAGGTCAGTAATATTCAAAAATATTTGGGGGAGCGTCTTCCAGATGGCAATGTCCCCCCCATTGATACTGTCCTGGTATTCCTAAATGACAATGCTGAAATCATAATTTCTGATGAAGACAATCCTGCGGCCCCAACTTTGAAAATCAACAAGCTAAAGGAATTTTTACGGAAAGCCGCCAAAAGGAAGCCTGTATCTACAGACAAAGTCAATGAAATCCAGGAAATGCTTCCTGCCGAGGCTGTTTAATTTTCAAGTTTGAAAATTAAACTATTGTCTAATGCTTTATCCAGGCGTAAATTTGATTGTCAGTTCAATCTTTGAATGCCTGGATAAAGTATCCTGTGTTCAAGCCAGGGCGAATATGAAAATATGTACGCAAATATGGCAAGAACCCTAGAACAAGCCCCGAATCACTAGTAACACACCAATCAAGATCATGGGAATGCCTATAATCATTCCAATAACAGTCACACTTATTATTACCCCAGCAATCATTAGAACAAAACCCAAGATTACCGCCACCAAGCGACCTGTCATTCCCACAATCATGGCGATTAAGCGCCAGATAGCCCAGAACGGCCATAATATCCAGGGGACTTTTGATTTTTCTTCAGCCATTGAATTTGCTCCTGTTATTAGTATTTAGGGTCAATTGGGGGCTAAAAAGGTTCTACGATAGCTCCCAATCCTAAAATTCATTAATATCTACGCAGAAGCAGGGGAAATGTCGCAAAATAGCCAGGGTTTAGGAGATGCTTCCTATCTCGTTATCCTTCGAAAGTAATGACGAGCTGTCCGTGGTGATCATAGGAAAAATGGCCAAAAAAAGGTTCCATTCCCGTTGTGAACACCAATACGCGCGGCAATAATATGTATAAATCTTCTACCAGAGGAAGTTTGTACATCTCATCATAATGTACCCATTCCAAAATACCTTCCTGAGACATTAAAGGTTCCCCTTCAAAACTTTCACCTTTGAAAACAAAGATACAAACGCCAGTTTCTTCGGATACATCTACACTGATCATCCCACAATATTGCAGGTTTTGTACAACCAGACCGGTTTCTTCATTTACCTCTCTTATAGCCGAGAGCCGGATATTTTCTCCCCTCTCAACATGTCCACCGATACCATTGTAAAGATTCGCCCACAATTTCTTATCGGACCCACCTTTGATCAACAAAACGTGGTTTTGGCGTGTGATGAAAGTCAATGTGCGCGGAACGCAAGTATATCGCTTACTATTTAAACCCTGATCTGAAGCTGGCATGGTAGCAGAAGAGTTATTTAAAATAGTAGGAGTGGGCATAAATCGGTAATCCCGGTCTAATTACCCACTCCCGGAGATTCTTATGGGAGCGCGATGGCACCTAACTGGTTAGCAATTTCCGGACACTTTCGAGCTGTCCAGCGCTACCTAATTTTTCATTCTTCCCTGCTATGAACTTGGCGTACTCTCCCATAAACACTTTTCCAGGCGGTCGTAAATCAAAATTCTCCGGATGCTCTAAAAAATATTCGCGATGAACACGTGTCCAGACCAAGCGTCCATCCGTATCAATGTTTACCTTGGTAACACCTAAACTGGCAGCGTGCTTAAATTGTTCAGCATCTACTCCTTTAGCACCCTTCAGATTACCTCCAGCCGCATTAATCCTCGCCACCTCTTCTTGAGGCACAGAACTGCTCCCGTGCATGACCAAAGGAAAACCTGGCAGTTTCTTTTGAATTTCCGCTAATACATCCATTCTCAAAGCCTGCGAGCCACTGAATTTATATGCTCCATGGCTGGTTCCAATTGCAACCGCCAGCGAATCTACGCCAGTGCGTTCTACAAATTCATTCGCCTGTTCAGGATCAGTAAGTTTGGCATCCGCTTCTTGAACCGAAATATGCTCCTCAACCCCTCCGAGCATGCCCAATTCGGCCTCCACCACCAGACCCTTAGCATGCGCGGCTTCAACCACGCGTTTGGTAGTAGCAATATTGGATTCAAAATCTTCATGGCTGGCATCGATCATCACCGAGCTGTAGAACCCACTTTCAATAGCGTCATAGCAGGTATTTTCATCACCATGATCTATATGAACTGCAAATATCGCGTCAGGAAATACATCCACAGCGCTTTTGATCAAGCCTTCCAGCATTTTTTTATGCGTGTAAGAGCGAGCACCCTTACTGATTTGGATTATAAATGGCGCTTGACTATCTAGATTTCCCCGGAAAAGGCCCATCGCCTGTTCTAGGTTGTTTATATTGTAAGCACCAATAGCATATTTACCATAGGCGTGCTCAAATAATTTCTTGGTGTTAACGATCATTACAAGCTCCTTGATACCATATTAGATAAACTTTCAGTGCATAAAAGTTACAGGGATTAGTGCACCACAGTGGATCTTCAAGACCATTGTTTTCAGCGAATTATTATAATCTATTTAGCATGTCACCCCAAACTTGAGGCCTACCTTCTGGAGCATGTCAAAATAGATGCCACCGTAGACCTCCAGGTATTTATCATGGACATGTGTAATGAATCTCCTGTGTTAATTTAAGATGTGTTGATACTAAAACTATCAAATGTGCTGGATTATATTGCACGAAAATCTAACAAAGGCTATAATTTTCTAAGCGTAATTCAGAAAAAAATTGGGGAAGGAGAATGTAATGGATGACATGATGAATCAGATTCAAGGTAAGGTTGGTTCGGAGATGGACCCTTTTAAAAAACTTGTCAGTAAGATTCCAGGCTTTAGTGGTTACGTTGAGCGCCAGAACCGCAGGGATTCTGATAAGATGCTGCGTGAAATTGTTGCTTCTCGCTTTGAAGAGCAATGGCAAAGAGTATCTGCCATTCAGCGTGACTTCATCAGCCAGGGCGAGATTCAGCATGTAGATGATCTAGAGGCAGCTGCAATCAAGCTGAGAACATTTGCGGACCGCATTCGACGGGCTTCTCGTGGATATTCCGGCTTATTTGATGCCGTCAAAATAAATGAAGAGGAGCTCGCTCAACTTTACCAATACGACTCAGCTATGCTGGATCTGGCTGATGAAGTGGGGCATGCTATCGACAATATTGAGGTTTCGGTGGGTACAGATGGACTGCCAGCTGCCATCAGAAATCTTGTTAGCAAATCTAGAGAATGTATTGAGGTTTTTGACAAACGTGAAGAGGTTGTGCTGGGTGGATCAGCAGGTTAATTGAATATTGATTCATACCAAAAATGTATCCTAAGAGGGCATATATAGAACCCAGGAGGATGAGTAATGGCTAGAATATTTGATGTTGTCGAGTATCCAAATGAGATGCGTGAAGAAATTGTCCACCGTTTCCCTGAGAGCGGACCCGGTAACTTTCGAATTGGCTCACAGGTCATTGTGCGGGAATCCCAGGCTGCAGTATTTTTCCGAGACGGTAATGCTCTAGATGTTTTTGCTCCAGGGAGACATACCATTGTCACCTATAACATCCCATTATTGATCGATAAAATCGGTAAAGCTTTATTCAATGAGAGAACACCCTTTCCTGCAGAGGTGTATTTTGTCTCCATGCGTGAATTTGCTGACCGGAAATGGGGAACACCCCAGCCTATCATTGTCCGGAATCCTAACATGGGACTCGGCGTGGCACTCTTACAAGGATTTGGAAGTTATAGCTTTCAAGTGAAAGATGCCCAACAATTCGTCACACAAATTGTTGGCGCACAAGGCATTTTCAGAACCAGTGATATCGAAAACCGCTTGCGTTCCATGCTGCTATCCAAACTCTCGGACCTACTTGGCGAGACAGCTGGAACTCATGCTGTTCCAGAATTAATTGGTCTGACTGAGGAGCTAGGTGCGGGTGTTCGTGCAAAAGGCCAGGATGACTTTGAAGCGCTCGGGCTGACACTAAAGTCCTTTTACATTGAGAACCTAAAACCCTCTACCAAATCTGCAGAAGAATTGCGGGCCATGGGTATGTTAGACATGCAAACCTATACACAGCTTCAAGCTGCTGATGCCTTGCGCGATGCTGCACAAAATCCTAGTGGTGGCGCAGGTCTAACTGCCGGCATAGGTGCAGGCATGGGCGTTGGCAGTGTCATCAGTCAGTCTTTGCAAGGTATGACTGGGACAGGAGGTGAAAAAACCACTCCTCAAGGGACACCTCCATCTGGTGGCATGCCAGATGTGATGACTCCAGCTGAAGCTGCTAGTTTCTTAAAGGTTTCAGAAGAAGATGTGGTAGCTGCAATAACCGCGGGTGAATTGAAAGCTCGTAAGTTAGGGAATGCTTACCGGATCAGCAAAGAAGCCTTGGAGGAATTCCTAAAAGGATAATCCCTGACCCGTTTTGTCTCTATCCTGTACAAGCAAAATCAAGATGAACGCGTGCAGGAACGGTTATCCAATCGTTCCTGCACAATTTTTTATTCTCGTTTGAAACGTAATGTAAAAGTGCTGCCTTTACCCAGCTTGCTGTGAACCTCGATCTCTCCTTGGTGCTGGTCCATTACATGTTTGGCAATTGATAAGCCCAATCCCGAGCCTGTGAACAGGTGCCCGCTGACCTCATCTAACCTGAAGTAGCGGCGGAATAATCGTGGCAAAGCCTCATCAGGTATACCGACCCCGCAGTCTTGTACACTCAAACAAACCTGCTTCTCATCAACCGATACGCTTACCTGCATATCCCCACCTTCTGGACTGAATTTAATTGCATTATCAAGCAAAATAGATACCACCCGCTCAATGCTTTTTGAGTCTGCTTGGACGAGAGGTATGCCTTTCCCGATTTCCAGATGAATATTCACTTTCATCTTTTCAGCTTGGCTCTTATATTTTTCCACACATGCAACCACCACTGCAGCGAGGTCAGTAGGTTGGAAATCCAGTAGGATCAATTCCATCTCTTGAAGGTACAGGATATCGTTTACCAGCGAGATGATCTCCTGAAGATTGCGACCAACTACATCTAAAGCTGATTTTAGTGCTTCTCCTTGCAACATTTCCATACGAATTGCTTTGATATACCCATAAGCAGCAGTAAGCGGAGTGCGCAGGTTATGTGCTATTGTTGTGAGAAATTCCGTGCGTGCATATTCATGCTCAGCCAGCCGCTGGTAAGCCGTAGCCAGTTCTCTGGCTTTTACACGCAGGTCTTCAATTGCCATTTCGTCGTTTTCTCGTAATCTACGACTGACCTGATTCACAATAGCCAGAGAAACATTTGAATTCGTATTCAAAAACTTTTCAAAATCCAGTTTACGAATTTCAAGGACTGTTGTAGGCCCAAGTGTTTTTACTGTCGCTGCACGTGGCGCATCGTGAATGAGTGCCATCTCACCAAAAAAATCACCTTGTTCGAGTATCGATAATTCACGAACATCGGTCTCATCAATCAACTTGGTTACTTTCACGCGACCATCAAGAATAATGTAGAATGTCTTCTCCAAAGCGCCTTCCTGACATAGGATATGTTGAGGGGGGTATGCATGGACTTCTCCTGAATGCACCATTTTTTCAACTTCCTCTGTTTTTATCCCCGGAAAGGCTTTCTGAATTGCAGCTTGGATAAGTGGCAAGGTTGTCATTTGTACCTCAATCTCCATCTCTATAACCCCGTGAATATTTGACTAAGGTCGCCTATAAAATACCAAACATGTACTACCGTAATCCCTGCGATCAAATTCTTCTAGATGAGTTAAATGTGTCTTCTTATATTCTTTCGGGTGTATTTGTACAACAACCCATCCATCCTGGGTTAACCAGGAAGAATTCTCGTCGATCATGATTACAGCTTTTTCCCATATCCCTTTGTATTGTGGCGGTGCAACATAGATATATTCGAATGCCCGGTCCGGCTTGCTTTGCAAAAATTGGAATGCATCCTGGAGATTAACTTCTGCATACTCGAATAAACCTGTATCCTTCAAGTTGGTTTTGATTGTTTGAATGGCAATTCGCTGAACGTCAAGGAAACGTGCAAATTTAGCTCCCCTGCTTAAAGCCTCAATCCCTACGCTACCAGTACCACCAAATAAATCTAAAAAAGAAGTACCTACGATATCGACACTAATAATATTAAACAAAGCTGCCTTTGTTCGATCTGTTATTGGGCGGGTCATATCCCCCGGGACCGATCGTAATTTCCTGCCTTTCGCTATTCCCGCAATAACCCTCAAGCCACCCATAACCTCATTATCACCAACCTCCCCCCTGATCGAAATGATTCAAGCTTAATTAGCAATCAAAGCCGATAAATATTATTCAACGCTTTCTCGAGCAGCCTTGAGGTTGCCAAAAGGTGCTGTAATCGGTACAACACAGCCCGTCCCCAATATAAATCTCTTGCCACTCGTTATTTGAATCGCCTGATTTGCCTCTGCTTTTACCTGCTCTGGTGTGCCTAGAACCATTGTTTGCTCACGCCTTAGACCTCCACAAACTGCCCCTTGAAATTGCTTGAGACCCTCGTTCAGGGATGGCTCAGTATCCAGGTCATGCCAGTTCATGATTTGAACTGGATAATCAGCCAAGGTTTCAAACATGATATCCTCGCCATGCAAATGCAACATATTTAGCCAATACCTCTTTGTTGCCTCTAGTAACTCAAGGTCGTACGCTCGCCCAAATTCACGGTATTCCTGAGGTGTTAGCATGCCATGTTGAGCATGTTGAACAGCATAAAATACACCTGCAATATCGCTCTGCTGAAGGGCTTCAATAAATCGACGGGTGCTCTCGGCAATAATCTTGAGACCTGCATGGACTGCCTGAGGGTATTTTCGCATGTGTGATATCAATTTTTGCTGACCGGACAAATTTTTTGCCTGGGTGAGGGGGTTAAAAATAGTCTGTATCACCGGAACTGAATCACCAAGCTCACTGGTTATAATCTTAAGGCTTTCTAGCTGGTCAGCGAGATACCCTCTTGTCGGGTTCAATACAGGCAGGCGTGCCCAATCATCAGGTTCCTTAATTACTCGATTTACATATTCGCGTGTACCTTCAGTAGCACCCTTCCACACATCCTGAACACCCCAATCCCTCAAACAGAAGGATGAAGCTGGTGTTACTTTCACCAGGTCAAAATCAAATGTATTTTGAAAATTTAGTGTTGCTTGAGCTAGGCGCGTTGGGTCCTGATCATCCACTGGAAAATGTCGCCATAAAGCAACCGGAACTCTATCCGCTGGGTTTCCCTCAAGACAAGCTTCTATTCGTTCTCTATGATTCATATAGATACGTCTCCAATAAATGTTACCAGCTCAGGTTGTAGATATCACGCTTTCTAGCATTACCGACAATTCAGCATCTTCAGAATTTTGAAGCTCAAAAAACTCCTTAATAAACTTTGAACGTCTTAGACGTAAAGCCATAGGAGCTACGACACGCAAGTCTTCATGAGTGACTGTGTATCTGTTATCCCCAGCCGCATGTGCCCTTGCCGCTTCAAATAAAGTGATCTCAGCGCGTAACGAGTCAACATGCAGATCGCTGATCAATCTCAATCCATCATTGGCAACTTCATCAGTCAATTTCACCTCAGGTAAAATGTTCCGCGCCGCTTGAATTTCGGCCTGAGCAATTTCAGTTTCGAGAGAAAATTGTTCTACAATATGGCGAGGTTGAGCAATATACGACTGCACCCTGCGATATGCTTCCAGGCGCTCTTCGTGAGCCTCCAAACCGCGTACAATCACCCGCAATCCAAAGCGATCCAGGATTTGTGGGCGCAGGTTGCCCTCTTCTGGGTTCATTGACCCGATTAAGACGAAACGGGAATGATAAGTTGCTGCTATGGGACCCCGTCTGACCGTATACTTGCCTTGAGCAGCTGCATCCAACAAAGCATCCACCACTTCATCTTGTAGCAAATTTACTTCATCGACGTACAATATATTATGATCTGCTTGAGCTAATAGACCTTTGTGCATGCGGAATCTATTTTGAATGGCCGCCCTTTCATCCACTCCACCAATAACATCCTCCAAACCGGCATTCAAAGGCAATTCCACCAGCCGCACCTTGTCCATTTTAAACAACTGCTCACCTTCGGCAAATTTCCGCGCACAGTCGGGGCAAACGGCATTTTGACCACCTGATTCTATATCTTCTGGTAAACACCCGTAGTAGCACAAACTACGTGGAACCTCGGGAAGTAACTCAGTCAAACTTCGCACAGCAGTAGTCTTTCCCGTTCCGCGTGGTCCAATTAACAACACCCCTCCGATAGCCGGATTGATTAGTGAAAGCAACAATGCCAGCTTCATCTCTGGTTGACCTACAAGAGCAAGGAATGGAAAGGGCAGTATTTCCGCTAATCCGGATTCTTCTGGTAGGCGCTGGGTTTTTACGTCCCTTCCCGTAACTCTATCTAACAATTCCTTGAGGGAACGCACCTGCACAGCGGGTTCTTCAGTGGTATTGGATTGTCCAACAACTCGATCTTTCAGATCAACTTTTGTTTCTTCGTGATTTTCCATGTTGCACTGTTTTTCACCTACTTCATAAAGCTTTATTCTTTGTATCTTTGTCGCAAGCGATATTCTTGCCGTTTTCTACCTTGTTCCATACGAATTCGCTGCTCTTCCGTTTCTGGTATCAGGGGCGGCACAATTACAGACTTGCCTAGTTCATCCATGGCAACATACACTACATAGGCTGTGTTGGTGTGCTTATTTTCTTGGGTGACCGGATTTTCAGCAATGACTTGCACCTCGGCCTCGAGAGAAGTACGACCAACATAACTGACTTCTGCAGATAAGGTGACAAGATCGCCGATTCGGATAGGTTGGCGAAATATCATTTGGTCAACTGCGACGGTAACCACTCTACTTTGGGCATGTCGCATGCAAGCTAAAGCACCTGCCTCGTCAACCAATTTCATAATCCAACCTCCATGCACATTACCCAGATTATTGGCATGCTCAGGTTGCATTAATTGTGCAATCGTTATTCGTGATTCGCTGACTTTTTTACCAGGCCTGGATTTCATTTCCCTTAATCCATATCATCACGTAGATCCCCAAAATCTACCGCAGGCATTAGCTCCGGTCTTTCTCCTAATACATCATTTACGCCAATAGGTAACTCAGCCATCATTGGCGCCAGCGGCAGACTTGCTGGAGGTGAAAGATGGTTGGGGTGAGGAGGAGGATCGTGAATCGGTTTTAGGTAGCCAGATGATTGTTTTCGCAAAATGCGTGGATCAGAGCTTAGCCAACCTACATAGTGCCCGTGAACTGAGTAGACCTGTTTTTGTTCATTTACCCATCCGATCCATTCGCCATCCCGGTTGAATATATATGGATAACTTAAAAATCCACCCACATCCCCGCGCGTCGTAAAAATTGCGATAATCCTCGTTTTCCCCATTTCCATTTCTCTCATCTGTTCAGATAATCCCTAATTATGTAATTTGCCAGGGTCTGTAATTATGATTTTTTATGTTCCTATCCCCACATCACTATATGTCCAATAACGGTTTATAAAGAAATTCCAAAACATAACCACTATTACTGCAATTGCCAAGGCAAAGTTATGGCCTAAAAAATCCGCACCTAACTTGTCGATTAACGACATATTGAGAGCATTAAAAGCCTTCTCAAGAGGGAACTCCAAGGTAGCAAAAATTGGCGTGCGAATTGCCAGGCCTATTCCGCTAATAAGAGAAAATTCAATTAATTGGCGAGTGGTCGACTTTGAACGTGAATCAGGATATGTCCAAAACCGGTTCCACAGAAAGTTATTTACAATTGCCGCCACGAACGATAACATACTTGCGAGTACAGCTGTGATGTAAAAAACATGCGTCAGCAAGTTAAATGTTCCAAAATCAACAATTGCGCCAAAGACACCAACTACAAGAAATTTTAAGAAGCGATTTCGCTCCCGTTGGTTCGTTATTAGTACTGTCAAACTAAATTCATCCTTCTTTTAAAATACGGAATAGTCCGTTTTATCCCTTCTTCCAGGCTAATCCGTGGCTCCCATCCTAAAACATCGCGAGCACGGGTAATGTCTGGTTGTCTGCGTTGTGGATCTCCTTCACCGCGCTGATTGGGCTTGAAACTCACCCCTGCCATGTTTCCAACCAGACTATTGATAGTATGTGCAAATTCAAGGATAGTAGACTCCACTGGATTGCCTATGTTTACCGGTTGGTGCTCATTGGAATATAGCAGCTTGATGATTCCGTCCACGAGATCATCGACATAACAAAAACTGCGAGTTTGAGAACCATCTCCATAGATAGTGAGGGGTTCGCCTTGATTTGCTTGTTGCAAGAAATTAGGAACAACGCGACCGTCGTCCAGGTGCATCCTTGGACCATAAGTATTAAATATGCGCACAATGCGCGTATCAATTCCATGAAAACGATGGTATGCCATGGTCAGTGCCTCAGCAAATCGCTTGGCCTCATCATAAACAGACCTTGTCCCAATTGGGTCAACATGACCCCAATAGCTTTCTTTTTGTGGGTGCTCCAGCGGATCACCATATATTTCGCTGGTTGAGGCAAGCAAGAATCGAGCCCCATGCGCACGAGCGACCCCCAAGGAATTATGCGTACCCAGTGCTCCCGCCTTCATGGTCTGAATTGGTAAGTTAACATACCCATAGGGTGAATTTGGGTTGGGGCTGGCAGGTGAAGCGAAATGCAACACTGCGTCTATCTTGCCAGGCACAAAGATGAAATTCGAAACATCATGGCGTATAAATGTGAATTTTTGATTGTTAGCCAAGTGGGTCAGGTTATCTGGACTCCCGGTGATGAAATTATCCATACCCACCACTTCATGATCCTCAGCCAAAAGTCGATCACAAAGATGGGAACCCAAAAAACCTGCTGCACCTGTAATGAATATTCTCATTGCCTATCCCTTATATGAATGATAGTATATATTTTCTACCCAAGATTTTACATTCTCGCAAGGTAAGCAGGATGGTATTAAGGCAATATCCAGGCTATCTTATTTACCAACCCGTCACCCGTAATTTGCTGCCCTTCTCCACTCGTAGCATCCACAATCCACAGATTTCCCTGGTACACCAGGGCGATTCCATACCCGCCCGACTCCGCGATTGGTGCCGGAGACCAGACGACATTCTGTGGCTCAAGTCCCAGCTCCCCTTCGGGAGGAAATATGAAGCGTTTGTTGGACCCATCACGATCCATCACAGCCAACCGATAACGGCTGGTTTCACTCTGGGTAGGGAAGATCGCCTGTAAATATGCAACTTGATAAAATAACTCGCTTGTTGCCCTTTCCTGTACCGGTGAAGCAACAGGGTACGAAAACATGCCCGCCTGAGGAACCAAAGTTATCGGAGAACCTCCCCAAAGAGTTACAGCCATGAGGTCAAAAAGTTGAGAATCCTCTGGCGGTAAATGTGAAACCGTATACAGGACACTTCCATCTGGTCCCCAGGTAAAACCGGGAACCCACGCCCACTCACCCCGGGTTTGCAACGGTGATATTTCTAATGTTGTCGTGAGGATACCACTTGCATAATCCAGCAATCCTACACTATCAGGACGTGCATATGATAAATATTCCGCATCGGGAGCCCAGCTAAAATTTGTACCCCACCAACCGTAAACTCCCCCGGAATTTGCTTCTAGAACTGGCGAATCCTGCCAGCTGGAGACCCAGCCTGTTGAGCTAAAGGTGAGTACATTGAGGTCATTATTTGCCTGCCAGCCAGGCGCAGTCGTCCTTGGTTCAACTGTTGAAAAAACGATTTTGGAGTTCGACCCTGGAATCCAATCTGCGAAATGAATGACATTAGAGACTTTTAAATCGATCAATTGCTGAGTATCCGAAGCTATATCTCCAACCCATAATGTATTGATCTGATTCTCATTATCTGCATGCTGTGTAAACAGGAGCCAGGCTCCATCCTGTGATAAATTGAAGACGCGTCCATCCATATTCGTCGCGGTTACCACCGGACGACGGTTCGTGGTAGTTTGCTCCATAAGCCAAGCATCCCCATTGTATAGATAAACCAAACGACCTGGAATCGTAATGGGTGTGGCAAGGGGTTTCACGCCCACCAAGATGATTTGTGGTTGAGGATCTTTTATGATCGTTGATTTAATTGCTGTCCTTGAAATCTCAACCTCGTCTTCATAAACTACCCTGAAGGTAAGTTCCTGTTCACCATTCTCGCCTTGTTGTTGTGGATCCAACTGTTCAACACCCTCCGGAAGTAATTCCGTCGGCTGGCGCAGTTGTTCAAAGGGTATGATTACTCGCTCAATCTCGAATTTTTCATTTACCCGAATTATCGAAATCCTGGATCCATCTGTCAACAAGGTATAAGCAGCGGGCTCAAGCCTGTCAAGCGGACCTAGGTTGACCCCTGCAAGATCAAGTGCCTGTTGGACCGTACTCCCCGCAGATAATTGAACATCGATTTCCTGGTTATCCACCGCAATGGCAATCGAAATCAACGCCTGAGTTGCTTGAGGGGGCGTGCAGGCAATTAACCACACCAGCATCAGTAAACCGCTGAGAACTTTTGTCAATCCCCAGGCTGAGTATTTCATGGTAACTGTCAACAAACCTCGACGCATGGAGTTATAATGCGAATGGTATAATCTCATTCTAGACTTTCTTCATGTACCCACAGATTCTTATGCGTTTCCCCAATCCATTAACCCGTGAATTTTCATTCTTATCGGGTTTCACCCCGAATTATCATCAACCCATTGGAAATCTCGACATCTCGGATGAACACCTGGTTTGTTTGCGAGCGCATTCTCTCAGACAGCACGCTGTCTATCATGGCCTTCAATTGACTTAATATCGGGCCTGGAAAAGGGATAATCCCCATTTTTGCTGATGTGATTTCATACTGTGGGTACCCTTCTTCATCCGCTGTGGTAGTTATCATTAATTGAATGGGAGTGTTGACATTGTCTTGATCAAGTTTTGCATAAATTTGGATCAATCCATCACGAAGATAAACCTGTGGCTCCATGATCTTAGGTTCCTGAATTTTTTGTAATTCAAATGTTACCAGCGATGTGAGTTCCGTTTCATCAATCGTTATGGTAACATCAGCGCTAGCTTGATTTAATTTATCAAGCGCATCTCCAAATTTTTCTTGAAGTTCTTTTACTGCTTCGGTGGAAACAGGTATAGTGTCTCTTGGCTCTTGTCGGGTCAGACCTTGAAAATTACATGCCAGACTGACCGATAACAAAAGGATGGAAACAAAAAGGATTTTATAGGAATTATGGTCTTTCATTTTCATCAAGATTTTCACAGGATAATCCCGGATAACGGGCAAATTGTAACACAGCATGTCAGATAATATTGATACCCACCTTGAACTTGATCTTATTGCCTGTTTGGAAGCTCTCTTATTCGTGGCCTCTGGATCCGTAACCGCTTCGCAACTTGCTTTTGCGTTACAGTTATCCACCCAAGAAGTAGAATCCGGTCTGGAAGAACTCTCTAAACGCTATCTCTGGGCAAATAACAAATCTGGGTTGAGGCTGGAAAAGCATCATGGTCGCTACCAGTTAACCACGAATCCGCAAGCTGCTCAATACATTGAGCATTTTTTGGGTTTAGAGGTGACCTCGCGTCTCAGTCGGGCTGCTTTAGAAGCGCTGGCAATTATTGCTTATCAAGAACCCGTTACCAGACCACAAATTGACTCAATTCGAGGTGTGAACAGCGACGGAGTGTTAAAAAGTTTGCTTAGCAAAGGGCTAATCCAGGAAATCGGTCGAGCCGAATCACCAGGGCGGCCAATTCTCTACTCCACTACAGCTGACTTTCTACAGCATTTTGGATTAAGCTCAACCAGGGATCTTCCACCTCTCCCGGACAGTACCAGTGAGCAAGAAAGCACCGATTTGGCATCAGGATAAGGGGGGTGTTCATGCAGAAAAATAAACAGTCCGTTTCATACATAAAATACTGGGTTGGTTATGCCTTCTGAACGATTGCAAAAAGTATTAGCCAGAGCCGGGTTGGGATCACGACGGTCTTGTGAAGAATTAATTGAAAAAGGACATGTCACTGTAAACGGGCAGATTGCGTTCCTGGGCATTAAAGCAGATCCCAGTACAGACCGTATTGAAGTCAATGGAAAGCTTATCGAGGGCAGTGAAGGGCTCAAGTACATCGCTGTCAACAAACCTCGTAATGTGATCTCAGCTATCTCCCCTCAAGATAACCGCAAAACCGTGCGTGATCTTGTGGGTCTCCCCGGCCGTCTGTATCCTGTGGGACGTCTGGATGTCGACAGTGAGGGCCTGATTTTGCTTACCAATGATGGGGAATTAACCAATCGACTTACACACCCAAAGTATGGTCATGAAAAAGAGTATCGCGTATTAATCGCCAGACGACCCGATGCAGATCAGCTAACAACATGGCAACGTGGAGTTGTACTCAGCGATGGTTACCGTACTCAACCAGCCAAGGTGGAAGTAACTGGTTATCACGGGAAAGGCGCCTGGCTGAAGATAATTATGCGTGAGGGGCGTAAGCGCCAAATCCGCGAAACAGGTTCGCAGCTTGGCTTACCTGTGGTACGCATTCTAAGAGTGCGGATTGGTACGCTCAAACTTGGTTCCTTAAAACCGGGCCAATGGCGACAACTCAGTTCCGATGAGATTGCGGAGTTAAAAAATCTCTCAAAGCACATTTTAGAAAATCATCAAAAAAAACATAGATAGCACAAGAAATCGTTATATTCTCCGCATTTATAATGCTACAAATTCAGCAAGGCTGTTAAAATAAGTGGATTTTATTCAGAAAGCGCGACTTTCAGATGGCCACAACCGCAATTTATTAAAAGGATTTTCGATTAAATTATGATGGGAGAAACAAACCACAAGAAGTTTACATGGCTTGACATACCAATATTTAGTAGGTTAAACCTTAATGTCGAAGCTACGATTTTTATTTTGATAATACTTATTGCGATCGTTAGTCGATTTTACGATCTTGGCGCCCGAGTTATGAGTCATGATGAAACATCGCATGTTTATTTCTCATGGTTGTTTGAGCAAGGAAATGGTTACTCACACGATCCTGTTACTCATGGACCGCTACAATTCCATTTGGTCGCCCTTTCTTACTTTATGTTCGGGGACAACGACTTTACTGCCCGCATACCTGCCGTTCTATTTAGTATTGCAACGATTGCCTTTCTCTGGTATTACCGCGGAATATTAGGACGTGCAGGAGCTCTGATTGCTGCCTTTCTCTACGTAATTTCGCCTTACATGCTCTATTACGGACGCTATGTCCGTAATGAGGCCTTTGTAGGTTTATTTGGCGTCATCACTCTATGGGCTATCCTACGTTACCTTCAAAGTGGTCAAAAGCGCTATATCTATTGGCTTACTGCCGCAACTGTTTTTCACTTCACGGCTAAGGAAACCTCATTCATATACACTGCTCAGGCATTGATCTTCTTAGCTTTTTTCCTCATTTATCGGCTCTCACAACAATCTTGGGCTTTGCCTGGTCTTCGCAATATCTTTCTTATTGTACTTATCGTTGCACTCATTCTTCTTGGTATTGGCGGGGCCTTGCTCCTCCAAGGGCAGGATGGGCTCAATTTAACTGCTGAAGAAACGGTTTCACCTGCAATTCCGGGTCAAGATCAAGATATCTCGCCAACGAGCTCATTACCTGTAATCCCTGGAATCCTGCTGATGTTAGGATTTGTGGGTTTAATTTTGTCAGCAGTATTCGTAATTCGGGGTTATAGCTGGTCAAAATTAAATCGGGAACGATCTTTTGGGTTGTTAGTAATATTGGGGACACTGGTTTTACCAATGTTGGCTCCATTTCCAGTCAAATTTCTTGGTGTAAATCCAATTGACTATCAAAACACGACCAGCATTCTCTACGACACTGGCTTTACCATTCTCTTCGCGATCATCGCCATCGTGTTGGGTTTGTTGTGGAATTCACGTTTATGGTTGGCAAATGCCATCCTTTTTTATGGTGTCTTCACAATCTTTTACACAAGTATTTTCACAAATGGCTTTGGTTTCGTGACTGGTCTGGTTGGATCCTTGGGATACTGGTTGGAACAGCAAGGCGTTAACCGTGGAAGCCAGCCCTGGTACTACTATTCACTGGTGCAAGTCCCCATCTATGAATACTTGCCCGCCATAGGAAGTATCTTCGCCCTGCTGCTTTCTCCTCTCCTGCTAAACCGAAACAAGAAAAAGTTTATAAGCCAGACTACTAATGAAGAATTACTCGATGAGCACGTAGAATCAAACCCAAATGTTCTTCAAACAGATGTTGGGGAAGAGTCATTGCTTGAGTTGAACACCGAAAACTACACCCAGTCTAGCTTGACTGTAGCTTTGCTTGGATTTTGGAGTATTACCAGTCTGCTTGCCTATACAATTGCGGGTGAGAAGATGCCCTGGTTGACCTTTCACATCACCTTACCAATGCTTTTACTCTGTGCGTGGTTTCTTGGCAAGCTGGTTGAATACATCGATTGGTCTCTCTTACGAAAACAGCATGGTTATCTGGTGATGTTCTTATTGCCTGTTTTCCTGCTTGGAGCGATTGCTTCAATCGGTAACTGGCTCGGTCCTACAATTCCATTCCAGGGTAGGGAATTAGAGCAGTTGAAAACTACCAGCACCTTCATCACTGCTTTGCTAACCACAATAGTTAGTGGCTGGATCTTGGCGCGCCTTATTATTCCTTGGACATTTTCCCAATTTATACGGCTAGGAACCCTTTTTATATTCGCCTTGTTGGGAATCCTAACCATTCGAACAGCATTCCGAGCGGCTTATATAAACTACGATAATGCCTCTGAGTATTTAGTTTATGCTCACATGGCACGTGGGCCGAAGGAAGCCCTGGCTCAAATCGAAGAAATATCTCGGCGGACCACAAATGGACTTGCAATCCGGGTTGCATACGACGATGTCACCACCTATCCCTATTGGTGGTATCTACGCAATTACCCCAACAAAGATTACTTTGGAAAAGAACCTACCCGAGCCCAGCGCGAAGCTGCTGCTATCCTGGTTGGCGACACCAACTATTCAAGCATCGAACCTGTTGTCGGTCAGGCATACCATAAATTTGAATATACCCGCATATGGTGGCCAAATCAGGATTACTTCAATCTAACCCGCGAGCGTGTACTGAATGCTCTTGTAGATCCTAATATGCGGGCAGCCATCTATAAAATCTGGATGGATCGCGACTATTCCCTGTACAGTCAGCTCACAAACCAGGACCTCAGTTTAACAAGCTGGCAGCCTTCACAAAGTATGCGTCTGTATATTCGCAAAGATATTATTTCGAGCTTGTGGAATTATGGGGTGGCTCCTTCCGCAGAAACCATTGTCGCTGACCCGTACGAAGGCAAACAGATATCCCTGATAGCAGACAAGATTATTGGTAGTATGGGCGCTGAAGTAGGACAATTTATGCGCCCGCATGGTTTAGCAGTTGCATCAGATGGGAGTCTCTACGTAGCCGACTCTGAAAATCACCGCATTCAACACCTATCGAGTGAGGGCGAGGTTATTCATGTTTGGGGGTCATATGGAATTCCGTCAGGGTCTGATCCCGCACCTCCAGGTACTTTCAACGAACCTTGGGGAATTGCCCTCGGACCAGATGGCTCGGTTTATGTAGCAGATACCTGGAACAATCGCGTCCAAAAATTTACCCCACAAGGGGAATTTATCACCACCTGGGGATACGGAATAAGCCAGACAGAAGATCCCTTTGGTTTTTATGGTCCTCGTGACATCGCAGTGAACTCTCTCGGTGAGGTTTATGTTACCGATACCGGCAACAAACGCGTGGTTGTATTTGACTCATCTGGGAATTTCATCGCACAATTCGGTAGCGCTGGTTTAGCGCCTGGACAATTCGACGAACCTGTCGGTATCGCTATCGACAATCAAAACCGTATCTATGTTGCTGACACCTGGAATCAAAGAATTCAAGTATTCATCCAGTCGACAGACAACACCTTTCTTCCCCTCAACACTTGGGAAATTGTCGGTTGGTACGGCACATCGCTAGACAACAAACCCTTTATCGCAGTGGATAACCAGGGCAATATTTTAGCCGCAGATCCCGAGGGGCATCGGGTTTTGCAATTTACAGAAACAGGGCAATTTTTAAGCTACTGGGGAGATTTCTCTACCGGTGCAGATGGTTTCGGTTTGGTAGGAGGCCTTGACTCAGATAATCAGCAAGGCATCTGGGTGGTCGATACAGGGAACAATCGCTTGATGCACTATAACCTTGCAGAGTCCCAATAATTGACTCCGTAACACCTAAATTTATTGGACAATCCTTACCAGGAACGAAGTTGGATCTGAGAAATCCACTATGGAAACATCTAAAAGAAGCGATAAATAGCGGTAAAAACTGCCATGGTATAATCCTTCCGCCATTTATGGGGTGTGGAAAATTTGCGTATGGAGCGATAGGCTGAATGAAACTACACGAATATCAATCGAAACAAATCTTTTCTAAATATGGTATACCCATTCCCAAGGGAAAAGTAGCGGCTACCGCACAAGAAGCAAAACTTATTGCTGAAGAATTAGGTAGCCGCGTTGTTATTAAATCCCAGGTTCTAGTTGGAGGCCGTGGAAAAGCAGGTGGAATCATGCTGGCAAAGACGCCAGAGCAGGCTGAAGAGGTCGCCTCACAAATCTTTGCCATAGAGATTAAAGGCTTGCCAGTACGAAAAGTCCTCGTGGATGAGGCTGCTAAGATTGATAAAGAAATATATTTGGGGATTACAAATGATCGTGCCGCTCGCAGACCAGTTATGATGGCATCCGCCGCTGGCGGAGTTGATATAGAAGAAGTCGCCCGGAATAATCCGGAGCAAATTATCAAAGTGCATATTGACCCCCTACTCGGATTACGTGATTACCAGTCCCGGGATATCGCCGCCGGTATTGACCTGCCTCGCGAGTTGTGGCGTATGTTTGGCCAGATCGCCGCGAGTTTATGGAAAGTTTATATTGATTGTGATGCCACTTTGGCTGAAATTAATCCACTGGTAATCACCTCAGACCATCAACTATTAGCACTTGATGGGAAAATGGTCATCGATGACAATTCTCTCTTCCGCCATCCCGAACTTGCGGAAATGCGTGATCTGGATGTTGAAGCACCCTCCGAAATTGAAGCTCGCAAATATGGGCTCTCATTTATCAAGTTGGATGGCAACATTGGTTGCATGGTAAATGGTGCAGGTTTAGCCATGACCAGTATGGATATCATCAAGTTGTTTGGAGGAGAGCCAGCCAATTTTCTCGATATTGGTGGAGGCGCTACGGCCGATAAGGTTTCTGCTGCCCTGCGTATCATATTATCCGATTCAAATGTAAAGGCTGTGTTGTTTAATATCTTTGGAGGCATAACACGTGGTGATGAAGTGGCGCGCGGTATCCTTACCGCTTTAGAGGAAGTAAAGTCCGATATCCCCATGGTTATCCGCCTGGTAGGTACAAATGCTGAAGAGGGGCGCGCCATATTGAGAAATGCAGATATGATCACTGCCGGTACTCTGGTAGAAGCTGCCAGGAAAGCGGTCGCCGTCGCGAGTGGAGAGCAAATTCGATGAGTATTCTTATTGATAAAAATACAAAATTAATGGTTCAGGGAATCACCGGTAACGAGGGTTTATTTCATACACAACAAATGCTCACCTATGGCACAAACATTGTTTCCGGAGTCACTCCAGGAAAAGGCGGAGAATGGGTTTTAAATGGCAAAATCCCCGTTTTTGATTCCGTAAGGATCGCTGTAGATGCTACCGGCGCCAATACAAGTATAATTTTTGTGCCGGCTCGATACGCTCCCGATGCAATTTTCGAGGCCGCTGACGCAGGCATTGAATTAATCGTCTGCATTACCGAAGGAATTCCTGTTCAAGACATGATGCGGGTCCGCAACTATATTGAGCAGAAAGGTGCTCGTTTAGTCGGACCAAATTGTCCGGGATTACTTACACCCGGTGAATCTAAAGTTGGCATCATACCCGGAGAT
The DNA here is from genome assembly GCA_020354045.1 of Anaerolineales bacterium. Taxonomy (GTDB): domain Bacteria; phylum Chloroflexota; class Anaerolineae; order Anaerolineales; family UBA4823; genus DSOS01. The sequence continues at coordinate 2,548,284 of CP070639.1, read as the reverse complement.
ATTGCCATAACTGGTAATATTGGCGTTGTCTCACGCTCCGGTACGCTTACCTATGAAGTCCTATACGCTCTTATGTTAGAGAATATGGGTGTCAGCACCTGTGTAGGCATAGGTGGTGATCCGATCAATGGCACCAACTTCATTGACTGTTTGAGCTTATTTGAAGAAGACCTCCATACCGATAGGGTAATACTAATAGGCGAAATTGGTGGCACAGATGAGGAGAAGGCAGCTGAATATATTGCAACCCATATGTCAAAACCAGTGGCTGCCTTTATTGCTGGCCAAACAGCCCCCCCAGGTAAACATATGGGACATGCGGGAGCCATTGTAGAAGGTGGTTCTGGGCTGGCGGTTGATAAAATTCGCGCCCTCGAGGAGGCTGGTGTGAAAGTAGCCAAGCATCCTGAAGAAATACCCAGCTTATTCTCTTGATAAACGACAAATCCGTCCTAAATTGGGACGGATTTGTTTGTTCTGTTATATAGAATTAGAGGCGAGTAGGCTAAATAAATTGTGCCTAACCTTACTCGCTATTCAGAATTAAGCCCCGCTGGTATTGAGCTTTAAAGGTCATTTTGTAAATAGCTGACCTATTTACATATGTGTGTCAACATACTTGACAACTTCACCGACAGTTGTGATGCTTTGTGCATCTTCGTCGGATATCTCGCCGCCAAATTTGTCCTCAAAAGCCATAATTAATTCGACCAGATCGAGAGAATCTGCCTCAAGATCTTCCTTAAACTTGGCGTCCAGAGTAACCTTGTTCTCGTCTACACCAAGCAAATCAACAATGATCGATTTTATTTCAGTATAAGTGTCAGCCATATGCGATTCCTCCGTTGAGTTTGTTTTGTCAATTGTAATCGGGCAATTGATTCTGTCAAGCCTTAAAAGTTTGTTGACAGTGTATTGGCAGGCTGGTAAGATAGCTCTACTTCACAGGAACACCATTTCATGTCAAAAGTTACGCCAATTAGCTCTCGAAAAGCCGATCACATCCGGATAAACCTGGAAGAAGATGTGCGCTCCGGTATTACCACGGGTTTGGAGAAGTTCCGGTTTATCCACCAGGCATTACCTGAATTGGATCTATCAGATGTAAATACACAGGTGCAGGTTTTTCAACGCCAACTATCAGCTCCAATATTGATCTCTTCCATGACGGGAGGCACAGAGCAAGCCGGTGTTATCAACCGTAATTTAGCTTTAGCTGCACAGGAGACACGTGTCGCTCTGGGGTTAGGCTCTCAAAGAGCTGCGATTGAGCAGCCTGAACTTGCCGCTACATTTCAAGTTCGCAAATACGCACCAGACATTGTACTTCTGGCCAATCTGGGTGCTGTTCAGCTCAATTACTCATATGGGATCGGTGAATGTCGGCGCGCGGTTGAAATGTTAGAAGCGGATGCGCTTATTTTGCATCTAAACCCTTTGCAGGAAGCTGTTCAACCCGAAGGAGATACACGATTTGCTCATCTGCTCAGCAAAATAGAATCGGTGTGCAGCAAGCTGGAAGTACCGGTCATTGTAAAGGAAGTGGGTTGGGGCATTTCCAAACAGGCTGCCAGACAACTGTACAATGCCGGGGTTGCAACAATCGATGTAGCCGGTGCAGGAGGGACATCCTGGTCACAGGTCGAGATGCACCGGGCGACAGATGAACGCCAGGCTAATCTTGCCGCGGCTTTCATCGATTGGGGCATCCCAACTGCCAGTTCTATCCTAAATGTAAAAGAGGTAGCCCCGTCACTGACCATTTTTGCCTCGGGAGGGCTGCGCACCGGTGTTGATATTGCTAAATGCATCGCCTTAGGGGCTACCTTGGGCGGGATGGCCAGCCCATTTTTAAAGGCAGCTGTGCAATCGGATGACAAAGTAGTTCAAACCATTCAAGACTTGAACAGAGAGATCAAGATATGCATGTTTGCTACCGGCTCCAAAAACATTCACGCTCTTCAACACACAGAGCTTGAGAATGTGTGACCCTTTGGTATATGAACCGTTATAGGCTAATTTTGCTCAAGTATCATTAGAAATGACCCTTGAATACTATTCAAATTTAATGCTGCCAGCTATCGAACAAGAGCTGAGGAAGGCTGTCGCCTGGGTTCAAAACTATGATTCAGGCGACTTGCATGAAATGCTTATATACCACATGGGCTGGTCAGATGACGGCCATGCTCAGGAATCAAAAGGCAAACGCATTCGCCCATTGATGGTCACCCTCTGCACAACTGCCGCAGGTGGTGATTGGCATACTGCCTTACCGGCTGCGGCGAGCGTGGAACTGGTTCATAATTTTTCTCTTATCCATGATGACATTGAAGACAACAGCCCGTTGCGGCGCGGCCGGCTGACCGTGTGGAAGAAATGGAATATCCCGCTGGCCATTAATGCTGGTGATGCCATGTTTACCCTGGCACATTTAACCACGCTCCAGCTTGCAGAGAGCACCTCCCCTGGTATCGCCCTTCAAGCTGCCCAGTTACTTCATGAAACCTGCTTGCACCTGACCTCAGGTCAACACCTGGATATTTCATATGAGGATCAGGATGAAATTGCCCTGGAAGCGTATTGGCCCATGGTTCAGGGAAAGACAGCTGCACTTGTGGCTGCCTGCACTGAATTAGGCGCTTTGGCGGCAGGTTCTGATCTAAATGCTCGTCAAGCCTACCATGATTTTGGTCACTCCTTAGGGTTGGCTTTTCAAGCCCTGGATGACTTGCTGGGTATCTGGGGCGATTCTGCGCTGACCGGCAAATCCACCGACAGCGATTTGATCGCCCGGAAAAAATCATTGCCTATCCTCTACGGTTTAAGCTTGCAAGGCAACTTTGCCAGCCGTTGGAGAAAAGGGCCGGTTGGGCAGGACGAGCTTCCCGAAGTAGCTGCTACGCTTGAAAATGAAGGCGCCCGAGCATACACCCAAAATATCGCAGACCGGTATACGAAGCAAGCACTCGAGGCGCTGGAAGCCACGCGACCAGAATCGCAGGCTGGTCAGGCGTTGCAGGAACTGGCAAATCAGCTGCTGAAGCGTCACGCTTAAGTTATTTAGTTTTTCCTCTTCACTCCTGAATTGATTATATAAACTTCAAAAACACCTGGTTTCCCAACAACCTGCCATGCGCGGTGAGCCGTAAGATATCCCCCTGCCATTCAAGCAAACCCTGCTGCAGCAGGATTTTTATTTCTGGACCATAGACATCCACGAGAGCAACACCAAAACGATTGAAAAAGGTCTCCTGTGAGACACCTTCTTGGACCAATCGCAATCCCATCATCATGGTCTCTCCCATCTCAGTCTCTTTATTGACCGGGTTGATGTTGGAAGTGGCTGGCGTTTTTGGAAAGTCTTGGGGTACATCCGCAGGATTTCTGCGTTCATTGCTTAAAGACATCTTGCTGATATATTGCGCTGGAGCCAACACATTGGCTACACGCATGTTGTTTGCGTAGCCATGCGCACCCGCCCCTAAACCCAGATACGCTAAGTTCCGCCAATACTGCAAATTGTGCTGGCAGCTTAATAACCCTTTTCCTTCTTCCCATTTTGCCCAGTTAGAAATTTCATATTGCTGGTAGCCATGTGTCTGCATGAATTCACTGCCTAGCTCATACATTTCAGCTGCCACATCAGAATCTGGCTTGCTCATCAGTCCTCGGGCTACCCAGGCTTGCATCGGAGTACCGTGCTCCAGGGTGAGTGCATATAAGGAGAAATGCGAGGGCTCCAGTTTACAGGCCATACGCAGAGATTTTTCCCATGTCTCTACAGATTGATCCGGCAATCCAAACATCAAATCCAGGTTGATATTTTCAATACCGGCCATGCGCGCCCACTGAACACCATTAACCACATCCACATTGCCGTGGGTGCGTTCCAACATCTGGAGCTCTGCAAAATGGGCAGATTGCATTCCAAAGCTGAGGCGGTTTATGCCCAGTGACGATAAGTTTCTTAAGTAGGCTAAGTTCACAGTCCCCGGATTCGCCTCCAGGGTGATTTCCGCGGCAGCGCTTACCACAAATCGATCATGGATGTTTGCCAGGATTTTTTCCACCTGCTGTTCGGGCAATAACGAGGGAGTCCCCCCACCAAAGAAAATGGTGCGCACAAATATTTGATCTTGCGTATATGCCGATAGATATTTCACTTCGCGGCACAAAGCCTCCACATATTCCGTAATCAGGTGTTCGAGTCCAGCATAGGTATTAAAATCACAATAGGCGCAGCGATGCTGGCAAAACGGTATATGCAAATACAGCCCGTATTCATCCATCGGCTGTCAGTATATCAAAAAACCTGGATTTTTCTCACCACCATTCTTTGTATATAGCCCTAAATATCGACCATCAGCGAGGTCAGAAGGCTGGTATAATCGGCAGGGTTATCTGCCAAGGATAGACTACGGTAATTAAAAGATGAAACCAGAAACACCTACAAAAAATACGAAATTATGCCCGACCTGTGGTACACGTTTAAGCGAAGATGCTAGCCGCTGTCTGGTTTGTGGTACAGATTTCGCCAGTGCAGATAAGCCCTCCAAGCCAACCCAGGCCGTTCAAGGCAGCCGTATCCCAGCCATCACATTAAGTCTGCCTTTTATATTGGGCTTCTCGCTCTTATTCCTGGCGATTGGCGCGGGGTTGGTATACTACTTTCTGCGCCAGACTCCAGCTGAGGTAGTGGTACCACCTACACAAACCCCGACCCTTACATTTACTGCCACCGTCACCATAACACCAACACCAGTCACCCCCATCCCAACCGATACTCCCATCCCCACTCCAACTCCATTTTCTTACCGGGTCGCAGCCGGTGACAATTGTTCCTCGATTGCGTTTGCCTTTGGGGTCTCAATCCAGAGCATCGTCTTGCTCAATGATTTGCCCGCAGCTTGCGATACGCTCTTCGAAGGGCAAAATCTCTTGATCCCACAGCCAACCCCAACCGCCACCCAGCTGCCCACAGCCACGCTGAGCGAAGCAGAGGCAACCCGAGCAGCCTGTGGCGAAATTGATTATGTCGTACAGGACAACGATACCCTGAGTAGTATCTCAGCGAATTACGCCATCTCTATCACTGCTTTGAAAAATTATAACGGGCTGGTAAGTGATAACGTTCGCTCTGGGCAATCCTTGAAAATTCCCTTATGTGAACGGGCAGCTACACCTGGTCCCTCGCCAACACCGACCCCACCACCCCCGTATCCGGCACCAAATCTGCTGCTACCACAGGATGGGATTCGATTTTTGAATTCAGACAACGTGGTGGCCTTGCAGTGGGCAGCCGTTGGAACTTTACGCGAGAATGAAGCCTACGCTGTAACAATCGTCGATTTCACAGACGGGGCTGACGTCAGATTGGTAGATTATGTCACGGATACGAAGTTCATCGTTCCACAATCCATGCGCCCTGGCGAATCATCGCCGCATGTTTTCCGGTGGTGGGTATTGCCAGTCAGACAGGCAGGCACGGATGATAGTGGAAACCCAATATGGGAAGCAGCTGGGAATCCCAGCGCGCAAAGAGTCTTCGTTTGGGCAGGGATAACTACTGCGAGCACGCCCTCGCCATAGGATAAATTAAATCCATTAAAAATGGGTGCTCAGGCAAAGTGACCGCCTGAGCACCCGTTTGTATTTAATTCCCGTAATCCTAACTCTTGTCTTTGCGGGCCATCTCCTCCAACATGGCCGTGGTGAGTGACTTGGGCCTTTCGATCGGTTGACCCAACGCACGCGCCCACACGGCATTAGCTGTCACGCCTAAAGATCTTCCCACGCCAAACATTACTGTGTAGAAATCAAATTCACGCACACCGTAATAATACTGCAGCGTTCCACTGATCGCATCGACATTTGCCCAGGGATTCTTCGCCTTCCCCTGCTCCAGAAGAACCTGCGGGACAATTTCATTGACGATCTTGGCTACCTGGAACAACTCATCATCAGGCAATTGCTCTTCTGCAAATTCATATTGTGCAGTATAGCGTGGATCTGGTTTACGCAGAACTGCATGTCCATATCCTGGAATCACCTGTCCGCTGTTCAATGTATCCCATGCGTAATTTCTAACTTGTTCCTTCGTTGGGACACCACCAAAGGCTTCGTAGACACCAAGTAACCAGCGTAAACATTCCTGGTTGGCAAGCCCATGGAGCGGGCCAGCCAGACTGTTTACTCCAGCAGAAAAAGCATAATATATATCTGAAAGGGTTGAGGCAGCCAGATGCGTTGCGTGAGCACTGGCATTACCACTCTCGTGATCAGAGTGCAGGATAAAATATAGCCTTGAGAGATCCTTATAATCAGGAGCTGATATCCCCATCATGTGAGCGAAATTAGCGCCCCAATCCAGCTCGGGGTCAGGCTCAACAAATTCGCCACCCTTATACTTCATGCTATAGATATAAGCTGCAATCGTGGGCAATTTTGCAGTCAAATTCAAGCTATCTTCCAGCATAGGCATCCAATATTCTTCTTTTGTCATGCCCTCCTGGTATCTTTGGGCAAATATGGATCCATACTGCAAAGCCAGAATGGCCTGGGAAAACAGCATCATTGGGTGCGCATCTGCCGGCATAGCTCGTAACACCTCGAAAACAAAATCCGGTACTTCTGATCGCAATTTCCACTCTTTCTCGACCTCTTCTGCTTGCTCTGTTGTTGGCAGCTCCCCAATTAAGGACAAATAATATAAACCTCCCACATAGGGTATACTGGCACCTTTTGGTTTCGGCAGCGTTTTAAGCACTTCTGGGATGGTATAGCCTCGGAAACGGATTCCTTCATTAGGGTCTACAAATGAGATGTCTGTCACTAATGATTTGACACTCCGCATCCCACCATAGACCTGGGCAATTGTCACCTCACCCACCTTCACGTCACCGCTGTCTTTTACTAGGGCACGTACTCTTTCACGCCATTCGGGTATTATCTGATTTAGTTTTTCTCTCATCTCCATGACACGCATTCCTTAGTTTTATAGGTTTAATTTCGCAATATTTTCTTTAACACCTTGGGCAGATTTTGAGAACGCTGCCATTTCTTCATCTGTTAATTGGTACTCAATGATCTTTTCCACGCCAGTTCTACCCAGTTGCACCGGGACACCGAAAAATATGCCCTGCATACCATACTCACCATTAAGATAAGCCGCAGCAGGGACAATGAGATGTTTATCTTTGAGAATCGCCTCGACCATTTGAGCTACCGCGATGGCAGGTGCGTAAAATGCACTCCCGGTTTTCAATAAGCTGACAATCTCACCGCCACCCTTACGCGTTCGCTCAACAATTGCAGCCAACCGATCTGCGGGTAGGATCTCATTCAATGGCACCCCGGCCACATTAGATTGTCTTGTAAGAGGTACCATCTCATCACCGTGACCGCCTAAAACATAACAGTGCACATTTTCTACACTCACGCCCAGCTCCATTGCTACAAAAGCTCTCATTCTTGCAGAATCAAGTATGCCAGCCTGGCCAACAACTCGTTGAGCAGGAATACCAGCCACTTTCATTGTCAGGTATGCCATGACATCTAGCGGATTGGTTAGCACAACAAAAATTGCCTCCGGTGAATACCGGATTGCATTCTGAGTTGCCTCCCGTATGATCTGGGCATTCGCAGCCAGCAGATCGTCCCTGCTCATACCAGGTTTGCGAGGTAGCCCAGCCGTGATAACGACGATATCAGAGTCAGAGGTGATTTGGTATTCATTCCCGCCAATAATATTCACATCTTTACCAATCACTGGCATCGCTTCCAATAGATCCAGCGCCTTGCCTTGTGGCATGCCCTCAACGATATCTACCAGCACAATATCAGCAATCTCCTTATCCGCTAACCAATGTGCGGTGGTTGATCCAGTCATACCTGCCCCTATGATCGATACTTTGTAGTCCATGCTAAGATTCTCCTGGTTCAAAATATTAGGGATTAACATTTCAGATTGAAGCTGATGTATTCATTCAATTACACACCAGCGCAGGATTGGTAGATGAGGCGACCTAAAAGTGTCCGTTCAGCACTTCTCCTGTGTAATCTGAAGGAATATCCGAAATCCACGTGAAGTGGGTGGCTTCAATTTATAAGGTATTAGGATCCAGCAATAATTTCGGTCTGGCTTTCGGTGTTCGCCTCAATAAAGTGTATTGCTTGCATGGCAGCGGCAGCACCCATACCCGCTGATGTGACCACTTGCCTGAAGGTCGGATCTGCTACCTCGCCAGCAGCATAAACACCGGGTACCCGGGTTCGCATTAGTTGATCCACAATCAAATAGCCAAGCTTATCCATATCAAGCTGGCCATTAAATAACTCTGTATTGGGATTGTGACCGATAAATATAAAGACACCATCAATAGGATGTTCAATCACTTCTCCACTGGTGACATTTTTCATTCGGATCCCTGTGACTGCCTCTTCACCTAAAATGTCCGTTATGATTGTATTCCATATGAATTTAATTTTTGGATTTCCCGAGGCGCGTTTTTGAAGAATTGCACCTGCCCTGAGCTCGTCTCTCCGGTGTACGATTGTCACAGATTTCGCATAACGGGTCAAGAATAATCCTTCTTCTAATGCGCTATCACCTCCCCCTATCACCACGACATCCTTATCCTTGAAAAACCACCCGTCACAGGTAGCACAGTATGAAACCCCTCTCCCTGTAAGCTCAACCTCGCCTGGTATGTCGAGATGTTTCGGTGTTGCGCCAGTTGTGATGATCACTGATTCAGCTAAATACTCTCCATTATAGGTTTTCACTTTGAACGGTCGTTGACTGAAGTCCACTTCTGTTGCTGTGTCAAACTCTATCCTGGCACCAAACCGCTCAGCCTGTTTTTGAAATAGCTCCACCATCTCAGCCCCACCTACGCCATCCGGGAAACCAGGATAATTCTCAACGATATATGTTAATGAGACCTGACCACCCAATTCCATACCCGTAAGCACAACGGGGTTTAAATCTGCTCGAGCAGCGTATAATGCCGCTGATAGTCCTGCCGGTCCAGAACCAATAATCAATACTTGCACTCGCTCTTGTTCTGGCTTACTCGGTGTTAAATTTGAAATACTAAGCTCTACCATTGATTGTTTACCTCATTGAATGCCTTTTACACCTTGACTTCCTAATAGTCAAAGTATTGACAAATTTTTACAAAATCAAAAATACCTATTTATTGTATCAGATGCGGTTATGTCTCCTTCGTTGCATTAGAAATCAATTAACGCTGGACAATCCATTCATTGTTCTTCTTCGCGTACAAAGTCAAGCCATTCTGCAGAATGAGCACCTGCGCCGTGAACGTTTTCTAGGTATAGTCTCAGTAACTCCTTTGTTATTGGGCCCACCTTTCCACCGCCAATTGTGCGGAAATCGATCATCCTGACCCCCACGATTTCAGCAGCAGTTCCACCGATGAAAACCTCATCAGCAATATATAAAAGGTCCCGAGTGATCATTTCCTCAATAACTTCAATGCCCATATCCCCTGCTAGTGTAGTGATTGTCTCACGAGTGATCCCCTCCAATACAGTGCTTAGGGGGGGAGTATATAATTTGCCCTCACGCACCATAAATACATTTTCGCCAGTGCATTCCGCTACAAATCCCTGGGGATCGAGAATTACGGCCTCATCATATCCTGAACGTAAGGCCAATGTTTTTGCCATCATTGAATTGACATAATTTCCAGAGATTTTTGCTTTTGTCATATTGACATTTGGATGCAAACGTGTATAGGAAGATACCATCATATGAATGCCTGATTTTTGGGCTTCTTCCCCAAGATATGGTCCCCACTCCCAACTGGCAATCATCACTCTAGGCAAAGACCTGTCCATGTTTAATCCAAGTGGTCCATCTAGGTACATTAAAGGTCGTATATAACACGATTCGAATTTATTTACCTTAACCGTCTCGATTATTGCGTGGCTTAAATCCTCAATTGAATATGGAAAATTGGATACCCCCAGAATATGGATAGACTCCAAGAATCTTGCCAGATGGTCCTTCAGGCGAAAGATAGCAGGACCCTTTGCCGAAGAATAACAACGTATACCTTCAAAGACCCCTGGACCGTAATGCAATGTAGGATTAATAAAATGAATAGTCGCTTTTTCATAAGGCACAAACTCGCCGTCCATCCAGATAAAATCAGATTTCATCAGGCCCTCCTGCGTCTAATAAAGGATAAAAATATCAAAACGAATGTAATTCCAGCAACTCCCAACAAAGGAAGCGCATAGATATCTTCTCCTGCTGAATGCAACAATACACCGCTTAACAGGAGCACCGCGAATACAATCCCAAGCACCACACGGTTTAACGCATGTTCCAGAATACCAACCCGTTGTAGCACCAAAGGTGCTTGAATCATGATTTCACCACGATCCAGCTTCTCAAGGATTGTATCTAATTTTACCGGAATTGAGAGTAATGCGCGCAACAGTAAGCGAGCCTCATCTAGCCAGTGTGTATATTCATATCTTAGTTCTTTAGCTAGCAGATCTTCCGCATAAGGGGCAATATGCTCCCAGACATTAAAATTAGGATCCAATCCAGTGCACATCCCAGATAAAATGGCAACTGTTCTGGCGAGAAAGATGAAATCGTGGGGAATTTGAAAAGGCAGGCTGAATAACAGTTCGCGATACTCTTGTGCAAATTCGCTCATCTCCTTGAGATCGATATTGCGAAGTTCTGACATATTCATCCCCCAGAAGCGTTTAAATATATTTTCCTCAGCTTGTTCCAAAAGCCCCAGGTCTGCGCTTGGTAGCAAGATACCTAAAGTCTGATAAGATTTGATCAACCTTTTGGCATCCCGTGTACCAACACCAATGAGCATCTCTCTCAATCCTCTGACCGTGTTGGGAGGTACTCGTCCAACCATTCCAAAATCGACGAAAGTGAGTTGCCATATTATCTCCGTTCCCTCACCTTCATTCTCTTTCACCAATGGATATACAAATAAATTGCCTGGATGAGGGTCAGCGTGAAAAAAACCATCCTCAAAAATTTGTTTAAGATAGACACTCAATAAGCGTGAAGCTACCTCACTTCGCTCAATACCTACTTCAGTGATTGATGAATAATCCGTAATCTTTATCGCCAACACATTTTCCAGCGTCAATACCTTTTTTGTGGTATGCGTCCAATAAACCCGAGGTACTCGCACAGTTGCATCGCTCTTAAATCGGTCCGCAAAAATCTCCGCATTCTTTCCCTCTGCAAGGTAATCAATTTCCTCATATAAAATCTTCTTGAACTCGTCAAGCAGGGCAAGCACATCAGCTCGGCGGTTTATGGGACTGTACTTTCTCAGCCAATTTCCAACTGTAAATAGTGCTGCAAGGTCGGTTGCAATTAATTTTTCAATATCTGGTCTTTGAATTTTTACTACCACATCATGTGAGATTGGGTCTTGCATACCTTCCTGGTCGCTGTCAGATGGAGCCCAAATCCGTGCTTTATGAACTTGCCCTAGAGAAGCCGCTGCCAGGGGTTGAGAATCGAATTCCGCGAACTTCTCTAACAAAGGGATTTCGAATTCCTCTTCGATTACCTGTTTAATATCCTCGTATTTTTCTGGGGGAACTTCGTCCTGGAGATGGGCTAGTTCATCGGTGATTTCCGCAGGAAGAAGATCGACGCGTGTTGACAGAAATTGCCCAACCTTTATAAGTACTCCACCCATCTCTATCGCTAGCTCTCGAAATGCCCGCGCTATAGCTCGAAACCGATCATGGCGGGTACGCTTTGCCCACTTACGAAACCCGATTTTGGGAAGTAACAAATCCGACACAATTATGCCCAAAATGACGCGGGCGAAAAAGAATACAATGCGTCGATAACGGTGCCGGCTCATCGCGCCTGGATTATACCCTGCCTTGTCAGGATTCTATTTACGGTAACAGTCTGCTGTTTGATGCTTATCTGGGAGAGATCCGGCATTGAGGCTGAATTGTTTGTTAGTTAGTGAGGCTGAAAACTGTGGTATCCTACCAGCATGTCCAGGGTAGAATCTGTATTTTTTAATGGTCTATACAAACAATTTGAGTCTCCAATTACGAAATTTAACTGTGGGTACAAATGTGCACCTTATAATCAAAAAGGAGTCCCGTTTTGCTGTGATACACATCATGCTGTACCCACCGCTTACCAATCAGAATGGGGATACCTGAAATCGCATACCAATTTATGGCACCTTTGGAATAATTCTGATTTCAAACACACCAACAATCTAATCAATCTTACACCTGAGGGACACGTACTAATCGAGTGTCTTGGTCATGATAAGTGCCAGAGAGAGTATCGCTCCATTACTTGCAGGTCATTTCCCTTTTTTCCATACATTGATCATAATAAATCCTTTATTGGTTTGGCTTACTACTGGCAATACGAAGATCGCTGCTGGATATTAAGCAATTTACAACTTATTACCCAACAATATTTGCAAGAGTTTATCGGGGCTTATCAGATATTGTTTGATAAATTTCCTGAAGAAACGGAAAATTTTCGCCAGTACTCCATCATAATGCGCAGGACATTTGGTCGGAAAAAGCGTGCCATAACGATCATTCACCGCAATGGAAATTTATATAAAATATCACCCCGCAGCGGTCGGCTGAGACGTCTAGTTTATACTGATTTGCAAAAGTTTGGCCCATACAAGATCGCCGAAAAATTGCCCTTTCTCAACGAAGATTTAGTCCTTACATAATCTGCCTGTGGTAGGTTCAGTGTGGTTAGGATCCCACTTACCAATTTTTGCACTTATGACCAGTATAACCAAACCCGTTGAGTTCAGCCTCCCCACACAATACCAGACAAAGAAAACTAGTCCACTGGCATGGATCGTTTCCCACGTTTTTCACTATTGGTATCTAATATTAACTTTGATAATCGGAGCAATTGGAAACGCTGCCTTTGCTGCTGTAGTTCCTATCTACGTTGGTGAAGCCATTAACGCCGTACGTATCGATTCATCAGCCATTGCAACGATTATCAGGTACGCCTTGCTTATCGCAGGGACGCAATTATTGCGCAGTATCCTGCAATTGGGGAGAAACTTTAGTGCTGAGATGCTTGGGCAACGGCTCGAACGCGATATTCGCAACGAATTGTATGTCAGCTTGCTTGGCAAAAGCATGACATTCCATAATCTACAGCCAGTCGGTGATACCATGGCTCGGGCCACAAACGATGTCAGAGAAATTAACTTGATGTTCAATCCAGGTTTCAATCTTGTAGTTGGCTCCGCTAACTTCATTATCATACCCATCATTCTTGCCCCTCGATTTCATCCATCCTTGGTTCTTGTCCCAACATTGTTTATCATTTCTTATGCTCTTTCACTTTGGCAGTATTTGAAGGAACTAAGGCCGGTCACAGACGAATCACGCGCTTCCTTTGGAAGTTTAAATACCAGGCTGGCCGAGGCTATTGATGGAATCGAAACCGTAAAAGGTGCTGCCCAAGAACCAAACGAGGTAGGACTTTTTAGAAATAACGCGCTCAGATATCGAGATGCATCTATCCGTCAGGGTGATATTGAAGCACGTTTTTTGCCCCTGTTATTGCTTGGCCTAGCAGAGGCAGGTGGTCTCTTTCATGCGATCCTGTTATATAGCCGTGGACTGATTGATGTTGGCCAGGTGGTGGCATATTTTGGATTGATCCAATTGTTTGGATTTCCCACATTTGTCTCCCTATTTTCCTATTCCCAGGTATCTTTAGGCATGGCTAGCGCCAAGCGCATACTGGAGCTCATTAACCGCGTGAATCATCTGGATCAAAACAAAACTGGATATCAACAACCCATGCGAGGAGAAATCGAGTTTCGAGATGTCAGTTTTTCATACCAAGGCGAAGAGAATATACTACAAAACATATCATTCAAAGTGCACCCCGGCCAAACCGTGGCAATCGTGGGACAAACTGGCTCCGGGAAAACCACGTTGGTCAAGCTCATCAATCGCACATATGATGCTACTTTAGGAAAGATCCTCGTCGATGGAGTTGATGTTCGAGACTGGAGTCTAAACGCTCTCAGGAAAAATATTTCCATAATTGAACAGGATGTATTTCTGTTTTCACGCTCTATACAGGAAAATATCTCTTTTGGTAAAAAAGATTCCTCTCATGAAGAAGTCTTTTATGTTGCCAAAGAAGCTCAAGCCGATGAATTTATAACCAATCTGGAGGATGGTTATCATACTGTGATCGGTGAAAGAGGTGTAACTCTTTCTGGCGGTCAGCGACAACGCCTGGCTCTGGCACGGGCATTCCTTACTGATCCGCGCATACTGATTTTGGATGATTCTACAAGCTCCATTGATAGCGCCACAGAGGACAAAATTCAGCGTGCAATTTATGCAGCCTCTCGTGGTAGAACAACTTTGATTATTACTCACCGTCTATCCCAAATTCGATGGGCGGATATCATATTAGTACTGCGCAAAGGTGAAATCATAGCTCAGGGCTCTCATAATGACCTAATGGATACCTCGAGTGATTACCGG
>CP070639.1:2521330-2533637 GCA_020354045.1 Anaerolineales bacterium | reverse complement strand
ATAGCCAACAGCTACCAGACCTTGCTCTGAAACAGCCACCCAAATACTGCCCAGCGGGGAGTCTGTTAGCTGGCCAATCCATATTTTTTTCATCCCAGGCACTCAATAATTGGTGACGATATCAAACAAGCCGCGCTCTTTGGCCCGTCTCTCGCAAAAGCGAAATATGACGCCAGATAAAAGTGCAAAAGCAACCGTCATTCCGATCAATATACCCATCAACTGACCATTGCTATAGCCCGCCAGTGTCGGGAATGCCATTGCCACTTCACCAACCATAGCCCTGCGCATCAATTCCAACCAGTATGTCAGCGGCATAATGTAGCCAATTGGGCGCAGGAAATCAGGTAGCACTTCAAGCGGGAAGATCGCCCCACTGAACAGGTATAGTGCGCTGGCCACTGCATCTCCAATCCCCCACATGTGGTGGACCAGTAAAAGCATCACGCTCGCCAGGATCAACCCCATCATAGCCAGCATGTTCACTCCAACAATTAAAGCGATCAGCAATAGCCCCCAGTTGACTGCTGCCAGGTCGATTTGTAAACGCAGGAACAGTATGCCAAATAGGATTGTGACCACTACCGAAATCGAAGCAATCAAGAATCTGGCAACGCCTCGCCCGAGCAAGTAAGTAGGATAATGAATTGGCGAGACATACACATAGCGCAGGGTTTTATAATGTTCCCTGTCATCGATAACCGCCCAGGAGATGCCTGTCATCACCTGACCCACATACATGTAGAACGCATTGCCCAAATAGATATAAGGGAAAATAGGCGAGTCAAAGTCACCGCGAGTGATCACACTGTACATCACGACCAGGATGGCCGCGCCCGCCAGTGGTTTGATGAGCGAATAAATCGCGAACAGGAAAGGATCTGCCCAGTTTGATTCAATCTGCCAGCCCAACCAAGCCGAAAGACGGAAAGTGCGTATCATCACATCCAGACGCGACTCGGGTTTAAGGCTAAAGGAGGAGGTGGTTCTTAAGTTCACTGATGACATAGGGTTTTATCTACGGCTCTCCGTCAACCGTCCTTCACGTATGGCCAGCTTCTCCATATACCTGAGCAAGAAGCGCGCCGCGAGCAGGAATAGAATACTTAAACCCAATAGGATGCCCAGCTCCATGTTGA
The DNA here is from genome assembly GCA_020354045.1 of Anaerolineales bacterium. GTDB lineage: Bacteria > Chloroflexota > Anaerolineae > Anaerolineales > UBA4823 > DSOS01. The sequence continues at coordinate 2,532,498 of CP070639.1, read as the reverse complement.
CACTCAAAAATCCAAGCGATGCGCCCGTCTTAAAGGCCAGCTGGCGCATGGCATCCAATCCCAGCGTGAGTGGAATCACAGAGGCACCCAGGGCCACCCAAAAGTTAAAATTTTTAATCGGGAAATAAAAACCGGAGAGCAGATACACCGGTTCCTGAGCCAGGTTAGAGATATGCCAGGCTTCTCGGCTCAACAACAGGTAAACAGAAGCAAACATCATACCCATCCCATACAATGCCACCATTGCTAGGATGAATACCGCCAACAGCTGGGGAAAGCTCACTACCGCGTAGCTGACCCGAAATAATAAACTGCCCAGCACGACAATCACTCCAGCTCGCAGGGTCGTAGCAACAATCCCGCCTAGTGCCATACCCAGCAGGATTGCCATCATAGAATTAGGCGCCATGATATACAACGCCAGGTTGCCAGTCTCCTTCTCCCAATACAACTGGCTGGACATGCTCCACAAAACATTCATCCAGAAAGCCGTCATGGCTCCCCCCATAATTACAAAACCAACGTAGTCTTCTGGCGCCTGGATGGCGCGATACACAAAGACATAGGCAGAAACCGCCATAATGGGTAAGAATATATCAAAGAACATCCATGATTTTTCACGCTGTTGGCCAATAATGCGTGGGTAGGCACGTGCGATCACAGTTTGAATGAACAGCCGCCAACCAGCACTTTTCTCCACCTCTTGTCTTAAAACAGTCTGCAAATCTGTGGAAGTACGGCTCTGGTTCATTGGTTGCCCTCTGAATATCCCGATTTTTCGACCTCTTCCATGCTGCGCCCCACCAGATCGACAAACACATCTTCTAATGTCGGCTCACGCTTCTGTAAATTTAAGATATGGATATTCTGTGTTGTCATCAGGTTGACCACCGATCCCAAGGCATCATCCTGTTCCAGGATCAATTCAAGTACTGCATAACCATCAAAAGCACGATGGGTTACCTTGCGCACGCCAGGTAGCGACTCAAATGTGTCTGCTTGCGTGCTGTCCAGCGGGCTGACCTGCATGCGGAATAACACCTCTTTCTGCAATCGATTTTTCAAAGACTCGGGGGTATCACAGGCAAGCACACGTCCCTGATTTATAATCGCTACCCGATCGCATAGTTCATCCGCTTCAACCATATAGTGGGTCGTCAGCAGTAGGGTACGCCTGGGGTCCTGATTCACCCATTCTCGGATGAATAGCCGCACATCACGTGAAGCACCCACATCCAGGCCTAAGGTCGGTTCATCCAGGAAAAGGACCTCCGGGTCAGTGAGAAATCCACGCACAATGTTCATTTTTTGACGTAACCCCGTTGAGAGGTCTGAGGACTTGGTGTTGATCCGATCAGACATTCCCACAATTTTCAGCAATTCACGAATCCGCCAGTTTGCCACCGCTGAGGGTATCCCATAAAATTGGGCGAACATCCATAAATTTTCACGTACTGTGAGCAGTCCATATCCAGACGATTCACCACCTGAGACCATATTGATGCGTGGTCTGACTTTTTCAGCCTGCCGGACCACATCATAACCAGCAACTGTTGCCTGTCCCATTGTAGGCGCCAGCAAGGTGGTAAGAATCTTGATCAACGTTGTTTTACCAGCACCATTTGGGCCGAGTAGACCAAACAGCTCCCCCTGTTTGACCTGCAATTGTACATCTTGTAAGGCCACCAGTTCCCTGGGCTCGGTTTTCTTTCCCCCTCGTATTTTATAAACACGCCCCAAATTATCTGTTACGATTGCAAAATTCATAGTAAACCTTGAAAAACTCTCAAAATTGAGGGTCAAACGTAGGGTAATCGTAGGTTAAACGTCAAGCACACTGAGGTAGTCTTTGGTAACATAATAATCGAAGGGCGATTTCTCTTCTTCTCCTCCTTAGAGAGAGCCGGGAGCGGCGTACCCGGCTCTCGGTGATTCTATCACAGGCACTGTTGGTGAAAACGCACCGATCAGGAGAAGATGATTCTGCTGACGAATAAAAATTCACTCAATTATACTTGGCTGTATCGAAAACAACTCACCAGATGGTCATTAACCATACCTACCGCCTGCATGAACGCATAACAGATGGTTGGTCCGACAAATTTAAATCCCCGCTTGGTTAAGTCTTTACTCATTACCTCAGCCGCCGCGGTCTTGGCAGGAATTTCCGCTAGAGAGCGCCAGGCGTTCTGTTGAGGTGACCCACCTACTAATCCCCAAATATACGCATCGAAACTGCCAAAATCCCTGCGTAACTTCAGAACAAGGCTTGCATTCAAGATCGCCGCATTAATTTTCAGACGGTTGCGCACGATTCCAGGGTTGGCAAGCAATTGGGTAATCTTTTGCTCGTCATACCGGGCGACGACTTCAGGGTTAAAACCGTCGAAAGCTTGACGGTAATTTTCTCGCTTGCGCAGAATTGTCATCCAGCTTAAACCAGCCTGAGCGCCTTCCAGGATGAGGAACTCAAAAAGCACCTTATCCTCATGGACCGGTACACCCCATTCTTGGTCATGATAAGCAATCATCAAAGGGTCGCCACCAACCCAGTCGCATCGATTGGTCAAATCTGCAACTTGGTTCATAATCCTCCAGGATGGGATTAATCAGTAATCAGATAACGCATGATGGTGCGTGTTTCAGTTGGTTGGACAATTGTTACGAAGCCCGCCTTTCGGAAGGCTGAGGAAAGGCCAGTATATACGAACGGATCAGGTGATTTTCCTGATTTTGGATCATAAGGATAGCCTTCTACAATTAGTGCTCCATGCTGGCGGGCGTAATCCACTGCTGCACGGAGCAGTTTCGGCATCAGGCCTTGGCGTCGGAATCCCTTGGCAATAAAAAAACAGACCACAGACCATACAGGCTGGTCATCAACTTTCTTTAAGGTGCGTGAGCGTTCAAGTGTAGGGTAGGATTCACGTGGTGCAAGCGAGCACCATCCCACAGGCTCATTCTTGGAATAGGCCAGTATACCGGGAATTTCACCAGAGTCGACAATCGCTTTCATCGCTCGCCGGTTGCCTTCACCTCTCAATTGGTCAAACTCGGTACGCTTCAAACGCCACCACATGCACCAGCAGCCCCCGCTTGCGCCTCTTGGCCCAAACAATTTCTCCAGGTCCTGCCAACGGTCTGGTGTCAGTGGATGAAAGGCAAATTGGGTTGAAGCAGGCTTATCCTCCGCTCCACCCTTAAAATTCATCTTCATCCTCGATCTCGACATAAGTTATCTCGCCGTTAGAGCGAGGTTTGTTTGGGTGTTTGCCAGCCTGCCCATCCCTTTGAGGCCGTCTTTTGAAATCTATTAAATCAAAATGATTAATACGCGGCGCGGATCTGACACGCGGTCGCCGCACAGCGGGTTTCTCTTGCCGCTCGGTGTTGTTTTTGATGAACGGAGACAAATAATCCTCCTCCTGCTCATCATCACCCTGACTTAAAGCCAGTTCTACTGGATCCATCTCAGATTCGATAGAAATCTCATCCTCCCCTATATCAAACTCATCGATTAAATCCTCGCCTTTTGATTCTACTTCACCTTCGACCTCATCAATATCAAACTCCGAATCTGCCTCACTTGGCCCATCAAGGTCAACTTCACCTGACGGGAGATCAACCAGATCAATGCAGATACCATGTGGTGTCTGAAAACTTCCTACTTTAATTCCTGAAGACCCCTCAACTTCGTTGAGTTCAATTAGAATGCCTCGCTCCTCTAGCTTATGAAGGAGCTCCTCCAAATCGACTACACAAAATTGCAGGCGTAAAGCTTCCGCCGGTGTTGCTTGTTCATCCGGGCGCACTTCAGAAATAGCAAAATAGAAGTCTTCATCTGGCGTAGTCAACCTCGCATAACTGGGCGAAAACGTATCCACAGCAAAACCAAGCAAATCTATAAAAAATCCAACCTCTGATGCGAAATCGTTAACCTTATATTCCACACATTGTTTCCATGTATCGCCCCATTGGAAGGCAAATGGATTTTGTGGTGCTCGCCAATGCTTCTGCCACTCTTGCTCATTTTTGGCTTGTCTGGTTATTTCAATACGCGCTTTGCCATACGCACGAACCAGGGGGTGAACTCTATAATGATCTGACATATCACACCTCACACCTTTAGTCTTCTAAAAATCCCAGCTGACGAGGTCGCCTTCCGGAGACTCCTGGGCCTTCCCAACCATAAACTCGTAAATCTATGCGGTCACGTTCATCAAAAATTATCCCTTCTGCTTCAAGTAGCTGCCGCTGGTGCTCATGACCGCCTCCAGCTGGCAAGCTGATCTTTCCTTGTGCATTGACCACTCGTTGCCAGGGTACATCTTCTGGGCAAGCTGCCATGGCACCACCCACCCAGCGTGCACCCCAGGCTTTATAATCGCGCTCGCTCATGCCAGTTGGAGGGATCAGGTATCCAGCTACCTGACCATAAGTGGTGACTTTACCCGTTGGAACCTGCCTGACGATATCCCATACCTGGTTGTAATAGAGATGTCGGTCAGGGGGTGATGCATATTTCATAAATTCTCCACTGAAAGTTTCAAATTGACTATACTATAATCGAACATATGTTCTATGTCAAGTAAAACTCTAAATTATTTAGCAACTTTGGAGAAGCAGATACATTCATTCTACCACTCCACTTACTCCAATTGGCACTCTAAACAACCCGCAACAAATCATGTTACCAACCCGAGATTTTTATCGATTATCCCGTACATCATCACCACGAATTCCAGAACGGTTGACTTGATCTCGGATATAATCCTGAATTGTGATCGCCTCCCCTCCTTCTGCAAATCGCCAAATCGCCAGAGCTGCCGGTACTGTTATGGCTGCCTTCGTCTTGAGCAACCTGACTGGTCTGCTCCGTCAGATCCTGATCCTGAGAGCCTTTGGGACTGAAAATGTCTTGGACGCCTTCAACGCTGCTTCAACCTATACAGACTTACTCTTCAGTCTCATTGCTGGAGGTGCTCTGGCTTCAGCCTTCGTGCCTACCTTTACAGCTTTTTTAGCAAAGGATGATCATAAAAATGCCTGGCAACTCGCCTCTGCCCTAATCAACCTTGTACTGCTAATCCTCACTCTAACCAGCCTGATTTCTGCTTTCTTCTCACGGCAGCTGGTTGAGCTGATCCTGGCACCTAAGTTCTCCCTTCCTCAACAAGATCTTACTGCCTCCATATTGCGTATTCTTTTGATTGCACCTTCGATTTTTGGAGTCAGCGGCTTGCTAATGGGTATCCTCAAGGCCCACCAGGTATTTCTCTGGCCAGCTTTGGCTCCTAGCATGTACTGGCTGGGTATGATCCTTGGTGTCCTTTTCCTGACACCCAGAATGGGGATTTTCGGATTAGCCTGGGGTGCTGTTCTCGGCGCAGCCATGCACCTGTTGGTTCAATGGCCAGCTGTCTTGAGATTAACCTCCCGTCATTACAGTCTGACATTGGGATTAAGATTTCCAGCGGTGCGTCGAGTTGGAATTTTGATGGCGCCGCGCCTGCTAGGTGTTGCTATTGTTCAGATTAATTTTGTAGATAATACGATCCTTGCAACTGGTCAACCCGAGGGCAGTCTCACCGCCTTGAAATCTGCTTGGGCAGTCATGACCATGCCACAAGTTGTGATCGCCCAGGCAATCGCCATTGCAGCCTTACCAACCTTTTCTGCTCAGGTAGCGCGCGGTGAGATGAGTGCAATGCGCCACTCTCTGGCAAGTACGCTGAGAGGTGTGATTTTCCTGTCATTGCCAGCTTCTATTGGTCTGATCTTGCTACGTAATCCGGTCATCAGCCTCCTTTTTGAGCGCGGTAAATTCGATATGCAGTCTTCACAGCTGGTTGCCTGGGCCTTACTGTGGTACAGTGCTGGTCTGCTTGGACATTCGATCGTGGAAATCGTATCCCGGGCGTTTTATGCCCTGCAAGACACCAAAACACCGGTTTTGATCGGCGCAGTCGCTATGAGTTTGAACGTGCTCTTATCCTTGATATTCCCACATTTATTCGTTCGCTTGGGTTGGATGCCGCACGGGGGTCTGGCTCTGGCAAACTCACTGGCTACCACACTCGAGATGGCTGCCTTGCTATGGCTCATGCGTCAGCGACTGAATGGTCTGGATAGCAAGCATATCCTGTCTGGCAGCGCCTATGCCCTTCTGGGGACGCTGGTCATGTCCATACTGCTGGGAGTATGGTTGGGTTGGACATCTGGACTAAATGTTTGGATCAGAGGTGGTGGTGGGGTGATCCTGGGAGGCGTTTTATATGCTGCGGCGATCCTGGCAATGGGAGTTCCAGAAGCCCGCGAGCTGCTCAGCTTGCTCCCAAAGAGCAGCCGTTGACCGGCATACTTATCGCGCCAAACAACAGAAACTCCCCTGGTTTCAATTACTCAAGAACCAGGCTATTTGGGCGACGAGTAAGCCCAGGATAACGCCTCCAACAGCTTCCAGGGGTGTGTGACCTAGCACTTCGCGCAATTGCTCACCCTTCAGAGGATGGCCATGTGCAAGGTCATTGATCATCGCGTTGATCAGCGCAGCATGAATGCCAGCCTGGCGGCGGATGCCTGTTGAGTCATAAACTACCACCATGGTAATGGCTACCGAAAGTGCAAACTGGGGTGTATCAAATCCATAGAATAGGCCGATTGCGTGGGCTACACCAGTGACCAGCGCGGAATGCGAGCTGGGCATACCCCCAGCTCGGAGCAGTAATGCCCAATTCCAGGTGCGCGTTTGCAGGTACTCCAACGGCACTTTGATTATCTGGGCAATCGCCCAGGCAATTAGACCTGCCAGAAGGGCATAGTTGGAGAATATACCACTAAGAGTCATCTCTCACTCTCCCTCGAAATCCTCCAGCGCACCACCTACCAGCTGTTGGACTCTTAATTCGGCTTTTTCCAGCAGATCAGCACAATGGCGCGCCAGTGCCTGACCTCTTTGGTAAAGGTTCAAGCCTTCATCAAGTGTGTGTTCACCAATCTCCAGTGCCATGACGATTTGTTCAAGCTCAGCAAAAGCCTGTTCATAGGGTAGCGCATCAACAGGCGCTTCGTTGAACTGATAAGTCGGAGTTGTCTGTGTCATCCTTCCTCCTGCATCTCACCATCATGGGTTGGTTGCAAAACCTCACCAGCATCTGGTGACAGAAAATGATTCAGCGGAGCATTCGCGGGTAGCAGTCCTGTCACCACAATATCAAACTGCTGCCTTGTCATGCCATAATCATGCAAAAACTGGTCGATCTCATTTTCAATACTGAGTATGTACAGCTGTTTCATGGCATTCAGCCGCGCCCTCTCCGAAATGAGCATCGAAATACCCAAAAGCACAAGTGAAATTATGATAAAAACCACAAATCCCAGGATGATATTGATAACCTTAAATAGCATAAGTAACAAGACAACACCAAGCATAGGCAGGAATCCCAGGCGGAATACCAGACCAAGAGCTAGCTCAGCACTGCCTGCACCCGCTGCCCGCAGTTTTTCATTTAATTCTGCAATCTGCTGATTTAGGTCTTCTTTGCTGTCAGCATTCAGGTCCAATTGATTCATCAATTTCACATCTAATTTTCGAGATTCTCTAGCGCCTGAGCATTAAATTGTCCATCACTTACTCTTACCTCTAAATCATCTCCAGGGGAAACATCTTTAATGCTGCGTACCAGCTGCCCATCCTGATGTGTAACGATTGCGTAACCACGCTCCAGAATCGCCTCTGGATTTAGAGAGTCGAGCCGCTGGCTGGCACCTTCTAATCGAAGGTTCTCCACTTTCAAGCGATTTATCCAGGCAATCGATGCGCGGCGTGCTAAATCGTCCAGGCGCTGGCGATCGCTGAGCCAACGCATTTCTGGAGAACGCAGTTTCAGCCTGTTGGTGAGCTCTGCCAGATTCCATTTTAGATCTTGCACATTAGCACCCGCTGAACGCCTTATGCGTTCAGAAAGCTCAAATAACAATGCAAGTAAATCCACTCGATTAGGTGTCGCCAGTTCAGCAGCGGCGGTGGGCGTAGCTGCTCGCAAGTCAGCCGCAAAGTCTGCGATCGTAAAATCTGTCTCATGACCCACGCCGGTGATGACAGGTGCCATAGATGCAACTATAGCGCGTACCACGCCCTCATCGTTGAAAGCCCACAGGTCTTCCATAGAGCCCCCACCGCGTGCCAGCAAGATCACGTCTGGCTTGGTAACCTGGTTTAGATTCTCCAAGGCTGCCACAATGTTAACAGGTGCTTCTGTGCCTTGTACAGCGCTTGGCGCCAGGATCACCTCAACCAGGGCAAACCGGCGCTGTATGGTATTGAGCATATCTCGCAATGCCGCTCCTGTGGGAGAGGTCACTATTCCAATTCGGCGCGGCCACTTGGGGATTGGCCGTTTGCGCTCGGCTTCGAACAACCCCTCAGCCTCCAGCCGGGCTTTCAACCGTAGAAATTCCTGGTACAGCAGACCTTCCCCAGCCGGGCGGATCAAATCAGCATACAACTGGTATTGCCCTCCGGCTTCATAGATGTCCACACCACCATGTACTTCAACCGCCTCACCATCACGTGGTAGGACTTGTTGCCGGATGACTGTATTCCGCCACATAACACATCGTAAAGAAGCGTTTGCGTCTTTAAGCGTGAAGTACAGATGTCCTGAAGCTGGACGAGACAGGTTCGAGACTTCCCCCATCACCCATAGATCTTGTAAATGCTCATCACCACTAAGCAGATTACGCAGATAACGTGTGACATCGGTGACTGTCCAGGAAGGAGGTTCAAAAAATGGCAACTGACTCATAATAAATTGAAAATGTATGGACTATAAGCTGGATGAGGATACCCCCCTTCGAGCAGCCTGTCAACCATTCCGCCGCGTGTGTTTTTTTGCTAAAATACTCTCGGATGTGGTTAGAGATAACCTGCAGTGGATAACCTGGTTTCTCGTTATTTAGGCAGGAACATAGTAAGATTACTCCTTTATGAATCATCTTTGGTCTCCTTGGCGTATGGCATATATTCAAAACAATAAAAATGATGAAGGTTGCGCGTTTTGCTCTGAGCTCTCCCGTTCTGATGGTCCAGAAAATTTGATCGTGCATCGTGATAAGCGAGTTTTTTTAATACTCAACCGTTATCCATATACCAGTGGGCACTTGATGATTGTGCCGTATAAACATGTCTCCACTTTAACAGAATTAGATCAGGCTACGCGGACAGAATTGATGGAAGTCACCAACCAGGCGATGAATGTCTTAAAGTCAATCTACCGTCCCCAGGGATTTAATGTGGGCATGAATATTGGAGAAGCAGCTGGGGCTGGGATAACCGAACACGTTCACATGCATGTAGTACCGCGCTGGTTAGGTGATACCAATTTCATGTCTTCGTTGGGGGAGACGCGCGTTTTACCAGAAACCCTGGAGGATAGCTTTAGACGAATAAGTGAAGCATGGCAGCTATTAACCCAACAATATAATTCCTAATAATCCTGACCTTACAACATTTTTCTCATCCACTAAGGAGCAACCACCATGACTGAGCAAAGATTCGATCCAGTAATCCTGAGTGCTGTCCGCACGCCAAGCGGCCGGTTTCAAGGCAGCTTGAGCAGCTTTCCAGCTCCGAGACTTGGGGCACTTGTTGTTAAAGCAGCGGTAGAGCGTGCAGGTATAAAGAACACCGATGAAATTGATGAGGTTTTCATGGGCAACGTCGTCTCAGCCGGATTAGGCCAGGCACCGGCACGCCAGGCGGCTATTTATGCTGGCTTGCCACCCAGTGTTGGGGCCACAACCATGAACAAAGTATGCGGCTCAGGCCTTAAAGCCGTTATGTTTGCCGCCCAGGCAATTAAAGCTAGAGATGGTAATTTATATGTCTCCGGCGGTATGGAGAGCATGAGCCGGGCGCCATTCCTTATAGATGGGCGAACTGGTGCGTTACGCTACGGTCACACCCAGCTCACCGATGCGTTGCTGCACGATGGTTTATGGGATCCTTTTGAAGATTGGGGCATGGGCAACGCTGCGGAGTTTATCGCTGATAAATATGAAGTCACCCGCCAGGCTATGGATGAATTTGCCTTGAGTAGCCACCAGAAGGCTATTCGGGCTATTGATAGTGGTCAATTCAGGGCTGAAATTGTACCTGTGGAAATACCTGGTAGAAAGGGCGAGGTGACCACCTTTGATACAGATGAGACACCCCGACGTGACACCACCCTGGAAGCGCTGGCCAAGTTAAGACCAGCTTTCGTCAAAGAAGGTAAAGTCACCGCAGGGAATGCCCCAGGTTTGAATGATGGCGCTGCAGCAGTAGTGGTCGCCAGCGCTGCCAAAGCCAACGAGCTAGGGCGTCAACCTCTGGCACGTATCGTCGGTTACGCTCAGGCTGCTGTGGAACCAAAATACCTTTTCTACGCCCCTGCTAAGGCGATCCCGCTGCTGTTAGAGAAAATTGGCTGGTCACTCTCTGAGGTTGACCTGATCGAGCTGAATGAAGCCTTCGCAGCCCAGGTGCTGGCTGATGGTTACGCCCTGGCAGATTTGGGTTGGGATTGGAGCAAAGTAAATGTCAATGGGGGCGCGATCGCTCTCGGTCATCCCATTGGAGCAAGTGGCGCGCGCGTACTGACCACCTTGATCTACGCGCTCAAAGATCGCGGCCTGAAGCGCGGCATTGCCTCGCTCTGCCTCGGCGGCGCAGAAGCAGTTGCGCTTGCCATTGAAGTAGATTGACCACAATGGAGTAGAACATCATGGAAATCAAGCATATTTTTGTCGTCGGAGCTGGGACCATGGGAAATGGCATCGCTCAAGTGGCAGCAACCAGTGGGTACCAAGTCACCCTCATGGACGTGGTGCCCGAGCAATTGGAACGAGCCAATACAACCATCGCAAAATCTGTCGAGAAGCTGGCAACCAAGGGTACTATAACGGAAGCGCAAAAGACATCTGCCTTGAGCATCTCAACCACCACGAGCTTGCAGAGCATAGAGCAGGCTGGCCTGGTCATTGAAGCTGCAACCGAGAATCCCGAGTTAAAATTTAAAATCTTTCGAGATCTTGACCAGCGCGCCCATCAAGACGCCATCCTGGCTTCCAACACTTCTTCTATCAGCATTACCAAAATTGCCGCCGCCACCCGGCGTCCCGAAAAA
>CP070639.1:2481833-2521230 GCA_020354045.1 Anaerolineales bacterium | reverse complement strand
GCCGAGAGCCAGAATCGAACTGGCGACACCATGATTTTCAGTCATGTGCTCTACCAACTGAGCTATCTCGGCCTAAACGGCACTGAAAGCCCCAGTGCGCCATTATTTTACCATCAGTTAATCCGTTGTCAAGCACCGCGGCTAGGAGTGCATGCTTTATCGCCTGTTGTTTGAAGGATTCGTGCGATGTGTTTTCATTCCGGCACACTCGATTAATGCCGCTAAAGGGTTAGTCTGGTGGTTTGTCCTTTCCATGATCATCGTTCGACAAGAGGAAGGAGATCTTCATGGGGAGACAATCAAACGGAGGCTCTGGCTTGGCGCGCCGTGCGATACTTAAACTGGTAAGACGCACGGTAGACTCTGGGAGTGGCTGATTTCGCTTCTAATCGGTGGCTGGCGAGGCCTGACACGAAGCTCAAGGCAGTAGGGTGGCAGTGAGTCAAAACAAAAGCAGGTTGCACAATTTCCAGCGAATCTATGCTGCTTTGTTGTCAAATGGCATATTTGTCATTGATTGTCCAATGGCTACGGAAAAGCCTGCTGAGACACCCAGTTTCCCATCTCTGATTTTGTGGGCTAATAGTGGTGGTGCTGCTTATTCGTTTGATATATATCAGGCTTGGCTAAGTGATCGTGGTTTTTGCCAGATATGCTAAATGAGCTAGAGATGGGTAGTAGACATAAAATCAAGTAGCAGGCTAATACCGGCATCAACCTGATCTCAATGCGGATGAGGCGCATGTGGAATGTTGATCAGCCAATATACTCAGGTTGAAGCACAATCTGAGATTATCTGAAGCTCATCGATCTCAATCCAGGCGCTGGTGGAATGTGCCAGTGCGCCGTAGCGGAGGCGTCCACCGGGAGTCAATGCGGCGTACTGGTTATCAATCCAGATCACTAATCCCATAGGACCCGCCGGGGCGAGGTTGGTTTGAGATATTACCTGGTTATCGAGGCGGAAGACGATCCGCCGGGATGTCCATTCGATCGCGTAACTGTGCCATGCAGTGACGTCCAAATCCAGTTCTGCTGCGCTTTGTTTGATCACATTTCGTCCCAAACGGCGCAATAGCCGCACCATGGGAGGCAATAGGAGTAAGGGAAGGGCAAGCGCAACGGGTGCTAACAGAGGGGCTGGTATGTATCTGGATTGAAATGTGGCAGCCAAGCTACCGCTGGCAGGCAGGTCATCTCTGAGCGAGAGGTAGTTTTCTGGGGAGGCGAAAAAGAACCAGGCAGCATTGGGCAAGGTGGGCAAACGGCGGGTACCACCCCCAAATCCCATAGTCATGCTGAAAGGGTCATTCCAAAGACCAAAACCCCAGGTACCGGGTAGAGAGGTCTGGGAAGCCCTGGCCTTTAGGCGCAGATGTACAGGAGGATGCCAGGGGAACTCATGCCTTTTTAGATGGGCGTAATCATCCAGTTGGGATAAGCGGTACTGGCCTGCTGGCCCAGGTGGGATCTGCAGATGCCACCCATGTTCTGAAATTTGCCTAACCTGGGCATCTGCTGTCAGATTATGTCTCAGCTCAGGGGCAGTTCCCAAACTCGGATTTTCCTATCTGCTGCCCCGGCAGCAAAATATTCACCGTCTGGGGAGAAAGCCATCCCATTGACCACTTTGGTGCCAAGGACAAGTTCTGCCAACAAGCTCCAATCGCTGGTTGCGCGGAATTCTATCTTGCTTTCCAAGCTCAGGGCTGTAATCTGTTCATCGGGTGAGAAAGCCAGGCCGCGCACCCGTGCGTTGCGCGAAGGATAGGTGCGTATGGGCTTCCAGGTGTGCGCGTCCCAAAATAAGACCGTCCCTTCATAATCCAGAGAGACCAACTGGCTACCAGCATCCAAGAATGTCAGCGAACCGACGGCGGTTTTGTGACCTGCCAGCGTTTGGTTTTGATTTCCGGATGGAATTTCCCAGATGGCGATTATATCTCCTAAGCCAGAGGTGGCGAGAATATCCCCGTTTGGAGAGAAGGCAAGTGAGGACAGGTTCTTATTCTGATTGGCTTGAAAGCCAATAACGCTCTCACCGCTGGTTGTCCAGATCATTACCTTGCCGCCATAAGAGCCGGAAGCAATCCCTTTTCCGTCTGGCGAAAATTCGATCACAGAGACCACTTTTTTGCGATCCTGCAGCGAGTGCAGCAGATGACCATCAGGAAGTGACCATAATTTAACGGTGTTGTCGCTCGAACCGGAAGCCAGTAGCTTACCATCTGGAGAAAGCGAAAGACTATTCACACTTTTGGCGTGACCTTCCAGCGTTTTGACCAGCGCCCAACCTGGCACGGACCAAAGCTTGATGGCGTTATCCATTCCGGAGGAGATGAGGGTGCGGTTATCATGGCTGAACAGCAGCCCGATCACATAACTAGAATGTGCTTCAAAAATTGAACGAGGTTCGAATATCATTGTTTTCTTGCATTTAGTTTGTTGTCAAATGAATCAGTAATTTACATATGGAATTTATCCATAGAGTCCACCAGAATGGTTGGACAGACCGGTTTCTGTGCTACTATAACATGGGTGCTCAGGTCGGTAAAGATTTGATTGTCTGACAATTTTGTCGTGAAATAAGCCAACTTGGACCCGATTCTGACCACGATGAAGTATAATCACATCGTTTAGGAGGCTGTATGGAAATTGTTTGGTATGGACACTCTTGCTTCCGCCTGACCGAGCGCAGCATGGCGACTGTGGTAACTGATCCGTTTGACCATAGCGCAACAGGCTATGAGGCACTTAAGCTAAAGGCAGATATTGTCACCGTCAGCCATGAGGCACCTGGGCATAGTTATGTATCCGTGGTAAAAGGCAAGAAGCATACCCTCACCGGACCGGGTGAATACGAAATCGGTGGTGTGTTCATCACCGGAGTGCAGACGAATGGGCATGGGAAGAAGGGGGCTGATGAACCGCTGAATACGCTGTATGTGTTTGATTATGAGGGTGTCACCGTTGCCCATTTAGGAGATTTAAGACGGGTGCCGAGCCAAACTGAAATAGAGGCGCTAGGTACTGTACATGTGGCGCTGGTGCCCGTGGGTGGTGGTGGCGGGCTGAACGCGGCCAAGGCAGCGGAAGTTGTCAGCCTGATTGAACCGGGGATTGTTATACCTATGCACTATCAAACCCCCGAAAGCCAAATTAAACTGGCGCCTCTAAGCAAATTCCTCAAGGAAATGGGCTTGACGAATGTCGAAGCACAAGACTCTTTGAAAGTGACGCGTTCATCTGTCCCGGAAGAAAGTAAAGTTGTCGTGCTAAAATACGCCCGATCATAATGGTGAGGAAAAGGGCATGGCTGTAAAACTCTTAATGACCTGGGATATTCTGCCTGGTCGTGAGCAAGAATATTTTGAATTTGTTGTCCGGGATTTCATTCCAAGCATTCAACGCATGGGATTGGAACCCAGTGATGCCTGGTTTACCATGTATGGAGATCAACCCCAGATCCTGGCAGCTATCCAGGTTCCTAGTTTGAGTTCGCTCCAAAAGGTGTTGAGCTCACCTGACTGGGACAAGCTCAAGGTGCAGCTGCTTGATTATGTAGAAGATTTTGCATTTAAGGTTGTACCAGCACGGAGTGGATTCCAGTTGTAATCTCAATCCGCACCGGTCTTAAATAAGAACGCCGGCTCAATGGGCCGGCGTTTTGAAACCTAAATACCAATGACATTTGTGCATTCCCCAATTTCACCACTGGCTGAACGCCTGCTAAACTGGTATGGTCGCCATGCTCGCAGCCTGCCCTGGCGTGGCTCAAGCGACCCGTACACGATCTGGGTATCCGAGATCATGCTCCAGCAAACCAGGGTTGAGACTGTGACAGCCTATTTTAAACGCTGGATGGATAAATATCCAAGCATTCACTCCTTGGCAATGGCACCTCTACAAGAGGTTCTCATCACATGGGAGGGATTAGGCTATTATAGCCGCGCTCGCAACCTGCACCGTGCGGCTCAGATTGTGGTGAAAGAGCATGCTGGACGGCTACCTGCAGATTTTCAAGCTTTAATGAAATTGCCTGGTATTGGGCGTTACACAGCAGGAGCTATTGCCTCCATTGCTTATGGGCTGGATTTCCCCGTCCTGGATGGCAACGTTCGCAGAGTATTGACACGTGTCTTTGATGTATCTGAAGAGGTGGGGTCTTCAATTGGGGAGCGGATGCTCTGGGAGCTGGCAGAGCAAAACCTACCACGGGGAAAGGCAGGCGATTACAACCAGGCACTGATGGATCTGGGAGCTGGAATTTGTGGCGTGCGTTCACCTAGATGTGATGACTGCCCGTTGAGGGACATCTGCCAGGCAAAGGCACTCGCAATTCAGGAAGAGCGCCCGGTGCGAAAATCCAGAGAAAATATACCTCACCATACGGTCACGGCAGCGGTGATCCGCAGGAATGGCAAGCTGCTCATCACTCAACGTCCTGAATCTGGCTTGTTAGGGGGCATGTGGGAGTTCCCTGGCGGCAAATTGCAACCTGATGAAGAGCTTGACGAATGCCTGCAACGTGAGATCCGGGAAGAGCTGGGCGTCTCGGTACAGGTAGGTGAAAGTGTGGGAATATACCAACATGCTTATACTCATTTCCGAGTTACGCTGCATGCCTTCCGGTGTGCTCTGAAGGGTGAGACAATGCCTCGACCACTACAGGTCAAAGCGGTGCGATGGATACATCTGGACGAACTGGCTAATTACCCCATGGGGAAGATAGACAGGCAGATCGCGAATCATATCGCGAATGAAAACGATTATGAAGGTGCAGAGAAGGATTCATGACTGCAGCAACTACAGAGAACATGCTCATCGTTGATGCTCACCTTGATCTGGCCTGGAATATGCTTACCTTCGGGCGAAATTACTCCCGTTCAGTGCAAGAGACGCGCCTGTATGAGCAGAATACCCACATACCAGAGTGGAATGGCGATACGTTATTGGGATGGCCCGAATTTCAGCGCGGTCGTGTGGCCCTGGTGTTTACTACCTTGTTTGCTGCACCCATCCGCAGGAAAGTTGAAGCCTGGGACACGATAATCTACCGAGATACCGCTGAAGCGCACGCGCTCTATCGCAAGCAGGTGGATGTATATAATCGGCTGGTTGAAGAACATCCTGAGCAGTTCCAGCTGGTGCGGGATCAATTGAAATTGCAAGAACTGCTCACGGATTGGCAGGGGAAGGCAGATGAGCGTGAATATCCGGTTGGGCTGGTCATGCTTATGGAAGGGGCAGAATGCATCCAGGACCCAGAAGAATTGGAGAGGTGGTGGGAGCTGGGTGTGCGCCTGATCGGGCCTGCCTGGGCAGGAACACGCTTTTGTGGAGGCACGCGTGAGCCTGGACCATTAACAAAAGAGGGTTATGCGTTACTGGAGGGTATGGCAGATTACGGTTTTATCCTGGACATCAGCCATATGGATGATCAAGCTGCAATGCAATCCCTGGACTATTATCCCGGGGTTATCGCTGCTACGCATGCCAATGCTCGTGCGCTCGTGGCTGATTCAGCAGGTAACCGGCTTCTCTCCGACCGGGTTCTACGGGGCATAATTGAAAGAGATGGGGTAGTAGGAATTGTCCCCCTGAATTCTTTCTTGAAGTCTGGGTGGGTGAAGGGTGACCGGCGTGATGAGGTCACCTTGCAGTATGTCATCGCTCATATCGATTATGTTTGCCAGATAGCTGGGGATGCGTCTCATGTTGGTATTGGAAGTGACTTCGATGGTGGTTTTGGTCTGCAATCTGTACCCGAAGAGATAGATACCATCGCGGATTTACGTAAATTAATTCCCAACTTGTTGGACAAGGGGTATACTACAGAACACATCGCTGCCATCCTCGGTGGAAATTGGATTTCACGTTTGCAGCGTATACTGCCAAAAACCTGATGGAAAAAACAAAACCTGCAAAAAACGGCGTAAATCGCGCCCGGCTCCGCATCGGACTGGCAATAACCATTCTAGGCCTGGTGATCTATCTTCTGGGAGCAGACCCAGGAATGTTTGGCTTGGACCGCAGCCCGGTGACAGGCTTCGTACAAATTGCGGTTTTCCTGGTAGGCCTGGCAATCATGTGTATGGGGGGTTATATCACGCTGAATGCTTTGTGGAATGGCACAGAGAAATCGATTATTGCGGATATCGGCTTGCGCCTGGTAAGTACAGGCTATGTCATTGCCGTTGCATCAGGCATGGCTGATATTTTTGGGTTTGGACAACATCAATTCCCGAAGATTCCATATTTTGGACCGTGGCAGGCAGGAGGTGTGATGATTGGGGAGGCGATCATTGCGATAGGATTTCTGATGATCATCCCCTACCAAAGCTGGATTCGCAAGCCGCTGACTTGATGCTGGCGGGTGAAAACAGGTTCCTTCGCTAATCTCCCCGTCTTCGAAGGACATAACCCTGAACTTAATTTGCCTGAATCTAAATTTAACCCATGATGCCAACACCAACCCTCCCCCGCACGCGGGGGAGGGTCGTTAACATACCTAATTGTCTTTGGGTTCCGCGCTTTTAGCGCTTATGACAACCCGAGAATTGCGAGCATCTCCTTATTGGAGCCATATTTGAACTCTTCCAGTCCTTTCTTTTCTGCCTCGGCGCGTTCTGCAGCCTCCAGCTGGGTGATATTTTCTTTTGAAATTATCGGCTTCCCAAGCGTGTGCAGCTTCTCTCTAAAACTGAGTACTTTCTGTTCAGGGCTATCTGTAGGTGGCAGGGATTGCAGATATTGAAAAACCGCTTTCGCGCCGCGTTCACCATCTTTACGTGCCACGCCAACCAGTCCACTGCTGGCCTCCCGGGACCAACCAGCGACGAAAACTCCACGAATTGGAGCTCCCTGTTCGGGATTGTAAGCTTCGTAGGAAAGGCCATCCATCGGGTACTGGGGATCCTGGCTTTTTACGAACTCATTCCACTGCACAGGCAAGCCGAATTCTTCGTCGACGCGATCCCCGATGCAAAATATTACCGTGTCCACATCCATAACCCGTTTTACTCCGGTTCCTTTGGCTTTAGTATCTCCATTGCGAGGGATCAGGGTGGTTTCTTCGATTTCCAGACCGCAAACCTGACCAAGCTCATCACCCAGGATTCGGGTTGGCGAGGCCAGGAATTCCAGCTGAAAACGGGTGGCTGATACTGGCTCTTCTGCTTTTGGCTGGGCAGATAGGATATAGGTCTTAGCAGCTTCTACATCCTGGCTCAGGCTTTCCATCACGGGCGCAACCCGAGCGATTTCTTTATCCAGGGCTTGCAGGTCAAGGTTGGCAATGACCGATTCCATCTCTTTCTTGTCGAATTTAACCTCTGCTGGACCTCGCCTGGCAATTGCAGTCACTTGATCGACCTTGAGCTGGCGAATCAGCCAGCGGGCGATATCTAACATCACGTTTCCAACACCGATGAGCGCTACCCGCCGTCCGATGTAAAAATCTTGATTGGCGTATGGTGGCAGCTTGTTGTAATGGTAAACGATGTCTTTGGCATGATAAACGCCTCTGGCTAATTCTTCACCTGGAAGCCCCAACCATTTGGTGCCTTGTGCACCAGCTGTGACCAACAGAGCCTGAAAACCGGCAGCACGCAAATCAGACAGGGTCAAGTCACCATTATTGCCAACAGTGACATTGCCAAAGTATTCAATCTGCGGGGTTTGTAGAATCTGGCGAAATTGTTTCCGCAAACCCTCCTTCATTTTGTGCTTGGAAGGATAAATGCCATACTCTGCCAAGCCTCCTGGCTTGATATCACGATTTAACAACACGACCTGGGCACCGTCCGTGGCCAACTGACGCGCAGCAAACAAACCTGCTGGACCCGCACCGATGACCGCAACCAAATATTTCGACGAGTTCTCAGTGTTCAATTTGACCTTCCTTTCAAATCTGGTGTGTAAATGCCCTGATTTCTAAAAGGGAATAAATCCTGTGTCATTATAGCCCCAGGCTCAAGCTTTCACAAGTAAAAAGTTTCACGAGGCTGGTTGGATAATTTTCCTTTTCTAAATTTGATATGCAAATTGAATTGTCAAAATACACTGGTTTGTGCTATATTCATGTCTGTGTTCCAGGCTGAGTGGACAGATTGGTGCGCAAACAACAGGTATGTAAAAAGATTTTGATTATGAGTGAACAGTCACGACCACGTGTTGAGGTGCAATGGATAATACGTCATATTTAAAAACACAACTTTCCAACGGTATGCTCGTCTTGCTGAAAGAGATCAATACCGCTCCCATTATCAGCCACTGGGTTTGGTACCGGGTTGGGTCACGCAATGAGATCCCTGGTATTACGGGTATCTCCCATTGGGTTGAGCACATGCAATTTAAGGGCACACCGCGTTACCCCGCCTCGGTACTTGACAAAGCTATTTCTCGAGAGGGGGGTATGTGGAATGCCTTTACCTATCTGGATTGGACCACTTATTTTGAGACCATGCCTGCTGAGAAAATCGAGCTGGCATTACAACTGGAAGCTGATCGGATGGTTAACAGCCTGTTCGAAGCTGAGGAAGTCGCCTCAGAGCGGACTGTCATCATTTCTGAACGCCAAGGGAACGAGAACGAGCCTCTCTTCCTACTCGGGGAGGAGCTGCAGTCGGCTGCCTTTCGGGTTCATCCTTACCATCATGAGGTGATTGGAGATCTATCTGATTTGCTTACCATGCAACGCGAGGATTTATACCGCCACTACCGATCATATTACGCGCCCAACAACGCGGTGCTGACCATGGCAGGGGATTTTAAGATTGATGCCATGCTGGCACAAATTCAAGAATTGTACGCGATGATCCCTGCAGTAGAGGAGACGAAGCAAAATATCAGACCTGAACCGCTTCAAAGCGGGGAGCGACAGGTGACGGTTGAAGGACCCGGAGAAACTACTTATATCCAGGTGGCACACCGGACACCACCAGCTGCTCACCCAGATTTTTTTGCCTTAACTGTCATGGACAGCTTGCTATCGGGTGCCAGCAATCTCAACATGTTTGGCGGAGGGCTTTCTAATAAGACTTCGCGTCTATACCGGGCTTTGGTGGAGGGAGACCTAGCCGTGAGCGTATTTGGCGGTTTGCAAGCCACGATTGACCCCTTCTTGCATACTTTTACGGTGGTTGTGCGTCCGGATCGCACACCAGAGCAGGTGCTTTCAAGGTTGCTGGAAGAAATCCAGCGCATTCAAGAAACACCACCTCCAGTGGATGAACTGGCGCGCGCAGTGAAGCAAGCGCGGGCATTGTTTGCCTATGGCAGCGAGAGCATCACCAACCAGGCTTTTTGGATGGGCTTCAGTGAGATGTTTGCCACTTACGATTGGTTCTCAGGTTATCTGGATGACCTGGCGGCAGTTAAACCGGAGGATGTACAGCGCGTAGCCCAGATTTACTTGCGCAGGCAAAACCGCGTGGTGGGATTTTATCTGCCAACTGGAGATGGAGAAATGCCTGGAATGAAGGTGGATTCATGAGATTATATCGATCATTCAACGAATTTGGCTCGCCATTGGCATTGCAAGGTGCGGGTGCTGCGCATTCGGTACCGAATCCAGAGGATATCAGGAGGGTACAGCTGCCTAATGGGATTGTGGTATTGAGCCGCGCAAATCTTAACAGCCCCTCGATCTCGCTCAGTGGTTATCTTCAAGTGGGTGGCATCTTTGATCCAGATGAAAAACTAGGATTGGCGAATTTTACATCGGCGGCTTTATTAAGGGGAACGCGTAAGCGTGATTTTCAGGGGATTTATGATGCACTTGAATCCGCGGGTGCCAGCCTTGGGTTTGATGGCGGCACACACACAATGAATTTTGGGGGCAAAGCACTGGTGGAAGATTTGAGCCTGTTGCTGGATTTGCTGGTTGAAGCCCTGCGCTATCCAACCTTCCCCGCTGAACAGGTTGAGCGCTTGAGGTCACAGTTGCTCACAGGATTGGCTATCCGCGCTCAAAATACTGGAGAGATGGCGGCGCAAACATTTGACCAGATTGCGTATGCCAATCATCCTTACAGCCGACCCGAAGATGGCTACCCTGAAACGGTGCAAGCAATCAACAGGGACGATTTGCTCGCTTTCCAGCAGAAGATGTATGGACCGGCTGGAATGGTGATCGCCATTGTTGGAGCCGCAGAACCAGACAGAGTGCTGGAAATGGTAGCAGCCGCGTTTGGCGATTGGAGCAATACAGACCAGCCAACACCGCCCGAGCTCCCTGAACTGGCTGTTTTGGAAGAGCTGGTGAGGCGCAAAACAACCATCCCTGGCAAATCGCAGGCAGACATTGTCCTCGGAGCGCCAGGTCCAACACGCCTCTCACCGGATTATATCGCTGCCTCGCTAGGGAATAGCGTCTTGGGCCAATTCGGAATGATGGGGAGGATAGGGGAGACGGTGCGTGAACGTGCAGGCCTAGCTTACTATGCCTCCAGCAGCCTGGGAGGTGGCATCGGACCGGGCCCCTGGCGGGTCGTAGCGGGGGTCGACCCGGAGAATGTTGAACGAGCCACACAATTGATCCAGCAGGAGATTGCACGATTTGTGAGTGAGCCGGTTGAAGCAAACGAACTCGCTGACAGCCAGGCGAATTACATCGGGCGGCTTCCGCTTTCTCTAGAGTCAAATGCTGGTGTAGCCAGGGCTTTGCTGAACCTGGAGCGCTATGATCTTGGCCTGGATTATTATGTGCGCTATCCAGACATAATCCGCTCGGTGACGGTTGAGGAAGTGCTGGAAGCCGCAGGCCGCTACCTGCACCCACAACGGCTGGCAGTTGGTATTGCTGGCCCTTGAGGTACTGCGAGATAGATAGTTATTAATTAAAGTTGGCGGAATGCTGAAGACCGGTGTAGATATCATTGAGATAGAGCGACTTGAGCGCGTTATCCAGCGTTACGGGGAAAGATTCTTGCAGCGGGTCTTTACACAGCAGGAATCTTCCGAGGCAGGGAAAAGCATGGCTTCTTTGGCTGCACGTTTTGCAGCCAAAGAAGCAGTATCGAAGGCATTGGGAACGGGGATCGGGGTGGTGATGTGGAAAGAGATTGAAATCCTGCGCGGTCCTGAGCGGCAACCGGTATTATGCTTGCATGGGTCAGCTGCCAGACTGGCTGAAGAACTGGGGTTGCATAGCTGGTCGGTCAGTCTCAGCCATTCAGAGCACTACGCCATTGCAATGGTGGTCGCCTCAGGCAAGTAAGGAACAGGCGGAGAAGAGCTCATACCTGTGCTTTTCTGGTGGATTGACCGCGTTCCTTCATAAACTCATAAATAGCTGGCAAGATGGATACGAAGATAATCGCCAAAACTACGAAGGTGAAATTGTTCTGAACGAAGGGGAGATTTCCAAAAAAGTATCCACCGAACGTGAACAAAAATACCCAGACAATGCCACCCACGACATTATAGGTTATAAAGCGACCATATGACATGGCTCCAATCCCAGCGACAAAAGGTGCAAAAGTACGGATAATAGGGACGAAGCGCGCCAGGATAATGGTTTTGCCACCATGTCTTTCGTAAAATTCATGCGTGCGATCCAGGTATTCCTTTTTGAGAAAACGAATTTCACCGCTGAAGGCACGTGGACCGATAAAGTGCCCGATCCAATAATTGACTGTATCGCCAATAATGGCCGCGGCACTAAGCAAGCCAAATAACAAGGCTACGTTGAGATCTCCTAAAGCTGCAAATGTACCCGCCGCGAATAGTAAAGAATCCCCGGGCAAAAATGGTGTAACAACCACGCCAGTCTCAAGAAAGATGATCAAAAAAAGCAACAGATATGTCCAGGTACCATAAGTCTGAAGGATACTGCTCAAATGCTTGTCCAAATGAAGAAAAAGGTCAACCAATGTTGAAATGAGTTCCATAATACTCCCTAAAATAAGTATGGTGCAGTGAGAAGTGCCCCGCAAAGTCTGCAACCCGCGAGGTTCTCACAAACCAGGATAAATTGCGCACAGGATTATACTACATCCTGGGGGATGAAGTGATCGTCGTCCCGGTGCTTAAGACCCCTATTAATCCCCAACAACGAGAGAAAAGCAGTAAAAGCGAGCAGTACCAGTAGGTATGGGATAATCTCGCCTTGGATATCAGGCAACTGGATAAGATCCAGATCAGTGAGAATTTCGGGCAAATAGCTCATTGCAAGCAGAATACTGAGTGTATTCCAAATTGAGTGTAGGAACACAGCCAACAAGTAGGTGGCTGCCAGCTGCAGGAATTTACGTTCTCCCCAGGCACGCGCCAGTCCCCAGCCTACTAAACCACTGGCCAAGATGTGTAGCGCGCCTGTCCCGATACGGGTAAAAACCGCCAAGGCCCAATCTTCGCCGGTACTGGAAAGCGCTAAACTCTCAGCCAGGGCGAAACCAGCTCCACTCAATACACCAGCAGCGAAACCTTGCGCAGGGCTGAGTTTCCGATTTGCCAACATCCAGACGCCTAAAGGTTTGATTGTTTCTTCTATCAGGGGCACAAGCACTGAAAAGACGCTGAGGATGGCGAATAATACTACGGGACTGGCAATATAGGGTTCCAATATGCGCAAGACCTCTTCTGGTGAGACACGGGCTTGCTCTAAGCGTTGAGCCAGATTGGTGAGATCTCTCAGCAGATCTGGCTGAGTTGTTGCCCAGGCGGACCAGGCTAAAATAAGGAAAAGAATGACAAAGATTTCAATGAAAAAACTCAAGACTGGAGCCAAAACCAGACCAGTGCTGAATACGCCCCACTGGCGCTGAGGGGAACCAGCTGACAAGTTGCGAATTGCCAGATACACAAACCATAGAATAGGTAGACCAATTGACAATCCATGCACAATTGGAAGGATAAGCCAGGCGATCTGATCTTGCTGATTTACCCAGTGTCCAAACAGAAGTAAAAGAGGTAATAAAAAGATCAACAATGTGGGGCGGAGCCAGGATGGGAAACTGACAATTGGCCGCGGTGGATGCCCTGCCAGGCGCCTGAAAGCGTGTATTGAGCCAGGCAGCAACAACGTGCCGCACAGAGCGGCACCTCCGGCGAGTAAAAAGTATTGCAGTACCGCATCAGATGAGCTGCCCTGGCTGACAAGTTGTAAGAAACCACCCAGGAAAAGCGTCGCGGCAACACCCCATAAAGACAATGTACCCAACAAGCTGAAACCCAGCTGAATAACAGAGGACCAGTGGATGGCACTTCCGGTCATATTGACGGAAGAAGAAGAGGTGTTAACTTGTTCGTTCAATGAAGGTACCTGCTTATGACTGACCTATAAACAGCTCTCGAGCCGAATCGTTATCCGCTCAGGCTTATTTTTCCTCAACCACAATGCTCAGAATCAGATCACCGGGTGGCAGATCCAATGTCTTAGAAGGATCGCGTGCGGAAAGGCTCTCAACGACGTCCATTCCAACAATAACCTGACCAAAGATGGTATAACTGCCATCCCACTGCGGGTTTGGTGCCAGTGCGATGAAAAACTGGGAACCGTTTGAATCGGGTCCGGAATTTGCCATGCCGAGCACTCCGGCTTTATCAAACTTTAATTCAGACGATATCTCGGTGATAAAAGCATACCCTGGTCCACCGAAGCCTGTTCCACTGGGATCGCCTGCCTGAGCGACGACCCCTGGGATCACCCGGTGGAATGAGACACCATCAAACCAGCCAGACTGAGCCAGGAAAATAAAGTTGTTGACAGCTAAAGGCGCCTGATCAGCAAACAACTCCAGAACAATATCCCCCTTTTCCGTCTTTAGGGTTGCCAGGTACTGTTTGGAGAGATCAATGGCTAAGGGAGGACACTGGGTAAACTGCCTGCGCTCCAGTAGGTCCAATTCGATGATGGCAGCGAGGTTACCCGGGCTCATCGGCAAATTATTGGGCCAGATGCGTCCATTCAGAAGTAAAAATGGGGTGCCAGGTAAGCCAATTTTCGCTGCATGGTCATAAGCAGCCTGGACCATGACAGCGATCTCTGCGCTACTTAGATCCCGGGTGAATTGCTCAATTTCAAGCTCCAGCACATTTCCTTGCTCTAGCAACCAGTCCTCAAATTCTGGCACGTCCAGAGAGGCCCACTCGCCTTGCTTTTCAAAAAGCAGATCATGCATTTCCCAGAATTTACCCTGAGCGCCGGCTGCCTCGGCAGCTTGAGCGGATAAAGCGGCTTTATCATGGATGGAGATCAGCGGGAAATGTCGGTAGACAATGCGAACATCCTGTGGATATTTATTTTTTAGCTGCGCCAACACGGGCGCAAGGTCAGCACAACCCGGTCACTGAAAATCGCTATATTCAACCAGGGTGATGCTGGCTTCCTGAGGTCCAATGACCCAATCCAGATCGCCCACAGGCGGGAAAATGGATTGTTCGGTCGGTCCTGGAGTAGGTCTTGGACTTACTACCGTACAACCTGCAGGTTCCAAGGTCATAGCGACCTCGACCTGGGTTGGAGGGACCGCTACGGTTTTCTCAGTAGTGAGAGAGGGAGTTGTCGAAGTCTGATTTGCCTGCTCGCCCGGACTTTCTATTTGGGCACCGCCTGAGGAAGCGGTTGAGAGGTTGCCCTGACAGCTTGTGAGGATCAACGAAAGACATAAAAAAAGAAAAATTTGGTGTCTCAATATACGAACTCCTACTAGTATGCGTCTTAACTAGCGTAATGCCATCCATTTTACCAGTGATCGCTCTAATCAGATGGGTTGACAAGCCCCAATAATTGTTCAAAGGAGGTTATCCAGGAAATTTGTCTTAGGAAGGCAGCCAGATCAGGGCTTTGGAGGCGAAACGCCCGTACGGCTGCGCCAACAGGATCTTCGCCTGCTGCGCCTCCGGGTAGGTCTGCATAAGCTCCATAAAAGGCAAAGTAAGCCTGGTTAATTTTACGTATGTGGTAGCCTTTTTCCCAGAACACTGCACGACGTGCTTCCATGTATGCTTCCGCCTCTTCGATATTGCCTTCTGCGAGCAGGGCATCTGCGGTTACCCGGGTCTGGCGCATCTCGGCCCGAAAATCGAAAGCGGGTGGTTCTGGGGCAGGCGTGGGGGGCGCTGAGGGTGGCAGCTCGGGAGGTGGGGGTGGCAGCAGTTCGGGATAATAGCGTTCAATCAAGGCTCGCCCGATTTCCTTGCCTGCAATGGAGGCAGTCGTCTCATTTATCGTGCGCAGCTCAGGGCTCGTAAAATAGTTAACCCCCAGAGGTCGCAGGCTGAGAAAGTTGTGCACCCATTCGTGAGCGACCACCTCTGCGAGCCAATTCAGGTCTGTAGTTTGCATCACCATGGTCGGGTAGACACCGACACCACCAATACCAACAACAAGTGAGGAAACATCGATGGTATTATCTACCTGCTCCTCGAGGTCTACCTGCTGTTCGAGGCTTAAATCAGCCAGCAGCGAAATATTTTCATCCAGGCGAATGACTTCACGAGGTGAAACAATTAAAGCCAGCGGTAAAGGCGTGCTGTGATACAGGACGGGCGGGATCGATTGCCCGGCGAGGGCAATGTCCAGGTCAGCAACGATAGTGGCAGTTTGATCCTGGAGGATGGCTTCAGCCAATGGTGCCAATTTGGCATGCCTGTCGTGAAGCCCATCTAGCTTGCGGCGGATCTCCTGTGAGGCCTGCTGAGGGTTGGTAATACCAGGATCAGCATATATGTCATTCAAACGGGAGGTTGTCTGTTGAATTTCTGCAACCAGGTGCAAGTAATCCCGTACAATTTGGTTGCGCTGGCTCTCTGGTATATAGTGAGCGCTTCCCAAAGCTAATTGTTGGAATTTAATGCCCAGAGCTTCCAAAGTCCAGCTTACATAATCAAATTCTACATCGCGAGTGAAAGCCCTTACTTTTTCTGTCTGCTCAGCTGGCGGCAGCGTGGATCCTCGCAGAAGGGCTGTAAGTATGAACAGGATTAGGACCTTTTGTAGAGCATCCAGCAGGCGCATAGCAGCGATCATAAACGACCACGTGAAGCGTGTCAAATTAAATTTTTTAGCCCATGGCATCAGCAGGTATTTTCTAGGTACTACCTTCTTCCGGAGCCAGGATCGCAGTGTGGCGAGCCTTACAGCAACTTCAGAGACCCAATTTCTCGTGCTATAATCCACCTCGCCATGCATTTTCTGATCACAGGATCGGCTGGATTTCTGGGCTCGGCGCTAGCAAACCGGCTGGCACGCGAAGGCCACCAGGTACGTGGGCTGGATGACCTTTCTACGGGCAACCCCCAGGCTTTATCGCCAGATGTTCATTTCACGCGCGGCGACGTGAATGACAGGCCCAAACTCTGGACTTTACTGCAAGATGTTGACTGTGTGTATCACCTGGCGGCACGCGTTTCGGTGCCTGAGTCCGCTCTATACCCGCGCGAGTACAACGCCGTAAACGTTGGCGGAACGGTGAGCCTGATGGAAGCCATGCGGGATGTCGGCGTGCGGCGGGTAGTTTTCATCTCTTCGGGAGCAGTCTACGGTGACCAATCCGAGCAACCCCTGTCGGAGACGGCCATACTCAACCCTCGCTCGCCTTACGCGGTCTCAAAAATCGCTGCGGAATATTACGTAAACACGATTGGATCTCAATGGGGGATAGAAACAGTGTGCCTGCGCGTTTTCAACGCGTACGGACCTGGCCAACATTTACCGGCCTCGCATCCTCCCGTGATCCCTAACTTTTTACGTCAGGCAGTGCGGGACGGGACGATCGTTGTACACAGCCAGGGGTCCCAAACTCGCGATTACGTTTTTTTAGATGACGTCGTGCGCTGTATGGTTGCCGCGGCGACTGCTCCAGGGATCCAGCGGGCCATCATTAACGTTGGGAGCGGTAAGGAAACCAGCGTGCGGGAACTTGTCCAGCAGGTTTTAGAACTCACCAACAGCAAAGCGGAGGTCATCTATAATCCGCGCACTGATCCGGGCGTCTCTCGGATGTGTGCGGATATCACCCTGGCACGCGAGAAACTTGGCTACCAACCTAGAATAAATCTAAGTGAAGGCTTACGATTGACCCTAGATAGGGACGCACGTTTCCGGCGGGAAATTCCCACCAAGCCACTAATTTAACCCAAGTGATGTGATCGTAGTGCGTATCCGAGCGATCCCGCTAAATGAGTCTGACATCATGCGCCTGAGATTCGGCCTGGCCCGCAGGTGTGATGCGGATAAATTCTGCGTTTTCCCATAACTCCGCGATTGTCCCAGCTCCGGCATAGCTCATACCAGAGCGCAGCCCACCGATGAGCTGGTAAAGAATATCGGTCACGGTGCCACGGTATGGAACCAGGGCTTCTACCCCTTCAGGAACGATGGCTTCCCATTCATCCGGATCGACTTCTCCGATCTTTTCGATCTCTTTGCGGGCTACATTAGCGGTGAGCGAGGCCATGCCGCGCACAACTTTATAGCGCCGTCCATTGCGAACTACCGCAGCTCCCGGACTCTCCTCGGTACCTGCTAACAAACTACCCAACATTACTGTACTTGCACCCGCAGCCATAGCTTTGGTCAGATCACCAGAAGTGCTGATACCTCCATCGGCAATGATTGGAACTCCAATTTCCTGGCCGACGCGGGCACAATCCGCGATGGCGGTGAGCTGTGGCACTCCATATCCAGTGACAATACGGGTGGTACAAATAGAACCAGCACCCACACCTACTTTAACCGCATCTGCCCCAGCCTCAGCAAGATCATGTACACCCTGCGCGGTGGCGACATTTCCAGCAACTACAGGGTATTCCGGGAATTCGCGCTTTAGTGTGCGCACCATTTCAACCACATGATCGGCATGTCCATGGGCAATATCAATCAGGAGTACATCCGCGCCGGCCTCGACACAGACCGCGGCGCGTTCCAGGTCGGGTGAGCGCACTCCAACCGCAACGCCTACTCTCAGACGTCCCTTGTTATCCTTGGTAGCTTGCGGGTGTTCTTGCAATTTGATAATGTCTTGCGCGGTGATCAGGCCAACTACATTATCCTGGTCATCAACCAGGGGAAGCTTTTCTATGCGGTGAGCGTGCAAGGCCAGGCGAGCGGCATCCAGAGGCTCATCTGCCTGGGCAACCACCATTCGCTCTCTAGGCGTCATCACGGAGGTAACACTGTAAGAGCCTTTTGGAGCCAGCAGCAAGTCGCGCGCGGTGAGAATGCCGACGAGTTGACCTTGGGCACCGATAACGATCAAACCACCAATGCCGGCTTCGGCCATGATGCGGCGGGCATCATCGATACTGGTATCAGATGGAACGGTGAGGGGGTTTTCTACGACAAAACTTTCAGCACGCTTAACTTTACGCACGGCATCTGCCTGGCGTTCAATGGGCATAAAGCGGTGAATGATGCCCATGCCGCCACTTTGCGCCATTGCAATTGCCATGGACGCTTCTGTGACCGTATCCATATTGGCGCTAAGTATCGGGATCGCCAAACGTATACCTGGCACCAGCCAGCTGGAAGGATCTACATGTGAACGACTGCGGATTGAAGAGTGATTAGGCACCAACAAAACATCATCAAAGGTCAAACCAACATCGGCTCGAATGTTCATCGCCGCCTCCATCGTGAAAGATAAATGCTAAAACTATCCAAGTTTTATTGTACAATATCCGCATGCCAAAAACCAAGCAATTGGGGCGCGATTTTTACGCTCAAAATACACTCCAGGTAGCGAAAGAGTTATTGGGCCAGCGTCTGGTACACATGGATAACGGGCAGCGCCTGGCAGGTATCATCAGCGAGGTGGAGGTATATCGTGGAGAAGAGGACCAGGCCTGTCATGCCAGAGCTGGTTTCACCAACCGCACGAAAGTGATGTATGGCCCACCTGGTCATGCATATGTATATTTTACCTATGGTATGCATTGGATGTTGAACTTTGTCACGGAAACCGAAGGTTACCCCGCTGCGGTGTTGATCCGGGCAATTCAGCCTGTAGAAGGCTTGAAGACAATTGCTGCGCGTCGTGTGCAGGTTGCACCTCAAAGATGGACAGATGGACCAGCCAAGATTTGCCAGGCTCTAGGGATCGATGCGCGCCATAATGGCATCGATCTGTGTGCCAGCCAATCTGAAATCTTTGTGGAAATGGAACAGCAAGTCAGCCAGACTATGATAACCACCGGTCCAAGAGTAGGGTTAAACAATGTACCTGAACCCTGGAAGA
Source organism: Anaerolineales bacterium (assembly GCA_020354045.1). GTDB lineage: Bacteria > Chloroflexota > Anaerolineae > Anaerolineales > UBA4823 > DSOS01. The sequence goes on along the minus strand of CP070639.1, from coordinate 2,502,046 downwards.
GTATCCCGTGGAGGTTTCGCACATCGCTGGCGAAGGCGGAAAACATAATCGATACTCTCTAAAGAACATTTATCCTGGAATTTAAAATCTTATTGTTTTGGAGGTTACCCGATGGGTTTACTAGATGGAAAAACTGCTATGATCTTTGGACTGGCCAATGAACGCTCAATTGCGTGGGGGATCACGAAGGCTTTCCATGAACAAGGGGCTGGAATCGGCATTAGTTATGCTGGTGAGGCTCTGGAAAGACGGGTAAAGCCGTTAGCGGAACAAATAGGATGTAGCTTTGTAGAAGAATGTGATGTCACCTCTGACGAACAAATTGAGGCTGTGACGGAAAAAGCCAGACAGGCGTTCGATGGGGTGGATATCCTGGTACACGCCATTGCATTTGCGAACCGTGAAGAACTGACAGGCCCGTATTATGCCACCAGCCGGAAGGGGTTTCACACGGCCATGGACATCAGTGTTTATTCTCTAACTGCCCTGGCCAGATCATTCCAGCCATTTATCCGACCGGGTGGCGCGCTGCTGACACTCTCTTACTATGGGGCGGAGAAGGTATCCCCGAACTATAATGTTATGGGGGTGGCAAAGGCAGCTTTAGAAGCCTCGGTGCGCTACCTGGCTTACGATTTTGGTAAACAGGGGGTGCGTGTAAATGCAATATCGGCTGGACCCATCCGCACGCTGTCGGCCGCGGGCGTATCTGGATTTAAGACGATGTATCGGAAATTCGCAGACCTTGCTCCCTTGCATGAAAGTATAACAATTGAGGATGTAGGCGCCAGCGCGGTCTACCTTTGTTCAGACCTGGCTGCTAAAACCACTGGTGAGGTGCTCTATGTGGACTCTGGCTATAATATTCTAGGGTTCAGCGAAGCAGTAGAGTAGGAGCCATAGAAATGTTCCGCAAGCGTGAAGAAACAGTCCCCTTGTCAACCCCCCAAGCAGCGCCTGAAAGGGTCACCTCGGTACTTGGAGCGGGAGTAGCCTGGAAAGGCAACCTGAGCGGCAGTGGTGGGATTCGCATAGAGGGTGCATTTGAGGGGGATATCGATTTACGGGGGCTACTGGTAGTGGGGGAAACGGGCAGAGTCACCTGCAACCAGCTGCGGGCAAAAACAGTTATTGTCGCTGGTGCAGTGCGGGGCGATATCCTTGCGGAAAAAGTCGAGATCCGCTCAACCGGGCGGGTGTGGGGAAATGTGATCACAGCAGCTTTCGCCACCGCAGAGGGGGCATTCTTACGCGGCCAGATTCGTATGGAAGAACAAGTCGATCTCGGACTACCATCCTCAATGCCAGAGCAGGCTGATGGCGAAGGCAGTGACAAGGATGTGGTTCCAGAAGAGGGTGAAAAGAGTCCCTGATATCGACCTTCTCACTTAATCATCGCCACCACCGTCGCCGCCTTCTTCTTCCCGACCTGTAGGATGGCAGCGTACGCAATTATTGAAATTTCCGATACCTTCTTCCCTGTGTTCGCTCTCAATATTTGCCCGGTTGTGATCGTGACAGCCGTAACACGTGTAGTCCCTGAGTGTGCTTGGGTGGCAGGTGCTGCAGCTGCTGCCTCGCCTTCCGTGGTTAATCGGAAACCTGTGAGCCTGGTTGAAGGTAGCTGGAACCCAGGCAGAAGTATTGTGGCAGCTGTCGCAATTCTGGCTGAATAAGCCCTGGTGATACATCGGGTCGGCATGGCAGGCAACGCATTGTTGGGAGGTCCCTACAAACTGCCCATTCAAATGGCATTGAGAGCACACTGCATCCACATGTGCCCCGGTGAGCTGGAAAGCTGCCGATGAATGATCAAAGTTTACCTGTTCCCACGTCTCGGTCACATGGCAGGCAGCACAGTCCTGAAGAAATTGACCAGCATGAATGTCATCCTGCACATGGCAGGTCTGGCACACTTGCGCAGTGCCACGGTAAACATTGTTAAGGTGGCAGTCAGTACAGGCAACCGAGGTGTGTGCACCGGTTAGCGGGAACGCTGACAGTGAGTGGTCAAAAGTTACCTTGTCCCAGCCCTCGACGGTATGACAGGTAGCACAGTCCTGACCAAATTGGGCTTCATGCGGGTCATTCTCAGCATGGCATGCGAAGCAAGTTGTGGGTGTGTTCTGCAGAGAGGTAAATTGGTGACAGCCCTGGCAGGAGACCTGCGCGTGCGCTCCGAGCAAAGGGAAAGCAGTCTGTTGGTGGTTGAAAGCTATATCTTCCCAATCTTGTGGATTATGACATTGTTCACATTCGCGACCATAACCACCTGCATGGGGGTCATCGTGGTTGTGGCAAAAGGCGCATTCGACTCGGGTAGCTTCCATATCAGCGAGAGAGCCTGCACCGGCATGGCAATCCGAACATAGCGTGGTGGTATGTTCTCCGGTAAGCGCGAAAGAGGTCAAGTTATGGTCAAAACCACGTCCCAGTGTCTCTAAACCATCATGACAGGCCAGGCATTCTAGGCTATAAACAGCAGCATGGGATTCGATCTGTGCACCCTCAATTTCCAGGTGACATTCAAGGCACCAGTTGACCTGGAATATCGCGAAATCCGCACCATGACAATCTTCACATTGGAAGGTTGAACCATCCTGGTTTCGCTGGTGGCTTTGCAGAGAAAATCTGGTAGCATCATTATGCGGGAAGCGTTCCATTTGCAGGGTAGTTAGTGAAGCCAACGCGCCACGATGCTCAGTATGACAGTGCTTGCATTGCAGGCTTTTACTTTGAGCCAGCATGACAACATGGAAGTTTTGTCCCATCTGGATTAAATTGTTGTGGCATGCTATGCAGCGATCTGCCATTAATTCTTGTTCCCAAAAAGCAGTGTGGCAGGCTGCGCAGCGTCCTCCAATTTCTGCATGGGTCGCGACACCCCCCAGGGGTTGATCTTTTGGAATTGCATTTAAATCACCCGGGCTGAATAAAACGCCGCCGCGGGCGAGTCCTACGCCAGTGATGATCATCAGAGTGAGCAGGGCAGTTATTATGCCAGTTCCGGATAGGCAGCTAATTCGTGATGGTTTCATAAGTGTTCTTCGTTTTTCAGTTCATTAGACTGATCCAGTAACACTCTGTATAAAAGGGAATTATCTTAGCAGGGTGGCGTAGTAAATTGCCGCAATAATGTGTACAAAAGCTGCAGCAAATAATGCCATCCCGATGGGGATATGCACTGCATGCCAGAGTGCTAACATGCGCCGCGCCATGGCAAGGGAAGCCATCTGTCGCTGTAAAGCACGCTGCCTTTGTAATAGCTTGTTCAATTGCTCGATCTGTGTACCGATTTGAAGACCAAGTTTCTTAAGCTCCCGCCGCCAGAATAAACGGTAACGCCAATCGTCAAATGTACGTCCAAACAGCAGACGCAATGGAGACTGCGATTGCGGGGATTGGAAAGATAACTGCCTGGCAAGCGAGCGCACGCTCTCTTCTGAGCTGTTCAACAACCACGCGTTCAGCTCAGTATTGGTTGAATTGATCTGGGTTTCCAGGACGCTGGCTTCAATCTCAGCTCCGTCAGCTGTGCGGGGCAATGCAGTGTAGATGTAGCGACCAATAAAACCGCTGACTACAATGACTACAGTCAAAAGCATCACAACACCAGCCAGGCCGTTGAACTTCCAGGAAGTATGCAGAAGCACCATGTATGGACCAACCAGCCCTGTAAAGATATGGAAATCCAACCAGCCAGACATGCGACCCCATCTGGCTCTACGGCTGCGCTTGCGCAAAGAATAGAGGGTCTCTGTCATCAACATTAAGAGAAAACCCAGGATGCCAATTGAATGCCCGAAGAGCCCTCGGGCGCGTGGTATGCCTTCATACCATAGGACTACAAACAGGTAGGCAGCTGAGATACAGAGTATTGCGATGACCGCATACCAGAGTTCACGGTTGGTGGTTCGAGTGTGCATACTTCTCACTTGTATGTATATAATGGTCGGCAATGATGTTGGCAAGTGGAGCATCCGGTTGCAGCAGCTGGTTGCGAATGGATTTAATCTCTTCCTGATGTATGATGAGCTTATGCAAGGCTTTTGAAAGCGACTGGTCTCCCATTACGATGGCACCCAGCAGCGTGTTTTGCCCAACCAGTATCCTCAAGCGGTTGATGTCAAAATTGGATTGGGCCGCGATCGCATCTGGTAGCTGCCGCCAGGTTTCGCTATCACCGCGCGCGATACCAACTAGATCTTTATCAGCACCCTTGCCAACCGTGCCGATGATTGTGGTCGTCAGGTGAGCGAGACGGGTGACATTAAACGGGATAGGTTTGGCATATGGCACCGATATTCCAGCCATGTTTGTGCCAGCGACATTGCCCTGGTCTCGTGCAGGACCCCAGAGACTGTCAATTACAGATTGTCCTGTAAATGGGTCATAGACTTCGGCTACATCCCCAGCAGCAAAAATGTCTGGGACATTTGTGCGCAGGTGATTATCAACGAGGATCCCTCGATTGGTTTGGAGATCTGAGCTCTCAGCCAGATCAAGGCGCGGCCTGATACCAATGGCATAGGCGACCAGATCACATGCCAATCGCCTGCCATCTTTGGTTTGTATTCCAGCTACTTTGCCTCGTTTAGCCAGGATACTCTCGATCTCGGTGTTAAAGTGGATTTTTACCCCCTCTTCCTGCAACTTGTTAAGTACGATATGCGACTCGATACCGTCCAGCACATTGCCCCAGTAGGTCTGGCCACGTAGCAGGAAATGTGTTTTGACCCCCCTGGCAAGCAAACCTTCTACAATTTCCAGTGCTGTGATCCCGCCCCCAACGACAACTGCAGTGCGAGCTCTGCGGGACAAGCGCAGGATGAGACGAGCATCTTCCAGGCTGTCGAGCTTTACCACTCCCTCGTGCTCGCTACCGGGAAGCCTCAGTTTGGCTGCTGAGGCGCCAACAGCAATCAACAAACGATCATAACGCACCACTTTGCCAGTGTTTAACAGAACTTGATGTTCTGTTGGCTTGATCTGAACAACTCGGGCATGCAGGAAGTGCAGATTGAGATTCTTGAAATCAGACTTGGAAAATGGAAATAAATGTTCCTCAGCCAGTTCGCCAGTCAGGTAATAAGCCAAGCCTGGACGAGAATAATAACCATGAACATCATCGCTGACCAGAATGATCTCTCCGCTCTGGTCGATTTTGCGGATGGCCTCTATGGCTGAGATACCGGCTACGCCACTGCCAATGATCAAATACCGGCGCATGTCACGAATCCTGTCAGTTTTGCTCCTGTGTTTCAAATAAGTTGGTCCGCCCGAAAGACAGCACGCCTCGCGGGCAGCGCGCAACACATTCGCCACAAGTCAGGCAATGGCTGTCTTTTACAGGGAGACCTAACCAAGCATGGCGGCGTACATCGATATTAATTGGGCAATTATAGGAACAGATGCCGCATTGTACACAGCGAGATGACTCAGGAACGACAAATCCCTGAGCTAATGTAGTGTGGCGTAGCGAATCCTGCCTGAGTAATTTTCTGAAATTCACTTCAATAACTCTATGATTGACCCAGCCCAGAGAACTATACGATCATTGTATACCTATATCCAGATTGAAACAAGCCTTCAGTGAAAAGAATTTATACTGCGAGTTAACCCATTTTAATGTCCACCCATGATAAACCTTTCGATGAGTCAAAAAACTCGGTCAGCATTGGGCATAACACTTATGATAAGTCCATCAAATAGCCTACTGGTTATGATCTAAGATATGCCTTAATGTGATAAGATTTGTAAGGTATTATCAGTGAGCTTACTCTATAGAGGTACAAAAAACTGGGAAAAAGTTGTGCCTGGCCTCTATATCTTAATCAAGACTTAACCCAGGTTATGTTAAACTTTGTAGCACAATTGCGTTAATCAATTAGATTTGGCTCTATCCAGCAAGTACGGAGGTGGATCTTGAACCGGATTTTGCTCGTTGATGATGAACCATTAATTACAGACTCGCTCACGTATAGCTTGCGACGGGAAGGTTTCGATGTAAAGTCAGTTGGCGACGGGGTCGCTGCTTTGCAAGAGGTGGAGAAATTTGACCCCGAGCTGGTTGTTTTGGACATAATGCTACCGGGCATGAGCGGATTAGAGGTTTGCCGGCGGATACGCGCCAACAGCACGATTCCTGTCATCATGTTAACCGCTCGAGGTGAGGAAATTGATCGCGTGCTTGGTTTGGAGGTTGGTGCAGATGATTATCTGGCCAAGCCATTCTCATTCCGCGAGCTGCTAGCCCGCATTCGCTCGATCCTGCGCCGAGTGGAATTGGATCGCCAAACTGCTCATGTACAAGCAGCCACAGTAGGAAACTTAACCCTGGATCCGGTGTCAAGGCGGGTATTTAAGAGCGAACAGGAATTGCAACTTTCGGCACGGGAATTTGATCTGTTGTCGAGCTTAATGAAAAACGCGGGACGTGCATTAAGTCGAGATGAACTACTGGCAGATGTTTGGGGAGATGATTGGATCGGAGATCCGCGCACTCTGGATGTGCACGTTCGCTGGCTGCGCTTGAAGGTCGAAGATGATCCCGCCAGCCCGCGATATATCCAGACAGTGCGAGGCCATGGTTATCGCTTTGCAGGCCCAGAAGAACTGGCCTAGGGATTTATTTTTCTTTTGCATTACAACATACCTAAATTGATTAAGGGAAGTTCATGCACGTGTTTCTGCCCCGAACTATACAGGCGCGCTTAATTCTTTCCCACTTACTCGTTTCACTGATTAGCATCGCTCTCGTATCTGCATATTCTGGAAATATATTGCTTAATGTTGCCCGTACACAAGTGGAAGAACATTATGAGGATGTAGCCCTGGTTTTAAGTACTGGTTTGGAAGAACCTCTAAGGTCTTTCCAGGCAGGTCAGGGTTCCATGGCCGAAATTGAGCGTGTGTTGTCGCGCTCTCTGAGCGATAACCAAGTTCACTACACACTGTACCTAGCCAGTGGGGAAGCAATCGTAGATAGTTCGGGGAGTTTACCAGCGCCATTAAATCCGGAGACAACTCCAGAGCTATGGCAAGCCTTGCAAGCAGGCTCAAACCAGCCTAAACTCAGGCACATCAATGATCGTGAGGAAAGTACACTTTTACTGGTAGTTCAGGTTATAAACAGCGAGCAGTTGTATGGAGTGCTCCGTCTGGACCTGCCCCTGGAACTGGCTCTGAATACGAGCCGGCAATCCTTTGGTTTGCTGATTATTGCTGCACTGCTGGTGGCTTTAGGTATGAGCGCGGTGGGTTATTTGTTGTCTCGCAATCTGGCTGGACCGATTGGGAATATTATGCGTACCGCTGATTCGATCTCGAGGGGTGAACTTGGTGCCCGGGTTAAAGCCCCGATCGTGCCGCGCGAATTGAACCGGCTTGCAGAAGCATTTAATAATATGGCTAATCGCCTCCAGACCTATGTTAATGAACTGAGGGCATTTGTGGCAAATGCCAGCCATGAGTTGCGGACACCACTGACCTCAATTAAGCTGCGGGTTGAGGCTTTGCGTGCTGGCGCGCTACATGACACCCAGGTATCTGAACAGTTTTTAGCTGAAATTGAAGGCGAGGTAGACCGGCTGAGTCGAATGGTGAATGATATGCTTGATCTTTCACGCATCGAAGCCGGGCTCGAAACCAAACAGCACATTCTTCTTGACTTGGCGGTGATCACAAGTGAGGTATATGATATTTTCAAGGTCAGGGCTGAACGAGCAGATATTCATCTGCAATCTCAAATAAAGTCAGGTTCATCCTGGGTGTTAGGAAATGAAGATCAGTTGCGCAGGATGCTGTACAACCTGGTCGATAACGCTATCAAATACACTCCGCGCGGTGGAAGCGTAGAACTGGAGTTGGATACAGGGGAAAGCGTGGGCTTGGTTTGCCTGCGCGTGAAAGATACTGGATTTGGGATTGCGGCTGCTCAACTTCCGCATATATTCGAGCGCTTTTATCGTGTGGAAGCCACACGCCCACGTTACGGACCTCCTCAGGGAAGTGGTTTAGGCCTGCCAATCGCCAAGTCCATCGTAGAGATCCATTCAGGTAGAATTGGTGTCATCAGCCAAGTAGGAAAAGGCTCCACATTTTGGGTGGAGCTTCCCGCGCATCAGAAGTCATAACCCCCTATTCAGTCAGATGTATATAGCTATTACAAGGGAGGGCAGGTCAATCCACTGCCCTCCCTGTTATGCATGAAAACGAAAAGCAGTCAATCAGCGTCGATACTATTTACTTGCGGGCAACACCATATAAGCCGAAAACGCGCATGCGGCAGCCCAGGCTGGTGATGTTTTTGCCGTTGCGGACAGCATAGGTGTAACAAGTGCGCCATTCCTTTTTCCAGGTATCGAAATAGTAGATAGAAAGCTGCCCTTGATCCCATAAGCGCAGATCTTTTGGTCGGACCTGGAAATAAACATAGACGGCACCAAGCACATGCGTGACCGTTTTACCGCTACTGTCTGTCAGGCGCACATCGATTAGATTTTCTGTGAATTTAGGTTCTACATCACCCGGGACCTTGTCAGTAGATCTGCGCGTTACCTTTACGGTCCCATTATAGTTACTCATTGAGAAATGTACTCCGGCGCGACCCCTGGCGATCGAGACGGTCTGACCTCTCTTAACGGTATAGTATCCAGGAGCATTGATCCCGGGGGCCATGACAGAGAACGCGAGAATAATAATTAATAGGGTAAAAACGACTTTTTTAATTCTCATGGTAGGGCTCCTTTTGTGTGAACAGATCCATGTAGAGGTCTTGTTAGAATGATTGTACTCATGAAATGAGAAAAGTCAACAGGTTCTGGCTTACTTTTCTGCAATAAGAGATTATTTGTATAATACCTATATGGCTCTGAAACCTTCCTCCAAGCTGATTCGAATCTACTTAGTTCTTATCGTGGGTTTGATTGCAGCAGGTGTGCGCTTCTATTTCGCTGAGAGACATGTCATCGATGAGGATGAACCCACTTATCTTAAGAGTGCCTTGAGCTACGCGAATTTTCTGCGCGCAGGCAACTATGAGCAGGTGGCACTGTATGAGGTTAATAAACAGCATCCTCCACTGTCGAAAATCCTAAACGGCTTGATTTTACTTACCCAACCACCTTTGGAAAAAATGCATAACAAATACTTCAATACGGGGATACCGATCCAGAACGCGGAAGGTAAACCCTGGGGGATGGCTGCTCGATACACCTCGGTGGTCCTGGGCACAATCGCCAGCATGCTGATCGCAGCGTTTGACCCGCTGGCCGGGTTCTTCTTTGCGACCCAGAGCCTGGTGGCTATTTCTACCAGCGTAGTTGGCCTCGAAGCCCTGCCTTTGCTGACCAGCTTCCTGTCTGGTGTTTTTTATCTGCGTTGGTCCAAGCAATCTACTCAGAATGAAAAGCCACCGAAAACCACGCCTGCATGGCTAGCTTTTTCTGCCATTGCGTTGGGAATGACCGCCGCTTCCAAATACACCTACAGCATTGTGGGCATGTCCGTCCTCCTGCATTATGCCATCACCTGTTTTCGGGAGCCTAAGCTGCAGAGGCTGTTCCCACAAATTTTAGCCTGGGCGGTGATTTCACTTTTAGCGTTCTTTGTCTTCGATCCGTACCTGTGGCCAGACCCGCTCAGTCGGTTGCGAAATTCAGTTTTATTTCATGTCGGGTACACCCAATCTACGACCGTCAGCGCGGCAGGTTTTCCCTTCTGGCAACCCTTGGTTTGGCTAAGTACTCCCTTTTACAGTCTTTATCCTATCTACCAGGGAAAGATCATCTTTAGCCTGGACAGGCTGATTTCCATTTTCGCTTTGGCGGGATTGGCAGGCTTGTGGAGAAAAGAGGATTACCAGGACAATCCAACCCGACTCGAGGGATCAAATTTTTACTTTATTTGGCTGGTAATTGGGCTGGTTGTGCTGTTAGCATGGCCCACCAAATGGCCGCAATACGTCCTGATCATCATGGTGCCGCTATGTTTCTCTGCATCCCGAGGCGCGCAGACAGCTTATCGTTGGTCGAAAATGATGGTGCTCACCATTACGCGCAAACCCACAAGATGAGGCCGATTAAACAAATTTCTGCATTAATTAATCCAGGCACTGATCTTTTGTATTATTGATATACTTGTATTTATCCTACAGACAGAAATCCAATCTAGATTCTCGGAGGGTTTGCTATGGCTGACATAAGACGGAATTTCACTACTATCACTATTGTCCTGATTCCGGTTGCGATCGCAATCAACATTGCGGTAGGACAGCTCATTTATGCCGCGAAAATTCCACTCTATCTGGATACCATTGGCACCATACTGGTCGGTGTTCTCGCTGGTCCGTGGGCAGGTGCTTTGACCGGCCTGGTTTCTAACCTGGTATGGGGTTTATCCGGGTTGAATGTAACCTATGCTCCCTTTGCTGCAGTGGCGGCGATAATCGGCTTGCTGGCAGGGCTGTTTGCCGAAGCAAGGTGGCTACGTTCGTGGTGGAAAGCTATTCTGGCTGGCCTGATCACGGGTTTAGTCGCAGCAGCCATTTCGGCACCCATTTCTGCTTATGTATGGGGTGGAGTAACTGGATCAGGTACAGATGTGATCGTAGCAATGTTCCGAGGATTTGGCTTGGGGGTCTTGCCATCGACATTTGCCCAGGGGATTTCCTCTGATCCCCTGGATAAGGCGATCTCCTTCCTGCTGGTGTGGTTGATTGTACGTGCCCTACCAATGAGATTTCTCGCTCGTTTTCCAGGAGCTAGTAAGACGACAGACTGATCCAAGCATGAGCACCTCACGCCAAGTGAAGGCGAATGGCTGAAGTCTTCGGTCTATATAAACAGCGAGCCAGCTTCATACACGGTCTACACCCATTGACGAAGCTGGCGGTTTCTGGTTTCTTTCTTCTGGCTGGTCTGTCCTTGCCCGGCATGTGGTCAACCTACCTGCTAGTGATTTTTGGTTTACTCCCCCTGGCTTTCTTGAGTCGCCTGCTTCTGGAGCTGGTAAGCCGCACTGGGCGTATTGTTCTGCCTTTCATGATCTCGGTGTTCTTGATCCAGGGCATCCTGTGGAGCGGGGGGACGCCGCTCATCGAGGTTGGCCCGATATCTTTCAAGCAGGAAGGTGTGCAGTTCGCCATTGCCAGCTCGGGACGCATTTTGATTGTTGTGGGTAGTTTCCTGTGGTTTGCGCTCACGACCAGACCGGACCAACTGATGTTGGCCCTGGCTGAGCGTGGGTTACCATCCAGCCTTTCTTACCTGATCGTTTCATCTATTCAAATTGTGCCACGCTTCCAGGCACGCGCCAACACCATCTTGGATGCCCAACGCTCGCGCGGGCTAGAAATTGCTGGCAGCATATTTCAGCGGGCGCGAGCTGTATTGCCACTGGTGGCACCTTTAATACTGAGCAGCCTGATCGATGTGGAAGAAAGGGCACTGGCGATCGAAGTCAGGGGGTTTAATTATCCAGGACCAAAGACCAGTTACAGGGAGATCGCCCAGGCAGCCTGGGAGCCTATGCTGCAAAGGTTCCTGCTGCTGGCAATGGCTGGGACTCTAATTCTGAGCATCGTCTTGAGGCTTGTGTCTTGATATCCTTGCAAGGGGTGACCTACAGCTACCCAGGCACCTCCAGCCCGGCTTTGCGTGATTTATCGCTCGAAATTCCACGCGGACAGTTCTGTGCTGTGATTGGACCCAATGGAGCTGGCAAAACTACTCTGGCTTATATTTTGGCAGGCTTCATACCGCATTTCTATCATGGCAGTTTGCAAGGCGAGGTCAACGTGGAGGGGAAAAACGCGGCGACAATGCCACAACGGGAACTGCTACGCCTGGTGGGGTTGATTTTACAGAATCCCTTTAACCAGATTTCTGGCACAAAGGTGACAGTGCAAGATGAAATTGCTTTTGGGTTGGAAAATCTGGGCATCCCCCGTGAAGAAATGGTTGCTCGCGTAGCGGCTGCCATGGAACTGGTCGGTGTGAGTGAACTGGCGGAGCGTTCACCGCTGGGGCTTTCTGGAGGCCAGATGCAGCGAGTGGCGATTGCCTCAGTTCTCGTGATGCAACCGGCGATCCTGGTCTTGGATGAACCAACTTCCCAACTAGATCCGGTTGGCAGCCGGGAAGTGTTTCAAGCCGTGCGAGAGATGGCTTCCTCCGGTCAGATGACAGTGATCATGATCGAACACAAGGTGGAGTGGGTGGCGGCCTTTGCCGACCGGGCTATTGCCCTGGTGGATGGAGCTCTGCTGGCAGATGGCGAGCCACGTCATGTGCTGGCAATAGATACCGTCTGGCGCGCTGGGGTTGGTCAAACTCGCTACACACTCGCAGCCCGCCGACTGCAAGAACTAGGCAAATGGCAGGATGGCAAGAGGCTACCTGTCACCCTGGATGAAGCAACTTTAACCTTTAAAGCCTTTCAAAAGCGTAGATGATCGTGGAAAAAGCACCTGCCAAGCTATTACCTATAGAAATTGAGGTCGACTCGATTTCGTTTACATACCCCTCTGGTATACAGGCATTGGAGGATATCACCATCCATGTCAGTTCCGGTGAGAGAGTCGCGCTCATTGGGCAGAATGGAGCTGGAAAAACAACCCTGGTCAAGCACTTGAACGGCTTGTTGAAACCTGTTTCAGGGTCAGTAAAGGTGGGCAGTTGGGATACACACGACCATTCGGTTGCCCAAATGGCAACCCGTGTGGGCTATGTCTTTCAAAACCCGGACGACCAGTTATTTCAAAGAACAGTGTGGGATGAAATGATGTTTGGACCCCGAAACCTGAGGTGGTCTGCTGAGCGGGCTGCAAGCAGCGTACAGGCTTCTCTAGAGATGGTAGGCTTGGAGCACATAAAGGAGATGCATCCTTATGACTTAACCTTCAGCTCGCGGAAGCTACTGGCGCTCGCTTCGGTACTGGCAATGGATACCCAGGTGGTGATCATCGATGAGCCGACGACAGGCCAGGATTACCGCGGTGTGCAGCAAATTGGAAGTATTCTCTCTGAGCTTAATAAGCAAGGCAAGACTATCATCGGGGTGACACATGACATCGACTTTTGTGCCGAGCAATTCGAGCGGTCGATTCTAATGGCTGGAGGACGGGTGGTTTTGGATGGTTCAACCCGCCAGGTATTATCCCAAATCTCCGTTATTGACCAGGCATACGTGGAAGCACCGCAGTTGATGCGCCTAGCAGAAAAATTAGGCTGGGATTTCATGCCGCTCACAGTTGAGGAGTTTATCCATCACCTGGATGGGTAACTGCCTGGGAGGCCAACTGCAACAGCTACTCACCCTTCCATTCAGGCTTGCGTTTCTCCATAAAGGCGGCCATCCCCTCTTTTTGGTCAGCACTAGAGAATAAGAAATAAAAAGAGCGGCGCTCGTCAGCCAGCCCATCCGAAAGGAATGATTCGAAGGCGTGATTGACGGCCTCTTTACCTAAACGCACTGCCAATGGAGCACGTTGGGCGATTTCGGCTGCTAGAGCGAGTGCCTCTTCGAGATATCTTTCCACGGGCACAACCCGGTTGACCAGCCCATATTGCTGTGCTTCTTCTGCGGTTAAAGTGCGGTTGTTCAGCACCATTTCCATGGCGAGCGCTTTGCCTACTGCCTTGGTCAGCCGCTGTGTGCCGCCAGCGCCGGGTATCACCCCAAGATTTATCTCAGGCTGACCGAAGCGAGCCGTCTCGGAGGCGATAATCATATCGCATGACATGGCTACCTCATTCCCACCTCCCAGGCACCAACCAGAGACAGCGGCAATGACCGGCTTGGTGATGGATCGGATGCGGTCAAACGGGCTAATATGATCTGCTGTGAGCATCTGGACAGCGGACGCATCAGCCATTTCCTTAATATCTGCTCCCGCGGCAAAGGAGCGCTCATTACCTGTAATGACGATTGCGCCAATGGCCGGATCGGCGTCATACTCTGACAATGCATGCATTAACTCAGTGATCAAAGCGTTGTTCAGGGCGTTCAGGGCTTTTGGACGGTTGAGCCGGACCAGCCCAACACGCTCGTTTTTTTCGGTCAAGATGTGTTCGTAGGCAGACATTTTTCTCTCTCCATTCCGTGACGTTGGGGTGAAATGGTATTCTTAATCTCCAGCAGGATGATGAGCAGACAGGTTTGTTTTGTCAGAACCTGAGGGAGCTCATCAGATTTAGATTCAGGTAGCACGAATTGCTTGTCTTGCCAGGCTATCCACACGCTGGTTGTCTTGATCGCCAGCATGACCTCGCACCCAACGCCATTTTACTTGATGGGGCTGAATAACAACGTCCAACTGTTGCCACAAATCAACATTTGCCAGGGCACCACCTTTACGTCGCCATTGGCGCTTGCGCCAGGTAGGCATCCATTCAGTGATGCCTTTTTTGAGATATTCCGAGTCTGTGTAAAAGATAACATTACAGGGCCGATCCAGCGCTTGCAAGGCTTGTACTGCGGCGGTAAGTTCCATGCGGTTATTGGTTGTTTGTGGCTCTGAACCAGTAAGGATCTTTTCGGTCCGCTTATAACGCAAGAGCGCAGCCCAGCCGCCTGGACCCGGATTGGGGTCGCAGGCACCATCGGTATAAATCGTCACAGCGGGCAAATCAGACATAGCTATTCACTCTGGATTGTACCGCAGTTGGATTGGTATAGGACTCTGGGCAGTGAATTTTACTGGCTGGAATCGTTCAGATCATTCGCAGTCTGATCCAGCAGTTTGATCAGTTGGGGCACCTGATCGACTTCGAAATAATAACGAAAGAGCTGGGTAGCAGCATCGCTGACTGCCCAACGGACAATCCGCCAGGATTCTAAGGGGGGTTCAGGCCGGGCGGAAGGCAGGAAACTGGCAGCCACAGACCATTGGGGGTGCGTTCTTGGCAACAGGTCAAGTGTATCGAGGCTGGATGCGCGAACAGGGAAGTGCGCGCTGGCTTCAGCAAGCCGCGCTTGAGAAGCGGGGCTGGTGAGCCATTTGATCAGCAACCAGCTGGCTAACTGTTTATCCGGTTCTGATTGGAATACCATGAAGGAAGGACCATAAGTGACAAAATCTGCTTCGCCTCGCCCAGCTGGGAAGGGAATGACCGTCCATTCATCCTTGCTGCCCAGGTCGGCAAAGGCTGCTTCCTGGGAAGGGATCCCTGCAGAACTGCCCGTCGAAAATAAGCCCTGGCGTGTCGCAAATTCCACTTCTGGAAAATCCTGCTCGGTAAGCCAGGCGCAACCCTGATCGTATAGTTCGCGCAGGAAGTTAAAAGCTGCTTCTATCTCGGACGTATCGAATGCATAACCGTCTTCTGGATTGACCACCTGACCTTGAAAAGCGTAAATCCAGTTCAAGATCACATCATAATCTAGCGAGATGATCAACCCGCCGGTACCATCGTTAGTCCTATCAGTATCGCTCTGGTTTGCTCGGGCTGCGGTGCAAGCCTGGCGCTGGAATTGGCTGGCTGTAGTGGGGGCATTTGCAAACCCAAGCTCTTTTGCCCAGGTGAGGTTGTAGTAGAGGAGTTGAGCAGTACGTTGGGCGGGCAGACCAAAGCGACCCGAGTCCCAGCGCTCTTGTTCCCACATTCCAGTATAGAAATCGGCTTGCTCTTCTTCGGAAAAGCCCCAGACCGGATCATTAACATAGGGTTCCAGCTCGACCAGCTTGTCACCGGTGCGGTTCCAGTAAAGGCCATGGTAGAAAAAGCTGGCAATGACGTCTGGGCGCGCGCCAGTTTCCAGTGTAGTGCTCAGGTTCTCAAACAGCGCGTCAAAGCCAGTCTGAGAATCAGCCACTACCTCAATGCCCCAGATATTAGAGCTGTTGAATTCGTCAACCAGAGCCTCGACAATTCTACCTGTCTCACCAGACCACGGGTGCCAGAAGAGAATCTCCAACCCCTGCAGGTCATTGGAATCTACTTTCAGGCTGCTGGTTGGGGCTGTGGTGGGTGTGAAGATACCCAGCGGGCGGGGTGTAATGCCAGCTTGTGTTGGCCTGGATGGGCGGGGTGTAGGTGTTGCCTTCTCTGGTTTGGGCGTTGGGGTGGGTGCCTGTTCGCAGCTTGAAAGTAAGGCAACCAGCAGAATAGCAACCAAACACAGTTGTTGAGAGATTTTATTCCATATCTCAAATTGAATTCTGTTTCTAATAATCATAAGCGTGATACCTTGGATCGGTTAACTCGTATAGTTTATCATCACTTATGCAAGATATTTAAAAGGCCATGCCAGTGAAATGTTTAGAAACGAGCTCCCCAGGATTTGTTTTATCTACAGAATTGCTAAGTATTGGCAACCAACGAGAGGTTTACCAACCAGGCGGTCTTCAGCGTGATCCAAAGGGTTGTTGAATTGATGGTATGATTGCGCTCACATTCATTTGGAGTGAAGCCTGTAGTGCACATCATGATCCAGGTTGAGATAATACATAAGATTTACCCGGCTTTTGCACAATAAACCAAAATGGAAGTTGATTGAGAGTGACGTGCCAGATTTAGTTAGCCAGCATATTCACAACTTACGGGAATATCGCTTACCAGGGCTTGACCTGGGCGGCGATTTTCTCTATCCAGCTTATCATGGTCATTCCATTTTAAATGTACCTGCGTCGGTTTGCCGTCTTCTGAATGTACCGGAGATGGGTGCCGGGTCGGTGGACCATGAGCCACTGTACAAATTGGGAAAGAATATACAGCGGGTGATCCTGGTCTTGATAGATGCTCTGGCCTTGCATCGATTTCAACGCTGGATGAACGATGATACCGCGTCAATCTGGAACAGGCTGACCCAAGAAGGGATGCTGCTACCGCTTACCTCGATCACGCCCAGCACAACTTCCGCGGCACTTACCAGCCTGTGGACGGGTCAAAGCGCGCTGGTGCATGGCACCCTGGGTTACGAGATGTGGTTGAAAGAGTACGGCGTAGTTGCCAATACGATCCTGCATGCGCCGATTACCTTTAAAAATGATATTGGCAGCCTAGCAAAAGCAGGCTTCACACCGGAAGGTTTTATGCCCTTACCGACCCTGGGACCGCACCTGCTCGCCCATGAGGTTCAAACATATGCCTTCCAACACCGTAGTATCTCTCATTCGGGGTTGTCTCAGATGTTTTTGAAGGGCGCCCATGTGCGCGCTTTCAACACAGCAGCCGATCTGTGGGTCAATTTGCGCCACTTGATCGAAACTCGCCGGGATGAACGCATGTACATCTATGTCTATTGGAGCGAGGTAGATCATTTCGGTCACCTGTATGGACCCGATGATGAGCGTACTGCTGCTGAATTTGCCGGTTTCAGCGATGCCCTTGAGCGCAATTTTCTGCAGCGCTTAAGCCCCGTACTACGTAAAGATACGCTGTTGATTTTACTGGCTGACCACGGGCAAATCAACACCAACCCAGATCCCTATTATGAGCTGGTCAACCATCCTGACCTGCTGCGGCGGTTACATATCCAGCCCACTGGAGAGAACCGTTTGATCTACCTGTTTGTACGACCTGGGCAAACTGAAGCGGTGCGAGAGTATGTGGAGCGCACCTGGCCTAATCAATTTGCTGTGTTGGATCCGGTTTATGCGGTGAAGGCCGGTTTGTTCGGCCCTGGACAGGCACATCCGCGTTCAATGGACCGGTTAGGAGAATATATCCTGGTACCAAGGGGCGAAGCCTACCTGTGGTGGGCTGATAAAAGAAATCAACTGATCGGCAGGCACGGTGGATTGCACCCCGAAGAGATGCTGGTGCCATTCCTAGCGGCGCGACTATGAAGAGTAAAACAAGCATAGAGAAGGGTGTGGTTATTACAGGGGCATCGACGGGCATAGGTGAGGCAGTAGCATTGCACCTGGACACCCTGGGTTTGCGGGTTTTCGCGGGTGTGCGTAAACCCAGCGATGGAGTGAAGCTGGCAAACAAAGCTTCCCAGCGCCTTAGCCCGATCCGCCTGGATGTTACTGATGCTGAGGGGATTATGGCAGCGGTGGCACAGGTAAAGGAGGTGATGGGAGATAATGGGCTGGCCGGTCTGGTAAACAACGCCGGTATTGCCGTCGCGGCGCCCCTGGAGTTTATCCCGATCGAAGACCTGCGTAGGCAGCTGGAAGTGAATGTGATTGGTCAGCTGGCGGTCACTCAGGCTTTTTTACCCATGCTGAGGAAAGGGCAGGGGAGAATTGTATTTGTCAGCTCGATCAGTGGGCGGGTGTCCGCACCTTTTCTGGGACCATACGCCAGTTCCAAGTTTGCATTGGAGGCATTGTCTGACGCGCTACGCCGAGAACTGTTGGCCTGGAATATACAGGTTTCAGTCATTCAACCGGGTAGGATTGTTACCCCAATATGGGAGAAGTCACTGGCAGCTGCAGATGAGCTGAGGGACCGTCTTGGCCCCAATGCGGAAGATTACTACGGGGAGGCGTTAACAGCCAACCGGGCGCGAGCAGCCCGCAGGCGGGGTGGCACGCCGCTTGAGCGGGTGGCAGAGATTACCGCGCATGCACTTATCTCCCCCAGGCCAAAAACACGTTACCTGGTTGGCTGGGATGCCAGGTTGGGGGCTATATTGGCGTGGCTTTTGCCAGACCGCTGGCTGGACAGATTGATTGCCCGTCAACGGGGAATAAAACGAGGCTAACAGGTTTACTTGCCAAGAAGGAAAACTAACTAAGAGCAGGGAGAGGCTCAGATGCCTGTGTTCTTTGAACGTATGACAACCAGGGTGACATCATCCTCTTGTGGGGCGCTCCCTTGAAAGCTAATGAGCTTATCCAGCATCTCATTGCAGGCATGTTGTGCGGGTAAACCAGTGATATGACCAAGCATTGCTTTCAGTCGAGCCAGGCCAAATGCCTCGCCTTTTGGACTTCTACCATCCGTAATGCCATCGGTATATAGCAGCAAAGCCCCATTTTTCGGGATTTTAAGCACCTGTTCATCAAGCTGGGGATTATCCAGGATGCCCAACGGCTGGCCGATATCCTTAGGCGCCAGGGTTACCTGGCCTGAAGCAGAGGCCAGGATTGGCAGATCGTGCCCCGCACGGGCGTAAGTGAATTCCCCAGTGTGAGCATGCAAGATGCCAAACAGGACGGTGGCAAACAGGCCGCGGGCGTTCATATCCAGCAAGTGGCGGTTGGCATTGCGTAAGACCTGCCTCGGCGAAGCAGATTTGCTGGTCTCGGCCCGCAGCAGGGCATGCACCTGGGCCATAAAAATGGCAGCTGGTATCCCTTTATCGGTCACATCCCCAATCGAGATAGCCATGCGATCACGCCCGAGAGCTACAAAGTCGTAAAAATCACCACCGACACTGCGCGCAGGGACGAGCCTGGCTCCGAAGTCGTACCCAGGTAGCGCGGGTAAGCTGCGCGGCAGGACGCTCATCTGGATATCATACGCCACCTGTAGCTCCTTCTCCAAACGCTCTTTTTCGATAATTTGCGCCTGCGCAGACTTTAGCTCCTCGTAAGCCATCGTGAGTTGTTGATTTTTCTCCTGCAATTCGCTAATGGAAAGGTTATGGGCCTCGTTTAAACGGTCGGCGAGCACGTGAACCATCTTGTAGGCAATCATTGGTTGTAGGTGGAGCAGGGTATTGAATTCACCCCGGGTCATGCGCCAGAGGGTTGTGCGGGTGGTCGCCCTGACGCTGGCAGTCCGCAAGCCGCCGGGCGCCAGCAGGCTCATCTCGCCTACAAACTCGCCCGGTAACCGGCGAGCCAGAACCAGCTCATATGGCGTTCCCAAGGCCTTGATGATCTCGATCTGCCCTGCTTGTACTACATAGAACGCTTCACCCTGTTCGCCTTCCCGAAAGAGGACCGCGCCGGCTTCGAGCTGGCAGGTTTGCAGGCTGCTAACCAGTTGTTGCAAGTCCTGCGCTGGCAGGTTGTTGAATAATGGTACCCGGGCAAGTAACTCCAACTTGTCTTTCACGAAGAGAATTTTAGCCTGTTTCAACACGATTTGTAAACCCTTTATGGTGATTGTTCATTCCTGCACATTGGTAGCAAGATCTGTCTTGGTCTGGCCAACTTTGGCGGTTTTTTCAAGCTGGCGGAGGGGCTAACTGGCAAGCATGCTGAAAAGCAAATTGAAAATGATAATATGCTGTAGCTGCTGATGGAATCAAACCAGCTCTAAGTGCTTTTGTCCAGTATCAGACAAATTGGGATCGAAAACTTAATCCGC
>CP070639.1:2475682-2481733 GCA_020354045.1 Anaerolineales bacterium | reverse complement strand
AAAACAGATTACTGGAGACACTGCGACTGGTAGCAAACGTACAGGGTCTGGCGGAAGGAATATCCAACTCTGATTTTGAGATCCTTTACAATTTGGTATATCCTATTGCCATCAACTCAAAGAAAGAAGCAGTTGAGGTCATTGATCTTAGAGGTCAAAGTTTGCTCTCAATTTACCAGAAGGCGGAGAATGATTGGGAATATCTGGCGAATCAGAGCAATTACCAATTTTCCAATCTGGAATTTGTTCAAAAGGTTATAAATGGAATTCAGGATGAATATGGCGACAAATTTATTGGTATTGCACTTGTGGATAACAAGCAATATCTATTTACTGCTGGACCTGTATATTCAGATGATAATAACCTCTCGGGTGTAATCCTTGTTGGTACGTCATTACAAAGTTTGGTTAATAGAATTCGACAAGATACGCTGGCACATGTTAGTTTATATGGATTGAGTGGAAATATTCTTGCGTCAACATTGTTGGATCCATCCGGGGATGACTCAATCAGTCTAGATTTAGCGGGTAGGGTGTTAATATTTCAGGATGAAGAAAGTAGTTTGAGGGAGATGACAATAGCAAGTGCAACGTATACTGAGATACTTGCGCCTTGGGAAGTGCGAAATGGGAGCGATATCGGGGTGTTAGGAACCTCATTAGCGCAAAACTTTTTCACGAATACAAATCTATTCACCAGGTATCAAATCTTTGCGATTGTATTATTTGTGGTCTTAGGCGTTGTGTTAATTGGGTTAATTCTGGCTCATCAAATAACCAGCCCACTGTCCCAGATTGTCCGTGCTGCGTTTGAAATCGCAAGAGGAAATTTAGAAATTAAAGTAACTTCTCGTAGTAATGACGAAACCATGGTGCTTGCCCATGCCTTCAATTACATGGTTTCAGGGTTACAAGAAGGATTTATATACCGAGACTTGTTAGGCCGAACTGTATCTCCAGAAGTGAGGGAAGAGCTAAGACAATCCTTTGCATCCGGAAACCTCAAATTAGAGGGACAGAACGCGTTAGCCACAGTATTGATGAGTGATGTAAGAGGATTTACTACGCTTTCAGAGAAAGAGGAGCCTACAACAATTTTAAAATGGCTGAATGAATATTATGCAGATATCGTACCTGTGATTACTTCTTATGGAGGAGTGGTTGATAAATATGAAGGCGACTCGATGCTGGCATTTTTTGGGATATTACCGCGTCCATTAAATGAAAAAGAAAGCGCTTATAAGGCTTGCCTAGCAGCACTCGATATGTTAACCATTATTGAAAAGATTAATTATCGTCGTGCTGAAAGAGGTGAACCTCCATTCTTAACAGGTATCGGAGTAAATACAGGATCACTAATTGCTGGAGGTTTGGGTACTGCAGACAGGATGAATTACACCGTTATCGGGGATACCGTCAATACCACACAACGCATACAGAGTATCAGCAACGAATTTGGTGCCAGTGGTGTGGTTGTCAGTGAAACAACACTCTTGGCGTTAAGTGATCATCGCGACAAATTTGATTTCACACCACTAGGGGAATACTTTTTCAAAGGCAAACGTGAAGCTATCTGGCTTTATCGTTTGTATACACCAGGCAGCAAACCGGAAATGCTTAACGAGGTAATCAGTGAAAGTTGGGATCAAGGTCGAAAGAGCAAAAGGGAAACAAGCTGGCTCAGATCGCCTACTTTTATTGGTAGCATTGATTATTGTCACATCTATACTGACTCTTTGTTTAGTTTTAAGTTATTGGGTGTTTTTTTTTGGCAATATAATTCGTTCAGTGCCAATAAGTCTGCATTCGGTCTTAATATCAGACTATCAAATAGATACACGTGGATTTAAGTTGCCGCGTATTAGATTTTCAATTGTGCAGGAAGCCCTTGCAGATCAATATGGACGAGGGGTTTCAGAAGGTCAAATTGTACTAGAGAGTCAGGTAGTTCCCCCGATATTAACGAGTACACCACGAATTGAGCAGAATGATGGCTTTACACCTGTTCCAACCTCGTTTGCAGGCACGGGTTTACCTACACCTGATATTCGCGTTCCATCCTATACACCTACGCCTTATTCTTCCCTGGCTACGAATACTCCACGGTTTTCCTCCACACCGACAAGTAGTGTGTTTAAGAGCTGGACACCAGTATCAACAACAGGTATTCCTCATACTTTTACCCCAACAACTTGGTTATCCACTGCAACAAAAATTAGTACTCAGTCTAATCCAACGAATACACCCCCGCCATCACCTTCAAATACTGCTCCTCCCACACCAACCAAGGTGCCAACACGTACTCCCTCACCCACATTAATAAAATCCCCTACATATACATCGCCTCCACCAACTTCAACTCCGCGACCTACAAATACACCTGATCCTTACCCAGGACCAAGTCCTAACCCTACCAGCGATCCTTACCCGTGAAATATTAATGTTAGAAAACATATAGAAGGTGTTGGGAATATTTTCGTGAATTATTTGTGGGTGTACGAGCGATGCTTCATACACCCACAATTAGCATTGTTGGACAAAAACGTATGATTTTGGTTTGGATACCGCATCCAATCGCGCTGGTAATTAACGGGAACAACCAGCACAAGAATTAGCGCTGCAACTCCCGCAACTAGATTGGGTAGTCGCAGTTGCGGTACGACTATCACTATGAGAAAAGAAAACAGAAATCAGTCTGGAACAATTGTCACTAGCGCATATTTCACAATTTAATGGTTCATCTGCATAACTCATACCACGCAGAACATCAAACTTGTGACGACAATCCAAACAGATATACTCGTAAATAGGCATATGATCTCCTTACCAATTGGCCTAGAAAATTTTAATGCTATCCTAATTACGGGTCAATAGCTGGCAGATGTTCGTTAATAGGAGCACTATCGTCAAATACTAGATAATGCCAATCCATTGCATGTTCCTCTATTTACTTATAATTTTAGCGTCCATTTCTGGAATGTGAGCTTTTTGAAGGTAAGAGACACCAATTGGTTGATCGGGCGGAAGTGTATCCGGACAGTAATATTGAAAGGCCTGAAATTATTGAACATGTGGGCTTACACGTCGTATTTCATTTTGATCGTTGTGAAATAACTGCTTCTCAACCCATAAATCAGTTTAGCTCCATGTATTGCATTCGAGAACTTCAAGTATCAGAGCCAGATATCGAAGAAACAAATCGCATAATCTATGAAGAGCGTTTGCTTGTTAGATAAGGAGTATTCCGCATTTATAATGATAAAATAAATTAATTGGCTATATTGTTCCGTTACTGATGCATTTTGTACTTGTTGCTAAAGAAGGAAATTAATGATGAGTAGCGATTGTCAAAAATTTGCCCGGGGCATGTATGCTTGGGAAATAGAAGAATTTAAACCAATATTCGGAACAACACTCAATTACCAAAAGGTGAGGATCGTTGAGTGTACATCCTGGCCAGATACACTCGATAAGCTGGGACGGCGTGTGAAGGGGATGCCCCCACCAAAAGAAAATGAGCACAATGCAGTCACCCTGGGAAATACTTGTTATTTCCCAATTAGACTGCCGGAATCATTAGTCCCTCATGCAACTCCTGAGAGCTATAAAATCGACTGGCTGGTGCATGAGCTCACACATATATGGCAATTTCAACATCAAGGCTGGCTATATTTGTGGCGTGCGCTTATGGCTCAACTACGGGATAAAGAGCATGCTTATGATTACGGCGGCGAAGATGGTTTAAAAAAGAGTAGAAAAAATTTGAAAATTTTCAAGCAATTTAATCCGGAACAACAGGGGAATATCGTTCAGGCTTATTATGTGCGCAAACGCGCAGGAAAGGATATAAGCACTTATCAGCCCTATATTGATGATCTGAAGTCAATATAGGGGTCATCACTCATATTAAACAAGACTAATCAAAATATTTTCTAATTTTTCTGCCTGAGCTTGACGTGAATAATGCTGGAGTGTAAATCTTCTGCCATTACGTCCGAAGTTTAACCTCTGATCAGGGGATGATTTTAGAAAATTAATAGCGGAAACCATTTCTTCTGGGTTTTCGGGGGAAATTCTTATTCCGCCTTGTGCTTTCTCCATTACATTTCTTGCTTCACCTTCGGCACTTAATAAAACAGGCCTTTCACATGCCCAAGCGTCAAAGATTTTTGAAGGTAAAGCGCTTCTAAAGATATCAATATTTCGCAACGGGACAATCGCAATATCGCTGGCAGATAGATAGTCTGGGATGATTTCTCGGGGTTGTTCCTCTAAGAACATTAAGTTATTTATATTAGTTCGAGAAAGGATTGAGGTCAGATGGGCTTTTTGTGGACCTTCACCAACGAATATGAACTGGATATCTTTTTGGTCATGCAGCATCCTCGCAGCCTGAATCACGGTTTCTAATCCTTGGGCAATGCCAATAATTCCGGCATAGAGCACAATGAATTTGTTGTCTAAGCCCAACTGGCGACGTATGCGTGCGCGTCCAGTAGGTCTATATTGAAATAAATCAGCATTGGAACCATTGTGGATCACCGCCAGTTTTTCCTTTGGAATACCCCGTTGCAAAAGATGATCATGGATCCCATTGGTAACAACTATAATTTTCTTGGCTCTTCTGTAGCAGACAGCTTCAAGTCTAGTTGCCCATTTAATGGCGAAGCGATTGTGCAGCTCACCCAACTCGATAGCTGATTCAGGCCAAAGATCACGAACTTCGAATACAAAGGGCATGCGCTTTAATATGGATAATGCCAAACCTGCTGCTCCAACGAACAAGGGTGGGGAGGTGGCATATACGACATCATATCGGTTATTTACCACCAGAATCCCCACGAGCATAGCATTGACCATGAAGCTAAGATAAAAGGCTAATCGTTTGTAAAAAGTTTTTTTGGGGGATGCATATACCCAGAGTCTAATTACATCAATACCGTTAAGATCCTTTCTTTCGTAAAACTTGCCACGATATTCAAGGGGGAAGACTCCGGAGGGATGGTTTGGTATTTCAGTTAGCATAGTGACTGAATGACCCATATGTATCAAATTGCTAGCCATCTCGTAGGCACGTGTCTGAGTCGCACCAATCTCGGGTGGAAAGTATTGGGAGATATACAAGATGCGCATAGTAAATAATTAATTCGAAATTTTAGCTAAATATTTTATTGTAGAACGTCAATAGGGTTGATTCCATATCATTCCATGTATAGTATTTGTTCACGAGCTCTTGACCACTTAGACCCATTTTTGCAGCTTTTTCGGGATGGCTTAGTAACGAGATGATCGCTTTGGCATGCTCTTCGGGTTTGTTGGGAGAGACTAAACATCCATTAGATCCATGCCGGATAAATTTTTTCGTTGAAAGGAGATCGCTAGATACTATAGGTAGCGCGTATGCCATATATTCGAATAGTTTTGTGGGAATATTTTTTTGGTATTTCGGAAGGTCCGGGAAGGGTATCCAACCAATACAAGCTTGCTCAAGAAATTGACCAACATTTTCAAACGGAATTGAGCCGGTTAACATAACAGAGTGTTCTAACTTCAACTTCTGAATTTCGGTTTTTATAACCTTTTGATACTTTGCAGGAGTAAAAGGTCCAACCAAGATTAACCTGGCATTTGGGAAACTCTTAGTCACAAATGCAAAAGCTTCAATAAGCAGGTTAATACCCCGGGAAGGTTTTATACCTCCAAGGTATAAAATAGTTTGAGAGTTATATTTCTTGTCTTTAGTACAAGCTATCGCCTTATCTAAGAAGTCTCTAGAAGGATAATTGTATAAAGTGGCTTTGGGTAGAGGAATTTGTGTGAATGATTTTTCTATGTGCTCATCAGCAAAAATTAAACCATCTAATTTATTAGCAAGATATGGTTCAATCCCTTGTGTTAATTTTGCGAGAATTAAACGTAGCCATTTGGGAATATCATCTTTAATGGCTAAAAAATCAACAGATAATTCATGAACATCATATATAAAGGTTTTATTTGTAAGCCGTTTTAATAATGGTGCTATCAATAATAGTTCTGGATCATGAAAGTGAT
>CP070639.1:2455030-2475582 GCA_020354045.1 Anaerolineales bacterium | reverse complement strand
AGCCGCTCCGCTAGGCTTGTCATCAACGGCTCGTCTTCCACAGGAAAATTTTGCTGCAAACCCACCCAGGTCACGGCACGGTACATCACCCCAGTGTCAAAATATAGATAACCCAGATGTTCAGCCAGCTTCTTTGCCAGAGTGGATTTACCTGAAGCTGCCGGACCATCAATGGCGATTATGCTTGGGATTGTCATATTATCTCTGTTAAAAGAACCTGGAGGCTATGGCCCGATCTCTTCAGGGGATATGATCTGCGGAGAGGTCTGATCATCGCCCGATCCAAGGCTGGATTGACCGAGAAACAAATCGTTGCGCGCCCACAAGATGATCTGCTCCTGTCGTTGCGGAGTGCGGCGAAAAGCAATCCAGTTTGCCAAATTGGGTGGCAGTGAGCCCGACCAATCGGGATACACCCACCAGGAGAAATCCTGCCCGCGGTAATCAGCCGCCAGGTTGAGCTCCGCCTGGGACTGGCGAGTCACCAGTAGCGGAGGGGTGCCGCGGATAGATGCGACCTGGGATGCTGGAATAAAAGTGACATCCGGGCGATCGCGTACTAACCATTGCAAGCTGGCTGAATCGACAGCCACCTGGATTTCCAAGCCATCATCACGCCCAGTGTTCCAGGCAGACAGGTCTGCAATAGTCTGCAAGAATAGATCTGTATCACCAGAAGCCGGCATAAAATGCCACAGGTTCAAATTTTGTGCAAATGGTCGCTGCAAGCTTTCACCGACATTCGACAACCCGTAAATACCCAGAGCCAAGCACAAACCCCAAACGAGCCCTCGCCCGGCATTGAACCAGGACCAGCCCATACCAATCAGAACTGTTGAAAGCGCAACCAAGAGCAGAATGCCCAGCATGACAACCGTTCGCAAGACAACCTCCTGGTTAGCCAGGCTGAAGGGTCCCAATCCAAGTAAATTAAACCAGAACGTGGTCATCATCAGCAATACCAGAGCTGCCATTCCAGCCGGTATACGCTCATCGCCTCGATCAAAAACCAGGAACTGCGAAATCTCAAGAGCTGCCAGAGTCATCAGAGGAATCAAGCTCCAGATCAGGTCGCTAACCTGCCGGGCTGGATACGCTAATGACAGCACCAATGAGATCAACAACCATGTCACCAGGCCTCGACTGAGCGGGTCAGGCCTCCGCAAGCCTCGCAGTGCTCCAGCCAAACCAAAGATCACCACCAATGGCTGGTACACCAGGAGAGCTTCCACCAAGCGCAGTGCAGGTACGCCTGAAGGTTCGAGCCAGCCTCGGAAATATGCTGGCAAAGCTGCTACCCAATTGCTCAGCCCCTGGGGATATAGAAAGAACATGGTAGCGACCAAAAAAAGTGTCAAACCTGCTGGAAGCAAGGCCCCACGCAAAAAACTAATCGGAAAAGCGGGGCGGGATTCCCCATTTATCTCGTCCTCCAGGTTGCCAGCCTGGCGCACTTTGAAAGAAAGCTCGCCCATCACCAAGGCCAATACGGCTCCTAATAGACCAGGAATAACCGTGGGACCAGAGAGAAGCGCCAGCCCTAAAAATACGCCAGCCCAATCAATCTTCATTCGCCACGCCAGACCAACGGCAAATAAAGTAAAGGCAAGCGCCATCATCCGCCCATCTGCCTGGCGTGAAACCACGATCAGACCGGGACTCAACGCCAGAATAAATGCCAGCACCAATGCCCCAGGACGCCCAAGAACCGATTTGAACAATAAAGGCACCAGGATTAACATCGCGCCTGCCAGGGCAGGCCACAGGCGTGCGATAGCGGTTTGCCCCCCCAGAATTTCAAAAGCAAACCAGGTAAGTGTCAGATATGCCGGTTGTGGGTTTTCTGGCTCGAGCGAGAATACTGACTGATCTGCCTGCAAAAGGTTCAAAGCATTCAGTGCAGATTGGGCTTCATTTTCCTGGAGCGAGTACTCCCCCAAGTAAAAGAAGCGAACCGCAAGTGCTAACAGGATCGCGATTAGATACAGGGCATGTTCAAAGGTAAATTTCATAACACTACCAACAAGTATTATACTGAACAAACACGCTCAAGGTACTGCGTAGATGCTCACCTCGCCTTGTTGAAAAACGGGTGCTAAATTACGCTGAAACTTCCTCTCGTCCAAACCACCAGGGCATTTCTCTGGCAGGAAGGTAATGCGTTCTAAATTGCCAATGTAGATATAGCGAATGTCATACAGATCAATAATTTGCTGGGCCTCAACCCAATCGTTGGTACAGTACAAGCGTTGGATATCAGACTGGCGGCTACCCAGCACACTTGACTCCCCTCGCCACTGCACCTCGTGGAAGTCCCACCCTAAAACAGTGGGTTTTCCACTTAATTCCGAGACCCTGGCATGCACGGAATAACTGCCGCCGACCGATTCAGCCACAACACCTGCTGGCGCCTGGCGCAACCAGGCAATGGCAGCCATCTCATCTGGTGCCTGGCGCTCGAGGTATGCCGTCCCATCCAGGGTAAAACCTTCTGGAGGTTGGAAACCGTTTGTTTTCGTATTTAATCCTAAAACTGTATAGGTTAAGCCGACCAGCAGGATGCCAATCAAGCCAACCTGGAAAAGATAACGGAAAAATCCGCGCAGTTTTAACAGTAATACCACCACGGCATAGCCCGCAGCAGTACCCCAGAAGATCCAGGCCTGGTAATAGAATTTGAAGATGGTGTTGATACGCCACCCAAACAGGTCACGCAAGTAGAAATACTCTGGCCCGAGGACCAACAGTGTCCCCAACAGGATCAATAGCAAGCTGAAACGGTGGGTATCATCCTGGAGGCCGCGCTCATTGGGAGCCGCGTGATGGTCATCCTGCTGCGACCACAACAACGCAATCACCAAACCCAGCAGCAACAGCAAGGTTATCCAGCCCCCAGGGGCTTCCAACCGGCGCAGAAGGGATTCTGTAAGTAATGCCCTCACCTCGGAGGCTCCCAGGCTGCCCATAAATAAATCACTGACCTCCGGGATGAGCAGAATCCCAACTGATAAGAACAAGGAGAGCACCCATAGAGCCAGACCCAACCCGATAGCAATCAAAAACCCGGGGCGATAGCGCTTGCCCTGCATGTTCAGCCACAGGTACACCAGGTAGGCGAGGATCGGCAATAGCAGCGTGGCGAACATCACCCATAGATGCGTTCCGCGGGTCGGGTACACCAGGTTTGGCAAAATACCACCCAACTGGGAAGAAAAACTGAGGTAGAAAGGCAGGTAGAGGATCACACCCCCCAGCGCAAGCACCAGACTCAAACCAAAAAAGTCGCGCGCCAGCGTAGAAATTTTCGGTCGCAGTATTGACTCCGGTCCCAGTCTGCCATGCTGCCTGGCAAGCACATAAGCACCTGAAAACAAGGCGATGTAGAATGGGAAATCCCAGGTGTTTAAAAACGCCAGCCCCCCCAATACCACACAGGACAACAGGAGGTACTGGCTGCTAAGCTGGAGGGCAAATCCAACCTCAAACGAATTCAGCTCAGCTTGTGTGATTGCCTCCTGGCCATAAAGGCGCAGGTGGAGAGCAAGGTTTACCAGAAGAACAGCACCACCTAGCAAGCTTAAAACTGAAATTACTCCGGCCCTCAAGCTGAGCGTATTGTATGCCAGCCAGAGGGAACCAAAGCCTAGCGATAGCAGTATGACCGCTATCCCGGCAGTTGTGCGACGATCGAGACTGCGGCGCAACCAGCCCAGCGTACCGGCGCCTCCCCCATAGAAAAGATTTAAAGCCAGGGCAATCGCCAGGAAAGCAAAGGGCATCGCCAGCACATGCGGATGCAGGTCAGACAGGATAAACGTAAAAACCGGGAATTCATCTATGACCTCTTTCCAATTTCCGGCAAAATCGTAATCCTGTACCACGCGTGAAGCTCGCCACCACCACAGGTAGCGGTTTGGCAGCCAGCTGAAGGGCTGTGCAGGCGGCTGGCTCAGCTCACGCATATCCAGCCAGTGCCAAAAACCAGAGACGAGCTGACCGGAGGCGCTCTCTTGCCAAAAGAAACCGCGCGCATGCAGCACTTCCAAAAAGCCCTCGACATTACTCACCAGGAACACAAATAAAGGGCCAAGCAAGGCTGAAAAGGTCCAGGTCGCTTTGGATGAAGCTTTGCCCGAGGCACCCAGCTTGGAAAGCAAATTGTAAACAATGCCATACGCGCCCAAAACACCCAGGGCGAATACCAGCGCAACACCCAGGTTAAAAGCGATATTGCCAGGCACAGCTGTCAAGCGGGCCAGTGCCGCCACCATGACATATCCAAAATAATAATAGGAGATCGCGTAACCTGAAAGCCAGGGATCATGGGGTGGAAAATCCGTCGAACTCAGAATGGCGTTGATAAAAGCCAACTCCATGGGTTTTTCAGTGCCCATGATCTCCGGATTGGCTGCCCGCACATAAGCCATACCGGCAAAGCTCAGCAAAAACAGCACCTCGACAAACAAGAGCAGACCTAAGTGTTTGCGCATCCAGCTAATTAACTCGGAGGGGGAGGATTTACGCAGCAACCAGATACTAAGCGCAGCCAGTACAAGCAGGGCTAACAAAATGCCGCCCAAGGTATTAGGCAATATCTGTAATGAAGCCAGCAGCCAAAAAACGTAGACCCACAACAACAATCCCAGGGTGCGGCTGAAGATGAAACCGCGGTCTGGCAGCGCTGGCAACAAGCGATAGGCGAGCGGAAAAGACAGCCAGCCAAGCACGGATATGGAGATGTACCAAAAAAGGAAAGGCGCCATCCTTCGGCTTCTACCTCACTATGACCGGATACCCGCTCAGGGGTTTACCACGACGCGATAAATAATTGTATCGCGGTCCTGGTAAACGGCCTGCCACAGGCTCCCCTCCAGTGCCGGGAACTTTGCCAACCCTGGCCCAGGGTAATGGCCGCGCTCCTGCTGACCCAAGACAATGTAACGGACATCATATTTACGCAAGAATCGAATAGCCTCCTGCGGGTCGGTGGTGGTATAGAATTGATCAATCTCAGCGATACGATCGCTTACCCAGCCTCCCGGGAGCAGCGCCCTTTGCTGTTGTTGATGCCATTCCCAACCAACCACACCCGGCAAGCCGGTGTAGATGGAGAAACGCGAGCCCCACCGGTATAGCTCCCGCAAGTTGGCTTCGACTATTACCGGTGAGCCGGAGACATTTTCCTGCATCCAGCGAATCGCCTGGTAGTCCTGGCTCAAGTCCATCGGTCCCCAGGTATCGGTATAACTGGCATACGCCATAAAAGCCATCCCATCTAATGTGTGTGGGGCGTCCTCTGCTATGCGATCTTTAACTTTAGCCGTGGCTCCCAGCAGGGGGTACAACGAGGCTGCAAATACCAATCCAACCAAGACGATCTGCCAGGCTGCCCGCCACCCCAGATACCAGCGTGGGAGAGCGGCTAACAGCCAACCTAAGGCAGCTGCTGCACACACTGCCAGGAGGGTCCATACCTGCAAGTAAAATTTAAAAACTGTGTTCATGCGCCCGACATCACCCACCAGTACAATGACCTCCACCATCAGCGTCAGCACCAACCCTGTGCCCACCAGGAACAAAACGAAACGCTTGGCATCCGAAAGACCTGGACGCAGCAGCAATACACCCGCCCAGGCTGCCAGAGGCAGCACCAGCCAGGCAATGCTGGCTTCAAGATAGAGCAGGATCAAGATTAACATGGCTATCACCGCAACAGCCAGTTGAATCAACCCACGGTAAGGCCTCAATTTGCGCAACGCGGATAGCGGCGTACTGGCCAACCAGTCGCGGGTCTCCCAAATCATCCAGCTCAGGATCAAGAACAGGAACAAGCCCCAGTGGGTAAAATAAGCCGCCAGACTGGTGTGGGTGCCTGTCCACAAGGAGATTTTTCCATACCCTAAGCCATACCAGAGCGTGTAAGGTCGGAATAAGGCGTGCGCCAGCGCGGTGAGCGCCATTACAGCTGCGACACCTGCCAGCCAGGCCAGGGTGCGCGGGGATACACTCCTTAAAGCCCGCACCAGGTGTGGTCCCGGGCGATAGTAGCTGGTCAGCGCATACAACAATGCCACACTGCCCAGCGCCAGGTAAGGGTAAAAATCCCAGGTGTTGGTCGGCCGTAAGGCTCCGATAGCCAGCCCACCCAAAACGAACCCGCCGAGTGCGCTCAACCAACCCGACCAGCGGCCGCGGCTCAGCACCACAGAGAGAGCGAAAGCTAATGCCAATAGAGCCAGCGGGAGCGCAAAGAGATGAGCATGCAAATCAGCATAAATAACGGTAAAAAAGGGGAATTCGGTGATTGGCTCGACATCACCCGGAGCAGGGATGGCCCGGCTGGGTATCCAGTACCAGTCTCCAAGGCTGTATGGCAAGGCCTCGCCTGCCAGCACACGCAAAGCTCCGCTTATCGTCCATCCCCAGCGAGTGAGTAAACCCGCGCCTTCGATCACACCACCTGGTGCCACCAGCCTCTGGTAACCCTGAAAAATCATGCGCACACTGCCCAGGTTGCCCAGCACCGCCATGCCAAGCGCAGCGGCTAGGCCACTCCAGTAGGGGGATATACCAGGTGAGCGTGTATTGCCAATCTCAGACAGACGTGGGGCAAGCAAATTCCAACCCAGGGAAAAAGCGCCTAGCGCTATGAGTGCGAACAGTGTAGGGATGATCAAGTTATAAGCCACTGCTGGGAGGATACCCAGAAATTTCACCAGCACACCAACAAACATGAAGCCGTAGTAGTAATAATTCAGATAGCCACCTGCGTACCACGGGTCGTAAGGCGGAAAGGTGGTGCTCTTAAGCACAGCATTGAAATAAGCGAAGTCCATCGGCTTCTCGCCACCTTTCCAGGGATGCCACAGGTCTGGATTTCCGATGCGGATCAGCAGGTCAAAGACAAAGAACAGCAAGAAAAGCCCTTCTACTGTCAGTAGATACCCGCGCCGGGAGCGCCACTCCTGGCGCAGCTCCTCCTTCTGGCGCATGGCAGCCAGCAACCCGAACACGGCTAGCAGCATAAGGCAGAGCAAGATAGTCAAACGAGAGAAGGGAACGCGTGCTGATCCGGCAATCCAGACCAGATAAGAAAGCAAGAGCAAACCCACAGTGCGCGCGAGCGGGTAGCCTCGATCGGAAAGCCCAGGTAAAGCCAACCTCACGAGCGGGTAACACAACAATCCTAAGAGAGCCAGGCTGACATACCATAACGCAGCGCCTAGCACCGGATAGCGGTTATACAGCGCCTGCGTGTTAAACAGTTGTGACCACGTACCACCAGCCTGTTGTTCAGCCCAACGTGCAGGCGGCAGCATCAAATTGGCTGGCTGGTAACCAGCTCGCTTGGGAGTGACATGCACAACCTGGGAAAGGTCTACTGCGCCGAGAATGGCACGCACCCGAGCTGGATCATACTCCGGAGATTTACGAAATATAAACACCTTCGGATGATCGTAAACAGTGAAGGCTTCCTCCGAGGGCTGATCATTGATGGAAAGCGCGCCAATGGTGGGGTCGGACTGGAACACTTTGACCAGCTCAAACCCCAGTTCGCCGGAAAACATATCCGGCTGAGCAACGTTATAGCATTGTTCCACCTGATGCTCAGATGGACAACCCAGCAAACTACGATAGTAAGCGGCAACCAAAGGATAGCGCTCGGGAATTCTTGGCAAGCTACCCCACTGGCGGCTGGAGCTAATAAAGAGGTAATCCGCCTGATCCAGGATATCCACCATGCGTTCATATTTTTCCTGATTGTCATCCCAATACATCTCAAAGTTCAAGCCTGTCTGGTAGATGCCACCATAACCATCCTGACCATCCAGACGCAACGGCAAGCCATCATCCCAGGAGGTCTCATTCGCCGGGGCTGCCCCCAGCAAGCTCACTTCCCCTGAGCCAGCTAGCATGGTGATCACCAATTGATATGCCTGCGAGGGCTGGATTGGGAGGGGTTGATTCAAAGCAAGCAGGTATTCATTAACTGGATCGACCTGGGAGGCTGGCGGGTTATATTGGAAACTGGCTGAAGCCAGAGGTTCGGACTCTCCGGGGCGTGCGATGATCAGGGAGAGCTCGGCAGGTTGGGCAACCTCGCCAACAGGGATGATTTTCGGGAATAAAATTTCAGTAATCTCCCCGGCATAGCGAGGCGTGAAGCTGGTGACAAAAGGTTGGTCTGGTGCAATGGTCAGCCCATATGGGAATGGGACTGGCTGGCTATGAAGCTGGGCGCCATTATCAATGCGGATATTGATTGGCCCGGGCACGTTCTGGTAGATCCAACGGGAGGCTTCCACGCGGGTTATCGGGTTGGCATAGATACGGCTGAAAGCGTAAGCCCAGGCAAATGTACTGCTCAATATAACTCCTGCGAGCAGCAGTGAAAGGCGGCGAGGCCAGTGCGAGCCCCCGGAGGGAGGTCGCTTAGAGAGCCCTTCTGCTCTTAGGGAAGTGTCCTGGCGAGCCGGGCGCTCTAATCCCGACGTGGCGAGCTCCTCCATCGCGGGAGACTGCATCACGGGGTTTACACTGAATGAAACGAATGTGTTCGCAGTGACAAGTTCCTTATGGGCTCCACGAAATGGGAGCGACTTATCGTACAGAGCGACCAGCGCCCAACCGGCGAAAACTGCCAACGCCGGGTAGATGGGCAGCTGGTAGCGCATGGTAGGGTTAAATTGCAGCGACTGCCAAAGGAAATACGCACCTGTCCAAATCCACAACAAGCCATGCTGTCTCCAAGCAGACCGATCCCTATCCCTGGCGCTGAGCATGCGCCAGCCTGCCCATAGAAAACCGCCGAAAGCGAGCAGACCAAGGGGCAACCCCAAGCCCCAGGTGACCAAATTATGAAAGGAAAACCAGACCGGGCGGCGCGCCCACTGCATGGCAGGAGGGAAATCCACATCCCCTGCCGCCTGGACACGCTGCTCGCGAATGTTCGCTACCCACTGCGGGTTAGGCCTCAAACCGAAGAAACCCGGACCACTGAAAGCGTATGGTTGGAAAATCCGGAAGGTCAGAATGCTCACGGCAGCTGCGATACCCACATAAACCACAGCCTGCTTGATACGCGCTTCTCTTTCGGAGGGATCCGCGCGCAGTATGGCAAACCCAAATCCAAATGGCAGCATGATTGCTACCGGAGCGGCATTCAACTTGGAAGCCACCGCACAGCCCAAGGCAAACCCAAACGCCACACTGAATATAAGCCCAGGCTGCCGTAAGAAGCGGGTAGCACGCGGTGCCCAATCCCCTGCAGCGGGCGGATTTTCCGGCTCGAGGGCAGCGGCAGGCGTTTGAATTCCTTCATTTATATTGCCATCGCCCTCCTGGATGAAAGGCTTTGCGTCGGCACTGGCAACCGGCCACCTTACACCTGCCACCCTGACTGCGAAATAGATCGCCAGGTATGTAAAGAAATTCAGGAAAGTATCGACGGTGAAATAATGTGACAACTGGATTTGCAGAACGGCAAAAGCTGAGAACGCCGAAGCCAGTATGCCTACGCGCCGGTCGTACAAGCGTGCGGCGATCAAATACACCAGGAATACTACCAGCAGATCAACCAGCACCGAAAGCACACGCCCGATGTCGGTCATTTCGTTAAAGCCTGAGTGCCCGTAGATCCATTCCACGAGATAGCGGGCCATGAACAACGGCAGGGTGCCATAAACATAAAAGCCATGACCGCGATTGTTGGGATTGAGCGGTGAACAGGAAGCATCGAAGTAGCCACCCCACTCGGTGCAATCCGGATACTGCTCAGGGTAGGCTGCCCGCCAGGGAATCGCATCTACACTTGGAGGTGATCCCAAACGTGCTGGATCACTGCCAACAGGTTGGATGTCTGTGCCCACCCAAACAAAAAAGCGCTCATCTGGATGCAAGTACTGATATTCACCCCAATTTATGCCCACCAAACGAAAATACGCTCCAGCCAACAGGACTAGAACGAGTAAAGCATCAAACCACAAGGCCTTTTTATTACTTTTATTGTCGCTTTGAAGAGGAAAAGTCATAGGATAAAAGTGGGAGAGTAAATCCTTGCACGCAGCACCAAGAAATTATGAGGATGGCGGTACGAAGTATATATAAAAATCATGGTTTTCAACATTAGAGTCGTACAATTCCAGTGCGCCCTGCGGATAAACCTGCTGCAAGGCACTCAATCCCCCGGTATCATCAGGCTTAAGCAGAAATATCTTGGCGCGTGGATCAGCCACAGTAACGCTTATGTTTTCTGCAAAGATGGCGAAATCCCTGGATGGATATCCAGCGTTGATGCCTACCAGACGGGCATCTACCCAGTGGGGATAAGCAACCACCCAGGCGGTATCCACATCACCGACTGAACTGGCAAAACTCTGGATTACCTTGCCCATTTCATGGGTATTCCAGGAGGAGCGTTTATATAAATTCTGATATTGATTAAATACCAGATCATAGTTTTGCATGCTGGCAAGTCCAAACAATACAATACCCATCGCCACAGTGATGATTCTGGCATAAGATTGGTTAATTTTACTGCGAATACCTGCCAGAATACTTTCCAGGCCAATACCGACGATGACAAAAACAGGCACCAATGCACCACTCGTGCGGCTCAGAACCGGATTCTCGCCAGGAAAAGCTAGAGAGAGGATGGAAGGCATCATAAGCAGCGGAATCGATATCAAAAGGAACAAATCATACCAGTAACGTTTTAATATGTAACGAAAGAACAATATCGCTGCCCCAAGATGAAACAAGGCAGCAGTAACGAAATCCAAAGCCGGTCTATACGGCACAGATACCGTCCAGATGCTACCGTTATCCCAGGCAAACATGCGCAAGGCATTCCACAAGTTTGAAAGAAATATCTGCCAGGCAGGTCCTGGAAGAGGGCGCTCCACTGTGCTGAGGCGGGTGAATGAGCGATATGCAAATATGTCCGGGTTTTCTAAGGCATAACGCAGGAGCGGCAAAAAAATAACCATAGAAATAACCGCGAGAATTAATAGCCAAAACAAAGCTAGCTTCCGATTGCCTCTAGACTGGGGATGGATCAAGTACATTCCAACTGCAACAACTACTACAAACGGCAGAATGCGGATTGGGGTGTAGCCGTGTAGGCCAATCCCAAGCGCTATACCTGACAGGATAAAATCATTGCGATTCGACCCTCGCAAGCCACGGATGAGATAATACAAGGCGGGTGCCACAAAAAACGGGTAGAGGGTATATCTTAGAGCTATCCGGGAGATAATATTGGGCCAATATGCAATCCCCGCAAATGCCAGGGCATACAGTCCTACTTGACGATTACCAATCTCTTTACCCAGCAAATAGATGTATGGCAAGGTAAGCAAACCGCAAGCTACCGTGCCAATTTTCATACTTAGGAAGGAAATGCCCGTTCCAAATAATTTTGCCGTTAGAGCAATCAAATAGAACTGCAAAGCTTCTCGACCGGTGTTTCTCGGAAAATATATAGCGGTTTTACCTTCCAAGACATCGACGACATCTAGCAACTTCTCGGCATGATCGCTGATCATCTCCGGTGGTGTCGCATTTAGCATATAGGTGCGAAAATAAACCGAAATCGCAATCACAATAATAAAAATTATGTAATCCCAACGCAATCTCAAAGACCAATCCAGCTTACCTAGAGAACTTATCAGCTTCTGGACCTGCCCGCCCAGATCATTGCGATCTATCCAGAAAGCTCGAATAATGCAAACAGTAGACAAGAACCAGAGGGTTACATTAATAGGCGTAAAGCGATTCCCGCTAAGTGTCAAAAAGGTAAAAACAGATAACAACCCGGCAAAAATTACGTAATTGAGGTTGATTTTTTTGGTGTCCGGAATTATTGAAGCATTGGTGGGAGTTATCAGCTCCCACTCTGACTTAGAATAAGCCCATATGATTAACAAAAAAGAGACCAGGTATAAAACAACGCCGATTCCCCACTGGCGGTATGTAGTGGGCTCAAAGCTTATTTGTGCAGCCAGTGCAAACAGGAGTGCACCCAGGGACCTCCAAGGCCAGGCATGTGTCACAACCTTTGGGTAGGTGGAGGCCACCTCGATCTCAGCGGGAATTTCTAAAGCTTGTGCTCTCTTGTCGAAGGTCAGCTTGTAGCGCAAATAATCCAAGACAGAGGGTTCTTCCGGTTGCCGCGCCTTGTTTTCCTGGTTTTCCATAGTGTGAACCTGTTAATTTGTCGCTAAGCGATTCTGAGAATAGTATACTTCGTAACGTTGCTTATAATCTGGCCATCCCAAAGGCGAAAAAGCACAGCTAAATTATACATCTGAAGGAAAACAGACCGGTACTTGAAGGCTGCAGTGGAAGCTGGTGCAAGGATACCAGCCGCATTTCAGATGCTGGAATTCTCAGAGAATCCACTTTTGAGGTACGGATTAAAACAGGCGAGTATGTTATCATGATAGACATTAAATTCGCAATAGCGACTCTCCAAAGTATGAGCAGCCATATGCTGTTTTATGTTACAACAAACTCCCACATCCCCTTGTACAATTAGCGTGCCAGCATGAACAACGGTGAATTTTTGCAGCGCGAATTTTTTGATCGGCATGAGCACCTGTATCATACTGAGATAATCCTTGATCCTCCCCTCTCTCAAGCGCTTGAATTAGAAGACCTGGAAAACACTTTACAACTATCCAAGGGCAGGATTATAGATTTTGGATGTGGATCGGGCCGGATCTCAATGTATTTTTTGCGACGCGGCTTTAACGTTATTGGGGTAGATGTATCATCCCACTCGATCCAGCACCTTGAGAATTTGTATCAGACGCATAAAACTGAATCCTGGGGAAAACTGGAAACAATGACCTCGCTCCCGATAAATCTGGTAGATGGGGTGGTGGGGGCGGATATCTTGCACCACATAGATATGCCAAGTTATTTGCCAAAAATCTATAGCTTACTTAAGCAGGGTGGTCGAGTGGCGTTTTCGGAACCGAATGGGTTGCATCTGCCCTGGTATGCGTATTTATGGGTAAAACGCATACCCTGGCATGTTGAAGAGGGATTACTCAAATGCACCCCCAGGAATGTGCACCGGCAATTATCAAAGGCCGGTTTCCAAAACATTAAAATCAATCCGCATGGGTTGCTACCGACATTCCTTTTCAACCGCTGGAGTAGATTGTGCCGGTATAACGCGTTTACTATGAGCAGAATACCTTTACTAAGTACATTAAGCTTCCGCTTTATTGTGGAGGCACAGAAGTAACTCCTTACAAGTGACTCCAATGCGCCCATGCGATAATCCCAAGCTCAAAGAGCACGTTGAGCATACAAGTAACCTAAATAAGTATGCACGTAATTCGGTGTAATCTGAACCTGATAGCCTTGAGCGGAAAGGAATTCGACGATACTCTGATGAGTATCGTCAGTGACATTATCATGATACTCAAGGATAATGCGGTCAATCTTGTCCAGCACTTCAGGGGGCGCATTAAGCAGAATCGGATATTCAGCACCTTCGCAATCTAGCTTGAGCAAATCACAGCGCTCGAGATCCAACAGTGAGAAAACGTCTGCCAGTGAGATGGAAGGGACAAGAAAGTTCTCGTTCTCATCATCCTGGGGATGCGCATCTACCTCACTGCTAATGAATTGGCTGGGTTCTCCAGGGGCTGAGTCTAACATCAGGTATCCAGCTTTACTCCAGACAGCCATCTCGTAAGCCTGAACATTATTCACCTGGTTCAATGCCAAATTTGTTTTTAACAGCTTAAATGACTCATGGAATGGCTCAAAGGCAAAGACCTGAGCAGCAGGGCATTTCTGAGCGGCAAACAAGGTGTATTCCCCAATACCAGCACCAACATCAATAATTTCCCATTCATCTGCAAGAGGTACGCCAAATCGCTCATAAAAACGATCGAGAAATGCCTCCTTGACACTCCAGACATCCATGGCACTACGCACAACGAAATCCAGACCTTCTTTCCGTAAACGGACACGCCTGGGTGCAAAAGGGGTAGATTTTAAGAATATTTGGATGATCAACAAGGGGTCTTTGAATCCGATCAATAATTCAAAGATTGACCACAAGTAATAAGAATATTTTTTTATCAGATTTGACATGAGCACACATCACAGCTTGCGAGCCACAAAAAATGTGCATACACCATCTGGGTGAGGATATCCCTCGTCATAATAACGCTGAAGGATGGGGCGTATGAGCACAAAATTCCACTCTTTCTTCATCAGGATCCAGCGACCAGTGATCTTGCGAATTAACAAGGAGGGGATTCCAAACAGATGTCCCCACTCCAGAACCCGGAGAGCCTGGGGCGAGAAGTAATCCAAGGATGCAACCATCTCAAACCCATGTTCCTCAAGACGATTTTGCCAAACGCCAGGCGAATCCAGATGGATGTGCCTTGCGAGACGGTCGTAGAAATGCTGGTAGCCAGCCGCCAGCTTAGGAAAGCCCATGTTGCTTAACCATCTAGAAAGCGAAAGACTGGCATTAAAGCGGTGGTTGGGCACACAAAAATAGAAATGTGCACCTGGCTTAAGCACACGACTGGCTTCACGGATAACATGCTCTAGATGGGGAATATGCTCCAGGACTGAATTGCTCACTGCGCTGGCAAAATACCCAGTTGGGAACGGCAGCTCACCAGCATCACCCTGAATTAGAACCAGGTAATTGGATCTTTGAGCAGCTTCAAGAATTGTCCCGTGATCCGGATCCAGGCCCACATCTATTTTGTGATTAAATGTGGTCAATGCAAAATGTCCATCCCCGCAGCCGATGTCCAACGTTGGTGAGGGTAGCACAAGATCCTGGAAGAAGCGCGCTTCTACCGCCCGCAGCATGGCACGGAAGTAGGGCAAATCCTTCAGATGCAACCACAAAAAATCTTTATCCACGCGCAATTCAAGCCAGTAATTCTTGGAACAGGGTGGCATACGCCTCAGCCACTGCCTCGGGTGAGAAGCGCTCAGCAATGGCATTTACGTCGCCACGATACTGTTCAGGATGGTCCAGGATAGAAATGATCGCCTCTGCCAGCGCCTGGGAGTCGCCGCGCGGAATTAACCGTCCCATGCCGGTCATCATCACCGGCTGACGCACTCCGGGCAGGTCCGAGGCGACGACCGGGGTACCGCAGACCATCGATTCAACCTGTACCATCCCAAAAGATTCGGTGCTGTTCAGGCTAGGCAATACGGTCACCTCAGCCACATGCATGAAGGCGGCAAATTCATGCGGAGGGATCACGCCCAGGAACTGCCAGTGCTCGCCCAGCTTTTCAATGACCGGCGCCAACATCTGAGCATAGGCATGTTCCCCGAATACATCCCGATATTGACCCACAAACAAGACTCGGGCAGAAGGAAATTTCTCCAGCACGCGCGGCAAAGCCTGAACCAGGTATTCAACCCCTTTCTCCGTCGCCAGACGGGCGGCCATACCGATGATGCGCTGCCCGGGCAGGATTGCATAGTTCTGCTTGAATTGATCCAAGTCGGCATTATCCAAAGGAGGGAGTTCTACCGGTGGGGGGACGATGCGAATTTTCTCCAGATAGTGTTTCAAAAAGTCGGACTGTTCGGCATAATCCTGCGTATTGGTCACCAGCAGGTTAGCTGCCCGCGCGGTAATATGGTTAGCAATGTGAGAAACCTGGTTGGCTAATGAATGAATCAGCCCGGCTGGCAGGCGCAGGTCGCAATGATAAGTAAGCACAACCGGTTTGCGCAGCAGTCGCGCTACCATTGCCAGATAAGCTGCATCCAGTTGAGGCAGGTGCAGATGGACGACGTCGTTCTGCCGGACCAACTCCCAGGCTTTGGATAACATGCCAGGCATGAGCACACCTTTGCTGATGCGCAATCCTACCGGCAGGCGGATGATTTCCACACCGTCGGCTACCTCGGATTGAGGCAGGTTCGAAGCATAGCGCGAGGTGAGCACTGTCACGGCATGACCTTTCTGGACAAGCGCTTTTGCCAACCGCTCGGCATAAATTGTCAAACCAGAATAATGTGGGCGGTAATAGGTTAATGCGATTAAAACGCGCATCGGGTCTACCTGAACAGCGGTCAGGGGGTCTTGATCGCACCCTTTCTCAAACTACGCACCCGTTGGTACAGCCCTACCAAGGTTTCCCCATCCCTGGACAGGGCATAAGCGCCGATCACAGCAGTAACCAGATATTGCTCAATGTGCAAGACAACGGCATAAGCCAAAGATACAGACGGGTTCAGATTGAAAATCTTAAGAGCACCCAGGATTGCCAGCTCCAGGACACCAACCGCACCGGGTGTTGATGGTGCCGCGATACCCAAAGCAGCTACACCTAATGCAAAACTCGACCAGAGCAACTTTGCATCGGAGAAAAAGGCGCGCATGATGATGTAATACTGGGTCACACCAAGCCCCCAATTCAGCAACATCAACCCGATGGCACTAAAAAAGATGCCTTTATCCTGCAGTACTCCCAGACCAGAGATAAATTCTGGAAGCACGCTACCAGTCAATCGGGTTGTCCAGGGCCAACGAGCACCGATCCGCTTAAATAAGCCTATCGCCCATTCTTGATTTGACCCCAGCAGGTACATGACGACGAAGACGATGACAATCAAGGCACCGGCACCCAAGGCGGCCTGCCGCGCCCAGCTGGCTCCAACCACAAAAGGCAGTGTGAGCAGCAGCAAACCCACGGCAAAGGCCAAGTCCAAGGAGCGCTCAATCAGGATACTCGATAAAATTCTCCAGAAATCCAGACCAGATTTCCGGCTGAGCAGATACGTGCGCCCGATCTCTCCCAACCTGAAAGGCAAAACATTATTGAGCAGGTAGCCCTCGTTAATGGTCAGAAAAAAAGTGCTGAGCGACGCCCCCTTTTTCAATAAAGTTCGCCAGAGCAAGGCGCGCGCCAACAACCAGAGCAGTGTAACGCCAATACCCAAGGCGACCAGACGATAATCTGCAAGGCGCAGTGCGTCGATCACCTGAGTGAAATCGACCGACAAAACGATCACCAGCACACATATAGCACTGACCACAAATCCAGGTAGGATGCGACGCCAATCGCGCCCTGAAAAACGACTGCTCTGGGGGTCTATTTCAGTCTTCTCCATGCCGCAAGACAGCCAGAAAGGCCTCTTGGGGGATTTCAACATTGCCCACCATTTTCATGCGTTTCTTACCGCGCTTTTGTCTCTCCAACAATTTCTTCTTGCGGGTGATATCACCACCATAACACTTGGCTAAAACATCCTTGCGCAAGGCTTTGACATTGGCGCGCGAGATCACCCTGCCAGCCGCGTAAGCCTGGATCGGAACCACGAATAACTGCCGGGGGATGATGTCTTTCAGCTTGGAGATAATGGCCTGTCCTTTATGGTAAGCATCATCTCGGTGGACGATGCTCGCAAGAGCATCTACGGGGTCATTATTGACCAGGATTTCGAGCTTGACCAGATCATCAGGGCGATATTCAGCGAACTGGTAATCCAGCGAGGCATAACCACGCGTGCGCGATTTTAAATGGTCGAAAAAGTCCACAATCAGCTCGGAGAGCGGGATCTCAAAACTCAACTGCACCCGATTCGGAGCAGGGTAGTCTTGCTCCCTGAAGATGCCTCTCCGCTTCGTCACCAAGTCCATCACAGTTCCATAATATTCCGTCGGGGTGAAGATTTGGATTTTCATCCAGGGCTCACGGATTTCCACGATTTCATCTTCTTCTGGCAAATCAGCTGGTGAGTCAATCCGGATTACCCTACCATCCCGCAGCAGAACCTCATACTCTACAGACGGCGCGGTGACAATAATGTCCAGATCATATTCCCGTTCCAGGCGCTCCTGAATAATCTCCATGTGGAACATGCCCAGGAAGCCGCAACGAAAACCAAAATTGAGCGCCTGGGAGGTCTCTGGTTCATAGAGCAGTGAAGCATCATTTAATTGCAGTTTTTCAAGCGCGTCTTTAAGATCGCTATAGTCTTCCCCTTCGATCGGGTAAATACCTGCAAATACCATAGGTTTTACCTTGCGGTAGCCTGGTAATGGCTCCGCAGTCGGTTGGGCGGCGTTGGTGATGGTATCACCCACGCGGCACTCACGCACTGTTTTCAATCCAGTGGCCACATAACCCACTTCTCCTGCCGACAGGGAAGTAGCAGCTTTTAGGTTAGGTGTGAATATGCCGACTTCCACCGGTTTCAACTCACTCGCTGTAGCCATCAACAAGAGGCTATTACTGGCAGTCATGCGACCATCGATCATGCGCGCATAGGCTACCACCCCTTTATACAGGTCGTAGTGCGAGTCAAAAATGAGGGCCTTGATAGGAGCATCTGGGTCACCCTGGGGAGCAGGAATCTGGTGAACCACCGCCTCCAACACATCCTGAACGTGCAAGCCCGCCTTGGCAGAAATGCGCAAGACATCGCTGGTTGGCGTACCCAGCAGGCTGGCAATTTCTTCGGCAACCTCATCAGGGCGTGCTGCGGGCAGATCGATCTTGTTGACTACGGGGATAATCTCCAGGTTGGCTTCCAGAGCCATGTACAGGTTTGCCAGGGTTTGAGCTTCAATGCCTTGCGAGGCATCAACAACCAGCAGCGCCCCTTCGCAAGCTAAAAGGGCCCTTGAAACCTCGTAGCCGAAATCCACATGCCCGGGTGTATCGATCAGGTTCAACTGG
This sequence comes from Anaerolineales bacterium, assembly GCA_020354045.1. Lineage (GTDB taxonomy): Bacteria > Chloroflexota > Anaerolineae > Anaerolineales > UBA4823 > DSOS01. Next base: position 2,456,884 of record CP070639.1, on the reverse strand, counting down.
TAAATTTTGCCATCCTGGGCAGTGTAAACCATACGCACGGCAGAGGCCTTGATCGTAACCCCTTTCTCCCGCTCCAGGTCCATACTGTCAAGCACCTGCTCGGTCATTTCCCGGTCTGAGATTGTGCCGGTCAATTGGAGCATCCGGTCAGCAAGGGTGGATTTGCCGTGGTCAATATGGGCAATAATACAAAAATTGCGTATATTCTCAATCATAAGCGCATGAAGTATACCTTATTTTCCTACCGTCAAAGCCAGGAGCAGACAGGTCTATCTCCCCCCTTCTCCCAGGCCCTTTCCTTCTTTAACCCATGATTCCCCCCCAGGATTAAGGCTCAGGCACTTCCCAAAATCGTATTGTGGCATCCTCGGAGCCAGACGCGATAAGCGCACCATCCGGTGAAAATGCTACAGCCTTCACCGGTGCTGTATGTCCGCTAAAAATGATCCGGTGTTCAGCTTCATTTTCAACTTCGTTGCGCAGTGAACGGAGATTCCACAGGCGCAGGGTGCCATCTTGCGAGGCGGAAGCCAACCATTCACCATCTGGCGAGAAAGCGAGTGCGTTGACCGCCTGGATGTGTCCCGAGAAGCTTGCCAGCGGTTGTTCAGCTTCAACAGACCACAGAAAAATCTCGCCTTCCAGCGAGCCAGTGGCCAGCAGGTCCCCAGCGGGTGAAAAAGCCAGACAGTTAGTATCTCCAGCGGAAGCTCTCACAATCTGCAACCAGCTAAGTTCTGCCGCTTGCAGTACTCTCAAGGTTCCATTTTTCTCCGACCAGGCAAGCAAATCCCCGGCGGGGGAAAATGCCAGACCTGTTATCTCCGCCATGCCTTCATCAATGGTGTCCAAGAGCTTGCCATCCGAGGTGCGCCACAACCGGACAGTGAAATCACTGGCGCCAGAAGCCAGAATCCTGCCATCCGGTCGATAAGCCAGGTGATAGATCCAGCCTGCGTGACCCTGCAGGGTATGCTGTAAACTCCCACTGGATACCTGCCAGATGCGCACCAAGCCGTCGTCTGAGCCAGTGGCAAGAGTGGTACCACTCGGAGAAAACACCGTGCTTAAGACCTGGAAGGGATGACCCTGCATGGTGCGCAGTAAGGAGGCCGAATCCACCTGCCATAAACGCAGCGTGTTATCCACCGATCCAGAGGCCAGCAAACTGCCATCAGGTGAAAAAGACAGGCTCAATACAGGTCCAGTATGCCCGCTTAATACAGCCGATGGTTCGATGATGTCCAAATCCACAACCGGGGTCGCCTGGCAGTCAGGCAGCCGAGTTGGTACAGGCAAGATACGTCTTGTTTGATTGTTGTCCTCGACACTCTCCTGAACAGCCCCAGAGGGGTCCAGAAAAACTACATTTTCTGGAAGATAACCAAGGAACCATAAAGAGGTATATCGCCCTGCAGCCAGCCCGGCCTCTACTTCCTGAATCGCGCCATTTACCTGCACTTCAAAGGCAGGCGAGGCAGCATCTCCAGCATTATAAATTCGCAGGTAAATTCCAAGAGGATTCGAGGGCTGGGCGCATGGAGCCAGCGTTTCTGGCGCTATTTTTAACGTGTCAATTACGAGGTCTGGCAAGCTTTGAATGATTTCGCTGGGAGCAATTGTCGCCCCGGAGGTAAGCGTGGGTTCAGACAGCCCGTTTGACAACCCACAACCAGCTATGATGAGCGACCATAAAATAAAGATCAACCAAATATATTGCTTCTTATGTCTCCAAGTGGGGCAAGCCATATTTACTGGTGAGACTCGCGTAATGCAATCATGGTTAACAGGAGGTATCCTTAAAACAACCTTTATCTACTAATGTGCCACGCACACTCGAGAGTGCGTGGCACG
>CP070639.1:2432295-2454930 GCA_020354045.1 Anaerolineales bacterium | reverse complement strand
GGCAGGCGAAAGCTGAGATGCATGCCAAGATCAGCGCGATGCGAGAGCGGTTGCTCCATTCATTGCGGGTACAATTTGAAAATGAGATCCAACGCAGCTTGCAGCGCATCCATGAGGCTATCGCACCTTACACACGCTTTGTGCGCGCTGAGCAGAACAAGCTGAAGGAAACTCAAGCTGAATTAGAACGTATCCAGAAAGATTTGATCCGTATAAAAGCTGCAGTTGAGGATATTTAAGTGGGTGCTACAGAGGCAATGGATCCAGACCAGTCTCCCAGTGTACGTTCAGTGCTTCCAGCGGCCTTCTTTCTAGGTTTGACTGGCTGGCTTGGCTTAGCAGCTGTGTTGTTATTCACTCTGCCCAACATAGGCCCGCGCTGGTTGTTTTTCTTTACCGGTGTCCTGGCGATAACGGGCAGCATGCTGCCCGTGGTGGCTTTTTTAAACCGCCGCTTTCCCAGCACACCCACACCAACTCCTGGAGTAATCGTACGCCAGGCAACGTGGATGGGCCTTTATTTTCCTACATTGGCCTGGCTGCAGATCGGCAGGGTGCTTACTCCAGCTCTGGCGTTGCTGCTGGCGGTTGGCTTGATCTTGATCGAGTGGCTTCTGCGGCTGCGAGAGAAAAGCCAGTGGAAACCCTGAAAGACCTGCGTTCACTCCCTTCCATTGAGATCTTACTACAGCTCCCGGCAGTGCAAGCCTGGTTGGGGTTTTATGGGCGCCCGCTCGTGCTTCAGGCGCTGCGGGCGGTTTTAGAGGACGCCCGTCAAAGATTCCCGGCGGAGGGTGTTGTCCCTAATCAAGCCGAATTACTAGCACACGCTCAACGGCGCCTGGAAGAATGGGTACAGCCGACCCTGTTGCCGGTCATCAACGCCAGCGGGGTGATCTTGCACACAAATTTAGGACGCGCGCCTCTTAGCAAATCGGCTTTACAGGCTGCTCAAAGCGTGGTTTTGGGCTATTCAAACCTTGAATTTGACTTGGATAAGGGTCGCAGGGGTTCGCGCCTGATTCATGCTGAAGCCTTGCTGAGCCGCCTGACAGGTGCTGAGGCTGCGATCGTGGTCAACAACAATGCTGCTGCAGTCCTGTTGGTGCTTACGGCGCTTGCCCGGCGACGGGCAGTGGTAATCGCACGTTCGCAGCTAGTGGAGATCGGTGGTGGTTTTCGCGTCCCTGATGTGATGAAACAATCTGGGGCGCGCTTGCTGGAGGTAGGCACCACAAATCGGGTCCATGTGCAAGATTACGAAGCTGCCCTGGTGGAGAAACCTGCGCTGTTCATGCGCGTCCATCGTTCGAATTTCCAGCTGGTTGGGTTCACCAGCGAGCCTACACTCGAAGAAATGACCACGGTTGCCCACGCGGCTGGGATCGTTATGGTAGATGATTTGGGATCTGGTTCCCTTTTAGACACCGCTGCGTATGGTTTGGGGCACGAGCCAATGGTACAGGAATCGCTGGCTGCTGGGGCTGACCTGGTATGTTTTTCGGGGGATAAGTTGTTGGGCGGACCGCAGGCCGGGATCGTGGTGGGCAAAGCGGAGCTTGTGAACAAATTAAAGAAGCACCCTCTGGCGCGCGCTATCCGGGCGGATAAACTTTGTCTGGCAACCCTGACTTCCACTCTGCTGCATTACCTAAGAGATGAAGCCGTGGACGAGATTCCCATCTGGCGCATGATTGCGACACCGCTGGAGCAGATCGAGAGGCGCGCTGGCAGTTGGCAGCAGCTACTTGCCCAGGGAGAAGTGATAACCAGTGAATCGACCGTGGGCGGGGGCAGCCTGCCAGGTGAGGTCCTGCCAACCTGGCTGTTGGCACTGGAGGTACGCAGCCCGAATCGTTTCTTAAAGCGTCTGCGCCAGGCTGAGCCACCCGTGATTGCCCGTGTCCAACAAGACCGGGTAGTGTTCGACCCACGCACCGTGCTGCCTGAACAGGAAACGGCTTTACTTGCAGCTATCCAGATTGCGCTTTCCGCATGATTCGTTACGCTGGGAGTGGGTGTGCAAATTAGAGTGAAGGGGTATAATTCAAGCGTGCCGCGGCACCAATTACAGTCAAATCCTTTCCATTGCAGTATAACAGGGTCATCATGAAATCAGATATTGATCGTTTAATGGATGCTGCCCAGGTTGAAGCGATTTTAGTCATTGGCCCAGCTCAACACAACCCTGCGATGTATTATTTCACCGGAGGAGGGCATATCAGTCATGCCACGCTGGTTAAACGGCGTGGTCAAGAAGCCGTGCTGTTCCACGCAACCATGGAACGAGATGAAGCCGCCAAAACCGGGTTAGTGACACGGGATTTGAGCGAGTACCGCCTACAAGAATTGTTAAATAAAGCGGATGGAGATATGACGCGTGCAACTGTCATGCGCTACCAGAAGATGCTCGCGGACCTCGACCTCACCCAGGTGCGGGTAGCACTTTATGGTCGCGTGGAGGCTGGTGAAACCTTCGCTCTTTTCTCTGCCTTGCAAGAGGTCATGCCCGACCTGGAATTTGTGGGAAGTATGGACGATTCTTTGCTGCTGCAGGCCCGGGCTACCAAGGAAGAAAAAGAGGTAGAGCGCATTCGCAAGATGGGCATCATCACCACCCAGGTAGTAGGGCAAGTTGCCGATTACCTGACTTCTCAAAGAGTAAAGGGGGGAATCTTGGTAAAAGCAGACGGCGAGCCGCTTACCATAGGGGAAGTGAAAAAAAAGATCAATCTCTGGCTGGCTGAGCGTGGCGCTGAAAACCCAGAAGGCACTATATTCGCCATTGGCAAGGACGCTGGAATTCCGCATAGTGCTGGAGAGCCTGAAGACCTATTGCGGACAGGTCAAACCATCGTTTTTGACATCTTTCCGTGTGAAACCGGTGGCGGGTACTTTTATGATTTCACCCGCACCTGGTGCCTGGGTTTTGCCCCGGATGAGGTCCAGGCACTCTATGAGGACGTGCACACTGTTTACCAGCAGATTATGGGCGAGCTGGTGGCAGACGAACATTGCCCTGTTTTCCAGCAACGGGCATGTGAACTGTTTGAGGCTAAAGGTCACCCAACCATTCACAGTGACGCACAAACGCAATCTGGTTACGTGCATAGCCTCGGGCACGGATTGGGGTTAAATGTTCACGAGCGACCCTGGTTTAAGCGCAATGCCAGCCCGGAAGACAAGCTCATACCGGGTTCTGTAGTGACCATTGAGCCTGGCCTGTACTACCCTGAGCGCGGCATGGGAATGCGCCTGGAGGATACCGTCTGGGTGCGCCCGGATGGTGCCATGGAAGTGCTGGCAGCATATCCCCTTGACCTGGTTTTACCGCTGAAAGGGGCATGAATGAGTGGGAGGTATAAAGTTTAGGTATGAATGAAATTCGGATATTGCACACATGGAGCTGACAGCCGCCCGAGTGCTGGGTATTGAGACCTCTTGCGATGAGACCGCCGCCGCCGTGGTTGAATCGGGACGCGTGATTCTCTCATCGCTGGTCGCCTCCCAGGTAGACCTGCATGCCCAATTTGGTGGTATCTTTCCAGAGGTAGCATCTCGACAGCATGTGCGTACCATCCACCCTATAGTCACAGCCGCCTTGCAGGAGGCTCACCTGGACCTACGAGAGGTGGAAGCCATCGCGGTGACTCGCGGCCCGGGGTTGCCCGGCTCGCTGGTGGTCGGTATGAACACTGCCAAAGGCTTAGCGCTGGGCAGTGGTTTGCCCCTGATTGGTGTCAATCACCTGGAGGCCCATATTTATTCTGCCTGGTTGCAGGGGGATGAAATGGAACCAGCACCTGTCCCAGAATTTCCACTCCTGGCGTTGATTGTATCCGGCGGGCATACTGAGCTGGTCTTAATGACTGACCATTTGCAGTACCAACGATTAGGAGCCACCCTGGATGACGCCGCTGGTGAAGCCTTTGACAAAGTGGGGCGCTTACTAGGGTTGCCATATCCCGGTGGACCTGCAATTCAGCGTGTTTCCGAGACAGGTGACCCGCAGGCCTTCGATTTCCCGCGTGCCTGGCTGGAGGAGACCTGGAACTTTTCCTTCAGTGGACTTAAAACAGCTGTATTGCGCGAGGTGCGCCGATTGGAGGGGCGTGTCCAAGCGCTGCCGGTTTCACACCTGGCTGCGAGCTTCCAGGCTGCGGTGGTGGAGGTGCTGGTTGGCAAGACCTTACGGGCTGCCCAGACGTTTAAAGCAAAACAAATCCTGGTGGCAGGGGGTGTGTCGGCGAACCGGGCTTTGCGCAAGGCATTCCAGGAGCAATCACCTGTCAAAGTACATATACCACCTGTCTGGCTGTGTACAGACAATGCTGCTATGATAGCGGCGGCTGGCTATTTTCGTTACCTGCATGGTCAACAGGACGGACTAGAAATGGATGTGTTGCCCAACTGGCCACTCTCCGAGGTGTGACCCGCAGGCTTACATGCTCGAAACACACCTTCTTCGAGGATCCGATAGATCAACGTGCCCCACACTTTCAAAAGCGCGGGGCACGTTTGCAATTACAACGGTATTTCCTACGAAGGTTCGTTCACTTCCTTTACTGCCTCGCTCCGTACCCAGCCCTCCAGCCAGCGCGTGCCCTTGACTTCTCCCAAGCTGGCGATCAATTTCCACCCAGGTTGGGAGTATTGCACCCGCACGCGTGTGCCGGCTGGTAGAGGGTTGATTTTTAATTTCATAGGTGGCGTTTGGGAGGCGCGCCTGCCAGTCAGCTTCCTGTAAAACTCTTGCCCAACGGTGGTTTTGTCAATTTTTTTGTTGTGCTGGATGGTGTTGGATAGCACCCAGCCTACCAGACCGCGGAAGCGTCCTGGGGTGGCAGTGAGCACTTTAATCAGGCTCCAATCGCCTGCCTCTTCCAAGATCTTTATCCCAGAAAGGGCGGGTAGACCACCATTGTGCTTGGGATGATTGATATCTGGGACGCTCCCGTCTCCGATATCATAAACGTCCGCATCAAACACGATTTCATGTTCCTTGATTTCTGGCTTTCGACGCTTAAAAAGCTCTTCGCGAAAATCTTCCATTGGGAAAAGAGGACCAGGGTCCAGGCGGTTTTTGAGGTTGACCACATCATGAGCGAGAATTTCCTTGATAGAGGGGAAGCGCTCTTTGAGCGCTTTGAGGATATCCATTACGACATCGAGCTGAACCTGGGTAAATTTATGCCAGCCTTTTTCAGTAGATTCTTTCCAGTGTTGGGCGCGTTCCACCTCGCTTTCGGGGATGACATCTTTGCGAAGTTTATACTCGCCTTTGAATTGGCGTAAAGGGCCACCATTATCCAGCTCTATCCCGATTGAGAGGCTGTTCAGGTTGGAGTCGCCTTCCCAGAAGCTCAGCCCGGCATGATACGCAATCGTATCGAAGTCCACAAATTGCAGCACTCTGCCATCTCGTCCAATTAACAGGTGCGCGGATACGCCGGCATTAGGGTTGCGGAACCAGTTGATTGTGCTCTGCATTTTGATGCCAGTGGTGATATGCATGATGATATATTTCGGGTTTTTTAGATCGCCCTTTTTCTGGCTGAAGTTGGTAAAGAAGGGGGTCATCGATTTATATTTGCGACCATCCTGTGTGAAGAGCCTGTTATTGTGGACTACCGGAAGAAAACGTTTAGCCTGGACAACATTTGCTTCGACCCATCCTTTTGTCCAGGTATTCCCATCGAGTTCCCCCATTACCTCTACCAGGACCCAGCCCTTTTCCTCTCCAGTGATCGAGACAGATGTGCCTTTGGGCAGACTGATTTGGGGAAGCAGCGGATATTCTGTGCCGGGGCCAGTCCGTAATTGGCTGGTCTGGATAGTCTCCTCCAGGGCCAGCCGCCCTGTTTCCCCACCTAGCAGCTTCTCTTTGAAAATACCCATTGGAAAAGCGGGCCCGGGGTCCAATTTACCCTCGTTGATCTCCTCGTGCCCGAGGATTTTGGTGATCTTGTAACGTTCCATGATCACTCGCGAGACCCTTAAAAGCATATCTAGTTGGGCTTGCGGGTAAAGTGGCCAGGGGCGCAGGCGCCAGTCATTTTCTGCCTGCCCATAGAGGTACTCGGTAGATTTAAACCGCTCGATTGATTTCCAGTGGTTTTTGACATCTCGCAGATCGCCGGTGTAATCTAACTCGATACCGATGGCGTTGTTGTTATAGGTATGGGCATGAACCCCTTTCTTGTCAAAGTCCACCATCTGGACAACTTCCAGGCCATCTCGGCCGATCACCAGATGAGCCGACAACACCCCGGATTTAAAGGCGTTGACAACGGATTGCACAGAAGGTCCGGCGGTATAGTGGATCATCAGGTATTCGTGATTTAGGTTGGCCTTGAAATTGGGGCTTTTTTCGAAGCGGAAGTTGAGGTTATCGTTATTTTCCAGTGTAAATTGGTGCTTCTCGCTGATAATCATAATTTCCTTCCTTTGGTTTCTATGGTAAAAAAAAATCAAAATTATGCGCTTCAGGCGCGTAAAGAGTCTCTCAGGATGAGAGCAGGAGATGGCGATCCATAAATCGCTTGTCCAGCTTTCTAGCCGTTATAGTGGATGTCCTTGCGGAACTTGGTCTTAGACTCAACTTCGGCCAGCTTTAACGAGGCGTAGCGGCAGGCTTCCTGCATCAAAGCTTTGGCCTGCACCTCGGGCATATTGTGCAGGTCATCCATGCGGTAGCCTTTTTCTATGAGGTACTCTTCAATGAGCTTTTTTTCCAGCGTGGATTGCGGCCCTTCACCTGCGCAGCGATCGACATCAAATGTGTTCTTTTTCATCATGCATACTCCAAACATATATACTGCCAGGGACTTAAACAGGGTCAAAAAAGTTATGCTTTATGAGGATATTATATCCTTTATCCAGATAAGTTCTGGTTACCCCAACTCTGCTTGCTAAATTACGAGTTGGAAACTTCCCTTCATGGGGCTATAACAGCTGTGCGAAAAGGGAGATAGATTTTCTGAATTATTGATCTGTAAATTTGTTCATCATGACCTGTATACGTTATAATCACGCTGTTTTCAGGCTGGAAAAAGAGAACCCTAAACAGGAAAGCTTCTAAAAGCACTACCTGTTCTTGTTTGGTGATGATCGTCAGCCAGATCTTGTAGCCTTGGGAGGGCACCTTTGTCGAAAACTGTGAAAAGATTTGTGATCAGCTTGACTGTATTGGTAGTAATTGCCTTGATTCTGGGGGGAGCTTTTTTCTGGTTTACACGCCAGGATTTTCCAGATACCGATGGCAGTGTGCAGGTTACTGGTCTCATCCAACCGGTGGAGATTGTGCGGGATGAATATGGGGTAGCACATATCTATGCAAGTACACCTGAGGACCTGTTTTTTGCGGAGGGCTATGTGCACGCTCAGGAGCGCTTCTGGCAGATGGAATTCCAGCGCCGCACAGCCTCCGGGCGGCTCTCTGAGATTTTCGGTGAAACCACCCTGGGCACAGATAAATATCTGCGCCATTTTGGATTCTATGAACTCACCCGCCAGTCCTATGAGATGTTAAACGAAGAAGCCCGCCGTATTGTGGATGCATATACCACAGGGGTAAATGCCTATATCTCAACCCGTAAGCCGGCTCAACTCGGTCTGGAGTATGCCTTGCTGGGTTTACAGGGTGTGGACATTGAAATCGAACCCTGGACCCCAGTCGACTCGATGGTCTGGGCTGAGATGATGATCTATGACCAGGCCAGCCAATGGGGTGAGTTAGATAATATTGACCTGCTCGCTGCTGTTGGTGAACAGGGTTACGCTGACCTGAATCCATCCTACCGTCCAGACCGCCCGGTGATCATCTCTACTGAAGATCTGGGCAAGACGACCAACGTGAATCCCGGCCAATTAACCGGCTTTAATGCCATGGAGTTGGAATACTTGCTTGCCCAGTCTCGGGGGTTGGAGGCGAGCCAATCGTCGCCTGCACTGCTGGCTGAACTGGGCTTTGGCGCGCTGGGCGGTTCCAACAGCTTTGTGGTCTCGGGGAGCAAGACAGCCACTGGCAAACCGCTGCTGGCTAATGATCCCCACATGGGCATCAGTACACCATCTTTGTGGTATGAGATTGGCATGCATTGTGTGGAGAAATCCCCGGAGTGCATTTATAATTTTCGCGGTTTCTCCCTGCCGGGGGTGCCAGGCATCCTGATTGGTCACAACGACCGCCTTGCCTGGGGGCTGACCAATGCCGCCTTCGATGCCGAAGATGTATTCGTTGAGCGCATCAATCCTGAAAATCCGAACCAGTACGAAGTGAACGGCAAATGGGAGGATATGCTCCTCCGCCGCGAAGAGATCATTGTGCGTGGGCAAGATGAACCCGAGGTGATCTTGGTGCGCAGCACGCGTAATGGCCTGGTCATAACAGATTATATGGTAGACCAGGATCAATTTGCTTATACTAGCGACGAACTGCAGTTGTACGCACTCTCCTATGCCTGGACGGCGCTGGAGCCGATTAGATCGCTGGAAGCTGTGCTGGGGGTGATCCAGGCACAGAATTGGAATGAGTTCAGCGAAGCGCTGCGCTTTTTTGACGCCGGTAAGCAGAACTGGCTGTATGCTGATGTGGACGGCAACATCGGCTATATCATGCCGGGTAAAGTCCCTATGCGTGCCGGAGGTGATGGCTCATTGCCTGTGCCAGGCTGGAATGATGATTACATCTGGACAGGTTTTATCCCCTATGAGGAGCTGCCGCGCACCTTCAATCCAGCCCAGGGTTTCATCGCCACTGCCAATAATCCCCAGGTTCGGGCGGGCGATTACCCCTACCTGATCAGCACCAGCCAGTATCGTGGCCAACGAGCACAGCGTATCACCGGATTAATCCAGAATGATACTGATGGCGTTACATTGGAAGATATGATCGCGATACAGACCGATAACCAAAGCCTGCCGGCGTTGGAGATTATCCCATACTTGAAAGATCTGCGTTTTGATGACCCATTGGCAGGACTAGCGCGCGACCGGCTGCTCAGCTGGGATGCTCAAATGCGTATGGATAGCCCTGAGGCGGCTATATTCAACATCTTCTGGGTTCACCTGCTGGCAGATACTTTTCATGACCAGCTGCCAGCCAGCCAGTACCCCGGTGGTAATCACAAGGATGCGGATGCAGTCTACTTCTTACTGCAGCAGCCAGATTCACCCTGGTGGGATGATCTGGCGACTCCGGAAACCGAGAGCCGCGACGACATTCTGATAGGTGCGTTTCAGAGCGCCTATGCGGAGGGTGTGGAGAAACTTGGAGCTGATGTGGGCGAGTGGCGTTGGGGCGAGCTGCATACCATTTATTATCAGCACGCCACCCTGGGTCGTTCGGGGATCAGCCTGATCGAAAATCTATTTAACCGTGGTCCCTTCCCAACCCATGGCAGCGAAACTGTGGTGCAAAAAACTTGCTGGAGCGCAACCAGCCCTTATCAGGTGCGCTGCATTCCGGCTTTGCGCCAGGTAATTGACCTGGGGGACCTGAGCAATTCGCGCATGGTCCACAGTGTAGGGCAAAGCGGGCATCCCATGCATCCACAGTACGATAACTTTATCGAAGCGTGGCGCACCTTCGAATACCACCCCTCTAATTGGCTGAGAACCCAGGCTGAGGCGGGGAGCCACGACCTGCTCATCCTGGAGCCTACGCCATAAATAATAGAACAGGAATAGCATACATAAAAAAACAGGCGGACGAAGCCAGTCCGCCTGTTTTTTTATTGGGTTGGTATATAGATCGATCAATCGCCTTTTCCATTCGGATGGCAGTCTGCGCAACGGCTGGCGATATCGAAGATGTTTTTCTCCGCGTGTTTGCTCTCCATCTTGGCCCGATCGTGGCAGTTATAGCAGGTATACGCTGGGCTGTTGGAGGGGTGGCAACGTGAGCATACACCTCCGGCGTTTTTGTGTTCGATGGGGAAGGTATGCCCGCTCACCTGTACTCCACTCCAGGAGCTAGTGTTGTGGCATTGGGAGCACTTCCCGCTCCAGTGCCCATTGGGTCTGTTGTGACAGGACTGGCAGTCGGTCTGCCCACTGTGGTTGAAGCTGGCGGGTCGCCAGGCGCTGGTGGAATGGCAGGAGGAGCACTGCCCGGAGTAATGCCCATTGGGACGCGTGTGGCAGGATTGACAATCAGTCTGCCCACTGTGGTTGAAGCTGGTAGGCTTCCAGGCGTTGGTGGAGTGGCAGGCGGAGCACTGCCCGGAGTAATGCCCGTTGGGCCGCGTATGGCAGGACTGGCAATCGGTTTGGCCACTGTGGTTGAAGCTGGCAGGCTTCCAGGCGCTGGTGGAATGGCAGGTTGAACACTGCCCGCTGGCGTGATTATTGGGCCTTATGTGACAGGACTGGCAATCGTTCTGCCCGCTGTGGTTGAAGCTGGCAGGTCGCCAGGCGTTGGTGGAGTGACAGGCGGAGCACTGCCCGGAGTAGTGCCCGTTTGGACGGGTATGGCAGGACTGGCAGTTGGTCTGCCCACTGTGGTTGAAGCTGGCAGGTTTCCAGGCGTTGGTGGAGTGGCAAGCAGAGCATTGGCCCGAGTAGTGCCCGTTTGGACGGGTGTGACAGGACTGGCAGTTGGTCTGCCCACTGTGGTTGAAATTGGCGGGTTTCCAGGCGTTGGTGGAATGGCAGGTGGAGCACTCACCGGTAAAATGGTTAGTGGGAACGATAGAAGCATGGCAGCTGCTGCAAAGCCGGTCAATGCCGGTAAATTTGCCCGCTTCCAGGTGGCAACTGGCGCACTCTAATGTGCTGTGTCTGCCTGTCAACGGGAAGAAGGCGTGTTGTGCACCTGGGCTGCCGGGAGGAAATACCACTGCTTGCGGATCTATCCAGGCCTGCTCAGATATGTTGGAGGCCGGCAACCCATTGCTTACCATGACCAGCGGCAACATAATTTGTACCTGATCAGGCAATGGTTCTGGAAGGTTACCGAGATTTATTTGTGCTGCCAAATCGTGGAAGGTGAGCACTCTTGTTAAGACCGCCAGGTAAAAATCGGGGACTTTTTGTGGGGAGATGCTTAGCCTAGTAAGCAAGTTGGCAACCTGTTCAAGCGTTTCCTTCAAACGGTACATCAGGACAGGCTTACTTTCTGCTGGAATGGCAAGGCTGATTTTTTGAGCTCGCTCAAGTGCCTTATCCAAGGCCTGCAGCGCGGCAACTTCTGCAGGGGTATGGGTTAGTGCACTGAGGTCCAAAACACGCCAATCCAGCAGCTGGAGGGCATAGTTGGCCTTATCGATCGGGTCGGTGATAAAGTTGGCACGCAGTTCCTCAGTAGATTCTTGCAGTGGGAATAAAACCTGGCCGGGGTGATAGTGCGCTGAGGCGGATAGCCAGGCGGTGAAGGTAACTCCCAGGCATATTAACCCAAGGAAGAGGAAAGGTGTAATCAAAAAGACGCGTCGCATTAAATCCTCACCGCTTAATAGAATTCAGGCTGGGGGTAGTTCATCAATTCGCCTCTCTGGTGCCAATCTTTCTCATGGTCGGCTACCCAATTCACCACCAGGATGGCAGTCGGCACAGGCAGGCAAAGCTTCAGCTGTAATCCCAGCCTGTAGGTGGCTTTCAAGGATTGGGGCGGGTTGGTGCTCGTGACATGTGTAGCATGTATATTCCGTGTAAGTGTCCAGGTGGCAGGTGGTACAATCGCTGCCATCCTGCTCCCCGTGGCTCAACGGGAAATTGTGGATTTGCAACTGTGCTGGTGACCAGGAGCTGGCCTCATGGCAGTACTGGCATTTCAATCCGAAGTAGCCAGCGTGAATCTCCGGTTCAGCGTGGCAATCCAGGCACTCACTGGGGGTATTCTCAAAGCGCCTATCCGTGTGACAATCTTGACAGGGGAGCTCAGCATGTTTCCCTTGCAGCGGGAAACGCTCTTCGTGGTTAAAACCTCGCATGCGGTCAACCCCATCGTGGCAATCCAGGCAGGCAGGGCCAAATTCGTCCTGGTGTTCATGGATGAAGTTAGACTTCTCCTCTCCCTGTTCGTGACAAGTGCTGCATTGTTCAATTTCGAAGGCATAAATGTTAAAAAGGTGGCATGTCTTGCAAGTGATCACCTGAGCACCGTAATCCACTTGATGATGCGTCAGGCTGAAACCAGCCTGGGTGAGATGGTCGAAAGGCTTCCCTTCCAGGGTGGAAGGGGTCCATGCCTGTGTGCTGTGGCACACATTGCAGCTCTGAGTGAAGATACCCGCATGCATCTCGGGTTCCTGGTGGCAGGCAGCGCAGGTACTGGGAGCTTGACGGAAAACCTGGAAAATATTTTCTCTGTCATTGGTATGCTGGCTTTCAGTTTTCGTCTGGCTGTGACAGGCGCTGCATAGAATCTGTGCATGCCTGCCGGTTAATGGGAAAACAGTGCTCTGATGGTCAAAATCAGACATTAAATCGCTCCCATCATGACACAACAGACATTCAAATCCAAAATCTGAACTGTGCGTTTGCATGAAGTCAAAATCCTTGCTGGCATGGCAGTTCACACAACCTTCCTGATTTATTGGAAAACCAGCTTCTTCGGTGTGGCATGTCAGGCAGTCAATAGGCATAGTGTCGTAACCCACCTGGTGCTTCGCCAGGCTGAAATTTGTCTCAATGTGGTCAAAGTGGGCATACGCCGAGCGGGTCAGATCAAAGTCTCTTCCCTGGTGATCCTGGTGACAGGCTGCACACCTGTTGGGCTCGGGCAGGTGCGCGTGAGTACCATTACCGGCTGATATTTGCTCTTCAACCCTGACATGGCAGGTCAGGCAAAGCGTGTCCTGAGTAGTTTTTAGCGGCTGATGGCATAGCTGGCACTCGGCTTCGAACTCAGCATGTGAGCTGAAACCTCCGGGCATCGCGGCACTTTTGTTCAATGCACTCAACTTACCTGGGCTGAAGGCGATACCACCTGAATACCATAACGTCATACCCAGCACAACCATCAGAAGGATGGTCATGATTAATCCAGTCGGAGAGAAAAACGGGTTATTGCGCATGGGTAATACTCGAGGGCAAACTCGCTGGAGTTGATATCACCTGAATCGATAAATCACGCATAGAGTGTTAAATACCTGTATTATTCCCAATCTTAAATACGTCGCATAAATAGAGAAAAAGTGATGGGGGTAATCTGGAGCTTAATCAGAGGTTAAACGAATGATAACTTAGAGTTTATGGAGTGGCTCTGATCTAAGGGGGTTTTTCAAGTAGTTATTGGAGAAATTATCTTAATCTTCACAATTAAGTGTTATGATAGTGCCCGATTTGAAGGTGTTATGATGTCAGAGGATATAAGAATTACGCGCCGAGATTTTTTAAAAATAGCTGCTCTCGGTTTGGGAAGCCTAAGTATGCGCGTCATGCGGAACCCGTTTATCCTGCCAGATTTCCCAAAAGCAGAGCGGTTGGGACGAGCCGCGAATGGAACCGTGGAGATTAAAGCGCGCCCAAACCCAGACAGCCAGACGGTTGGCCTTCTTTATGAAGATGGCGTCCTTCCGTGGATACGCGAGGTGGTTGGCGAGCAGCCAGCATACATATTTTATAATCAAAAATGGGTGGAGACACCAGAAGGGTATATATACAGTCCCTATTTTCAACCCGTTCGTTTTCTACCCAATGAACCTGTGAAGGATCTCCCCAGTGCGAGTCTAGGAGCAGGGATGTGGGCGGAAGTGACTGTGCCATATGTCGATGTAATTTTGGAAACCGAACCATCCTCAAACTCGTGGGTGCAAATTAAATCAGATGAAGGGCTTCCAATCCGATTGTATTACAGCCAGGTGTTTTGGGTAGATCAAATCAAAATAAGCGAGTCTGGGGATACACTCTACCGGGTGAACCCGAACTACTATGGTGGGGTGGATCGGTTATGGGCAGACGCTCGGGCTTTCCGTCCAATCACACTGGATGAATTGGCTCCCATCAGCCCCGAGGTGGAAAACAAGCGCATCCAGGTCGACGTCGTTCATCAGACACTTGCCTGCTTTGAAAATGATGTGGAGGTGTATTATTGCCGAATATCCACCGGCGCGAAATTTGATAGAGACGGGAATGTAGTCGACAGCTGGTCTACACCGCTTGGTACGCACAGGGTTTCCAGAAAATTTGTCTCATTACAAATGAGCGGCGGTACCACCGGGGCGGGTTACGATATACCTGGGATTGGTTGGGTATCCATTTTTGCTACCGGAGGCGTGGCTGTACATTCCACATTTTGGCACAATAATTACGGGGATCCCATGTCGCACGGTTGTGTGAACGCACTTCCCGAAGATGCCAAATGGATATTTCGATGGACATTACCGACAGTGAGTTATGACCCTGGCATGTATGATATCACTCTAACAGGGGAGGCAAGCACACAGGTAAGCGTAGTGGAAGGGTGAAATCGCTTGATCAAGTGCAATTGTGAAGAAAAAAACCCCCGAGGGCTCACTGACCTCGGGGGTTTTTTAACCAGCAGTCGGATATCAAGGGCTGGTTTTAGCCAATTCTTGTTCGATGATTTGCTCAAAAACCTCAAAAGGCTGTGCACCCATAACCGCCTGCCCATTGATCACAAACGCTGGTGTGGATGTGACACCCATGGAGCGGGCGTTGTTTGTCTCGGTTTGCACCTGGGTGGAGAACGTGTTGTTATCCAGGCAATCATTAAATGCCTGACTGTCCAGCTTCAATTCATTCGCAAATGCCTTGAGATTTTCTTTGCTGAAGGCTCCCTGGTTCTCACCGCCGTGTCTTTCGAAGAGGAGATCATGGTAAACCCAAAAAGCGTCTTGCTCGGCTGCGCATTCGCTGGCTTCCGCAGCCCAGAAGGATTCCTGACCTAAGAAAGCAAAGTGCCAGTAACCAAAGCGGACTTTGCCGGTATCAACGTATGTTTCTTTGATCTGACGACCCGCGCCAGTAGCAAATCTGCTACAGAATGGTCACTGGAAGTCGCTAAATTCGACGATTGTGACCGTGGCTTCTGGGTCCCCTTGGAAGTGGCGGGTTTGGGAGATGATAAAATCCATCATTTCCTGGCGGCTGGCTTGTTCTTCTGGGCTGGTCGTGGCCGCGGCCACGGGAAGGCTCTCCTGGGTATCAGAGGTGGAGGCGGTGGTTGCAACCGTCGGCGTTGCTTCGCTGGGTGATATCAACGGTCGCCCGAAATACCCACCTGCCAGACCTACTGCAAGCATGACCAGTCCGATGATGGGTGTAGCCCAGGTGTGAATGTTGATCACCAGGGCGGGTTTTGGTGCTGCTTTCTCGTTTGTGCTCAGCTCGAGTTCTTGGTTTTCTGTTTCCATCATTTCTCAATTATCTCCCCTCAATGGGATTGCCTTGCTGTTCCCAGGCGACAAAGCCGCCGTCCAGGTTATAGACATCGGTGTAACCTTGCCGTACCAGCTCTTCGGCGGCAATCATGCTCATCCGATCGCTGCGGCAATAAAGCACAATTTTTGCGTCTTTATCAGAGGGCAGCTCGTCCAGATGCTGACTGATCTCATCATAAGGGATCGAGAGGTCTGTGTCTGGGATATCGCCCTCAAAGGGGATGTGTACATTGACAAAGGTAAAATCTTTATTATCCAGCATAGATTTTAGCTCGTTGACGGAAACATCCTGGTAACTACCGCCGTTTACGGAGATCGGTTTTCCAGGCTTACCATTGTTCTGGGCTGATTGCGAACTAGTACAGCCAGCGATAAGGGCTGCCAGTAAGGTTAATATCAGTACAAATTTTCTCATGACTCCTCTGCTTTTTCCCTAGATGGTTAGCGTTCGTCAATACTGCTCCCAGATATATCTGCGGAAGATTGCCACAACAACCAGACAGGGATTTTTTCCATCCTTGCTGATTTTACTATAACTCGCATGCTCCGTGAGCGTGTGAGCAGTAGTGTTCGATGGGTCTGATTACGGAGCGTTGGGCTCGGGAGCTTTGTTGCGATTGCTTCTGACGAAATCGCGTGCCAAGCCCGGATCAAAGCGCTCAAAGCTCATCTGACGTCCCCAGGAGGTCAGCACAACCGGCACATTGATCGACTTGCGCGGGAAAGCAATCACCTTTAAGTTATTTTCCTGGTCCAAGACCGTCTTGATCTGGCTTTTTAGGTTAGCGCACCCAGTGGCGTCCAGCAGATCGCAGTTGTACCAGAAGATTACGTATCCGTGCTCCAGGTTGTGCACCAGGTAGCCCTCCGGGTATTGAGCCTGTGCCTCTGAGTCTGTCTCTTCGTAGAAGCCGGCATTGTACTCGCTGGCGTAATGGCGGCCCGAAGTGGGTGGCTCACTGTTATAGGGACCTGGATCAGTGTCTTCTGGAACATGCCCGCTGTCTGCCATGATGGCGATTTCTTCACCCGTGGCAGGTCGAGTGGAGGCATAGACTGCGTATCCCAACAGGGCAAGAAGTAGCACCCCTAAACTGGCCCAAAGGATGCGGTTTGTCAGTTGTTGCCGTTGGCGTTTCTCACGTAATGTTTGGCGCTTGGATTTCATCTTCTCTCCAGGGTGATCAATTTCCCTAATGATAATGCATATTGTCTAAATATTGGGCCCAGTCTCGATTAAGTCGAAAAAGACTAAACATTTCTTAATGTATCCGGGGTCATGGGGTTTTGTGGTATATATAATCCAGTTTACTCTGGTAATTGGATTAAAGTAGAAAGGAAAGCAAGATGAAAAGATATTTATTATTTTTCGTATGGGCAGCTATAGCTTTGGTTTTTGTGGCTTGCGGCAGCTCGCCGCCTGAGCCAGTGACTTACACCATCGAGATGAGCGAGTATTCGTTTAATCCGGATACGATTGAAGTGCGGGTCGGTCAAGAAGTGACTCTAGAGTTGGTAAACATGGGAGCACTCGAGCACGAATTCATGATTGGGCAAGATGTTATGATGATGGAGGGCCGCCCCAATAGATTTCAAACTGACATTTTCGAGAGCGCAGGTGTTGAACCTATGCTTATGACGATGGAAGGGGAAGAACTTGATCATGAGGCTACTCATGGTCACGAAGCAGGGCATAGCGGCTACATGGTTATGTTGGCGGAGAATGGAGGGAAAGCAACCATGAGCTTTACTGTAACGGAAAATATGGTAGGTGAATGGCAGATGGGCTGCTTCCTGCAGGATGGGGTTCATTACGATGCGGGAATGGTCGGCATGTTTGTGGTAACACCTTAGCAGACAATCTTCGCTGATTTATAACGCCATTTTGTTTTACAAAGCTGCGGCAGAGATAATCTCCGCAGCTTTACTGTTTAAGTCATCCATCCATTCAATCTGATCAGGGATTTTGGCTTGAAATCTAAGCTCGAATTTGCTATAGTAAATGTACAGTAACCTGTTTGAAAAATGAGGTAAAGCACACCTCCTCTGCTCTGAATATAGTAACTTCGTTGTGATTGGTACCAGAAAGGAGGTTGCCATGTTAGTTGCCAAGCAAGTGGCTGACCTGATCACGACCAGCCGGGCTTTACTAAGCTTTGTGCTGGCATGGCTTGGTTTTGTCCAGGGCGAGGCTGGACTGGCCCTGGCAGCCTGGATCATGGTGCTCGATTGGAGCGGGGATGCTGTGGACGGGGTAATCGCCCGCCGCAGCCGGGTACAGTATGATAGCTGGATTGGTGACCACGACCTTGAAGTCGACATGTTGGTATCGATTGGTTTGTTTATCTACATGCTCGCTTCAGGCTACTGGGGGTTATGGCAGGCAGGTGTATATTTGATCGTATGGCTGCTGATCTTGTGGCACTGGGGCTTAATGCGCTCCCTGGGCATGCTTTTTCAGGCCCCCATTTATGGCTGGTTCATTTGGATCGCCTTGCGAGATCAGTTTAGCGCCGGATTAGGAATGGTGCTTTGGATTGTGGCTGCGGTGGTGCTCACCTGGCCCAAGTTCCCTGAGATGGTCATCCCGGGATTCTTGAAGGGGATGCGCGATGTGGCGCAAGGCAAGATCGACTCGGACCAGGAGTAGATGGTTGTCGCGTCTTTCGAAGCTTTGAGCAGACATAAGAGTTTCGTTAGACTCGCTTAAGGAGCACCAAGAATCAGGTAAAATAACTCCATAAAGGGGAAAATCCCGCATATTGGAGTTATATCGTTTGAGTTTATCACAAGAAGTAAATATCGAGCCGCACCTGCAGGAGGGCGTCTCACCGCAGGGTGCGGCTTATGTATTCCATCGTTTAAAACCTCACCTAGGTAGGCTGCTGCGCCTGCCCGGGCTGCATTTCCTGCGACCTGCCGCCCGGAGCGTTGCTGCTGTTGCCGAAAGCCCCGGAAAACTTACGGTACATGAGCGCGTAGAAAGAGAAACAACCCAGGAGTGTAAGGGGGTAACCGTGTTGAGTGCCAACTTGTGGCACGATTGGCCTCGCCAGCGCTGGTCATTGGAGAGACTGGAGGGTTTTGCTCGGCTGGTGGAAGAATATGGTGCGGACATTCTCTTGATCCAGGAGGTCGCTCGCACCCCACAACTGCGTGTGGACGAGTGGCTCTCCGAACGCCTGGGTATGAATCATATTTACACCCGCGCCAATGGGCACGAAAATGGCATTGGATTTGAAGAGGGCCTGGCTGTGTTCAGCCGCTTTCCACTTAAACAGCCGAGCCTACGCCAGCTAGGCAGCCGTGCTAATCCATTCGTCCGGAGAATGGCTCTTGGCGCGCAGGTAGAGACACCCTGTGGAAAAGTGATGGCATTCTCCGTCCATTTAGGATTGGCACGCCGACAGAATGCGCTTCAACTTGTGGACCTCAGAGATTGGATCTCCCGTTTAGGCAGTGGATTGCCGGCTTTGATCGGAGGCGACTTTAACGCCCATGAAAACAGTCCGCAGATTCGCCAGGCTCAATCTAGCTGGGTTGACGCGTATCGCCAGGTGAAACCCAAGGGAGAGGCTACCACCCATGAGCTACGCTGGCCCTGGGGGGGATTGCTGCGCCGCGCTCGTCTGGATTACATCTTTCTCAACAATGGAAAACAGCCCTGGCGGGTACTAGAGGCTGTGCATTTGCAGGCTGAAGAGCGTCCCCATTCTGATCATCACGCAGTCCTGGCACATCTGGTACCTGCTTCTCAACCAATCTAAGCGCCCATGATATAGGGCTTCGATTTTCTCAAGCGGGTGGAAGCTTTCTTCACCCGCTTTTTTCGATTTTAAGTTAGACTCTTCACAGAGCACTGATTAACGGAGGTTGCCATGCATGTTACTACTGTTAATATCGAGAAACCGGAGACTGTCAACTTCATCCTGGGTCAATCCCATTTCATTAAGACAGTTGAAGATATCCACGAAGCTCTGGTTAACGCAGTACCAGGGATTAAGTTTGGTCTGGCGTTCTGTGAAGCCTCAGGTAAGTGTCTGGTGCGCAGTTCAGGTACAGATGCAGATATGCAACAACTTGCGGTTAAGAATGCTCACACGATCGCAGCCGGACACAGTTTCATTTTGTTTTTGGGGGAGGGTTATTTCCCAGTTAACGTGCTGAACGCAGTTAAGCTGGTGCCAGAGGTATGCCGGATTTTCTGCGCCACGGCTAACCCCACGCAGGTCATCCTGGCTGAAACTGAGCAGGGTCGCGGCATTCTGGGTGTGGTGGATGGGTTTTCTCCCCTGGGTGTGGAAGCTGAGGAAGATATCGCCTGGCGAAAAAATCTGCTGCGCACGATTGGCTATAAACTTTAATCATAGGTTTGGTTGGCACGCCTCACTAACCCTTGGTTGCATTGCATTCAACTCCTAATCCAATATCTCTGATTCACAGGAGGCCGTGATGAATCGTTCACTCAATCCAGCGCGCCCCAGTCTGCCAGAGCTCCTTTTCTATGGAATTCTTTTCCTGTTCTTTTTCCAACTGATTGCCGATTTTGTGGAAGCCATCTACGCTTTTGGGTTGTTAGGCACGAGCATCCCACCAGAGATTGTCTCGGTTCTGTTTCTCTTTTCTCCCCTGGTGCTGATCCTCCTGCGACGGAAAATTCCCTTCTGGTGGTTGATGTTGGCGGGTGAACTGGTTTTCTTGACCCGGGTAGCAGAAACGTTTCTGGATACGCGCGGCCGCATGCTGGTTTCTGGACTGGGTGTGAGTGCTTTCTTGATCCTGCTGCCTGGTATCTTGTGGAAATGGGGTCGCGCTCAACGCACTAACAGCTATCCTGCTCTGGGCGGTGGTCTGGCCTTGGCTGTAGGGGGATCGATTTTGTTGCGGGTGCTTGGCTCGGGCTCGGATATCTCCACGCTGGAAGCATACCAGGCGATTGGATGGGGATTGGCACTTCTAGGGGGCTTACTGTTGCCTATCACGCTGAGGCAGCTGGGGGACGCCGGAGATATGGCTGGCAAGACCTCCTCAAGCTTTGGACGTCTGGTAGGGCTCAGCCTGGGAATGCTGGCCATCCTTACCCTGTTGTATTTCGCCTTTACCAGCATCAATGTGATCGCCCGTTGGAGCGGAGCGAATTACTTGCTGGTTATGGGGTTGGCGGTGCTAGCCCAGGTAGGCTTTGTCGGGCTGATCCTGGGAAAGTTTTTTATCTGGAACCGTCAATCCACTGGTGTGCTGTTATTCTGGAATGGCTTGTTTGTGCTGGCTCTTGTGCTTACGATCTTAATGCACCAGATCTCTTTTCCATCTAACCCTGTTGAGTACCCCTATTACGCACCAGATCCAGGCTGGCTGGCTTATCTCCCGCTGGTCTTGATGCTGCTGCTTTACCCGATCTTGCTGGTTGATTTCAGCCTGATAACCCACGAAATCACGAGGTTGCGTCCCACCCCCCGAGCTTTTGGCGGCGCATTCAGCCTGGCAGCACTCTTCCTGCTGGTGATGATCTTTGCCCATGTCTTCACCACTGTGTACGATTACATCCCGGTGGTGGGACCTTTTTTCCGGGACAAGTTCTGGCTGGTGCACCTGGCCGTGGGCCTGGTTTTGGTATTAGCGATGCTGTTTGTGCGCCCTAAAGAGGTGCCGCCCGCACAGGACACTCTGGTACCATGGGTGGGGGCAACCCTGCTGGGGCTAAGTGCTTTCCTGGTCGTCTGGCAATATACTCCGCTACCAGACCAGCCGTCGCCCGGCGCAACGCATTTGCGCGTACTGACATACAATATCCAACAGGGATATTCCGAGGAAGGCTTGAAGAATTTTGATGGGCAGTTGGAGCTGATCAAAGCACAGCTGCCCGACTTGATCGGCTTGCAGGAATCCGACACCAACCGCATCGCAGGGGGCAACTCTGATGTGGTGCGCTATTTTGCTGACCGCCTGGAAATGCATTCTTACTACGGTCCTAAAACCGTCACAGGTACCTTTGGCATCGCCTTGCTTTCCCGCTACCCGATCCAAAATCCACGCACCTTTTATATGTACAGCGAGGGTGAGCAAACCGCCACAATTTGGGCCCAGATACAGGTAGACAGCAGAACCTTCAATGTATTTGTGACTCATCTGGGTAATGGGGGTCCGATCGTCCAGCAGCAAGCAATTTTGCGTGAGGTCCAAGGGGTGGAGAATGTGATTCTAATGGGGGATTTCAACTTTCGACCCGATACCGACCAATATCGCATCACCACTGATCTGCTTGATGATGCCTGGTTGCTCAGGTGGCCTACGGGAAGCGAAGCTCTGGGTCTCAAACCCGACCAACGCATCGACCATGTTTTCGTCTCCCCCGGCACGCAAGTCCTGTACGCCAGTTACCTGCTTATCCCTGAATCTGACCATCCGCTTGAGGTGGTTGAGATTGGGTGGTAAGTTTCGGTTAAAATCGTGGTATGCCCCCTAGCCTGACACCCGAGCAGCTTAACCTAGTCCAGCAACCACTGGATACCAGGATCTTTCTGGAAGGGCCAGCTGGCTGCGGTAAAACCACTGCAGCGGTCGAACGCCTGCTGCACCTGATGGCTCAAGGTGTGGCTGGTGGTTCAATCTTGCTGCTTGTTCCCCAACGCACCCTGGCGGAGCCGTATTACCAGGCACTGCGAACACCCGGTGTGGTAGCTGGCGGGAACGTAATGGTGCTCACTGTGGGTGGCCTGGCCCGGCGCATGGTGGAATTGTTCTGGCCCATGGCAGCTGAAGAGGCTGGATTTGCCCACCCTGAACGCTCACCAACCTTTCTCACCCTTGAAACAGCACAATACAGCATGGCTCATTTGGTGAGACCGCTGCTCCAGAAAGGCTATTTTGATAGCCTGATCATCAATCGCAACCGCCTTTACAGCCAGATCATTGACAATCTCAACAAGGCTGCCGTGGTTGGCTTTCCTCACACCGAGATCGACACTCGCCTCAAAGCAGCCTGGGTGGGAGATCCAGTACAGGTCCGTATTTACGAGGATGCGCAGACCTGTGCCAGCTTGTTTCGCCAGCACTGTTTGGAGCACAACCTGTTGGATTTCTCGTTACAGCTGGAGGTTTTCTGGTACATCCTGTGGAACAATCCACTTTGCCGGGAGTATCTGCTGGACACATATCGCCACCTGGTGGTAGATAACCTAGAGGAAGACACACCATTAGCCCATGACTTAATCCGCGCATGGCTACCTCAAACTGAATCAGCTTTGCTGATCTATGATACCCAGGCTGGTTACCGTCGATTCCTGGG
>CP070639.1:2413761-2432195 GCA_020354045.1 Anaerolineales bacterium | reverse complement strand
AATCCGCGAGGACTCGAGCCCACCACATTCTTGGCATCCCGGTTTATCGCAGCTGCTTCAGTAGGTGGTTTGATATTTTTCTTAATGACAATTGGCATGAAAAACCTCACTTGGGGAACGCGGCTTCTCATTGTAACCATATTTACAGCATTAGGGTTTTATTTGCCCGAGTTATTTTTAACCAGTAAGATTCAAAGACGACAAAAAGAAGTTCGGAAAGCTATGCCAGATTCGCTTGATCTGTTGACAATTTGCGTTGAAGCTGGTTTGGGTTTTGAAGGCGCGATGTTGAAGGTGTACGAAAAATGGGATAATGAGTTAGGTAGAGCATTTGGAAGAGTGTTACGAGAAATCCAATTAGGAAAACTTCGTCGTGAAGCATTACGTGATATGGTCGACCGGCTAGGAGTCTCTGAGATGACAAGCTTTGTAGCAGCTGTGATCCAAAGCGAACAACTTGGCGTTAGTATGGCGAGGGTATTGCGTATCCAATCCGATCAGATGAGGATAAAACGTAGGCAAAGAGCGGAAGAGGAAGCTCATAAAGCACCGATTAAGATGCTTATTCCTATGACTTTGCTTATTTTTCCAACGATTTGCATCATTTTGTTGACACCTGCATTTTTAATGCTGATGAGATCCGCACTAAAAAGCTTATTTTTAGGAAGCTAATCGCAAAATACCCACCTGTCCTAAATCCTGATAATATTGAAGAACAGAGACGAAAATGTCTCTACCCGTACGCCCAGCATATGTCATTTACCAATGGTTATGGACAGGTTTGGATTGGCTTTTCCCGCCAAATTGTGGGGGATGTGGAGTAAAAGGTGCCCGCTGGTGTGCCGCTTGTCAGGCTGACGCTATAGTTATTCAGCCTCCAATTTGCATAATATGTGGAGCAATAAATATTGTAGGGGAAGGACAGTGTTTTCATTGTTCAAACTCTCGACCCAGTTATTCATCATTAAGATCTTGGGCGTTATTCAAAGGTTCTGTCCGTAATGCGGTACATCGGTTAAAATATGGAAAAGATGTTGCCATGGGTGAAATATTATCACGCCCTTTAATCCAAATTGTAAGTAATCAGGATTGGAAAATTGATTTGGTCATCCCGGTTCCATTGAGTGTTGCCAGGAAGATCGAGCGGGGATATAATCAGGCGGCTTTATTAGCTCGTCCAATCTCGCTTGCCACTGGATGGGCATATACACCTAGTGCCCTCTTGCGCACCCGTGAAACCGCATCACAAGTTGGATTAAGTATTGCAGACCGTCTCATAAACGTATCCGGCGCATTTGAGGGAAACAGAATAAAATTAGATAAAAAGAACGTGCTGCTTGTCGATGATGTGACAACGAGTGGAGCAACTTTGATGGCATGTTCACAAGCTTTGCGTTTGGCGGGTGCGAATGAAGTATATTGTGTCACGCTTGCGCGGGCTGAATAGATCTTATGATGGAACATGGCAAAATTTATATGTGACCTCGAAAAATGATTTGAGGAGGATAAATATGGCTTTGGAAGTTGAAATATACAGCAGAAATATGGATTTGACGGATAGAATTCAGGATTATGTTGCTAAAAAAGTTGGGAAACTCGATCGATATCTTCCTGGAATTGAGGAGGCACGAGTAGATGTTGCGTATGTAAAGTCTGCCAGGAATGCCGCTGACCGCCAGGTGGCCCAAATCACGGTCAGGGGAAAAGGATTTGTATTGCGCTCAGAGGAACGTGCTGATGACATTTTTGCTGCTTTAGATACTGCGTTGGACAAAATGCAGCGCAGGATTGAACGTTACAAGGGTAAACGATATCGGGGTCGGGGTGATGGAAGAACTGCTTCGGATGTAACAGTAGATGCTATGGTCGAAGAAATTGAAGAGGAAACGGCTGATTTAGGTCCAATCATTGCCCGACGAAAACGTTTCGTTGTCATGCCCATGGATGAATTAGAGGCTATTGAGCAAATGGAGATGCTTGGGCATGACAATTTCTTTGTATTCTATAACGGAAAAACGAATTCGATTAATGTATTGTATCGCCGCCGTGACGGTACTTACGGATTAATTGAGCCAATGATAGGATAACAAAAATCAGTACTTGGAAATAACTTACTTGGTGGTGCCTTGCCTGTTAGAATGGCAAGGCACTTTTATGCCGCGCTAGGAATTAGAATATATATAATGCATTTTAGAAAATCATTGTTGTATACTTTGGTTTGTCATATAAGTTTAAGAAGATAGGAATAAAATGAAAACAGACATTAATACCCTTTATCAAATCGCTGATCTTCATTTAGACAAGCAAATTGATAGTGCTTCGATTGAGGAAGCAATTGTCCAGATTCTTGTTTCCGTTGGAGAGGAACCAGAAAGAGAAGGCTTGCAGCGTACTCCCGAGCGAGTGGCTAGAATGTACATGGAGCTATTGGATGGTTATTTTCAAGATCCAATGTCGCTGGTAAATGACGCCTTATTTGATGTTACTTATGATGAAATGGTCCTGGTCCGTGACATTGAATTTTATAGCCTCTGCGAGCACCACATACTTCCTTTCCTAGGACGAGCTCATGTTGCTTACCTTCCACGAGGTCGAGTTATTGGATTATCGAAAATCCCCAGATTGGTTGATATGTTTGCACATCGATTACAGGTGCAAGAGCGTATGACGAGACAAATTGCAGAATTTCTAGATGAATTGTTAGATCCGGCTGGAGTCGCGGTTGTTGTTGAAGGTTTGCATCTCTGCACGGCAATGCGAGGTGTAAAAAAACATGATGCCCGTATGACAACTTCGGCTATGCTTGGATATTTCCGGAAGAATCCCGCTACTCGGCAGGAGTTTCTTGATAATATATCAAGAGGCTCAGCAACCATGTTTTAAGATACTTCATGATCAGAACGGTTTTCAACTCCAAATAAATGGGGCTGCAATTGGATGGCATTGGTTTCTTTCAATAGTTGGGCAATTTCTGCTATTGTTTGGCCACTTCGCGTATGAATTAGTTCACCCTCTAATTCTGCTAGTGGAACAGCCAGATAGACGCGGAACCATATCTCATCATCAACAATGATGTCATCAACAATCAGTATATCGAGATCTATGGTACGAGGTGCATTCTTATCTGAAGTGCGTACCCTATCAAGCTGTGATTCAATTGGATAAAGTATTTCTGTCTTTAGTGTATTCGGGTCTAGGTCAGTATTGATCTGGATAACTGCATTGAGGAAGTCCGGTCCAAGCGATCCAACTGCAGGAGTCTTCCAAGCATTAGAGATAGAAACTACATGCACCTTACCAGCAAGTAGATCAATAGCTTTAGGTATATTTTTTTCGGGTTCAATATTCGAACCCAGGCTCAGGTATATAGTGTGTTTATAATTCCTGGGGGCGTTCAATTTCCACCCCTACCGAATGGGCAAAACGTATAGCTCCTGGCTTTTCAACGCGTACACGGACTTTCTGTACACGCGGCATTTCTAGGCATATCTTCGCCAGATCAGATGCAAGAGCTTCAACTGTATACATTTTTGCACTTTCTGCATGGGCTAAGACTTTCTTCGCTACAGTGCGGTAATTTACCGAGTCGTTTATATTATCACTTTCGCCAGCTTCAGATAAATCTGCAAACAAGGTGATATTTATTCTAATCTCCTGTGGCTTTTCTCGCTCCCAGTCATTGATACCTATGATACCCCGGGCGACTAAATCGGTGATAAACACTTGATCCATTGATACCTACTTCTACAATTAAGACCTAAATCTTATCGTCTGAGGGTAATGAAATTCAAACAAGATGCCTGCCTCCATCAAGATGGATGATTTCACCCGTGATGTATGTAGGACCTTCCAATAAGAACAATATTGTCTGAGAAACCTCCTCCAAATCAGCCCACCGTTCAGCTGGTACATCCTGAAGAATACCGGAGGTATCTGCCCCATCACTTGGCGGGAGAATTGCACCAAAGGCGACACCATTTACAGTAATATTGGGAGCTAGTGAAATAGCGAGAGACTTGGTAAGTGCAGCCAACGCGGCTTTACTAATAGTATATGGTAAATGATCAGTACCAGGTCGTAAAGCTCTCCAATCGAGTATGTTGATGATCCGCCCTGCCTCACCAGCTGGGAGATAATTAGCGAATGCCTGGCACAGTAAGAATGGGCTGGTAAGGTTTATAGTAAGATGTTTGTTCCAAGATTCAAGGTCGGCCGTTTGCCAAGTATGGGGCTCAAAGATAGAGGCATTGTTAATTACAGCAAAAATTTGACCGATACTGGATGCTTTTTCTATGAGCCAAGTTGTTTGTTTGGGATCCCCAAGATCGGCTTGAAGAATGTAGCCTTTTCTTCCCAGGCTTGTGATTGTCTCCATTAGAGATTGGGCGTGTGATTCTGAGTGACCATGATGGATAATAATATCGCCACCGGCTCGTGCAATAGCTAAGGCTATGCTACGCCCAATTCGACGGGCTGCGCCTGTAATTAATATATATTTTCCACTCAATGTCATTTAATTTTATTGTCCAATAGAGCCTTTGCAACCCTCTCCAGTCTGAGGCGGGCTTCAGTGGCTATCTCAGCCAATACTTCATCTTTTTGAAGTGTGCCAACCTGGAGCATGACCTGAGGGTTGGCGATGCGTACCATGGTTTCATTACTAGCCACTGCTTCTACGGTAACATTACACGGGAGCATTAGACCCACCACAGGATCTTGAGTCAGGGCACGATGAGCTAATGGTGGGTTGCAGGCTCCAAGAATTGAATAAGGCCGGAATTCTTGCCCCAACTTTTCTTTGAGAGTAGCTTGAACATCAATTTTGGTGAGAACTCCAAAGCCTTCATCTTTTAAGGCTTCAACAGTTTTATTTAAAGCATCTTCATAGGATAGCAACAACTTTATTTCAAAACCAATTTCCTCACTCATAGAACCTTCACATTTTTTACACGTAATTTTGATAAAACCCAAAAACTGAACGCAAAAATCACCCAGGAAAATACCTGCATCGAACGAATGCCATATATTAATAACTGACTATCACCACGAAAAGAATCTAGTATCAGCCTTGCAAAGGCGGTCATAGCTAAAAAACTAAAAAAGACAGATCCTTTACAATTCGATGATATCAGGGTTTTACCGGATATAGTCAGCAAAAAGATGATTGAAGCAGCCATGATTTCGTAAATCTGGCTTGGATGTCGAATAGCGCCCCACAGAGAGATTCCCCATGGTAATGTGGTAGGAAAGCCATAGGCATCACCGGAAGCTAGATGTGCAAAGCCAAGTGCAATGGCCATAATAGACATTGCAGGAGAAAGAGCATCTAGGATAGCTAAAAACGATAATTTC
The DNA here is from genome assembly GCA_020354045.1 of Anaerolineales bacterium. Taxonomy (GTDB): domain Bacteria; phylum Chloroflexota; class Anaerolineae; order Anaerolineales; family UBA4823; genus DSOS01. Next base: position 2,426,843 of record CP070639.1, on the reverse strand, counting down.
TTTTGCTGTACATAGATCAATGCAGATAAGAAACCGATAAAAATCCCTATATTTGGATCCATTAGGCCCAAGTTTCGAGAGAAAATATCCGATGGATTTCTAAAAAAAATGGAATGATAACGCGCTACGTATCCAAATCGCGCACCGACCAATCCTGTACCAAGCGTGATAGTAGCCAGATTGAACAGTACCTCTCTTTTAACTTTATGTCTATGGGAGCGCCGTTCTGCTACATTTAAACCAACCCATAATCCAACCAAGAGGATAAAAGCATCTGTTGGTATGGACAATGGGCCAATTTGTAAAGACGGTAGCATTATTATTCCTGAATTAATTTTTCAACTTGAACCCTAAGTAATGTCTCTGAAATGGGTCCGCCAACGACAATATCACTGATAAATCCGCGTTTATTGATGAAGAATGTGGTTGGAAGTGAGTTTAGCAGATAAGCTTGTGAGGCATTACCATCCACATCTAATAAAATTGGAAATGTCAGGTTGAATTCCTTGACAAAAGCTAAGACATTGTCAAGATTATCTTGGTTCGTGATATTGATAGCAAGTATCTCAACATCACGCTGGATGTATTCATCATATATGGCTTGTAAGGCTGGCATCTCAGATCGGCAGGGTAGACACCAACTAGCCCAAAGATTGAGTACGACTACGTTGCCCCGAAGATCTGATAGTGCGATTAGTTCATCAGCCAAATTATATAATTTGATATCTGGAGCTTGAAATCCTTTTTGTGGAACCGAAAAACCAACTTGTGTCTTTCCGTTGTCTGGAATTCTGCTAAGCCAGATATAAATCGCAGTCACAATCAGAATACCGTTTGTGATTAAATACCAATACTTTGAGGATATCATCAGGTGGATATTGGGGTTATTGAGCTTATTTAGAGAACATTATAACCCATCGATTTGCACATGCCTTGACATTCCAATATTCGATGATATGCTTGAATTACTCGGGCTGAATCAGAACAAAATATATGAGAGTGGATTTTTTCAGGAAGCATAGAGATGAAATCACGTAAATTTACTATTGCAAGCGGTTACTTGTTGCTGATGGTGCTTATGATAACAATAGGTTATATTGCGTTACGAAGTTCGCCCAAAAGACTAATAGCGGTCATCCAGATTACATCGCAAGTACAAACTCAGTCTAATATCGATAGAGTCGTTGGTGATAGTACGGTCTCTGCGATAGGGGAGACGGTACCTATGGATAAGGTTCCTCCAAGTGTGACAATATTTGCAATAGAAGAGGGCTTTGCAAGTACACCATATCCGGAGCCACTTGCGGATATCGGTACTCTAGCACCTCAGTCGCTTGCTTATCCTGGACAAGGAACTGAACAACCAAATGCCACACAATTACTGAATTCACAGGCAACACCAACTACACTAACTCAAGGTGCTACTCCAGTGGCAACCATAACGATTAATGAAACGCCTTTGTTCAATCCCGTACAGTCACCAACTGCTACGGTTACTCTAGACGTTATTCGAACAGAAATTCAGCCAAGTGACCCTTCAAGTTTCCAAATAGTCTCTGGAAAGGTTCAATTTGTAGAATTTTTCGCATTTTGGTCTCCTATCAGTCAAAGTATGGCCCCAGTGGTGAACGTCTTGGCAGATCGTTATAAAGAGCAGGTCAATTTTGTTTTTTTGGATATTGATTCTCCTGAGAATGGTTTGTACAAACAACTAATAAATAACCGTTTACCCCCAATATTTTTGTTGCTGGATCGACAAGGAAACGTTGTCAATGAGTGGGAGGGTTATGTCCCAGCTGATGACCTCGAAAGGGCGATACAGTCATCTTTACCATAGATTCTATCAGCAAACCCATTGGTAGAACTCTATTTCTCTTCTCTTCTTGCGAAATAAGTTACAGAAATCTTACCTTTACTCAAACGTCTTGACTGCGTTTGTGGGGCTAGTTAAAGTTATAAAGTAAGATTTGGTTACACCAAGGCTTCTATAGGGTTAGTTATCCTTGGGGATTAAGTAACATGCCAAAGAATATGTTTTATGAATTTAGTTAAGTAAAAATTACTGTATTTAATAAGGAAGGTTTATTTGAAATTTATATCCATATCACACCAGCAAGTAGTAAATATAATGATAGGTATCGGGATGGTTGTTCTGGCTGGATGTTCTGCAATTGATAATCGAACCCAGACAAAACAAGTAAATCCAACCAAACTAGAACCAAAACGAGAGGCGCCCCCCTCCCTTCAGGCTGAGACAGGTGACCCCGGTTTTACCAATTCTTTATCCCTAGAAAATACCGATCCGACACCCACAGTCATCACAGCTACAGCTCCCATCGAAACAGAGGTTTTGCCAACTCCTAGAATAAATTTGGAGGCCACAAGTCCTTCTAGCGTAGATCTGGCATCAGGTCAATTACAGCTGGTTGAGTTTTTTGCATTCTGGTGAATAACTTGCCGTTCAATGGCACCCATCGTGCATGGTTTAGAGGCTTTATATTACGAAGACGTGAAGTTTACCTATCTCGATATTGATGATCCTGCCAATCGTGAATTTAAAATCAAATTAGGATACCGCGTTCAACCACATTTCTTTTTGCTTGATGAGGATGGAACCATTCTTAAACAATGGGTCGGTCCTGTATCGGCAGAAGAACTTGCATCAGTGATTGCGCGAGCAAGATAAATAAAATACGTGGGGGATTTTATAGACTTAGGAAATCCTTGATTCATATTGACACTTTGGATTGATTAAGTTATTATATCGCTACCCCCACCCCCATAGGGGGGGGTAGGAGTTGTGTGAGTGAAACATGATAACGCCAGTCTTCGCTTAAAAACGGTTGAGGGACACATTAGAGGGATTATCCGGATGATTGAAGAGGAGGCTTACTGCATCGATATTATCAGACAAATTCAAGCAGTTCAGGCAGCGTTGAGTAAAACTAGCAGTATTATTTTAGAGGAGCACTTACACTCTTGCCTGATTACAGCTGTTCATGGTGACGACCCAGATGAGAGAGAGCGTGTATTAAAAGAGGTGGCGGATGTGTTTGAAGCCGCGACACAAACGTAATCCACCGTTGTAAGAAATTTGTGGAAAGATGAAATAACGAATAATTTATCAAAAGCAACACATCCCAAAATTTAATTTAGGAGCATGATATGACAACAAAAACATATATAATTCCAAATATCTCATGTGGTCACTGCGTGAACACCATTCAGAATGAGTTGAGTGATTTGGAAGGTGTCCAAACCATCATAGCTAATCAGGAAACAAAGCAGGCAACAGTCTCCTTTGAACCTCCTGCAACTGAAGAAAAAATCAAAGCGCTATTAGCTGAAATTAATTACCCTGTGGCTGCATAATGCAAGGTAACTAGCTTACATTAATCTGCGGTTGAGGTATTTGGAAATTAATGCGCCTTCTCTACAGGTTGAAAACAGAGAAGGCGCAATGGTCTGGCAAATTTAATACTATTTGCTTAATTCGTAATGGGAGCTTCTAGGAGTATTTTATATGTCTGCAGTAAAACAAGTGACTCTTCCTGTTACCGGAATGACGTGTGCGAATTGTGTTGCTACGGTTGAGCGCAACTTAAAAAAGGTAAATGGCGTTCAAAATGCTGTGGTTAATCTTGCTTCTGAACGTGCGGTAGTGGAGTATGATCCTGCACTGGCAGGCTTAGGCGATTTTCTGGGGCGGATTCAACGTGCAGGCTACGGAGTAGCTTCCGGAGAAGCTCAACTAATCATCCAACGTATGAGTGACGATAATGATGCACGCAGGCTAGAAAGAGCGCTTAGTGAACTAGATGGCGTTCTCACGGCACAGGTGGATTTTGCAACGGAACGAGCCAAGATCAACTATATCCCTACGTTGGTAAGTCAAAGCGATCTTAGACATATCGTTTCAAAAGCTGGATTTCACGCTGTTGAAATCGGAGCGGATGCTCAGGATGTAGAGCGACAGGCAAGACAGGCTGAAATTTCATATCAAAAACGATTGCTGGTGGTTGGCCTGGTATTCACAATTCCATTGTTTCTATTGTCGATGAGTCGAGACCTGGAACTCTTGCCAATGAATGTGCAACATGCTCCCTGGCTAAATTGGCTCATGCTGATTCTGGCTACACCTGTTCAGTTTTACGTTGGCTGGCAATATTATGTCGGTGCATATAAAGCCTTGCGGAATGGATCTGCGAATATGGATGTCCTGATCGCCATGGGTTCGTCGGCGGCCTATTTTTACTCCTTACCGATCGTATTCGGATTGATTTCTGGGCATGTATATTTTGAAACAGCTGCAGTAATTATCACCCTGATTAAATTAGGCAAGTTTTTAGAGGCGAGAGCGAAAGGACAGACCAGTGAAGCGATTAAAAAATTATTGAGTCTTCGGGCAAAAACAGCCAGGATTGTTCGCGATGGTCAAGAATTGGAAGTTCGTACAGAGGAAGTCCAGGTGGGTGACCTTGTCATTGTGAGACCAGGCGAGAAAATCCCCGTGGACGGCGTGGTTGTTGAAGGCAGAACAAGTATTGACGAATCGATGCTTACGGGAGAATCATTGCCTGTTGAAAAAGGAGCAGGTGATGATGTAATCGGTGCGACTCTCAATAAGCTTGGAATGATAAAGTTTGAAGCCACTAAAGTTGGAAAAGAAACCGCTTTAGCACAAATTATACGCCTGGTTGAGGAGGCTCAGGGAAGTAAAGCGCCCATACAAAAACTAGCGGATCAGGTCTCGGCAATATTTGTACCTGCAGTGATTGGGATTGCAGCTATCACCTTTGTGATCTGGTATTTTTTCATTCCATTACCCGCAGATGCTCCGGTGAATGCATTTACGCGAGCTTTGATAAATACAGTCGCAGTATTGGTTATTGCCTGTCCATGTGCTATGGGTCTAGCCACACCCACTGCGGTTATGGTTGGGACAGGTAAAGGAGCTGAGATTGGTATTTTACTTCGCTCTGGAGAGGCTTTGGAGCGAGCGGGACGGATAAATACAGTGATTTTAGATAAGACCGGGACTATTACCCGTGGTCAGCCGGCTGTTACAGACATCGCTGTTCGTAAAGAAGAAGAGAGGTCGTATACCACTGCACAACCGGTTGAAGAAGATTCAACTCTTGAAATTCTCCGTTTAGCAGCCTCTGTAGAACAGGGTTCTGAACACCCTCTTGGGGAAGCGATTTGGGCAGAAGCAAATGCCAGGTCAATGAAATTAAGTGAGCCTGAAAATTTCCGAGCCACGGTTGGCCATGGTGTTGAGGCTATAGTAGATGGAAAATCCGTGGTCATTGGTAACCTAAGGATGATGGAAGCTCGAAATCTTGCATTAGACGGACTTGCTGAAGAAATGAATCGCTTACAGGATGAAGCGAAAACCGCCATGCTCGTCGCTGTTGATAATATTGTCCAAGGTGTGATCGGTGTAGCCGATACAATAAAGGATGGATCGATCGAAGCTATAGATAGCTTAAGAAAGATGGGCTTACACGTTATTATGATCACTGGCGATAATCACCAAACAGCCAAGGCAATCGCTCTGCAAGTAGGGGTTGATGAGGTATTAGCTGAAGTATTGCCTGGAGATAAATCCGCTGAGATTACTAAATTACAAAATCAAGGTAATGTTGTATCCATGGTCGGGGATGGCATCAACGATGCTCCTGCTTTGGCTCAAGCAGATGTGGGTATTGCTATTGGAACTGGTACTGATGTGGCTATAGCAGCTGCTCCCATCACATTAATCAGTGGAGATCTTCGGGGGGTGCCTAAAGCGATTGCCTTATCAAGGCGAACCTTCGCTACCATTAAACAAAATCTATTTTGGGCATTTTTCTACAATGTGATATTGATACCAGCAGCGGCGGTTGGTTTACTGAATCCAATGCTAGCAGCGGGGGCAATGGCGTTCAGCAGCATTTTTGTTGTCACCAATAGTTTGAGATTGCGAAATTTTAAGATTTTTGAGGAGTAGGGGAAATAGAATCATTCATAAAGACAAGTATGATACAAAAGCAACTTTTCTGGGTTCTTTATTTAATTCGGTCCTTATACATTTTTCGAAATTTAGCCAACTTGGGAGCGATAATAACCTGGCAGTATGGCTGGAACTGATTGCGTTGATAATAATTCTGATGATAATCCTCTGCCGGGTAAAAATATGAATACATAGCAACCTCAGTAACAACTGGATCTGGCCAGATCTTATTCTTTTCTAAGTCTTCAATGACCTGCCTGGCGATGGATCGTTGTCCATCATTATGGAAGAATATAGCTGAACGATACTGTGGACCAACATCATTTCCCTGGCGGTTTAGGGTAGTTGGATCATGTATTGAGAAGAAAATCTCTAAAAGTTCACGATAGTTGATCCGAGCAGGGTCGAAAGTAATTTGTACGACTTCCGCATGGCCAGATTTCCCTGAATTGACTTCTTGATAAGAAGGATTAACAGATTTTCCGCCTGAGTAGCCAGATATTACTTTTTGAATGCCTTCTATATCTCCAAACACGGCTTCCAGACACCAAAAACATCCCCCTCCCAAGGTAGCAAATTCGTATTCCATATTTTGATTATTATGCATTGTTTAGACTCCGTAAATGATTGAATCAGGTCTATGAAAATTCAATTATATGTTTAATTCTACGTATTGGATTAATTAAATCTAGATTATTACAAGTTATAAACACTTCTAACCAAATTCTAATCCACCTCCTAACATAATCTATTGACCTGGTTAGCAATTGCAATTATGCTTGGAAATAATAGTGAGTTGACACCCATTTCGGCAAGATATCTCAATCGAGTGGGAAAATGTGGCATCTAGCAGGTAAGAAAAGAGGAACCTGTCTCATCAAAGTTCTAACAATGAAGAATGATCAAATTCACCGACGCGCTTTTATAAAACTTTCAACTCTTGGGCTGGGCATTATTAGTACAGTTTCTCTGCGGAAATTATCTATATTGACCGAATTCCCAGTAGCCGAGCGCCTCGGTAGAGCATTCGCCCGCGTTGAAGTTAAATCTCTGCCTGATTTTGATGCACCAACGGTTGATGTATTATATGATGATGCCGTTCTCCCCTGGCTGCAAGAAGTTTCAGGATGGCATCCATACCGATATAAACAAAGATGGGTAGAAACACCAATTGGTTATGTATGGGCTGCTGATTTGCAACCAGTATTGAATCACAACAATGAACCTGTCAATCATTTACCGAATTCCAGCCTTGGAGATGGGATGTGGGTTGAAGTATCGGTGCCCTATGTGGATATCAGCCTGGAGAAAAAGCCCATCAGCCCGGGATTTAGAGGCCGAGTTGAAGCTGGTTTACCTCTACGGCTGTACTATAGCCAGATTCTATGGGTAGACAAGTTAAAAACAGATGAAGATGGAATGGTATGGTATCGTGTTAATGAGCGCTTCGGTTATGGCGACTTAATATGGGCAGACGCAAGAGCCTTCAGGCCATTATCTCTTGAAGAATGTACACCTATACATGAGGGTATTGAAGGAAAACGGATAGTGGTGAATGTTGAGGAGAGATATCAGACCTTATCATGTTATGAGGGCAGGTCTGAGGTTTTCTTTTGTCGCATTGCGGCTGGAAAGAAATTTGACCCTGAGGGGAAACCATTGAGCACATCCTCTACACCGACAGGCACACATACGATATGGAGAAAACTGGTATCTACACACATGAGCGGGGGTACCACCGGTGGTGGATATGATTTACCTGGTATTGGTTGGACAGCATTGTTTTCTGGCACAGGCGTAGCTGTGCATTCGACTTTTTGGCATAATAATTTTGGCGGCGAGTTAATGTCCCATGGATGTGTTAATGCTACTCCTGAGGATGCAAAGTGGATTTTTCGTTGGGCCGATCCACCAGTTCATTATGATCCGGGGGATATTTATAGCAAGGATGTAGACATTGAACCAACGAAGGTTTCTGTGTTATAAGGAAGATGACACAATGGAAAAAATAACTGTAAACGAGGCAAATATATCGGCTCCGTCTGAAAATCGGGTTAATATTCTTTTACATGCATTATTGTTCGTCCTGGGTTTTGCGATTGTTTTTATTATTGGCTGGGGTGGAGCAATCACAATCTTAGGTAGCTTATTTGCTCAATACAAAATGTGGATTGGGCGGTTAGGGGGAGCGGTATTAATCTTGTTTGGATTAGCCACAATGGATATTATCCGTATCCCGTGGTTTTATATGGATACACGCCCGGAATTTAAAGGTCGTACAGGAACATATGTGGGATCACTTGCAATGGGCTTGTTTTTTGCAGCAGGATGGAGTCCATGCGTTGGCGCTACCCTTGGAGCGATATTAACTCTTGGGTTTAGTCAGGAAACGGTTGCTCAATCGATGATCCTGTCTTCGGGTTATTCGCTTGGATTAGGTTTGCCGTTTTTGATTCTTGCACTTGGGGTCGACAGAGCAACAACATGGGTAAGAAAATTAAAACGACATATCCGTTTGTTCCAGGTTATCAGTGGTATTATGATCATCTTGATTGGTTTACTGTTGCTGACGGATAGCCTCACTTTGCTAGCCAGCTGGGCGCAAAGAAGTGGGTTATACATTGACCTGCCTTCGAGTGGTGGGGTTCCCAGCTACCTGACAGCAATTTTGGCGGGCGTGCTGTCTTTCCTTTCACCGTGTGTATTGCCTCTGGTACCTGCTTATCTTGGATACCTGAGTGGTCATGTCGTAGCAGAAACCAAGCGATCTTAATTTAGGTTCACCACCTTGTTTAGCAATAGAAGATTTGTCCGTAATTTAGGGGGTGTACTCATCTTAGTTGGGTTGGGAATTACAATCATTGCTGGCTTGGCCTCTGGAACGGACGTATTCACCAATGTGAAAAATCGTGAGGATCCAGTTGTTGGGGCCATGGCACCAGATTTTTCACTTATGACTCTTTCAGGTGAGGAAATTGGACTCGTGGATTTGCGAGGAAAACCAGTTGTCATCAATTTTTGGGCAACTTGGTGTGCCCCTTGCGTGATAGAAATGCCAATCCTTCAGAAATACTACGAAATTTACAAGGATGAAATTGAGGTGCTTGCCATAAATGCGGACGAGCCCCCAGTTCAAGTCCAAAAATTTATTGAGGGAATTGAGGTAACATTTCCTATTCTTTTAGATCCAGGTGCAGTGCTTCAGGACCTGTATCGAATCCGAGGTTATCCTACAACATTCTTTCTGGATACCAAAGGTATAATAAGAATTCAACATATTGGGTTGCTTAAAGAAGAGCAAATTGAGGGTTATCTATTAGAGGTTGGTGTAGGACGATGATTAATGTTAATTTATACAGCCGAGTGGACTGTCATCTATGTGAATTAGCGCAGCAATACTTGCGAGAACTACAAGCTGAAATACCCCATAACTTGACAGTTATAAACGTGGATAGCAACCCTGATCTACAACGAGCATATGGCTTCGAGGTACCTGTTGTAGAAATCGGACCTTATAAAATAAAAGCTCCTTTTAGTCAACAGGATCTCCGGATCACATTGTTCGCAGCTCAGGATCGAAAAGAACAGTTTGAAGAGCTGGGAGGTCAACGATATCAAACCAATAAAGCACGCGAACAAACCTGGTCTACGGCAGATAGAATTACCTATTGGCTCGGAAGGCACTACCTGGGGCTTTTTAATTTACTGGTTCTGTTTTATGTTGGTCTTCCTGCTTTAGCTCCTGTGTTATTGCGGATTGGTATTGAATCTCCAGCGAATGTAATCTACAAAATATATGGGGGAGTTTGTCATCAGCTGGCATATCGCTCATTTTTTGTTTTCGGTGAGCAAAGTGTATATCCCCGAGAGGCCGCTGGTATTCGTGATTTATTGACTTATAACCAAGCGACTCGATTAAGTGAAGAGAGCACAGCTAACGCACAACTAGCTGCAAGAAATTTCGTGGGCAATGAGCATGTAGGTTATAAAATTGCCTTGTGTCAAAGAGATGTCTCAATTTATGCTGCCATTCTAATTTTTGGATTATTGTATGCGTTAACTAGTCGGCGAATACCTGCTCTACCCTGGTATATATGGGTATTGGTTGGACTAGCTCCTATAGCACTAGATGGGACTTCTCAATTGTTAAGTCAACCACCATTTAGCTTATATACTTTCCGAGAAAGCACTCCATTGCTTCGTATAGTCACTGGAGGTTTATTTGGTTTTACAACTGCCTGGTTTGGATACCCAATGGTGGAGCAAACAATGGCAGAAACACGACAGATCTTGGCAGCAAAGCTGCTTCGCTTACGACAGGTTGCTTCTGTAGAGAATCCAATCAAGTAGCTCTGAATTTAAAATGCCTTTCCAGCAATTCGATTCAATTCGCTACTTTAATTTCAATTCTCTGCGTGATGAGGGTGTTGTCCATGCAGTCTTTAGCAGACAGGGGGGTGTCAGTCCAGATCCATGGGCTGCATTAAATGTCGGTGGTACTGTTGGGGATAGAACTGAGAGAGTTGCCGAGAACAAGCTGCGTGCCATGAAAGCGATAGGTAGATCTATTGACTCTATTTATGATGTTTGGCAAGTTCATAGCAGTGATGTTGTGATTGCGGAATATCCACGATTATCAAATCAACCTCCTGTCAAGGCTGATGCCATACTGACCGATCGGGTAGGTGTAAATTTGTTTATGCGGTTTGCAGATTGCGTCCCTATCCTTTTATATGAACCGGTGAAAAAGGTGGTGGGAATCGTTCACGCAGGTTGGCAAGGAACAGTAAACCGCACAGTCCGATCTGCTATCCAGGCGATGCAGGATGAATTTAGGGTAAAAGCGAATGATATTATGGCAGCCATAGGCCCATCGATCGGAGCACATCACTACGAAATTGGCTTTGATCTCGTAGCAAAAGTACAACATGTTTTTGGTAGCGATTCCACCGGCTTATTGGGTAATTACCAAGGAAAATCAAAAGGTAGCGGCATCCAACTTGACTTGTGGGAGGCTAATCGCCTGATACTGGAACAATCTGGTGTGAGGCAGATTGAATTCAGTGGAATATGCACAGCCTGTCATTTAGAGGATTGGTATTCTTACCGGGGAGAAGCTGGTCACACAGGAAGGTTTGGGGTTATGATTGGACTTAAGTAACCCTTGGCTAAGCTCAGTCTATTTTGATTTATGAATTCTCATTCTCATACCATACAGCAAAATTTTTACCGTGTCGTAGACCGTATCTACAAGGCTGCATATCAATCAGGACGCGATCCGGATGAAGTGAAGTTGATCGTGGTAACGAAGAGTCAACCATTGGAAAAGATCCAATCTGCGTTGGCTGCAGGTGCAAAGAGGCTGGGTGAAAACTATGTTGAAGAAGCCAATTTAAAAATCCAAAGCGTACAATACGAATATCAACCAGAATGGCATATGATCGGTCATATTCAAAGTCGTAAAGCAAAAGCTGTATGTGAAAGCTTTGATTGGATTCATTCCCTGGATAGTGTAAAGTTAGCAATGCGTATGAATCGAATTGCGCAAGAGGCAGGACGAATATTACCAGTATTGCTTGAATTCAATGTAAGCGGTGAGAAGACGAAATTCGGTTTTGACGCGTCGGAAAAAACCAGATGGCCTGAATTAAATGCAGATATCGAGTTTATCTTGGGATTTAGAAATTTACTAGTTAAGGGTATTATGGTTATGCCGCCGTTTGATCCTGACCCGGAGACAGCTCGCCCATTTTTTCGCAAGGCTTGTGAATTAAGAGATTATTTAATAAAATCAAATCCGGAGGGAAAATGGCTTGAGTTATCTATGGGCATGAGTAATGATTATGAGGTGGCTATTCAAGAGGGTGCCACATTTGTCCGGATAGGCGAGGCGATTCTCGGCCCGCGTGTTAGCTGATCTAAGTGTGGAGGTTAATCAATGGGATTTATCATTTCCCTAATAAATATAACCGTGGATGTTGTTACCTTGCTGGTTATTATTCAGGTGTTGTTGTCATTTTTTATGTCTCCATATCATCCGATACGTCAAACAATAGACCGAATTATTCAACCGATGCTTGATCCGATCCGACGCGTACTACCGCAAACAGGTATGTTGGATTTTAGTCCAATGGTTTTGATCCTGTTGTTATATATTGTCCGTAGCCTGCTAATTGGTGTATTACGAAGCATATCATAATGACTAAACGGAAGTCTCCAAAAGGGAGTGATTTCCGAAATAGTAAGACAGGGGCAGCAATCACTGTGCGCGTTATTCCCAGAGCAAGTAAAAATGAGATCGTTGATATTTTACAGGATGGGACAATTAAGATCCGCCTTTCATCACCACCTGTAGACGGTCGAGCTAATCATGCCTTGATTGAGTTTTTGGCAGATCTATTGGATGTGTCCCGATCCAGGATAGAAATTGTCGCAGGTACAAAGTCGCGCAATAAACTTGTGACGATTTTGGATATGGATGCAATTACTGTGGAAAAACAAATCCTGTCAAAATTTCACGGAGATTAGTAGATTATTCTATTTGGGGGGAGAGATTGTGATTGGTGCGTGATAAGTGCCAAATAGCATTGAACGAGGCTTCCCGTATTTCGTGTTCATTGGAATCTAGTAAATGTAATAAAGGCACAATATCTTCATCACTAGCATGGCGAAGCAAGAAGTCTATAGCAGCTAATTTTTGTTCATGCTTGCCTTCTTTCAATGCTTGTACAAGCAGTGCTCTGGCAGGTTTGCCTGGTGAGACACCTAGGCCTCGTTCCCCAGCGAATGCAATCAACCATGGCGTCTCAGTTAATGCTGGAAACCTGCGCGGAAGTCGATGATTGGCGCGTTGGACTTCGGTTAAAGCCTCGCTGGCTACATTTTTTACTGCCCATTCTGGATCCTCAATTTGCATCTGTTCCAGCAATTGGATCGCCCAGGGTTGATTTATTCGGCGCAGACCATAGGTAACAGCCCTGCGTACAAGGAGATCATCAAGGGTTGCTCCATCCTTAAGGGTGGGGTGACCTTCTTCAAGATGATTTGCTAAGCTTTCTGCGGCAACTATACGCATCTCCTCTTCACC
>CP070639.1:2369306-2413661 GCA_020354045.1 Anaerolineales bacterium | reverse complement strand
ACCGAAGCGCCCGCCCCGACAGTCCCACCGACTGCAACAGAGGTGCCGCCGCCTGCGGTATCTGTGCCCTCCACTCCCTGCCCGGATGAGGTCTGCGTTTTTACGGAGGGCTTCTGGCTGGCGCGACCGATCGCGCCACCAGGGCGTGATTTTATCGATGTCTCTTATCCATTTGGCAGCAATAACCGCGGTAAGAGTGATGTCCATCACGGAGTGGAATTCCTGAATTCGCAAGGTACCCAGGTCCTGGCGGCAGCGGATGGCGTAGTGGTTTTCGCAAGCGATGACCTGGATACGATCTTCGGCCTGTACCGCAATTTCTACGGCAACTTTGTTGTCCTTGAGCACCGGCTGCCCGGTCTCCCGGAACCGGTTTACACCCTCTATGCACACCTGTTGCAGTTCTTTGTGCAAAGAGACGATGTGGTTCAGCGCGGGCAAAAAATTGGCGAGGTAGGTTCATCTGGTGCAGCAACAGGCAGCCACCTGCACTTCGAGGTGCGTTATGGAGAGAACAACTACCAGACTGTACGTAATCCGGAACTCTGGCTGGAGCCTTTAACCGATAGACAGGGACAACTGCACGGCGCGCTCGCTGGGCGCATCCTGGATTCTCAGGGCAATCTTGTGCTTATTCCTGACCTGGTCGTAGAGCGCCTGTCGGGACCGGGCTTGCCAGCTTCAGATACGTTTTACCCCACTAGCTATGCTGAAAGAAAATTAACCGGGCAGGGACCCTGGTTTGAGAGCTTTGCGATTGGAGGCCTTACTCCTGGTGAATATCAGATCTCTTTTATTCGCGGGGGTTTCAAGCAACGCGTCGTGCAAGTGCTGCCCGGCCAACTGACCCTGGTGACTTTCCAGTTGGAAGAATAACAAGCCGATAGTATTGGGAATATACTTGGATGAGGAGCCTGTATCGCACGCTGATCACAGTCCTGACTTCAGCCAGCCTGATAGCCGGCTGTGACCTGCCCGATTCGACCTTCGTGCTTGAGTCTGATCAACCAGCCGCCAGCTTTCTCATACCCACCCCGACACCCTTTCTGCCCCTTTCTTTTACTCCAAGCATCCCGCCAACCATCCCAGTGGTCTCGGGTCTTGAGACTCAACCAGCACCTGCACCTGTTTCACCTTCAGACAAGCTCACCATCTGGGTAGATGCCAGCTTACCCGCAGCGTTGCACCAGTCGGTTGCTGTGCCACCAGGCTTCGAGCGCACCACTGCTCCGGAAAGTGCCGATCTGCTCGTGCAGGTGGGCACGGAAAATGTGCTCAGCTCGTGGGTATATGCGCTCGTGGCACCCTTTCCTACCGTGATGCATGGCGTTTCTTCAGAAGCGCTACGTCTCTCCTGGGGAGGTCAGCCAACCGGGCCGTTTGAGAACCGGCCTCTGCTGGTAGATCAGAGCACCGCCTCGCTGTTTGCTGCCCTGTGGGGTGAGCCCGCCCAGGGTGCCATCCTGCTGTTGCCAGAGGCTGAAATCCTGGAATACGCCTGGGGACACCCGCCAGCCTGGGCACTGCTGCCCTTTGAGAAATTAGAGCCGCGCTGGAAGGTGCTGGAGGTGGATGGCTATTCTCCGTTGCGTAAAGATTTTGACTCAGCGAGCTATCCGTTGGCAGTTTCGATCTCGCTGGTCGGCGATGCCAGGCTGGTAGAACTGGTAAAGGTTCTATATGGGCCGAACTCAGCAGCACAATTGCTGTCACCCAGCAACCGGGCGCCCGAGCAACTGACCACCCTGGCATTGACCGGCGTGACTGCCCTGGTCAGGGCTACCGCCTCGACTATGGAGCGTCGGGGTATCAAGTACCCAGGGCAAGATGTGCGCGATTTGCTACGAGATGCCGACATCACCCATATCAGCAACGAGGTGCCATTTGCCAGGAACTGCCCGTTTCCCAACCCGGTGCAGGAAGATTTGCAGTTCTGTAGCGATCCGCGTTATATCGAGTTGCTGGAAGATGTCGGCACAGATATTGTGGAATTAACCGGTGATCATTTCCAGGATTGGGGCTCCGCCGCGATGCTGTATACCTTGCAGCTTTACCGTGAGCGCGGCTGGTATTATTATGGCGGTGGTGAAAACCTGGCAGAGGGTCGTCAGGCCCTCCTCCTGGAGCATAACGGCAACCGGCTGGCTTTCATCGGCTGCAATGGTAAGGGCAGGGGTTTTGCGCATGCCGGACCTAATAATCCTGGCGCAGTGGTGTGCGATTTCGACTGGCTGCAGGCAGAAATTCCCCGCCTGCGTAGTGAAGGTTACCTGCCCATTGTAACTTTCCAGCATCTGGAGTACTATACCTACCAGGCTATGCCGTTGCAAAAGCGCGATTTTTCGCGCGTGGCACAGGCCGGGGCCGTGATTGTCAGCGGAAGCCAGGCACACCAGCCGCAGGCTTTTGAGTTCCTGGATGAAGCCCTGATCCATTACGGGCTGGGCAACCTGTTTTTTGACCAGTTCAATGTCAGCCAGGCGACACGCCAGGCTTTCATCGACCGGCATGTGTTTTACGCCGGAAGGCACATCAGCACCGAGCTCCTGCCGATAGTATTTTTGGATTACGCTCGCCCCAGGCCGATGGACCCAGCCGAGCGGGCGGATCTCTTAAAGCTTGTTTTTAACGCCAGCGGGTGGTGAGCAAGTAAGCCTCACCCTGGCTGCAATTGACCGCCCAAGGGCGGATATTCTAGGATATGGGAGATAGACATGGGATTGAAACCTGATCATTGGATACGCAAAATGGCGCTTGAACACAATATGATCGAGCCTTTTGAATCGTCTCAGGTGCGCAACGGTGTTATTTCGTTTGGCGTCTCGTCTTACGGCTATGATATTCGTGTGGCTGACGAGTTCAAGATTTTTACCAATGTGCATTCCGCAATTGTTGACCCCAAGCACTTTGATCCCAAATCCATGGTGGATTATAAAGGGGAGGTCTGTGTTATCCCGCCAAATTCGTTTGCCCTGGCGCGCACTATTGAATACTTTCGTATCCCGCGCAGTGTGCTCACCGTCTGTCTGGGCAAGAGCACCTATGCGCGCTGTGGGATCATCGTCAATGTGACCCCCTTCGAGCCGGAGTGGGAGGGTTTTGTGACTCTGGAGATCTCCAATACCACACCGCTGCCCGCTAAGATTTACGCTAATGAGGGTATCGCCCAGGTGCTCTTTTTCCAGGCGGATGAGGAGTGCGAAACCTCCTACGCTGACAAAAAGGGTAAGTACCAAAAACAGCAAGATATCGTGCTGCCCAAGCTTTAGAAGGCGATCAAGAAGGACGAGCATGGCATTTTCCGAACGCGTATCAGGCTTGCATCCCGAAGGGGCTTACGCGGTCCTGGCGCGCGCCCAGGCTTTGGAAGCTCAGGGTCGTGAGATCATCCATCTGGAGATTGGGCAGCCTGATTTCCAGACCTTTGAGCATGTCCGCCAAAGCGGTATGGCAGCTATTGAGGCCGGGCATACGCGCTACAACCCGCCTGCCGGGTTGCCGGACTTGCGCCTCGCCATTGCCGCCGATGCCGGTGAGCGTCGCGGCATGGAGGTTCGGCCTGACCAGGTGGTGATTGGACCAGGTGCCAAGCCAGGTTTGTTCTTTCCGACCCTGGCGTTGGTAGAGCCGGGCGATGAAGTCATCTACCCTGATCCGGGCTTTCCTACCTATGCAGCCATGATCGCGGTGGCGGGGGGTGTGCCCGTACCCGTTCCGCTGGTGGAGCAGAATTATTTTTCCTTTGACCTGCAGGTGTTTAAAGAGCGCCTCAGCCATCGTACCCGCCTGGTGATCCTCAATTCCCCCGCTAATCCCACTGGAGGGGTGATCCCGGCTGAAGACCTGGAGCAGATTGCCGCTGCCGTTCAAGAGCATGATTGTTGGGTGATCAGTGATGAGATCTACAGCCGCCTGGTGTACGATGGCAAGCGCGCCACAAGCATCGCTGCCCTGCCCGGCATGGCCCAACGTACAATTATTGTAGATGGTTTTTCCAAGACCTATGCCATGACTGGCTGGCGGCTGGGCTATGGGATCATGCCCGAGGGGCTGGCGGAGCGAGTGGAGCTGCTGCTGACCCATGCGGTGGGCTGTACCGCCACTTTTACCCAGATCGCCGGGATCGAAGCCCTGACTGCCAGCCAGGACCAGGTGCAGGCCTATGTGCGTGAATACCAGCGCCGCCGTGACCGCATGGTGGCTGGTCTGAATGCCCTCCCTGGTGTTAGCTGCCAGCTGCCGCAAGGGGCTTTCTACGCCTTCCCCAACGTCAAAGCCCTGGATATGCCTGTCTCTCAGCTGGCCGCTTTGTTGCTTGATGAAGCTGGCGTGGCGGTGCTGCCCGGCACCGATTTCGGCGTGAATGGTGAGGGCTTCCTGCGCCTGTGTTACGCGGTCTCGCCGCAGACCATCGACCGCGCCCTGGAGAGGATGGCTGAGTTAATAAACCAGTGGATGTGAGCAGCTTGTAGGGAATCTTTGAAGTCACCATTATTTTCCTTGCCTGCCACGCACTTCGAAAGTGCCTGGCACGTTATTAGCAGCATAAGATCCGGAGTTGTAGGCTAAAATTAAGGTGTAGAGGCAACCAAGCCTGTTAAGCCCTCAGCATGACGAAGTCATGCTGAGGGAATGTAGTTGTCTGCTTTGAGCTTGCGAAGGGACTGAAGAAGCTCCTTAGGACATTCTGGAAATCCACTACTGCAGGGATACCTCGCGCCTTACAAGCAAACATGCATTTTTATCTAATGAACGGAGGATATATATGACTACTCCCAAAACCATGGGACAACAATACGGGCGGCGCTCTTGGGCCGAACCCTGGAAGATCAAGATGGTCGAGCCCATCCGCATGAGCGATCGCCTCACCCGAGAAAAAGCCATGCAGGAGGCTGGCTATAATACCTTCCTTTTACGCTCTGAGGATGTATACATCGACCTGCTGACGGATAGTGGCACCAGCGCCATGAGCGATCGCCAGTGGGCTGGGATCATGCTGGGCGATGAAGCCTATGCTGGCAGTCGCAATTTTTACAACCTCGAGCAGGCTGTCCAGGAGTATTATGGTTTCTCCTACGTGGTGCCCACACACCAGGGCCGCGGGGCGGAACATTTGCTCAGCCAGGCGTTGATCAGGCCAGGACATTACATCCCCGGTAACATGTATTTCACCACCACCCGCCTGCACCAGGAACTTGCTGGGGGCACCTTTGTGGATGTCATCCTCGATGCGGCCCACGACCCGGTCAACCTGCACCCCTTCAAGGGCAACATTGACCTGGACAAGCTGCAGGCGCTGATTGATGAGGTTGGGGCGGAAAATATCCCCTATGTCAGCCTGGCAGGCACGGTGAACATGGCAGGTGGTCAGCCGGTCAGTATGGCCAACGTGCGCGCCTTGAAAGAGCTGTGTGATCGCCACGGTATTCGCATATATCTGGATGCCACCCGCATGGTGGAAAACGCCCTGTTTATCCAGGAGCAGGAAGAGGGTTATGAAGACCAGTCTATTGCCGCCATCTTAAAAGAGTTCTGCAGCTACACAGATGGCGCCTGGATGAGTGCCAAGAAAGACAATCTGGTCAATATTGGTGGCTGGCTGGCGGTGCGCGATGCAGAGCTGTTTGACGCGCTGCGCAACCTGGTAGTAATTTATGAAGGCTTGCACACCTACGGTGGCATGGCGGGCCGCGATATGGAAGCCCTGGCGATCGGCATTTCCGAATCTGTGGAGGATGATCATGTGCGCGCCAGGGTGGGTCAGGTGCGCTATCTGGGCGGCTTGTTGACCAGCTGGGATATCCCCATTGTGCAGCCGGTGGGTGGGCACGCGATCTTTTTGGATGCCAAGCGCTTCTACCCGCACATCCCCCAGGACCAGTTTCCAGCGCAGATGCTGGCAGCCCAACTTTACCTAGATTCGGGTGTGCGCTCGATGGAGCGTGGCATTGCCAGTGCGGGCCGCGATCCCCAGACAGGTGATCATCGCTATCCCTCCCTGGAACTCACCCGTCTCACCATCCCGCGGCGGGTGTACACCCAGGCGCACATGGATGTGGTCGCCGAATCGGTCAAAGCAGTGTACGATGCCCGCCTGGAGACGCACGGCCTGAAGATGGTCTACGAGCCCAAGTACCTGCGCTTCTTCCAGGCGCGCTTTGAGCCGGTTTAGATAGTAGCGCTTCTTAAGAGGTACGGCGCGGGGTTTACCCCGCGCCGTTTGTTCTCAGATTATGTTGGTAGTGTGCTACAGGTGTTTTGTTATTCAGCCGATTCAGCTTCTACCATCGGGCTGGACTGCTCCATAGGTTCCTCAGGTACCACGATCATAATGATCAGGTAAGCCAGCAAGCCAGGTCCGCCGAAAAGGGCTGCAAAGACAAAGAATAACCGCACCAGGGTCGGATCGATGCCAAAGTATTCCGCCAGCCCACCACATACACCGGCAAACATACGCTCCTTGCGGGAACGGTAAAGTCGTTTATATTCTGTACTCATTTGCGTATCTCCTTGTTTCCTGTTGATCTAACTCTGTATACGCAAATATTCCTTATAGGTTGCAACAAGCGTATTTATGCTGAAATCAAGGCCCTTTTTCTTGTGGGGGTAAAACCGCCAGGAAGTCCTGCGCAAAGCGCTGGCTGTATTCGTCCAGCAGGGACTGCAGCCGCTCCGCATCAGGTGAGCTCAAGATCAAGCCAGCGTGTTGTTTTTTGTCAGACCTCCATACCACCTCAGGGTCCTGGTAAGCGGACAGGTCAGGGTATTCCTGGCGCGACAGGCAATTGATCAGCCCCGAATAGTGGGCGCGCTGCTCGGGAAGTTGGTATGGTCGACCGCGCAGGTGGGCGATCTCGAGCCGGGCCCATTCTACCCACAAGTTGAGGCCCGTGGCGAACTCAACGGCTTCAGCGATGTTAGCGCCGCCGACTCGCGCCGCGCACTCCAGGAAATGAAATGTACCGTCTGCCTGCGAGCGGATGTATTCGGCGTGAAATGCGCCGCGCGTTGCACCCAGGGCTTTTAATAGACGTTTGGTCAGCGCACGCAGCGAGCGTGCAACGGTGGAATTGCGCTCCAGTGTGCGAGTGACAAAGACGCCTCCGCCCTGGTATACGCTCATTGGTGGCCGGGCGTACTGGTGGGCTTCGGCGAAAAGTGGTTTACCATCTTCCACCAGCCCATCCACATGGAAGACATCGCCTGGTAGAAAGCGCTCCAGCAGGAAATATGATTGCCGGTCGCCGAGCTTCTCAAGCACGGGCCAGAGCTGGTCGGGCTGGTGGATGGTTTGTATGCCCATAGCACTGGCCTCTGAGCGTGGTTTCAACAACCAGGGGGGTGGTACGCGTTCCATGAACTCCCCCAGTCGCCGGTGGTTAAACACGCCGGTAAATTCTGGAACCGGGATTCCAGCATCATGAGCCAGGTCACGCATGGTTAGCTTATCGCGAAAATGGCGGGCGCCTGATTGGCTCATGCCAGGTAGGCGCAGGTGGTCCCGCAGCATACCAGCAGTTTCTACATCATAATCATCTAGGGCGATGATTTGGTCGATAGCACGGCTGCGGGCGACATAGCTGACCGCATAGATGATATCGGGGATTGTCTGGAGCTTGGGCATCAAGAAGATTTCATCGATGCTCTCGCGCGGCCAGGGCTCTTCTGCCATGTTCTCGCGTGTGATCAGCAGCACGGTACAGCCAAGCTGCTTGGCTGTCTGGAGAAATGCCGCACCTTTATAATAGCTGGCTAAACAAAGGATTGTCAGTGGTTGGTTTTCTGTCATTTTAATTTCCTGCTATCTCAATTCGTTACGCCAAAAGTATAAGCACGGCCCAATTATTGCTTCTTTTGTGCCTTCGTTTTTGAATCAGGGAGCACACCTTCTTCCGTTTCCGCGATGAGCTGGTCTACCACGGCATTCAAGTCGCCGCTGCGCCGGAAAGTTGCCAGCTGGCGGTCCGCGCTGGTACCTTCTGCCATGATTTTGAAAGCGTACTCAATATCCTGTCTTCCATCAAACTCATCGATCACATCGTCCAGGAACCATTCAATCATCTCGCGGATCAATTCACGTGCAGGCAGCTCCACCTGTTTGCCGAAATCGATCAGCTTGCCATCTAACCCGTAGCGCACCGCCCGCCATTTGTTCTCTTCCGTCAATACGGAAGGGTAGACCCGGAAGGACATGTTCTGGCGGCGTAGCTTCCACATTTTAAATACCAATGCCTGGAAGATAGCTGCAATGCAGATCGCTTCATCCACCCGGGTGCACACGTCGCAAATGCGGAATTCGAGCGTGGGGTAATTATGATTTGGACGCACATCGAACCACACTTTCGTGCCATTTGGTATGCAACGGGTTCTCACCAGCGTATCAACGTAGCGCATGAAATCAGCATGGGAATCGAAACGTGGTGGGATACCCGTGCGTGGGAAGTTGCGAAAGATAATGCTGCGATAAGACTTCAAGCCGGTGTCCTGACCCAACCAAAAGGGTGAGCTGGTGGAGAGGCACAGCACATGTGGCAGCATATAGCGGATCATGTTCATGATATCGATGAGCAATTCTGGGTCTTCGATGCCAATATGAATGTGGGTGCCGAAGATGAGCAATTGCTGGGCCAGCATCTGCATATCTTCTTTTACACCGGCATAGCGCTCAAACGGGGTGATCTCTTGTTTGTGCCACGATGAGAAAGGATGTGATCCGGCTGCGGCGATTTTCAGCCCGTGACTTTGGGAGATGTCCATGACTCCCCGGCGCAGGCGCACCAGCTCAGCCCGCGCCTCGGCTGGGGTGTGGCAAACTCTGGTGCCTACCTCGACCATGGACTGGTGCATTTCCGCTTTGATATGCTCCTCCAGGGTCATTTTACCGGCATCGAGCAATTGGGTAATATAGGATTTTAACTCGCGTGTTTGCGGGTCAATGATCTGATATTCCTCTTCTATCCCGATGCTGAAAGATGGCGTGATCATGGCTCAGCTCCTCTCTTCAATGATAAAGGTCGGCACGGCAGAACCTCCTCCAGCGGTCACGTTCAAAAGTTCAGCAGTGGACAGGCGGGTGAGGCAACCGGAGACATATTCTCCATACCATATGTAAGGGTTGGTATCGATCAAGCGATCGAAAATTTGCAGGTTGCCCTCCACCAGCGAAGGATAGGCCTCGCGGGGAATGGCAATGCGTTGTTGGACGATATAGGATTTCTGGCGAGCCATTTCCAGGGCTTCATCCCACTGGCTTTGTTCAGTTTCCCAGCCAAGGACAATGCCTGTGCCGCCATACTCATCATTCGGTTTGAGTACGAAATCATCTTTGTGGTTGCTCAGGTAAGGGAGTAGCTCAATTTGCTGGCCGTTCAAGGTAGTGCGCCGATCGGTAACGTTACGTGTCCAGGGGATGTACTGGTCAATAGCGCGGCGTTCTTCTGCGCTGAAAAGGTCTGCATTGGCTTCATCGCTCAGCACAGCAAAGCTGGATTTCTTGTGTAAAAGTTTACACCGGAAAGGATTGACCATGCAAACTGCATGCTCGCTCACGGCTCGGATGACCGGATGATCCAAGCCTTCCCGCACTACCAGCTCACTGAGCAGCACGCGCTTATAGATCAGGTGGACAGGCGTGATCCCATCCACCAGTAGCTGACCGTGCCGATATTCCAGCTGGCGCGGGTCAGCAATCACACATTCGTAGCCTTGCGAGATGAAATATTCCTGGAACAGCATAAACTCACTGTAGGTTGGCACCTCTCGCCAATCCAGGATGGCGATGCGTGGCCGCTCCCGCCCGCCCCACTGATGATAAGAGTCTAGTAAGGCGTGCAGAACATGCTGCCGGCCTGGCAATGGGCGCACTTCGTAGCGCCGTTGGAATGCACCCATCACAGGTAGGGCTAGGAAAACCTCGGAGAGCGAATCGTTGTAAGCTGCAGCTGCAGGGGTTTCAGCGTTGTACTCAGCAAAAAAGAGACCCACCCCTTGTTCATCTGCTGCTTTGCCAAGCGCCTCGGTCACCAAAAATGTGTCCATGCGCGCCGTGGGGCTGGGAGCGCTGAAGCGCGGATCAACCCGGATCAGTTCTTCTTCCCAGTCTTCCAGGTTGAATTGCAGGCGGAATTGTGAGTCGTTCAGTGCTACCTGGTGAGCCTTGGCGAATGCGGGCATCACCTCTCTGATCGCCGATCGCAGGAGCTGGTATTGCTGTGCGGTTAAAAAACGCGGGCGTAGCACAGTGCATAAGGGTCTTTCACCGAAGAAAAGCTGGCGGCGGTGAAGTTGCCGTGTCAGTTGTTCCTGGCTCTGACTGGCAACCGCATCTGACAGGAGGGAATGATAATACTCGATTGCATTTTCAAGTTCGGACATTGTTTGCCTCCAGAACTTATCCAATCTTTCTGCCAGCCCTTTCGGGTTTTATGTGTTTTGCAAACAATTTGTCCAGGCGTTTGGCAGAGTCCCGATGAGCTATTTTTTCGGTCAGCTTTCACTACCAAAGAACCTGGCCCAGCGCGGTTCTTTGGCTTGTTGGCTTGGCTCTTTTGCCAGACGGATACACATATCAGCCATGTGCTCAACGCACCAGCGATGGTAGTCATAACCAGTCGAATTGATATCCATGTCCGGGGCGGGGTTCATAAAATCGATTGCATATGGGGTGCCATCCCGGATCGCCCATTCCACCGTGTTCATATCGTAACCCAGGGCACGCACCAGCTTGAGTGAGTCGCTGATGATGCGATCGGTAAGTTCTGCTGAGAAATCTGCCGGTAGATATTGGCGTGTATCGGGGTCGTATTTGCGCACCAGCACTTCGGATTGTCCCAGGCACATGCAGCGCGAGTACTGCCCGGGTTCCCATTCAATACATTCTTGTAAGACCATGGTGAGTAGGCCGCTGTCGTTGTAACGCGCCCATAGTTCATCAAAGGAGTGAACCTTATGCACGTTCTTCCAGCCACCACCGTGAGCATCTTTCAGAATGAGCGGAAAGCCACCCAGGTATTCCACGATGCCTTGCCAGTCCAGGGGGAACATCAGGTTGCGTAGGCTCTCTGTATGCACGATTCCGGGTACATAGTCCTTGTTTGGCAGCACAATTGTCTTGGGGCTGGCCACGCCCAGGCGCGTCGCTAGGCTGGCTTCGAAGAACTTATCATCGGCAGTCCACATAAACGGGTTGTTGACCACATAGCTGCCTTGTAAAACGGCATTTTTGAGATAGGCGCGGTAGTATGGTACTTCGTGCGAGATACGGTCCACAAGCACTGCATACGGGCAGGGCTCATCCATGCGCGTGCCACCGAGCTTGGCATACTCCGCCATTACCCCTTCGTTGCGCCGGTTGACCTCTTCGATAAAAGCGGGAGGCCAGGACCATTCCCGTCCGACGATTACACCGATTTTTAGCATAACCTCTCCTCTAATTCTGGGTTTACTCATGCCGGGGCACAATCATTTCACACACTGGGGTTAATCATGTCCGCTGATATATAAACGGATCATCTTGTGCCACCAGGGCCAGTCATGCGCCCAGCCATCCCAGATGCGCATTGCGTGCCAGATGCCTTTGCTCCACAGCACATCCGAAAACCAACTGTTGTTGCCAATGTTAGGATCATCACGGCCGACTGCCAGGATGATGTCCAGGCGCTGTAAAAGGTTCAGGCGCTTTTCATTATCTTCATTTGGGAGATATAGGCAGGGACTATTATAGTAGATGTTATCGTCTCTGTAATTGCCAATCCAGCGCTCGATATTAAACATGCCGCTCATTGCGATCACTCGGTTGGTTATCTCCGGGTGGCGCAAGGCAAAATTCATGGCATGGTAAGCTCCAAAACTGGCTCCGGTGACAATCAGGTAAGGTGTGGGGTTTTTCCGGGAAACTAACGGCAAGACCTCGTACAAAAGATAGTTTTCATACTGGATATGTCGCCAGGCGCGGTCGGCTGGATGTTTATGGAAAGCGTACCAGCTTTCCGCATCCACGCTATCCACGCAGTACATCTGAATGTGGCCTCTTTCCAGGTCTTCACCCAGGACAGAGATCATCTGTCGGTCTTCCCATTCGTAAAATTTACCTTTTGATGTCGGGAAGACTAGCACGCGTGTGCCTGCATGTCCGAAGATGAGCAATTCCATATCACGCCCCAGGGAGGGGCTGTACCAGCGATGGTATTCTCTGTTCATGATTTAATTTCCAGGATAGAGGTAAAACCACTATAGCCGTCTTCTACACGGTTGGGGTTCTCAGGATCATGTACCCAGTTGCCGTCCACCAGGAATTTATAGCGGTAACTTCCAGCGGGCAGGCTGGGTATGGAGAGCTGCCAGAATCCGGGTGAACTTGAATGCATTGCATAACCAGCCGGATTCCAGTTGTTAAAATTGCCGATCAGTGCTATATTCGCAGCGCGGTTAACGGGATCAAAATAGTAGAATTCGATCTGGTCTGCTTGCACCTGGGGGGAGAAGGGAACTGTATCCAGGATGCCGCGGGTGGCTCGCCGGGCTGCAGCAACCGCTCGGCCTGCGTTAACCAATCCCGCGCCAATCTTAGCCTTTGGAAAGTCCTCCAGGGAGGTGGCAGTATCGCTCAAGATGCGCTTGACCTGGGCAGGAGTCAAACCGGGGTTGACCTCTAGCATTAGGGCCACAATGGCACTCACCACCGGCGCTGCCATAGATGTGCCGTCGACATGCTGGTAATGGGGATGAATGTACTTTTGATCAACCATGCGTAGCCGTATCTTGCGGCGGAGAGAATCAAGATGTTGTGGCTTATCTTCCTGGTATAAACCAGGCGCTTCTCCCTGTGATTGCTGTAGCCGTTCCAGTGTTTGGTCCAGGCGCCATAAAAATAAGCCCTCGTTGTGTACCCTGGTGCGCGGCAACATCGGTGCGGCCAGCCAGGTGGCCGGTGCCATGATCTCTGGTTTAGGTTGTGATTTTGACACTCGCCCGTAATTTGAGGGGTACAGGCGCCACAGGCGGCGGTCGAAAGAGTTGCGGTCGTCTACGCCACCAACCGTGATCGCAGATGGGGCGCTGGCTGGAGAGACCAGGCGCTGGGCACCGTCATTGCCGGCAGCCGCTACAACGACCATGCCCTGTTCAACGGCTTGTTCGACCAGTTGGTCCAGTTCGCTTAACTTGCCGTTGGTGGGATGATCACCTCCCAGAGAGATGTTGACAACGCGGATGTTAAAGCGTTGCTGGTTAGCAAGTACCCACTTCAGGGCGCGGGCGATATCTGCCTCGCGTATACCTCGCCCTGCCGGGTCCCCGGTTTTGACCAACACCAGTTTTGCCCGGTAGGCGATGCCCCGGTAAAGACTGTCAGACAGAAAACCATTACCGGCTGCCACGCTGGAGGTCATCAAGCCGTGCCAGCTGGTGATGTGCGGCTGGTTGAAACGGGCATTTTCAATGGGCTCTGGACCGGTGGCGTCCACATAACAAAGTATGCGGTTCTCTGGTTGGGTCAGATCGGGGTGCGGGTAAAAACCGGAATCTAAAAAAGCCAGGGTGACGCCTTTACCAGAATATTGCGGGCTGGCTTCCACCTGCTGATGCACCGCAATCAGCTGGGTTTCATCCTCGGCATAAATGGGATATGGGATTATATATTTTTCCTGGATGGAGGTCTGGCTTCGCCTAAGCCGGACTGTTCGAGCGGCCTGGTATACACATTCCGGGCAGGCACCCAGGCTGGCATCCCATTCTGGATGCTCGCTTTGCAGAATGCGTACGCTGGGGGCATCAATTCTGGTGTGCAGCGGGTGTAGTTCAGGTGCAATTTTCTTTTTACACACCGGACAGATTTTCTGGCTGGAGGTTTCCTTGCTCACGAATTTCATTACCAAGTAAATAAATGTGCTCCTTCCACATGGAGCTTAGAATTAATAAGCGCAATTCTATCACGGGAATCTATCCTCCTAGCCCCGTTTCTTCTTGGTGATCGAGGGTTTACTGGGGCAAGTCCGCCTACGCAGGACAATCAGTGTCAGGTCATCTGCTCGCGGGGCACTGCCTGTGAACTGATGGATGTTATCCAGCACTGCCGTATGAATTTGCCGGGCTGGGCGCATCTGCTACCTGGTAAACGCGCACAGGCACTGGCTGTCCTTTGAATTCAATTTCGCCCTGGTCGAGAAATTCGAAAAACGGGAGTGTGAAGCGATAAACGCCTTCGGAGAGCAGTGGTGTAAATGGCTGGATTGATTTACGAGGAGGTATGTGTGTGTGGTTATCAAGACGTCAGGCGCGAGTGCGCTGCAAAAAATACCAGCAAAACAATGCCATCCCCACCAGTAAGAAAAGCCCGCGCACTTCGTAGAGCAGGGGTGACAAATTGCCCAACACCCCTATGAGTGGGAAGGCAAGCATCAGCACAGAGATCACCCAGCCGAGCCAGTTTTGGCGCGGGAATACCAGCCCGAAGGCGTAAAATGCGGCAAAAGCGGCCATGTATTTCAGGTTGGCAATGTGGTAGATAAGCGGCAGCTCGGGATCTGTTAAGGGTACGCCATTGGCAACCAGCAAGGCATAATTGATAAAAAACGCATTTTCAGTCGCGTCTAAGATAGCTGCCAGGATGCCAGCGCCGAGACCGAGCCATGCCAATGGAAATGACCGCTCGGAAGCGACGACAAACAGTCCGAAAAAGACCACCAGGTAACTCAGGACAAAAAGCGAATCAGCTGTAAAAAAGCGTAGCATCAGCTGCGGGTAAGTGTTGATCACTTTAATAAATTCAGCGGTTGTTCCACTGGGAGTGCTGGGCTGCAGGCTCAACGCCGGGTCGGGGGAGCGCACCACAAAGCCCATGACCAGTGTGCACAGGAATGCAACCAGAGCGGCTGCCGCTGCTGCCTGAAAGAGGAGTTTATTGTGCATGTGGAAGTATCCGCTTATTATTGGTATGCACTGAAGTTCATTTACCTGTTTAGTGCCATTGTCCAGCAGGTTTGTGATTAAACAGGCTTTCTTTTAGAGAATCTACGGGATGTTCATGAGCACATTATCTGAAGGTCAACAAGCTGGACACTGGGTGTATGTGTGTGTGTGCTATACGAGCGAAGTGTACCATGAATCGCTGGGAAGCAATTTGCCTCCTGGGCGGGGATGTCGTTGCCTGTTTATGGGATATCTACGACACTGATCAGGTTTTTGATCTGGTCATACCTGGCAGGACCGATACCTGCGACATCCTGGATGGCCTCAATCGTCGTGAAGGGTCCGTGGGTAACGCGATATTCAATGATGCGCTGGGCTAGTGTTGGACCGATTCCGGGCAGGCTTTCCAGTTCGCCTAGGGAAGCGGTGTTGATGTTGATCAACCCGCCCGCTGTTGTTGTTTCTTGTGGGGTATACGAGCGTGTAATGGGGGGTGCAGGTGTAGTGAACGTTTGTGAGGGGACATACACTCGTTCACCATCCTGGACCAGTGCTGCTAAATTGAGCAGGCTCGTATCTGCCTCTGGACCAAGGCCGCCTGCTGCCTGGATGCCGTCCTGAATACGACTGCCAGCCGGCAGGGCATACACACCGGGTTGAAGCACTGCGCCGCTGATATGGACCATAAGCGGCTTGGGAGAAGGTGGGGCAGATAGCGTGATGGCTTTCCCCCTGGGCGGGC
The DNA here is from genome assembly GCA_020354045.1 of Anaerolineales bacterium. GTDB lineage: Bacteria > Chloroflexota > Anaerolineae > Anaerolineales > UBA4823 > DSOS01. Next base: position 2,398,012 of record CP070639.1, on the reverse strand, counting down.
TGGAAAGCATCCACAGGATAGCCGCGGTAAGTAAACCGATTAGAATTCCAAAGCTGATATTCCAGGCAGTTCTCCATCCAGCGTTCACAGCAACCCTCCTGCCTTTCAGAAACTAGCCAGCAAGATCACCGTAGGATAAGTGGTTGATGAGAAGTCTCATGGAAAGTCTCAGCTCATCGGAGACTTGCCACGGGATTTCTCGAGGATTGATAAAATTTTCAAGCGCCGTTGCGAAAACAGATCAGCTGTTTGCCGAGGTAGCCTCTGTTTCCTGGATTAGGCTTAACCCAAGGCGCTGGTTGGGCGCATCAATATGGATAATACGAACCTTGACGGATTGACCCTCGTACAGCAAATCTTTGTGAGAGGCGTTTTCGTCAGAGCCATAAATTTCAGATACATGGATCAGACCATCCAGGCCTTCCTCAAGACGGGCAAAAGCGCCAAAAGGTACCACACTGGTAATGGTAGCCTCTGCAATTTGACCGGGTTGATAGCGCGTCTCAACGCTTGTCCAGGGATTTGGATACATACGTTTGAGGCTGAGGGCGACGCGCGAGCGATCTGTGTCCACGCTGATAACAAATACTTTTACCAGGTCGCCGAATTCAGCGACATCCGAAGGGTGCCTGACTCTGCCCCAGGATAGTTCGGAGACGTGGATGAGCCCCTCCACGCCACCTAGGTCCACAAATACGCCGAAATCGGTGATATTTGTGATTGTGCCTTCAATGCACTGTGCAGGTTGAAGATTTTTTAGCAGCAGGTTGCGGCTGCCAGAGGCGGTCTGGGCGGCACGCTCCGAAAACACCACCCGGCCGCGCTCCTCATCACTTTCAATAATCTTTAAATGCAGCTGCTTACCCTGGTAAGAAGCTAATGTTTGCTCTTGCTCAGTCTCTGGTTGATCTGGCAACAGGTCAACCAGGTGTGACACAGGCACAAAGCCACCCAGCCTTTCACCGTTCACTAGTAAACCACCCCGATTGTGACCGGTTACTTCTAGTGTTACCACCTGGTCTTTTGAGAAGAGCTCTGTGGCGTATTCCCAATCCACCTCCGCCGCATCGCCGCTTGCGATTTGTGCAGGCAATTTGCGTTCAGCGGAAACGGTCTGAGTGCCAGGAGCGGGTCGAAATTGCTTGTCTTCTGCTAGTACGGCTTCCCACCAGGATTCATCTAGAGGAGGTGGGCCCCCACCGCTATCTCGAGACGCTTTGTAAGTCTGTTTATTTACCATTAAGCCCACCTTGTTTGTGTGTTAGAAACGTTATCTGAGCCTAAATCAACGGTCATATACTGATCATCCAGGGCTTGTTGTTCCATCTCAATAATTGTATTGGCAACTGCCTCGATAGCTACCCTTTGTTTGCGGTAAAGGTCAGCTTCCGACATTGCCAATCGAAGGGCCACCTCCCGAACTTTGCGGCCCTCCATGAATTTAAGTTCTAGAATATTATATAAGATCCATTCTGCAGTGAAGCGTCTTTCCCCTTCCGGTTTCAGCCGTTCGACAGCCTGGCGCAAAATAGCCCGCAAGGCATTGGTTGGATTACCATCGTGCTCACTCAGTGCTTGTTGGACGACCTGTAATTTAAGCAGTGGGCTTTCAGTCAGCTTTGGCCCACCCCAATAGTGGGTCAGGGCTTCCTTCACAATCGTAGAAAGGTCACCCGGTTTAATGGGAGTTGGTGATCCAGTAAGCGCCTGGCTGAGTGCATCACCGCTTTCAAAGCGTGCGGCTGCGCGCAAGTTCTGAATCAGCTCAACCTCGGGGGTCAACGCTTCCAATGAGCTGAACACCTGTTGCTGCAGGTGCCGGTCTTCCAGCGCTTGGGCGGCGCGCAGGGCCAGCAACGCCAGCGCCTCAAGTTGTTCAACTTCCAAGTCTTGTTCTGGCGAACGTACGATTCCCAGCAGGCCCAGCAGAGCACCTCGTTCCTCCCTTTGTTCATATAGAGGGATGATCCAGTAATCACCCCATGCGAATATTTCACGACTCAAGCCATTTTGCGATATTTCAACTAGCTCTGCTGATAGATTCTCCTTTTCAAATAGGCGTTTATCTCCAATGGTCACAAACAGCTCAAGCCCTTGATCGCCGAGACCAGCCACAAATGCACCTGGGGCTTGCAGTCGGTCGCACACGGCTACCAGCACCGATTCGAGGAATTGGCGCAGGTCGCCGGAGGTGAGCAAGCGCTCCTCCAGCTTCTGAAGTAGCGTGATATCGTCCCTGTCTTTGCCATGGAATAGCCAGCGTTCCCAAACAGGAGCAGCGAGGGTGATCAGGTGTTCCAGGATCAGGATCGAAGCAACCATGATGATTGGCACCGCAGCAGTATACGCGAATCCAATAGACTGACCAGCGCGTCGCACCAGTGTGGTGATCGCTAGTATGGTGGAGGCAGTTACGGGTCCCCGCATGAGCCATTTGAACAGCCTGCGTTTGACCACCCGGTCTGGCCAGGGAACGCCAAAGAATGCGACAGAATAGGCCATCAGGACCAGCAAAGCGGAAATCAGCAGGTTGCTGAGCGTTGCTGCAAACCAGAACAGGGTGGGTAAGCGTGTCGCCAGGTTAGCGCCAAACAACAGGAAAGGATATGAACCCAGGGCGGGCGCCAGGGCTCCCACCATGAGATAACCCATCCGTCTGCGGCTGGAGCGCGCCACAGTATTGCGATAGGCTCGCCAGAAATTGATGCCCGCGAAGAGCATACCAATCACATAACATCCGGTGAATACCCAGGTTAGCCAGGTGCGCTCCAGGTGTGGCGCTGGTTCTGTGCTTTCCATTAGTGGACCGACCAGCAGTGAAAACGGCAGTGTGACCAGGAAAGCCAGTGAAATCACATACATCAGCCGGACTACCATCCGCCGGCGGCCACGCGATGGGCGTCCGGTAGTTGCCAGCAGGGCATCCGAAAAATGTACGTAGGTGGTGGGTAAAAATGTGATTCCAACCCATTCGAGCTTGAGCCAGAACTCTAGCTCAGCTGGCATTACGACGACAGTGGCAATGGCATCCGCTACAAAGATGATCACAACACACACGAGGATCAGAGCGAATGATCGGGCGACACGGTCTCTCAAGTTAAAAGATAGCGCATACAGCAGCAAGGAAAAAGCGGTGATGGCAATCCCTGCTGTAAGTAGTTGGTTTAGGGTTAGTAAGCTTGAGATGATAAAGTTACTCATAAAACCAAATCGTGCCTGATTCTTTCAAACAACCCGAAGTCCTCGTTGCTGAGATTGGAAAGTGCTTGTTAGCGCAGTGATTTTGCAAAGAAGAGACCAATATCATGGTTAGCGTAATAACGGTCGTTATAACCGCACAAATCGAAACCCAGTTTTTCCGCCAGTCGAAGTGCCGCATGATTTTTTGGCTGCATTTCTAGCACGAGCCACCGGCATTCATGGTTCAATCCCCACTCCTGGGCAGCCAGCACCAGAGTGCTAGCAATACCCTGGCGTCTGTAGCGACTGGCGACTGCCAGATCAGTTGCCCAGGCGGTGAGCGGGGCGATATTCAGCATCAAGCTGGCATACCCTACAATCTCTTCGTCTATTCGGGCGACCAGCAGGCCAGCACGTTGGGTCCATTGATCAGGCAGGTTACGAACAGGTCGCGGATATTCGACGCGCACCGAGCGTGGCAGGCGAATCTCGCGGAAGTTTATCCCTACATGGCCTTCATCTGTCTGTAGGTCCATCTGCCATACGAAATCAGATGAGTAGTTGTGATCAATTGCGACCAGCGCGGGGATATCGGTGGCGATCGCAGGGCGAATTTCAATCTCTGGCATATGCTATCTTTCCTGGTTTTTAGGCTAAAAGGGACTGATCCCCAAGGCCCTGTTTTAAGGTGCGACTACTCGTACCTGGATGACGCATGGCGGTAAAGATTGTCCCTGGTTATCCGTCGCTACCAGACTGAGCTGGTACTCGCCTGAAGTCAGCAGGCTGGTGTTCCAGGAACCGAGGGTTGATTCTTGCCTGCTCTCATTGCCGGCCAGAATTGTCAACCAGTTTACCTCCTCTGGGCGCTTCATTTCGAGTTTGTAAAACCCAAAGCTGGGAATATTCACTGTGCCGGTGATGGTCACAATCCCTTCGATCTCGCTTCCATTTTCAGGAGAAGAGATGAAAACCTCTCCTGGCAGGCAATCACTGCTGCCAGGCGTTACGTTGGTCGTGGCTAGATCTGCAAATGGTGATGGAACCAGTGTGCCATCTGGGGTGGCATTGGCGGATAGAGTGGTTGTCGGGGTGGCTAGCAAATTCAAGGTTGGCGAGGGCAAGGGGGATGCCCCTGGCACTGTAGGTGCAATGAATGAGACAAGTACGAACTCGGTGATTGCCATGGCAAATAATAGCACAAGCACACCAGCAGCTTGATTCAAGCGTGATTGAGCGTTCTCGCGTTCAAGGCCAAATCCTGCGCTGCGTAATTCCTGCCAGGCAAGCAGGAATCTGCGGATATAGATCAAGCCTCCTAGCCCTAAAAATAAGTAAATCCAAGGCTCATATGTCCTAAAAAAGCGAAGCGCTTCTTCCATGCAGCCTCTGCTATCAGTCTGAAGGTAATTGTTGCAGTACTTCCCTGATGAGCGAGGCTAGTTTAGGCACAATGATCTCCCCGGCTTCCAATACCTCTTCATGAGTAGTGACTGTATTGCCGTCCAGGTTGGCTTTATTGCTGATGCCAGATATGCCCAGAGCGCGCTGTCCGCCATGGCGTGCTACTGTCACTTCAGGCACAGTGGACATACCCACCGCATCCACCCCAATCCCGTGCAAAAAGCGTAAATCTGCCGGTGTTTCGAATGAGGGTCCTGCCAGGCAGGCGTAAACACCTTCCTGGAGTTTGATGCCCTTCTCTTTAGCTATCCGCCGGGCAAGATCACCGATCTCGCGGTCGTATGCCTGGCTCATATCGGGGAAGCGAGGCCCCAGCGGGTCAAGATTAGGCCCGCGCAACGGGTTCAGCCCAGCCATGCCGATCAGGTTCAGGTGATCGGTAATCAGCATCAAATCACCCGGGGTGAAATCCGGGTTAACTGCGCCAGCCGCATTGGTTACGATTAGTGTGCCCGCTCCCAGTCTTTGGCTGACGCGCACGGGCAACCCAATTTGGGCAATGCTGTAACCTTCGTAATAATGAGCCCGCCCTTGCATGATCATGACATCCTTGCCCTCCAGCTGTCCCAGCACCAGGCGTCCTTGGTGACCTTGAACTGTGGAAACAGGCCAGTATGGCAATTCTTGATAAGGGATCAATGTGGCCCCTTCTACAGCCTCTGCCAGGGCTCCCAGGCCTGAGCCCAGGATGATGACAACTTTGGGTTGGGCTGAACTGCGCGCCCGGATCAGAGTCGCAATCTGGTCAATTTGTGTGAGTGTAAAAAATTCATTCATATAGATGCCATATTCCAGTTTTTCATTAAATTAAGATTCGCAGGTGTGCCGTGCATGGATCACTACATAAGACAGCCGACGTGCGGAAAGATTACCAGTATGATATGCTATCATCTGTAATTCTAATCCACCCCTGTAGTGAAAATATTGGGTCTCCAGGGCTTATCATGAACAGAACCAAATCTAACGACCTATCTCAAAAATTCCCAAAGAACCAAAAATATTATATCACGCCCGATGTTTTCTCATGAATGCGGGGCCTCTGGTTCCTTGGGCCCTCGCGTGGCAATTTCTTGTGAATCGAATTTCTCCGAAAATTTGTGGAGGGTTGCCGCCATATGCAAAAATGTGCGCAACCAGGATATCCTGGGTCGTTGGGGGAAGTAAGGAGTCGGCCGTGATTTTGCTGGACACTAATAGACCACAGGCGTCTGTATCTGGCGAAGAAGCGTGGGCGGGATCAGGTGGAGCCTGAGATTTCCCACTGGCAGACCCTTCAAATTCCTCAGACTTGACGAGTTTCAGCGATCTCGGCCGGTTCTCACGCTATGAGGCACGCTGTTAAGCACTTCAATAAATGCTTGCCCGGCTTTAAGGACATCCTCATCCCCAATCCAGTAGTGGGTGACCAGCCGAAAACGGCGTGCCCCAGCAACACCGGCTTGCACGCCGTGTGCTTTCAACTCTTGTGCCACTTGTGAGGCCGTCAAGGGGAAACCCTCCCTTAAGCTGCAGAAGATCATATTTGTTCGCGGCGTATCGGGATCAAGCACCAGCCCTGGACACTCTGAAAGGATCTCTGCCAGTTTCTGAGCCCGGGCATGATCTTCAGCCAGGCGGTCGATCATCGTCTCCAAGGCTACCATTCCTGCCGCCGCCAGCACCCCGACCTGGCGCATTCCGCCTCCCAGCTGCTTGCGGATGCGGTGAGCCCGCTCGATGAACTCGGCGGAACCGCACACGATAGATCCCACTGGCGCGCATAGCGCCTTGCTCAAACAAAATGTGACCGAATCGACCGGCTGGGTGAGTGCTTTGGGGTCAACCTCCAGAGCGGCCGCGGCGTTAAACAGGCGAGCGCCATCCAGGTGCAGTTTGAGACCATGCTCGTAAGCCAATTCGCCAACCGCACGAGTATATGCCGGGCTGAGCGGGACGCCGCCGCAACGATTATGCGTGTTTTCCAGGGTGATCAGGCTGGTGATGGGCTGGTGCGGGTCATCGGGGCGAATGGCGGCCCGGATATCCTCCAGAGCCAGCGTTCCATCAGCTTGGTTGGGGAGCTGGCGAGAATGCACGCCACCCAACGCAGATACCCCACCGGCCTCAAATAAAAATGTATGCGCCTTGTCTCCCAGGATGACCTCATCGCCGCGCTGGCAGTGTGCCAGTATGGCTGTCAGGTTGCCCATGGTCCCAGAGGGTACGAATAGAGCTGCTTGTTTGCCAGTCAGCTCGGCTGCCTTTTCTTGCAGGCGGTTAACTGTGGGGTCTTCACCGTAAACATCATCACCCACTTCAGCCCGGGACATGGCTGCCCGCATTGCGGGGGTGGGTTGGGTAACAGTGTCTGAGCGCAGATCTATCCAATTCATATTGATTCCTCGCTTATATGTTCGGTGATGAGGCAGCCATAGAGCTTATGCAGATGCGCGCAAAGCATTCAATACCGCCACCAGCTCATCTGGCAGAGGTGCCTCGAAGCTGTGTGGGTGGTCTTCCCCAGGCAGCCGGATGGTCAGGCGCGCGGCGTGTAGAAAATGGCGCTGGATACCCAGGCTCGGTTTGCGCCGGCCATAGGTCACATCTCCAGTGACTGGGCAGCCCAGGAAGCTCAGGTGCAGCCGGATTTGGTGTGTGCGCCCGGTAACTGGGTGTACCTCCAGTAAAGTGTGGCTGGAAAAAGTTTCAAGCGTAAGGTACTCGCTTACTGCCTCGCGGCCCCTCGTAGGGACTACCGCCATTTGTTTGCGCTGGGAGGTGTCCCGCCCGATTGGAGCTTCAATTCGTCCTCTCGGTGTGGGTGGTTTGCCATCCACTAATGCTAAATAGACTTTCTCCACTTCCCTGCGGCGAAATTGTTCTTGCAGCCAGCGATGCGTGGCATCATTTTTGGCCATTAAAATCAGTCCTGAGGTATTCTTATCGAGACGGTGGACCACGCCGGGCCGGCCTTCACCGCCGATGCCCTGCATCTCCGCTGCATGAGCCAGTACAGCGTGCACCAGGGTGCCGCGCTCATGTCCGGCAGCCGGGTGTACAACCATGCCAGCTGGTTTATTGACCACGATCAGGTCAGCATTTTCATAGATGATGTCCAGGGGGATCGGCTCTGGGACCAGGTCGGTGGGGATGGGTGGTGGGATACGCACCTGTACTTGGTCGCCGCTTTCCAGCGCCAGGCCGGTTTTGTGGGCAATATTGCCATTCACAAGCACAAAACCATCTCGTATCAAGCCCTGTAATTGAGAGCGAGAAAACTCAGGTAATTGTTTTACAAGGTATTTATCCAGACGTTGGGGTTTATCTTGGTTGAAGATGAATGCAACCAGGCGGTCACTCACCCTGTGCTTCCTCTGAGATTGATGTGCTTGCCACTCCCTGGGTGCGCTCATCGCCCGATTTTTTTTGCGCCCTTTCCACAAACCACATTCCCAGGATCAAGATTGCCGTCCCAACGGAAATACTGGCATCTGCAACGTTAAACACCGGGAAAGTCCCGATAGAGATAAAGTCAGTGACGTATCCTTGCGATAGGCGGTCGACCAGATTGCCGATGGCGCCACCCAATTGCATGCACATAGCCACGCGTAAAGGCCAATCTTTGCGTGGTACCTGCGGGAAATAATAAATGATAGCTATAGAGACCAAAATGGCCAGCACAGTGAAGACATCACCAAAATTCTGCAGCATTCCGAAGGCAGCCCCAGTATTTTTCCAGTGTACGATGCGTGCATAAGGTGTCAGCCAGTGCCAGGGCGACCAGACCCCCTCAATGGGCAGGTTTGAACGCACGATGCTCTTGGTCAATTGATCCAGGCCAATGATCAGGCCAGACACCATGAATAGTACGGTGTAATCTCGTAAATAACGTTTCAAAAAAATCTCCATCTATTGGCTAGTATGTTTGAGCGCATCCCTGGGATTGCCAGCTTCGCATGGCAAATCCCAAAATTTGTGTCCGTGACTGCCTCATTTTACCTCATTCGCCCGATCTATGAATGGATCGGGCAAACTGTAAATCTGGATGTAATCCACAGCTACGCCACCAACGCAGATGGCTTGCTCAATGTTCTTGCTGGGATAGTCACTCCTGTGTGCTGGAAAAGCGATTAGGTGAGCGGGGCATTGTCTGTGGCAGTCGCTGGCTCCAAAGCCGGGTACAGGCAAACAAGCCTCTGGTAGCGCCACCAGCCTCTGGCTCCAGCTGCACTCCCAGGGCTGGTACCCCGCCATGACCGTATCAAGAGTGTAATAAACACCCACTGCTCGCGCAGCAGGACGCAGGTAATCGATGTGCCAGTGTGGCTGACCTTGCTTGAGAATGTGCCGGTTTACCCGTGTTTGTAAACCACCCGGACCACAGGCGCTGCCAGTGTAGAGGTAATGACCGGCAGGCAAATGGTGAGCTCCAAGTTTACCGACCTGGAGATCCTGGTCAGCTTCCAGAAAAAGGTGCAGTACATACGAACCTGGCTGGGCAGGGAACATGGGGATCTAAGGTTGATACTTGCCGATAAAGTCTATCTGATGGGCGATGTAGACCAGCTCGCCGCGCTCGATTTGAGCCTGGCGTTTCTGTATCCAGCTTGATAATGTCGCCGGCTCCAGCTCGGGATGTCCGCTCAGTGCAGTCTCAATAGTGTGGAGGATGAAGTGTAAAAAATATGCTTCATCCTCAGGGTAGCTGCCCTCCTTAGGGTAGACGACCCAATCGGAAGCACCAGCTGCCAAAATTTGCCCTCCGCACTCTTGCAGGTAGGTAAATAAGTGACGGCCTGTGCGGCTGTCCCCCGATGGACGACCATCTTGCAGGCGCTCATCCATGCTGTGGTGGTAAAGCTGCATGATGGTCTCATCCAGTAATCGATCAAGTTGCGGCTCAAACAGCGTCAGCCCATCAAAATTAAGCGTGAAGTAGAACAGCCCACCAGGTTTCAGCAAGGATAATATCCCGCCTAAGCTGGATGGCAGGTCAACCAGGTCTAGAAAAGCATGGGCGATCAAAAGATCGTAAAGCTGCTTTCCTTGCTGGAGAGAGATCATGTGTAAGATATCCCTCTCTTGCAGTTGGAGAGTGATAAGCGGTTGCTCCTGTTTGTTTGCCGTTCTCCCCTGCTTCTTATGGGTTTCCAAAATACGTATACCAGGCATTGACTGCAGCCTCCGGCGAGCTGCGTCGATGTTCTCGGTCTGGTTGTCAATGGCGGTGTACATGACATGCCTCAATAGCTTGCGCTCCAGAATACGTTCCAGCATGGTGCCGATGCCTGCCCCAATCTCCAGTATGTGTAGTGGGTTTTGGGGGGAGGTCTCCGGCAGATTTTGCCTTAGCGTTTCCCATACCTGCCGGTTCAGCGCTCTGTCGTCCACGCTTTTTTTTGCCGCCAGATAGCGGGTGAAGGAGAAGTGCTCGGGTACAGGCATCAGGCGGTGCTCATTTGTAAAAGAAAGGTGCGTATCTGTGCCATGCTCTGCTTCCAGGTGGGGTGTATCGAAAAGCGGCGTTGTGCTGCCAGACTCATCCTGGTCAATTGCTTGCGGTTCTCGTACAGATTCTTCAGTAGTTGAGCCAGGTGAATCGCGTCATCTGGTTCAATTAAATAACCATCCACCTCGTGGGTGATCAGCTCGTGCGCTGATCCAGCTGTGGTGGCTATAGCGGGCAGGCCAAAGCCCATCCCTTCCAGATAGGCAATGCCAAAGCCTTCATAAGAGGAGGGCACCACCAGCACGTGCGCTTTCGATAATTGGTCAGTCAGCTCATGATCCGCCAGCGTCCCCAAAAACCTCACCTGGCTGGAAAGTCTCATCTGGGTCGCCAGTTGCTGCATGTGCGCCGCATAGGTCTGATCGCTCTCCAGGCTGCCGATAACTGCCAGAGACCAGCTGCCAGCCTGTAGCTGGCTGACAGCTTGCAGCAGGGTATGTAACCCTTTGCGTGGGATGACGTTGCCTAGAAATAGCACCTGTATTGGACCGGGCCGGATCGCGCGCTGCCTGATCTCGCCTTCCGTAAGGCCTGCTTGGAGCTGGTTCCCGGCTGGGTAGGCAACCTGACTTGGATACCCAGCTCCAACGAGATTTTCTACCACATTTTTGGTAGTCTGGCTGTTGTAGATAAAGCCATTTACACTGGTAAGGTAGTTGCGCTCCACGCAGAGATAGAGCTGATTCAGCCAGGTAGGGTGTCTTTCGCTGAGGCGCAGATGGTGCACAATGGATATTATGGGGTAGCTCACTCGCTGTTGCAAGCGCCTGTTAAGCCAGAAGAGTGAGGGGTGATTCAGTTCGTCTTGCAGCAGGATGTCCACCTCCAGGGCTGACAGGCGCTGCAGCAGGCTGCTCGACAGGTTATCTCCCAGGTGGCTCATGTAATTGCGCCAGGGTAGCGAGATTGCCTCCACTTGGTCGCCTTGCTCCTGCAGGTGCTCCACCAGCTTGCGATCATACAGGTAGCCTCCCGAGAGGCTGTCCAGGCTGCCATAGATAAGTAGTCCCAGGCGCATAGTTACCCTCTCCCCAGCCACTCGTGAGCCCGAATTGGCGCGCTACCCCGCTGCTTTCAGTTCTTGGCGGTAGGTTGCCCAGGCGATCTCGTTTTCCCAGAGTTTAAGAGTGATGGCATGCAGGTTGGGTGCCTGGATGGCGACTGCCATTTGCTGGCATAGAATGCGCGCAAAATGTTCGATGCTGGGGTTGAGACCGGCAAACTCTGGCAGGTTGTTAAGGGTCTGGTCGCGGTAACGGCTGGTGAGCAGCTCCAGGTTGGATTCAATATCCACGATGTCCACCAGGTAGCCATGCTGATCCAGGCTTGCCCCTTCTAGCTGGATTTCTAACTGGTAATGGTGTGAATGAAGCTGGTTTTCAGCGCCCCAATCGCCTCCCACTAAAAAGTGTTGGGCAATAAAATCGCGCTTTACTGCAACTGTATACATATACATCACCTCTTATGAAATTGTCACTGCGAAAGAAGTGCGGCAGTCCACTGACCATCAAGGTAAGTGCCACGCTCAGCCCAACGCGCTGGCCTCAAAATGACAGTTTGTTCATGAATGAAGGGCGCAGGCACTTTGCATTGACCCACCGATGCAGGTAAATAAGATCTTGTCTACCTGGCAATTTTATCCCACATTGGACTCCTCGTTTTTGGCGCCAGTATAGATGAACAGCACCTGAAGCGCCTCACCCGGTGAGCTATCCAGCAGGTGAAAGGCACGCTCGGCCTCCTCCAGAGGGAAGCGATGTGAGACCCAGCGCGAGGGTCTCAACTGCTGAATCATCTTCCAGGCGATTGAGAAACGCCGCTCCTTACTCCAGCGCCCGCTGAATTCAGGCGCCAGGCTGCTGACCTGGCTGCTGATTAATCGTATACGGCTGCGGTGAAAACGGCCTCCTAAATCCAGATTGACGCGCTTTTTACCATACCAGGAACCCACCACCACCCGCCCGGCATAGCCGGTGACCTCAATAGCCTGCTCCAGCGCAGCAGGTGAGCCAGATAGTTCATAGCTCAGGTCTGCTCCATCTGGTTGCAGGGCTGCCAGGTCTGCCATCAGATCAGCTGACTGCGGGTCAAAACTGGCGGATGCCCCGCTGTCAAGCGAAGCCCGTCGTCGGAAGGAATAGCGGTCCAGAGTCACCAGGCTGCCCAGCGGATGTTGAGCCAGTAGCGCAGTGGTGAGCAGGCCAACGATGCCCTGGCCAAAGACAGTCACATGCTCACCAAGCAGTGGTTTTCCATCCATAACAAAATTGACCGCCGTTTCCATATTGGGCAGGAAGGCAGCTTCTTCCGGGCTTAACTCTGCCGGGATGGGGATGAGCTCTGCGGGTCTGGAGACAAAATGGCTGGCGTGCGGCTGGAAGGCGAATACCAGCCGCCCTTTCCAGCTAGTGTCAGCTTCCGGCCCAGTGTCGATTACTCTGCCAACGGTTGCATATCCGTATTGAAGTGGGTAGCTGAATTCGTTCTGCAAGGCGGGGATATTTTCGTCCACCGGCAGGTTGGCAGGAAATTCTCCTCTGTAGATCAGCAACTCGGTGCCCGGGCTGATAGCCGAGACCAGGCTTTGCACCAGCAATTGGCTGTTTTCCAGGCGGGGCAGGGTTTTCTCCTGGATAGAAACCTGACCGGGAGCGGTGAAAAACAAGGCAGCGCGCTTCATTAGTTCCTTTTTTTAAATCAAGCAGGGAGATAATTGTACCCTTTTTAGTGCAGCAGGCTGCCCCACAAAATCAGGTCATCCCCCAGACGTTCATAGCCTGGATCGTGCAGGCGCAGAAAATTGGGAGCAGCAGAGCTGTTTCCTGCGTGAGCCGAAGTTAAGCCTTCTACCGCGTGTAAGCCGCCGGTGATAGCCGGGGCTATCGTGAGTACAATGCGGTCCACTAGCTGGCTCTCCAGGAAGGCAGTGATCACGCGCGCTCCACCTTCAACCATCAAGGTTTGTATGCCCAGGTTTGCCAGATGGGCAAGCACGCTGGGTAGCGGGAGTAGCCCAGAATCATCCAGCTGAAAGGGCAACAGGCGCGCTCCAGCGGAGCTCAGTTGGCTGGCTTTGTGCGGGTCCGGGTTTTCGCCGGTGATAACCCACGGCTGATGTTCTCCGCGAAACAGGTTTGCTTCAGGGGGTGTTCGCAATTGGCTATCCAGGATCACGGGTTGGGGGCTTTCACCTGCGACCAACCGCACTGTCAGGCGCGGGTTATCGGCGAGCACAGTGCCCACCCCGACCAGAATAGCCTGGTGGGCGGCGCGCAGCTGATGTGTCATGCGCAGAGACTCAGGCCCGCTGAGCGCCAGCGGCTTGCCGCGCTCTAGGGCAATACAGCCGTCCAGGCTTTGTGCATAAGTCAGGGTGACAAGTGGTCTTCCAGATGTCTGGCAGTGAATTTCCGCCCCGCGTAAAAGTTCCTTAATGGGAACCATTCTTACGATATTCAATGGTTACCGGAAGCGCCTCCAGGTTAAGCAGGTGATTCATGCGCATGGCCTTGGTAAACAGGTACTGGGCGTTATCCGAATGCACTGTCGATTCTACCGGTATGCGCCTGCTGATCACCACGCCCAGTTCTTCCAGACGGGTGATTTTCTCGGGATTGTTGGTTAGCAGCTGGATGGACCTCACTCCTAGGTCTCTCAGGATGCCTGCTGCCACGTTGTAATCGCGCTCGTCGGGTTGGTGACCCAATGCCAGATTGGCTTCCACTGTATCGAAACCTTGGTCTTGCAAGTTATAGGCGCGCAGTTTACCCAGCAGGCCGATGCCCCGCCCTTCCTGGCGCAGATAGACCACCACGCCAGCACCTGCCTGGGCGATGCTGTCCATGGCGTGCTGTAGCTGCTCACCGCAATCACAGCGCCGCGAGCCCAGCACGTCGCCGGTGAAACACTCGGAGTGCACGCGTACCAGCACGTGCTCTTCCCCGCGCACCTCGCCCAGGATCAAAGCCAGGTGCTCTTTTTGGTCGTGATCGCAGCGATACAGGCATAGCTGGAATTCACCAACCTCGGTGGGAATGCGAGCACAGGTCAATTTATTAATACTACTTGATTCATTCATATATTTCGTTCAGCCTTCGTAAAATATTTGATCGGGATTTATGCTTTGCGCGCCTCCAACCAGAGCAGAGCGATCAGAACGACCTCGATCACCTTGTCCGCGTAAGCAAGCGCGCTGCGGTTGCCGATTGCCACCCACCCCAGTACGGTGATCGCTGTAAATCCGATGAAAACCCAGCGCACCAGTTTTGGGTAGTCCTTGGCAATGGGCACGGGCAGGAATGTGGCTGCCAGTAATGTCAGGTAACCCAGGCCATTCAAGAGAAACATGATAAAAGTGGTGCTGTCATTGAAACGCGTGTAAGCTACGATAGATAGGAGGATATGTATGATAGCAGTAGCGGCTGCTAAAACAATGATGCCAATCTGTGGGGGGTCAAGCTTTTTTGTGTTCATTCCTTGTGTTCCTTCCGTTTAAGTATTTTTTCTCAATTTGACCATTGCAGCGCCGCTGATAAAATCCCAGAAAAATCCGTTTTCTCCTTGTCCTGCTTATTAATTTCCAGTTAGGTGAACAGTAAAGGGCCAGAAATTGTCACCCGCGCTGGCTGCTCTCATGAAGTAAAAGCCTCCGCCAGGGATTGGCGCTCAGCGGGTGTGGGTGCTGAACCGAGGCTGCGGATCGATTGGCGCGCTTGTTGGGTGATCGCCTGCATCAATGTTTCCGAATTGCCCTGGGTAGTAAGCTCAGCAAGGCGAATTGGGGCCCCGTAGGTGACGCGTGGTGTCACCGGCTTGTAAGCAGGCAGCAGCATCTGCACCAGCACCTGCAAAGCGGCCCCCAGGCGCTCCCGGTCCGGCTGCGCCTTGCGCAAACGGGTGAGCGGGTGAGTCATGGCAGCTGGCCAGAGCACTCCGCTGACGATAGCTGTGATGATGGTCAGCTCCGGGATCATACGGGCAAAAATTGTGATGCTATCCGACCAGCTCTCCAGCGAACTTATTGCGCCAGGCTGGCTGGCGGGGTCCGGCTCGATCTCACCTGCCGGGAAGGTCAACAAGGCGCCGCCCTGTCTCAGGTGGCTTACCCCGGCTCTCACCACGCCCATGCGCTGGTTGGGGTCTTCGCTGACATAGATCAAATGCTGGCTGACAGCGCTCAAGCTCTGCAGGAATGGTCGTTCCGCGGCGATAATGCGCAGATCAGGCCGCGGCAGGCTGGTGAATAGCAC
Source organism: Anaerolineales bacterium (assembly GCA_020354045.1). Classification (GTDB taxonomy): domain Bacteria; phylum Chloroflexota; class Anaerolineae; order Anaerolineales; family UBA4823; genus DSOS01. The sequence continues at coordinate 2,382,631 of CP070639.1, read as the reverse complement.
CAGGGTATCTGACATACCAGGATGGTTGGATAAGACCAGTAACGGGCCTGAGGCTGGGATATGCTCCTGCCCGCGGATATCCACAGGTCTGGCATAACCTTCCAGGGTGTGGCGGGAAGCGCTCATCAAGCCGACCTCTCGCACCTGGCGGTCAAAGTTCGCCATCTGCTGGGCAAAGCGGCGCGCTGGCAACCAGCATAAGGCTTCCAACGCTTTGCGCCCGTAACGCAGGTTTTCCAGGCCAAATGAGCTTAGAAAATCGTGGATATTTACTTGGGTAAGTGTGGATAATTGAGCAGATTGCTTAAACATTTTTAGAGTTGCATAAATAGAAACGGACAACACCTTTCAGGGTGAGTTTAAATTGTACCATTGGATTGGACTACTTAGGTAAATTTACGCAAAATAGATGAATTTGGATTGCTGGCCCCAATTGGATCAGCCAATTAGATATCACGCCGGTTGAACTGGCGTAGTGCCAGACCCAGCGCCACTGCAGTGTATAAACCCGCGTAGGCTACCATCAGCAGGCTGGGCACTGAGCGGGAAGTGAATGGCGAGGCGCCCAGGGCAGCCACCATGGGCGATTGCATCTCATAGGCTGCCCGCCTCCACAGGGTTTCGCTGGGGAAGATCAGGCTGCATATGATCCCAATTCTGACTGCGGTAGGATTGTTCATAAAAGCGCCAAATTGCTCGATCCACCCCCCGATAAAAGCGATACCATACAGCCCAAAGACCAGCACACCGTTCGCCAGTGTGGATAAAAAAGTGCCGCCCATGAAGGAGACGCTCAACAACAACAAGGAGTTGAAGATCATTAAACCCAAACCAGGCCAGGCATTTGGCGGGGTATAGCCAGCGATGATACGCACGATCATCATAACCCCACCCGCCATCAAAGCCTGGTACAGGATCAGCATCATGGCAAACCCGCTCCATTTCCCCAAAACGATCTCCCAGCGCCGGAGCGGCTTGGTGATCAGGGTTTGAATCGTTCCGGAGTTGATCTCCCCAGAGAGAGTATCCACCGAGGTGAGCACTGCCATCATCACGCTCAGGAAGTTCACCGTGTAGAGTCCTGCCATCATCATAAAGTTGTACATTTCCGAGCGCTGGAGTGGGATGGTACGCTCTGCACTGCTTATTACTTCTTTGTGAATCTCGTTGAAGCCGATCGCAAACACCGTCAGGAAGAGCAATCCAAAAACCAGTGCCACCCACATAATCCAGCGCCGGGAGGCTTCACGGAAGGTCAGACGGGCGATGACATACATGCTCATGGCTGGGTTACACGCTTGCAGTTTGGGTCCTATAGACCACCATCGGTGCCGACAATTTGGATAAACAGGTCTTCCAGCGAGAGTTGCTGGGGGCGCAGGGCAAATACTTCCACGCCTTGCTCTACCAGGTAGCGGTTTACTGCGGGCAGATCGGATTCATGGCTCAGCGTCAGCTCTAGATGCTCGCCGTCAACACGCACACGCTGGCTCCAGCGGCTCAAACCAGCGACCACTTCCGGGTGCAGTGGGCGGGCGCGCACTGCCACGGTCAGCTCCCCCGCGACCAGCTGGTTGAGCGGGCTGACCTGCAGCACCTGCCCATGCTTGATAAACGCCACCCGGTCGCAGGTGATTTCCACTTCGCTGAGCAGGTGCGAGTTCAGAAAAACGGCGGTGCCTCGCTGGCGTAGCTCCCGGATAATGTCGCGCACCAGGCGGCGTCCCACCGGGTCCAGCCCGGAGGTGGGCTCATCCAGGATGACCAGCTCGGGATCGTTTAGCAGGGCTTGGGCCAGGCCAATACGTTGCAGCATGCCTTTGGAGAACTGGCGCAGTTTCCGGCTGGCGTGCTCCTCCAGCCCAACCAGCTCCAAGAGCTCGGGAATACGATTCCGCACGCGTTTATCCTGCATACCATACAGCTCAGCGTGCAGGCGCAGGAATTCTTGGGCGGTGAGCCATTCATGAAAGCGAAAGTGTTCTGGCAGGAAACCAACCCGGGCTCGCCCTTGCCAATCCCCGAGGGGCGCTCCAAGTAGACGGCCTTCACCGCAGGTAGGCGTCACCAACCCCAGGAACATCTTCACCGCGGTGGTCTTGCCAGCGCCGTTCGGCCCCAGGAATCCAAACACCTCGCCTGGCTGGACGTTCAGGCTGAGATCGGCAACAGCTGTTTTTGTGCCGAAATCTTTGCGTAAGCCACGGGCTTCAATTGCCAAGGTGGGATTACAGGGCATGGTTTATATCCAAACATTGCGTGACACGCAAAACAGGAGTGCGTGTCACGCAAATTATTCAACGTAGCGTATGAGATTCTACCTTACTTCAGCGAGTTGGCAATTTGCAAAGCAGTATCAGCGCTTCCCTGTCCGCTCAGAGCATACACGATGCCATCTTTCACCCACATCAGCAGGTATTGAGAGGCTCGTTCTTGCAGGATCAGGGTGCCGTTGGCGCCATCTACCTTAACATCCTGGTAGGACGTGCCGTAGTAAGGGATCGGTACGACCAGTGTGGTCGCCCAATCGATGTTCTGGCTGAAGTGGGCGGCTTCTTCCGCGGTCATGCCCAGCACCTGCAGGAACGCTGCGCCGAGCTCGGCGATATCCAGGTCCGCGGGCGCGTCCACCACCGGGCTGGTCATCTGCACTAGTGCAGTGCACTTGGGGAGAAGCGGCTGGTTAAGGCTGTCTGGATCGTAACCATGGGCGCGGGCAGTTTCGACATCTGTCTCACAATCCCCACTCAAAGCCGTCACTACTGTGGGCAAATCGATGGTCACGGCCGCGCCATCCAGGCTGTCAGGTAGTTCGATGTCCGTGAGCCCGATCTCGGTCAGCACGGACCGGATTTTGTTTAAATCCACCTGAAACGTGACCCTGGCGCCAGGCTGGACGGATAGTTTTGCGCTCTCCAGGCTGGCTGGCAGGCGCACTGGGATCCCAGCCAGCTGGCTGGCTTCGCCCGCGCTGGCAACCTCTTGTCCCTCACCATGCCCTTCGACCTGTACATTTTCTGCCAGCAGGTATTCTAATTGGGAGGAGGAAGCCAGCTGTTCAGGCAGGTTGTCGGGGTTGACCTGCACCACGGTAAACTGCTGGATGCGGAACAACCCCAGGAAATTGCTGGCCGCGGCGCGCACCTGGGGGAATGCCAGGGCGCAGGCTAGGATCACGATCAAGCCCAGGGCTGCCCAGACCGGACGATAAGCCGGGGACGTGACTTTTTTCCACATATTCAAATTCTCCTTTTCTGCCAGGTGGGCATGCCATCGCTCCTGGGCAGCTTTTAAGCTGAGTTCAGTCGTATTAGGGCTGGTTTTTAGTTTGGTCATCTGCTGGCTCACCACCTGAGCCCGCTGGGATAAAGCCTCGAGCTGGAGCTGGCATTCCGGGCAGGCTGCCAGGTGTGCAGCCAGTTGATCTTGTTGTTCAGAGGGTAATTCCTGGTCCAGATAGGCGCGTAATTCGCCTGATTTTAGGTGCATGCTTACCTGCTTTCGACTTTGCGATATTTCGCTTCAAATTCGCGCTCGGCACGTGCCAACAGGGTTCCCACCGACCCCGGTGCGATACCCAGCGCGGCTGCCACTTCGTTGTAAGACAAACCGCTGTGGCGTAATATCAGCAACCGGGCAGATCGCGGCTTCATCTGTGCCAGGACCTCTCGGATTCGCTTGGATTGTTCTTTGCGTTCCAGCTCCGTGGGCGGGTCTGGTGGCACATTTTCTTCGATAGTCCAGTGCCCAGCCTGGTTTTCATAATGCTGGCGGCGCTTGCGTCCACGCAGGGCATTTAAACCCAGATTTGTGGCTACCCGGTACAGCCAGGCTGACCGCGCCCCTCCATTTTCCAGGCGGGAACCGTGCTGGTAAAGGCGCCAGAAAGCCTCCAGGGCCAGGTCTTCTGCTTCGGCGTGCTCTCCTACCAGCTTGAAGAGCAAGCCATGCACACTCGACCAGTGAGCCTTAAACAGGGCCTCAAACCAGCTCCTGTCCTCCGGGAGGCTGCCAACCCGTGCGCGTTTTGCCGTCAATGCCAATGTTCACCTCTGCGCCAGCTGTGCTTGCATACGATAAACACCGCTGAAAGCGCGAATGTGACAGGCCGGGAATAAGCCTGTCTGGATAACCCCTCAAATCATACCAGAGCCATGTCAGGTGGTGGGTTTGAACACCCCCAGCGCCACGCCGCCAATAAATACTTGATCGGACTTTGTGATTAGAATTGGATCGTGATCTTCATTATTGCTCTGGGGTAAGAGCAGCACTTTCTCATTGCCATTTGCTTCCCTGACCCGCGTGTAAGTTTTTAGGGTCGCCTGATCGTCTACGTCGAAGATTTCAGCCGCCGCAATATCGCCATAACTGGCAGAATCCTGGTGGCGCAGGATGATGTAATCTCCAGGATCGATACCCGCTTTGTCCATGCTGTCACCATTGACTTTTAAAATGAAATAAGGCATCGATGATTGCAGGGTGATGATTTGGCTGGGTCCGCGTAAGTTATATAAGTAGTGCGGGTTGCCCTCGATCATAAACTCATCTATCGAAGGTTGCAGGGCAACCCGGTCAATTGGCTGCGGACCTGAGGCGTTAGGACCAAAGTCGCTGGCTCGGATGCTGCCGAGCACGTCAATAAATTTCAGGGAACCTGGTTGCAAGACCACTCGAGGCATCGTGACAGGTCGGCTGCTTGCTCTGGGCCTGGCAGGGGTTGGCTGCGGGCCCTGCAGCGCTCGAAGAAAGTGCTCTTGCATTTCTGCAACACGGTCTTTGTACCAATCTGGACCCGGGTCCAGGGTATTAGAGTCGTGGCTTAGGATTTGGAATAACTCCAGCGCTTTCTGCCAGGTCTCGAGGGCATGCTGCCGCTGGCCTGGATTTTGCCAGAAAGAGCCGCCCAGCATCCAGTTGACCAGGGCCTGGTTATGGCGGCAGCACTGGTTGGGGTTGTCGATGGCTTTCAGCAGCTTGTCGGCGGCTTCCAGCTCCTGGAGAGCCTGCTCGGTTTCGTGCATCTTGTTGTACGCCCGGGCGCGTCCCAGGTGGACATAAGCCCTGGCGCAGTCATCCAGCGGGTTGATGGCAGCCTGCAGATCGTCCAGCAGGTCCAGCGCCCGCTCAAATTTGCTCTTGGCAATTGCGGTGTGAATGTTATCCACCAGTGCCCGGGTGGTGAAACCCAGGGGTACGTTGTCTCTGCCAAGCCATTGGTAAGTTCGCTCTATGCCAAACACGGAAACCTCCCTGTATAGACGATCTGTCAGTTAATCACAGACATGGTTGCAGGCTTTGTGCCTGTCTTTTCAGGGTACAAATATATCTTTTCTTTAAGGTTATAGCGACTTTCCTGAAAATGTCAAGCTGTCCTGCCAATTTCGATTTTAGGTTTGTGCCTAATCCCCTTTGTCTTATTAGCGCACATAGTCTATCCTGGATCTAGAGGTCATGTCCCGTCCCGACAGGGAGGTTGGGATGGCGTAGCCTGTTATTAAGCTCTTTATGGATTTTGGCTTTCCATTCGCAGGCATATGCGATGTAAAAAATAGCCTTGCCAGCCAGCACTTCAGTCTTCGTTGTGGGTCTTTCCATGCTACTTAAACTACCCTAAAAAGGTTAGAATATAGGTGCTGTTCTATACCAGGAGGTGCTGGTCATGGATAGTACCGATATTGATTTCATAAATCCCACGGGTTTTAAGATCGATTTTGCTGGCCTGGTTGAATTTGAGCGTGGTCTGGATCCGATCCACCCTGAGCGCAGCGCGGTGCCTTGCCGTGTGCTCGGCTTCGGCGAGATCAGCACGGTCTTTGAGATCCATGCCGCCACGTTCGATGGACTCGCTTTCAAGCGCATCTCCATCTTTGAGACGCGCGAAGAGTTGAGCAAGTATCTGCTTACCTACCAGGAATACAACCGCTTGCTGGAGCAGGATATTGGCGTGCACCTACCTCGCCACGGTCACGCTGCTTTCATCAACCAGAGCGGTCGCCCTGTCTTCTATATTATTCAGAGCAAATTGCCCGTGCCCGCCATTGGCAACAAGGCGATGAACCTGCTGCCACGCGAAGACGCAGTGATATTGTTCGAATGTGTTCTTCATGAGTTGTATAAGGTGTGGATATTCAACCAGCGGCAGGCGGATTGCCAGGTCGGCATTGATGGTCAGGTATCAAACTGGGTGATTAATCAGTTCGATCCCATTCAGCCAAGAGTCGAGCCGGGCGTCCAACTTTCTTATGTCGATACCAGCACCCCCTTTATCCGCTACCATGGGGTTGAACAGATGGAGCCAGAGTTATTTTTGAGGTCGGCGCCCTCTTTCCTGGCCTGGATCCTGAGATGGCTGTTCCTGAAAGATGTGGTCGCTCGCTATTACGATTTCCGCCTGGTGGTTATTGATCTGCTGGCAAACTGCTGCAAGGAGCAGATGCCAGAGCTGATCCCCGACCTGCTGGTGATGGTGAACAATTTCTTTGCCGCGCAGGCGCGCAGCCTCAACCTGGAACCGATCGAGGCAAAGGAAGTGCTGTCCTATTATCGCGAGGATGCCCTGATCTGGTCCTTGTACTTGTCCATGCGCCGGGTGGACCGTTTTCTGCATCACTTCATCTTGTTCCGCCCCTATCCGTACATCCTTCCAGGTAGAATCAAGCGATAGGCTTTTTGGCAACGATTGGCTGGACAGTACTGGTTGATGGCGTGTGCAATTCGGCTCTTCCAATTATCTTAAGGTCATTGGTTTTAGAAAGGCAGGTTGCGACATGTCGTATATAGCAAGCTATCCGAAAGATAAGATCACCGAACTTTTTTCGCAGCACGTCTCGAGCGGGAAAGCCGCATTCTTCGCGCAGGCTGGGATCGACTTCGTGGTAGGAAAACGAGAGGGAATCTACATCTGGGACCTGGAGGGGAAAAGGCTGATCAACTGCCACTGCAACGGCGGTGTTTTCAACCTGGGCCACCGCAACGAGCGGGTGATCGCAGCTTTAAAAAACGCACTGGCGGAATTGGACATGGGCAACCACCACCTGATCAGTGAAGCGCGTGCCCGGCTTGCCGAGCGGCTGGTAGCGGTCTCACCTGGGGATATCAACCGGGTGATCTTCGGCGTATCGGGCGGAGAGGCGATCGACATGGCGATCAAGCTGGCGCGCGCCCATACCCGCCGGGCAAAGGTGATCTCTGCAATGGGGGGTTACCATGGTCACACCGGGCTGGCGCTGGCGGCTGGAGACGAACAGTATCGGGCGCCTTTCGAGCCGCTCTCTCCGGGCTTTGTTCAGGTGCCATTCGGCGACCTGCAGGCCCTGGAAGCCGCCATGGATGAAGATACCGCCGCGGTAATCTTCGAAACCATCCCGGCCACACTGGGAATCGTAATCCCGCCGGAGGATTTCTTCGCCGGCGTGCGCCATCTGTGCGATTTACATGGCGCTGTGATGATCCAGGACGAAGTCCAGACCGGTCTGGGGCGCTGTGGCGCGCTATGGGGCATCGACACCTACGGTGTGGTGCCCGATATTCTCGTTACCGGAAAGGGCCTCTCGGGCGGCATCTACCCGGTCACAGCTACGCTGTATCGCGAACATCTCAATCCCTTTATGCATGCTAACCCATTCATCCATGTATCCACCTTTGGCGGCGCAGAAGTTGGCTGTTATGTTGCCCTGGAGGTCTTGGATGTCTTGCAAGAGCCGGGTTTTCTGGAACACGTCAATCAGATTGCGAGGGTATTCGAGGCTGGCTTTGCTGATTTGCTGGTTAAGCATCCCGCTGTCCTGCTGCAGGCGCGCCAGCGTGGGCTGATGATGGGTCTGAAATTGGCCAACCCTAATTTTGGCCCGCTATTTACGCGTATTGGCTTCGATGCCGGGCTGCTGGTGATCTATGCCAACAACGACCCTGCGGCTGTCCAGGTGCTGCCGCCCTTGATCAATCAGGAAAAAGAAGCCAGGGAAGTCTAGGGAATCCTGGAAGGGATGCTGACGGCGCTCGCAAGCATCGTTTTTTGATTGTCTTCGTCGTTATGCTGAAGTGAACAACTCACAAGCGCGCCCTCACCCCTGCCATGCGTGGCGGGAACTCTGCTCCCCCCCATCTGCTTGAAACTGCCTTATGGACTGCTGGATGGGGCAGGTAAATCCTCAAGACTTGCCGCTGCCGCCTCTCGGATCTGGTCCGCGTTGAGTTGGAGATCGCTCTGCAGCCCCTCTTGGCGCTTGCGATAATCAGTTTCGATTTGCGCTTTTAAGGCCGTGAGATTGCGGTTTATCATCTGGCTGGTCATGGTCATCACCAAGCGCATCAATATGCGCCCAAGCGCTGGTCCAGACCCTTTGCTGACCGTTACGGTCAGCTGTGTTCCCCCCTCGGTAGCTTCCAGGTGGTATTCACGCAGATAAGAGTTGGCAGTCATCAGGGGAAACACTTCCTGTGTGAGCATGCGCTCGAAAGGCTGCCACTCCAGGATGGTATGCGGCACCAGCTGGTTGCCGTGATAGCACTGGTAGATGCTGCCAGCCGCGACCCGGCCCTGGACCCGGTTTGCCAGCTCCATTCTGTCCGCACCGATCAAAGTATTGCGGAATTCTGGCTGGGTTACATAATCCCATAGCTGCTCGGGTGACATGGCGATCTCGAACTCTGACTGCCAGCTGATCTCTTTTTCTGGGATGTTAATGGTTGCAGCCTGGCGCTTGTTTTGCCAGACTGGGTGCATGTCCTGTACCCACACTTTGACTTCACCCAGGTGCTCGTACGACTCGCTGTGCGGGGTCATAGTTTCATTCAGTGCACTGATACCTAGCCGCTGGAGGGCAGGTTCAGTGAAGAGGATGTAAGCGCGCCTCCCGGTAATTTCCATAACTCGGTTCTTGAGTAACCGGTGTAGCAGGTTGACATCGCTCCCAACCAGTTCGTCGTGCTCGGCGATGCGCTGGATCGCGAAGCTGCCATAATGCAAAAAGAACTTTAAGTCCAGGCTGGAGACGTTTGCGCAGGCGTTGCAGCGGCAGGTGTTGTTTAATACCATCAGCTCGATAGCTTTGCGGAACGCGACGTACGTGTCCTCGATCACCTCCAGGAAGGTCTGGCTTTGGAAGAAGTTTTCCCGCAGGCCGTAGCTGATGACCGCATCGCCCGCCAGGCGTGAGATCACCAGCGGTGGGCGGGTGTGCTCTACCAGCACTTTTAGCAGGGTTGTCAGTGTATCCTGGGCGTGTTCCAGTTCCGATTCGCTCAGGTAAGAGGTGTAGCCGGTGATATCTGCGATCAGCAGGTAGCCTTCAAAGGTTTTTGACATCGCTCCCTCCGCATCCCCATACTTCTTGCTGGATGTTCATTTCATGTGCCATTTGAGCTGCCCGGCAGGTATGCAGTTCTGTTTCCACCAGGGTTGGCTCAAATTTAACCGGACTGCGGGCGAATGAAACCGCTTAGATACCCGGGATCCACGCGCAAGTCCATCCCTAATTGCTTTGCCTGCCTCCTCATCATCTCCAATGCACGCTCGCTCGGCTTCCCGTAGATCTCGAAACTTTTGGGCTTCAGGTACTCATACGCGCTTTGGGAGCGATCGTCAGCACCCTGCAAATGATCGTCCATCGCCTGCGCGTTGGGGAACAGATGAAAGAAGCTTATTTCGGAATTATCTTGATTGAGGTAGGCGAGCATGACTACCGTGCCTGGTTTGCCTGCCTCGATCAAAGGCATGCCTGCCTGGGTATACTCCCGTAGCTCTTCGAGCTTGCCTGCCTTTACCTGATGGTGGCTGATGAAGATGATGGGGTCTGGCATGTTTGCGCTCCTGATCATGTTTGAAACAGAGCTTATATCGAGCGATGTAGACCGCGATGGAATACTGGGCGTGGCGGTGTGGTTGAGACAGACAAGTATGGCCTGCTCTCCATCTTATCCCGTAGCGCCTTTACATCCATGATTATATAACATATTGTGACTTTTAATATCCAAATTGTAGGTTTATCTGGAGGTGTGCTTGGCTCTGGCTTAGTGCTGTATGCCTCGACCTCTGGATGAAAATTCTGCTGCCGTTTGGTGGGTCAGCTCGTGTTCTCCCAATGCCAGCAGCACCTGCAGTGGCAGGCTGAGGATCTGCGCGCCGGCATTCCAGGCCGCCACAGCTTCTGCGGGGGTTTTAATGCTGGCAGCCAGGATTTTCGTAGGGGTTCTCGCCAGGACTTCCGCCATCTGTTGCACCAGGGCAGGCCCATCTCCCAGCAGGCGCGTGCTGCGGTTGACATACGGGATCACATAGCGTGCCCCTGCCGCCTGTGCCACCAGGGCTTGCGCCGGGCTGAAGATGGCGGTCACCGCGCAGGGGATGTCTGGGGCGAGGCGCGCCACAGCCTGGAACCCGCTGGTCGTTGCTGGAATCTTGAGCACCGTTTGTTCCCCCAGCAGGTCATGTGCGGCTCGTCCTTCTACCAGCATCCCTGACAGGTCCGTAGCGGTGATCTGGTAGCAGACCTCGCCGGGGATCAGGGCGGCCAGTTTCTGCAAGGTCTCATTTGGGCTCAGCTCGCTCTGCGCCAGCAGGGTCGGGTTGGTGGTGATCCCGCTCACCCAGCCCAGCTCTCTGGCGGTTTGGGCTGCGGAGATCAGGGCGGAGTCCAGATAGATTGCCATCCGATTGTTTGCCTGTATACCTAGGGGGCAGCCCACCTCAACACCGCCACCACCCCGCGGTGGTCGGATACTCCGTCGAAGCGGGTGTTGCGGGTCTGCACGGTTTTGAAATGCCCGCTGTGGAAAATGTAGTCGATGCGCGTCAGCCACTGCGGCACTGGCACGCCTGCCAGATGGGGGCGCATGCTGCCGGGGATATCGCTGCCAGGGAAGGTGTGTCCCAACCCAAAACCGGCCTGCTGCCAGGCGTCATTCAGGTTCTGGCTGAGCAGGCGGTACGCTGTGGTCAGCGGTGAGCTGTTGGCATCCCCAGCTGCGATGAAAGCGCCCGCCCCAGCTGCGAAATCCACCAGCGCCTGAGCCTGTAAAGTCCTTTTTTCGTTATCTCGGCTGTACTTGCCCAACGCGTCTACCGTGCTGGATTGCATGTGGAAGTTCACCAGGCTGATTGTATGCCCGTCCCAGTCTAGGAACAGCTCCTGGGGCGTACCGATCCAGTCGAGCGGCAGCTCCTGTTCGTGAGGCCGCAGCGGGTAGCGGCTGAGAGTGCCCATGCCATGCACGTCTCTACGCGGGTCGAGGGACTGGTACGGATATTCAGCTGACAGCTCGGATTGCAGTGCCCGCGCCAGGGCATAGTTGAGCTCCTGGATCAGCACCACATCCGCGTTCTCCTGGCGGATGCTTTCAATCACCGGATCGCTGTAATCGTGCAGTCCAAGCACGTTATAGCTCATGATCGTCAGGGTCTCCCCCGCTGCAGTAGCGCGTGGTGGGGCAGGCAGGAACAGGCTGCCCCACAGCCAGGCGAAGGTTGCCGCCCCAATCAGCGTCCCAACCCATAAATCCCAGCGCTGTGTGTACGCGGCTGCCAGGGCGACCAGTGGCAGGGGCAGGAAAAAATAAACCACCACGTTGTTCAGCAAGGCGATCGTCAGCAGGCGCTCACCGCTCACCAGGTAGAGCACCAGCCAGGCACACAGCCCGAGCAGGTAAAGGCGTGCTATCAGTGTGATGATTGACTTAAAGCTAAATTCCATCGCTGGGGATTATAAACGAGGTGCCCGGTTTGTGTGTTGCCGGGCCGTGTATCGCACAAAATTGAAAGGTGATTTTAGCGGCAGGGATCAACCCGCCAGGCTCATATCCCCAGGATCCGGTACGTTGGCGAGCCTGGTCCGCCAGAAAGCCCAGCAAATGGGCTGGCTGTGACAGGGGGGCAAGCACTCTTTAGACCACCTGCTGGTCCAGGTAGCTCAGGCCAGGCGAATTTTTTGTAAAAGTGTTACAAAATCAGAAAATGTACGTTTTAATAGCAGGCGATGATTTCTAGATAATCGCCTGCATACCTGTGTGTTGGTCATGGGTGGTAGCGTTGATCAGGGAGGACAGAAGAAAATCAACAACTGGCTCAACATGCCTGAAATGACCTTGGTGAGATTTGCTGTCCGTTAGAAAATTTTTCATCCTACTTACCAAAAGGAGAACTTGATGAAGTTAAAGACCCGTGCTACAGTTTTATTGGTTTTTATCTTGGTGGCGGCAACCGCATTTGGCGCCTCTGCCACCCGGGCAGCTGGCACAGCTGATCCGTATATTATCGTTTTTAAAGAGGGTGTCAATGTCCGCGCCGCTGTGCCGGCAGTCGCCCAGGCTTACGGCTTGCGGGTGGGGTTTGTCTACCAGCATGCCTTGAAAGGCATGTCTGCTGTGGTGCCCGCCGGGCGCCTGGCAGCCCTGGAGAAGGACCCCCGCGTGGCGTACGTGGTGGAAGACATGCTGCGCACGATTGAGGCGCAGACCGTACCTACTGGCATCCAGCGCATTTTTGCGAAAACCAATGCTAACCTCGGCATCGATGGCACCGATGATTACCGCGTCGACGTGGACGTCGCCGTGATCGATACCGGTGTGGACTTCCAGCACCCGGACCTGAACGTGGTCGGCGGTGTGAACTGCAGCGGCGGCGGCCCCTTTAGAAGCAGCTGTAAGCAAGGTGGCGATGATGACCACTATCATGGCACGCACGTCGCCGGGACCATCGCCGCTATTGATAACGGCATCGGCGTGGTGGGCGTCGCGCCCGGCGCCCGCATCTGGTCGGTTAAGGTGCTCAACTCGCAGGGCAGTGGCTACACCTCCTGGATTGTGGCCGGCATCGATTGGGTCGCCGACAACGCTGCCACCATCGAGGTTGCCAATATGAGCCTGGGCGGTAGTGGCTTCAACCAGGCCGAGTACGACGCTATCCAGGGGGCGGTCAATGCCGGTGTCGCCTTCGCCGTCGCCGCTGGCAACTCGGACGCTGACGCCAGCAACTACAGCCCGGGCGGATTCGACAACGTCCTGTCGGTCAGCGCCCTGGCTGATTTCGATGGTGCCCCGGGCGGAAGCGGCAGCCCTACCTGCCGCGCCGACCAGGATGACACCCTGGCAGATTTCAGCAACTGGGGCCCCGCAGTCGATGTTGCTGCCCCGGGTGTGTGTATTCTCTCCACCTTCCCACTCGAGCAAGGCGAGTACGGCACCATCAGCGGCACCTCCATGGCCAGCCCGCACGTCGCCGGCGCCCTGGCCCTGCTGGCCAGCCGTAACAACCCGGGCAATGCCTCACACGTAGATACCCTGTACAACCAGGTCAAGAACGCAGGGAATGATAACTGGACCGACGACTC
>CP070639.1:2368181-2369206 GCA_020354045.1 Anaerolineales bacterium | reverse complement strand
CTCGCTTGCCTGTCCCTGCTTCTGTCTGCACGGGTAAGCTCAAGGCGAGTTGATACGCCTGCTGGGCGGAGGTCAACTTTCTCATCTGGCCGGTTTTCTCCAGCCTTTTATTCATTTCCACCAATTCAAATTCTCTGGCAGCTTTTTCTCTACGTGAGGCCAGAATCTCATTTTCTTTGGCAATGACATCAGCAATTTTTGGGGTATATTCGCCGCTCATTTTTCAATCTCCTTCAGGCATGCCTGTGGAACAAGGACGACCCAACTCAACTCAATTACTGGGTATAACATAGAGCAAGCTGGAACTCATGTGCAGGTGGTGATCCATTTTAATTATATGCCAGGATGGCAGGAAACATAAAATCAGATGTAACTCACAGCACTGCAGCATGAATTCATTTGGCTTCGTCATTGCGTAAAGTTAGGAAACAGAGCCTGAAGTGGGTACACTTGTATTCATTCTGCTTCTGTTCTACAATAACCTAGCAGGGCAAACTGTTTATGAAGCGCTAAGGGAGTGAATCATCCAAACAGAAACATCCTAAACAATTAACCAACGCAAAGCGGAGGCAGGAATGCGGACAGGCATTAAATTTTCTACACTGCTCGGCTGGTTTGCAACGGCTGTACTGCAAGGTACGCTGGCACTCCTGGTTGTCTATGTAATTTATATTTTCTTCCCCGGGCTGGATATCAGCACGCGTTGGGGCTGGTTGCTCACACTGCTGGCAATCTGGCTGGGCTTCACACTGGGCATCAGCCTGGGAGGCTGGATTTATCTGCGCATGCGTCGGATGGCTGACTCGCCTGCAGTCGTGACTCGCATGATGTGGACCGCCGCCAGCACCTTTCTCCCGTTAGCTGTGCTGGCAGTGATAGGTTCACGCTACGACCCTGCTGAGACTCAGGAATTTGCCGCTGCCATTTTGGAAAATTGGGAACCCAGGCTATCCCAAGCAGCATTATGGCTGGGCATTTTGGGTTTTCACCTGCCGGGAATGCTGCGCAGGGAATAAGCCAGCCTG
>CP070639.1:2367040-2368081 GCA_020354045.1 Anaerolineales bacterium | reverse complement strand
TGGGTCTGGATCGTGATCTGCACCTGGGGAAGCCCTTGGATACCTGGGCCTCGGAAGCGCATGGTTCTTCTGCCCGTGTGTTTGCAGGGGATGTGCGCGACCACTCGGGTAAGCTGGTGTCGTTGGCTGTAAAAATTATGCGCCCGGATCGGCTGGAGTACGCTTTGCCTTTGTTCAAGGAAGAAGCCCATATACTCTCCCTGCTCAGAGATGTGCCCGGTGTTACCCCGCTGGTAGAATGTGGCTTTATGCGGCTGGAGCAAGACTTGATCCTGCCAGACGATGGTAGCCAGCTGGCTGCCGCCGATCTACACGGAGAGCTGCTTCGCTATGGCTCTGAGGATGTCCAGAGTTTCCTGTCCTCCATAGAGGGGCGCATGGCTCAGGACTGGCTGCCTTACCTGGCCCTGGTCAGGCGCGACCACCAGTATAATCTGGTGAAATATTGCGATCTGGGCTACACTCATGGTTGGTTTCTCCCGCTTCGAGAGGGCTTGCTGCTGGCGATTCAGATATGTGATATCCTACAAATTGCACACGACAGGAATGTCACCTACCGGGATCACAAAATCCTCCATTTCTATTGGGATCCAGCCTCGCATGGGGTAGTCACCATCGATTGGAATATCGCCAAGCGGCATACCCAAGGGATCTCGGATTCGGAGAGGCAATTTGATCTGGTCCAGTTTGGTGCCAGGGCCCTTCACCACATCTTGACTGGCAGGCCCGCTCCTGGCGCTCTGCCTTTAGGGCCAAATCGACCCGAGGAGATTGAGAATGCTTCGCTGAGCTATCCGGTAAACTGGACGTATGATGATGAGCGCTTGCCGGTGCGCATTAAAGAAATTGTAGAACAGGTTCTCAATCAGGGCTATGATCGGGTGAAAGACTTGCGGGCTGACCTGGTTCAGGTGTACGAGCAAGCCCCCAACTTAGTTCAGGCAGCTGGGAAATCCAGCCATTAAGCCAGAGATTTGTTCAGGCAACCAAACATGAGCCTTTACGATGAATTATTATCACAAATAGAGCAGTTGCATCAGG
>CP070639.1:2365865-2366940 GCA_020354045.1 Anaerolineales bacterium | reverse complement strand
TGGGCTATGGCGACCCGCTTCCAGGCGGATAGAGGCCTGGTGATCAAGCAGAAAGAGACGGGCTCCAGCCTGGATCCCAGCGCCGAGCCGGGCACACACCTGACTACAAAAGTGGGGTTTGACCTGACCAAGCCCTTGAAAACGCGAGGTAAGAATTTTGAGAAGGCTATTTTCCCAGACGTGGATATACACCGTTACTTGTAAGAGGCCAAGAGGCGTGCATGGAATTAAATCATATTGAGAGGGAGATGCTGGCAGGTGAACATGGCCCAGCGACGCAGAAAGCCATGCAGATCCTGGTTGGGCTGGGCACCATCTACGGTGCAGAGCGCATGGTGCCGGTCAGCTCTGCCCAGATTGCCGGGGTGAGCTATGACAACCTGGGTGAAGCCGGGCTGCATTTCCTGAAGGAGATGGCGGAGGGTGGTGGGCGAGCGCGGACGCTGGCGACGCTCAACCCGGCGGGCATGGATATCGAAAACTGGCAGGCGCTGGGTATCAGCCCAGAGTTCGCTGCCCAACAAGAGCGGGTGCTGGAGGCTTTTGCGCGCATGAACGTGATCACGACCTGCTCATGCACCCCGTACCTGTTCGGTAACACGCCGCACTTTGGCGAGCATATTGCCTGGTCGGAGAGCAGCGCGGTGTGCTACGCCAACGCGGTGCTGGGGGCGCGCAGTAACCGGGAGGGCGGACCGAGCGCGCTGGCAGCGGCGCTGACCGGCGTGACGCCGGATTACGGCTACCACCAGGATTCCAAGCGGAAGCCCACAGTCCGGGTAACGGTTGAGGCGCGCCTGAATGGCAGTGATGATTTTGGCGCGCTGGGAAAATCCCTGGGAGAGCGACTGCAGGCTGGTGGAAGCAGGAGCGTGCCTTACCTGGGCGGCATACCAGAGGCCAGCCTGGAGCAGCTCAAATCCTTCTGTGCCAGCCTGGCAACCTATGGCGGCATGGCGCATTTCCATATGGAGGGCATCACGCCGGAAGCGGCTGGCGTGGGGCTGCCCGAGGAGCACGTCACCATCACACAGGCAGAAGTTGAGGCGGCCAGGGGGTCTTTGAGTGACAGCCA
>CP070639.1:2364673-2365765 GCA_020354045.1 Anaerolineales bacterium | reverse complement strand
GCTTTGCCCAACCAGGAGCAGCGGCATCTCCACGTTTTCATAGGCTGATAGGGTGGGGATCAACGCGAAGAACTGGAAGATGAAGCCCAGCGTGCTGCGGCGCAGGTCGGCCCGCTGGTTGCGGTTGAGCTTGCTGACATCCTTCCCGTTGACGTAGACATTACCGCTGGAGGGCTGGTCCAGGCAGCCGATCAGCTGTAGCAGGGTGGTTTTCCCCGAGCCAGAAGGTCCTACCAGGGCGGTAAATTCTCCGCTTTCAATCGAGAGTGATACGCCACGCAGGGCCTGGGTTTCTACTTTACCCGTCTTGTACACACGGGTTGCATTTTCAACTTTTGCGACTTCCATGATGTGCTCCTTATTCTCCGCCGCGCAAAGCATCGACGGGTAACATGCGGGCGGCGATGAATGCCGGGTACAGGCCGGCCAGCAGGGTGATAATGAGTGACATGATGACCAGGCTGACGGTGTCTTGCACGGTCAGCTTGGTATAGATGGTGTTGGCAATCAGGATACCGGTGACGCCCATGTTGCCAATATAAAATCCATAGCGGGTGAAGTAGGCCACCACCAGCAGCCCCAGGATCACGCCCAGGATCACACCGCCGATGGCCAGCAGGCTGGATTCGGCCAGGAACATCGCCATGATACGGCGACCTTTCATGCCAATCGCCGCCAGGATGCCAATCTCGCGGGTGCGCTCAAAGACCGCCATGATCAGGGCGTTCATCGTCACCGTGGCGGTGATCGCCAGCACAATCAGGTACAGGATGTAGATATATCCGTTGGCCAGATCCTCGGTTTGGATGAGCAATTCGTTCATATCCAGCCAGGTCAGGACCTTGTAGTTTGAGGATTGCAAGGCATTCGCCACGGCCTGGGTTTGAGCGCTGTCGTTTAATAAGATGAAGATGGTGCTGGCATGGTTTTCAGTTTGGGTCATGGTTTGTGCCTTGGCAAGCGGCATCAACACCGTGATCAGGTCGAATCCATTGGTTCCGGTTGAGTAGATGCCTCGCACGGTGAAAGACTGTTCGTCCACATCCCCATTGGAGGTGTTAACCGACAGCGTGATCGTATCGCCAGCCTTCA
>CP070639.1:2363480-2364573 GCA_020354045.1 Anaerolineales bacterium | reverse complement strand
CGAAGCACTACTTACTGCAACTATGATAAGTCTTAGTTCTTGTAAACTGGCATAGGCCCAAAGACGCCGATAGAGACCAAAGAAATAGAATACCGCTGGTTTAATCAGAACTGCTACCGCCACAAACCAATATATTTGTTGCAGGTAATCTAAAAAGCGAGGCCCCATGTCTGTTCTTAAGGCAAAACTGCCTAACGCAGAGACGATGATTAAAAAGACATCTACACTCAACACAAACAGTCGACGAAAGACCTTAATGCCTCGAACTGGTAAGCGTAAGCGCTGGTAAATATTTTGAAAGAATGACCGGATTTGAGAGACGGTCATATTATCGACCTCGAAAGCCTAACATGGTGGCAGGAGTGCGCAACAAGATAAATAAATCTAAAAATAAATTTCGGTTCTTAATATAATAGAGATCATACTCTAATTTGGTCATTGTTTCTTCAATAGTAGAAGCATATCCAAAATTAACTTGCGCCCAGCCTGTAATACCTGGTTTGACGAGCAGGCGTGCCCTGTAGAATGGGATTTGAGACTGGAAGATATTAATCAGCTCTGGACGCTCCGCTCGTGGTCCAACTAGGCTCATCTCACCTCGCAGGACATTTAAGAACTGCGGTAATTCATCCAGGTGTGTTTTCCGTAAAAAGCGACCTATTTTTGTTGCTCTCTCATCATCCTCTTTCGCCCAACGAGGCCTGCCATCCGCCTCTGCAGACAGCAACATAGTTCGGTATTTTATGATTGCATAAGGCTGGTCACCCCGTCCTGAGCGCGTCTGGGAATAAAATATCGGGCGACCATCATCAAGAAAAATAGCCAAGCTTATGAATGGCAGTAAGCTTAGAAAAATGACCCCACCAGCTATACCACCGAGAATATCAATTAATCTTTTTATAAACTCAAAAAATCCGCTGACCCTAGTCTCATCAACAAACGCTCTTAAAATCCAATCTGTTTCCAAAAAGCGAATTGGAACTCTACCAAGCAGTTCCTCATATACACGCGGCATGCGAATTATATCCACTCCATGTTCCTGGGCATCCAATAATGCTTGAAATAAACTACCCTTTAATTCTCCTGAGATTGC
>CP070639.1:2362275-2363380 GCA_020354045.1 Anaerolineales bacterium | reverse complement strand
GGGTGCGCTGGCGATCTGGCGCGCTTCTGCCCCCATCTGCTGGTCGATGGTTTGAATAGCGGCGATCAGATATGTCCAGAACCTGACCGAGTCGTTATCACCCTGGTCAAGGGAAAGCCACGCGACGGTTTGTTTGCGCTCGGAAAGCCAGCCTGCCACCAGCGTGGATTTCCCGAAGCCCGCTGGAGCGGAGACCAGTGTCAACTTACGCGTTAAACATTCGTCCAGGCGCTCATATAGGCGTGGGCGTGGGACGAGATCTGAGCGCAGTGCAGGAATATAAAATTTGGTAGTTAGAAGCTGTTCCACTTTTGACCTTGAAAAGCGCGGCTATTGATCAAATACGAACCGACTCGCTGTCAGTTTATCGTCAGGTCATTCATTGGGAGAAAGAAACCTCCACAAGCGGGATCACAGCTTGATAGCGTTGAAATGATTGAAACTCGGATTTGAGATGATTCATTATAGCATGCTGGATAGGATGTCTGCGGGAAACGCGAGCCACTCAGGGATGGAAATCCATATCCTAACCAGCTTTCACGTGCTCATATCCTTATTGTACCCTGTCTCACATATGAGCCAATCGAAGCAGATAGATATTCGTCATTCGCGAGAGTGAGCATTGTAACTCACACCCCCATGAAAACCAGCATGGTGCGAACGTTTTCGGATTTCAGCGTAAATCGGCGCTTATTGACGTTTTGGGGGTTCTTCCACGGGTGGAGCAGAATACAAACTCAAAAAGGGCTACCGCTCAACCAGAACCACTTGACAGGTTATGCTATAATGTAACTATAATCATAAATAACACGTAAGCTCTTACATTTTGGGTGGGAGTCAGGTATGTGTCGTCACCTGGCAGACAGGGAAACTATCATCAAAGACCGCTGACATTGTCTCAGCGGTTTTTTGTTTATAGGAGGGTATTCCCATGAACATCAAGCGTCTGTTTATTCTTGCCGGCGTACTGTGTTTAGGTTTGACAATAACCATAACGATGGTGTGGTTGCTTTCCAGCACACAAGAAACAGCCCGTGCTGCCGGAGTTTGGTATGTGGCTACTACCGGTGATGACAGCAACTCTTGCCTGAGTACCGGAGCGCCT
>CP070639.1:2361063-2362175 GCA_020354045.1 Anaerolineales bacterium | reverse complement strand
TCGTCTGCGGCGCGCTGGCACGTGAAGTCCTGGCGCTGAAAGAAAAATATGGCTGGCAGGCCGATGTCCTGGCTGTCCCCTCATTACTGCACAACACACCCAGGAGTATCCCACAGGCGGTCCTTAAGCGCATTCGAGAAGCACGCCAGTCTTATGAGCGTGTGCTGGTCGTGTATGGAGACTGTGGTACAGGTGGCATGCTGGATCGGTTGCTGGAGCGTGAAGGTGTGCAGCGTGTGGCAGGACCGCACTGCTACGAGATGTACGCAGATGGTAGCTTTGAGGGCCTGATGGCGGAAGCGCCGGGGACGTTCTTCCTGACCGATTACCTGGTGCAGTCCTTCGACCACCTGGTGCTGGAGGATCTGGGGATCGTGGCGCATCCTGAGTTGCGTGACGAATATTTCAAAAACTACACCCGGGTGGTCTATTTAGCCCAGCGGGATGACCCGCACCTGCAGGACCGTGCCGCCTGGGCGGCGGGCAGCCTGGGACTGCCGCTTGAAGTGAAGAAGGTCGGCTATGGCAGCCTGGAAACTCGTTTAAAGGAGCTGATGGAGGCATGACCAGCGATTACCAGATCGTATACTGGCGCGCTATACCCGCCCAGGTGCGCACCCGCCTCAATCGTGAACGCGTGACCCGGCCTCTGGCTGAGCGCTTCCAGGTGGCAATCGACGCGGCGGCCATGCGCTCCGGTGCTACCAGTACGGACGAGTACTTAGAAGAATGGCACACCAGCGACTGGCAGCCCGGTGAAGGGAACCCGACCAGCCTGGCAGAAAGGCTGGTGGCGCAAATTGAGGATGATTACCCCCAGGAACGCCTGGATGCCCTGGTGCGCACCGGGGGAAAAGAATAATCCAGGCTGATTTTGCATAGCTATGCTGCGGCGCTTGCAGGAACACCCCCAACTGCTGGAATACGCGTACCACACCGCATATCGCATGCTCAAGCCCGTACGGCGCTGGCTGGTACCCGGCGGCAGGGTGGAGTGGTTGATGGTTGCCCTGGAACGCTTGAGCAAGGGCATGCTGTTCGACTGCCAGATGTGCGGGCAATGCGTGTTGCACAATACCGGCATGACCTGCCCAATGACCTGCCCCAAGAAC
>CP070639.1:2359836-2360963 GCA_020354045.1 Anaerolineales bacterium | reverse complement strand
GGCCGCGGATCGCCGCGGCCATCGAGCAGGAATTGACCCGGCTGTTCGCTGAGCAAGGGCTGCCGCCATCGCTGCTGCAGGGGGGCAGCCACCCGGCGCTCGAAGGTGGCCCCTTTGAAGCCGCGCCGGACGCGGCTCCGGAAGTCATCGGGGGTCAGGTGGCCCGCTCTATATACGGCGGCTTGAGCTCATGAGATCAACCAGACAGGGAGCGCCGCGATGAGCACCTATGCCCACGGCCCACGGCTGGTAAAAGGGGCCATTATCGTTATCGATCCGGTCAGCCAGCAGCGCCAAAACATCGCCTTCCAATACAACCCGGATACGCTTAAACGCTCCTTGCAGCCCCAGGTGCTGGGCGGCGAGCAGGGGCAGGCTTCGCAGGCGGTGCGCTTTACCGGCGCGCCGGTGGAGACCATCAACCTGGATGTCATCATAGACGCCACCGACCAGCTGGAGCAGGGGCAAACGCAGGCCGCCCAGACAGGCATTTACCCCCAGCTGGCCACGCTGGAGCTGCTGCTCTATCCGGGTAGCCGGCAGGTGACCCAAAACAACAGCCTGCTGGATCAGGGCACGCTGGAGATTGGCCCTTACGTGGCCCCGCTGACCCTTTTCAGCTGGGGCTCAAACCGGGTGCTGCCGGTCAGCCTGACCAGCTTCAGCATCAACGAAGAGGTTTTCGATAGCCAGCTCAATCCCATTCGAGCCACGCTGTCGCTGGGCCTGCGCGCCCTGAGCTATTCCGATCTGGATCCGGGGCATCCCGGCTACAATCTCTTTTTGGCGTATCAGCAAGCCAAAGAGGCCATGGCCCGCCGGAGATAGGAGAAACCTGCCATGTTCGAACACACCAGCCGCTACGACCACCTGGAGAACGCCACCTACCACAGCCCGGATGGCCGGCACATTATCTATAAGCGCCGCCGCTTCCTGCCCCAGGGCGCTACGATCCCCGAATTGCGAGAGGTGACAGCGGCCTCTGGCGACCGGTTGGACCTGATCGCCGCGCGCGCGTTGGGCGATCCCCTGCAGTTCTGGCGCATCTGCGACGCCAATAACGCCATGAACCCATTTGAGCTGACGGCTGAGAGCGGCCGCGCCTTGCGCGTGCCGCGCCCTTACTT
>CP070639.1:2358593-2359736 GCA_020354045.1 Anaerolineales bacterium | reverse complement strand
TCCTGGGCAGCTGCCCTGTATGGCGAAACTGGCTTTAGCGCCCTGTACCAGCGCATGTATGGCGATCCATGGGCTCAGGCAGAGGCGTTAGGCGCACTGCTGCCTGTGGACCTGTCCCAACCCGCATTGGAACTGCCTTTCTTGCCCGCTGAGCGCTGGAGCCTGACGGCTGGCCCGCACCCAGCCTGGAATGCCGGCACGCCGCGCGCCGCCCTGGATTTTTCGCCTGTCACTGGCGAGGCGGTTTGCGCGGTTTCACGTGCCTGGGCGACCGCGGCTGCACCAGGGGTGATCGCCCGCGCTGAGCGGAATGTCGTCGCCCTGGACCTGGATGGCGACGGCAGTGAAACCACCGGCTGGGTGTTGGTGTACCTGCATCTGGCAGATCAGGACCTGGTGCAGGAAGGCAAAGTCGTTGCGCTGGATGATCCCTTGGGGCATCCCTCCTGCCAGGGCGGCCGGGCGACTGGCAAGCACGTGCACATTGCCCGTAAGTACAACGGTGAGTGGATCGCGGCCGATGGCCCTGTGCCTTTTGTGCTCAGCGGCTGGCGCGCTGTGGCTGCCAGCACGAATTACCAGGGGCAGCTGATAAAGGGTGACCGGGTGGTGTCCTCCAACTCGGGCGGCAGCCGCACCTCCATTATTGTGCGCTGATCTGTCAGGAGTGGAGCTCGCGGTTGGCATAGGGCTTTGCATGAAACTCATTTGCATGATTTTTAGGTGCAATGTTATAATTTCCAAAATTTTGTAATAGGGTTTAAGCTATTTTTCTGTTGGAGGGAACACCCATGAAGCGAATTCCAGCCCTTTTAACCATTCTGTTCCTGCTGACGCTGAGCGCGTGCGAGCTGCCGGTGCCAGGAGGCCAGGCGCCCATCGCCGAACTCCCCGAGACTGAAGCCCCCGCGCTGGATCTGGTAGTGCCAACAGAGACAGCCGTGCCCACTCCATTGCCCACCTTTACCGAACCAGCCCCGCCAACCGCCGCCCCACAGGTTGTAGAGCAGCCGCCCACCGCGTACCCACCACCCCCACAACCTACTGAGCAGGTGGTACAACCAGTTGTCATCCCGCCAACTGCCACCTTGCCTGTGCCCACGGCGACTTCCAGACCTGCTGTTACCCTCGACCCGTACACGC
>CP070639.1:2357347-2358493 GCA_020354045.1 Anaerolineales bacterium | reverse complement strand
TACAGCGCCCAGACGGCCCCACCCAGGATCAGCGCTTCCAGGACCAGGCGCAGCCAGCCCGGCACAGGCACGGTGGCTTTGCCGGGGTCGTTCGGCACCCGGAATGTGCCCCAGGTAAGGGCAGCCAGCAGCGGCAAGCCAATCCCCCACAAAATACGCGCCAGCCCGGCGTGCTGCGTCCAGCCCCAGAAGCCCAGGGCGTACAGGGCGACCAGCTCCAGGATAAAACGCAAGGCCAGATTTAATGGGTGGTTTGCCATAAGGAGGATCTTTTATGAGAAATTGGAGTAAATAACTCGGGAATTCTAGCATAAAAGTTCAAAATTAACCAGGTTAGAGGTGTCCGCGCTATTCAGGCAAGGTTCTCAAATAAAAGAGCCATCACCGCATAAGGACGCAGGCGGAAACGGGAAACGCAGATACGCTCTGGCATTCAGCTAAATTGGTCATAAACGTCCCGCAGGTTCTCCAAAAGCAAGCAAGATTACTCACAAACCTGCGGGACGTTCGCACTGAAAACTAAACGAATTTCGGTGAATATCAAAAATCCACTGTCTAGGCCTAACAACCTCTTTCAGGTTAGACCAACCAGCAGGAGGTGCGCACGGGCGATTCTCTGGTATGATTGCCATGTTTTGCCCAGCCACTGTGACGAAGGTTGTACGGATGAATAAAGGCGTGCTCTCGGGCGTGTTCGCCTACCTGATCTGGGGTTTCTTTCCTTTATATATTAAAGCTGTCCAGGTTGTGCCGGCGCTGCAAATCATGTTCCACCGGGTGGCCTGGTCGTTCCTGTTCCTGGCGGTGCTGGTACTGGCGCGCCAGCAAGGCGGCAGGCTGCGCCAGGCGGTCCGCTCGCGGCGCACGCTGGGGGTATATACGCTGGCGGCGCTGCTGCTGGCAGCCAACTGGCTGACCTATGTATGGGGGGTGAACTCCGGGCAGGTGGTAGAAACCAGCCTGGGCTACTTCATCAACCCACTGCTGAACGTGCTGCTGGGCGTGGTGTTCCTGCGCGAGCGCCTGCGCCCGCTGCAATGGCTGCCGGTCGGGCTGGCAGCGGTGGGGGTGCTCTACCTGACGGTCAGCCTGGGGACGCTGCCCTGGATCGCCCTGGTGCTGGCGACCACCTTCGGGCTGTATGGA
>CP070639.1:2356096-2357247 GCA_020354045.1 Anaerolineales bacterium | reverse complement strand
GGCGAAGGTCCCGACCTAGCCCGCATCACCAACTTCGGTGCTTACCAGGGCAAACTGCTCGACCTGCGCGACTACCTGAGTGACCCTGCCTATTACCAGGCAAACTTCCCTGCCCCGGTGCTGGAAGCCCTGGGCTATGGTGGCTACCCGGATGCCTACACGGTCACCGGTCCCTTTGTCAACAAGACCCTGTTCGACCAGTCCGGTGTTGCCATGCCGGGTGACGGCGCTACCTGGGCTGACTGGACCGCAGCGACCAAAGCCGTCGCGGAAGCGACCGGCACACAATATGCCATCTCCATCGACCGCACTGGTCACCGCTTTGCCGGTCCAGCCATGAGCATGGGTGCCACACTGATTGACAAAGATGGCAACTTCACCGTCGACACCCCAGGGTACCGGGCTTTCGCAGAGACCCTCAAAGGCTGGCATGAAGAGGGCATCACGCCCTCCGAAGTCTGGCTGGTCGGCGACAGCTTGAACAACTGCATCGACTGGTTCAAGTCAGCAGATCTGGTGATGTGCATGACAGGCTCCTGGCAGATCAACGGCGTGGCGAACGACGTCGGCGATGCCTTCGACTGGGTGGTAGTCCCCAACCCGAGCGGAGATGGTGGATCAACCGGTGTGGCGGGTGGCTCTGCAGTGGTCGCCTTCGCCGACACCGAGTACCCCGAGGCTGTCGCTCTGCTGATGGAGTACCTCATCCAGGCCGAGAACTACGCGGCTTTCTCCGCTGGCACGCTGGCGCTGCCTGCACAAAAAGAAGTTGCTGCCGCTGGAGTGGACTTCGCCACGGACAACCCCTCGGTGCTGGGCGCCCTGGCGGCATTCACTGCTGAAGTGCCCAAGCTGCAAGAGCAGGCAGTGGGTTTGAACGTACACCCCTTCGCCTTTGCTTACTACCGCAACAGCGCAAACCGCATCGCCCAATACCTGACAGATGAGCTGTCCCTCGATGGTGCCCTGACCCGCCTGCAGCAAGACATCGACGATGCCATCGCAGAAGCCAGGGGAGAAGCTGCCCCTGAAGCAGCACCTGTAGGTCCGGCTGAGCTACGCTTCACGTATTATGCAGATGGGGTCGAAGCCGAGGTCATGCAGCCCATCCTGGATGCCTTCATGGCAGAGTATCCGGATATCAACGTCAT
>CP070639.1:2354843-2355996 GCA_020354045.1 Anaerolineales bacterium | reverse complement strand
ATGCCTCCCAACAAGGAAAGCACCAAATGAGGCATATGACCTCCAATTTAGCGACAGATTCTTGGAAGCATTTTTAGCGATGTGTCGTGAAGGGGATATTGGATGGCTTGCTGGCAGGTTATTCTTTAGAAAGATAAACGCGCTTCCGCCTTCATTATAGCGAAATTAAATCTTCAATGCAACTGGTGCAATATAAAAATTGCTGGGCTTATACCCTCAGAATCACGAAATATTCGCCGGATTACTCGTATGCACTGCAAGACCTTAATTGTCACGTTTTTGTGACGTTGATATGCTATAAGGATATTTAGGTGCGCCCTTTATTGCCTATCTCTTTTTCGATTTAATACCAATCTAGTAACCTGCTGGTTGAAAATGTCCTACCCAAATGGGCATCAAACACAAGGAAACTTGGAAGAATATCGCGCCTTCCTGTTGCGCTGTTGGCAAGCTGTGTCAGGAGACAAATCGACGTGGCGCTTTTCCCTGGTACAAATTAGGGACGAGGAGCGAAAGTTGGGTTTTGCCTGTCTGGAGGAGCTATTCTTGTATTTGAAAGGCGAGTTAGGGATTGATCAACAGTGATGGATAAGTTTGGAAACTAACCAAGGAGATCAAGATGAACGCAATTAAGATCCTAAAAATAACCTTAGTGGTTGGTTTGTCCTTGCTGGTGCTTAATTGGGTCAGCCCAATTAAATCTTCTCAGGCAACAAACTCAGCAAGTAATGCAGGAAAATTACTGGTTTGGAACTACCAGCCTGGTCTGCTGGCAACTGAACAGGTTGAAGCTCCCGACTGCCATCCAAATATTGACATTCGCAAACAGGAGGAGGGACCAGATTTGCGCCAGGTGTCTTATGGTCTCGATGTAAATTACGAAATCGTGGTAACCAACACCGGAGACGTCCCTCTAAGCAATGTGGAAGTTAGGGATGAATATGTTACTGATTGCAATCGCTCGATAGGGGACTTGGCGGTAGGAGAATACATCACATATACGTGTACGATGCTTGCCGTTACCGAAAGCTTCACGAATACCGCGTATGTCGAAGGCGAGGCCAATGGTATTGTTGTCTGGGATCAGGATCCTTCCAGTGTCGAGGTGATTACTCCTTACAATATCACCGTGGGATTCGAAGATTTAAAACTC
>CP070639.1:2353584-2354743 GCA_020354045.1 Anaerolineales bacterium | reverse complement strand
GCCAGGTCGTCGCGCAACGCCTGTTTCAACGGAATCCCAATACGGTACGCGGCTGAAGCCAGGACGTGGGCTGTCACCGGCCCCGCCAGCAAGAGCAGGGCGATCAGCACCAGACCCTTGCCAAGGCTCAACGGTGTCCAGAAAACCGCACCCAGCAGCAAGAATGCCGCGCCAAACACGCCAACCTTACCAATCGTATGGAGCCTGGTGTAGACATCCGGAAGTCGTAGATAGCCCAACACACCCAGCACCGAGAAAGCCGTGCCTGTAATCACTGCCAGTATGGCGATGGCTTGAAGAATGTTTTCCATCATAAATAAACGCACTCCTGAAAGGTTGCTTGTCTTAGAACATCTGCTCGTCAGCCACGTACTTTGCGAGGGCAATCGTGCCGATAAATCCCAGCGCGGCCAGTCCCAGGGCTACATCAATGTAAATACTCTCCCGCTCAATCAATGCCAGCAACACCAGGACAGCCAGGGTCAGAGTGCTGAGCAGGTCGGCGCCCATCAGCCGGTCGATGACATTTTCGCCGCGCCATACGCGCCACAGCACCACAACTAGCAGGCTGATGTGGACCAGCAGAGCCATGTAAAGCACGTAAGTCAGTATTGTCGACATCTATCTCTCCTGTCGGCTTAGGGGAAGATCCTGCGCAGCAGCTCGCGACGCATCTCCTGTGCTTCCGCCACGTAATGGGCAGCCCGGGTGGCGTCCAATGTATGGGTATACATCACGCCTTGCTCGTCGATCTCTACCACTAGCTCGCCCGGTGCCAGCGTTATCGCGTGGGCGCTGAGGGCAGTAGCTAATTCGGAATCACACCCGGATGGGATGGCAATGATGCCTGGTTTCACTGGTAGCGCTGGATTGAGCACCAGTCGGGCTGCGATCAGTCCGCTCTTAATTGCCTCTACAAGAATAACGAACAGGTAGCGCCCCAGGGCGAGCAGCACACCGGGTAACTGCCGCAGCGCGAATGCCGATCGTGGGGGGCGAAGCAGTCCCGTCAAGCCGGTTGCAATCAGCAAGCCCAGCACCAGATTACTGACTTCCAGGTTGGCAGTCAATGCCAGGTAGACCAACCACAAGCCTATCACCATCCAATAAGCCATTGTCTAACCTCCTAACACTGCCTGGATATATGCTGCTGGTTCGC
>CP070639.1:2352322-2353484 GCA_020354045.1 Anaerolineales bacterium | reverse complement strand
TATAAGCTGCCCTGGCGCTGGATGTCTTGACATTCGTATAAAGGTTGCTATGATATTTATGTAGAAGCATAGGGGGGTCGTGGAGGGGATGAGTTCGATCGGAGGGAATATGTCAAAAAAAGTGTTCGTATTTTTCCTGCTGGCAGTCTTTTTAACAGGCTGCACCTGTACCAGCCCACCTGCCAGCCGCCTGCTGGGCGTGACCCTGCGACCACAGGAGACCAGTATGTGGTGCTGGGCAGCCAGCGGGCAGATGGCTATGGAATTCCTGGGGCATAACGTCAACCAGTGTACCCAGGCTAACAATCGCTTTGGGCGCAACGACTGCTGCAACAACCCCAAGCCAGCGGCGTGCGTCTTGGGGGGCTGGCCGGAGTTCAGCCGCTATGATTTCGATTCTATCCATACGACCGACGCAGCGCTGAGCTGGGAAACGATAAGATCCGAGATTGGCTGTTATGGTCGTCCTTTTGCCTTCTCCTGGCATTGGGATGGCGGTAGTGGGCACATGATGGAGGGGGTGGGCTACCAGACCCAGGCCGGAGTAAACTTTGTTGAAGTGCATGATCCCTGGCCGCCGAATGTCGGTACGAGCGGCAATGCCAGCATACTTACCTACACCGCCTATGACGATGGCGCTGGCTACAGCCACTGGGATGATTATTACCGCATCCGCTACGTGGGAGAGGATTGAGATGACCAAGAGATTTGCTGTGATCGCGGCAGGCCTTTTTGCTGTGGCTCTGCTGATCCTGTTGGGTGGGGGTAAGAGCATGGCCCAGCAGCCGCCTGCCAATTACTACAAGGACCCAGATGAAGCCGCACAGGCCTGGCTGGAGATCTTTTTGCAGACCGTCAATGAAGCCAATTTCAAAGCGCTGGGATTCGAATCGCTGGACGAGGTCAAGCAGGTCGAGCTTGCTAGGCCCCTGAATGTGCGCATGCTGAAATTTGACCAGATGCGTGAATATCAGGAAGGTGCCGACCTGGCACGCCTGGCGGAGGACGTGGGCTGGATCATCTACCCGCTCTATGTCGGGCGCGAAGTGCGCGTGGCACTCGAGCTGGAGCGCAGGGACGACTTGTGGGGTGGGTCAAAGTTCGGTTCTGGTAATTTCATTCAGTTGCTTGAGAGAGCTCGCCAGACCAGTGAAGATTACGT
>CP070639.1:2351048-2352222 GCA_020354045.1 Anaerolineales bacterium | reverse complement strand
GCTCCCGGACAAAAAAGCCATCCCAGCCTGATAGTTCCGCCTGAGCGGCGAGGTCGGCAGCTGTACGGGCATCGCCAAAGGGGAGCACGAAACCAAATTTCATCTAAGCAGTCCTGGAAAAGTAAGCGTTAATAGCTGAACAAGCCTGTCCAATAATGGAGAGGCTCATTCAGCTTGTGTTTATGTTTATTTTGCGCTAAAGTGCGGAAATTTCTACTTGCTGGGCAGGAAGCGAGTTACGGTGGTGCCACAAACCGGGCATTTGCCTTTGGCAATTTTCCGACCATTGGCGGTGGTCTCAACCGTGGCGTTTTTGATGGTGCGCTTGGTACGGCACTTAGAGCTGACACAATAGCCTTCGAATTCCATTTTTAATACCTCCTGGGGCTTGGATAGATTCAACAAGACCACTATACTGCACATTTTTATAAGCGTCAATACCCATTAAAGGCTAATTTCGACGATTTCAATCCAGTTTAAATGTCTCTCCTCGCCGATAAACGCGTATCTCGCTCGCCTGGTATCGCGTGACTGCCCCAGGACCGTAGACACGCCAAACACGTTCAGCACCATCAGAAAAGCCATTATCGATAATCCCAGTGGTCTCATCAAGACCAAGCAAGCGAACATCCGGAATTAATTCCCGCAGGGATTGCACCCAACGTTTTCCATATTTATTGTGGTGCGGCAGAATGCAGATATTCGGCAGCAGGTTTAATCCTTTCTTCACTTCTCCAGTGTGCGGATCGTAAAAATACTCGCAAAGCACCATGGCTCCTGCACTGCTGCCAGCAATCACGGCACCATGCTGATAGGCTCGCAAGCATGCCGCCCAGGCAGGGCTGGAATGCAAGGTGTGACACAGGTGTCGGGGAAAACCACCCAGAAGATAGATAAACCTGGCTTCAAGCAATGTATGCACATTCTCAGGGTTTGCTGCGGAGGCTGGATCGATGACAGGCAGCACCCGCACATCGCGTCCACCTAAAGCCGTAAACCAACGAACTCCATTAGCCCCTGCCCGCTGATGGTTGTTGTCTGGGACAGCTGCAGCAGGAATGATCACCAAAGGGCTGTCATACCCACCAGCCAGGGCGTAAGCGCACTGGTCTAGCTCAGCCATGCGTCCAGCAAACTCTGCTCCACCAGCCAACAAAATGTGGCCCATCAAGTT
>CP070639.1:2349774-2350948 GCA_020354045.1 Anaerolineales bacterium | reverse complement strand
TGGATAGGCTGCTCCCAGGTAGAACGGTGCCCAGCCAGGTCAGCCTCATTCAAACAGCCCCCGGCATACTGGACAACTGCAGCGATGGCAGCGGCGACCTCCCCGTGGTAGAAGGCTTGCTTACCGCCTCCCGCGACGGCGCGCAGGGTGCGCGCCAGTCCAGGGTTGCGGAACAGCTCACCAGGACGTGGGGCACGGCCATTGAGGGTCAGCTCAAGCCCGTTGGGTGCCTGGCGCAACTGGCGCTCGACACCTCTGTCCCAAAAATACGCTGTCAAAGGCGCGACCGGAAAGCCCTCTTCTGCCAGGCGTATGGCAGGCGCCAGCACCTTGTCGAGGGGAAGGCATCCATGACGCTCCACCAGGTCACACCAACCAGCGCAGGCGCCCGGAACAGTGATCGTGTAGGGATGAAAAGGTGGCAGTTCAGCATCCTGATCTTGCAGGTTGAAACCCTCCTTGCGCAGGCGCTCAAGGCTGAGTGCCGCGGGTGCGCGCCCCGAACCGTTTAGGGCACTGACCTGGCGGGTAGTGGCATCGTAATACAAGGCAAAACAATCACCACCGATGCCTGTGGAGGTGGGCTCGGTCACATTTAAAGCAGCTGCCGCGGCGACTGCGGCATCGGCAGCCGTGCCGCCCTGAGCCAGGATTTCCAAGCCAGCAGCAACTGCCAGCGGCTGGGAGGTTGCCAGCATTCCACCACGCCCAAGCACGGGGGAGCGGCGCGAGTTAAATGGCAGATCAGTGGTCATGGTAATCACTCAACAGGCGTCTAGATCAAGGCTATAGATAGAGATCGCGGATAAAGGCACGCTTGGGTTTATCCCTATCCACCACCAGCGTGACCTGGTCGCCCGTTTGCAGCTCTCTGGCCTTGCGGGTGCGGTGCAGGCTAGTACCGGAGGTATAGTTTTGGCCCAAGAAGGTGTACGTATACGTAACCCGGCCACGGTCACGAGAAAAATAGATTGAATCGATTTTACCCCTGACCTCCAGACCATGGCTAAACACCGAGCGGATCAACAACAATCGCCAGGCCAGCAGCGGCAGGCAGATCAGGGAGAGCACAATACTGATATAGAATATACGCAGGTTTTCCTGGGAGGTGGCTGTTGAATCGCCTGGTGGGTTAAAGGGCGAGTTAAAGCCGACCAGCAGCAAATAGGAAGCC
>CP070639.1:2348482-2349674 GCA_020354045.1 Anaerolineales bacterium | reverse complement strand
CATTTGAGCGCCTGGCCTTCAATTTAAAAGCTGGGCTGGTGATCGAGCCTGACCATCTACCCCAGAAGAGTGTCCTGCAAGCTGCCAGAAATGTCCTGGTTAACAGCTTTGCTACTACCCAGCGTGATTTTGGTCAAAATGTGTTTGCTTCGGAAATATTAGCCCTTCTCCAAAATGTGCCGGGTGTGAGTGCGGTCCGACTTGAAGCCCTGCATGTGCACGGCACTGACGTAGCCTTGAACCAGACCCTTGAGGCCCACGTGGCTCGCTGGCAGCAAGGGGCGATCCGGCCGGCTCAAAGGCTTGTTATCAATGCCGCAGGTAAAGATGGCATTAATCTGGAGATTGCCTTATGAGCTCATCGAACCAGGAGCGTCTCTACAATCTGCTGCCGCCGATCTACCGCAGCCGGGACCTGGAACAGGGTGAACCATTACGAGCCCTGATGGCCGTGCTCGAAAGCGTGTATCAGGCGTTAGAAACAGATATCGAAGCCCTATATGATAACTGGTTTATTGAAACCTGCGACGAATGGGCTGTGCCCTACCTGGCCGACCTGGTTGGCATCACTGACCTGACCGATGTCAAACATCTCCTTGTCAGCCAGCGCCGCCGGGTGGCCAACACCATCGGCTATCGCCGCCGCAAAGGCACCGTCGCCGTTCTGGAACAGGTCATTACGGATGTCACCGGCTGGCCTGCCCGCGTCGTCGAGTTCTTCCAACAGGTGGCAACTACCCAACATGTGGGCCATGTGCGACCAGGGCAGGGCGGCTTCATCGACCTGCACCAGGCCGCACCCAAGACCGGCTCCTTTGACACGGCAGCCCACACGATAGACGTGCGCCAGCCCGGCTCCGCCTCAGCCGCAACGGGGCCGCCCACCTCTGCTATTCAAGGTATGTATAACCTGACTCATGTCGGTGTTTTTTTGTGGCGCTTGAGGAATTATTATGTGAAAGGCAGTCCAGCGCGGGCCGTCGGGCGGGATAACAAAACCCAACGTGCGCTTCCACCCGGCTGTTTTACCTTTGATCCCCTTGGTCGGGATCTGCCCTTGTTTAACCGGCCTCGCTCCAGGGCATCGACTCCTGAGAGGGTTGAAGCCGTTGACCTGTCTTATCCAATAAACCGGGAGGCATTTGCTGCTGATCTGAAAAGCTACCAGGCTAATTATGGCAACGTGCCCCCC
>CP070639.1:2347182-2348382 GCA_020354045.1 Anaerolineales bacterium | reverse complement strand
AATAATTCGCACCACGATCGAATCTTTGACTGATTTGCCAGATCATTATCAATCTTCCATAAACAAGTTAACCAAGAAGCTGGTAAAGATTCATGGCTTCCGCAATAGCGTGAAGGCTCCAGTGGGTATCAAGGTAAAGGCCATGGCACGAACTTTTGAGAAAAGCCCTGCGTTTGTGGCCGCAATTTTATCCGCGTGGGCAAAGATCAACTCATCTCTTGGAATGCAGATTTTCGAGTTATTAAGTAACCGTAATTGGGACCTCTTACCCATCGACGCCGACCGCTCTAAGCTCCCAGGATTTCTCCCAATTTGGCCAGAAGGTGAGGGCTTTGAAGATGTTTACGAAGCTTATATCCAATTGTATCCAGAAGCCAATATTGACAAAGACGACGTCAGCCTCATGGTAGTTTGGCTGGGAGGGCGCCTTCCATACCAATTTTCCAAGCCAGAAGAGGAAGTTACCCAACACTCTGCTTAGGCTTACTATGCTAAAGACTGAATTGAAGAATACGCACTCAAATATACTTTCCCCCTTATATTGATGGTGTACAATCGAGCAATGGTTGAAATCGATGGGTCACAAGGCGAGGGTGGTGGCCAAATTTTACGCACGGCATTAACCCTTTCTATTCTAACCGGTCAAACACTGAAAATATCCAATATCCGAGCTAATCGAAAATCACCAGGTCTTAAACCTCAACATTTAAAAGCAGTAGACGCGGCCGCAGCAATAAGTAAAGCTAGTGTAGAAGGTGCATTCTTACACTCCACATCTCTTCTATTTGAACCAGGTAGCATTCGAACAGGTCGTTATCGTTTTGACATTGGCACAGCAGGATCAACATCACTAGTGCTTCAAACCATTGCACTTCCATTATGCCTAGCCAATAGCTCGTCGAGTGTAATTATCACAGGTGGTACACATGTACCCTGGTCTCCATGCTTTCACTATCTTAATTTACATTGGCGCCATTTCTTGGTCCGTATTGGTTTTGATCTGAAACTTGAAATGGATCTAGCTGGATTCTATCCACAAGGAGGGGGCAAAATACGATCTACCCTCCGTCCTGCGAAGTTAATTGCACCTCTTAAACTGATTGACAGAGGCACCTTAAGACGCATTTATGGCATCTCCGCTGTAGCCAATCTTGATATGAGTATCGCCAGACGTCAAAAGCATCGCGCGATACAATTTCT
>CP070639.1:2345882-2347082 GCA_020354045.1 Anaerolineales bacterium | reverse complement strand
TGCTGATCTACAACCTGGGCGTAGATTTTTTTGCTAGTATCTTGCCTACGGGCATCACAGAGGACCTGTTGCTCAACGCTCTGTATGGTGGCATTCTGGGCGGGATCGGCTCTGGTCTGATCTATCGTGGGCGGAGCACAACTGCTGGGCTAGGCATCATAACTCGCGTGTTGCAATTGAGAACGGGTATTCCCATAAGCCAGGTTTATGTGCTGACAGATGGATTTGTGTTGTTACTCTTCGGCCAAATCTTTGGCTGGGATAGAGCGCTCTACTCCCTGATGGCATTGTTTGTCTTTGGCCTGGCTACCGACTACGTCTTGGAAGGGCCCAGCGTGATCCGCACTGTTTTTATTGTCACCAAATCTCCCGAGGCTGTCTCTCAAGGGTTACTCAGCCGTCTTGGGGTAGGGGTGACATCCTGGTCTGCACAAGGGATGTATACAAAATCTGAGCTTGCAATCCTGTTTTGCACGGTTTTCCGATCGGATGTCAACTCATTGAGAGACATTGTCTCTAGAATCGATCAGGATGCATTTATCGTCATTGGGCAAGGGCATCAAGCCAGTGGTGGTGTGCTGCGGCAAATTTCTTCCTCCTCCTAGCTTCGAAAGGTGAAAGGGAGGGGCTGGTTTCTCGCAAATCTCTGATAGACTTGGGGCGAGCGACGTTTAATAGCTTTGGTCTTTTCAAATGGCTGCCTGCTTATCCAATGGGTGGCTTTTGCATTGTGCCTGGAATAGGGACGCCAAGCAATTTACAGATGGTTGGGGCAAGTTGTAGTTGCGATACCACGTTATTTGTGTTTCCTCTGCCAGGAATACCAGGTCGTATCATGAATAACGGGACCTCGCGCACGTCAAGGGTGGTACCGCCGTGCCTTTTATCCCCGTTCATCCCGTGGTCGCCGGTAACGAGGATGTTGTAGCCACGCTCCATCCATTCGGGGATAAGATTTGCTAAAATCACATCTTGCTTAATCGCATGAACGCGGTAATTACTGGAATCCGCGCCATATTTGTGTCCCGTATCATCCATGCCCATTGGATGAACGAGCATGTAATCGGGGGCAAACCTGCGCACCAGCATCCCAGCTGTGGCGAATAGTTCAACATCGGGGTAAGCATCTTCTGTATAGAAGCGCCCGTGCTGGATGAGCAGTGCTTCATCATCCACTTCCCGGTCATCTATCATGTTGTA
>CP070639.1:2344581-2345782 GCA_020354045.1 Anaerolineales bacterium | reverse complement strand
TCCGCAGGGACATCTAGCATCTCAACAGTAAGGGAATTCTCTACCAGAAATGAAAACAATGTTTTCGAAAAGGACCTTATACTCTCGTCCTCCATCGGTGCGATAAAGTATATCCTGGCGTTTAGACGGTCTGCTTCGGCCAAGAGGGTCTGGGTTTCTTCCGGATTGTAGGCTACCTGCTGGAAATCGGTGAATATCTCTCCAGGCGAAGCCAGAACCAGATTGAAGAATGGGTCATTGAAGTAGCGGGTGCGGAGATCTTGCCAGGGGGCAATGGTGCGCATGGCAAGCTGCACACGCGGATCTTCAAACATATCACCGGCTGTGTAGATATAGACACCAGGCTCTCTGGGCATCAGAATAGGCGGGATAATAACTTGATCTTCTTCTGCTCGGATGTTCATTGTTTCAAGCCACAGATCAAGCTGGGGTACAAGAGGTCGCAGGCGTTCACGCAGTTGGGGGAATTGTTCGAAAGGGATCGATGTACGACCCGGCAATCCGGCAATTACAGTGGGGTCATCACCAGGGCGGGTAAACAGGAAGTTTCCGGGCTCCAGCCGGGTCTCAGATATTGGATCTCCACCGAGCTCGCGGAAGGAGCGCACGGTGACGGGATTATCTAATGCCAAGACCAGGGTAAGCTCTTCCTGCTCCAGGTAAGCCACGGCAAACCAAGTGCCATCGCTGATCACACCCGCGCTGGCGGTTTCGATTTCAACCGCGCCTTCACAGGAAACGTTGTAAGCACTCATGCCGTTTACCAGGCAGCCCCCATTTTTGCCTGTGTAACTTTGCTGGTTACAGCCCGCGTCGACCAGTTGCCCTGAATCTTGGAAAACGTAGATAAACAAGCACTCCTGGATATTGATGCGCGCCTGCCCATTTTCATCTGTGGTGACCAATCCACCTGGATTTAAGCCAACTGTCGAGGCACCTATGGTAGGCAAAGGCGTGGCGTTACCAGCCCAGGCAACCGCGTCAATCCGGTCGACCGAGGCGGTAACAGTAACCTTGGCTACTTCGGGTGACTTCTCGACTACGACTGGCTCTTCAGTTGCGTTCGGGTCGCACCGGGTGAATACGAATAACGAGATGAATGCCAATAACAATATTCGATTTCTGACCTGCTGGGAGCTCATTCTCATCCTCCTTTTGTATCGCTGAGTCCAATCATTTCGAGCCACGCGTTCATAAATTT
>CP070639.1:2343264-2344481 GCA_020354045.1 Anaerolineales bacterium | reverse complement strand
TGAAGACGCCCGCCAATCTGGCTGAACTACCCCGCGTGGCTGAAAACTCTTTACGCCAATGGAAGCATATGCAGGAAAAAAGGAAGATGGAACTGGCACTGCAGGCGAGCGAGGAGCGCTACCGCAAACTGGTCGAAGACATGCCTGTCCTGGTTTGTCGTTTCCTCGCTGATGGTACACTGACCTTTGTTAATGAGCGTTACTGCCAATATTTTGAAAAAACTGCCGAAGAGCTGGTGGGGGAAAATTTTTTTAATTTCATCCCCGAAGATGAGCGCGAGGACGTCCGGCAGCATTACCTGTCGCTCAACCCAGATTCAGCGACGATCACCTATGAGCACCAGGTGAATAAGCCCAATGGCAGGTTGCGCTGGCAGCGCTGGACGGATAGGGCACTTTTCGATATGCATGGACAGCCGATCGAATACCAATCGATTGGGGAAGATATCACCGCGCGAAAACTGATGGAAATACGGTTGCGGGAGATGGCACTACATGACTCACTGACTGAGCTGCCTAATCGCCGCCTGTTTGATGAGCGCTTAGATCAAGCGCTGCAACGTGCCAAGCGCAAAGTAAATCTGGTGGCGGTCTTTTTTGCAGACCTGGACTTTTTCAAACGGGTAAATGACCGTTTCGGACATGAGATGGGCGACCAGGTGCTCAAAGAAACAGCGCTGCGCTTGCTGAAATGTATACGAGCCAGCGACACGGTAGCGCGCATGGGTGGAGATGAATTCACAATCCTGGTTGAAGACCTCAAGCACGGCAAGGACGCGCTTCCGGTCGTGGAAAAGATCATGACTGCCATACGGCAGCCTTACCAGGTCAATGATCAATCGCTGCACATCACCATCAGCATTGGTATCAGCCTGTACCCTCAGGATGCAGACCAATGTGAACAATTAATCATCGCTGCTGACCGAGCGATGTACCAGGCAAAGGATGCTGGCAAAGACCGCTTTGCCTTCTTTGCCCCCTATTCAGATATCTGCCCGCGAGCTTAGGTCCGCAGGCCGCAAGTCGGCAAGGGCTCCATTTTTTTGTATAATTCAATAGATGAGTAAGGTAAAAATTCCCAGATCACCGCGCATAACGCGCCTGGCATGGGGAAAACTGGAAGTGGAAGGTGCTGCAAAGCCGTACCGGGATGCCAAGGTATTCCCTGGCGGCTCGCGCGCCTGGGATTGGGGGGAAACCGGCACACATCACTCGCC
>CP070639.1:2341942-2343164 GCA_020354045.1 Anaerolineales bacterium | reverse complement strand
CGGGCGTGCGATTTTGCGGGTATATCAGCCTACTGCAGGCAGTGTGGAATTTAATGGCGTTAACTTAACTCCATTGAGCGGTGAGACTCTTCGAAAAATGCGCCGTCACTTCCAGCTGATCTTTCAGGATCCATATGCCTCTTTGGACCAACGCAAAATGGTGGGTGATATTGTGAAGGAACCTTTGGAAGTTCATAACCTTCTGGAAGGAAAGCAGCGTCTGGAGCGGGTAAAGGAGTTATTTGAGATTGTGGGGCTGAACCCATACTTTATTAACCGCTATCCACATGAATTTTCGGGTGGCCAGCGGCAGCGAGTTGGCATTGCCCGTGCCCTGGCGGTAAATCCGGATTTTATCGTTTGTGACGAGCCAATCTCAGCCCTGGATGTATCCATTCAAGCCCAGGTCATTAACCTGCTGGAAAAACTACAAGCTGAATTCGGGCTGACCTATCTTTTTATTGCCCATGACCTGGCGGTGGTGCGGCATATCAGCGACCGAATTGCCGTCATGTATCTGGGTAAAGTTGTGGAGCTGACAGACCGCATCAGCCTCTACCAGGAACCTTTGCATCCTTACACGCAAGCTCTGTTATCCGCTGTGCCAATCCCTGACCCGATAGCGGAGGAACAACGGGAGGAAAAGCGTGTCATCCTGGAGGGCGACGTACCCAGCCCCGCTAATCCACCTGTTGGCTGTAACTTCTGCACTCGTTGTCCTGCCGTTGCACAAGTTCAGAAAGAATTGGCAATAGATTGTACCCAAGTGGAGCCCAAATTCTTAGAGGCGGCAGAAGGTCATTGGGTTGCTTGTCATTTATATTCAGCAGGCTCAACAGGCGCCTTATAAGTAATCTGCTCCCGAAAAAAACATGCCTGGTGAAAGGCTGTAGGAATTTGAATGCAGTTCACCAGGCATTGTTGATTCTATTTAAGACCAGTGTGATTCAGTGAAAGTCACCTCCCCGAGGCTGCTTTGGCTCTCTATTGGCGGACTGGGATGGTGGCAGTTCTCTTTCTTACCCTTTTTTCAAGGAAACCTCCTTCATAACCTCAGATCCTACAGCTTGCTTGAATAGCCGTGGCCTGATCGTTTTCATGCCAAATAAAAAGCGCATCACGTTGTATCGCCGCACCAGGTATTCATAAGAACCCATGATGACACCAAAGGAGAGCAGTAAGATGACCACCCACTTGAGCAGGTCTGGAATGGTCCACTGCA
>CP070639.1:2340606-2341842 GCA_020354045.1 Anaerolineales bacterium | reverse complement strand
TCCTGCAAAGCTGCCTGCACGGAGGCATAGGGCTTCATCCGCGTGCCACCTACCGCAGGTCCAAGGCGGGTGGAATGGATGGCGATAAAAATCCAGGCTCCAGTGGGTCGGTCATAATGAACTATGACTGTCTCACCACCCCATTCCCTAATCAAAGTCTCCATGATAAGTTTGCCTCCTTTCTTGTCGCATCAATTTTTGAGTAATGGCCCTTGACAAAATGACACCTATAGGTTATATAATGAGTATTATACGTTACATTATGTGTAATACAAGTTACCAGACAAATTTAAAAATGATGGAAATCAAAAAATGACCACAAAAACAGAAATAATGGACCAAAAAAGAAAACGGTATCGCAGAGCCCACGTAATTTGGTTCGCAGTGTTCTTCATCGCATGGATTATCAGATCAGCACTTAAACTCTTCGAACTTGACCTGCCTCTGTTAGAGAATATGCTTCTTTTAATACTGATAATCTCTGTCGCAGTCCAAGCCTTTTATGCATTGAAAGACAATATGCTGGCCATAGAGCTGAGGAAAGATCCTCACTTGAAAGAGGCGATGAATGACGAATTGGTTCAACTAAACGAACTGAAAGCCTGGAAAGCAGCCTTTTTCTCTTTAATCGGATACATTATCTTTGTAGCGCTCTTATCAATGTTCATCGATTTCAATGATTTGATGTCGATATTCATTACTGCCTTGATTATTGGTTTTGGCACGTACAACTCCGTCGCCTTCGTGTTGAACAGGTGAGATTGTGGAAGAAAAAAAACTAAGAAACACAATAAGAGTTCAGCGAGCCAAGAAAAACCTTACCCAAGAACAACTGGCAGAATTGGTCGGTGTTACCAGGAAAACGATTAATACAGTAGAAAACGGTATTTATATTCCTTCAACGTATTTAGCATTGAAACTATCCAGAGCATTGGACGTAACAGTTGAGGAATTATTTCAACTAAGTGAATAGGGCTAACCGCCAACATTTGAAATTTTTCGGTAATGCTTACTTGAAAACAGTAAAATAAAAAACAAGCCCTAATATTATTATAGCGGTATTTGGGCGCAT
The DNA here is from genome assembly GCA_020354045.1 of Anaerolineales bacterium. Lineage (GTDB taxonomy): Bacteria > Chloroflexota > Anaerolineae > Anaerolineales > UBA4823 > DSOS01. Next base: position 2,340,770 of record CP070639.1, on the reverse strand, counting down.
TTCCCTGCTAGCCCCTTATCCAGGTCAGCTCATGCAGGCTTTACGGAGCCCATCAGCCAGAGGCAAGAAACGCTTCGCAAAATCAATTGTGCCTCTGTTCCCGTTTGTGACAATAGCAACAGAAATTTTTTTGCTATATTCCCCGAAAGCCAAACAAGAAAAAC
>CP070639.1:2339264-2340506 GCA_020354045.1 Anaerolineales bacterium | reverse complement strand
GGGATTCTCGCAGAAAATGCACCAGCAACAACCGTGAGTCCACGTTCACAGTATGCAAGGTTCCGTTAACAGTAATATTTATCGTATGTTGGCTCATGCTTGACCTCCGTTTGCTCGTGCGACCGCTTTCATCAGTGCACGGTAGGTGAGTGTCCTTACCAGTGAACGCTTGTACGCCACGGACCCTCTATAATCCGGTTCCGGCTCTGCCGCTTCGGCTGCCAGGGAGGCAGCCTGGGAGATATTTGCCTCAGTAGGGGCCCTCCCGGTGAGGTATTCTTCAGCGGCGCTCGCTCGAATAGGGGTTAAGCCAACGTTGGTCAGGCCTATCCCTGCAGAGGCAACATTCCCTGCGCCGTCGAGCGTGACCTGTGTAGCTACAGCTGCAGTGGCATAATCGCCAACCTTTCGCTCCAGCTTCTGGTAAGCGCCTCCAGATCGCCCATTGGTTGAGGGAATACGAACCTCAGTCAGGATCTCGTTCTCAATTAGGGAAGATTCAAAAGGCCCTAAAAAGAATTCATCAATCGGGATCTCCCGCTCGCCAGCCGGACCGGTGGCAACAACCCGGGCACGGTATGCCAGCATGGTGGCGGGGTGGTCGTTAGCAGGATCGGCATGGGCCAGGTTGCCACCAACCGTTGCCCGGTTCCTGACCAGTGGATCAGCGATCAACCGGGCTGTGTCGGCAAGCAATGGATACCGACTTGCAACCAAATCGGAGCCATCCACAGCCGACTCACGAGTGAGACCGCCGATTTTCAGCCAGCCGCCCTGCTCCCTAATGTACTCCAGCCCAGGTACACGGTTAATATCGACAATAAGGACTGGTTCAGCCAGCCGGAAGCGCATCATGGGTATCAGGCTTTGACCGCCTGAGAGGATTTTTGCTCCAGGGTTTCCGGAGAGCAGTGCCACCGCATCAGCGAGCGTTTCCGGCGCCTGGTAATCAAAATTGGGTGGGATCATAAAAACCTCCTGAAGAGTGATTAACCATTAAGAACCGTTCTACCAGTCATTATTCCAAAAGCACCTCCAATATACGTCTCTACTTGCTGTCCCAGGAACTAAAGAGGGGAACGTTGGGCCTGCTGGTTGCTTGTAACTGCCAGCAATTTTCAATGAACGGGACGATGATCTTCCGGGAAAACAAAGTTTCCCTCACCTATTAAATTGTCAACTTAGTGAAAGTGATAGATAATTATAACATGATTTATATAAAGTTCACCTTATTGATCATAT
>CP070639.1:2337907-2339164 GCA_020354045.1 Anaerolineales bacterium | reverse complement strand
GGTGGCGGCTAGTGACCGTGGTGCTCGTGATGAGCTTCATGAGACCCGAGGTATTTTTCTGGGTTTTTTTCAAAAGCCGCCTTACAGCCGGGAGCACAGAAATAATACATCTTACCTTTATATTCATACTTGGCTGCGGCGGTTTCTTCCTCAACTTCCATTTTGCAGACTGGATCAATGGCCATAACATTACTCCTGTAAAAATAAGATGGTTTAACGGGTAAGTGACATTTATTATACGACAATTATTGGCAAGACTATTTGTTGGTATATAGAGCTGCTTATAGCTGAAGAGAGAGCTGTAGCTGCTCTGGCAAAACTACCACATCAGCTGTGTGCAGGTCGATAATCTCCCAAATGGTGTGTTGCGCAGCAATTGAAGCCCCATCGGATTGGCGCGTGACAAGTGTCCAACGCTGACCACCAGATATGGTCAGGTCTGATGCCCAGGTGGTAATTTCCAGCGCTTCGCCCCACAAGGCAGGCTCCTGAAACTGGATGTGAACCTGCTTATTGACAACAGCCAGACCTTGCTGCAAGAATCGGGAGACAGGCCAACCGATGGCTGCCAGAGATTGCATGGCAGCTTCTTCTATGTAATCGGTATATATGGCGTTATTAACATGCTCGTACAAATCCAGATCACGCCATTCCACCTGGCGGAAGGTATGAAAGGCACCTTTTGGTGCCTCGCTAAAGCGTGGGAAGCGATGATTGGGAATTGTCCGGGGGTTCTCCAGAAGGAAACGCTCAATCATCCCTTCTGGGGCTGGGATGAGGCGCAAGTTTTCTGAATCTAGCAAGGCGATCTGGTTCACCCCACGGACAAGCAGCTCGTCATTTTCAGATGATCTGATTTCAAACCCACGCGCACCGCGCACTCTTTTCCACTCCATTAACCAGACGGTAACATAAAAACTATCGTTGATCCGCAGTGGACGGAAGGATTCGAATTCCATCTCGCGAATCAACCAAAGCAGCCGGGCTTGCTCGCTTTGCTGCAGTCCAAGGTCTTCACTGGCGCCCCAATCCCAAGCGGCTTCCACGAAGTAACGCAGGATGTGGGAGCTGCTGACTATACCAAAGGCGTTCCCCTCGGAGAAGCGAACTCGAAAGCGGCGAGTGAAGATTTTTGCCATATGTGTCACCTGAATGGAAAGGTTAAGTTGTGCCATTTTAACCTGATTTCAATTTTGGTAAATGTATCATGCCCTGGCGGGCTGCTCGCAATGACGATGAACGGCGAGGGTCGTTCAG
>CP070639.1:2336549-2337807 GCA_020354045.1 Anaerolineales bacterium | reverse complement strand
CGGATAATCGGTCCAGATTGGCGAAAATCAATTGCAAAACCTCTGTTGTCAATTTGGAAAAGGGTTTGGAATCCAGATGTGATGCATCTGCAGGGATATACAACGAACCTTTTGTTTGCTATTGAGTGGGGTTATCGGAATAATGTCCCGGTTGTATATGAGGAACATCAAACTCCGGATCCGATGTTCAATTGGTGGCAGAACGTGCAGGTGAGCCTCAACAGGGCGACGATCGTCGTAGCAGTTTCCGAAAAAAGCGCTGAGGCACTGAGGGAGGTTTGTGGGGTAACACAGCCCATATCGGTTAGAAGTCCGTTGATGGTAGACCCACAAAACTGTCATAACGGAAAACCGAGTGGGCTCCAAGACAAGGTTTTTACGGTTTCTACATTTGCTCGTCTCTATGAAACCAAAGGTTTGAATTTTCTTCTAGATACAGCTGCTCAAGTCAGAGCTCGTTATGCGGATATCGTTTTTAAGGTTTATGGAGATGGCCCACTGCGCGATAAATTGTTGGCTTACGCATCCGATCTGGGATTGGATGGCTCATCGATATTTGTTGGCGCATTTAACCATTGGGAATTGTCGGATATCATGGCACAAACGGATGTATTTCTAATGTCTTCTGTTCTCGAAGGCCAGCCTTTAGCGCTAGTTGAGGCGATGGCTTATGGCTGCCCGATAGTGGCGACTAAGGTGGGGGGGATTCCTGAGCTGATACAAGATGGTGTCAATGGCTATTTGTGTCCACCAAGAGATCCTGCTTGTTTGGCAGATAAAGTCATCATGTTTTATGAAAACCCAAGCTTGCGAGAACAGATGGGGGTGGCTGCAAGAGGATCGTACGAGCAAGGCCCTTTTCAACCCGATGCGGTTAGCCAGGAGCTCACAGCTATTTATCGTGAAGCTGTTCAATTGAAGAAGAATCAATAACAATGCATCTAGCAGTACACTTTCCAGATGCTGAATGGCTAGATCAAATTATTTATGGCAAAGATACAGACGCAGCCTTCATACAGCAAAAATACATTACATCTGTTTTAGCAAAAAGTCACGAATTAACTTTTCTTGCCCCTTTAAATTTACATCAAATCGTACAACAGACCCATCAAACTGAACGACGACTTGTTACTCAAACTTGGTCTGCCAGTCCTTGGTTTGGATTAACACATCGAGTTGTTTGGCAGCTTCAAAAATTTATCGGCATACCCTATCTCAACATATTTTCGAACCTCAGCCGTTACGCCTCGGAGAGCGC
>CP070639.1:2335179-2336449 GCA_020354045.1 Anaerolineales bacterium | reverse complement strand
TACCTGACGATAAGCCTGTTCACCTCCGTAGTCCTAAATATCTATAATCGTCGTATCCAACTGGTGGAAAGATGAGCACAAGCATGACAACAGAGATGCGTGAGGTTATGCGACCCCCAGAGCCACCCGGCCCGATAGCTTGGTTACAGAAGAACCTGTTCAACAATTGGTACAACAGCCTGCTAACGGTACTCGCATTGGGCTTTATCGTCTGGGCAAGCGTTGGCATCTACCGGTGGGTTTTCTTCACCGCAGATTGGGAACCGGTATCAGCAAACCTGATGCTCTACCTGGTAGGCCAGTACCCGCGTGAGGCTTTGTGGCGATTAGGCGCCATAATAACCATAATGGCATTCTTATTTGGCATGAGCTGGCGGCGGTGGGGTGGTGTGATGCGGACCTTCGCGGTCACATTCATCGTCTTTATTGTTTCAGTTGCTCTCTGGCCAGCTGAAGTTAGCGGTTTCACGATTGTATCTCGCGGTGTCCTATTAGGAAACATTCTTGTACTTCTCGCAGGTTACCTAGTGGCTGGCTGGAAGCGGATGCGCAATACCTACCTCTTACTTGGCTGGTTGATATCACTGCCCATCACCCTGCTCCTGCTGAGCGGAGTAACGGAAATATCTTGGCTGCCCCCAATTGCTACGGGTATGTGGGGTGGAATGATTGTGACCTTATTGCTTGCCATTGGCGGAATCACGATCTCATTCCCTATCGGCGTATTCCTGGCGCTAGGCCGACGCTCGTCGTTGCCGGTGGTTAGCCTGCTTTGCACGGCATTTATTGAGGTGATACGCGGTGTCCCATTAATTGGCTTGCTATTCTTGTCGTCTCTGATCCTGCCTCTCTTTTTACCACCAGATGTGCGTATTGACCGGTTGTTACGCGCCCTGATCGGTATGACCTTATTCAGCGCGGCCTATACAGCCGAAAACGTGCGCGGTGGGTTGGCAGCTGTACCGAATGGACAGGTAGAAGCAGCTCGCTCGCTGGGAATGGGCAATTTGTATATCACCACCATGATTGTGCTTCCCCAGGCTCTGCGGGCAGTGATTCCCCCCATCGTGGGGCAATTCATCAGCTTGTTTAAAGACACTACCCTGGCCTCCGGCGTTGCAGTGTTGGAGCTACTCAGTATTGGGCGTTCCATCTTACAGTCCGATCCAAAGTTTATCGGACTGCAAATGGAGGTTTATCTATTTGTCGCGTTAGTATTTTGGATTTTCAGTTACCTCATGTCGTATGCCAGCCAGCGACTGGAAGTTGC
>CP070639.1:2333798-2335079 GCA_020354045.1 Anaerolineales bacterium | reverse complement strand
CCTGTCTTTTTGGCAGGTTCTCTTTTTTTCTGGTGCAACCCCGGTACTATGGCATGGAAATAGTGGACTGAATAGACAAAATTCTCCGTTATACCTGGGACTCAATAGAGTCAAAAGCCAATATATAAGGAGTAGACACAAATGACACTCTGCGCTCAGTCCTTGCACAGAAGAGGCCGCAGGTTTGTAACCTGTTCCGCCCACCTATCCAACCTGGACCGCTTGACATGCCTGTCGAGCGGTTTTTGGCTTCAGTTCGCTTTGAGCATAGACATAAATTAGATGATTTGGGGATTGAAATTCGTGCTTTGGATAACAAATTAGGGGAATAACGGTTCGAGTCCAATTACCAGAAACTGCTATTTCGAAGATTAGTCGGTTCGAGTCTAAATTTTCCATTTTCCTAAAGTTCAGCTTTGCTAATAGAGAATAGAAAAGAAATAATGTTTTTAGGCATTTAAGGGGTATGGAGTGGACCGCTTTGAAGTACGTGCAACGCCCTTGCCATGTGTAATGCTCCAAGTGGGGTAAGTATCTGCTAGGCTAACCAAATCACAACTTTTTTACACTAATGCCAAACGGATCTCGAAGAGAGGCCCATTTTATATTCCCATACTCTCACTAATACACCCCTCAGTACCACGTTCGGGGGATGACAATCATCCTATCCCCAGGCTATTCTAGAGACGCAATGAAGAACAAAAAGTATAACAAGCAACCAATTAAACGTGCCGGAATGCAAGGGTTTTTTCAAGGAGAAGATTATGGACAACGGAATTGAAGCTGCCTCCCAAAACGAGATTGTCATTCGAGATCTAGCCAAAGCATTTGATGAGGTTACGGCAGTGAACAACCTGAAACTTGAAGTCTGCAAAGGTGAGATGTTCGGGTTCTTGGGACCAAACGAACCGGAAAACCACCACCATCAGTATTTTGTGTGGTTTGCAGGCTCCTCCATCCGGAACTGCTTATTTTGGTGGTTTGGATATCCGCAGAAACCTCTCCTAAGTAAAAGATAGGTAAATGAATAAATTCGCGGGGCTGCCAACAATTACCCAAATATGGCCGCCCACAACCTGGCAATCAAAATGGAGAAAAAATGAATACAAAAAATAACCGCATTTCCATCTTTGCACTGCTCGCATTAATTGGGATTGTCCTGGTGGGGCTGGGACTGCTTGCTTTCAGCCTAAACGCTAAAAATCCTGATCCGCAGGAATCCAATCCAAACACCGATTTACCCCAACCCTTACGAGGCACAATTACACAGATTGAGCGAGG
>CP070639.1:2332395-2333698 GCA_020354045.1 Anaerolineales bacterium | reverse complement strand
CACTTAAGCATAACCGAGAAAGGTCCCTTTATTTCTTCTTTTTTCCTACTTTGAGAAAGCCCTACCCCTAAAATGGTAGATTTAAACCTTAAATTATTGTCTCAATCTCAGATGGGTCAGGTGCATGCACGCATCCTAGCCGTCACGCCAGCTGCTGCACAGCAGTTGAGTGCGGATCGTGGGCGCAAGTGACCTGCACTTGACCGCTGCAAGACTTGAGCAGTTGTTGCAGCCTGTGTCGGCCTTGCTCGGGGAATATCAGGTGCTCGAACCCTCTGGCGAAACGTGGGAAGGCGCTGCGTGGCTCAAGGGGATCGATCTGCATATCCCGCACGTAGGCATCCCCCGCGTGCAACAGCCACCCCTCTGGTGTGGAGATAGCCACCCCGCAATGACCGGGGGTGTGACCCTCCAGGGGCACCAGCAATACCTGTGTACCGGCAAGTTCCACGACCCGGGCACAGGGCCATCCGCACCAGGGTTCATCCTGGGCCTCGTGGAGCGCCCAATCCGGTCCGTGAGCCCAATGGCGCGGCTCGTAGCCGTAATCCAGCACCCGTGTTTTGTGCTGCCCGGTGGCGACCTTGTGCTCTGGGCGGTAGATATGCACCCGCGCCCAGGGGAAATCTCCCATTCCACCGGCGTGATCCAGGTGCATATGGGTCAGCACAATGTGCTGGACCTGCTCAGGCTTGTAGCCCAGGCGAATGACTTGCCGGATGGCCGCCTGCTCTGGGTTTCGATTTCCACGGTTCGCAGCGAAGAAAATCCGGAAGCGCAGGTTGGGTTGCAGGAAGTCTTGTAAGCCCACCCCAGCCTCGACCAGGATCAGCCCCTCGCCTGTGTCAATCAGCAGGCAGCGCGTGATGCCTGGCACCCCGAGGTGGAAAGAGAAGCAGTTTAACGGGTGTATTTTCAATCTGGTTTGATGAAGTGGTCCTCAAAGTACACTTGCCAGGGTCCGCTGCGCTTGATCAAGGGCTGCATGATAGCTCTTTCCGCCTGCACGGTGTGCATCAGGTCGTGGGCAGCCCATTCGTGTAGCAGTTCTTTCAGAGTAACCAGGCCCAGCTCGGCATGCACCGCAGTGCGTGCCAGGTCGTTTTCCTGCACACGCTGGAGCACGCCCAGGCTTTTTTGGCGCAATTGGGCAAATTCCTCCGCCAGCGCTGTTGAGGCTTTTGTAGGACTGTTTACGCTGCCCTGGCTGTCTGGGTCAAAAGCCGGGAAATCCTCCCCAGCCAGGATGTGCTCCACGCGGGCAGGGAAGACCTGGCGTTCAGTATCCACCAGGTGCTGCAGG
>CP070639.1:2330980-2332295 GCA_020354045.1 Anaerolineales bacterium | reverse complement strand
TTCTCGAGTAATTGTGAGAATCTCATACAACGGTCCCAGGTTTATTGACACATCCCAGCTTACCCCACCATCCTTTGAGATGAGAAGTTGCCCCATTTGGTCAATAAGGAAATGCGTCTCATCAAACTTTACCGCTTTGTCCAATCCGCTTGATTTAAACATAGCGAGGATGCCTGCTAGAGAAAAACCAGACATGCTGATGAGAAATGTCCGTCTATGCATAGGAGCTCCTTGTTCGGACCTAAACAGGATATTAACTTGAGATTACTAGAGAGAAGATTGATGATTTTTTGAATAATGTATGATTTTATCATTAACTCTTGATTAGCTCAAAGGGTTTGATAGAGTATGTTAAAAAAGCCATATATGGGGGTTGTTTTTTGGGATTCTGGCAAAAATACCCCCACCTGTGTGGGATAGCCAGAGTTTTACAACACCCTCCTGGTGATTACCAGTTTCTTCAACAAAGGAGCTGGTGAATTTCGGAAATTCGTAGACAGATAGGTGAGTATCCTCGCCCAGGCTACCAAGCCTTCCTAGGTCCCGCCAGCATCCAGGCCGGGCAAATATTCGAGGCGCAATTGGGGTTATACTAATATCGGTCGAGGCGGTATGGTTAGATTTCTTGCCGCGTTTGGGAGAGGGAGGGATTGTGGAAAGTGATGCGGGGACCGCTTTACGCCCCCTGAAAAAAGTTCCTTTTGTGGTCTCTCTGGTGATTGTCCTGCTCATGGCAGTTGCCTATACCGTTCTCGACATCCTCCAGCTACACGAGCCAGCTCTATCCATTCTCGCATTCATCCCCGGGACGATAAGCATCCTGGCGCTTCTCTCAGCTGGTTTCGACCGGCATGAGTGCTACCTGCGCTTTGCCCGTCTTTCGCGGGCGGGGGCGCTAGCCCTGGCTTTGACCACCGTGCTGCTCCTGCCTATCTTGTCCTCGAGCACGGCATGGGGCGGCTGGGACTGGCTTCCCGCCCTGGTTTATGCGCCCGCATCCGGCCTGGCGCAAGAGCTCTACTTTCGATCTGGGCTCCTGCCTGCCCTTGAGAAGGCATTTCAAGGGAATAAGAAATCCGCCTTATTCGCCCATGCCGTGATTTTTGTGGCTTTCCATTACCGCACCTTTCGGACTATACCTTCCGCGGGCCCGGGGATTGTTGTAGCAATTGTCCTGCTCCTGGCGGGTTGCGGCTGGGGGTGGCAGGTGCAGCGGGATAGAACGGTCGCGTGGGCGGTTGTGCAGCATAGTTTTTTCCTGGTGTTGATGTCAATGTTTGATTGGGCTTGAGCAACGCTACGCAATGCTCTATCG
>CP070639.1:2329555-2330880 GCA_020354045.1 Anaerolineales bacterium | reverse complement strand
TATACTGTATACAGTATACAGTTGTATTGTTTTATCCGTCAAGATCTTTATTTCTTATTTACTCATTTTTTATACGTCACTCCATCGCAGAGCCCACATCGCATTCTGATTGATTCGCTGCATTCGGACACACTACCCGGATAATACCGAGGTGGTGCGCTTTTTATTTTGGCTCCCAACCTGAGTCGTAGTATGTTAAGATTAATCGTGGTATTACTTGATTACAATCCTTACTTCATCACAAAAAACACATGTCGCCGCCCTTACTCGCCACCAAACTCTTTATTCCAGCGACCCGCCCAGACCTGGTGCCACGACCGCGTTTGATGGCCAAGTTAAACCAGACCCTCCAGGCACCATTAACGATCATTTCAGCCCCAGCGGGCTTCGGTAAAACCACCTTAGTGAGTTCCTGGCATAGGGTTGGTACAGGTAAAGATCACCCCCTGACCTGGCTGTCTTTGGATAGCAACGATAATCAAAGGGAAGTTTTCTTTACCTATTTGTTGGCTGCCCTCAAAGCACTGCACCCAGATATTGTGCGCAGTAGCGCTGAAATAATGCAAACGCGCCAGTTGCCACCTTCTGAGGTAATCCTGGCTGCGCTGATCAATGATATCAGCAGCTTTCCCCAGAACTTTTTCCTGGTCCTGGAAGATTATCAATTCATAACAGATGAGAACGTGCATAAAGCTATGGCTTTCCTAGTAGAGAACATGCCGCCGCCAATGCGGTTGATCATCCTAACTCGGGTTGACCCCCCCTTACCTCTACCACGCCTGCGCGCTCGAAACCAACTGATAGAAATACGCGCCGCTGACCTGCGCTTTGAACTGAACGAAGCAGTTCAATTCCTGCGGGAGATTATGCGGTTGCAGCTCTCTGACCAGGAGGTTAAAGCTCTGCTACACCGTACTGAAGGCTGGATCACTGGCTTGCAGTTAGCGGCACTCTCTTTACAAACACATGATCAGAGCACGCTCTCAGAATTCATCACTAAATTCTCGGGGAGCAACCGGTACATATTAGATTTTTTGTCAGATGAGGTGCTGGAGCACCAGCCTGAAGAGGTACACTCATTTCTATTGCATACCTCCATTCTTGACAGATTAAGTGCGCCACTTTGCAATGCCGTCACGGGCAGGGCTGACAGCCAGATATATCTAGAGAGGCTGGAAAAGGCAAACCTTTTTGTGACTGCCCTGGATGCTAACAGGCAATGGTACCGCTACCATCACCTCTTCGCAGATTTGTTGCGCAACCATCTACGCCAGACCTCTCCAGAAACACTACCCACATTACACCGCCGGGCAAGTGCCTGGTTC
>CP070639.1:2328115-2329455 GCA_020354045.1 Anaerolineales bacterium | reverse complement strand
GTGAAAATCCTGCAGCTCGGGTAGAACCAGCAAGTCAGAGTTGATGGCCTGATTCAAGGCACGCTCGAACTCCTCAACCTCCACGCCTGCTCTTAAGGTGTATTCGTGGACGCTGATCACCTTGCTCATGACGACTCGGCTGGGGATTTCAGCCAGGCTGCGATGGTCTCACGGTGCTCTTGATAGTGCCACCAGGTGTTAGCGGCAACCAGGTGCCAGAGGGGGTCGCCCTGTCTCCAGGCAAAGCGCTGCGGATCCAGTAGGTCGTCTTCACTCAGACCATTCACCATCTCAAGCACCTGTTGGTGGGAGTCGTGAAAGCCCTGCAGCACTTCTTCCAAGGGGCGGTCTTTGTGCGCCTGGTGCATGTTCTCGTTCAAAGCATCCAGTTCCTCCCAGGATTCGCCGGGGGCGGGCCGGTCGGGAGTCTCACCGCGCAGGGAGGTCTGCACCCAGCCTTGCATGAGCTCTTCCCAGGCAGTGATATGCGCCAGGATATCCTTAACCGACCAGCCTTCGTGTAAATCAGGCAAAGTCATCTGGGCAGGGGGTATTTTCGCTAACAAAGTTTCGAGAGCCAGGCGTTCAGCTTGGATGGCAGTCAGGATCTGGCTTTTTGTGGTCGGCTCTTCCATGGTTTTCATTCCTTATTTGTCGGTCAAATGACTGGTTTACCATCCTTGTAAAACAATTCTCCATCGATGGTGATTTCACTTTCTTTCATATCGCACAGCATGTCCCAATGTACACCTGATTCATTTATGCTTCCGGTTTCTGGATATCCAATACCTACGGCAAAATGAATGGTACCGCCAATTTTCTCGTCAAAGAGTATGTTTTTGGTAAAGCGCTGGATGGCATAGTTGGTGCCAATGCCCCATTCACCCAGGTAGCGTGCCCCGGCGTCTGTGTTGAGCAGCGAGGTGAGCAAGTCCTGTCCTTTCCTGGCTCTCTCACGGACGACCTTGCCGTCTTCAAACCAGAGCTCGATGTCGACTACTTCACGACCGTAAAATATGGCCGGGTAATGAAAGCGCACCCAGCCATTGGCGCTGCTCTCCACGGGCCCAGTAAAAATCTCGCCATCCGGAAAATTATACTTTCCATCAGCTGGCTCGAAGGTGCGGTCTTTGATTGAAAAAGAGAGGTCGATATCCGCACCTTTAATATCAACCTGGTTTTTGCCGACCAGCCAGGCGATCAACCTGCGCTGGCGTTGACCCTCCTCTCGCCATAAGGCAACTGGATCGGGTTGATCCAGCCAACCAGCACCGTAAACGAAGTCCTGGAATTCGCTCAGGCTCATATCCGCTTCCATAGCACTGGCATGAGTGGGAAAC
>CP070639.1:2326671-2328015 GCA_020354045.1 Anaerolineales bacterium | reverse complement strand
TTTAAAGCCAATCTATCCAGCAATGCAGGTGTCAGCCCAGATGATTCTCCTGCTTGTAAATCTGCCTTGTTTGCCGTAAGGATCTCTTCTTGGGCGCTTTCCAGTTGGGCCGCTATGGCCTCCAGGGCCCCGTTTTTCTGATTTGTACTTGCATTGAATAGTTGTCGAGCTGCAACCCTTGCTCGTTTTCCAATCTCGATCATTACTGTCATAGCAGCACCATATTGTTGCGATGGATAACCTCCTCGCCGTAAGCATAGCCGAGGATTGTTTCAATTTGTGAGGATTGCTGCCCGCACAGCTGTGCCAGGTCTTCTGCTGCATAATTGACCAGACCACGGGCAACTTCCCGTTCGCCCTCCTCTTTTACCGTCACCGTATCGCCTCGCTCAAATGAACCTTTTATATACTGAACTCCTACCGGTAGCAGGCTGCCTCCTTTGTGCAATGCCTGTGCCGCGCCGTGGTCGACATACAATTTGCCGGCAGTTTGCCCGCCTGCCAATAAATAGCGTTTACGACCTTCCAGGGCGGATGTTGTCGGCAGGAAACGCGTCCCTATTGGCTCTCCAGCTACGAGGCGGGTAAGCACCTCTGCTTCTCCCCCCTGGGCGATTGCCACCGTTGCACCAGAACGGCGTGCCAGATCGGCTGCTTGTAGCTTGGTGAGCATGCCGCCTGTACCCAGATTGGAGCGGCTGCCTCCCGCTGCCTGCCAGAGCTCTTTCGGTATTTCTGGTTCATTCACTTCTCTAATCATGCGCGCTTGTGGGTTGCGGCGTGGGTCTGCGGTAAACAATCCTGGCTGATCTGTGAGCAAAACTAACAGGTCTGCCTCGATCAGGTTAGTTACCAGGGCTGACAGGTTATCATTATCACCCAGTCGGATCTCTTCTGTAGCCACTGTGTCATTTTCATTTACCACCGGCAGAACACTCTGGGCCAGCAGGGCTCCTAACGTGTTGCGCGAATTCAAATATCTGCGTCGATCGCTAAGATCGGATCTGGTGAGCAGCACCTGGGCTACTGTAATCCCATATAGCCCGAAGAGTTGTTCGTAAAGTGCCATCAGCCGCGGTTGCCCAACAGCTGCCAGCATTTGCTTGGCTGGAATATCCTTTGGGAGCGCGGGGAAATTCAATTGCGCTCTCCCCGCTGCCATGGCTCCTGAAGTAACCAGCACGATTTCAGCGCCGCCCGATTGTAGGCTTGCCATCTGCCTTACCAATTCCACCAGGCGTGGTGCCGAAATCTGGGTTGTGCCTGCTGTCAGGGTGGAAGTGCCTAATTTAACCACGATTCTATGGAAGTCCATATCAGGCGGAAGTGTATCATAATTTAAAA
>CP070639.1:2325222-2326571 GCA_020354045.1 Anaerolineales bacterium | reverse complement strand
ATCTACTTCATCAACGCGCCGGGGCAAGTCGTTGTAGCCAGACCCAGGAGAAGGCCCTAGAGGTGGTGGCGGGGGTGAATCATTTGAGCGCACCCTTACAGGACGTGTATCCTCGGCTTTCTGTTCACCATTCTCTGGCGGTGCTGAAATAGGTGGACTGGATTCATCCGGAAGAATCTGCTCTTCTTCGTCTGCCTGTTGCGTACCCGTCTGTGCAACATCCTGCTGAGCGTTGTCAACAGATTCAAGCTCATCCAAAGCAAACTCATCTGGCTCGCCGGCACTTAAACCAGGCCCGGTTCTGTCAGAAGCTGTGCTGTCAGCTTCTTGACTATCAGCCTCCTGACTGCTGGCTGCCAGGATTTCGGGTTCCTGGCCGCCCTCCTGAGAGCGATCATCTGGCTGTTCACCTGATTTTAAGGGATGTGCTTGGGAAGCAATCTCATCGGGCGACATGTCTTCCGAGGAGATACCGCCCTCTATATCGGAGGAGTCCTGGATTGGAGCGGAAGGCTCTGAGGAAAGGTCTTTCTCGTGATCCTCCCGGACTTCTGGGGCTGGCTCAGCTGCATCTTCAACCTCTCCAGGCGGAGATTTCTCCGAAGTTGGCAGTGCCTGTTGCCCAGATTCAGGTTCTTCGACCTGAGATGCAAGCACCGATCCAGCCAGCTCATCCAGTTCATGAAGCAGGCGTTCTTCATCTTCAGCAGATTTTTTAAGTAAGCGCTTAAATCGCTCGCTGTCTTCTTCATCATTCGAAGGCACAGACGGATTTTCGCCCATAAATTCCTCGCTACGCTGCGGTTTCTTCGTCAGGGCGGGAGGCGATCAGTGCTGTCCAGGTACCTTTCATGGTCGTTTCACCTGTTTGATTGAGCACATTCAATACAAGAACGATCGCGCCACCGCCAATACGACGCAAGGGTTTTGCTTCAATCACTTCCATCTCAACGTGAATGGTGTCGCCGATGAAAATTGGCTTGACAAACTTCCACTCATTTATTTCACGAAATGCAAGAACCGTGCCTTCCAGTACACCGGTGCGCACTGCCAGTCCAGAGGCAATAGATAGACCTAACAAACCGTGAGCCACCCGCTGACCAAAGGGAGTTGTCTGGCTGTACACGCTATCGGTATGAATCTGGTTGAAATCCCCGGATAGGCCAGCGAAGCCAACGATATCGCTTTCCGTAATGGTGCGCCCAGCACTAACCACACGTTGCCCTACTTGAAATTCCTCAAAATACATTCCACCTGGCCGTGAAACACTTCTGGTCATGAAACACTCCTCATTTTATGGATGGCTGACACCATTCTAGCATAAAAAACTGCGCCTAAATCAGCGCTTA
>CP070639.1:2323767-2325122 GCA_020354045.1 Anaerolineales bacterium | reverse complement strand
GATCTGAAATCGAAAAGGCAAAGCAAGAATCTGAAAAACAGGATCAGCTGGCGCGGATGTACGCAGAAGCAGTCAAAATGAATAAAAGCGGGGAGTACCAACAGGCTTTAGAAAAGTGGAACCAAATTCGCGCTCTGGATGCAAAGTACCCTGACAAGCAAAAAGTTCAGCGCACAGCCAGAAAAAACCTTGCTGGCAGGGAAGGAAAGGCCGCATCAGGTTATCGATTTGGGATGACGAAGTATCTTCGGGTAGGAATTGGGTTGGTCATCCTGGTTGGAATCGCCCTGACCGGGATGTTCTTGTGGAGAAATGGTGCGCTCAATAACCTCTTCGGACCGAAGATTTTGTTCTATGATGATTTTGATGAACCAGTCTTGAATAGCATTTATACACCTCCGAAGTTTGTAGAAAAGGAACGCATGGATTACTCTTTAGAGACACTGGATGGGTATTCAGTGGTGCGATTTAAGAACTGGTTGGGCGATTATGAGCAAAAACATTTGGACATTGCTGCAGTGTTCAAGGTCAAATCAGCTCCTATTCGATTCGAAGCACGGTTCAATCCCCTGGTCCAATCACGGTCGACAAGCATTGATGGCTTCCTTACATTTATATTCTTTTCTGAGGACTATTCAGAAATGCATCAATTTGGTTTATTTGCTGGAAACTATGGAACTGACAAGAATTTTTTAGGGTTGCCTCTTATGCTTAAAGACAATACCTGGTACCGTCTTGTGGTTGCAGAAAGAGATGACCAGAAATATAGAGCTTCGATCTATGACGACTCATCTCAGAGTGAACTTGTGGGGGTGGATGTTAATCTCGAGCGAAAATTTTTCCAATCGGGAATGAGAATTAGAATTTCTCAAATGATGGGGGCTCCAGAGGGCACATTCCCAGTTGATGTGGCCATAGATTGGATAAAATTCTCAACGGATTAGCTGCGGAAAAACACGAGCAGAGCTACACTTGTCAGGATAGCTGGGCATCCCAAATAAACTTTGATAGCCTGGCGAATTCGAACCAAAAATATGCCATAATGCGGTTTTCGTGTGGCCCGTTGCGGGCCTGTAACCAATTGATTAAGAGCGAGACCGTACCAGCCCACAGAATCCACAATTTGAATGCACCCCGGGTAAATTGCACCAACGGGGAAACGCACTCTCCGCTGAGGGAGTGGTAAAAGTAATGGAGATATGAAGTCAATCAAAGGTGGTGAATACTGAGGATACTGCTGCTTGTAAAGCTGCCTACTATTATAGGCAAACACAAACAACTTGACGGCACACCGTAACGCATACGGGCATCTTGAAAAGCAACGCGACCGCCGTCTCAGGCGGGCCAGATAATGG
>CP070639.1:2322282-2323667 GCA_020354045.1 Anaerolineales bacterium | reverse complement strand
GGTAGAGGTGGTGGCATCAGAAATGGACCGTACACCATCATCAACTCAAGCATTGTAGGGAATGTGGCCAATGAAGGGGCTGCGATAGATGCTAACTCATTTGAAATCGTGGCAACCAACACGCTGATCATCAGTAACACAGGTGGAACGGGTCTGTATGGGAGATCTGGTTCCGTTATCACCCTAAATTATTGTGACACTTACGGCAACAGCCAAGATGGTGGTGATGTGACCATCACCAGAAACAACTGCCTGGGCGCGCCACCAGACAACGGGCTTGACCCGCTGATGGCAGGTGGGCCGCTGCCCGGCGGAGTGGGACCAGCATTCGCGGGACAGTGGCTGAGTTACGATTATCGCCTGCTGCCCGGTTCTCCTGCCATTGATGCGGGCACACCAGCTGGAGCGCCGGCAACTGACATCGAAGGTAAGCCGCGCGACGCCACACCAGATTTGGGTGCTTATGAGATGTCTGGAGTACTTGTTGACATCAAGCCGAGCAGCGTAACTAATCCGGTCAACTGCAAAAACTCCCAAGTCGTTATCCCCGTAGCCATTTTAACTACTGACAGCTTCGATGCCACCACGGTCGATCACACTACAGTGAGCTTTGAAGGCGCCAGTGAAACGCATGTAAAAAAGAAGACGGGACTGCCTCAGCGTCACGAGGAAGATGTCGATCAGGATGGGGATATGGATCTGGTGTTCCATTTTCGCTTCGGAGACACTTCCCTCACCTGCGCCTCAACCAAAGGCACATTAAATGGCGAGACCTTTGAGGGACAGGCTTTCAGCGGTAGTGATTCAATTGAAATCAGACCCCCCAATACCTATACCGCTTTGCTGGAGAGCCCAGGAAAGTTAAAAATTATAGCCACATTTGGGGTGTTGAGCACAGGTTTCATGCTAGGATTGGTATTAGTTACAGGATTTCCTATCCAAAACATTCGCCGCCGCGGACGACGATGAAGGGCCGGAATGGCAAGCATGTTGTAACCGGTGCGTATCTGGTTGCACTCCTCTTGCCGCTGGCCTTCAACCCATTTACAGATCAACCCTTTACAGCCTCTAAGGTGAGGCTGTTTTGGGTTATCGTCACGGGAATGATTTTCGTAGCAAGCTTTCCACGATTCCAAAAACAAGAGCAAGAATTTAAAGCGTCTATTGAGAGAACCGGGCGGAACAGAAGATTGGCTCAATATATATCTGACAATCCCCTTATCCCAGCTGTTCTCATGTACTGTGGTGTGTATGTCATAGCAACAATCACATCCATCGACCCGAAATTGAGCTTGATTGGTACAAGTACCCTGCTTGGAACGGTCACCATATTGAGTCTGGTGATATTCTTCTTGATGGTTTCAAGTGCAATTCGCACTTATAAA
>CP070639.1:2320790-2322182 GCA_020354045.1 Anaerolineales bacterium | reverse complement strand
GGTGAGGGCCTCCAGGTCGGTCTCGTCCCGGGCGGCGGCGGCGAATTCGGCCAGGGCCTGCTCGGCGTTGTACTTCTGGCGGTAGAAGCGGCGGTCGATTAGGTCCTGCACGCGGCGACGCAGGGGGGTGAACAGGGCCGCGATCGCTAAAGTAGAGATGACCGTGGCGACCTGCCCGCTGCTCCCCACCAGGGAGCGCAGCATCCCATCGAGCAGGATGACCATGCCGAAGTAGGCCAGACCAAGCGTAGCGGTCAATACGGTGTAGACCAGCGTGCGGCGGATGAGGATATCGATGTCCCACAGCCGGTAGCGCAGGATCGAGATCACCAGGCTGATTGGGATGAGAAACGAGAGCATTCCACTCAAGTCACCCAACCAACCGAACTCGTCCAGGTTTAGCGAGCCAGTAAAAATTGTCACAAGCGTGGTTAAGATGATATAAAAAGCCAGAGTGCCAATGAACCACTTCGTTTGAAAACGCTCAACTGGAGTGGAATGCGCACGGTAGCGCAGCACCTGACTAAGCAGGATGAGAGGAAATCCCACTAAAATAACAACAAAAGCAATATTTTCCCAAATAGAAAGTATTTCAACACCAATCCCAAAATTGATCAGAAAACCAGCCACCATGAGCGCAAAATGTAATGCTATGATCACAGTCATTGGCCCGCGCGTCCACCTCGGCAAAGCACGACCATTAGGAAAGAGATACAGATATAACAAATACAGTGGCCAAAGGATCGCGCCAAGGCCATAAAATCCACCCATCACCTGGGAGACTTGATTGATTTCGTGCAAGGTCCCCCCAGTTGGGAAGAATAACAATATGAAGACGGTGTACCAGGCGAACCAATTTCCACCGGCTTTCCACAAGATCAGCAGGGCTGCACCACCAAAGATCACCAAATAAAATAAGCTGGACAGAATTGTGTAAATGGCATACTGCTCGAGCGTCAGCCCGTGTAACCTCGCATTCTCAGCAATTATTGTATTACTCACCTGTTCCTCTAATCCCATTTGGATCGCAGGAACGGTTTGGGTCGTCACGCGTTGATAATATTCAGGGATGCCTGATATGATGATGATCAAGGTGCTGATCACATAAAGTATCAACACGGCAAAGACCAGGATCAACAGCTGGTCACGTCGCGATTGAGCCCGGATTTGATCAAGCATGGCAAATCACTTCTGGGTTAAACATGCAACCTATCTCTCCTTGTGTTGAGGAGTCAACCATAGGTTAATTTGATCCGGCTGCATGGTGTCCTGGACAATGCCCACCACCCGGGCGGTGAGGGCCTCCAGGTCGGTCTCGTCCCGGGCGGCGGCGGCGAATTCGGCCAGGGCCTGCTCGGCGTTGTACTTCTGGCGGTAGAAGCGGCGGTCGAT
>CP070639.1:2319292-2320690 GCA_020354045.1 Anaerolineales bacterium | reverse complement strand
ATAACTCCTAACATCAAGCGAAGCCCAATGGTCGACATTTCTCCATAATTTTTCTGATAAAAGAGCATCTTTCCCCGGTATACCATTTTTCGACGACGCCAGCGGTCCATACTTCGCCCCCCATAATGGATAATTTCTGCATCTGGTAGATAAAATACCTTCCAGCCTGCTTTATTCAGCCGAAATTGCAGATCAGCTTCATCCCCGTAAATGAAATACGATTCATCCAATAATCCAACTTCATTTAAGGCGCTTCGACGCAAGAGTAAACACGCTGAGCTCAACCATCCGACGGCTCTCACTTGATCGGAGTCCCCATGAGAAGGATAACCTTTCCAAATAAATTCCCCTAACCGGGTAGCAATTAAAAATTCCTCCAAAAGCGTTGAAAATCCAGCATATCCCGATTGGAAAGAACCATCCGGATTTAATAACTTCCCTCCCACCGCACCTGCCTCCGGGTTTTGTTCTAAAAAATCAACCAATGAGTCTAATGCGCTGGCATTTACAAGCGTATCATTGTTCAGTAATAGTACGTAACGCCCTTGAGTGGCTTGAATGCCCTGATTGCTGGCTTTACCTAACCCGACATTATGGTCATTTTGAATAATTCGTACATGCGGAAATTTCTCCGCGAGCATCGCCTGACTGCCATCTGTTGAGCCATTATCGGTAACCACCACATCAAAACTACTGCTCAAACCACCATCATATAGAGATCGTAAGCAAGGCTCAAGATAATCTTTGTTGTTCCAGCAAACCAGCACAATGGACATAACTGGAGGTTGTACTGGAGTAGCTACTCTTGGTTGAGTATTTGAATCTATGTTATTTGTATCCAAACGATCACTCCTCCCTATACCGGCGATCTAACTCCATGATCTCTTCGTAAGTTCCCAAATCAATATAAACTCCATCCGGAAATCCCACCGCACGAAACTTCATTCCAACCTGCATCGCGTTGTTCATAATTTGAGCAAAATCAAATATCTTATCCCTGTGCAGACAGGTATGCAAATATTCAGTAAAAATCGGACGCCAGATAATAGCGCCCCACATTTCTTTCAGGTCAGTTTTTTGGGGTTTGTCTACTATCTCGATAACATAATTGTCCTCGCCTCGACGTACCATGCCGAATTTCTCAGGACGTTCTGTGGGGAACAATACCAATATGACATCATCCTGTGGTAAAGCCGCGCTCAAAGCGGTCTTAAAAATATCTCTGGGCTGCATAATTGTATCTGCCATGCCAAAACACACGGTTTTCCCTTTGATCAAATGATACGCAGAATCCAAGGCATGAGCAAGGCCTGGCGAGGTAGATTGGTTGTTTTGTTCCCGTTGTTCCTGGACCACATAGCTGATGTTACATCCAAAGCGATGCCCATCTCCAAAGTA
>CP070639.1:2317791-2319192 GCA_020354045.1 Anaerolineales bacterium | reverse complement strand
GACAAAGAGAACAACTGGAAGATATGCTGCGCGCCGATCTGCCTGAACGCTGGGGGCGTTATGCTCGTTTGCTGTTGCTCTATGACGAAGGCCATGCCACTCACCAGATTGCCCAGCAGGTTGGATTATCGCGCAGTCGCGTCCGCTACTGGCGCAGGCGCTTCCGGTCTCAAGGTATGGCGATCTTCCCCGCTTATTCCCAGCCTGGGACCCAGGTGGAACCAGAAACTCCAGTCGTATCTGGTCCAACTCCACACCCTGAGAAATCGTTGGAAACCGACCCGTTGCAGCATTTTGTCAATACTGCCGCAAACATGGCTGCCCCGGGTGTTCTGCCTGAGGATAGCCTGGCAGAGGCCGGACGAAAAGTCCTGCGCTACCATTTTGCTCAGATGCTGCTGCACGAAGACGGCACCCGGCTGGGTGAAGACATCGAGGAGCTGCATGACATGCGCGTTGCTACCCGGCGGATGCGGGCTGCCATGCAGGTGTTTGAGCAAGCCTTCGAGCCAAAAACTCTGAAAACCCACTTGAAAGGCTTGCGCCAGACAGGGGGTGCCCTTGGACGGGTGCGTGACCTGGACGTGTTCCTGGAAAAGGCTGATCAATATTTAAGCACTCAGCCAGCTGGGTTCAACCAGGGGTTGCAGCCGCTGCGCAGTGCCTGGATGGCAGAGCGCCAGGCCAGCCGGGTGGAGATGCTGGCTTACCTGGAGAGCGAAAAGTATCGTTCCTTCAAGATGAAATTCTATACTTTTACTCATACCCCTGGAGCGGGTATCCGCCCACCAGCTGAAAATGACCCGGCACCACGCCTGGTCCAGGAGATCGCTCCCGTGTTGATCTACACGCGCCTGGCCGCCGTGCGCGCCTACGCTGCCATCCTGGAAAATGCCTCCATCGAGCAGCTGCACGCTTTGCGGATCGAGTTCAAAAAGCTGCGCTACACGGTCGAGTTTTTCCGCGAGGTCTTGGGAGAGACCGCCAAAGCAGTGATCAACGACCTCAAGAAACTCCAGGATCACCTGGGGGATCTGAACGACGCCCAGGTTGCCACCGAACTTCTCAAGGATTTTCTCACCCAATGGGATAACCAGCAGACCTCACAACCCCTCCAGGACAGGCAGAGCCCGCAGCCGATCATGGCTTACCTGGCTTACCAGTACGAGCAGCGCCACCACTTGCTGCACACCTTTGGCAAAGCCTGGTCCTATTTTTCTCGCCCGGAATTTCGCCACAACCTGGCTCTGGCTGTTTCCGTGCTCTAAGCCCTTATAGATTTTTTTTATAAATGAGGTTCTCCTGGAAGTGCTGTGGCGAGCTATCTCGCTAGGTCAGCGCAGTCCAGCCGAATCAACCCCCTTCCGGGTAAAAAACCTTGCCCGGATTAAGGATGCCATG
>CP070639.1:2316289-2317691 GCA_020354045.1 Anaerolineales bacterium | reverse complement strand
TTAGCCATACCCTGTATTTAGATGTTTTCTAAGTGATAGACCTGAACTAATCTATGTCTCCCTCATGAAAAAGACGGTTGGCGTCCAGATTGTTATGATATCACTAGAACCACGAGGTAAAACTAACAGATTCGGCGGTTCTTATTGAACCGCCAGGGTCGACATTTGGAATAGAGGGGGCAGGCATCTGTGTTGGTGCCAACCCCCTCTATTCCAGGATTTTCCACGGTAGATCCTATTAATATTGCCGTAAATGGGTGAATTATTTGACTTCACCCGTTTTTATTAACGGCTGAATTGAGATCATGTTACAAAATTGACAGCACGGAAACCCCCTCAGTCAAGGCGAGCTGTTTCACTGACACAATTCGTGGCTGGAGGTTGCTGCGTTTGTGACGATCAATTAGCCGGAGCTGCCAGAAAATAGCTTTCAGAAATTCGGGTTCGCGGATGAATCCCCCACCTGGGCTGCGCGAGAGGCGTGGTTTGTAAAATTATCCTCAAGGTGCCAGATTCACCTCCACACTCGCCAGGTGTACGTCTCCCTGAAATACAACACTTGGGTCGTGCACTACTAACCGTCCCGCTCCAGGTGCGATCACCTGGAAGGGCAGTTCGACCTCGAACGGTCCATATTGCCCCATCTCTGCTGCCTGTACGATGATAGGTTGTGTCGCCAACAGGTTGCCTTCAGCGTCGAGCAGGTCGATGACCAGCGTGCCCTCGAAGCTGGCCATGGCGAAACCCTGCACGTGGGCAGGGCTGCCAGAAAGCGTTTCATTTAACATGGGTTGAGTGATATGTATTCTCTCAGTGTGCAAGGTTGCCGGGCGGATTTCTACCGCTCCCTCCGGTGCGAGCGTCACTCCGGCTGAAGCCAGGTGGGTAGTGCCGCCATCGCGCGGGCTGCTGCTGGATACCAGGATGAAAGCCTGGCGCCTCTCTTGGACAGTGAAGGGAATATCCACCTCGAACGGTCCACGGCTGCCCATCTCGGCCTGGATCGTGATCGGCAGGCTGGTCATTGTGCTGCCATCTTCCAGCATCAACTGCACCAGTAGGTGCGATTCGAAGGTCGGCCCGGCAATGCCCGCCAGGTGGATGGAATCTATCAGCTGTGATCCGGGGCCTGGTTCCAAAATCAGGATGGCTTCTTCAGGTAGCTCACCGTGTGGCGTGCCAGAAGGCAGGGGTGTAAGGACAGGCGTGTGCGAGGCGGATGGGAATGGAGTAGTGGTGTTCGTTTTTGGAGTAGCTGTCAGGCCCGGTGGGAAGGGTGTCACGCTGGGTGAGGCTGTCGAGGTTGGCGATCCTGTAATCAATTGGCAGCTGGTCACCAGTACCAGTGTAACGAGCGCAAAGATTGTTTTCCACAACATCATTTACTTTCCCGTGTGTGACA
>CP070639.1:2314767-2316189 GCA_020354045.1 Anaerolineales bacterium | reverse complement strand
CGCATTTACCTTTTCTCTTTGGTTATCTTTGACACTTTACCGCGTCTGATCTCAACAATATAAGTCCATCCGCCATGGTCGTAGTAGAGTGTTTCGGCAACTGTGGCACCACTTCCTGTACCAAGCGTAAAAGTCTCCTTGTCGTCAGGTTGCCCACAGTTATTAATAAGAAAGTGTTTGGTTACCCCTTCCTTTATGATTTTTCCTCTACACCTGCCGGTTAGGGCGAAGGCGACGCTGCTTGTGAGCAAAAAAACAAGTAACAAAAAACAAAAAAATACCCGTCTCATTTCCATTCTCCTTTCAAGAATCTCATGTTCTACCTTCAGGAAGTCTCTTGCTCTATCTGCCCAAAAAGACTAGGCTTATTCTAATTCATATGAGATAAAGAAGCAAGAATCTTATCCATGGCACCCTTTAAACACCTTTATTCATTAGGGGATATATGCAACCGATGCTGTTATCTCAATATTATCATCTCCATTTAAACGGGAGATTTCCACAATGGTTCGAGTAGGAAAATTACCTTTAAAATACTCTTCGTAAAGTTCATTTACAATCGGTCGGTGGCGAAACATATCTCTAACATAAACCGTTGTAGAAACAATATTGTCCATTGTACCACCGGCTTCTTCGACGACGCCTTTCATGCTTTCAAAAATATTTCTCGCTTCAGCATGTATATCGTGCTTAGGAACCTCGTTAGTCTTGGGATCGACCCCCCTGAATCCAGACATGAACAGAAAACTGCCAACTTTTATTGCTGGGACAAACGGGCCAGAAGGCGCCATTGCCTTATCTGAGAAGATGATTTCTTTTTCCATATAGACTCTACTCCTCTAATCGGTTTAAGGTTTAAATTCTTTTGGATGCAATACATTACAGCATAGCGACCGAAATCTTTGTTATTAGGTGGTTTTTGCGCTTGCCAATACCTCTGGTAATAAACATTTAAATTTAGTTGCGGCTTCCTTTAGAAACCTCAAAAATTGGTGGATTATAGACTTCCCAAGTTAATCTTTAGCTTTCAGTGGGTCAAGATTTTCCAGGTTTCTTCCCATAATGTTGAATCCCACCAAAGTGCATATTACATATGCTAATCTACGCTTTTTGAGGGTGATTGAAGGTGTAGATTAATAGCAGTAGTCGAAAGTCATAGCCCAGATATGGCCTATACAATATGTAGGGACGATAGGAAAGAGACTAGATTTTAGGTGTAGTTACAGAGTCTTGATTAGGAGCAAGGCTGTTCCTGCCCCTGGAAGCCAATCAAACGTCTATGAGCTTACCTCCTGCTGGAAGGTCACTTTCTGTTAATCCGAAATCGGTCAACATTCGGCGAGTCGCTTCCATATTGACCTTCCAGCCCATCCTTTCAGCACGGAACTTGGTCGCAACCTGATAGTCAACGACCGGGGAGAG
>CP070639.1:2313201-2314667 GCA_020354045.1 Anaerolineales bacterium | reverse complement strand
CATAGCGTTCTTATACTTGATTTAGGGGGATGTCTGTCAGGTTGATGATTGTATCCTTGGATGCGACCACTCCGCTCAGGTCATAAATCATGGCTCCATCGATCCTGGTTTGCACCAGCTCACCCACTGGGGCATGTCCGGAGATGATAACCATGCCATCAATTTCCGGGGCATCCCGGTAAGATCGTCCCAGGCTGATATGTTCTATCTTATCCTTTTGACCTGTTTCTGCTTCAATCTGGCCCCAGCCTTCTACCAGCACGTCCAGGGTCTTGCCCACCAAGGACTGGTTACTTTCCAAGGATATCCCCTGCTGCAGCTGCATCAGTTGTTCCCAGCGGGCTTGTTTCACCTCCGCAGGGATAGGATCGCCCAGAGGTTCGCTGGTTGTACCAGGCTCGAAGGAGAATTGGAAGGCGCCTACCCGGTCAAAGCGAATCTCCTGGATAAAATCCAGCAAGGTTTGGAATTCCTCTTCAGTTTCCCCCGGATAGCCAACGATAAAAGTTGTGCGCAGCGCCAGGTCAGGCATGGCTGTGCGCATTTTCTCCAGGGTGCGGTGGACCCAATCTATATTGGCTGGACGCCGCATACGGCGCAGCGCCTGGGGGTGGGCATGCTGTAAGGGCATATCCAGATATGGCAGGATCTTCGGCTGAGCAGCCATCACCTCGATGAGCCGGTCGGTCACATAGCCGGGATAGGCATACATGATTCTCAGCCAGTCTACCTCAGGAACCGCGACCACCAGGCGTTCGAGCAGTTGGGCCAGTCCATCTTTCATTCCCAGGTCGTGACCGTAGTCCGTGGTGTCCTGGGCGATCAGTATAATCTCACGTACACCCTGCTTTTGCAATGCAGTGGCTTCTGCCAGTATGGCTTCAATGGGTCGGCTGACCGCCGTGCCTTTGATAATGGGGATGGCGCAGAAGGCACAAGGGCGGCGACAACCATCGGCGATCTTGATGTACGCGCTTGCGCCATGCACAGCAGAGCGCAAGACACCATGATCGTCACTGCCGACCGTCTCGACTTCGGGCAAGTGGTAAAGCGGCTCCGGGTGCTTGCCGTCACGCAGTCGACTGGCGACTTCAACGATATCCATCCAGCGCCGCGTGCCTAATATCCCATCGATACCTGGCACTTGCCGGACGACTTCTCGCCCATAGCGTTGTGTGAGGCAACCAGCGGCGATCAAGATTTGACCAGCTCGCTTTTTCCTGGCAAGCTGACGCAAAGTATTCAGTGATTCTTCTTTGGCAGGGCCAATAAAGCCGCAGGTGTTCACGATCAGGACTTCAGCCTGTTTGGGGTTATCGAGAGGCTGGAATCCTGATCCGGTCAATAATTGTGCCATCGACTCAGAGTCGACCGTATTTTTGGCACAACCCAGGGAAACTAAATGGAAGCTCTTTTTTTGCATTGATGTATAAGCCATATTAAATAATACCAGCGCTATTACGGTA
>CP070639.1:2311634-2313101 GCA_020354045.1 Anaerolineales bacterium | reverse complement strand
CTCTTCAGGTAGACTCGGCTCAGGCACTGATCCGCGCCCCGGATAATTCACAATTTACCTTGGATCTGCTTGCCAGTGGAAACATTTACCAGGCAGCCTTGGAACCGGAACAGCCCGGTTTTTACGATATTCAGGTCCTGGTGACCGGTCAGTTGCCTGATGGAGGCATCGTAGAGCGTACTGCATTCCTGGTAGTACAGGTACAGCCTGTGGAAACTTCTTTGCCCGGACGGTCTACCCTGGGAGTAACCTTAGTAGGTTTAATTGCAGCAGGCTCAATTTTGGCGATCTTCCTGGCGGCCATCCTCTGGCGTTCTCTGAGAAAAAGGACAGGTTAGCGCTATATCGTAACAGTCATTCCGCTGAAAGGGCTCGTATTTGATCATTCCTCCTGGGGGTCTTTGGCTTCCCAGTGAGGGCGCTGTTGGCCAAGCAAGAACTGCTCTATGTATCTCCATGAGGGTTGTTTCACCTGCCTGTTCATTTCAATACAAGCTTGCCTGTCGTAATCAACTCGCCGGAATATTAGCTCGTAACCAGAGACATCTGCTACCAAGATCGCATAGCTGGCTCGTAAATCGGGAGCCATCGGGTTGCCAATGCTGCCTGGGTTGACAACTCGCACACCTGCAACCAGGCGGTCGAAGGGTACATGGGTATGGGCGACCAGCACCAGTTCGGCTTCACTTCCGGCTACCATCTTTTCCATATCTTCATCGGATGTCGCTGGTGATAGGCCAACACCGTCATCATTGCCTGGTGATGCATGCACAGCCAGGACGCGGGTGCCATCTGATAACGTCATACGCATCTCAAGGGGCAGCCCTGATAGCCAGCTCGAATAATCATTTTCCCCACAAGCGCTGATTGCCCCCGCTGTCCATGCAAAACTGCGGGCGACGCGCATGAACCTGCCCAGTAATTTCGGATTCTTGAGTGCCTCTTCCAGGTTCGGGAAGGGTAGGTCGTCGCTGACGACATAACGGTCGGCGTTGCCGCGGATAAAGCGGGCCGTTTTGAATTCCATCAGGCGTTTTAGAACCCTACATGGATCAAATCCCAGGGCGGCATAATCTCCAAGCATTAAATATTGGTCAACACCACCACAAGAGGCGATGTCTTTTAATACTGCCTCTAAGGCGATTGGGTTTCCGTGGATATCCGCAAGTATAGCAAAGCGTTGTGTACTCATACAGTCTCGGATTAGCCCTCCAATTAAATCAGTCTTTCTGCGCTACGACGACCAGTCGGCGGGCATTCTGGTCGTAAGGCTTTCCGGAGATATCTCCATAGAACAGCATTTCTGAAAAACCTGCTTGGATGAGCATGTCTTCTAACTCGCTGGCCGAATAGATCCAGTGAGTGAATTCGTACTCGTAACGGCTCTCTTCTTTGAGCAAGATCCAGCGGTTTTCAATTCGGCTCCAGTCGTCAACAACGTGGTGCTCTTGAAGGAATAGTATCTTC
>CP070639.1:2310058-2311534 GCA_020354045.1 Anaerolineales bacterium | reverse complement strand
GGGAGCCCTTACCCAGCGCTTAACCTGGAGATTGAATTGCCACCCAGAGCCTCGCGACGATTCACCTGGTGCCATGCTGCCTTGCAAGATGTCGAAACCTCTTTTTCACTCGCCCGCCAGATGGTTGCCTGCCCCTGGGAGGCAGAAATTGCACGCGTCGAATTGGTCAATTCCGCTCAGTTAGAGATCTATACTGGTGATCCCGATTGGGATGCGGTTTTTGCCTTTTCTCAGAAATTGGCTGCGGCGACTTTTGTCGGTCCTACACAGCATCTGCCCTTCCCTTCAATTGTTTTATCACGACAGCCAGATCAAGGATATTCTCTACGTGGTGACGGGGGCGACTACAATCACCTTTGGAACGGCCAGCCACCGCTGGAGATTTATTACCTGGCGGGATTATTGCTCCCAGGTGGGACGTCTTTGCTGCAAGGGCTGGTACGAAATTACATCGCTGTCCGGGAAGAGGACGGCGGTCTAGATTGGAAACCAGGTCTTGCGGGACAACGCAGCGGCCTGATGGCCATGCCTATCCTGGCCACATTGAGCTGGGAAATTTTCCAGATTAGCCAGGATCGTGTGTTTTTAGAAGATGTTTTCGAACCGCTGCTTAAGTTTATCTATCGTTGGTTCGATGATCGTCATGACCGGGATGGGGATGGTGTTCCCGAGTGGGACCATCCCATGCAGGCAGGCTTCGAAGATCACCCTGTGTACTCACGGTGGCATGAATGGTCGCAAGGCGTCGATATCTCATCTGCGGAGAGTCCAGCGCTGTGTGCGCTATTGCATCGCGAATGTAAGGCCTTGATCCAGATGGGTCAAATTCTCGAACGGGTTGAGCCTTTACCCGTGCTCCAGTCTTATGCCGATCACCTGCATACGGCTTTGGATGCAGCTTGGGCACCCAGGCGTCACTCCTACCTGAATTGGGATAGAGACAGCCACTATAGTACCCGCGGGGAAAAACTGGGTGAAATAACCGGTCCTGGCGAGGTGCTTATCCAGCGTCAATTTGACCACCCGGTACGCCTGTTTGTGCGCATAAAAACCGCCGATGAAAATACACGACATCCAGATCTTTTTATATATGGAGAGAGCGCTTCAGGCCAACCCCGTGTTGAACGCGTCCCCAACGAGATGTTCCAGTGGTTTCTGGGCCAGGGCAGCTTGACTGGTGAGCGGGTCTATGCCAAGGTGGAACGCGTCAAGGTGCAGGGGATAGATCAAAATGACCGGATGTCTCTCTTCAGTGTGGGCTATTCTCGCCCAGACCACACTGTGCTATTACCCTTATGGTCGGGTATACCTGATTCGAAGCGTGCTCTGAGAATAGTGGGAAAGACCATATTGGCCGAACGGCGTTACTGGCGACCTTATGGCATTCCAGCCTGCCCAGATGACGCGCCAAATGGTCACGACCAGGTCTGCCGCTGTGCGCATTTGCCGTGGAATAATTTAATCGGAGAAGGTTTG
>CP070639.1:2308474-2309958 GCA_020354045.1 Anaerolineales bacterium | reverse complement strand
TTTGCCTTTTCTGTGCTATGTTACCTGCTTGTTAAGGTATCGTGATTATAGATTAACTACTCCCCTTTGTATCATTTCTGTCACATAAGTGGTTGGTGAATTTTGCGAGCTTGCTTTTGGTGGATTACAAAAAAGGTCTGTTTACGGGGTCAACCCGTAGACAGACCTTTTTATGCTCTTTTCCCCTGCATTCAGTGCTGGGCTTTATGGAGGTGTTAAAGCCCGAGCGTAAATACTATCTCTGTGGCCTCCACGCTTATGGATCGAACTGGTGTGTATCTTTCCTTCTCTCCATCTCTTCCCAGGGGATGATTAGCACAATATGCTCGCAGTTAAGCGAGAGAAACTTCGTTCGGAACCGCACCTTTCCGTTTCGGTCGTAAATCACCGCGTTGGTGATTGCCATGTACTGCTCGCCGGAGATCATCTCGTCGATCAGCCGCATATGGGGGCGATGGTGAAATTCGCCCAGGATCACTTCGTTCAGTGTTTCGATCACGACGCGTTTGCTGACTTTCTCTACCCGGTCAGAAAAAGTAGCTGCCAATTGTGATTTATTAATTTGAGTTTGCATGGCTCTATCGCTTTGCCTCCTGTTGCCTGTACTACAGTATAGCAAACTATATTGAAGAATTAAAGTATTTTGACTTTACAGTTGCGAAAGTATTGGATTCAGCCCTCGCTTGAAGCTGTGCTGGATAACAGACTGTGAAATTATTCTTGATTCGACTGCCTGTGAGCCCCCGGGCATTCAGACTTTGAGATTGTACATTCTTGAAGTTTGTGATAACCTTTTGTAATCTGACCGGATCCACTTATTTGAACACTTTCAGACCAGTACAGAGTTCAATGTCGGAGTCTGACTCGCTGACTACCCGTCAACCTTGGTTTGGCCTGCTCTCCTTGTTTACCCTCGGCAGCCTGGCAGAGACCATCTTCTACGGGCAAATCTCCGCTTTTACTCCACTTTATCTGCCAGGGTTGGGTGTGCCGTTGGCTGATGTCTCGCGTTGGACCGGAATTATTGCCTCGGTGTCTGGCCTGATTGGTCTGCCCTTTTTACCCCTCTGGGGAGCCTTGGCCGACCGTTATGCCCGTAAACCCATCATTATTCGCTCCTTTGCGGTTCATATACTTTCTGGCTTGGTGGCTCTATTAGCGGGTAATGTCTGGGTTTTTTTGATTGCGCGATCTATTTCTGGCTTTGCTTTGGGCAACAGTGGCTTGATGTTGACTACCCTCTCTGAGCGTATCCCGGCTCGCCAGCAGGGACTGGCATTTGCCATCATGAACAGCGCTATTCCTATTGGGGTGTTTATCGGTCCACTTCTCGGGGGTCCAATCGTCGACCGCTGGGGGATGCGCTTTTTGTTGGGCTTGGATGCGCTTTTACTGCTCTCAGTGGTGTTAGCCCTCATCTTTGGTTATCGCGATCCCTACCGTGGGCAGGCGCGCGGCCCGCTCCTGCGTATGGCTTATGATTC
>CP070639.1:2306889-2308374 GCA_020354045.1 Anaerolineales bacterium | reverse complement strand
ATTGATGACCACGTTAATTGCGGCCGCCTGTATGGCAGCCTACCAACTCTTTTTCTTCGCCGGTGTGGCCAGAACAGGCGTGGCGGTGGGCACCGTGGTGGGGATCGGCAGCTCTCCTATCCTGGCAGGGATTATTGGCTTCCTCGTGCGCGGCGAACGACCCGGGCGCAAGTGGGCTACCGCCACTGCCATGGCTGTGATGGGCTGCGGTCTGCTCATCACGGCTGGTCAGAGCATCCAGGTGGACCCTCTCGGCTTGCTACTCGCTACTGGTGCAGGTGCAGCTTATGCTTGCTTCACCGTCGCCAGCAAGTACCTGCTGGAAGACAGACCGCCTGAAACAGTGATGGCGGTTGTCTTTTGCATTGGCGCGCTCTTCCTGCTTCCATTCTTTTTCACTGCCGATCTTGCCTGGTTGGTGCAGCCGCGTGGCCTGGCGGTGGTCTTGCATTTGGGGTTGGTCACCGTGGCAATCGCCTACACTTTGTTCGCTCGCGGGCTGAGCAAGGTGCCTGTGGCAACCGCCGCCACCTTGACCCTGGCAGAGCCGCTCACTGCTGGCATACTAGGAGTGTTCTTTCTGGGAGAACGGCTTACTCCTCTGGCAACCTTTGGCATCTTTTTGATCTTCGCTGGCCTGGCAATAATCTCGGTTGGACGTAAGGCGAAGGGTGCCACTCCGGCCTGAAGCCTTTTTTAATTGCAAAAATTTAACAGTAATTGTGCTATACTGAAATATATAATACCTTCGGTATATACACGGTCAAGAGCGGGGCTTTTCATTGCACATCCCTTGACTTCAAGCACATTCGCAATCTGAGGTGACAGCCCATGCTATCTTCTTCCTTGATGGATATGATTCGGGAAAAGTATGCTGACAAAACGGGTGAACTCCTAATTCCGCCACCTGTCTTCGATGAGATGGCGGGCGAGTTCGTGGCGCTTGATCTGGACAAGCGCACGCTTTCGACGCGCTTCCCGGTTCAAACGAAATACTTCAATCCTTATCGAGCTGTGCAAGGCGGCATAATTGCTGCCGCGGTGGATAATACGCTGGGGCCTCTCAGCATGCTCGTTGCTCCCCCAAGCGTAACCAGGCGATTAGAGATGAAGTACAGCCGTCAGGTTGGTGTGGAGAGCGAATACATTTCAGTGGTTGGCAGGCTGGTCGAACAAAAAGAACGCAACCTGATATTCAGCGCAGAGGTGCGAGACTCGAAGGGAAATCTGATGGCCAGGGCGCGCTCCACCCACTGGATTGTGGAAACACCCGGCTAGTTTGGCACAGCTAATGGATAGTAATCATGGTTTGACGTGGTTATTTCTCCCAGAAATTACTATTTTATTTATCGTTTAATTAAAATCTAGTTAAACTTACCCTTTTTATGACTCGTTTTCTCACTTAATCCGTTAAGCATGTTAGACGGAGAAAGATGACTACAATGCTTGAAGCTCTCAACCCAGAACAGATCGCCCGCGCACAAC
>CP070639.1:2305298-2306789 GCA_020354045.1 Anaerolineales bacterium | reverse complement strand
CAAATCCGAGTAGATCTATTGCATGATATGAGTTCAAGTAGAGCCTTTGGAAAGTTTCTTGAAACCCACCCAGAATATCGGAAGGCGATTATCATGGGAGAACCAGATTACCTGCTTGAGTCTCTGCCATACTATGCGCCCAACAGCATCTATATACCTCGCGAAGGGAGATTCGGAAACTGGGTGCTGTTCACTCAAGCAAACAGAGAAAGGCTATCATTAAGTGAGCTCTTGGGAATTGCACGGGAGGTTAAAAATCGTGAGAAGAGGCCTGTTCTTATTGCCCTGGGCCTTTTTGATATATCCAAGTACCCAGGGTGTGAGTTGCGTTACCCGCCGAACAAGGTTTTTACTGTGTCCTCAAAAGGACTAACCAGATTCAGAGCTGAGACAGATAAGGTAGCAGAGTTCAAATCGGCAGTATTAGACGAGAATTATGAGATATATCTCTTTCATTAGCGAGTAACCATACCATCCATGAGTTGTGGCCCGATGAAATTGGCTAAACTATAGGTATTGGTCTTTATCAAGCATCAGGCCAAATTCAAGATAATGCCATATAATCTCCATTGCTGGTAAGTCCGAAAATCCTATGATATGAATCTGTAATCTTGACTTTGCAGATATTAAAGATACTTTTATCGCAAATCGGGCATGCGTCTTCATTGTTGCAATGCTGGCGAGGCTGTTGAAGTGACAAAGACGATGCATGATGCTGTTCACACAGTAGTGACATTGTCTGTCATTGGTGGCAGGTATGCCGAAGCCGGACCGAATTTTGGGAGTCAGATCACAGGAAAGATGAAATCCATTTGCCAATTTTCTTTTGGAATAGAATTAAAAACCCCAGACAAATCCCAATCCATATGAAAAAAATGTCCTCCCCCCATAGTCTTGCAAAAAGAACCGCGCCGCCCAATAATACCACTACGTAACCCAGAGCAAAAGCAAATAGCCTCAGCGCGAAGTTCCAATTACTAAACAGTTTCGCGACAAGGAAGGCTAAACATATCCCCACCCAGCCCACAATTCCAGGACCTCCCCACACCTTGAAAAGCAAGTAGCCACCGGCAGCTCCAACGGCCAAAAGACAGAGGGGAAGAAGAAATCCTGTTGAAACTTTGCTCTCTTTCCATTTTAATTCTATCAAACTCTCAGTTGCATCTGCCGTAGGCGAAACCGCCCATGCGACAATCAGTGGATAAGTAAAAACCATAAGCAAGTGAAAAAAGAATCCCGGTATCGGAAAGAGGATTACAAAACCCACAGCCAAAACTTTGAGTACCTTTACCCTGCCTGCGGAGAGGGTGAAGCGGATTGAATCGATGACGTTGTTCGTAGCAATAAGGAATGGATAGCCGTATAAAACAATAGATCCGGCTAAAAAGAATGCCGGCAGCCACAGGACTTGGAGGATCACGCCCAAGTAAAGATTCTCATCCCCGCTCTTTATATAGGGTATGATCGGTGCTAAATATAACACCAATACAG
>CP070639.1:2303705-2305198 GCA_020354045.1 Anaerolineales bacterium | reverse complement strand
CCCAATATAAAAAATACAGATGGTTTAATACGATAATGATATAGCACCAAGCAAAATATATACAGAAGGAGACCTGTAGGCAAAATCAGGCGGGAGAGATATTTCTGCAGGGTTTCTTTGCGAATGTTCGTATGCCAGAGTAGAGCAAGCAAGGCGCCAATACCAAGAATATCAAGGCTGGCGGGGGTGAGCGTGGCAGCTTTGAAATCCATTGCACCAATATCAAAGGGAAAATTTTCATACGCATAGAGACGGTAAATGGGCCCGATCGGTATGAGG
Organism: Anaerolineales bacterium; assembly: GCA_020354045.1. GTDB lineage: Bacteria > Chloroflexota > Anaerolineae > Anaerolineales > UBA4823 > DSOS01. The sequence goes on along the minus strand of CP070639.1, from coordinate 2,304,919 downwards.
ATCATTATGATCGGGGTCAGCCATTTTTTGGGTGCAAATAACACTAACCAGGGCCAAACTAGGTAGAACTGCTCCTCGACAGCCAGTGTCCAGAAGTGACCAAGGCGCCCTACCCAAGTGTTGAAAACCGTGATGTACACATTAGTCGTGTAGGTAACTAACCATATCCAAACCTCCCGAGCTGGAGGTATGTTGCTAACAAAAACAATAATGAGCACAAGATAGTAGATAGGGAAGATCCGCAAGAAGCGCCGCGCATAAAATTGCCGGATATAAAAAAAGGCTGGTTGTGATGTCTGCTCTTGCGAATCTCGACAAGCCAATAAAATGCGGGTGATGAGAAAACCACTGAGCACGAAGAACAGGCGTACGCCCAGCCCAGCCCAATCCAGGTCTCCAAACAACCAGGGGAGCCGTTTCGGGTGCCAGTTATGCGCTACGATTACACCTAGTACAGCGAAGAAACGCAGCGCATCCAATTGGGGCATATAGTCTTTTTGTGTAGAGGTGGTTGCCAATGATTTTCTCCTATTAAGGCACTAAAGCTTAATCGGGGTTCTCCATAGCGGTCGGGATATGGCAAGAGCCATAGATCAAGTACTGATCTGTTTGCGCAGTTACCGAGCAATTCTCTTCTAAGTAAACCTTCAAGTCCTGGTGTTGTTGGTTATATAGATCGAAATTGGTAATGACAAAATATTCTGGGATGAAGCCAAGGCTGTCTATGCGTTCCTCTACAGAGCGCTCTTTTTCATCAGGAGATCGGTAAAAAGGATCATCAATGCTGACCGGCCAGGGCGCTCCTGAAAATTGCCCATAATATTCCAAAGGCAATCCATAATAATATGCTACAAAAACTGTTTGGGAGCTGTGTCCGATAAGGTCGCCGATTTCGCTGGCGATGTTAGGGTTTTCAAAGCCTTTTATATAAAGGCTTTGCCTAACTTCCCGATAGGAAAAGTACAAAACGATTAGCATAATTGTCAGGATAGGCGCTAACCAGCTTTTACCTGGTAAGTTCTTAAGTGCAAGAGTAATTCTGACAAAAAATGGCGCGGCACAAATCCCTATTATTGGAAAAAGCTGGATGTGATAATAAGGGTGCGTATGTATATGGTATGTGAAAGTCACACCAAATAGAAGATAACTGATCGTCAAACCGATAATCAACGCACGCGTAAGGTTTCTTGGCAGAAAAAAGAATTCCAATATTG
>CP070639.1:2302089-2303605 GCA_020354045.1 Anaerolineales bacterium | reverse complement strand
GTGTGTGCCCGGCTCGGCGCTGGGATCCAGGCTGGAGCCCGTCTCTTTCTGCTTGATCACCAGGCCTCTATCCGCCTGGAAGCGGGTCGCCATAGCCCACTCCACCTCCTGAGGGTTGTAAATATCGATATCGCTATCCACCACGAAGACGTGCTTGCAGGAGCGGTGACCGGCAAAGGCTGCCTGGATGGCTTTTAAGCCATCCTCCTCCGCCTGCTTCTCGATCTGCACGATCGCATGCAGCCAGGAGCATCCGCCGGGGTTGACATGCACATCCAGGCACTTCACCACCTTGCTCACCTCGCGGAATATTGTTGGCTCGCGCGGCATGCCCATCAGCAGCTTGTGCTCCAGGCCGCCAGGCAGCAGGGCCTGCCAGATTGGTTCCTTGCGGTGGGTGATGGCTTTGACCACAAAAACCGGCTCCTGTCGCACCACGTCATAGGTCTCGGTCAGGTCCACAAACGGCCCCTCGGCGTGCCGGTGCTCCAGGTACACCGTGCCCTCCAGGACAAATTCGGCTTCTGCGGGCACATATACATCCACCGTCTTGGCGCGTGTCACCTGCAGGGGTTCCAGGGCATTGGCGATTTCCAGCTCATTGATGCCGATCTCCACCGAGGTAGCCGCCGCTGCCAGCACGTTGGGCGGTGTGCCCACACATACAGCCACATCCACCTGCTTTAGCTCCTGCAAAAAAGTGTCGAAGTGGCGCCCGCGCACCACCCGCATCGCCATTTCGTTTTTGGAGATCTGCATGCAGCGGTGGAAATCCAGGTTCTGCCCGTAGCGCGGGTGCCTGGCGATCACCACGCCCGCGCTGATGTAATTCCCCCCATCTTGCTGACAGTGCCTCAGCATGGGCAGCTGGTCCAGGTCGGGCTGGGTATCCACCACTTCCTGGCACGCGGCTTGCTCCACCACCTGGCAGGCGGCGCGCTGATCGATGGCGCTTCCCAGGGTCGGGATGATCTGCTGGACAGGCAGGTTGAAATAGCCTGCGAAAGCTGCCTTCGTGCAGAACAGGTTGCCAGCCAGCGCGAAATCCGACTCCTGCACCTGTCGAAACAGGACTGCTTGCGGTTCCAGTTTTTTGAGTATACCGGCTGCTTCGTGCCTCTTCGAAACTGGCGCGTTGATAAGTACCATTTCCCCCTGCCTGCCAAGACGCTCCAGGTAGTCTCTCAAGCCCATCCTGCCTCCTTGCCCTGCGGTTCAAACCTGTACGGATTTCTTTAAGCTGCTCCAGGCAGGTGCCTCTATCCCATCAGCACCTCGCTTCCAGCAAGTCCATTTTAATCGACAATTACACCGCCACCCATCCCAGGCTTAAATACAGGATGCCCGCTTGAGTTTCAAGCGGGCATCCTGCTGCTTGCTTTTTTACTTTCCCAGCCCGGTTGGCTGGCTGTCAGTGGAGTTACTTGTTGCCCTTTTTCGGCTTGTCGTGCTTATCGTTCTTGAGTTCTTTTTGCTGTCCCGGCGGTCCATTATCGGGTTTGTTGGACTGTCCAGG
>CP070639.1:2300447-2301989 GCA_020354045.1 Anaerolineales bacterium | reverse complement strand
TGGTATATTGTGGAAGACGGTAGCCGGCTCGAATCTGAAGTAGAAGCTTTTCTGGACCTGATGGGCCAGGACCCAGAAAAAAAAGCTTTCCTGACGGATGTGATGCGTTCACAAATGCGGGCAGCGGTCCGCGCTGCTTTCGATGCAGGTTGGCTGCAGCTGTCCTTCTTAGAAGTGGGGGGGCTGAAGGCTGCTGGATATTTGAACTTCGATTATGCCAATCACATCTGGGTCTACAACTCAGGCTTTGACTATGAATTTAGCAGCCTCTCGCCGGGCTGGGTTTTGCTCGGTTACTTGTTGCAATGGGCCAACGAAAATAAGCGTGTGGCATTTGATTTTATGCGCGGTGACGAGGACTACAAATATCGGTTTGGGGGAGTTGACCGCTACGTTATCCGGGTCAGGGTAAAACGCTGAGGGGCTTTAAGCCTAGCGAGGTTTAGCGCATCACCGGTCTGGGCATTCCGAAGCCGCCCGTTCGCACTGTCTCTGGTTGGTCGGTCCATATACCGGGGATATTTGTGCCGCATTTGGGGCAGGCACCTTTCTCGGTCACCTGGTAGCCCAGGATGGTGTAGCCCTGGCGCTCGACCAGCCTGGTCTGGCAATTTGGGCAATAAGTGTTCTCGTATTCGTTCACCCGACCTGGCAGGTTACCGGCGTATACATAGTTCAGCCCTGCCTCTTGCCCGATCTCAGCCGCCCGCACCAGCGTGTTCGTCAGCGTGCGCGGGGTGTTCGTCATTTTGTAGTCCGGGTGAAAAGCAGTTACATGCCAGGGGATATCTGCCGAAACTGAGCGGATATATTCAGCCGCCTCCATCAATTCTTCTGGACTGTCGTTGAAATCCGGGACAACCAGCGTTACTACCTCTACCCATAAACCCATCTCGTGGGCAATTCGGATGCCATCCAGTACATTTTGCAAAACGCCTCCCAGTCGGCGGTACTGCTTGTCTTGCATAGTCTTTAAGTCGATCTTGTAAGCCACTAGGTATGGGCGCAGGTATTCCAGCACCTCTGGTGTGGCATTGCCGTTGGAGATATATACACATTTCAGCCCGGCTTGCGTGGCCTGGCGAAATATCGCCAGCGACCACTCTGAGGTGATCAATGGTTCATTATAAGATGAAGCCACCAGGCTTGAGCCGCTGCGCAAAGCATACGCGACCACTTGTTCTGGTGAAACCCGGGAGACAAAATTCACTGACCTCTCGGAGGCAGGATCGCGCAATGCCTGGGAGGTCAGGTGATTCTGGCAGTAATCACAGTGAAAATCGCATCCCAACATGCCAAAAGTCAGCGCATCGCTGCCCGGCAAGACATGGTTAAAAGGTTTTTTCTCAATGGGATCAGCCTGTAACGCAGCCACGTACCCCCATGGCACGTACAGTTTTCCATCTCGGTTGAAGCGCACTTTGCAGATGCCTCTGCGCCCCTCCCGGATCAGGCAGCGATGTCCACAGGCGTAGCAGCGCAGGGCTTTGTCGGGTAATGGCTGGTACAGCTCACCTTCAACTGTTAGATCATCCAAGACAT
>CP070639.1:2298804-2300347 GCA_020354045.1 Anaerolineales bacterium | reverse complement strand
GCGCTCTTACCGCCAAAACGTAGCAGCGGGCCCGCATAGGCATTGGGCGAGTCCAGCCGCACCTGGTTGATCTCACGCCCAGTCACATCCAGCAAATGCACACCGCAAGCCATGCACGGATCGAAAGAGTGGATGGTGCGCAGCACCTCCAAGGGCATGTCCGGATCGGCAATGGGTGTACCCAACAGAGCGGCTTCGTAAGCCCCTGGCTGACCGGCGGCATCGCGCGGCGAACAGTTCCAGGTGCTGGGCACCACCGCCTGGTAGTTGTAAATCTTCTTGTCCTTTATGTGGATCCAGTGACCCAGGGCGCCGCGCGGCGCTTCAGTGTGGCCCCAGCCCATGGCCTCTGCCGGCCAATTTTCAGGGTCCCAGGCGCTCCACTCGTGGATTTTCAGGTCACCGCTGGCCATGCTGGCGATCAGCTCGTCTACCCAGCCGGATAGTTTCTCGGCAGTCACGACGGTCTCAATGCAGCGCGCCGCGGTGCGTCCCAGCGTGGAGAATAGCACCTCCGGACCCACGCCCAGTGTACCCAGCACGAGGTCAACTACTTCCTGAACCCGCTGGTGACCGCTGGCGTAAGCGACCAGCATGCGCGCCAGAGGACCGACCTCCATGGCATGCTCCGACAGGCGCGGCGCTTTCATCCAGGTGTACTTTTGATCGGTCTCCAGGAAGTCGTAAGGTGGCTTAGGACCGGTGTACTTAGCACGCGTCTCGCCTTCCCAGGGGTGCTTGCCCTGGCCATCATCATCGTACTCATACCAGGAACGGGTGACATACTCGGTGATCTCTTCGTGATCTACCGGGTACACCTTGGAAAGATCTTTGTTTAAGATGTAGCCTTGCGGAAGCCAGGGGGTGCCATCAGCTTCAGGGAAATCACCGTAAGAGAGGAAGTTCCCCAACCCACCACCGATACCAGCCCACTCCAGGTAGAAAGGCGCCACCGCCAGCACATCTGGCAGGTAGACCCTGTCTACAAAATCTTTGGCACGCTTGAACATACCTTGAATCTGGGCCAGGGTATCCGCATTGACGGCCCACTGGCTGTTCGGGTCCAGCGGGGAGGCCATGCCACCTACCAGGTAGGTCTGCAGGTGAGGGTTCTTACTGCCCAGCAAAGCGTGGGCACGGATCACATCGCGCTGCCAGTCCAGGGCTTCCAAATAGTGCGCCACTGCCATCAGGTTGGCTTCTGGGGGAAGCTTGTAGGCCGGGTGGCCCCAATAGGCGTTGGCAAAGGGACCTAACTGACCACTGCTGACATAAGCTGCCAGGCGATCTTTAATAGCCTGGAAATAATCTGTGCTGGATTTTGGCCAGTCGGAGATCGACTGCGCCAGATCGGAAGTACCTTTCGGATCCGCATCCAAGGCACTGACAATATCCACCCAGTCCAGCGCATGCAGGTGGTAGAAATGGATGACATGATCCTGTACGTACTGAATCCCTTCAATAATGTTGCGCAGAATGCGGGCGTTATTGGGGATTTTGACACCAAGGGCATCTTCAACTGCTCGCACGGAGCAGACGGCGT
>CP070639.1:2297128-2298704 GCA_020354045.1 Anaerolineales bacterium | reverse complement strand
AAAGCGGGGTTGGGCGTCTCGGCTGAGCTGAGCAAGCCGAGGTTTTCACCCGCATCCGCCAGCGTGGGGGTGTGCATGGGCGGGACTTTCTCGCCTGGCCCCAGGGAGGGGGAGTCCGAGGCGACCGAAAAGCGGATGCCGTTGATGGCCTGCGAGCCATCCGGGAAAGTGACCTCCACCTCCACGCCCCACAGCCCGCCGCGGGGGAATTCACGTTCATAGGCGAAGATGGTCACGCCCCCATCCTCGATGCTGATGGGGTAGGCATCCGCCTCAGATTCAAAGCCGGGATTAGACTGATCGGTCAGGTCGTAGAAATGCAGGTGCACATCCGCCTGGTGGACCAGGTCGCCACCCTGGTCGAAGATGCCGACCGCGAAGCGGTTGGGGCCCACGATCAACTCGGAGGGCACCAGCACCAGCTGGATCTGGGCGCTGGCCTGCTCGGGATCGATGTGGCGGTGCACATCACCCTCCTGGTGGACATCATCGGTGCGGTTGGAGAGGGGCTGCCCAAACTCGGCCTGAGGCGTGGGGGAGGCTGATGAGGAACAGGCTACCAGCAGCAACCCCAAAACGAGAACCAGCAGGGTATTTTTTAAAGATCTAGGCATGATGCTCCATAAGGTAATAATTTTTCAAGGCTGGCCTGGCAGCACTACTGGGTGACCTGCAGGTTGCGCTGAGGCAGCTGGTCAAAGCCCAGACCGAGCGAGGGCACCGTGAAGAACAGGTTGTACATGCCGGGATTGGGGAAGGTGAACTGAAACTCATAGACGCCATCCCCTAGCTCGGTGGCTGTGCCGCGCTGGCTCCAGTTGCCGGCCAGCACCCTGGCCAGGGCGAGCAGGTCTGGCAACCCCTCGAGCGGGGCGCCGGTGTCGGCATCGGTCAGCTCGAGCTGCAGGCTGTAAGCCTGGCCTGCCCTGGGCTGATCGGTGGTGAGGAACTTGAGCTCGGGCTTGAAGGCCGGCGCGCCAGCGTTGAGCTCAGGATTGGGCCGGGCGGTGAACTGGAAGCAGTGCACCACCTGCGGGTCAGCCAGCATGAAGGCAACCGTGAAATCGCCGCTGCGGGGGATGCGGATGCCGCCGGTATAGACGCCCGGAGAGCGCTCGTTCAGGCTGCGGTCGACAATCTGCACAGCGCGCGGCACCAGAGTATGCCCCTGGTAGCCGCCGGCGGCGGATTGGGCGCCTTCGATATAGAAGTAGATCTTGTCATCGGCCGGGTTGCTGACCAGCAAGGCGGCGTTATCCGGGGTGACGGCGATGGCACTCGCCAGGGCGGGCGCCTCGGCCAGGTCAGGCGGCGCCTCGCCGATGGGCACGGTCAGCACGGAGATATTGCCGGCCGGGTTGATCTCAGCGAAGGGGATGGCAAACACGGCCGGGGTGCTGCTGGAACGCAGATAAGCGGCTGTAGCGGTGAAGGTGATCTGGTCGGGGGCGCCTTTGAGGGGCGCGGCGTGGGTGAGGCGCGGCCCGGCGGTCTCGATCACGTACACCTTCTGGGCCCGCGGATTGGCGGCGAAGCCCCACTTACCGTCCGGGGATATTGCGACCACGGCCAAACC
>CP070639.1:2295447-2297028 GCA_020354045.1 Anaerolineales bacterium | reverse complement strand
TTTGCCTTTTCTGTGCTATGTTACCTGCTTGTTAAGGTATCGTGATTATAGATTAACTACTCCCCTTTGTATCATTTCTGTCACATAAGTGGTTGGTGAGTTTTGCGAGCTTGCCCAATGTGATGCTTGGAATGGGTCTCTGAATGCATTTGGGCTTGATATTCCGTAGCCTATAATTGCCTCGCACCTGTATATAAAAAGGACTTTCCATGGGAGCGGAAAGTCCTTATTGCTACCCGATCTGTTTTGTTGTTTTCTCTAATGAGTGGCCGCCTGGGGAGCGTCCACATTTACTCCAAATGCACGACTTAGAAACAAATCCGTTCCCACGGTGGTCATCTCTATACTGCTCCCCTCCAACAAGGGTTCCAACCATTTCTTTACCCTGCGAGGATCATGCTCATTAAGTGTGCCTAGGACAAGCGGCTTGCTGCCTCCCAGGTCAACAGCCAGCACCACGCCAAAGCGGTTGCTTACCCTGGGCACAAACTGGCGGTCAATGGCATAGCGTTGCAGGGGTGATTCACTGGCTTGATTTTTAATTAATTTGACGAGTTTTTGCCCTTCGCGCCAGACTGTGGTATGGCTTAACTCGATACCAGCATCTTCAAACATTGACACCACTTCCCGCAAACTCATCCCGATCGCCCAGGCGACCGCAGCCAGCTGTTTAATGCGACCTGGCATGCCCGGTCCATCATATTCCACTGGATAATGGCGGAAGGTGCCACCGCACTTTCCGCAGCGATACCTCTGGACTTCAACCACGGTATTTTGAACACCTGGAACATTTCTTGATGTAGTCCCCCATTTCTGGATTACCATACTCCCACAATAGGGACATTCATCCGGTTGTTCTACCACTTCCGTATTTGAGCTCGGCAGCTTCATGATCAGGGTTGGCATATATTCGGCTCCATATTAGCTAAAATTGGTCACCTGAACAAAACAATATAATTCGCATATTTTTAGATATTCGCAATGCAATTTACTTTTAAAACGCACCTTAGAAGCAATCGTTACACCCCGATGCATTTCATAAAAGTTAGCCAACCTTCACAACCTCTTCAAATGGCATTCACAGGTTCTTCACAACCTTCCGCTATGATAGTGACAGATTGGTAAAACTACGAAATTAATAAAAAGGAGAAAATACTAATGAAGAAAAGGTCAATAATCATCGCAACAATGCTAGCTCTGCTGGTTGCAATCGGTGCTTTCGGGTTGGCTTTTGCGCAAACGAACGCCCCACCGAGTCCGGAAACACCTTATGGACGCGGCAGAATGGGGATGGTGCGATGGGGCGAAAACGCCGCCAGCATGCTGGGTGGATTTCGTGGAAACGCACCCGCTGGTGCAGAAGGTCCCCTCCATGAATACCTTCTACCTGCCCTGGCAGAAGCCTTCAACCTGACCCCAGATGAGCTGGAGGCCCGCCATGCATCTGGTGATACTTTATGGGAACTGGCTGAAGCGCGGGGTTTCACTTCCGAGCAATTTCAGGAGCTCGTGCAACAAGCCCGCAGCGAGGCGCTCAATCAGGCAGTTGTCGAAGGTGTAATCTCTCAGGAGCAGGCGGAT
>CP070639.1:2293757-2295347 GCA_020354045.1 Anaerolineales bacterium | reverse complement strand
TTTATCAAGTACTGGGGCGACCGAGAGCGCGCCTTGCGCTTGCCGGCGAACGGTTCAATCTCCATGAACCTGGACGGCCTGTACACGCGCACCAGGGTGAGCTTCAATCCCCACTTGGAAGTTGACGAGCTCACCATCAATGGGCAGGCGCAGCGCGGCCAGGCTCTGGAACGGGTCAGCAGCCTGCTCGACCATGTACGCCACATGGCGCGAATGAACCACCGGGCGCAGGTGACCAGCGAGAACAATTTCCCCATGGGTACCGGCATCGCCTCTTCCGCCTCCGCCTTTGCGGCTCTGGCGCTGGCAGCCTCGCAGGCAGCAGGAATGCAGCTGGATGAATCCCAGCTCTCACGCCTGGCGCGCACGGGCAGCGGCTCAGCCTGCCGCTCTATTCCAGCTGGCTTCGTTGAATGGCTGGCGGGGAACTCGGACAAAAGCAGTTACGCAGTCTCCTTGTGGCCCGCCGATCACTGGGAGCTGGTGGATTGCATTGCCATCATCAGCCGCCAGCACAAATCCACCGTCTCCAAGCAAGGCCACCTGCTGGCCAGCACCAGTCCTTTGCAGGCTGCCCGGGTGGCGGATGCCCCAAGGCGATTGGAGCTCTGTCGCCGGGCACTGCAAACTGAGGATATCGAGTTGTTAGCCCAGGTGGTTGAGCAAGATTCGGACATGATGCACAGTGTGATGATGACTTCCACGCCTGCCCTGCACTACTGGCAGCCAGCCACTCTGCGAGTCATGGAGGCGGTGCGCATCTGGCGAAAAAACAGCTGGCCTGTTTTCTATACTGTGGATGCTGGACCCAACGTGCACGTCCTCTGCCTGTCCAGCCACGTCGATCAGGTAGTGAGCGGGCTGGCACAGATCCCAGATGTGAACCAGGTTTTGGTAGCCTCACCCGGAGGGGCTGCCCGTATAGAGCCAGAGGCAACCTTATCGACTCTTGACTGATTCACTCGCATTACATCAAATTCTCCACTCGGTTAGAGTTCTGTTAGAAAACCTCGCCTGAAACACCCTCAATCTGGAAAGCTTGGTCAGGACAAGATATAATTCATTCAATAATGTTATGTTGCAATTCGCGCGTTTAGTCATTCAGGCTATCATGAAACTTACCGCGGATTGCCTGGATAAGTGAGTCATATGAATATTTCACCTGATTTTGTAATCCAGCTGGGACAATTTATCGCTGGTCTGGCTATCTTGATCTTTATCCACGAATTGGGGCATTTCGTGGCGGCGCGTATCGTGCATGTCGAAGTCGAAGAATTCGGTATAGGTTTTCCACCTCGCATGGCGCGGCTTTTCACCGCTGGTGGCACCCTGTTCAGCCTGAATTGGCTGCCGCTGGGTGGATTTGTACGGCTAAAAGGCGAGAATGACCCCAGTGAGCCAGGAGGTTTGGCTGCTGCCAGCCCTTACGCCAGGTTATTTGTTTTGTTTGCCGGACCATTCATGAATATTATGCTTGGCATTGGTCTTGCAATTATCCTTTTCTATAATTTGGGTGAACCAATTTTCAACCAGGTGCAGGTGCAGGGTATATCAGAAAATTCTCCTGCCGAGGCTGCAGGTCTGAATATT
>CP070639.1:2292060-2293657 GCA_020354045.1 Anaerolineales bacterium | reverse complement strand
TTTGCCCGGAACTGGGGGCCGCGATATCCGCATGATATAATCCGCAGGTGCCGAAGGTGGGAATCGAACCCACACTCCCGAAGGAACACGAGTTTGAGTCGTGCGCGTCTGCCTGTTCCGCCACTTCGGCAGGTTTGTTGTCGTCCGGTGTGCTGTAAGTATATCGAATGTGTCCGGTGGGGTCAAGATACCACCGGTGCTGATTTTCAAGGGAAATAGAATGCGTCTCGGAATCATTGGTTTGCCCCAGGCAGGCAAGACCACAGTGTTCAATGCGCTGACGCGCGGCGGTCAGCCAACCACCACCAGTGGAGGTAAATTCGAGGTGCGCACGGCTGTGGTGGCTGTGCCTGACCCGCGCCTGGACAGCCTGGTTGCGCTTTTCCGGCCCAGGGACATCACCCACGCCAGGGTAACCTACGCCGATATCGCCGGTTTGGATGGCAGCGCTGGTAAGGCCGGGCTTTCTGGACCGCTCTTGAACCAGCTATCCCAGGTGGATGGCTTCCTGGAGGTGGTGCGCTGTTTTGAGGATGAAAGGGTGCCGCATTCTCAAGGGCAGCTTGACCCATGCCGTGATATCAGCCTGATGGATCAAGAGCTGCTGTTGCAAGACCTGATCAGCGTGGAACGCAAGCTTGAGCGCCTGGGCGAAGAGCGGCACCGTAGCGGCGGGCGGGACAAAGTCCTGCTGGAGCGTGAAATCGCTCTGTTTGAGAAGCTGCACGCGGCACTTTTACTGGAGAAGCCATTGCGGGACCTTGAGCTGAGCGCGGAAGAAGAAAAGAGCCTTGCTGGCTATGGGTTCCTGACCCGCAAACCGATCCTGATCTTGCTCAACCTGTCGGAAGGGCAAACCCCGCCAGATGTGACCTGCCCCTACCAGCGCTGTGGGGTGGCTTTGCTGCAAGGCAAGCTGGAAATGGAGATCGTGCAGCTGCCGCCCGAAGAAGCCGGCCTTTTCATGGCAGAATTTGGCATCCAGGAACCCGGACTGAACATGGTCATACGCCTTTCATACGATCTGCTTGGTCGCCAGTCTTTCTTCACCGTGGGCGAGGATGAGGTGCGCGCCTGGACTATTCCTAATGGCGCGACAGCTTACCAGGCCGCGGGTGCCATCCATACCGACCTGCAAAAGGGCTTCATCCGTGCTGAAGTGGTGGCGTACGAGGATTTGCTCAGCCTGGGAGGCCTTGCTGAAGCGCGGGCGCGCGGCAAGCTGAGGCTGGAGGGTAAGGAATACATATTGAAAGATGGCGAGATCATGCATGTGAGGTTTAATGTATAAATCGCGCCGGGCTGACCAGGCAGGTCGGTCAAAACCCAATTGGAGAAAATCGCAGTAGAGTATAATTTTGGACGCTGCCATTTATCATGGGATATCAAGAACAAAAGGATGAAAACAATATTATGAGCATGACTTACACACAAACCCGCTGGAGCCTGGCAGACCTTTTCTCCGCGCACGATAGCCCGCAGTTTGAACAGGCATTTTCTGAACTGGAGGCCAGCGTGGCTGGCTTTGAGGGGCGGCGGGAGCAGCTTTCTCCGGAAATCTCGCAGGAGGCATTCCTGGCTATCGTTCACGAGTTGG
>CP070639.1:2290325-2291960 GCA_020354045.1 Anaerolineales bacterium | reverse complement strand
TTACCTATCGCAGCATTCCCCACTACCCAGCTTCTGATCAATGTCAAATCGCTGTTGTCTAAGTAGATACCCCCGCCATCTTGTCCTGCCTCATTCCTGTAAATTTGGGTGTCAATAATCTTAGTTGAGGAACCTAAACGGCCTATAATACCGCCGCCTGGTGATTCGGCAGCGTTGTCCCTGATGATGCTGTTGGTCAGGGTAAGGTCACCAAAATTCCTGATGCCACCACCACCACCGTCGGTATAACCATTCTTCACGGTAAAGTGGTCGATAGTGGCAGTCACACCGGTATTCACAGTAACTCCACGACTCACTCCATCACCATCGATAGTGGACGTGCCACTCTGCGCCGTGAAGCTGGCATCCCACCCACCAGAGAGAGTAATGTCTTTGTCAATCAACACCACCTCGTCCCCAGTGCCAGTGTAGGTCCCGTTGGAAACATAAATCGTATCCCCACTCGAAGCCTTACCAATAGCCCCATTGATGGTGGCACAAGGCGCTCCGGTACTCAGGCAAGAGTTGCTGTCATCACCCGTAGTAGCCACATACCATGATACCAAAACGGCAAATGCATCGACCAGGGTGGCGATTTCACCATCACTGGTAACGACCAGGTCATACTTGCCCACATCCAGGTCGTTTACTGGGATAACTGCGTTCAAGGTCGTGCCGGAAACCAGGGTGGGTGTGAGCAGGGAAACGCTGTCCAATTGGATTGAGATTGGGGCAAGGAAATTGTAGCCAGAGATGGTGACAGGGAGGTCTCCAGTTTTGTAAAAAGCTGAATTTGGCGTTATGCTTTGGATAACGGGGTAGGTGACCCCTCCTTCATAGGCGCCTATATCGGGTATAGCGTCGCGGGGAGTGCCATCAATGTCAGTTGCCGGCGCGCCAGCTGGTGTGCCCGCATCAATGGCTGGCGAACCGGGCATCAGGCGATAATCGTAACTCAGCCACTGTTCTGCGAATGTTGGTCCTACTTCACTAGGTAAGGCTCCACCCGCCATTAGCGGGTCAAGTCCGATTTTTTGTAACGCGCCCAGACAGTTTGCTCTGGTGATGGTGACGCCATCCGTGCCGTCGGGACTGTTGCCATAGGTATCACAATGACCTAGTGTGATAATAGAACCATCTCCCCATGGGTCATCTATACCCGAATTTCCTGTGTTGTTAATGATTAGTGTGTTAGTAACCTCAATCACTGCACCTTGACCGGCAATCGCAGAACCCCAACTGTCGGACACATTCCCTACAATGTGAGAGTTGATGATGCGGTATGGCCCAGCCCCATCAAAGCGAACACCACCAGCGGTCTCTCCTGAGAAGTTACCTGCGATCACACTGTTTTCGATATAAGCTGAACCGTGATTCCCAATGTTTATTCCTCCACCTCCAACGTTTGGAGCAGCATTCCCAACAACCCAGCTTCTTATCATTGTCAAATCAACGTTCCAGTCTAATCTCATACCGCCGCCCCCCTCATTTTCAGATTTATTCCCGTAAATTTTGGAGTCAATGATGACGATTGAAGAGTTATCAAAGCCCCTAATACCCCCACCGCCGCAGCATCCTGTATCTGTGTTGTAACGGACTATGCTGTTGGTCAGGGTAAGGATACCTGCATTCACA
>CP070639.1:2288571-2290225 GCA_020354045.1 Anaerolineales bacterium | reverse complement strand
GAAAAATACTGGAGGGAACTCAGAGAGAAAACGATTCAAACGAGAGAATTGCCGTATCAACAAGAAGTTTACCACGAGGGCACACAAGCTTCCTGGGATACGCTCATGACCGAAGGCTTCGAGGGAGCGTTTCCCTCGGGTTTGTGGAGTGTCAAGGGCAACCCAACGTGGGGGGCGGACGATTATAAGCCGCACAGTGGCTCAATGAGCGCATGGTGCGCAAGGAGTGGATCCTCTGGTCTCGATCCTTCGACAAAAAATTATCCCAATAATATGGATGCGAGGATGATTTACGGACCTTTTGACCTGAGTGACGCCATTGACGCAGAGCTTTTGTTCTATTACTGGCTCCAAACTGAAAGCTGCTGTGACCGGCTTGCTTTTTATGCGTCAAAAAATGGGATTAGTTGGTACGGCTATAGCCAAGGCGGACACAGTGCTGGTTGGCTATCGGGAAACTTTGATCTCACTTCAGTTCCGACACTTGGAAATCTGTGTGGCGAATCAGAGGTATGGATAATGCTGCGTTTTTACAGTGATAGTAGTGTGACTTACAAAGGTGCGTTCGTTGACGATATAATATTACAAAAGGATGTCCCTACCGGGCCTCCTCCGTCAATATCTGACGTTTCTCCGGGTAAGGCTTCTGCGGGCACGGGTACAACCGTAACCATTCAGGGAGCAAACTTTGGAGCAACACAGAATTCAAGCAAGGTGGAATTTTTCTATAAGTTAGGCCAGCCTAAAATCTCTGCTCCCATAGTCTCTTGGAGCGATACCGCAATTGTCTGTGAGGTTCCAACAGCGATCGTCAATCAGTACCCGGCTTCAGCGAGCAGTGGGCCTGTTACGGTCACAACCACAGAGGGCGGAATAAGCAATGATTACTCTTTCAGGGTTACTTTCGGGTATGGTGGTAGACACTGGCCGGGGTCCAACCCGCGGGTTGACTACTATGTCAATGAGAACGCCTCCGATTGTACCGGCGAAGGCGCCGCGGTTATAGCTGCAGCCAAGGAAATTAGCACCGCAGGTAGCCGTTTCACCTTTCGCTATGCAGGAGCCACTTCCGCTACGGGAGATTCCAAAAATGGTATGAATGAAATAGTGTGGGCACCAATTTCGACTCCCGGTGTGATCGGATATGCTCGCTATTGGGTTGATTCTACTGACAACACTCATTTAGAAGAATGTGACATCGTTTTTAATGACAATTTTGATTGGGGCCACGGTGCATCTCCCTCATATTTCGATGTTCAAACTACAGCAGCTCATGAATTGGGACATTGGTTGAATTTGCGAGATCTTTATGGAAATGTTGATGATGAGAATGATAGCGCTAAGACGATGTATGGTTTTGGATCTAGAGATCTAGTAAAACACAGCTTACACAATGACGATATATCGGGTATTTTATGGATCTATGGGGATAGGGAGAAACCAAAGGCGATGCCCTGGATACCCTTGCTGCTGCTTGACGATTAACCCCACGTCCTTAAATTACTAAATTACTAAGTACCTGCATAGGGCCATTTTTCCAAAGACCAAGCGGAGCTTTGGCTCCGCTTCTCTTATGCCCCAGCCCAATCAGCCGAAAGTGCATATCTCATACTTTAATCCACACTTTTGCCATTCTGAACCAGCCACAGTGTCT
>CP070639.1:2286814-2288471 GCA_020354045.1 Anaerolineales bacterium | reverse complement strand
TCCGGCTTGGAAACGTTGCGCAAGACCACCAGGGGATCAGAGGGGTCGTGGCCTCGGATGGTGACATCCCCAATATTCAGGATGCGCTCGCTCACCCCTTGCTTATAGTCGAGATCCTGGACCCGGATCAGCTCGAAATTTTCAACATGCCTGGAGACCAGCCCGGTGATGATTTTCACCCGCTCGGATGTAATCACATATGATTCGACCAACGACAGGAACGGGCGCCCTTGCCAGATCACACGCTCATCGCCTGAATCCGTGATCTGCGCTTCCGGTTTCTCTTGGCTGTTCTCATCCAGGATTGAATCCATCGTGATCATCACACTGTCGGCAACCTTGGCGACCAGTTTCTCCTGTTGCTCCTGCGGCACGCTGGAAAGGTCCACCCCGCTCTGGGCAATAGCCTGCCAGATGCTGCTGATGATTTGGGCACGTATTTTCTCGATAGACATAGTTTTTCTCCTGCTCGTAGATGTGATTAAGCGGTTTTGCCGTTAAAATTCCAAGACTGGTCGCCCGAGGTCTTTACCCGAACCTGCTCCTGCTGTGAGGCACGATTATCTCAGAAAACTTGAAATACAGTCAAACCCCGGCAAATAAACCCTGCTGCCTCAACCGGCGCCGGTTGACGATACCCACCACCAGGAGCAGGGCAATGACAACGAAGGCCATCCAGGCCGTGTTGGCGACCACCGCGCTGTCTGCCTGCTTCACCGCGATGCCAGCGAATGCCCATAAAAACACCAGTAAGTATGCCACATCGTTCCGGGTGATCGCCATGGCAGCCCCAATGACCACTGCCGCCACCATCATGATGATAAACCATACTTCCGCAGCCAACCCCCAGCCACCCCATTTCAAGTAATCCAGCAGCGAGGTCACATTGGCAATGGTTGCCACAGACACCCAGCCCAGGTAGATGCTGAAAGGCACATTCAGCAGTAAGGTCTCGGCCATGGAAACCTGCCGGCGCCCGACCTCCAGGCGCAGATAAACCATAACCAGGCTGAGCAGCAGCGCCAGCATGGCTACCACGGTGAGGCCGAACAACTCGTAATGCCACAGGAACAACCAGATAAGATTGGCCAGGCAGCTCCACACAAAAAAGTAGCCCATGCGTCTTAAGCGGGGGTTCTCCTTTTGAGCAGGGCGTGCCTGGTAAAAAGCAAAAGCCACGAGCGCCAGGTAAATGACGCCCCAGATAATGAATACATACCCCGCTGGGACAAAGTACACCTTAAATTGATCGGAGATTTCACCCGTGGTCTTACCGTTCAAGGGCAGGATGTTTGCCAGGGCGTTGACGACAACGGTTGCCAGTAAGGCAATTACATTTGCACTCTGACGAAGTGTGTCTTTATTCATATCATCTCCTTTTCCCTTTACACAGATGCAGGTGAAAACGATGGCTATGATCATAACCATGTTTGGCTGAATTTACAAGGTACAATTGAGCCATACTTTCACAGCAAGACAATCTCACCCCCTGAAAGGAATGATTTATGAGCCACCTTAATCCCGAACCCGGTGGACGTCATGCAAAACTGCCGGACACGCGCCTGTACATTGTCGAGCGCGGCCACGGCTACCCGTTGTTCATCCTGCATGGCGGCCCAGGCATGGACCACCATTCATTTGCCGATTACCTCGACCC
>CP070639.1:2285024-2286714 GCA_020354045.1 Anaerolineales bacterium | reverse complement strand
GGTGGAGTTCTGGATCACCACGGCGCGCCCGACGCGCCAGATCGCCGACCGGATGGGGTATACGCAAATCATCGAAGCGGCGGGGGCGAAGTTCGCAGCAGACACCTGCTGCGTGGTGGCGCCGATTAAGGGACGCTTCAAAGCCATGGCTACCGACAGCGCTAAGGGCTGCTATTATGCCTACTCCAAAAACCGCTTTAAGACGGTGCTGCTGCCCTTTGAGCAGGTTGTGCGCCTGGCGATCGGTGAGCTACCTGGTGGGGAGGAGAGCCCATGAAGCTCAAGGGACGCAAGATCTACGCTGGACAGGCAGAGGGAGAGGCACTGGTCACCCAGATGGGGATCTCGTTCTTTGGCGGCGTTGACCCCGATACTGGCCTGGTGGTCGAGCGCGGGCACGAGTTAGAGGGCCAGTCGGTGGCCGGAAAAATCCTGGTCTTCCCGACGGGCAAGGGCTCAACAGTGGGTTCCTATACGCTTTACCGCCTGAAGCATAACGGGCTGGCGCCGGCTGCGATCGTCAATGCGGAGTGCGAGACCATCACCGCGGTGGGGTGCATCATCGCTGAGATCCCGTGTGTAGACCACATTCCGATTGAGGAGCTGCAAACGGGGAGGCGTATATTGGTTTCCGGCGAAGAGGGTACCATCGAAACCCTGGAGTGAGCGGTCTGTTCAGAACCAATACGTTATATAATTGATTGTGCAAATGTGCACATAGAAATTTTCGCGCCAGAGATCGCTTGAGCTGCTGCAGGAATTTTGCATGGTATCTATCCTTGAAAATACCATCTCTTCGGTACGATTGCGCTACTGGCCGTTGATCAAGAGCCTGCAAACCGGCCTGCTGCTGACAACGGGCGTGGCTGGTTACATGAGCTGCCGCTGCCCGGTCTTGAGCTGGCAGGAATTAATGGGGTTAATAGGCAGCTTGTTGCTGGCTATCAGCGGCAGCACGGTCCTGAATATGTGGTACGACCGGGATATCGACGCCCGCATGCAGCGCACCTGCTGGCGACCACTGCCATCTGGCCGGGTCAGCCCGCGGGAGGCCTTGCTCCTGGGCCTGGGACTCTCGGCGCTCGGTATTGGCTGGGCATTGGCGCTTGACCGGCTGTATGGAGCCGTGGTGCTTAGCGGGTTGTTATGTGACGTGGGGGTGTATACGATCTGGCTCAAGCGGCGCACAGCCTGGTCGATTGTGTGGGGAGGGGTGGCAGGAGGCATGCCGGTACTGGCCGGGCGGGTGATGGGAGCGGGTCAGGTGGATGGGATCGGGCTCCTGCTGGCGCTGGCGGTGCTGTTCTGGATCCCAACCCATATCTTGACTTTCAACCTGCGTTACTTTGCGGATTACCAGCAGGCTGGCATACCAACTTTTCCGGCTGCGTATGGCTTCCCGGCGACGCGCCTGGCGATTGCCCTCTCCAGCTTATTGGCTGGTTTTTCTATGGCGGTGGCGGTTTACTGGGTCGGTGTTCATGGAGGGTACCTGCACCTGCTGGGACTGCTCTCGGGTGGCTTACTGCTGCTCGCCATGGGTAGCGTGCTCAAGCCCTCTGAGCGGGTCAATTTTGGCTTGTTTAAGTACGCTTCGCTTTACATGCTGAGCGCGATGTTGCTTTTGATCCTCCAGGCAATCTCCTGATATAGGCTGATATTTGATAAGCGCTGGTGTGCAAAATGTCCC
>CP070639.1:2283221-2284924 GCA_020354045.1 Anaerolineales bacterium | reverse complement strand
CCATACCGGACATTTCTTTACACCATCGCCGGGGCTTATCAGTTTTTCAGCGGTGTAAATCCCTGGCAGGTCAGCCCAATCGACGATCTACCATCGATCAGCCCAAGACCATTGCTATTAATTTATGGAGAGGGGGAAGCGGGTAGCGGGCGCGCCCTGGCCCAATTCGATGCTGCCAGAGAGCCAAAAACCCTTTGGATTGTCCCCGGCGGGGCGCACGGTTCAAATTTCGCCGCCTCGCCGGGGGAGTATCAAAGTCGAATCGTTGAGTTTTTCAACGCAGCGTTACAACCATAGATCTTACTGGTTAGCCCAACGATAAACGATCTCGCATTCGAACACCTTAGTCTCCTTGGTACCCACAATGCAAATATCGTAGCCAGGACCACCATTTACAATATCCGTGCCAGGGCCACCGTATATACGGTCGTTGCCTTCATTGCCCATCAAGTTATCTTTTCCTTCATCACCGTAGATCCAGTCATTACCGGTGCCGCCACGGATTTTATCATTACCTGCACCCCCTTTGAGTATGTCGTTGCCACCATCGCCATTGATGATGTCATTGCCGTTCTCGCCATTGATAACATCATTGTTGCCACCACCACTGATGATGTCCTTTCCGTTGCCGCCTCGGATGGAATCTGCACCGCTGCCGCCGTCCAACCTGTCGCTCCCATTGCCGCCATTGATGGTATCGTTGCCACCTTCACCGCTCAGGTCATCGTTGCCACCCAACCCACGAATAACATCATCCTTGGATGTGCCTTCGTAATGATCATTACCCCCCGTGCCGGTGAAGCTTGCCAGGAGCTGTTTCGCAGCTGCCGGCTGAACAGCCAACACGAACAGCAAGATCAGGATTAGAATAAAGAATAGTCGCTTTTTCATGTTTATTCTCCTTGATACATCATTCTACCACTTATTATATTACGTCAATAATACACAAAAAGTTCCCAATCCGTCAAATCAAAACCCCTGGCTGGGGGCAACTTTGACATTCATTCAACCCGTGATAAACAATGACACCCATACAAGGGAAAAATTCTCTACCTACCCCAACCCCTGCGCCACGCAAGCCCATGCGGGCTTTCGTCCATTAGGGATTCAGCGGTAGTTACATAGACACCCTCGGACGGACAGCCCGGGGGTTTTATTATGCACTGAGACTGCTAAATACTTAAAACTGGAAACCTGACACAGGAGCACGTCCAATGAGAATGTCCCAACTCTTCAGCCAAACTTTACGTGAGGCGCCATCTGAAGCCGAAATCCCAAGCCACCAGCTCTTGCTCCGGGCAGGCTTTATCCGCCAGCTCGCTGCAGGTATCTTCAGCTACCTGCCGCTAGCCAAGCGCGCCCTGACCAAGATCGAGGACATTATGCGAGACGAGATAGATGCCATCTTATTCCCCCATATCACAGCAGATAATCCTGAATATTTCTAACTTTTGTGAGGTTGTCTACGCGAGCTAATCCCCGCTAGTTTGTCTAAAATCAATATATCTGAAGTGAGGTGGACTGCGCCATTTCACTGGCTTCTGTTCCATTTCCGACATCGGGGATACGTTTGCTTAAATTGCTGGAGCAAGGAGGGTTCTGGGACGGCTTGGTATGCTGGGAGAAGATCCACTAACTTGTTTTTTTGCCAATTTCCGCATATGTTACATTTAATCAAGCGCCAGGTAATTGACTATCTACCT
>CP070639.1:2281400-2283121 GCA_020354045.1 Anaerolineales bacterium | reverse complement strand
CCTTAAAAGCGCCATTGATTAAAGGGGTTCCTTTCACAATCTTTATCGCCCTGGGGTTGGCTCTTTTGGTGTACTTTTTGTTCGCAAAGACTCAAATTGGATATCAAATCAAGGCTTATGGGCTCAGTGCAGCAGCCGCCAAATACGCTGGGATAAGGACTGCTCTGATACCCATCCTGGTGTTTGTCCTGGGGGGTGCTCTGGCTGGCCTAGCTGGTTATCACTATTTTGCTGCTGTTCCAGGTGTCTATAAAATCACCAAGGACTACGGATATTTTGGTGACCTGGCTTTCTACGGTATTATCTGCGGGTTGATCTCCCAGGGGAACCCGATGGCGGCGATTCCGGTTGCGTTGCTGTTCGGTGGCTTGTCGATAGGGGGTAGATTCGCCCAGGGACAATTGCACATGAGCTTTGGCATTGATTACGCCTTGCTGGGGGTTTTGATGATTTCACTGGTTGCTTTTCAATTCTTCTATCGTTACAAGATTGTGAGGGTGAATCTAAAGAAGGAGAGCTTAGATGTTGGAATTCTTCATTAGAAGTCTGGATGCCTCCATGATTTTCACATTCGCGGCACTGGGCGAACTGATCAACCAGCGTACGGGAGTGTTGAATGTTGGCATCGAAGGTATTATGCTCTTTGGTGCTACGCTGGGCTTCATCAGCGCTAAAGTTACGGGAAATTACTTCATCGGTTTCTTGGTGGGAGTCGCCATTGGTGGTTTGCTTGGTCTCCTGCATGGGTTTGTTTCCATAACCTTAGGGGTTGACCAGGTTGTCAGTGGTATGGGCATCTGGATCCTGGGATTCGGCCTGACCACCTATATCGGCAGCCCGTATGCAGGCCCTCTAGGCTTGGAGCGCATACCAGCCCTGTTTGGCCTTTCCCCATTTTTTTTCCTCGGGATTGTGCTGGTCGTCATTACCTGGTTCGTGTTGTTCAAGACCAACCTGGGTCTCAGGGTAAGGTCGGTAGGGGAGAATCCCTCGGTTGCGGAAGTATCTGGGATCAATGTCTCCAGGACGCGCTATTTGGGCGTCATCCTGGGTGGCATGCTGATGGGGATGGCTGGCGCCATTTATACGCTGGATTACAACCCGGTGTGGAGCTATAACTTTATCATGGGTTGGGGCTTTATCTCGCTGGCACTCGTCTTTTTCTCGATGTGGAACCCCTTGATTCTGCTGGCTGGCTCCATGTTGTTTGGGACCCTCTGGCAACTCTCCTTGAACCCCCAATTGGTGCTCCCGGGTATTCTATCCAGATACATCTGGAGGGCCATCCCATTTGCGATCACCCTGGTGACGCTGGTGTTTATGTCCACCAGGTGGTTCCGGACCCGCTGGGGCGCTGCCAGACCAGAAGCGCTCGGTCAACCGTATATCAAAGAATGATGAGGTGCCAGGGCTCAGCTATTCGGAGCGGGACGATTTTGTCTACGGCGATAACCGACTAGCTTGGCTGCCTCAGATACTTCGTCCACCTCCTGCTCAACATCTACACTTTCCTGGGTATCTCCTTCAATCTCAACGCCAATCATCTCCCCGCGCAAGATTTTCAGGCGCTGGCGGACCTTAATTAGATATGCATCAGCAAGGGACTTTTCTTGAGGCTGCTCGAGCCAGGTGGTCAAAGTAGCGAAGTCAACTATCCTTGCCTGGGGGTCGGCTTGTTTGCCCATATCCAGCAGGCGTTTGTAAAGGTCGTTGTAGGCGCT
>CP070639.1:2279544-2281300 GCA_020354045.1 Anaerolineales bacterium | reverse complement strand
AATTATATAAAATCTTTGATGGAATGGCGTTTTGATGTTTCAGATGCCAAAGAATTTGTAGACAGCATGAAGACGGATGTCTTCCAGGACCGCGTGTATATTTTCACTCCGAAAGGGGACATTATCGACTTACCCGCTGGTTCTACACCCATTGATTTTGCCTACCATGTCCACACGGATGTGGGTAATCGATGCCGGGGTGCGAAGGTAAATGGAAAGCTAGTCTCATTGGATTATGCGCTGAAAACAGGTGATAAAGTTGAAGTCATTACGGCTAAGCGGGGAGGCCCAAGTCGTGATTGGTTAAATACCAATTTGGGTTTGGTGAAGACCCAACGGGCACGGGCCAAAATCCGCTACTGGTTCAAGCGGCAAGCACGCGATCAAAATATTGCCCAGGGTAAATCCATTTTGGACAAAGAGCTGCGTCGACTGGGGTTGACCGATGTAAACGTTGATCGTCTGTCGCGCGAGTTCGATCAACGCAGCCTGGATAATTTGTATGAATCCATCGGATGTGGAGATCTTCCGCTTGGGCGTTTGGTCAATCATTTAACCTTAGGAGGGAAGGATGATGGCGAAGAGTATGTCATTTCAACTCGTCCAGTTGCAGAAACTGTCCCTTCATCTCATGAGGCGGTCAGTGTTTTAGGATTGAAGGGTTTGCTGACCAATTTCGCACGC
This sequence comes from Anaerolineales bacterium, assembly GCA_020354045.1. Taxonomy (GTDB): domain Bacteria; phylum Chloroflexota; class Anaerolineae; order Anaerolineales; family UBA4823; genus DSOS01. The sequence goes on along the minus strand of CP070639.1, from coordinate 2,280,616 downwards.
TGTTGTAACCCAGCTCCAGGTGATGACATTGTGGGTTACATCACCAGAGGGCGAGGGGCGACGATTCACAGGCAGGATTGCCCAAACATCTTGCGTGTCCAAGATCGGGAGCGGCTAGTTCGTGTTACCTGGGGTGAAGCGAGGAATACCTACCCGGTGCCAGTGAGAGTGAAAGCCTATGACCGAGATGGCTTGATGAAGGATGTGGCTACATTGATTGCCGATGAAGGGGTCAATATGACCGGCATAAATGTAGATGTAAATAGGAATCTGGCAATTTTGGATTTAACTCTCGAGGTTCCCGACATAGCCAAATTGAGCCGGGTACTCGATCGCCTGGAAAATTTACCCAATGTGATGGCTGCCCAGCGTGTCAAACCTGGGTAAAACATCACGAAGGATATCAATCTGCGTGATGTGCATACCCTTTATGTGCCTTGGGGGCTAGAAATGGGGCGCAGCGCAAATTAGCCTAAATCTGGTAAATCATTAAAATAGCCTTCATTTTTGTTTATAGCAATGCATTATTTTGCTCTCTACAATCTCACGGATAATTGATGGGTTTGCCTAATAAAAATGTTTGTGTTTATTAAGGCACAATAGTTCAATTTTTATTCAAGGGAATGGTATAATTTTGCGCCGCGCCCATTCGATGAATGTGCGTAAGTCAAAGAATTTCTTTTATATCGTATGAGCGATTTGCTGAGTGTCTCCGAAGCACTTCAAAGACTTTTGTCAGCTTTTTCATCTCTTGAGATTGAAACAGTCTCCATAACAAAAGCGGTTGGGAGGGTGAATGCGGGGTCGGTTCAAGCGACTTTTGATATCCCTCCTTTTGATAACTCCAGTATGGATGGCTTTGCCGTTCGGGCAGAAGATATCTCGATGAGCTCTTCTGATAATGGAGTGGTGTTGAATGTTGTGGCAGATATCCCAGCTGGTCAGGTTTCAGATGTCTTATTAGGCAAAGGAGAAGCCGCCAGAATAATGACAGGGGCGCCTTTGCCGGCAGGTGCAGATGCCGTGGTTCCTGTGGAGGACACTGATTTCAACGACCGGCAGCCTGGCACCG
>CP070639.1:2277570-2279444 GCA_020354045.1 Anaerolineales bacterium | reverse complement strand
CATGGACCACCATTCATTTGCCGATTACCTCGACCCACTTGGCGACCAGTTCCGCCTGATCTTGGTGGACCAGCGCAGCCAGGGACGTTCGGATATGACTGACCCTCAAACCTGGACTCTGGAGCAAATGGCACGCGACGTGGTCGCTCTCGCCGCTGCCCTTGAGCTGGAGCGCTACGCGATCTTAGGACACTCTTATGGGGCATTGGTCACATTGCAGAACGCCGTCGATTTCCCTGGGCAGGCCGCCCAGACCATCATCTCAAGCGGCTTCCCGTCCACCCGCTACCTGGAGCATGTGGCGCAGAACCTGGAGACCTTCGAACCCGAGGCGCTGCGTGCCAGTGTGTCCGCCTCCTGGGAAATGGAAACCCGGGTGGAGACACATGCAGATGTCGCCCAACTGCTGCATGACCAGATGCCCTTCCATTTTGCGGACCCGTTAGACCCGCGCATCACTGAGTTTGAAAGCAGAAGCAGCGCAGCAGTCTATTCCCCGCAGGTGCTGCGCCACTTTGCCCTGCAAGAATACGGCGGGATTGAGGTGGAAGATCGTCTGAGGCGGGTAACCCAACCCACGCTCGTGATGGCTGGCAGGCACGACCGGGTTTGCAGTGTGCCCGCGGCAGAAGCCATGCACAGTGGCATTCCTGATTCTGAGCTGGTGATCTTTGAGCATAGCGGGCACATGACCTACGTGGAAGAAAACCAGCTCTACCTGGAAACGGTGCGCAATTTTTTGAATAAACATCGCTAAATTTCTAAACACATGCAGCCCTTAACGTATCCCTTTCCAGATATAAACCCGGTATCCTAAAACGCAACATCACATCTAACCAACCTGGAGGCAAAAATATGACCGAACTTACCACGCTACCTGCACGCAGCGCAGTCCCACTAGAGCAAACCTGGGACCTGGAGAGCATATTCGCTACCCCCTCTGACTGGGAAGCCGCCTGCCAGCAACTCTCCGCTATGCTGCCGGAACTGGCCGCCTACCAGGGTCGCCTGTCTGCAGGTCCGCGAACTATCCTGGAATACATTAACCGGGCTCAAGAAGCCGGCATCCTGGCTGGCAAGATCCGCACCTATGCTTTCAACAAGTCAGCCGTAGATACCACCAACCAGGAAGCTGTGGCGCGCGCCGGGCAATCCAGCTCGCTCCTCTCGCGCTACTTTGCTGCCACCGCCTTCTCCGACCCGGAGTTAATGGCGATCGGCTTTGACCGCCTGTGGGAGTGGGTCAACCAGACTCCCGAGCTGGCTTTCTTTGCCCATTATGTGGACCAGCTGCAAAAACACCAGGCGCATGTCCGCTCCAGCGAGGTGGAACAGGTCTTGGCCATGACCTCCGACCCATTCACCGGGCCCTGGTCAGTCTATTCCATGCTGAACAACGCCGATCTGACCTTCCAGCCTGCCACCGCCTCCGATGGCACACCCCTGGAGGTCGGGCAGGCCAGCATCACGGGTTTGCTCACCCATGCAGACCGGCAGGTGCGCCGCACAGCCTGGGAAAATTACGCCGCTGGCTACCTGGCCTTCAAGAATACCTACGCCGCTGCCCTGACCGCCGCCCTCAAGCAGGATGTGTTCAATATGCGGGCGCGCGGCTACGAGTCCTCCCTGCACGCCTCGCTGGAATCGAACGATATTCCCGTGGAGGTTTTCCACAACCTGATCGAGACTTTTAAGCGGAACCTGCCCACCTGGCATCGTTACTGGCGCCTGCGTAAAAAAGCGCTCGGCTATGAACAGTTCCATGTGTACGATATCAAGGCGCCGCTCACCCCCAGCAAGCCCAAAGTGCCTTACCAGCAAGCGGTGGACTGGATCACAGACGGCATGGCCCCCCTGGGTGAGGAATATGTGGG
>CP070639.1:2275581-2277470 GCA_020354045.1 Anaerolineales bacterium | reverse complement strand
AGAAATGTGATTTCATAGAGTTCACCTAAAGAGAGATATATACTCATTATAGTCCATATTAATTTTGAGATTTTCGGGGAGCAATCTTATCAACGCACGATAATGCATTCTGTAAACGTAATGGCAGTTTACAGGGTGAAATTGGGAGGCAGGATTACTTTACGACCAATACAGAGCTATTCGCGTAGTGTACCAGCTTGCGGGTGACGCTGCCTAGTAATATACTCCTGATTGCGCCCATGCCGTGCGAACCCGTAACAATCAGGTCAATCTTATTGTCTTTTGCATATTGGATAATCTCGCTGGCAGCATCACCGCGCACAAGAACTTGATTAATTTGCACTGGCTTCCCTTTTTTCTGCAATAACCTTTGAGCTCCATCCAATATTTTTTGACCTTCCTTTTCTTCCTCGCGCAGAAAAGCCGATTCTTCTTCAGACATCTCTGGGGTGAATTGGGGGATAACTTCAGGACCTGCCGGCCAGGAATGGGTTATAAAATCTGGGACTGGCTTTATAGGGATAGGTGGTAGCACATTGATAATATCAATACTAGCCAATGGCGTGAGATGGAACTTGGCCACGTATTCTATGGCTTTTTGACTATAAGTGGATCCGTCAGCAACCAGCAATATGCGTTGAAATACCTGGTATGGCGCCCGGATAACCATTACCGGGCACTGGGCGGACTCGACAACTTCTTGGGCTACACCGCCCAATAAAATCCCAAGCGTGGCACGCAGACCTTTCGCTCCGACGACGATCATCTTCGGATTTAGCTCTTCAGCGTATTCAAGGATTTTTTCTCCAGCATATCCAAGAACCAGTTCGGGTTTAGAACGAATGCCTTTATCTTTGAAAAAAACATGGGTCTGGTCAAGTGCCTGTTCGAGAGGCGTCAAGTCTCCGATCTGACGAGGGGTAAAAACCGCTAACAATACGACCGTGCTTTTGCTTTTTTCTCCTTGCTGTATGATGAAATCTTGCATAAATGTGACTGCAGCGCGGGCATGTTCAGAGCCATCAAAAGCTAGGATATATTGGCCACGTTTTTTGACAACTTTGGGGGTCATAGCTGCACTCCTATATAAATTTTCTTATAAAAATAGACCTGCCTGGAATGACCCTGAGATCATCTAACCAGACAGGTCTTGATGATGTTGATTGATGATGCCTAATTGCTCTGGATTGCCGTCCGGCGAAGATCGGCTGTTCGCTCTATATTGACTATAGCATAGATATATTGGTAGTTCAAGAGTCTGTTTAGTTGACACTTGAGCCGATCTTCGCCCCTGGAAATTGCGTGGAACACACCCAGGTCAACTCAGTTTTTGCAAAAAGGAGATCATGGTTTCATTAAATACTTTTGGATGTTCAACCGTGATAGCATGCCCCCCTTTTGGGATGATCACATGCTGTGCATTGGGTATCCTTTGAGATAGATGCCGCTGGGTAGCTACCGCAATTGTTGTATCTTCCTCCCCAGAGACAACTAACGTAGGAATTCTAATTTCAGGAAGTCTCTTGACAACATCAAACAAGGCGAGCGCTCTCATTACTGCGCGATAGCCGTTCGGATCAGCTTGGTTTATTTGCTGAATATATTCCTCACGTAACGCTATCTGATCTGCGTGAGGAAAAATACGCTTTGAGACCAAGCGGGCTTGTATTGGCAAACCGAGTGTATGCACCAGCAGAAATCGAAACGCAAAGTAAAACCACAACCTGTATTTTTTAGGGCGCACGCTGGCAAATGTGCTCACCAAAACAAGACTTTTCACAAGGTTAGGTGCATCCAATGCTAATTGCAGGGCAATCGCACCACTCATGGATAGCCCAACGACATGGGCAGGGCCAACACGCAGAGATTGCAGCAAGCATACCATGTCT
>CP070639.1:2273583-2275481 GCA_020354045.1 Anaerolineales bacterium | reverse complement strand
ATAGTTGATAAATCTCCAGTAAATAGAGAGATCGAGATCATCGATTCCGATCAACAACCGGAGTCTGAGTATGCTGCTGGGTTAAAACACTACTCGAGTGCCTGGGTACTTACCTGGACAGGTATTCTCGCCTCATTTCTAGCAATTCTCTACTTCGCCTACCTTGGTTATCGTTTCGATGCCTGGCAACTTCATATTGTGACACTGAGCCTCGTCGGGCTGATGCTTACGGCAGTGATCAGTACGGTATTGATCCGCAGAAACAAACCTAAAGGCATCTGGTTTTTTCTCGTTGGCGTTCAATTATGTTTCTTCCTTTACGGCCTGTTAATTGATCGGCAAGGCTTGATCAGTCTGGGATGCATTCTTGCGATTTCTAGTCTGGTTGCAATCCAATCGCTTCCCATTAGTGGATTCCGCCGGGCTCTTAACCTCGCCATGATTTTTGGTATTCTGGCAGCCCTTACCGACTTTATTCACCTATCCTTCCAGTATGTGATGCCAGATAGTGTTAATTATTTCGTTGCCACTATATTAATCGTCACAATGATTGTGTTTTGCGTCAACCTAATAAAAAATTTCCGGTCTTACCACACACGCGTCCAACTTGTATTTATTGTTACAGCGGCCGGTATAGTCGCATTGGGAATATTTTCTGTTGTGATGACCGCTTTTATCGAACGTAGAATCACACAAAACTACAATTATGTCTTGGTCAGCACAGCAGAGCATACCGCAAAAACGCTGGATAATTTTTTTTCAGATAACCTGATTACAATTCGTGCCGAAAGCCAACTCCCAGTATTTTCAGAATATCTACAAACACCTGAACAAAAACGCGTGAACAGCCAAGTGCAGGAAGACCTACATATTACCTTACAAGGTTTGGTGCAAAAAAATCCTAAACACATCTCTTCATACAGCGTTTTAGACATCAAGGGAGTTAATGTAGCGGATACGGTTTTGAAGGATATCGGCGAGGATAGATCAGAGCTTGATGCATTCAAACGCGTTTTGGAAAGCGGTCAAGCATATGTATCTCCCATCGAGTTCACAAATAATACTACCACTGCCACATTTAATTTCAGCGCACCGATCAACGACGATGTAGGTGGGATACTTGGTGTCCTGATGGTGACCTACAGGGCGGACCTTATTCAAGATATCTTGGATTCATATAAAGGCTCAGGCAGCGAAAACCTGTATGCGTTTATAGTAGATGAAAATCATCTCAGGATTGCGCATACGCTGAACCCAAATTTACGCTTCAAAATAGTTACACCGCTAGATCAAAATTTGTGGATACGCCTGACCGACGAAAGGAGGTTGCCAAATTTACCCATCGAAGAACTTTCAACGAACATACCGTCATTGGAAAAAGCCCTGCAGGTAGCATCGGAGTATCCATTCTATGCCACCCAATTCAATCAACCTGATCAAGGGGGGGTTCAGGCAAGTACAATGCAAGCAGGGTTTTACTCTATGAAAACGCAACCTTGGCAAGTGGTATATGCGGTCGATCACGCCGCGATTCTCCATCCGATACAGGATTTAATGCCTCTTGCAATCATGTTGACTTTCATACTTATCGGGTTATTTGTCGCAGCTGGCTTGTACACGGCTGATGTCATCAATAAACCGATCAAGGAACTGACTGAAACTACAAAGCTTGTCATTGCGGGGAATTGGGATGCAGAGGCACCAGTCCAAAGTGGTGCTGATGCCGGCTCGCTGGCTCAATCGTTTAACACCCTGCTGGCTCAAATAAAATTAAAACTCGAGGGTATAGAAAATACGGATTCAAAACGCGATCAGTTATCGGAACATCATTCCAATCAACTGCGCGCTTTGTCAGAGGTAAGCCAAACCATCGTCACTACCCGCATTATTGACGAGCT
>CP070639.1:2271584-2273483 GCA_020354045.1 Anaerolineales bacterium | reverse complement strand
AGCGGTGTGAGCAAGGTGTGGTCTAGTAAATCATAGCCAACGCTGTATAGGTTTACCGCATCTTCAGCTGGTAAATTGCGAATCTCAATGCGTTCCAGATAAGAATAAACTCGCTCGCTCGTCAGGCTGCCTTGTCCTAGGTACCAGCGTACCTGTTCAGCTCCCAGATGTTCAACTACATTCTGTCCCGAAGCTCCCTTTCCATAGATAAAAAATTCCGGGTAAGGCATGGTCCCCTCCCCGACAACCAGGCGAGCCAATAATCGTGCCGGGTTTGTGAAACTGCGCTCCAGCTGGTTTACCCCTGATCCTTTGCTTGCCGCTAAAAATTCACCTTCAGTCGGGTAATTTGTATCCCGGTCCCAATAACGGTAGCTGCTTATCTCAGCATCGAAGGACCTTTTTAGCACGGATTTTAGGTGATCTGCCAGCGAGACCAGGGTGGGCAGCGGCTCTTCCCTTCCCAGCTCTTTAGCCATGTGAATCAGGCTCTGGCATTCACGGTATAAGAAAGCGCATAAGGATGGGCTCTCCGCTGTTGAAATCTCTACACCCTGCCCCCAGGCCTGCCAGCGGGAGAAAAGCGGATGATCTTCATAACCTGCCTGCATGGGGTGGTCCCATTCGGGGATACCGTCCCCATCCCGATCATGCTCTTCGTTGAACCAGGTTTGAAAAAATCCTGCCAGTTTATCGAATGTTTCTTCCAGGAATGAGATCTCCCGGTTGCTCTGGTAGATCAGCCAGGTTAGGCTGGCAAGGATCGGTGTTGCCAGTAGTCGGCTGCGTTGGCTGGCCATGCCGGGCTTCCAATCCAGGCTGCCATCCTCCTGTTGGGTGGCCAGGAAATTGCGTACCAGGCCTTTCACCACCTCTGGTGAGGCGGGTAGCAATAATTGGGCCAGGTAATAAGTTTCCAAAGGCGATTGCCCGTTCCACAGGTGGTTGTAATCAGTGCCATCTCCACGCAGTGAAACTCCTTGGTCGGGTTGGCGTGATAACACAAAGGAAGCCGCGGGTAGATGTTCGCTTGGGCCGACCAGCATGCGGTACGCCGCCGTCTGGCTGAAAGCAAATGCTGCATCCCATTCTGGGTTGCCTGTGAATACCTGTACCTCACCGCTGTTGAGTATTTCTACACGTGCGATCTCAGCATCCCATTTGCGCCCAGCCGTCTCGCGCGCCAGGTTGAACGACTCTTCTCTGCTTGCCAGGGCTGCCTGTGCCCAGGTTAGGCTTTTACTCTCACCGCCGGGCAGTTCCATAGACAGGCAAAGGGCTGGTAGGGGACTTCCTACTGCTTGCGGACCGCCAGTCATAAATAACACCGGTGTCAACCCGCTGCTGCTCCCAGCCAGGGCAGGAGCAGCTTGTATTTCTACAGGTGTCATTCGTTCACCTTCAATCGGCGTTAGTAATGTCACCAGATCGATGCGCAGCTGCCGAGCCTCATTTGCCTGGTTGGTAATCCTCAAGCGCCCTGCGATAACTTGCGAGGCAGGAACCCAAAACTCACATTGCACGTCTATATCCTGGAAAGGAGCAAAACCCACCTGTGTGTAGTTAACATAGAATTGCAGGATGCGTGCTTCTTTGTGGAAACGCGTCGGGTCGCTTGTAGATTCATCTCCCAGGCTGAAGCGCGGCAATATGCGCATCGCCCGAGCACGTAATCCATAGGTGGTCTGGATAGCCAACCCGGGCGGATCACCCTGCCCCAGATTTAGCTCCCAGATTTGGTCGTTGGTGTAACTCGTGGTTACCAAACGCGCATCAGCAGCCAATGTAAGGGCCATTGGATCACCATTTTTTAGGTTCCATTTGCGCATGCTTGCATTGTATGTCATCTTGTATATTCGGTCAAACGATTTGAACACTCCGGAAATGCAGCTTTTCATC
>CP070639.1:2269573-2271484 GCA_020354045.1 Anaerolineales bacterium | reverse complement strand
ATTAAGAAGATGGCGTTTCGCCCACGAAACCTGTACTTGCTCAAGGCGAAAGCTGCCATGCTGTTGACCAATAATGTCAGGAGCGTGGCTACCACCGTAACAATAACGCTGTTGCGTAGATAGCGGGTAAAATTAAAACTCTGCACCCCCTCGATATAATTTTCTAATCCAAAGTAGACACTTTCGACCGGTTGGCGATCGGCGATGTTTACCTTGATTATTTCATCGGGGTTATCCGGATCGATCATCTGTGCCTCCAGGCCCACCCGGCGGACCTGTGCCAGAACTGCTGTTTGGCCATTTTCTAGAGTAGCTTGATACAACGGCAAGGGTTGCTCATATCCTTCAACTTCGACGGTTTCCTGCCGGTAAGGGAGTAAACGAGGCGGGAATTTAATTACCTCTGCTGCAGATTTGAAGGATGACAGTACCAACCAGACGACCGGTCCGAACATGATTAGTACACCGAAGGCCAAATACACGTAGGTGATGATATCGGTGAAGTGGAGCCTTCTCACGCCGCGGGTGCCGGAGAGAAATTCCCATACTCTGCTCATGTTACTGCTCCTCCTTTCGCATTAATTGTTGTATCAAGGTCAAGACGATCAACACGCCCGCCATCAGCAGGGAGGCAGCTGCAGCTAACCCGAATTGTTTATTGGGGCTGGAAAATCCTTTGCTGTAGATATATTGCACCAGGTAGAGTGTTGCAGTTCCTGGCCCGCCTCCAGTGAAGGCAAAGACCACATCGAATATCTGCACCGCCCGGATCAACGAGAGCACCAGCACCACGACCATCTGCGGCATTAATAACGGCATGGTGATGTTGGCAAAGGAATTCCATTGGTTAGCCCCATCAATTGAAGCTGCCTCATACAGGTCAGCCGGGATGGATTGCAAACCAGCCAGCAATATCAGGGTGTAGAAGCCCATAAAAGCCCAAACACTGATGATGATCACCCAAAAGCGTGCCCATTGAGCATCTACCAAAAATGGAATTTTGTCATAACCCATGGAAACGATAACGCCGTTTATTAAGCCGTTTTCTTGCAAAACCCATTTCCAAATTAATGCCACCACGATTGGCGATAGAAGCACAGGATAAAAATAAACACTACGGAAAAAACCACGGGCTTTGATTTTTTGGTTAAGCACCAATGCAGTGATTAGTGAAACCAATACCATCAGGCTAACCTGGAAAACCACATAACCGAGTGTATTGGCAGCAGCCCGCCAGAATAAATCTTCACGGCAGGTATTTGGATCTAAGAAGTTTTCGCAGCTGAGTAGCTGCGCGAAATTTGCTGTTCCCACCCAGTTACGCCGGTCAGGGAAGAATTCAGTCCCTCCTGTAAAAGCGTAAACAAAGTTGAGCAGCATGGGGAAAAGGATAAAAATTCCAAATATAAGCAGGTTTGGTAGCACAAACAAATAAGGCATGCCGCGGATACCGATCAAACGCTGGAGCGTGCCAAAAATCAGGTCAAGAATCCACACGAAAAAGCCAAGTATCGCCTCGGTCGTACGGCCCCAATAATCCTTCAACGATCCTCGAAATGATTGTGCAGTCATTGCATGACTTCCCCTTTCTGTTGGGGGTACAGGACCTACGGCAAACTCGGTCCTGTACCCCCAACAATCATCTTCGCTCAGGGTTCCTCTATTTAGAGGGAGCGCTGATAAACCCAGTAACTTTACTTACGGAGTTGCTTCTGCGATGGCATCGTCGATGTCTTGCTGCAGACGGGTCAGGGCATCATCGAGGGACAGCTCACCTGTCAGGTATTGGGCGATGCGGTTTGCGCTGTTGCGGTAGTAAGCAAAGGCGAAGGGGTGTACATTCAAACCCACTGCCTGCTCTTGCAGCTTGGGCACTTCAGCAGTGAATGCCGCCAGGGCGCCCAGCACCGA
>CP070639.1:2267535-2269473 GCA_020354045.1 Anaerolineales bacterium | reverse complement strand
TCACCAACCACTTATGTGACAGAAATGATACAAAGGGGAGTAGTTAATCTATAATCACGATACCTTAACAAGCAGGTAACATAGCACAGAAAAGGCAAACCTGCCGAAAGGCAGGGGCGCAAAGCTGCGGTCTAAGTCTCCAAGGAACGAGCAGATGCCTGGAGATATGACAGTCGGGCTGCCTCAGCAAAGCACGTTATTCCACCCCTCCGGCAGTCCCACATACAGCCGGAGGGGTTTTTATTAGACAGACAGGGGAAGCAGTAAAGGATCGGTTAGGAGGCAACACACATGGCAAGAGCAAAGCTATTTTCAATCATTATGGTACTGATCATGATCGCCGGGCAGGTCGGCCCGCTGGGCATGGTCGGTGGGCAGGGGTTCGCCAGAGCTCATCCCCTGCTGACCCAGCTGGCGGCGAAGCAGCCGGACCAGCTGGTGGCGGTCATTGTGCAGAAGCTGGCTAAGGACACTCACCTGGAGAAGCGGGTAGCACAGCTGGGCGGGATGGTGACGCGTGACCTGAGCATCATCAACGCCTTTGCGGCGCAGATGGAAGCCCAGGATGCCCTGGCGCTCTCCCTTGATGCGGGTGTGCGCTGGGTCAGCCTGGATGCGCCGGTGGAGCGCACTGGCAAACCGAGTCGGTCGACCAACACGACTGAATCCAGTGGTGGCAGCACTCCTGTAAACACCTATCTAAACACGCTGCGAGTATCCGAAGTTTGGAACATGGGCCTAAAAGGGAGGGGAATTACCGTGGCAGTCATCGATAGTGGTGTTACCACGGTGAAAGACCTGCAAGTCGATCCCACCAAAGCCAAACCGGACTCAAGGCTGATAGAGCAGCTGACTTTTAATTACAATGCAACCGCAAATGGTGATGTCACCGGTCATGGAACGCATGTAGCAGGGATTATTGGGGGTAGCGGTTACCTGTCTAATTATATATATCCAGGCATCGCTCCTGAAGTGAGCCTGATCAGTTTGCGAGTTAGCGATGATTCAGGCATGGCGTATGAATCAGATGTGGTTGAAGCTTTGCAGTGGGTATATGACCACAAATCCAGCTATAACATACGCGTCATCAACATGTCGATCAATTCAACGGTTGAGTCTTCTTATCACACCAGCCCCTTGAGCGCCGCAGCCGAGATTTTGTGGTTCAATGGGGTGGTCGTGGTGGTCTCAGCCGGGAATTACGGGGGCAATACCAGCTTCAACCCTGTCCGGGCAGCACCAGCTCATGACCCATTTCTTATTACGGTGGGTGCTACAAGTGAAAATGGCACCGCCAATCGGAGTGATGATGCCATTGGTAGCTTCTCTTCTTATGGCACAACACTAGATGGGCATAGCAAACCAGATATTTATGCACCGGGGAAAAACATTATCAGCATATTTACAAACAGCGGTCAATGGGCTTCCCTGTATCCGGATCGGGTAGTAGCAACTAACTATTTTCGCTTGAGCGGCACCTCGATGGCGGCACCGATGGTGGCAGGGGCAGCAGCCCTGCTCTTGCAAGACGAGCCTAACCTGACACCAGACCAGGTCAAATATCGTTTACTCAATACAGCCGGTTGGATCGGCAACCAGAGATATCTGGATGTATATGCAGCCGTAACCGGTTCAACTACCCAGAATGCGAATACCGGCCTAACCGCATCGCAGCTGCTGTGGTCCGGCAGCGACCCGGTCACCTGGGGCAGCGTAGCCTGGAACTCAGTTGCCTGGAACAGTGTGGCCTGGAATTCAGTCGCCTGGAACAGCGTGGCCTGGAACTCGGTCGCCTGGAACAGCGTGGCCTGGAACGATTAATAGGAGTGTTGACATGAAATATAAAGATCGCCTTGCTGACATTATCCTGCTGCTCGTGATCATGGCAGGTGGAGTGGTGCTGATCAACCTGTTCTTCCAGGCCTGGACCTGGGCGCC
>CP070639.1:2265478-2267435 GCA_020354045.1 Anaerolineales bacterium | reverse complement strand
ATGATCATTTAAGTATTGGAGAGATAGCCGAGTGGATATCCAAAAGTTGTGGATGGTAGCCGAAGAGGCATGGTCAGCATTAGCTGAACAATTTGAGCCAGTAGCAGAGCAAATGTGCGCGCAACATGACATGGAAGGACGTACGTTTGGATTGCTCTTGTCGGTGTTGACATTTGAGCCTGAGGACACTACCCCTGGGCATTTAATGGTGCGCGGTCCATATACCTCGGCAGATGAATTTCTCAATCGGTTGCAAGGTGCTGCTGATCAAGGATTCTTGATTGAGATAGCACAAGGCAGGTATCGATTATCCGATGAAGGCCGGAAATGCACACACAATATTGCTGACGAAATTCGCCGGGTGATGGCAAAAGTAGACCCATTACCGCTGGAAGATTCCGGTCGCTTGGCTGAGCTTCTGGATCGCCTTGTTCAATCTTGCATGAATACGCCACCCCCTCCCAATCCGTGGTCAATCAATTTGAGCTACAAACTAATGCCCCATTTGAACCCCCCTATGCCTTTTATTGAGCAAGCTTTCAGCTGCCTATCAGCATATCGTGACGATTCGCATCTGGCTGCTTGGCGGCGCTCGGGATTAAGCGCTATCGCGCTGGAATCGCTGACGTTGCTGTGGCGCGGGGAAACAACTTCTCTGGCTGGGTTGTACAATAAATTATTCCAACGCGGCCATTCTTTAGGCATCTATCAGGGAGCGTTGCAAGAACTAGGAAACCGTGGATTGGTTGCTGGATCGGATCAGGCAATTCGGGTGACTAGGGCGGGTAAAGGTTTTCGCAATAAAATTGAAGCTGACACGGACAAATACTTTTATCTGCCCTGGTCTTGTCTAAAAGAGTCCGAAATGAGTGAGATGTTGGCTTTATTAACCAGGATGAGGGATGGCTTGAAGTAACATGAGCATCGATAAATTGATGAAATCACTGCCCGAGTCCTGTTCGCCGGCTGACCAGGAGCTGGTGTTGCGGGCATATCGCGTTGCAGAGCGCGCTCACGAGGGGCAAACGCGCGCTTCTGGGGAACCCTATGTGACTCATTGCGTGGCTGTGGCAGCAATACTTTCCGAGTTTGGCGTTTCAGCCGAAGTCATTGCTGCGGGTTTGTTGCATGATGTTGTTGAGGACACCTCAATCTCCCTGGAGGACTTGCGGCGCGATTTCGGCAATGAAATTGCCATGTTGGTCGACGGGGTTACCAAGCTTACCCAATTACCGCGCGTCTCCCGCGGGGATCAGCACCCCGAGGAGACACAAAAAGAAGAGGAATTGCGTGAGATTGCTGAGCGCCGCGGTTTGCCCGAACCGGATGAACAAGAGGAGATGTTGACCCGAAGCCGGCGGTACGATGCGGCTTCCGAGACTCTTAGAAAAACCTTCCTTGCGATGGGGGAAAACATCAATGTTGTGTTTATCAAGCTAGCCGATCGACTGCACAATATGCGCACGTTGGGCAAGCTGCCAGAAATTAAACGCAAGCGTATTGCCCAACAAACATTGGATATCTTCGCGCCGCTTGCCAATCGCTTGGGTATCTGGCAGATGAAATCGGAGCTTGAAGATCTTGCCTTCCGCTACACAAACCCTGAGAATTATGGGGAAATCAAGGACAAACTTGACACTCATCAGACTCAGCGGGATGCTGAGATGAAGGAGATTACCGACCAGCTTGAAAATGTTCTCTCTAAGGCAGGTATTCAGGCTGAGATTTCTTCCCGGTCGAAACATATTTATTCCATCTATAAAAAAATGGTACGTAAAGATTTAAGCTTTGAGATGGTTTATGATGTGCGAGGTGTGCGAATAATTGTTCCGGATATTCCTGCGTGTTATTCTGCACTTGGAGTGATACATACTCACTGGAGACCACTTCCAGGCCAGTTCGATGATTATATTGCATCCCCGAAAGACAATTTCTACCAGTCCCTGCACACCTCCGT
>CP070639.1:2263411-2265378 GCA_020354045.1 Anaerolineales bacterium | reverse complement strand
TGGTTGGACCACGAGCGGAGCGTCCACAGTTGATTGGATTCTTCCAATCTCATATCCCATTCTACAGGGCACGCCTGCTCGTCAAACCAGGCATTACAGGCTGGGCGCAAGTTAATTTTGGATATGCTTCTACTATTGAAGAAACGATAACCAAATTAGAGTATGACCTCTATTATATAAAGAACAGAAATTTATTTTTAGATTTCTTTATCTTATTGCGCACTCCTGCCACCATGTTAAGCTTTCGAGGTCAATAAGATGACCGCCTCTCAAATCCGGTCATTCTTTCAAAAAATTTACCAGCACTTACGCTTACCAGTACGAGGCATTAAGATCGTTCGTCAACTGTTTGTGTTGAGTGTAGATGTATTTTTAATCATCGTGGCGGCATTAGGCAGTTTTGCTTTAAGAACAGACATGGGCCCCCGCTTTTTAGATTACCTGCGACAAATCTATTGGTTTGTGGCGGTCGCAATTCTGATTAAACCAACAGTATTCTATTTCTTTGGTCTCTATCGGCGTCTTTGGGCCTATGCCAGTTTACAAGAACTAAGACTTATCATAGTTGCAGTAAGTAGTGCTTCGCTGCTAATTTCTGTAATTATCGTCATTCTAATTGCTGTAAATTTACTGCCCAATTTTCCACGTAGTATTCCCCCTATAGATTGGTTGTTATCACTTGTGTTGATTGGTGGTTTTCGCTTTTCTTTGCGTGCGTTAGCAGAAATCCGCGCAGGCCAGGTTGTTCAGGGAAACCAAAAGCGGGTTCTAATTGTTGGTGCTGGTGATGCGGGTGCACTTGTAGTGAGAGAGATGCAGAAAAATCCGCAATTAAATTTATCTCCAGTGTGCTATTTAGATGATGACCAAGATAAACAGAAACAACAGATCCATGGAG
The DNA here is from genome assembly GCA_020354045.1 of Anaerolineales bacterium. Classification (GTDB taxonomy): domain Bacteria; phylum Chloroflexota; class Anaerolineae; order Anaerolineales; family UBA4823; genus DSOS01. The sequence goes on along the minus strand of CP070639.1, from coordinate 2,264,480 downwards.
TTCCCGTAGTTGGCAAGTTAAATGATTTGGCAAGAGTTGTGAACTTGCGCAATATTGACGAGGTAGTGATAGCTATTCCAAGTGCTCCCGGGCGCATTGTTCGACAAGTTGCGGATGTAAGCCGATTGAAAGGGATTCCCTTTCGAACAATGCCGGGAATGTACGAATTGATCGGTGGTAAAGTCAGTGTAAATCGGTTACGCGAAGTAGAGATTACGGATCTTTTACGCAGGGAACCCACCCGTATTGATGAACGCTTAATCGGCTCAAGCTTAAGTGGGCGTCGCATTCTGGTTACCGGAGCTGGGGGATCCATTGGTAGAGAGCTTTGTAGACAGATTGCTCGCTGGGGGCCTTCTGAATTGATATTACTCGGACATGGTGAGAACAGCATTTTTGAAACATTACTTGAATTAGATGAAAATTTCCCATCACTTGTATTCCACCCCATAATCGCAGATGTGAGAGATATTGATCGCCTGAATGTGATATTTGACAACCACCAACCTCAGGTTGTATTCCATACAGCTGCTCACAAGCATGTCCCCTTGATGGAGCTCAATATTGAAGAAGCCGTCACCAACAACATTCTTGGCACTCGGAATGTGGTTGAAAGTTCGTTAAATATTGAGGTTGAGCGCATGGTCTTGATTTCAACGGACAAGGCCATCCGACCGTCAAGCATTTATGGAGCGACGAAGCGGTTGGCTGAATCGATCGTACTCGATGCAGCTCACCGGTCGGGAAGTGCTTATACTGTTGTACGTTTTGGTAATGTATTGGGGAGTCGCGGGAGTGTAATACCAAAATTTAAACGGCAGATTGCAGCGGGTGGACCTATCACAATTACACATCCAGATATGGAACGTTTTTTCATGACAATTCCTGAAGCAGTACACCTGGTTCTGCAGGCTTCAGCAATGGGACGGGGTGGCGAGGTTTTCGTGCTTAATATGGGCGAGCAAGTAAAGATTTTAGATCTGGCAGAGGATTTAGTCAAACTCTCAGGACTGGAACCTTATCGAGATATCGATATTATATTTACTGGTATTCGAGCTGGTGAAAAGAT
>CP070639.1:2261341-2263311 GCA_020354045.1 Anaerolineales bacterium | reverse complement strand
GCACTGCATTGGCTTCTGATCCCAATATATTTTCGAGTGTGCGCACCAGGTCCTCTTTGCGAATGGTCTGCCCGGCTTGCTTTGAGGCCCAGGTGGCAAAGGTACACCAGTTGGCAGCCGGACCGGTGCGCTCGGCCAGGACCAGCGCCAGCTCGTGGTAGCACTGCGTGATCTGCAGGTTGCGGATTACCGGGTCGGAGAGCGAGGCGATGCGCTCGATATCCGAGATGGTGGGGGTGGGTGTCGTTGGCATGACTTTGTTGCTAGAGGGGGTGCGCTATGGAAGGGCAGGTAAGCGCATACTTATCATGGGCATTGGATAACACCCTGCGACCACAGACAGCTGCCGCAGGCGGGAAACTCGTTGCCCATACAATCTTCTTCATTTTCTTCAGATAGATCACAGCCACCACAGTAGGTGCAAGGTGCAAAGCGGAAGCTGTCTACCTTCTGGCGATATTCCATGTAGACTGGATCATTCCAGATATCGAGCAGGCTGTGCTCGCGCACATTGGCAATCATGTGCCGCCGTACATGGTGCTCCTTATTATGCAGATAGCTGACATGAGAATGCATCAGCGGCCAGCAGGGGCTGACAAAGCCATCCCAGGCAATTGACATCGAGCCACTCTGGATGAAATTGCACACATCGTTGGCATTACCAAAGCTGTTATTGGCATAATTGACCACATAACCACTGTTGAGTGCCTGGATGAAAGCTTTCTGCGTCAGGGTGTCAATATCAAATTTTGGTAGGCTCAAGTACGGCATGAAGGGGGATGGCATGTAGGCGATATTTTTCAGGGTGCGAGTGTACAGGCGCTCAGCTTGCATCTCTGTGTTATAGGGGATCACGTTGCTGACCATAAACAGGGAAGCCCCCATGCGGCGACCAAGGCTGAGCAGTTCTGGCAGGTCATCGATATTGCGCTGCATGGCAACGAAGGCAATACCAATGGCGGGCTGTGGAAAGTGACCGCCTTTGCGCATACGGCGCAGTCTATCCAGGTTCTCCAAAATTTTGGGCAGCTCGCCACCCAGGCGCACGTCTGCATAGTGTTCCGGGGTGGCGCCATCGATGGAGACCCACAATACATCCAACCCATTGGCGATGAGTTGCTGGCTGCGGCGTTCATCCAGGGTTGTACCGTTAGTGATTAATTCCACTCTACAGCCAAGCGCTTTAACTTGCCGGATCCACTCCAGTGTGCGCGGGTTATAGAGCGGTTCTCCCAATCCGCCAAAGAAAACGGTAGGCGCAGGCGAGATCTCTCTAAGACCAGCCAGGATATGGTCGAAGGTCTCACGGGTCATGCGCCCCAAGGGCTCTTCCCAACCACTGCGAATACACATAACACAGTCCAGGTTGCACAGGTTGGTAGGCTCGATATATACCTTGTTCAGGTGATTAGCTGGGCGGTGCAAGCGCAGGTGATTGCCCTGCTGCTCAATCCGCAAACGTGCTCCAGGCTCAATACCCAGCTGTCCGGCAATTTCAGGTGGCAGCACCAGGTGTCCATCTTGATCCACTTCTGCCCAATCGATTTTTAGATAATCCATAGCCTATCGTCCCATCTTATTAATGGAATGAACCTAGAGTTAAGCTGTTAACAAGTTATTGCAATTATTCCATATAAATTCCGACTATGTGTATGGCGAATGTCATAAATTAAGCATGATGAGGCACACAAATTTGCTCAGCAGTGATATAAATACGATATGCGTATTAACTTTTATGGCACGCTGCGCGATCTAACCGGCAGCGAGGGGATTGAACTAGATGAGCCTATTGGGTTGACTGTGCGTGAACTTATAGAGCTCATTGCCGTTCAACACCCGCAACTCAGAGATGTCCTTCTTGATGCTCAGAACCGGGTATATAACCATGTTCCCTTATTCGTCAATGGGCGCAATCCGCGCCTGTTGCCTAAGGGTCTAGATACGCAACTGGATAACCAGGCTGTGGTCAG
>CP070639.1:2259259-2261241 GCA_020354045.1 Anaerolineales bacterium | reverse complement strand
GATTGGATGTCGAGCGCGAGTGGAACAACCTGAAAGCCGCTCTGGCTGAGCTCGAGGCGCGCGGCTCACTGGTGCTTGACCACCTCGACACCGCCTCCCCCACCGAGCTGCAGTACAGGCTGCGGCGCAACGAGTACCACGTCTTCCATTTCATCGGCCATGGCGGCTTCAACGAGCAAGCCCAGGATGGCATCCTGCTCTTCGAGGATGAAAACCAGCGCGGGCATCCCCTGAGCGGGCAGTACCTGGGCACCTTACTGCACGATGAAAACACCCTGCGTTTGGCAGTGCTCAACGCCTGTGAGGGAGGGCGCAGCGGGGTGAGCGACCCCTTCGCGGGTGTGGCCCAGAGCCTGGTCCAGCAGGGCCTGCCAGCCGTGATCGCCATGCAGTTCGAGGTGACCGACGAAGCGGCGATCACCTTCGCCCGGGAATTCTATACCGCCATCGCAGATGGCTACCCGGTGGATGCTGCCCTGTCTGAAGCGCGCAAAGCGATCTTCTCGCTGGGCAACGACATCGAATGGGGCACGCCCGTACTTTACATGCGCGCCCCGGATGGACGCATCTTTGATCCCCTGCATGATTCGCCAGCAGAGATGGCTCCCGCGAAAGCGACTCCGGAAGAGGTTGTAAAGCCTCAACTAAACACTGAAGCGGTGCGTCAGTCTGCTACCGCCCGGCCTGCCACAATTGCCACCATTCAGCCAACCCCGGCGAAGAAAAAGCCTTCCAAGCGGGTCCTGGTTGGGATTGCAGCAAGCCTTGTCGTGATAACTGCCCTGTGTCTTTCAGGTATCTCCCTGGGCAAGCGGTTCTTGGGTGGACTAACAGCCAGTGAAAGCACTACGCCAGCAGTAAACACGACAGTTGAGGGGCAACCGGCAAGCGTGAACTCCCCCACGGAGGCGAACCAGCCAGACATTCCGCGAGAAACGCCGGCAGCCTTCGCCCCAGCGACTTTGACATCCACACCCACGCCACCTGCGGCCTTCAACCTGACCAATAACCGGGAAGGGAAATACGCTGAGATCAGCCTGCTCTTCGACGAGCAAGACCAGCTACACCTGGTTTATCGCAGCGTACTCCCGCGCGGCGGCGACTATTACCACCAGCAGCGGACCGGAGGAGGCGACTTTACACCCGCAGAGGTCCTGACGAACGGTTTTGAATTTCTGTGGAGCGATCTTGTCCAGGCACTTCATCCGCAGGGGTATATCTGTGTGCTGTGGGGCGGGGTTTCGGAGAACGAGGGTGAAGCATATTTCAGACGCTGCCAGAACAGCCCGGGAGGGTCTTTCTCTGCAGCCGAGATCTGGAAGCCGAAATCGTTTGACACACGGACTAGTTTCTTTCCCCTGTTCCTGCCAGATGGCAACCTGCAGGCCGTATTTGCCCGGGTTGGCAGTTTAACCTTTGGAGACCAGGTGATTTCTACCGACAAGGCAACGAATATCGCCAATCCCCACCTGGTTCGAGACCCGGCTGGAAACTATCACGTGGTCTGGTTCCGACCAGGTGATCCCTACAGTCTGGAGTACAGCCACTCGCAAGACGCGGGCACCTCGTGGAGCCCGGCAGTGCGCCTGACAACGGACGCCACCGCACCCGATGCGCGGTTTGACTTCGAAGCCGACCAGCAGGGGAACCTGCACTTGGTGTGGGATGGATTTCACGGTGGTTCATACTACCTGCGCTGGAATCCCACCCAGGGTTGGTCAGAACCAGTCAAAATCTCGCCACATGGATGTGGGGTAGAACTGGCGCTTAACAGCAGCGGTTTGGCGCGCGCCGCCGAGGGATGCTGGCATGGGACCTACTTCCTGGAACAACTACCCAACGGTGACTGGCTGCCGCCCTACCAGGTGGCAGGAACAGGAAACGTGTTAGAGCTGGATATCGCCGTAGATGGGAACGACCAGGCGTACATCGTCTGGGTGGCAGAAAATGACATATTTTTTACCAGTGTCAGATAGGAAAAA
>CP070639.1:2257165-2259159 GCA_020354045.1 Anaerolineales bacterium | reverse complement strand
CGCAAGCCTGCCAGCAGCTGGGCCTGCCCTGCCAGCCCACACAGGCTGACCTGGAAGCCCTGGAGCGCATGACTTTTGCGGATTACGGGCGCCAGCTCGGGGTACCCGAGCCCAGCCTGGAGGCGTTCGTGCGGCTGTGTCTGGAGCGCTTCGCGGCACGCTCACAACCTGCGGAGATCTTCCCCGGGCTGGCAGAGGTGGTGCACCAGCTGGCCCAGGCTTACCCGCTGGCGATCGTGACTGGCAACACCGCTGCCGCGGTTCAGGCTTTCCTGGAGCGGCACGGGCTGGCGCAAGCCTTCCAGGTGCTGGTGGACGTACACCAACCCGGGGAACGCTATGAAAAGATCGGCCGGGCGGCTGAGGCGCTGGGTGTGCCGGTGGAGGAAACACTGGTGGTGGGCGATGCAGTCTCTGACATACGGGCGGCCGCCCAGGCAGGCGCCAAAAGCGCGGCAGCGGGTTGGGGGCACCAGAGCCCAGAGAAGCTGCAGCAGGCTGGACCGGATTACCTGGTGCTTAAACCGACGGAACTGATGAGGCTCCTGGAAACTGGCTGGTGAGCCCCTCGGGGGGAGGGGATGAAAGCTAAGGCAATAAAAGGACGAAATTCTTTATGTTAGAATTTAAAAATACACAGGAGGTGTATCAATGGCCACATTTATGGTGCAATTCAGCTATACCGAACAGGGGGTAAAAGGGCTTCTCAAAGATGGCGGATCAAAACGACGTGAAGCCACAGAGCAACTTGTCAAAAGCCTGGGCGGCAAATTAGTGGCATATTACTTCGCCTTCGGAGATTACGATGGGTTCGCCATTGTCGAAGGCGTGGATAATGTCGAAGCTGCGGCAGCCGCCCTGATCGTTGGTGCCAGCGGCTCAGTTAAGACGAAAACGACCGTGCTGCTCACAGCCGATGAGATTGATAAAGCCACTAAGAAGAGTGGCAAATATCGCGCTCCTGGTCAATAATCAAAAAAGGCAGGAAAATCGAGTGGCAAGCGGGTAAGTTTGGTCAAAACCACCCCTGACACTCGAATAAAGCATGCCGCGACTCCCCGGATTACCAGGCCAACACCAGCGCGGCTAATGTAAGTCACTGCGTATCCAGGTTGTCTGGGAGGTGCTGGGCGTAATTAAATTAATAGACTGGCTGTCTGCCGACCTGTATCAGGCAGCGCAGCCAGTCCAATTCCCCTTATGTCTTACCAAAGGGAGATTTAACGGATGTAAAAAGGGCGAGCGTCGTATTTTCAGGCACCTAGATTATAGCCAATCTTGAGACCCATTGCAAGAGGCAATTTAGCGCTGCCGAAATAAGAAGCCCATTAATTTGACTCGCACCCAGCGAATTGCTATAATCAAATCACCTAACCAAAGCTGAGCACGTAGCAAGCGAGTTCACAGCCTGACAGCAGGCTGCAGACAGACATGATTCCAATCCAGAACCGCAGGGATTCCCTGCGGTTCTTTTCTTCAGCCTTGGATCGGGTGGTGACTGGCGGAGTACAGCTGTTGCGAAAGGAGAAGCAAGCATGCCTCTTTACATCAGCCTGATGAAATTAACTGAAAAGGGAATGGCGGATATTAAGAACGCACCCAAGCGCTTACAAGAATCAGAGAAAGCCATGGAGCAGATGGGCGCCAAGCTGGTGCAATTTTACATGGTGATGGGCGAGTACGATTATGTGGCGATCGCGGAAGCGCCCAACGACGATGTGGCACTGACATTCCTGCTGGGGCTGGGAGCACAGGGCAACGTGCGCACCCTGACCATGAAAGCCTTCAGCCGCGAGCATTTCGCCCAGCTGCTGAGCAAACAAGGATAAGCCAAATATTCTCACCAACTGGGGCAGCAAAAACGCCAGCACACCAACTCCCGCCCGGCAGGCAACAGCCCGGGCGGGAGGATTCATTAAAACAAAAAACAGGAGCGAGGCAGCCTCGCTCCTGTTTTTTGTCCAGACAATCCGGGGGAAGCCGGGAGGTGATAC
>CP070639.1:2255068-2257065 GCA_020354045.1 Anaerolineales bacterium | reverse complement strand
CGAGCTGGCGCCCGTAATCCGCAAAAGTCATGCGCTCCAGGGCTTCCAGGTCAGCCTGTGTGGGCTGGCAGGGCAGGCCCAGCTGCTGGCAGGCTTGCGTCGCGAAGTGCAGCATATCTGCCAGCGTGTCAGCCAGCACGCCGTCGAAATCGAAGATGATCGCTTTGAATTGCATAGAGAGTGCCCCACTGGAATTATGGAATTTAGGTGTCACACCACAACCCCGGTGCTCATTTTTCCGAAAAACCCGTCATTGCGCAGCCAGCGCTTTTTGCTGGCTGTGGCAATCTCTCTCACAGTCAGGAGACTGCCCCGCCTTGTTCACGCCGAGCGAAGCGGATATGCCCACCGGGTAGTTTTTTAGCTACTTATAGCGGAGGCAGTTTCTTCTTTTGTATGCGGGCTTCGTGTAGCCGAACAGGAGTTCAGGAGCGCCGCCCACCCTTGAGTGCCTCCTGCAGGTGCTTTAAACCGTCCCAATCGCCGTTCTCTGCCAGGCGGGCCTGCTCCGGCCAGCTGGTGGGATCGCCCAGGCGCAGTCCAGCTTGCCGCAGGATGCTTTCCAGGTGGCTCGGGTCAGAATCGCCCAGCTGGGCGAAAGTGGTGATGCCAGCTTCAGCGAAGATGGATTTGATCTTGGGTCCAATGCCCTCAATCACCTCCAGGTCATCCGGGCTGGCGAGCGGGCTTGCATGGCTGTCGTGCTCGTGACTCGCCCCACCAGCGTGTGCAAACGAGTCGGCGTATTCCAGCGGCTGGCGGGCGTTCCACAGGATCAGCACCGCCGTGAGTAAGATCACCAGCAGCAGGATCAGCAGCGCTTCCCACCAGGGGAAGAGCGCTTCCTGGTGCTGGTTCAGTGGGGCAGCGGCGATCGTGGCGAGCGCCAGGGTGGTCAGTAGTGTAGGCCAGCGTCGGGTGGTCATATCTGGATAACTCCTCCTGTCTATGGTCTGGGATGAACGCCCGTATTATAGCCACTTTGCCCCCGCTGGGTAAGGGTTTTCAGTGCCTTGGCCTGTCTTTAAAGGATTGTATGTAGGCTTGCGCTTGTTATAGCAACTGTCATTGCGCAGCAGCTTGTCACTTCACTACCTTCAGTGCAGGCTCTGAGCTTGTCGAAGGGCAGTCGAAAGAGCCTCCCTGAGCGGAGTGCGCCTCCAGCGCACGCAGTCGAAGGAGCCTCCCTGAGCGGAGTGCGCCTCCAGCGCACGCAGTCGAAGGGTCTGTGCCACTGCAGTGCTTGCCTGGCTCTCGAAGGTAGGCTTCTAAAGACGGTTTTCATTAACAGCGATCTCGTTCCTGCTTTTCTTACCGGGACCACCCGTTCTATTGATCTCGGCTTTCCTCCCCCTTTCGCGTTTTTCGTGCATTTTCGCGCCTTTCGCGGTCCAAACCCTCTTTTACCTCTCCTCCAATTTCCTCGCCACCGCAGCCAGGTATTCCCTCAAAATCTGAATATTTGGATGCTCCGCAGGCGGGCAAGATAAAAGAAAGGAAAAGCATCTTTGCTCCGTGCATACATTTTTTATTAAATAATCTGTCTTACCGGCGGATAGCCTTGGATTTCTGATCTCAGCTGGCCTCTCAAGCGAACCATTGCACTATCTTGAACTCTTTACGATGGCTTCTGATGGGCGAGAATGTCCATTCCATGAGATAATTATCCGCATGGGATATGTCCCGTCAGGAGGCTGAGATGGAATTTGCTGAGGTGGTCTTCAAGCGGCGCATGGTGCGTAATTTTACACAACAGCCTGTGCCTTCTGGATCAATCGAGCGTATCCTGGAGTATGCCCGGCGTGGTCCGAGTGCGGGTTTCACCCAGGGACAGGATTTTATTGTAATTACGGATCCCGTGTTGAAACAAGCCATCGCCGGTTTATGCGGTGAGGAGTATTACGTCGAAGCAGGGTACGATCCGTTTATCTCGAATGCCCCGTTGCTGATCATCCCTTGCACCACCGAGGCTGCGTATCACCGCCGCTACCAGGAGC
>CP070639.1:2252967-2254968 GCA_020354045.1 Anaerolineales bacterium | reverse complement strand
ATGGTATTTGGCGTCATAGGTATAAAATTCCGCTGCTGGGATGATTTCTCCTGGGATGGAAGCCTGCGGTTCGTCGTTCCCTAACACACTTACCTCAATCTCACGGCCATTGATGCCCTGCTCCACCAGTATTCGACGGTCATAGCGAGCAGCTTCCATTAATCCTTCCAGTAAGTCCGCCCGGCCACGACACTTGCTCACCCCTACAGAGGATCCTAAGTTAGCTGGTTTGACGAATAAGGGATACGGGGCTACTTCTTCTGCCCGTGAAAGTACAGTTTCTATCTTCGATTCAATCTCTGAACGAAGCACCACGATTGAATCTAAAACGGGAATATCATTGGCGCGCATCACATCTTTGAATATGCCTTTGTCCATGCCGACGGCTGAGCCCACCACACCTGCCCCTACATAAGCGAGATCTGCCATTTCAAACAGGCCTTGAATGGTGCCGTCCTCCCCAAAAGTTCCATGCAGGACCGGGAACACTACATCCAGGCCTGCAAGTTGCCTCAAAATATCACCCTGCTGTGTTTGCTCAATTCTGTAGACCTCTGAGTAACTGGGGTCTGGTAATAGGGCAGCGCGATCTAATGTTGCAAAATTCCCCTTCCCCAGTGTTTCCAGCAAGTTATCACCTACCCACCAGGTACCTGTGTGGGAGATACCTAGTTGGATCACCTCATACCTTTCAGGGTCAAGAGCCGCCAGCACTGAGCGCGCGGAAAGAAGCGATATCTCATGCTCACCTGAGCGACCTCCAAATATCAATCCCACATGCAGCTTAGCTTTTGCCATTACGCATCAACCATAAAACCCTACGAACTAGTTCAAATAATTCCAGTCACCGACCAGCTCAATCTCTAATTCAAGTTCCACGCCAAATTTATCCAACACTTTGTTCTTAGCCAATTGAATCAGGTCGAAAACATCTTCAGCGGTTGCCTGTCCCAGGTTTATAAAAAAGTTGGCATGTAAATCGCTGATTTGTGCATCTCCGACCTGTTTTCCTTTCAAGCCTGCTTCCTCAAGTAAGCGTCCAGCATAATCACCGCTTGGGTTCTTAAACATCGACCCCATACTGGCACCCGGTGGCTGAGTGCGATGGCGATATTCTACAAATGATGCTATTTTAGCCTGCACTTCAGCTGGTGTACTCTGCTCCAAGGACAACAATGCCGCAAGTACGATTGCCAGTCCGGGTTTCTTTTTCAACAAGCTGGTGCGATAGCCATATTCCAATCTTTTTACAGCCCACCGTTCTACCTTAGCCTCTTCAGAGTGTGAAATTTGTTGCAAGATCTCTGCCACGAGCAAATTGCCCGACATATCACCGCCATGGGCACCCGCATTACCAACTACCGCACCGCCGATAGTGCCCGGAATACCTGCAGCCCACTCTAAACCCGAAAGTCCCCGTGCAGCAGCCAGCCTAGCAACCAGACCAAGGTTAGCACCCGACTCTGCCCAGACAGTAGGTGGTTGTGCATTTTCATCGAATTTAACTTTGCGTGCCCGGTTCATTAGGACAACACCTTGCACACCCCGGTCGCTTACTAAGATGTTAGAGCCCCCACCCAAAACATTCCACGGTACTTGCATTTTCCAAAGCGTACGGGCGGCCAGCCCTAACTCGTCAGCCGTTTTTACTTCGAGCAATGCCATCGCTGGACCACCTATTTGGGCAGCAGTGTACCGAGCTAGCGGGACATTAAATTGGATGCGCTCCCCAAACACCCGCTTTAACGGCTCCAGAGCAGCATATTCCGGTTTTCGTGGTGCTGTATTCAAGATGTGATTACCTGCTTTTAACTTGAGTATCATTACTTTTCTTTAGATCAGCATACATTAAATATGTTTAACCCAATTAATCAGGCGCACTACTAGTTCACGCGAGAATGCGGATTCGGTTTGTTCATCCAGCAGATGTGACGTTGTCACAGAGGTATCCTGGCGCGGAAGCTGTTTACGAGGCCTGGAGATTTTCTTACCTGCATCCTC
>CP070639.1:2250865-2252867 GCA_020354045.1 Anaerolineales bacterium | reverse complement strand
TCATTGATCACGAATACAATATGATCCAACCCCGCCACAGTCATGTTATCTAAAACATATTGTGAGATCGGTTTGTAATGATTATTACGAATAATTGGATACAATTCCTTCGGGTATGGCAGCCCCAAACGCATCCCTTTGCCTGCTGCAGGTATCAACCCGATCAATTCTTCTTCCACACACACCTCCAAACCACTTCGATTATCCTTCTTCTTGTGCTTTAGTTCCTAACTTCTCCAAAGCGACCAGTCCACCCATAAAAAGCCAGGGCAGTATACTCGCCCGAAAGCCGTCAAAACCAATATTGTAAACAAATGGAAGCACCCAATCGACAAGAAATCCTGCGGCTAATGTACCAGCGAGACCACCCATGACCCCATAAACAAAGCCTTGAGAAAATCCTTTATCAACTGTTGTCCGCAGATTCCATCCCGACCTACCCAGCTCTAAAAATATCCAGAAAAAAACTATTAGACCCACTAATCCACTTTGGGCAATAATATCTACATACTGGCTGTGGGAATTAAAATTAACATACCAGCCGCGAATTGGTATGAGCGAGGTGAAAAAATAATAGTTACCAAATCCCAATCCAAAGAACAAATTAACTCTAGCAAGCTCTAACACGATCTTCCAGGCATCCAACCTGGTTCCATAGCTATAAAAGTCAGTGTCAATTGCCTGGGAGCCCAGATACCATGCTCCTAAAATCCAAAGTGGTATCAGCGCTGCAGTGAATTTGGGGTAGCGAAACAAGATAATTACACCCGCCGCAGCCAATGCAGGTAGATATCCCGATTTCCAAGCCCCATTTTGAACATACGCAATATAAAAGGCAAGCAAAACCAATCCAAGGAGCATGGCCCTATAGCGCCATTGAAGTTTTTGGTTGAAAACACCCTGTCCCAAGGCGAGGGCGACCAACCAGGTCCAGAACATGCTTTGTGCTACAAAACCATTTTGGTAAAGTCTGGTGATCACATCTATGCGCAGAAAACTTGCTAGCAAATGTGCGCCACCCACAATGATGAAAGTCCAGGTCAATCTTTGCAACCAAACTTCAGATCGAATAAGATGGGCTGCCAGCAGAAGTGTAGCTGCAGAAAGAAAATATATAAAAAATCCACCAACCTGAGCATCTAAGGGAGCACCTTGAGCCAATGGATACCAGGGTAATTGCCCCAGCAGCAATGTCGTTACCGCTATCAACACAAACGCAAAAGCAGGCAAGATAGCTCTAGATGATATTAGAGAAATACTTCTTTCTTTCACCATCATCTCTAAGATCCAGACTGCAATCACTACCATCAATCCCAGAACCACAGCATTTATACCGCCGGGGCCTGTAAATGGAATAAAGATACCCCCTAACAAAGTCAGGACCAGTCCTAATACAGGCTCACGGAAAATGATGAGCAGTACACCAATGGCAGGAAATAATGCCACAAGATAATTCAGGTAGCGTAAAGAAAATCTTGTAGCAACAAACGGGAGGCTAATACTGGCAATGATTACACCCACAATTACCGAGACTTTTAACCATGTAAAGCTAAATCCATGGAATAACTTCCTGGGATTTAAATTAATACTCTTAAGCATGTGAATCTCTTCTTAAGGATGGAAAAGTTATCGATGGGATCAAAGAATAAGTTCTACTGATCATTGATTGATCTTTCCAGAATCTTTCCCAGAAGCGAAGTTAGCTTCTGCGCGATCACATCCGAGCTGTATTTTTCTGCTATCAGCTTACGCCCTTCAACAGACAGAGACTGGCGCAAATCCGCATTTTTCAGAACGCTTCTAACCGCATGGGCAAAAGCCTTGGGATCATCTGCAATTAGGATATTTTTGCCATGGGTCACATCTAAGCCCTCCGCGCCCTTGCTGGTGCTAACAACTGGAGTTCCTAAAGCCATTGACTCAATGATTTTTAATCGTGTACCACCGCCAACACGCAGAGGCACAATTTGCAGCCATGCTTTGGCTATCAGATTATGAATAT
>CP070639.1:2248754-2250765 GCA_020354045.1 Anaerolineales bacterium | reverse complement strand
CTCACCCCTTTTCCAGGTATTGCCTTGCGGGGCGAAACTTGTGGTGCGGTCACAGGATGCCTGATGGCGATTGGGTTGGTGTATGGCAGGGATAAACTAGATGATTGGAAAGGCTACCTTGCATCTCTGCCTCCTTCTCGCAGGTTTTGCCGGCGATTTGAAGATGAACATGGCAGTACCGCTTGTGCAGATCTCTTGGAGGCCAAGTTTGGCCGAAGGTACGATCTCGCCAACCGTATTGATGCGCTCAGATATGCTGCCGCCGGAGGGAAGAAAACCTGTGGCGAAATCATCAATAGCGCTGTCCGTATTGCAGCAGAGATCATCCTGAAAAAGACCTAGTCGGATGTTGAATATCAATCCGAAAGAAACCCCTGCGTAGCCGCCCTAATCTTGGGATTCTTCCACGCCGCATGGCGTCTACCGCTCACGAGCGACTATGACAAGACGCTTAGGTAGTATTTGTTCAATTTGGTTCCTCTAACGTTGATGTTGAACTGGTTTTTCCTCATCTCGTGCAGTAGTGTCATGCCGATCATACTGCTTCATGCCGGCACAAATGTAATCAGTTGTTTTATTCCGACACCTATGGATATGCTCAGCGGATTGGGTACATTCATGGTGTTGATGGGTTGTATATATTGAGGTGTTTCGCTCATGCTTATCATCGTGACCAAGGGTAAGCTCGGTTGGGATTCAACCAGTGCCGATCTTGGAAATTAAAAAAAGGAAGTCTTCCGAATGACATTCCCGTACGAAGAAACGGTTGATCCTGAATCGGTGAAAGTGGATGCAGGCAGGTTGGCGAGGGTTGTTGACCTCTTTCAAAGCCAGCAACTAACGGGTTCATTCCCTGGCGGACAGCTTGTCTTTAGCCGTAATGGAAAGCTAGTAGTTAATATAGCAATAGGGATTGCTCGTGGATTCCGACCCAGTGAGCCAATTCCACCAACGCAGGTTCATTCCCAGACCCCGTTTCCTGTTTTATCTGCTGGCAAACCACTTGCCGCGATTGCTATCGCCATGCTGGAGGATCGGGGTGTATTGGATGTCAAGGCTCCAATTGCTCATGTCTTTCCAGAGTTTGCCCGACATGGCAAAGAGCAAATCACGACACTGGATGTCCTGACACACAGATCCGGAATTTTGATGCCAGATTTTGTGAGGAATACTCCACTTCACGGAGATATTGAAGCAATCCGAGATGCGTTAATTGAAGCGCTTCCTTCTTACCCGCGTGGAACTTTGGCATACCATCCCCATGAATATGGGTGGATACTGAATGAGATTGTTTTAAGGGTAGATGGAAGGAGTCTCCCTGACTTCTTTAGGGAAGAGATCGCTGCACCTTTGCAATTGCCAGCCCTCCAGTTTGGATTGGCTGGTCGAGATATCAATACTTTGGCTTTTTCTTACTGGTTGGGGAAACAGAGTTTTCTTGTCGCCGATGTAAACGTGGCAGAAGATTTTGAATGGCAAAATTCAGAGCAGTTCTTCAATGCCAGGAATCCGGCAACCAGCTTAGTCAGCGATGCTGCTAGTCTTGCGGCTTTCTATGATTTTCTCTTATCTGGGGGTAAGACACCCGCAGGGAAACAGTTGATTTCTGAAATGGCGATCCAGAAATATACCTCTCGGCATGTTCTTTCGTGGGATAGAAGCCTTAAGACTGTAATAGCAATGGGAAGGGGATTCGTTGTGGGGACTCGCTTCCCGTCAAGTTTTGGATGGTGGAGTACAAACCGATGTTTTGGACACCCTGGAGGTTTTTCTTGTTTGGCTTTCGGGGAATATAGCAAAAAAATTTCTGTTGCTATTGTCACAAACGGGAACAGAGGCACAATAGATTTTGCGAAGCGATTCTTGCCTCTGGCTGATGGGCTCCGTAAAGCCTGCATGAGCTGACCTGGATAAGGGGCAAGCAGGGAAATGCGCCCAAATACCGCTATAATAATATTAGGGCTTGTTTTTTATTTTACTGTTTTCAAGTAAGCATTACCGAAAAATTTCA
>CP070639.1:2246634-2248654 GCA_020354045.1 Anaerolineales bacterium | reverse complement strand
TCCTTTATTGTCAGCAGCGCCCACCCCGACAAAAACCTGCACGGTGCCGGCTTTGTCGCTCGCCTGACCGGAGCGACAGCAGAGTTTCTAAGTATGTGGAATATCATGATGGCAGGTCAGAATCCATTTTTCATTGATAAAGATGAGCTCTGCCTGCGTTTGCAACCTGCTCTGCCTCATTGGCTGTTCGATGAGGCTGGCACGTTAAGCTTCACATTCCTCGGAAATTGCCGAGTTACCTATTACAACCCTCGACGGGAGGATACTTTTGCGATCAGTAATCAGATCCAAAAATTGCATCTCTACTTGGATGACAAGCAGGTTGAGGTAGATGGAGACATCATCGGGTCACCTTATGCATCCTTTGTCCGCGAGGGGCGTATCAAGCGCATTGATGTTTTCTTTGCGGAGGTTTAACTGAAATTCCTACCAGGTATGGAGGATGCCAGAATGATTCAAACGTGGAAGTTCATCGACTCTCAGGGCACTTTTGAGCTACAGAACCCACATCACTCAAGTTATCTGTATTTCCCTCTCGCCAATGAGGCCGGGATGATGTCGGCGGTAACGCCATTGCTACATGGGGATATCAAGGCCGGACAACACTCCTTCCTGACGCCGCCAGTCTCAGTGGAAGACCTGCACAACATTCGCTCTGCGCGTAATTTTTGGGTTCACATTCCAGGTATAGGGGCATGGTCAGCAACAGGCAATAGTGCTGCACAGATTGCTAAAAACTTTTCGGGGCAGGAAGATGATGAAATCGCCCTAAAAGCTGGTTTTCTATGGCATCAAGTGTTTCGCCAGAATAAAAACCTTGGGCTACGGGCAGAAATCACAAATATTGTTCCGCCATCCAACGACCAGGTTGAATTGATGTTGGTGCGCTTTACGAACATCTCCAATCAGCTTGTTCAATTTACCCCTACAGCTGCGATCCCGATCTACGGACGCTCCGCCGATAATCTGCGCGATCACCGACATGTGACATCCCTGTTACACCAGATTACCTGTGGGAAGTATGGCATCCTAGTAAGCCCAACCCTATCTTTCGATGAACGCGGCCATCATCCTAATCAAATGAATTATGCCATTCTCGGTGCGGAAGCAGATGGTGCCCCACCGCAGGGATTCTTCCCAGTGATAGAAGATTTCATCGGCGAAGGAGGCAACCTGGATTGGCCCGAAGCGATCATCAGGCCCTCGCGAAACTTTTCCCTAGAAGGGGAAACTTTTCAGGGCTATGAAGCTATAGGTGCATTGCGTTTCAAAGACAGCGGGCTGCTACCCGGGCAATCCTGCGCCTACATTCTCGTGCTAAGTATATTTCCAGATGAACAAGATGCCGAGCGACTGATAAAAACCTACGGCAATCAGGAAAGATTCAACCATTGGCTTGAAATCACGAAGGACTTTTGGGAGAGCAAATCAGAAAAACTGGCTTTCCGGACTAGCGAGACTCAATTCGATCTCTGGTTGAAGTGGGTAAGTATCCAGCCCACGCTACGCCGCCTTTTTGGTAACTCCTTCCTACCCTATCATGACTATGGGAGAGGTGGTCGCGGTTGGCGAGACTTATGGCAGGATATTCTGGCAATGCTGATCAGGGATACTGAGCAGGTTGATCACCTGCTACTTGAGAATTTCGCCGGGGTACGCCTGGATGGCAGCAACGCCACCATTATTGGCAGGCTTCCAGGTGAGTTCAAGGCCGATAGAAACAACATCCCCCGCGTGTGGATGGATCATGGCGCTTGGCCTCTGCTGACCATCCGGCTTTATATCCACCAGACTGGCGACCTGGATTTTTTGCTCAGGGAGCAGGTCTACTTTAAGGATCATCTGGTTGAACGAGCACAAGCTATTGATGCCGAATGGGGACCTGCCGAGGGCACACGTCAGCGCACTCACACAGGCGAGGTGTACCGTGGAACGGTGCTCGAGCACCTGCTGGTGCAACATCTCACAGCTTTTTTCAATGTGGGAGAGCATAACCATATCAGGTTAGAGGGCGCTGACT
>CP070639.1:2244483-2246534 GCA_020354045.1 Anaerolineales bacterium | reverse complement strand
CTTACATGAGTTGCGCCAGAATGTGATTAAAAAGAGCTTCGTCCTGGTGCTTTTAAGCGTCCCGATGTTTATTGCCTTTTCGATCGGATTAGGTATGCTCATTGAGACCTCACGCAAAGATTACCGCCCGCTTGGATACATAAATCAATCCAGTGTACTCGCGAATATGCTCCTGGCTCCGCTCGAGGGAACTGAGCGGAGGGTAGAATTCACCCCCTTTCCGGATAAGACCAGTGCCCTCCAGGCTCTTGAGGCTGGGCAAATCCAAGCCTTTTTCATCCTGCCGTCTGATTATCTGGAAACAGGCAAGGTCGAGCTGATTTACCGCAAAGATCCAGGCACCAATGCCATGTCCCAACTCTACGATTTTTTGCAGCTCAACCTGCTGTCTTCCCAACCTCCGCAGATCGCCAGGCTTGCAGCAAAAGGAAGCGACCTGACCATACGTTCAATTGCAGGGGATCAGGAATTCAAGGATGACAACCCCTCGCTTACCCATTTTGTGCCCCTGTTCATCAGCCTTGCTTTTGTTGGCTTGTTGGTGCTGAGCTCGGGCTACCTCATGGATGCAGTCTTTAAAGAAAAACAGAATCGCACCATTGAGGTGCTGTTCACCTCCCTGACACCTCCGCAATTAATCTGGGGCAAAGTGCTGGGCGTCGTCGCAATTGGTCTGTCTCTCTTGGCAGCGTGGTCTCTAATCGGTATATTGGCCGTTTTTATCGGTGGCGAGGTGCTGGATATAGTTTGGCTTCAAAATCCAGAGATGGACTGGCGCAGAGCAGGCATGATAACAGCCGTGGCTATCCCAGGATACGTGATGGCTTTAGGGATCATGTTCACTGCCGGTGTGATGGTTGCCAATCCAGAAGACAGCGAGCGGATCGGGCCATTGCTCTTTGTGGCTTACTTCTTGCCTTTTTATATCATCCAGCCTCTGTTGGAGAATCCTAACGGCACAGCTGCCGTCGTCATGAGCATGCTGCCATTTACCTGCCTGATCGCGATGGGTTTCCGCCTGATGTTCACCATCGTGCCAACCTGGCAAGTGGTCGCCAGTGTCGCTATCCAAACATTGGCAGCTACAGCTGCATTGTGGCTGGCAACCCAGTCTTTCCGGATTGGGATGCTGCGTTATGGTAAAAGCCTGGGTTTAGCAGAAATCTTGCGCAGTGGGCGTTTCAGGGTGGTTCGGGAGGCAAACTAATGTCCAAGTTATGGGTGATTGTTGCACACGAGATCCGAACAACAATCCGGCGCCCTTCCTTCTTACTTGTCTCTTTTGGGGTGCCTTTGGTTGCAGTTATCATCTTCTTGGGGGTCAGGATATCCAAGAGAGGTGATACTGCCACTAATGAGGCCAGCACTACACACTCACAGCTTGAATCACAGGTGGAGGGGTATGTTGATTTGGCAGGCTTGGTCAAAGAAATGCCACCTGACCTGCCAGCAGGAATCTTATTGGCTTATCCCTCCGAGCAGCATGCCTCCCAGGCTCTGGAAGCAAATCAGATTACAGCTTACTATATTATCCCTCAGGATTATCTCGATAGCGGCGAAATCATCTATGTCCAACAAGAGTACAGCCCACTCGCGCCAGACCGTCAGGATTGGAGACTGCGTTGGGTGCTGCTTTATAACATGCTCGCAGGGGATCTGAAGCTGGCGAAGCGGGTCTGGGCGCCAGCTGATTTTCAGAGAACTAACCTGACCTTAGCAGAGAATGGTGGTGCCGAGGATGAGGATTGTGCTGCGCCTGGCTACGGCTGTGATTCGAGCGTTCTGCTGCGCTACCTGCCGTTAATTTTTCTTATGATCTTCTTTGTCTCAATTTTAACCGGCTCAAGCCTGCAGTTACGCAGCATCAGCGTTGAGAAGGAAACTCGCATCATCGAGGTGCTGGCAGTCTCCATCTCTCCAGTTGATCTGCTGGCAGGCAAGATCATCGGTGTCGGTTTTTTAGGCTTGGCACAATTCGTTGCCTGGCTGGGGACCGCTTATCTTCTAACTATGCTGGGAGGATCGACTCTCAACCTGCCAGAAAACTTCAG
>CP070639.1:2242309-2244383 GCA_020354045.1 Anaerolineales bacterium | reverse complement strand
TATTCAGACTTCTATCTTGGAACGTTTTAACGCCGAATCCTGCGAAGCACTCACTGGATACACTGACAGTCAAAGTTTGCTTTCAGAACTTGAACAGACAAACCTGTTCCTGATCCCACTGGATGATGACCGCATCTGGTATCGCTACCATCACCTTTTTGCCGATTTCTTGCAAACGGAACTCTCCAAATCTGAAACCGAAAAACTATATAGAAAGGCTGCTCTTTGGCACGAACAGAATGACCTACTCTCTGAAGCGGTGCAATATGCCATCGCAAGTGGTGATCTTGAATTCATAGCGGATGTTATTGACCGGGGATTAAAAAAAGATACCGTATGGTCAGGAGGAAATCTCACATTGTATGCAGACTGGCTGGATGTTCTTCCTCCACAAGCCTATCAAAGCCGCCCCGCATTGAGTTTGAACGCTTCACACATTCTCTACCTGTTAGGGCGTTTTGATCTGGCAGAAAAACAAATTGACCAAACCGAGCAGACGCTGCATGCCTTATCCCCCTCACTTGAAAAAGAGCAGATGCTGGCGCTGGCATCGTTTTACCGCGGTGCAATCGCCTCCGTGCGTGGCGATACGCAACAAGCCATCGAAAAGATCACTTTCGCCCAGGAACGACTCCCACAAGAGCATCATTTGCAGCATGCGCGTGGATTTTTTAGTCTTGGGTTGGCATATGAACTCTCCGGGCAAACCGCTCTCGCTGTACAGAACTATTTAAAATCGAGTGAAGAAGCGCAATCGGCCGGAGTGCATTCTCTTACCATTCATGCGCTTGGCGCTGCGTCACAGGTGCAGATCAGCCAGGGGCAGTTGCAGCGAGCGGAGCAAACCTGCCAAAGTGCAATACAAATCGCACGGGGCAAACGCTTACCCCCACTGGGTTTGGCAGAGTCTATTCTAGGCAGCATCGCTCTCGAACGAAACGATCTCGCCGCCGCTGAGGAATTCCTGCAAAATGGCATTGCATTATCCCGTCGAGGCGGCTTGATAGATGATGTGATTTTAGGGCTATCGCATCTCGCCCGTTTACATGCCTATCAAGGGCGCATATCGAATGCCTTCGAGACTGCCCAGGAATTGAACACGATCATACAAGGCTTCGGGGTGGAGCGCATGTCCATGCTGGCGGCAGCCTACATCGCAAACTTGCAGCTCTACACCGGTCAAGACGAGTTAGCAACAAGGCAATGGGCGGCGGAATACCAGGCTGACCGCCCGGACCAACCGCACGAATTCGCGGAACTGACCCTCGCGCGCGTCCTGCTGAAAGCGGGCGATCGCGAAAATGTGCTGTCTATCTTGGATGCACTGCTTTTGCGCGGGCAAGCTCAAGGTCGTGTTCGAACCTGCATAGAGGTCATGATTTTGATGGCATTATCCCATCGCGCCGAAAAAGACATCCCGGACGCCGTAGACTGGCTATCCCAGGCGCTGGGGTTGGCTGCACCCGAAGGCTTTCTCCGCATCTTTTTAGATGAAGGCGAAGCGCTTCTCGATTTGCTGCCCAAAGCGCGTCAGGCTGCCCCCGAACTTGTAGATGCTATCCTGGATAGTCTCCAGGCTGAATCTGGAAAATCACCCCTCGACCAGTTGCTTGAGCCTCTCAGCGAGCAAGAACTTAGGGTATTGGGCTTGATTGTGGCAGGCAAAACCAACCGTGAAATTGCCGACGAACTGGTCATCAGCGTGGGGACTGCCAAGTGGCACGTCCATAATATCCTGCAGAAACTGGGGGTCAGCAATCGTTCGCAGGCCATCGCCCGAGCCAGGGAATTGGGCTTCTAAGACGTCCCCTTCTGATCCCTGAGAGCCGTTCTGCGCGGCTCGTTTTTATTTAACCTACCCCCATAACCTATCTCTAGATAGGCGACAAACGCCGTACCAGATTGTAAACTAGGGCTGTAAACACAAAAGGAGTAAATCATGAAAATCAATCAATTGCTCAACCTCGGCACAATTTCTGGCATTGTCATACTGATTGTCGCTGTTTTTCTGGTTTGGCGGTTGATATCGAATCGCAGGTCGCTGCCTTGTCCGTCCTGGCTGGGTTGGATGGTC
>CP070639.1:2240127-2242209 GCA_020354045.1 Anaerolineales bacterium | reverse complement strand
TGGCATCCCTTGGTGAGCGCCTGAGCGTTCGCGTATTGGCCGCAGCTCTGGATAGCAGGGGGATGCCAGCTCAATTTGTAGAGGCTACTCAGCTTATCATTACAGATAACCAGTATCAGTCAGCCCATCCAGATTTTGAATTGACAAGACAGGCAATCGGCAGGGTTCTTGAACCGATTTTAGGACAAGGAAAAATCCCAGTTGTTACAGGTTTTATCGCCGCAACACCGGATGGGATTACGATCACTCTTGGACGAGGCGGGAGTGACTACACTGCCGCAATTTTGGGAGCACACCTGCCGGCTGATGATGTTTGGATTTGGACGGATGTGGATGGTGTAATGACCGCTGATCCTCGTGCTGTTCCTGGGGCACATACCATCTCACATCTTTCGTATCGGGAAATTGCGGAATTAGCCTATTTTGGGGCAAAAGTGGTTCATCCTAAGACAATTCGCCCGATCATTGAGGCTGGGATTGGGTTGCGTGTTTGTAATACCTTCAACCCAAATCATCCTGGCACACGAGTTGTAGCCGATCATCCTTTGAGTCAAAAGAACAACAGCATTTCGAATGAAACGATCAAAGCAGTTACCACCATACGCGGGCAAAGCCTGATCACTGTGGAGGGGAGGGGGATGTTAGGTGTTCCAGGTGTCGCAGCGCGCACATTTGGAGCTGTGGCTGCAACAGGTACTAGCGTTCCGTTGATTACTCAGGCATCTTCAGAGCAATCGATTTGCTTTGCAGTGCCGATTGATACAGTCGATAGTGTGATTGCTTCTCTGGAATCAGCCTTTGCGAATGAGTTGAATAGAAAGGATATCGACCGAATTTGGGCGACTGAGGAAGTCACCATCATCACGATAGTGGGCTCGGGGATGCGCAATACGCCCGGAATAGCGGGACAAATCTTCAGCGCATTAGGTGACCGTGGCGTCAATGTGATCGCTATTGCCCAAGGGTCGTCGGAAGTATCTATCAGCCTGGTAGTGGATGCAAAGGACGCTGACGCAGGTGTGCGCTCGGTGCATGATCTGATTGACAGAATAATTAGACCGTAGTAATATTTAGCCCGCCTCAATGACTGGCGAGGTAGCTCAATGGCAGAGCAGGGGACTCATAAGCCCTTGGTTGGCGGTTCAAATCCGCCCCTCGCCACTGAGCCGTAGCGCTTGACGGAGGGTTTGAAATCGATTAAACTACGGCTTGCCTGGTCCCGTGGTGTAGCGGCCTAACATGCGGCCCTGTCAAGGCCGAGATCGCGGGTTCGAATCCCGTCGGGACCGCAGAATGAAATCGCATAGTTTTCACTATGCGATTTCGTTATCTATATACTATTCACACATCCCTGACCAAAAGATCATCGTCAGTATGTAAGCGAAGAGAAAAGCTTAATCCCTTACAACTGTTTTACTTTGCGGACCAGAGCGTATACCCCATCCAGACCAGGCCTGCGTCCAAGGCTAAAGTCGAGGCGGGCCATTCAAGAGATCCCATGATAAAGAATAGCACACCTCCAACTGCAACCAGCAGCGCTGCGCCGCGCGGAAAAACGCTGGATCGCAGCGAGGCCCAGCCAAATAGAAGCCAGCCAAGCGAAAACAATATTATGGAAAGCAAATATCCCACAAGTATGGACCCGGTGGGCTCGGCGTCCATGATACCAGGAGCTTCAGCAGCCAACATCGGTCCTATAAAGGCTGTGCTCCATTGCGCTCCAGCAAACAGCACAGTGCCGATAAATGCCACCAAGAAGGAGATTACCCCAAAATTCCCTGACTGTTCTACCTGGCGTGTATACAGACCAATTAAACCCAGTAGCACGGCCAACATAGCAATGAGATATATCACTTGTACGAAAACCCAGCCACCTGTTGCCGCCACCTGACTTTCTGTTAGACTCCCAAACAGGATAAATTCCATCAATTCGAGGATGGCAATAAGTATGGCACCCACAATTGTGGCCATGCCACTCCAACGCACGAGATTTGAAGACGACATTTTAATTTCCTCCTTTGTGATATCCTGAATTTAGTTCTTCTGACCCAGTACATAGCGCAAAACGATAACCTACAATTC
>CP070639.1:2237941-2240027 GCA_020354045.1 Anaerolineales bacterium | reverse complement strand
AACACCTGTCTTCCTGGTCATTGCAACGCCAACGAAGGCTATCAGCCCTGCAGTCAGTGTGAAGGTGTGGGTCATGAAGTTCATGGCCATAAATAGATACCAGGGTGAGAGTGCTAAAAGAAAGGCTACTTTGCGTGCCAGGCGTTGGTCGTACAGTTCTCTTACCACGATAAAGCTGAGAAGTATGTTCACGCCACCCAGGAAGGGGTTTACTAACCACGGGATTCCCAGAAGGACTCCAAAAGCCAGTATAGCTGGCCAACCGACGGGTGTTACCGGGAACCACTGGTCAGCTTTGACCTGCATCAGGTAGATATCAAAGGCTTCCTTAACGGGGGGAGCAGGCATGGTCAATTTGCCTTCAGCTAGATAGCGTGCTTGATATAGGTAAATGACCTCATCAGGGACATGTGGATGGCGTTGGTAGACAAAGAAGCTGAGCAGTCCTGCCAGGATAAACACCCATACTGCAGCTAGCAAAGCAAAGCGGTCAATGTGAAAGTTTCCCAATTGATCTGGCTGCCGGTTTAACCGCCGCTCAATGAATTCATCTAGAAGCACACCTGCCTCTTCTGGTAGGGCCGCGATGATCAAGACCACATTCATCATATTGAGCAAATGGATTGTACTCGCAAGTACGATTTCACTCAGGTAGATCGATATCTGCGGGGATACTGTGGCAGAAAACAGGATGAAGACCAGACCAATGCCAAGTAATTGGTAAAGACGAAATTTATCTCGCAACCAGCTTAAGGCTGCGGACAAATACCGAGAGAAACCGGTTATTACCAGGGCTGCCTGAATAACGAGCAATAAAAGCACCGCAGGGTGAACTTGATCTATCAGTTTGGGAAGGGGTGGGTAGTGCTGGTAGCTCATTGTCTTGCCTGCATTGATGAGCTGGAGCGATACAGCCTGTCCGACAATTGCCAGTCCGAACCAGAATCCAGACTCTCTAAACCTGGAAGTAGTTGCCATACCCCACACAACCAATGCGGCGCTGAGACTGATAGGTAAACACACCAAGCCCATTAAATAGCCCTCGGCATCCCGAAACGAGGGAGAAACAAGACTCCACCAAAAAACCCCAATACCAAGCGCCCATATGAAAAGGCGCGCATTAAGAACCGTTGTCACTTGACCTGCTTTTGCCACCTTCATTTCTTGAAAGATAGCTCTCAGCTTACGCCAGAATGGATTTGAAGAGGAAGACATTGAGAAATATGCTCATTATCACCAGGATAATCTTAAAGCTACCTTATTAGCTTGGATTACCCTTCTTAGGGTTGCACATCCAGGTAGTCACTGAATGGAATCAGTTTATCCGATAATTCTAGATCTCCATAAGATAGTCGGTTTTTTTCAAGCGGATCGTTAAAGAAATCATACATTTCTATCTCTCCATCCCCGTTTTTGATGATACGAACCTCACCAATTACAGCCGAAAACATGTCTCCATTGGCGATTGGATACCATGAAGGTTGGCTTGCATTTTGGTGGACCTCAGAGAGTAATGGATCTGGTTCCAAATTCAAAGCGAGTTCACTGTCCCAATACTGAGTGAGCGACACCCCCGGGAATTGCAGCGCTGGATCCAGATTGGTAAGCTGGGCAACAGTCATGGGGATATTTCGCAAACTCACCGGCTCTTCTACTACCACTCCAGATGGAATTTTGCCGGGAAATATCATAAGCAAGGGAACTTCCACAGTTTGCCGATATAAACTGTTCCCGTGACTCATGACGCCATGCTCTCGAAATTCCTCGCCGTGATCGGAAGTGATGACCACCAGTGTGTTTTCCAAGCGACCACGCTGTTTCAACTCCTCCAAGAGGTTCCCTATCTGTTCGTCCAGATGAGCAATGGCACCATCGTAAGCATCAATTTCGTACTGCAACTGCTCCTCTGATCCGGTCCAAGCATCGATACCCTCGATAAATACAGGAACATTTTGAGGTCGTGCGGGTCCAAATTTTGTGTCATATGGCTCTGGTGGTAGATAAGGTGCGTGTGCATCGAAATAATTCAAGAAAGCAAAAAACGGACGCTCCTCCTGACGGTCTAACCAACGTAGAAAATCACGAT
>CP070639.1:2235744-2237841 GCA_020354045.1 Anaerolineales bacterium | reverse complement strand
GCCCGGCGTATGTAGCGGGAGGCACCCGACATCTGCACCGCCACCGCCACCGGGATGGTCACCAGCAGGTAGGGCCAGGCCTTCAGAAAAGCCTCGAGCATGAAGTTCAAGATAGATAGTATGGTGTTTGACATGGGAGCTCCTTTATCGTAAATATACGATATAATTGGGTAAAAAAATAATCTGCGAGTTGACTACAGGCTCAAAATATGACTTTGATCTGGTTGCGAAACCAGGTGATATTATCTTCATGCAAACAATAGCTGGTTGCGGGACCATCGACAGTGCCTTCGATCCAGCCTGCTTCCCGCAGCACGCGCAAATGCTGCGAGACGGTCGCCTGGGCGATGGGCAGATAGTCGACAATATCGCTGGTGATGCAGCCTGGATGTGTCACCAGGAACTTCATGATCTCGAAGCGCAACGGGTTCCCCAGGGCTTTGAACATTTTGACCAGCTTATCCTGTTCTTTCCCGGAGATATCCAGCGTGCAACACGCGCTGGGGAGGGGGTTCAGTTTCAATTCTTTCACAACCAGCCTCCGTTTCCTATATCGTATAACTACGATATAGTATACCAGATCTCCTGGCTTTGTCAAGTGGTTTTCTCGCTTCAGGTGAAAATTTGGACATTCAAGTAAATGCTTGTTTGAAAGGATGCTCCTTATTTTGAAAATATCCGATTAGGATCTCGGAGCTCAAAATCAAATAAGTAGTTTTCCTATCTTCGATATCCACAAATTCGAAGGCCTGTTAGAATAAGGTCCAAGATTAATCTTCCTCACGAGGTAGCAGGATGAATACAGATACAAACAATAAGGTAGAACAAATCCAGCACATGCTGCGCAAGATGGGTAGCCTCGTCGTCGCTTATTCGGGAGGGATTGACAGCACCCTAATGCTGAAAATTGCCCACGAAACACTCGGCGAGCGCGCCCTGGGGATCATGGCTGTCTCTGCCAGCTTGCCTGAGTTGGAACAACAACAAGCTGTGGACATCGCCCGCGGTATCGGGGCACGCCTGAAGCTGATCCATAGCGATGAAACCAGCGATGGGCGTTACCTGAAGAATGCACCCGACCGGTGCTACTTTTGCAAGAGCAACGTGTATGACCACATGGTTGCCTATGCACAGGAACACGGCTATGCTTTCATCGTCGATGGCACCAATGCTGATGACCAGAACGACCACCGCCCTGGACGGGAGGCGGCACGCGAACGCGGAGTGCGAAGCCCCCTGTTAGAATACGGTGTCACCAAAAAAGAAATCCGGCAGCTGGGGCGCGCCTACGGCCTGCCTAACTGGGATAAACCAGCAGCTGCCTGCCTGGCTTCGCGCATCCCTTACGGCACCATGATCACCATCCCCATGCTGAGCCAGATTGAACAGGCGGAGCTGGCGCTGCGCGAAATGGGGTTTGTAGAGTTCCGGGTGCGCCACCATGACCAGATCGCCCGCATTGAAGTGGAGGCAGCAGATTTTCCCCGGCTTATAGACCAGCGTGAGGGCATCTTGACCGCCCTTAAAACGCTGGGATACACCTATGTGACCCTGGATCTGGCAGGGTTCCGCTCGGGCAGCATGAATGAGGTGCTTTTAAAACATGGAAAAAGAAAGGCTGCGTGATTTACTCCAGTCTGTCCAGGCAGGTCAAATGGACGTCGACCAGGCGCTGGCACAACTGAAGAATTTGCCCTATGAAGATCTGGGCTTTGCCCAGCTCGACCTGCACCGCGCCCTGCGCACCGGTGACGCAGAAGTGGTCTTCTGCCCGTCCAAGACGAACGCGCAGGTGGCGCAAATTTTCAAGCGCCTGTCCCAACACCATCAGCAGGTCATGGGGACCCGTGCTACACTTGAACAGGCACAGGCCGTGCAAGAATTGCTCCCCGAGGCGGTTTATGACCCGCTTTCCCGTCTAATCGTGCTTAAGCGAGATGAGATCATTGATTTTTCGCCAGACTATCCCTACATCCTGGTGGCCTGCGCTGGCACTGCGGACCTGCCCGTCGCAGAGGAAGCTGCCCAAACCGCCGAATTTTTCGGCAGCCGGGTGCAGCGTGCTTTCGATATCGGCGTGGCCGGCATCCACCGCCT
>CP070639.1:2233492-2235644 GCA_020354045.1 Anaerolineales bacterium | reverse complement strand
TGCAGCGCCCTCGGCGGGGGGACTCCGACACCACTGCCGACTATCGTGTTAGGCGGCGAGGCGCCGGCAACGCCGCTCCCCGCCAGGGAGGGTAGCGTGACCGCTTCCGGCGTTGTGACGCCAGCACAGCAGGCACAGCTGGCCTTTGCCCTGGGCGGGCAAGTGGAAGCCGTCCAAGCTGCGCTGGGCGAGCAGGTAAGCGCCGGGCAGGTGCTGGCGCGGCTGGCGGGCATCGAAGAGCTGCAAGCCGCGGTTTCGGCAGCCGAGTTGCAGGTGCTAAACGCCCAGCAGGCGCTCCAAAACCTCAGCGACGACTTGTTCGCAGAACAAACTACCGCGCTGCAGAACCTGAACACCGCCCGGGAGGCGGTGCGCAATGCCCAGCAAAAACTGGATGGCTTTGGCGTCTCTTCCGAGCCGATTGACATCGAAGTCGCGCGCTCAAACGTGGCTCTGGCCAAGCGTGCCCTGGATCAGGCAAACAAGGATTTCAAGCCGTACGAAAACAAGCCAGAGAGCAACCTGCGGCGCGCGGCCCTGCTCAGCAAGCTCTCGGAGGCACAGAAGCGCTATGATAACGCCGTGAAACAGCTCAACCGCCTGACGGGCGTCATCATACCCGAGTTCAATCTCCAGCAGGCCGAGACTGAGCTGCAGATCGCCCAGGCACAGCTGCAGCTGGCTGAAGAGCGCTACACCCTGCTGGTTGACGGCCCCGATCCCGAGGCGGTAGCCCTGGCGCAGGCCCAGCTGAAAAGCGCCCAGGACCAGGTGAACGCCGCTCGCGCCCGCTTAGACAACCTGGAGCTGAAAGCCCCGTTTGACGGCACGGTGAGCAAGGTCTACATCCACAGCGGGGAGTGGGCTGTGCCCGGTCAGACGATCTTGGAGATCATCGACCTGGAGCACCTGCAGGTTAAGACCACCGACCTGAGCGAGCGCGATATCCCCGGCATCGAAATCGGGCAGGCGGTGACGGTTTTCATCAAGGTACTCGAAACCACGGTGAATGGGCAGGTGAGCCTGATCGCCCCCCTGGCAGATACCCTGGGCGGGGACGTGATCTATGAGACCACCATCGAGCTGCAAGAGCAGGTGCCAGGGCTGCGGGCGGGGATGACCGTGGAGGTGCAGTTCGCGGCCGGGGATTGATCAGCGCTTGAGAAGATTGGGAATCGCAATCAGGTTCAGATCCTGGATGAAGCGCTGACTTCGATAACAACTCAACTGGCAAAAGTAGAGGGTGAAGCAGAAACTGATGATCCTAGCAAGGACAATGGCGAATGAAACCCGTTGCCCTGATCCCACAGAACCACCGCACGCCCTATGATTGGATTGCTGGATTCTATGTGCTTTCAAACGCGTATCGCATGTTCCTAGCGAGCAGTGAAACGCACCACAAAACAGAAAGGCTGGGATAAAATCAGCCCATAATAACGCAATCGAATCGCTTTTATAGGGAGCATGGATGCATGAGTGCAAAAATCTTGAATTACATTGACAATGAATGGGTTGAGCCAGATGTTCACGAGTATGTGGATGTCATTAACCCGGCTACAGGTGAAGTAATCGCCAAAACGCCCCTGTGTGGTGGAACAGAAGTGGACGCAGCTGCTCAGGCAGCTGAAAAAGCTTTCCCAGGCTGGCGCCAGACACCGGCACAGGACCGCATTCAGTACCTGTTCAAGCTGCGTACGCTGCTTATCGAGCATATGGACGAGATTGGACGGGCGATCACCAATGAATGCGGTAAAACTTTTGCCGAAGCCAAAGCAGAGATGATGCGCGCCATTGAAAATGTGGAAGTTGCCTGCGGCATCCCCATGCTGATGAAAGGCGAGGTGTCAGAAGATATCGCCCCTGGGATAGACGAGATCATGCTGCGCCAACCCGTAGGTGTATGCGCCACGGTGGCACCCTTCAACTTCCCCGGCATGATCCCCTTCTGGTTCTTGCCATATGCGCTTGCCACCGGAAACACTTATATTATCAAGCCTTCCGAAAAAGTACCCATGACCATGCAGCTGATCTTCAAGCTGATCGATCAAGCAGGCTTCCCACAGGGTGTAGTCAATCTGGTCAATGGGTCCAAGGGGGCGGTGGATGGCTTGCTGGACCATCC
Source organism: Anaerolineales bacterium (assembly GCA_020354045.1). Taxonomy (GTDB): domain Bacteria; phylum Chloroflexota; class Anaerolineae; order Anaerolineales; family UBA4823; genus DSOS01. The sequence continues at coordinate 2,233,522 of CP070639.1, read as the reverse complement.
CCAGGTACAAGGGATCACATTTGTCGGTTC
>CP070639.1:2231225-2233392 GCA_020354045.1 Anaerolineales bacterium | reverse complement strand
ACTCTAGAACGTGACAACTTTACTGAATTACTCCACGCATTTGAAGTAGGTATACCTGTGTAATCCCGTGAAGCCATTGAAAATTTGCATATTCACCGAAACTTATTATCCCGTTATTGGTGGTGGAGAAACACAGGCTAGATTGCTGGCTGATGGCTTGGCGAAAAAAGGTTGTTCAGTGATCATCTTGACTCGTCGTTCAGATCCAACGCTGGCGAGGTCTGAGCTTTATGGGGTAATAAAAGTATATCGATTACCTCCAGCGGGACCGCAGCATTTGAAGAAATGGGGGTTGTTGCTATCCAGTATCCCCGCACTTTTTCGATTAAGAAAACAATATGACCTCATTCTTGTGTCCGGGTTTCGCGTTATTGGAGTTGCTGCTCTGATCGTAAGCAGTGTGCTGAACAAGGTCTGCCTGCTCAAAGCTGATAGTACAGGCGAAATGTCTGGCGAGTTCTTTTACGGCGGTATGGGTAAAATGGGCTGGAAACCTGTCTCGCGAATCTTCAAGCTCCTCCTGAGTTTGCGCAACCAAATTCTCCGTAGAGCAGATGGATTCATTGCCATTTCTTCCCAAGTAACGGATGAATATCTTGACCATGGGCTTATACCTCATGCTGTAAGTCAAATCCCAAACTCTGTTTCTACTGGATTATTTCACCCAGTAAAAAGTCCTGAAAAATTTGCACTAAGGAGAAAACTAAAGCTACCCGAGGAAGAAATTCTGGTAATCTTCACGGGCAGATTGGTTTCCTATAAAGGCCTCCCAGGATTAGTGAGGGTATGGAGCCAATTAATCACGAAGTACACAAATGCTGTTCTTCTACTCGTTGGAGGAGGCTCGCTGGATATTTATAACTGCGAAGCACAGTTAAGGGAATACGTCATTGCCAATGGCTTAGAGAAGAGTGTGCTGTTTTGTGGTGAGGTCCACAATGTGCATGAATACTTGCAGGCGGCGGATATTTTTGTTTTTCCTACCGAAAAGGAAGCTTTCGGGATTGCGTTGGTTGAGGCGATGGCCTGCGGTTTGCCAGTTATCGCCACCCCAATCGGTGGCTCAAAGGATTTTCTACTACACGATAAAAATGGGTTAGTTGTCAAACCAGGCGAAGACCAGGAGCTTCTCCTGGCTTTGGAATATTTGATTTCAAACAGAGCAAAGGCAAATGCGCTCGGACTGGCAGCCTGGCACACTGTTCAATCCCGCTATACCGTTGAAGTAGTTACCGAACAATATCTGCATTTGTTTAGCAAGCTATCCTCATAACTCGCCTTCCAACAAAGCGATTATTAATGTGATTTTTTACTATGTCAGAAAACAAACAACCCCTCCGCGAAAATATTCTATTTGATCCAGAGTCAATTTGGTTAAAGGTATGCCTGATTCTGATGTTTTTACTTGCTGCCCTGATCAGGCGCGATGAAATCAAGGCTCCTGGTCATCTGGTTGATCGAGAATATACCTCTGCGATCTTCGCGCGGGCATTCTATTACGCTGACAACGACAATGTTGAGTCCTGGGAGAAGAATGTTGCCATTACGACCAAAAACCAGCAACCGATCCTGGAGCCACCGCTCCTTGAGTACCTGGTGTCATTGATATATCGGGTTGTGGGACAGGAAGAAATGTCATTTGGGCGTTATCTTACCAATTTGTTTTGGTTGATTGGGGGAGCATTCATGTTCAAGATCGCCCAAAAATTATTGTCAACAGATAGCGCTGTTTTTGCTACAGCGTATTATTTGTTTGTTCCGATGGGAGTTATTATCAGCAGGAGCTTCCAACCCGATTCGCTCATGATGATGATGTTTTTGATTAGCTTATATTCAATAATCTTGTATTTTGAAAATTCGTCGACCAATCGATTGCTCCTATCCTCTATCTTAGCTGGCACAACATTATTGCTCAGGCCATTGGTATTGTTTGCACTTCTATGCTCGTTCCTGGTGATGTCATTTTATAAGAAAAAAAGTTGGAGCGCCATCTTTGATGCCCCCTTCTTAACTTTCAGCGGTATTAGCCTATTGATTCCCGCCCTTTATTATGGCTACGGGATTTTGATCGCTGGCTTCATGCGCTGGAAAGTGGCTACCAGTTTTCTCCCACACCTGCTGATCAAATGGGATTTCTGGCGCGGTTGGTTCGAGGTAGGAGTCGGGG
>CP070639.1:2228944-2231125 GCA_020354045.1 Anaerolineales bacterium | reverse complement strand
TACCCGCTGGAAGCGCTCAGCCAAGCTGGCGTGGACCTGGCCAGCCCTGAGCCGGTCACGCGCGCCTTCCAGGTGCTCTCAGATCTGGTGGACCGGCTTGAAAAATTGGTAGGGGGGCAGTAATTCGAATTTTCGCTTAAGCGCCCTCCCCCTCTGGCGGGGGAGGGCCGGGATGGGGGTCAAACTCCTGCAGGTATCCCAGCACCCGCTCGGCGATGCCGTCCCGCACCTGGCGAAAGGCAGCCAGGATCTCCTCTTCTGTGCCGCTCGCCCGGGCCGGATCCGGAAAGCTGATATGCCGCCGCACGCCCTGCCCCAGCCAGACCGGGCAGTTCTGCGCGGCATCGTCACAGACGGTCACCACCAGGTCGAAAGCCTGCTCGCGAAATTCATCCACCCCCTTTGGCGCTCCCTGGTGCTGGATGCCGATCTCAGAAAGCACCTGCACGGCCTTTGGGTGTACTTCCTTGGCTGGCTCCGTACCCGCGCTGAAAGCCTGCCAGCGCTCCCCCATCCGGACGTTGATCAGCGCTTCGGCCATCTGCGAGCGGCAGGAATTTCCTGTGCACAGGATGAGGACGCGCTTTCTGGTAGTCATGGTTTTCCGCATGCTGAAATATTACCACCCCTGGCGAAACCCGTCATTGCCAGGGTAATCGCCAGCCTGCCTGGACCTCCCAGCTGCAGCAAGCGCCGCCCCACCAGGCCGAACCAGGCCACTGGCAACATAGATCGCTGCTCCTTGCCCGTCGCCATACCGCAGATTTAGAGCATCTTCGAGATTCGGATACTTCCATCCAGACTCCACCGCGTAGAGCATTATAGTTTTCTGCACTGAGTTAATTTCAACGTCTAGCTTGGACATTCGTTTCTTCAAAATATTGGATAATCACAAAAAAGTTATCTGTTTTGGTGGTGTTTGAAAACCACTGGATTTTTCTTCTAACCAATCTCCAAATTCTTTAATATCCTTCATCGGCAGCGGATTGGGCATGGCTACGGCACCTTTCTCTAATAGCTTCGTGTTTCCAATGGGCATATTCAAGCTTTCCATGACGAACAATGGAATCCAACCGATTCTAAGAGCCTCAGTTGCACCCGCCCAGGTTCCGCCTTTATTAAAATCGCTCGAAATTACCAGCGCATAATCGGCCAGTGTGTAAATCAACTTGTTTCTCCCCATCGCTCCCCCAATGCTAAAGCTGGCATTTGGTAAATACGGAGTTAAGAGAGCTAAGGTGCCTTTTTCAAGTGCCGAGCGATAATCATTATCTCTGATCACCTTCTCTAAACTATGAGCTAGGATTCCGACGGAATGCCCTCGACCATCCAATGCGGATTTCATCGAGTGAGTATCAATTCCACGTGCTCCACCTGAATACACTATCAAGCCAGCATAAGCACAGGCATTGCCTATTTCTTCCGCAAATATCTGTGCCTCTTCATCAACATCCCTTGAGCCGACTATTGCCAGCCCAGGCTGCCCTGGGAGTTGCTTATCACCCGACCCAAAAATGATCAACGGGGCAGAGTTTTTTAATCGCCGCCGATATCTGGTCGGGTAATCCTCATCCGCACGGGATAAAACCCAAATACCCAGCGAAGAGAGCCTTTCTATTTCAATTGCTAAAGTGGTTCCTCGCTCCAATAAGAAAGCAATACGTTCCGCTTCTTCGAGCGAAACATCTAACTTGTTCTTGATATCAATTGCGTTATTGCCTAAAAGGTCCCCTGGGCGCATACCTGCATCTGCTAATTTCTGAGCTAAAGGATTCCAATCCCTCAAAGTATATGTTTTTACATCAGTCTCTGTTGAAAATCCCAACCGGGAACACAACATTACCATAGCCTGGGTATCAGTTTTGAGCTGCATATCAGCCTTTCCTATCTTGTGCTCGGGCAAGTGTGAAGGGGTAGACTATGCCACTGCCCTTTTCTTGTAACAAGAAGCCTGCGATGGTCAGTGTCCACCTGGAGTCAACAATATCATCTACAAGTAAGACGGGACCGGTTGGTACATTTCCATTGATACCGAGAGTTCCCTGAACGTTTCTTGCTTGCATGGAACTGTTCTCCATCGATTTTTGTTCTGGAGCATTATGCAGGCGTTTCAATACAGGATGAAATGGTATGCCCAATTTTTTTGCTAGTCTTTCAGCAAAATCTGGTACCAAACCAGGT
>CP070639.1:2226650-2228844 GCA_020354045.1 Anaerolineales bacterium | reverse complement strand
GCTCGCAGGATGGGCGCCATGCGCTCGGGGGTCAGGTCGAATTCCAGGATGCCGTAGCCTTTGGCTGGCAACCGGCAGACCATGTGCTGGTGAGCATCCATGACGGATTTGTCGTGTGCGCCCAATAATGTCTCAGCCATACCCTGCAGGCGGAAGACCATGCCACCCAAGAGATCCGAGCGCTCCAGGAAGGAGGGCGCGCCAGAGTCGATCTGATGGGTGTCCTCTGCCCCAGGCACCTGGGTGGCGTCGTCCAGCAGCAGGCCGATCACATCCTCGGAGGCTGAGCCTTTTCCCATCATTTCTTCCACTTCATCATCATCGGACACAAACAACTTGATGGGGAAGTTCGAGAGCAGCCCGCCATCCACGACCACGTGGCCGCTCAGGTCGCGCCTACGGTACAGACCCCACTCAGGGCGCCAGATGACCTCCTGCCAGACCAGGGGGCAGCTCATTGACATGCACACTGCCCAGACCGTCGGGCAGTTGGGGGCAGTGTGGTGGTTCAGCACCAGCATCTCTTTACCCGTGGTGTCGGTGGCTACCACGGATAAATCCCGCCCGGCGCGCTCATAGAATTCCTTTAAGGTTGAGTTTCCCAAATCTCGCCCACCGGCATCCAGCTTCTCGCGCAGGTAGGCCAATAAGTTTTCACTCGTGTACCAGCCGCCATATTCCAGCAAGGATACCAGGTGCCGGGTCAGGTTTTTCTTGAGCATACCAGCGATCATCTTGTCAACCACTGGCTCGATCAGGTTGGGTATGAGCGGGTTATCCAGCTCGGTTTGTATCCAGCTGCGCAGGCTGTCGCTCATGGGCGTGTTCTCATCGAATTCTGGCACCTGCAGAAAACTGGCAAAACGCGATCGGTCATCTGGCGTGCGCTCGTTGATGGCGTCCATGCACTCATCGGCGCTGTAGCCCGCAGCGACCAGCAGGGCGGTGATCGAGCCAGCCGAAGTGCCGATGACGCGACGGGCTGCGTGCCCGTTTCTTTCTAATGCCTGCAATGCGCCGACAAAAGCCAGGCCTTTGGCGCCGCCGCCCTCGAATACCAGGTCAAATTCCATTTCTTACTCTCCTTGACCAATGTGTCTTTTGATGTTGGGCGCCAGTTTTCGGAAATTTCCAACTCTGAACAGCGCGCCAAGAATTTTATTATACCCACTTCAGCGATAAAATAAAGAGGATATTGATAAAACATCCCAGTTTTGTTAGAATTTGTTGGTGGGGTTTTCTCAGCTGCTTGTCCACACCTTGAAAAACCCAGCATGGATCAGGAGAGTGTTCGGAAAATCAAGACTTTTATTTCCGGTCACTCACTCGTGAAAACTATTTTTTTTATAGATGGAGGCCAGGCCATGCTCGCTAATCTAAAATCGAGATTTGACCTGCTCGTGCATGAGCGATATACATTGCAGGTAGATGCCTCTGCCCATGAGCGCCTGCGCCTGAAAGTCCTGTTTATAGTAGCGATCCTGAAGCTGTTTAATTTTATTGGCGGAGCCTGGGACATCCAATGGCATGTGGAGATCGGGCGGGACAGCTTGTGGATTCCACCGCACATGCTGGTGTTTTTTGCCTTCACCACAGGTCTGGTGGTTTCCCTGATATTGATTGTATATGAGACTTACCTGGCGAGAGCAGGACAGCCTCTAGCTCACAGCCTGCGCCTGGGACCGCTCTATGCACCGGGAGCCGCTTTTGGGATCGTCCTGGGGTACCTGCTGGCCTTACTTTCAGGCGTACTGGATGAGCTGTGGCATGAGATCTTCGGCATCGATGCCACCTTGTGGAGCCCGCCGCATTTGAGTATCATGCTGTCCACCATGGTGGTGGATTTCAGCCTGATGTTGGGCATCGCTGCATCTGCCCGGCGGCTGGGCTATGGGTTCAACTTGAAAAGCCCGCTGTTTTGGGGTCTGGTACTGACCGGGGCTTATGCATTCGAGTCGGTCAACTTTCAGATGGGCGAGGCCTTCATTGTGGGTTACCGTCACGGTGGGGTGGGGCTGTATGGCTTGTTCTTCCCGATCCTGGTGGGCATCTTCTTGCCGCTTTCCATGATCGTGCTGATCCGGCTGGCGAAGCGCTATTGGGTGGTGCTGCTGGCCTTGGGATTGACCTTGTTGCTGCAATACCTGGCGACGGGCATCGCTGCGGCGGGGTTTGCTATATTGAAGCCAGTCTC
>CP070639.1:2224354-2226550 GCA_020354045.1 Anaerolineales bacterium | reverse complement strand
CAGCATCTACCCTACCAGGCACAAGCGGCGTACAAGGCGGATATCCTGCGTGAACAATTAGAGAGGATCGGAGGTCTGAATAACCCTCCGGTAAAGCCGACTATCGCTTGCCCGCAGCCATGGAATTACCGCAATCACATCCAGTTTCACCTGACTGCTGATGGGCAGCTCGGTTACCATCAGAACCGTTCTGAAAAGGTATTTGCCGTCCAGGAATGCCACTTGCCTGAGGCTGCCCTGGAGGAGGTCTGGCCCAGGTTGGATTTCGAACCGGTACAGGGGATAGAGCGAATTGGATTACGGGCAGGGCAGGGTGAGGATGTTCAGGTTATCCTTGAGGCCAGCTCCCTTGAGATTCCTGAGATCAGCATTGAGGAACTGCCCATCTCCTTGGTTCACCTCAGCCCGGTTGGCGAAGTGGTCCTGGCAGGCAGTGCTTTTACCTTCATACAGGTCCTGGATCGCTTATTTCGGATCTCGGCTGGTTCTTTTTTTCAGGTGAACACTGCCATGGCTGGTGCCCTGGTAGAGCATATTCTGGATTACCTGGAATTCTCATCTAAAATGACAATTCTGGATGTTTATTGTGGTGTTGGTCTTTTCAGTGCCTTTCTTGCTCCACGTGTGGGACGTTTAATCGCGATTGAGGTTGCTTCCCCTGCTTGCGACGATTTTGTATACAACCTGGATGAGTTTGATCATGTCGAACTTTATGAGGCTCCGGCTGAAGCTGTGTTGCCGACCCTGGGTGTGCGTGCGGATGTGATCCTGGTGGATCCGCCCAGGGCAGGTTTGGATCGCAAGTGCCTGGATGGCATACTTGCCATTCAACCTAGAAAGCTGGTATATGTTTCCTGTGATCCTGCTACCCTGGCGCGCGACGCCCGCCGTCTGATCAAGGGTGGTTATACACTCGGTCAGATTACTCCTTTTGACCTGTTCCCGCAAACTTACCACATTGAGAGCGTCAGTTTCTGGGATGCCCCAGTTGCTTGATCAGCAGGCTTGCCAGGAAAAGTTTCGTGCTACAATACAGCCATGCAAAAGGACCGCCCCGATTTTCTACCTCAAAGCAGAAACCCGCTGACCCAGCGCGAACATCATCGCGAAGTGCTCTGGCAGATCACCTTGCCAATGGCTGTTGGCGTCTTGCTGGTTTTAGCCGCCGCCACTGGTGTGATCTGGGCGGGGGTCGCCAACACCGGTGATGTGAGCAAATGGGCGGATGTTTCCCTGATCTGGTTGATCATACCGCTCATGCTGGCAGCCTTGTTGTTCCTTGGTTTGCTGGCTGGGTTGGTGTATGTATTGGCGTTGGGCTTGCGCCGGGTACCATTCTTTATGTACCGTGTGCAGGTGTTTTTTAAACAGGTCAGTTTACAGGTCAGGAAGGTTTCTAATGGCGCGGTTGAACCAGTGATGCGCGTGCAGAGTTTAACTGCAGCCTGGAAAGCCTTATGGCGCAGACGTTAACGTAGACAAGGTGGCTTAAGACACCTTCATGGGAGTCAGAATGGCAAACACAAACGAGGCTGGAACAAATGGCGATAGCTGGAAAACCAGGACATTACTCGTTGGCGCAGCATTAGGTGCTGTGGTGGGGCTGGGAGCAGCTTATCTCCTGTTGCAGAGGGCAGAGCGCGAGAATAAGCAATTGAGCATGAGCGCTGGGGAAGGGGTTAAACTGGGTGTGCTGGTTTTTGGCTTATTGCGGCAGGTTGCCCAACTGGGCGAATGACACCCTGCCTGGTTGCCAATGTCCAGGGATGGACAGCCTGATTAGTTATTGGGATAGCAGTAGTGGAAGACTTAAGTCGGCAGGTCTGCAAGCCTTGTAGGGCAGGTGAACCATTGCTAGATGACCAAGAAATCTCCCGTTTGTTGACGCAGGTACCCGCCTGGGAGATCAAGGAAATAGACGGTATCAAGAGATTACGGCGTGTATATAAGTTTAAGAACTTTGCTCAGGCACTGGATTTCACCAACCGGGTTGGTGAAATCGCCGAGGCTGAAGATCACCATCCAGCCTTGTTGACCGAGTGGGGCAGGGTGACCGTCACCTGGTGGACCCACGCGATCAAAGGTTTGCACAAAAACGATTTCATTATGGCAGCTCGCTCGGATAAAATCTATAGCTGAGCGGAAATACATTAAAATTCAACGGCCCAACCAGATTATCCTGGTCGGGCTTTTTTT
>CP070639.1:2222042-2224254 GCA_020354045.1 Anaerolineales bacterium | reverse complement strand
CAGGCACCCGGATAGGTTGATTTATCTATGTTCTAGGCAGGTAACAGGCTGTCCTGTCAGGGGGATAAGGTACCTGTTTTTGAGCCTCTGACCTGATTTTCCGGGTAAAAAATGTCATTGGGGTTGGGTGGTTTGCTGGTTGCTTAAATTCCAATCCAATACTTTTGTTGGTGCGTAGTTTTTGTAGATGAGAGTCTTTTTGGGTAAATCCCCCCTGGTATTTATTTTTATCACCATATTTGTCGACCTGCTCGGCTACGGGATGATGGTGCCGTTGCTGCCTTTCTATGTGCAAAACCAGCAGGGCGGAGCGGCGATCGCGGGCTCGCTGGGCTCGCTTTATGCCCTCATGCAGCTGCTCAGCGGGCCTGTGCTTGGTGGCCTTTCAGATCGCTACGGGCGGCGACCAGTGCTGCTGATCAGCCTGCTGGGAACCTCCTTTGCCTACCTTTTATTGGGCCTGGCTGATTCTTTGAGCGGGATCTACCTGGCAATCATGCTGGATGGCATCACCGGCGGCAACCTGACGACCGCGTATGCCTACATCGCTGATGTGACCGCGCCTGAAGAACGATCACGGGGCATGGGGCTGGTAGGGGCAGCCTTTGGATTGGGCCTGATGGCTGGACCGGTGCTGGGCGGGTTGCTGAGCGTATATGGTTTGGGCGTGCCAGCTTTTACCGCCTGTGCTATTGCCCTGGCAAATGTGATCTTTGGTTTCCTGATCTTGCCCGAATCCCTGCCTGCAGAGCGGCGCAACGCGGGGGTGTCGGTGAACTTGTTCAATTCAATGACCCAGCTGGCGGGACTGTTTCGCCTGGCTCCCATCCGCATGCTGCTGCTGACGATATTCACCCTGAACCTGGCCTTCTCGGGCTTGCAAACTAATTTCCCGCTTTACAGCCAGAGGCGCTTTGGTTGGGATGCCACCCTGAATGGCATCTTCTTTGCCTACGTGGGCGCCTGTGCCATCCTGGTGCAGGGTGTGATTTTCCGCGGCCTGCAACCTAAATTCGGTGAAAAACGCCTGTCAATCCTTGGATTAGGACTGATGGCAGCCGGGCTGGCGGGCATGGCGGTCGCCCAACAGGCCTGGATGCTGTACCCATTTGTGGGTCTGGTGGCTTTAGGGAGCGGGATCAGCATCCCTGCACTCACCGGATTGGTCTCAAACCAGGTATCTGCTGGTATGCAGGGGCGCTTGATGGGTGGGTCTCAGGCGCTGCTCAGCCTGACCACCATCATCGGTCCCACCCTGGCCGGGCTGTCTTTTGAGCACATTGCGATTGCAGCGCCCTACTGGTTGGGCAGCCTGCTATCGGCTGTAGCTTTGCTGCTGGCATACCTGTCTTTACGGCGCATCCCTGTCCTGGTTAAACGAACTGTCGAATAATCTCCACCGCGCGCGGCGTACCAGCTTCGTGGAGAATTTCTTTTTGTAATGAGTGGGCGTTTGCGCTCATCTGCTTATCTTCGGTGATTTGCCTGAATGCCAGGGTGATTTTCTCCAGGCTAAGCGAGCGCAGCGAGATGGGTTGCGGGCTTATTCCCAGTGCGGCCAGGCGCTCACCCCAGAAGAATTGATCTGCGTATTGAGGCAGGATCAAAGCCGGCACGCCAGCCCGCAGCCCGGTTGCAGTGGTACCAGCACCGCCATGGTGCACCAGGGCGGCCATGCGCGGGAACAACCAGGCGTGTGACACTTCCTGGGCAAGGAACAGCAGACCGGTGGATACCGGACCTGGCTCCACCTCACCCGGCAATGACAGCACGGCCCGCAATCCAGCACCTTGCAAGGCACTCTGGATCAGCGTGATCGTCTCTTTGGAAATACGCCCCGCCGAACTTCCAAAGCCGATATAGATGGGAGGAGCACCAGCCTGCACAAAATGCTCCAGTGCCCGGGGAGGCCTCCAGCTATCGGAGTGTTCCAGGAACCAGTAACCAACGACCTGGTGCCAGGCGGGCCAATCCACAGGCGTTGGCACAACCCTGGGGCTGAAGCCGTAGATGACCGGTGTTTTCTGAGTGTATAGGCGGGGGTATAGCCCAAATAGCGGTGCTTTCGGCAGATCCAGGCTGCCACGCCGCCATTGGTTGAGGGTGGATCTCCAGGGCTGCCAGAGCGCCTGCTCCAGGATGAGATGGCTCAACCGGTTATAAATCGGGCCAAAGGAAGCTCGCAAGGGGAGCAAAGCACTTGGGAAAGCGG
>CP070639.1:2219711-2221942 GCA_020354045.1 Anaerolineales bacterium | reverse complement strand
TGTCAGGAGCATTTGCTTCCGTTGTCAGGCGCTCTACGGGATCCCACGAGACACCGGCGTCTTTCGAGCTACTGTACTCCAGGCTATAGGGATTCCCCTGGCGAAACCAGACCAGGTGATAATTACCGGCCGCATCTTGAACCAGGTGAGGGTCAACGATAGCCGACACCTTGTCCGAAAGCACTTGATCCTCGAAAGATAATGAATTGCCGACGCGCTCAAATGCGGCTTTCACGCTGCCATCCGGCAGGAACAGGGGGGAGAAGCCGGCCCGCGTGTCAAAGGTTCTCAGCCGCCAGGTTTCGGCGGCCGAGAAAGACCCACCAGGACCGTTCTGGCAGCGCTTGAAATACCCCTACCCCTCGGAGTTCGAGACCCCGCCCCACAGGACACAGACGTACCCCTGCGGATGGCGAGCCTGGACCAGGTCGCTCCAAAGGTAATCGAAACCATCTGTCAACCTTTCTGCTGCCGTCCAGGTGCCTTCTGCGGTTCTCTGCTGGTGATAATAGTCACCGCCACGTGGGATGCGACTGTAAAACACCAGGTGCAGCAGGCTTTGATCGTCGAAGAGCAGGCTGAGCTGAGCATATTTCCCCTCCTGATTATTGGTCAGGTTAAGTGCAACCGGTGGGGTTGGGGTCGATGTCAAGGATGGTGGGGCGAAGGCGGCCGGACTCTCGGTCGCACCGGCTAGCGGGGTAAGCACGACAGAGGGAGCTGGATTTTCGGTCGCACCGGCCAGCGGGGTAACCGCGATGGAGAGAGCGGTGCTTTCAGGCTGTACTGCAACAACGGTATTTACTGGCTGGGTTGCGCTGCCGCGCATGGTAGCTGATCTCAGCAGCTTCTGACCCAGGTAGAAGATTGAAACACAGAGGATGGTTATCAGCAAAAGCCCGGCGAGGATCCCTACCAGGATGCGGGATGAGCCATTTTTCACCCGCGGGCTGGTTTTAGCAATAGGGGGCTGGACGGGAGGGCTTGCTCGCGGGGGTTCCGCCACTTGCGCTGGTTTTACGATTTCGATCCGAGGTGTTTCCGCAGGAAGCGTCTCGGATAGCGGGATCTGGAGAAGGTCAAAGATGCGGCCATCAGGGGCGCGCATATAGAGGACCGGGGTACCCCACTCGACGTCGTTTCCCAGTCCAAGGATTGCCTTGCGGGCTTCGGCTAAGGCTGCATCCACCGGATACCCATCGGCCAGGGCACTATAGAATTCGTGAGCCAGGGTAATAGAGGCCTCGTCGGTGATCTCGAACTGCATAGCGATAACTGCCGGTACGCCACGCTGGACCAGGCTTTGGGCAGTGCCTGCAAATGGATCATCAACCGCCGAGCGCGCCCCCTCACAAGCATTCAGAACTGCCAGCCTGAGGGTCTTTTCATCTTGCATCAGAGTACCTAATAACCCCCCGCTGACCACCTGCCCCCGGTTGGCATCATCTTCCAGGATCAACACGCTTTCCTGGCTGATTTCGTCAAAGCCGCCATGCCCTATAAAGTGAAAAATGTGATATTCCTTCCTGCGCAATTGCCGTTGAAGCTGGCTCAGGGTCGGCTTTTCCAGGCGGTCGAGAGTGACTGCCCCGCGCTGGATCAAGTCACTTAACCCAGCCTGGAGGTTTGACCACTCCCGCTCGACCTCCAAGGGGGGATAATCGCTGGGGCTGGATATTAATACCAAGATATTCAAAGGCGGCTTGACAGCCAGGGGAGGAATCTTGCGCGGGATATCCAGGTAACGCACGAGAGGTGTTTCAATGGTCAAGACAAGAAATTGATCCAGCGCAGAATCGTAAAGATACTCCCAGGGCAGGTTCATCAGCTCAGGGGTTTCCGAGAGGCGCAAGCGGATTCTTAACCCCATGTTACGGCTTTGGGCTTCATTCAGACTGGTTCTGAGCTGGCTTCTAACCTCATCATCAAAGACTGCATTAAAAAGACTCCCGCCGAATTTTTGAGCCTGCTGCATCTCTGGCGAATCGAAGCTGCGCGTCCCTCGCCGCGTTCGCCCCATCCGCAAGATGAAGTTTTCGAGCTCCAAATCATTGAACGGCAGAGTGAAACCCGCCTTCGCCTCGCCTGCAGGTGAATCGAGCACTCTTGCCTGGTAACCCGATTCCGCTTTTTCTATTGATATGTCAAAATCCAAATATTGGATGCTTCCCATGTCCTAACCCTTAATCAAACAAACCTGAGGCTATTCCACAACCAGGCAAAACAGCTGG
>CP070639.1:2217378-2219611 GCA_020354045.1 Anaerolineales bacterium | reverse complement strand
AATGCGTATGCCGCGCGACACTCGCCCGTCACGCTCGATATGCCCACTTTCTTCAAGCTGACTCAGGTAATATTTGACCACTGACGTGGAGGAGATATTTGCCAGGTCGCAGATCTCGCGTATAGATGGTGGGTAGCCATTTTGATCCTGGAAGCGCTCCAGCACCTCAAGGATCCGCTTTTGCCTTTCTGTAAGTCCCTTTGCACGCTTTCTTGCCATCATCTTTGCCACTCCTTGAGGTGCCAGGCACCCCTTTAGAAAGATTGGTCGCGATAGAGCCAATCAGAAAATTCGTTCATTTGTGCTAAGAATAAATATACCCGAACATCCGTTCTGTGTCAAGGGGTTTTTTGAACCCTATTTTTCAACAAGTTGGGCACAGTTTAACTGAACAGATCTGCTTTTCCTTCACCACTTCTCTCTCCTGTGGCATAATCGGGTGCATGGCTCGTGACCTGTATTCAAACCTGGTTTACGCGCGTTCCTGGCCCATCTTGGGGCGGCTGGCTTATTACACCCTGAAGCTGCTGGGGGTGGAAATCCCACTCTCAGTGCAGGTTGGGCAGGATTTTGAGCTGGCACATGGCGGCTTCGGCGTGGTGATTCACCCGAGCACGGTCATCGGTGATCGGGTTAAGATTTACCCGGGAGTCGGGCTGGGTAGGGCTGATATCCACCGCCCGGCGAGCGAGTCGCACTTCGAGGGCATTCTCCTGGAGGCTGAGGTAATCCTGTCAACTGGCGCGAAAGTGATATGCAAAGAGGGTGTCTTGCGTGTGGGGCGCGGCACCATCTTAGGCGCCAACGCTGTTCTGCTCAATTCCACTGGCGAGGGTGAAATCTGGGGTGGCGTCCCGGCGCGGTGTCTGGGATTGCGACAGGATTATCAATCACCGATAGCCAGGGTTCAGGGCATATGAAGATGGAGAGGGTCTGCATCCTGCCTCGCATGAGTGGGATAGGAGGCATGGTTTCATTTCAAGGGCGGATCACCACCGGCCTGGCTCAGCATGGATTGCAGGTCTGCCATGATCTGGCAGATATACCCTACCAGGCGATTTTGGTGGTAGGCGGCACCCGCCAGTTACTGGGTCTGTGGCGCCTCAAGCGCAGGGGTGTGCGCATCGTGCAGCGCCTGGATGGGATGAACTGGGTGCACCGCATCCATAAAACTGGGATACGCCACTACCTGCGAGCTGAACTTGGGAATCGTTTGCTGAGGTATATCCGTGATAACCTGGCTGATCGGGTAGTCTACCAGAGTGAGTTTGCCCGCCGCTGGTGGGAGCGGCAATATGGAGTGACGCGGGTTCCAGCGCTGATAGTGCATAATGGTGTGGACCTGGAAGAGTACACACCGCAAGGCCCACACCAGCGACCTGTAGACTGTTACCGCATATTGATGGTGGAAGGCAGCCTGATGGGTGGTTACGAGCTGGGATTGGAAGTGGCTGTGGGTCTGGTGGAGCACATCAACAATGCGCATAGCCGTTATTTGGGCAAACCTGTGGAGCTTATGATAGTGGGACGCGTGGCTCCAGCGATGAGAGTTGCCTGGGAAAAACGCACAAATTTAAGCTTGCGCTGGGAAGGCATTCTACCAGGGACGCGCATCCCCGAGATCGACCGTTCCGCTCACCTGCTTTACTCTGCGGATGTGAACCCTGCCTGCCCAAATTCTGTGATCGAAGCGCTGGCTTGCGGGCTGCCAGTGCTGGCTTTCGATACTGGCGCCCTATCCGAGCTGGTGACAGGAGATGCTGGGCGTCTGGTATCCTACGGAGGTGATCCCTGGCGGCTTGAGAGACCGGATATCGAGGCGCTCAGCCAGGCTGCTCTGGAAATCCTGACTCAGGGGGATCGTTTTCGTCAGGCAGCCCGCCAGCGGGCTGAAGGGGCCTTTGGATTGGAACGCACCGTGGCGGGATATCTGGTAGCCTTGCTGGATAAGTGAGATGCGAAAAGTTGTTTTGCCACTGGCTGCCTTTTTTGCACGCTATTCTCCTGCATGGCTGAAGCGGATTTTTTACCGTCTGCCCTGGCTTTCAGGAGCGATCCGCAGTACGCTGAATCGGGCTTCGCCGCGTGATTTGGCAGAAGTGCGGGTGGCTGCGGGAAATTTACAGGGCATGCAGCTGCTCCTGGATATGCAAGCGGAAAAAGACTACTGGCTAGGCACCTATGAACCTGAGCTGCAGGCGGCGGTGTGTAAATTTGTTCTTCGTGATATGGT
>CP070639.1:2215045-2217278 GCA_020354045.1 Anaerolineales bacterium | reverse complement strand
CCCCGTTGCTCTACCGGGTTGAAGATAATCTGCTTTATTTGCTAAAGGAAAACACAATTTAATTAGCCAGCTGCTCCACTCCCATTCGAGCTTTCCTTGCTCCAAGTGCAAAGATTAGCCAGAATACGGCTAACGGCAAGATTGCGTAGGGGTTGAATTGAGCTTGAAAAAGGCATCGGTCTTACGCCAGATTGACCCTTAATCTTTTGGCAGCTTTGCCTGCGGATCGTGCTTTGGATTTTGACTTTTCCTTATACTCCAGAAGTAAATCCCCATCCCCAGGAGAACAAACGCCACCAACATCGAAGCTAGACGAATTACACCCAGCACAGTGAATTGAGTGTGGACGACCGGCTTGAACACAAATACTGGCTCTAATGCGAAGGATGATTGCATCTCTTCAACCACGGCGGGTACCTGAGCAGTCACTGCATCCGCAGTTTTCACCGCAGTGACTGCCTCACTGACGGCTGTTTCCATCTTTTCATCCATCTCCTCAAATTTTGCTTCAAAGGCATTTTTCGCTGAAAGCGCGGCAGCAAATTCCTTTACGAAGCCCGGAACTGTGGTAGACGGGAAGATGAATGCCAGCAGAACTTGGGTGCCCAGCAGGCACAGGCTGAATGCCAATAGAATCATAACGACCAGCCCCTTGGAGGAGCTTAAGCGATTGGACATGGTTATTCCTCCTTCACAATCTGATGGAACACTATTTTCTGCTGGATTCGGCCGTAATGGACCCTAATGAAATTAGACCGCCAGATTTTAGGCAGCCATTCATAAAACTTACTCCCATTCTAGAGAATAAGCAGCCCGCCTACAACCTCCATGTGTACGATTATTGGGTATGACCAGCAGGATTATTTTTTTAATCCGCCCTCAGAAATATTTGTTTTAGGGGTCTGCCATACCCAGTCGTTTCCACGAGACTGCTGCATGAGGCCATCTATTTACCCCATCTTAAATTTGGTATTGACTTGTAAATTGTAAACACCCGTTTTAAGCCCGTAGAATGCATTCGTTCGTTGAATGCACCATTTTTCTATGTACCTGAGCTCTGAAAATGAAGTGCAAACTAATCTGCCTTATCACGAGTGGGAGTCCTGAGCTTTGTCAGTTATACGGCATTTTCCCTGTCCACCCAATTTTTCGCCTACCAATTTTAGACCAGGTTTTTTTGGAAAAGACTTGCCTTTCAAATTGCCAGTTGTTCTGCTTCCATTCGATGCATGCCTGCTCCAAGAGCAAGGACTAGCCAGAATATGGCTAACGGCAGGATTGAGTAGGGGTTGAATTGAGCTTGGACAAGGAATGCGCTGGCTGAGCACAGGATCGCCGCTGTGGTTAACATCGAGTGACGATCTTTTCCTTGGATAAATTTGAGTATGGCGATCCTGTAAAACTTGTATAGTATCCACAGGAATGCCACGAGCCCTGATACACCGGTTGAAGTTAAGTGATACAGAAATATATTGTGTGGGTCCCAGGCACGCAGACCACCCAGCTCGGGATATGATTCTGTTGGGTAGTATTGCCAGAAAGCTGTAAAGTATGTTTCCGGCCCATAGCCAAGCAGGTAGCGCCCCGAAATCATTGGGAGTGTATATTTCCACAATAAGGTTCTACCAATATCAGAAGCTGTGCGCGTGCGAATAACAGGAATGTCTGATGACTCAGAAGAGAGGCTAGGTGGCGGAATCACCCAGCTTCTATTCATTGAGATGAATAGGTATCCACCTCCAATCAGCAAGATTATTGAAAGAAATATGATCCATATCTTCTTCCACTGGTAAGCTACTAGCCATAGAAAGAGCAGGCAACTTGTAAGCAATCCCAACCAGGCTCCCCGTGAGAGTGTGAATAGCAGACACATGACCTGTAAAACAAGCACGAGCAGATATGGGATAGGACGTTTCCGGCCGTCAATTTCTCCACCTACTATGCGACACAATGTGAATGGGATCACCATCCCCAGATAAGCACCCAGGAAGAGTGAGTACCCGGCTGTCGAATGTACCGGCGAGAGAGCCCCACTGCTCCAGTCTAGAGGATCGAGTCCAAAATATTGTAACCATCCATAGATCGCAACCGGTACACTCCCCACCAGGAGAGCTGTTACTAATCGATCTACAGTTTTATAAGTGCGAATTGCACTTGAAACCATCAAGAAGAATATCACCAGACTCAATATGGTGACCGTTCCAAGCAGGGTACTTGTACCAATCAAGCTCAA
>CP070639.1:2212703-2214945 GCA_020354045.1 Anaerolineales bacterium | reverse complement strand
ATAAGGTTGGGCGACCAACGGTGGGGATAATGGTTGAGCTGAAAACTGTCGAGGTCATTCAATTTTTCCAGTCTGTGTTTTGGTATGCCTGTTCCATTAGCCTTCCTAGACTCAGCCTGACCAGATTGAAATGCGGTTGCCATACCCCACGCCAAAAAAAAGGAAATCGCATGTTTGGACCTGAGACTGCCAAGGCGAGTAAAAGGTAAGCAGCTCGACTGGCTGCTTTGGTCAACCGTCTCTGCTTAATGTTCCAACGAAATGATGCCAGGTAGTAATACGCGATTTTACCCTGCCAGTAGGCTGAATTTTTAGCAGAAGCGTGGAGTCGGGAAAATGTGCCAGGCAGATCCAGACACTTTTCGCGGGAACGCCGATTTTGTCTTACTAGATCATTGTAATTTGTTGTACTATCGATATCACCAAAACGGATAACGGCTACAGGTTCCGGTAGACGTGCAAAATCGTAATAGCGCGCTACCAGTCTGGATATATCGATATCTTCATAACCTCCATCAAGTGAATGCAAGTTAGCAAAGCCCCCTACATCAAAAAAAACCTTTGAGTTGATCCATGAAGCCTGCAATGGGATCCACTCCGATGCGATCATGTGGATAAAGCAATTTCCTGTTTCGGCAGGGAGAATTTCTTTTATTAGCTCACCTTGCGTATTGACCAGATGGAAGCCACCATAGATCCACCCAGCCTGGCTGGCTTTTGCCTGGTCCCACAGACTCCTGAAAGCCCCAGGTAGAATCCAATCATCATCATCCAGGAAGTGCAGATACATGCTACGAGCAATGGACGCACCGCTATTGCGGGCTACACTCCGATTATGGCGGTCGGTATGGATGATTTTGACTTGCTCCGAAGCCATCCAATCTTCTCGTGGCAGTGACTCGCCCGAGTCATTAACGATGATGACTTCATGCTTATTCCGATCAAAATCCTGGTCTAAAACACTTGTAACTGCCCGGGAGAGTGTACTTCGTCCGATTGTAGGAATGATGGTTGAGCAAATCAAATTTACATCCAATTTAATTTTCTATTGAATTCTTAACCGGATCATACAGGTATATGCGCAAATAATAATCATCTTCTGGTTGCCGAAGGTAAAAGACTTCAACAAGTTGCCCCTGAGCTTCGAGCCAATTCTTGAGTGGTATATTGCCCCATACGGTTTCGTAATCGACCACAAACCAGTGGCGCATATCACTCTCTATTATCGTTTCCACCTGGACACTTTCCCACGGCACGATTTCAGCATCTAAATAAAAGGGGCCAAACTCAGGCCACCAGGCAACCACGACATCCTGTGCCTGACTTCTCTCTTTCACGAACTCAAAAGCAGCCCTCCAGTCCAGGCGGTTACCTTTGTTTACATGGTAATAAAGAAGATTCGTGCCTGCTGAATGTGCCAAGAAAACGACCAGAACACCCAGGGCGAGCAGCTTGCTGGTACCGCGGGCTTGTGCAACAAGCTCTTTTATGGCAATAGCGGTCAAAATCAACCAACCAGGCAATGTCATGAAGACATAACGATCCTTCGTGAACATAAAAGGATTGAGAAAAACTAGCGTTGCAACCGGCAACAATGCGGATATTAGGAGAAAAAGACCTGCTCGATTTTTCCTCAAGAGCAAGTAAAATCCACCGATTAGGGCCATCGAAAAAATTGGGAGGCTGACATTAAAAATTATGGAAATCAAGAGCCTGAGAGGGTCTTCATTCTGATACAAAAAGAACCAGCCAAAATCGCCAAAAAATCGAGATTCACCTTTAAAAATCCATGTGTAAAGTTCAACGAGGCCACCTACAATGATGGGTGAGCCCAACAGCAAGATGTTTCGGGGGTTTAATCCAGGTGGTCTTTCGTACTTAAGTATCCACAAGGCAATGAGATACCCTGCCATGACAGGAACGATGAAAAACGCAAAAAGCCGCTCAGAAAACGCCAGGTATAGGAGCGCGAAGAAAAGAACAAAATAGCGCAGCTGGTTTCTTTCAGCGCCATAATAGAACGCAGTTAATGCCAGCGTATAAAACAACAGCAGATTGGCGTAAAACCTGGCGTTTTGCGACCAGAAGAGATGCCAGGGGGAAACTGCTAGCAGTAATAGAGCGATTAAGGCAACCTGGTTGTCAAATATCTTTTTAATCGGGAAATACAGGATTGGGATGGATATGGTGCCAATGATGGCTGAGGCCAACCGGGCACTCCATTCACTGACGCCGAACAGGT
>CP070639.1:2210338-2212603 GCA_020354045.1 Anaerolineales bacterium | reverse complement strand
TGAAATAAATTCCAACCTGGAAGTCTTTAAGCTGTGCTTCAAGGTCTCTACATAAATGATGTAGAGCGTTATGACCGAAATATTGGTGTTAGCCTGAAATGGCATTGTCATATTTTCCTGATCATTCTCCCCTTATGGTCGTAAGTAATTGAGCTCACAATCAGATGTTGTACATAACAATATAAAAGTGATTACTTCTCCGTCTTATCGTGTTGCCGTTGTCGAGTGGATTGACGAGAAGGGTGGGTTGGCTCAAATAATTTTTGATGCCCTTTTTCGATTGGGACATCAACCTATATATTTTAAACACGATACTACTATACCCAAAGATGTGGATGTAGTGTTTTCCTACGCCCCATATGGCAGGTTTTTACCTATTGCACAACAGGTTGGGAGATTGCCAACTTCTTTACGTCCAACGCTGGTGCATTGGAATACAGAGGGATTGCCAGATTTACGGTTGCCATGGTTAATGGTAATGACCTTGGGGGCGATACGCTCCTGGTTCGGTAGAATCTATGGATATTCGCCTTCCGCAGCGCCGCCATTTGCCGATTTATTGCACCGTATGGAGAATCGTGTGCTACGCTTTCGTTATGTGGGGGATTATCATTATGCTTTTCGAAAGGGGTGGTTAAAGGTTTTTGCGGATTCGTCTGCTATATATGCACAGATCCATCGCAAGCATGGGTTGCCAACCATTGTTGTCCCGTGGGGAGCCACACCTGTATGGTATGAAAATTTACAATTACAGCGCGATATTGATGTATTGTGGATGGGTCAGTATGGATCTCGGCGCAGACAGCGTTTGTTGGAGCGAATCGTTGCTGAACTTATCTCGCAGGGTGTTAACTTGCATTTAGCGGATAATATACATAATCCTTTTATCTTTGGAGAAAATAGGACGCGATATTTAAATCGGAGTAAGATTACACTGAACCTGACACGTACCTGGTATGATGATAATTTTTCGCGCTTTTCGATGGCTGCATCCAATCATTCCATGATTGTCTCTGAACCGATGTTGCCACATTGCCCAGAATATAAACCAGACATTCATTATATTTCGACACCCATTGAGAATATAACGAAGACAATTCTTTATTATTTAGAGTATGAAGCAGAACGAAATTTAATGGCAGAAAGAGCTTATCAGTTAGTAACCACTGATTTATCATTTGAAAAAGGCATAAAAAAGATCATGGACGAGGTCCATATACATCGATTTGCGGGTTGAAATGCGTTTTTTGCTCCCCCTTATTTGATTTCCCGTGAATTTTATTTGATGCATATCCTATTCCTCACCCAAATTATCCCTTATCCGCTAGACGCGGGACCCAAAATTAAAACATGGCATGTACTCCGCTACCTGAAAGACCGTGGTCATCATGTCACCCTGGCGACCTTTGTTCGCCCAGAAGAGCAAGCGTTTTTGGGAGCACTGCAAGAGGTTTGTGCTGAGGTCAATGCGATACCGATTCGCCGCTCGCGTGTTGCTGATTTATCTTATTTCCTGCTAAGTAACCTGACCGGGCGCCCCTTTCTTATTGAGCGTGACGATCTTGCTCAGATGCGTAAGTTAGTAATGCGCAAAATGCAATCTGGAAGGATTGATGTTATCCATGCTGACCAGCTTACCATGACCCAGTTTGCCTTGCCGGGTAGATTTGGGCTGCCAAGGATGCGCTTGAAAAATGATAAGCCGATCGTGCGTGTCTTTGACGCGCACAACGCTGTTTGGACGATTGTTGCGCGCATGCGTGAAACCGCTCCGGGCATCCTGAAGCCTTTGGCTGCACTGGAAAGCCAGAGGGTCAAACGCTACGAAGGGATGGTTGTACAAGAATTTGACCACACACTTGCAGTCAGCGAGCCCGATCGACTGGCCTTAATCGAAGCTCTTTCCATGGCACATAAGTCCTCAAAAGATGCCTCGATAAAGGTGATACCAATCGCCGTGGATACCGATCAAATTACTCCTTTGCAAAGAAGACCGGAATCCAGGAATATTGTTACCCTGGGAACCTTGCATTACCCGCCTAATGCCGATGGTATTCGTTGGTTCGCCAGGGAGGTATTTCCAATAATTCTGAAATTATCACCAGATGCAAAGCTGACGATTATTGGCAAGAATCCACCCTCAGATTTTTTGGAGCTAACGAATCAATATCCAGGCGTGATTAGAGTTACGGGTTATGTTGAAGACCTGGCACCCTACCTTGAGGAGTCAGCTTTGATGGTGGTTCCAGTGCGTGCAGGTGGTGG
>CP070639.1:2207970-2210238 GCA_020354045.1 Anaerolineales bacterium | reverse complement strand
TGGCACTAACTCTCAATCGTCAGGTTATGGCATATTCGATGGACCGTATTTTGCGTACGTCTGGTCCACGTAAGCTTTAATCTCGGGCACGGTTTTTCCTTGCTGGAGCAGGCGCATTGTATCTTGAGTGATATCCACACAGATTGAGCAGCCCAATGCATGCGGGTCGTACTGGATCTCCCCTCCTTCACCCACGCCGGAAACGTAGCAGGCGTAATTGGACGTGTGCCCCATCTCGCCACACCCGCAGTAGCAGGGGATGTGGGTCATGATATCGGGATTTGCTGCAGCAAATTGATAAGCCTGCTGCACCACTACTGGTGCGCTTTTGACTTCCGCCGGCAGTTCATCCAGCGGTCTCATCGCCAGATCATGCCCGTTCTCCGCGCCGCCATCGCTGCTGCAAGCGCTTAGCGTACCGGAAAAAATCATCAATATTACCATCAGGGGTAGAAGGGTCTTATACACGGTGCGTTTCACGAAGCGTGATCTCCTCTCATCCTATTGCAGGCGCAAAATCTGCCATAGGTTTGTTCAATCTGCACCTCATTATAAGGAACCCGCTTTGTGACAGTCAGCGCAATCTGACGGGGGCGCGTATAGGCAATATTGCCTACTTCAAGAGTAGCTGAGTAGCGCATGACCAACAACGCCCAAACCGATACGATTAACTCGGACGCGTTGTATTCGAACATTACAGGAGCTCTTCGCCATGACATTATCGAGACGCATTATCTGGTCGGTAGGAGCCGGCCTAGCCGGGATGCTTTTTCTGAGCGGCCTGTTCTTTGGCATTGTCTCCTGGGCAGGAGGATTGGAACACGCCGCCAGCCTGTTCTGGCAAGATCGGAGATTCATTTTCGCGATCGTTCTGGGATTTGGAATCCAGACAGGACTCTATACCATCCTTAAAAAGCAGCTTTTCCTGCCCACTGCCAAGGTGGGACCTTCGGGAGTGCTCACGGGGACAGGCGGAGCCACATCCACAGCCGCCATGGTGGCCTGCTGCGCCCACCACGTCACCGATGTACTCCCAATCCTTGGGCTTACGGCGGCAGCGACTTTTCTTGCCCAGTATCGCACAACGTTTATGCTGGTCGGTTTGGGAACCACCCTGGTCGGTGTAGCTGTGATGTTGTTCATCCTTTACACAGAACGCCGTAAGGTCCTCAAAATGTCGGCGAAAGCCACCCTGCCGGAGGCATAATGAAACAATCCACAATGATTTGGTTTGCCTTATTCGCGCTTGTACTGGCAGCTTGCAGCCCAGCACAGGCACCTGTTCCCTCGGATATTCAGCCAACCAATCAGCCGTCCAGTGTGTTGCCCAGCACATCGCAACCCGCGGTCAAGGATCTAACCCGCTCAGACAGCCAGGGCGCGGTGGTGGTTGAGATCAAGCCGCTTAACCTGGATAATCCTGCAGACACCCTCCTTTTTGAAGTGAGCCTGAACACCCACTCAGTCGACCTGAGCATGGACCTAGCCGCCCTGGCCACATTGACCACAGATACGGGGCATACGGTTGAAGCTGCGCACTGGGATGCGCCACGCGGTGGACATCACGTCTCAGGCACGCTCTCTTTTCCGGCAACCTGGGATGGGGCTCCATTGCTCGAAGGTGCCAGCATGCTCACCCTGAGCATCCAAAACCTGGATGCTTCCTTACGGATGTTCAACTGGAATTTATCGCATTAAGGTGCTTTTTTACTCCTCGCCCAATTTTTTATTTAATGTGAGTATCGGATAATTCCTTGGTGCAAAGCCATATATAGTCAGATTTTCAATATTCCAATTAACCCCGCTCTATATCCAAGACAGATTGGTAGTCGAACTGCCAGCGCATCATCAAGGCAGAACCAGAGGAAACACAAGTCTTATATCGTACTTTTTTGGGCAATAAGGTATAATTGCTCCACATCGTTCGTTCCCATGGGGGTTGCATTTCCAGATAGAACAACGCAGCCAAATCCGAAATGTTTGTGAGGTGTCGCCATGCCGACCAAGAATCGTTACTGGTTTGTTATTGTCCTAATGATTTCAGCCTTGCTGTTGGTATTCACTTGGCCTGTCTTATCCTCGCTGGATGAGAGTCCCCGCGTTTATTCAGCCAGCGCACAGCAGGGCTGCACCACGCTGGTCGATCCAAAGGAGATCCCCACCCCCGCGCTCATCGACTTCGATGACCTGCCCGATGGGCAAGTGATCGACACCAGCTACCAAACGTCCCACGGTGTCACCTTTGGAGAAACCGATACTACCGAAGTA
>CP070639.1:2205592-2207870 GCA_020354045.1 Anaerolineales bacterium | reverse complement strand
CAGCCGGATTACACATTGATCCTGGCCTGGAATTTCGCTGAAGAGATCATGCGCCAACAAGCTGAATATCGCCACAGGGGAGGGCGCTTTATCATCCCCATCCCTACGCCAAAGGTCATATAAACCCGATGAAAGTAGTTATTTTAGCCGGTGGTCGTGGCACACGCATTGCTGAAGAGACCTCAACACGTCCGAAACCCATGGTCGAAATTGGCGGAAAACCCATCCTGTGGCACATCATGAAGATCTACGCACACTATGGCTATAAGGAGTTTTTAGTTGCCTGTGGGTACAAGGGGGAGATGATCAAGGAATATTTCCATAATTACTTCATCCACTCCAGCGATTACATCATCGATTTACGGGATGGCTCACGTCAGGTCTTGAAGAACAACGGTGATGACTGGAAGATTGGCGTAGTGGATACTGGAATCGAGACGATGACCGGCGGGCGTATACTACGACTGCGTGATTGGCTTGGCAGTGAGCCTTTTATGGTTACTTACGGCGATGGAGTTGGCAACATTAATATCGCTGATTTGACAGATTTTCACCGGTCACACGGAAAATTAGCCACGGTAACTGCAGTACATCCACCCGCCCGTTTTGGTGGTCTGGACCTGGATGGGGACTTGGTGCGTGAATTTTCCGAGAAGCCACAAACTGGGGCAGGTTGGATCAACGGGGGATTCTTCGTCTTCGAGCCTGGTGTTTTTAAGTATCTGTCGAGTGATCAAACCATCCTGGAACGCACACCATTAGAAAGATTGGCTGCAGACCAACAGTTGATGGCGTATCGCCATTCAGGCTTCTGGCAGCCTATGGATACGCTGCGCGACAAACAATTATTAGAAGAGCTTTGGGCCAGTAAGCAGGCGCCCTGGAAGGTCTGGGAATGACCATTTTACAAAAAAGAAAGCAGCCGTTTATGGGAAAAAATGCGAGTATTATCACCCTGCTCCTGATAATCGCGATATGGGTTCCTGGCACACTGATCAGGCTAAATCACTTAACGGACCGGACGATGGGCCACATCGAGATCTATGCACCGAATATTGACATGCCCTACGAACTTTCAGATCCGCGACCGCGAATGAGCCTGCTAAAAACCGTTACTGGAACATTTTGGGAGCCACATCCCCCCGCATGGTACATTTTGATGTGGCCCTGGACGAAATGGTTTGGTACTGAACTTTTTGTGCTCAGGCTGCCGTCGCTGATTTTTGGGGCTATGTCGATATTGTTGGTGTATATGTTAGCATCCCAAGTAGAAACTCGTCTCACAGCTCTCATATCGATGGGACTTCTGGCTTTCAACGGGCACCAGATACTCTGGTCTCAGATTGCCCGTCCATACATATTGTCCGTCTTCATCGGTCTCCTGGCTACCCTCCTGCTTTTAAAATCCTTGCAGGATGGCAAGCGTCAAAAGTTTTTTCTTCTCATTTACTCACTCGTCTCGATGCTGGGATTGACAACCACTTACTATTACTGGCCTTTCTACGCGGTTCACATTCTATGGGTGATGGTCCTTACCTGGATAAAGGACAACCGGCAAACCGGGCTGTTCCTTTCTCAGCTTTTGACCCTCATCCTCGCCAGCCCGCTCGTAGCCCTGGCGATATTCCAAAGCAAGGATTCATATCTACTCGGAAATCCTTTGGTCTTCTTGAGAAACTATTTCAGCTTTGGTTTCCTGTTTGAGCCCGATTTAGATGCCGGGCTGTTCAACCAACAGCCCCTGGTCATACTGTTGGTGGTGCCTCTCTTCGGACTGCTGCTCTTCTTGATTGGATGGCTAAATCGTGGTAAAAATGAGCGAACTATGCAATTACCAAAATTTCAACATTTCTCAAAGGCATATCTGTTCGTTGCTACTTCGCTGGCAGTGCTGGTCATCTTTATGGCTGCTTTTGCCTTTAACACCAAAGACCCTTCGAAAACAAATGCTATCCTTCTCAGCAGTGTCATGCCAGTACTCTTATTGATGCTTGCTTATCTCGCTCAGCGACGCTCCTCCATCACCGTCAAAATCGGGAGTTATCTGGACCAGAAGCTCTTTCTTGGTCAACCTTCATCATTGGTCAATTTGCTCGCGATCTTGCCGATATTGATGATCGCGGCAATTAGTTTATTCATCCCGTTCTTCGCTTCACGCCAGGCTCTTTTATTCGTTCCTTTCCTCTTAATTGTTATTGCCAGAGGTACAGCGAGATTGTTGTCCAACACGAGAACGCTTTTCTCTTATGCAACTATGCTACCGCTGGCACTGGGACTT
>CP070639.1:2203206-2205492 GCA_020354045.1 Anaerolineales bacterium | reverse complement strand
ATACCCCTGGATACATAGCAAATCGTGGTGTCCTATCTATACTGCTCCGCTCCAGTTTCGGCAGAAAGCTGGTCGGGTAAGGATACTTTCATGAAAAAAGTTGCAGTTATCCAGTCTAACTATATACCCTGGAAAGGGTATTTCGACATTATTCACGATGTGGATCTGTTCATTTTCTATGACGATGTGCAATACACGAAGAATGATTGGCGCAATCGTAACAGGATTAAGACCCCACAAGGTCTATACTGGCTGACGATACCAGTAGGCAAGCGCGAGGACAGATTAATTTATGAAGTAGAACTTACCGATAACGACTGGAGAGGCAAGCACTGGTCTACGCTCAAACAATTCTATGCCAAAGCTCCCTGTTTCAGTATTTATGAGGATTTTTTTGAGCATGTTTATCTTGATTTAGAGTGGACTAATCTTTCCGAGCTGAACCAATTTCTTACTCGCAATATCAGTAGCCAATTTCTAGGAATCAAAACTGAATTCGGAGACTCTCGTGAATATGGTCTAAATACAAATAAACTGGATCGTTTATTAGAGCTATTAAAAAAGTCACAGGCTAATTTATATCTTTCAGGTCCCTCAGCCAAATCTTACATCGATAATAATAAGTTCCAAGAGGCTGATATTGTACTGATTTACAAAGACTACGCAGGATATCCCGAATATCCGCAATTATTCCCACCCTTTGAGCATGCAGTGTCAATTTTGGACTTATTATTTAATTGTGGCCAGGATGCACCTTACTATATTTGGGGATGGCGCGAAGAAAAAGCATGAAACCAATCTACGACTATCAAATACCATTTAACCGTCCGACCATCGTCGGCAAAGAGTTGTATTATATCTCGCAGACCATTTTAGGTGGGCATTCCTCCGGTGATGGTGAATATACCAAAAAGTGCCATCGCTTGCTCGAGCAGCGATTGGGCGTTCCAAAGGTCTTGCTTACCACTTCCTGTACACATGCGCTGGAAATGGCTGCATTGTTGCTTGACATACAACCTGGTAACGAGGTGATCATCCCCTCTTTTACTTTTGTGAGCACAGTGAATGCATTTGTGCTGCGCGGTGCCAAGCCGGTATTCATTGACATCCGTCCGGATACGTTGAACATGGATGAGGCCCACTTGGAACGTTTAATTTCGCCTAAGACGCGCGCTATTGTACCTGTTCACTATGCAGGGGTAGCTTGCGAAATGGATGCCATTGGCTCGCTTGCGAGCCGATACAACATACCCATTGTTGAAGATAATGCTCATGGTCTTTTAGGCAAGTATAAGGGACGTTTTCTGGGCACCTTTGGAACGTTTGCAACACAGAGTTTTCATGAAACAAAGAATGTAACCTGCGGGGAGGGTGGAGCTTTGGTGATTAATGATCCAAGCTGCATTGAAAAGGCTGAGATCATCAGAGAAAAAGGCACAAACCGCAGCCGCTTCTTTAGAGGACAGGTGGATAAATATACCTGGGTTGATCAGGGTTCTAGCTATCTGCCCTCCGACATATTGGCAGCCTTCCTGTACGCCCAGCTGGAGGCGATTGACGAGATCCAGTTTAAGCGCCAGCAAATTTGGGACCGCTATTATGAAAACCTGAACAAATGGGCAGGTGAAAATAACGTGCGTTTGCCGATCGTGCCTGCAGACTGTGAACAATCGTTCCATATGTTTTATATTCTCTTGCCATCATTAGAAGACCGGCAAAATTTGATCGAGCATCTAAAAGCCAGACAGATTCTAAGTGTATTTCACTATCTTCCCCTCCATTTATCAGATATGGGCAAACGTTACGGGGGGAAGCAAGGCGACTGCCCAGTAACAGAAGATGTCAGCGATCGCTTATTGCGCCTACCTTTTTATAATGACTTATCCGAAGCAGAGCAAGAGGAGGTTGTGGACGCTATATGCGAGTTTCAAGTGAAGTCCCACCGATGAAAGTTTGCATGGTTTTCTATGATATGCAAGAGTTTGGTGGCTTGGAGGAATATGCAGTTGCTTTGGCAATCGGTTTAGAAGCCCAGAACCACCATGTAAGCGTATTCTCTTGTGCTTGGATACCTCCGCATAATCAGTACCTTGCCAGGCTGCGTGATGCAAATATTCATGTTATTCAACCCCCAAAATGGGTTTCTTTACCCGTCTCAGATTGGCCAACAAAGGAAAGAATCGTAGAATTTTTGTTATCGCTTGTCGGGCCACTGGTTTATCTTCTTGGCTTTGGACTTGGTATCGTTAAAAAACGCTCCTTTAAAGTAGCTCGTCAGAGTGCCCG
>CP070639.1:2200818-2203106 GCA_020354045.1 Anaerolineales bacterium | reverse complement strand
TGTACGATCGCTACCGCCTGAGTGTATACCGTTATCTGTATTACAAAGTAGGCGATCTGCACGCTGCTGAAGACCTGACCTCAGAAGTGTTTTTACGCATGATCCGCTCGCTGAATAGCTACCGACCTCAAAATTCATCTTTCGAGGCCTGGCTGTTCCAGATAGCCCGCAACCTGGCAATCGATCATTATCGCCAGAAAAACACCAGAGGCCATTTGAGTCTAGAGGAACATATGATACATGATACAGATGATCCCGACCAAAAATATGACCGCAGCCTGACCAGCGACCTGCTCCTGAAGGCGCTGTCCAGATTGAGCGAAGTACAGCGCGATGTGATCGTGCTGCGCTTTGTCAACGGGCTGCCCATCACCCAGGTCGCCCAGACGTTGCATAAGAGCGAAGATGCTGTAAAAGGCTTGCAACGCCGCGCCCTGGGATCCTTGCGTGAGATTCTGACCGAATGGGAGGTCACCTATGCCTAATTATGATGATATCCTAGAAAAGAAACTTGAGGCCCTGGAGAAGGGCCAGCCATTGGACAAAGCCTTGGCTGATTTGCCTAACGAGGCAGAAGACTTAGGGGCCCTGCTCCAGTTGGCTTCATCCATCCGGGCGATGACCCATCCCCAGCCAGCCAGTGTCCTGGCTCGCAACCGACTGGAGAACGCTGCGGCAAGGGAGAAGACCCGCCCAATAACCCACCCGCGAATCCTCTCGCCGCAACCCCGATCCAAAGGACCGCTGGAGAGCATCCTGTCTTCCCTGCCGCGGAGCCTTGTGCCCCAATTACGCCTGGGTATGGCGGTAGGATTCGCCGCGGCGATGCTGGTGCTGCTGTTCAGCCTGGTAGCTTTCTTCAGCCTGGCAGGACCAGGCCGAGCCAAGGCCGCCACCCTGACAGAGGTGAGCGGCGTGGTGCGCGTGGCCTCAGCCAGGGGAGGCGACGACTGGGTGCCTCTCGAGGCAGGCGATAAGGTGCGAGCCGGGCAGCGCATTCTCACCGGGCCGGATTCCAGCCTGACCCTGGAGTTCTACGAGGGCTCTCACATGACCCTAGGCCCGTATAGCTACGTCACCTTGAACGAGCTGAAAGGAGGCTGGGGCAAAGCGCTGCGCTTGATGATAACCCAGCACGCTGGCAAAACCACGCACGACGTGGTGCCGTTGCGCGGGTCGAAGAGCGCGTACCAGGTGGCGACGCCCGCTGGGGTAGTTAATGTACACGGTACAACCTTCAGCGTAGAGGTGGGCCTGCAAGGCGAATCCCGTTACGCGGTGGACACCGGAAAAGTGGTGGTCAGCGGGCAGGATGCCGAGCTGGCGCTGGTCGCCGGACAGGCGGCTACCGCCTTGCCGGGGCTGCTGCCGCAGGAGGGCGATTACCAGTTCACCCTGGAAGGGCTGCTTACTGGATATTCCGTTAACGATGATGATGAAACCAGCGAATTGATCGTGAACGGGGTTTCCTTCATTATCTCTAACGATCTGCTCCCAGATGCCCCATTAGTACCTAAAGAAACCTTTGTCGAAGTAGAAGGCCACATCTTGGATGGCGAGCGTATCGCCGACCACATTGAAATCCAAGAGGATGGGGATGAGGACAAGTCTGAATCAACCCTGACCGGCATCCTGACGTATGATGAGAGTACCAATACCTGGATGATCAATGATATACCAATCATATTAGAAGATGGTCTGAGCGATGGCGTTGTGCCCGGAATGACCGTAAAAGTCGAATTTTATGTCGACAAAGATGGCAATTGGATAGCTGTTGAAATCGAAGCCTTAGACGACAATGGCGAAGAGCCTGGAGATGATGAGCTCCCAGACGACAGCGATGTAACTGGCCACTGCACCGGAACCACCAGCCACCCGAAAGCTAAAAAGCTCGCTGCAGAGCATGGTGCGGATTATGACCAGATCATGGACTGGTTCTGCAACTCTCACTTCGGCTTCGGCGAGATCGACCATATGTTAACCCTGAGCGATACCACCAAGGGCATAACGACTACTCAAATCTACAGTTGGCGAGTCAAGTACGGTTTAGGTTGGGGGCAGATCAAAAAGTGTGTAGAATCTGGCACATGTATTGACACGACCGGCACACTCAGCGCTACCCTGACATTACCGAACGGGAAACCCAAGAAAAACGGCAAATGCCAGGATCTAAACGATGAAGCCGGTGCACTGGCGGGGGAGACCGGCGGGTCACCCGACACGATCCTGGGCTGGGCCTGCGATGGGTTCAATATGAACGAAATCAAAAAGGCTTACGACATGATCCA
>CP070639.1:2198426-2200718 GCA_020354045.1 Anaerolineales bacterium | reverse complement strand
TCTTTACCGGACCTGCCCGGGATCGGCAGGCGCGCCTGTTCCTGCCAGCCGTCTGCGGTGCGCTGGTAAACGTAAACCGACTGAGCGCCGGAATCCCCGCCGACCGCCAGGGTATCGCCATCCAACGCGAGCAGGGAACCAAACAAACTAGGCCTAAAGCGGGCAAAAGCATCCATTCCAAATTTGATCTCTGCACTGTCCGGTTGCTCAGCGGTCAGTTTTGCGGTTTCTACCCAGGACTCGCCGTCAAATTCATACAGGTAAACTGCGCCGGCGTACCCAGCGGTTAAAGCATCGGTATTCCCCGGTGCGCCAACCGCAATGATCCCCTCTCCCAGCGAGACCGAAGTGCCCAGTCGCTGGGAAGCGAAATCGCTGCCAAGTTGCTGGGAGGCGAACTCACTGGCCTGCGCTTCAAAGTCCGCCAGATCGCTCGTCATCAGCCAGGCTTCCTGGCGCCATCCTTGCCCGGAACGGCGGTAAACGTAAGCGGAACCGGGACCACTTTGATTCCACTCGGCTGCGCCGACTACCAGCACATCGCCATTTACGTCTACTGCCTCGCCGTAGCCGTCCCAGACCAGATCTGGTGAATCCAACACAAATCCCCCTTCAAGCACCGCTGCGGGAGATGCCAGGCGCAATTCTATCGGCTCGCCAACTGCCTCCAGCTTGGTTGCGCCGCAGGCTGACAGCATCAGCGCAGCGGCGCAACCAACGATTGCCATCTTGATCAGTAGTTTTTTGCTCATCCCCGCACCTCAGCAGTATATATCGGAGGCCGACCTATCGTTGCATTTACAGTTTAGTAGAATCTGCATGTCCAGTCAATCACCAACCTATAACGTGCTGGTAACACAAGCGGTGGGTGAGTTTTTTCGCCCCACCTCAGGCACTGGAAAACTTGATACGGCGTCTGTCTCATCATGTCAATTTTGTATCAGAAGGGATTCCATGGAAGAAAGCCTGGCGGTCTTACCGGTATTGCCTCAGGAAAACCCATCAGGTGTATTGGACCAGCAGTTTTGGGGATGGAGGAGCAGTGAATTCAGCCAGTCGGTAATCCGGTCGTTGTAAAGATGGGTGGGGGGATATGTGGAGGGTCGCCAGGAAGGGAATCTAGCAAATTGATAAGCTTGTTCGGGAATATCGGCCAATTGGAGTTGATACTTATGTTGGATTCGAGGCCGGCTGAGCACTTCGACCAATTCCATCGCACGCGACCAGTATCGATTCGCGGTAGAATCACGCACAACCCGGAGGAACCATGCTAGACCAGGCTCATTACGAGCGCATCAGGCGCATCTTACCGGTCCTACAACAGAGCGACCCGCAGCTGGCACGCGAGTTCAAACAGGCAGCGTATTTTGCGCGCCTCCCGGCGGGTCGGGATGTATTCGCAGAAGGCGATGAACCGGACTCGATCGCCCTGCTGATATCCGGCGCAGTGCGTGTCTATAAAATCGGTGAGACGGGGCGCGAGATCACCCTGTACCGCTTTGGGCACGGCGAATCCTGCATCCTGACCGCCAACGCGATCCTCAGCGCGCAAACCTTCCCGGCCATCGCCACGGTGGAAAAGCAGGCGGAGGCGGTGCTGGTACCGGCGGAGGCCTTCCGTGATTGGGTGCGGCGCTACGACCCCTGGAGGGAGTTCGTCTTCGACCTGCTCTCCAGCCGCCTGTCAAGCGTGATGGAGATCGTTGACGAAGTTGCTTTTCGACGCATGGACGCACGCGTGGCGGCGTTGTTACAGGAGCGAGGCAGGCTGATTAACCCGGTTAAAATCACCCACCAGGAGATCGCCTCCGAGTTGGGCAGCTCGCGCGAGGTCGTCAGCCGCATCCTGGAAGATTTTGCCGACCGGGGGCTGCTCCAGCTGGGGCGCGGCAGCATCGACATCCTGGATTTCGAAACCCTGGCAAATACCGCCGTTATGTGACATTGTCACAGACATTTCCAGCGAGATCTCCTATACTGGTAGAAATCACATACCCATCAAAGGAGAACTCGAAATGAACCCCTTCGTAAAATTCATGGCTTCTACAACTGGACGCATCGTGCGCATCGTCGCTGGCCTAGCGCTGGTCGCCTGGGGCTTGCTCGGCCTGAGCGGCACAACCGGCATCATCGTGGCAGTGGTAGGCGCCGTGCCGCTGCTGGCTGGCCTGTTCGACTTCTGCATCTTCGCACCGCTGTTCGGCGCACCTCTGAGCGGCCCAAAGATCCGAGGCCAAGGGTAAAACGGGAAAAAAGGATCCGTGCGGGTTATCGCCCGCACGGATATTTATT
>CP070639.1:2196028-2198326 GCA_020354045.1 Anaerolineales bacterium | reverse complement strand
CTCACACTATACCCATGGATCTGCCAGATGTTGTTGTCCCGCTTCCAGAAATTCTTTGTTCCTGCTACAAAGAGTTCTTTCGCTAAGGCAGATAATCACTGATGGATAATATTAACGGAATATAGAAAATCACAGTTGGTATTATGATAAATCTCCCCCGAGTCGCGCCGATTGTCCACTACAATAACAAAGAATGCTATTGTTTACTTATGATTGGTAAATAAAGATCGTGCATCACGCTAAAGTTGTTTGCACCACATATTGTGGTAAAGTCTTCAATGGCTGTGTTACCTAAACCGCCATTTCCAGTCCAATTTGAAGCCTCATGGATACTATTTAAAAGTTCATTCTTCGTTCCAGATTTTGGACCGTTGTAGCACAGGTTATCCAGGTGATTGTTTGTTCCCGATAGGGAAGTTGAGTATGAGCTATTACTCAAATTTGCTGGTAAGGTTGATTTATTTGGGTCTGGCTGAATATAAAAACCCGAAAGTGGGTCACGATCGATATTATCACTCCGATTAGTGAAGGCGAAAATAAAATTGGGGCTCAAATCAGAACCCTGATAAAGTAAGATGCTGTCCCCAAACCCTCCTCCCCACGCACCTTGGGAGGTTGTATTCCAACCATTCGAACTTAACAACCCGGCTGACGCTGAAAATTCAGCGGGTTCAAGTTTCGTTGCGGTGATCGTGACAACTGTGCCGCGAGGAAGATAAGTGTCCGCTGTCCAGGTAAGGATACCATCAAGATTAACAGCACTCGAGAAAGAGGTTCCAGTCCAGGAATGGTCAGTGATGAATACGACAGTTCCATCCTTGATATCAGTTAGTGCTAATAATGACAAAACACCCGGACCGTCGCTATTGACTCCGATTACGGTAAGATCACCTTGCTGTAAATTTGTATCAGCTGAAGCATGTAGAATACTGGAATTAGACGGCGATGATATGATTAAAACTGCAAGGGCAAGCCAAAGGGATAGTTTTGCAGTGTACTTAAACAGGTTCTTATGCATGTGAGTTATCATGTGTATGTCCTGATAAAATTTCAGCGTTACTTACAATGAAGGAGCCGAGTGATGCTTGAAAAGTTGACCGCTGACTCGTTTGAAGATCACCTTGAATCGATATTTTTGCTAGATATTGATACGAATACACCTTTGGCTTTGAAATTATCAGAAGTTACCAGATACACAAATCCGGCTTTCCAAAATGATAAAGGTATTCGAGAGCCATTTTCGATCATTTTCATCGGACCAGCGCAACCCATTTTGCCTCAGTCCAGCTATGTTTTGAAGCACGACCAAATGGGGGTTATCGATGGCATATTTCTTGTGCCTGTGGGCAAAGATGATCAGGGTTGTTATTATCAAGCTGTATTTAACTAAGCCTCCACGCCACTTCATCAATAAGATTTAGTAGGATTCCATTCCATCCAGTGGTGCATACTGGTGTCTCCAATTAATCGAAAACCTAATCTTTGGTACAACCGCATAGCCCCTTTGTTATCTTTTTCAACATACAAACGAACGGGTTTTTGAAGTTGTTCGGCCTGATCCATAACCTCCTTGATTAACTTTGTGCCAATACCTTGATCCCGGTACTTGGGTAAAATTGATATATCCATTAACCCAATCTCATGCTTTCGCTTTTCAACAATCAATCGTCCAATCGGTAGATTTGATTTCGTAATGATTTGCCAGGTTGCTTTTGGTGCTTGTTCTTGGTAGCTTTTCTTTTGGGCTTGAAATTGCATCCGCAAGAACTCCTCTTTCTCTTCTGGAGACCAATCGACAAGCGCCATCTCGTCCTGGCGAGTAGAGGCGTACAGGGTTAAAAGAAAAGGATCGTCTTTGGGATCGTAAGGGTGGAGCGAAATATCTTCCTGGTAATCGGACATATACTTTGGACACGTTACTTTGTATCGTTTACATTACTGTTAGCAAAGCTAAGGTCTTGATGGGAATAGCCCAACAAGAGCGATTACAAAATTCAATGCCAGATAAGGGGGCATATTGTTGTGGGCTTGACTGCCCCCGGTATTAGAAATGGTTGTTGAGGCAGCACTACCATTTAGTTTGGCATCTGGTTTTGCATCGCTGTAGATTTCTGCCCGCGCCAGCGAGTTGCCAGTCGGATCGTCGTGGGTAACATTACCACTGTTACCGACTATCGTTGTTGTCGCGGTATGGCTGTGAGCTGGTAATTGATTTGTGGTGAGGGTTACATTTTCCGTACCGCTTGTTTCACCTTGTCTGCGATCTGTGAGTCCAGGTCCTTGTCCAGAATGGATAGG
>CP070639.1:2193618-2195928 GCA_020354045.1 Anaerolineales bacterium | reverse complement strand
CTCAAACTTTGCTCGTACTACGCTACACGTTATGCCTGTTTTTGGGGTTGTCAGTTCTCAGTTTGACTATCCCGTCGATGGCAGCACCAGTCTTGCAGCTCACCCCTTTTCCTACACCCACACCTGGACCTGATGGGCGTATTCTTTACGTTGTTCAAGAAGGTGACACACTGCTGCGCATTTCACTGATTGCCGGTGTACCTGTGGATGAGCTGCGCGGCCTGAACAACCTGACCGGTGACACAATTACCGTTGGACAGGAGCTGTTGTTAGGCCTGGGAGGCCCATCACAGGTAACCCCCACGCCGGGCCCTAGCCCTACACCCACGCCAGTCCTGCCAACCCCTTCCCCTGAAGCCGGGAGCGGGAGTATTTGTTTGCTTTTATTCGAGGATCGTAATGGAGACTCAATCCGCCAGGACGAGGAAATCTCAATTCCTAACGGCGCGGTCAGCATCAACAACCGCTCTGGCTCGGTCTCATTGACAACCGCGACCCAAAGCGGTCTTGAGTACGATTGTTACGAGGATTTGCCCGAAGATGAATATACCATCACGGTAGCGATCCCCGAAGGGTATAATCCTACCACGCCCTCTACCTTTGCTGTACAGCTTCAAGCTGGGGATATCACCTATTTGAGCTTTGGAGCGCAGGTAAACTCTGAGGTTCAGGGGGCATCGCCAGCCGCACCCGTGGAACAAAGCAGATCACCTGTGTGGGGTATTATCGGGGGGTTGTTTTTGCTGGCTGGTATAGGTGTTGCATTGTTCGCAAGTCGCCTGCTCAGGGGGAGTAAATAGTCTGCTCATAGACAGCCAGCAGTGCTGGCCGAAAACCAGAGCTATCCCAGGCATCTGCCCGTCGGATAGCAGCTTGCGATAGCTGCTCTGAAACAACCGGTTCGACGATCACGGTAATCAAGGCGGCTCCCTGAGCGCGCGCCCCTCCTTCCGGCACAAGGTAACCTGCAGAACCAACCAGTGCATCCGTGTCTGGTCTTTCAAGTGCCACAATCGGCTTGCCACAAGCCAGGGCAATACGCAAAGAACTACCCCAGGGAGATATCGGGGCGGGATGGAAGAGTGCAGAGCATGACTGGTAAATGCGAGCAAGCTGTTTGGGAGAGATTGGCTTAAGCGCCCGCACGGTCTCCGAAACTCCATATTCTGCGCTAAGCCTTATGAACAATTGCCCACTGGATCTCTCCACACCCAGCAGCAATAAAGGATAATATTCACCAATCGGTCCGGCAGTCCAGGTCCAGGCTTTGAAAAGACGGCGTAAATCCACTTCGCTGTGTGGGCCATGATAGACAACAAACGTCTCCGGAAGGTCCAATCCAGAATCTGGCAAGGAATTCAATGCAGCGTCTTGTTGAAAAACGGCTGGCAGGATCGGTGGAAGGGTATGTACGCATAAGTGAGTTTCGGGTACAGGCAGATCATCAGGCCAGAGCATTCCCCTGGCGCGGGCCATACCGCCTGCCGAAAGCGCCTCCCGCAAACGTTTTGCCGGGCTTCTAGACATAGAAGGATCGGAAAAATGATATCCAGTTGGGCTGACCACTACGGCTGGAACTCCAAACAGGGGAGGATGCAGGGAGGTTACATGAAGAATATCTGCCCTGATTTGCTTGAAAAGCCTGGGCAGGGAATGCTGTTCCCAGCGCAGCCTGTTCAGTCCTTCCCTTTCTGTGGGAAAAACTTGAACCTGGGCGCTATTTGGTAACCAATCTGGTGGCTCAGATGGCAGCGCGACCACTGGCTCGACTTCACTTGGGCAGTTCTCCAGCAAAGCGAGTAGGTGTAAGGCCGCAGGGCTATCTGGATGGTAGATCAGTGCCCAGCCATCATACAACACGCGCAACATTTGACACCTTTATGTGCTCTTTTGAGCGACCCGGCGCAGAAAGCGCTCCTCTTCAATAATCACACGCTCATGCTGTCCTGCCCCAATTACCTCGCTACCATCGGAGGCCTGAACCGTGAAGGTGACCTTAGAACCTTCCACCGCAATCACCTCAGCGCGTACCAGTACTCGCCCGCCTATCGGACTCGGCGCCAGATGGCGCACATCCACACGCACGCCCACGCTGGAATATCCGGCTGGCAAACACTCTGCCAGGAGCTGGCGGGCTGTCCGCTCCATATAGGTAATCATCCAGGGGGTCGCTAAAACCCGATGGGAGCCACTGCCGATATGGATGGCACTATGGCTATCTTCAACCGTAAAATCTTGTTCCCGGTCTGTACCCAGCTTAACTACGTCTATCCATTCCATTTATGCTCCCCGATTTTATCGATACCGAAG
>CP070639.1:2191195-2193518 GCA_020354045.1 Anaerolineales bacterium | reverse complement strand
GTAATCCAGGAAACGCTGCGCCTGTACCCCCCCATCCACCTGGGATCACGACTGGCAGCTGGCGATCTTGTCTACCAGGACTATCTAATCCCGGCTGGGGAGCGAGTCATTTATTCCATCTATCTCACCCAACGGCACAAAGCATACTGGAAAAACCCACACGATTTCATACCTGAACGCCACGGCACAGGCCAGAAACGGGCAGCGTACGCCTGGCTGGCTTTTGGTGGCGGCCCACGCAACTGCATCGGGGCGGCATTTGGTCAGTTCGAGGCCAGGTTGGTTCTGGCGCGGATACTACAGAATTTTCAAGTGGAGCTGGTGGAACGGCACGTGCGCCCACACATGGGCGCCACACTGGAGCCACACCCGGGGGTACGGATGCACGTCAAAAGCAGGCTGACTTAACTGATCGTCTAGCAAGAGTTGACATTATTGTCAGGCAGAAAGCAGTATACAGGGGGCTAATATCAGCTATACTGACATTAAATCGGGGAAATTTGCTGAAAATGCGCATTCAAAAGAGGTAAATAAAAGCATGAGTGCACGCCATAGACGAAAATCAAGTGTCAGAGCGAAAATTACCAACCTGATGATCTACCTGCTGGTGGCGGTCCTGGCGCTACTGGCAGGGCGTTTCCTGTACGACTGGTTTAATTTCGGTCGCGGCCACCGGGCTTACGTAGCAGGCGATTGTTTTAGCGCAAATCGCTATTACAAGCGGGTGATCTCCGGCTGGCGCGTGGTTGAGATCGGCAACTATAATGCCATGGCAGAGTTCGAAATGAGCGAGTGTGAAGCCCTGCTAGAAACCATCAATCTGGAGCGCAACGGCCAGTTCAGCCAGGCACTACAGGAATATCTAGAATACCTTGAGAGCCATCCAGAAAGCGAGTTGAACGAAGCCATCCGCCAGCGCAGCTCCGCCCTGTTCGCCCAGGCTGACCCGACGGGGCTGGTCAACGAGATGATCTGCACGCATACAAATGCCTTGCTCGAACAACAACTGGTACCACAGCGCCAAAGCAATCTACCCGAATTACACCTGGCGTGCGCGCATTTTTATGCCCAGGAGGGACAAGTACACCAAGCTTATGCAGCGTATGTAACCTTCCTAACAGAATACCCGGAGCACGAATCAGGGCATGAGGCTGAGAATGGATTGGTAGAAAACGCGCTCGCCTGCCAAAAACCAGAACTGTTGAGAGACAGCGCACTAAGGGAGCGCCCAGATTTTCTCCCCAAGCTGTACTACACCTGCGGCTTGAACTTTGAGAGCGCTGGTGAGCTGGGCAGTGCCATCCCGATGTTTTTGAGGTTTTTGCGAGAATACCCTGAACACCGCTTTAAAGACCAGATCGCGACCGCATTAGCACGCTCAATCGTAGCACAGACCGCTTCAGGCGAGTACGATCAACTGCCGGAACTACAAGGCCGCAGGAGCACAGGCAGTGAGACTAGCAAGGTTTCCATCTTAAATGGATCAGCATTTCCGTTACTTATTGCTATCCACGGTACGGAGGCAGGTGTGGTGGAGCTAAAAGCCTGCCCAGAATGCAGTGCGGCGGTCAGCTGCCCGGCAAGCAGCCCAGCGGCAGAGTTCAGCCTGCGAGCGGGTGAGTACCAGGCCGTAATCCAGGCGAGCCAGGAGGAATCACCAGCGTACTGGTTGGGTAGCTGGTACCTGGAGGCGGAAAGCGCTTACTCCCTATGCTTCACAGGACGCTAGAAATTATCTTGGAGACAAATGTCTCCTACGCACCTGGGATTGCCATATAAGGAGATAACCATCCTTCGCCTTCTCTCAGGACAAGCTGCTGGGCGCCACGTAATGACAGTTGCTTCCGGATAGAAAGCCACAGATCGCTGGGGAGTCACTCGCAGGTTTTGAACCGGCGAGATTTTTGTGTGGAGCTCAATAATTTGACTCCCACCTCAGCATGCCGTAGAATATCAACACAGAATAATAAACACAGGTTATGAACCCACCAAGATCCTGGCGAGATTTGCTCGCTAAGATTGATGAGGAAACGGGCCTGCGGTTAAATCACCAAGATGGATGAGCAACCACCCGAAAATCAACCATGAGCTATGCCATCTTACTTTACTTCGACACTGATACGGAAAACACACTACAAGGATTAATCGAAGCACTGGCTAACCAGGACGGCATCGGTGAGACCCTGCCGCCAGGATTTCGACCACACATCACACTGGCGGGCTTCGAGCCTCCTTTACCAACAAGGCTGATGCCAGCTCTAGAAGACATCGCCAGTAGCAGGAATCCGCTATCCATCCACCTGGTGGCGGCGGGGGTATTCCC
>CP070639.1:2188751-2191095 GCA_020354045.1 Anaerolineales bacterium | reverse complement strand
CGGTGCCCATTCACTCGTACTCCCGCAGGATGTGCCGGGCGACGGAAATCTTGTGTACTTCGTCCGGCCCATCGTAAATGCGCGTGGCTCGCTCGTGGCGGTACCAGTACGCCAGCGGTAGATTGTCGGTCATGCCCATGCCACCGTGCACCTGGATAGCCCGGTCGAGCACACGCTGCAAAACGCCGGCCACAAAAAACTTGATCAGTGAGATCTCATCGCGAGCGGCATATGACCCTTCCTGGTCTATTTTCCAGGCTGTGTTTAGCACCAGCAAGCGGGCTGCATTGATCTCGGCGCGGCTCTCGGCAATCCAGGCCTGGACGATCTGGCGCGTGCTGAGCGGCTTGTCTGGGGCAATGCTGCGGCTGGCTGCCCAGGTGCACATCAAATCAAAGGCTCGCTCGCAAATGCCGAGCCAGCGCACGCAATGGTGAA
The DNA here is from genome assembly GCA_020354045.1 of Anaerolineales bacterium. Classification (GTDB taxonomy): domain Bacteria; phylum Chloroflexota; class Anaerolineae; order Anaerolineales; family UBA4823; genus DSOS01. The sequence continues at coordinate 2,190,657 of CP070639.1, read as the reverse complement.
TACGTCCCGGTCCTAAGCGTTCCTGGGCGATGACAAAGCCTGAACCTTCTGGCCCCAGGCGGTTGCTCTGGGGAACGCGGCAGTTATTCAATTGAATTTCACCATGGCTGGCGTAATCGCTGCCGGGATCGCCCATCACCGAGGTATTCCTCACCAGTTTGAAACCAGGGGTGGCGCATGGCACGATGATCATGCTGGCTTTCAGATAGGGGCTGTCTGCTTCCGGATTGGTAAGAGCCATAACAATCGAGAAGGCGGCGCCATCTGCGCCGGTGGAAAACCATTTATCACCGTTGAGGAGATAGTCTTCGTTATCCTTGATCGCAGTGGTGCCCATCCAGACAGGATTTGAACCGGGATAGGCTGGCTCGGTCATCGAGAAGCAGCTGCGGATCTCGCCCTGCACGAGCGGTTTGAGGTAGCGCTCTTTTTGGGCTTCAGAGCCGTACTGGATCAAGATTTCCATATTCCCGGCGTCGGGCGCCTGGCAGTTGAAAAGGTAATGCCCGAGCGGGCTGCGACCCAGCTCTTCGCCGATGGAAGCAAACTCGAGCAAGGAGAGCCCCTGCCCGCCATACTGTTCCGGTATCTGCGGGCACCACAACCCCATTGCTTTAACTTTGGCACGTTTTTCAGCCAGCACGGGGAGCATATCCCGAAAGCTGGTGTTGAGGAAGTCTGCCTCCAGAGGGTAGACTTCCTGGCGCATAAAATCCCGCACGACCGCGACCATGCGTTGTGTAAGCTCGGGAAGGGAGAAATCCATGGGAAGCTGCTCCTTTCTGCTGCTGCTCTAAAGAGGCAAAGCCAAGATGATTATATCGAAATCTAGGCGTTGATAGGCTGGAAGTACTATAAAAAGGGTAAATTGCCCAGAGAAAACCGGGCAATTTACCCTTTGAATACTTTTAGGAGCTGACTTGTAAAGTTTAGCTGAGCAAAAGCCATGTCCTTAAAAATTCAGAAGAATCTGATACAGGTAGCCGAACAATACTGCTCCAACCAGAGAGAAGGCTACATACAGGGCGAAAACGCGCCGGGAGACCAGACCCCACACGGCTGACATGGCTGGCAAGGTGGTGGTCGGACCAGCGATGAGGAAGGCCAAAGCTGCTGCAGGATTCATCCCCTGAGCCAGTAAGCCGCTGATCATGGGCAGGGCGGTCAGGTTGCTGGTGTAGACCGGCACACCCATCAGAGCTGCTGTCAGGATAGCAAACGGGCTCTGGCGCCCGACCAAGCCTGCTACCCAGGATTCGGGGACATACAGGGTAATCAGCGCTTCCAGGAAAAAGGCCAGCGCCATAAACTGCACAACCAGCAGCACTGACTTGCTGGTTTCACGCAGCAGACGCTTCCAGAAATTGTCCTGTGCTGCCACGGGCTTGCTTGAGCTGACATTAGAAATAACTTGAGCGGCTGGGATGGAAAAGTGCAACGGTGCAGAGCCTTGTGCTGTCCCTGGAGCAGCTGTAGAGAGGCTGCGGTTGCTGGGCAAGGTCGTCTGCGAAGCCAGGAAGACCGGTGCTGGTGTGAGCTGCAATACACTGCGAACTCTAGCCTGCAAAAACATCCAACCTGTTTGCAGCAGATCGCGCATTTTCAGCACCCGGGGTGGCTTTTGAGTGCGCAGAATTTTCTCTCCCAGCCAGCCGCGTTGGACAAACCAATGCGTGGCGAAACCAGCGCTCAGGCTGAGCAGCAGGGTGGTTAGCAGGCGCACCGCAGCCAGCTCCCACCCCAGCATGGCGACACTAAGGAAAAATATCTCCGGGTCCATGGATGGCGAGGCGATCCAAAAGGACATGACTGGTGCTAGTGGAACACCGCCAATCAAGAGTGCTGCTACAAGCGGGATCACACTGCAAGAGCAGAATGGGCTGAAGGCGCCAACCAGAGTAGCCAG
>CP070639.1:2186285-2188651 GCA_020354045.1 Anaerolineales bacterium | reverse complement strand
CAAGTAGCGCTGGTAGGCTGGAGCGTTGAGACCAAACTCCTCGCGTAAGGCTTTCAAACTTTCTGGGGTCGCAGACTGACCAAGATAGGCAGTGGCTGCATCGCCCGGTAAGGCTTCAACCCCAAGAAAGATAATTATTGAGATGAACAGGAGAGTTACCAGGGCAAGTACAACTCTGCGGATAACGAGAAAAACCATGATAAACGGTACTCCTTCCTGGATTAGAGTTTCGCTCCTTTGGCATGAAGCAATCCATCTTGTAAGGGCAACGTAAACGGCGTAAGGAGGCAGGGCAACCTGCCTCCTACGCCAGCATAGCTTAACTACAATACTTTAATCAGCACAGTTTGGATCTGAGGTATCTTTGGTAATACCATCCCAATCAATCCAGACATCCGAGAGCGGAGGAATATCACCGATACAAGACTTCTGGACACGGATAAGGTTGATGTAATAGGGGATGATCGTGCCGCCGTCTTCATGCAGCATTTTTTGCGCTGCTTGGTAATATTCGCGACGTTGATCAGCATCCTTCTCGGCGCGCGCTGAATCCAGCAGTGCATCGAATTCCGGCACGTTCCAGTATGATTCATTCCAGGCACCGCCACCGCGATAAATCTCGTTGAGGGCCGTTTCGGCAAGACGAGCATTCCAGCAGGTGATCACGAAGGGTTCAACCATCCACTGTTCGGTCCAAAAACCATCGGCTGAAACAGTGACAAGGTTGACGGAGATGCCTGCCTTTGCAGCTTGCTGCTGGTAAATTTCGGTTAAAGCTTCCCAGTCCTGGCAGATACTGGAGATGTATAGATCGATTTCGAAACCGTCCGGGTAGCCGGCTTCTACCAGCTTCGCTTGAGCAGCTTCAACATCAGGTCCTGGGTCGCAGTCCGTAAACACATTTGGATCACTGGGCATAACCGCCGAATCGCAGGAAACAGTGCCTGCTCCAAAAAGGGACAGATCCACCAACTCTTGACGGTCGACCACCAAGTGCATCGCCTGGCGTAATGCTAGATTGTTGAAAGGTTCAATGTCGGTGCGCATGACCAGACCCGACCAATCGCCGCTCGGAACCTGGGTAATTTTGAAAGCAGGATTGCCCTCGAAGCGCTGTGCGATGTCAGGGGTAACGCCTAACCAATCAATCTGACCAGACATCAGTGCGGTGTTCATTGCCTCAGATTCGGCGATCCCATAAACCTCAATTGCTTTGACACCAGGAGGGCCATCCCAGTAGTCGTCGTTCGCAACCAGCACCGTAAAGCCTTCGACGTCCAATTTTTCCAGCTTGAACGGTCCAGAGCCCATACCTGTCTCTAGAATAGCCGGATAACCATCTTTCGGGAAGACACGGGCGCGATAATCCATGACGTTCAGGTCAAAAGTTACGAGGGGCTGGTTCAGGTTGAACACAACGGTGAAATCATCGGGAGTTTCGATGCTGTCCACAACTTCAAACGAGGATTTCAGGATGGATGTTTCTGAGGTTCTCCAGTGATCTGCTGAATATTTGACATCGGCCGAGGTGAGCTGGGTGCCATCATGGAAATAGACATCGTCACGCAGGTAAAATGTCCACACACTAGCATCCTCATTGGTTTCCCAGGACTTTGCTAATGATGGCTGTGGAACCATCGAGTCGTAGGCGGGCTCCGTCAGGCGATCATAGATCATAGAAATCGTTGGCCAATAGCGGGCTTCATCTACGGGATCCAGGTTCTCGTTGCCGCCATATTGCAGGCCATCTGTAAATCGCAGTATGCCGCGCTCATCAGCTGCCGGCGCTTCGGTCGCAGTAGGTTCTGCCGGTGCTTCAGTTGCTGCGGGTTCTGCCGGTGCCTCAGTTGCTGCGGGTTCTGCCGGTGCTTCAGTTGCTGCGGGTTCTGCCGGCGCTTCAGTTGCTGCAGGACCACAAGCAGTCAATACCATGGTCACTATAAGCAGAAAGATCGTTATCCGAAAAAGGTTATTGTTACGCATGTTTACTCCTCCTCAAGATTTTTAAATGATCAGGCTATCAATGTACATCGGTGACCGGTTCAGCATCATATTTGCTTAGCACCTCCTGCGTCTATAATCGCTATGAGTCACGTTTCCTGTTTTTCTGACAAGATATCTAAATCTACCGGTAGGGAGTCAATAAAGCTCCTTATAAATAATATACGATGAACCCCTTTGCGATTAAATTGCGTTTCGAAAATTATAACCCAAAAAAGACAGACCGGTCGGTCTTTTGAAGATTATCGCAAATGTTCTTGTTTATAACACCTGACAAAAATCACATTTCAAAATGACAAATTTCATTTGCTGGATTTGTATATTCCCAAATTGGTTGTTGAATGAAAACACCTTCCTATTCTCTT
>CP070639.1:2183813-2186185 GCA_020354045.1 Anaerolineales bacterium | reverse complement strand
ACCCTGAGGCCGCCTTCAACCATTCCAGCGAGGCTGTTGCTCGGGGCAATCTGAAGGTCTTTGCCGAGATCGGGCGCGAGTTTGCGCGCTTCTACGCCAGCTGCCTGCAGGATACCACTTTCGATGCCGATACGATCGCCGGCTTCTGCGAAGCTTTACATCCAGGCGAGCCGCCAGACGGTCAAGGCTACCTGCGCCAGGCTTTCACACATTATTACCAGGCGCTCTTCGAGGAGGAGGAAAAGAAGCGCATTGAGCTGTTGCTGTTAGCCAACATCCAGATTGGCTTTCACGAGCAAACTCGCCTCCAGCCTGAGATCAATACAGCCTTAGCAGCACCGCTGATCTCCCCACAAGCCTTCACCCACAATCTGCTCAAAACTCTGCGTCCGGAATGGGGTTGGCTCAACCAGGTCATCTGGCTCGTTTTGCGCCTGCTTGGACGGTTGGCAGATATCGACACGGCGATCCAGGCGTATTTTGAAAGCGCACAAAGGGAGGTCCAATTCATTGTCACCGAAACCATGATGATGCTGGAGATGCCGCATTATAACCGCCTGCGCCTGGGGGATGACCTGACCGCCAGCTTCCCACCCATGCTGGAGCAGCTGACCAACCCCGACTTGCTGGCGTTGCTGGCGCAGATCGATCCAACGCCCAACAGCGCTCACCAATCCGGCGCAGAATACTGGGGAGATTTGCCAGACCGGCTACACTTTATCGCAGACTTATTTCGTTGCTACCAAATCTCACCTGAACTGCTACAGCCGCCCTTCACGGTCGAGCAAACCGCAGTAATAAAGGAAGGACATCTTCCCGCCGGGCGACTTTAAAGCCCAAGCCGGATAGTGGTTCCAGGCCTTCGAAAAAGATGGGGGTTTATCGGTCTTTTTGTGGGCAGCAACCCGGCACTAGTGCATAGGAGCAGTGTAAATGTTACGTATACTTCCGATTATTTTGTTCGTACTCACCCTGATCCATGGCCTGATTCATTTCATGGGCTGGGTGGCATACTGGCCTCTCGCCCAAATCCAGGACCTTCCTTATAAGACCACGCTGCTTGCAGGCCGGATCGATCTCGGAGGCACAGGCATGCGCGCTTACAGCTTGCTGTGGTTGTTGGCTGGATTGGGATTTATTGCTGCCGCCCTTGCCCTGGCATTCAAACAGCCCATCTGGACAGTGCTGATGCTGGTCAGTGTTTTGCTTTCCATGGTAGCTGGCATACTGGATTGGGCAGCCTCTTTCCGGGGAGTGCTGTTCGACTTAGTTCTCTTGCTGATAGTCGCGCTGGTATTCGGACTGCGCGTCCAGCCGCAACCCTTTCCAGCATACCGTTCGCCTGCGGAACCCGTGCAAACCATGCCACTGCCCGCAGGTCTGCCGGAACCCGTGGAAAAGTTTTACCGCCGAATGCATGGCGATGAGATCCCTGTTTATCAATCCGCTGTCATCTCCGGTCGGGGCACAGCCCGTTTCATGGGGATTACATTCCCGGCGCGCCTGCGCTTCACGCACCAGGTCGGGCAAGGCTACCGCCATTATATTGAGACCACGCTGTTTGGGCTGCCGATCCTGAAGGTTAATGAATATTACCTGGATGGTCACACCCGCCTGGAGCTGCCCTTCGGTGTGATTGAAAATGATCCCGGGGTGGATAGCGCCGCCAACCAGGGTTTGTGGGCAGAGACCGCGGCTTACCCGGCAGCCTACCTGACCAACCCGCGAGTGCGCTGGGAAGCAGTGGATGGTACCTCGGCCAAATTGTATGTGCCTTTTGGTGAGGACGAGCAGGTTTTCAATGTGTCCTTTGATCCAGACACCGGTCTGATCTCCCGCATAGAGACGCTACGTTACCGCGACGAGAAGGTTGGTTTCCTGCGCTGGTGGGGAGAGTTTTCCTTTGCTAGGGACGCGCTGGGAGAACCGGGTCAACTGACCATGACCATCACCTGGGAAGATGAGGGCAGTCCCTGGTTGGTAGTCACTGTGGAGAATATCCTCTTCAACAGCGATGTCAGCAGCTACATACGGCAAAAGGGACCCTAAGCTCAGCCCTCCACCCTGGAGGCCAGCCTCATGCCCAGCCCGCCCATCAGCAGGCCCCCCAGCGCGCTGATCCCACAAGCCAGCAGCAGGTCTAAGGGTGTGATCGGGTAGCCACGCAAAAGCGGCTTTTGCTGGTACAAGAGATAGGAAAACAGCACCATGCTGATTGAAAAGACTGGTGCAGCCATCAGCGTATAGCGCCGCGCTAGCGGGACCAGCTCCAGTAAGGCTACCAGCGCCAGGGGCAAGGCACATAAGGTCATCGTCCAGGCCTGGTGAAATCCGATCAGACCGTTAAATCCCAGCAGACCGGCAAACTCGCG
>CP070639.1:2181341-2183713 GCA_020354045.1 Anaerolineales bacterium | reverse complement strand
ACGATACCGATAATGACGTCTTCACCTTGGACACCCATATCCCACAAACCACCGGGAGCGGTCAAACCCAGGAAATCTGGGGTGGAGGAGGTGTCAAGGGTCAACAGCTCATCCTTGCTGACTGCCAAGACACCAGCCACACTCTTTAGCGCTTCGGCCTGGTCAGATGAAAGCTCAGCCGCAAAGCCATTATACGAATAGCGATAATCGTATAGCTTGCGACCGCCTACGGCAGCCAAAGCCTGGTCGTGGCGGGAGTCGAGGTAGCCCACATAACTAACAACCTCTGGGCTGTTGGGGTTGATCTTCTGACCCGGGGCGGGTTTCGTGGCTCTCAAGCCGCGAATACCGCCCTGATAGGCTACTACCGGGGCATCAACCATCTGAACGATGTAAACGGAGTTGGCGTGACCCTTGCCTACAGGCGAGGAACCTTCGTTCTCACCGGCTTTGGCCAGCGCCGTTCCGCCGTTTGTGCTAACCGAAGCCAGCAGCATCGCCAGAACGATCAACAGGGAAACAACTTGAAATACTTTTTTCATCGAGAATCCTCCTGAAAAGATGTGGCTTAACGCCAAAATTGAGATACGCCGCAAATGGACGTGCAGCAATCCACAAGGACAAGCCCTGATATCTCCAACGTGGTTAAAAACATCGCCAAATTGCCCCAAAAATATGCATTAAATTGTGTTATTTTGGAATAAAAAACCGCACCACTGGCGCGATTACTTCCAATCCCCCTCTAGATTAGAAGTACTAAGGAAAGCGTTAGTGACCTGAATTCTTTCACTCACAGGGGGCGATTATACATAGGTACTAACGTTTTTGCAAGGATTTTCGTCAATGAATTTCATATTAATATCATTAAAAAACACTCTCTCATTGGGGGTGGTAAAATGAAGCGCGTGCCGTAACTAACTCAGCAGTTCACCTGTAAAGCGATCATGTCCAGCACCAAAGACCGCATCCTGGCTATATATCATGAATACCCGCGTCCGTTTTGGACGCTGGTGATTGCGACGTTCATAGACCGCATAGGCGGGGCATTGCTATTCCCATTTTTCGCCCTGTATATCACTAAAAAGTTTGCTGTGGGGATGACTGAGGTAGGTGTGCTGTTTGCCATTGGACCCTATATAGCAGGGTTAATTCTAGATAATACCGACCCACGCATTTTATGGTATGCAGCCGGAATAGTAGGTATCCTGGGTGCAACCGGGTTTCTACGATTGCATACAATGGCTAGAGCCAAGCCAGCTGCTCAGGTAGAGTGATTTCATATTGGTCAGTATAAATAAAAGAAAGAGTATAGATTAGCAACAGGAGAATGATATGGATAGACAAGCGACCTTACTTAACCTCATCAAGAAAGCGTACCAAAGCGAGCAAGAATTTGTCCGGGAGCTTAGCGAAGAGCAAAGACATCAAACTGGCAGCCCCGAAAACTGGTCCGCGAAGGACCTGGTAGCGCACAATGCTGCCTGGAAGCAGAGCCACACGAATAATGTGCTGGCAGTGCAACGAGGGGAAAAAGGCACTCAGGTCGAAGATTATGACCAAGAAAACGACAGTTTATTCCGGGAACACCAGGATAAAAGCTGGGAAGAAGTGCTACAGAATGCCGAGGAGATCCAGCAGAAGCTCACTCAACTGGTTTCTGAGCTAGCGATAGAGACGCTTGAGAAGTACGGATATTTTCACTGGCAGCCAGAGCGACCACTTTGGCGTACGATCTACGGGTACGGTTTTTCTCATCCACTGGTTCACCTGGCGGAGCACTTCCGCAATCGTGGTGAAAAACAACAGGCTGCTACGCTGATCAAGCAACTGGTCGAGGCGATGCAAAGCCTGGCAGCCGGCACGGGTGCAGATTGGCAGAGCGGCATTCACTATAACCTGGCATGCTACCATGCCCTATCCGGGGATAGCGATGCGGGCGTGAAGGAATTGAGCGAAGCACTAAAGCTAAATCCAGAGTTCAAGGAATGGGTGCCGCAAGACCGAGATCTAGAAGACCTACGAACACATCCAGATTATCCAGCATTGCTTGCGTAGGCTGCAGCGACCGGATTTTATACGATTATACTTAAGGCGAAGGTATAGACACTGTGTATCACTTTGGCTAAGCCAGTGGCGAGGAGCAGTCATGAATTGCAAACACCGACCCCCCAAACAGATATCCCGAGCCGCATTTTTACGCCTAGCAGCGGCATACGGCACTGCAGGTGCAGTTTCACTCTGGCTGCAAGCCTGCACTGGAAGCAGTGATTTACCCAAGATTGAGATTCCGGCAAGCGCCACAGCATCGCCAACTATGCCGGAGGCTACGCAGACCAGCCGCCCAAGCCCAACGGAGGAGCCGAGCAAGACAC
>CP070639.1:2178856-2181241 GCA_020354045.1 Anaerolineales bacterium | reverse complement strand
AGCTGATGCCTTGACCAGCTGAGAGGGTCTTTATATGGCTTAGGACTGCCTTCCAGCTCAGCGCCGGGCGAAATGCACCCGGTAAAGGGCTGTCTGTCGAGGGGTGCAGACCGTACATGGCGATGCCCAAGCGAACCATGTCAAAGCGGGCTGCGGGTATCCTCAGACCGGCAGCGGAATTGGCGGCGTGCACCAGTGGAGGGCGCAATCCAGCGCTTTCCAACCGGGCGAGCAGGTTCTGGAATTGTGCGATTTGCTCCTGAGTGTGGGATAAATTTTCTTCATCGGCGCGAGCGAAGTGGGTGAACAGCCCTTCCAACTGAAGGTCCTTTGCCGTGGTAATCCTGCGGGCGAGCTCAGGCGCGTGTTCTAGTTGGGCGCCGATGCGATGCATGCCGGTATCCACCTTCAAATGCAACCGGGCAGTGATTCCCAGGCGCCGGGCTGTGTCCCTGACCTCTTCTACCTGTTCAGCTGTCCAGATTGCCAGGGATAGCTGGTTTTCAATTGCCTCTGCCAGCCTGCCAGGAGGCGTATAGCCCAGCAGCAAGATGGGTGTTTTCAGATCAGCCTTGCGGAGCTCCAGGGCTTCTTCCAGCCGCGCCACCGCCAACCAGCCTGCCCCGGCATTCAAGGCTGCCTTGGCAACCTCAACGGCTCCGTGACCGTAACCATCTGCCTTGACCACCGCCATCACCTGCACGCCGGTATGCTGGCGGATAAGCTTTACATTATTCTCAATAGCGGATAGATCAATTTCCACCCATGTGGAGTATGCCCTACGGTTATCCATGCGGGCGAGTATACTCGCGATTGCCAAGTGATGCCAGATGTATGCATGGGTAGCGGCAAGCCAATATATGCCTGTCTCGTTGACCTCACCCCCTCAGGATGCTATAATTCGGGCGGGGACCTGACCAATATGCGCATACTTACTGATAAACAAGAAAAGCTGCTTAACGAAGAACGCCACCTGCTGGGTGATTTGCGAGTGGCGGTGGTGCAGTTCGGCATCGCTACAGATGACCAGGAAACACTGGCCCAATCCATCCAGCAGCTCGATGAGCTATTTCTGCTCGTTGTGGTTGGTGAGTTCAACGCTGGCAAGAGTGCCTTCATCAATGCCTTGTTGGGGCAGAAGGTGCTCAAGGAGGGTGTGACACCTACTACCACCCAAATTAATATGCTGCGCTACGGAATGGCTCAAGAGCGGTTCGTAGAGAATGAGCATCTGCATACCTTGACTGCCCCAGTAGATATGCTGGCGGAGATCAGCATCGTAGATACACCTGGCACCAATGCCATTATCCGAGAACATGAGACCATTACCTCGCAGTTCGTGCCGCGCTCAGACCTGGTGCTGTTCATCACCTCAGCCGACCGACCATTCACGGAGAGCGAACGAGCCTTCCTCGAGAAGATCAGAGATTGGGGAAAAAAAGTGGTGGTTGTGCTTAACAAGATCGATCTGTTCCAGGAGGTAGATGAGCTGGAACAGGTGCAAACTTTTATTGCTGAGAACGCGCGGGCGCTGTTTGGCATTACTCCGGAGGTCTTTCCGGTCAGTTCGCGGCTGGCGCTGCGCGCCAAACTGGGTGAGCCAGCTCTGTGGCAAGATAGCCGCTTCGAACAGCTGGAGGGTTATATACATGACACGCTCGACGAGCGCGGCCGCCTGCGGTTGAAGTTCCTCAACCCACTGGGGGTGGGGATGCACCTGGTGGATAAGTACCTGGGTGCGGCTGGCAGTCGGTTAGAGCTGCTACAAGCTGATTTTGCCACGCTGGACGATGTGGAAGCGCAACTGGGAGTCTATCAAGAGGATATGCAGCGAGATTTCGGCTACCGCATGGCGGATATCGAAAATGTGCTGTTTGAGATGGAGCAGCGTGGCCAGGAATATTTTGATGAAACTTTACGGGTGGCCCGGGTTTTCGACCTGCTGAACAAGAGTCGCATCCAGAGCGAGTTTGAGAGTATCGTGGTGAGCGACGCCCCGCAGCGCATCGAGAACAAGATTGCCGGGTTGATTGACTGGCTGGTGGATTCGGACCTGCGCCAGTGGCAGGCTGTCAGTGAGCATCTGGCAGAGCGACGCCAACAGCATAGAGAGCGTATAGTGGGCGAGGCGGGGATGGGCACTTTTCACCATGATCGCGAGCGCCTGATTGAAGGTGTTGGACGCGAATCTCGGCGGGTGGTCGATTCGTATGATAAAGCCCGCGAGGCCGAAGCGATCGCTGATGGTGCTCGTAACGCGGTGGCAGCCCTGGCAGCCGTCCAGGTGGGCGCGGTAGGACTTGGCACGCTTGTTGCAATCCTGGCAACGACGGCAGCTGCAGATGTGACCGGCGTGCTGCTTGCCAGCCTGATGGCAGCTTTGGG
>CP070639.1:2176360-2178756 GCA_020354045.1 Anaerolineales bacterium | reverse complement strand
CCCGACAAACTTCAAGATTTCCATACAACGCGGCTGCCATTCAGAGGGTGGTAAACCACGCACCTCCGCGAAGAAGCGGATATTCTCTAAGACGGTCAGCTCTTCATAAAGAGAAAAGCGCTGGGGCAGGTAGCCAATCTGGGCGCGGGCTTGCTCGGTTTGGCGAATGACATCGCAGCCCCCCACCTGAATATACGTTTGTCCATCCTGAGCCTGGGTATCGGGCAGCAGGGCCCCACACAACAGGCGCATGGTAGTTGTCTTCCCGGCGCCATCGGGACCAACCAGACCGTAGATCTCTCCACCGGCAATCTGCAAGCTAAGCTCGCTAACAGCAGCGGTAGGCCCAAAATGCTTTGAAAGGTTGCGTACTTCGATCAGATATTCCATAGGATGGGATTAGCCCTGATTGAAGGTGACATCGGCTGGCAACTCGGTTTAAATCGATTACTAATTTGTTCTCTCGGTTGCTCCAAGTGACTGCGCCTGGTAGGGCAACCTTAATCCAAACGTTTGCGGAAGCGCAACGAAGCGGCAGCCATGATCACAAATCCAAAGATGGCCAATGCCAGAATTTCATCCCTTAACACCACGGCGCCCACACCTTTTAGGAGCAAAGAGCGAATAATGGTCAGGTAATACCGCAGAGGCATCAGATAAGATATCCACTGCAACACCTTCGGCATGGCATCAATGGGGAAGAAAAAACCAGACAGGAATATCCCTGGCAGGAGCGTCATCCAAACGGTGAGCATGGCTTCCTGCTGTGTATTCGCTATGGTGGAAGCCAGCAAGCCGATCCCCAGGCTGGAGAGCAAAAACAGCCCAGAAAGGGCCAGAATCAACCCCAGGTCTCCACGGACAGGCACCTTAAACCACCAGGAGCCGATCAGCAGCACCTCCAGCGTATTCAAGAAAGCCAGGATGACATATGGCAGCACCTTGCCGACCACCAACTCCCAGGGTCGAATAGGGGTCACGATCAACTGTTCAATCGTGCCACGCTCACGTTCACGCACAATGGCAGTGGCGGTTAAGATAGAGGTCAAGGCGTACAGGATCATCCCGATCACACCTGGGATCATGAAGTAGGCGCTCACCAAGTCGGGGTTGTACCAGACCTGGGAGCGAACCTCCAGCGGCAGCTGGATTACCGCTGGCTGCCCACGGCGAGCCAGCCGCTCGGATTGCACCCGGGTGGCATATTGTTGTCCGATCAGTTGAGCTGCCGAGAGCGCAGTGGAAGCCACAGTCGGGTCACTGCCATCTAGCACAAAGGCTACCGAGGCCCAACCATCGCCCATGATTAATTGACCATAATCGGGAGGGATGATCAAACCCGCCCGGGCTCTCCCCTCATCGATGATCTCCCTCAATTCATCTTCCGAGTTCACATCGAAAGCCACCAAGAAATAATCAGCAGCGCGGTAGGCATCCAACAGGGCCCTGGCTGCTGGTCCACGGTCCTGGTCATATACAGCCAACGGCACATTGCGCACATCGTTTGTGGCTGCGTAACCGAGCATAAACAATTGCATCACCGGAATGACGATCACCAGGATCAAGGTGCGTGGATCGCGCCAGATCTGGATGAATTCCTTGCGGATCAGCGAACGCAAACGTGGGTTAAACATGTTCACTCCTAGAATTTGGACGTTTCAACCTGGCCACGATTGACAATACCGTACAAGAAGATATCAATGAAGTGCTCTAAAGCTTTCTCTTTCATCTGGGCCGGTATCTGGCTGCCAATGAGTGCATCGGTTATATAAAACGAGAAGAAAAGACCCACAAAAGCGCGCGTCATAATCAGCTCAGGGATATGCCTGAGCCTGTCTTGGTAGGAGGCAAACACATTTCCAAACTCCGCAAAGCGAGGAAATAGATCGCTAAACAATGTGGGGACATGCTGGCTCTTGAACTCTACAATCTCGATCAACATCAGGTTGAGGAATTCAGGGTGCTTACGGAGGGCAGCCACCATCTGGGTCGCAACACTTTCTACAAATGATTCAATCGTATCCCCATGTGCAACATCAATCGCTGCTAATATTTCGTGATAGGGATGATAAGCCTTCAAGACCGCGACAAACACATCTTCCTTACTGCTGAAGTGATTGTATATGCCTCCCAAGGCAATTCCGGCAGACCGGGCGATCTGGCGCATTGAGGTACCGTGATAACCCTGCCCGATGAACAGCTGATGAGCTGCCTGTACGATTTCCAGTTGAGTGTTTTCACCGCGGGTGAGTTCTGCGCTCATCTCTACTCCCAAAACATGAACGAACGTTCGTTTATATTGTAGTCAAATTATCTGCTCTGTCAACATGCTAGCACCTATAGCAACGGGTAAATTGTGCGTCATAACACTACCGATAACCAAACCCTAATGATCA
>CP070639.1:2173862-2176260 GCA_020354045.1 Anaerolineales bacterium | reverse complement strand
AATTCTCTGCTTGGACAATGTGCACTTATCGGAGGCAGATGGGTTCAGCTATTGTTGAAGAGGAGGTTTAAGATGGAAAGCTTTTTAAATAAACGAAACTGGTGGATCGCTCCCGTGGTGGCAGGGATCCTGTCAATTATGGTGACCTTAGTCCAGCAGCAATGGCTGCCTGATTATGGTTTAGCAGCGTTACTGATTATCGCCGTCGCACTGGGGAGTGCCTTCTATTGGGTATATACCCTTGATAAACAGGGGTTATGGTGGGCGTTAATTCCGGCGTTGGCAATGGTGACTCTGCTCGTCACAGGAATCGTGTCGTATTTCACGCCTAAGGACGCCAGTGGAAGCTCTCCTTACGGAGTAATCACTATGGGGCTTGGCTCGGCGATCATGGGATATGTGTTAAGCCATCCAGGTGCAAAACAGGTCCTGTACTTTATTGCGATCATTACACTCCTGGTTGGCATCCTGATGCTACCGATCAATCTCGTCTGGAAGATCATCTTCATAGTTGTGGAGGCTCTGTTGATCGGCTACCTGATCTGGCAAACAAATCGCCATTTGAAGAAAAGGTAAATCAGAACAATATTTTTTAAGCATATTTACAAACCTTTCTGGTTTGCTTGGTCATCACTCGGTATCGAATGTAGATTCGAGTTACTGTTTAAGTTTGTGGATTGCGCCTGCTGGGGAGCTGTGCGAAGCGCAGGTGCACCAGGCAGATCTGCGCAACCGGCGGATCACAGTGTTTGGCAAGGGCAGCAAGGAGCGGGCGATCCCCTTCTCGGCGCGCACCAGCCAGGCAATCTGACGCTACCTGACCACCAGGCGGGAGGCTGCCGGCGAAGATCCACTATTTACGACTCTTTTGGATGGACCGATCGACCGGCATGATCTGCGTAAGACGTTTGTGTGACTAGGCGAGCGGGCGGGGGTGGAGGGTGTATTCAGTTGTAGGCCAGCTCGGGATTATAAGGTTGGTGCTTCAACTGCGCCCTTCGTCGAGCTCAGGGCATCACTCAGCACAGGCGCGGGTTGGATGGCGCCAGAGGCGCGGAGGTTGTTTACAGGCGAAATCCCTCCCCATGAGTCGAGCTTGCTCGAGCGAGGCAGTGGGGCAGGGGTGAGCTCCTTTCGCCCGTTCGCGAACCTATTCCCGAAATCAGGTGTTAAATAAGTATCGCTGTTCCCACAGATGTTTCGTAATTGGTCATACTCATCTACCCAACTTGAATGAGGATTTGTTTCTCCAGGAGGCTGAAATGAAGACAAAAGAGATGTATGTCGCTTATATTTGGGGAGCCGTGCTGATCCTGCTCGGAATTGTGTTCCTGGTGACCCAACCCACATCCTTCCAGATCGAAAACCCATGGTTGGGAATGGCCTTGACCGGCGGGCTGAGCCTGGCATTCTTCGCCAGTTACTATTTTAGCGGTAAGGAGAAGTGGGGCTGGTTGTTCCCAGCCTGTATCCTCGCCGGAACGACCCTTACCATTCTGTTCACCGAGCTCTTCACCGACCCGCAGGGTGGCTGGGTTGCTGCGCCGGTGCTGCTGGGGATCGCCGCGCCCTTCCTGGTTGTGTACTCCTTCGACCGGCAGAAGAATGCCTGGGCGCTGATCCCGGCTGCGATCATTGTTGCTATCACCCTGATTGCAGCATTATCCGATCTGGTCCAGGGTGAGTGGATGGGGATGCTCGTTTTGATGCTGATCGCACTGATCTTCCTGGGAGCGTACCTGCGCAACCGGGCGAACGGCTGGGCGCTGATTGTCTTCGGCGTGCTGGCAGTGATCAGCCTGATCCCGCCCCTGAGCACCGGGCAGGCAGGTATGAGTATTATAGTGCCGATGCTGTTCATCCTCGTCGGCGGACTGATTCTTTTCCAGACCTACCGCAGAAGGCTGGGATAAGCCGTCCGAAAACCTTAAACCGCAAAGAACGCCAAGAACGCGAAGGTTTTTTAAGGGGAAACCACCCTGCGTAGGGGCGAGTCATCCTCTCTGGCAAGCCTCGCCTCCCAAAAACAATGCCCCTGGCCCATCCCGGTCAATTCGGGCGACTCGCCCCGTGGCATCCCCTCTGGCAAGCCTCCTCCCTTGCTCGACCCATTTTACCCCCTCCAGGGATATGAGCCTGCTCACCCAGGCAGCGCCTTAACAATCTTCATCGTCTCGACGCTCAGGCGGCACACCCAGCAAAATTGGTGCGTTCAAAGACGAACGCACCCTACTTGCTACTTGCTGTCAGGCTCGAGCTTGCATATTTTAGTAAACGGCGCGATAAATGAATTGACCAGCATGATGCGGGAGGAGGTTAAGATGCGCAAACTCATTATCCTGTTCCTGGCAGCGACGCTCGCCCTGGCGGCTTGCGGTGGCGAAACAGACGACCCGAC
>CP070639.1:2171352-2173762 GCA_020354045.1 Anaerolineales bacterium | reverse complement strand
ATTCAAGGGCAGTGGGTTGACTACCTGGCTGGATATGCTCGGCTCTCGGGTTATCGGTTATGCCCTGACGCCCGAAAAAGACCGGCCGAACCTGTTCGAGGCGGCGAATCTTGAGCATAACATGGCTTCTATTATCGGTGGCATCCGGGATTTTCCCGCTTTCACTGCAGTTTTCAAGGCCCATGAACCGGAGATCGTTTTTCATCTGGCGGCACAGTCGCTGGTGAGACGCTCTTACGTAGAACCACTAGAGACTTATGCCACAAATGTTATGGGCACGGTTCATGTTCTGGAGGCCATGCGACAGACACCTTCAGTTCGCGTTGCTGTAATCATCACCAGTGACAAATGCTATGAGAACCGTGAATGGATCTACGCTTACCGCGAAAGCGACCCCATGGGCGGCCGCGATCCATATAGCGCCAGCAAGGGGGCCGCCGAATTAGTGACAGCTTCATACAGAAACTCATTTTTTCATCCCAACCGCTTCGAGAAACACGGTGTCAGCCAGGCCTCAACTCGTGCAGGGAACGTCATCGGTGGCGGGGATTGGGCTGAAGATCGCCTTATCCCAGACTGTATTCGGGCCCTGATCGATGGCCAGAGCATCTCTGTCAGGAATCCACACGCCGTTCGCCCTTGGCAGTATGTATTGGAGCCTCTCTTCGGCTACCTACGTTTGGCCAAGCGGATGTGGGAAGATCCTTGTAGTTTTGCCGGTGCCTGGAACTTCGGTCCCTATACCAACGGGAATGCAACCGTTGGTTCGGTGGTTAACCGAGTGATAAGAGAGTGGGGATCAGGTGAATGAGAAGATGTTTCCGAACAGTTTTCAAGTGCATCTCATGAAGCAGCAAATCAAAAACTCGACTGCACCAAAGCAGCTACTCTGCTGCAATGGAGACCGGCGTTGTCAATGCATCAATCCATTCAGAAAACGATTTCATGGTATCACAACTATTATTTCCATAAAAATGTTGATGCTCATTAATTGACGGTCGAACAGATTAGAGCTTACATTGATGCGGCACATCATACCGGTGTGGGTTGGACTGGATAAATAGACAAGAGGCAGGTCATTGCGGAGACAAAATTTTGAGAGAAGAAATCAATGATCTCTGATATCAAGTCCATAATTATTTCAATGCGCCCCAAGCAGTGGGTCAAAAACGTATTTCTATTCTCAGGTCTTATCTTCGGGCGTAAACTCCTCGATATTTTCCTATTGGCGAACGTTACAGCCGGTTTCGGTTTGTTTTGCCTGACAGCCAGTAGTATCTATATCTTCAATGACATCAGGGATAGGGGAGAAGACAAAGGGCATCCCGAGAAAGGCAATAGACCGTTAGCAGCCGGTCGGCTGGAGGTGTATAAGGGCTGCATCGCATTGGCGGTGCTTGCGGCAACCGGCCTTCTTGGTGCATATCTGCTCGACCTGCGCTTTTTTATCATTCTCGGCGGGTATTTTCTTATAAACATCGCCTACAGCATCAAAATTAAACATGTTGTTATCCTGGACGTTATGTGTATTGCTTTTGGATTTGTCGCCAGAGTTCTAGCCGGAACTGCGCTGGCCGATGTAAGCGCCTCTGACTGGTTGATCCTTTGCACCATTACGTTATCCTTGTTTTTGGGGTTCAGCAAGCGACGCCACGAACTCGCTTTAATTGGCTCCAATGAAAATAATCACAGAAAAGTTCTTAAGAAGTATAGCATCACATTTTTAGATCAGATGATTGCAGTGGCCACTGCCTGCACAGTAATGTCATATACGTTATACACTATCGCAGATGAAACAGTAGTTAAGTTTGGTACCAGAAATCTAGTTTTTACCATCCCACTTGTCATATATGGTATTTACCGCTATTTGTATTTGATCCACCAAAAAGAAATTGGCGGAAATCCAACTATCGCCTTGTTGACGGATTTTCCGTTGCTTTTAAACGGGCTTTTGTGGTTAGCAGCGGTAGTATTCATCATCTATTAGGATAAATTCAAATATGAAACTTTCATTACTTCAGCTTTCCGAAAGCAATAAGATACTAAGAAATTTCTCAATTCAGAAATGGAGCTGTATTTTATTAATAAGTATAATCTCGCTTATCCTATCTGCTAAAGGGATAACACGTGAGAGCACTGTTTCGCCCAACGGGGCCATGCCACGTTATATGATGAACGGCGTCTTTTTTCATGATTTGATGAGAGATTGGCCTTTAAGCAATATTACCCAATATGCCTTTCAATATTTTGCCAGATACCCGGCTCTGACTTTAAAACATCATCCATTGCTACCTGGGGTGGCTCTAGTTCCTTTTTACGCTATTTTGGAATGCGATACCGCCCTGGGAAAAGAAGCGGGTAGTGGAAATAGCCCTTGAGCATCCGGAGAAGTCTCCCCGGCAACTAGCCT
>CP070639.1:2168841-2171252 GCA_020354045.1 Anaerolineales bacterium | reverse complement strand
ATGCTGCAGCTGCAGCATACACCTGTTTTTGGGTCTCCCTCTCTTTCGACACCCCTTTTTTACCAGACCATTTGTGCTATAATCGCCTCAGCATGGCTCGTAAATCCACGAAAAATACGCCTAAAAGATCCGGCGCGCGTTCTGGATCGACCTCCAAGCCGCCAGCCGCGCGGGGTAAGTCTGCGGCGGGCAAGCGCGCTCCCGCTCGGGCAGCCAGGAGTACTGCCCGGAAGCGACCCGTTTCAAAGCAACCCGCTGTTAAATCAGCCCCCTCTTCACCTATCACCCTGATCAGCGGCCTTTCGCTGGATCGCAAACTGGATATTGCCGGGGTGCTCATGAGCTTGCTGGGATTGTTCACACTGCTCAGCCTGGTCTCCACTAACCGCGGTTCACTGACTGGCGGCTGGGTTACTTTGCTGGCGCGCGTTTTTGGTTGGGGTGTATATTTGCTGCCGCTGACCCTGATAGTGGTAGGCTTATGGCTGATACTGCGTAATTTTGAGCGTATCCCTATGGTCTCCGTGGAAAGGCTGGTGGGTATCAGCCTGTTGTACGCCAACTTGCTGACTGCCGTGCACTTCTTCCTCTTTCCGGAGAGCCGCCAGGCCTCTCTCGATCTGGCAGTCGCTGGGGCGGGTGGAGGTTACCTGGGGGCTTTTGTATTGGGTGGTTTGCTTGCTGTGGTCGGCTTGGGTGGCACGGGTATTGCCCTGCTGGCCTGGTTCTTGATTGCCCTCATATTTACATTGGATGTCTCGATCCTGGATCTCTTCCGCTGGATATCCCCGTTGGTAAGATGGGTGCAGGATCGTTGGGATGAGTTTCGCGCGCGTCGAGCAGCGGCCTGGCGTGAGGCTTCCCCTCCCTATACCTACACGCCTCTGGAGCAATCGCCTGGGACGGTTGATTCTGGCGAGGCTGCCGCTGCTGCTGGACCCAACTTGCCTGGCTTGATGCCCCTTGCTCCGGATTTTATGGCAACCAGCCGCCCCTGGATTTTGCCTAATCTGGCGGACATCCTGGATGAAGGCGGCGATGTCAACTATGACGATGAATTCGACCAGCAACGCGCCCGTGTGATTGAAGAAACCCTGGCCTCCTTCGGCGCGCCTGCTAATGTGGTCGAGATCAGCCGTGGGCCTACCATCACCCAGTTCGGCGTTGAACCTGACTTTATTGAATCGCGCAGTGGGCGTATGCGCGTCCGCGTGGGTAAGATCTCTGCCCTGGCCGATGATCTGGCCCTGGCGCTATCTGCCCGTACCATTCGCATCCAGGCACCCGTGCCAGGCAAGGGCTTTGTAGGCATCGAGGTGCCCAATGAAGAGATTTCTCTGGTCGCCCTGCGCAGTGTGCTTGAAAGCGAAGCCTTTCAAAGGCTAAAATCACCTCTGCGCTTTGCCCTTGGCCAGGATGTAGCTGGCAATGCCGTGGCTGCCGACTTGGCTGCCATGCCCCACCTGCTCATTGCTGGCGCCACAGGTTCAGGTAAATCGGTGTGTGTTAACTCGTTGATCGCCTGCCTGTTGTTAAACAACACCCCGGAGGAGCTGCGCATTTTGATGGTCGATCCCAAACGGGTGGAACTGACTGGCTATAATGGCATCCCCCATTTGCTCGCCCCAGTGGTGGTGGAGCTGGAACGGGTGGTGGCTGCCCTGCAATGGGTCACGCGCGAGATGGACCAGCGCTACCATAAACTAGCCCAGGCCGGCTGCCGCAATATCAAGGAATACAACGCCAAACTGGCTGCCCGGGCAGAGAAGAAGTTGCCGCAGCTGGTAGTGATCATTGACGAGCTGGCTGATCTGATGATGCTGGCACCCGATGAGACTGAGCGCACCATCACCCGCCTGGCACAGTTGGCACGCGCCACTGGCATCCACCTGGTCATTGCTACCCAACGCCCCTCGGTGGATGTGGTCACCGGGCTGATCAAGGCCAACTTCCCAGCCCGCGTTGCCTTTGCGGTGGCTTCTGGTGTGGATAGCCGCGTGATCCTCGATCAGCCAGGTGCCGAGCGCCTGCTGGGTCGTGGTGACATGCTCTTTCAAGCGCCCGATGCCGCTGCGCCGGTCCGCCTGCAGGGCGCCTTCGTCTCCGATAACGAAATTCAACGCCTGGTGTACTACTGGCAAGCCTTCCTGCCCACGCAAACACCCGCGCCCAGCGTAGCGGGTGGGATTGTGGATGCCTTGCCCTCCGGCGTGCCGCTCAAACAAATACCGCTGTGGGATGAGATCATCGCTGAGCAGAATGCCGACCCCTTGCTGGCAGAAGCCATTGACCTGATTCGCCGCCAGGGACGAGCCTCCATCTCAATGCTCCAGCGCCGGTTGCGCATCGGCTACACCCGCGCCGCCCGCCTGATCGAGACCCTGGAGGAACGCGGCATTGTTGGCCCGCCT
>CP070639.1:2166301-2168741 GCA_020354045.1 Anaerolineales bacterium | reverse complement strand
GTTTCTCTATTACCGTGCTCCAGACCGCTACGGGGTGATGTTAGCCCCGGCTGGCGAAACGGACGCCACACCACCTACCACGCCTCAGCGCCTGGCAGCTATTGTCAGCAGCGACCAATGGGTTGATCTCTCCTGGCAGGCAGCAGAAGACCCCGATACAGGCATCGTGCAATATCGGGTTTGCCGGGATGGTGCACTGGTCGCATCAACAAACGAAACGCATTTCACCGATAAAGGATTAACAGGTAGTTTATCTCGTCGCTACCAGGTATCGGCAGTGAATTATCACGGGGTGGAAGGATCACTGAGTTCACCGGTCAGCGTGAATATAACCGGGGTGAAAATTTTTCTCCCATCGCTGATTGTGAGCTTTAGTGGAAATGGCAATATCATTAAATGACACCGATTTACCTATCAAGCCAACAACATGGTGAGACAAGATGACAGGTAGGCTCCAGCGCACAGCACGTCGCATCCTATCTCGCTCAACCCGGCGCCGCCTTGCCCGTCTGGCGGTCTGGCCCCCTGTTGGATGGGTGCGTTTTGGCCATTTGCGCCGGCTCAAGCCAGTCAGCTCCGACTATGGCAATAGCCGTGGACTCGAGATTGATCGCTACTACATTGAGAAATTCCTGTCTGAACACTCAGCGGATATTCACGGGCATGTCCTGGAGATTAAGCATAACACCTACACGATGAGGTTTGGGGGTGAGCGAGTCACGAAGAGCGATGTCTTACACCCGGTGCAGGGCAATCCAGAGGCAACCCTTATCGCCGACTTAACCCATGCTGATCACATCCCAGCGGATACTTTTGATACCATCATATTCACCCAGACCCTGCAGTTCATTTATGATCATAAAACTACGCTTGCCACACTGTACCGTATCCTAAAACCTAAAGGCGTACTCCTGGCAACTACTCCTGGTATTTCCCAGATAATCCGAGAGGACTTTGACTTATGGGGTGAATACTGGCGCTTTACATCCTTATCCGCCCGACTCATTTTCGAGGAAATTTTCCCCCAGGAGCTCGTCACCGTCCGCGCTTATGGCAATGTACTTGCGGCTATCTCCTTCCTGCAAGGGCTAGCCCGCGAAGATCTGAAATCCAGCGAGTTGGATGCTACCGACTCCGATTATGAGATCCTGATTGCCATCCGGGCAGTAAAACCAGTTAACATAGAATGAGAATACCTGGCCTTAAGACAGCCAAAATGCTCTCCAGGTGGCTGCAAGGACGTGTGAATGGCGGCGCGCTCATCGTAGGCTACCACCGTATCGCCAGCCCCAGCAAGGATCAATATGAAATCTGCGTGAGCCCTACTCATTTTGCCGAGCACCTGGAGATCCTGCGAAAACACGCCCATCCCATTCGCCTTTCCGATTTGGTCGATCATTTGAAACAAGGCACCTTACCGCGCAAATCTGTGGCTGTCACCTTCGATGATGGCTATGTTGACAACCTCCATAACGCCGGGCAATTATTGGAACAATACCAAATACCAGCGACTGTATTCATCAGCACCGCTTATCTGGGAGAAGAATTCTGGTGGGATGAATTAGAACGGCTGGTAATGGATGCGCCTGCACTTCCCCCCTCTCTTCGGCTGAAGATCCGCGCTGAGCCTTTTGAATGGGTTTCGATGCCTTCAGAGGAAGAACCTGGTAGTCCTGCAGAGCAATCCGCCCGGAAGGGATTGGTCAAAGCGCTATATTTCCGCCTTCTTCCGCTTGAAATAGAGGCGTGCAAAGAAGTGATCAGCGAATTAAAAAATATGTTTGGCAGCCAAGCACGGCGCGATACCACCCAGCGTGCATTAACAACAGACGAGCTATCAGAGCTTTCTAATAGCGGTTGGGTGGAAATCGGTGCCCATTCGGTGTCACACACGGTTTTACCGCACCTGTCTGTGGCACAGCAGCAAACTGAGATTCAACAATGCAAGGTTTTCCTGGAGGAATTGCTGGGAAAGCCTGTGTTGGGTTTCGCTTACCCGCACGGAAAATTCAACGCCCAGACCCAGGCAGCGGTCAAAACTGCAGGTTACTCGTTCGCCTGCAGCAGCCAAGCGGGACAGGCCTGGCAAAGCCAGCAGCGCTACGCGCTGCCGCGTATCTGGCCCCAGGATTGGGATGGGGAGCGCTTTACCCGCATGTTAAGATTTTGGTTGGGGATTTGAGAATCAATGTCCGCAAACTCCTCGAAGATCATCGTCATCGTACTGACTTACAATCAGCGTGAAAAGACCATAGAATGCCTTCGTGACCTTATCCACCAAGAAGGGCCTTTATTTCAAATCCTGGTGTGGGACAACGGTTCTCAGGATGGAACGGTAGCAGCTATCGAAAAAGCATTTCCAGGCGTCCTGACTCATTACAATTCCAGCAACCTGGGCGTGGCGGGCGGGCGGAACGCCTCCGCCCAAATGGCGATCGAC
>CP070639.1:2163760-2166201 GCA_020354045.1 Anaerolineales bacterium | reverse complement strand
ACCCCTCCCCGCAGGTGGTATGACCTCCGACCTCTCCATCTCTGACGATAATGTTGTTCAAGCCATGGCGTAAAACTGTTTTACCCGTTGGAATAGCAGATGGATAATTGAAAGGTTTCCATCCAAAGGACATTTCACCCCACGTAGAGGGGTTATCCGGCTGCATGGAGGTGGGCCAGGTTTTGGTGAAACGAAAAATGCCTGCAGCATCATCCCGATCATATGTTGTCACTGCCAGACCCCAGATCGAGTTTTGGGGTGGTGGGGCAGCCAGACCCAGGCTGGAAAAGGGTATGTAGAGATCAGCTTGCCAGCCTTTGCCATCCACATTGCTGTTCGGGCCCTG
This sequence comes from Anaerolineales bacterium, assembly GCA_020354045.1. Lineage (GTDB taxonomy): Bacteria > Chloroflexota > Anaerolineae > Anaerolineales > UBA4823 > DSOS01. The sequence continues at coordinate 2,165,855 of CP070639.1, read as the reverse complement.
GCTGCCCCGCCAGCCAGTTTGAATGTTGACCGGAACATTAGTCATTTTCTCCCAGAAACTTCCATTGCCTTTATATATTGTATAAAATCCGCCGAGCTGTATATCAAATCGATAGGATGTGGTTTGGGGAGTAGCAGGAAATAGATCATTCATGTTGAGATACACAGAGACTGAATCCCAATCCTTGATCTCTCCTGGGGTAGGGGTAGTGTCAATCCAGTGGAGTCGATCGATGATGTGGAGGGTGAAAGAGATTCCCTGGGGGTAATAAATAATCCGGACATCGGTATTGTTATGATATTCGTCCACCTTGCCGTACCAAAAAATGGCATGGGATGGGTATGGCGCTTCGTTTGGCATATAGGGGACATTTACGCGGGGTTTTGTGAGCGCTGCTGGAAGAGCAGCCTTTGAAGCTTGAAGGGGTACCTGAAAAATTATGTTGGTAACAAGCAGTATTAAGGAAAGAAGTCTTTTCTTAGTCCTTACATAAGTCAGCCAACGGTTTCTTGTGACGGAGATTCTCATAAAACTTCACATTTTACTTTGGTTAGGTGATTAAAGTTCGGCATATCATTTCTGATTAGCTTGGATTTGCTTCAAACAACTTGTTTTAGTTGTCAGGTGCATCTAAAGCAGCAACCAGGTTTTGCAGGTAAAAAAGGTCACCCTGGTAATATGCGGGGACATCAATCCACTTGACCAACTCCGTGAAAGGCTCTTTCAGGATCCAGGCTTTGGCCTGAAATAATGCCGGGGGATCATAAAGATGCTGGAGTGTACCCTCACTATAGGTTGCGTCAAATTTCGATACAAACCAGTACGGCGCAACTACCTCGTATTCGTTGATGGCTGATTGAACCTGTTGATATAAATATTGGTTCATGTAATTTCCCAGCTCAGGGGTGAGGAACATGAAATTGCGGGCAATCGCTAAAGTATTGTTATGTGCGGATTCTTGGTAACCGCCCCCAAGTGGTGGGAAGGGAGTATCTTTGGAGAAACCGTTCCTGCGTAAATCCAACAAATGCTGGTATCTGGTCTGAACTGTAGAATTCAACGGATAACCTGATAGCTGCTGGAGAGAAAGGTAGCCCATATAGCCAGCAATATACTGGTTCAACCAGTATGGTTTCTGAATGTAGACAGAATCGCTCAGCGGTGGTTCAAGCTTATTACTCATGCGGTCGAAGATGTTTTTTGCGAAAAGCTGGTCGTCCCCTCCAACAATTTGAGCATACTTCCAGGCTGCATAAAAGGAGAAGGGGGGAAAGTTTTGCCAGTATCCACAAATTGTGCAGGTTGGTTTTGTGGAAGGGGCGAGCGATGGCCGGTAAGGTTGGCCCCATTGATTTTGTGCTTCTGGGGGAATATTGAATATCTCCCTGGTTGCACCAGTTCCCCAGCCGACATGTACGATCTTGGTGAAATCGTGCATTTTATCCGGACCGTAGTTATCTTGTAGATAGGTTTTTACCGCAATTTGCGTGCCTGAGGATAAATATGGATAAGCAAGCAAGAGAGTGTAAACTGTATCAGCAGGATTTTGGAAATAGTCAAATATCTCTCCGAATTCCCTGTTATCTGTATAGCGACCATATCCATACAGATCAATAAATCCAGCAGGTTGATATCCTGGTCGGAGATGACCAGCGTTAATAATTTTCCATATTTCACTCTCGAGTTTTTGGGTAATTCCTTGCTTGTTCAGTGAAATTGATGGACTTGCCGTGGAGTTTGTGGCAGCCAAGGGGAGAGGTGTTTTGGGATTGGTGCCCTGCGCGCTGAACGCCATAAGTGAGTTGCCACGCAAGAAGAACAGTTTATTTTGATAGGGGATGGGCGGAGATTGGGCGGTCATATGTTTGCCATAGACGCCATTTTTACTTTGGTTGGGACCGCTGAATACCTGCCATCCATTTTCATTGTTGTATGATGCTGAATTGCCATCGTTATACATTTGCTGGTAGCCCGGCGCCAACTTATTATTTGCCAGATTGTAGCCAAAATACTGCCAGCTACGTCCCGATTGTCCGAAAGGTATGGTGATGTCAAAGCCACCTGCTTCCCGATCACAGCATAATCCCCAGTAAAT
>CP070639.1:2161193-2163660 GCA_020354045.1 Anaerolineales bacterium | reverse complement strand
AGCTGTCCATCATGCTCAACGCCCTCGGCAACCACCTGCATGCCCAGGTTCTTAGCAAGCTTAACTACCGTCTGGACAATCTTGTAACTGCCAACGTGGGTGCTGATCTTGTCTGTAAAAGACCGGTCAATTTTCATCGTGTCGAATGGGAAACGATGCAGGTAGCTCAAAGAGGAGTAGCCAGAGCCAAAGTCATCCATATGTAAATTGAAGCCGCGTTCTTTAAGCTGTGAAAGGATATCCGCCACAGTCGAATTATTTTCGATCAATACATTTTCAGTTATCTCAAATTGCAGCCGGCCTGGATTGATCCCGGTTTCATTTACAATCTGATCAACACACTCAACCAAACCTGGCTCAGCAAAATGCTTCCCTGAAAGGTTCACACTGGCTTTTAAGGTAACCTGGGAAGGATACAATTCCTGCCAACGTTTCAATTGCAGGCAGGCTTGACGCAGAACATACAGATCTATGGAAGTCACCAATCCGGTTTCCTCAGCGATATGGATGAACTCAGCAGGCAACAATAAACCGCGCCTCGGGTGCTGCCAGCGAACCAGTGTCTCGAAACTGCAAATCTGCCCGCTGCGTAAATTTATGATTGGCTGGTAATAAACCGTCAGCTCATCTCGCTCCAGCGCCTTGCGCAAATCCGTTTCTAAGCGCATGCGTTCCGTGACCTGAGTGTGCATGACTTTATCGTAGATCTGATAGCGCGACCGGCCGTGCGATTTGGCACGGTACATCGCTGTATCCGCCTCCCGCAAGATATCTTCTGGCTGCACGAAACCGGTAGTTTGGAAAGCGATGCCGAGGCTGGCAGTTGTAAAAACTTCTCGCTCATTCACGATGAAGGGAAGTTGCAGAGCCTGCAGGATACGCTCAGCGACGCGGGTTGCATCGCTGACATCGGCAATCTCGTCCAACAAAATGGCAAACTCATCACCACCCAGGCGGGCCAAAGTATCCATCGTGCGCAGCTTGTTCTCCAGACGATGAGACATGTCCTTTAATAGCTGGTCGCCAGCTGAGTGACCCAGGCTGTCATTAATAAGCTTGAAATGATCCAGATCCAGGAAGATCACGGCAAAGGCATATTCACTCCGCCGCCTGGCACGCACGGCGGCTCTCTCTAAGCGCTCCATAAACAAAGCCCGGTTAGGCAGGCCAGTCAATGTATCATGAAAAGCATTGTGCAGCAGCTGCTGCTCAGTTTCCTTTTGGCGGGTGATATCGGTTAAAGAACCAGCCAGCCGATAGGCTTTGCCTGCCTGGTCTCGGATGGCCTGTCCCCGGCAGAGCATCCAAAGGTAGCCACCGTTTGTGTGCAACATGCGGAACTCACTTCTCAAGTGGGGCGTAGTATTCTCCAGATGAGCATTGATGTCCGCTTTTAATCGCTCGAGGTCCTCTGGGTGCGTAAGGCTAAACCATTTTTCAGGTTCTTTATCAGGTCCATGATGATCATCAAGGCCCAGCAGTGAATACCAGCGCTGCGAGTAGTGGATTTCCTGGCTGTTAATGTTCCAATCCCAGAGGCCATCATTGGAACCCAGAGCAGCCAACATGTAACGCTCCTCACTCTCCCGCAACTCCGCGGTGCGCTCCTGGACTTTTATTTCCAATTCATCTCTAGCTCTTTGCAAGGCTTCTTCAGCGCGGTTGCGCTCGCGTTGATAGCTCTTAATGGCACTATCCGCGTGTTTGACAACGATTAATAGAAAACCATACAGCAAGGCAAGCACTGCAGTTACACCAACAAAGATGCTTGTTTGCGTTTGCTTGATCCTGTGCACCAGAGGGGTGATGTCGTCATAGACCTCAAAAACGCCCACCACCGTCGAACCGGGACCGTCCTTCCAAATTGGCACGTAGCTAGAAAACAAATCGCGATCTACGATGATTTCTTCAAAAGCGCTAAAAGTATCCCGGTGAGCCAGTTCACTAGCAACCCCCCCATTCCGAGCCGATAGAAATCCGGTGTTGCTGCTCTTATCCTCACCAATCTGACTCTGCTGAGTTGAAAACAATGTCATTCCGGCAAGGTTGTAGATTTTCACTTTGACCACGGACAAGTTTTCCATTTGGGCAAGAACCGCCTGTCGCAAACGGGTGGTCTCTGGATGGGCACGCAAGTCGTCAGCACTCAGCGAGCTGGCAGCATTGAGAAAGGGTGAAAATTCACGCCACAAGGAGTTGGAAAAAGCCTGGGTAAGGGCTACATTTTTGCTCTCACCATTTTTGATTAAATCATCAACAGCTGCATTACGATAAAACACCCCTAAAAACAAGGTGACAACAATAAATGCGAATAAACTAGTGGTGGAGAAATAACGCAACAGCTGAAACTTGAGTTTTTCGTACGGTGCAGGTAATAGCCTCTTTTTTATCAGATTGATCATAATTATCTCAGATAAGCTATGTGGGTACAGATCCGGCGGGTCAGCCATCCCCCTGATACCCAATA
>CP070639.1:2158623-2161093 GCA_020354045.1 Anaerolineales bacterium | reverse complement strand
TGGGTGGATAAGGTGCGGCGAGGTTCAAGTTCGGGGTGGTATAGTCCACATAACGACGTTCGTACGAGAGACCCAAACCACCATCCGGGCTGTAGACCCAGATTTCCCAGGCATACAAATCATCAACAAAATTGTTTGGCAAGCTGCTGAGGTTGTAACTGCTGACATAGCCTAAGGGCGGATCGGTGTAGAAATAAGGATCGAAATCAGTCCAGTCGTACAAATTGAACTCGTACGAATCGGAAGGTGTTGCCGGCCGCGGCACCCATTGGAAGGTTTGTGGCAGGGTTATACTTGCGTAATTAGCGGGAGAAACCAGGGGGATATCGGCGAGGTCGAAATCTCCAATGGCAACCTCGCTGCCGGCCGTGTAAGAATTAAGAACGCGTGTATCCCATTCCCATAAATGACCAGGTGCATCTTCGTCGTTTAAATAGAGCACGTAGTATTTTTGTCCAGTTGTCAGGCTGGGCACTCCCGTGAATGAATAGCTGCCATCCGCTCCAGTCGTAGTTGTAGCCTGGGTTGACCAGTCCGAGCCATTGTAGAAACGCAGATCCAAGGAAACACCTGGGATTGGACTGCCATTGAGAGTCACGGTGCCATTTATTCCCATAGTAGGGCTGGGATTATGTTTGACCACCATAGGGAGGTAAACAAACTCCGTGGGGATACCATTGACAGCGTTAGCGGCGTTGAGGATGCCCATGCCACAGCTTGAGATATTGCAGGTGCTGCCACCAGGGAAAGCGGTAGCCGTAGTGGTCAGAATGTGGGTCACCTGGGTTGGCGTCAGCGCGGGATTGAGCGAGTAGAGCAGGGAAGCCACCCCGGCGACATGTGGCGCGGCCATGCTGGTACCCTGATAAAAGGCGTAGGATTCGGCAGCTGGTCCCTGAGTGCCGGTGTTCAAGGTGGAGAGCACACCGTTGGTGGGAATGGGAGCAGTTTTGGTATCACCACCCGGTGCGCTAATCTCGACTACAGCGCCAAAGTTGCTGTAATAAGCCTTATCCCCAACCCGATCCGTGGCAGCGACTGTAATGACCTGGTTGCAGTTGGCGGGACGGAAATTTACAGCATCAGTGTTGCTATTGCCCGCGGCGACGACCACGGTTGAACCGGCAGCAACAATGTCGTTAATCGCATTCTGGTAAGTGCTGTCACAGGCGCCTGTCCCTCCCAGGCTGAGGTTAAGCACCTTAGCCGGATTGGGGTTGTCCGGAACTCCAAAGACCGTCAAGCCCGCCGCCCAGCGCATGCCTTCGGCTATATCAGAAAGATAACCGCCACATTTACCCAGGACGCGCACCGGCAAGATCATCGAATTCCAGTTAATGCCTGCCACACCCAAGTTATTGTCCGTGGCCGCGCCAATGGTGCCAGCCACATGCGTGCCATGCCAGGAGCTGTTATAAGCACCACTTCCCGGATAGCAGTCATTCGTAGCAATCCAATCGCCCGGATCAGTGGGATCAGAATCACGCCCGTCACCATCATTCGAAACAAACGTGTTAATGATGAAGTCATACCCCGGCACTGTGCGCCCACTCAGGTCGGCGTGGTTGGTGATGCCAGTATCGATCACCGCCACGACCACACTGGCAGCACCGGTGGTGACATCCCAGGCGGCGGGGGCGTTAATGCCATAAGTCCCGGGCGTGGGAGCCTGGTAATGCCACTGGCTGGGATACTGGGGATCATTCGGCGTGGTAGCGAGGGGCTGCATGATGGCATCTGGCTCAGCATAAGCCACCTCGGGCAGGGCAGCTAATCTGGCGGCGATGGCAGCCACCTGGGCTTCAGGCAGCCGGGCGGGCAGCTTAAGCACATGCGCCTCGCCCGACATGGGGCGGAAATAAGCCAGCTCCACGCCGGCAACGCCGCTCAGGCGGGACAGCTCGTCCAGCTGAGCCGCGCCAGCTAAAGCCAAGCGAGCCGATTCCAGGTACTTGATAATCAGCTGGTCGGTGGGGACTTGCCCAGGGCGTTCACGTTCCTGCCGCAGCGCCGAAGCCTGTGAACGAACAGCACCAGGAGCCAGCCCAGCGAGCAAGAATAAAAGTATCGCAGACAGGGTAACATAGTTGACGATCTTTCGCATCCCAATAAGCCTTTGATTATGGTCTGTAATCTACTATTGTCATGAGTAAGCAAACCCTCCAAGCATTCCAAACCTGATTGAATATCCGGTGATCACAACTGTATATCTCCCACCTGTGAAAAGCTCATGCCACGCAAGAGCGAAACACGTAAATATTATAGTCATGATTGCATCGCAACACCCTTACAGATGAGCAAAGGGGTTAGTTCTCCCTAGCAGCCACAGCACCCGGTCGTACGAGAGCAGGTAGTGAGCCAGCAGGACCAAGCCGTAGACCAGCGCCCAGCGCGCCTGCCCGGCGGCATACAGCGCCCAGACGGCCCCACCCAGGATCAGCGCTTCCAGGACCAGGCGCAGCCAGCCCGG
>CP070639.1:2156046-2158523 GCA_020354045.1 Anaerolineales bacterium | reverse complement strand
GTTACCCAGTTTCTAGTGGCTAAGGTGGGGCTGTGGAATATCGCTGCATTTTCAGGGAGTCTGGTGGGCCTGTTAATTGTTTTTCCTTTAGCGGGACGTATTAAAGGTGATCTAATCAATGAGGGGGTTTTGAACACCCGAGCATTGCTGGTGGCACTGACTGGATATGCTTTATTGGTGCTCGTGATCCTGGGCGTCCAATTTCTTCCGGGTGTGAAAAGTTTTCTGAGTCAGGTCGTGATCAAGTTTGAATTTCCAGAAATGAAGACTTCGCTTGGGTTTACTACGCCAGCAGGGACGGGGCGCAAAATTTCTGTCTTCAGCCATACGGGCACATTGTTGTTCTACGTGTCTGTCTTTGCGTTTCTGGTTTATCGTAAAGCAGGTTGGTATAGCCCAGGTGCAGTGAGACGGATCCTAGATGGCACATTACGCAGGGTGCTTTCCTCGAGTGTCAGTATTCTATCCATGGTGACGATGGCGGTCATTATGGAGCATGCTGGCATGACTGATACAATCGCCCGTGGACTGGCGGGTGGGGTCAGTTTCATTTTTCCCTTGGTAGCACCCTGGATCGGGGCTTTAGGAGCATTTATGACGGGTAGCAATACCAACTCAAATGTAGTTTTTGGAGCACTCCAGCTTCGCACTGCAGAACTGTTGGGATATAGCTCTGCGATTATCCTGGCAGGACAAACTGCTGGGGCGGCACTTGCCTCAATCCTGGCACCTACCAAGGTGGTAGTGGGAGCAAGTACAGCCGGGATGGCAGGTCGAGAAGGGGAGGTAATGCGTAAGCTGCTGGGTTATACTGGATTGTTGATTTTGTTGATTAGCTTATTTACAATGGGTAGCATCTGGTTGCAACGCTAAAACGAAACTACCCATACAATAAGGAAGTCGGTTCATGAAAAATGGTTTATTAAAGTGGTTGAGAAAGCATGTTTATGAAGCCCACCTTTTAGCTTTTTTTCTCATGATCATGTCATCTATTTCGTTATATTATTCTGCTGGACTTGGGTTGGAAGTGCTTTCCTGGGGGCTGCTTACTATGGTAGTCCTAGGGAATTTGATTGCATTGTGGGTATGACGAGGCTAAAGCTGGATGAAACTTGAAAAGCTCTTTCTCGAGAAAACTGGTAATGCTCCCGTCTTCCTGGCGCGGGCTCCTGGGAGAGTGAATTTGTTGGGTGAACACGTGGACTACAACGACGGCATTGTACTGCCGGTGGCTTTGGAGCAAGAAGTGAAATTGGTGGCAGCTCCTGCAAGGGAAGGGATAGTAAATTTGTATGCCCTAGACCTGCAAGAGCAGGTTTCATTAAGATTGGTAGACCTAGATATAAAAGTAGATATCGACGGAAAACCCTTGCCTGAATGGGCATACTATCCGGCTGGAACCGCCTGGTCACTCTGGCGAGCCGGTTTACATATTAGCGGGCTGTCGGTGGTGTATACCTCCAGTGTGCCGATTGGGGCGGGATTGAGCTCTTCTGCAGCGGTAGAAATGGGTTTTGCTGTGCTTTGGCAGGCGGCAGGAGGATGGAAATTAGATCGGCTGGAACTGGCACGGTTATGTCAAAAAGCCGAAAATGAGTACGTTGGCGTCGCTTGCGGTCTGATGGATCAATTTGCCAGTGCCTGTGGAGTGGCGGGTCATGCACTCTTCTTTGATACTCGCAGTCTGAGATGGCAACCAGAACCTCTCCCCGAGGGTTATGCCATAGTGATCGCTGATTCGGGTGTGCGCAGGAGACTGTCTGGTTCGGAATATAACGAACGAAGAGCAAGTTGCGTTGAAGCTGTAGACATACTGAAAGAGCACGGTTTGAAAATCACCGCTCTGCGAGATGTATCTCCGGTCGAATTTGCTGCGTATAGCAATATTTTGCCACCTATGGTAAGGAAACGTGCTGAGCATGTGGTGAAGGAAATAGCCAGGGTAGAAACCGCAATTAGCGCCTTGAGAAGGTCGGATGCACGCGCATTCGGGGCGTTGATGTTCTCCGGGCATGCCAGTTTGCGTGATTTGTACGCAGTGAGCACACCGGAGCTGGACGCCCTGGTTGAAATTGCTCGCCAACTGCCTGGGTGCCAGGGTGCACGCCTGACAGGGGCGGGTTTTGGGGGTTGTACCGTTAATCTGGTAAAGGAGTCTGATCTGGAGGGATTCATCACTGAATTACCCCGTAGATATCTCAAACAAACAGGCCGACAGGCAAAGGTATACAGAACCGAGGCAGCCCCCGGAGCTTCAGCCATATTGCTCTGATACCCGAACCCTATGCTAAGATTAAAGGGTGGATTACTCAGAGATTACGCACCAATTATATATTGGCACAACGCCTCTTTGGCCGGATTATCCATTTTTAAGAGAAATGGGGGTTAGTCTGGTAATCAATATGCGCTTTGAAAGACCACCTTATGCAAACTCCAAAGCTCCAATGATAAAGCTTTTTTGGTTACCCACCTTCGAT
>CP070639.1:2153460-2155946 GCA_020354045.1 Anaerolineales bacterium | reverse complement strand
AATGCGCTACCATTTATCAGTGCAGGTGGATCCAACCTGATGGTTTCTGCAGCCGCAGTTGGGATCATGATGAATGTCTCTCGAATGTCAGTGAAAAATATCGAAGAGGAAGGAAGGTCTTACGGTGCGGTTGTTGATATGCGCGGGAGGGACAGGCGGCGGCGTGTATCCCGCCCTCGCCGTTTTGAACGCTCTGGCAGATGAAAAGAGAGACCAGTTGGATGATGATATCCATCCAGGAGGAGACCTGCAGGTGTTATGGGTAGGTAGTGTAGGTGGTATGGAGACTGATCTGGTCAAGAGGGAAGGCGTTCCATTTGAAGCCATCCCAGCTGCGGGTGTGCATGGCGTCGGATGGCGGACCCTGCCTGGCAACCTGATACAACTGGCACGTGGTTTTTTAGCAGCCCGGCGTATCTTGAAGAAGTTTAAACCGGAGGTTATGTTCTTTACAGGTGGATTTGTTGCCGTACCAATGGCGATTGCGAGCATGTTAACTTACAAAAACCGTTCCAGACCACGGAGTCTGGTCTATGTACCGGATATTGAGCCAGCACTGGCTTTGAAAACTGTCTCTCGCTTTGCCGACCGGATAGCGATCACAGTAGATGAGACGCGGGCGTATATGAAGCTTCGTTCCAAAATGGTTGTGACTGGTTATCCAGTTCGCGCTGACTTGCAGAAATGGGACCGCGAACGGGCTTTGCGGACTTTGCAGTTATCCCCCGGACTTCCAACCGTATTTATTTTTGGAGGCAGCAAAGGGTCTCGCTCGATCAACCAGGCGGTTCAGAAGATTTTGCCAGATCTACTGCGAGAGATGCAGGTCATACATATCAGTGGTACCTTGGATTGGCAAGATATTCAGGTGAGCCAGAAACTCTTGTTCCAGAGAGCAGGCTCAGAAGCTTTCCAACGTTATAAAGTATATCCGTACATGCACTCCGAGATGGGAGCAGCTTTCACCGTAGCAGATCTGGTGGTGTGCAGAGCTGGTGCTTCTACACTTGGAGAATTACCATTATTTGGAGTACCTGCTATTTTAGTCCCTTATCCATATGCCTGGCGTTATCAACAGGTAAATGCTCAGTATCTTGCTGAACGTGGCGCGGCTCTTGTCCTTCAGGACGCCAAAGTAAGCACGGATCTTTTACCTCTTATCCGTGATCTAATCCATAACCGGGAGAAGTTGTCTGCCATGCGCACCGCTATGTCCGGTTTAGTTCAGCCCGAGGCTGCCAAAAATATAGCAGGTGAACTGAGGGCACTCGCCAGCACGATTGGAGGTTCATTATGATGACATTGACCTTCGCCTTTTGGTTATACGTAATCATATTCATGGTGATTGGGGCGATGCGCGGTTGGGCGAAGGAACTGCTCGTGATGTTCAGTGTAATTCTGTCCTTGTTCTTGCTGGAAGTTTTGGGTCGGTATGTGGGCCCGATTAGGGAATTTTTTGCACCTCCAAATGCGACACCGGAGTTCTGGGCGCGTACTATTGTATTGGTTCTGATGGTATTTTTCGGCTACCAGACCCCCAATCTACCCCGCCTGTCAGGTGCTCGGTTTGCCCGAGAGCGCTTAGCAGACTCATTACTTGGGATCTTCTTGGGAGCAGTCAATGGATTTTTAATCGTCGGCACGCTTTGGTATTTTTTGCAAGATTCTGGTTATCCCTTCCCTAAGTACATTACCAAGCCTTCGCCGGATCCTGTTCTGCTCACCTACCTGCCGCCGCGTTGGTTGGGCATCCCGAGTATATATTTCGCGATCGCGGTAGCTTTCTTGTTCGTTCTTATCGTGTTTATTTGAGGTTTTACTTTAATGACACATGTGCATCTGGTAGGAATTGGAGGTACTGGCCTCTCGGCGATTGCCCGGGTTCTCCTTGAAAGAGGGGAAACAGTCTCTGGGTCGGATCGCACCCTGACCGCCATGGCTCAGGTGGTTCAGGAGGCAGGTGCACGCATTAACATCGGACATCGTGCGGAAAATATTGTTGGAGCGGATTACGTGGTGCGCTCTTCTGCTATTCCCGATGATAATGTCGAAGTCCAAGCTGCTTTATCAAGGGGTATACCGGTTCTCAAGCGTGCTGAGTTTATGCCTTTTCTAATGAGAGGACAGCGATGCATAGCAGTTGCGGGCACTCACGGCAAGACAACGACCAGTGGGATGATTGCCTGGATGCTCACGAAATTAGGTCAGAACCCTTCGTTTATCGTTGGCAGTACAGTCACGAATCTGGGTCGCAATGCTCAGGCTGGTGATGGTGAGCTATTCGTGATCGAGGCAGACGAATACGACCGGATGTTTCTCGGATTGGAACCAAGTATTGCTGTTATTACGAATATTGAACACGACCATCCCGATTATTTTCCCAGTGAGGCAGATATTCGACAAGCGTTTATTGAATTTGCTCAGCAATTGCAATTATCGGGAATACTGCTAAGCTGCATGGATGACCAAGGATCTCGCTGGCTGTA
>CP070639.1:2150863-2153360 GCA_020354045.1 Anaerolineales bacterium | reverse complement strand
TGTTTGCTGTCCCTGGGTGTTGGTGATCAAGCCAAGCCGGTATTCAGAGGCTAGTTGTGCTAATATTGCTCTGGTTTCAGGAAAAGGCTTGGTCAAGGATTTGACTGTCTCCCAATAAGTGCTCTCTGCCTTATATAAAAAGTCCTCATTCACCTTCTGCCCAAAGTGCCGATATACTACCTCCCAGAGAGCTTTTCTGGAAAAGTTAGAGCTGTTATGGAAAGCATGCCGGAGCCCCCGGTAACATTCCAGGAACTCCGGCCATGAATCTAAACCCAAATTTTGGAAGATTTTTACCTGGGCATTCTTCTCTGCCAGTCGAAAACCTTCAGACGAATCGACCAGCGTCTGGCCAAAATCAAAGAGAACCGCCTTGATCATCGCTCCGCTGGTCCGTCCCTTTGACGACTACACCCCCCACTTTGCCAGGTACTCACCAAAAAGGTCTTCATCGGTGGCGACATACTCCGGGATAAGGTCTGAGAGGATAGTGTAGTTTAGGAATTGCTTCCAGTTCACGTTCTCAGATGTCATATTACCAGCCCATGAGCCTCCGCCCAGGGTGTCGGTAAATGGCAACCCGTTAAACCAGCTGCCGCTGTTTGCCATTGCATGAGGCATGTTGGAGATTACTCGCCCGACATTTGCTTTTTCAGCCAGCTCGATTTTGCGGTCCTCGCGTCCAGAATGAATGGAGGCTGAATGCCCTTCACCAGAAAACCTGTGCATGGCTTTCATGCGATCGACCATCTCGCTGAAGTCATCCCATTTCCACACTGTGAGCACCGGTGATATCTTTTCACCGGAGAAGCGATCTTCCGGACCAGCTTTCTCGCCCAGCACCATTAAGAAACGCGTGCCTTCGGGCACATCGATGCCTGCCTTCTCCGCGATTAACACCGCCGGTTTGGCAACAATTTCCCTGTTCAAGGTCTTTCCATCCGGCCACATCACTGACCTCAGCCTCTCTCGCTCCTCGGTCGTGCACAGGTAACCACCTTCAGCTTTCAGGTTCTCGATCATTTCGTCATAGATGCTGGACTCCAATGCCACAGCATTTTCCGAAGAGCACGAAGCAGAGTTGTTAGCCACTTTAGATTTCACAATCTTGGCTGCAGCCCCTTTGAGGTCCGCAGTTTCATCGACGAACGACACCACATTCCCTGAGCTGACCGTCTGGCATGGTTTGCCAGCCTGATAGACCACCTTCACCAGGGCCGCGCCGCCAGTTGCCACCACATAATCGCAACGGTTCATTAACGCCCGCGCTTTCGCCGGGCTGCCCTCACGGATGCTGATCATCAAGTCTTCTGGAGCCCCGAACTTGCGCAGTGCCTTTCGCCCGTATTCGACCGTCAGGTAAGAGCTGCCCTGGGTGCGTGGGTGTGGAGAAACGATCATGGCATTTCTGGTCTTTAACAGGCTGAGCCCAATACAACAAATCGTCGATTCGGGGTTGGTGGAAGGCACGACATTCGCCACTACCCCCACCGGCTTGGCATACTTCCTCAGGCCTCTCTCGGTATCCACATCGACCAATCCACAAGTTTTGGCTCCTTTCATATCCCACAAGGTGCCGCGTGTTTTGGATTGGATCTTGGCAACTTTGTCGTTGTAATTACCCATTCCTGCTTCGCTGACAGCCTGTCTCGCTAATGCCTCAGCCGTCTCCACCTTCTGCCACTCATAGCCGACTGCTGCTACCATCTCGTCAACTTTCTCTTGCGGCCAAAACTCGATCACCTCGAATGCTTCTCTGGCGCGCTGGTATAGCTCATCGATCTCTTGAAGTTCTTCTGCCGTTAATTCTTTTTTGTCTGCCATTATTTCCTCTTTCAAGCTTATGTTTTCTTGCTCGGATCTTTAATTTCTTCTTCGATTGCAAACCCACTGCCTCTGAGCTTCTTCCTCTCTTCGAAAGCGACTCGCCACTCTTCTAATGTGAAGGTCTGGGCAGGTTTGGCATACTTGTCACGCTCTGCCAACGCGGGTACTGGTCGGTCAGCTGGACCGTCATAGAGTTCTTTCGGAGTGAGTTCTTGACCAAGACCAGTAAACTCTTCCCTTTCAATCTCTTCAATAAAATGGGCACCTGCGCCAAAAGATCGAGTTATAGCATTGATGGCCCAGATTGCTTCGGGTGTGAAACCCAGATCCATCATCGTAGCTCCGATGGCTCCCAGCATATCAAGATCAACCGGGGAGCTACTGAGTTCTTGAGCCGCCCGGACCAGTTCTTTGGTAAAAGCAATGTGCTCCCCACTGACGCCGAGCTTTTCTGCCCGGGCAAATATCCGCCATGCTGCTGGATCTTTCAGCATCAAGTTGGATACTCCCAGCGACGGGTCTTTCAGTTTTTCCTGCACGATCTCATGGGCAACCTGCTCCACAGATTTACCACCCTTTTTCACTTCCTCCATGCCCTCCAGGAGCATATTCCCAAATGCCGAGAAAGCACCATAAGCATGACCAAAGGCTAATATGGATGCACCAGCTG
>CP070639.1:2148245-2150763 GCA_020354045.1 Anaerolineales bacterium | reverse complement strand
GGCACCACTGACCCCTTCTTCGTCGAAGTCCTCCTCGGAAGGCTGGAACAGCAGCCGCACCTGGCCCGGCAGCTTCTCCTGGCTCAACATCTTTGCCACGCCCAGCAGCATGGCGGTATGGGCATCATGCCCGCAGGCGTGCATCACACCAGGCACCTGGGAGGCATACTCGACCTCGTTCACCTCCTGGATCGGCAAGGCATCCATATCCGCCCGGATGGCGATCACGGGACCTTCCGCCTCACCCAGGTAGCCAACCACACCGGTTTTGCCCACCCCGGTCTGCACTTCCACACCCAGCCCGCTGAGCGTCTGAGCGACCATCTCGGCCGTGCGGTAGACATGAAAGCCCAGCTCCGGCTGGCGGTGGATGGTGCGCCGCCATTGGATCAGTTGATCGTGAATTTGTTGTGCTTTGTCTAACATGTCATGTGTACCTTTCTTTGCAAGCGTATAATCAGCGGCGCTCGCGGCGGGTACGGCGGCGCTGGCTCTCATCCACCGACTCACCGCTCGCACGGCGGGCCGCACGCCGTTGGGCTTTCAGCCAAGCCATGCAGTTCTCGTCCAGACCCATAAACACGTCAGCCGCCAGCACGGTCATCAGCAGGCTCTCCTCCAGCGGGTTGGTGATGGCACAGGTCATGCCGGCTGAGATTGCCATGGACAGGAAGGTGGCATTCAACATGGTCCGGTTCGGCAGCCCAAAAGAGATATTCGAGGCACCGCAGACAGTGTTCACTCCCAGCTCTTCACGCACCCTCCGAACGATGGTGAACAAGGTGGTGCCAGCCGTGCGCACCGCGCCTACCGGCATAGCCAAGGGGTCAATCAACACATCTTCACGCGGGATGCCGTAGGATTCGGCACGCTCCACAATTTTCTTGGCAATCCCAAAACGAACCGCCGGATCTTCCGAGATGCCGGTCTCATCATTGGTGATGCCAATCACCGCCGCCTTATATTGCGCCACCAGCGGCAAAACCTTTTCCAGGCGGTCCTGCTCGCCAGTGACCGAATTAACCAGCGGCTTGCCCTGGTATGCCGCCAGACCCGCCTGCAGTGCAGCCACCACCGACGAGTCGATGCTCAGCGGCACCTGCACCACGCTCTGTACGATGCGCACCGCCTCGGCCAGGACGGCAGGTTCGTCGACCAGGGGGATACCGGCATTGACATCCAGCACATGCGCACCCGCTTCCACCTGGGCGAGAGCATCCGCCCGCACGCGTTCAAAGTCCCAGGCTGCCATCTCGGCTGCCAGTTTCTTGCGTCCGGTTGGGTTAATCCGCTCCCCAATAATCACAAAGGGATGCTGCGGCCCGATTTTTACCACCTGGGTGGGTGAGCTCAAAATTGTCTCAATCATCCTCGCTCCTCTCAGAAAAAGTCCTGGTCCGGCTCTGCCAGCGACGCGGCAGCAGCCCGGCCTCTTGGATAATCTCGGCCACCAGCTCCTCCTGCCGGTAAGCCATCACGTGTACGCCGCTGACCCCTTCAATTTCTCGCACCTGCTGGATGATCTCCACACAGATGCGCTTGCCCTCCCGTTTTTGTTCAGCAGGGGACACTCCCTGCAAGCGGCGGATCATCTCGTCTGGGATCATCACACCAGGCACGTGGGTGCGCATCCACTCGGCAGCTTTCGCGGAGCGCAAAGGACCTACACCCACCAGGATAAAAGCCTGTTTGTGCAATCCCAATTCCCGAATTGTACTCATAAATTGCTTAAAGCGCCCGACATCAAAACAATATTGGGTCTGGATAAACTCGGCACCTGCTTGAACCTTCTTTGCCAGACGCAGTGGGCGAAAATCATAAGGGGGGACAAATGGATTGCTGGCACCCCCCAGGAAGAAACGCGGTGCAGTCTCCAGCACGCGCCCGCTCAAAAAGCGACTCTGGTCGCGCAGGATACTGGCTGTGCGCAGCAGGGTGATCGAATCCAGGTCAAAGACCGGCTTGGCACCCGGCTGGTCGCCTGCCTGGACGCCATCGCCTGTCAAGCACAGCACATTGCGTACACCCATGGCAGCTGCCCCAAGCAGATCGCCCTGGATGGCGATGCGGTTGCGGTCCCGGCAGGAGACTTGCATGACCGGCTCATACCCGGCACGGGTCAGCAAAGCACACACCCCCACGCTAGACATGTGCACGTTGGCGCCAGAAGCATCAGTGGCATTGATGGCGTCGCACACTTCCGCCAGCACCAGGGCGCGTTCATAGACCGCCTGGGGGTCGGCGCTATCTGGAGGGTTCAATTCAGCAGTCACGGCAAAGCGGCCCGAGCGCAGCACGCGCTCCAGCCGGGAGCCGGACCTCATCCCTGCCAGCCTTTGGGCGCGAACGGGGGATTGGGGCTCAGGTCGTTGATCCATGCAGAAGTACCCTTTAGACTCTGGTTGAGCGGTACCTGGAGGGCTAATATCTCCTGCCCATGCTGCGGCATACGCCGAGAGCGCTCCCAGGCCTGCACCCAGATGCAAGGCTGATCAGGGTGAATTTCACAGTTGCCATT
>CP070639.1:2145624-2148145 GCA_020354045.1 Anaerolineales bacterium | reverse complement strand
GCCCAGCAAGATTTCGCCAGCCAAGGTGAATCTCTACAAATCAGCATTGATCTAATCAAAGAAGAATTCAAAGATGGGAGATTTGTCGCTGTATCGATTACTGATGGCCAGACATTAACCCAAAGTGATAACTATAAAATTTTAATTCAAAGCCAAACACCTTGTTATATTTATGTTGCTCAACTTGATGCAACTGGAAAAATGGATCCAATATTTCCCAGCCGATTTACGCAGTGGAGAAACCCCATTCAAGCTAATATGTTATATGATATTCCCGCCAAAACAAATTGGTTCTATCTGGATGCCAACGTAGGTATAGAAACTATTTATTTTATTGGATCACGCACCCAGAGACTCGATATTGAGCGTATTTTTGGAGAATTAGAGATGAAAAACCAAACGTTGGTCCAACAGAATCAAGTCTCGATGCAATATGCATATCCAATAACTCGCGGTATAGGCGGTGTAAGACCTGGGAGTATTCACTCGGTCAGCTTTCAAAATGGGAGTCAGGGTCAATTTGCATCGACGATATTTGAGTCCGTCGATGCCGATTTGGTAATAACGCGATGGTTTCATCATCGTTAAACCATTATTTGGGAGAAGTATAGAATTTCTCTCTTAAAATCACAACAATCCGACCTGCAAAGTATATCCTTTTATCGATTTATCGGCTTTAAATATGCAGAGGTATGGCAGGAATATTCCACTGCTTGATTCTGGGAACTCGTCTGAACATCTTGTGTCCAATAATTTTCTCATGTGTCCCTATTTATCCCAGACCACTTTTTTTGCTACGTATTTTGTTCGTAATAAAAGAGTATTGCAGCATTGACCAATTGGTGGTAAAAATATCTTTGGAGGGTGCTATCATCCACTTCTCCGTTACCATGATGAGGGGGGGACATCCTCAGAGTTATACTCTCGAGTAGACCGAGCCATTCCTTCTGTGAAGATTCTATGATCGTTGATTGCTGTTGGGAGCTGTAGAACAGCCGCCTCGCTGATTCGTGCTGGGCTTTGCAGAGCCCACGACTCCGAGTTGATCCTTATTTCCCCCCGTAAGCATACCTCCGTTTTGACCGTTTTTCGTGGCATTGCATTCCGGATCTGACTTGATAATCGCATAACTGAGGGAAGGCAGACATGGGACACTCTGCGTGTGCCCAAGGTGTTTTATGGATTTGCTTATGTGTGATCATGGTCTTTTCTGCCCCTTGTAACTCTCGCGCAAAGGATGACTGGGGCTCGGCTGAAGACTGGGGAAGCGGTGATGACTGGGGAACTCCTCACGACTCAGGCAAGCCTCAGGACTTCACATTTCATGAGAAGACGGGCAGTGCCTTTATCCAGAACTTTGACAAGGACAAGGACGGTAAGGTTTCAAAAGCCGAATTCCCTGGTCGTGATGTAGGCTTCAAGAGATTTGATGCCAACAAAGACGGCTATATTGATGAAACGGAGGCTCCCACGAGTTTTCCTCCTCACGATGCAAGAGATGGGGGCTTTGTCCAGAAGTACGACCAAGATAATGACGGCAAGGTCTCCAGGACGGAATTTCCTGGTGGGTATGTAGGCTTCAAAAAACATGATGCGAACGGGGATGGATATATCGATAAAACGGAGGCCCCTGAGGCTCCCCCGCCTGATCGTGAGAAAGGTGAAAGTGTGGTCAAGAAGTCCATCCAGGATAAAGACTTCAAAGTGTCTAGAGGCAAGTTCCCCAATGTGGATGTGAGCTTCGCGACACATGATACGAACAGAGAAGAATGCATCATAGGCGAGAACGACATAATAGACGAGATAATTGGAAGATCATTAGAAGGCTGGACGTTTGAGGCAGGGGCACCTTGTCGAATAAGGGTTCTCGATGCGAAATACACAAAGCGTGGGGCTGAAGTATGTATCGCCTTCAAGGCTGTAAAACACGTGCGAAGAATGCGAGGATGGATAGGGAGACAGGGAAGATTATTTTTAAAATATCAGAATGATGCCAATGATTGGAAGCTCACCAGCATAAAACCAGATGCCTTCTCAGAACTTGCCAAAGATGACGTTTATGCCGTGCGGAAAACAGCTGGACATCCTTTGCTCGTTGCAATCGACGAGGGAGACGTTGAAAGGGTAAAGAACCTGCTATACCGGGGTGCGAATGCGAACGAGAGAGGCATGAGGGGAGAGACGGCCCTGATGATGGCTGCCGCGAGAGGTTGTGTCGACGTAGCTAGAGTCTTGTTGAAAAGCGGGGCGGACGTGGAGGCAACTTGCAGTGCTGGCGTGACTGCATTAATGTCCGCTGCCAGTGCCCGCCAGGAAGAAATGGTGAAGTTTCTTTTAGATAAGGGGGCGCGTCCAAATCGTAAGGGTCCTTTAGGTTATACTGCCCTACTCTTGGCATTAGAGGGACGCCCTGGTCAACGTCCGGTGCATGAAACGGATCTGGTATCTATTGTGACTGCCTTGGTAAAAAGGGGAGCAAATGTCAATGTAAGGGACCGGAGGGGATTTACTGCTCTCTATT
>CP070639.1:2142992-2145524 GCA_020354045.1 Anaerolineales bacterium | reverse complement strand
GAATGGCATCTGCCAGCAGCGGGATAATCTCTCTGGGTAAAACGCCGAAGTAGCTGGCAAAGGCAGCCTTGCTGGAGAACAGATTGCCCACCACCGTGAAGGGAGATTCGAGGACCTTCTCAAACAGCACCGCGGCGGGTTCTAACTGTTTGAGTGCCCCGGAAACCTGGTACGTTTTGGACATAGGGGCGGTGATACGGGTCAAATTGCCTTCTGACTCCAGTTGATGGATATAATCTCGCAGTGATGAGCAGCTCATGGGATAGTCCTTTACAGTGCTAGGTATGCTCTCTTTTCTGATAGCTCAGGAAAGACCGGGGTTTGCGCGCTGTCTGTTCTTTTTGATCAAAAAGGCAAACACCCACAGGTTGATCGCCAGGATTCCGAACATGACCAGGCACAAGATCCCCCAGGAAATCAGCGGCGAGCGCGGCGCGGGCTGGGCCTCGACCGTGAAATAGGCTGCCCGCTCGACTGCCATGCCATCCGGCGTGCGCCCGGTGAGGCTGACCTCTACCGAGTAAAGGCCAGGCTGGGTTGGCGTCCACGCGACTTGGCGCATTTCCCCAGCCTGGCTCATGGACAGGGATTCCTGGTTGCCATCAGGGGAGCGCACGTTGGTCTGGGCTTGTAGGATGTCCAGGGATTGACCGCCTTTATCAAGACGCGCGCTGAACTGCACGGTCTCGTCCAGCTTGGGGAGTAGCTGGCTGGCCTGGGCTTCAAGCCTGGCGCCTCCCTGGAAAGATGCGCTGAGCGCAAAATCTGCACCCTCGGCTGGCGTTTTTTCGCTGGTGGACAAGGTGACTTTCCAGACCCCGGGTTTTGGATTGTTGAAGCCATAACCCAAGTAGAACAGGGCATCTGGATCCTCCACGATGGTCAGCCCATTTTTTACAGGGTCGAGTTCGATCACGTTGCCGCTCGCCCCGCGCACGGTCACGTTAAGCGAGCGGGTGGGATCAAACAGCGCAAAGCTGGCGACAGCTACATCCGGATCGATGGGGATAGTCACTTCCTGGGAACCACCTGGTTCCACGTGGCCTGTGAAGGTACGCGTGAATTGCTCCTGCTCCATGCCAGGGGGCGCCAGGGGTGGGTCAGGTTCGTAGGCGAAATTACCCGCTGTGGTTTGCAGCAGTGGCCTGACGTATTCTTCAAACACCTGCTTAGAAGTGTTGAGCTCCATGTGCAGGATGGGCATTTCGGAGACGTGCAAGGGGATCGCCCCCACACTTTGTCGCGAGACCGCAATATCAGAAGGAATGGCGGTGCAGGGTGATTTGATCGCCTCCAAGATGGGGATGCCTGCCAGGGCATGGAAAGCGATGCCGTGACGGTGATTGATCTGCGAGTTAAAGACTCCCTGCACGTAATTGGGGCGGATTTCCAGGGCAGCCGGCAGGTAAAACCCAAGGGCGGAAGGCAGGTTGGCGCAGTCGGTGCCAGCCATCGGTGAGCCCAGCATGATCAATTGAGCGACTTCACTCTCACCCATCAACCGGTCAATATAATAGCGTGAGATCAGCCCACCCATGCTATGGGCTAACAGGTCAACCTTTTGCGCACCGGTGTGCTTGCGGACACTGGCAATATACTCCGCTAATATGGCGGCATTTTGGGCGATAGTGTTGGTGCTGCCATTGGGTTGTTCCAGGCGCCCGGTGTTCATCGTCCCTTCGACTTGCTCGTCTCCGACCGCGAACCCCTGGAGGCCGATCTGGGCCAGGTAGCCATCCGGGCCGAGATAATTCTCCCAAGCCAGCCAGCTGGATGAGAATCCGTGCACCATCACCACGGGTCGCGGCAACACCGGCAACGGCTCCGAGACCGCCAAAGTGCTCCCACCAGCGCTAGCCTGGACCGACCGTTGCGTTACTGGAGAGCCTGCTGCATCCCAATACCAGCCAAGAGTATTGAAGGATAGGCTGTCACAACGGTCCTGGCCGCGTTCGATATTGCACTCTCCCAGGGGCGTCTCCGACCCAACCAGAGTAAAGCTCACCTGCATGGGCTGCTCGGCGCTCTGGGGAAGCGTGACGCGCAGGCGGATTTCATCTCCATCGGTGATATGGTCGATCGGTATCCCTCGATTATTTAGCAGGATCACTTCCGGCGAGGATCCCTGGCTGTGAGCGGGCAGGCTATGCGAGAGGGAAAGAGCCACAGAAAACAAACCGATAAGCAGGGAAATTCTGAGTTTCTGTAACACCATTCGGCTCCTATCAAAGGATTGATGGCCAATAAATCGGCATAGGATGAATGATAGCCAGCCTTACGGAGTCCGTCAAGCTGGAAATTGTTGAGAAAAATTAGCCATCCCCCTCCCACCGCCAACGGCGGAAAGGAGGGGGACTGGGATGATCGGAATATCAATTGAGTAACACCCCAAATCTTAGATTTGGGGTGTTAGATACAACAGGTTTCTTATGGTTTCCCGGGTTTGGGTTTTGTTTTACCCGGTGGGGTTTTGCCTGACTTATTGCCTTGCTCAGGCTTGTTAGGTTTATTTGGCTTGTTGTTCGGTTTGTT
>CP070639.1:2140357-2142892 GCA_020354045.1 Anaerolineales bacterium | reverse complement strand
CAACGACCCCACCAGCGACACCACCCAAACCGAGATGCAGGTTGGGGAGGTGCAGGTGGAAGACCCCACTAAGGACACAGTCAATTTCAGTGGATTGGTGCACAGCGTAGGCGACACCAAGTATCACAGCGTGACCTACAACGCCCTGGCGACAACACGCTACCGGGAGTTCTTCCCGGCGACACTGACCAGCGACCCGCAAAACCTGGTGCGACCGACGGCTGCCGAGGTGGGCACACCCCCTGCCGCGGTGGCGATCAAAACGCTGGATATACCCAATAACGCCCGCCCGGCTGCACCCAAACCACTTTACATTTTGCCCACGTTCCACTGGAGCGAATCGGGGGCGGGTGATGTGGTGACCCGCATCAGGCGCGGCGGCGGTCTGCGCGTCTACATGGAGCGACCCTGGCACTCCTCAGGCGCGGGTGAACTGCTCGGCGTGCTGGTACGACCCAAAGGAATCCCCATCGGCTCTGAGGGAGCAGAGGCGCTCAAAAAGTACAGCAGCGAATGGGGCATGGACCCGATCTGGCCGGCGTCCGCGACTGAGCCACTGCGCACAGACCACTTCATCGGTTTCCAGGCCGATGATCACAACCTGTCACTGGCAGAGCTGGAGGCGCCGGGAGTGCACGTGGTGGGTTACCAGCCGGGCTACGACTCGCAGCGCCAGCTGTGGTACTGTGATGTGCAGCTCGACCCGGGGGCGACTTATTACCCGTTTGTGCGCCTGGCACTGGCCCGCTTCCAACCGATATCGGTGCTGAACGCACACCTATCACCCGTGGTCCAGGCCGATTTCTGCCAGGTGGTACCCCACCGTATCGTGGAATATGACCTGAGCAACCTGGGCGCGAGCAACGAAATCGCTCTCAAAGTCTCTGGACCAGCTTACTACTACCCACAATACGAGCAATACGGGTCGCCAATCTTCTTCGCAGGCGTGCAGATGCGCCAACAAGCCGACATTGACGACGAGCTGAACTGGCAAATCCTGTCCGGCGTCAGCGGGGAGGCTATGCACGTCGTGCAGCAATCACCAGAGGAGACCATCTGGGAAGGCCGCTATGTGCTACCGGCGGGTGCCCCGCGCCCATTACGGATGCTAGTGCTGGAGTACGAAGTCTTCTGGAACATCCCGGAGATGCAAGATCGCACCGACGAGCTCGGAGCAGAGCTGAGGGAGCACGCCCGGACCTTCATGGCGCGCAGCAGTGAAGAGCACGGCGGCATCGTGATCAACCCATTCCCCAAGCTACCAGCTGGATTCCGGCTGGTCTTCGCGGACGAGCTGATCATTCATTAATAAAAAACGCGCAATCAAGCGGTAAACAGCGGTAAAGCAGGCCGCTCCGCCGGGTTTAAAAACACCTGAGAAACCAGGTAGCCCGGCGGAGCGCCATAAGAGGCGTTGGAAGACAACCAATCACGCAACTGCTCATCGCCCACGCCCAGGGGCTGCAACACGGTGAGGGCAGCGCGCCGCAGCAGCAGCAGGTAGCGGGGCACATCCACAGCCGCGGCGGGGGGCGAGTGGGGCAGATCCCAGGCGTGCACGCCCGGCTCACCCAGGGTGTACACAAAGCGCACACGCTGGCCCTGTTTGACAATCTTGCCCACAGCTTGAAGCTGCAGGGCAGCCCGCGCCGAGGGGGAAGGCACACGGTAATCACCCAACTCCTTGCTCAACTTCTGAGAAACCAACAGCTCCTGGAGAGGAACACGCCCGCGGCGCAGGTCGACCTGGAGGCGCTGCAGGAGGCGCACAGCACCAGGCAGCAAAGCAGGCAGCTGGTCGACCGTGGCAGCCTGCGCCAGGTGTTCCAACAGAGCCAGCTGGAGGCGGGCAACCCAGGGGCAGGTATCCTGGCGGCGCAGCTCGATGCCGCGCATCTTGAGGGAGCCATCCTGAGCGCCGTCGCCGGCGAAGACGCCAAAATAACGGTTAGCAACCGGCACGCGGCTGTTCACGCGGGAAGGCAGGAAAGCCACCCAGCGATAGACGCCCTCCAGGGCGACGGGCAGCCCGGTGCGTTCGCCAATCTCATCCAGCAAGGGCTGGAACTCCTGCGGACGGGAGAGGCCCGGCACCTGTGCCCAAATGCCATCCACGTACATGTGCAGCACCTCCCCACCCAGGTCTTCAACGGCCTCTTTGGCGCGCAGCAGCGCCTCACGGCCGTAAGCGGTGACAGCCTCGTGGGCCTCGATGCGCCCGAAACGGGCGTTCTTGTAACCCAGGTAGCCGAAGCAGGTGACCAGCAGCCACTTGTGAGCAGTGGAGCGAGCCTTATATGCCCGGCGGCGCGGGTCCCAGGCCGGCAGCTTGGCAAGGCGCGCTTTGAGGGCGATGCGCTTTTTCAGCAAGGGCGTTAGCGTCAGCGGGACCAGCCCAGGCTGACCCTGGGCGATCATCTCACCGAGCTCAGGCACAAGCTCGGCGGTGGGCCGCCCGGCGCCGACCGTCTCGGGGGAGACGTTGAAGCGCGCCATGATGCTGGGGTACATGGAGATAAAGTCGATCTCGGCCAC
>CP070639.1:2137692-2140257 GCA_020354045.1 Anaerolineales bacterium | reverse complement strand
TCGCCGCTGGAAGCCCTGGCCGGGTTAACGCTGGAAACCGGCTTGCTGTTCCTACCAGCGGCTGGCTACCTGGTATTCCTGTGGAGCCAGGGGGCAGGTGGCTTTGGGCACCTGGGCTGGTCGACGGACGTGTTGCTGGCGCTCTCGGGCATCGTCACCGCTGTACCGCTGCTGATGTTCGCCACGGCGGCGCGGCGCATCCCGCTGTGGATGGTGGGCTTGCTGCAGTACATCGCCCCGACCTGCCAGTTCCTGCTGGGCATCCTGGTCTACCGCGAGCCGTTCAGCCAGGCGCGGCTGGTGGGGTTTGTGATCATCTGGACGGCACTGCTGGTGTTCTCCATGGAGGGTGTCCTGGCCCGCAGACGGATGGCGCTCCAAGCGCACAGCCGCTGACACTAGCACAGCCACCTGGCAGCAAATACAGACTCAATTTCCCGGAAAACCAATCCAACCTGGACCTTTTTGCGTAACATATGGCAGAACAGGCGCAAAAGCGCGGTTCAATACAACCACCAAAGGAGAGGAATTCCAATGTCTATCGTAAAAAACAAACTCACGTATCGATTTCTTTTGATGCTGGCGCTGGCTGCATTGCTGGCAGCGGCAGCCTTACCGGTCCTGGCGAACGGTGGCCGCCCATTGGGCGCCATGCTGAACGGCCCCAACGAGGTGCCGGTGAGCGGTGATCCAGATGGAAGCGGCTGGGCGCATGTGACCCTTAACCAGGGCCAGAATGAAGTGTGCTGGCACATCCAGGTCGAGGACATTACCCTGCCGGCCAGGGCTGCCCACATCCATACAGGAGCGGCCGGAGTGCCCGGTGGCGTCGTGGTGGGCCTGTCAGCTCCCGGTGAAGATGGCACCGCCATGGGCTGCACGACTGCAGAGGCAGACCTGATCAAAGACATCCGCCAGAACCCGGGCAACTACTATGTGAACGTGCACAACGCTGATTATCCCGGCGGCGCCCTGCGCGGACAGCTCTTCAAACTGGACGACTGAGCCAAATAACCAATAAACAGCTGGCACTTCTCTCCAGCTGTTTACATACTCCTCCCTCCCCCTGCCCCGCCGGATGGCCTTCGCCCCGGCGGGGTGCCTTTTAACCTGGAGAACAGGCGTGATCAATGCTGAGGTTGAAACGGAGAAAAGGCGGTGGGCAGCGTGAGCGGGTGCGATACGACACACAGACCTTCAATCCAGTTGCGCGCCGGGTAATTTCCCTGTAAACTGTGCTTATTATCAATTCATCCTAGCTCACCAGGAGGTCAGCATGGAAGCACTGTACGAATTTGGCATCCGCTTGGTCCAGGCAGTGCAAAATTTCAGCCCGGCCCTAGATGGCCTGATGGAGTTTTTCTCCTTCCTGGGCACGATCGAGTTCTACATCCTGATCGTGCCTTTGTTCTATTGGACATTCAGCGCCAGCCTGGGCATGCGCCTGCTGCTCGTTCTATTGATCACCGATGTATTTGGCAGCTTATTAAAGCAGCTGTTCCACCAGCCACGCCCGTACTGGCTGGGCGGCGTGAAGGTGCTGGCTGAAGAGAGCTCCTACGGCGTGCCTTCTACCCATGCCAGCAACTCGCTGGCGCTGTGGGTTTACCTGGCGTGGAAGGAAAAACGGGGCTGGCTGTGGGGGTTGGCTACACTTTTAATACTTGTGATTGGCTGGTCGCGCCTGTACCTGGGGGTGCACTTCCCGCACGATGTGGTGGTAGGCTGGCTGCTGGGCGCCGTGGTCGTCTATGCCTTCACCAGGCTGGAAGCACGCTTCAGCACCTGGGCGCGAGAAAGCAGCAGCACAACACTGCTGCTGGTGGGGCTGGCTGGCTCCGCAAGTATCCTGCTGCTCGGCTGGCTGGTATTGGCTGCCATCGCAGGCTCGCCTGACCCGGAGCGCTGGCGGAGCTTCGCCACCCTGGCTCGCCAGCCGGACCATTATTTCACCCTGAGCGGCTTCCTGTTTGGATCGGTGAGCGGTTATGTGCTTATGACACGACAAATCCCCTTTAAACCGGCCACCGGCTGGAGGATGCGCGGCGCCAGCTACCTGCTAGGCATTGCAATCCTGCTGCTGATCTACCTCGGCCTGGATGCAGCCTTTGCCCTGCTGGCAGCTGATGACACACCGCTGGGATACACCCTGCGCTTCATCCGCTATAGCACAGTCGCTTTTTGGGCTACCTATCTGGCACCATGGGTGTTCATCAAGCTAAAATGGGTGAACAAGACAGGGTCGTTGAATCAGTAAAGTAAAACCACAGCCTTGATAAAAGGTGTATACTCAGCCTCAGAGCGCTAAAAAAATATCTTTTACCTTGAAAGGCTAGCGATGACTGATATCTGGTTACAACCCATCCTGAAAACCACGCCCACACGCTGGCTTGAACTGACCAGCGCGTTACCTGAAGATCTGCTTACACGCCAGCCCGCAGAGGGGCAATGGTCGGCGCTGGAGTGCCTGCAGCACCTGGTGGATACTGAACGCCAGGTCTTCCCTGCCCGCGTGGAGCACATCCTGGCTGGGGAGGATTTCCCGGCTTTTGACCCAGACAGCCA
>CP070639.1:2135013-2137592 GCA_020354045.1 Anaerolineales bacterium | reverse complement strand
CGCTACCATCACCTCTTCGCAGATTTGTTGCGCAACCATCTACGCCAGACCTCTCCAGAAACACTACCCACATTACACCGCCGGGCAAGTGCCTGGTTCCAAGGTGTTGGGCAGTACGCTGAAGCGATCCAACATAGCAATGCCATCCAAGATTATGATATGACCACCGCAATTATTGATCAAGCTGCCAGACAGTTGAAGATGTTTAGCGGGTGGGGACAAATCTTATATTGGATCAAGCGCTTGCCAGAGGCAGAGATCGATCAACGACCTAATCTCGCCAGGCTGAAAGCCTGGGGGTTAGTCCTCACTGATCAAGTCAATGGTGTTGAATCCTTGCTGGCAGGGTTAGAGCATTCCTTACAATCTGGTCAAATAGAAAAATCTGTCATTCAAAGCTGGCGCGGGCAGATCAAAACCCTTCGCGCCCGTTTGGCCTACTTGAAAGGGGATTTCCCTGCAGCGATTATTTATTCTCAACAGGCCAGCGATCTCTTGTCAGAAAATGATCTGATCACCCGCTTCTTTCTCTTGATAACGCTTGGGTTAAGTCACGTTTCCGAGGGGGAACTGACTACAGCCAGCCAGGCCTTGGAAGAAGCACGCCGCTGCAGTGTTGCCCTAAGCAATCCGGTAGCAGAGTTAGAGGCGATCGGCATATTGGCTGAGGTCCAGGAGTTGCAGGGACGTTTGCACCAGGCAGTTGAAACCTACCGCCGGATTTTAGAGCTGGCGGGTGAGCGCATTGATTTAAGCGTCTTATCCGCTCATTATCACCTGGGCATCGTCCTATACGAATGGTACCAACTTGAAGAGGCACAAAATCACCTCGAAACATGTCTGTCACTGGCACAGGTGATCCAGCATCCAGAGGCAGGATTGATGACGTCTCTCTGGTTAGCGAGAATTGCCCTGGCACGTGGGGAATACCAGCGGGCTGAGGAGCTCGTCCATGCAATTGAGTTAGAAGCCAACCAGGTAACAGGGACAATCAATGCACCATATATCGATGGTTTTCTTTCTATGCTACGTCTGTCTCTCAACACTACAGCTAGCCAGGCTGTCACTTACCCCGAGGAACTTTCGCTACCAGAAGAAATTCTTGCATCTTCCTTCCTTTATCAGAAACTAGATTACCTGAATCAGATTCGGTTACTGACATCACTAAACCGTTACATAGAAGCTGAAACCCTGGCGAAGAGAGTACTGCGGGTTGCTGAGAGCATTGGCGACACCAGCGTAATAATTCAGCTTTTAGCACTCAAGGCTTTAATCCTGCAAGGACAAGGTGATACGACTCAAGCCATCGTAACATTGACACTAGCGCTACAACGAGGACAGCCAGAAGATTATACGGCCAGCTTTGTGGATCTTGGGGCGCGGATGGCAGAGCTGCTCCGCCTCGCCGCCTCTCAGAGCATCATGCCTGACTATGTAGCCAGGTTGTTGTCCCTGATCAGCGAGCAAGACACCCTCCCACAAATGCCTCCAAGAATGGTAGAACCACTCAGTCAGAGAGAGTTAGAAATCCTGCGCCTGGTTGCTACAGGTTACTCAAATCAGGAAATTGCAGACCAATTGGTCCTGGCTGTCGGGACCGTAAAAAAGCACCTGAACAATATCTACGGCAAGCTGGGTGTGCAGAGCCGTACACAATGCATACTGCGGGCGCAAGAATTAGACCTGCTCTAGCTTCCCCCTTCCCAATCGAAAAATAAACCCCCAAATAAACTTTAGGGGCATGACATCCCTACCGGGTTATCGGTAGACTGTGTTTGCATAAATAAAAACCCATAACCATAAGGAGAATGTCATGAAAACAGAAATCACTGCAACCACCATCATCTTTATCGCAATGGCACTAATTTACGCTATTCTGGCGCTTGTCGCCAGCGGGATGCAGGCCGGCTTTGCTCAGACGCTGCTGGTAGACACGGGCAGCGCTATCTTTGGAGCTGGGCTGATATTCTTTTTACTGCGCATGTTCCAGTCAAAAGGCAATTGAGGCAACGTAAAAGGCTTCGATGAGCAGATTGGTTACATTCTGAGTATAGCCAAGTATATTAGGAGGAAGCAATGATTAACCAGAATGACTCAAAATTTCCGTGGACATTTGTCACCATCACGTTCGCATTCACCTGGCTGGTGCTGCTGCCAGGTGTGCTCGCCCACTACGATCTACTCCAACTCCCTTTCCCTGCCCCCGCATTGGTGGCTGTGGCACAGTTTGGTCCCTCCCTGACCGCCTTCATCCTGACTTACCAACAAGAGGGCAAGAGAGGTGCAAAACAGCTACTCAAACGAGCAGTTAATTATCGCCTTCCCGGGCGTTGGTGGGCTGTGGTGGTGTTGATCCCACTGTGCCTGGGTGCGGTTGCGTTTAGCATCAACAATATACTCTCTGCTGAGGCACCGGAGCTGACAATGCTATCCCAGCCTGTATCGATTCTGCCAACATTTTTCATGATCCTATTTTTCTATGGACCAGTACCTGAAGAGTTTGGCTGGCGAGGCTACCTGCTGGAACGCCTGCAAGCAAAATGGAGCAGTCTGGTATCGAGCGTGGTATTGGGATCTAT
>CP070639.1:2132332-2134913 GCA_020354045.1 Anaerolineales bacterium | reverse complement strand
GCGAACTGTTAGCCTCGTGTGGTTATGACGTGGCAGTTATAGAGGGATCTTGCTGTGGGATGGCTGGGGCGTTTGGTTACGAAGCAGAGCATTATGATCTATCGATGCAAGTGGGGGAGCTGTCTTTGTTTCCTGGATTGCGTGCTGCCCGCGTTGGGATAGATCATGAAATGCTAATTGTAGCTTCTGGTGTGTCTTGTCAGGCGCAAATTAAGGATGGGGTAGGGCGGACCGCTTTACACCCTATCCAGTTGCTGGCACAACTTCTTGAGGTGGACTAGCTCTTATGGAAATATAGATGTCAGCCAGCCTTGACTTTGCCAGGCAGGCTGAGCATGGCTTTCTGAATTTCTTCCTGAAATACTCGGACATGTCTCTCTAACAAATTGTGTGCCAGGTCCGAGTCATTATTTTTAATAGCCAGAACCACTTGTTGGTGCAGTGTTAATGCGGAGTGCAGGTCGTCGATAATCACTCGGGAATAATTCCACAGGCGCAGGCTCAATGTATAAAGAGCATTCAGGGAGGTCTCAAGATATTTATTCCCAGCTGCCTCATATAAAATTTTATGCCAGCTTTGATCAGCGTGGATATAAGCTGCACTTGGCGATGGGTAATTTTCGAGTTTCACGTCCAAAGCGGTATCCAGCTGCTGGATATATGCGCCAGTGATGCGTTCGGCGGCCAGACTCGCTGCCAATGGTTCCAGTGCTAAGCGCATTTCGAAAAGCTGTTGGACGTGGGGTATGGATATTTCGGAGACAAAGATGCCCCGCCGGGGTACGATGATGACCAAGTTTTCCAGAGATAGGCGGAGTAGTGCTTCCCGTATGGGTGTTCTGCCAAGTTTTAGCTCGGACCGTAGACTGGTTTCGTCAATGATTGATCCTGGCGCTAATTCAAGGGTAACGATCTTGTGCTTGATTTTTGTATATGCTATATGGCTTAGAGACATCCCTGAGCGCTCTGTCGCAGATGGTTGTCCCCCAGGATGATTTATTGAGCTGGATAAATCTTCAAGCATTGCAAAGTATCAAAAGAATAGTTATAATGAGCAAAACTGATATATCAATAGTATATCAAGATAAAGTATATCAAAATTTGAGCAAATGTCAACCTGACCCCATGATTTATCATATACACTACTTTCAGGAGTATCTCAATGACTGCCAAGCTGATTGACGGAACTGCAATTGCCGAACAAGTCCGCGACGATGTGGCAAAAGATGTATCTGCTCGCATCGAAAAAGGCCTTTCAAGACCTGGATTGGCGACCGTACTGGTGGGGGAGAATCCAGCCTCACAAGTTTACGTGCGCATGAAGCAGAAAGCCTGCGAGAAAGCCGGAATCCGCTCCTTTGGTCATGTGGTTCCTGCCGATATATCACAGGCTGACCTGGAAAAGTTGGTCGCCGAGTTGAATGCAAATCCGGAGGTTAACGGCATCCTGGTACAGTTGCCATTGCCCAAAGGACTGGACGAGGAACGGGTGCTCTCCACAATTAGCATCGAAAAGGATGTCGACGGATTCCATCCGATCAATATAGGACGACTGGCACAAAAAGGGCGAAAACCCTTATTTGTACCGTGCACTCCCGATGGAGTGATTTATTTACTCGGTCAGGTTGGGGTTGAATTAGAAGGTTGCAATGCGGTTGTCTTGGGGCGCTCGAACATCGTTGGAATGCCTGTTGCACTCTTGCTGGTTGAGCGCAATGCTACAGTGACAATTTGCCACTCGCGCACACGCGACCTTGCGGATGTATGCCGCTCTGCAGACGTGCTTGTGGCTGCTGTGGGACGACCAGAGATGGTGCGCGGCGATTGGGTCAAGCCCGGAGCAGTGGTGATCGACGTTGGCGTGAACCGAGTTGACGACCCCAGTAAAGAGAAGGGATACAAACTTGTAGGGGATGTGGCCTTCGATGAAGTCAAAGAAGTCGCTTCGCATCTCACACCAGTACCCGGCGGGGTAGGACCGATGACCATTGCCATGCTGTTACGCAATACTGTGCGAGCTGCACAGCATGCAGACGCTAAGTTGTAAGACCTCAATATCTAAATTGTCTTAGCCTTTTCGGTATCAAATTAGCTCGGAGATAGGGTCACAAAGGGTGATTATTACTCGTTGGGACCCTATCTTGTGTTTTTCAGCAAAAGGAAGGTAAAATTTTAGAGTAAAGTTTATCGGTAACGGATGAGGAGTGATGATGCCGGATTCAGGACAGACTTTCCCCAAATTACCGCTCGTAATCATCGCCTGCCAGGTTTTTCAGGATCTAATTAGTCGATTAATTACTGACGAGATGGAAACTCAGATTGTATTCCTGGATTATGGCTTACACCAGGTACCCAAAAAGCTGACTCAAGCCCTACAGGATACTATTGACCGCATCGACCAGCCTAGCCTGGTGGTTCTTGGTTATGGGCTTTGCGGAAACGGTTTGCATGGCATTAAAGCGGGTAAGCATTTCCTGCTCGTGCCGCGGGCTGATGATTGCATTGCCATTTTATTAGGTTCATACAGCGCATATCGCAAGGAATTCGACTCTTCACCTGGGACGTATTACCTCTCCAAAGG
>CP070639.1:2129639-2132232 GCA_020354045.1 Anaerolineales bacterium | reverse complement strand
TGGCTGGAGCGCGCGCCTTTTTGGTGCAACCTTTTACCCAGGTGAACCTGTTGAGCACGCTTCGCCGGGTGCGCGAGCTTGAGAGCCGGCGTGCCCAGGTCCAGCAGGTGAGCACAACTGCAGCACAAGGTGAAGCGACCCGCCCGCTGCGCAGCCTGGCGATCTTCAGCCCGCGCGGCGGCGTGGGGAGCTCTACGTTGGCGACTAACCTGGCGATTAACCTGTATGAGGAAACTTCTGCCCGGGTATTGCTGATGGAAGGCAAGCTGTTCTTTGGTCATCTGGACGTGCTGTTAAACATCCGCACCCGCAATACTGTTGCAGACCTGCTGCCCCATGCCAACGCGTTGGACGAGTCGCTGGTACGTGATGTAGTTGTGCACCACGCCACGGGTATCAAGGTCTTGTTGGGGCCGCGTGACTTGCAAGTCGCCCAGGGAATTCGCCCGGATGACATGTATTCCGTATTTGTTGGCTTGCAGCGTATGTACGACCACATCATCATTGATGTGGGCAGCAGCCTGAATGAGAATTCAGTGACGCTGATGGATGCCTCCGATCGAGTCATGTTGGTAACGACACCGGACCTGGCAGCCTTGCATGATGCCAGCCAGTTCGTGCAGATCAGCCGTTCGTTGGGCTATCCGGCCGAAAAG
Organism: Anaerolineales bacterium; assembly: GCA_020354045.1. Classification (GTDB taxonomy): domain Bacteria; phylum Chloroflexota; class Anaerolineae; order Anaerolineales; family UBA4823; genus DSOS01. The sequence continues at coordinate 2,131,576 of CP070639.1, read as the reverse complement.
CTGTTGGTGGTGCTGAACCGGGCAGGTTACGATGGCGGCATACGGACAGGGGATATCGAGAGTGCCTTGCGTCACGAGCTGTATGCCCAGGTGCCTGAAGACGGCCCAAATGCGATCCGCAGCATGAACCGGGGAATACCGCTTGTGATCCGCTACCCGCGCAGCCCGGTAAGCCGGGCAGTGAAAAGCCTGGCAAAATCCTTGCTGGAGGTGCACATGGCCGAACCATTAAAAGCCGTGGCCGGCTCTGCACAAGGTCAGGCTCAGCGCGAGGCGTTGCTGGCCTCCTCACGTCTGGGATAGTGAAAAACTTGCTGAATGTGGATCAATTTGTGGAGAGAAAGTAGGACCGCATGTCTGCTGACCTTCTAATCATCGGGGGGATCGTCCTGGCGGTAATGCTGGCAGGAGGGGTAGGCTTCCTAAGCATCATGAATCTGGCTGTTGGCCGCGATGAGGTGAGCGAACGCCTGGGAACCTATGCCTTCGTGCCGGATCTGACAATGCAGCGCGACAGTGACCGGCGGCGCTCGCGCCTGGTGCGCTTACGCCTGCGTTTAAACACCATGCTGTCTGTGCTCAGCTCGGAGGAGCTGAGTCTGAAACTGGCTACCGCTAACTGGCAGATTACCGAGACCGAATACATCGTTTTACGCATATTGGGTACCATCGTTGCCACAGTTATTGGAGGTTGGCTGTTTCGGTCCATCCTTTCCGGCCTCGGTTTTGGCTTGTTGGCATACCTGGTGCCAGTTTTTCTGTTGCAGCGCAGCATCCATAACCGGCGTTTGAAGTTCGAGAAACAACTGGTGGACGTGCTGGTGCTGGTTAAAGGGGCGGTGAGGTCTGGTTACAGTTTCTTGCAAGCCCTGGATGTGGTCATCCAGGAGATGCAAGCGCCCGCCTCGGAGGAGTTCAGGCGCGTGCGCAGGGAGGTCGGCTTGGGTTTACCTCTCAGCCAGGCGCTGATCAACATGCATGCACGCATGCAAAACGATGACCTTTACCTGGTAGTGACGGCGGTCAACATCAATTCACAGGTCGGTGGCAACCTGACCACCATGCTGGAAGCAGTGACCACCACCATCCGTGAGCGCATCCGCTTGTTCAGTGAGATCCGCGCTCTGACCTCCCAGCAGCGTTATTCAGGTTATTTGCTGACATTATTGCCCTTCGTAGTGACCGCGGTCTTATTCATCTTAAATCCTGGCTATATCGGACCACTTTTTGAACCGGGACCCTATATTTGTATACCCATTGCCGCGTTGATTTTAGTTTTGATCGGGAATATCGTGATGCGGATGTTGTCCAGGATCGATGTGTAGATATATGTATAGGGACACAGGATAAAACGCCATGCAAATAGCAATAATCGTTGTGTTTGGAGCCATTTTTTTGGTCGCAGGCGCGGTGTTTGTATTTATGAGCCTAGGCTGGCTGTTCAAAGATGACCTGACAACCCGGCTGGACTCCTTCGTCGCTGAACCGGATGCGCAGCAGAGTGCCTGGTCACCTATGATCAATGCCCGTTCTCAGGAGCTCACTGGTTCTCTGGGGAGTCGCCTCGTGGTGCCCTTGACCCGAGCCATTGGCAGGCTGCTGGGACGCATGACTCCAGCCAACTCAATTGATAGCCTGCGGCGCCAGCTGGTCATTGCTGGCAGCCCCATGCGCCTGGGACCACGCGAATTTTATGGTTTACGGGTGGTATTTTTATTCCTTGGGATAGGACTGGCCTACCTTTTGATCAGTCGGGGATTTGCGCGGATGAATTTGCTGCTGGCGATCTCGGTATTGTTGGTCATGTATATTTTCCCAATCTTATGGCTGCGCATGATGGTTTCATCTCGGCAGAACAAAATTCAAAAATCGCTCCCTGACGCGCTGGATATGCTTAGCGTATGCGCTGATGCAGGCCTGGGTTTCGACCAGGCCTT
>CP070639.1:2126937-2129539 GCA_020354045.1 Anaerolineales bacterium | reverse complement strand
TCGCTGTGGATCCTGAAGGGCGCCTGCGCCAACGGCGTTGGGAACACCTGCACGCCATGACGCTGGCCTAGTTGTGTAACCACGGTGGCGGCGCCCCTAGAGCAGGGTGCGCCGCCACCCTCTTCATACCCCGCTGCGTAACCATAATCACCTTTATATAGCGTAACTTTTAGTGTTTATATACACAGCTGATACACAAAATTATTGACACAGAACGCAATTACCTGTATTATATATACACATATATAGTTAGTTTTACTCTAGGCGAGTATCAGATTAGGTACCAAGAAACAAGGATGAAGGCCGGTGATATTAAGGTTCTATTTGCTTGGTCCTGCCATCGTCACCTGGAAACACACCCCTCTTAACATCGCACGTCGGCAAGTTAGAAAACTCTTATATCTGCTCGCGACACAGGAGTCTGCAGTTCCCCTCGAACGGCTGCACTATTTGTTTTGGAGTGACAAACCCGAATCCTTTTGCCGGAACAATCTCTCGCATCTCCTCACGCACGCCCGGCGTTCCCTGCCAAACAAAGATATCTTAACCGTTACAAATTCCATAGCCATGCTTGATCCAAGCCAGACATGGTCGGATGTGGGGGAATTTAAAAACCTGGTAAAAAACGAGGCGAGAATTGAAAACCTGCCGTCACTGGTCAAAGCCTATGACTTGTATAGGGGTCCATACCTGGATGGAGTTCAATTGCCAGGCGGCCGGGAGCTGGAGTACGTGGTTGAGCAGGAACGATACACGCTGGAGAGACAGTACTTAAATGGCTTGATCAAACTTATCGAAATAGAAACACAAAGGGGGAAACTGGAGAACGCCCTCGAGTATGCTTACAAATATCTTGAAATTGATAACCTGTCTGAAGAGGTTCACCGCCAATTGATCAGGTTACATGCTTGGATGGGCAACCAGGATCGCGCCATCAGGCAGTACAAGTTATGCGAAGAGATACTCGCAAGAGAGATACAGGCAACACCATCCAAGAAAACGCAGGCAATGTACCAGGAGGCATTAAGCGGAAACCTGAGCGAATATCGCGTTGAAAAAAAACCACCCGAATATAAGACCAGCAAAGTGAGGGAAATTCCGATTAGCCAAAGGTTATCTCATTTAGATCAACTACAGAAAAACTTTGACAATTTTTTCTTAGGCGTTGGTGGGGTGGTGTTGCTTAGCGGCGAGATAGGGGTGGGTAAAAACAACCTGATCCAGGAAAGCCTGCTCCGCAACCAGAACAACTCGCTCATTCTACATGCGCACTGTGACCCGGGGTCTGAGTCAATCTCATTTCTCCCCTTAATCGATATTGCAACAGATGTTTCCAATTACCAGGATAAAATCCGGTTCTTAAACCCCGATTCAACACATGAGATAGCCCAGATAGCAGCATCCATTTCACTTACCACATCTAAATGGACTGAGGCCAGTGAGATCACTAAAATCGACCAGAAGGAGTATTTTTTCAAGCTGATTTCAAGGTTTTTCGAGAAGCTATTGAGCGCTTCTAATGGCGTCATTCTCTGCCTCGAAGATTTAGAGTGGGCAGATGAGAATACGTTGGATTTAATCCTGCATCTATCCAGCAGGTTCAGCCACCGGAAGTTCCTGTTTATAGGTTCGCTTTGCTGCAAGCGTGATAAAAAAATCCAGGATTTTGAGCACCATATACAGTTAATCCGCTCCAACGTAACCTTGATCAATGTATCTGGATATGGCATCCATGAGATCCATAACCTGGTGAAATATTGGATAGGGAGCTTTAACGGAAGCCAAGCCTTCTCAGAGAAGCTCCTGCAAATTTGTGGAGGCAATCCTTACTACCTGCACGAGATCGTAAAATGGATCGCTGAATCCGGGTTGTCTGCAAAGGAATTAGATGAAAATCCCAACATCCCGATCCCCAACACCATTTCCAAAACGATCGAAGCGCGGCTTGGTCGCCTGGAGCCGGTTGAACGGGAAGTTCTGGAATATGCCTCCCTGCTGGGTCGCAACTTTCGATTCGAAGAATTACATTCTTGTAGCGACCTACCCCTGACACACATCCTCGATACCCTGGACAATTTAGTTAACCGGCACCTGCTGGTTGTCCACTCTACAAACTACCAGTTCCGTCACGAATTGATCCGCTTCTTCATTTTGAATAGCATGAACCCAGCGCGCCGCCAGGCCATGGAGCAAAATTTTGCGCACGAACCGGATGTGAATCTGGTTGCGACAATTTTGGAATGAGGTCTCGCTGATCCAGGGGGAATCAAGCAAAGCGAACCGCTCAATTGCATTGGCTCGACAAAGATAAATAACCGCCTTCGAATACAAGAATTCCACAACGGCCACTCTTGTAGCATTAATGTAGCAAGAGCGTTGACCTGTTCTTGCTATAGTGGTAATGACCAACAGCCAACCAAGCGGTAAGGGCATTGCCGGGGAGAAAATCACTGCCCACGTCTCCGAGGTAGCCTATCCCTCAATCCGGTTGGCTGTGGAAACAACGATTCAACCACCTAAATGCCCAGTGGAAAGAAAAATGAGAAGGGAGTGAAATACCATGTCTAAGCGAATAGCAATTTCTATGATCCTGATTCTAGCC
>CP070639.1:2124159-2126837 GCA_020354045.1 Anaerolineales bacterium | reverse complement strand
GTACAAGCTGTATACGGAAGAGAAGGTGACCATTTTCGATTCTATGAAATAAATCCAACGGTTGTAGAAATTGCCCAAAGTGATTTTTTTTCATATCTCAGTGACTCACCCGCGGAGATTGAAATTATTCTTGGAGATGGGCGAATTTCATTGGAACAAGAACTTATTTCGCATGGTTCAAATAATTTTGATCTTTTAGTCCTAGATGCCTTCAATAGCGACTCTGTCCCGACCCATTTACTAACCAAGGAAGCTTTTTCCTTATACTTGCAGCACCTTAAACCTCAAGGAATATTAGCCTTGAATATCAGTAATCGATATCTAAATCTAAGACCAGCCATTTGGATATTAGCTGAACATTTCGGTCTAGATGGTATTGAAATAAACAACGTCCTTAAAGATCCCAGATCTTTTCCCGCCTCCTGGATATTGTTGACTTCCAGTCAAACATTTTTACAGAACCCGAATGTGCTTAGGGCTGGCACTCTACCCCCTAGAACTTTACCAGATTATAAATTGTGGACAGATAACTATAGTAATTTATTCCAATTGCTGTACTAACGAGCGAAGATTTTGGAAATTTCATCCTCAAATGTGGTAATTTTTTCGGAAACACCCATGAAATCTTGTCAAAATGGGCACATTGAGCGACAAATATCCCGGGTTTATCCTTATCCCGCACTCACGTTAAGTCAGGTTAAATATGTAAAGAACTCGTGCAACTTAAGAGATTATGATCTTAGCTATCAACCACACCATCATAATGGCACTAACACTTTGAAACAACAAAAACATGAGGGTGTAGCGGTTCCCGACTTCGTAGGATCGTGTTTAATACAGAAATTACATCCAAGCTACTACAAGGATATCACCCCATCCTGTCAATTGGTAACCAGAATCAATCTCTAGCTGCAAAGAGCAATCGCACGACCTAACTCTAACCTAACAGAAAAATTCTCATTACAAGAATTATCCTTCACAACAAGAGATTTCGAATGTCACTAAATCAAAAAACCGCCACCTCGCCAGCGCCAGCTGAGCACAAATCGCAGTTTTCAACCATACTGCCGCTATTTTTAGTCCTGCGCCTCACCATCCTGTTTCTCTTCACCCCCCAAGGCCTGCTTAACGTTTATACCGATTTCACTCACTACTTCCGGACTGCCCAGCTGTCAGAGCAGGGGTTCTTCCCTTTTCTCAATATGTGGTACGAGTACCCACCACTCTCCGCTTACCTGGTGCAGCTAACTTACTCGATCGCCAGCGGGTTTTTTCCACTTGGAGAGGTAAACAGCCTGGGATACCAGATCTGGGCAAGGATGTTTGGCGTCATCCTGCTGGTATTTGATACCGGCGTACTCATCCTAACATACGAGATCACCAGGAAGATACGGGGAGTCGAAAAAGCTGACTGGATTGGTTGGGTGTATGCCTTGCTCAGCGTCCCCGTGTTCTTTTCGAACGCATCCCACAATGTAATTATGGTTTTTTTCTCATTATTGGCGATTGAGCGCTATTTAAGCAACCACAAATCCCAATCAGCAGTTGCATTAGGCCTCGGTATCGCGGCCAAGCTCACTCCCCTGTTCCTGCTTGCGCCTGTTGCCAAATTTTTATGGGACGAGGGTCTTAAAGGCGTCAAACAATTTCTCGCATACGGCGTTATCGCTATGGCAACAGCCTTTGCGTTTTACCTGCCCTTTTTAGCCCTAGGTGGTGGTCCCTGGGTGGCCGCTTCCTTTACTGCCCTTGGAAAAGTGGGCTCTTGGTCGACGGTTTGGTCGTTGTTGGATGGCAACTGGGGGCCAGGAGATTATGGCCACCTCACCAATCGTTTAGAACTTATCCAAGCAGGTATTTCTCGCGCTAACCCACCGCTGATTCCCGAGGTGTTCAGGACTGGCGCTTTCGCGATTCTTTTTGGGTGGCTTTTCCTGAAACCACTTAAAAACCTCCTGCCAGAAAAGTTCGTGTGGTTTGCTACAATGACCTGTATGCTATTTCATATCTGGTCAAAGGGTTGGAGTCCACAATGGGCTACCCTTATCATTCCTTTCCTGTTGCTCTCCTTTCCTGACCAACGTGGGCTGAGAGCCGTGCTCTGGTTGACAGGATTCACTTTTCTTGAATGGCCGGTTTCTAGCGCATTTGATAATAGATTTCTATATTTCGTATCAATCCTGGGGCGAACAACTGTGCTCTGCCTGGCGGCTTTATGGGCTGCACGCAATTTGTGGGGCAAACCAGATTCTCAGCTCGAACCGGTGGTATCATCGCCCAATAATTGATATTCCTTCATCGATGATCTACCGTAAAATCCCGTGATATTTTTTTTATCGCTTGGCGAGAATGTATTTTGTGGATCATCCCGATTTTAATTCCCTTAATCGGTCTTCCGGTTGTTCCGCTCACTTTGCTAACCTTCTCAATACCATCCTCAGCAAGCACCCAAATGAGGCTGCTTGAGTGTTAGCCCACAAGACATGAAGGCACCCAGGTGGAAAGACAGTCTCAGTGGACAAGGTTTTCGGGTGGGTTACCTGCTTCTAACAACCCCGGCTGTCCAATGACCGACAAGTGAAATATGATCACTCTGACAGCATAAGCTGCTAGAGTGTAGGCAATGTTGGTAGCAGTTTTTCCGGGTAGTCTATCTGTGTACTCCGTCGATATACCTG
>CP070639.1:2121378-2124059 GCA_020354045.1 Anaerolineales bacterium | reverse complement strand
AAAACCGAGTGCTGCTTGATCGTATTGTATTCCTCTTTTGTCAACCGGCCCGGTTTGAGCAAGATTGCATCCGGGACCCCCAATTTACCTATATCATGCAGCAAACTGGCTTTGCGGATGCGCTCGATTTGCTCATTCGCCAGCCCGAGTTTGCGAGCAATCAAAACTGAATAGCTGGTCACTTGGCGCGAGTGTCCTAGCACAAACGGATCACGTAAATCAATCACTACCGACAAGGTCTCCAGCAAGGCATTATTGAGTGTGGTGATCTCTTTGGTTTGATGTTCAAGGGCTTGGTTGTTTTCTCGCAACTCTTTGACGATCGTCTTTGTTCGGTCAAGATATTGTTTCTGGCTCAACCGCAACAATAACAACGGCACCAGTACCATGATTGTGCTGTTCCAACCGGAGATGTTATAGCTATAGACCAACACATAAGCCAACAACCCCATCCCAACATAATAGGGTGCCAGCCAGCTGAAGCGCTCTATCCAGACCTCCCGGGTTGACAAATCATAATCCAGGCCAATACCCGCGGCAATTAACCCAGTTGTGCTTATGTAAATGATCCCCGCAGCCGCAAAACTGAGGATAAATTGCATCCAGGCCTCCAACTCGACATAAGCCTGCCCGGTTATCCCAACTATGGCGGTGCACAGGATACCTGCAATCAGCTGGTTACTGGCATTAAATATGAAGCGGCTGATTGGGCTTTTATGCTTTAACATTGCGACAGCCGAGAAAACAACTGCCAAAACAGCTGCTCCCAACGGTCCAAACAACAGCACACCCGCCAGTATCGGTGCCGCAGATGTGGAAACCGCATTATCGCGCACATAGATATCGATCGAAAGCCATTCTGTAACTAGGACTAACGCTGCAAAAAACCCGAGACCTGCCCAATCAATTTGGTTTGGATATTTCAGGAAAATTGATAGCAGTATTGCGGCAATACTTGCTAATGCAGAAATGTAGAAATTCACAAGCCAGCGGGGACGTGCCCGCGTGGAATTTTCAGCTTCTGGTGGACCAGGATCGTTTTTCCCCTGTGTTTCTTCACCTTCAACTATTAAGTACTGATTAGTATTTCCATCCACACCCTGCAAGAAGGGCTTGAGCTCATTGTTGGCATTGGTCTGTTCCAACGCCACATGAGCAGCTTCGTTTTTCTCAAATAAACCGACCAATCCCTCATTAGAATAGATAAATACTCCGTTACGACCCTTAAGCTTGGCATGATAGAGGGCTATATCTGCATTGTGAATAATGTCATTGGCTGCTTGGTCGACCTGGTCGCGGCAAGCAATACCAAAACTCATGGTTGCTTTGATTGGTGTAACGCTGGTTGGGACCACAAACTCAGTGGTTTCGATCTCTTCGCGAATAGACTCGATACGAGGGTACGCTTCTTCCGGTGTGGTTTCCGGCATCATGATAGCATACTCTTCACCACCGAAGCGCGCCACCAAATCATACTCCCTTAGCGAGGCTTTAAGGATGTTAGCAACACCAATGAGCACCTCATCACCGGCCAAGTGACCATAGGTATTGTTTATATTGCGCAGCAAGTCCAAATCTGCCATGACGATCGTCAACGGTCTCTCAAAGCGATGAGCACGCGCCAGCTCATTGTGCAATACACGATTGAAATACTCAGCATTATATAAGCCAGTCTTTAGATCAATTTCAGTTTTACGCTCCAATGCGGGCACTTTTAGCGTACTATAGATCAAATATAAGGGTAGCAAAGCCAGGAAAACCGCGAAAGGTGTGGATAACCACAACAATGCAGCTCCAGCGCCCATACAAAGCAAGATGAAATCCAGCATCAGTGAGAAGAACTCAAATACCCCGGATTTCTTTAAGTTTTCACCTCGCGCCAGCCAGATCACAATACCTATCAGCAAGTGGTTTATGAGTGTAAAGGCAGCCAAGGCAGACAGAACAGCAAACATACCCATCAGGCTTTGTAATGATTCGCCCGCCAGCACCCGATAATATGTAACCCCTCCAAAATAAATCGCGATCACATAAGTAGCAATATTGAAACACTGTATATACCAGGGGTAACGGTGCCAGGCCCACTCGATCAGGTTAGAGATTATTATCACCACTATGCTGGCTTCCGGACCAAATAGAACGAATGTAAAAGCATATACCAAAAAACTAATGTTGTAATGAGACCTCTTAGTTGAGCCCTCCACTTTAAAAATCAGCGTTAAAGAGGCAATACATCCCAGGATCAGCAGAACCCAGTTATCCCAAAATTCCAATGGTAACGGGTTTAATACCAGTATGATCAGGCTCGCCAGGACTGTTCCAATGATATAAATTCTTGCTTTTCGGGATAGTTCCTTCACCTGATTATCCTCCCTATCGGGTTACGGTTCGATTACATCCATTTTATAACAAATATCACAGACCAAAATTTACAGTATTGAAAAGCATCTATCTATGCCAGCGCATACTGGGTGCGCTTCACATAGATAGATGCTTTCTGCTTCTATTCAAGGGGAATATATCTGCGAGAATAGTAAGGATTTGATGATTACGCGTTCCAGCTCACGCTGCTGAGCAGCCAAGGCGCCCAGGTCCAGGCCTGGAAGAACAGGTTGATCAGCACCACTCCACCTGCCATGATCACGAGCAGCAGGATAATGTCAGCAAGGCGATCTTTATAT
>CP070639.1:2118588-2121278 GCA_020354045.1 Anaerolineales bacterium | reverse complement strand
ATACGTGTGTCAATTCTATTGCTGATCTTGAGAGGTACGTTTGGGCAATATCCACTCAAGGAGTAACTTCGCAGCGCTCTACGCTTTTCTTCCCCAAAGAAACCGTCATTGCGCAGGAGCCCTTCGGCCTGCTCAGGATAAACTTCGCGTAGGGTCCCTATTCATCCGAACTTTCTCCCAATGGATAGATGAAGCCTGGGCTGCCCAGGTACATGCCTCCGTCTATATTAATGCACAGGCCTTCGGCGTACACCAGCGGTGTTTGCACCAGGTCTGGGCGCTGCCCTGTCAGCCGGCTGATGGGCGAATGTCCGTGGATGAGTTGTTTCCCTCCGTAGATTCCCAGGAAGGTGCGGGCATTATCGGCGCCAGTCTCCGGGTCCCAAAAATAACGGCGCTGGTTGAAATCCTTCAGCAAGCCGTCCCAGGCGGTTGATTGGCGGGCTTGCAGTAAGGCGGACAGCCCGCGGTTTACCTGTGGGATAGAGTGCCCGTAGCGCAGATAAAACTGGGCGTCGGCGTGTGCCAACAAGCGACCCTCCACCAGCGCCATGCCTGGTAAATCCAGCAGCCAGGCCATGTGCGCCGGGGTTAAGGCATCCAGGTCGGCTTCATTGCCGCCATTGTGTAGCCAGTCAGCATAGAAATTACCTGCCGAGCCTGTGCTGGCTTCTTCTCCGAAAAACAATGCCGCCAGCAAGAGCACATCATGGTTGCCCAAAAGCGTTCCAAGCAGCCCGCCTGCATTGGTGGCCTGCCCTTGCAGACTCATGATCAAATCCAGACAGGCAATCCCCTCTGGGCCACGGTCGAAGTAATCCCCCAGCAGCCATAGTTGGGCATCCCCACCGCACCAACCCTGCTTTGCGTCCATCAGCCCGGCTTCCTTGAATAAGTTTGCTAGCTTCTCATATTGCCCGTGTACATCCCCGAGCACGAATATCGGGCCAGCACTCATATCAGGCGCTCCCCGGCTGTCTGGCCACCGTCCACCACAAAGACGCTCCCGGTGGTGAAGCTGGAGGCGGGTGAAGCCAGGTAGACTGCCAGACCAGCCAGCTCCTCGGGCCCGGCAAAACGACCCTGCGGGATGCGCTTCAGCAGCGCCTGGTAAATTTCAGGCGTTTCCCACAGGGCGCGGCTGAACTTTGTCTTGATCAGCCCAGGTGCGATGGCGTTAACCTGGATGTTGGCATGCGCCAGCTCCACTGCCAGCACGCGTGTCAGCATTAAAACCCCAGCTTTGCTGACCCCGTAGACCCCCAGGCCCGCCTGCGCCTCCAGACCGGCAATGGAGGCGATGTTGATGATCTTGCCGCCCCCGCGTTGGGTCATGCTCGCCACGCAGGCTTTGATCGTGCGAAAGTAGCCCAGCAAATTCACCTGGAAGATTTTCTCCCATTGGCTCTCCTCCGCTGTCAGCAGGGGGCCGAAATGCGGATTGGTGCCGGCGTTATTGACCAGGATATCCACCCCGCCCCACTCCGTCAGAACTTGCGCCACCAGCTGCTGCACGGCTTCGGCCTCGCCGGTGTGCGCCGCGATGGCCAGCGCCTGCCCGCCTTGTGAGCGGATGTCTTGCGCAGCTCGCTCCAGGTCGGCTTGCACCCGGCTGGAAAGCACCACTCGGGCCCCGGCTTCTGCCAGCGCTTGTGCAATCGCCAGTCCGATGCCGCGTGAAGCCCCGGTCACCAGGGCTGTTTTACCGGTCAGGTCGAAATCTACCATGTTACTACTCCTTTATGGATATATCATTTTGAGGGACTCCACCGCGCTCAGCGCATTTCTCTCCGCAGGAAACATGTCGTAGCGGACGAAGCGAAGCTATCTCCTCGTTGCAGCAGGATAGTTTCTTAGCAGGGAGCGGAGTGATCGAAGAATCTGCCTACGGCTTTGCGTGCCCCGCCAGGTTTCACCAGCGTCAGTGCTCCGCTCTTTTCACAACGATGATTTACATTTTCGCAAGTAATGTAAAATTTATTGATTATAAGCGTTTTATTGAGTATAGTAAAGGGAATTATTTTTTATCAGGAGTCAACCATGCGAGCGCAACCCAGGCAAGAGCACCACAAAATGTTACTGGTTTCCACCCACCCGAATGGGGTGGACGAATTATATTGCCCGACTTGCGGGCGCAGGATATTGATTCAATGGCCCCCCGATTACCAGAAAACCGTCCTCGAGCCTGGGGATGAGTATGCCATCCACAGTGGTGGTAAGGGCGGATTGGAGATGGGCGTGCCGCAACTTACGCAGGGATACGAGTTTTCTGCACAAGAAGCAGCTGTTCGATTGAGCGCCCATGATGAAGCTCGCCTGTTGCAGTGGGAGCAATGGCTGGACCAGATCGGGTTTGATAATTGGTGGGATGACTCAGTTTAGCATACCTGCCGCGGCGCGCTTAACCTTATGCTTATCAGCTGGTTCTTTGCCTGTTTAGCCTGGATTGTGCTTACACTCACTCAGCCCCACAATGACCCTGAGTTTGAAGGAATTTTATTCGTTTTCCTAAATTGCGTAATATTTCCCGCTAAAAAACGTTTTTAGAGTAAAATTGGGCGAATTATTTTAGCAATAGTTAGGAGTGCATATTGATTGAACAGTCTAGTCAAGAACATCACCTGATGGAGCTGATCGACAGTGACACTGAGGGTGCCGACGAATTTTACTGCCCGACTTGCGGGCGCAGG
>CP070639.1:2115793-2118488 GCA_020354045.1 Anaerolineales bacterium | reverse complement strand
GGGGGATTTCCGTATACCTGCGTGCTGCATTTCAACCCGTACCGCAACCTGTTTGGCAACGCCCGCCCCGACTACTACGCCGCCATTACCGACGCGCGTATCATCTATCCCTGGGAAATAGACCGGGGACCAGATCGCGCCCTGTTAGACAGCCTGCCAGGACCCTCAGGTTAATAATTAAGCCGAGCTGCTCCATGGACGCCAACCTTGACGCCATCGTCCGCTCTCAGTCCGACCACCCAAAACAGACTGGACTGGTGGTTGGGGTGCTACAAGGCGGTCAGCGCTCTGTCTATGGTTACGGAACGGTGGGTGGAGCTCCCCCCGCTGGCGATACACTCTTCGAGATCGGCTCGGTCACCAAGGTTTTCACCACCGCCCTGCTCTCCATCCTGGCAGCCGAGAAATTTGTCAACTTCGATGACCCGCTGGCAGGCCTGGCCAGCGAGTTAGAAAACTTCCCCCGCGATATCACCCTGCTACGGCTGGCAACCCACACCTCCGGCTTGCCCAAGATGCCTGCCAACCTGTTCGGCTCAATGCTGCGTGATCCCAAGAATCCGTATGCAGCCTATTCGAGCAGGCAATTATTGGAGTATCTCTCCAGGCATCCACCTGAGGCACAGCCTTTGGAAGCACAGCCAGTGGTGTACTCCAACCTGGGGATGGGATTACTGGGCACGCTCCTGGCGCGCCAGCTTGGCGGCTCTTACGAGGGGGCCATCAACAGCAAAATATGCCAGCCACTGGGCATGCAGGACACCTGCATCCAATTGACAGAGGACCACAAGCGCAGGTTGGCTGAGCCACACAATGCTCGGGGAAAACGCAGCCGCAACTGGGACCTGCCCGCCTTCGCGGGTGCAGGGGCCTTGAAGTCGACTGCAGATGACCTGTTGACTTTTCTATCTGCCCACCTGGGAGAGGCCCCCGAAGCACTGGCGGCAGCGCTGCAGGACTGCCATGCAATCTGGACCCGCAATTTCGCGCCACCAGGCCGGCTGCAGCGCCTGATCGCCCAGACCTCGGGAAAAGATGTGTTGGCTGAGCATAGCCGCGAGGGTATGGCGCTGTGCTGGACGGTCAGTCGCCTGCCTGCAGGCGAAGTACAGGTGCACTGGCACCACGGCGCAACTGGTGGGTACCGGGCATTTGCGGGTTTCGTCCAGGAGAGCGCTGTGGGCGTCGTCGTGCTGACCAACAGCGGCCTGAGCATGCGCGACGGGTTCCTGGGGAGCACCGCAACTGACCGCCTCGGCTTCAAGATCTTAGAACAGCTGACCAGTGCGGATTGAAGTGCCCATGCAAGAACTCAACCAGCCAAGCGTACAAGATCTGGCCACCCTGCGCTCGATTGTGGGGGCTGAGAACCTGTCTACCAGCCCCGCCGACCTGGACCAGCATGCGCGTGACCAGTCCTTCCACAGCCCACACCGCCCAGCAGCCGTGCTCTGGCCCGGCTCAACCCAGGAGGTCAGCCAGATCTTGCGCTATTCAAACCAGCAGCGCATCCCCGTTACACCGTGGGGCGCGGGCACCAGCCTGGAAGGAAATCCGATCCCGCTCTATGGCGGTTTGTCGCTGGATTTACGCCGCATGAAGGACATTTTGTCAGTCAGAGCAGAGGACTTCCAGGTCGATGTCCAGGCAGGCATCCTGTACAAGGATATGAACGCTGCCCTGGTGCGCCACGGCTTATTCTTCGCGCCAGACCCGGGCGCGAATGCCAGCATTGGTGGCATGCTGGCCAACAACGCCGCCGGCACGCGTACACTGCGCTACGGCACGACCAAGGACAACGTGCTGCGCCTGGAGGTGGTGCTTGCCTCGGGCGAGATTCTGCGCAGCGGAACCCTGGCCTCGAAGACCTCCTCCGGCTATGACCTGATCCACCTGTTCGTCGGCTCAGAGGGAACATTGGGCGTGGTGACCGAGGCGACCTTGCGGCTAGCGCCCCTGCCAGAGCAATTCAGTGCGGCGATCGCCTGCTTTGCTGACCCAAAAACCGCTACCCGGGCGGTCTCAGCCATTATGGGAAGCGGCACTATGCCTGCGGCGCTGGAATTCCTGGACCTGGCAACCGTACAGGCTTTGAACGAATCGGGGGAATTCAAGCTGCCCGAACACCCCACCTTGCTGATGGAATTCCACAGCGCCTCGTCGCAGGCTTTGCAGGAGGAATTGGAGCTGGTACAGCAAATCACCCGGGAGGAAGATTGCCTGAGCTTTGAGGGAGGTCTGGGGCGGAGCGAGCGCGACCGGTTATGGAAAGCGCGCCACCAGACCTACGAGATCCTGGTCCGCCGCCGACCCGGCTACGCCTACCTGATCGTAGACGTGGCAGTGCCAGTCTCAAAGTACCCCGAGCTGGTGGCAGTGGCAGAGCAAGCCATGGTCGAGCGCGGCCTGGAGGGCTACCTGGTGGGGCATGCCGGTGACGGCAACCTGCACCCGCTGATCCCCTATTCGCCAGGGGATGAGGCGAGCTACGCCAGAGCGATGGCCGCTGAAGAAATCATCGTGGAGGCCGCCATCTCCATGTACGGCACTGCTACCGGTGAGCACGGTGTGGGAATTGGAAAGCGCGCTTTCATGTCACGCGAGCACGGCAGCAGCCTGCAGGTGATGAGAGCCATCAAAGCCACGCTGGATCCACATGGCATCCTTAATCCGGGCAAGGTTTTTTACCCGGAAG
>CP070639.1:2112979-2115693 GCA_020354045.1 Anaerolineales bacterium | reverse complement strand
TGCAAATAAAGGGAGGCTATCTGTTCCTGTTCCTTTTCTTTCTTTTCAGCCAGTGCAATCTCATTCTTCACCCGCTGCAATAATTGATCTGACTGGCGATAATCTGCTTGTTTGGATTGGATGTCTTGTAAGGTTTCCTGGGCTGTTATCCAATGCTTCCTATCGATCTCTTGCAGAGCGCGTTTATACAGCAGGTCTAATTCAGATTGAAGTTGTTCAAATGCCGCTCCTTGCTCTGCAGAAGAAAGCAGTTCCTCTGGATCTGGATGCGCAGCATCCAGCGCATGAATTTCATGGAAGACCTCCATGACTGCCAGCCATTTTTGGGCCTTGGACAGGTGGCGAGCTTCGGCATACAAATTTTCCAGGCGCAGCTGCTTCTGGGCATTTTCCAGGCGCGCTGAAAAGGACGACTCTCCAGGTGATTCTTGTGCGAGGGTGTCAAGCGCTGCAATCGCCGCCTGCCACTCGCCGCTTGCTTCTGCGGATTGCGCTTGCTGGTCCAGGTTTGTGAGTTTCAGCTGTCGCTGGGCTTCGTCCTTTTTTTGAGAAACATCTTCATAATTGCTGTCGATGGATAAGATCGCGTTGAACTTGGCCACAGCCTCAGCCCATTGCTTCAGGTAGAACGATTCGAGTCCCTCGGTATAAAGGGAAGAAAGCCGTCCTTCTGTTTCCTTGTTTTGGAATGAATCTGCCTCCATGGCTGGTGCCGTGTTCTCCATGCCCTCAATATCGAAGATCTGTCCATCAGGCGAGCGCATATAAAGCACTGGGGTGCCCCATTCCAACTCATTATCGTGTGTTTTTATGGCTTTTCGTGCTTCAGTTAGGGCTGCATCCACTGGATAGCTATCGGCCAGGGCAGCGTAGAATTCACGCGCTAGCGTGATGGCGGCGATATCCGTGATGCGAAACTGCATCGCAATGACAGCCGGGATCCCTTGCAGCATAAGGCTTTGCGCCGTTCCTGAGAATTGGTCTTCCATGGAAGTCCGGGCACCTTCGCAGGAATTGAGGACAGCCAGTCGTAATTGTTTGTGGTCGTGCAGCAGGATGCCCAGGTCACGACCGCTGACGGGGTCGCCGCTCCTCAATTCATTCTCAAAAAGCAGTTGTCCATCCTGTTTCTGTTCTGAGAAAATACCATGACCGATGAAATGGAAAATATGATATTTCCCCTTTCTCAGTTGGTGTTGTAATGCCTGCAGCGTGGGCTTTCTCAATCGAGTCAGCTTCACCAACCCGCGCGCCTCAAGCCGCGCTAAGGCTTCTTGTAAATTGTCCCATTCATGTTGCACATTTAATGTCGGAAAATCCTTCGGTGCAGATATCACCACCAGGATTTGCAGCGGTGGTGTAATGGTTAATGGCTGGATATCGCGGGGAATATCCAGGTAGCGAACCAGGGGTGTTTCTATTGAAAGTGTCAGAAAGCGACTCTGGCTTTCATCGTACATGAATTCCCAGGGCATGTTAGCCAGCTCCGGGACATCTGCAATCCGCAAACGGATGCGCAAACCTTTCTGGTTCCTGCTTGCTACCGAGAGGCTTTCACGGAATTTGTCGCGCACATTGCCAGAAAATGCCGCCTCAAATAATTTCTGCCCAAAGATGCGCATTTTTTGCATCTGTGTGGACTCAATCAAGCGCGTGATACCGATTTGAGCGTAAAAATTTTCTACCTCAGCCGGTTGGAAGGGCAGTTTAAAAAGGACAGCAGCTTCCCCTGCCGGCGAATCAAGAATCCGGGCTTTGAACCCATCGTGCGTATGTTCAATTAATAAATCAAAATCCTGGTATTGAATTGCCAAGTTCTCACCCTGTTGAATCAATCAAGCCAGTCCTGACCTAATTTATACCATAACTCCGGGTGCTAAATTTTCCGAATGAAGTTCCAGATGAAATTAATCACCCCCTGATCCTCGCTTTTGACCATGCGCCCTCTTCCCGTTAAGCGTGGTTAGGTGACTCATAACTGGATATTGGCTGCATTTCAATTCGATAATGATATCTTGCCTTCTACATTTCTAGGGCAACCATGGCGCCATCGGCATCGCAATGATTAAAAACAGGGAATTTTCCCCCATTCATGATTTTTACCCTTATGTACCTTATCATATGATTGATCACGCAGCGGATTTTGCCGGGCAAACCCCCAACAGCGAGACTGGAGAAAATAGCGGCATTTATACACAACTCTTTGGTAAAATTAATGTTGGTTCGCCTGGGGAGGGTGCCTCTGAAAGCTCGAACCAGGTAAATCAATAAATTGTCCCCCTGATACAGTAGGTGCATTCTGTGGAGGTGCTAATAACAAGATACCTTAAGCAGTAATACCAATAAATCACTGTTCTATGTTGGTGCACACCATGGAAGATGGCACTGCCATAGAATATGGCACTGCTATAGAATATGGTACAACCATAGGATATGGTGCCACCATAAAAAAATTTTTTCGAGGAGAAGAATATGTCTAAGAAACATTTCCGTTCACTATTGCTGCTGGTCGCGCTGGTTTTCTTGGCGGGGCTAGCACTCACCGCCTGCGGTGGGCGAGCTACCGAAGAAGTAGTTGCCCCTGAAGAGACCGCTGCCCCCCCGGCAGGCGAGAAGCTGGCGGTTGGGGTAGTATTGCCGACACGAGCAGAGCCGCGCTGGATCCAGGACGAGACGCGCTTCAAAGACGCTTTTGAGGCGGCTGGATACGATGT
>CP070639.1:2110146-2112879 GCA_020354045.1 Anaerolineales bacterium | reverse complement strand
CTACGCGTTGAAGGAAGATTAGCTCCTGCCAAGGGATGTTAGTGATACGACGGTAAGCAAAAATGGTGAGTATTGCCAATAGAGAATACGATATAGTTGACGACAGAGCTGCCCCTGATGCACCCAATTTGGGAATAAGGATGATGTTAGCAACAATGTTGAATGATAATGCGATAGCTGATTGGTACACGTTAATGTGCGGCTTACCTCTTCCAGCGATGTCATTGGAGAGGATCTTAGTAGTATTTAGAAATACAATTCCCGGGAGCAAAAAACGAAATGGCGAGGCAGCTTCTTGAAACTCGGTTGAGTAGAGCAATGAGATGATCCATGAGATGAGAGGCCAGATGATAATGGCCATTGCTAGGCTAAGCCAGAAGACCAAGCGTGACATTATTGGAGTAATGAGTTTTCGGGTATCCTCTTGACCCTCTAGGGAAGCGATGCGCGGTAGCAGAACTGAGCTAATGGCGGTGGCGGGTATCCAAAAACGTTCTCCCATGCCCACAGCAACACTGTATATACCTACTTGTCCGGATCCAGCCAAAGTATTTAGTATTAAATTGTCGATTCGATAATTGAGGAAGGAAAAAATATTGGCGAGATGGGCTAAGGCACCATAGGAAAAAAGGTGGCGAATATATCTTTGGTCTAGGATTTGGGATAAATCGATTGAAGGGCGATATCGGACCCATAGTAATCCCAGTACAAGCATTAAGGTTAGAAAATTCGTGGTGATATACGCTGTGAGGGCTCCTAAGAGCTGTCCATTTTGCCACCATACCATAATTAAGATCAGCACTAAGAATAGCAATTGAGAAGCCATACCAATCAAGTTGAAGCTCTTGAAATCTTGCATTCCTTGAAATATTGAAATTAGGGAGGTAAGTAACAATGAGATTGGGATCGATAATAAACTCAATAAAAGGTACCAGCGGGATACCTTGGGGAACAGGTAGTCTGAAGCAATGAGTATTAATATGATCCCAATAGTAGAGCTAACAATGCTTAGAGTAATCGATAGAAATGTATTATTCTTAATAACCCTAGTTATGCTGAAATCGCCATGACCTACGAAATATATTGTTGCAGGGGCGATTCCCAGACTTGTGAAAGTAAGTAAAAGCTCTGGTAGCAGAATAATGAGCGTATATTGTCCACGCGCTTCTTTCCCTAAGCCGCGCGCAAGAAGAATTGATATTGCCAAGGCGAATACAATTGACCAGCCTTGCCGTATCAAATTATATAGGCTATCCCGTGCAAATCGCCGTAGTTCTAATTTTTGTGCCACGAAGCTAATGTATCCAAATAAATCGAATGTAGAACCTCCCCCACTTTATCCATGCCAAATTGTTTGGCAGATGATTGGGAGATTGTCGCGGCTGAGTAAATGTCTAAGTTATCTAACATCCAAACAATGGAGTGCGCCAAGCCAATTGGATCGTTACGGGAGATCAATACACCGTTTTCGTTGTTGATCAGCTCTTCTGGGCCTCCACAGCGAGTGGAGATTACTGGTAAGCCAGAAACGAGTGCTTCGGCGATGGCAACTGAGAATGTCTCATATTCGCTAGTCAAGACTAGAAAATCTGCATCGCGCATCAACTGTGCTACATCGTCTTGTCGTTTTTGACCGTGAAACGTTACATAATCCCTTAGGTCCAGTTTAGAAACTAGATTTTCTAATTCTGCTCTTTGAGGTCCCTCCCCAATGATATCTAGGTGCCAATCTCTTCGGAGACTTTTAACCTGAAATATCGCCTTGATGAGTATGTGCAAGCATTTAACTGGCAGAAGTGATCCGACAAAAAGTATTGATTTAATTTGGGTTATGTGTTTACTTTTGAGGGGAGGTTTAAAGCGATTGGTATCCACTGCATTCGGCACAATGCGGAAGTTTCCACGTATTCCGATGGCTTCAATCGTCTCTTTGAGGGCCGAGCTCACAGGCAGGATTAAGTGGGCATTTCTGAAGGAATAACGTATTTTGCGGATTTCTTTTGGGGGAAGTAAACCACGCATAAACGCGGATGAGTGCTCTGTGATAATTGCGGGAATATTATGGAACTTGGAAAGCATTACTGCTGGAATTCCAGACGAATAGATATGTGCGTGTACAATGTTTGGCTGGAAACCACCGGTCCGGATACGACGAACCGTCATGAAAATGCAAAAGAGATAGAGAAGATAAGTTAGATAAGGGAAAGGAATCAACTTCCAACGAATACGAAATACAGTTATTGGACAACACGTATTTTTTTCGATATCTTTCTCAATTTGCCAGAGAGATTTGATCTCTCTCGAAGCTCCTAATAGGTGGATCACGATTACATTATCATAAATTTGAACAGCACGGGCGTGTTCTTTGATGAAGACCCCTGCCATAGGGTTTTCATGAATTGGGTACCAAGGAGTGATGAACAATATATTCAATCGATTTGCATTCACTGGTGATTTGGTTCCAGACGTGTACCGTGAGAATATGTCGTTCTCCCTACATTGGGTGGTCTTGTCATCTCTTTGGAATTGTGTTATCGTAAAATATTCTTCATTCGAGAATCAACAGGTTCACTGCTTCATGCCAACAAAACTTAGCCGCTATTGCGATGGGATAATGGAAGCCGCCTGGCTGGCGGCTTTAATCCTTGTGCCGGTTTATTTTAATATATACTCCAGCCGTATATTCGAGCCGGATAAGATCGCTATCCTGCGCTCGTTAGCTCTGGTTATCTT
>CP070639.1:2107303-2110046 GCA_020354045.1 Anaerolineales bacterium | reverse complement strand
ACAAGGGTGCCGGATGATGAACAGGATCGGGACATCGGGGAAGTTTTCATGCAGCCATTTTAACGCCAGATTCACCCGGATCTCCTTAATCAGGCGGTATTTTGGAAACACCCGTTCGTTTTGACGGTCAATCCAGCGATTACGGATTTCCCCACTCAAGACTTTGCGGGCATATGTGTGGAAATCTATGCCCTGCTTGCCGGGTGGCATGTATTGAAAATAATGAAAGCTGCTATACTCCGGCACCAGCTCTGGATTGAACGGTTCAAACATCATGCGGCAAGGAATCTGGGAGGCGATCAGGTCAGCCAGCCAGGTTGTGCCACTGCGGGCTGTGCCTGCCACCAGGATGCTCCGGCGCACATCTTGGTCTGGGTTGACGTAGAAGTGACTGCCAATCTGTTGAATGGCTCGCCGGTAAACCTTTCTGGACCAGAAGTTTAGCTGTTTCAATTGATTTCCGCGCTTTGGATTTTAAGAAATGACGCCACCTGGGGGAACGCTATGGCTATGTTGCGCACCAATCCCAAGGAAAAGCGTTGGTCTGAGATCCAGATCAGAGAACCGGTTACCAGTACTGCCGACAACCCCGAGAGCACAAGACCGGGAATATTTTGGAGGATGGAGATCACCCCTGCAGAGACTATCGCGCCAACAAAGGTAGAAAGAAAAATTGCCAGAAATGGCTTCGCCACTTCCTTGAGAGTGTTGTGGAATATCTTGCGGATAAAAGACAGGGAAAGCAGTTGAACGAATAAAGAGGTAGGCAACCATGCCAGGGCTGCTCCAACCACTCCGAAACGGCTGGTGAACAGCCAGATGAAAACAATTATCGAGCAGGATTGAACCAGCTCAATTTGGGTGATGCGGTAGGACTGTCCAAAGCCTTTAACCAATGGAATAGTGGCATCAGTCAGCAAACCGCTCATGGTCACCAGGGCCAATATTTTGATCAATGAAACAGTGCCATCCCATTTTGAGCCCAGAATCTCCTGAACCAAGACAGGAGTTAAAACAAAAATGAGCGCACAAATTGGGTAAAGCAAGGCCATTAATCCGGTCAGGATAGCCTGGAAGGCGCGCACAGCCTGCTGGAGGTTGGATTGCAGGCGGGAGTATAGCGGAAAAGCGACCGTTCCAACCACTTCGCTGGCAATCTCACTCGGTAGAAATGCCAGTTGCGCTGCCAGAAAGTAGAGACCCAAGCCAGCCGCACCCAGTTGACGGGAGATGACAATGCGGAGCCCGTAATTGCCAGCCATGGCAACCATGCCAGTAATCAACAGCCAGCGCCCAAATCTCATTAAAGGTCGGATGGCCTGCCAGCTGAATAATATTCTTGGACGATAAGGAGCCAGGATATAGGAGGCAATCACCATCGAAGCTGCTCCGCCCAGTGTGCCGAATACCATTCCCCAAACTCCGAGGGACTTTGCCAGGGAAATTGAAATGAGGGCGTTAAATATGGCCTCGACAATCTTCACAAAAGCCAGAGGCCGAAACGACAAATTACGATTTAGAGCCGCCACTTTGATGCTGGTCATCGATTCGATCAGGGGGCGCAGGGCAAGGACTTGAATGAGAGGAATAGCCAGTGGCTCTGCAAAGATGCTGGCAATCAGTGGGGCGAATCCTATTGTGAGTGTGGTAACCAGAAACGAACGTGCTAGATCGAATGTCCACACCGCGTCATACTTAGACTTATCCAAGTCTTCTGCTTGCACCAGCGCCGGGAACAGCCCAAAATTCGTCAGGTTCATTAGAAAGCCGGTGGCGGCGGTGGCAATGGCGACCAATCCAAAATCCGAGGGGGTGAGCAGGATTGCCAGCACCAGCAGCCGAATCATGTAGATTGCTTTGACCCCTCCCATTTGGAAAGACTGCCACAACATGGCAATCCCCGCAGCACGCATGGGACGTTGCTCCATCATTCTATTCCCGCCGCGTGAATACAGGAATTCAGCACTATGACAACATCAGAGAGCAAGTCCAGAAAGTAAGTCTGCCTGATCAGCATTTTATCTTTTTTATAGCCAAGGGGGGTTTGCTCGGTGTACATCTGGTTTGCAGGGTATGAATTGCTAGTGGTTGTGGGAAGCTTGTCCATGTACTTTGGCCTATTCTATGGTAAGGAACTGGTGTACTCGCTCAGCATGCCGATTTGTTCACCCAACCACCAGCTCAACGCATTGGCACCACGGATATTTAGATGATTCTCATTCCACCAGCCATCAGAAGGCAGTACTGATAAATCATTTGTTCGAATAAATGGAATATCATATTCGGAGGATACCTGCGAAACCACGGCTACAAATTTATCATAGTCATGTTCGCCATTCGCGAAATAATTGTAGTAATCGCTTAAAACAGGCGTCTCAAAGAAGATAACCGATTTGCCTTGCTTTGAATACTCCGCAATTTTCACCAGACCACCCACGTTTTCCGAAAGAACTTGGTAATTTTTGAGCCACCTTTGGGCATCTTCAACGGCTGCCATTTTGTTTTCTTCACGTACTACACCGCTTTTTGGCAGGAAACCAGTGCGATCATAGCTTGAGATGCCAATATCTGTAAATACAGTTCGATCTAAGTTTAGCAAACGGTTTAGATTTCGAACATGGCTGTAGAAATACGAATGGCTATAAAGCCAGCCATTGGGCGTGAAATTCCCGGACTGATATTGCACCCAGGGTGTCTCGATGATTACACTTGAATCTTCGGCCTCTAGCGGGATCGCATAATC
>CP070639.1:2104458-2107203 GCA_020354045.1 Anaerolineales bacterium | reverse complement strand
CTGACCGCAAGTGAAGCACAACGCCGCCTGGCTGAGCACGGAGCGAACGAGCTGGTTGAGCGCGGCCTCAAAAGCCCCTGGCGTATTTTATGGGAGCAATTGACTGGCCTGATGGTCGTCATCCTGATCGTCGCTGCGGTTGTGTCCGGGGCATTAGGCGACTGGAAAGACGCCATCGCGATCCTGGCCATTGTGGTGATCAATGCAGTGCTGGGCTTCAGCCAGGAATTTCGCGCTGAAAAGGCCATGGCAGCTCTCAAGCAACTGGCTGTCCCGACTGTCAAAGTCCGCCGGGATGGTCATGTAGTCGAGATCTCAGCACGCGAGCTGGTGCCGGGTGATGTAGTGCTGCTGGAAGCTGGAGCGCTGGTGCCTGCAGACGGACGCTTGCTGGAGTCGGCCAACTTGCGAGTGGAAGAATCGGCACTGACGGGCGAGTCGCAGCCAGTAGAGAAATATACTCAAGCCATTGAGCGCCCCGAGCTGCCCCTGGGTGACCGGGTGAACATGGTCTACATGGGCACAGTGGTCAGCTATGGCCGCGGGGTGGCGATCATCACCGCTACGGGCATGCAAACCGAGCTAGGACGTATCGCCGAGCTGATCCAGACCGTGAAGCAGGAACCGACGCCCCTGCAGCGCCGTCTGGAACAACTGGGGCGCGGGCTGACCCTGGCGGCACTGGCTATCGTGGCAGTGGTCCTGGTGCTCGGGCTATTGCGCGGCGAGGATTGGCAACTGATGCTGCTGACCGCCATCAGCATGGCAGTGGCAGCCGTGCCTGAAGGCCTGCCAGCCGTGGTGACCATCGCCCTAGCTCTGGGCGCCCAACGCATGCTCAAACGCCAGGCGCTCATCCGCAAGCTGCCCGCCGTGGAGACTTTAGGTTCGGTGACCGTCATTTGCTCTGATAAGACTGGAACGCTGACCGAAAACCGCATGACCGTCACCGTTCTGGATGTGCTGGGTGAAACCCAACAGGTGGACACGCTGCTGCGCCAAGGTGTGCCAGTAGCCGATGCAGAGATGCTGCCCGGGCAGCGACCGGCAGTGCGCAGTTTGGGCTTGCTAACCAAGGCGGCTGCACTGTGCAACGATGCCAGCCTAGAAGCGATGGCTGAAGGTGGCTACCGGGCGATAGGTGACCCGACCGAGGGGGCACTGGTCGTGGCTGCAGCAGAGCTCAACCTGGTGAAAACTGAGCTGGATCAACGCTGGCCGCGCCTCAGCGAGGTGCCTTTTACCTCTGAGCGCAAGCGCATGACCACTGTGCACCGCGTGGGTGTCACTCCTGAACAAACCGACGCCCCATGGAGCCTCGGTTCGCACGTGGCTTTCGCCAAAGGGGCGGTGGACAGCCTGCTGGAGATTTCAGAAAGAGTGTGGGCAGGTGACGAGGATATCCCCATGAGCGACGAGATGCGCAGTCGCATCCTGGCTGCGAATGATAGGCTGGCGGGTCAGGGACAGCGCGTGCTGGGCGTGGCTTTCCGCCCGCTGGACGAACCGACCGACCTGGCACTCATTCAAGCCACTGATGAAGCTGCCCTGGAACGGGAGATGACATTTATCGGCTTGGTGGGTATGATCGACCCGCCGCGACCCGAGGTGCGCGAGGCGGTCAAGACAGCTAAAGCTGCTGGCATACGCCCGGTGATGATCACCGGCGACCACCCGCTCACTGCCAAGCAAATTGCCTGGGAGCTGGATATCGCCAGTGACAGCCAACCGCTGACCGGCCGCGACCTGGCCAAAATGTCAGTGGATGAGCTGGAGGGGGTGGTCGATGAAGTCAGGGTTTACGCCCGGGTGTCGCCAGAACACAAACTCAAGATCGTACAGGCGCTCCAGGAGCGAGGCCAGATCGTGGCGATGACCGGCGACGGTGTCAACGACGCGCCCGCGCTCAAGAAGGCCGATATCGGCGTGGCAATGGGCATCACCGGCACCGATGTTTCTAAGGAAGCCGCCGATATGGTGCTGCTGGATGATAACTTTGCCACCATCGTGGCGGCTGTCAAGGAGGGGCGCACCATCTATGAAAACATCCGCAAATTTATCAAGTACACGCTGACCTCTAACGCGGGTGAGATCTGGGTGATGCTTTTGGCACCCCTGATCGGCATGCCGCTGCCTCTACTGCCGCTGCAAATCTTGTGGATCAACCTGGTCACCGATGGCCTGCCCGGGTTGGCCTTGGGCGTCGAGCCGCCCGCACGGGATACCATGCGCCGCCCGCCTCACCATCCCCAGGAGAATATCTTTGGCAGGGGGTTGGGCCAACATGTGGCCTGGGTTGGATTACTGATGGGCTTGATCTGCTTGGGTGTAGGGTACTGGACCTGGCGCACCGGATGGGAACACTGGCAAACGATGCTTTTCACCACCTTGACGCTGTCACAAATGGGTCACGCTCTGGCTGTGCGCTCCAACGAATCGCTTTTCAAAATTGGGCTGATGTCGAACAAGGCGCTCTTAGGTGCAGTGCTGCTGACTTTTGTTTTACAGATAGCGGTCATCTACATGCCCTTCCTGCAAAATCTGTTCAAGACTGAAGCACTCACGCTCAGCGAACTGCTGCTGAGCCTGGTATTGAGCACGGTGGTTTTCTGGGGTGTGGAGCTGGAAAAGTGGTTGCTGCGGCGCGGTGAGGGGGAAGCGTGAGATAGCCTCGACCGGGCTGCGAAGCAAAATAGAATACGCTTATAGGCTGAGATCGATCAGGCAGGCAGAAGCGCACCCGCC
>CP070639.1:2101572-2104358 GCA_020354045.1 Anaerolineales bacterium | reverse complement strand
TGCTCATCTACCATTTTATCGTATCCTCAACTAATCGAGCAAACCTGAAGCACTACCATCCTTTTTCCAATCTGCTCGCCATGTTTCTTCAATATCAGAAAGCTGGCGAAGTGCAATTGACATAACGAAATCAAACTCTCTCCGAGTAACTACTAAACTCGAATACTACCTTTGAGGTATTTTACCAACAAATTACACCCTCTTTCCAAAAGTGCGAAAACACACTTTCCTCAATATGTAAATCTCTTAGTAATACCACTACGTTTTAGTAAATCAGCACAAACGTTGTCCTATACAATTTTGGTACCAGTAAGTTTCAACAACAGGCTACGTAACAACATTACTGGAATCAACAATGCCAGATGGACCACAAGCCCTGTGCCAAATACGAAAATAATAGCTAAGATAATTCGTTCTACCAAGCTCGAGGCTTGCTGAAATATCCAGGGTCCCGCACCCAAAGCGATCCCTATCAGCAGGAGTGTAATTACCAATAGACCAACCGGCAACCAACCTCTCCGGTCTGACCTGGACGGCATCATTGTGCTGCTGATCGCAAACGCTAGATAGAACCATACCCAAAAATCCGCTCTAGAAAAAATACCGACCAATCCTTGCCTCACTTCATCAGGATTAACACCAGTCAGTCCAGTCCAATAGTTTGGAATGCCAAGCGGTTCGAGCGCAATGTAACCAATAAAAAAGCCTCCAAAAATTAATGGAGCAATCCCGATCAAAGCGTCTCTTAGAAAATCAACACGACTTGTTTCTAGATAACCTAACTGCAGTCGACCATCTGCCATGGGGCGTGGGATAACTGATAAACGTCCAGTTCGTACACCTAATATACGCGCCATCAAAAAGTGGCTCAATTCATGAATAAGCACACCGGGTAAAAACAACAAGGAGAACAAAACAATAGCGATATCCTGCCTTCTTGTAAGGATCAGAAATATCGCCTGGATCTCCCAGTGCAGGCGACGCTGCAACAGTATGAATGGCCCCAGGACAAGCAGGAGGCCGAAAATACCTTGTGACACTTTTTAGGTCGCTGCTGCCCGGGTGATTGAAATGAAATCCGAAGAGTTCAGACTGGCTCCCCCCACTAGTGCACCATCAATATCAGGCTGCATGAAAAATTCCGAGGCATTATCTGGTTTCACGGAACCACCATACAAAACCCGGGTACTTGATGCAAATTCCTCCCCAAACAGCTCAGCTATGGAGGCACGAATCACATTGGCAATGACCGCGTTGGCCCCCTCTGCAGTCGCAGCTTTGCCGGTTCCGATTGCCCACACAGGCTCATAGGCGATTACCAGAGGACTCTGGCCCTGCTGCGCGGATTTTTCTTGCAAATCCATCTTGGCAAGGCCTTGCCTTATCTGTCGATCTACTATCTCCTCAGTCATGCCAGACTCATACTCTTCAAGCGATTCACCTACACAGATGATTGGGATCAAACCGTGCATCATCGCTGCTTGAGTTTTCCGATTTACAGTGTCATCTACTTCACCAAAATATGTTCTGCGCTCAGAATGACCAATAATGACGTACTGGCAAAGTTCTGATATCATGAGTGGGGAGATCTCACCAGTATATGCACCAGAGGTTTCCCAGTGTAGATTTTGAGCACCTAATTCAATTTCCGTTCCTTCTAACAATGCTCGCACAGCAAGTAGAGCTGTAAAAGGTGGACAAATAACTTTTTCAACTCCCTCTATTGCTTGCAATCCCGGAACCATCTCCGATACCAGGTGCCGTGCCTCAGCCACTGTCTTATACATTTTCCAATTTCCCGCTACCAGCGGTTTTCGCATAATTTCCTCACTTTGATCATTTTGTTGCTAAGGCTGACCTTGTTGCTACAGGCGACTATTAAAAATATCCATTGCATGGATATTCATGCCTTATTCCTTATCTTGTAATGCAACTACCCCTGGTAATGGTAGCCCCTCCAGCATCTCCAACGATGCACCACCACCAGTGGAGATGTGTGTGACCCGCTCAGAGAGACCCGATTGTTTCAAAGCAGCAACTGAATCACCTCCACCAACAATGGATGTGGCATCGCTCTCTGCCACTGCCAATGCTATTCCATACGTACCTTCAGCGAATGTTGGAAATTCGAACACCCCCATTGGTCCATTCCACACAATCGTCCCTGCATTGAGTATTACTTTTCGATAAGCGGCCACTGTCTCCTGGCCAATATCCAGGATGCGCCAGCCATCGGGTATCGGGCCCATGGATATTTTCTTGTGCAGTGCTGATGCATCAAAACGATCTGCAATGACTACATCGACGGGAAGCCGAAGTCGTGAGTTGCCATACTTCAATAGGTTCATTGCTGTTTCCAAAACATCTTCTTCAACCAGGGAATCTCCAATTGGATAACCTTGAGCTTTGAAAAAAGTATTGGCCATACCCCCACCAATCAAAATCTGATCAGCAATTTTCAGCAAGTTTTGAATGACTCCGATTTTGTCACTGATCTTGGCACCGCCCAGGATTGCAACAAAAGGACGTTTGGGATTGGAGATCGCTAATCCCAGGTAATGAATCTCCTTTTCCATAAGGAATCCAGCCACCGCTGGTAAAAAGTGAGCGACCCCTTCTGTGGAGGCGTGCGCTCTGTGTGCTGATCCAAATGCATCGTTCACATAAATATCCGCCAGGGCCGCCAACTGCTTTGCCATCTCAGGATTGTTTTTGGTCTCACCACTATGAAAACGAGTATTTTCCAAAAGCAGTATCTCTCCAGGTTTTAAATTCTCGGCGTACTC
>CP070639.1:2098685-2101472 GCA_020354045.1 Anaerolineales bacterium | reverse complement strand
GGGGCTTATATATTGATCTATCTTATTTAAGGCGCGTTCATAAAGCGTTATCACAGGCGTTAACGAATGGCGGCCAGGCTACATCAGTTTATGTGACGAACACACAGAATATTGGGGGGGGAAGAATGTTGGGTTGGCGCTCTGGTCAGCGCTTCAATTTCTGAGCATCTTTATTCATCGTACATTTCTGCGTTTGGACCTTTCAGAGCTATGCCAGTGATGACTACGGCACCGCGGCGCTCGCCGGCAGCCTGTCCCTGGGCCTGGCGCAGTTCTTCCGCCATCCCCAGCTCTTCAAAGATGCTGGTGGCGCGGAAATGGCAGTCCACTGCCCAGGCGATCTGCCCGGCGCGATCATAGAGCTTGCGCAGTGCCAGGTACGTGCGCGCCAGGTCGGGTCTTGCGCGTACCTGGCGCAGCAAATCCATGGAGTGGATCAAGTGGTTTTCAATCTGCACCCAATCAGGGTTGGGCAAGCGGGCCAGTATCTCACCCTGTAAGCGCAGGGCGATCCCAGTAGCCCAGCGGTTGCCAGCTGTGCGGGCAGCTCCCAGGGCTTTTTCAGCTTCACGCCGGGCGGAGTAAATCTCGCTTGCTTGCAGTAAGCAGTCTGCCAGATATATGCGCGGCAGGTAATGAAAAACCCGATAATCAGTGCGTTCAGCCCAGGCAAGTGCCGGCTGGATCGTCCCAACGCCTTTCCTTGGTTCGCCTAGGTGAGCTAAAATCAACCCGCGCAATCCCAACAGCATGAAACCCAATGGGGTGAGAGCATCTCCATTTTCACCCTCCCCAGAGTTTGGGATAGGCATGGTAGCGTCGTTAAATTCTGGAGCAGAGTCGAGTATTTCCAGGCAGTTCGTCCAGTCGCGATAATCGGCATGCACAAACGCCAGTTGCATGCGAGCAAAGGAAATGGCCTGGGAAAGCGCGTCTGAGCGCCCACCCGATTCCCTCTCAGCAACCCGTTCGGCCAGGGAAACACCGTTTTGAGCCGCATCGAAGGCGCGTGCCCAGGACCCCACGCGAGCATAGGCAATACCAAGATATCCGAGCACAATGGGCAGGTCGGCTGACCCGCCGGTTTCAGTTTCTAGATTGGTGTAGCGTACTAAATAAGCGATCGCATCATCAAAGGCCGATAGGGCGATGCTCACTCGACCCAGCATGCGCAGTGCTGCCCGCAGCAAAAACCGGTCACTGAGTTCCTCCGCAGAGCGCAAGGTGCGTCGGGCGTAATCGCCGGCAGCTTCTGGTTGGCCGCGCAACCACAAAATTTGTGCCAGACGGTGGAATAGTTTTCCGATGCGAGCAGGGTCATCCAGGGCGAGAGCCAGTCCTTCACTTTCGATAAGTATCTCTTGGGCACGCGCCAGATCGCCGCTGAAGGCATAGGCCTGGGCAAGTTGCAGATTAAGGTCGAGCCGGTCGCTGCGCTGGCGCGGTCCGGGTAAGCGTCCCAGCAAGCTGACCGCTTGCTGGCCGAATTGGCGGGCTTCCAGGTAGGAGCGAGCTTGCAGGGCTTGCTCGCCTGCCTGGGTCAGGAAGGGCAAGGCTTTTAACGGCTGGTCGCTGCGGGCGTAATGGTAAGCTAGGGTTGAGGCTTCCATGGGCGGGATAGCGGTTTCAAGTACTTCAGCGATGCTACGGTGAGTGTACTGGCGGCGGGCGCGACTCAAACTGGCGTACGCCACTTGCCGTATCTTATCGTGGCTGAAGTCGTAACCAAGCGTATCCTCTCGTATCAGGCCGCGATGCAGCCATTCCTCGATGGACTGGATGATCTCCTCAGTTGAAATCCGGCTGATTTCCTGGAGCAAAGAGAAGGTAAAGGCTCGCCCAATGGAGGCAGCTGTGCTCAAGAGTTCCCGGCTACTAGTTGAAAGGCGGTCCAGGCGGGCCTCGATCACGCGCTGGATGGAAAGAGGCAAACCTGACGAAGCGCGCTGGCTGACGCCATCTAGTGGCAGGTTAGACACCCTGCCAGATTCGCGCAAGGCGAGCACAATCTCGATGATAAAGAAAGGATTGCCCTCTGTTTCCTGATATAAGCGATGCAGGAACAGTGCATCGACCTCCGTCTGCGGGAGTAAATGAGCCGCCAGAGCAGCGGTCTCACTGGGCGTCAGGCGCCGTAAGGGCACGATTTCAACTAAATTGTAGCGTTCCAGGCTGCGGATTAAACGGGTGCGTTCATAGGGAAGATCCTCCAGGCGGCACATGGCGATGACCAGCAGGCGGCTCCCAGGAGCGTGCCTGGTTAATTGTGCCAGGAAATTCCAGGTGGAGGTGTCGGCCCAGTGTAGGTCATCAAGGATGATCTGCATGGGTTGTGGATCACAGGCTGCCACTAGGTTTAAAAGCAGATTGAGCAGACCCTCGCTTACCTGCCCGGTTTGATCTGGGTCAATATTTTCTGGTCTCAACTGGTGCAGGTAGTTATTCAGGCTGGGCAGCAGCTGGCTGAAAGCGGCTGGATCGGAGGTGTTCGTCCCATAACTGGCAACTGCAGAATGCTCAAGCGCCTGTTGTAGCAGGTGGCGCAAAGGGGCGTAAGCCAGCATTGATTCTAGTTCGTGGCAGGCATAATGCAGGGCAGGTAGATTTTTATGTTGAACCAGATATTCCTGCACAAGTCTAGTCTTGCCTATACCGGATTCGCCGGTAATGAGCAGGAAGCGCCCCTGGTCATTCCAGGCATCCTGTAGGGCGGTGTGTAAGCGGGTTAACTCGGCATGCCGCCCGACGATCGGGATGGTCTTCAAGACCTCAGTAGCCTGAGCAGGC
>CP070639.1:2095796-2098585 GCA_020354045.1 Anaerolineales bacterium | reverse complement strand
TCCGTGCGCAGGCCTAATCATTCTTAAATGTTGCCCTATTGAAGAGGCAGCCTGGTGGCTTTTGCGAGAATCTCATGCTGTTTGTGCTGCGAGATTAATCAAAGCAATCATTATGCACAACATTTTACTGACCTCACGAGTATGACTTATCTGGATATCCAAGGGGGGAGTGCGGAAAGTAAAACCATACGCTAAAAAATCACACAGGCTTTATCTACCAAACCAGGGCACTAAAGGATCGATTTGCGTCCGATGGGTATGGAATGTCGGAAGGGCGGAGCGTGGAAGGAAACACATGAATACATTCACAATGGGGACATGAGTATTCATGAAAACAAGCCAAACCTTTTATTGAGTATGGTAGACAAAAATCTAGCACCAAGTATTTCAGTCATAATTCCCGTGTACAACGCCACTTCTACGCTGGAAGACTGCTTGAAAGGCATAGCTTCTTCTGACTACCCTGAGTTCGAGATCATCGTCGTTGATGATGGCTCGAGCGATGGTTCCCAGCAGGTTGCCAAATTTTATACTGATATGGTATTAGAGTCCTCGGCTGGAGTGCCAAAAGGACCCGCACATGCGCGCAATCGGGGAGCAGAAATCGCCAAAGGCGATATTCTTTTCTTCGTTGATGCGGATGTGACCATCCAGCCCAATGCACTCTCGGAGATCGCGCAGACATTTTTACAGCATCCGGAGTATGTCGCCACCTTTGGGTCGTACGATGAAAACCCCAGCCACGGAGAGTTTCTGTCGCAATACAAGAATCTCTTTCACCACTTTGTCCACCAACAGGCACATCAAGACGCTGGGACTTTTTGGAGCGGCTGTGGTGCGATTTACAAACGGGTGTTCTTGGAGTTAGGCGGATTCGATGAGGTACGTTATCCCCGACCGAGCATCGAAGACATCGAGCTTGGATATCGATTGCGGGCAGCTGGCTACAAAATATTTGTCAACAAGAATATTCAGGGTAAACACTTGAAACGCTGGACATTGACTGGCTTGCTTAAAAGCGATATTCTGGACCGCGGCATCCCCTGGACGCAGTTGATAATGCAAGAGCGCAACCTGCCGAATGACTTAAACTTGAGCTTTTCTCAGCGGATAAGTGCAGTGTTGCTGGGCATCTTATTGTTGTATCTTTCCTGGACGGCTGTTTTTCAAAACATTGCGCTCTTGCCGTTGCTTGTCATTCTGTTTATGCTGGTTGTCGCTGGCTGGCAATTCTATGGAGGAACGCGGATTTTACAGTTGAGCTGGCAAGGCGAGGTTTTGGCTTACCTGTTAATCATCCTGATCGGCGCCCTTGCCTGGCGAGAAAACTTACCAGCCATCAGCATTATAATGGGAGCCTTGCTGGCGATGGTTGGCCTTGCCCGCTCTTTGCCTAACCCAGCTCTGGGGTTCAGGAAAATGCTGTTTGCAGGCGTAAACATCGCCCTGCTCTTCACTATACTGCTCTCATTGACAAGTTACCCCGCCTGGATTTATGCGCCTGTCTTATCCATACTGGCTATCATCATTCTACTCAACAAGCGCTTCTATCTCTTTTTTGCTGTCAAGCGCGGCATCATTTTTTCTCTGGCTATTTTTCCTTTTCATATGCTTTATTACCTGTACAGCATGTTATCCTTCGCACTAGGTGGTGGCATGCACCTATGGAAAACCAGCCTTAATATGAGGCAGGCAAGTGAATAAAGCCTCCAACCGTATAACCCTTGTCACAACATTCGCTGGCATTCTCCTGATCCTGATCGGAGTCCTGGTGCCTTCCTTAAGCCTGGTGCGCTGGCTGAGAGACTTCCCGCCTGAAAT
This sequence comes from Anaerolineales bacterium, assembly GCA_020354045.1. Taxonomy (GTDB): domain Bacteria; phylum Chloroflexota; class Anaerolineae; order Anaerolineales; family UBA4823; genus DSOS01. The sequence continues at coordinate 2,096,764 of CP070639.1, read as the reverse complement.
GCAAGCACAGTTTCAATTCGGCGGGACACTCTTTCGAATCGGGCTGCTTTTCCATGGATTGCTCCTGGTGGTGCTCCCAAGACTTCGAATCTGGGGATCAAAGCCTGACAGCAGGGTAGAAAGAGCCGCGCAACCAAACACAAAGACAGTCATCTGGTTACTGGTGGCTTTGTTAGCGGTTTCCCTGCTGGTCCGTTTATACGAGCTAGGCGCAGGTTTGTGGCTGGATGAAATCCTTACTCATGTAAAATATGCCCGACTTTCCTATGGCGAGATCGTAACCACATTCGATTCAGAAAACCAGCATTTCCTCTTCACCCTGCTCACACATACTTCCTACCTGATCTTTGGTGAGAGCGCCTGGACCCTGCGGCTGCCCGCGGTGCTGTTTGGTGTCGCGAGCATCTGGGCTTTATTTTTATTGGGAGGCGAGCTCAGCGGTCCAAGAGAAGGGCTGCTCGCAGCAGCGCTGCTGGCTTTTACCTATCACCACGTCTGGTTCAGCCAGAACGCGCGCGGCTACACCGGGTTATTGCTCTGGACGATCCTGTCCAGCTGGCTGCTGGTGCGCGGGTTATCCCATGGACGATTAAAAGACTGGCTCTTCTACGCGCTGGCAGCGGCGCTGGGTGTCTACACTCACCTGACCATGGGCTTTGTCCTGGTGGGGCACTTGATCATCTACCTAGCAACCATTGTTGCCCGCAGAAAGCAGGCGTGGGAAAACTGGTGGTTGGGACTCTGCCTCGGTTTTGGCCTGACCGGTTCCTTCATCTACCAGCTTCACGCGCTGGTGTTCCCCCAAGTTATGAGCGGGCTGGCTGGCACGGTGAGTGTGGTCGCCGAGTGGCGCAATCCACTCTGGACCCTATACGAGCTGGCCAGGGGGCTACAGGTCAGCTTTGCCAGCGGCTTCGTAGCCGTGGGCGCGCTCCTGTTGTTCGGGGCGGGCTTGTGGAGTTTTACTA
>CP070639.1:2092868-2095696 GCA_020354045.1 Anaerolineales bacterium | reverse complement strand
GCCTGGAGGCCTTTTGCCGAAGATATCAGATTCGGCGACTGGCGCTATTTGGCTCTGTACTGCGGGACGATTTCAACCGAAACAGCGACGTGGATGTCTTAGTAGTCTTCGACCCTTCCGCTCGCGTCACGTTTATGACGCTCGGGCGTATGAAGCGTGAACTATCGGCGATATTCCACCGCCCGGTTGATTTGGTACCGCAAGAGGGTTTGAAACCGGCTATCCGTGAAGCCGTGCTGGCTGATGCTCGAGAGGTATATGCGACCTGAAAAGCTTTATCTCCTAGACATCCTCGAAGCCTCAGACGCGGTAAGACGTTTCTGCGAGGCAGTAAGCGAGGATGAATTCTTACAAGATGAGCTTCGTCAAAGTGCTGTGCTGCAAAAACTAATCGTGATCGGAGAAGCAGCAGCTCGGTTGCCCACGCTATTCCAGGAAAGGCATGCTGATATTGAATGGGTAGATATCATCGGCTTTAGAAATATCGCTGTACATGAGTATTTTGCTGTGCTTTGGCAAATTGTATGGGCTACCGCTATTCAAGATGTTCCGGAGCTACGAGCGAAAATATCAAAAATATTGGATCAGGAATATCAGGGGGAGTGAAAGGAAATGCGATCAGCTACTACAATCGCGAATCCAAATATTGCTTTGGCTAAGTAATCACAAGGGACAACCGATTGTGATAAATGTCAAGTTTGTTATCGGGGGCTATAAAAAACCGTCAACTATTCAGTTTTCATAACATCGACGCCAATCAGGGCCGATCAGTTGACCTTTTCCAAATGACTGAGAGATTTAAACATCGAAACCGCCTCCTTGAGCGAAGGAGGCGGTTGATTTGTGCTAATTGTAGATCTCTCATCAACGTGTAGTGTTCACAATTGACATTGGGCCTTGTCATTGCGTATCGATATTGATCTGACTAAACTGGTAATGGACAGTATCCTGGAACGTTTTCCGTAACACTGGCTGATGTGCTGTTTGTGAAGTCCTGTGTAAAGGTGGAGAGCCCAATACCAGCACGAGAACAAGTTAATTTTACCGTTGTATAGGTTGGCGATTGTAACGGTGGGTTTTGCGCTAAATATGGGGTTTCATATCCAGGTATAGATCATAATTAGCAATAGTTTTTTATCATTTAAAAGGTGGTTGAGGCAATCGGGTTTATATAATAAACAGGAGATGCTCAGAAATCCATTCCTCATCGCCTCCATTTGGCGATTTTAAAAAGCTGTTTCAGCAGCACTCTGGCCCAGAATATTGGTTTGGGCGCTCACCCGCAATCGTGCAGCTGGATCACCTATCACCACGTAGCTACGTGCATCGTTGTTTGCTGTCCACATACCAGCCATATCAAGTGTATCAATCAGCTTCCCAAACCGGGCGCTTTGCAGCTCCTCAGTCAACATGGAAGATAGTTCGGCATAGCGCTCATTGAAGTATTCCATTGCCAGACCCACCTGCTGGCCGGCCATTAATCTCTTTAGTGCGCTCTCGAAGACCGCCAGCTGGCTGCCAGCGTTTTTCCAAGTGAAGGAGCAGCTCCAGGTGCGATCCACATGCCCCAGGACAGCCAGCATGCCTCCGTTGGGATGGCCGAGCAGTCGCTGTGTCAAACGTGCAATGAAGGCATGGGGTGCGATAGAGGTTGGCTCGCGAAAGTAGACCTGTGTAAATTCATCCATCTGGGGGGTGCCGGCCCCGTAACAGGCAAAAAGAATCGCCAACTTGCCGAGCAGATGGGCATCAGAGGCAATGTCGTCTGCTGAGAGGTAGTATTCTTCCGGAATGGGCCCGCGCCACGCCAACGGTCCAGGCCAGTCCTGGCAAAGCAGGGCGCCCTGGTGCGGCCGCTGGCGAGGGTCAGCATTGGGAAATCCCATGCCATGACTGGCGGAGAAAATCAAGGCAGGTGAATCGTGAGCTGTTAAGTTATCGCTCAGGGCGGCTTTGGTTGCGTCCTTCCCCAGGGTTGCCTGGATTTCCCATCCACTCCGGGACCGATCAGCCTCAAAGAGGTCCGCCAGAGGCTGCACCAGAAGATTAGCGCTCAATTGGGTGGCCCGGTCGTCTGGATTCTCCACTCCGAAAAAGCTCGCCTTGGGCGGCAGCGCGATAGGTCCGGTTTCCGCTGCGACAACGCTGTGAGCGTAATGGGCGTATTCATCCATATTTTCGAAATGGATACGCCCGACGGCATACTGCACATCCAGCTGGTATTGGAAGCTGTACGGGATGCTTGCAGGGTCGGCTACGATGAGCAGATAGAATGGCATCTTGTCCGGATCAACAGGGCCGGGACCGGCTCCTTGACGGCCTAAGAAACTGGATTTGCTTTCGCCGGGTCGGCAAGCATTCACTCCGCTATATTCCCGATAGCGCTCCCCAGCCTGCTGCTGACGCAGGTTCAGAAGCTCACCCAGGGCTTCTTTGAGAGCGGGGATTTTATCCTGGTCCTGAAAAGCGAAAATCACTCCCCATCCGGCCTGGGATAGGAGTTGTGGATCAAGGCCCTCCTTGATCCGACGTCGGGTCTCCGTCGCTTGGCGGTGGCGCAGCTTGAGATCAAACAGGTGATCACGGTCTAGGCGCTCCCCTTTGGCGATCGAGGCTACCTCCGCTGGGGTCATTACAGGCAGCAAATAGCCGCCGGTGGTCCCATCGATGCCGTTGAAGATTAATATTTCATCCTGATCTGATGTGCTGGAGTTGCTCGCTGAGTTCATAGTTTATCTCTGTGCGCATAATATCTATATGATTTCGGGATCATTCTCTTTAACTGCGGAATATCTGGATTAATAATACCGTATTATGGGATAATAGGG
>CP070639.1:2089936-2092768 GCA_020354045.1 Anaerolineales bacterium | reverse complement strand
TTTCTACGGGATTATATCACCCACTATTAAAGCTCATTTGCCCGGCGAGGTAGCTAAGGTAAACTGCCCAGCGAGCTTACCTTGTTGAAATTTAAAACTAGAACTACCTACGTTGGTTGGATCCAGTTTCTGGCGCGCTGCAAAAGATCGGGCGTGGCAGCGAACAAAGTGGGGTAGGGCTTCTGGCTGTAATCTAGGTTGCTTTGCAGGGGGAAGGGCTGCGAACCATCGTAGGTCGCGACCACACCACCAGCTTCCTGCACCAGCAACCAGGCGGCAGCCAGATCCCAGAGCTTAGGGGTGGTCTCAAAACCAAGTACGGCTGCGCCGCGTGCGACGGCGCAAAAACTATAGGCAGCCGAACCCAATATGCGTGGCTTGTAGGGGACACTGACGTGAAAACGGCGATGGGTGCGCCCACAGCAGGCAAAGAAAGCAGCCGGCTGGTCGGGATCAGGTGGTTTCACCTGGATGGGTTCGTCGTTCAAGCAAGCACCTGCACCCGCTTGGGCAGTGTAGAGCTCCTCCAACAGGGGGAAGTACAAAGCGGCAACCTGAGGCCAGCCGTTGACCAGGCGGGCAATGGAGACGCCCCAGACATGCAATCCCAGACTGAAATTGGTGGTGCCATCCAACGGGTCAACCACCCAGGTTGGTGTAGAAGTGCCTGTGGGCAGGGAGGTTCTCTTTTCTTCGCTGATCAGCAGATCAGCAGGATACGTTTTTTGTAGCGCGGCGGTGATCAACCGATCCGCAGCCAGGTCAGCTTCAGTCACCACGGTATGGTCAGATTTCAAGCTGACCCGTGAGCCGCCAGGATCATAATATTCAAGCAGGAGCTGACCGGTCTGATGGGCGAGATGGGCGGCAAATTGAAGCAGGCTGGTCATATATACTATGGCTGGCGCTCCACTATTTCAATATAATCCATGGTCTCGCCGCCCTCGGGAGCGACTCCCAGCAAGCTCAACAGATCGGCAGTGAGCTCGGCTTTGTTCTCTGCGTCCCGGCGGCTCCAGGTGCGGCTCTTGACTTCCAGGAAGGTACCCAGTTCAGGCTGTTCCACCCGATCCAGGTTGATGTAGAATTCAGTCCCACGGAAGAGCACACGCCAACGCAGGCGGTCTTTTTCAATGAAGTGTTCTGCGCTAGGCTTGAAGTATTCACGGTAGAAACGCAAGCTATGAGTAGCTGGGGCGATAAAACGACTGCGTGAGAGCAGCACATCGCTGGGGAAATGACGTTCGCGTGCCGGACCGATCAGGGTCAATCTATAGCGAACATAGCTGACCTCACCCTTTTCGTCGATAAATTCGTCTTCCCTGTAGCGCAGGTAGCCTTGATTGGGGCCATCGAAGGAGAAATAAGTGTCGTATTCGTGGTAGTGGCGGTGGTGCAGAATTTCGAGATCTGGTTTTTCCATGGCAGCCAGTACAGGGGCAGTATCCTCCAGGCGTACCTTGGACTGTACCTCAAAACTCTCCGCCTCGGAGGCACCCCCTATGGCAATGAGCTTGGAGAGCACTGACTGCTCGCGCTCGACCAGGAAAGCATCGATCTTCCGGGCGTACTCCTGGGTCTGTGCCAGGAGCTCAGACTCATCCAAGGTGAGCAGGGTACGCGCTTGCATGAGCCAGCGCCCATTGACCATGACGTCGGTGACGTCACTGGACTTGGCAGCATAAACCAATTGGGCATATGGCCCATTTGGATCATGGTGGAAGCGCGGCGAATTATGCAGGGGGTCCAGTTCCACCAGGATCAGGTCAGCGCGCTTGCCAGCTTCAAGCGAGCCTATCAGGTGACCCAGGTGCAGGGCATGGGCACCCAGGCGAGTTGCCATCGCCAGGGCTGTGGGAGCGGGCAAGGCGGTGGGATCATTGGCGGTGGCTTTTGCCAAAAAGGCAGCCAGACGCATTTCCTCGAACATATCGAGATCGTTGTTGGAGGCAGGACCATCGGTGCCGATGCCGACATGTAAACCGGCTGCGAGCATTTTCGTAACCGGCGCAAAACCAGAGGCCAGCTTGAGGTTTGAGGATGGGTTGTGGGCCACCCCAGCGTTGTGGTGGAGCAGTGTTTTGATCTCACCTTCATCAATATGCACACAGTGGGCTGCGAGCACTTTGGCGTCGAATATATTTTGTTTTTTGACATACGGGATGACCGGCATGCCATGCTCATTACGGTTGTTCTCAACCTCCAGAGCAGTCTCTGCCAGATGGGTGTGCAGCGGCACATCAAATTCTACGGCCAAAGCTGCGGTTGCACGCAGGATTTCCTCGGTGCAGGTGTAGGGGGCGTGAGGCGCGACCGACGGCACGATCAGAGGATGACCTTTCCAGCGTTGGATGAATTCGCGAGCAGAAGCCAAGGATTCCTCGAAGAAATCTGCATCTGGCGTTGTGAATTTCATGACTGTCTGAGAGCAGATGGCTCGCATTCCGGCTTCAGCAGTAGCACGGGCGATGTCCTCCTCGAAATAGTACATATCTGCAAAGCAGGTTACCCCGGAGCGGATCAGTTCCACACAGGCCACCTGGGTGCCTAGGCGCACGAAATCTGGTGAGACGAACTGGCGCTCAACGGGCATCATGTAGCCCAGCAGCCAGACATCCAGGCGCAGGTCATCTGCCAGACCGCGCAGCAAGGTCATGGGCACGTGGGTGTGGGCGTTGATCAATCCCGGCATGAGCACCTTGCCACCACAATCCAAGGTCTGATTTGCCGCGTAGTTTTTCTTCAGCTCGGCTTCTGGACCTACAGCCAGGATGGAGTCACCGGAGATGGCGACTGCCCCTGGCTCGTAGCGGTTAAAGTTTTCGTCCATCG
>CP070639.1:2086960-2089836 GCA_020354045.1 Anaerolineales bacterium | reverse complement strand
TTCAAGCTTTATTACCTGGAGTAATCCTTATTGGGATCGATGAGCAGACAGGAATGATTGATGATGGCTTGGATGGGGAATGGAATGTGTATGGTAAGGGGGCTATCACGTTATACAAGAATGGCGAAGTCATTATATATGGCGCGGGAGAACCGTTAATACTTTAGGTGAACTAGCGTGATGTATATAGCGAATCGTCGCTAAAAATTGTCGCTAAAGGTACAATTGAGGAGGGGATAACACCAATAATACTGAGGAGGTGGCAATGTATGCCAAAAAACAAAATCGTGTTCGTCCCCGAGTTATAGGATGTTTTGCGACCTTCCTTGCCATTCTTGCAATTCCTGGGTTGTACTATGGTATTCAAGCATATTTGCGTAGCGAGCCAATCACGCCGACACAGTACATCGCTCATCGAGGAGGCCCAATACACGCACCCGAAAACACGCTGTCTGCCTTCCGTACAGCCATACAACAGGGCGTTGACTGGCTTGAATTTGATGTGCAAATGACGAAAGATGATGAACTGGTTGTAATCCACGATGAGAGCGTGGACCGCACAACCAATGGAATGGGTGAAGTGAGGAATCTCACCCTGGATCAAATACGTGCACTAGATGCAGGCAGTGGAGAACAAGTGCCCACTTTTGAGGAAGTGGTCAGGCTAGCGAAAATGAACGGCGTGAAAATACTTCCAGAGACAAAGTCAGCACACCTCTATCCAGGCATTGAAACGAAATTAATGCAAGAATTGGAAGAGCTAGATTATGTTGACCAGACTGTTGTGCAATCATTTGAACCTGCCTCGCTGGATACACTGCATCGATTAAACCCCGACCTAAATTTCTGTGCTCTTTATGGTCCCTGGCAATTTGACATCAGCAATCCACCTGCCGATTCCCAGTTTGTTTGCCCCATGGCTGAAATGGTCTTAATATTTCCGTCGATGATTCAGCAGGCTCATAGAGAGGGACGTCAGGTTTTCGTCTGGTTTGGTGTACTGGAACACCCATTGATGTTTCGCGCTATGCGCTTTTTCGGTGCGGATGGTTTGATGAGTGATGATCCGCTGCTATTGGTGCAATCCGTCGCGCCTTAGGAAATTCAGCTTGTAGAATGTAGCTATTCCTTGTCTAGGGAAAAATGGTAAAAGTTAGTGATTTTCAATCCAGTAGGAGCTAATACCATGTCTTATGTAAGTACTCAGAATAGGGGTTATGTGTTTGCAGCATTTTTGGGAGCAGCATTTGGTGGTGTTTTCGTTATGCTCGCCACGAAAGCGATTCCCAAGATGATGTCGCAAATGATGGCAGGCATGATGCAAAATATGATGTCTCAAATGAGTGCAGAAGGTTGTAATCCAGCCGAGATGTGACAACGTATGATGGCGGGCTTCGTCGAAGTCCCAGAAGTGTCTGTACCGGGGGGGTAGTCATCGATCAGCTGGAATAACAATCTGGATACAGTTGGGTGATGCTATAATCATCAACTGGCTACCTCGGTGGGTGTGTTTATCGAGCGTGAATGGTCATTGGGTTATAGCACAATTGATGATCAAACTAATAATAGAGACGACATGGATTGTGCTATGCAAGTCGTAGGCTGGGAAAAAACTTAAGGAGATTTGAATGGTAAAACGTCTCATCGTTGTTGCTGGCAATATTGGGGTCGGTAAGACATCCCTTACGGAGCGCATTGGTGCCCGTCTGGGCTGGAAAACCGCTTTCGAATCGGTGTCAGATAATCCTTATCTGCCTGATTTCTATGCTGACATGCGCACCTGGTCGTTCCATCTACAGATATTTTTCCTCGGGCACCGTGCAAAACAATACTTGGAGCTGGCAAGCATGCCAGAGTCGGCAATCCTGGATCGTAGTATTTACGAGGATGCTTATATATTTGCCCGGGCGCTACACCACTTGGATAATCTTAATGAACGCGATTACCTGTCCTATCGCCGGGTGTTTGACCTATTGGTTTCCAAGTTGCCACCCCCTGATCTGTTGATCTATCTCAGAGCGCCAGTCTCGGTGTTGATAAAGCGCATCCAGCGTAGGGGGCGTGCCATCGAGAGCGGCATTTCCGCAGAATATCTCTCTTTACTAGATTCCTTTTATGACGATTGGATGCAAAATTTCGATATATGTCCAGTATTAACCATCCGCACGGACGACCTGGATTTTGTCAACAAGGCCCGGCATCTGGATATTGTTGTGGAGCGCATACAGGATAAGCTGACGGGAAGGGAAGAGGTCGTTTTCCCCTCAGAAGCATAGGGGGTGAGTAGGTAGCATCTTGCTGTTGCGTCTAGATAGGGTTGCTTAACACCGGAGTTTAATGCCCCGTTCGTTGATTAGAAGTGTGATATATGAAACACGGAGTTGTGGGTCTAGGTGCTCACAACTCCTGTTTTTTTGATAAGCAGGAGTTTGAGATGGGGGAAAGTAATCTTGACGACCTAACAAAATTGTTAGGTTGGTTCAAAACTTGCAACCGTGTATCACATACCGCCATGTATTTCTATTTCCGATTATTAAGCAGCCGTGCAGGGCGAATATTGCGCATAGCCATCGGGATATGCCTGATCATCGTTGGTATCCTTTGGGATCGATTTGGCGGTCTCTCCTGGCTTTTGATCTTTCCGGGGATGTTCACCCTGCTGGCTGCTATGTTGAATCTATGCCTGCTTGCACCATTGTTCGGCCTTCCAATTGTCGGTAGTGATCTACGCCGACTAGAACATGGCAAACGTAATAATAATGATCAGCTCATAGATCTTACCTATGTGGGGGATAACCTGCGCCGAAATTCGCACTCCGAGAAGCATGATTAATGTAGATGAATATCTAATCTCAAGTCAATGTAGATAAGCTTTC
>CP070639.1:2083976-2086860 GCA_020354045.1 Anaerolineales bacterium | reverse complement strand
TGTTCCCCAGGTAGTTGAAGAGATCGAAGAAGAAAGTGGTGAATTGGGGCCGATGATTGCCCGCAGGAAGCGATTTACTCTCCATCCTATGGATGAGATGGAAGCCCTTGAGCAAATGCAGCTGCTAGGACATGAGAACTTCTTCGTTTTCTACAATGCGAATACACATTCGGTCAATGTGCTTTATAAAAGGCGAGATGGCAATTATGGCCTGATTGAACCCGATGTTGGCTGATTGTATGCAATATCTAGCCAAAGTTTGAGCAAATCTCACTATTTTAAAATCCCCCTTCCGAGTAAAAGGGGGATTGATTTTAGTAATTCTTCTTTGGGAAATCAATCTTGGAAAGTTGCTACTAGCTTGATTGTAGCGTGAATGTAATGAAAATCGCCACGCGGGGGCACAAGATTCAACACCTCGATAACTTCAAATTTGTGATCCCCCAGGGTGATGTGTTCGCCAACTGCGGGAGCGTGGTCGAGGTTCACAATGGCTCCAGGGTGCTCACTACCCGTGACCACATAGCTAACTTTATAGACGGTCATCACCTACTTTCCTTCACTCAGATTGCGGTGACGTAGTTTGAAAGAGAGATCTGTGGCAATATTTCGCATCACAATATATCCGATGTGGGTATTCTGCTCACATAAAGCTTCAAACTGATCCCTCTGGATAACCTGAACTAAAGTAGGTTCAGTAATGGCTCGGACAGTTGCCGAGCGAGGCCCTTTATCAACCAATGACATTTCGCCGATGAGCTGCCCCTTACCTAAGTTGACGATTATTTTGTGAGAATCCTTTTGACTCTCTGTGATGAGCACCTCAACCAAACCTTCGGTGACGATAAACAGCTCGTCGCCCCGAACCCCTTGTGTTGTAAGAATCTCACCTCGCTCCAAGCGTCTCTCCCCACATAATGATGCTACGTGTTGGAGCTCGTCTTCCGAAAGTCCGTTAAAAAGTTCTGCCTTACGCAGGATGTTTGTCAGTTCCATCAATCTGCCTCTCACTGATAGAATCATTTTATAACGAATTTTTCTTAACTGCAACATTTTCGTTTTTGTTTGTAGAGAAAGGCTCTACTTCATGCAGTTTCCTTTGTATGCCTCCGCGTTGACGCTTGGCGATGAGAGGTGTTACACTAGGCGCAAAATTATATAAGAATGCTAAGGATCATTATGGATACACAATTTGAGCTGCTGTATAAGATTGCTGATCTGCGTCAGGATGGAGAAATAGACCATGATTCAATTAAGGACGCGGTAATTCAATTGTTACAAGCAATTGGGGAAGATCCCGACCGGGAGGGTTTAATTCGCACACCTGAGCGGGTATCCCGCATGTATGCTGAGTTACTAGATGGTTACCGCATGGACCCCATCGAAATTGTCAATGATGCTTTGTTTGAAGTGATGTATGATGAAATGGTGCTGGTTCGCGACATCGAATTCTATAGTCTCTGCGAGCACCATATGCTTCCATTTTTTGGAAGAGCACATGTAGCTTACTTGCCAAAGGGAAGAGTATTGGGTCTGTCAAAAATACCTCGATTGGTAGACATGTTCGCCCACAGGTTACAGGTTCAAGAGCGAATGACCCGGCAGATTGCTGAATTTTTAGACGAATTGCTCCATCCAGCAGGGGTCGCGGTAGTTGTTGAAGGTCTTCACCTTTGTACAGCAATGCGTGGGGTTAAGAAACACGATGCCCGCATGACAACCTCGGCTATGTTAGGTTATTTTCGTAAAAATATAGCCACTCGACAGGAGTTCTTGGATAATATATCACGCGGGGCTGCGCCAATGTTTTAGTCCCCATCTATAAATTGGCTGAAGAGTTCCCCAATTGAGATTTAAATCTTATTGAGTTTAAGAATTGCCGGACGGTGATCGAGTGGCGTGGAGCGCAATAACCTGCGAGCCAAGATTTCCAAAGTTTCCCCTGTAGTTGGATGGATCAGGTCAGGTTTCAATTCAGCCAGGGGAAGAGCTTTGTGTGTATATTCCCACACCTCATCATCAACAATTTGATCATCTGCGAACAGAATATCTATGTCGATTGTGCGGGGGGAATTTTTTTGTTTTGTTCTTATCCGCCCTAGCTTGGCTTCGATAGGGCGGAGGACCTGCGACTTTAATGTATTAGGTTCCAGGGTAGATTTTATTTGAACAGCTGCATTAAGAAAATCTGGCCCTGCCTCGCCAACTGGTTTGGTCACCCAAATGGTGGAAATATTATCGACGGTTACCTCTTGACGGAGCATTTCTACAGTTCGATGCAGGTTCGTTACTGGATCAATATTGGACCCGAGACCTAAGATATATTGATGCTCATCCATCTCTACTACGTTCAATTTCAACGCCCACTGAGCGTGCAAAACGTATCGCGCCTGGCTTTTCTACCCGAACTTGAACTTTCAATACACCAGCATCTTCTAGACACATACTTGCGATGTCTGAAGCCAGAGCTTCAACGGTCAATCGTTTAGCAGTCTCAGCTAGAACAACGGCCTGCTTGGCAATTTTTCGATAATCTACGCTATAGGTAAGATCGTCAGTTTCGCCTGCCTTGCGTACGTCGCTGAATATTACGATGTTCATCAGTATATCCTGGGTGACTTGGCGCTCCCACTCATTCACACCAATCACACCCCGAGCTAACAGGTCTTTTATGATTATCTTATCCATAATGACGCCTTCCTGGTTTCACGAAAAGTGGCTCTGATACTTAGTCAGATTGTCCATTGGTAGAAAGTATGTGCTCTATACGAGGTGCCGCCCACCATCCAAGTGAATAATTTCACCCGTGATGTAGCTCGGTCCTTCCAGAAGAAAAATCAGCGCGTCACCGACTTCCTCTGGGTCTGCCCATCGACCAGCGGGT
>CP070639.1:2080954-2083876 GCA_020354045.1 Anaerolineales bacterium | reverse complement strand
GGGTATTGTATGGGCCCTGATCCGTAAGGATCTAAAATTATTCTTCCGCAACCGTTTTTTTGCATTTGTAACTATGCTGGGTCTGGTTGCATACATCGGCATCTATTACTTACTGCCAGGATCAGTTGACGAGACCATCAAAGTCGGTCTGGTAGCCAAAGAGGTGCCACCCGTATTCGAGGAACTGCAGGAAGAAGGCCTGGAATTAGAACTACTGGCTTCAGAAGCCGAACTAGAACAGCGCCTGCTGGATGGGGAATTGACCGTAGGTTATGGGCTGCCAGATGACTTCATCTCCGATTTACTTTCTGGCAACCAGCAACAAATAAAAGTCTACTTTAACTATGATTTTCCCGACGAACTGAAAGATGCATATATCATTGTGTTCCGGGAACTGGTTTTCATGATGAGCGGGCAAGATCTAAATGTACAGTTTGAAGAGGTGGTGTTTGGGCAGGATATGGCTGGGGCACAAATCCCTGCTCGGGTGCGCATGGTGCCGCTTATGGCGGTGTTTGTCTTAATGATCGAGACCATGGGCCTGTCCAGCCTGATCAGCGCGGAGGTCGAAGAAGGGACTCTGACCGCCCTGTTTACCACTCCGATGGGGGCACGAGAGCTTTTTGCGGGGAAAGGTATTGCTGGTGCTGGCATGGCATTTGCACAGGTCGTGGTACTGATGACATTCACAGGCGGTCTTAATCGCGAACCGCTACTTGTTCTGATAGCCTTACTCTTAGGCTCGCTGCTGGTGACCGGAATAGGATTTTTAATGGCTTCTGGATCGCGCGATATGATGTCGGTGATGGGCTGGGGTATCCTGGCAGTGATCGTGCTCAGCCTGCCCTCTTTCAGTGTGCTATTTCCAGGCGTGTTCACGAATTGGATAAAAGCTATCCCCTCCTTTTACCTGGTAGATACCGTCCATCAAGTCATCAATTTTGGTGCGGGCTGGAGTGAGGTGGGTATAAACCTGCTGATGCTATTGGGGCTCAGCCTGGCGTTTCTCGGGCTTGGTGTTTTGACACTACAAAGGAGGTACCGATGAAGGCGCGACGAGTGGGCGTTTTGTTATGGAAAGAACTGGCACATGGCTCAAAATCATTCATGTTTATCTTTGCTGTGCTGGTACCGGTAGTTGTCACACTGGTGGTCAGGCTGCTTCTGGGCACCATTTTCAGCGGTAAACCCCGGCTTGGACTTACCGATCTGGGAGAATCACAAATCCCGGTGCTCGCACAAGAGATCGACTCGCTGGTTACACGTGAATATGTTAACGACAATGAACTGCGAGAGGCAGTGGAACGCGGTTTTGTAGATATGGGTTTGGTGCTCCCGGCTGGTTTTGACCAGCAATTAAAGGAGAACAAACCCGTGCAAGTGAGCGCCTATATGTGGGGTGAGAGCCTGCTCAAAAATCGCATTATCCTGGGTTCTACGATTGTTTTTTTGCTGCGCGAAGTGAGCGGGATTAATGCCCCAGTTGAAGTTGTGCCTATCACAGTAGGGGATGGAGAAAGCCTGAGCTGGGAAGAACGGCTGTTTCCTTTCGTAGTGATGATCACGATCCTGATCGGTGGGACCATGGTACCAGCCACTTCGCTGGTTGAGGAGAAACAAAAACGTACTCTGCATGCACTGATCACCAGCTCTGCTACAATTGGAGAAGTATATCTGGGCAAGGCGCTGGCGGGTATTTTACTAAGCACCTTTGTGGGTGGGTTTGTACTTTTTATGAACCAGGCATTTGGCGCGCAACCGGGGCTACTCATGTTATCCGTAACGCTGTCAGCAGCCTTCGCGGTGACACTCGGCCTGCTGCTGGGCACCTTCACGAACGATATAAACAGCCTGTTCACGATCATCAAGGGGCTCGGCATCTTACTGTATGCACCCGCCATTGTTTATTTATTCCCCCAAATACCGGAATGGGTGGGTAAAATCTTCCCCACCTACTACATGCTCTCACCAATACTCCGCATCAGCCAGGATGGTGCCGGCATTGCGGAAGTATGGTCGGAGCTTGCTATCCTGGCTGGCCTGATCATTGCACTTGCAATAGTGGTCAGCTGGCTGGGTGCGCGCCAGGCTCAAAAGGCGGAGTGATCCGATAAGGAGAATCCTATGGCAACTAAGGTAGAACGGCCTACACATGCTGTGACGGGTGCTTTTGGCTTCTCAGGTAAATACATCGCTAAAAGGTTGCTGGGGCAGGATAAAAGCGTGCTCACCCTGACCAACACCTCACCACGCGGCTCTTTGACCGGGATCGTGACCGCCTTCCCATTCAACTTTGAGCAACCCGAGGAGTTGATCAGCACGCTCGAAGGTGTAATGGTACTGTACAACACCTATTGGGTACGATTTGACCACCCATACTTCAATCACTCTAAAGCCACCCAGAATAGTATTCAGCTTATCCAAGCCGCGAAACAAGCCGGTGTACAGCGGGTAGTTCACATCAGCATAACGAACCCAGCGGAGGAGTCTGAGTTAGCGTATTTCCGCGGTAAAGCCCAGGTGGAGCGAGAACTTATGGAGAGCGGGTTATCTTATGCCATCTTACGACCCGCGGTTTTGTTCGGTAAAGAAGATATCTTAATCAACAACATCGCCTGGATACTGCGCCACCTGCCAATCTTCGGGGTGTTTGGGAATGGAAACTACAAACTTCAACCAATCTACGTGGATGACCTGGCTGCCTTAGCCGTGGAGCACGGCAGTCACCAGGAAAATGTAGTGGTGGAAGCCATCGGTCCAGAGACATTCACGTATCGGGAGTTGGTACAAACTATCGCCAAAGCGATTGGTGTGCGAAGATTGGTGCTCCCCGTACCACCCTGGTTCGGTTACATGGTGGGGCGACTGCTCAGCGCCTATATGGGCGATGTAATAATCACCCGCCAGGAGATCGAAGGCTTG
>CP070639.1:2077932-2080854 GCA_020354045.1 Anaerolineales bacterium | reverse complement strand
TATCCAGACTGCGTACCTGTCCCATCGGTCGTTCAGTGGGCAAGGGAACCTGTGCCTGCAAAACCTGCTTCCAGCCAATAAACTGGAAATGTCCTCCACCAGCGTAGGCCACCTGTTCGCGATATTGTATTTTCCAGTCGCTGGTGGACTTGAAAAATGACTCAGCTTTCTCCAGTGAGACTCCCAGGCTATCGGTGTGTTCTTTATAATTCTCCCAGGATATAAATTGACCCTGTTCCAGTTTGACATCGGTTTGGTTGCGAGCCCAGGCTAGCGTACTTGTGGAAAACTCTTCCGGTACTCGCAAAGGACGAGCTGTAACCATGCCAACGTTTGGGAAGTTCTCCAACAACTTTATGGAATGTTCCAACCAACCAGGGTAAAAATATACATCGCTGTCGGTATAAGCAATCACCTCGCCTGGAGCAGCCTGAAAGATGAAATTCCAGGCCCCACCTTTGCCAACATTTTTCTCAGAAAGTACCAGGTATTGGATGTCTCCTTTATGGCGCGCCTCGATGAGATATTTTTGCACTTCCAGGCAGCTGGCATTGTCGAATACCAGCAAGTCATATGGTTGGGGGGTGTTTTGCGAGATACTGCTCAAGCATGACTTTAATATTTCCAGACTTTCAGCATAATAACCGCTCAGGAAAGGGATATAAGTGATAATGGCAACCGTTACTCTGTTCGGCTGGCTGGTATACTCAATGGCTTTAGCCGGGTTTTGACCTACACGCATGTGGGGAGACCTTGTTAGGTGCCGCCTACTCTGCGGCGCATACGGCGCAGGCTGCGGGCAACCTTCCAACGCCAACCTTCCCGTTGCGTGCCCGGTGGGGTGAAGATGAGCTCTGTACGGCGTAGCAGGCGGGGTAGGGTGACTTGGGGTGCGCGTAGCTGGCCATTCACGAGTTGTTTATCGCTATCCAGCACCATGAACAGGTTCGTGGCTCCGCCCGCCAGGGCTTCGTTTTGCTGGGATTCCGGTAGATCGTAGTGTGGCTGCTTGCCAGGCAGGTGGCTGTAATCATGGTTTTGGTGGATAACCCGGATGGAAGGGGTGCCATCGATCACGGGTGTGGATTGTTCGCGGGCGTGATAGATCATCCAGTTGTCCCATCCGGCGCGACCAATGGCGAAATCGGGTATGCTGGTAAACAGGGTGCGCGGGAAGAGGAAATAATCGCTGCCTGCTGGAGGGTGGAGGCAGCCGCAAGTATTCAATTCGGTGCCCAGTCGTTCTTGCCACCCTGCTGAAAAATCAAGCCCTGTGGTGATATCCATATCCCAGCGTTGCCCGATCACCAGAAAACGCTCCATTCGGGCGGAAACCTGTCTGGCGGCTGTCACAAGGTCGGGGAACAGGATGATATCTGCATTGACATAAGCCAGCAAGGGGCTATCGCTGGCTTCGCGTGCAAGGGAAAAGATCGAGCTTACCAGGGGCGTGCCTTTCTCGTTGCACACTACCTGTGAGAGCTGGCGCAGACCATATTCCCCGGCGACTTCAGCCATGCCCCTCTCATTGCCAACCAGTAGCACTTCAACCTCAGCCCCAAGGCTCAGCCAGGAGCGGATAGCATTATGCTGGATAGTTGAGATGTGTGGATCGCTGAAGGGCTTGGGGGCAGTGAAAATGGTCAGAAATGTCACGGGAGGTAGTTTGTAATTGAATCAACGCCTGGC
The DNA here is from genome assembly GCA_020354045.1 of Anaerolineales bacterium. Taxonomy (GTDB): domain Bacteria; phylum Chloroflexota; class Anaerolineae; order Anaerolineales; family UBA4823; genus DSOS01. Next base: position 2,079,165 of record CP070639.1, on the reverse strand, counting down.
GTCTACCTGGCGGTAATGTTTGTGTTGCACGGATGCGTTAATCTTTGCCAGTTCTGGTTCGCGCTTGAGCAGTGCAAGCACCTCCATCCAGGTGAAGTCATTGCGACCCTCAAAATGGGCATAAATCTGGCGCAACAGTTCCAGGTCCTCAGGTGTGTCCACCGTCCAGCGCATGGCTCCATAATCTGGGTAATGGTGGAGCAAAGCCACGTGGAAACCGCGCGGGGAGGTGGCTGTGGCAAGCGATTTGTATCGATTGCTGGAATGGGAGGTAGGCGGTGATGGATGTAATGCTTCAGGCGGGATGCCTTCGTAAAAAAAAGGCATGACATGCTCGCGTTGGTGCGGCTCGCTGGCTTCTTTCCAGGCCCGCTCGAGCCCTTCGAATGAACATACTTCGGTGTCCAGCCCAATCGGGTAGGTGCGCCCCCAGGGCGGTGGCAGCCGGTTGGCGACGAAATCGTAGGTAGCCTCGCATCCAAAAATATCGACGGTATCATCTACAAGTTGCGGGTCGATCACTGGGCAATCTGCGGTGATGCGCACAATGACCTGGGCATTGTAGGGTTTGGCAGCCTGGTAGCAGCGGTTCAGTACATCGTGGATGTTCCCTCGATAATATGGGTAATTACACATTTGGCAAAGAGCTTCTGTCTCGTCGTCGGAGGGGTCTAGTGTTGTGGCAACGAGTACCAGATCCACGGATTTTGCCCGCTGCATTCTTTCAACAACCCGCACCAGCATAGGCTTTCCTGCGATATCGAGCAGGATTTTCCCTGGTAAGCGGCTGGAGGAAAAGCGCGCCTGGACGATTGCCAGCGTACGGATATCACGCATATCAGTTCAATGTATCTTTAGATTGGTTTGTAGACCTGTTGAAAACAGTCTCGTAGGCCTTGAGCAACACCCGGAAGTTTTTATCCCAGTTGGCTTCTCTTTCGGCCAATTGGCGGCCCGCCTGGCCCATTTCAGGCAGTCTGGCGCGCTGGGCAATCGCCCGGGTGATGGCTTCTGACAGGGAATGCGCCTCGCCATCCGGAAACAGCCAGCCATTTTCGCCCGGTGTGATCCACTCCTGGTTGCCTGGGATGTCCGACACCAGGGCTGGCTTGCCGCAAGCCATGGCTTCCAGCAGGGAAATGGAGGTTCCGTCACTGTGCGAAGCGCTGATATACAGGTCTGCCATGCCGTACAGGCGCGGCAGCTCTGCCTGGCTGACCTGGCCCGGTGTAT
>CP070639.1:2074896-2077832 GCA_020354045.1 Anaerolineales bacterium | reverse complement strand
GGCTACCTCTTAGAAAACATCATCATTTGGGGACGCTCCCGAAAATTTGGACAATGTTGAAAGTAGCATATGATACTGGCTCTACACCGATTCCCAAAGAAGAATTGGTGGATGCCGCCAAAAGGTTTTTACTGCACTCAGCCTCCAACAAAGATCTCGTTCTCATAGAAAACATTAATTCCTTCAAGTTCGGCTCATCAGACTTGTTGTTCATTAATGAAGCTAAGACGAACCTAACTGTGGCAAAACTCAACGATAGAGAGAACACTGAGAAGTTCGTTATTTCATCAATTTCTTACCGTTTTTGGCTTGAAGAATGTATCACGGCGAGCAAGATTGTCTCCGATGGGAAGACAGGATTGGATATGTACCTCTTCTCTCCTGAATTTTCCACTGCGATCTGTTACCTGGTGGATAATCTAGCTCAAGAACTTCCAATTCATCTGGTTCAGTACTGCATAATGCGCGTGGAAGACCTTGATAAGCCGGCAATACATTTTCAACGCTTAAACTTCAATGACCCCATCCAAGGCCCCATCCAAGACGAGCTGGGAAAGAATAGGTTGGCAGGACAGGATGTACTCACACACAAGAAAGAAGAATCAATACCTTTTGAAATATCAGCCCAAGAATTAAGTGAGTTCCGCAGGTTAAAACAGCATTATCTCGACTGAGGTATCAACCTCCTCTCTCGCAATCCCCCGCAAATGTGTGAAAAGCCTTCATCCCGCACTTTATAAAAATGACGAATAGATGGATCAGCATACCCAACCTCTTGAGCGGCTTCCGTCTCATTGCAGCCCCTTTCCTTCTCTACCTGGCTTGGGTGGGGCGCCCTAATCTTTTTCTTGCCTTATTGGCCACCTCACTTCTGTCAGATTCCATTGATGGATTTATCGCTCGGAAACTTAATGAGGCTTCGGAGCTCGGAACCAAGCTCGACAGTTGGGGTGATTTGGCAACTTATTTGACGGTGCCACTTTGTGCCTGGTGGCTGTGGCCGGAGGTGCTAAAACGTGAAGCCTTCTTTGTTTTGTTGACGGTGGGCGCCTATATATTGCCTTTAATAATCGGATTCGTGAAGTTCCGAAGGCTTCCAAGCTACCATACATGGTCTGCTAAGATAGCTGCGGTAGTCATGAGCGTCGCATTCTTTATCCTATTTATATTCGACATCTCCCGCCCTTTTCATTTTGCTGCAATCCTCCAAGCGCTTGTGGCATGTGAGGAGATTACCATTTCTTTGCTTCTGATAGAATGGCACGGTAATGTGCCGTCGTTGTGGCATGCATATAGATTGGTGAGAAAGGACTCAGCGGATAAAAAAAGGCGCGATGATGCGCCAATAAGTTAAATTTTGTTACTTCATGTTGAACAATTACTCCTGCGACCTACATTGCCAGAGAACACTTAATTTCCTTTCCTATTATACGACGGGGGCAGATCATACTTCCGACAAATAGGCTGCTTCAACTTTACCTTTATCTTCATCTACAAAAAAGAAAAGAATCGCTCCAATGATAAACAGCATGGAAATGGATGCAATTCCCCAGCGAGAAGCTAACTGGCCAACGTGCATGATCTGCTCAGGCGTGGGTGACGAAGGCATCAAAATCCGTCGTGCGATAAGCCCTACAATGCCCATCAATACAGGCCCCACAATGGCGGCAAACTTACCCAGCATATTATAGAACCCGTAATACTCAGCAGACTGGTTCTTGGGTATCAAGCGCGAATAGTAAGATCGACTCAGTGCTTGAATGCCGCCCTGTACCAAGCCGATGATGACAGCTAGAATGTAGAACTCCTGTTTGCTTGTCATCATCGTCCCCCATATCGTGACAAGTATATAAATACCAATAGCAATGTAAATCGATTTGCGTACACTCCATCGCTGCCCCAGCTTTCCAAATACCAGCGCAGAGGGGAAACCTACAAATTGGGTAATCAAAAGGGCGACAATGAGGTCATTCGAAGCAAATCCAATGGACATCCCGTAATCAACTGCCATACGGATGATGGTATCGACACCGTCAATGTAAAACCAGTAGGCACATAGAAAAAGAACCACGGTTTTCAGATGCCTGACCTTCTTGAAAGTCCCCACTAACTGCCGAAAACCCTCGGCTACAAAATTAACCCTGCCGGATGAAGTGCCAGCACTTGGCTCTTCGGGTACCCAGACAATGGTAAAAATCGTAAACAGGCCCCACCATAGTGCCACTAAGATGAAGGCATACTTGACAGCTGTTCCGGAGTCGGGCAACCCGAATTTTTCCGGCATGGCAGTCATTAACACGGTGACGAGAAAAAGTAATCCGCCGCCAAGATATCCCATGGCGTAACCAAAACCTGATACATAGTCTATTCTTTCTTCGCTTGCTACACTCGGCAGGAGTGAATCGTAAAATATATTTGCACCGGAAAATCCGATAATACCCATGACATATACGAAAATGGCCCAGCCCCAGTCCCCTTTTTGAACCAGGAATAGGGCTGCAGTCATCAGTACTCCCAGATATGCAAAGAAAATCAGAAATTTTTTTCTTGCGGATCCTTTATCTGCAATGGCACCCAAGACCGGGGCCATAATGGCAACAAAGATGCTGGCGATAGAGTTGCCGAATCCAAGCTGAGCAGTACTCATATTCACATCAGCGCCATAGCTCCAATACTGTTTGAAGAAGACTGGGAAAAAACCGGCCATCACGGTTGTCGCAAAAGCAGAATTAGCCCAGTCATACATGGCCCAACCCCAAACAGCCTTTTTCTCTTTATTCATATACCCAATCTCTTATCCGTGGGACACCGCTTATAAGGTTGATAAGGATTCCCTTTTGAACTTAGGTAAATAGAGATGATTTAATAATCATGGGTAAACCCCCGGCTCTGCCGGGGGACTCCCAGAGTTTGACATTTCCGGGAGTATACGAAAG
>CP070639.1:2071852-2074796 GCA_020354045.1 Anaerolineales bacterium | reverse complement strand
GGCGGCTTGGGCCAGTATTGCAAGATTTCCTCCGGCAACCTGTTATGCAGGTCACGCCCGAAGCGCTGGTCGCGCAGGAAATTATCACAATCCTCGTAGCGGGTCAGGAACCAGTGCCGGGTACCCCAGCCCGGCACGCTGGTGCTGTAGATCGGGTTTTCACGGCGCATGCGCGCCAGCTTGGCGTGATCGGAACGCGAAAAAGGAGAGAAGATGTCGTAATTGTCGCTGATTGCCTGAGGGAATGTCATTTAAATCCTTTCAAGATGGTGGAGCGATCTTCTTAAAGTAACCAGACAATTATAGTCCAGTATTTCCAAAAAGGAAGGTTGAGGCTATCTTAATAATAGGATATTTCTAAGACAGGTAAAGTAGCAGCAAAGCGAGGCGGAGGCCAGGCCTAGCGCGGGTAAGACGGATTGAAATGGGCAGAGCGCTGTAAAAGGTCATGTAACGGTTTGTGCCTGCAAAATTCTGCGAGCTAATCAGGTCGGGACCAGTTTAATCTTGACATTTTTCGAGAATGCGCTATAATTATTATAAACTAGTTTGTGTTACAAACCAGTTTTCAGTATAACGAAAGTCCCCCCTTCAGGGGAACAGCATGGAGCAATAAGATGGGCAGGCCACTGGAACAGGTCAAGCAACGAGCTATTCAGCACTGGTTTGAGGATGGGCTGAGCGAAATATGCATTGGCGTATATTTTGTTTCCATCGGGGTGCTATTCCTGCTGCAGACCTGGCCGGAACCTGGCTCATGGCTGGCTGGCCTGCTTGGATTAGGGACTCTCGTTGTGGTAGGTTTGGGCGTCTGGCTGGTGCGCCCGCTCATCCGGGTTTTGAAGGAGCGCCTGGCTTACCCACGCACTGGCTATGTAGCCTACCACCCCCCGGCGCGACTCCACCGGGCGCTATCACTCTTCCTGGGTGCGCTCATGGCGGCATTTTTTGGCTGGTTTATCTTGAGCTACTCCCAGACCACCAGCGCCTGGCTTCCGGTCTTGGAGGCTTTGGCCCTGGCCGTGCCAGCCTTTGTGATCGGGCAGCGGGCTGGATTGATCCGATTTTACCTGTATGCACTGATCACCATCGTGATCAGTGCTGGCTTGTCCCTCTCCGGCACAGGTGACCTGGTCGGCACAGCCTGGGTATTCATCGCGGCAGGCCTGGTCATGGCATTTTCCGGGCTGGTTGTTTTTATCCTCTACCTGCGCAACGTACGCCCTCCACAGGAGGCTCCAGATGGGGACTGACTTCAGCGAGCTGCGGCGCAGCATGAGCGAGGTCGACAGACTGATCCACGAGCCTGCCCGCCTGTTGATCGTAAGCATCCTGTACGCTGTTGAGAGCGCCGATTTCCTGTACCTCAAGCGCGAGACCGGGCTGACCAGGGGCAACCTGTCTGCCCACCTGTCCAGGCTGGAGACTGCCGGCTATATCGAGATCGAGAAAACCTATCGCGGCAAGATCCCGCTGACACTGTGTCGCCTGGCAGAAACGGGCCGCCAGGCTTTTGAGAGCTATCACCAGCAGTTAAAGGAGTTTGTCCAGGGATCTCCGCTCAATTCTGGTGACAATCCTGGAGGTAAATCATGAACCCGATTGCTATCCAAACCAATGCTTTGAGCCGCTCATTTGAGGCACTCAAAGCAGTAGACCGTCTATCGATCGAGGTGCCCACTGGCAGCATCTTCGGCTTTTTAGGGCCCAATGGCTCTGGGAAAACCACCACCATCCGGTTGTTGCTGGGCTTGCTGGCGCCGACCGAAGGCAGCGGGCGTGTGCTGGGGCACGATATCCGCAGCGAGGCCGATGCCATCCGCCTGAAAAGCGGTGCCCTGCTGGAGCACAATGGGCTGTACCAGCGCCTGAGCGCTGAAAACAACCTGGATTTTTACGGGGAAGTGTGGCATATGCCCACCGTGGAGCGCAAGAGGCGCATCCAGGAGCTGCTCACCCATCTGGACCTGTGGGAGCGCCGCACCGAGATCGTGGGGCGCTGGAGCCGCGGCATGCAGCAGAAGCTGGCCATCGCACGCACCTTGCTGCACCACCCTGCGCTAGTCTTTATGGACGAGCCCACCGCCGGGCTAGACCCCCTAGCTGCCGCAGCCCTGCACAAAGACCTGGCCAGTCTGGCTGAAAAGGAGGGGGTGACGATCTTCATGACCACCCACAACCTGGCTGAAGCGGAGAAGCTCTGCCAGCAAGTGGCGGTGATTCGCAAAGGCCGGCTGCTGGCTACCGGTCCGTTGGAGGCTCTGCGCGCCCAGGCAGGCGGGCCGCGCCTGGAGGTGCTGGGCAGGGATTTCACCCCCCAGGCACTGGAGGCGCTGCAAGCCAGGCCTGAAGTGCTGGATGTGGCCCAGCAGAACAATCGTCTGCTGATCAACCTGCGCCAGGCCAGTGATACCTCCTCCCTGGTAGGTTTGTTGATCGAGCAAGGCGTGCAGGTGGACGAGGTGCGCAAGGGCAAAGCCAACCTGGAAGAAGTCTTTATCACCTTGATGGAAGAAGATGCGGAGGCAGAATCATGATCAAGGACACCTGGACAATCATCAAGAAAGAATGGAGAGAGATCTTGCTACAAAGCCCCGGGCTGCGTGGCGGCCGGCTGGGGTTGCTGGTTTTCATCGCCGTGTTCGGGATCTTTCTACCGCTGCAAAGCGGGCGCGCGTGGTTAAACTCCCCTACCAACCTGCTGATCTGGGGCTGGGTCCCGTTCCTGCTGGTGAGCGGTGTGGTGGCCGATTCATTTGCCGGGGAGCGTGAGCGCCACACACTGGAAACCCTGCTCGCCAGCCGGCTGTCTGACCGGTCGATCCTGGCGGGCAAGCTGCTGGCTGCACTGGGCTATGGCTGGGGCATCACCCTGGTAAGCCTGCTGGTGGCGCTGGTGACGATCAACGTGGTCCACGGACAAGGCGAGCTGCTGCTCTTCCCC
>CP070639.1:2068756-2071752 GCA_020354045.1 Anaerolineales bacterium | reverse complement strand
GTTGAGGATACCCTTCAGTTTCTCGTCCGGCACAATAGGAATTCCTACCTCGGAACGAGCAGTAGGGAATATTTCACTTTGCGCGAATAGAGATTCTTGATGGATGTCAGAGATCACAAGGGTTTGATTTTGGCTTGCAACCCAACCGACAACGGAGTGCGAGTTGATCGGTAATTTGTAATTACCCAAGTCTTTATCTTTGCCAAAAGCATCAAATGCAGCGCGTGGTTCGGCAAAGTCACCAGCTTCATCCAAAAGATAAATTATGGCGTGATCAAAGCCCAAGCGCTCTACAATCAGCGCAACGGCTCGCTTGAGTAACTCATCCAAATCCGTTGCGAAGACTGCGATTTGCGCCAGCTCAGAGGTAGTATAAATTTGATCAAAACGTTTTTCTAGATCTTGTGTACGCTGTTGGACACGTTGTTCAAGCTGCTGGTTTGCTTGCTGCAAAGCAATGTGAAGCGAAAATATTTGGGAAACGATAACTTTATCCAGGGTCTCTCGGTCTATATATCCCAAATCCAATAGAGAGCGACCAAGTAAGCGGTGTTGGCCGCTGGCAGCTTTCAGCTTTTGATACTCCAGAGCCCGCTGTAGTTCGCTGGAGGTAATTAACTCTTTTTCAACTAAGGCTTCCCCCAGTCGAGGAATTAAGATTTCGGGAGATAATTCCTCTTCGGGGGTGTTTAAAAATGAAGGCATAGGGTCGAAAAGCCTCCTTACTAACTATTAAAACCTCTTTTGGGGGAGAATCAATACCTGCCTAACGATTTAATTAGGCTTCTTGCAGAACTGTAAACATTATGAGAAGCAAAATAAGATCTGTGGGTCGTGGAATACCTACATATCCTTATTTGCGCCGATAATATGGAGTATGAGCTAGCTTGGTTCCCAAATAGACTCGCCTGCGAGGATGTGCCGAATTTGAGCGGGAAAACGATCTGGATCAAGCGGCTTACCGAGAAACCCGTCAAATCCGGCTTCTTGTGCTCGCTTCATCTGCTCAAGGCCGGCTTCAGCAGTAATAGCAACGACCAGTGTATCTTTGAGGCGTGTGGATGACCGGATCTTGCGCAACGCACTGAAGCCATCTTCATAGGGCAAGCGAATATCCAGCAGGATGAGATCCAAACGAGGCAGTGTATCGGCGTATTCAACTACTTCATATCCAGAAGTCTTCCATTCACAATGGATTCCCAAATAACCCAGCATGCGAGCAATTAAGACAAAATTCGACACATTATCTTCAACAACCAGTATAGTGGCGTCTTTGGGGATTGAATTTTTCTGCTGGCCCTGCAGAGATGCCCTGTTTGACGATCGTTCTGCAGAGAAATATGAGAAGAAAGCGACGGGTGAATAATAACAAGTATTCAAAAATCACCACCTCTGTGCTGCTAAATATCGAGTGATCTGATGAGGAAGATTATCAACATCGATGGGTTTTTGAATGTATCCATCACAACCAGCTTCGAGCGTTCGTTCCCTGTCGCCTTGCATTACGTTCGAAGTCATTGCAATGATCGGGACATTACTTAAATAAGGCAGGGATTTTAGATGAGAGGTGAGAGTATATCCATCAATTCCAGGCAAGTTGATATCCATCAGGATTAGGTCCGGTGGCTGGGATTTAACAAGTATCATTGCTTGTTGTGCGCTTTCAGCTTCAAGAACGCTATACCCTTCGGCTTGTAATATCCTGCGCACAAGCATCCGGTTTTCATTATTATCTTCAATGTATAGAACAGTAGCAACCATATGCATATCTAGCTGTCAAAAAAATGATAACTCTAATAGTTAACACGTTTGATTTAATGTATTGTTTCACCTGTCAAATGAAAATTGCATTTTTGTCAGATTTATGTAGGGACTTTATATGTGTATGGATTGTTGATTGATTAAATTTGCATGTCAGAGATTTAAGCTGAGAAGCACTCTGGTACGACCAGAGTGCTTCTGTAAAGAGAGCGGGTGATGGGATTCGAACCCACGAAATGGCAGCTTGGGAAGCTGCTGCCTTACCACTTGGCGACACCCGCAATGAGGAGATTATAGCCACCCGAGGGGGAGATGTCAAGTAAAACACGCTAAGCTGCTTCCCCGTTGCTTATCCCCGGTTGTATGCAGTGCGTACTGGGTGTAAACCCAGGTGCGCCATAAATTTATAGCGCACCTGGGAGAATCCGGTAGTTATCGTAAGGCGATCAAGTCACTGTGATGTTAGCCTTAAAAATCCAACTCAGGCCATAAAATTGTTGACTGCTGCAACGATCGTCTCTAGATCTTCATTGCTAAGGCCGGGATGCACTGGCAAGGAAAGAACCTCTTGTGCAGCACATTCAGTCTCTGTCAAGCTCATGTTATAACCTAGCTCGTTGACATAGAATGTCTGTTTGTGAATCGGCACGGGGTAATATACCATGCATCCGACGCCCTGCTTATTGAGGTGCTCAACCAAGGCATCGCGCCGTCCACCTGGGACTCGGATTGTATATTGATGATATACATGCTCGTGACCGTCTGGGACAAATGGTACTCCAACACCCTTCAGGTGGCTGCTTAGAAAGCGTGCGTTCTGGGCGCGTGCTTGGTTGAATTTACCCAGCTTTTTTAGTTGTTCTAGGCCAACAGCCGCTTGAAGATCGGTCATTCGGAAGTTGAAGCCCAACTCATCGTGGTAATAACGTCGTCGCATGCCATGCTGGCGGATAACTCGGCAATGTTCCGCAATGGCTTCATCATTGGTAGTGATCATGCCTCCTTCACCAGAGGTCATATTTTTTGTGGGGTAGAGCGAGAAGGTGCCTGCCCCAAATGATCCAACTGCTCGGCCTTTGTACGTAGCGCCATGACTCTGACAAGCATCTTCGATTACCAGCAGGTGGTGTTTGGAGGCTATCTCCATGATTGGGTTCATGTCGCAACTCAATCCATAAAGGTGCACCGGCATAATGGCTTTTGTGCGCGGAGTGATGGCAGCTTCGATCAAAGCC
>CP070639.1:2065653-2068656 GCA_020354045.1 Anaerolineales bacterium | reverse complement strand
GCGATTTCGCCAGTGGGTCAATGTGCTCATAGCCCTTTGATACGCCTGTACCCCGCCAGCGTCAGCGAGAACACCAGGTAAGCGCCCGCCCAGTATAGCCAGGCTCTAAAAGGAGGAACCAGGAGAAGTGAGATCGCAAATAGCAACGCCAATACTAGGCTACGTCGCTGCTGAGAAATAATCCCTGCAAAAGACGGAAAGATGATGCGGCTGACCATCAGCAGGCACACCAGGCAGACCAGCACAGCAAAGCTCCATCCGGGCAGGTGCTCGCCCGTCGTGGTTAGATCGGACAGCACAGCTAATGTCAGGGTTGCGCCACCGGTCGAGATCGTCAGTCCCAACGTATGGTGGGAAGCCGTTGGTTGCGAGGGCAGCAGGTTATAGCGCGCCAGGCGGAAAGCCCCAGCCAGCGGCACCAGGATCGCCACCACCCATACCCACCAGGCGCTTTCCCCCTGCCCGCGCAGGTAGGCGAACACCAGCACGCCCGGCGCTGCACCCAGGCTGACGATATCAGACAACGAATCCAGCTGCAACCCAAAAGCGGAACCGGCCTTCAACCACCTGGCCACCAGACCATCGAACAAATCCAGCAGGTAGCTTGCCAGGATGAGCATGCCTGCAAATCGCACATCTCCGTTGGCCGAGTACAGCAGCGAAAGTGCACCGCAGGCCAGCGAGCCCATGGTGATGCTGTTCGGTATCAATGAGCGATAGCGGTTGTTCATCTGTCACCTTGCTCAAGCCAGGCTAGCGGCGTAATGCCCCCCTGCACTTTATCACCGACGGCAACCAGCACCTTGGCATCTGGCGGCAGGTACAGGTCGATGCGTGAGCCGAAGCGGATCAGGCCAAAACGCTGTCCGGTCTGCACCCTCTCGCTGGCTTCCAGGTAGTTGACGCACCGTCGCGCCAGGATGCCCGCCACCTGCCTGACCAGGATGCGCCCATAGGCAGTTTCAACCACCATGCTGATGCCTTCATTGACCTGGGAGGCCTCCGGTTTAAAGGCTTGCAAGAATTTACCGGGTCGGTGTTCCACGACTTCCACTCGGCCATCAAGTGGAATGCGCTGCACGTGCACATCCACTAGTGAGAGAAATAGGCTGATCCGCAGGGTTTCAGCCTGCAGATAGTGCTCTTCCCTTTCCGTCCCGATGTGCACCACCTTGCCATCGCCTGGGCTGAGCACCAAGCCCGGTTCTGAATGGATAGCCCGGGGAGGGTCGCGGAAGAAGAACAGGAATGCCAGCCACAAGCCAACGCTTGCAACCAGCACAGCTGTGCTTAGCCAGTGCTGGTACACGATCCACAGCACAACTGTGGCCGCCAGCACAACTGTTGCGCCAGCGATGATCGACCCGCTGCCCTCGGCAAACGGCCACCACCAGTACCGGCTGTCTGGTTTCATTGATTCATGCTCTTCGTGTTGTTTACGCGGCATGCTAACATTATAATGTTGTTTACTGTGCTCCGGTTGAAGTACCAGGCGCGAGGGGTGGGTGTTACCTGTCAGGTGCGCTGTTCGGCAACCTGGTGGTTGGGTCATGTCATCAACCTATTGCGTTCTGACAGAGCGCCCCGGCCGATTTATGGCGATCAGCCGGCGCTATGGGACGCCAGGGTTCGCATAAGGATAACAGTATGTCCAATCGCCGCCGGCTGGCGCGTGAACGGCTTGAAATATATCTTCTTCATCTCATCTTGGCGTACCAGCGCATAATATTGATCGGCGGGTTGTTTTTGCTGGTCTATGCAATCGCAGCCTTGTTCATAAACTTGGTAGCCGGCCTGGCTGCTTTAGTGCCTGCCACTTTCCTGCTCCTGGTGAGCAACTCTTACCAGGTTGCCCTCTACACGGCCAGGTTGGGGGCGTGGTTAGGTACGCTCGGGAGGCATGATGACTGACTCAAACCACCAGACTTTTGTCTCAACTTCAGGTACCCTGGCTTGAATTTGTCGGCTTCTAATCCTGTCCATCTCTGCTCAGAAGAAAGCCAGAGAATATGCAAGCTGCGCGGCCTGGTGGAAACCCTGCACCCAATGCTGTGAGCGAAGTCGTACCTCAGTCTCCGCTGAGACGCTGAATGTATTGAGGTTTCAGTGTCAGAGGCTTCATCTAAAAAGCCCTGGAGCCAGCTTAATCAGGCCCCCACGGCATGGGTCGGGGTGCGGTGTAGCGGCTGGAAACCCTGGGCGACCAGCTCAGCGGAAGGCAAGGAGGCTTCATCCGGTTTATCGGAGAGCCCAAAAATCAAGGCGCCGCGCTGCTGCCACTGGAGAGCCATATGGCGCACTTCCTGGGTCAGCGTGATCTCACCCTCCAGCAAGGCCTCCACGGGTGCATCCTGTTCAAGGCAGCCCATCTTTGAGACCGTGATCTCATACTCCTTGCGCCGGAAGGCCTTGAAAGGCGTGGGGTCGCCCGCCCGAACACAGGCATAAACCTCCTGATGAAGCTCTCTGAGAGGGTCCGGCAGCTGATCCTGGAATCCTTCAATCTTCTGGATAAATTGCTCAAAGCTGGTCAGCTCCCCCTGGCGAACAGAGGCTGCCAGTTGAGAGGCGTCCGCCGCGCCAGCGAGCAGCATCAGGCACACATAGCCTAAATAATCCTGGTTGTCGCTGGTAAAAGGGTGAAACTCTATCTGGTTGAACAATTTGTACACCTGTTGAAAAGCCTGGCTATCAAAACCTTCACCTAGTGACCCAGCGAGGGTTAATTCCACGGCTTGCGCCCGGGCCATGTCGATCACCTGGCTGTTGCGCCGCCGGGCGCCCAGGATGGTTTTATCCAGGTCGATCACCACCGCGGTAGCCTCATCTACGCGATGCCCGGCTTGCATACAAAACCCATCAAAAGCCCTCAGTGCCGACCAGTGGTTAGCCAGGTAGATGCGGCCCACCTCAGTTTGTGATACGCGGTGGGTAGCTGCTGCACCCGTCTCATCACCAATAAACGCCATGCCCGGCCAGCCAGTTACCCGGCACAGATTAGCA
>CP070639.1:2062518-2065553 GCA_020354045.1 Anaerolineales bacterium | reverse complement strand
CTGCCATCTTGGGTGTATCTGGTAGCGTGTTGTTCGTTTTGTGGACCTTGCTGGTCATACAGTGCTATCGCCGGTATGGGGACTCCGCCTTCCGGCGCGTTGGATTGCAGCTGGGCAATCCAGATGTGGGTGTGCGCCTGGTGATTGGCATCCTGTTGTTCTTTCTTATTCAGGCAGGCTTGAACTGGGCCCTGGACCTGGGTGAGTTCCAGGGCATCCAGGAACGCATCGAAGGAATACCTGTTCCAGGCTGGCTGTACCCTTTTGCGCTGGTCGCCTTTCTGCTGCTGGCGGTGATTGGCAACCCGCTTGGGAGCCTGGCAGCCACCTTTGGCGAAGAATATGGCTGGCGCGGTTTTCTGCTGCGCGAGCTCAGCCCGGTGGGCTGGAGATTGGCTGCCATCATTACAGGTCTTGTCTGGGCAGTCTGGCATATCCCCATCATACTCAGCGGGGCCCATACCTACCCGCCTACCTTGACGGGTTTCTTGTTCGCTGGCCTATTTTTCACCCTATGGGGCATTGTGCAGAGTTATGCTGTGCTGAAAACTGGCAGTGTTTGGGTCGCCGCCTTTTTACATGGCGTGGTGAACAGCGTTTACGCCTTTGTGCTTAATTACCTGGTACGCCCTGAAAACAAGTTGTTCTCCTTTGGGCTGGGTGCCTATGGTTTGGCTTGTTTGTTGTTGGTGGTGCTGTTTATCTGGCGTGATCCAATTTGGCAACAGCCCGTTGTGGTTGATTAATTAGTGATGAAGTCCCGTAGGTTTGCGATGGAACAGGCTGGCTTTTAGAGAACCTGCAGGGTGTTCGCAGCCAAATGGCTCAGTCGGTTTTTTATGAAAATAAATTGGAGGTTTGCTATGTTATTCCCGGCGTTGTTTGGAATCGTGGTTGGCTTGCTGATGATTGGGGAGTGGTCTGCCTTTTATTTTTCGAGGCAGATTCCTGAGCTGGAAACTGAGCCTATCCGGATTGGGTTTCACCTGGCGGGAGAATTCGCCACTGCCCTGGGTCTGTTGGCTGGCGGGATTGGGCTGCTGGCAGGGGCTGGTTGGGGCTCCCAAATACTATCTGTTGCGATTGGTATGCTGCTCTACACTGCGCTGGTCAGTCCTGGGTATTTTGCTCAAAAAGGTCAGTGGAAATGGTTGGGAGTTTTTGGGGTGTTGATCCTTTTTGGGCTGGCAAGCTTGCTGGTCATTTCCTGAGTGAAAAGAATGGGTGCAACCCCCAAGTCTTTGGCGAAATTCTTACCCTATCTGATCGGCGGGATTCTTTTCTTCGCGGCCGCGATACGCTTCTTTTCCCTGGGAGACATAGCAGGCATGCTCATTACCTGTGCTGCGGGGCTCACTGCATTGCTGCTAGGCTGGCAAAAGAGTTAAGTTTCTTCTACAGGCACAGCTGTAGAACCGGGAGGTGCTGGTTAAGCCTTGGGCTTATCAGGTGGGCTTTCTGCTTGCTCATCCCAAAATTGTGGGATAGGGACCATAAAAATGGGACCTGGAGTGTTTTGCACGACTCGCTGAGCCACGCTGCCCATCATGAGCAAAGCCAATCCGCCGCGGCCTCGCGAAGTCAGCATGATCATATCAGCCTCCTCCTGTTCTGCTGCCTCGATGATGGTGCGGGCGGGCATTGAGCCGGTTACCAGCGTTCGTACATTAAGACCGTCCTCACGCAGGGAGCGGGCAACGGCCTCCAGGAACTTCTGCATGTTTTCCACCGCCTTCGAGCGGATCGTTTCGACCACGTCTGCTGCCGCGCGGTAACTCTCCACTCCCGGGACCGCCGGTACAGACATCAGGATCAACTCGCTCCCAAACGCTTTGCTGATCGCCCGGGCGTAGGGCAGCACATTTTCGGAATAGATTGAGCCATCCAGGGCTGCCATGATGCGCTCAATTTTGGGTTCAGCACCATTACCCTCGTCCAATGCCTGCACCAGCAGAATTGGTATATCAATGGTGCGTACGAGCTTGGCAGACACTCCTCCAGTCAGCCAGTGATGAGCTCCCGATTTGCCGCGGGTGGTGGTGATGACCAGGTCAATACCATTCTCTTCGATTAACCCCCTGGTAGCGTCGGCAATGTGGCCGGGGCGGAGGGTGTATTTAACGGCATACCCCTGTGTTTCCAGTTCGCTCACCACCTCTTGAAGGTATGCCTCGCGCGTGGCTTTTGTAGCCTCAAACTGTTCCTGCAATGCTGGGGTGTGGTCTTTTACTGACGAAAGCAGGGTCATCTGGGCGCCTGTCGCTCGTGAGATCACTTTCGCCAGCGGTAATGCCTGGGCTGCATAGAAAGAACCATCCAATAAAACTGCGACGTTTTTGATCGTCACCTGTTGCTCGCGCCAGCGGCTTTTTTCTTTCGGGGCAGGCTGCCAGGCAAATTCTACTCTTTTGCGCGGGCCAAGACCTGGTATCGGTTCGCCGGTTTCGGTGGCAACCTGACCGAAGCCAAAACCAGCCAGTTGTGCAGCATCCAGTTGTCCCAAATAATCCATCTCTGGAGAAGGTTCCCCAAGCATGTAACGCGAGTAAGTGAACCCGGCATAGAGTAATGGAATGAATAAAATATATGTCCAGGCGCCTTCGAAAAAACGCTCGTAGAAGATGATTCCAGTCGCGCCGGTTGTCAGCACAGCCGCGACCACTGTGCCAGCAACCAGCAATATTTTTGAGACCTGGAATTTTTGGCCTACTTCTCGGAGCAGGCGTTTGGTCACAGCCCAGCCTGTCATACTTAACAGGATGAACACGCCTGCCGCGTAAATAGCCAGGTAGGTTTCTTCATGTGTCCCAAACAGCAAGAAACACAGGCTTACGATACCCACCTCAATCCACACCGGTTTGTCAGCCACCTCGAACTGGTTGCTTTGCCCCAACACTGGCGGAATATATTGGCGCAGCTTTAAGCCTAAGGCCAGGTTTTGCAGTCCCTGGGCGCTGGCTGCCGAAGCCGACATCAATACTGCAATACCGATCAAGGTACCCAGGTAGGGCAGCGGGTCAGGCAGCAATTGGTCC
>CP070639.1:2059377-2062418 GCA_020354045.1 Anaerolineales bacterium | reverse complement strand
CGAACTAGCCGTCGAAGCACGAATCAACAACCGGGTAATCGGCTCTCCAGTTGGCATGAGACCCAGATCAAGCCGGGCCAGGTTTTCAAGGTAGATTTGATAGTCTTTAAACAAAGGGGAGATAGTTATTGCCCCGGAGCTATATGGGTCATAGGTGTCTCTCAAGGGCCTAAAATAATGCGCGTAAGAAAAACCCAAAAAATTAGCTAGCAGCAGAATGGGAGGGATGATGATCAGCCGGCGAATAATATAGTGGGTCATCTGGTTTTCTGTTCAACGAATTCTCTTGCCAGATCACAAGAGCTACACGACTGGGAAGCGAATACGCGCGTGCACATGAATTTGAAAACAGGTGAGATTCAATTCACCGCACCCAGAGCAACCAATAAATGTCAAACAGTGTGAGACAGAAGAACTACTTATAAAGCCAGCAAGCTACATAATGTTCAGGAGCTGGTTCTAGCTCCGGAGGTTGCTCAACTTCGCACAATCCTTCTATAGCCACAGGACAACGCGGGTGAAAACGGCAACCTGAAGGGGGGTTTAGGGGACTAGGCACATCGCCTTGAAGGATGATCCTTTCGCGAGACAAGGTTGGATCGGGGATGGGAATGGCTGACATCAAGGCCTTGGTATAGGGGTGGAGCGGGTTTCTAAAGAGCTCTTCACGGCTGGCCATCTCAACAATTTTCCCCAAGTACATCACGACCACACGGTCAGAGATGTGCTCCACCACACTCAGGTTGTGAGCGATAAACAAATAGGTTAAGCCGAATTCGCGCTGTAAGTCCTTGAGAATATTGAGCACCTGGGACTGGATGGAAACATCCAGGGCAGAAACAGGCTCATCAGCGATGATAAATTTTGGGCGCAGTGCCAGGGCGCGGGCGATGCCGATACGTTGGCGCTGACCACCCGAAAACTCGTGCGGGTAGCGGCGGGCGTGATAATCTTGCAGCCCTACTTTGCGCAGCATTTCGACTGTCATCTCAAAGCGCTCGCGGGGGGTACCAATGTGGTGAATTTTCAACCCTTCCGCAACCGATTCGCCAATCGGTGTGCGCGGGTCCAAGGAGGCGTATGGATCTTGAAAGATAATCTGCATATTCCGACGAACTTCTTTCAACTCGCGGCCGCGCAGCTTAAATACGTCAACGCCGTTGAAAATCACCTCACCTGAAGTGGGCTCGATGAGGCGCAGCATGGTCCGCCCAACGGTTGTTTTCCCACAGCCTGACTCGCCCACTAACCCAACGGTCTCGCCTTCGCGGATGGTGAAGCTGACATCATCCACTGCTTTTACCCAGGCAGATACGCGCTGAAAAAATCCCCCACGCACAGGGAAGAACTTGACAAGATTTTTAACCTGCACAAAGTCCCAAGCACCTTTATCTTTTTGCTGATCAGCTTTGGTCATATAATCCATTTTCATTAAGAGCCTCTTGTTCATGCACGCCCCGGCAGTATGTGGTGTACACAGAAACCATCCCAATTACCACAGTTGCAGGGGACTGAAATTATTAAGATTGATCGCCAGATCTATCACCCAAAGGGGCCTTAAAGGCCTGCGCGTCATTATCGTGATACAGCCAGCAACGCACGGAGTGATCGGCAGTAACCGGGCGCAACTCAGGTTCGATTTCGGTACAAATAGCCAACTCATGCTGTACACGAGGGCGACAGCGTGGTGCGAACTTACAACCCGGGGGCAAATTTATGAGGTTCGGGACCGATCCGGGGATGACATCCAGTTCATCTTTGACTTGCCCCAAGACTGGTATGGAGGCAATCAAACCTTGCGTGTAGGGATGCATCGGCTCGGTATACACTTTTTTGACATCCGTCTGTTCGACAATACGCCCGGCATACATGACTGCTACCCGATCAGCCATCTCGGCAATAATACCCAGATCGTGGGTGATCAAGATGACGGCGGTATTCATGGTGGAGCGCAGGTTGCGCATCAGGTCGAGAATTTGAGCCTGGATAGTCACATCCAAAGCAGTGGTGGGTTCGTCGGCGATCAGCAGTTGCGGGTTAAGCGCCAGCGCCATGGCGATCATCACACGTTGTGCCTGGCCACCGGAGATCTCATGGGGAAAAGATTTGGCCTTGTTTTCAGGATCAGGAATGCCAACCAGGCGCAGCAATTTGACGGCCTCCTGCCAGGCCTTCTCTTTTGACATCGACTGGTGGATCTGCAAGACTTCAGCTACCTGATCGCCGATCTTAAAGACCGGATTCAGGCTGGACTGAGGTTGTTGGAAGATCATCGACATGCGGTTGCCGCGCATCTGGACCATCTCAGATTCAGGCAAGGTGATCAGCGATTTGCCTTCAAAAAGGATTTCACCTTCGACAATCTTTCCAGGCACACCGATCAAGCGCATAATCGACAATGAAGTAACGCTCTTGCCGCAGCCCGATTCGCCCACCAACCCGAGCACTTCGCCGGGGTTGATGTAAATATCCACGCCATCCACGGCCTTGACCACACCGTCCTCGGTGAAGAAATAGGTCTTAAGATTTTTTACTTCCAACAGTGGTTCAGTTGTTGTAGATGCCAAAGATTACCTCGCCAAATAAAAGTCTGAAAAGTATTTAAGTATTTTCAGATGAGCCAGAATTAGAGCTTCAAACGCGGGTCAAGTGCATCGCGCAGCCCGTCGCCAATAAAATTGAAGGCCAGAGAACACAGGAAAATCGGAAATCCCGGTATCAGCGGCAGCCAGGGTTTAAAAAACATGTGCTGCTGGGTACTGGCCAGCATATTTCCCCAGGTTGGGATCGGGTCCTGGATGCCAAAGCCTAAGAAGGAGAGCGCGGCTTCAGTAATGATAAAACCAGCCAAGGACAGGGTGGCATCGACGATGATGGGCGCCATGGCGTTGGGGATCATGTGTGCAAAGATGATACGCGCATTTGAGGACCCAAGAGCCTGAGCTGCCTCAGTGAAGGTCTGACCGCGCAGGGAAAGCACCATGCCACGCATTAAACGCGCCGCGGTCAGCCAGCCAGTACCAGCCAGCACGATGATGATC
>CP070639.1:2056224-2059277 GCA_020354045.1 Anaerolineales bacterium | reverse complement strand
TGGACGGCAATGCTCAATTTGCGGGTTTTCATATCAGCCAAGCAGATTATCCCGGTTTCCATATTCAGGACCGTCAAGAGTTGTATTAGTATTTCCCGGAGCATCTCGAATAACTCCAGGGAGCGACTTGCGGTGCTGATGATCTTATTTAGTGTGGTTAGTTCTTCGTTTCGGCGACTGGTTTCTTCTAGTAGGTGTAAATTTTCTTGAAATAGCCTGGCATTATCCAACGCAAGCGTCAATTGACCAGCCACCTGCTCGATCAATAAAAGTTCATCGTCACTCCAGCGACGGTCAGGGCTCGCGTCTAGCAGCTCAATTAAATTATTAACTTCTTCTTTCGCAACTTGAGGGGCTATCTCCATAGTAGATGGCTTCGCCAAACCGGTATTCCTGCTACTTGGTTTGGTCCGCGCCCTTGTTTTTTGTGATCTGGATCTCGGCGTGGGGACCGGCATTACAGGAAAAAACTCGTTGTTGCGCGGAATTCGTTCTTGTTTGGTTATTTTGGGTAACTGCACCCTGGCAAATCCATGCCAGACTCGATTCTTGCCATTTTCTTCTTCAATCAAGGGAGGTTGGAGTATGTCCAATACGACTGGTATGTATTCTCCATTTATCGTTTCGTATTGGACAGCAACCTCGATGGGATAAGCGCCTTCTTCCAGCTTGGATTTTAGGAGTGTGCCTGAATCGGGTGTCAAACGGAATTCAGAAACCGGTTGACCCAAAAATTCCTTAACAGGGATACCTAGAATTGACTCAACCTCGGGGCTGCAATCTGTGAAGTAGCCTTGAGAATCGCATTCCCAGGTCCACCCTGTAACAGTCTTATTGCTGGTTACCGGGATATCATGGCTTTCTTTACCCAGGTCGGCGAAAAGTGAATTAAGTCGAGAGGAGTGCAGATTTTGTAACTGGATTCTGGACATACTGAATAATCTCCTGAGCCAGAGCTTGATACTGCCCCGCACTTCGAGTTTTAATATTGAAATGCGTGATAGGTAAGCCTGCGATAGAGGCCTCTCGCAATTTAGTGTCTGTACCAATTACGGTTTGGAATACACCTTCGCGAAAGGTTGAGTTCAGTTGTTCACTCAAATTGCGATGCACGCGATTGCGTTTGTCAAACATGGTAATCAATATCCGGTAGAGCATGTTCGGATTGCCCTGGTTTCGGACTCGCCGGATAATAGGCATCATGTTGCGCAGTGCATGTGCAGAGAAAAACTCTGGCTGTGTGGGAATGATGAGCATTTGGGCGGCTTGAAGCGCATTGGTTGTGATGGCACCCAGTGCTGGGGGACAATCAAGAATGACATAATCATAAAAATTTGTGGGCAGGTGATTTTTCAACGCGTCTCGTAAAATGAACTCGAAATTCGGCCGGACAGGTAAAAATCGCTCAGCCAACTCCATTTCATTAAATGATGGAATTAAATCCATGCCTGGAATTGCTGTCTCTCTCGTAACCCCTGTCAGGTTAGCCGAGCTGAAAAACACATCTGCGATTGTGCCACCAGATTTTGAAGGGGTAACCCCCATTGCTAAAGTCAAATCAGCCTGGGCATCCAGGTCAATCATCAATACATCTTTTCCAGTGAGAGCCAATGAACCACCCAGGGACACCGCTGAGGTGGTCTTGGCAACACCGCCTTTTTGATTAGCAACAGCTATTATGTAGGTCATATTCATCCAATCTCTTGGCTTTCCTGGCTTGAAGCGTCTTGTTGACGTGGCATGTGATCTGTTGATCGTAGAGCTGCATTGGGAGGGACTTCTTCACTACGGATATTCAATACCCGTCGCAATTCTTGAATTGCGGTCTGCATTATCACTTGGGGATCATTGCTGGCGCGCAATTTTGCGGTTATTTCGCTAGCGAGGCGTTCGCGTTCGGCGCGCCTTTGAGTTTCTTGATACAGACGGGCGTTTTCCAAAGCCAGGTAAAGCTGTTGGGCGAGTGTCTCTGCCAATGCGAGCTCATCTTTAGACCACATATGGGAGTCGGGCTTGCGCAAGCGCAATATTCCCAAAACATGGTCTCGTTCCTTTATGGGGATGGCGAGTGTATCGTTGCTGACTTGTATTGTGCTACCGGTTTGAGCGGCTTGGACCTCTTCAGGGTGCCAACCATTCGCCGGTGTATAGCTAATATCCAAGCGGTTAGCCAAATAGCCCAATTCGGGTTGCTCATGAAGAAGCTTTGCCCATGCATCTTGGCTTAGTTGACTATAAGCGCGCCGAATGGATTCGAGAGCCCCTTGATTCTCGCGGAACAGGCGGGCATTGTCGATAGCAATAGCAACCTGGTCGGCAATAAGGAGCAATGTGGTGATATCGTCTTGGGCAAATGCATTTGGCTCTCTGCTTTGAATATCCAGCACCCCGATTACTTGGTCACCACCAAGTAAAGGTATGGCTATTTCAGAACGCGTGTCTGGAAAATCGGGGTTATTAGTATATAGGTCATCTTCAAGCATGTCTTCTACGATACGATGTTCCTTATTATTAATTACATACCCGATGATTCCTCCTTCGGCAACTTGGATTTTTTGGGCGTAAGCGCTTATGCTCTCCCCTTCTTTGCTGATCATTGCTTGAAGTATTGCGTATTCACCGGTTGCGTCAATCAGGTATATGCCGATGTGTGAGTAGCCGAAGTGCTGGCTGATTAGTTGTACAATCTTTGGCAGGAGCTCGTCAATAATGCGGGTAGTGACGATGGTTTGGCTTACCTCTGACAAAGCGCGCAGTTGATTGGAATGATGTTCCGATAACTGATCGCGTTTTGAAACCGTATTTTCCATACCCTCGAGTTTTAATTTAATTTGAGCCAGCAGGGTGTTAAACGATTGAGCCAGCGAGCCGGCATCAGCACCACTTTGGACTGGTGCCTCCTCATCCCAATTCCCCGCAATGACAAGCTTTGTAGTTTCAGTCAGTTCCTTGATTGGTTTATTGATGACATCAGCCGTGTACAAGCCAGCCGCGACAAATAACCCGATAAGTATGAAAGTCAACATGATAGCAAGAGGCATTAAATCCTGTAT
>CP070639.1:2053009-2056124 GCA_020354045.1 Anaerolineales bacterium | reverse complement strand
AAACACTCAAAAACATCGGGGGGTATCTTGCAGTAGACATGGCAGCCGGTCTGCACAAGTACACTTTTTCATTCAAGCCTGTTTCCTTCTTTGTTGGACTTTGGATCAGTTTGTTTGCCAGTGGATTTACGCTCTTCTTGATCATTAGCGAAATAAAATTTAACCGACACCAGGTCACAAGAAATCTGCGTTCACTACCCTCGCGATTTTACGCGCTGCTCGCCCGGATAAAGACGAAATATTACGCTGGTCGCTTTACCCGCCAGGCGGAGTATATAGACGGTACCCTGGTGCTAGAAAAACCCATCCTTCTCCATCCAGGTCATAAAGTACATATATCTATTGATGCTCAAACCGCATTGGTGACACCGCGTGCATTTCTACGTCGCTGGTTGTGGGCAACTGCTGATTTATTGGGCAGCCTGATAAGCTCTGTTTCCCCGGAAATCTATTTGTTTTCTTTGTCTTTGATTATTTACCTGCTTACCCGTCTTTGGGCGCTGGAAAAGGTTTCCCGTTTATTTCTTTGGGGACGAAGCTGTTCAGACCCTGTTTGCACAGGATTTGCTCATCCGTAAATTTCACAGCCCAGACGGCTCATTCCTCCCTATGTACATTGAAGCCGCAGCACTGCGCTG
The DNA here is from genome assembly GCA_020354045.1 of Anaerolineales bacterium. GTDB lineage: Bacteria > Chloroflexota > Anaerolineae > Anaerolineales > UBA4823 > DSOS01. The sequence goes on along the minus strand of CP070639.1, from coordinate 2,055,486 downwards.
GACACCTTTGTTATCCATGTACATTCAGGCCGTCAGTCTCGTCCTATTTGGCAAATCTATCCTTGTCACGCGCGGCACCTCAGTGCTTATCAGTACACTGGGGGCAATCGCTGTAAGCATGAGCTTGAAAATGGTTTTCAAGACCCGTAGTTGGTGGGCTGGGGCCTTGCTGCTCTCCATAATGCCAGCCTGGTTTCTGCATTCCCGAACTGCCTTCGAGACCGTTATGACTACCGCGTTCTATGCCTGCTTCTTGTTAAGCTATTTGCTTTACCGAACGCGTTCTGCCCGTTATATTTATGCTGCGGTCGTCTTTGCCGCGGCTACATTTTATACCTACTCCAACGCTCAGGCGATCATCCTGGTTGCCGCCGGGCTTTTTTTCCTTTCCGACTTACGCTATCATCTGCGCCAGCCTGCAGTTCTCTTACGCGGGGCATTACTGGCATTAGTGTTGGCGGTTCCTCTGGTCAACTTCCGTCTCAAACACCCTGCTGCCATATACGAACACCTGCGTGTGGTCGGCTCTTACTGGTTCCAGGAAATTTCTGCTCTGGAGAAAATCCAAATTTTTCTTCAAAAATACGCCTATGGTCTCAGTCCGCAATACTGGTTTATACCCAACGAGCACGACTTGTCTCGTCACCGTATGGCTGGTATGGGACACATTCATATTGGCATGTTGTTGTTTGTCGTCATTGGAATGCTCATTTGCCTAAGACGAATAAAATCATCTCCACACCGCACCGTATTGATCGCCGCCCTGGCAACCCCGGTCGGTGCCGCGCTGCTGGATATTGGTATTGCCCGCGTATTGTCTTTCGTAATCCCGGTCAGTATTCTGGCAGGTCTTGGCTTGGAATGGATTTTGAAGAGAATTAGAAATCGTTTCTATATTCGCTTCTTGGGACCATCAACACTGCTCATCCTGACCCTGGCAAACCTGGCTTTGCTGCGTACAGCCCTGGTGGACGGGCCGCTATGGTTCGAGGACTATGGTCTATACGGCATGCAGTATGGTGCCAAGCAGCTATTTCAAGAAACCATCCCTAAATATCTGCAGCAAAGCGCTGATTACCACATCCTCGTCTCCTCCACCTGGGCAAATGGAACAGATAATTTCATCCGCTTCTTTCTTTCACCCGAGCAGCAGGAGCGTGTCCGTATCGATGGTATTGGCAGCTATTTATTCAAGAGAATGCCGCTCAGCCCAAATGACATCTTTATCATGACACCCACAGAGTATGCCCAGGCGGTTGACAGCCCCAAATTCAGCCTGGTAAGCGTTGAAGAGATCATCCCGTATCCAGATGGTTCAGCAGGATTCTACATTGTAACCCTGGCTTACTCCGCCTTCGCAGACGAGATGTTCGCATCCGAGAAGGAAGCTCGTCGCCAGTTAGCAGAAGCACAGGTAGTCATGGATGGAGAGAATATTTTTATCCGCCATTCCCAGATTGATATGGGCACAGCGCAACTTGCCTTTGATCACGACACCTTTACACTGATGCGTGGCCTGGAAGCCAATCCATTCTTGCTTGAGATCGAATTTCCCAGCCCACGGCGAGTATCAAGTATGAAGGCTGAGTTCGGTCTGGTAAACTTGCAGGTGACAGTAAGATTGCTATCCACGTCTGAGGCGTCTCCGGTGGTGTATGAGCAGTTATTTTTGAACGCTTCTGGCACGGCACCTGTAGCTATGGAGTTTGCGAAGGGTCCAGATAAGGTCACTAAAATACACTTCGAGTTTCTTAATGTACAGAGTGGTGATACAGCAAACATACATATCCGTGAACTGGAATTATTCCCATGAAACCCACCCTGACCGTTTTTATCCCCGCCTACAATGAGCAGGGTAATCTGGTTAATTGTGTGGAGACGCTGATCCCAAGGATAGCAGAAATGCAGGTTTCTGCCGAATTCCTGATCATCAATGATGGCAGTAAGGATAAAACTGGCTCCTTGGCAGACGAATTGGAGCACAGATACGCCGAGGTGCGCGTATTTCACCATTCAATTAATCAGGGCATTGGTGCAGCCATGTTGACTGCCATTTCAAAAGCAAGGGGCGACTGGTTGATCCTGATTCCCGCCGACCTGCCTCTCCACCCTGGCGAGTTGCGCCACTATATACAGGCTGCCCAACAGGCGGACATTGTGGTAGGCTTACGTACTGATCGCAGCGACTATACGATACTCAGACATATCATCTCGTGGATGAATATCCATCTTATCCAGGTTTTATTCAGGATGAAACTGCGCCAGTTTCAATATATCAGCATGTATCGCCTGGATATCCTGAGGACGATTAAAATTGAGTACTGGCGGAGCGCCTTTTTTCTGGCGGAGATCTTGATAAAAGCTCGTGACTGCGGCTATCGCCTTCAGGAGGTAGAAATTCGCTATGCCCCCCGCCTCACCGGTAAACCAACGGGTGCCAAAGCCCGTTTGCTGGTTGTGACCGTGATTGATATTTT
>CP070639.1:2049775-2052909 GCA_020354045.1 Anaerolineales bacterium | reverse complement strand
AGGCAGGATGGCACATCAGCCTATCATGAACATTCCTTCGTCCACATTGGGCAGAAATAATAACTATTCTCTGCTACTGTTCGGCTCCCAGATGGCTACGGGCGGGGCGCAACAGTTGCTTTTAGACCAGGGGAAATGGTTCGCAGCTAAAGGGTACAGGGTAACTGCAGCGTTTTTATACGACAAAGACGGACTGCATGAGCAATGGCAGGCAAGCGTGCCCTTTCCCCTGATCAACCTGGACTGCTGGGGATCAGGTAACGCGCTCATCAACTTCTATCGCTTCGTGCGCGGCATGATAAGGCTGTATAAATTAATGATAAGGGAGCGATTCACCTTGGTCGAGGCGTTTACCCACCATGCAAACCTGATCGGCATACCCTGCGCCTGGCTTGCACGCGTCCCCGTGCGTATAGCCTCCCATCACGGTCGCATTGAAAATTTTCCGCCCTGGTTGGAGCGACTGCACGCCTGGATCATCAACCACGGTATTGCAACAGGAATGGTAGCAGTCTCCCTGCAAGTGCAAAGCTTATCCATCCGTGAAGAGAGAATTCAGCCAGACAAGATTATTGTGATAGCGAATGGGATCAATCTATCTCATGTCGAGCAGCTCGAAGAGTACGAACAAATAAAACTGCGCCAGCAGATTGGAATTAAGCGCGAGGATTTTCTGCTCCTAACGGTGGCACGCCTGCGGACTCAAAAAGGTCACACTTACTTACTCGAAGCCATTCCCTCAATCATCGAGTGCTTTCCCAATACTGTATTTGTATTCGCAGGCGAGGGTGATTTATCCGCGGAATTAAAAGAAAAAGCCCGGAGTCTCGGCATCCAGGACGCGATCAGATTTTTAGGAAATCGGACAGATGTACCAAAGCTGTTGAACATCGCGGATGGCTTTGTGTTGCCTTCATTGTCGGAGGGACTTCCCCTTTCTCTTTTAGAAGCGATGAGGGCGGGGCTGCCGGTGGTTGCTACGAAGCTTGAAGGGATAGAAGAAATCATCCGGGATGGCGAGAATGGCCTCTTGGTGGAACCAGCTGACCCAAAGGGATTGAGCCAGGCGATTATCCGGCTTTTGTCAAACGAGGAGCTTAGAAAGCGCCTGGGCAGCGCGGGAGAAGCGCTTATCAAAGAACAATATACGATTGACATCATGTGTAAGCATTATGAGCAAATGTTCCATGAAGGATTAGAGGTGAGAGGGTGAATACATTAGGGCGTTATATCGCCTTTTTTCTGCGCCTAACAGCCACAATTATCACCATGATCGTACTCTGGAGAGCAGGGGGTGAATACTATGACTTCGCCTGGGGCTTGGGAACCTGGCTGGGAGGCTTTACACCCAAACTAGGTTGGGGCTTTATTGCACTGATCTTTGTGTTCACAGTAATCTTCATATCCACAGTGGTGATCTTGTGGAGACGAGAGATCACCACGCCGTTAGAAAGGATATTAATCCATTGGCGCGACAAATTAGGGATTCTACGCTGGTTACTCGTTTTAACCATCTTGATCGCCCCCGTCTGGACCTTGCAATTCAATTACTGGGGCGGTGTGTTTACTGGGCCTTACCTGCGCATACTAACCCTGGCAGGCATGAGTATAAGCATAGCAGCTCTGATCACTCGAGAACAGAACACATTGGTTCGTATTGAAAATCTTATCGTCAGCCTCTTGTTAACTGGGGGTGTGCTTTTCTTTGGGCACGCATTTCGATTCGTAACCGAATACCCCTTTTCATTGTACTGGTCCGAAGGTAACCGCATATGGGATTACTCGGTCTTATTCGGCCGGCGACTGTATAACTATCCGGCGGACCAAACCATTTTTGCCTTCATTGATCTTGGACGGCAGTCACTTTGGGGCCTACCCTTCCTGTTAGGAGATGTGTCCATTCGCACAATCCGTATCTGGCACGGGATTGTCACATCCCTCCCGTATGCCCTCTTGGGACTGGTCGCATTTCAATTCAGCAGAAAACATTTTAAGCTGTGGTTGCTCTGTGGAGTGTGGACCTTTGCATATTTAAGCAATGGTCCCATTTATACCCCCCTGGTGCTGAGCGCTATTCTGGTTGCCTTCGCCTGGCGGCGCCCGCCGTGGATAGCGCTACCCTTGATCGCAATCGCTGGTTATTACGCAGAGATGAGCCGCTTCACCTGGATGTTTGCGCCAGCGATCTGGGCGTTTATGCTTTACTTCGTCGACCGAACCACAACATATAGAGGTGAACGGCCCTGGAATTGGAGGATGTCCATGGCGGGTGGCTTGGCTGGATTACTAGGTGGTTATATCATACCGAAATGGACCAACCTCTTGGGGCTGATCAGTGCACTGCAAAACCAAGTCATATCCAGCCCCAGCGAAGCGATCGCAGAAGAAGAAATTTCCAGCCTGGTTGGGATTGGTGATACGGTTACGCGCCAGCCTCTGCTCTGGGAGCGTTTGCTACCAAACCCCACCTATGGGCCTGGAATTATCCTGGCTTTAGCTCTGGTAACAGTGCCAACGCTAATTTTCCTGCTGTATCTGGTCAGAACACGCCATTGGAAGATCGACTGGCTCCGGCGTGGTGTTTTGCTTGCGACCCTGCTGGCATTTTTAAGCGTCGGCCTGGTGATCAGTGTAAAGATTGGTGGTGGAGCAGATCTCCACAACATGGATATGTTCTTAATCACGGTGGTCTTTGCGGCTGCCCTGGCCTGGCGCGCTGGCGCCCACAGCGTTCTAGAAAACCTAGCAGAGAAACCTGTGTGGCTGAAGTTATTATTTGTACTTATGATGCTCATCTTTGCCTACAAACCACTCAGGAGTGCTTCTCCCATCGATATGGCTTCCAGCAAGGTAGTAGCCGAGGCATTGGAAAATATCGATACTGAGGTCCGGAGCGCCAGCAAAGCGGGCGAGGTGCTCTTTATCGATCAACGACAGCTGCTGACGTTTGGGTTTGTTGAAAAGATACCTTTGGTGCCTGATTATGAAAAGAAATATATTATGGATCAGGCTATGGCGAGCAACGCAAATTACTTCAAAGATTTCTACCGGGACCTTGAACGCCAACGATTTGCGTTAATTGTGAGCGAACCCTTACATACCAGGCTTAAAGGCCAGGCAGAAGTATTTGGAAA
>CP070639.1:2046496-2049675 GCA_020354045.1 Anaerolineales bacterium | reverse complement strand
GCCGGCACAGCCGCGTTGCTACCTTAAGGGCTAATGCCTTGTTTTCGTCCTGCCCTGCACCGACTAGGATCTTCCTGTAGGTGCCAGCCGCCTCGGCGTAATTGTCAGGTGATAGCGCCAGCAGCAGGTCACTTTTGAGCATAAGCAGGGGGGGCAGCTCGACCAACAGGCGCTCATCATCCATTTGCTCCAGCAAGCCATTGAGCACTTTTACCCCTGCGGCTGGCTGCCCTGCCTGAGCATAGGCTATGGCACGCATGCTGATGAGCTGTGGATAAAATACCGGTGGGCTCTTGAGGCCCTGGTAGCTCGCAAATCCCCGCTCGATCCTGGTCAGCCCTTCATCTGCCTGGCCCAGTGCAACCTGGGTAGCGCCGATGAGCATGGTTGCCAGGGTTATCCATATCTGGAAGTTATGTTCCTCAGCCACTGCCAACATGGTCTCTGCCCGCTCCCTGGTGATATCAACCCTGCCCTGCCACATGTGCAGGCTGCCGGTATGGTAGAGCGCATAGGCCAGCGTGAATGGATGGTTAAGCTTCGTCACCAGCTCGATGGCTCGTTCCGCTCGCTCAGCCGCGCGATCTGGATAACCCAGCCAATGTAAGAAAAAGGCGGAGGTGGTATAACACACGATGCCAGGGTTGTTGCCTAATTGAAAGGGCCGCAAGCCGTGTGTCTCACGCTCAAAAAGGGCGATGCCTTTATCCAGGATCTCCAGCCCCTGGCGATAACCAACCCGGAAACCGGTGTTGGCGCCCAGCACCAGGTAGCCATGCACCCGCAGGTAGTTATCATCCCTGCTTTCAGCCAGATCGAGGATCCTTTTGCCAATCTGGGCGCCTTTCTCGAATTCCGCCCGGTACATATAGTAGCTGGACAAGCCGCGCAGAACCGGGAACAGCTGGGGAATCTCGCCCTGCCCTTCACTGAGCTCCAGCGCGCGGGTATAAGCCTCTTCGACTTCAGAGGTATAGCCCTTGATGGCCAGCAATGCCCTGGCCAGGCTGGTCTGCAACATGATCTCTTGCTGGGCTTGTTCGGGGGAGGAAGGTGTCTTAGAGAGGAAATCGAGCAAATCAGTGGTCAGCTCTACCGTGGCGTGGTACCAGCCTTTGCCGTCATAAAGCAGCCACAGGCCGTTAACCATCTTGTAAAGCTGTTCTAAATCCTTTTCGGCTACCCAGTAGCGCCAGGCGATTTTGAGATTTTCGACCTCGCTGGTCATCTCTGCCAGGGCTGCTTCGCGCTCGTAACCGGTCATGCGTTGCCAGTGCTGCTGGGCGAAATCAGCAAAGTAAGCGGCATGCGCCTGGCAGGCGTGCTGGTGCAGCTCTGGATCGGTTTTCAGCTGGTCGGTTGCATATTCTCTGATCGTTTCCAGCATATGTAAGCGGGGCTCCCCCGCCACTTCCTCCGACTGCCGCATCAGGCTCTTATCGACCAGGGAAATGAGCCCTTCCAGCACGTCTATTTCACTATCGCCAAGAGGCTCGATCCCGGCAACCACCGCTGCCAGCGTTTCAAAGGTGCAGCCCGAGAAAACCGATACGATCTTGAACAAGGTCTGTTCAGGTATAGCCAATAACTCATAACTCCACTCAATCGTGTCGCGCAAGGTTTGCTGCCGTTCTGGCAGGTCGCGCGCGCCACCACGCAGCAGCTTGAGCCGGCTGCCCAGCCGTTGGCGGAGGGCTTGCGGTGAAAACAGGCGGATGTGCGCCGCTGCCAGCTCAATAGCCAACGGCAAGCCATCCAACCGTCGACAGAGTTCAGCGATATCCTGAGCGTTCTCTTCGGTCATCTCAAAGTTAGGCCTGACTGCCTGGGCACGCTCGACGAACAGTTCAACCGCCTCAAAACGGGTTAGCTCTTCTGGGGTCACACGGCGGGCATCAACGTCAGGCAGCCCGAGCGGAGGGACCGGGTAAAGTTGCTCACCTCGCACGCGCAGCGCCTCACGGCTGGTGATCAGCAGCTTTAATTGTGGACAAAACTGCAACAGTTCCGCTACCTGTACGGCTGCAGAAGTAACCTGCTCAAAATTGTCCAATAGCAGCAGCATGTTCTTGATGCGCATCTGGTCTTTGAGGTCTTCAAGCATGGAGCCATTGCCTGATTCATTCAAGCCAAGCGTTCGGGCAATGATTGCTAAAACGGATTGGGGGTCACGTATGGGCGCCAGGTCGATGAAGAAGGTTCCATCCACAAAGCGATCGCTCAGCTCAGCGCCTGATTGGAGTGCCAGGCGCGTTTTGCCGGTGCCGCCTGGACCGATCAATGTCAGCAAGCGCACGCTCGCGCTGGTCAGCAGGTTGTTGATCGCGTCCAGCTCTGCCTGCCGCCCGACGAAGACCGTAGGCTGGGAAGGCAGGTTGTTTGGCAGGCGGTTGAGCGAGGCGATGACGGGAAAGTCGCTTGGAAGCTCAGGGTGAGCAACCTGGAAGATATGCTCTGGGCGCTGCAAGTCTTTCAGGCGGTGTTCCCCTAAGTCACGAAGCGTAACCCCCTGCGGCAGGTGGTCGGGCAGCATGCTCGCCACAGCGGCAGATAAAAGCACCTGGCCTCCGTGCGCGGCTGACATCAGCCGCGCAGCGCGGTTGACAGCCGTGCCGTAAAAGTCGCCGCCGCGCGGCTGCGCCTCGCCAACATGCAAACCCATGCGCACCCGCAGCGGGCCTGTCTCCGACCAGGCTTCAGCGGACAGTCTTTGCTGGGCATTAATACAGGCTTGCAGGCCGTCAAAGGCAGAGGTAAAGGCAGCGTGGAAGCCATCGCCGGTGGTTTTAACAACCTGCCCATTCGATGCTTCTACGGCTGTTCTGAGAATCTCGTCGTGGCGCGCCAGGGCGGTTTTCATCGCCTGCGGATACTGCTGCCACAACCTGGTGCTGCCTTCCAGGTCTGTAAACAGGAAAGTCAGTGTGATTGTCGCTGAGGGTGTATCTGTACCGTTCACTTATTTATCCGATAAACTGCTTTAAATACTTCCCTATTTTATCCGATATGAAATTTTGCGTGAAGAATAACAGGCAACTTCTCGTTTTTTTGGGGTTGCATTTGGGTTGCGAATACCGCCGTATGATCTGGAATACCATGGCGAGGCTCTGGAATGAGCGCCCTTCATTGACTGAGTAAAAACGCCAGTACGACATTGACTGGTTGCGCGTGCTGGGCAT
>CP070639.1:2043193-2046396 GCA_020354045.1 Anaerolineales bacterium | reverse complement strand
GCAACTTCTCTTGGCAGCGCTATGCAGGAAAACTTCTGCCTATTCCAATATTGACCACTTCGGGGCCACAGGGGGGCGTTTCGGGGCTGTGTTTGGTTTTTTCCGAGAGTTTCCTTAACCCTATAGGGACTAATTAAAATGAGTGGAATTAGGCGCATTTATTTACAATCTGATTAAGGCGCAATGTATTGAATATTCAATCCAATATTGGAAAGTTCTAAAACACACTCCAGCCTGTTGCCAGGTTCACCAATTTCCGTCGAGCATGAATCAATCATTGTATATGGTGGGTTAATTACAAACCCATTGTTTGGATTTGTGGCAGAGTCACGCATCCAATCAATTACAGCTTCTGATACCAAACAATTGTAAGCCCCATCAGTTCTTGAACCTGAAATTAAATCGCAACCAACCATTGAAAATATTCTTTCTGGTATTCCACGACCAAAATTAGAATCACTGTCCCAACTTATAGTTGCTTTGCTTGGACGTGAAATTGGAACATTACAACTACTATTACTCGCGCTACGTTCTGTTAGGTTATACGTAAAAACAAGATTAGCAATCATAGTCTCATTAAATGATTCGGCTGGTATTCCGGCATTTTCTAAATCGAATTTAATTGCAGTCTGCATAGTGTGAACTTCGTGTCTATTTCTTGGATTAAATAAACCACTATGTCCAACAGCTGCTACACCTATGCCTTGAAACTGAGCAGGTGGAGGTGGTATTGCATCAGTATCAACATGTGTTGGACTTGTAGTGCACTCCCTTCCATTGTAATAAGAAAAGGTCGCAATAGTTTCAGGCAAAACTGTAACTTGCGTGTATCTGGAAAATAAATTTCGCAAATCATCACACGAAGATGTTAATAATAAGGTAGGTAAAATTAGCAATAAGCTAAGCAGAATATTTTTGTTTTTATTATTCATAATGACTCCCCACCTGATTTATTTTTATTGTAGGTAGTATTCTACCAGACCCAACCCCACCACAGAAAAAGCCAAGCACTACAAGGGTTTAACCTCTAATCATTTCATGCAAGCCCCACTCAATGAACAGCACCAGCCCAACGATGCCTATAATGATGCCGACTAGGATGTAACTGATAAGAATTGAACTGACTGATAAGAACTCGCTTTCGATAGGGGGAAGTATAGGATGAGAGAGACTTGTGTGTCAAGCGTAGGAGCAATCTTTAGGCCGTTTGGACGAGTGGTAAAGAGGGAGAGAGCAAACTGGAGATGTCATCCCTAAACCCACACTTTCGGCGCAAGGAGGTATACTACTCCATGTGGTGACCGGTCAGAAAGGGCAAAAGTGGAGATTAAAAGTATGGTATCTCCATTTCCCAAAAAGAAAGGCAGAGCCATTTTTGACTCTGCCTGTTAGAGAAGGAGCTACTCCATTCCTAAAAATGCCCTGGCCAAAAAAGCGGCCATCTGGGCTCTGTTGACTGGATTTTGCGGACGGTACCGCAACGGGTTCTGGGCACAGCCGGTGGTGATTCCAGCATTATAAATTGCATAGATGTAATCATCTGCCCAGTGTCCAATAGGTACATCATTAAATATGGGCAAGGTGGCTGTGATGGTAAAATTTCCAGTTTGATACCCGTATACACCAACGTACCAGGTGATGGCCTGAGAATTCTGCACAATGCATGTCTCGGAAGTTGTACCGCTTTGGGAAGGCCTGCAGTCATAGTCGGTTAAGGTGGGTATAAAACCAGCGAGGACATAGAGATCGACATTGGCGGAAAGGTTTGTTAACTCAACAAGGATATCTGCGTCTGAAGCAGAAGCCTCAAGCTGATAGTAAACCCACTCCCCCTGAGAGACCGAACCCGTCTTACTCACTCGTGACTGCAGATTATATGTAAATAAATCTCTTACGATGACGTCATACGTCGTATTCTTCGTGATATTCCCTTCCGAGTAAATAGCGTAAATCTCTACCGATTCGTCTGATAAGACCTCCTCATTTATAAGATTGCCCATGTTTGGGATGTCTGCAAAAAGAGAGTCTTCATTCCAGTTATTAGCCATTACAAGCCGATTAGTACCATTGGTATAATAGGCTCTGCAGTAGTAATTCGCTCTGGAATTCTCATTGAGAATAGGCGGTCCTTCGATCTCAATGTAGTCTAGTACGACGTTGGTTCCGTCAACAGATTGGAGAATTTGATCAAGGGCGGTAAACCAGAGATCTGCCATCTTAAGATAACCTGTTTCATATGGATGCAGGTTATCCCACATATCACCGGCAGGAAAAGCAAAATAATCAATTCCAGCTCCGTCTTCCATGTCAACAAGTATTATCTTGTCTCCTAGATTATCGATTCGGTTTTGGGCCATAGTTGTAGTGTTGTTGTTAAATGTGGTCGTCGTAACACTTTCTGAACAGGAAGGATCATCTGTGATACAACTTCGATTAATTATACGCGCCAGGACAACCCAGACGTCTAAACTGTAAAAATCAATGATATCAAGGATAGCCTCAATATGGTCAGGACTTGATTCAACCCCATTGGTTCCGATGTGCAGCAAGACAATATCGGGCTGCTGATTTATCAGCCATTCTATGAGCTTGCCTTTGTTAGGTTCACTTTTACGCCCATTGAGGATTTCGTCGTCTCTCCAACCGCCATGTCCTTCGTGGTCCGGGTCGAAGTCTGGTATTGCCGAGCCGCCAATTTGACTACCAACAAAATCCGTTACATAACCTGCAGCTTCGAGCTTGTCCCACAAGGCTTTCCGATATGAAACGTAGAATGTTTGATCGTCGGGAATAACACCTGAGCTGCCTCCCTTAGTGATAGAATCCCCCAATGGCATGATCCTGATTTCTGCCCTGGCAGAGGAAACTGAAGCTAGTACAAAAAATAACACCAGACCTAATCCGAAAATAAATGATTTGCTTGAGCATTACTACAGTCCCTCGGAACTTGAAAATCAAATCGGGAGGTTTGTCAACTACTACAACAACTATCGGTACCATGAAGCGCTGAACAATGTAACACCGGCTGATGTCTACTATGGCAAAGACCGTGAGATACTGACCAGGCGTGAGCAGATTAAGAAATATACCATGGTGTTACGCAGGAGACACAATTGCTCTTTGAGGATTGCATGAACTCTTGAAAAAGGGTATACGGGAGGTAGAAACCCTCTCTTAATTTCATGCCTGATTTGTCCACAACC
>CP070639.1:2039864-2043093 GCA_020354045.1 Anaerolineales bacterium | reverse complement strand
GTAGTCAACGATATAGCGGTTGTCTCCAGCAAATTCTGAAATGTATTTTGTTATATCCTCTTTGTCCTGCATGGAAAGTGCAGCCAAATGCAGCCCGGCAATCCATCCCTCGGTACGGGTGTCCAGAGCAAGGACTTGCTCTTCTGAAAGTGTCAACCCCATCACGTGATTGAGGAAACTGGTTGCCTCAAGCGTAGTGAAACGCAGATTCGCTGCACGCAGTTCGGTTAACTGGCCTTTTGCGCGCAAATTAGGTATCGGTAACAATGGGTCGGAACGACTGGTGATCACCAGGTGCATCTGGGGTGGCAGATGGTCAAGCAAGAAAGTCAGAGCATCGTGGATAGCTTGGGCTTCTATTACGTGGTAATCGTCAAGAACCAGAATGAAGCTTTGTCCAAAAGAAGCGACTCCGTTAATAATTTCTGTTAGCACTGACTCTATGCTTGTTGGCTGTGGAGATAAAAGAATTGCCAGACCTGTGTTACTGATATTTTCATCAATCCTCTTCAGCGCAGAGGCAAAATACGACAGGAAGCGTGTTAGATCATTATCTCCCTCATCCAGAGACAGCCAGGCGACTGGCAAACCACTTTGGTTGACCCATTCACTGATCAATGTGGTTTTACCAAAACCAGCTGGGGCTGAGATGAGGGTTAGCTTTCGGTTTAATCCCTGGCTCAACTTCTCGACCAGGCGCGGGCGTGGGACAAAGTCCGAACGAGGTTGGGGGATATAGAGCTTAGTGGCGAGGAGAGGAGAAACCACAGGTCTTCCTTACCTGGTGAATAATCTTCAATACTAGGATTTCAATACGGATAAACATAATCTTACCATACACCCATTTAATATTGGGTAAAGCCTGTATTATTTGACTACTATCCAACAACGCATATGCCGATGATCAGATGAGCGGATTTTGAGGGGCAAATATCTATGAGGATTCGCTGCAATTTAAACGTAGAACGCTGGGCGTAATTACCTTCGCTAAAGAGCCGTTCTACATTATCTGTAGAACAGTTTTTGTCATCAATTCAGTTCAAAAATCGGGTTGGCTTATGATTGGGTAACTCTTTTGAAATGAATCAGCCCCAAAAAATCATGGTATAAATTACATTAACTAGATTTACACCATCTGATAGATATATCGAGTGTTATATCGTTTGAGAACCCATATACATTGGGGGTAGTTCGCAAGCTCATGTCGGGGGATGAGAGTTGCGACATTTAATTAATATAATCGGAACACATTTCCCGAAATCGCGTTACCCAGGAGGAAACCATGACATACGAAACTATCCAGGATTGGATCAATAACAATCCAATTATCGTATTGCCAATGGTTCTAATAATCGCATTCCTACTGTATCGAGGGACCCGTTTTTTGCTTGCTCGCGGTGCTTTTTTTATCGCCTTACAGACAGAAACAGTATATATTGATTTAATAGTTGATCATCTTCAACCGTTCAGGTTTGCCTGGTTGGCACCCTTGTTACTCATCTACAATTTTGCGATATATTTTTCGCTGGAATACAGTTTTGTTGAAATAATATCCTTGATTCTTATAATCTGGTTTTCAGCAGAATTCTTAATCGCCATTCTAAGCGGGGTGAATGAGGTCTATAAACATAATCCCAGATATCAAGGGGTTAGCGTTGCCGGATACATTGGTATCCTCAAAGTTTCAGTTGTTGTAGGCGCGATTGTATTAACGATCTCTTACTTGTTTGAGGTTGAACCAATAGCTTTGCTTGGTGGGCTGGGGGCATGGTTGGCGGTGCTTCTGCTGATATTCAGAGATACAATTTTATCTTTCTTAGCCAGCATCCAAATATCCACCCAACAGCTGATCAAGGAAGGGGATGAGGTAAGTATTCCCGCTTTTGGAGCCAGTGGTTTAGTGACCGATATCGATCTGCAGACTATCACAATTCGAAATTACAGCAATACGATTACCACCATCCCAACCTCGAAAATAACTGAAGTTGGCTTCGAAAATATGCGTCCTATCCTCGAAAGTGGCAACCGCCGAATAAAACACAGCATACTGTTGGATGCAGACACGATTAGGTTTGTGGATAAGGATTTTGTGGAAAGGCTAAGCAGGATTGATTTCATCCAAGAGCACCTGAATGTGAGTGACAAGCAAGAATTAGTTCTTACCACCAACCTTGATCTCTTTATCCAATATGCATCCGGGTATCTGAAGAACAAAAAAGAAATCAGATCGAAGAATTTTCCATTTATGATTCGGGTATTAGAAACTACTATCGAAGGCACTCCACTTGAGTTTTACATGTATGTGAAAGCCAAGGGCATCGTTATTTACGAGCAGTTTAGAACCAAAATATTCATCCATTTGTTGGCAGTAATGCCTTATTTTGAACTAAAAGTTTTCCAGCAGGAGTATCGAGAATAAAGTTGCTGCCGCGTTGAAGATTAGGCTACCAACTGAGAAATGGCAAATTAGTGGTTGGTGGAGGCAAGATCACCGGACAATTTTATACTCACCCGTCCACATACGAAATTATTAGCATGAATATTGGGCAAGGACACACATATGTTCAAGAATATAAAAATCGGCACGAAAATCCTGATTGCCTTCACCACCGTGGCCATCGTGGCGGTAGCCCTGGTTGGTTTTTTTGCCTTTACCACCGGTAGAAGCGCCCTGGAAGAGGAAACGCTTAACAAGCTCACTGCGGTGCGGGAGATGAAGGCCAGCCAAATCGAGGATTACTTTCAGCTGGTCGAAAACCAGGTGGTCACCTTATCTGAAGACCGTATGATCATCGAGGCTATGCGAGAATTCGATGATGGACTGCATGCTATTCAAGATGATCTTGACATTAGAGAACCAGATATGCAGGAGATTGATGCCAGGTTGTGGGAATATTACCAGGAGAAGTTCCTGTCCAGGTTGTTGCCCAATTTGCTCGAAGATGTTTCGGTGGAGGATTTCTGGCCGGGAGATAGCAAGACTCGTGTTGTCCAGGATTTATACATATCATCCAGTCCTTTCGAAGTTGGCTCCAAGCATTTACTTGATAACGCCGGTGATGGAAGCAACTACAGCCAGACACACGAGACATACCATCCAATCATCAGGGATTATCTGGAGAAGTTTGGTTACTATGACATTTTCCTGGTGGATGTGGGTACCAGTGGGCATATTGCCTATTCGGTCTTTAAAGAAGTGGATTTTGGAACATCCCTCCTAAATGGACCT
>CP070639.1:2036530-2039764 GCA_020354045.1 Anaerolineales bacterium | reverse complement strand
CAACCTTGCGGAGGGCAGGGCCGCTGCGGCCGGTGCGCAGTCTTGGTTACTTCCGGGTCTGTGCGCCGCCGCAGCATGCTGCGTTTATCCTCAGAGGATATTGAGCAAGGTTATGCCCTGGCTTGTCAGACGGTTGTTGAGAGTGACGTATCTATTAGTGTGCCGCCCCAAGAAAAAATCGAGCGGCGCCTCACTACTGATCGCACGGTTGCAGAGATTGAGGTCCCTGAGGGTTATGATTTTGCCCGATCACAGACTGTCCGCAGGTTAACACTGATGCTCACTCCACCCAGCATGGATGACCAGACTGATGATTTGAGTCGTCTGAGAATTGGGATGAGACAACAAGCCGATATTGGCGAAATTGATATCTCATTACCTCTATTGCGCAAGATCGGGGCAGTATTACGTGAAGACGATTGGCGGGTCACGGCGATTTTGGAATCCGAATCTTGGGATAAACCGGCTCGCTCGGCGCGTTTGATCGACCTCCGACCTGGACATGAACTCCTGAATGAACCTGTGTGGGGGGCTGCCATTGACATTGGAACGACCACGATCACTTTATGGGTTGTGGATCTAGTCACAGGCAAAGTGCACGCACAGGTTGCAGAGTACAATGGCCAAATTTCGCGCGGCGAAGATGTGATTTCTCGTATTGTCTTTTCGGCCAAAAACGGCGGAAGTGATCAGTTACGCTCACTGGTGCTTGAAACCATCAATGCACTATTGGATAGGGCCTGCAAGCGAGTCAAAATCACTCCTGATCAAGTGGTGAAGGCAAGTATTGCCGGTAACAGCACCATGATGCACTTGCTTTTAGGTATTCCGGCAACCAGCATCCGTTTGGCGCCATTTATTACAGCTGTAAATCATTTGCCTTTACTCTCTGCGCATGAGGTTGGCTTGGCAATTAATCCTGAAGGAGTAGTTGACTGCCTTCCTGGCATCGCAAGCTATGTTGGTGCTGATATTAGCGCGGGAGTATTCTCATCGGGCATGAGCAATACCGAGAATCTGACCCTATTTCTAGATGTAGGCACCAATGGCGAGACTGTGCTCGGTTCAAGAGAGTGGCTTGTGACATGTGCCTGTTCGGCTGGACCAGCTTTTGAAGGCGCTGGCGTCATACATGGTATGCGAGCTACCAAAGGGGCTATTGAAGAAGTATGGGTCAACAGTGATACTTTCGAGCCAACGTTTCGTGTAATCGGTGGCGTGAAACCGCGTGGGTTATGTGGCAGTGGTTTAATTTCACTGCTCTCGGAGATGTTCATCACCGGGTTAGTGGACAAGGGCGGTAATATCAATGCTCATTTAGGCATACCACGTGTGCGTGAAGGCGAGCATGGACTCGAATATGTCATTGTCTGGGGCCAAGATAGCGCCACCGGAGAGGATATCGTTATTACCCACGTAGATATTGATAATTTACTGCGTGCTAAGGCGGCTATATACGCTGGGTTCACAATCCTGGCAGATAGCGTAGGCATCCCGCTTGAGGCAGTTGAACAAGTGCTCATTGCCGGCTCGTTTGGGAAATATATCAATGTCGAAAAAGCCGTTCAGATTGGCCTCCTTCCCGATATGCCTTGGGAGCGTTTCCAATTTTTAGGCAATACTGCAATTCGGGGTGCTTATTACGCGCTGCTGGACAAAGAGGCGCGTGAAGAAATTCGGGCAGTAGCATCCAGGATGACGTATATTGAGCTATCTGCTGATAACACGTTTTATGATGCGTTCATGTCGGCATTGTTTTTACCTCATACGGATATTTCCCGCTTTCCATCCGTTGAAGGCGTGATGAGTAAAACCTGAGGGAGAACCTGTAATGCGCAGGATAATAATCTTGCGCTCAGATCGATTAGACCTGCAAAAAATCGAGGGAGTGAAATACCATGTATATTTTAGGCGAAAATATCCACATCATCTCTGGAAAGGTCAAAGAAGCCCTGGCAAACAAGGATCAAAAGTTTTTCCAGGAGCAGGCTGTAAAACAGGTTGAAGCCGGTGCACAAGCTCTGGATTTGAATCTGGGTCCACGCAAGAAGGATTGGGAGGAAGTATTTCCCTGGATAGTAAAAACTGTCGAAGCTGTTGTGGATGTGCCGCTTTGTTTTGATAGCACCAACCTCCTGGGAATCGAAGCTGGGTTGAAGCATGTCAGTAAAGCTCAACCAATCATTAATTCAACGTCTGCGGAGCCTGAAAGGCTAGAAAAAGTGCCTTTGCTGGCAAAAAAATATAACACCAAGTTGATTGCCCTGACAATGGGCTCGGGTGGAATCCCGGTAGCTGCTGATGAGCGTGTAACTATTGCCCTCGAGACATTGATTCCGCGAATGCTTGAGATCGATTTTCCTATTTCCGATCTGATAATCGATCCCCTGGTCCTGACTGTATCGGGATGCCAGGAATACTGTCCTCAGTTGATTGAGGCGGTACGGACATTGGAGTATGCCTGGGATCCGCCGCCGACCATTTCGGTAGGCCTCTCCAATGTTTCCAATGCCGTACCTCACGAACGAAGGTCATTGATCAACCGCGTTTACTGCGCGATGTTGATGGGAGTTGGCTTGCAGATGATGATAGCTAATCCTTTAGAGGAAAAATTGAAAGACACTATCCGCATCATCGAAGAACGAGATGAATCGACACCTGTTAGTCGCCTGTACTTGAAGATTGCTGATCGCATACAAGCCATGGAAGAGCCTTCCATTGATGATGTAGACGTGGATGATCCTGAGCAGGAAGCAATTTGGAAAACCGTACAGGTTCTCTTGAATAAGGTAATCTATGCGGATGCCTATCTTGGGCAGTTAGAAGTGATGTAAATTCACCATTTTTATTACGCAGGAGTGGAAATGACCGAGGAGTTTTGGCGGGCGAAGCCTGCCCAAGCTCCTCATGTTTTTAATGGAGCAAACTGAGATACATCACCAGTCTAGGGCTGATTAATTCCTCGTAACTTCGCATAGTCATAAAGAAAATTATGGTAGGCTGAATAGTTCAGCCGTAAATAACCCCATATAATATTAGAATATTATTATCTTATTTGTAATAAATAGTTAATTATTAACAGGTACACTATTAGCACATATGAATTGGGTTAGGAGTATATAATGAAAAAAATTCTGTCCTCTGAGATCACACCTGAACAGGTTTATCTAAATAGACGCCAGTTTATCAAGCTAGGGGCGCTCACAGCCGGCGCGCTTGCTTTGGCGGCGTGTG
>CP070639.1:2033182-2036430 GCA_020354045.1 Anaerolineales bacterium | reverse complement strand
GAAAAGATACTGGAAGCCGGTATACTGCTATCTGAGGCGGAAAGGTTATGATAATGAGACTTCAAAAGATTTAACCCAGGGATTCTTCCAGGAGGTTATCCTTGGGCGTGAACTAGTACAACAAGCCAGTCAGGCTAAAGGGCGCTTCCGCACATTCCTTCTGACAGCCGTCGACAGATATGTTATAGACATACACCGGTACCAGACAACGGATAAGCGAAGACCGAGCGGCCAGTTGTTCAAGCTTGATGATCCGGATTTTTGGGTTGAACCCAAAGCGGCGGAGGACAGCACACCGGAAGAGAGCTTTAATTATGCCTGGATTTCAGACTTATTAGACAGGGTCTTATCCGAAGTTAAAAATGAGTTTCTCGACACCGGCAAGCAAATTCACTGGCAAGTATTTGATGAGAAAATCCTGAAACCGATTATAACCTCCTCCGATGCTCCCTCACTCAAGGATATTTGTGCAAAGTATGGGATAAGCAACGAAAAAACGGTTTCCAATATGATGATAACCGTCAAGCGACGCCTAAGGAAGTCCATGGAGCGTTGTCTACGACAGTACGCGCATTCTGATTCGCAAGTGCAACAGGAAATCTTTGAGATGTTGAATGTTTTTTTAAAAAAATAGCGCAGCGAAAAAGAAAAATCTCGTATATTTGAATATATAACTTCAGCAATCAGCGCCAGGTGCAGAACTGTTCATTTTTTCGAGTGGCGCCCACAGTTTTTTGGAAAGTTGAGTATAATGACAGAAGAATCTCAGACTTCCGGCCTAGGGCCGAATAAATTGCACGATCTATTACGAATCTGCTCAGAGGCGAGTACAGAAGAAGAACAAACAGATTCTGACCAGAGGAAAGCCGAATTACTACAGGACATGCTCGCCGAAACCCTGCCCGTCGAAGCTTTCACCGGCTCTCTATCTAAGCAAATGACCACTCTGTGTCAGGCCTTTGGAATCAGTTCCGAAGAATCTGTCGGAAATCTGCTGAGCAATCCGAAAACAGATGTCAACCTAATAAGAGCAATAAAGGATTATTTCAAGAAGAAATCCACCAAGTCTCAAGATGAACATGATGTCGTCAACCTAATTTACTACTCGGCAATTGCATGTGCACTGGTTAATCATAACTTGAAGATTACCAAGTATTCTCACCACGATCTCCACAAGGCGTTCACCATATTCACGAATGTTCAATGGATTCCTCCGGTTTTATCCGGTCTTTTTGGAAGAGCATGTGAATACTGTCAAAATAAAGCAAAAAGTTAGTGTCGGAAATTCACTCGAAAGCTAATCCACCGCACAACATCGAAATCCCATTAGTTAGTTGGTCAGTGTCTGGCGAGCATCGGAGAGAGACCATATACTACCCCAGATAAAGGATTAAGAGATTATAAAGAAGGTCGGTGGCGAAAAAAACAACTGGTGACCATTCCTCAATATTTTCCATCCTTTGGCTTGCTATATTGACAACGCCTCTGAATATTATTAGCCAAACTGAAAAGTTCTTGAAACGGCAGGACACAATATTCACTGGTTACATAGAGACCCTTTTGGATATTCAGGAACTTAACGTGGCCATCCAGAAAAGCCATATTATAACAATCTGCCTGGCCGTGCCATTCCACCAGCTCTTTCTCTTCCTCAGATAAAGTCAGGGTCGGCCTCCATTGGTTGAGCCACCCATAATCACCAACCAGCAGCAGACGGGCAGGATTGGCTACCTCATCGATACTGACGTTTTTCATTCGCTTGTTAATTTTCTGGTCCAGAGTCGCAGTTTCCGAGCTGAAGATACCACATTCACCAGGACCAATCAGAAAGAAATTGGTGTTGTAGCTGGTTCCATAAATACGATAAACCTTCTCGTATAACCAGGGTCCGGGCGCGCCACCGCGGTCAGAAGGACAGCAAAAAATCCTGGCGTCGTTCTCCTTTTCTACAACCATCGGTAAGTTGAAGTACCTGTTGAGCGGACGAAGGGGTTCGCCCAGCATCCCGTTTCCCTTCCAGCCGCCATATTTCATGTTAGCATTTCCCCCCTGATAAAAGGCACCGTTATTATCGTCCAGGTATGCAATCCATGCAATTGCGATTTGTCTAAGGTTACTCTGACAAACCGTGCGCCTGATAGCTGAGCGGACCTTTTGAAGCGAAGGCAAGAGTACAGCTAAAATTACAGCAACAACTGCTGTTATAACAAGCAGCTCCATCAAAGAAAAACCATAGAAACATCTTCTCTTTTTATCACAAATAGTTAATTTTATAGTTTCCATAATAAACTCCTGATTACACCGCTGATTATCTTTCACAATGAGATACGAAGAACTGGGATTATGCTGCGCAGAAAATTTCGGGATGGGCTTTTAAGCTGTCTGATCGAGAAAGCAATACATGGGATTGAAACAGCAAGTCTCTCTAAGATAAAGACTTACGATTTTGAGGGAACAATGCTTACCAATCAGCTTACATACAAATACCTTAAAACAGTCGAAATCGCATATAACAACAGAAAATTCCTCACACAAAATCGAATAACTGCCTTACACAACTAAGTTTTTCGTCAAGTATCAAAGCTGAAATCTCTCCGCACTATGTGCAGAAAAACGGCTTTATATTTTCTCTTTTTGGGATTGAAATTATTGGGGAGGATAGATGTGGGACTGATTAGACTGATTGTCTTGATTATCTCTTTGAATCATCGGTTCTATGATTCGTAATCCCTTATATTTGTTTACCTTTTGAATTATCCCTGAAAGTAATAATCAAACCAATGGTCACCAGGGCCACCAATATCCATATGATGAGGGTGACAGTGAATTCCAGGTACTCATAGTCTTCAAATAAGAAACCAATCTCCAGCCGTCGGGCAGGTTTTTGAACAAGGGGAAAAAGCCCGGTCAATACTATTAAGGCAATTCCACACCACATTACAATCATTTGTTTCTTATTCATAATTCACCTGCTTTCTGTCCTGTCTTGACCTTCCATTTTAGATACTCTAATCCGGGCTAGTCTGAATTCATTGCTATTGCACATCAGGATACTACTGCTTCCCAGCAGGAGCAAGGACAATACCTTGCTTGACAACGCCACAATGTGTGTTAGATTTATTGCGAGTTGTGAAGAGCTTATTGCCTATATAGGAAATATTGGTGAAAGGAGCTAAAAATGTCAAGATGTTACTGTAGATGTGTGCTGGCAATCCTGGTAATTGTTTTCGCCTGGCTGCCTGTTTCCT
>CP070639.1:2029783-2033082 GCA_020354045.1 Anaerolineales bacterium | reverse complement strand
GACCTTGTAGTCCAGACGACAGCCAGTGGCTGCAGCACCAGCCTGGGCACAAGCGATGACGCGATCCAGGACCTGCGCTCGGCGGGCTGAGGTGCGCCCACGCACGCTGAACTCCGCCGAGGTGTAAGCGGGGACAATATTCGCAGCTACACCACCATGGGTGATGATCCCGGCGACACGGTCCGACATGTGCAGGTGCTGGCGCAAGGCGTTGATGTTGTTGAAGGTGAGCAATACCGCGTCCAGGGCGTTTATGCCAAGGTGCGGCTTGGCAGCCGCGTGAGCTGGTTTACCGTGGAACTCGATTTTCAGGCGAGTAGAGGCCAGCGAACCGCGCAAGACCATATCCTTGCTGGCAGGATGAACCATCATGGCTGCGTCAAGGCCATCAAAGACCCCGGCTTCTTTCATAATGATCTTACCGCCACCACCCTCTTCAGCGGGTGTGCCGATCACCTGCACGCTGCCGCCAAGTTCTTGAATTACAGCCTGCATCGCCAAGCCAGCCCCTACGGCTGCGCTGGCGATCAGGTTGTGCCCACAGGCATGCCCTATCTCTGGTAAAGCATCGTATTCCGCCAGGAAAGCAATTTTGGGACCTGCACGCTCCGCTTGTACTGTGGCGCGAAAAGAGGTTTCGATATCCCCTATGGCACGCTCAACGGTAAAGCCCGCCTCAGCCAATATCTCGGACAGCAAGCTAGCAGAGCGGTATTCCTTAAAGGCTACTTCGGGGTATTCGTAAAGTTTTAGGGCGATATTCCAGAGCTCACCCTGCAGAGCATCTACTCTTGCAACCACGCGTTGCTTGAATTGTTGTTCTTCCATGATTCCACCTTAGCAATGTTTTGGTTTAACAATTTCCCAATTTTATAACAAATCTGGGCGCTTGGCAGTAATACCCTTGCCCAGGTTCATTCCCTGGGCTAGAAAAATAAACCTTCTGGTTTATACCAAATTTCAACCAAGCGGCAGATGCATTTAAATCCTTTATTTTCTAAACTATCATAACTGGAGTTACCCATTTGTTTTATTTGACGGGGGTCTCTCCGGGATCAACTCCACCTTTTTTATATAAAACCATTCTGGGAAGGAAATTAATGCTGGTAAGCCCAAAAGAAACAACCATCGATCTTATTCTACACAAGCTATTCCAAAACGCATATAAAAGTTTAATACCAACAGACAGAGCGCGGGGTGAAATTTTGCACCAGGCGAGATTATACCTATTGAAGAAAAAAGAAACAAAGAAAGGTCTCGCTCTTCGATCAAGGAGGTTGCATGAGTAAAAGTGATTGAGCAAGGTTTTCTGAATATCCATATCCCCTGAAAGAAAATTGATTAGGAGAAGATCATGAAAAACAAACGACTATTGTACGCTGTACTCATCGCTGCACTGCTTCTAGCCGCCTGCCAACCGGAGAGAATTGTTGAGACTGTAGTGGTGACAGAGGTGGTGGAGGTGCAAGGGACACCTCAGGTAGTTGAGAAGGTGGTTGAGCGAGTAGTAACACCCACTTCGCCCGGACCTGAACCACCTGCAGAAAAAGCTTCCCCATACAGCCGGGCTGAAGTGGCGCGCATGGCAATCCTGTCCGATATGTCTGGCACAAACCCGTGGTGGTTATACGATATCACCGGCTCGAGCTACTGGAACTATATCCCCACGGCAGGGGTGTATTACTATCCGCAACTGTACTGGTTATCAGACCAGCGCTGGGATTTCATCCCAATGCTGGCGGATGGCATGCCTGGCGAGTTCGTGATGGAAGGTGAAAATTACGTCGGCACGGTCAAGCTCAAAGAGGGCTTAATGTGGAGTGACGGCTCGCCTCTGACAGCTGAGGATGTGGCTTTCACCGCTAACACCGCACTCTTGTTTTCTCTATCAGGCAACTGGGTCGGTTACTATAACCCCTCCCTGATGCTCGGCGCAGAGGCCGTGGATCCCTTAACAGTCAAATTCACTTACAACATTATGCCTGGCATCCCAGTCTGGCAGTATGGCACCCTGCAAGGGCCAATTGTTAACAAGGCTTATTGGGAGCCGCTGGTGGCTGAGTTAGTTACCCGAGCCAGTGCGCTCGATCGAAATGCAGCTGAGTACCTGGACCAAATCACCCAGTTACAGCTAGAGCTGGAAGCCCTTCCCAATGACGGGGAACCCACATACGGGTCCTTGAAATTCAACCGCTGGGAGTCTGGCGCCTATGTTGAAAACGTGGTCAACGAGAAAAGCTTCATGTTCGGGCTAACGATTGAACAATTTGCCAACGGAGCGTATCGTGAATACAAGGAAGGCAGCGACTACGAATTCAGCGCCTACGGAGAGCCAAGCGGCGATAAAGTTCTTGAGCTCACCCATGGGCCATTCTTCGATACTGTCATCTATCCCGTCTATTCCCAGGATGCAGCCTATCTTGCGCTGCAAAATGGGGAAGTAGATATCGTGCTGAACCCCAGTGGCGTCTCGAAAGGCATCCGAGAGCAGTTGAGCGCTGACCCAGAGATCCAGATTGTGCGCAATGCCCAGAATGGCTTCCGCTACATCGAGTTCAACCAGGCTCGCGCGTATTTCGCTGGTGAGGCCGGCATGGCACTGCGACAGGCAATCGCCTGCCAGATTGACCTGGATTACCTGGCTAATGACGTCCTGCAAAAAGAGGTTGTGCCGGTTTACACACTGGTTCCCGAAGGGCTAACTTACTACTTCAATCCTGATGTACCCGTGTACTGCAAAGATATGACGACCGAGGAGCGCATCAATGAAAGCGTCCGCATCCTGAACGAGGCGGGTTTCAGCTGGGACACTCCACCATCTTATATCAGCGGTTCGTCACGCGATGCGGGGATTGTTTACGGTGAGGGCTTGAAGCTACCCGATGGCTCGTACTTCCCCGAGGTGGACCTGCAGGCACCTGCCCCCGGTTACGACCCCATGCGCGCGACAGCTGCCATCTACATCGAGCAGTGGATACGCATCCTGGGCGTGCCCGTCACCGCAGTTTACACGCCCTTCAACACGATTCTCGCCAACGAGAACTCCGGTGAATTTGACATCATCATGCTGGGGTGGGGATTGACAGCATTTCCATCCTACTTATGCGACTTCTTCACCGGAGCGACTGGCGTGGGCGATGGCAGTGACAATATCGGCTATGTCAGCCCTGCCTTGAATGAGACCTGCAACGAATTCTATGGCGCAACCGATCTAGAAGAGGCTCGCCAACTGGCATTTGAACTACAAAACATCCTGGCGACTGAGCTGCCGTACATCACGCTATTCACCAACCCGATTT
>CP070639.1:2026367-2029683 GCA_020354045.1 Anaerolineales bacterium | reverse complement strand
GGCACAACTGGGCATATTGGAGTTTATCAGTAAATATTATTTACGACTTGATTTCCGGAAAAATAAGCGTTGGTGCTCTTCAGGATGTAAGTGATGCTCTTGGCCGAATTTCGATGACTACATCAGAGATTGTTATTCTGTTT
This sequence comes from Anaerolineales bacterium, assembly GCA_020354045.1. GTDB lineage: Bacteria > Chloroflexota > Anaerolineae > Anaerolineales > UBA4823 > DSOS01. The sequence continues at coordinate 2,029,540 of CP070639.1, read as the reverse complement.
TTTAAGATGTTTGGACATCAATTTGCATATTTACTAATTAGTTTTTTCGCTTTACTTCTATTACTTATCAATTATCGTAAAAACAAAACCCTTCTAAAAAACTGGAAGATGTTACTAATAATTACATATTTTTTTTGTTCGATAATTATTTTCATTTTTCATTTGTCAAATAGGATCACGGCGACTGGATATTGGAGATTTCTTGATCCAATAACCCTAATTAGCCCTCTTTTTGTTGCACTTGCTCTTTCTAGGTTGATTATCTCTAGGAAAAATGCAACTTGGAGTCCAATACTTGTTATCTCGGCATGTTTTGTAACATTTGTACTCTTTCTAGTTTCATGGACAAGTATAAACACTTTTTATCCGTCAATAAATACGAGACGCCCCAACCACCAGATTTCAAGAGCCGAATTGGACGGAATCCATTGGTATTATGATCGTAAAGAAATCTTATATAACACATTGGTAATTAAACCAAAATACCTATTTGGAGAGCTCTTGTTCGGTTATTTAGGTGCTTATGAAAGGGGTGATATTCTATATCCACCTTATTCACAATATTCGGGCGAATTCGTAGTACCAGCGCATTTCAATTTTCGGGGGCTGGAAAAGAATAAAATTAGTCAGGATAATAAATTGCCTTTTTATCTATTAATATCCAAATTTGACAAGGCGTTTCACACTGAAGTTTATCCCGAATTAGAAGAATTTACAGGTGTCGACTTTGCCCAACTACAATTCAATCCTATCTTAAACAAGGTATATACAAATCCTGAGTTTGATATTTGGTTTATAAACCAAGCATCAGAGAATGTACATTAATAGCCAGGATAGGGGGTAAACCCTTGGATGGCAAAAAATACATATTGGACATACCTTACAAACCTGGAGTAGTACTTATTACTCTTTTAATTGCATCACTGGTTTCTTTCACGGTGCTTAGCCAATTAGGTTGGGTAAGATTAATTATGGGAATTCTATTCGTGTCATTTCTACCTGGCCATTCAATGATTGAAGCTGTATTTCCTTGTAGACGTTTTATAGATGGTATAGGCCGTCTAGGCTTGAGTTTAGGATTGAGCTTTCCAATTATGTCTATGTTTGGATTGCTAAATAATTTCACTCCATGGGGTTTAAACACTGAGAGTATGATTGTCACTAATACATTTTTTGTCATTATCTGTGCTGTAATAGCAAACTACAGGAGTAAATTGTTGAATGTTCAGGATCGAAATTTGATTACACTACATTTCAGCAAGCCTCACTGTTACTTACATAATGCTAAAACGAATTTGATATCATTAATTCTGATAATTTCATTTGGATTTTCATGTGTTGCATTGTTATATGCTTTTACAAGACCAAAAACTGGTGAGCAATTTACTGAATTCTATATTGTGAGTATTAATGATCGTAAAGCAAGCGATTATCCAGATAAGGTAAAAGTAAAAGAAGAATTATCCATAATTGTTGGATTAATAAATAAGGAACAACATGAACATAGCTACAAAGTAGAGGTTTGGGCTAGAGAATATTTGTCTAATAGTGATCGATCACTCTTATTAGGAAGTACTGAATTGGATTTATCACCTGGAGAAATATCCGAAACAAGGATCGCTTGGAATATGCCTGAGGTCGGAGAAGACAAGAAGTTAGAATTGATCTTAAAGAAGGACGAATATAGTTTTCCTGCAGGAACGCTTTGGCTTTGGTTAGATGTAATACCATCATCAGATTAATATAGAATCAATAACGATTGTTGCACACATTATATATTCGCATTTTCTATCATCAACTAAATGGTGATTAGCCAGTTAACTGATGACATCCGATAACCATACTGAATGTCCATAGCATTGGGAATTCACGCGAGTATTGTGTTGTTGAACAATCAGGTGGGTTCTTACCCAATAGCCTCCTACTAACTGACTGAGGTCCATCTCTCATAGCACACGTCACGCGCATCAACCCATAATCGCGCAACCAAAAATCAGCCTCACTCTTTTATTTTTGCGAATTGATTTTCAAGAAAATTCTCGCCTTCAGAATGAAAGGAGCCTGAAGATGAACCGCACGCGAACCCTCGTCATAATCTGCCTGCTAGCCTTGCTGTTCGGCGGGGCGCTCTGGCGCAGACCATCGTGGACAACTTCGAGTTCATCCCGGACCACTACTTCACCATTGAGGAAGACGGCTTCATCTTTTTCGTGGACGAGCTGGGCGGCATCCCCATCACCCTGGATGCCTAGATGGATGGCACCCCCGAAGGCTACAGCGTCTACCCTGTGGGGCCGTAGGTGTTGGATGGGCTGAGTGACCTGAATTTCACTCGCCTGCAGCGACAGAACCTGGTGCTGTGGGGATTGTAAGAAGCAGCCCCCAGTGTCAACAACTGGGGCAAAGCCCCCACAAATGTTAAAGACAATCACAACGATCTGAGCGTGGACCAAGCACTCGACCTGACCTGCATGATCGGCGAAGTCGGAAGCACCACCCGCATCGAAGTCGTTGATGAGGACATGGTCGCCATCGACCAGGGTCGCATGATCCCAGACTCGCAGGCCATCCACCAGCTCATCCAGGAGTTGGAGGGCGGTTCCTGACCGCCGCTGGCCGATAAAACACACTCATCGCAGCCTGCAACCGGAGCAGATCTCTGAAATCACAGACTTTCAAGCAGTCCGAATGGCAGATATCCCTGTCCCCAGCGAGGGCCAGCACGGATCCCACCCCAAATGCCGGGCAGGAAGAAGCCCTCCCCAACCCGCTCGAGCGAAAGCTCAGGATCGCCTTGCAGAATGATGATACGCCGCGGGCGCGCCGTCTGCTGCGAGGGACCCTGCTGGATCAACCGCAAGACGTGCGAACTTGGCTCCTGCTTGGCTGGACTTCCGCCTCACAGAGAGGGGCTGAAGCCTGCTTCCGTCGCGCCCTGATGCTTGACCCCGGCAATGCCCTTGCGCAGGACGGACTGGAGTGGGCCGCTGAGGCTGACTTCACAACTCAAGTGGCGCGGCGCTCCAAAGCAAGCTTAAATCAGGCGGGTTCCGCACAAGCCATCTTTACCCCCATACCAGAGGAGCCCCAAAAAGGGGACGAACCCGCCCCTGCAGCGCTGCGATGGTGGGGCCTCGCCTACTCATGGTATTTGGCCCTGTATTTGCTTGGTG
>CP070639.1:2022944-2026267 GCA_020354045.1 Anaerolineales bacterium | reverse complement strand
TGGGTGAAGGGGTGATTGCCCAATTCCGCACCGTGGCGTTGCCGGATATTGGCTTAATTCTGGCGATGATCGCCTCGCTGTTAATCCTGGTGGGATTGTACTTCCATCGTTCGGCCTACAAGCCTCTGGTTGAGCGTGTCGAAGAGTGATTATTTATGCATACAGTCAGCATGCGCCCTCTGCGTTACCTCTTGCTTTTTAGCCTGTTTGCGGCGGCTTATTACGGTGTTTCCGCTCGGGTAGGTAGCGCTGTTAAAGTGATTGCCCCACGAGGCCAGTATTCCTCCCTGGAACAGGCCTTGGCTGAAGCGGCGGATGGCGACACGATCGAGGTGTATGGTGGCAGTTATGCTGGTGGGCTGCGGATTGAGAAAAGCCTGCGTTTGATCGGTCATGATTCGCCCGTGATTGATGGTGGCAATGAGGGTACGGTGATCACCCTCGCCGCGCCGAATATCCAGTTTAGTGGGTTTACCATCCGCAACAGCGGCGATTCTCTCGATGCGGAGAACTCAGGCATTGTCGGCGAAGCGCCTGGTCTGCTCATCAGCGGGAACCGCTTGGAAGGCACCCTGTTTGGCATCTACATGCGCGAGGCTCACGGCAGTGTCATCCGCGACAACCTGATCCTCAGCAAGCCTCTTTCGTTAGCTCGCCGTGGCGACCCAATCCGTATCTGGGCCAGCCACCAGGTGCACATCGAGGATAACCAGATCGCTCGCGGTCGCGATGTGGTGCTCTATTATTCGGAGCAATTGGTCATCCGGAACAATTACATTCAGGATGGGCGTTATGGCTTGCACTTCATGTATTGTGATGATGCGCTGATCGATGGCAACCTGCTCACTGGGAACTCCGTTGGTGCCTTCTTGATGTACAGCCGCCGTCTGCATATGCTTGGGAATACCGTTGCGTATAACCGCGGTCCCAGCGGTTATGGTATCGGTATGAAAGACCTGGATGCTGCCGTTGTAAGCGATAACCTGTTTCTCAATAATCGGGTGGGAGCTTACCTGGATAATTCCCCCAGCGAGGTGAATGGAAAAGGTGTGTTCGACGGCAACGTCTTTGCTTATAACGATATCGGCATCGAATTTCTACCCTCCGTCCGCAACAATTTCTTTACAGAAAACAGCTTCCTGGATAACCAGGAACACGTCAGTGTGGCTGGCGGTGGTTTGCTCAAACAGAACACCTGGTCGGTGGCAGGACGTGGCAACTTCTGGAGCAACTATGCCGGATATGATCAGGATGGTGATGGACTGGGCGATCAACCTTATAAGGCTGAGCGTTTGTTTGAGAATTTGATGGACCGCTTCGCTGGTCTGCGGTTATTCATTTACAGCCCGATCTCCCAGGCGGTGGATTTCGCCGCTCAAGCATTTCCTTTGGTTAAACCCCAACCCAAGCTGATTGATGAAAGCCCCCTCATGGCGTTTCAATTGCCGTCCGGGTTGCCAGTCTTGCCTCATCCCGATCCTGGCTTGCTGGTGAGAAGTGCGCTGGTTTTGCTCGCTATTTCATTATTTACCTGGTTGTTTTCAAGCACAAAACGCTTGGGTACCACCTCTCGTATTTATCAAAGATTGGGTTTTAGGGCTATACAACAAAATGACTCACATGGGAGCAGGTTAAATTACGTGAAAGATATTGAAGGAGGTGCTTTTTTGATCCATGTGCATAAATTGACGATGCGTTATGGAAAAGTACTCGCCTTGCATGACGTTACTTTTGATATCCAGGCTGGGGAAGCGGTCGCCTTGTGGGGACCCAACGGGGCAGGTAAGACCTCTGCGTTGCGTTGCCTGCTGGGTTTACTTCCCTATAGTGGCGAGATTCGTATTAATGGTTTGGAAGTCCGCAAGCACGGAAAGACTGTTCGTAGGGAACTGGGTTTTGTGCCCCAGGAATTAGGCTTTCATGATGATATGGAGCTGGAAGAAACTATCCAGTTTTATGCTCGCTTGAAGAAGGCTGACCCTCAGACTGGGGGGCAATTGCTCGCTCAGCTGGAATTGAGTGAACATCTCGGCAAGCGCGTGGGAGAGTTATCAGGTGGCTTGAAGCAGCGCCTGGCATTAGCCATTGCTCTTTTAGCCGATCCTTCCATTCTAATCCTCGATGAGCCAACCTCCAATTTGGATCTGCATGGTCGCGATGAGCTGATTGATCAGCTCAACCAGCTGAAAAAAGCGGGCAAGACCTTGATATTTTCCTCCCACCGGCTGGATGAGGTGCTCAGCCTGGCAGATCGGGTGCTGGTCATTCAGGATGGCAGATTGGTGGCGCAAGGTCTGCCCGACCAGATCGCGACTCGCAATGGCTGGCAGACCCGCTTGCGTCTCTATGTGCCTCCTGAATCGAACCAGGCAGCCCTCGATGCGCTCAGCTCCCGCGGCTTTTCAGCCACCCCGAATGGCAAAGGCATCTGGGTTAAGGCGGCCCCAGGGCAAAAAGGGCTGCCTATCAGTGCCTTGGCTGAGGCGGGTATCCCTGTAAGCGACTTCGAGATTGAACCTTATGAACAGAAGGACCGCAGCCATGATTGATATAAACAATATCTTCTTGCTGGCCCAAAAAGAGCTGCGTGATGCAGCTCGTAACCGCTGGTTCCTGCTTTATGCGGCTGCCTTCGCCATATTATCACTCGCCTTATCCTCTTTGGGAGTTTCTGGTGCGGGCTTATCTGGTCTGTCGGGTTTTGGCAGGACCGGCGCTAGCCTGGTCAACCTTGTCATCCTGGTGGTGCCCATGATGGGGCTGACCATCGGTGCCATGAGCTTGGCAAGTGAGCGTGAGCGCGGCTCGCTACTTTACTTGCTGGCTCAGCCGGTAACTTCTTTCGAGATCTTGTCAGGGAAGTTCCTGGGCCTGGCGCTGGCATTGCTGGCCGCGCTTACGACCGGTTTTGGCTTGAGTGGTTTGCTGATTGCTTACCGGGGTGGTACAGCTGAGGCTGCATCCTACCTGGCGCTGGTCTTTCTGGCCTTTTTGTTGGCTCTGGTAAGCCTCAGCCTGGGTTTTCTGATCTCTGCATTGGTAAGAAAGTCAGCTGCTGCCGTTGGCGTGGCTCTATTTTTGTGGCTGGCACTGACTTTCTTTGGCGACCTGGGATTGATGGGCACCGCGATAGTCATGAAGTTGCAGGTCGGCACGCTTTTCAGCCTGGCACTTGCCAACCCATTGCAGCTCTTTAAGATCGCAACAGTGCTAGAAATCAGCCAGAACCTGGAGATTTTAGGTCCAGCCGGTGTTTACGCACTGCGCACCTATGGTCAAGGCTTGTTGCCACTGCTGGTGGGCCTCCTGGTGGTCTGGATTAC
>CP070639.1:2019493-2022844 GCA_020354045.1 Anaerolineales bacterium | reverse complement strand
GGTTGGCAAACTTTATCCAGTTACCAGATAGGATATATATACTGGCTTACCGACCAGAACCATTTCATGCTGATCTTCGACACACTTCAAGCAGCGAAGCGCGTATTCAAGTATATATCTGAAGATATCTTTACAGAGAGTATTCGTGTTTCTCATTCAGCCAGATTGAGTATACTCCTAAGCTAAAAAAAGGAAAACCCTTCTAAGGTGGAACTCTGTACCTTAGAAGTTATAATATGCTCTCCAGAATTATGATCACTGCTTGTACTTGGTAACAGCCTGAGTCTTTTTTTCGTTAATTATAATGATGGTGGCTCTAAATCTGCAGCGTCGAAACAAATTTCTATGGAGTTAGGCTTCAGGCATGGTTGCAACTTTCCGACGCACAACATTTTAAGCACCTTCTTAACGAATGGCTTTAACCCGAGTGATATAATGTCAGAGTTACTCCGTTTATAAAGGCAAAGGAGCGGCTTAATGAATTTACCCCGGAATGCATACTTTAAAGGTCAATTTGTTCCCTACGAGCAAGCTAAAGTTGGTGTTCTCACCCATGCTTTTAATTATGGGACAGCTGTTTTCGGGGGTGTGCGTGGTTATTGGAACCCGGAAGAAGAACAATTATTTGTATTTCGACCCGTTGATCATTACCAGCGCTTTCTAAACTCGACAAAAATAATGGCCATGGAATTGGGGCAAACACCCGAGAATCTGGCCCGTTTAACCATTGAATTACTTCGCTTGGACAATTATCACCAGGACGTCTACATTCGGCCGTTGGCGTATAAATCTGACGAAATTATTGGTGTTAAGCTGCACGATCTAAAAGACGAGTTATCTATCGTCGCGATACCTTTTGAGCGTTATGTCAGCAACGATACCAACGCTCATGTAACTTTCTCATCTTGGCGGCGCGTAGACGATAATGCCATACCTGCGCGTGGAAAAATTAGCGGTGCATATGCCAACTCTGCATTTATCAAAACCGATGCGATTCGCGCCGGGTTCGATGAAGCTCTGGTCTTGACACAAGAAGGTCACGTCTCCGAAGGCAGCGCCATGAATATCTTCATGTTGCGCAACGGCAAAGCAATAACACCACCAGTCACAGAGAACATCCTGGAAGGGATCACCCGGCGGACCGCCATGCAGCTTCTACAAGAAGAACTCGGCGTTCCTGTGATAGAGCGACCTATCGACCGGACAGAAATTTATTTATGTGACGAATTTTTTATGACGGGAACCGCCGCCCAGGTAACCGCTGTTACCAAGGTGGATCACCGTCCAATCGGTTCAGGAAATATGGGTCCTATTACCACCGAGCTGCGCAAGATCTTTGATGATGCTATCCGTGGACGATTGCCAAAGTATCGCCACTGGAATATGCCGGTTTACCAGCATATCACCTTGGAAAGCCCCTCCACCAAACTCAGCCAGAAGGTCCCTCATTCCTAATTTCTCTGGCTGTATCTAGCGAGAGAATCTCGCCAGACACCTCCCCTCCAGCAGTGATTTTCAACAAACCCACGCTGGGGGGATTTGCTTTTCCCTCTGGGCAGTGCGGTGAGCCCGGGTTGAACAATAAACGCCCGTTCACCCATTGGTTGTAGGGCCAGTGTGTATGACCGAACACGATTACGTTTACATCCGGAAATTCTGCTACCAGGCGTGGTTGAAAGAGCTCCTCCCGGTAACCGCCAACCATATAATCAATTCGATTTATTAGATATGTCCACCATGGACCGTGCCCATGTGTCAGCGCCACCGTCACCTTCCCAAAAGAAAGCTGCATGGAAAGAGGTAAATGACGTAACATCACCCAATCTCTGTTTCCCCTCACCGTGTAAACTCGTGCAATCCGGCTTAACTCACGCAGGACTGAAGGGGTCGACACATCCCCGGCATGTAGAATCGCGTCCACACCGGCAGTTCGGAAGATATCACCAATGCGATTATCTAATCGCCTGGTACGATCGGGGATATGTGTGTCGGCTACAACGCCCAGAACAGTCACGGCATCACATTTCAGGAAACAGGCCAGATATTGGAAGGGCGTTTTGGGAATAGCGCATTGAGCAGCGCACAAGCTTCATCGTCTTCCCACCAGCAATCTGGAAACGCGTAGTCTAATTCATCCAGTGAACGGTAGCCAAATAACAATTGCAAGAACGACAAGCCTGGAAAACCCGCATTTCCCGAATTCCCGGTCGGCTCTGGACTCCACGACCCAATCTGTTTTAATTTGCCTTCTTCAAAAGTGAACTTCAGCCCGTTTGAATAAAAGGTGATTCTTAATTCACCCGTATGGCCGGCCATAGTTGATTCGCTCAATCGCCGTTCTAATACCGGGGTGATTTGGTGCAAGAAACCCGGCAGGTCTGGCACCCGCAGGTACCAGGCATAGGGTTTGCGAACCCGGGGCAAACGGTCTTCTAAGACCTGGTAAATAGGGTGCTGCTGCCCCAGCCAGAAACCAAACGCGCCGAACGTTTCTTTGCCCTCTTTTTCAGCATTTTCCTCGCCTTTGGCTCTTAAATAACGCACCAGGCTGGGAGCTACGGCTGCCCATGAGACACCTGATTTAAGCTCCAACACTGTAATAATCATGGTGACGCCATTCGCCCAGTTGTAGGGCGGGTGAGCCAGGAAACCCACCGACTCGGATTGCGCATTTTCAATGACACATAGCACCGAACGATTGACACTCCCAGGACTTTTCCCCTCCAGCTCGTAATGCCACAGGCCTTCATCATATACACACGAAACCAATGATCGTTCGCACCCCTGCTTGTACAGCTGGGAGATGAAAGGAATATCATCTAAGCCCGCCTGTCGTACAGAATAGGGCTCTTCTTCATCTTTTTTCAATTTTGGAACTTGAGGCAGATATCCCAGGCGTCCACCACCCAGGTCTAGTGCCATTTCGTAACCAAATAGACGATAGAAGTATGGGATGCCTGTAATTGCCTGTACCATTTCACCTCGCGCCGCGCTCCACTCATGAATTGCATTAAATTGTGAGCGCACCAGGCCGCGATTGCGATAATCTGGGTGGGTTCCTACCAGTTCGGGGCGTCCGACCTTGAACTCAATCCCTTCGTAAGACCATATCTGGGAGATCAGGTTTAGTGAAGACACGATCTTGCCCGTTGAAGTATCCTCGATAATTGTGAAATCCGCCTGATCAAATGTAGGGTGCGGTTTTTCTAGCAGGTCGCGCGTCCACACCCCGACGCGTGTATCCGGTGTGCCAGTTTCTAAATTCCCATGAATTTCAGCATTGAACTTTTCCAGGGCCTTGGCATCCCCGGTTGTCGAACGTCGTAGAACTAAGCCACCACCTAAATCCTG
>CP070639.1:2016018-2019393 GCA_020354045.1 Anaerolineales bacterium | reverse complement strand
CTGTATCTGTGGTCCTTCCGCGATGAAGGCGCATTTCACGAGCACGTGGTCAACAGGATGCTGGATGACCTCGTCGAGCTGCTGGACCCGCATTGGTGCCGGGTGAGCGGGGAATTCAACGTGCGGGGTGGAATCGGCATCCGCGTCGAAGCTGAGCACACCAAGACCCCAGCGGCACGTCAGCAGTGGGCTGAAAAGAAAATAGCCGCTCAGCCAGAAAGTGAAGGCTGATATGGCGGAGCGGAAAATTGCTTACCGCTGGTTCCCTTTTGTCACGGCGGTTTTCGTCACCACTTTGCTCATTTCCAACATCATCGCGGTGAAGATCGTGCACATCGCCGGATTGTTCCTGCCGGCCGCAGTGATCCTGTTCCCGATCGCTTATATCTTTGGGGATATCCTGACCGAAGTGTATGGCTACGGGCGCGCCCGGCAGGTGATCTGGACGGGCTTCTTCTGCAACCTGCTGGCAGTGATCGCCATCTGGCTGGCTGGTCGCCTACCTGCGGCGCCATTCTGGTCAGCAGGCGCGTTCCAGACGCCTGATACCGCCCAGGCTGCCTACCAGGCCATCCTGGGCTTCACGCCCCGGTTGCTGCTGGCTTCTTTTATCGCTTACCTGGTGGGCGAGTTCCTGAACTCTTTTGTGCTGGCCCGTCTTAAAGTGCTCACAAAGGGTCGCTACCTGTGGCTGCGCACCATCGCCTCCACCCTGGTGGGGCAAGGAGCCGATTCGGCAGTCTTTATCACGATTGCCTTTGGGGGCATCTTCCCGACTGGCGACCTGAGCCAGGCGATCCTCTCCCAGTGGCTGTTCAAGGTGGTCTACGAGGCGCTGGCGACTCCCTTCACTTACCTGATCGTGAACGCACTGAAAAAAGCGGAGGGCGTGGATTATTATGACCAGGACACAGATTTCAACCCACTGGCTATATAAAAAGGAGCCAAGGCATTATGGAAGAATATGATGATAGCACTTATGGTCAACGAATTGCCGAGGTGTATGATGCATTCTACATGGATTATGATCCGGCATCAATTGAGCTGCTGGCTGAGCTAGCTAGAGGTGGTCCAGCGCTTGAGCTGGGGATCGGCACCGGGCGGATTGCGCTACCCCTCTACGAAAAAGGTGTCTCAGTACAGGGCATCGACGCCTCCGAAGCCATGCTTTCCCAATTGAGAGCCAAGCCGCATGGCGCGGAAATCGAAGTTCTGACCGGCTCGTTCGCTGAGTTTAAGCTCGAGCAGCGTTTTAGCCTTATCTATGTAGTCTTTAATACCTTCTTTGGCTTGCTGACTCAGGAGGAGCAAGTGCAGTGCTTTAAGAGCGTCAGGGAACACCTGTCCCCAGAAGGAGTCTTCCTGCTGGAGGTCTTTGTTCCCAATTTGTGCCGGTTTGTCAACCACCAGACTGTACGTGCTGTCAGTGTAAGTCCATCCGGCGTAAAACTCGAGGTCACGCAGGTCGATCCGGTAGCCCAGCAACTCACCACCCAACATGTCCTGCTATCACAAAATGAAACCCGTTTGTATCCCGTCAAGCTGCGCTATGCCTGGCCTACGGAGCTCAACTTGATGGCACAGATTGCCGGACTAGATCTGGTACAACGTTGGGGCTCATGGTCGAAGGAGGCATTCACGAAGAACAGCCAGATGCACATATCTGTATACAAGCTTTCCGAATAGCCACTGAGACTTTCGATGCTTTCCTGGATATACAATGATAAAAGACGATCATAGAGTGCATTCACTTCAAATTTGATATAATAGCATCAAGGTTATAAAGCATGGATGACATTGCAGGTGTAGAACCTGAGGGAGGCATGTTTCGAGAACGCGTTCACCTGAGCCGCTAACGAGGGTTGGCGGCTTTACGTTTAATTGCAGACACAGCACTTTATGCCAAAGGAGACTGTCCCATGAGCAATGCATTTATCGGCAAAATCCTGCGTGTAAATCTGACCTCGGGTGAGATGCATAGTGAGGAGCTTAACCCACAATGGGCACGCCAGACCCTCGGAGGTGCCGGGCTGGCGACCCGCTACCTGTTTGAGCTAACCCAGCCGGGTATCGATCCCCTGGGGGCCGAGAATGTGCTCATCTTTATGACTGGCGCCTTAACCGGCACATCGTCTGCCAGCGCCAGCCGTTATTCCGTGGTGGCGAAATCCCCACAAACCGGTTACTGGGGCCAGGCAAACTCGGGCGGCTTTTTCGGCCCGGCTTTGAAGTGGGCCGGTTTCGATGGGGTGATCTTCGAGGGCGTCTCACCAGAGCCGGTCTACTTGCTTATCCTGGATGGTAGGGCAGAGCTGCGCCCTGCCAGCCATCTCTGGGGCCTGAAGGTGCCCGAGTGTGATGACCAGCTGCAGGCTGAAGCCGGTCGTCCGGTGACCGTGGCTTGCATCGGGCCGGCTGGGGAAAAGCTGGTGCGCTACGCCGCCATCATGAACGATAAGCACCGCGCCGCTGGACGCACCGGTATGGGCGCAGTGATGGGCTCCAAGCGGTTAAAAGCCATCGCCTGCGGTGGAAAACAGAAAATCCAGCTGCACAATGCCGAGGCATTTAAGCGTGTCGTCGAACGGCAGCGCGAGTTTATGGATGAATCGATCCTGAAGATCGGTTTCGACACCTTTGGCACCAACATGATCGCGGATATGGTCAACGTGCGCGGCGGCTACCCGACGCGCAACTGGCAGGCAGGGACATTCGACCAGATTGAAGACGTAAATGCGCAAGCCATGACGGATCAGGTCCTGGTGGAGGGTGTGCGCTGCTTTGCGTGTCCGGTAGCATGCGGGCGGGGGACGGAAATCCAACAGGGTAAGTGGCAGGGAGCCAAAGGGGAAGGCCCGGAATATGAAACCACCAACACCCTAGGCGCCATGTGCGGCGTGGATGACCTGAATGCCATCACCATGGCGAATTACCACTGCAACGAATATGGACTGGATACCATCAGCACGGGGGCTTCGATTGCCTTTGCGATGGAATGCTACCAACGCGGCCTGCTGAACGAAACAAAAACTGGAGGACTTGCCCTGCAGTTCGGCGATGGTGACCTGGTGGTGGCGCTGGTTGAGAAGATCGGAAGGCGAGAGGGCATCGGTGACCTGCTGGCAGAAGGCACACAACGCATGGCCGCGCGGCTGGGAGGTGGCAGCGAACACTTTGCCATGCATGTCAAAGGCCTGGAGCTGCCTGCGTATGACGCCCGGGCAGCCAAGATCACCGGACTGGGATACGTGATGGCAAGCCGGGGTGGAGACCATATGAACGGCTATATCCAGGGACCGACCTTCATCGATGTGCCTTTTCTGATCGTAGAAGAGAGCAGCATTCGCGATCCATTCGTGGCGGAGCCGAAGGAGG
>CP070639.1:2012512-2015918 GCA_020354045.1 Anaerolineales bacterium | reverse complement strand
TGAAACCTTCAAACCCGCGTTTTCGGGTGGCTAGAAATCGTGTACGAAGTTCTGCATCCGCTTGCAGGAGAGCAACGAGTTCACGATGAGCGAAACGAAATTGCCAGAGAATTTTGTAATTGGCTTTCACCATTCTCTGAAGATCAGAAAGCGTGGGAAGTGTATCTGTGGGCAGGGCGAATGCGACGTCGTTTGCCGCAGACAAACGCTCGAATAACTCGCGGATGATCTCCCCCTTGTTGCGGAAGTGATAATACAGATTGCCAGGACTGATGCCAGCGGCTTCAGCGATGTGATTGGTGCTGATGCCAGAGGTTCCTTCTTTATTGAAGAGAGCGAGGGCCGTATCAAGGATTTTTTCGCGTGTGGTCATTATGTATCTCCTAGAGTATTTACTCTAATAAAGTATAGAGTAAATACTCTAATTTGTCAAGGGGGTAAAATCACACCATTTTTTAAATTTGTCTGTTATCCAAGCTAATAGAGCCTCCAGCCCACAAGCAACTACCATACTATAGTAAGCAGGGCATTGACGATATGCATCGGACCCGAAGGTCCGAAAACAAGCGGATCCACTACCGATAGGATTCCAGTAATACGGACTGATGCAGAGGGGCGAATCAAAGAGAGATTGGTTTACGGCTAGGGACCACACCTTTACCGCTGAGCTTATAACTTTCAAAGCAACTTCGCTGGCAGCTTTGCTTTGTGAATAACTTTCAAGGTGCTGGGAGTATACGCATGAGATCGCCCAGCTTTCACTGGGCGATCTCGCATTTAGGGTGCACTCGTTCATTTTATGTACTCCTCAACGCCTATGGAGTTATTGTGGGGCACCGGGAGTATATGGCGCTTACCTCGCCGTTGTGGTTTCTAAAAGACTCATCCTTCTCCTTTTCTGGTATGAAGAGCTAGATTCTGCACTCTTTTGAGCAGGCAGCGCAAGGCTGCCGGTGGGTTTTTTCCAAACTTCGTTTGTTCGAAAGCATTGCAATCAGGACTGGGCTTCGGGGTTTTGCCACTTCCATGCGTTCCATATGATGAGCAGCAGGATGATGGTCTCAACCGAGGCGATGAATGTGTAGTGAGCATATTGCCCCGCACCAACCCATATGTACGCAATGGTGACTATGCCAACAAGGATATTGGCCCAACGATTCACCCCGTACCTCAACACGCGGGACAGGATGATCATGACAATGGCGAGCTCATTCATGATGGCGCCAACCAACATCAATTGAGGGATCGGGAGGCCAGTGCTGACCGAAGTTTTCGCCAATTCTTCCCCCGAGCCGGGTATGTTCAGTGAAAGAACGTCCGCCGTGAGGATGTTGATCATGACAACGATCCATAGGGTTGAGAGCAGAACTTTCGTGTCGATCTTTTTCGTGGTGTTTATGCTTGTATTCATTGGTTTGGTTCTCCTTTTTTGTTCGAATTTTGGCGATTCAACGTGTCTGCCATCTGGCTCACTGAAATGAGCGGCAGACCCAGGTCACGAACCTTGCGCAGCAATCCGTGCAGGGCGGGTTGGTCAGGCACAGGTCCGGAAATCAGCGTTGTTCCACCCGCTTCCGGTGTAACGGTCAGGCCGTCGAACCAATCCTGCCAATGAGCGTCCAATTGTCCTGCGATCCGAATTTCGTAGAAGTAGGTCATCGCCTCTCACCTTGAATCAACTACCACGAATATACCAACACGGAGGTGCCGTCGGTAGAACCAAAAGTATTGTTTGGAGTATTGTTTTGAGTATTGCTTGGGGGGTCAGAGCAAGCCCAGCTCTCGGGCGCGCGCCACGGCTTCGGTGCGGCTTTTTACTTGCAGTTTATCGAAGATACGCAGGTTATGTCCCTTGACCGTGCTCAACGCGACGAAAAGTTTCTGGGTGATTTCCTGGTTGGAAAGTCCCTGCGCAACCAGGCGCAACACTTCAAGCTCACGTTCACTTAGCGGTTCGAACAAAGGTTGTGGAATAATGGCCGAGGATAGACCGCTGTGAGGCGCTTCAAGCAGCGCCAATATTCGTTTGGCATACAGGTTCAGGTTTTTATGATTGAGCGTCGACAGCATCTCAACCATTGGCTTGCCTTCTGCGGCAAAAATGCGCACATATCCTTCAGGTTCGGCGAGCGTCAGGGCCTGCTCCAAAGAGGCAAGTGCCCCAGCCGCGTCACCCTTCGCATGGAAGGTAAGCGCCTGCATGATAAGAATTTCAATTTGACTGCGCAGCCGGTTTTGTTTCTCTGCCAGCATCAGCTGGCGTTCCAACAACCCCAGCGCCTCAAGACAAAGCTGTTCATTATGATCGTCTTGATACTCAGCAAGCGCAAACCTTGCCAATGTGAGGCGCTCAAATTCATGCAGGTAATCGGGGGCATCACGCAGGGAAAGCCCGCTCTTGTGTGCCCATTCTTGTGCCTTCAACAGCTTCCCTTGCTTGAGATAAATGCGCGCCTGCATGGCCTCCACAGGGCAAAGGTTGGGAGTGGGGGTGCGGACGTAAAAGCGTCCCGCTTCTCCCAGAAATTCGAGCGCCTTGTCCAGATCGCCTTCGGATTCTTTCAAAAGTGCCTGGGCCAAGCTCTTGCGGTAGGCCCAATCCACAATCGTGGTTTGTCTGCCGAGTTCAAAGCTTTTTTGCACATGCCGCGCGGCGCGTTCATCTTCCCCCATTTCATGGTACAGCAAACCTAACCCCAGGTGATGATGGGCTGTGTGTCCTTCTGCATTATGAGCGGCGGCAAGCTCAAGCGCCTGTTCATAAGTTTTCTCTACCTCACGCAGCTGTCCTTGTGCATACAGGATATCCGCTTTTCCAAATGCGCCTGCAATGGCAAAGAATAACTTTCCCGCCCGTCTTGAGGCTTCCACCCAATCGCTAATCAACTTGCAGGAAGCCTCCAGGTTGCCGTTTGCCCAATGCGTGCCCATCAAGAGGGTGGAGACCTGCACAGACATAAATTCGTCTTCCTTGGGTGCCAGGTCAAGCGCCATTTCAGCATACTTGACCGCCTCCGAAAAACGATTTTGGCTTTGGGCATTGTAGGCGCGCGCAAAGGCGATCCATACGGGCAAGGCTTGAAACTGCCCTTTTTCTACCACGATCATTTCACTGGAGGGCAGTTTGAGGCATTGCTCTGCATCTCGCAGACTGGACTCGCTGGCATTTACATCGCCGAGGTCCATGTGTGCCAGGCCAATCTGTGTACACAGGACAGGGCGAACGCGGATCACGCTTGACGGCAGCTGATTCACCCACCCAAGCCAGGTGCCCATCTGAAAACTATCATTCATAGCCTGCCAAGCCGACTCAGCCAGGCTTGCGGCGCGATGGGTATCAGCAGCAGCGATGGCATGCTGAAATGCTTCAGCTATATCTCCGTTCGCTTCCAGCCACTCACTGGCA
>CP070639.1:2008975-2012412 GCA_020354045.1 Anaerolineales bacterium | reverse complement strand
GCCCTGGAAAACGCCCGCTTGTTCAATGAGACCCAGCGTTTGTTACGGGAGACCGAGCAACGTAATGCAGAATTGGCGATCATTAACTCTGTACAACAAGGCCTGGCGGCCCAGTTAGACTTGCAAGCTATCTATGACCTGGTAGGTGATAAGATCCAGGAAATCTTCGACGCCCAGGTGGTTGTCATCGGCACGTACGATCATGAAAACCAGCTGCAACACCTGCCTTATATGTTTGAACGGGGAGTGCGTTATTCGCCCAAGCCTATACAGTATGGAGCGGTTACACAGCACCTTCTGAAAACTCGCCAACCACTGCGTTTTAATACTCGTGAGGAGACTAAAGATTTCGGATTGACCACCGTTGGGGATACCGAACAACCAAAATCATGGGTTTTCGTGCCCCTGATCGTAGGAGATAAGGTGATCGGTACCATCAGCTTGCAGAATCTTGATCGTACGCATGCTTTTAGCGATGCAGATGTCACTCTGCTGACCACCCTGGCTGGTAGCATGAGCGTGGCTTTGGAGAACGCCCGCTTATTTGCAGCCGAACGCCAGCGTATCTCGGAGCTGGGCGCGGTCAATACCGTCAGCGAGGCTATGGTCGGGGAGAGTGAGTTGCAGAATCTCATTGAGTTGATCGGTGAGCAGATGCGTGAGATCTTTCATGCCGATGTTGTCTATATTGCCCTACGGGATTTCAATACGGATATGATCCACTTCCCCTATCAATATGGGGAGGATTTTACCCCTCTGAAGGTTGGCCAAGGCTTGACCAGCAAAATCCTGGCAAATGGTCAGCCCTTGCTGATCAATCAGGATATTGAAGAGCGCCGTGTTGAGCTCGGTGTTACCTTGCAAGGCAAGCAAGCCCGCTCTTATCTGGGTGTGCCGATCATCACCAAGGGCAAGGCCATTGGTGTGATCAGTGTGCAAAGCCTGCAACAGGAGGGGCGCTTCAGTGATAACGACGTGCGTCTGCTCAGCACCATCGCGGCCAATGTGGGCGCAGCCATTGAGAATGCGCGCCTGTTTGACGAGATCAGGCACCAGAAGCAGTATTTTGAAGCCCTGGTGCAGAACAGCCCGGTCGCCATCGTCATCGTCGATGAAAGCGCAATGGTCACTTCCTGGAATCCTGCCGCGGAAAGATTGTTTGGTTACACGCCTGAAGAAGCCATTGGAAAAAATGTGGATGACCTGGTGGCGCAACGCGCAGATTTGCGCCTCGAGGCAGCCAGTTTCTCTGAGTATGGTTTGGGTTTTATGATGGGCAAAGAAGGGCGGGAAGCACTGGATTTAATTCTTGATGAGCGCGCCAGGTATGATGATGCCACTGGTGCCTTTCAAGCGATCACCAAGCGCACCCGCAAAGATGGCGAAGTTGTAGATGTTGAGCTGTTGGGTGTGCCTGTCTTTGTACAGGGTAAACGAGTGGGTATTTACGCCATCTACCACGACATCACCGAGCTGCAGCGTGCGCGCCAGCAGGCCATTGAAGCTAATCGCGCCAAGAGCACTTTCCTGGCGAACATGAGCCACGAATTACGCACCCCGCTCAACGCGATCATCGGTTTCACCCGTATTGTGCGCCGCAAGGGAGAGTCCTCGCTCCCAGAAAAGCAGCTGGAGAATCTGGACAAAGTGTTAATCAGTGCTGAGCACCTGCTAGGTCTGATCAATACCGTGCTGGATATCTCTAAGATCGAAGCCGGGCGCATGGAGGTGCAGCCCTCCACTTTCGACCTGGGTCCCTTGGTCGATCTGGTGGTGGCGACCTCCCAACCGCTGCTTAAGCCAGGTGTCAGGGTAAGTGCACATGTTTCATCTGAATTGCCGCGCCTGAATACCGATATGGATAAAGTCAAACAGGTCTTGATCAACCTGCTCAGCAATGCCGCCAAGTTTACCCACCAGGGCGAGATTAAACTAAGTGCCAGCTCGGATGGCCATGTAGTGAAAGTGGAACTGCAGGATAGCGGTATTGGCATACCCCAGTCAGCTCTTGAGCACATCTTCGATGAGTTTCAGCAAGCTGATACCAGCACAACCCGTGAATATGGTGGCACTGGGTTAGGTCTTTCGATCAGCCGCAGCCTGGCGCGTCTTTTAGGTGGGGATCTGACCGCCACCAGCCAGTTAGGAATTGGCTCTACCTTTACTTTCAGTTTTCCAGCCCAATATGGTGCTATAGCTGTGCCTGCGCAGCCCGAACATCTTGCCAGGGTCAAACCAGCTACGGGTAAACCACTGGTTCTGGCGATCGATGACAACCCGGACGTGATTTATCTTCTCAAGGAAAATTTGGGCGAGGCTGGCTTTGAGGTGCTCGGTGTGCTTGATGGGGAAGAAGGGGTGCACAGAGCCTGTGAGCTCCAACCCTTTGCCATCACCCTGGACATCATGATGCCGCGCAAGGACGGCTGGCAGGTGTTGCATGACCTGAAGAGCGACCCCCGCACGCGTGATATCCCGGTTATCCTGGTCACGATTGTGGATAAGAAGGAGATGGGCTTCCAGCTGGGTGCCGCCGATTACCTGGTCAAGCCTTTAGACGAGCGTGCTATTGTGGCTGCCTTGGAACGCCTGGTACATACCCAGGGTGGGCAGGTGCCCCACCGGTTGCTGGTGGTCGATGATGACCCTAACGTGGCAGAGATGGTCCGGCAGCTGCTTGGCGACACGGGATACCAGATCGAGACAGCCGGTGATGGTGAGCAGGCCTTACAGCTGATTCAACAAGCACCTCCCGATGCCATCTTGCTTGACTTGCTCATGCCCAGGATGGATGGCTTCGGATTGTTGGGTGAGCTTAGTAAATCTCCGCAATATAAAGACATCCCCATTGTCGTGCTGACCGCCAAGACCTTGACTGCCGCCGAGCGCGAGCTTTTACAAACCAGTGTGGTTAAGGTCATCGAGAAGAGCGGTTTGAAGCAAGAGTTGTTGGTGCAGCATATTCAACAAGTTTTGTCTGCCCTTGAATCGCCTGAGGAGAAGGAAGATTGAAAAAAATCCTGATCGTTGAAGACGTTGATCTCAATCTGGATCTGTTGGTGCAGCTGTTGGAGGATGACTATGACTTGCTGACCGCCCGCGATGGTGCTCAGGGAGTTGCCCTGGCTGCTAGTCAACATCCGGACCTGATCTTGATGGACATGTCCCTGCCGGTTATAGATGGCTGGACGGCCACCCAAGAAATCAAAGCAAACCCTGAGCTGGAGTCCATCCCGGTTATTGGTTTATCAGCGCACGCTATGAGCGGTGATCGGGAAAAAGCGCTCGCAGCCGGTTGTGATGATTACCTGACCAAGCCAGTCGATGACTTGCTGTTGTTCGCTTTGTTGGATGCCTATTTAGGGGTCTAGCAAGCGGGTTATAAATGTATATGCAAAAACGCCCGAAAATCCTCCTGGTTGACGATGAACCCTTCA
>CP070639.1:2005427-2008875 GCA_020354045.1 Anaerolineales bacterium | reverse complement strand
CATAGAACCGGTCTTATCCAACGCGGCATACGTTTAATAGAATGGATATAAATTCCTTCATTTGTTGTGTCCTTAGAATGGATACCGATGATTGATACTCGGTATCCTGCTTTCCTCAAACTTTTGGCTTCGCGATAAAAGATACGATTGTCGAGGGCGCTATGAACGCAAGTAAAGTGGCAAACTGATGGCATATATTATCTCAACCCCAATGATTATTGTGTGTTTAAGTAATTTCAGTTATTTGTTCTCCATTATTCATCTTAATAACTTTTGAAAGGATATTCTTTGAAATTAGCTCCGTAAATTATTTATTCATGCTCAATTTATATAATTGATATCTTTGTCTAAAAAAACCAGGTTTATGCCATATAGGCGCTTAAACGCAATTTACAATCCTATAAAACCATCTTTTTATAGAGATTCAGAAGTTTTACTCCTTCTATCTCCCAAGTGAGTTTCCTTCCAGCGTTAAGAGCATTATTTTTAAGATTTGTATACCGATCTGGATTTGATAGTATGAGGTGAATAGTATTTGCAATATTTTCAGCAGAGATATGCTCAATAACCTCACCAACTTGAAAATTTCGGATAACGCGGGATATTTCTGGCATATCGCTGCCTATTACAGGAATGCCAGCCTGAAGATATTCAAATATTTTATTAGGCAAGGAATAAAAATGATTGAGGCATGTATTTTGGGTTAAAACAACACCAATAGTGCCTGAGGCTGTTACTACAGGCAAGATTTCTAAAGGTATATGTCCCGTGAAAATTACGTTGGTTTGATCGCCATTCTCCTCAGCGGCGTTTTTTAAATCATCAATCAGAGGGCCGTCCCCAGCGATAACAAAGGCCACGTTTTTTACCATCTTAGCGCTGGATATTAATTCTCTTAAACCGCGCCCCTCATTTACCTTTCCTTGATATAAGACAATAGGTAAATCTGATGGTAGGGAGTATCTGTCGTATAGATAGGTCGTTGGTCCAGGTAGCTTGAAATTTTCAGGTGCATTTCGGATAACAATCGGTGATTGTATTTGGTAGGATGTAACCAATGCTTGCGCAATTGTGTCACTTACCGTGATTACGGCATCTGCAGAGCGTATAAACAAGAGCTCTGGAGTGGTCCAAAATTTTTGCATGAACCATGGAATGCGAGCTGCTGTTGAGAAATCACGTCCTTGTTCGAACTCGTGGGCATCATAAACCAACTTTGAGTGGACAAGTTTGGCGACCAACCAGCATGCGGGTAAGGCCTGAATCGCATGAGCATGGCACACATGTGGCTTATATTTTGCCATGGTTATGGCGGAACGTAATGTGAATTCAAGATAGCGAATAAGTTGAATAAGAACTCTAAATTTCCACTTTGTCGATCGTAATCTGATACGAATAACATCATAACCGTCGATCTGTTCCTTAGAGGCCAGTTTATCTGTATGTATTCCTATTACTACGACATCATAGCCGTTATGCGTTAGAGACTTGGCCTCTTTTTGAACCCTGGCATCATTGAGTAGATTGTTGAGCACAACCATGCAAATGCGCATTGTTTATGGGCTCCGAGATATTACTTGCTGGTAAAGAAGTGACATATTATTTACTGAGTCATCCCAACTATAGTGCTTCCGAACAAATGCTTGTCCAGCATTGCCCATCTTTATACGTAGTTTATTGTCTTTCACAAGGCGGCTTATCGCACTAGCCAGAGCAGATATGTTCCTTGGTGGCACGAGCAAACCGGTTTCTCCGTCGAGCACTGCTTCAGGTATACCTCCAACATTTGTTGCAATCACTGGAAGGCCAGTAGCCTGCGCCTCTAAGGCAGCAACACCCAAGGATTCGCTGAGAGAAGGCATCACAAATATGTGTGATTGATATAGAAGTAATTTTATTTTCTCAGGCTCAATGCGGCCAAAGAACGATATTTTATCTTTCAGATTCAGCCTGTTAGCGAGTTCTTCCAATTCTGTTCTAAGAGAGCCTTCTCCAGCAATAATCAGTTCGATGGATTTATATTGGTCTACAACGATTCTCAAAGCCTGAAATAAGTAGTAGTGACCATAAATCGGCTCAAGATGCTTGGTAATGACCAGGCGAATAGGTGTCGGCAAGGGGCGGGATATGGAAAGGTCTGTAAATTGGGGCCAATCAATACCAAAAGGTATCACATGGATTGGACGATCTTGGGGTAAATAAGATCGGGCAGCGGTTGCAAGATATTTGGAAAGTGCCACGACTGCATCGGCTTGGCGAAGAATGAAGCGGCGGGAGCTATTAAAAAGTATGTGCCTGGGGTTACCCTCGAAATTCAGGATATCACTACCCCAAATGGAAACCACTAAACGTGATATTCCCCCAAAAAAGAACGCTGCGGTTGGGGGAGGAAGCTGATGGATATGCACAATGTCGAAATTCTCTTTTCGAATAATTTGTCTCAATCGAGCCCAATTGAAAACTACCCGCGAAGCGCGCTTAGCCGCTGCTTGGGAACGTGAAGGAGGTTGCATAGTAATTAGCTTCACACCGCAGATATCCTTTGCTTGGCTAGGACTACCATACGGAGATATTAGAGTGACTTGATACCCCGGCTTTTCTGCGAAAGCTTGCACCCACCTTTGGGTATGTATGCTATAGGCAGGAGCAACAAAACATAATCGAATGACCATTAGAGTTACTTATGATTTACAACCAAATCTCAAAGTCAAGTACGGGATTTTGTATGAACGGTTAAAGTATAGCTACATATAGGCGATTTGTCGACGACAATGTGGTTATGTCGCGCGTGTTATTATTCGGTCTACTTGTGGCGGATAGCGTGTTTGATAAGCACGAAAGAATTTCTTAACTTTTCATCTCCGAGATGGATCAAGTAGTTTAAGTCCGCCAGTGTCGGAACGACAACTTCAGTCCAATGGATACTCGTCTCATCTACGAACCAATAGATGGAAATCAGAGCAACCAATACGTATGAAATAGATGACGCGATCGCAGCTCCTGCAATCCCGATATAGGGTATAAGGGCTAAATCTAATATAACTGTAAAAATAAGGGCTATTACAGAGGTGTAGGTCGCATATTGAGGTTTTCCACGACCGCTTAGGTTAGCAAAAATGACCTTGCCTATAGTTAATCCAATTACCCCAGGGAGTAGTAATAAAAAAGGCAGCACGGAAGCCTGAAACTCAATTCCAAAGACAAGTGGAATCATCAAGCTGCCTACACCGGAAAATATAATTGTCAAGGGAATAATCACCAACAGAGTCTGCCGGCAAGCCCGGGCTGTGACTGTGCTAGCAACTTCCTTACCAAGTGTAGCTGATTTTGGAAACAGAGCTCCACTGACGGAGTTTGGGATATACCAAAGAATTTCAGCGGTGGCTACACCTGTCGAGTACAATCCAACACCAGTTGCACCACGAAAGAAGTTCACAATAAAGGTATC
>CP070639.1:2001863-2005327 GCA_020354045.1 Anaerolineales bacterium | reverse complement strand
AAGCACTTCGAACTATCTGCCTTTGGCAATGTTATTCGGCCTCAAATAAGAGGTCTGAGGGTATCTTTGATTGGCCATCGCTGGATGATGGCAGAAGAGATTCTTGAGTCATTAAGGATAAGAAAGATCAGAAGTATTAGCTGAAGAGTTAAGCTGTGATATAAAATCAATTTGATCCTATCCAATCTGTGGGCTTGAAAATAATTGCTAATAATGATATACCATTTCAGAGCCAGTATTGATCCTAATATAACCTCCAAGGATAACCTTGTTAAATTTCAAATTTCCTGAAGGTCATCGCCCCTGGTCGAAAAACTACACTTTTGTTGTCATTGCAATTGCTCTTACGGTTTGGATTGCTCATGCAGTGATTAGTCCAGGTACAGATTATTACGGTGCATACACCTGGATAGTACAAAACCCCGAACGGCTTCCACAAGTGGCTGATTATCCATGGATATTGAATCCAACCTGGATGGCGCCTTTTATGGCTCCGTTTGTCAGTTTGCCTGGTCGAGCAGGTTATCTGATATTTATGGCAGCAATAATTGCTATGACTATTTACGGGGTATATGTTTTTGGGGGCCGAGCTATTCCTACTTTAATTTCAGCACAAATGTGGTGGGTTTTATGGTGGGGACAATTAGAGGGTTGGGGGATTTTGGGTTTAGTATTAGGCTGGGCTGCACTTGTGAAACAGTCTTGGTCGCTCATGTTCCTTGCCTTAACTCTTGCTGCATTTAAGCCTCAGGTTGGCTTAATTCCCGTCCTTGTTTTGTGGTGGTGGAGCGGTAAAGATCGTTGGAGATCTATCACAGCTTTCGTTGTTCTGGCGATTGCAAGTGTCGTTATCTGGGGACCATGGCCGGTCTGGTATCTGCAGGGGATTTTCAAATTTGTAGGTGATAATCATTTCTTATCTTGGAATTCTTCATTGGGGTATTATTTCATACCACTATATTTACCAGTGTTCTTTTTGCCGCTATCCCGAGAGAAAAAGTTGATTGCATTGACTGCCACAACGCTGGTGGTATCGCCCTATTTGCCTTTTTATAGCACCCTGATAATGTTTTGCTTTAACATTCCTTGGTGGTCTTATTTCTTTGGGTTGATCGGTTATATCCCAGGCTTTTATAAAACCAATATTGCCTGGAATGCAATTGTTCTATTGCCCATTAGTGTTTTGCTCTGGATATATTGGCCCTGGATGTTACAAGGGATTTCCTGGATTAGAAATCTTTGGGGAAACAGACTATCTTAACGAGGAATGAGGTTATTATTATTGGTGGTAGGCTTTCGAGAATGAAATACCTGTATTTAAGTCATTTTGCTTATGCATAGTGGGTTAATCAGATAATGTGAGCAAGGGGGTAAGGTCTTATGCTCTCGTGTACATACTCACATACATACCTAGATGCGAAACTGTTCAAAATAGCCAGAAGACTGAATACTTTTTCGGATTTTCCGTCCAATAAATAAATCCCATAAGTCATAATATCGGCGCGTGGACCACGTCAGCCCATTAAAAACTGGGGTTTGAAAGAATAGTTTGGATAAAAACGAATTTCTTAATAGGATTTCTGACACAGATACTAAATTGTGCTTCGCGGGGATAAACATAGATTGAATTTCATCAACTTGTTGACCTAATACCGGAGGGTTAAGGGAGCCTAAACTGTGTTCAGCGCATTTTTGTAGATGATCGATTTGATTTGGATCAAAGCCCATAATGCGCGCAGCCGTAGCATCAATTCCTACCAGGTTCCCAGATGCAAGAACTAGATTCATCTCTTTGGGGATGCCTGATTTGGGTCCATTTCCTTCTAAACCTACAGTAGCGTCCATCACAGCAAAACGGGGTTGAATAATACAGTTAATGTCAACAAGAACCCGGGTTAATTCAGGATGAAAGTTGTGGCGCAGTTCTTGCAGGCATCCCCATTGGTTTTTGATTGCTCCGGTGATAGTAGTCTTGTTGTGGGTTTTCATGAGGGGAACTGTGATAAGTTCAGTTCGGGTCAAGATGGAGGGGATTTTTACATTTTTAATAAATAATCTGTCGCGATCTTTGTAATCTACATAATCACCTTTGGACATGTTTACCCAAGGGATATTGTGGCGTTTGCAAATATCGGCAATCCCTGCTATTCTCATGGCGTAATCTGCGTTGCACACAACCTGATTCGATTCGACGATTGAGATATTACCTACGTAATCACGTATGGTGATAATAACTCCTTCAACCACCCATGGGGCGCTAATGGCGCCGGGAATTACCTTATCCCAACCAAGGTTAGGTTTAACTGAGATGTCAGCGCCATGACTGATAAAATCTCTCCAATTAGCTTGTTCCATCACTTGAGATACTGCTTCAAGAACAGCCTGTTTCTGTGGTCTGGTCTTCTGGATCACAACTGGCGCTGAATTTCGCTTTACCATCCACTGGCTCATGGTTTTTCACCTACAATCCATGCCTGACCTCCAATTATGTAATGCAGAGGTCGAAACAACAGGTACAAACGTGTCAAAATAGGATTCATTGGAAAGAAACTCTTTGTTGTATAAGGTAGAAAACGCGCGCGGACTTCCAATATACGGAAACCTGATAAAACCAATGCCTCCGATACACTTTTGTGGGTCAGGGGAATATGGTGGTCAAAAAAATCCCAATAACGCCCGTTTAAAACGGCGATATTGGGCTGAAGGATAAGTATCTTACCACCTGTTCGCAGTACTCTCTTAATCTCGAACAGAGTTTTAAAAAATATGTCTTTATCTGGTAAGTGTTCAAAAAAGTTACTAGCAAAAACGATGTCGACACTGCCATCTGATATAGACTGAATATCAAGGACACTACCTTGAAGGATAGTAACATCATCATCAGCATAAAACTTAATGTCAGGATTAATATCTAAGGCGTATTTATTTCTACACTCAATATGATTTATAAATTCGCAAAACCCCGCACCAATATCCAAAACTGTATCCTCAGCGGAAATATAGTGTTGAAAAAAATGCTTACAAAGGGTTTGCCAAATGATTTCCTTGCGCTTTTGTTCTTCTGGTTTAAATCGGTTTTGATAAAGATTGCTGATATTCATATCAGATTTGCCCATTTTAGTTCCCTTGTTGCATGATCATTTTAGCAACTTGCTTGGCTTGCCGGATGGAAGAACTGATAGTACGGTCTTCAGGATACGAAAGAGTCGAATCAGTAATGAATAGCCCATTGAGAGAGGTCTTGTGTGAAAGCTGAAATTTATTGAAACCGACATGGCAAATCGCTTGTGCGTTTAGGGATCGTCCGATACGATATTCCAAGACCCATGATTCATTAAACTCAGGATTGATGATCTGCAAACCGTCCATAAATTCTTTCTTCAATTGTTGATCTGAGTAGCTAAATCGCGGGTGTGATTCACTAATGTAATACGGAATATAAGCAATGTGCACGCCGGTTTCGC
>CP070639.1:1998261-2001763 GCA_020354045.1 Anaerolineales bacterium | reverse complement strand
GCTGCGGCTGGCTTGAAAGGATCCGCCGAAAAGGTGCGCGAGACAGTCGAGGAACTGCTGCACATCCCTGTGCTGGGTCGCATCGTGGCAGGTGCACCTGTGCCAGTGCCAGCTTCAGATTTTTCCTATTTTGACGCCGATAGCATGGTGGATGTTGCCCAAAGCATGCTGACAGCCGAAAAAGGCGCCAAGGACCTGTTCGCTCTGGAAGTAAAGGGTGACTCGATGATCGATGCCATGGTTTTCGATGGGGATATCGTTATCATGCGCCCAGCCAAGGAAGCCCGCAACGGCGAGATGGTCGCGGTCTGGCTGAACGACCGCGATGAAACCACCCTGAAATATTTTTACATCGAAAAGGGGAAGGTACGCCTGCAGCCTGCCAACCCCAATATGAAAGCCATCATCGTGGATGATCCCAGCACCGTGGAGATTCAAGGTAAAGTAGTCATGGTTATCCGCCAGGTTGGAGGCCGACCATCCTGAGCCAGCAAGCTGGTGATACAAAAAACAAGCGCCCGGTAAATGCCGGGCGCTTTGTTATAAACGGAGCGGGGAACTCCCCTCCCCCTCCCGCTCCTGGTTCTGCATGTTAGATATAGCTATAAACGAAAATGTACAGAATGTGTTACAGCTACCTTTCAATACAGCCAAAAAAGGGGCTTCCATCCAGCATCGTTCCGGGCGAATACAGCATACCTCCCGAACCCGAGGCGTTGCTGTGCTTGACTAACGGCTCTGGCCCGCTGAGATCGGGATCGCGGGTAAGTGACTGGTTATCATCTCCTTCCACGCCAAACATATAAGACACAACCAGGCTATCCTTGGGGTCTACCAAGGCAACCATATCACCCGAATTGTTTAATCTCAGGGCGCCCGTAGAGGCTGTCTGAACCTGGCTACCACCAAAACTGCCCTGGGGCGATCCGCCACCAAAGACCAGCACAGCACAACCATGTTCCAGAACAGTGCCGGCAGGAAACACATGGCGTACAGATACCAGGTCGTACAGGCGCCAACCACTCAGATCCACCACACCTCCATTCATATTTACCAGCTCCACAAACTCATCCTGATCAGCATTGACGATGCCATCCCCATTCGCATCCCCCAACTGGCTGTGCGGGTCAGCGTGGATTTCGTTGATCACCAACACAGGCGGCGGCACCGCAGTGGAGGTGGAGGTCGATGTGCTGGTAGCTGTTGGTGTGAGGGTGGGCGTGTGCGTCGGTGTCCGTGTAGAGGTCGACGTGGACGTAGAGGTATGTGTAGAAGTGGAGGTTGGCGTTGGTGTGCGCGTAAAAGTGGGCGTAGGTGTAGGGGGTGTCAAATCCACCAGACCAGGGCCCGGCACAGCCTGCTCACGCCAGTCAAGCGCGGAGTCGCTGTCCTGGTACGCCGGGTAGCGCTCAAGCGAGTGCCCATCCGCCACTAATTTACTGGGTGGGTCGAAAGCATAGTTCGAACTTCCCCATGAGATCGCGTCCACCGGCTGGTCCGCCTGATCCAGCACCAGCACTTCATCGCCCCCGTTACCCAGCCCAAGAGTGCCATTTGACCAATACGTATATTTTTCCAGGTTAGGCACACCTTCATCTGTCTCGGTCAGCTCATAATGTGGGTCGATACCATGTGCAGCCCGGAATGCGGTCGCCTGATAAGCAATTACCAGAACCTGTTTCGGCGCCAGTACCAACCCGGATGGTAGCAGGTACATCCCTTCACCTTCCCCCATTCTTTCTTCATCACCAATCTTGTAGCCACTCAGGTCAAGCGGAAAATCACCGACGTTAAAAACCTCCAACCACTCCCCTTCTGGCTCTGGACCCAGGGGCGTATAATGCACCTCACTGATCAACAGGCGCGCTGGGACAGGAGTAGGCGTGGGAGGTGGCCAGGCGTTTAACACCAGCGGCAGGTGGTTAACGTTCGAGAGCAGGCCAGAGCGCACATTGGTATTGATGTTGCAAATGAGCAAAACCAGAACAGGGACCAAGCCAACTGCCAGCCAGTACAGCACACTCCGTTTACGATTTTGTTCATTCATCCGTTCTCACCCCCTCTTCACGAAGGTCTCTCCCAATAACCGACCCGACTATTCCTTCACAATGATAGGCAAATAGTTAAACCAGTCGTACCAGAAAAAACCCACCAGATATGGGTCATGATCCGAACTGCGCCTGGCAACCGCTGCATCGTTGGCAAAAACTGCTGGGTAATCTGCGTTAATGTGCGCGAAGCCTGCGCTAACTGGTACCAGGTGATAGTCCAGATAAGCAAATATATAGTCATACTGGAGAGAAACACCCTGATAAATGTACGAATAGCGCGTGGCTCTCTCAACCCTGTTTGTCAGGTCGTGCAACCCAGTCGAGTGTATTACCTCAAGGGGTGTTGAGTCCGGATTATCGTTCAGGTCACCCGCGAGCAGGATGTTAGCCCCTGGATCCATTGTCTGGATTTCAGCCAGCAACCCAGCGACAAATTGTGACTGTGCCAGCCGGCGTGGCAGCGTATACTGCTGATCAGTTGAATCGTGAACCTTGGATTTCCAATGACTAACAATTACCCAAAGCTCCAGGTTTTTCGCTTTTTCATCGCCGCCAGCAAGTACAACTGGCAGGCTGAGGCTTAACCGCGCCACCAGAGGTGGCCGCGAGAAGAGGCGGTTTCCATCCAGGCTGCCATCTCCATCACTATCACAGGTAATGGCATTTTGGGGGTTCTGCAGGTCAAAGTTGCCGTCCGGCCCCAGGCCATCGATTAAAGTAGTACAACCCTGTTCCTGGTGATAGCTCAGCAGGCTGACCTGGTCGCTGCGGTACAGCAGAGCAACATCCAGGCCGCGCACATCCGGTCCATCCAGCCAGACAGGCACATACCCGGCAACAATCTCCGGTTGACCCGCCAGAGCCTCGAGCACCTGCAAGTTCTCGGCTTCCTGGACAGCGATCAGCGTCGGTTCAGCTAAATCCAAATGAATCGCCAACGCTCGCTTCTGCAGGCGGCGTTGGTATTCAGCCTGGGAGAGCACTGTGTCCTGTTTGTCCGGATCATCAATTGTGTCAAACAGGTTTTCCAGGTTAAAAGTGGCGAAGGTGAATCTGCTACCAGCCAGAGTGCTCGTAGAACTTCCCTGCCAACCTGGTACCTTCAGCTGGGGACTCCCCGGCACCAGGATCGGGGACTCGGTCAGTGCCAGGCGATAGAGACCAAAGGAAAAGTCCAGAGCGCCAACCAGACCCAGCACCTGATCACCCACGGTAGCCTCAGGCGCAATCTCGTACAGACCCTGATCGTCCACGCAGATAATCTCACCAGTGCCAAGTGGATCATCGTGGAATACCCGGTTAATGCCCAATCCAGATGGCACGACCCAGGTCTCATCATCCTCGCTGGTGGGCCCAACCACCACCGCCTGTGCCAGTCCAACGCGCATGGCTTCATGCCGTTCAAAATAGGCACTGACCTGTGCATTGTCGAAGGGAGGCACCAGCTCCAC
>CP070639.1:1994618-1998161 GCA_020354045.1 Anaerolineales bacterium | reverse complement strand
GGCGGGTCATGACCCGCCCAAACTCCCCCTCCTTTCCTCTTCAACTGCGTAAGTCCTAAAAGTATCTCAGGGAACGTCCTGAACGCGAATGTTCATGCATACTTCTCTTTACACATTCGACTTTGGTTCGGAACGATCCCCTTTCGTGGAAGGGAGGGATACCAAATCTGTGGATCCCCACACTTCAGCATTATCATGCTCTCCTGAATTGGCGGTCTCAAGTGTCATGATATGTTCTACCGTTTTTTGATTCCCGGGCAGGCGCATCGCTTTGACGACCAGATCAGTCAAGGCTGTCACCCCTATCCCTAGGCCATAATAACCGCTCAAATCACCCAATTGAAGGCGGCAGTTTTCGCACGCAGCTACTACAACCTGAGCGCCTGAGCGCTTCACCTGATCGGCTTTGGGCTTACCTGCCATCATACGCAGATCATAAGCCTCTGGAAGTGCTACCAGACCAGCGCCGCCACCGCAGCAATAGGCTTCCTCCCGGTTAGGCGTTAGCTCTCGAAAATCGTTCGTCACAGCTTGTAGAACAACGCGCGGCTCAGCCAGAATACCACCTTTGCGCCCCAGGTTGCATGAATCATGATAGGTGATCGGCTCTGAATTTGCACTGGGGTCCAGCTTCAACTTACCGTCTTGCACGTATTCTGCCAGCACTTCCACAATGCTGCGCACGCGAAAAGTGAACTCATCGCCAAACCAGTTAGGCGCAACCCAGCGCATCACATAATAGGCATGACCACATTCAGAGATTACAATCTCCTCCACACCCAAAGATTTGGCTTCATCCACGATTCGCCGTGCGATCGCTTTTGCCCTGGAAGCATCACCTAAAAAGATGCCGTAATTAGCAGCTTCAAATATACTCAACGTCCAGTCTTCACCCACTGTTTCGAATATGGCAGCCACGGGCAAGATGGTATGTGCACCAGCCAAAGCGACATATAATTTTTTCGCGCCTTGTTTTTGAAGGGGAATTGAGGCATCAGGGTTACCGGTGAGCTCCTGAAGCTCGACCTCCATGTCTTTGATGCTTTCCTTATAAAAGCCCAGATAGATCTCAGGATCTTTACCCTTCTCGATAGCAGCATCGGCAAGCATCTCTAGCACTTCGGGGGCATTACCGGTAGCAGTGGCAATTGCTCGCAAGCTGGTCATCAAAAGCGGTGTATCTAGCCCCATCGGGCAGTTGATCGTGCAGCGATAGCACAATGTGCATTTGTTGAAGGCAATATCAGCCCATTCAGCTAACTTTTCCTCAGTCAGTCGTTCTGCGCCAGTCCAGGAAGGGAAAAGGCGACTGAGCAAGTCGTGCTCACTGCGGTATACCTTGCGCAGCGACTCGGCACGTGCAGCAGGGATATGCTCTACCTTTGGTTCTGCTACATAATAGTGACAGGCTTCAGCGCAGATTCCACAGCGAGCACAGACTTCCAATGCAGCTGTAAGCGGTTGATTGAGTTGCTGATTAAGCAGGTTCAGGGCGATGTCGATTTTTGTAGTCGTCATGGCTCACCTTGCATTCTGTTGACTATGAGGCAGCACTGCTCGGCTTCCGATAAATCTACCGTAAAACAGACGCGAATATGCAAAATAGATACAGTGGCGGATTTTACCTAATGGGGCATATACCAACATCGCCGCGCTCACCAGATAAAAAAGCACTCGCGCGGCTGGGAAGAACAACCATAGGGCTTCAGCCGCCAGGAATAGACCGACAATCAGTACTGCGAAATAATCATCTGCATTACTCAGCGCTTTCAGATTGTGTTCCAAAAAGCGAGCGACAAAACCCAATAAACCTAATAGAGCTCCAGCAGCAATGACAAACCCTAGAATGTTCCGAACATACTGGGGCATTTCACCGAGCCAAGGGCTGGCAACCAATATTGCCAGACCAAGAAAAATCCCAACGTGGAAGGCCACACCACGCAGGTATGCTAGAGCGTGAAGCCTGGTGCTTTCCTTCGACCACGGCGCCATACCCAAGGTGTAGGCATAAAGGACACCCTTTTGTAGATCACCTTTAGGCTTTGCCCGATCGACTGGTCGCGCGAGTTGAGCATAAATTTTCAGTTTGCGACCAAATGCGAATACGGTAAAAATGAGCGCCAGAAAAACAAGGATTTGACTCAATAGAGAAAACGACATTTGCTAGGCCTCATTTCACCCGTCGAACAACAAAACGAAATTGTTTATCATTTTTTTCCAGAGTGACTAATTCATTCCCCGTTGTGCGGCACCAAGCGGGTATGTCTGCCATAACACCCGGATCTGTTGCGAATGCTTCAATTATTTCCCCTACAGGAATATCTTTGATCGCCTTTGCAAGTTTAATAACGGGCATAGGGCACAGTAGACCTTTAAGATCCAATACCATACCAGTGGTTTGTGTAGACATTTAAATATTCTCCTAATTTGAATTTTTAGATAAAGAGGGTTGCTTTGCTTTCAGCGGCCTCTTCTATGAAAGCCGCCACACCCACGGGCGGTTCAACATTGTCTTGGAATAGTTGTGGGTCAATCTCCATCACATCCATGCTCATTTGGCATGGCATCATTTTGACCCCTAAATCTACAGCCATTTCATACAGCTCGGGTAAAGAGGCAACACCTTTTTGCTTCATCATTAACTTGAACATCCAGCGTCCCATCCCCCCCATATTGAGGCGGCTTGGGCCAATAGCGTCCAGGCCACCGCGGTTCATCATTCCGAGCATTCGTCCAAAAAGACCTTTCCCAGTGATTACCCCAGATTTTTGGATCGCCTTCAATCCCCAGAATGTAAAGAACATTGTGACTTCCATACCTGAGGCGGCCGCACCGGTGGCGATAATGAACGCAGCGAGTATTTTATCCATATCGCCGCTAAAAATCACCATAGATAGCTTGTTCTTGGTGCTTTTTTCATTCGATTGGACTGTTAACGTGTTAGCGAGAGGGAGATCTACGACTGTCATGGGTGAGGTAACTCCTTTGATATACCAGATTTAATTGAATTTATTCTTCACCAAGCGCACCAACTAATTCAGCCCGATGAGATAGGTCATCATGGAGGACCGCACGGAGCAGGTCCAGAGCTTGGATCAGGCGAATGTCGCCCAGCTTATATTCCACAGATACACCTACCCGATTGGCTTGTACCATCCCGCGCTCGCGCAGTACTTTGAGGTGGCGCGAGACCATTGGCTGACTCAGGTTCAGGTAGGATGCCAACTCATTCACATTGCAGGGCTTTTCAGCGAGGGCGTACAAAATCAATATGCGTTTAGGGTCTGCCAATCCCGCACAAATTTCAGCATGGAGTTGATTTACTTCTTTTTCTAGTGGAGATGCCATATAATACTTTTCCTTTATCATACGTATATATATGGATAAGCATATATAAATACATATGCAATTCTAACTATTTGAATAAATTCTCCATAGTGATAAATATCACAACAACTTGTGATATTTATCACTAAACCTTGTTAGCGCATCTCTATGATCATGCCGACCATCGTAAATCCTTTTTGACAAATTGATGTGTCG
>CP070639.1:1990975-1994518 GCA_020354045.1 Anaerolineales bacterium | reverse complement strand
CATCAATCCATAATCAATAAACACACGGCAACTTCTCCCCCCCAAAGCTTTTTCTGTTCGCTTTCGAATCAAACAGCATTGATGGTAAAAGTGCATATCAAGCGATTTTTGTGGGCGGAATAGGACTCGAACCTACGACCTCTTCTGTGTAAGAGAAGCGCTCTAACCAACTGAGCTATCCGCCCGGCAGGAGGGATTATACCGCACTCGCCCGGGTTTTGCAGCTCATATTAGGCGCGGATATGACACCTGGCACAGATTTTCCAGACAAGTGGCCTGATCGCCCCAGAACCTGTTGCGTTTGAACAAAAGCTTGATATAATGTCACTAGAAGTTGGATTACCTTAAAAATCTAAATATTGTTTCAGGTTGAGGTGCCCTACCCCCGGATGGGAGGGCTCAGGCTTAGCAATAAGCCCAGGCGAAGCCGGTGATGCCCCCGTGAGCAAGCTCACAGGTGCAAAGTCCGGCGCTGTCCCGCAACTGTAAGGTGCAATGCATTTCCTTGCGCTGCCCCGAGCCAGGTCGACCGCCTCAACCGGCTACACCACGCGCCTCGCGGAAAGGAGGTGGGAGCACCGGTTAGAAGACAAAATATAACCCCCTCCCCTGTCATCGCGGCAGGGGATTTTTAGTTAATGGCATGGCATTTGAAAATCATACCTTATGGAGAATAAGAAACTATGCGTATCAAGACGCCGTTTGTAAGCTTTAGCTTGTTATTGCTGGCTGGGTTGGTTCTGAGTGCCTGCACCCCCGCTGCAGCGCCCAGTCCAACGCCTGAGCCCACACCCGCACCACTCGTGCTCACCGATGGCCTCGGGCGTCAATTCAGCCTCACTTCGCCCTACCAGAAGATCGTCTCTTTGGCAGCCTCCAATACCGAGATTTTGTTCGCTATTGGCGCTGGCGACCAGGTGGTCGCCAGGGATAGCTTTTCGGATTACCCGGAAGCTGCCTTAGCCGTGACAGATATCGGCGGCGGTTGGGGTGAGATCGATACAGAGACCGTAGTCTCCCTGGAACCTGACCTGGTATTGGCAGCTCAAATCAATGCCAGTGAGCAGATCACCGCCCTGGAGCAGTTAGGGCTGAACGTGTTCTACCTGGCGAATCCAACTGACCTGGAGGGCATGTTTGGAAATCTGCGTATCGTCGCTCAGCTCACCGGTCACCAGACAGAGGCAGAGGCGCTGATCGAAACTCTCCAGAAGCGCGTCCAGGCAGTTGATCAAGTCATCGCCCCGCTATCCTACCGGCCGTCGGTCTTTTACGAGTTGGATGGCACCGATCCAAATGCCCCCTGGACGGCAGGACCGGGCACTTTCATCGATCTGCTGATTGAGCGTGCTGGAGGCTTCAACATCGGTTCCACCTTAGATAGCGATTGGGCCCAGATCAGCATCGAGACCTTGATCACCCAAAACCCCACGATCATTCTGCTGGGTGACGCTGTTTGGGGAGGTATCACCCCCGAGATGGTCGCGGCGCGGGCCGGTTGGGATTCGATATCCGCGGTCCAAAATGGCATGGTGTACCCGTTTGATGACAACCTGGTCAGCCGTCCTGGTCCGCGCCTGGTTGACGGTCTTGAAGAGTTGGCAAAGATCTTTCACCCGGGTAATTTTGAATGATGGTCTGAAATTGAGGCGGCTCGTTATTCCGTTTTACTCTCGCACCTGGTAATGAAGCAAATCATACGGCACCCATTCCTTACAACCATAGTCCTGCTGGCAGTCGCTGTGCTGCTGAGCGTGGCGATTGGTCCGGTATTCATCCCCCCGGCTACTGCAGCGCGCCTGCTGCTCGCCAAGCTGCCTGGTACCAGCATTGCTCCAAGTTGGCCTGAGACCTACGAAGCCATCCTGCTGCAGATCCGTTTGCCGCACACCGCTTTGATGGCTCTCACTGGGGCAGCCCTGGCAGGCAGCGGCGCTGCATACCAGGGGCTCTTTCGCAACCCGCTGGCGGACCCCTACCTGATTGGCGTCGCCTCGGGAGCCGGGCTAGGCGCCGTGCTGGCTTTAGCCATCCGCTGGCCTGGCACGTTGCTCGGGCTCTACACGGTGCCCGCCAGTGCTTTTTTAGGTGCCGCGGTGACTATCGCCATTGTTTACTCGCTGGCACGCGTTGGGCGGGCAGTCCCCACCACCACGCTGATACTGGCGGGTGTGGCTTTCAGCTCGTTTGCCACCTCGCTGACTTCCTTCTTGATGCTGCGCTCCAACACCGAGCTACGCCGGGCGCTGGCATGGCTGCTGGGGGGTGCGATCATGAATGGTTGGCAGCCGGTCTGGGCGATGTTACCCTATGTAGCTCTGGGTTTAGGGGTTCTATCCCTGTCTGGTCACGCCTTGAATGTGCTCCAGTTCGGCGAGGAACAGGCCCAACAACTGGGGATGCCAATTGAAAGACTTAAGTTTTGGTTGGTTCTGGCTGCTTCCCTGACCACTGCTGCCGCGGTAGCATTTTCTGGCATTATCGGCTTCGTCGGTCTGATCGTACCTCATGTGGTGCGCCTCACCTGGGGTCCGGATTACCGCCGCCTGATCCCGCTTTCAGCATTAGGGGGTGGCTGTGCTTTGCTGCTGGCAGACCTGCTGGCGCGCGTGGTGATGGCGCCTCAGACATTACCGGTGGGGATTGTCACAGCTCTGGCAGGCGCGCCATTTTTCTTGTGGGTTTTACGCCGCTCAAAGACTCAGGCCTATTGGTGAACAGGAGGTGGGTATGTTAGAGATCAAATCTTTATCCGTGGCATATTATGAAGCTGAAGTGCTGCGCGAGGTATCGCTTAGCATTAAGTCTGGTGAGATGCTAGCTCTGGTAGGTCCGAACGGCGCAGGGAAATCCACCCTTGTGCGCGCAGTCAGCGGGGTGATACCCGTTAAGAGCGGTCAAGTGCGCATGAACGGCGTTGAACTGCACCACCTGGGAACCATGCAGCGGGCACGTTATCTGGCAGTGGTGCCTCAGGCGCGTGAGTTGCCCGGTGCCTATACGGTATACCAGACTGTACTGTTGGGGCGTACCCCCTACCTGGGTTGGCTAGGCAACCCGGGCCAAAAGGATCACGCCTTTGTGCGTCTAGCCCTCGAACGCACACACACCACCCAGCTGGCCGAACGGCGGGTGAGTGACCTGTCAGGCGGCGAACAGCAGCGTGTATTGCTGGCCCGTGCTCTGGCCCAGGACGCGCCCATCTTGCTGTTGGATGAACCTACCACCCATCTAGACCTGCAGCACCAATCGAATTTGCTCAACCTGGTAAGCCAGCTATGCCAGGACCGCAGCCTGACCGTCCTGATGGTATTGCACGATCTCAATCTAGCCGGGTTATATGCTGACCGCGTGGCACTAATGGACCTGGGTCGGATATTGGCAGTCGGATCGCCGGAGGAGGTGCTGACAGCCGATAACCTATCATCGGTATATCATGTACCTGTGAATGTCATTCCCCATCCAGACTACGGCACGCCGCTCGTCTTGCCTGACGGGCATACGTTTGAAATCTCCCAACCCACTTTCTAATAGTTGCGTACA
>CP070639.1:1987308-1990875 GCA_020354045.1 Anaerolineales bacterium | reverse complement strand
CTACGCTTAACAACAAAGAGATATATCAGAAGATTGGGGAAATTGTTGGTCATAGCACGAACACAGTTTACCTTGCACCCTACTACGGCACACCGCTTGAATATTATGGTGAGCTTTCCGGAACATACTGGCCGCGAGGTATTTCAGATAGTGACGCTGCTTTAGGGTTAAACCGCACGCGCAGCGTTGAGGAACGCCTTGACACACTCGATTTTATTCCTGAATACTTCATTATTACCAATATGGTGGAATACGAGACATATCATGCCAATCTAAAAGAATATCTTGAGAGGCATTGCTCACAATTTATCAATAACGAAGCTTACCAGATATATAGTCAGTGTTTGAGATAAATATTTTAGAATAATGGGGGAGCTGTCTTTTGAAATTAAAACTTATCAATTATTTAGTTTGTCCAAAGTGTAAAGTACCCCTGCAGTGCCAAATTTTCCAGCAAGATAGCGAGCTTCCCTGGGAAGAAATACTGCAGGGTTGCTTAATTTGTCAGACCTGCAGCCGGGAGTATCCCATTCTAAAGGGTATTCCCAGGATGCTGCTCAATCCACCACCAGCAGAAGTTCAAAACACTGTTGCAGGTTTTGGTTGGGAATGGCTGGCATTCGACAAACAGATCCAAAACACTTATATGACAGACAAAGTCCATATGCTCGATTTTATCCATCCGACTGGTGAGGGGTTCTTCAAAGACAAATTGGTCTTGGACGCTGGATGCGGCATGGGCCGCTTTCTCAAGTTAGGCGCTGAATTTGGGAGCAAGGAGATCATCGGAATAGACCTCAGCAACTCGGTGGAAGCTGCTTACCAGAACACGCGTCACCTAGAAAATGCGCATGTAGTCCAAGCAGATATATTTGCCCTGCCTTTTCCCAGGGTTTTTGATTACATTTTTTCGATAGGAGTCTTGCATCATTTAGATAAACCCAAGAAAGGTTTTTCCCAACTGGTAGAACTCCTAAACAAAGATGGCAGAATCTCCGTTTGGGTTTACTCGAAGGAGAACAACCAGTGGGTGATTTCCCTAACCCCGATACGGAAACGCATCACCAGCCACTTGCCAAAACCGGTATTGCTGGGTATCAGCCATTTTCTCGGATTTTTCCTATACCTGCTCCTTCAGGTAGTGTACAAGCCAGCAAATGAAACCAGGCTGGGGTTAAAGGTCAGGCGTTATTTGCCATATAACGAGTATTTATACTATTCTTCCCGCCTAAGTTATCTCTCACTGGTCAGCGTCATATTCGATCACCTGGTGCCGCAGCTTGCCGCGTATATATCCCGTGACGAACTTGAAAGCTGGTTTAAGGAAGAAAATCTCGCTTCTGTGGTCATCACCCCGCGTAACAATATGAGCTGGCGGGGCCAGGGGACCTGCATCTAAATAAAATGAATTACCTACAGAGAAAGTTACTTTCACTGGACACACTGAGTGAAACCCGTTGGTTTCTTTGGCTATTGCGGACCCTAGCGATCCTTTTAGGGCTCGTTCACACCTGGGCGGCGATCATTAGCCAATCCATGAACGCTGACGGGATCAGTTATCTGGACATGGGCGATGCCTACATGCGCGGTGACTGGGAGGTTGCCATTAATTCCGTGTGGAGTCCCATGTATGCTTGGATACTCGGTGGTGTCCTGCGCATCGTGAAACCACCGATGGAATATGAGTTCCCGCTTGTGCATGTGGTTAATTTCGGCGTTTTTCTGCTGGCGTTAGCCTGCTTCGAATTCTTGTGGCGGCAATTATGGAAGTATCAAAAACAAATTTTGACCAAAGACGAATCGGCGGTTTGGAAAACCTTCCCGCGTTGGATTTGGTGGAGTCTGGGCTATTCCATTTTTGTGTTTTCCTCCCTGCACCTAATTGAGATCTGGTCTGTCACCCCAGACATGTTAATGTCAGCCTTCGTTTATCTGGCGGCTGGATTAGTGGTGCACATCCGCATGGGTAATACGGGCTGGAAATTCTTCATCTTATTGGGCGTTATTCTGGGTCTGGGCTACCTGGCAAAAGCGGTCATGTTTCCAATATCCCTGGTCTTTCTTGGGGTGAGTTTATTCACCACAAAAAAATTTCGCCAGAGCATGCCGCGCGTTCTCGTTTCAATATTGTTTTTCTTGATCATCAGCCTGCCATTTACAATTATTGTGTCAATCCACGAAGGCAGGTTGACCATTAGCGATGCTGGCAAACTGACATACGCTCGTTATATCAACGGGGTCCCTTATCCTCACTGGCAAGGCGAGCCGGCCGGTAACGGCACACCCCTCCATCCATCACACCTGATATTCGATCACCCTCCGATATACGAATTCGGCGAGCCCGTTGGAGGGACTTATCCAATTACCTATGATCCTTTTTACTGGTATGAGGGAGTAACTGTTCATGCTGATCTGGCTCGTCAGGTGGACTATATTCTCTTCAGCTTGATGTATTATTCCGACCTGCTGTTTCGCCAGCAGCCCGGCCTGCTGCTTGGTGTCATCCTGCTATATTGGATCGGTCGCAGCAGGACATTGTACTGGAGGGACTATCCTTTGAGATGGGGGCTGGTAATTGTGGGGATTGCTGCATTCGTTTTCTACGGGGTGGTGAACGTGATTGGCAGATATATTGGCGTGTTTCTCGTCCTGCTCTGGGCTGACCTGTTGGCAAATATTCGCATACCGAGGGAACAAGTTTCCAAAAATCTGGCCTCGCTAATCAGCATCCTGATGATCGCTTTCCTTGCTTTGAACATTGTGGCAACGAATTTGAGCGGTTATCGGGATCTTTCAGGAAAAGCTAATCCCCACCAGGAAGTTTTTGTGGATGGCGTGCCACCGGCCTGGCCTGGCGAAGTTGCTCAAGCGCTCCACGGGTTGGGAGTAAAACAGGGCGAAAAAGTTGCCATCATCGGCTATGGCTTCGACTCTTTTTGGGCGCGCCTGGCGCGGGTAAAAATCGTCGCTGAAATGCTAGATCATCAAGCTACCGATTTCTGGTTGGGAAATAAGGATTTCCAACAAGAGGTTTTGCAGGTTTTTGCCAGTACAGGCGCAAGGGCAGTAGTGGCTGAACATGTGCCTGGTTATGCGCGCCTGGACGGCTGGCAACAAGTCGGGGAAAGCAATTTTTTTATATACATGTTTTCTAAATAGGTTTTCATTTGACGAGCCATACCAACCATCACTCCTGGAGAGAGCCCACCTCCCTATACGAAATTCCAGGTGACAAACGACCTGTGTTGGAGGATATAACCATTATCATCCCCACACTCGGAAGAAAAATCCTGGAACAATGCTTGTATTGGATCGTTATGGGTAGCGTTTGGCCTGGTGAGTTGGTCGTGGTAGAGCAGGGTTCTAATGAGGAAGTGACTAGTTGGCTGCAACATCTGCGATCTCATGGACTGGAAGTTAAGCACATCAGGTCGGAACAGCGCGGCCGCTCAGCGGGTATCAACCGGGGGCTGGAACAAGTTACAACGCCTTTTGTTGCCATTACCGACGATGATTGTTTTGTGAATCCAGATTGGCTGTCCAACATGGCAACCAAATTGCGGGGAT
>CP070639.1:1983626-1987208 GCA_020354045.1 Anaerolineales bacterium | reverse complement strand
GCCATCTCCAGAAGAGGGGAAGTAGTATGCCGTGGTATTGTATGGGGCCGCGTAGTCGGGCACCTTCCGGATGCCATATGGCAGGCGCGGCAGCTTCTTAAATAGCCTTGGTAATTCCCCGTCCATCTTTTTTAGCACGAGCGCGGTTTCTTTAAGCAAATCCTCTGGGGTGCTGGCATAGAAGCGCGGGTCGCTGCGCAGGTATTCTACGAATGCTTTGAAATCTCCTTCAAAGCCGCTTTTTCGTATGTTGCTCTCCATCTCGGATCTGATTCGACGCACTTCTTCGTGTCCGGTATGGTGGATTTCCTCTGCGCTGTAGCCTAATGACGTGTAATACCGGATCCGATGCAGGTAAAATTCCTGCCCGTTCGGCAGGCTCGCTGCGCCGATGTCCTCCTGGCAGGCTGGCAGGTATTCGTTCTCGATGAACTCCAGCAGTTTTTGATAACCCTTCACCACCGCTCCCTGGATAGCCTCCCGGGCGGCTTTTTGCAAGGTCGGTCGCTCTGACATAGGGACAGTAGCAGGGAAATTGTTCAGCGGTTCGTAGAGCAGGCTGTCTTCTGGGTCACTGACGATATGTGGGTGAATAGACTCGCTCACACCCTCCAAAGTAATCTTAGCAGGGATCTGCCCGCTATCCAGTCCAGCACGCATGCGCTCTATGTTTTCACCCACGTAGCGGTCAAATTCTGCCAGGCGTGCGATGTATTTCGCATAGTCGTCTTTTGTGTTCAATGGAGCGATGCGCGCTAGCTCCGGAAAATCGCTGTGAAAACCACCCGTTTTGCTGATTGGCATGCGATCAGCCCGAAAGTTCAGTTCATCGATCTCGCTCTGGATATAGCGTGCAAAGATATCGTAATTCAGCTGCTCGGTAGTGGGTAGCTTGGCGCGTTCTATCCCTTGCAGGCGGGTTTGGAAATTTTGTAGCGCTAAATATCGGGAGACATAATCGCCTTCAGAACAAGGGGGCAAGCGATCATTAAAGCGCTGATCTCCGTAAATCGTTGCCAGGATAGGTTCGAACTGCATGCGTTCGTCCCATTCTTCTTGGATTAGTTGTTTAAATTCAGCAATCTGGCTGTCAGGATTCATAGGGGCTCCTACGTGGGAATTTTAGGCTGTCCGCATGTTGGGCTGCTTTTGAATCAATTTAAGGGTCGACCATCCACTCGATCGTAAACTGACGGCTTGTCCACAATAACCACCACTCGAGCAACTACGGGGAGTTGTCAAATTCACATTGTGTTTCTTCGCTGTATGGCACCCGGTAAATCTCCTCAATTTCTTTAAACTCGTACAGGAAGACCTGCACGCCAAAAGGTGTCATACCTGCTACAAACGGCACACCATCCTGATCTTGGAAAAAGAACATGAAATAGTCGCCCGGGTAGCTTACCAGGTCGCCTATTTGAGGTTCCTCCGCTGCTTCTAGGATTTGCGGAATTTGTTCACGCGCCTCTCTGGCTGAGCTGCTCGTGAGCCCGCATTTTGACAGTACCAGCGCAGCCATCCCGAGCGAATCCAGCCCCTCTTTAGGGTCGTTGCCCATATACCGCCATTTGATATCCCCCCAATTCTCCAGCAGGTTGCCTAAGATTGCGTTCTGTGTGGGGTGAGTGCCGCTGATATACTCAGTCACCTCCAATGGATTCCCTGTGTACTGGTAATCAGGTAGCTGTTTTACCTCCCGCAGGGCAGCCTCCACTTGAGTGAGTGCCTTGCTTAAATACTCGATTTCAGCTTGATCCAGCCTTCCCTGTGCCTCCAGCGCTTCGCGCGTCTCTCTAGAATCTGCCAGGCGGCCTTCCATTTCTCGCAGTGCCTTCTGCCCCTCATCCCGGTGGATGCGCGCCAGCGTCACTGCATTGAGTGCTAGGTCAAGCTGGCCTGCGGTGTTCTCCAGGGTCTTCTTTAGCTCCGCTACATCCTCTTGTAGCCCCCGATTTGTTTGTTGGATTTGGCTCACTTCTCGCTGGTATTCGACAATGCGCCATCCGAAGTAGATGGTCACCAGACCAGCCGCCAGGACCAATATGAGCGGGAATAAATTCGCCTGCCTCCCTTTCAATGGGCGGGGAGTTACGGGCTGTTCGTCAGGCGCTTCCTGTTCTTCTTCTTTAGACCTCATCTTTTCTGTGTCCTGGAGTGGGTAATCTGCCATGCTTAACGAGTAAATACGCTTATGCGCTCGTATCACCCGTCGGTGGGAATAATCTCCAATCATAACATATGCCTCCATTGATCACTTCCCCTGAATATTCTCCTCTGGTTGAATGCAGTTAATTAAGATAAAATTCATCCAATCTTTTGGGGGGTTGATCCTTTTTAAATCATGGAGCGGTAAACTTATATGTTTCGTCGGGGATTATTGCTGGTTTTTGCGACAATTTTTTGGCTGATTGCCAGTGCCAGTTTTGCTGCCTTTGCACAAACTGGCGCAGCCTCAATCAAGATCTTCGATCGTCAGGATGCGCTGGTCACCCACCTTGTGGATGGAGATCTTATCCATTTGGGTGTTGTTCTACCTGAAAACGTGGTCCAGACAACGCCGGTGAATTTCACCTTGCAGGACGTGGATGCCGTCATAGCTGCCTGCACGATACCAGCCGGCCAGAACGCTTGTGAGTCTCAGCCTTTCTCTGCGCTGGGCTGGTATTGGGGTGTAGCTGGGGAGCCATATCCGCAGCGCAGTCTCAGCGCCCAAATTTCAAACCAGCCGGCCATCATCTCTACGTCTGTTAGCATAGCTCCTCGGCCCGCCGTCATGGTGCATGGATTTTCCTCCACCTGGGAAGCCTGGGCGAATTACCTGGGGCCTGCGGGCTATCTGGCCTCCATTGGTGTTCAGGGCTACGCTGTGGGTGATGGGCAGGTGGCGGGGGTCATGAATACCGGTCGTATTGATGTCCCTACCCTGCGCACCAACACCATTGCCGAGAATGCCGCCCTCCTGGCGGAGTACATAGAAAATGTCAAAGCTCTCACTGGCGCTCAAAAGGTGGATCTGATTGGGCACAGTATGGGCGGTTTGATTTCGCGCTATTATATTGACCGCCTCATGGAGGAGCTCGATGTCGCCCAATTAATCATGCTTGGCTCCCCTATGGCTGGTTCCGATTGCGCTAACCTGCCTGCATCGTTGGGACTCTATTTACCTGCTATGCTGGAAATACGCCCGGCATATATTGAAGGTGTCTTTAACCAGCAAATTACCGAACGGCACGGTATCCCATTCCATGCCCTGGCTGGCATACCCTTGCTGGAGCCCATTCAATCCCCATGTACTGCTGTGCCCAGTGACCTGGTGGTTTCGAAGCACAGTGTCGCGGCGATTCCCTTGGATCTTGAAGAAATTTCTGTCTTGCACACCGATTTAAACACCTCCGCACAGGTGTTTAATACTTACCTGAAACCACGCTTGCAAACCCCTCCTGGGGGATACACGGATACGATTGATTCACCTTCGACGGATGGGAGCATACCTTCTTTGCAGTTCACCCGTGTATTCACCGGACATCTGGCTGCAGGCGCAAGCCAGG
The DNA here is from genome assembly GCA_020354045.1 of Anaerolineales bacterium. Lineage (GTDB taxonomy): Bacteria > Chloroflexota > Anaerolineae > Anaerolineales > UBA4823 > DSOS01. Next base: position 1,983,660 of record CP070639.1, on the reverse strand, counting down.
AGTTAACCATCCAGATCGATCCGGGTGTCACTGT
>CP070639.1:1979938-1983526 GCA_020354045.1 Anaerolineales bacterium | reverse complement strand
CCTCCCAACATGGCACCGACGGTCAGACCCAGTGCAGATATTACCGGTAAGAGGGCATTTCGTAAGGCATGTCGGATGAGTACAAGTTGCTCCGGGAGACCTTTGCTCCGAGCGGTGCGGATATAATCATTTCCCAGCACTTCTTGCATCCCGGCCCGGGTCAACCTGGTTATCTTAGCCGCCCCCCAGGAACCCAGGACGACAGCTGGCATGATAAGATTCAGGACGCCGCCCCGCCCTCCCGTAGGTAACCAACCCAGACTAACAGAAAAAAGTAAAATCATCATGACTCCGAGCCAGAAACCAGGCATGGCTTGACCAACCAATGCGATAGTCATGACGATCTGGGAGATAAGGGTATCTGGTCTAACAGCGGCGATCAAGCCAGCTGGTATCGCAATCACCACAGTAATGATGAAGGCAACCAACGTCAACTCCAGGGTAGCTGGCAGACGTTCCAGTACGGTATCTAAGGCTGAGCCACCGTACGTCAATGATTGACCAAAATCTCCCTTGAGCACATCCCCCAGGTAATCAAAATATTGCACAATTACAGGTCGATCCCAACCCATATCCCGCCGGAAGCGGTCAATGTCCTCCTGGGTAGCATCCGGAGGCAGAAAGAGCATGGTGGGATCACCACTTAACCGCATGATGAAGAACACAGCAGTAAATACCAGAAAAGCGGTGATAATACCTTGCATCACTCGAATAAGGGCTAAGCGGATATTCATAACAACTGCTCCTTATTAAAGCCTCATCACATACGAAGTACAGATACAGTCAGCCAAGCGAAACTACCATAGCTTTTATGGCAGGTAGTAGAAAACAAACCAATCCTGTCGAGTTCTCGATTGTCATAAATTCTGGCGATATTGGCAACGCACTCTGTGATGAACCCTGTAGGGGCTCACAATCGCCTACAGAGTGCGTTGCACAAGGAAGCTATCTTCTAAGTCCCACGAAGATACTATCGATTAGTTGGCCGGTGAGAGTTCTACACCGAAGAACATATCCACTGCCGCAGGGTTGATGTCCCAACTTATCCGGCTGGTATTGACTCCAAAGCTTTCCTGCTCAACATACATAAATATCCAGGGAGCCTCTTCATGGACGTATTCATTCAACACTCGTCCAGCTTCATAACGCTTCTCGGGGTCCATTTCGGTCATAAATGCATCGATGAGTGGGTCCATGCCTTCAGGATTGGCGTAGTAATAACCACGGGTTGTGGAGTGCAGCAGGGTATTGAAGTGGCGGGCAGCCTCCGGATTGGACCGCCAGGGGAAGAAGTACATCTCGAACTCCTTGGCCGCATAAGCATCGAACATAGCAGCGGTTTCGAGCTCCACGATATTGGCTGTGATGCCGACTTCAGCCAGCTGGGCTTGAACAGCCTGGGCTACTTCTTTGTACTGCAGCATGCCCTGTACCTGGGCGATACTGAACTCGATCTCAAAGCCATCGGCGTAGCCAGCATCAGCGAGTAATTCACGAGCCTTGTCCTTGTCATTGTAGAAGGGTAGACTCGCATCCCAACCCGGGGATACAGGCCAAAGGCCACCTGGAACAGCCTGAGCCTTCCCGCTCAAGACGAAATTAGCAATCGCCTCTGCATCCACTGCGTAATTCATCGCCTGGCGTACACGTTTGTCAGCAGTAGGTAGTCCGCGCAGAGTATCCAACCCGATGTATGTTATCGCTACGCCTCGATCCAGCACACTCAGGCCTTCTTGTGACTCGATCTGAGGGATGGAGTCAAACGGCACCACTTCGATGATGTCAGTTTCACCAGCTTGAATTGAGGCCACGCGGGCAGAGGCCTCCGGGATGGTGCGGAATGTGACGCGATCAACTTTAGGCTCGCCATTCCACCAGTCGGGATTCTTATCAACTGTGACATGATCATCTTTCACCCACTCCACAAAAACAAATGCACCTGTGCCAACAGGCGCTTCGTTAAAGCCTGCAGTCCCGACTTCTTTGGAATACTCGGGCGGCATGATGAAAATGTGCGCGATCTGTGACAACCAGATTGGGTTGGGGCGCGCTGTCACGGTCTCAACAGTGTACTCATCAATCACATTGATAGAACTGAGTTCATTGATAACCGTCGTCTGGCTGGATCCTTCCACACTCAGGGCATCCTCAAAGGTAAATTTGACAGCTTCGGCGTTAAAGTCCTCACCATTGTGAAATTTCACGCCCTCGCGCAGTTTGAACGTCCACACTAATCCATCTTCAGATACATCCCATCCCGTCGCCAGCCAGGGCTGGAAGGTACCATCTGGTCCCAACACAATCAAGGGATCCATAACCTGCTCCAGCACAATCCAATCAGTGGTGAGCGAAGTCAGATTTGGATGAAGCTCTCCGACATTAGCCGCAATGCCCATCACAACTTCAAAGGGTTCCATTTCATCGGGCTCAGCTGCAGCCGGTTCTGTTGCAGCCGCGGGAGGTTCAGCTGCTCCTTCGTTGGGTGCCGGAGTTGAACCGGATGAACAGGCTGCCACCAGGAACAGCATAAAAACCAAGATCGTGACCAATTTCCAGGTAAAACCTCTCTTTTGCATTTCTACCTCCTTTAACGGATAAGATTTGTTTTGCCACTATGGGCTTGGATCTACCCAAAGAATTGTTGGGCGATGATCGGATCGGGCGATGTTCGACCAGATTACGACAAGAACGGTTTTTTGGATAGATCCTAATTCAACTTTGGCACAGAGGTACCAAAAGTCGATTCCTATAGGGAGAACCTAGCTTCTGATTTGTCCAATGCATCAAATCAGGTTGCCATATCGGAGTGACTCAATCGTGCCGCAAGGTCATCACAGAATTCAGAGATATGTCTATCCATACGCATAACCGCTGTTTCGACATCTTTCTCGATGATTGCGCTTAATATCATGCGATGATCATATCGTTGCCTGGTGAGCAGGTCATGATATTCACTCTCGAGCGCATAAAAAATTATGCGCTGCACATGTTCATCAAGATTGGAGAGCACGTCCGAAATTCGACTGTTGCCGTATTTGCGATCAAATGTATGGTGAAATTCTCTATTGAGTAGAATGTAGCGCTCGATATCGTTTTTTTCTATCGCCTCAGTGGCCAAATCGATGATCGATTCAATCGCCGCCAATTCCGATTGGTTAAATCGCAAGGTAGTTTCCCGAACCAGGTGGCATTCAAGGATTTTACGTAATCCATAGATATCGATGATATCTTCTGCCGTAATACGCGCCACATAGTGACCCTTGTAGAGGATATCTTCAAGGAATCCTTCCTGTGTGAGGCGCGCCAGTGCCGTACGAATCGGCGTTTTACTAACCCCCAGCTCTTCTGCCAGCCGAACTTCTGCTAGGAACTCGCCCGGAGCTAAACGGCATTTTAAAATGGCATCTTTGATGTTTCGATAAGCCTTTTCGTCCAGCGAGATAGGTTTTTCAATCTTTTCCAATACCGTCTCAATTCTTTCATCGGGAATTAAAAAACTGGTTGCACTGTAAATCAAAAGGTGCCATACCGACAACTCCAGATTTAGAAGGTGGTATATACCTTATACTGTATACTGTATACAGTATA
>CP070639.1:1976247-1979838 GCA_020354045.1 Anaerolineales bacterium | reverse complement strand
TGTGGGATAGCCGTCGCCTGCGTACGCTGCTCCCAGCCTTGTTTCTGTTATTTGCTGGTTGGGTGATGGCCATGACCTACGTGCCCGTGGTTGTGGGTGAGCTGTATACCGGTGCCAATCTCGGCTCGCTGGTCGGTTTGGTCATGGGAGCAGGAGGCTTTTTAGCCCTGCTTCTAGGTCCAGCACTGGGAGCGCTGGCAGATCGTTACGGGCATTGGCGAGTGCTGTTCTTAGGCGCTTTCGTCCTGGTCCTGTTCTGGCCTCTGCCGTTGCTCTCTTCAACCCTGCTCGGTCTGGGGATCGCCTGGGCGTTGATCAATGGTCTCGCTTCCGGGGTATTCTCGATCTCCTTCAATGTGCTGGCGGATTCGGCTGATTCCCAGGTGCGTGGTCGCGTGATGTCGCTCGCCTACTTGCCGGTTAATATCGGTGGCATACTTGGCCCGGCACTGGGGGCGGTGATCACCCAGAATACCTCCATGGCGGTTTTCCCCGTGGCCGCCGGGTTCACTGCTTTGGGATTGGGCCTGTTATTTCTGGCCGCCCGCTTTCCGGTTGCATTGAAACCCTGAATTTTCAGCCCACCTCTTGTGCTACCACGTTCATCGCTGGCAGCAGTATGTATGGCAGGTTGAAATTGTTATACACCCACTGCTGCTCCTGGCTTACCGCCGACACTTCTTTAAGCAGCTCGTACACATTGCCAGCGATGGAGGCATTCTTCACCCGGCCCACGATCTCGCCCTTCTCGATCTTGTAAGCCAGGCTGAGCGGGTTTGAAAAGGCTCCCGAGATGATGTTCCCCTGTCCCAGCCCCAGCACATCTTCTACCAGCAAGCCATGTTCGATGCCCGCCAGCATATCTTTCAAGGGAGTATCGCCTGCCTCAAGGATCAGGTTGCTGGGCGCAGGCTCGGGAGGGCTGAACAGGCTGCGCCCGCCATTTCCAGTCGATTTGGCTCCCCCCAGAGCTGCCGTCTTCAAATCGTAGAGAAACAAATTGAGCTGGCCTTTATCGATAACCACGTTGCGTTGGTGAGGCATACCCTCATCGTCATAGGGAGCACTGCCATAACGGCCGTCCAGTGTGGCGTCATCCACCAGGCTGATTTTCTTATCGAAAAGCTGTTGGCTCATCTTGTCCCTCAACGGTGAAATACCGGTGTACACGTTTTTCCCGTTGATCCCGAGCATAAGTGGCAACCCCAGCACCAGCGCTCCTGAGGGGGAGAACAGGACTGGCATTTTACCGGATTTTATGTTCGTGAGTCGCCGCGCCAGTCTGAGTTTTTCTCCGATCTGTCGTGCCAGGGCCATAAAATCTGCTTCCCACACCGTCGTGCCGGTCATTTCGAACAGGATCACAATGTCATCCCCTTCAATGCGGTCAACTTGCATGCTGATGGAAAGTGGCGAGCGCTTAACGAAAGCCTCTGCGCCGGTATGATTGCGCACAGTGATTTCGCTTATGCCACGCTCCAGCGAGATATTCACCCGTACCTCTGGTTCAACTTCCAGGATGTGGCTCAAAATTGCCTGCCCCATCTCCACCAGCTTGGGAATTGACAGGTCTGTGATCTTGTCATCGTAAGTGATCACCTGTGGTGGCGGCTGTGGCGCAGGGAAGTCGAGCGGTACCGGGTCGCCATACGCCGCTGATTCGAGCACGTTAGCTGAGAGTTTATCTAATGCCCGCTCGTCACTCGAGGCTGCAAAACCAAGCTTCCCTTCTCTGATCACTCGCACTGCCAGGCCGCTTGTCGCCTCCACCTTGCTGGTTTTCAGTTTGTTAGCTTCAAATTCGACCGTGGTTGACTCGGTGCGCAGGCTGGCAACCTCAACTTGCTCTGCGAGGGTTTTAAGTTGTTTCAGGATATCCATTTCAATTTCCTTCGCCTAGCTTTTCATTGTGAAGCGGCGTTTGTAGCCGCTGGAGCAATCTGCTCGTTTTTACATCCCATAATGTTCATGTTTGTATGTCAGCCTCTTACTCTCCGCCGATGACCACCTTTTGGATGCGGATGTGTGGTGATCCGAATGCAACTGGCAACGGGGATTGATTTCCTTTGCCGCACCCGCCAGCTGAATAGATCCATTCGAAATCATCTCCAATGGCATCAATGTTCATCATCGTGGAGAAAAGGTTGCCCGCCAGGATCACGTCTTTAACCATCTCGGCGATCTTTCCGTCGCGGATCATATAGGCGTAGCCAGAGCTGAAGGAGAAATTCTCCAGGGCGGTATTGCCGCCGTAGGCATCGCAGGCATAGATACCCAGCTTAATATCCTTGATCATATCTTCAAATGAGGTGCTCCCTGCTGCGATGGCGGTGTTGGTCATGCGTACAATCGGCGGGTGGCGGTAGTTGATCGCCCTGGCGTTTCCCGTCGCCTTCTCGCCCATCTTGGCTGCCGTCTCGCGCGAGTGCATTCGTCCGACCAGGATGCCATCCTTAATCAGCTCAACTCGTTGTGCAGGTGTGCCCTCATCATCATAGCGCTGAGATCCCCGCAAACCAGGTATCGTCCCATCATCATACACATTCAGGATCTCTGAGCCAAAACGGCGACCTGGGACCATCATTTCCCTCGCTTTTGGGTTTTCATAGATAAAATCGGATTCGGACATGTGACCGAATGCTTCGTGGATAAACACACCAGCCAGCTCGGGATTAGCCACTACCGTATACTGCCCGCCTTTAACGCTTTGCGCTGAGAGCAGTTCCACCGCTCTGCGCGCTGCCTCCTTTGCTATCTTCTCCTCATCCTGGACAAATTCAAACCCAAAGGGTCCCGCTTTTGTTTTGTAGGCGGTTTGTACATTATCCCCCTCGCGCGCGATGGCTATATTCACCACAGCCACACTAGGTCGCTCGACCTCCAGGTAGCTGCCCTCTGATGTCGCCAAGATGATCCGGCTGAAGCTGTCAGCATACATTGAGCGCGTGTCGATGATCTTTTCACTGTATCCGCGCATGATCTGGTTGTGTTTTTCTGCCAGCGCTTTTTTCTCTGCCATGGAGATGTCGCGAAAATCTCGCTCCAGCTTGACTGTGACATGATCCTGAACGGGGTTTGCCTCGGCCAGTTCGATTGGTTCCTCGCTCTGGGCAACCAGTGCGCACTGGTAGGCCTGGTCGACCTTGCTGAGTAGGTCGTCCAGGTTGTTGAAGGTTGTCACGCCCCAGCCGTGCTTCCTGCTCAAACAGCGCACGATGCCCCCCTGGTCAATGCTGGCGCTGGTGGTTTCCAGGTCTTTGCCGCGGAAGGCCACCTGTGTCGCCTCGCGCTCCTCAAGGCGTATCTCGGTGTAGTCTGCTTTACTGTGTTTTAAGGCTTGCTCAATCTTGTCCTTCATCACTTGATAACCTCCATTTCAATCTCCCAGATCACCCTATCCTGGTCATGAAAAGCGATCTTTTTGCACAAAAGGGTAAATGCATAATTCCTTGATTGGTACGAATTCTGTGATCCCGATGCTTACCAGTTTGCCGGCATTGAACACCGGTGCGCTCAGACAAACGTGGATAGCCTGGCAGGCTTGTTCCAGATCTAAATTATACGCTACCGAGCAGTGCGGGACCCAGATGC
>CP070639.1:1972545-1976147 GCA_020354045.1 Anaerolineales bacterium | reverse complement strand
AGCTCTGTCTGGATGATCGCGCCTTTGAAATCCTGGAGGTCGACCCTATAGGCGATGAAATAGCAGATGAAAGAATATACAACATCACAATCCGCCATCTGCTAGAGCACTCAGCCGGGTGGGATCGAAGAGCAACCTTTGATCCACTTTTTAGTGTTATCCCGCGCACAAGTCTCCCTGATGAACTGCTTCCACCGAGTTGCGAGACACTGATTCGATTCATGCTGGGTATGCGTTTAAATTTTGACCCTGGAACACAATATGCTTATTCCAACCTGGGTTACTGCATTCTGGGTAAGATCATCGAAGAAGTATCTGGCATGCCTTATGAGCAGTACGTACAACGCCAGTTGTTGCAACCGCTGGGGATCACTTCTATGAGAATTGGAGGTACCCTGGCAGAAGAACAAGTCGAGGGGGAAGTCTGTTACTATGACTATGAAGGCGCTTATCAGAGACCCTCAGTCTATCCTGATGGCTTCCAAGCTGTTCCACAACCTTATGGGAGTTTTTACTTGCCAGCTAATGCCGCGAATGGCGGATGGATTGCTTCCTCAATAGATTTAATTCGATTTATGCTGGCGGTGGATGGTGAGCCTATACCAGCGGACCTTCTGGCAACAGAAACGATTAGAGTGATGCGAGATCGCCCAGGCCTAGACGAATGGGAGACAAATGAATCGGATTACTACGCTCTCGGTTGGGAGGTCAGCCGAATTGGATCTCGAACAGCCTGGCATCATAATGGGGCAATGGCCGGGACGCGCAGCCTGATCGGGAGCACTTCAGATGGTTACTCTGCAGCCGTTCTTTTCAACTCGGATCCCAGGAATGGTACCGAGCTGGAGAACAGCATCGTTGAAGCAATACTGGATTTAATTGATAGTGGTACAGACTGGTCTGAGATATTCCATCTTGACCAGTTCGCTTGGTAAAGTACAGAGGAGTAAGTAATGTTAGAACATGATTCAAACAACGACCAAGGGGATCAAAGATTATCTGAATCTACTGACCGGGCAAACAAAGAAGAGACATTTCTGCAAATTCACAGATTAGAGCTAAAGAAAAAGAGGGGAGACAAACTGGTAGGAATCGATATAGGTGTAGAAATTTCCAGGGAACCACCAGCAGTTGTACGCATCCCCGCCAAGGCAACTTGGTGCGCACTTGGAGCAGCAGCTCGCGCCCTGGGATTAGAACTGGTCATCGATACCAGAGATTAAAAACAAAGTAGCTTGCTATGCTCAACCAGCGGATTTTGGACTTGCAGGAATTCCACAAAAGATATGTTGATGACTATAAAGCGTACCTGGGAATGCGTGGTTTTGGCACACATATTAATGATCGGTCCTTCGCCATGCGCGGGTTTATCACCTGTTGGTGGGAGCCGGGTTTTCACCGTTTTTGGCAAAGTTGGAATCCCGGAATTGGTTACTTTACATACAAGTTCTACCTGTTGTTGGGTGGCAAGAGGCATCAAAATCTCGCTACCATTGTTACCTTTTTGGCAAATGGTTTGCTACACAATCTGGTTGTCATTCCATTTGTAAAACGTTGTGACTTTCCATTGCCTTTTACTTTCCTTTGTTTTGCTCTGTTTACAGTAGGGTTTCGCTGGCTGGACAACTATATCGACCTAGAGATACTGCCAGATATATGCCATCTTTGCCTTAATATTGGGTTAGTTATCCTGTCATTTGAATTCGGTTTCTATGTAGATGATCATATTGTTGCCAGTCTTTTCAACTACTAGTCAGGGGTGAGGATACTCAAAAGTACAGGGAGGCAATTGCAAGATCAGATGCTAAAATGTCAGTTGCAAAAAAAACTATTCGGATTAAAATAATATTAATATTCAAGTTGACCTTTTGCTAACACGACACTTATCCACCATCCTGAGAATCTTTGCTGCCTCACAATCTTCAATAATATTTAGTAGAGGGTTATTCGAGCCAGCAATCGTATCAGACTAAACGCATAAGGTCGTCAGATCCTTCAGGAAGGAGAAGGATCATGCAAAGCCAGATCAACGCGAGCCAGGTCCATGCTCTCCCACGGGAGGTAAAGCGGGTGCATTACCTCGATGCGCTGCGCGTGCTGGCCGTGCTAATGGTCTTTTTCTTTCACGCCACAAAAGCCTTCACAGCTGGCGACTTCCTGATCAAGAACGAACTGACCAGTTTGGTCGCCTCGATACTCTTTGGGGCCTTCCTGGCACCCTGGGGGATGCCATTCTTCTTCTTGCTGGCAGGGGCAGGCACCTGGTTCGCCCTGCAGAGACGTAGCGCGTCCCAGTTTGCCAGTGAGCGCTTTCGCCGCTTGTTTATCCCCTATCTGATCGGTTCTGTCTTGTTGACACCCCTCCAGGCTTATTTTGATTGGAGGTTCACCAAACAATCAGAGGGATATCAAGGCTCTTACCTTCAATCTATCTTTGAGCGTTGGAACGGCTGGAATCCTACCATTTCGGACCGGCTCGGTTATCACCTGTGGTTCCTGATTTTTCTGTTCGTCTTTTCTTTGCTTGCATTGCCTTTGCTGATCTGGTTACGAGACAAAGGCCAGGGTTTTACCTCAAAATTGGCGGGGTTATGCGAACGTCGAGGTGGCATTTTATTGTTTACCATCCCAGCTCTGATCATTCAGGTTGTTTTCAGGCCATTTTTTCCGGATCCTCAGAACTGGCCCGATTTCTTTTTTGAGCTGTACTTTTTCCTTTCAGGCTACGTAATTTTCTCGGATAAGCGGTTCGCACAAGCCTTGCGGCGCGATCGCTGGCTGGAGCTGGGAGTGGGCATTCTGGCTTTCATAGGCATCGTGGTCACTCTGGTGATAGGCAATGCCGAAGAACTATTTTCCAATCCGGAAACGCCAGGCTACCGTCTCTTCTGGGGGATCGCCGCGGTGGATGCCTGGTGCTTTTCTATCTTCATGCTTTACATCGGAATGCGCTTCCTGGATTTCAGCAATCGCAGGATACGCTACGGACAAGAAGCCATCGTCCCGTTCTATCTGTTGCACCAGCCATTAATCGTCGCCATCGCTTTCTACGTGGTGCAGTGGCAGGCAAGTGTAGCTGTAAAGATGCTAACCGTCGTTCTCAGCTCATTTATCCTTACCCTGTCCATATACGAATACCTCATACGTCGCGCAAAACCGTTACGAGGCTTATTTGGAATGAAGGCAACCATCGTAAGGAGTCAGTAAAATGGAAACGAAAGTGCCTACGCGTAAATATTATCTGGACTGGCTGCGCGTCCTGGGTATTCTGGCAGTGTTTGTGTACCACTCTACCCGCTTTTTTAATAACGAGGACTGGCATGTGAAAAACAGCACCTGGTATCCAGGGCTGGAGGTGTGGAACATTTTTGCAGTGGCATGGATGATGCCGCTCATGTTCGTTATCTCCGGCGCCAGCTTATTTTATGCGCTAGAAAAGGGTGGAACCGGCAAATTCTTCAAGGACAAAGTCCTGCGCTTACTGGTCCCGCTAGTGGTAGTTGATCTGACCCACGCTTCGCTGCAGGTCTACCTAGAGCGCCTGACCCACGGGCAATTCAGCGGATCTTATATCCAATTCCTGCCTTTTTACTTTCAGGGAA
>CP070639.1:1968840-1972445 GCA_020354045.1 Anaerolineales bacterium | reverse complement strand
ATATGCAGGTATGCAAGCCTGTATGTTAGAATCCTGCTAATGGCAGAATATCGTGTGCTCATCGTCGATGACCAGCGTGATGCCCGCCGCAGGCTGCGCGCTCAGCTCGAATCCTTGGGACTGGGTCTGAATGTCAGTGAGGTCTCCTCCGGTGAGGAAGCCTTGTTGGTCCTGTCTCGCCAGGCTTTCCATTTATTGGTTACCAACTTGCGCCTGGCCGGTATTTCGGGTTTGGAGCTGTTGCCAAAAGCCAGGCGTTGCCAGCCGGAGTTAAAGGCGATCCTGGTATTATCTGCTGCTGATAAAAAGCTGGAAGACAAGATCCCTGCGGGTGACTGGGTGAGTTGGCTGTACAAGCCTTTACACGCCGACCAGTTGAAGCAGGTTGTTATGCACAGCCTGGACCTGGACCCACGCGCTGCTCACCCGGTTGAGTTGGGGCAAGTCGACGAGCAACCACAAGCCAACCTGGCAGAGCGCCTGGGTGACTTGCGCCGCGCCCTGAATGCCCTCTCGGTGAGCTTGTTGGATGATAACGGTCGGCTCATTGCCCAGGCAGGGGATGGGGTCCACGCCGACAAATTGGCAGCCTTGATCCCGGACCTGATGGCGACTTATAGCGCTGCAGGTCGGGTTTCGCTGGCTTTGAAGACCGGCATCCCGGAAAGCGTGCTCTTTTTCATTGGCACAGAGTATGATCTTGCCCTGGCCCATGTTGGGCAGCTGGTTGTTCTGCTGGTCATCAGTTCCTCCAACCTCAGGGGTGAAATGGAGACGAATCTTATCCGCCTGCTCCGCCCGGCTGTCACCGATATGCTTCAAATCCTTTCTGAGATGGGCTTGCTCGTTGCCCCAATGCCTGCTCCCCTCGTGGAGCAGCCAGTTTCGCAGGTTGAAGATCAGGCTGATGCAGACCTCGGCGACCTGGAAGAAATTTTACAGGGTGCAGAAGAGGGACGATTCGAAGCCGTCGATCTTGACCGGTTCTGGGATGACCTGGCCCAGGAGCATTCGGGAAAGAAACCGCCCGGGACGGGTGAGCTATCCTATGAGCAGGCGCACCAGATTGGCCTGACCCCAGAAGAATAACCCCAATATTTTGTGTAGCTCCACAGCGCTCTACCCTCATCCATCCCAAGGCAACTGTCATTGCGAACGTGGCGCAGTGGGGTGCAATCACCACACTTCCCAAGAACTGCGCTTGGTCGAAATTTTTTCCTTGTCATACCGCCTCCTTGGCAAAGCCACACCCCCGGGTTTGATTGAGTATTGCCAGCCGCACAGGCCTTATGTTACAATACGGTTCGCCCTGTTGGGGGCGTGATCTTTGGGGCGTGGTGCAATGGTAGCACAGCGGACTTTGGATCCGTTTATCCTGGTTCGAATCCGGGCGCCCCAGTCTGATTGCAATTTGTGACCGCTCAGTCCGTATATTTCCCTAGGGTAGCTTTGAGCGGTTACGTACTACCTAGGTTTTTGTTTGTGCTTGACGACAATCCAGAGCTTTGTACCAACAGTGATCCGGCCCTTCAACGAGCCCTGCGCTAACAACTGCTTAGTGCAGGCGCTCGTTAGTTTATTAACAGGCAAGACAGGTTTTCAAATTGTCCAGCCTTTGGCAATGGAGTTTCTATGAAAACAATCGCAATCATCCTGGCGGCAGGACAGGGTACCCGCATGCGCTCGTCATTACCCAAGGTATTGCACCCTCTCCTCGGTCGCCCGATGGCGCTTTACACGCTTGAAGCTGCCCTGCAGGTCACCGCTGCCCGGCCGGTCATGGTCGTGGGGCATGGCGCTGATCAGGTCCGTGCCGCGCTCGGGGATCTTGCTGATTATGTCATTCAAGAACCTCAGCTCGGTACCGGGCACGCTGTCCAGCAGGCCGCTGACCTGTTGCGCGGCCAGGCGGATACCGTCCTTGTCCTGGCAGCCGATATGCCCTTGCTCACCACGCACACCCTCACCCGCCTGGTCCAGGCTCAGCAATCCCATCACGGGCCGCTGACCATGCTCACAGTGCTCTCAGACCAGTCGCGCGGCTTTGGGCGCGTGCTGCGCGATCCACACGGGCGCTTGCTAGCCATCGTGGAGCAGGCACAGGCGACCCCGGAGCAGCTTGCCATCCGGGAGCTGAATGTGGGTGTATATTGCTTTGCCGCCGCTTGGTTGTGGGAGGCGCTCGAACGTGTTCCTCTCTCTCCCAAAGGGGAATACTACCTGACCGACCTGCTTGGGATTGCAGTGCAGGATGGTTTGCCTGTCCAGGCTTTGGTAGTAGAAGAGTCCGCTGAAGCCATCGGGGTTAATAATCGCTTGCACCTGGCTGAAGCCGAGGCCATTTTGCGCCAGCGCATCAACCAGGCTTGGATGCTGGCGGGCGTCACCCTGATTGATCCAGCCTCAACCTACATCGAGCCTGGTGTGCAGATAGGTCAGGATACCGTCATTTGGCCCAACACCTATTTGCAGGGGCACACCGTCGTTGGCGCTGCCTGCACGCTGGGTCCCAATACCATCATTCGGGATAGCCAGCTGGGAGACCGATGTGAAGTGCTCGCCTCGGTCCTGGAAAAAGCTGTCCTTGAGGACGATGTGGATATCGGGCCTTTTGCTCGTCTGCGCACAGGTGCCCACCTGGCGCAGGGCGTCCATATGGGTAATTTCGGCGAGATCAAGAACGCCTATCTGGGCCCTGGGACCAAGATGGGCCATTTTTCCTATGTGGGAGATGCCACCATTGGCCCACAGGTGAACATTGGCGCCGGTACGGTCTTCTGCAATTATGATGGCGAGCATAAGCACCACACCGAGATTGGTGCCGGTGTGTTTATCGGCAGTGATACCATGCTGGTCGCCCCGCTGAAAATTGGGGACGGTGCCCGCACGGGTGCCGGGTCTGTAGTCACCAAAGATGTGCCTGAGAATTCCCTGGCGGTTGGCATCCCGGCTCGGGTAATCCGTAAAATGGAGAAACGTGACTGATACAATCTTTTATTTAATCGGCATACTGTTGCTTTTGCCCCTTGACTTTCTGACCCTCGTTACTCGCGTGGGTATGCTGCATGCCCAGCCTGGTCGTTTGCTCTCCCAGGCAGGTGGCTCAGAAACGCAGGCCAAAGAAATCATGCATTTAGTGCGCTTGCAGCCGCGCTTGCAGGCCAGCTTGAATTTTATGCAGACTTTGCTGCGCTTCATCCTGGTCGGGTTGGTGGTGATCCTTGTGCTGCATCTGAACGCCTCTCTCGCCGACCTGGCTGTCCTCGGGATTTTGCTCGCCCTGGCTGTGCTGGTTTTCTGGACCGAATGGCTGGTGCGCACACGCGTTGTCCGCCAGCCAGAAGCCTGGGCTGTGCGTCTGGCAGCCTACGCCAGGCTGCTCCTGTTCATCTTCAAGCCGCTTGTATCTGTGCCATTGGCGCTGCACAGGCAGGATGAGTTAGCGACTGAAAGCTCCAACAACCTCATGATGGATGAATTGATCAACCTGGTAGATGCCGGACAGCAGGAGGGGCTCTTAGAGCAAGAAGAGCGCAAGATGATTCATTCTATATTTGACCTGGGGGAAACGCTGGCGCGTGAGATCATGGTCCCGCGCATCGATA
>CP070639.1:1965106-1968740 GCA_020354045.1 Anaerolineales bacterium | reverse complement strand
TCCCGGGTGGTGGGCAGCCCGAGGGCACGTTGCCCCTGGCTGGGCTGAACCGAGATGTTATCCAGGACTGGGCTGTGGCCCTGCTTCACGCCTGGGGGATGGCAGCCGATGTGCTGGCCTTTTACCAGGAACGGATCGCCAACGAAGGCTACCTGCGTACGGCTAGCGAGTCTCGCTCCGTATTGGAGCTGGTCCGGACGGTGGGCTATGAGCCGCGGCCCGCCCTGGCTGCCAGCACTTACCTGGCCTTTACTGTCCGGAGCGAAGCCAACATGCCGCCCCGGCGGGTGCTGGTGCCGAAAGGGTTGGCGGTTCAGAGCGTCCCTGCTCAGGCCCATCGCCCGCAGATTCCCCAGGACCTGCTGGCCCACCGGTCGCCCGCCGACGCCCAGCTGCCGCAGACCTTTGAGACCAGCCAATCCTTTGAAGCGCGCCCGCAGTGGAATGCCTTGCAGCCAGCCCGGTTCTTTCCAATGGGTTGGCAGGATATCAGGCCAGGGACCACCTCCGTGCGTTTGGCCGGGATCAAGACCGGTTTGCGACCCGGCGACGCGCTTCTGATCGTTGGCGAGCGGCGTGACGACGGCCAAGATAAATCACAGCCCTGGCTGTTTGCACTGGTGAAGACTGTCGAAGCGAAACCTCAGGCAGGGTTCACCAGGCTACTGTGGGAAAACGGGCAAGCCAGCCACCAGGACCAGAAGCCATTTGGTAATCCCAAGCTGTTTGCCCTGCGGCAGCAGACAACGCTTCTGGGCTATACGCAAGCCGGGCTGTACCAGATCGTTGATCAACACTCGCGTTGGGCACCGACCCACATCGGCTTACCGGATAAAGCAGTTCTCTGCCTGGTGATGACCCCCGAGGAAGCCCTCTTCGCCGGAACCGAGGAGGGGATCTTTCGCTCGGAAAATCACGCTCAGAGCTGGGAGCCTGTCAACACTGGTTTAACCAGGAAGCACGTCCATGCCCTCACCGTTACGGAAACAGGCTCTCTTTACGCCGGCAGCGATGGGGGCAGCATCTATCGTTCCAGCGACCATGGTCAGACTTGGACCCCCGTCAGCAGCGGGCGATCGACACCGAAACCAAAAGGGCTAAGCCGGCTGTGGCGGCGAACCAGTCCCGCGCTGCCCAAGACCGTTATCCGCAAGCTGCTGGCCTACACTCACAAGAAAAAGCACTATCTTGTAGCTGGCACCGACGACGGGGTGTTTCGCTCCCATGATCGAGGCGAAGGCTGGCAGCCGCACAATCTTGGCCTGCCGGAGAGGGATGCTAAAACCGGCTTGGCCAAGCTTAGCGTCCCGGCGTTAGCTACATTGCAAAATGGGCGGCACCTGTTTGCGGGTACTGAGCAGGGTGTCTTCCGTCTTAAGCAAGGTCCTGTTTTCAAATTATTGTATGGGATCGTCAGTGGTATTATCCTGGGGGCGCTGTTGTTCTACTTACCGGTCTTGACTGGCTCGCTCAAAAATAGCCTCGTGATCGGCCTGGTGGCTCGCTATACACAGGCTTTTCGTGCCATCACGGCCGTTATGAGCTTCAAACCCATGTTCGCCGCAGCGGCGGGTATAAGTTTGATTCTTCTGCGGCGGCTGATCATACGATATCTCGATATCCTGACTCGTTTGGACCTGCCCACCCGCAGCCTGATCGGGCGTGAAAGCGGGCAAGTTTTTGCCGGAACAAAGTACGGCGTATTTCGGTCCGAGGCGCAGGGGCGGCTT
The DNA here is from genome assembly GCA_020354045.1 of Anaerolineales bacterium. GTDB lineage: Bacteria > Chloroflexota > Anaerolineae > Anaerolineales > UBA4823 > DSOS01. The sequence goes on along the minus strand of CP070639.1, from coordinate 1,967,010 downwards.
TGGTCGTTGATCAAACGCTGGTGGCCGGTGCAGCGCTGGCGCTCCGTCAACCATGGACTGCTGAACAAGATCTGTGAGCTTGAACAAACCTTCCAACCAACACTGGAAAACCAGACCATTTCAGCCGCGCTGCACCAGGAACTAGACAAATACAATATAAAGTTGACCCAGGACAACTTTGTGGTCGTGGAAAGCAGCGGGAACCGCTGGCTGATTCTCGATAAAGATGAAACCCCCGTGTACTTCCTTAGGAAAGAGGCTGAGGGCATAGCCGTCTATCAGGCCAGAGACATCCAGGCACTGGCTTTTAGCCCCAGGGGCGAGCTGCTGGCTGGCACAGACCAGGGAGAAGTCTTTCGCTCCACGGACAATGGCAATCATTGGGTCGACGTGACCGGCAACCTGACACTTAAAGACACCCAGGCACTGCTGGCCGCCCGGAACGGAACCTTCGCCGCCGGAACCCCTCAGCAGGCAGTGGTTGAGCGTCAATGGTCGCCCTTCCAGGTTCAGGACCATCAGGTCGATCTGACGAAGGCGTTCCCCAAGATATCGCCCGAAAGTTGGCTTGTCTTACGCCAAAAACAGGCGCCGGATAGCGCGCTTTACCGGGTTCGAGACGTGTCCACCGTCACCGGCCAGGATTTTAAAAAGAAGAGCCCATTTACCCGCCTTGAAGTAGACACAACACAAGAACTGGCCTCATTTGACCGGCTGACAACGACTGCTTGGACCCAGAGCGAGCAGCTCGCTTTTTTTGATGACCAACCTGTCGCCGGTAATCGCCTGACGCTCGCCGAGCAGGAGCCCGATTTGAGCCCCGGTCAGCGCATTATCGTCAGTGGCAAACGGCCGCGGGTCAGGGTTGCCGCAAAAACGACTGATGATTTGGTCTTGATCTCTGCGGATGGCCTGCAGCAGGCAAAATTAAGCCCGGGTGATTTGCTTCAACTGCTGGCCTCACCCGACTACCAGGCCTCAGGCGAGGTTCGCTGGCGCTTGCAAACCAGAGAAGGATTTGACGGCCATCTAACGGCCGCTGTCGACGATATAATCCTGGAACCTGCCGAGCCAGAAGACCAAACTGTGAGTGAGCTGGCTATCATCCTGGGAGTGGAAAACCGCGGCGGGACCGAAATTATCTTGCAGGAATCGTTGCGCAATATCTACGACCGGGCCACGGCAACCATTTACGCCAATGTAGTCCACGCCACGCACGGGCAGACGACCGGTCAGGAAGTGCTGGGCAGCAGCGACGGGGTGCAGGTCCACCGCCTCTTGAGGCTCAAGCAAGGACCGTTGACTTACCTGGTCGAGTCGACCGCGCAGGGTATCGAGAGCACGCTGACAGTCAGCGTTGATGGGTTGCCCTGGCATGCAGTGCCATCCCTGTATGGCGCAGACGGCAATGAACGCGCCTTCAGCATTCGCCGGGATGACCAGGGTCGCACCGAGGTCATATTTGGCGACGGTCAGCACGGCACACGATTGCCGCGCGGGAACGAACACGTGTCAGCCACCTACCGGATTGGCAGTGGTCTGGCAGGCAATGTTGCCGCCGGAAGTTTGAGTCAAATGCGGGAGCGCCCTGCTGGCATAACAAAAGTCACCAATCCGATGGCAGCCAGCGGAGGGGTCGCCCCAGAGACACCAAATCAGGCCCGCCGCAAGGCCCCTCCCCAGGTCCGGATGCTGCAGCGCATCGTCTCTCTGAGGGATTTCGAAGATTTTGTCAGCGCTTTTGCCGGCATTGGCCGTGCACAAGCCAGGCTGCTGTGGAATGGCCGTAATCGCCTGCTGCACATCACCATTGCCGATACGGACGGTCAGGAAGTGAGCAGGGATTCAGACCTGTATGTGGCCCTGATTGGGGCGATCAATGCCGCCCGAGCCACGTCTTCACC
>CP070639.1:1961347-1965006 GCA_020354045.1 Anaerolineales bacterium | reverse complement strand
CCTCCACCCGGGTCATGTCCAGCGCGTCGAGCCCTGCCGGCAGGATCCGGTACGGCTTTCCCGCCTCCATCAGCGCGTCCCACACCTTGAGCGCGTTCTCGGCCACCACCCAGATCTCGTAGCCCAGGTCGCCGGTGTAGCCGGTTCGGCTGACGTAAATAGGTGTCTCGCCCAGCCGGGCTGGCGCGGCTCGGTAGTAGTTCAATCCCCGCAGGTCAATGTCCTGCAAAACTTGACTCAGGATGTGCCGTGAATTTGGACCCTGAATCGCCAGCGCTGCCATCCCGCTCGATACATCCTTGATTTCCACCTCCATCCCCCAGGCGCAGTCCTGGAACCAGGCCAGGTTTGGGTCTGCTGCTGTGATCCGGAATTGGTTAGTAGCCAGCCGCGTTATGGTGCCATCATCAATTACTTTGCCGTCGTCATCACACCAGGGCGTATACAGCACCTGCCCGATGGCGCACTTTGTGGCATCCCGCGTGATGATGCGGTCCACCAGCCTTTCGGCATCACGCCCGCGTATTTCATACTTGAACAGAGGTGAGACATCAATCAAGGCAGCTGAGGAGCGTATGGCGTAATACTCATGGTCGTGCAGCGGCTCGTATAGCGCAGCCGCCAGATAACCTGACCAGTCACGCCACTCGTGGCTCTCCATTAGCGCGGCTGTGCGGGTGTGGAATGGGCTTGGTATTGGCATAGAATGAACCTCACGTGAAATATGATTGTTCTCTTATGGGGTGATCTAAAATCGTGCAGACAGCGTATATTCTATTGTTTGTATTTACTTTTTCCAATGTATCCAGCCATCCGTGGATGGCACAGGTACAGGCAGGGGCTAATTATACAACCCATTGGATGAGTCCATGCTGATATTTATTCAGCGCTAATCTGTGAGTATAGCTTTCATAGTAAGATATTCAGATAGCTACTGTCCAATTGGTCTGTAATTTAACACAAGTTTTATCATGAGATTAATCCCCAAAATTTGGTTGTGTCTGCTGGTAATCATGTTGCTGTGGTTTGGATATGGACCGCTCTCTCCGGGTGTTGCAGCTTCTTCGTACTCCTTGAGCGACCCTCACTTGAATCCCCCTGCCACTTACTTTGACCCACTACCTGAGCCTGATGGCGGTTTGTTATCAGATTTTCTGCCTGTGAAACACTCTCGTAATTTGCTGCTGCCCGATCTGCGTACGCTGCCGCCCTATGACCTGGGTATTGAAAGGCTTCCAGATGGTTCACGTGAGCTCCGCCTGGCAAATACGATTTGGAACGCCGGTGCTGGTCCGCTGGAACTGGAGGGTCAATTCAACCCAGAGACACGCAAGACCAGGGTTGTGCAGCATATCCAGGCACGCATTGGCGCCCCGTTTGATAACCTGGTAGGGGAGTTCGTCTGGCATGTCACCCATGACCATTGGCACTTTGAGGAGTTCTCTCTCTACGAGTTATACACCCTGACGCCAGAGGGGAAGTTGGATACTGTGGTAAGTAGCAGTGACAAGGTGTCTTATTGTGTCATTGACACGGATGTCATCGATACGGAGAAGGAAAGTTTTTCTCCACTTAAGCGTTATCGTAGCTGTGGGCAAGTTTTGCAGGGGCTCTCGGTTGGCTGGGGTGATACTTATAAGTCCTATTTTGATGGTCAGTCTTTACGCTTAGCTTTAGTAAAAGATGGTTACTACGCGCTCAAGTCGACAGCCAATCCGGGTGCTATCTTGCTGGAATCGAACTACCAAAATAACGCTGCGATCTTGTACCTGGATATCCGCGGTGAGCAGGTTGAGCCGCTCGAACCAGCCGAATTTTTCGAACGGCGCTGCCAGGAATATGATTGGTGGAAGTTGGAGGAAATTTTCTGCAGCATTTGAAATACTGGCTTGGTTTAAGGCACAGGTCAGAAAGACTTAGAGAGATAACAGGTTAGCCTCTTGTTCCGCGTTCTCAAAGGAGTTGATGTATGAATCTGTTTCAAAAATACCTGGTGGATGAATTTGCTGAGGATTATCAAGACGGTCATCTTTCCCGGCGGCAAGCGCTGAAGCTCATTGCCAGCGTGACGGGCAGCCTGTTGCTGGCAAATTCGATCCTGGCTGGCTGTGCGCCTCCACAGGTTACACCCATGGCTGGGCAAACAGAAGAGTCATCTTCAGGCGCCTCTCCCGCGGCGACTTCCTCCGTCAGCACCGAGTCACCGGCTGAGCTGAATCCAGCTGAAGCCACACCGACTGGCGCGCTCGAGGCGCAGGATATCCAGTTCCCCGGCACGGCTGCTACCCTGAGCGGTTACCTGGCTAGACCAGCCGGTGATGGGCCCCTTCCGATTGTGCTTGTTTGCCATGAAAACCGCGGTCTGACAGAGCATATCAAGGATGTCACCCGCCGCCTGGCGCAGGCAGGTTATCTTGCCCTGGCTGTGGATTTGCTCTCTAGGCAGGGGGGCACCAGTTCACTCGCCTCGGATGAAGTTCCTGGTATCTTGGGCAACACACCTCCCGACCAGTTCGTCTCCGATTTTAGTGCCGGCTGGGAGTTCCTCAAGTCGCTACCCTTTGTAAAATCAGAGCGTCTCGGCATGGTAGGTTTTTGCTTTGGTGGTGGCGTAACCTGGTTAATGGCGACGCGCATGCCAGAGCTGCGCGCCGCAGTTCCATTTTACGGACCACATCCGCCGCTTGGAGACGTACCCAACATCCAGGCCGCTGTGTTGGGGATTTATGCCGGCAACGATCAGCGCATTAACCAGGGCATTCCTGCTATCGAGTCCGCCATGGCTGAACATAGCAAAGTTTATGAGAAGGTAATTTATCCAGGTGCCGACCATGCCTTCCACAATGACACTGGCAGCCGTTACAATCCAGAAGCAGCACAAGATGCCTGGCAGCGCACTCTGGAGTGGTTCGCACGGTATCTATAATGAGCAAGTAGGTATAGACTTAAACCAAGCCAGGCTCTTTCTAATCTAAAATTCACGATTTGGTTACTTGCATTTATTAAATAAATTGTATATACTGCAATTAGCAAAACATTTCACAAATAGCAGGAAACAGCGCAGGGCTTAATTTAACACCGCACCGGCAGGCCATTCATCCTGCCGAGGATGGTTGGTATGAAAACCCAAACCTGTATCCTATGTTGTACACTATTGCTTGCTGCCTGTGCTGAATCTGATGGGGGCAACAACTCATGGCAATCTATTGAACCTGGCGTCCTGCCTCTTCCCCTAATTACTACAACTCCCCTCTCCCCGCCTTCACTTACCCCGGCTCCTCTTGATGTGCCTGCTGCGCCACCGTTTGAACCGCCGCAGATACTGACTGGTTTATGTGATACTTTTGACGAAGATCTGCATGAACACCAAGAGGATATACCCAATTGGCTGGTTTACACAGAAACCGGTGACGAATTCATACTGCATTACCCGCCCGGTTGGCGTGTGGTGAAATATGAGGGATGGATTGGTTTCGCTCCACAGGAATTAAAGGAAGATGTGCAGTGGGGCTTACACATCTTCCGTGCCCAGGATACCAGCCTCCAGGAAGCCATCCAGGCCTTGGGCAGTCAGTTTGGAGCAGATCGTGTTTTCCGCCGTGAATGCTTCAAGCTGGGCGATCAAATTGCCCTCAGGGTTCTCGTGGTTACACCCATCT
>CP070639.1:1957555-1961247 GCA_020354045.1 Anaerolineales bacterium | reverse complement strand
GCAGCTCGTTGCTAGACTTCATGGTTGGTATTATACTCTAAGGCAAGATGCCCATTGGAGTCCTTACCCTGCACCTCCAGCTGCCCGGTTGTACCTCCCTAAAAGAAAAACGCAGCCGTCTAAAACCACTTTTAGCGCGCTTGCATCGGGAGTTCAATGTATCCGTGGCAGAAGTTGACCAGAATGATCGCTGGAAAGAAGCTGTCATCGCCTGTGCGGTGGTCAGCAATCGATCTAAATATGCCATGCAATACTTGCAGCGTATTGAACGCTGGGTTGAGAGCTCCTGGCCAGACGTTCTCATTCACGACAACCAGCTGGAAATCATTTAGAGCCAGAAAATGGGGTTTTTATCAATTTTTTATACAAATTAGCCGAATTTCCAGAATTTTTTATCTAAATTGAGAATAACTAATTCGTTTCCACGGTGTTATGACAAATGAGACGCCGGCAATATGTTTTCTCAACAGGTATTCACTGGATATAAGTTCGTCTCTCCCTTTAGCTGGCCAGGAGGAATGAATAGCCACGCTCGGGCGAACTATTAACTACGCCACTGTTATGCTGATATAAGCTGCAGTGGTGTTTTGTTCATGATGACAGGAGGTGATTATTGCAGAATTCACTAAAAAAATACCATTCCATATCGTATCGCTCTGCAAACATATAGTATCTATGCATTCAAAACAAAGGAGTAAAAGGATATGGCTCTCGCTGTATTGTTAATCACAATTGTGATCGTATACCTTGGCTACCGATTCTACACTACCCGGGTCGATCAGGATATTATCCAGGCTGACCCCAAGCGCGCCACCCCCGCCACGATGTATAACGACGGTGTTGACTTCATGCCAGCCAGCGGTAGTGTACTCTTCGGTTACCAGTTCAAGTCCATCGCTGCGCTTGGACCGATTGTCGGACCGATTACCGCAGTCCAATGGGGTTGGTTGCCTGCCGTGTTATGGTTGGTCGTGGGTGTTTTCTTCATCGGCTGGGTGCAGGATTATGCCGCCTCCCTGCTTGCCATGCGCAATGACGGCATGACCATGGGCGGGTTGGCATACAAGTTCATCTCCCCGCGCGCCCGCGGTATTCTGCTGGCTTTCCTGTACTTTTACCTGCTGCTAATCATGGGTGCCTTTGGATCAATTGTGGCTGGCTTATTTACCAACCCCGCCGTGCCGTTCGGCTTCATATTCCTGACCCTGGCAGGAGTGCTTGCCGGTCAGATGACTTACCGTTGGCGGGTCGATCTGGTAGTGACCACTGTTGTGACTGTCTTGATCGCCCTGGTAGGTATTTATCTTGGTACCATGCCCTGGGCGAAGAATATCGTGACAGGAATCAATGGTCTACTAGGGGATGAGAATGGGGTTCTTTACCAGACACCCTATGGTCCCATGAGCTGGGGTACTTTCTTCTGGGGTATTGTGGCCCTCTTCTTCTGCTACCTGGGCTCGGTTCTAGCCATCTGGCGCTTTGCCCAACCGGTAAACTATGTGTCTTTCTGGTTTGTCATGCTGGGCATCATCGGCTCGATCTTGGGCATTGGTATTGCCGCATTCAACGGAGCGCAGAATGTTGCATTTGAAATACCGGCTTATGTGACTTGGAACCAGCCACACCTAGGTTGGTTGTGGCCAATATTGTTCGTCACCATCTCTTGCGGCGCTGTATCTGGTTGGCACTCACTCGTCTCTACTTCCGGAACAGCCCGCCAGCTTGAGAAGGAAACTGACACCAAGCCGGTGGCTGCTGGCGCTATGTACACTGAAGCTGTTTTGGCGGTTCTCTCGGTCGTCTTCGCTGCCACTGCTATCGCTAGAGCAGACGGCACACCTATCTACGATGCCAGCAAGAATTACTTCTTATCAACGGCAGCAGGAGGTGTATTTGCTGGTGGTATGGCCCGCTTCTTGAGTGTCATTGGCATTCCTGCTGAATTGGGTGGAGCTATCGGCGCCATCTTCCTGGCGGTCATGGCCCTCACGGTCATGCAGCTGGTGCTGCGCTTCATGCGTGTCGCCTCGGCTGAATTGATTGGCGATAAGGTGTCGCTCTTCAAGAATGCCCACTTCGGTAGCCTGGTTGCCATTGGTTGGACGCTGTTGATCCTGTGGACCGCCTTCTGGCAGCGCATCTGGGTGTTGTTCGGTGGCGCTAATCAGTTGTTCGCCGGTCTTGCGCTCCTCTTGATTACCATCTGGTTGGCGCGCGAAGGCAAAAAGCACGCCTGGGCATTCTACCCCGGCATCTTCATGTATGTCACCACCGTTGCCGCCCTGTTGCTGACCGCCTATAACGCTTTCTTTGGAAACAACGGGGCGTTTACCAGTGGCGAGGTAGCTATCGCCTTCCGTATAGGCAACGGCATCGCCGGATTGATTGGACTTTTCCTGGCATTAGCAGCTTTGTGGCTTGCTTGGGATGGCTTGAAATCACTCAGCCAGGCCCGTTCCAAGGCAGCGGCTGCGCCTGCCGGCGACTGATAATTTCGTTTCCCAACTCATCTTGGCATGCCTGAGGGGAGGGTGCTTGTGACCCTCCCCTGCTTGGGGTTGTAAGCTTATCGGTTTAGGGAGAAATTAGAGGTATTAAATGGCAAGTCATCATCCGCTCGAAGTAGAAGTTGTTGCCCACGTTCTTGGAAGTTTGGATCACTGTTCTCATTGCCAGGTATTTATCGACGGTACAGGCGTAGGAGGTCAAATTCACCAGGCTGACATGGAAAGCTACCCTGCAGATTGGATGCTCGAGTGGCAGCAGTTGTCAGATCTGATTTTCAATTTGACAGAACGCTTTGCCAATCAACTGGTGATCAAAATTACAGATGCTCGCTCTCCCCAGGCTCTCTGGATGGCCTTACGCTCGGGCGTACGTAAATACCCAACGTTTATCATTGCCAACGAAAAGTATCATGGGTACAATGAGGAGCAAGTTGCAAGTATTATCAAGAGGCATCTGGATATCAATACTTGATTCACATAATCGTTTTTGCTCCTGTGGATGATTTAGTACAATCCTCGCCACGCGGTTTCGCCTTTACTGACGGGTACTTTTCTGAAGCCCGGTTAAAGGATCCGGTTTCAGCCACGCACAGTAACATCGTCCAGCTTCAGCGTACCCTTGGGTATTTGCAGCGCCGGTATCCAAAGCGAATAAAATTATCCTGGGTAAACCCTTGGTCCTTGAATGGCTTGCTCTTTTCTTTGCGTTACCGCATACGCTCTTTTCCTACAGTGATACTGCAATCCCAACTAAAGCAAGTGATCCTGTCAGGCGATGAAATCACTCAAATAAGTGAACGTGTCGCTGACTTGCTTTCTGCAACCCCAGAGTGATACTCTTATCATCAATCTCTCAATGTGGTTTGCCTGAGTGCTAAATTTAGCGAAAAAATGGTATCATACCGCGGTGAATATCACCCAAAATTTTGTCTAAGGAGAGTTCCGCATGACCGAGGAAGAAAAACGAAGCCTTTTACAACGTGCAAAAGAAAGTATTGGTGATTTTATTTATGGAATGGCAGCCCACGAAGCAACCAGGCAGGCGCTTAAAACCCGGGGCAGCATGGAGCATCTGTTTATATTAATTACCATGGGCGACCTGCTGGGAGTACCTATTTTGCCTCCGTACTACTCGCTGCGTTTATTACCTTACGTGGTGCCCCAGATTGCCACCTGGAAACGGCG
>CP070639.1:1953761-1957455 GCA_020354045.1 Anaerolineales bacterium | reverse complement strand
GAAGCGAATAGCAGTTTGAGAATTTGTCAAATTTGCATGGAAGCTCATCAATGCGCTGGCAGCTAGGACAGTTCTTCACATTTTTAGGCTTGCTTGTGCTGATGGTTTTCCTGATCACTGGTTGGGCCGGCAGCCCAGAGTACACCTATTTCTGCTCTGGAATTTCTGGGCTGCTGCTTGGCCTGTACCTGATGTGGCTGGGAAGAAATCCCCCCCAGCCTGCTGACCGGTTCCGCCTGCTGCGCGGCATGAGGAAACGCAGGGAGGAGAGAAGAGCAGGGCGAGGAAGAAGGTCTGAGGGTGAACAAAAGGGGTGATGTTGAATTCATTCATTGCATGAAGTACAGGTGTCTATGAGTAAAATTGTCCCATTATCTGAAGCTATCCGCCGGTATGTGAATAACGGTGATACGATTTATGCTGCTGGCTTTACCCACCTGATCCCTTTTGCAGCCGGACATGAAATGATCCGCCAGGGTTGTAGAGACCTGGTCCTGGCGCGCGCGACTCCAGATCTGATTTACGACCAGATGGTAGCGGCTGGTTGTGCGCGAAAAGTGATTTTCTCCTATATGGGCAACCCAGGAGTAGGATCGCTTCGTTTTGTTCGAGCTGAAACGGAAGCTGGCAAACTGGAGTGGGAGGAGTATTCCCACTTCGGTATGATCTCGCGCTTACAGGCTGGGGCAACCGGGCTACCTTTTATGCCTATGAACCCAACAGCCGCGGGAGACTTGGAAAGGGCAAACTCTCACTACCGGACGGTTACTGACCCATATTCAGGGCGGGAGGTGGTTGTAGTGCCAGCTCTCAATCCGGATGTCGCCATTGTGCATGTACAGCGTGCAGATGCAGAAGGAAATGCGCATATCTGGGGCATCATCGGTGAACAAAAAGAGGCAGCTTTTGCGGCCAGTCGGGTGATCTTAACTGCTGAGGAGATTGTCTCAGAGGAGATCATCCGCTCCGATCCCAACCGTACTTTGATCCCTGGTTTTATCGTCGACGCGGTGTGTCATGTGCCATATTGTGCCCATCCCTCCTACACGCAGGGATTTTACGATCGTGACAACGCTTTTTACCTGGAATGGGATGAGATCAGCAAGACGCCGCAGGGTGTACAGTCCTATCTGGATGAGTGGGTTTTCGGCGTGAAAGATCGGGTGGAGTACTGGGAGAAGCTTGGGCCAGCGGTGCACGAGCGTTTAAAAGTAGGAATCCGACCGAGCGCAGTGGTGAATTATGGTAGGTATTGATTGAAAATATAACCCACCATGCATACAAAACGATAGCTTAGTAGGCATTGGAAAAATATGAGTCAAACAACCACCTATTCCTCTTCTGAACTGTTGACCATCAATGCAGCTAGATTGCTACGGGATGGTGATGTAGTTTTTGTGGGTGTTGGGCTGCCTAACCTGGCCTGCAATCTGGCTCGCCGGACACACGCCCCCAATTTGCTGATGATATATGAAGCAGGTGTGATAGGCGCACAGCCAGCACGCCTACCTTTATCAATAGGCGATCCCACCCTGGTAAGTGGTGCGCTGGCAGTGTGCAGCATGTACGACATTTTCGCCTTTTACCTGCAGCGCGGGAATGTAGATGTAGGCTTTTTGGGGGGAGCACAAATAGATCGTTTTGGCAATATTAATGCAACCGTTATTGGCTCCTATGAACACCCAAAGGTACGTCTGCCTGGCTCGGGTGGTTCAATGGAGATCTCAGCATGGGCGAATCGTTGTTATATACTGACCCCCCATCAAAAAAGGCGCTTCCCGGAGAAGGTGGATTTTCGCACGTCGGCCGGGTTCTTAAATGACCGCACAGAACGAGATGCAGCCCATTTGCGTGGGGAGGGGCCACAGGCAATTGTGACCGACCTGGGTATCCTGGAGCCGGACGAGAATGGTGAGCTGGTGCTGGCTGCCCTGCACCCTGGTGCCACAGTAGAGCAGGCGCGTGCAAATACGGGATGGCCACTGCGGGCTGCGGAGGAGATCAGGTTTACAGAGGCGCCAACTGAACAGGAACTGCACATCTTAAGGAGTGAGCTTGATCCTGATGGAATCTACCTGAAAGAATAGATCCGATCCTGGCTTGGCTCCGATCATAGGCTCATTACGAACATGGAAGCTCCAGAGAAGAATACACGCCCCGTCCTAACCAGGATTTTTATATCAGCGGATGAGCGAAGGTTACGCGCCGGCTGGCGCCTGGGTCTGCATGGATTTCTGGTCATGTGCATGCTGCTACTGCTGGGGGGGTTGTTCAGCGCAGGATTATCACTCCTTCCGAACATCAAACTTACAAACACATTACTGCTGATTGGATCCCAGGCAATCACCTTGGTGGCTTTCACGGTTTCTGTGGTGATCGCCCGACGTTTTCTGGATCAGCGGTCTTTCACCAGCCTAGGACTAGGGTGGAATAAGCACGCCTTTGGAGACTTATCCTTCGGTTTCTTAGTACCTGGTTTGATGATGGGTTTGATATATCTTATTGAATGGCTGGCCGGCTGGTTGACTTTTCAAGGGTTTGCCTGGCATTTCGTTTCATTCTCACAGATTTTTATCGATCTAGGCCTTATGTTCGTAGTGTTCATAGTGGTGAGCTGGCAGGAAGAACTGCTCAGCCGTGGTTACTGGCTACAAAATCTGAGCGAAGGCCTCAACCAATTTTGGGGTGCGCTGATCTCCTCTGTGCTGTTTGCGCTCCTGCACCTTGGAAACCCCCACATGTCCTGGTATGCAGGGTTGGGGCTGTTCGCAGCCGGCATGTTTATGGCTTATGCCTATGTACGTACAAGGCAACTGTGGTTAGCTTTTGGGCTGCATGCTGGATGGAATTTTTTTGAAGGCCCGATCTTTGGATTCAATGTGAGCGGGTTGGAAGGCTTATCAGCAGTGATCTGGCAATCGGTGACCGGCCCGGAGAGTATCACAGGTGGCGCGTTTGGACCTGAGGCTGGCCTGGTGCTATTACCTGCCTTATTGCTTGGTGTAGTACTGATACTCTGGTATACGAAGAACAGGGTTCAACTTTCTAGCGATCATGGGATTTAGGTTTTAGAATTTCCTTACTCACAGAAATAGATCAAAAATAAACAATGAGTACAGTGATGAGTTTTTTTCTAGCACTTACACCCATTGGTTTAATTTTAATTTTGATGGTGGGTTTTCGCTGGAGTGCGGCTAAAGCTGGCGCTGCAGGTTATCTATCAGCTTTACTAGTAGCAGTATTTGTCTTCGGGGCAGGACTTGAATTACTAGCCTATGCTCATACTAAAGGTTTACTGCTGGCAGTGGATGTCCTCATGGTGATTTGGGCTGCTTTTCTGCTTTATCGGATCGCGGATGAAGCTGGTGCAATCCGCACCATCGGCGAATCTTTACCACACCTAACTACCGATTTAGGCATGCAGGCCTTGATTATCGGGTGGGTATTTGCCTCTTTTTTGCAAGGTGTGGGAGGATTTGGTGTGCCTGTTGCAGTGATAGCACCGATATTGGTGGGCCTCGGATTTCAACCACTGGCGGCAGTAGTTATTCCCTCCATCGGGCATGGTTGGGCGGTTACTTTTGGTTCACTTGGTTCTTCCTTCCAGGCGTTAATGGCGTCTACTGGCTTACCAGGTGCCGAGCTGGCACCCCCAGCTGCGATCTTTTTGGGATCCTCCGGGTTGTTGGTGGGG
>CP070639.1:1949965-1953661 GCA_020354045.1 Anaerolineales bacterium | reverse complement strand
AACCTCGAAGTCCATCGGCTGGTACGTGAAGAGCGAATCGTCGACCACACCGGTATCGTAGAAAGTAATCAAAAGATGCATAGTGGCTTCGGGTTGCAGGTTCCATACGTCATCAGTGTGACCAAATTCTGATAGGATGACCTGCTCACTGTTGCTCAGGGATGGCAGAAGTTCCTCCGTGGCCCACTGCGCCGGGGTTGTGGCGTCAATATTCCCACTTACCAGCAACGTCTCCACATCAGATGGCTGCACCTGGCGCCACTCAGCAGGGATCGGTTTTATCGGCCAATCCATAGCCTGTGCGCCACTCCAGATAAATTCTGACATGGGTGCGCCCAGAATCGAATCCGGTGGATTCATTTCTGCAAGGTAGTCACGATCAGGGTCATAATCGGCGCTGACGCCCTTGATGGCTAGTTCACCCCAGGTCATGTAAGAGGGGATCATCATGTCGTACATGAGGGCCATCAACGCTAACCCACTTGAGTCGCCGTTCTCGGCAGCAATGTAGATATCGTACGCTGAAGCCGCCCGTCCTCGGTGCCAGAGGAAAAAGTGGGTCATGAATCTCACCTTGCCCCGGTCAATCTTCAGGAAGAGCCAGCGGCGGGGCATGTTGTGAGCCACGTTCCGCATTGTCTCGGCCAGATCCTCGGTACGGGCACTGCATTTGGCATCCTGGGCACACAAATCAGCATCGTACAGGATTTGCTCGTCAAGGACAGAGGGTTCCCAGACCATGTGTCTCGGTGGATTGACCGAAATCATGATTGATCGGTAAATGCTTTCCGGGTACATCCAGGCATAAATCTGAGCGACTCTTGTACCAAAGCTGCCACTAAGCAAGTTCACAGGGCCATAGCCCAATCCCTTCCGGGCAGCTTCATTATCTTCGACCACATCGGGGATGGTGTAGCCATCCAGGTCAACCCCCTCAGCATGTAAGCGCGTGAGGCAAAGGGTAAATGCATTACCGATATTGGCGATCGATTCAGCATTGAGAAGGTCGTCACCCAGGCCTTTTGCCGCCTTGTTTAATTCGGGGCAATCCAGAACAGAAGAGCCGTCGACACCTCGATATCCAACCAGAACGATGTCGTGGTGGTCAATCAGTCCTTCCAGACGGGAGAATCCCATATTTGTACTACCCGGTCCGCCCGCAAACCAGAAGATCGGTTCTCTGGGGTTATCGATTAACGCGTGGACGCGAGTGACGGGTAACGCGATCAGCCGTGAGTTAGGGTTACTGCGGTTTTCCGGCATAACCAGCGTTCCGCAGTCGGCAGCGTATTCCGCTTTGCCTGCCTCATATGTGCAGGTTTCCAGATTCACCAGGTCTCCAGCCTGTGTGCCCTCGGGCACGGTGATGGGGAATGTGTCAGCCGCCAGCTCGTCCTTCGGGAAACCTGTTACAAACAAGAATACCGCAATGGTCAGCACAACCAGAAAGCCAGCCAAAACATATATCCTCTTTTTCATTTCTTTATCTCCATTCAGGCTTTAATTTTTTGGCCAGCGCCATGCCTGCCAAACGATCAGTCCAAGAAGCGAGGCTTTAACCGCTGCAAAAAAGAGATAATAGGCGGGATTTCGTCCGGTAAAAAAGGTGCCTGCCAAGACAGCCAGGTAGGCGAGGCCTGCGAGGATGTTTACCAGGCGATTTGCCTTAGCCTTCAAAATCAGAGATAGGAAAACCATCACACTCGGGATTACCATGAGTATGGCGCTCCAGAACAACATTCCCTGGGTCATTTGAATACCAGCAATTTCTCCGGAGATAAGCTCCTCGAGATTCCCCGGTGCATAAAACCCTAGGATATCGGCATAGGTATAGCAAAACATAAGCGCTACCCATAGGGCTGAGAGCTTGATCTTGACATTTACCTTCTTATCTTCCAAAATCTTTGGGCTTTTTGCATTTGTATTCATTTCTTTCTCCTATTTGACTTTTACTAGGTTTGATGAGGGCTTTCAGTATCACTATAGCAACCAGATGGTATGAGTGTCATACCCCGAACGTGGTATCTGGAGTGGTAGATAAGGGAATGGTTTAACGAAAAGCGGGCCGTTTCTTATCGGCCCGTTTGCTTAATTGAGTTTTTAGTGTGGTATCCCAGTTTACAAATCAACAAATGTTGAGTTAATCTCCCAATCAGATTGCAGATGGATCAATTTGGCTCATAGCCGGTGTGATTCACTGACCCTCTCGAAGGGTAATTGCAATCGCTTCAACAGGAGATAAATCTCCGTAACATGTCAGCACGACCGTGCTTGCATTGATCTCGGTAACGACCAACATGGATCTTCCCAAACCATTCAGTTCAACCCGGGTGCCTGTTTGGCCCGTGATCAGAGAAATTTCTTCTTCGGTTATGATGGTAATGGCCTCATTCGATCTCAACTGGCTGATGATATTTCTAGCACTGACATCATCACGCGTGAACAATTCGCATTTGGTATCCCCTGGTTCGAGCACCTCTCCACCAATATACTTATTCTCGGGGTAGGATTGCAGGCCAACTCGCTGGCCAGGGACGATCCCAGTAACAATCCAATTTCCAGGCATATCGATGGCTATACCAGTCTCTGTATCTTTATACTGCTTGAAACCTTCAAGAGATTCATAGACTGGCGATAATGGGGCAGCTTCAAACCCACGCAAAGTCTGAGCGATACCGTCAACCGGCGTGAAATTTCCGAAGCAAGTCAGTTTTATAATCCTCTGATTGATCTCGACAACCAGTACCACAGCGCGCCCCATACTATCGATGACGAACCGGCGTCCATTCAGACCGGATTTCAAAACGATTTCTTCATCGGATACGATTGACGTGCGTGGGGCAGCGTCCCATTGCTGGATAAGCTCATCGACATTGGCAGCTGACGGACGGAGATTGAGATCACATTTAGTATCACCAGATTCGCGCACCCCTCCACCGGCATATTTATCTTCTGGATAAGATTGGAAGATAGCATACTGACCATTGACAACACCCATTACAGTCCAGTTTTCCGGGATGTAGATCGAAACCCCAGCCACTGAATCCCGGTATTCCTTGTAGCCTGTTGGAGGCTCAAAAACTGGTGAATGCGTTGGTTCAACAACTTCTAAGGTTGCAGCAACCGTGTTGGGGATCGGGGTGGATGGCACGGGAGTGTTGGTTGGTACTTCAGGGATAACCTGCTGTTTTTCATAAATCAAAACTGGATTCGTCCCAGCAAAGATTGTCAGCACATCATCAGCCAAGGTAAAGCGAGTCGCAGAACTCAGTAGTTCCAGGTAGGTCATCTCTTGCTCCATGAGTCCTTCTGGGGCCAGGCAGGCCATTTCGGTGCTGTAGATACCATCAAAACTGATTTCATCACCGTTGATCTGATAGCTGCCACCATATTGATTACAGCCAGTATTACCAGAGATCTGTTCGATTTCAAATTTCAGAGATGGTTGATGTTCGCTAATAGGCTGTTGGTCCATGTAGGTGGTAAGCACCCAGGTTTCTCTGCTGAGTTGGGTAGAAATCCCCAATACAGTGACATGATCGGCGACGATCAGATGTGGATCCATCCCAGCAATCCCTTGGCCCGATACTTCTATTTCGGCCCCGACTTTAATTTGCTCAAAGTCGCCAATGATTTCAGTCTGCACCCTGCTGATCGTAATGTTGTAAGTGAAATACTCAGTTTGCAGTTCGACTT
>CP070639.1:1946132-1949865 GCA_020354045.1 Anaerolineales bacterium | reverse complement strand
TGGAAGCGCGTACCGAGGGCTGGATTGCCGGGCTACAGCTGGCGGCGCTCTCCATGCGGGGCAGAGAAGATCATGAAGCCTTCATACGCGATTTCAGCGGCAGCCACCGCTTCGTGATCGATTACCTGGCAGATGAGGTCTTCTCCCAGCAAGCGGAAGACCTGCGCCAGTTTCTGTGCGAGACAGCTATCTTAGACCGGCTCAGCCCTGCTTTATGCCAGGCAATCACCGGGCGCTCTGATTCTGCTGCTCTACTGCGCATGCTTGAGGAAGCCAACTTATTCCTGATCCCACTCGACGACCAGCGCACCTGGTATCGCTACCATCCGCTTTTCCAGGATTTTTTGCGCACCCGCTTGGATGAACACTTCAGAACCGAACTGCACAAAAAGGCTTCGCAATGGTTCCTTGCAAACGGGTATGCCTATGAGGCCGTCAATCATGCGCTGTCCACAGGGGATATGGACCTGGCTGAGCAGGTGATCTCACAAGCAGTGAAAGAAGCCTTCCAGCAGGCTGCTTTCCCATCCTTAATCAGCTGGCTAGAAGTGCTGCCTGAAGAAAGAGTGTTAGCTAACCCTGTGCTGGCTATCTATAAAAGCCTGACCCTGTTCATCACGCGCTCATTGGAAGAGGCGCTTCCTTATGGACTGGCTGCTGAAAAACTGATTGGCTCAGATTTGCAATCAGCGCTACAGGGGCAGTTCTTAAGCCTGAAAGCCCACATGGCCATGTGTGTTGGCCAATTGGAAGAAGCCGTTCAATATGCTCGGGAGGCTTTAGAGTACCTGGAAGAAGAGCAGCATCTCTTGCACAATCTGACTCTGAATGTCCTGGGGCAGGTGCTGGAAATGAAGGGTGAGGTCGCTTCAGCCGTGGAAATTTACCGGCAAGCGTTCGAGTACGGCTGGCAGGCTGGTGACCATTTGGGCGCCCTGGTGGTTTTCACCAACCTAGTCTTCAGCTTGAACGAATTAGGACGCCGCCGGGAGGCCACCGCCGGGTGCCAGCGACTGGTCGCGGATGACAAGCTGCCGGCTGAACACGGCTTGCCGCTAAAAGACGCCATTTATCTGCCCTGGAGCCTGCTGGAGTTCGAGGCCAACAACCTGGATCTGGCGTTCGAATATTCAGAGCGAACTTTGAAATTAGCGCAGGCCGTGAATTTCACTCCCGCGACAATCTGGGCTCAATATATCCTGGCCTTTGTCCATCTGGCTAAAGGTGAGCTGGAAGCGATGCGTGAGCTCACCCGGCAAGGGCGTGAATTCGCCTCACAAACAGGCAGGGAAACCCTGCAGGGTGCATGGTTTGCGGCTCTGGAAGCACAGGCGAGCCTAGACAGCGGAGATTTGCCGGCGGCTTTAAGGTGGGCAGACAGCATGGGATACACGCCCCAGGATTCACCCTCCCACTGGATGGATCAGCCCTATTTCACTTACCTGCGCAGCCTGCTGAGGTCTGGTCAGGTTGAGGCAGCCCAAACGCTGCTCAACACAATGGAAGCACTGGCAGAGCAGGATGGCAGGCAGCGCAAGCTGATCACGATTTACCTGCTGCAGGCACTGGCCTGCCAGGCCAACGGGGAGAAAGAAACAGCCCGCGAGAGGCTAAGCCGTGCCGTGGAACTGGCTGCACCGGAGGGCTACCGGCGTGCCTTCCTGGACGAAGGGCAAGGTATCCAGCAGCTTCTGCCCCAGGTTCGCCACATTGCGCCTGCATTTGTAGACGAGCTGTTATTTGCCTTCCGTCCATCGGAGCCTGTCCCTGCCAGTGCGGAGGGTTTCATGGAGGCGCTCACAGAGCGCGAGCTGGAAGTGCTGGAGCTCGTGGCAAAGGGGCTGTCTAACCGCGAGATCGCCGAAGTGCTGTATGTCACCCTGGGGACAACCAAAAAGCACCTCAACAACATCTTCAGCAAATTGTACGTGGAAAGCCGCACACAGGCAGTAGCCAAAGCCAGAGAGCTCGGCCTGCTGAAATAGCATATTTATCCCCCCAACATATATCAACCCCCTGAATACAACTTAAGAGGAATGACAAATCAACCCCTGCTCTTGTAGAGTAGGGGCAAGTTTGATTTGCCCTGAGGCTACCCACGAAGGACAGGTTGTTGAACATGAAAAATCAAAACGAAGAGCATTATTACGAGATCAGAGTCGCCGCTCATCTTGACGACACCCACACCTGCGAGTTTGGAGGCCTGAGCGTGACCCGACTGCCGGAGGGCGAAACCCTGATCTCAGGGCGAGTAGTGGACCAAGCAGCATTGTTCGGCATCCTGCTGCGCATCCGGGATTGGGGCTTCCCGCTGGTCTCAGTGAAGCGCACAACACGCTCACAACACGAATCGAAAATAAAAAGGATCAAAGGAGAACAAAAATGAACACTGTTACTACAAACAAGCAAGGATGGCAAAAAAATTTCTTTACGATTTGGAGCGGGCAGGCCTTCTCCCTGCTGGGAAGCCAGCTGGTGGGCTTTGCGCTGATTTGGCACCTAACCGCCTCCACCGGCAGCGCAACGGTACTGACGATCGCAGCCATGATGGAATGGCTGCCCAGGGTGTTTATTGGACCATTTGCAGGCGCCCTGGTCGACCGCTGGAACCGGCGTTTTGTGATGCTGGCTGCTGACAGCCTGACCGCTCTGGCAACCGGAGCGATGATATATCTCGGTTGGAGTGGAGTACTAGAGATCTGGCACATTTATACCTTGATGCTGGTGCGCTCCATTGGAGGTTCCTTCCACTTCCCCGCCATGCTGGCCTCCACATCCTTAATGGTTCCGGAAGAGCAGCTCTCCCGGATTCAAGGCCTCAACCAGCTTTTGCAGGGTGTGATGAGCATCGCAGCACCGCCCCTGGGTGCCTTGCTGGTGGAGCTGCTACCCCTGCACGGCGTGCTGGCGGTGGACATCGGCACGGCAGCGCTGGCCATAACCCCGCTGCTTTTTGCCCACATCCCCCAGCCGGAAAAGGTTAGCGCAACGGAGCCTGGGAAGGCCTCGGTCTGGAGTGATATGCGCGAAGGCCTGCAGTATGTATGGGCCTGGAGCGGGCTGAGAAAGGTGATTTTTTTGGCAATTTTGATCAACGCCATTTTTATGCCAGCCTTCACGCTGCTGCCCTTATTGGTGAAAGAGGAGTTCAGCGGTGGGGCGATGCAAATCGCAACAGTCCAGGCTTCCTGGGCAGCCGGCTTCCTGCTGGGAGGCTTACTGCTGGCCACCTGGGGTGGGTTCCGCAGCAAAATGCTGACCGCGATACTGGCGATGTTTGGCTCGGGAGCAGGGTTGCTGCTGGTAGGTATGGCCCCGCAGAGCGCCATGCTGCTGGTGGTGGGCGGCATGCTGATCGCCGGGCTGATGAACGTGCTGGTCAATGGACCAGCCATGGCCTTGCTGCAAAGCATTGTGCAGGCAGATATGCAAGGGCGCGTCATGTCATTGCTCGTCAGCCTGGCCAATGCGATGACCCCCCTGGGATTGGCTTTCGCCGGTCCGCTGGCGGAATTCACAGGCGTGCGCTCGTGGTTCATCCTGACCAGCCTTACCTTTGCTCTCGCAGGCCTGTTCTCGCTCGCCAACGCAGATGTACGCTATATTGAAAACGGCAAGCGCGTAGACGCCCTTGGACATGACACCCAGGCTATTACAGCCGCCAAGGCCTCCTGAGACGACAAGCCATGGAAAACCTTACTACCAACCAGCAACCAATAAGCTCAAAACCAGG
>CP070639.1:1942292-1946032 GCA_020354045.1 Anaerolineales bacterium | reverse complement strand
GGTCGCTTGGATTGATTTGATGGCTGGCTGAAACCACGAACGCTACCTCCGCCGCTAAATTCACCTTGGGAGCCAGCCCTTCAAAGATTGGTTTTCCCTTCTTATTGAATTTGGTGACAAAGAGCGCATTGCTGGGTTTTGTCAGTTTTGCTATCAGGCAAGTTTTCACTGAAATGACATCTGCAGCTTTTATTTTCTTTCCCACTGCCTCGGGAAATTCCTCGCTTTGTGTGATCAGGTAAAAGGTCTCTCCACCTTTTAGAATGGGCTTTCCAAGCACCATACTCCCGCGGCCGAGTAGCAATTGATCATCAATCTGGGATCTACTTACACTGTTCACCATGATCAATTCCTCGGTATCAGACAGTATTTCCTCCTCCTGGTTGCCAGTCTTGCTTTCACTGCCAGGTTTAATCCCCGCTTGCAGCTTGCTCTGGATGTCCTCCCAGGTTTCTGGGGCAGAAAGCCTGGAGACCTGTCCAGCGTTGACATATAACCCGGCTGCTTCTGTTAGATCTGGGTGCTGAATGATCAGGTACCACAGACCTTTCCCGTCACCTTGGATCTGCCCTCCCTGATCTGTTTTGGGGTTGAATTGGTGCGTTGCAGAAACCAGGAAAGGTTCACCTGGCACCAGTTTCATTTTTGGCACCGCATTCTTGAACAGGGGGAAGTTCTTTTTATTCCAAGCAGAGATTACCTTACCACTGGTTTTTTCTTTACTTTCTACCCAAATACCAGATGTAACCGGTGTCAGGTCTGCCTTTGTCAGGATCGAGCCGGTCGCTTCTGGCAGTGCCTCACATCGCGTCACCCTGAAGGAAATTTCACCATCCTTTTCCTGCCGTACTGCCAAAAGATGGGTGCCACGCTTCAAAATCCCTTTCTTTAGCTTGATACCGGCAGGCTGGATCACCATCAGGTGCTCATCCATGCTGGTCTCATCAGTTGGTATGCTCTGGATTTTTTCTAAAGCCTCTTTGTGACGCACGCGCTGAGGAGCTCCGGGCTGCTGCAGGATTTTGTTCCACCGCAGCATCTCAACTAATTTTTGATCCTTCTCTTTTGGCAATTCCTTTGCAGGTGCATATCCGATAAACACACCCTGCTCTCTGCCTTGTAGATTCTGGTTGGGGCGCAGGTTGATGCCCATCGTGCCAGGCTCGGTTTCGAAGGTGATCACCTGCCTGCCGTTGATCATGTTCTCAAGGCTTACCACGATAGCTTCATGCACCCAGCGTAAATATTGGATCCTTTTCCCGGATTTCTGGTTAATCTGGGCAATCTTTTGATCGTTGCGATCGATTTTGCTGCTCAGCGACTTGATCTCTCTTTCTATGCTGGTCTTTTCCCCCTTTTTTAACTTGTCAGGTCTCCTAAGTTTATTGGCAAGTAAGTTGATTTGCTTTTTATTTACTTCTGTTCCTTTTTTCAGCGATTTGATTTGTTCTTTATCATCCTGGCTTGGTTTGATATTGATGGTACGGAAGAACCGGTTGTTGTTTTTCCAGCAGGTCCACTCCTCTCGGTATTTTAAGGCACCTGTATTTACTTTCCCAGCACACAATTTCTCAGGAAGGTCGATACCTGTCAAAGCGGTCACCACCTCGTGAGCGCCTGGTGTTGAGTCATACCATTCTAACCAGAAAATTGCAGCCCCTGGTAGGAAGTCATCCTCTCGATCCTGGTGCTTGAAAAATGCACCCTCGGTTTTTTGCTTGTTATACCAATCCGGTTTCATTGCCAGTCCAGGTGAGGTGCTTAAACCCCGCATGTGCTGAATATGTTCGCCTACTTCGTTGCACACTGCTGATGTGACGTTCAGAGCTAGGCTCTCATAATGCTTGAACCGCCACAGGGTTAGGTTGTTAAATAACAGTGTATTCTCCGGTTCCCAATTTTTCAGGATTTGGTCCCAGCGTTTTGCTTCTTCTGTTGATAGTTCCTTGCTTCCTTTTGCCTCCCAATCGTCTTCTTCCGTTTCGTTTCGCAGTGGCGTGTACCTGACAATATCCTTCCAGGCCCAATCAGGGATGGGTTTGTTAACTTTCTCCTGTGCATGTTTGTACTCTTTGAGTTTTTCCACGGCCATCTCATCGGATAAGCCTTCTGTGTCTACTTCCAGCACCCTGAGTAAATCTAGGGGATCCCGGTAGCAGCCATGTGCGCTCTGATAGCGCATCCCAGAAAAGTGGATCACCATGTAGATCAGCCATTCTGGAAAAACTCCTGGTGATTTGTGGAATCTCTCGACTACCTTGTTCAACAGGGCTGTATGGTCAAGATCCCGGTAGTTCTCGAATTGTTGCCTCATCTGGAATAGTGACACTGCTTTGGTTACCTGGAATGCCTCCCTGGGGTTTAATTCTTTACTGGTGTCCACGCGCGTCCCCATGAGGCGGTTGTATTGGTCTGTATAATTTTGACCCAGGGCAAGTTCCTTTTTGTTCTCTTCGTTATCTAAAGATCCCTGATCCACTACATCGGGTAGCCGCTCAGGCAACTGGTCGTATTCGCCTTTGATCTCATCGATTGCTTTGCGCTTGTTAATCTCAACTACCTCAACTTCATCGTAGACCAGCAGGAATTCTATTAACTTTCTTCTCCTGGCAGGATAGATAGTATTGAGCAGATGGGGATTCTGCCATTGAAAATAAATTTTTGAATCTGCTGGGGCTGAGCTGGTGGTAGTAGGGTTAGTTTCCATTAGGGCTTCCTTTTGTTTTTACAGGCTGTTGCGGTTTGTACGCATACTCAAACAGGCTATACCCGAATTTGTTAAGCGGGCGCTCTCCCTATTATCTTGGCTGATGAAGCCTTCCCTCATTTTCCAATCAAATCTCCTTTGCCGAGGAAGGCCAGGATGGCTCTCTCGGTGCTGGTCACTCGTTGTGGATCAAAGTGATCTCTGGCAGTTATCAAGTATGGCTGGGTGACCCGCAGCAAAAATCTCCCCCAACCCTCAACTTTAATGCTCGCCAACGCTTGTTGGTAATAATCAAATATGTGATCGCTGCCCAGCTGGATGCCTGCCCTGAGCGCACCCGTGGCGATGATGGACGATAATGCTCCCACTGAGCGACCTTCCTGCAAGGCGATCTGTTGGAAAGTGGTATACATGCGCGTGAGCTGCTCGCCTTTGGGAAGGTGGGCCGCATTTTTCCTGAGAGCTTGCCAGCTGCCTTTTAGCTCCTGGATCTTGATCGGGGGCACATCCACCATATCGGCTGCCATCCCCGAGGAGACTTCCAGGGCATTTAATAAGTCGTCCACCGATTGGATTTCGGCTTCTCCTTGCAGCAGTCCCCCTTTTTCTAGTTCATGGACGAAGGCGTTCAGATATACCCTTGTACCACCCGTTAGGTCAGATGCGGCCGCCAGCACCCAGAGCGGAGACCAGCCAACAGCCACAAAGCTGGCTAGTTCGATAATGTTACCAACCGCTTTGCGTACGACCAGCTCGTTTACCTCCATCTCATCTGTTGGAAACACCCCCTCCACGTCTCCTACCAGTTCCACTGTCAGGCGTAGCAGCCTGTACACCAGGGCCTGGTACAGGCGTGATCTTCTCACCCAGCCTGGCAGGGCAATATTGGTGGTCTCATATACCAATCCTCCCAGGCTGGCTGCTAGCGCACGTACTAGTCTTTCTGGTAGTGAGAGTATGTATTTTGGATGCAAATAAGCGATTACCTGAGCCACAAACCTAATTTTACCAGCCGTTCTTGTCTATTCTGAGC
>CP070639.1:1938451-1942192 GCA_020354045.1 Anaerolineales bacterium | reverse complement strand
GGTATTCGCTGTGGGTTTCCTTTTACCTGGGTTCAACCTCCATCGCGGCTGGCTGCTGCTGTCCTGGTTACTTACATTTCTATTCACCACAACAGGTCGCTTGCTCCTTTATCGCGCCGTTGTTCATCTGCGCGAACACGGATACTATCTCTCCCCGGCAGTGATCGTAGGAGCGAACAATGAGGGGCTCTCCCTGGCCAAACAGCTTATCCGCTGGCGCTCGTCGGGAATCCATATATTGGGTTTTCTGGACAAAAAATTGCCAGCCGGTAAAAAGGTGATAAACCACCTCTACTGTCTGGGATCAGTGGATGAGCTCGAAGCAATTGTCGAACGATATGGTGTAGAAGAGATTATCCTAGCGACCAGCGCCTTCTCATCTCGTGATAAGGTGCTGGAGATCTTCAGGCGTTATAGCAACACCAACCATGTGAATGTGCGCATTTCCTCAGGCCTGTATGAAATTATTACCACCGGGCTAACCGTCAAAGATATTGCCTTTGTGCCGCTGGTTAGGATCAATCCCATACGGCTGACCAAGGTCGATAGAGCCCTCAAGCTGGTTTTCGATTTCAGCCTGGCCCTCCTTGGCACGATTTTCATTTTTCCATTTATTTTGCTAATTGCCATCGCCATAAAGCTGGACTCGCCAGGACCGATATTCAGTCGCCAGCGCATCATTGGCTTGAACGGCAAACAGTTTGAGGCATTTAAATTCCGCACAGAACATAGTGAGGAGGCTGTAAACCTGAAGGCGTACCCACGCCTTCCTGCGAAGCCAACCAGTTATCAATATTACCGAAACAACCCGCGCCTGACACGGGTCGGCAAATGGCTGCTCAGGACCAACCTGGATGAGTTGCCTAAAATTTTCAACGTGTTGAAAGCTGATATCTCGTTGATAGGCCCGCGCCCAATAACCCCGGTAGAGATGGACAAGTACGCCCGTTGGGATATGAATTTGCTCTCCGTCCGCCCGGGAATGACCGGTTTATGGCAGAGCTTTGGCCGCTCAGACCTGTCAACCAGCGAGCGCATCCGTTTGGACATGTACTATATTTGCAATTGGAGTATCTGGTTAGACCTGCAGATACTGTTCCAGAGCCTGCTGTTAGCAATAAACGGAAAAGGATATTATTGACCCCCAGATAACTTAGCTATAAACGTCCCGTAGTTTTATGCTCAAGGCGATCATTTCGTACGTGAAATATCGCATGTTCCCCTTCAAAATCCAATTGAGCAAGTACGAGAATGATAATCTCATGGCTATTTTGCTGTCCCAAGCAAAGTATTGGCAGATTCCAATGCAAGGTACGGCTTAATTTCTTTCATCCATAAATCCTCTATCAACGTGTTATGGGCCTGTGTCCAACCGCCGAGATCTTCCACCGTAAAAGGTTGAATCAACGCAGGCAAAACATCGCTTTCAATGGTTGTAACCCGCAGGTAATACCGGCTTAATATTTGCTGCCCTTGATCGCTCTGGATGAAATCCAAGAACGCCTCCACAACGGGACGCTCATGCGAAGTGACATTTTCATCCACAATCACAGCATAATGCATTGCCAGTATAGTGCGTGGCGGAGAAACGATCTCGAGCGGAACACCGCGCTCCCGCGCCAGATACGCATCCTGTTCGTAAGTCACTAGGGCATCACAGGCGCCCAGTTCGAACAAAGTCATATTAGCACGGGCAGACGATCCCACCAGCCGGACATTTTGCCAGATATTTTTGACTTGAGCTTCAGCGCTGTCGTGGTCTCCGCTTACCAGATAGGCACTGCCATACTCTGCTAATACCGACCATTCGCCAGCACCAGAACTCCCCGGGTCTGCATGAAGCAATTTAATACCAGGCAGGGTCAGATCAGCGAAATCTGCTATATTCGCTGAGTTACCCGGACGCGTAATGATCACCAACGGAGTCGATGCGATCATGATTGGTTCGGTATCTCTTCGCACACTTTTGTTAAACTTGAGCCAGTCGATATGCCGCTGATTGCTGAAAATAGCAATATCGGCAGGTGCCCCCTCGGTGATCTGGAGTGAAAGCGTACCAGAAGGGCCGAATAATCCCTCAATGGCTATGTCCTCACCAGTTTCCGCTTCCCATGCTTGCTCGAAAGCCGGGAAAATTCCCTGGGTCAGAACTTCTTCCTGGGTACTGTAAGCGTACACGATCAAGCGGTTTGATTTTTTATCGCGTACCTGGAATCCACCCCATACCAGGTAGATCATGATGCTCAAGAAAATCGCAACCAATAGCCAATTGAACGGATAGCGCCAGATCCTGCCTTTGAAAAGAGAAGTTTGCTTATCCATGGCAGCTTCCTATGATTTAGATCGGGAACCGCACAATAATATGGCCACCGACATTGGTAGCCACATCCAAAATCCACAACCCACCAATACTTCTCACCACGCCATAGCTGAATTTATCTGGGGTCTGTTTATTCCAGATGAAAGCCAGGCTATGGTGCAGGAGGATATCGTCGCCTACCAGTAAGATGCAGCTAGCCTTATTTCATTATATACCGTTATAGCAGATCGGTTCGATCAACAAGGTTTCGCTAACCTAGTTAGGGTGTAATTTAGAAAAGCAACCTTAACCTGATATAGCCCCATCCAATATGCCAAAACAGGTAATACACAAGCCGAAACGAGTACATCGAAATAAAATCATATTTTTTGAATATGAGCAATTGAAAAAGATTAAAGAGATATATATGCAGCCCAACGTAAAGCACAGCCCACAAAGGATATCGGCTTGAATTCGCCATATCCAAAGCCTGATAGACAGGCTCTAACAGAGCCACAATTAGAAAGCTAATCCAAAAGATATTAGCATTCTTCAAAATTGAATTTAATAGCAGCAACAACACAGTCACGGGGAGTAGATGAAAAAGAATTTCAACAAAAAAACCAATTGCCGGATAAAAAAGTATGGATTCAGGAAATAAAATGTTCGTATCGGCAGGAAAAACGATCTTCATATCCACCAAGATCATTATTACCCCAAATACTGCCGCCAATACAGAGGCGCGAATTACTCCATCGAGAGTCTCCTTCCCAAAAATTGCAAACCATTTTTGAGAAAGAAGAAAAGAAAATAGAATAATCCCTAAAATTATCGCCAGCAAAATCGCTAGAATGGGGTTTATTTTGCCGATAAATCGCTGAAAAATCTGGTTGTCCGAATAATACAAAACCCCCGTGAAAATTAAGATCACAAAAGATAAACCAATAAAGACCAAATACTGCACTCTGTCGCTTGAGATTGCAGCCAAAATATTCCCGACATATGGCAGGTTTTTATAAAACATGGTAAATCTCTGAAATTATTGATTAGCCTTCTTTATCTCCAGAAGAGCAGGCTTTGCAGCCCGGCTAGAATTGTGTCAAATGGCTGAACCTGTTTCTTATGAAATCAAGAGATCGTGCCTTTGAATCAGGTGGTGAATCCCACCCGGAACGAAAATATGCCTGATTTCACGAGAACGTCACTTTTATATTATCGCGCGAAATTCTCTGTACGGCGCGTCAATCGCCTCAGGACCACACTCGAGTAAGATCAAACTGCTTATAACAGCTAGTCATTCCAGATTCAATCTGGGATAAAAGCTTCCACCTTGTGGTTGTCATTGATTTCCCCCTGAGCCCGCTAAACAGGAAGCCTCCGAACACTACGACCAGGGGCATGTTCGCTTGAATCTATACTCCACAGCACCAGAGGTTGTCTGG
>CP070639.1:1934606-1938351 GCA_020354045.1 Anaerolineales bacterium | reverse complement strand
TAGTCCAATACTTGCGTCAGGCCAATGTTCTGCCCCAGTAGAACAGTGTACTTAAAGATCGTAAACAGGAAACCAAATAGGATAAAGCCGAGATAACCGGCGATGAGATAGCGAAATTTGATTTTCTTCGGGTTGATGGTTCCACTAACATACAAAACTGACCCCAACAAAACGACAACATTAAATGCAATCAGAAGAGCGATATCGTTCCATTCTTCTTGTGATTGATGCAGGATAAATTGTCTGTACAATTGCATGCCAATCAACGAAAACAAAGTGATAAAATACAACGTGGTACAGATATTCCGAAAGATGTTCATTTCGCGTTCATCAATATTGATGGGTTTCTTACTCACCTTTTTCATCCTCCCAAAACAGTTGGTCTAGCGTTCTATCCAATGCTTTTGCAATTTTGACACAAAGTTTGAGCGTAGGGTTATAGTTTCCCTTTTCAATGAGCCCGATGGTTTGACGGGTCACCTCGACGATGTCAGCAAGTTCTTGCTGGGAGAGTTGTTTTTCAACTCTGGCCAGTTTGAGCTTCATGTTAACTTGTGCCTTCATGGTCATAATATACTATATCAATTGCATAATGTCAAGTATAAATTGCATTTAGCAATTTAATTATTACAATTTGTGAAGTAGTTTCACGCTTATACGCTTCCCCGTTCTGCGCGGAAAAGTACTCGAATAAGAGATAGGGTAGATATCTCACGAGTGGCTGAAAAATGAAGGATTGGCAGTGAAATTTCCTCGGGCAATAAATGCATCATTTGATGTACGTCAGGCACATATACTCCCAACCACCCGGGTCATCCACCTCAGGCTAGCGCCCCAACAGGCTCAGATAGATTGAACTCGATCATATGAGATGGTTGCTCATTAGGTTGTACACTCCTGGGATCCATGCGAATTCTCCTTGTCCATTCCATCCAAAGTCTTGAATTAGACCCATCCCAACAAATCTAATTGTTGCCATAAATAACTGTTGCATAGTATAGCTATGGTTGTGAGCGTATAGTGGATTCGCCATCCGGCGCTCCAATAGCCTTTTCTCCACGCCTGGATTGTGAAACCCGCCAGCAAGAACGAAAAAACAACGCTTAAATTCGCGAACCCGATCAGTGTTTTAACAAGCATTGTCCCATTCTTCCACTCCAATAACCCTCCATTTGGATAGCTGGAAATGTAGCTGACAAAGAGAAATACGACAACTAGGCATGTGATTACAGCAAGATATGCCGCAGCTCGAGCGTTTCTCGCTGCTTTTTTATTTTTGTCAACTGATCTGGATAAGCCAGACTTTCGAGTTCGTAATCGACCAATTGCATAATCTATAGGCCATAGGGTGAACACCGAGAGAACAATCAGCACGAAGAAACCAAGAATGGTGACGTGACGCATTCTCGGCAATGGAAGATATATCCAGGGTAACTCACCAAGCTCAAGTAATTCAGCGTAGTTTTCCAGGCGCGCCTCGGTGTTCATAAATACCTTTTCATAAACATTCAGTAACTTTTCAGCTTGATCCACTCGACCAACGCTGTGAAAAAGTTTCCGATAGGATAATAGCTCCCTCTGGAGAATTTCATTCACATTTTCATTTTCAACTTCCTGCAATTGGGCTACGAGATCACTCTCATCAGCCTCCCAATCTATTTGAGGCACCACCAGGCTATGTTGGGGTTCGAAGACGAATGTCTTATAGAACGCTAATGCCAGGATCGAATCGATTGCCAATACTTCCCCCGACCCCAAACGATATGGGCGGCTCAAGTTATCTGAGTTTGCCAGAACGATAAAGGTTATCTCTTCATCAGGTATTTTAAGGATCAAAGATGATCCACAAGAAGGCTGCCAGCCGTAATGCCAGATTAAGGGTTGATCTTTGTATTCTTGTGTAAACCAGCCGATACCATAGGGCAACTCGCTTCCGTTGTTTGATGTGGTTGGGGTGAACATCTGCACCTTGGTTTCCTGCTCGAGCAGGATATTTTGATCCATGGCGATATCAAATTTAGCAATATCAAGGACAGTCGAAATGAGACCAGCAGCTGGCGTGAAGAAATCGGGGCAACCGCTTTTCACTAGCTTGTATTCTTGATCCAATCGATAGGGCTTGGCCGTTGCTCGATATACCCTGGTGTTGTCTGCATCCATCCAAATACGGAACACATCCAGAAAATCATCACCCATGCTGATGGGATTGGGAGCAGTGTTGGTCATTTCGAGAGGCTCCAGAATCCGAGCATTTAACAACTCCCTAAACGACCTTCCAGAAGCATTCCTAACCAAATAACCTAGATCAGCAAAACGATCTCCATTGTAGCGATATTCTTCACCCGGCATTCCGTGGGAGGTATGCGACAAGACATGCCTCAACTCGATAACGCCATCACTGGAAAAATCCACCCCATAGTCAGTTATCGGGTCATCAAGACTAAGCGTTCCCTCTTCAACGAGCTGCATGATAATCGCAGCAGCAAAAGGTTTTGTAAGAGATGCTAGCGGATAAGCAGTGCTGGGGGTCGCTTCAACCTGTTTCTCGAGATCAGCATAGCCAAATCCTGCTGCCCAAGTAACTTGCTGATCTTTGACGATAGCAGCTGAAAAGCCGGGAACCATCGATTTTTGGCGGATGCTTTCCAACTCAGCTTCGAATCTTGCGTAGACTTCCATATCTGCTGCAGCCTTGTCTGGCGAATAGAATGTATTATCCGAATTGACACTCGCTTTTGTTGAGCAGCTGCTCATCGAGAATAACAGTGCAATGAGCAGGCTAGCTAGCCTCATGATATGCTGTATATTTTTCATAGGTTTTTCTCCATCCGAGTATCAATATCTGACATATTTTCTTATCGTTGAGAAAAAATATTCATATAATTGAAAATAGTTCCTCAATTTCTTGTACGCTCGACAAAACCAAAGGTTGCAAATTATTTCACCGTTAGACCGGGATCCTTGGTTCGAGTGCAAGCCTCGCTAACAAACATAACTCATCCCAAATTTAGCTTTCGGACTGAGTTGTCCTTATCATTACCCCCACCTTACCCGCGAAACGGTTTTATCTCTAAATACGATTGCAAAAAAGCGGTTTTTAGAAATCTGCTATGCTATAATGACCCTGACCTAAATCGTTTTTTTTGTTTACTTAACCGCTTCGTCAAAGACACAGATTAGGAGGAAAATATACCCTAAGTGCTGATTACCCGAAGGGCCAACTTCATGTTGGTTCCTTTTGTTTTTTAGCCAGGTATATCAAGGTCAAAAAGTGGAACCACTTCTATCCACCAAACTATATATCCCCCCAACCCGACCCGAACTCGTCCCACGTCAGCGCTTAATCGAGCGGCTGAATGAGAGCCTGGACTGTAAATTGACCCTCATCTCTGCCCCAGCTGGCTTTGGCAAAACCACGCTAGTCAGCGAGTGGGTTACGGGGTGTGAGTGCCCAACTGCCTGGCTGTCACTGGATGAAGACGACAACGATACGGCGCGTTTCCTGACTTACTTTATCACTGCACTGAACCGGGTTGAAGGGATTGAAGCTAATATGGGGGAAGGTGCGCTCAGTATGCTCCATTCCCCTCAACCTCCTCCGGTCGAGGTTGTTCTAACATCTCTGATTAACGACGGCGCCGATATCCCCAACCGGATTATTCTCGTCCTTGACGACTACCACGTTATTGATGCCAAACCGGTCAACAATGCCCTCACATTTCTGCTCGAGCATCTGCCACCACAG
>CP070639.1:1930718-1934506 GCA_020354045.1 Anaerolineales bacterium | reverse complement strand
TGGAACTCATGCAACCAGGGGAGCTCATTCGAGATCTGCGGGTATTCCATAATTAAATCCACGGGGCTGACGCCTTTTCGTAAGCGCTTGAGCGAATCCAGGACCAGGTCCAGCCATTGCGCCCGGCCTACCTGGTTGCGCAAACTACGCCCTTCAAGCTCAACGGAGGTCAGAAAGTCGTAGAATGGCTCATTTTTACCAGCACCTTTACGAACCTTCGACAGCCAGCGAGGAGCCTGCTGCAAGGCCCTATCGGCCTGGAGCAAACGCCGCCGGTATGGGTCCCATAGAAGCAGCTTGCGCAAGGCCTGGCGGGCAGTCTCGAAATCCTTGCGCTCCCAGGCACTCAGGACAATCTCGGATTGGGCGGTGGGCTGCGCCAGGGCTTTTTCCAACTGTCCCTTTGCATCTGGCAAGATGGCTTGAATTCCTGCCAGCAACCCATCGATATCCGTGTAGCCAATGCCGGAGTTAGGCGGTGCCGGTTCCACCGCCTTCCAATTCTTGACCACCTCCTCATCGAAGATCCTGAGCAGGTCTTCACGGGCCTGCAAATCACCAGCAGAAGCCTGGCCCGCTCCAGCAGCGTGCGCATCATTTTTATCGCCCATTTGCATGATCGCAGTGCGCAGGGTATAAAAAACGCGGCTGATCACAACGTCTGGGGTCAGAGAGTCTTGATCCAATTTAAGATAGACCCGGCGGACTCCCTGGCTGATTTTTTCCCACCAATCTGGCAGCGGTCCATCCTGATACCCTGCCAGCAAGTCCCACAGCAGCGAGGGCCAATCATCGGCAATGCCAGCTGAAAGAACAGTGGAAACAGACTCAAGAGGATCAGCATTCTGAGGCGAGCTTGCACGGCTGGCAATCCCGGCAATCTCGGCGAGCAATTCCCATTTCCCGGCAGTGGAGGTCGCCAGCCCAGCCGTCTTTGCGCAGACCTGCTGAAAAGCCTGCAGGTCATTTTCCGCAGCGAGCTGAAGTGCAATCCGGGCGTGCAGGTTCAGGGCACCGGAAAAGTCGGGCATTTCGCCGAAAGACAGGAGGTTTTTTTGGAGCTCGTCACTTTGCTCGAGATGGCTCAACGGCGGTCTGAAGTCAGAGTAAAGCCTGGACTCGGCAGTGCGCAAAACCTTCACGTGCTGCGTGTGCTCTTCGTGTAAAGCCAGAAGCTTCTGCCTGAGTGGTATCACACCGCCTGAGTAGGCCCGGGACGGGGTAATATCCTGAGGCCAAGCGAGCTGTGCGTGCAACTCCGGATTGGAATCTAACAGAAAGCCTCCCATGGCGAGAACAAACTGGTGGTAGTCACCGATGGAAGAACGCTGCCGGTCTTTAGAGGCCCCATCCACTTCCAAAAAACTCCCATTTCCCCAGTCAATGACCGTCAGGCAGGTGCGCAGCGGGTCCCAAAACAAGTGCTCGGGCTTGACATCATTCCAAAGCACACCATACTGTTTCCCCCCGTCGCTCCAGACTTCTACGAAGTGGATTTTTTCCAGCAAATTAATCACACCCAACAAGGAGCGGACGAGTATCGGCTGCGGTATTTGCCCGAATGCGGCCAGCGTTCGGACAAAAAAATCGCTCTCTGGTCCAGTCGAGAGGGGCAGGTCATCAACCAGACCTGAGCGGGCCAGGCGCAGGAGCGAGAGCAGGTCGTACCCTTGCGCCTGCTCGATCACAATAAAAACCCCGGCGCCCATTCCGGCATCTGAAGGATTTTGATCCAACAAGGCTGGCGTGGCAAGACAGGTTTCACCAGTGGAGAGAGGAATTCCGCTTAAAGCTTTGAGGATCTTCCCTTCGGTAGTTATCTGGGAAGCCTGGCGCAATACATCGCTGGGAAAGGCACCCGTGCGCGGGCGTTTCAGGATAGCCTTTTTGCCTTCCAGGAGCGACTCGACCAGAAACACCTCGCCCGCATCCCCCTCACCCAGCTTCTTCAGCAGCTGCCATTTTTTACCCTGGCCGATAGCAGTATATCCAGTGTCCATCAAAATACGATCCCAATTATTTAGAGCGTTGCTTATTATACCCAGACATTGTTACGAGATTGGTCTACATTTATTTGAGAAAATTAATCTTGCCTCTTGACATTGACGTTACGTTAAGGTGTATGATTGGGCACAGCGAGGCGGCTATGCCAGCGGCGATAACGGCTAGCGCTATGATGACCATGACAGCCTGCTGCGCCTGCAGCAAATCCTGTTCTTCCGCGAGCTGGAGGTACCCTTGAAAGACATCCAGCAACTCATGAGCAGCCCGGATTTCGACCCGCGGCGCGCCCTGGAAGAACACCGCCTGTCGCTGCAGGACAGGGTCAGAAGGCTGGAAAGGCTGATCGACACCCTCGACCAATCCATGGCGACATGCAAAGGAGAGCAGATGATGAGCGCTAAAGATTATTTCAAGGGCTTCGACGAGAGCCAGTACGAAGAGGAAGCCCGGGAACGCTGGGGACACACCTCCCAATATGCCGAGTCGCAGAAGAAGTGGAGCAGCTATTCACAGGAGCAAAAAGAGGCCATCAAGGCCGAGGGCGGCAGTATCACTGTGCGCATGGTCGGTCAGAGCCCGGACCTCGCACCGGATGAGGCGGATGTGCAGGCGGCCATCGGCGAGTACCACGCCTATCTCAACAAGTATTTCTACGCCTGCGAGGTGGGCTTCCTGCGAGGGTTAGCCGATATGTGGGTGGAGGACCCGCGTTTTGCGATCAACTACGAGAGGGTGCGCGCGGGCGGGGCGGAGTTCGTGCGCCAGGCGGTGCATATTTACTGCGATAAGCATGAATAGGATGTACTAGAGAAAGACAGTGCTGTCTCAAGGAGACCGGCCATCAAAACGCTCTCTACCTCACCGCTGTTCAATGTGCTGATGTTTTCGACCTTCTGGGCGCTCCAGATTTTCACAGCCAAACTGGGCTTCAACGCCGGGGCCGTGGTGCTGCCCTTTCAATTGATGCTGGTGCTGAGCGCCATGCTGACCCTGGCAATCCTGCTGCTGCCGCGCTCAGGCGCCGAGCTGGGCAGCCTGTTCAAGCGCCAACCGGGTATATTCTGGCAATTGTTCCTGGCAAACGGCATCCAGGCCGGCGTGGGAACCGGCCTGAGCATCATCGGGATCGCCCTGACCGAGGCGATCAACGCTGGCTTCCTGGTCAAGCTGGCCAGCGTGAGCACCATCTTATTCGCCTGGCTGCTGCTGAAAGAGCGCTTGACCGGCTTGAAAATGGCAGTAGCCTTCACCATGCTGCTGGGTATGTACCTGTTGACCACCAAGGGAGAGCGCCTGCTGCCCCAGACGGGTGACCTGCTGATCCTGGGGGCCTGCGTTTGCTGGTCATTGGGGAATGTGCTGGTGCGCAGGATCCTAAAAACCCAGGCGGTAAGCGCGGACGCGGTCACCATGCAGAAACCGGTATCCAGCCTGCCGGTGTATGCCATCCTGGTGGGCCTCTCCATTGCCTATCCGGGGAAGCTGGGAAGCCTCCAGCCGGTCTTGCAGTGCTGCACCTTTTCGCCCACCAGCCTGCCCTATGCGCTCGCCAGCGGGATCTGCCTGGCATTGGCGTGGATCTACCTGTACCGCACGCTGCGCCTGGCAAGCGCCTCTTACATGACGCTGATGTCGATGGTGACGCCGATACTGGTCAGCGTGCTGGCGCTGGTTTTCCTGGGGGAGAGGCTGGTCTGGATCCAGGTGGGCGGGGCAGGGTTGATCCTGCTGTCGGGCGTGCTGGTCTACCTGAGCGACGTGGTCAACGGCTAGACAGCCGGGTG
>CP070639.1:1926741-1930618 GCA_020354045.1 Anaerolineales bacterium | reverse complement strand
GCACTTTCGCCCAACCTTCTCGCGTCACTTCAGAAATTTCGCCCCGCCGGATTCACACTCTTTCGCAGCCTTAACATAGAAACACCTGCTCAGGTACAAAACCTGACAAATAGCCTGCAGCGGGCTGCCAAAGACCTGGGCATGCCGCCTTTATTGATCGCGGCTGACCAGGAAGGGGGACAATTGATGGCTATCGGCCAGGGCACCACACCTCTGCCCGGGAACATGGCTTTGGGCGCGATTGGCTCCACTCATCTGGCTCGCCAGGCTGGCGAAGTTCTTGGTCGAGAGCTAGCTGCTATGGGCATTAACATAAACTACGCCCCAAGCTGCGATGTCAATGTCAACCCAGACAACCCGGTCATCGGCTTGCGCTCCTTCGGCGAAAATCCAACCCAGGTGGCGCAATTAAGTGCAGCTTTAATTGAAGGGCTGCAGTCAAGTGGTATTGCAGCCACAGCCAAACACTTCCCCGGTCATGGAGATACCGCCAGCGATTCTCACCATGGACTACCAGTCGTTCCACACAGCCTGGAGCGATTAAGGCGTGTTGAATTTCCACCATTCGCAGCCGCCATCCAGGCTGGGGTAAAACTGGTAATGACCGCTCACCTGTCCTTACCCAGCATTGATGGACCAAAGGCGCCTCCTGCCACCCTTTCCCCAGCTATCCTGGACGGTTTGCTGCGGCGTGAGCTGGGTTTTGACGGCGTGATTATCAGCGACGCGATGGATATGCACGCTATCCGTCAGGGAGATGCCCTGGGAGCAGAAGCTGTCCGGGCAGCACTGGCGGGGGTCGATCTTCTACTGCTTACTTCCGATCCAAACGATCACCAGCGGGTTTACAACGGCTTGCAGCAAGCCACCTATAACGGTACGCTTAACCCCGAGATTGTCAGGACGTCTGCCGGGCGTATCCTGAGGCTCAAGCGCTGGCTGTCAGACCAGCTACCACCACCGGATATCGGTGTAGTGGGCAGTGCGTCTCACCAGGCTGTTGCAGCTGAGATTGCCGAACGCTCGATAACCCTGGTGCGCGACCATGCTGACCTGCTGCCCTTGCGTCCAGACTCCGGGCAAAATATCGGGGTCTTCATCCCCAAGCCAGCTGACCTGACCCCTGCGGACACGTCATCATACATCACACCCAGACTTGCCTACGCATTGCGGCAATATCATCAAAATGTTGATGAACACATCTATCCACATTCTCCGGATGACCAAGAAATCGCTGACCTGATCCAGCAGGTTGGCACTTACAATATGCTCGTACTTGGCACGTTGAATGCTAGGGTTTCACCGGGACAGTCAAAATTCATCCGGCAAGCCCTGCAAACCGGAATCCCTGTTATTGTTGTTGCCTTGCGCCTGCCCTACGACCTGGTCGAGTTCCCCGAAGCGCAAGCTTATGTCTGCACCTACAGCATCTTGGAGCCTTCCTTGCATGCCCTGGCAAAAGCCATATTCGGGGAGATGGCATTTCAAGGGCGACTGCCTGTTTCGATACCAGGGTTGTATACTATTGGGCATCACCAACCACAGCCAGGGGCATAGGCGCACAGCTGGAAACCAGCGTTGAATCACTCAGGCACTAGATGATCCATAATTAATTGCAAGCAGGAGTTATGAGCCTCCATTCCGAAATTCTTGAACAACCCACTTGCCTGGAGCGCTTGCTCGTTTCTCAGCGCAAAACGGTTGAGCAAATTGTGCAAGCCATCCAGATGGATGATATCCAGTTTGCTTTCCTGGCAGCGCGCGGCACCTCCGATAACGCCGGAAGATACGCCAATTACCTGTGGGGCGCGATGAACAGCCTGCCAATGGCATTGGCTACACCCTCCTTGTTCACCTATTACCACCAGCCGCCCAGGCTGAAGCAAGCCCTGGTGATTGGTATCTCGCAATCAGGCCAATCACCCGACATCATCAGTGTTCTCACAGAAGGCAAGCGCCAGGGCAATCCAACCCTGGCAATAACCAACACACCCTGCTCTCCGCTTGCAGAGGTGGCCGATTTCGTGCTCAATATCCAGGCTGGACCAGAGCTGGCTGTGGCTGCCACCAAAACCTACACAGCAGAACTGATGGCCATCGCCATGTTGTCTGCAGCCATGTCTGGCAAGGCTGACCGCTGGAAGGAGTTAGCACAGGTGGCAGGCTGGGTAAACGCCGTCCTGGAGCTAGATGAAACCATCAGCCAGGCAGCGCAACGCTATCGCTATATGCAGCAATGCGTGGTGCTGGGCCGAGGCTACAATTATGCTACTGCTTTTGAGTGGGCGCTGAAATTAAAAGAACTGACCTATGTAGCTGCAGAGCCTTACTCGTCTGCCGATTTTCAGCACGGCCCGGTTGCCATGGTTGCCAAAGGTTTCCCTGTGCTGGCAATCGCTCCGAGGGGCTATGTCCTCGATTCTATGCTGAAAATACTGGCCTACTTAAAAGATGAACTGTTAGCTGAGTTGGTGATAATTGCTGACAATCCAGAAGCGCTGGATATGGCACAGGTGCCGCTCAGTATTCCCACACATATACCCGAATGGCTGACACCACTGGTCAGCATTGTACCCGCCCAGTTATTCTCCTACCATTTGACCCTGGCAAAGGGTTACGACCCGGACAAGCCACGCTCTATCAGCAAAGTCACCGAGACGCGCTGAATCATGGTACATCCGGCGCGCTGGCATGCCTAACACGGCGCATGCAGAAGGTTCGGCTTAAGCTCATCAAAGAAGCGTCCATAAACTCCGCTCTCTAGAGAACAATAATTTACTGGGTGTAAGTGCAAGACAATCAAGGGGATTAACAAAATACATCCTTTGGGGAATATCCAAAATCCTCCTGGCGCCTGATACCCTCCGCCCCCACAACCCTTATACTATATAGAGGACTAACAGATCACCTTGCAAATGTCCCCAGCCGAATGAGTCGCCGGAGGCAGGCTTGAGCCCCTGGCATGCATCATAGTAAGGAGTAAGTATTTATGTTGTCGAATTCCAGCCTAAGTGTTGAGGTGGTAGATATTGCCAAAGCATTTGGTACCACCCAGGCAGTGCAGGAAATCACTTTTTCCGTTCAGAGAGGGGAGATTTTCGGGCTACTCGGCCCTAATGGTGCTGGTAAAACCACCACCATCCGCATGATCCTGGACATCTTCAAAGCGGATCGCGGTAGCATTGCTTTGCTTGGCGGTCCCATGACCGAATCCAAGAAGAATTTAATCGGTTATATGCCTGAAGACCGTGGTCTGTACCAGGATATCCCCTTGGAACAGTGTTTGCTGTTTTTGGGCAGGCTTAAGGGTTTGTCAGCACAAGAGACGAAAGAGCGTCTGAGAAAATTATTGGAGCGCTTTGACTTGTGGGAACACAAAAGAAAGAAGGTAAAGGAACTGAGTAAGGGTATGCAGCAAAAAGCTCAGATCATCACCACAATCTTGCACCGACCGGAGCTGATCGTTATCGACGAACCTTTTACCGCCTTGGACCCGCTTAACACCCAGATAGTCAAAGATCTGATCCGCGAATTGAGTTCGATGGGGGCGACCATCTTAATGTCCACCCACCAGATGCACCAGGTCGAGGAACTTTGCGATCGTATCCTTTTGATCGATCACGGGCGCAACCTTCTGTATGGTAAATTGGATGAGATCCGGCGCCAGTTTTCGGGACATGCTGTACTCGTGCAAACCTGCGGTGAGATACCCCAGGTACCTGGCGTGGAGGCTATGGGACATCACAATAAATCCACCCAGTTAATATTAAGCGCTGATACAACTTCGCAGCAGGTGCTCAAATCCTTGTTAGAAGCGCAGGTGGTTATCGAGAAATTTGAGCTGGCAGTACCCAGCCTCGATGAGATTTTTGTGCGC
>CP070639.1:1922746-1926641 GCA_020354045.1 Anaerolineales bacterium | reverse complement strand
CACTACGGTCACCCGGGCGCCCTCCTCTTGCAGGCGCATCAGCGGCACCCAGAACTCCAGGTCCTCGAAGCCCTCTTCCACCAGGTAAGCGATATGTTTGTCCGCGAGTTTCATCAGAAACCTCCTACATGTTCACTAACAGCTTGATTTCAGGCCAGATGAACGGCAGGGCTGCCAGGCCACCCAGTCCGGCCGCGCCCACTGCCAGGGGCAGCGCCGGGAAGGGCAGCTGCATCACACCCAGGGCCAGCAGGCCGCCAACCAGCGCGCTGAGCAGGGCGCGTCCCAATGTGCTGCCCACCCCCAGCTGGCCCGGGAAGCAGCGCCGGAGCAGGTACCATAATAATAGCGCTTCCAGGGTAAAGGCCAGCGAGTTGGCCAGCCCGAACCCTGGGGCGCCCATGAGTGGGCTGAGCACCGCCGCCCCCAGGATATACGCCGCCGCCAGCAGGATATAGGTGATCAGCGGAGTGTAGGCGTCCTGTTGGGCGTAAAAAGCGCGCATCGAGACCTCCAGCAGCGAGTGCCCCACCAGGCCCAGCAAAAAGGCGCGCGCCGTCCAGGCTACCAGCTCCTGCCCGGCGTCCTCGAACCCCAGTAGCCCCACGAAAGGCTTGACGACCACCATCAGCAGCGCCGTCACCGGGATGGTCAGCGCCAGGATGGCCCGCAGTGAGCGCTGTAGCGATTGGGAGAACTCGTTGCCAGCCTCAGCCCGCAGGGTTTGGAGCACCCGGGGCAGCAGCCACAACCCCAGGGCGGCCAGCAGCAAGCCTTTGATCACCCACAGCGCCCCGTTCGTCTCGGGGGCAAGCGGGCCTAGAAAGGCCAGGTCCTCGCCTCGAATTGCCATGATCAGCACCAGGGCGACCGGCAGCCCCCAGCGCAGCCAGCGCTGGACGGTCGGGCGGATCCCCTGATGCCCGCCGCGCGTGGCCTGCTCCGAGAGCGTGGGTAGGAAAACCGTGCCGATGGTCGTCCCGATGACTGTCTCTGGGAACTGCATGATCAGCCAGCCGTAGACCAGGGCGGTCACCGTGCCGGTGCTGAGGAAGGAAGCCAGGTTGTCCTGTGCGATGAAGATGACCTGGATCAGCAGCACCATCAGGATGCGCGGCCCCAGCAGGTGTAAGACCCGCAGCACACCCGCGTGCCGCAGGTGGATGGCCGGGCTCCAGCGGAAGCGATAAATCACCAGGCCGGGTAGCTGGATCAAGAAGAAAAGCATGGCCCCCAGGATAGTGCCGTACACCAGGCCGCGCACGCCCAGCCCGAAGGCCGGCAGGGTTAGCGGGCCGACCTGGTAACCGTTCTCCGGTACCAGGAAAAGGATTCCGAACAGGGCACCCAGGTCGTACATGCTGGGTGCTATGGCGGGCAGCAGGAAATGCTGGTTGGCTTGCAGACCCGAGATGAGCAGCCCGCCCAGGGAGAAGAACAGCGTGGCGATCAGGTTGAGGCGCATCAGCTCGATCACCAGCAGCTTTTGTTCGCTGTTGAAGCCGGGTGCGATGACGCGCTCGACCAGCGGCTGGGCGAAGATGGCGACCAGGATGGAGAGCACCCCCGTGACCAGGAAGACCAGGTTAGCGACGCGTGAGAACAGGTCCCACAGGGCGGGGCGGCCTTCCTTTTCCCGGGTTTCTGAGAGCACCGGGATCAGCGCGATCGCCAGGGCGCCCCCGATGATGAGGGCAAAGATCAAGTCGGGCAGGTTGTTGGCAACGTTGTACACGTCTAGGTCAGAAGATAGCCCGAATACCTGGGCGATCAGGATGCTGCGCAGCATCCCGAGCACCTTTTCCAGGCCGAAGAAGATGGCAATGATCAGCGAAGAGCGGGCGATATGGCTCATTTAAGTGGTGGGCGCCTCCTTTGGCATAGGGCTGGCACGCGCCAAGTATAGCATGAGATTGGACCTCCTCGAAAACCTCCCGCAGTTCTGAACCTGTGAGAGGCTTGTCCGCCCACACGGCAGGGAGCGTTGCGCCTGACCCCTATATATGGTAGAATACCCGCGCTCGGGACGGATTCCCGGAGGGAAAAGATCCCGCGAGCCTGGAGGGATGGCCGAGCGGCCTAAGGCGCCTGTCTTGAAAACAGGTATGGAGCAATCCATCGTGGGTTCGAATCCCACTCCCTCCGCCTGATGCTTGGGGAGGTGCCAGAGTGGTCGATTGGGGCCGCCTGCTAAGCGGTTGACGGGGCATAAAACCTCGTCCGCGGGTTCGAATCCCGCCCTCCCCGCTCTTGTTGCGCCAGAAGCGCCTCTTGGCAGGCGCTTCGGTGTTAAGCACATTGTAGAAAATTGTTCCAAGATCTCAAACCCAGTCATCCTGCCAGGCTCTCATGATTCGAAAAGGGCCCTTGAAGCGGAAACCGCCCACCGCGGAGTTGGCCCCGCGACGATCTCGATCGAACCAGGAGTATTTGATCATGCCTGAATCGCAAACCCGCTCACCATTTTCCCAGATCCTGTCTAAGTGGATTATGAGGCTTATCGGCTGGCGCATCTTGGGAGAGCAACCCGCCTTCCGCCGCTATGTGTTGATTGGCGCCCCGCACACCTCCAACTGGGACTTTATCATCGCCATGCTG
Organism: Anaerolineales bacterium; assembly: GCA_020354045.1. Classification (GTDB taxonomy): domain Bacteria; phylum Chloroflexota; class Anaerolineae; order Anaerolineales; family UBA4823; genus DSOS01. Next base: position 1,924,043 of record CP070639.1, on the reverse strand, counting down.
ATGAAATATTCGCTCCAGATGCGCTTTCATTTCATCGGCAAGGATTCGCTTTTCCGCGGCCCCATGGGAACGATTATGCGCCGGTTGGGAGGCATCCCGGTCAGGCGCGAGAGCCGCAGCAACTTTGTAGCTCAAATCGTGGCAGAATTTGAGCAACGTGAAGACCTGATTATCGTCATCTCGCCTGAGGGTACACGCAGCAAGTCTCCCTACTGGAAAACCGGTTTTTACTACATCGCTTTAGGTGCCAAGGTGCCGGTGGTGATGGCTTACCTGGATTACAAGATTAAAGTGATCGGTTTTGGCCCCAGCTTTGTGCCCACTGGCGATATCCAGGCTGATTTTGCCCATATCCGCGAGTTATACGCCGATAAGAGTGGCAAATACCCCGATAAACAGGGTGCCATTGAGTTGCGCCCCAGCAGTGCTTGAAAAAGGTACTCCTACCGCTGCTGTTGTTGCTATTTACCGGCCTGGCTTGTAATTACCCGGGCCAATCTGGTGGCAGCAATATATCGGCAGCAGATCTGCGCCAGACTCTGGCTGCCCAATCCCCTTTACCTGCACAACAAACCCCATCGCCAGAGCCGGTAATTACGCCCGCGCTCCCACAACCCCTGCCTGAGATCACCCAGTCACCCTACCCGGTTAATACCGGCTCCAGTTACACATACCTCACCCGCTCTGGAGAAACTTTGGCAGCGCTGGCGGGTCGCTTCGGCGTGGAAGCCGCGCAAATTGTCAAACCGCCGGGGGTTTCCGGGGAGGGCTACCTGCCGTTGGGCAGTGCCATCACCATCCCGGTAGTGCTGGAAAGGGTTGCAAGTGGCCAACCTGTGCTGCCAGATACCGAGCTGGTGTATTCGCCCAGCGCGCTGGGTTTCGATATCTTCGACTACGTCCAAGGTGCGGGTGGCTACCTGAGCACCTACCAGGAGCAGGTGAATAGCGCTACTCTTGGCGGCGCGGCGATCATCCAACTTGTTGCCGTTGAGCTCTCCGTCAACCCGCGCTTGCTGCTGGCGCTGCTGGAGTTTCGCGCTGGTTGGGTGTATGGCCAGCCGCCAGCCGGGCAGGACCGCGCCCACCCTTTGGGACTGAATATCCCCGAGCGGGCTGGTTTATACCAGGAGATCCAGATCGCTGCCACGCAGCTGAACGTGGCCTATTACGGCTGGCGGCAGGGCACCTTCATGCAGCTTAAATTTCGCCGCCAGACAACCGCCCGCCCGGACCCCACCTTGAACGCTGGCTCGCTGGCGATGCAGCACCTGTTTGCCCTGCTTTACCCGCAAGA
>CP070639.1:1918751-1922646 GCA_020354045.1 Anaerolineales bacterium | reverse complement strand
CAACACCTTCAACGGCGGCATTCGAAATATCGTCCACCGAAATGATCAAGACATGGTTGCGTATGCCTACCCGTCCATTTTCACGACGATAGCCGGTCAGTGGGATTTCTGAGTAGTTTGACATGGTATGGACTCCTAATGATGATCTACAATCTGGGACTTACCGCTCCAGCGTAGGCTCTTGAGGTTGTGGGTGTGCACATGCATACCTGCGGCGATATTGTTGCTGGCATACCCAATCGGACGACCATATTCGATGATTTGCTTGTCCAGTTCCAGTGCATGCATGGCGACCTTATGACCCAAGGGGACATCATCTAGCAATTTCACCTCGCTGACAGGCTCCCCTTCCAGTGTAACCGCCTGAATAAGCTCCTCAGCCTTCAAATCCATGGCTGCGACGCCAACATCATCATCAGCATCGTGAAGCAAGATACCTTTTTTCATCCTTTATCTCCTTTCAAATAGTTACCAGACACAAGATAAATTCGTCTTTTTAGTGAACAATTAATCCCTTATTACCATGCCTTGAGGGTCACATTCTCTGGGAGATTTACCACGCTCCCATGTTCTACTACCAATTCCAAGCCGGGCAACTGCATGCCCTCATCTGGCTCTCCGAATAACCACAGTTCTGCTAGGTGCAGGTCAGGTTTTAATTCATTGGTGTGCTGAACAGCGGGTCCGAGGGGCAGCATCTTTCCCGCGCGACCGAAGAGGGGGATATGGTCGAGGGGAATCCTTCGCTCAAGTATTTGTGGACCTTCTATTCGCTCACCACTCCACAGGTCGTACCAACCGCCCCGAGGTAGGTAAAATCTAACCTTGCTCTCCGGAACCAAAACGGGCACCACCAAGAGCGAGGGACCGAGCATATATTGCTCCTCGAATCCCCAGGACTGGGGATCTTTTGGAAATGCCAGCGGCATAGCTCGCATCACTGGCATCCCGTTTTGTTTGGCTTCCAACGCACAGGCCTGTAGGTAAGGGATTAACTGGTATCGCCAGGTTAACCATTTCTTGATGATGGTTTCTGCTTGTGCTCCATAGAACCAGGGCTCACGCAAACCAGCTCCATGGAAGCGAGTATGCGACATCATCACACCGGCTTGAGCCCAGCGAATATACAGATCCGGGGTCGGGTTGCCAAGCGCATAACCACCGATATCGTGGCTGTAATATGGCCCCCCACTCATGCCAAAAGAGAGCCCACCTCGGATGCTGGCCGCCAGGCCCTCCCAATCAACCTGCGGGTCACCGCCCCATTGCATCGGGTAGCGTTGAATACCAGTCCAACCTGCGCGCCCCCACACTATGGCACCATCAGGTCCGTATTTCATTGTGGCTTCATAAACACACTGGTTGTATAGCAGCGAATAAACATTGTGTAATCGTTCGCCTGTGTCCCCATTATGAGCCATTGCATCTTCTGGTATCGATTCACCGTAGTCGGTCTTCATCACGCTGGCACCGACATCAAAGAGGGGTTTATGCGCTTCAAGATACCATTGATAAGCTTCTGGATTGGTGAAATCAATCATCCCACTTGGCTGCAGGTGAGGGTATACAGAGTCAAATGGATAAGGAAGCCAGCGGTGGATGTACGGTTCTCCATCTTTGGTTTGTAGCAGGTATTTCTTTTTCACCAGTTCGGTGAACTGGGGGTTCTTCACGGAGATATACGGGTATTCCCACAAACACAACTTAAAATTATCGTCCCTAAGAAGACGCACGAATGCTTCTGGATCGGGGTAGCGTTCAGGATCCCACTGAAAATCAAAGCGTGTCTCCATCTTGTGCCAGGCACGTCCATCCAATACCAAGACATCACAAGGTATTTCACGCTGGCGTAGTTTTTGGGCTACCTCCAGGGTTTCTTCAGATGTTTTGTAGTATGCCCGAGACATCCAGACGCCATAACTCCAGCGTGGTAATTCCTGTGTCCGGCCCGTCAGGGCTGTGTATTTTGCGATCATATCAGCAGGTGTGTCTGCAGCCAGCAAAAACAAATCCAGGTTTTGTTCCTGCACCTTCAAGACATAGCTGCGATGTGACCACTGCGGGTAGCCCACAGCATGAACAACCCGCGCTGTTGTGTGAGTGAACACGCCCCAGCCAGTTGGACTCCAGAGGAAAGGTATATTTTTATAGGAAAGTTCCGAGTTTGCTGTTGTGGCATCCTCGTTCCACGAATTTATCAGATGTCCCCGGTGGTTAAGGGTGGAAAACTTTTCGCCCGAACCATACACCGGCTCGCCGCTACGAAGTGCTAAAGACACCAGCCAGGAATCTAAGTTTTTTGCAAAAGGCAACCAACGCAAGTTTCCCAAAAATGCTCGGTCGGTAACTGACTCCAACAGGAGTTCATCCCCTTTGCGTAAAATAATGCGCATGGGAGAGGCCAGCAACTCAAGAACAAGATCCCTGGCTTTGAGATGGTATCCTTGAGGTGTGTCAACCAGTTCAACTGCCAGGTCTGTCTCAGGGCTTGAAGCGAGCAGGTTGTATTGGGGTCTATCTTGTGTTCCCAGTTGGAGGCGTACAACCCCGGAGGCATAGAAGGTTATCTCCAAAGAACCAGCCAGGGTGGAAAAACGTGCCCCACCTGGGATCTCTTGCTGGAAAGTGAGGTTTTCGATGCCTTGAAAACCCTCCTGGATTTTTAGACTTTCCTGGTTGAGGAACATGGCGGGTTACTCGTAAGGGGTTTGATCCCAGAATTTGGCAAACTTTTGGATACCATCGTGTGTATACGGATGTTGAAAACCATCCTGGTACACAGCTAATCCGGCAGTGACGATATCCGCACCGATCATCGCCGCGTCGACAATCTGGCGAGCGTTGCGGACTGCAGCAACAATGATTTGCGTTTGGAAATTGTAGTTATCCCGGATCATAACGATATCCTCGATGAAACTTTGAATTTCTTCACCGTTAGCTTCTTTCCAGCCAATGAAGGGAGATACATAATAGGCCCCTGAACGCATGGCTTGCAGTGCCTGCATGGCAGAGAAGACCAACGTGCAGTTGACTCGAATGCCTTTCTTCGCCAATTCCGCGATCGTCTTGAAGCTGGGTTCAACACACTGGAGCTTAATCACAAAGTTGGGCGATAAGGCGGCTAACTTTTCTGCCTCGTTCAGCATATCTTCAAATGCCGTGAAATGTGGGTTAACTTCGACAGAGACGGTTTTATTGGTGCCTTCAACCATCCGGGCAATCTCTTTGATCACAGTCATAAAGGGCTTGCCGGAATCCTGGACATGCCTGGGATTGGTAGTGATACCATCGATATCAAATGCCTCCAGCGCATATTCGATCTCATCTACTTTGGCACTATCCAAAAAGAACTTCATATAAGTTCTCCTTTCAATTGTTCGATAAAAGACTTATTTCATACCTGTGGTGGCAATGCCGGTGGTAATGTTTTTTTGTAAAAATGCAAATACTACCGATATCGGTAGCAGCGTAAGCACCGTCATGGCAAGGATCAAATGCCACTGGACATTAAGCTCTCCCTGGAAGGAGTTAAGACCGACCTGCAGGGTGAACATCTCGTTGCGACTTAATACGATCAAGGGCCACAAGAAGTCGTTCCAGCGCCACATCACTGAGAAAATCGTCAAGACTGCCAGGGCAGGTTTAGCCAAAGGCAGGATAATCTGGGAGTAAATGCGCCACTCGCTGGCTCCATCGATGCGGGCTGCATCGAGCAGCTCGTCAGGGATAGTGAGCATATATTGGCGCAACAGGAACACGCCTGTAGGCGTGGCTGCTCCGGGCACAATCACACCTAGCAGATTGTTGTTCCAGCCCACATTAGTGATTACCAGGAATACTGGCACCAAGACAACCGACAGCGGGACCATTAAGGTGCTGATCATGATTAAGAAGA
>CP070639.1:1914719-1918651 GCA_020354045.1 Anaerolineales bacterium | reverse complement strand
ACCACGGTGCCCACCGCCACGCCTGTTCTGGCCACACCGGCGAAGAAAAAGAGTTGGTAGGCTGCCATACAGGCGGCCGCAATTAACGTGGTCATCAATGGCCAGCGCCCGCCCTTGTTTAATGCGCGGCGCGCGGCAGCAAGTGCCAATAGTGCGACGCCCCCCACGGCTAAGCGGGCCGTGCCAACAATAGCTGGCTGGGCTCCATCGGGGGCGAGGGCCTGCGCTGTCCCGGTGGTGCCCCACAACATGGCTGCAAACAGGACCAACCAGGGGCTAAGAGCTATGCTAGACTTGTTTTTCATCGGTGCGTCTGAGAAAAATCTCGCTATTGTGGGGAATGGGGCGCTTGCGACGGCGAGAAATGGCTAGCCTATCTGACTGGCTCGCCGGGCGACGTAAATACCCGCCAGCGCCAGCGCGCCGCCAAGCCCCTGCCACACTCCTAGGGTTTCACCCAGGATCAACCAAGCGAAAATCGTCGCCGCGATGGGCTGCACGAGCAGCACGACTGATGTGAACGCGGCAGGCAGTTTGGCTAGGGCAAAGGTGATCAGACCTTGCCCTCCAAAATGGGAGAGTAGTGCCAGGGCGACCAGCACCATCCAGCCCGCTGCGCTGGCAGGCAACAGGCTCTCGCCACTGAGCTGTGCGATGGGCAGCAAGGCAATGCTGCTCACCAAGCCAGACCAGGTCAAGATAGTAGAGGTGGAGAACTCTCGGCGCAGCTCCTTGACCGAGAGGATATATCCGGCATAGAACACGGCAGTGATAAGCCCCAGGATATCTCCCCACAAGTGCTGCAGGCTGAGCCTGAAGCTATCCCCTACTAGGAAGACCGTGCCTGCCAGAGCCATCACCATGCCGAAGACAAAAGCCCGGGTAACTCGTTGCCGGAAAAGCAGCCAGCTTCCCAGAGCAACAAATATCGGCGCGAAGTTCGCCAGCAGGGTGGCATTGGCCACGGTTGTGAAACGGATTGACCAATGCCATACCCCCAGATCGCCGGTAAAAAACAGACCAGCGACAATCAGTTGGATATAGTCGGAGCGGGTCGAAGGTCTTCGTGGCGCTTGAGTCCCCCGGCCCTCAAGTTGCATCCAGGCGAAGAGCACAGGTAGGGAGAGTACCAGCCGCCAAAAGGCTGTGCTGCTGGGACCCACCTGGCTCATGCGGACAAAGATAGGGGCGAAGGCGATAGCCAGCGCGCCCAAGAATAGGGCATTCAGCGCCAGGCGAGCGCCTTTTGGGCTGGATACCTCAATGGGGTTTTCAAGTTGGGAAGCAGTCATATGGAATAATCGTAATAGACTTAATTTTGCTCGCGAGACTATCGACTATACATAGTTCAGTGGGCGTTCTCCTTATTACTGCGGAAGCTCCAATTATATCAGTGAGTATAAACGTCGGAGGCAGGTCGTGAGAGGGGGCCAGGGCTTTTTCAAGAAAGCTTGACAGATAGACAAAAAGACCCTTCTCGGTAAAATGGGTGCACACAAACAACCAAAAAACCGAGGAGGATCTACGATGGAGTATAGCACGCTTCGGCCCTGGCAGGAGATTGGAGAAACAGGCATTGTTCATGATCGAGACAGTTTGTACGGGTGGTTTCATCATCTGACGGACCCTCGCGGAGCCAAAGGGAAACGCTATAGCCTGGTGATGCTGTTGGCGGTCATCTTTCTGGCCAAGTTGGCGGGCAAAGATAAGCCGGACGAGATTGCTGATTGGGCCAAGAATCATGCCCAGGAGTTGGCCGGGCTTTTGGGGTTGAAACGCACGTGGATGCCTTCGCATAGTACGATACGACGGGTGTTTCAAAGCATGGTGGCAGAAGCCGAGTTTGAGCGCATGGCGCAGGCATACCATCAACAAGAGCAAAGTGGAAAAGGGGAAGTCCTGGCTATGGATGGCAAAACGTTGCGAGGCACGCGCATCATCGGGCAAGAAGACCCCGACCATGTCTTGAGTGTTTACGATGTGCACGATCAATGCGTGCTGGCACAGCAAAGGGTGGACAGCAAGGAGAACGAGATCGTGGCTGCCCCTCGGGCCTTGGAGCAGGTCCCATTGGCTGGAAAAATCGTCACTGGCGATGCCATCCACACCCAAAGGACCCTCTCCGAGCAGATTGTGGCCGGTGGCGGCCACTACATTTGGCCGGTCAAAGAGAACCAACCCCGTTTGTACGAAGATATTCAACGCCTGTTTGCTCCAGACCACCCCAAACCCGGCTTTGGAAAGATCGCCACCGATTTCCAGACCGCCAGCAAGATCAATTATGGCCATGGCCGGCTGGAAAAACGCACCCTCCAGACCAGCGCCATGCTGAATGATTACCTGGACTGGCCCGGGGTGGCTCAGGTTTATCGTCTCAAACGAGAATTCCGCTGGATCCGCCAGGGAAAGGTCTACAAGACCAGCCGTGACATCGAGCTCGGCATCACCAGCCTTCCCCGAGAGCAAGCTGCCGCTACTAAAGTGCTCCACGCCAGACGCAAACATTGGTTGATTGAAACGGGTCTCCATTATCGCCGTGACGTCACTTTCCGCGAGGATGCTACTCGTATGACCATTGGCCCAGCCGGACGCATTCTGGCAACTGTGCATAACCTGCTTATCGCTTTGATCAAGCGAGCCGGTTTTACCAATGCTGCCAAGGCCCGGCGCTACTATGAAGGACACCTGGACCAAGCTTTTCGCTTGCTTATCACTACAAAATGCCATTCTTGAAAAAGCCATGTGGATTACCCGATGGCGTTCTCAAAGTTCCTTGACAATTGAATAAAACTAGTCCTCTTCAGTAAAATGGATGTTCTGACAGCCAAAAAACTGAGGAGGACCACATGGAGTATAGCACGCTTCAACCCTGGCAGGAGATCAATGAGAGCGGAGTCATCTACGATCCAACCAGCATACTAGCCTACCTTCAAAAGATCTGCGACCCGCGCAAGGCACGTGGAAAGCGCTACCAACTGACGACCTTGATGGTCATTGTCTTTATGGCCAAACTGTGTGGGCAGGATACGCCAGTCGAGATAGCCGATTGGGCTAAGAATCACGCCGAAACATTGGTACAACTGTTGAAGCTGAAACGGAGCTGGATGCCCCACCATAACACAATTCGCCGGGTGTTCCAGAACATCCTGGACGAAGCCGAATTCGAGCGTGTGATGCAGGAATATCAGCAGCGACAGGCTGGAGGAGGGGAGCAATTGGCGCTGGATGGCAAGACCCTGCGAGGCACCCGGATCGCCGACGAAGAACCAGCCGACCATGTGTTGAGTGTGTACGATGTTCAAGAACAGCGCGTGGTAGCTCAAGCAGCGGTGGATCAGAAGGAGAACGAGATTGTGGCCGCTCCACGGGCTCTGGAACAAGTGGAGATTGCAGCAAAAATCATCACGGGAGACGCTATGCATGCCCAACGAGCGCTTTCGGCTCAGATTGTTGAACGAGGCGGCGACTACCTGTGGGTGGTGAAGGAAAACCAGGAACGTCTGTATCAGGATATCGAGCGCTTGTTCACCTGCGAGAAGCCCAAGCCGGGGTTTGGGAAAATCAGCACCGACTTTCTGCAGGCGGAAACTGTCAATAAGGGGCATGGGCGCATTGAGAAACGTCAGATCCAAACCAGTGCTATGCTCAACGACTATGTCGATTGGCCCGGCCTAGGGCAAGTCTACCGGCTGGAGCGCCGCTTTACCTGGATGCGCCAAGGAAAGGTGATCAAAACCAGCCAGGAGGTCGAGTACGGCATCACCAGCCTCACCCGAGAAAAGGCCTCGCCAAAACGGGTGATGCTGGTCAGACGGAGGCATTGGCTGATCGAAACCGGCTTGCATTATCGCCGAGATGTGACTTTCCGGGAAGATGCTACCCGCATGACCAAAGGTGCAGCTGGACAGATTTTGGCAACCGTGCATAACCTT
>CP070639.1:1910650-1914619 GCA_020354045.1 Anaerolineales bacterium | reverse complement strand
AATTGGAAATTACTTTGTCTCGTTATTAGCACAATCAGCGCAAACAGTGCTGCCGATCTTGATCCTGGAGATACTGGGCCCTCAAGCCAATGGTTTCGCATACATCCCGTTGCAACTGAGTTTTACCGCCTCCAGTTTCGGGTTTTCACTGGCGACCTCAGCTTTCGCCGAAAGCGCACACCACTTGCCAGAGGCGTACCAGATTGTGACCCGCTCGTTGGCGGCGAGCCTGGTGATTTCTCTGGTGTTAACCCTGGTTATGCTGATCGGCGCGCCTGTGACGATGGCTTGGTTTGGTGTTGAGTATGCCCGCGAGAGCACAGGTTTACTCAGGCTGGCATCCCTTGCTGGACCTTTCATGGTGCTGAACCAGAATTACTACACCCTGCTGCGCTTAGAAAAACGTATCGGGCAGCTGATTCTGCTGAGCCTGGCTTGCTTAATACTGACTGTAGGGGTCGCATATTTCCTCATGCCCGCTCATGGCATCCAAGCCAGCGGAATTGGGTTACTGGTAGGTCATGCTAGCGTGTCGATTTTTATCTTGATCTTGACGAGAAGTCGGGCAGTTACATTCATTGGGCGGGATTCAGGTGTTGGAAATGAAGCTGGCTAGATTTAACGGCAATCTTGAAATCTTGACTTTCTGGATTTCATTCCTGCCTGGATTTTACCTGTCCTATATAGCCTTGCAAGAGCCGTGGGTGCTGTTCAGGCTCGCTCGTGTCGCATTGTCCATCCCAGTGAATACAATTGAAACATATACTTCAGCGGCAGCGGCTTACCGCTTTGAGCATCTGGGTGAAGCGTTGTTGGATACCGCCTTACTCACGACCAGTTCCTGGCCGATTGATTGGTTAGCCCTGGTGCCATTAGGCACCTTGTTCACAGCCTTCATGTATTACGCCCTGGTTCTAAAGATCAGCAACTCAAGATTCCTCGCTCTGGTGATGGTCTTGTATGCAGGCTGGTATTACCCTAGACTGGTCAGCCAGTATGGGATGCAGACATATGCCTGGACTAATGGGTTATTTATTGGTTTCTTGTGGTTGTATTGGGAGTGGCTTGAGCACCGGCGAGCTATTTTTTCTTTATTAATGATGTGGGTCTTCGTGACAACTTTCCTGTTTTATCAGACCACGCCTTTGTGGATCATCCTTTTGATGGTGGCAGGGAATAGCTTGCTTACCATAAGAAGCAGGTCCATGCAGGAAGGGCCTGCTGTCTCCTGGTCGTTGCCCTTGTTTTGTGTTGTCTTGTATTTTTCATTCGATTCGGTATTTTATGAAAATTTTCTCCCAAATGTAGTGAGTGAAGCTGCGGAGACCAGCTTATTGGAAAACGTGGCAAGTAAAGTTGTTGGACCTCTTTTGGCTCAGCAGAGTGTTCAGCTTCCTGCTTATCATCAAATGGTCGCCAACCCGCGCTTTGCTGTGTTGAGCACACTGCTGAGTTTTCTCATTTTCGTTATACCTGTTGCTGCCTGGTGTGCAATTAAGCTGACTCGCGCCTGGCGCAAAAGATCGCTTTGTAGTTTGGCAGGAACGAGAGAAGATATCTTCTGCTGGTCGCTTGTTTTCGTAACACTGGGACATGCACTCGGGTATAGCAGTTACGGCGCCGTCAGTCTGCGTCTTGTACCCCTGGTATTTCCTTTCCTGATGCTGATCATCCCCTCCAGCCTCAGGCTACCCCATTCAAAAATAATCACAAAAGTGTTGTCACTTGCCTTGTTGGTTGTCGCGATGTCGGGTTTTGTGTGCTACGGGCGAGCACTGCGATCTGATCCAGTAGCCTCCCAGATGGGCATGGTACCCAAGATACTGCCAGATAATTCTAGCCTTATGGCTGATGCTAATGTATATGGTGTCATCAATCTCATAGCTGGCAAACAGCAAAAACGCTTTGATTTTGTCTGGGCAGACGATCAAAAGTATGCTGCCTTGGTCACAGGCAAGCCTATGGAAAATAATGTCTATGCCGTGCTTGACAAATACAATCGACCATTTATCACAACATCCTGGGCATTTCTTGAACCGTGGGTAAAGTATCTACCTCAAATTGAACAAAACTCTTTGCTTTCCAAGGTGTATGATAGCCAATACCTGTCAGTTTTCCAATCCGCTAGTAAACCGCTGCCACTGGATCAAGGATCGTACGTAGAAGTGAAACATGAAAAAAACTTCTGGATGGAGGTTCTCGCCAGCTTATTTTTAGCGGTGGTTCTAGTCCTGGTCCTGCCGGGCATGGCGGTGCTATTATTGCTGCGAGACCTGGGATTTCTTAAGTTTGAAGACTCTTACTCCATGCTTTTCTTCTCGATGGTTTTAAGCCTTGGCTTTGTGACGGCAGTAGGGTATCTGGTAAATTTCACGAGAATTGGACTTAAGAATTATGCCTTGGTTAATGCGCTGATCGTGCTGGTATTATTTGTGGTTCATATAGTCATCAGATGGTCTCACCGGAAGCCATTCAAATTTCCACCAGTTGGTTTCCGGTCACTATTTGTGGTAATCCTGGTATGGTGCCTGGGCAGTGCTTTAATCACCGTTTCCCGGTCTGCCTCCAAAGCGGAATTGACAGAGTTTTTTATTACCCAGACCGCATCTTCAAAATTCAGCCCAGTTATCTATGTGCGTAATCAAATGCGCAGCGAACAAGAATACATACTTTCCTGGCGGCAAGGAGATCAAAGCACGCGCCTGTTGGCTACTTTCAGGCTGAGCCCCGGTGAAGTCTTCCGGCAGCGTTTAGGGTCATTTGTACCTGTTGCGGGTGGTCTTAATCTGGAGCTGTGGAACCGTGATGAAAGTTTGAGCCTGTTCCTCCGCTAGCCACAAATAGGGATTCATGGTTAGACGCAGACCAGCACAAATGGGAGCGCACATCAGCATGTGACTTGATTTAGTTGTTCCTTTCTGAGAGGCAGTGGTTTTATACATGAACAAATGCAGGGAGTTGCTTTTTATCGAACTTAAACTATAATCGTACCAGCGGACAAATTATTTACAAGTCATATTATCCGTCCAGGGCTTGCACGGGTGGAGCGACGCGTCAGGAATAAGTGCTTGGGAGGAAAGGATGTGTGGTCGTTTATACTTTCATACCAGGTGGCTGGTCATAATACTGGTTTACGCTGGTTTATCAGGATGCCAGGGAGTGGCGAGCACACCCGTGACACCGGTGGAGGTTACACGCCTCATTCCAGTTACACAATTGATGGCACCCACGGTGGTGGAAGTCACCCGGATTGTGGAAGTTGTAGTGGTTGAAACAGTGATTGTTGAGGTCCTACCAACACCGATAACCTCACCTGTGTCACCGGCGATGACAGAATCGCCAGCGATACCAGAGCCAACCGCTGCTGTACCTGATCAACTTGCTCCATCTCCCTCTCCACTCCCAACCCTGCCAAATCCAGAATTGTTGGCGTGGTATAGCTTCGAGAATAACTTTCTATCTTCTGGTGTGGTCCGTGATCTTTCTGGTAATGGGTATGATGCCAATATCATAGGAACTGTAGGCAGCACCCAAGGAATCTCTGACAGCCAGGCGCTTTTCCTCCCCGGAGGAGGGTACATCCAGGCGCAGGGTAATCCTGCAGCTGGAAGGAACACGGTTTCTTTCTCTTTGTGGTTCAGGACCGACAACCCCGAGGCAAATTACAAGCTAGCCAGCGCGGCCTGGTGGAATGGGGGACCTGGTTCTGGTTGGGTCTTAGCGACGCATGTACCGGAGTTCTGGAGCGAGGACAGCAGGAGCCTGTTTCTACCTGACCTGATCAACTACGAGAATTATTTCCCAGTTGACAAATGGGTGCACGAGGTGGTGACCTATGATGGGACGCGCATCAAAGAGTACACTAATGGGATTTTGGTGAACGATTGGGCTTCGACAGGCCTACCACTCGGGCAGGGTCAGGCGATGGTGGTTGGTGCCTGGCCCTCCACGGGATTTTATTTTCAGGGC
>CP070639.1:1906543-1910550 GCA_020354045.1 Anaerolineales bacterium | reverse complement strand
AAGGTCAGCCCGGTACCTGGAGCTAGCGCCCCTATCGCAGCGCTGGTAGCCTCTGGATTGCCCACCGCTGCCTTCCTTTATTTGGGGTATCTGCCACGCAAATCTGCCGAACGTCGCAGTGTATTAACAGAAATCGCCAAACAAACCTTTACACTGATTTTCCTGGAAACCCCGCACCGGTTACTCGCCTCTCTGGCAGATATGGAAGACTTATTGGGAAATCGCAGAGTAGCCGTAGCGCGTGAGCTGACTAAAATACACGAAGAGATCTTTTATGGCACGCTTCACCAGGCTCGGGAGAAGTTTGCACACCAGGAGCCACGTGGTGAGTTCACCCTGGTTGTCGAGGGAGATTTGCAACCCAAACAGACCTGGTCACTTGTCCAATTGCAGGCTGTTTTGAAGGAGAGAACAACTCTAGGAGAATCTCCCTCCAAAATTGCTGCCGATATTGCGGCCCAATCGGGCTGGCCTCGCCGGGAAGTATATAAGATGTTGATGGAATTGTAACCATAAGGAACAGGCCAAAATGAATTTAGACGATTATTCAAAATTTAAGGAACTTGATGCTCAAGACATGCTTGGAGAAATTAACCATCTCCCGGGACAACTGCAGGACGCCTGGGAGCTCGGCAATCAGTCAAGTTTGCCCAATTGGAGTGGGATTCAGGGCGTCATTATTGCTGGAATGGGAGGCTCCGCCATTGGTGCTGATCTGCTGGCAGCATATGTTTCTTCAAGCTGCCAGGTTCCCGTTTTCGTTTGGCGCGATTACGATCTGCCTGCCTGGGCGCAGGGAGCCAAGACTTTAGTGATCAGTTCCTCGCACTCCGGAAATACTGAAGAGACACTCTCAGCCTTCCAACAGGCCCGGGCCAGAGGTTGTCGCATTCTGGCAATCAGTACAGGCGGGAAGTTATTAGACGCCGCTCAGGATGCAGGGGCGGTTGCCTGGGAATTTAAACATACTGGTCAACCACGTGCAGCCGTTGGCTTTTCCTTTGGACTATTATTGTGCGCCTTTTCTCGCTTAGGTTTGATTCCAGATCCTCAACCAGAGCTCGAACTTGCCATCCAGGCGATGCGTTCCCAACAAGCTGTTCTCAAGGCAGATGTGCCTGTCCATAAAAATCTTGCCAAACGTACAGCGGGTCAAATCATGAACCGCCTGGTAGTGGTCATGGGATCGGGGGTTTTCGCCCCCGTAGCTCGCAGATGGAAAGGTCAAATCAGCGAAGTCGCTAAAAGTTGGGGGCAGTTTGAATTCCTGCCAGAAGCCGACCACAACACCCTGGCAGGCATCTTGAACCCTGAGGATGCGCTTGCCCGCCTGGTGGTGCTTTTTTTGCAGGGGAACTCTCTCCATCAGCGAAACCAGTTACGCTCCGAGTTAACACGCAAGATCTTTATGCTCGAGGGCATATCGACGGATTATATCGATGCTCAGGGTAATACCCCCCTCGCACAGATGTGGACACTGCTGCACCTGGGCGATTACATCGCCTACTATCTCGCTATGGCTTACCGCGTTGATCCGACACCTGTCGAAGCCATTGAAAGTTTCAAGGCTGAGCTTAAAACCTCGGCGCCCGATTTCAGATAAATCCTAGGATCACGACACCGATCAAGATCCCCAAGAGTCCACCGGCGACGACGTCCGATAAATAATGTACCCCCATGGCTACACGCGCCAGCACAACCAGCGGCGACCATACCACTAACGCCCATGTAAGCCATGCTGGACCTAAACCTATTGCTAACATTGCCAACAACATCGCCCGGGCTGCATGTCCCGAAGGGAATGAATGTGGGTCAGTAGAACGGTAGATTCTCCCCCATTCACCCTCCGGTCTGCGACGTTTGATAGAAAATTTGATCACCAATACCAGTACAGCCGTGATCAATATTCCAACCAGAAAGACCTGTACTCGCTGCCTCCAGAGTTGATCTCCAAAGATCCAGACTAATCCCAGGCCAATGAACCAGAACCACGAGTCACCAGAATGGGCCAGCACTGCTGCTATATTCCTTAATGGCCCTGGTCGCTCAGCCAGACTAAGCTGAGCAGATAGCCTGCCATCCAGCTCCAATAATGCACGCATCGACCTATTCCATTGAATTACGTTTTATATACCCAATAACGGAACTAACTTGTTTTTACTACCCCAGCCAGATCCTTGCGAAGTAATTCCAGTTGGTGAGGTTTATCGATATCCATCCCAACCTCTGCATAAGGACAGATAACCGCCCTTCCCGTAACATTCAAACGCTTGGCAACTTTTTTGACTGCATTGTCAATCGTGATGCGACGCAATAACAGTAAAAATAACGTATCAAAACCAAGAATGGCGGCTTGTTTTAATACATTCTTTCGGGCACCAATCAAGTGATCCCAGATTTCATCTTCAGAAGTGACCAGACTGGATCGAATCACATTGATGTCTCCCCCACAAACCGCCACATCTTTCAAATTGGTATATGAGCGTTTCGATAAGGGAAATCGCTTCTCCATGACATCTTGCGTGATCACATTGTAATAAATGTCATCATCAGTTTGCATACAAGTATCTACAATCCAATCAATCATTTCTGGCTTGATGCTGGGCACATCTGAAGAAACAATCATGACATGCTCCGCATCGGGTTGCAGCTCGAGGATCTTTCCCACACCTGCGCGTATATTATTGAGCATGCTGCCCTGGTTAGGCAAGAATGCACCCAGCTTCTTGCATTTTAAGCCACTGTCCTCAGATAAGCCTATCATCACAATTTGGCGAATTTTCTGCGCTTCGCAAAGTGCATCTAATACCCATTGGATCATTGGCTTTCCAGCCACATCCAGCATCGCTTTGTGAGTTCCTTGTGTATATTCATACAGTGGCTCACCTGGTTCGGGAACACCACCCGCAGTGACGATTGCATCCATATTTGACTCCTGATTGATCCAGAATCGAGAAACTAATTTAGCAGAAGCATACCAAAAATCACAATATCTACTTCAGTTTAACTCTTGCAGTTGTGGCTCGAAACCTAACTGATCAAGCAGCTCATTTAGTTCGTTTCGTTGCAAGGTACGCCCCTTTCCAGAGATAGCCACCAGTGCTGCTTCCATCATATTCGTTCCAAAAGAGCGTCCATTCAAAACCGGGGTGGATGTCACCAGGTACTTTATCCCGGCATTGCGAAACATTTCAACATCCGATGGCGTTGTGGTGTTGGTCGCAATCACTTTTCCAGGCAAACTTTCGGGAAAATGCCGTTTTATGTAGTGGCAATCACCAGCGATGATAGTAGCCCAACGATAATAGCTTTCCCACTTGGGTATGCGCTTTTCTTGCTTCTCACCCGTCGGATACACCCATTCAAATGGTAATCTGCCAGCAATGGGCATTAATATACCGGCTAGCCTCTTCAAGCCACCTACACTCCTTACGGCAATCGGTATGCCAAGACCAAACATCAAATCGCCGAAGATACATTCAAATCCGCTATCCACAAAAGAGGTGGACATTCCCCACCGGTCCACACCAAGCGTGATCAAGGCTTTCTTGCCTTGCTCTTGAACATATTCTCCGATTTTCTCCACAATATAGGGACCAAGGCGGTTTTCAAGGGTATTCTTTAGGCCAGCCCCATCCACCACCGGTGTCTTTTGGATGAATCGCACCATCGATTGCACCGAGTACAACGGATACCAGCGATCAGCTACCATAACCCCCAAATCAGCTCCACCAACCCCAAAAGCATCCACTTTCCCATCCATCTCTCGATACAGTTGGGCAGCCTTTTCCATATCACCATCTGTGCCAATCCGTTCAATGCGGATTTTCTCACCCAACAGCTCGATCTCAACAGCCTTATCCCGCTGAGAGGATCCGATACTTATGCTTACAGCATGTTTCATGATAGCTCTCCTGTTATATACGTATCGTTTCTAGGTCCTATGCAGTTTATCCCAAACTTGCGCCAAGTAGGTTGGCTAACTTTATCCAGTTAACTGATAGGAT
>CP070639.1:1902424-1906443 GCA_020354045.1 Anaerolineales bacterium | reverse complement strand
ATTGTCTTGGGAAACAAAGCTTATCTCGACCTGATTCTCGGAGATACGTACACTCATCATACATACTCAATGGGTCTGATAGACGAGAATAACATGGTTAACTTTTATGATGGCTTGGTTAGTGTTGTCGCTCCTGATGGCGAGCGTATTGGCTCTTACTACCCCAACGAGTACAGTGATTGGATCGCTGAAAGAGTTGAGGCATGGACTTATTTAAAATTCCCATATTTGAAAAAAATCGGGTGGAAAGGTTTTGTGGATGGTAAAGATTCTGGCGTGTACTTTGCAACTCCGCTTGCGCGTTTGAATGCTGCTGACGGGATGGCAACGCCCTTGGCACAGGAACATTATGAGCAATTCTACGAGACGCTAGGTGGTAAGCCTGTTCACCAGCGGCTGGCAATTCACTGGGCAAGACTTATAGAATTATTATATGCAGCGGAACGGATTGTTGAGCTTGCTACAGATCCTGAAATCACCTCAGACAATTTCCATCGGGTTCCAACTGAAGTCCCAACGGAAGGGGTTGGCATTGTTGAGGCACCACGAGGCACGTTGACACATCACTATAAAACAGATGAACGCGGCATCTTGACTGAAGTAAATCTAATCGTAGGAACGACCAATAACCATGCTCCCATCAGTATGTCGATAAATAAAGCAGCAAAAAGCCTCATTAAAAAAGGCTCAGTTGTGACAGAAGGTTTGCTAAATATGATCGAGATGGCTTTCCGAGCATATGACCCCTGTTTCGGGTGTGCCACCCACTCTCTACCTGGAAAGATGCCCTTAGAAGTAATCATTCATGATGCAAGTGGTAATCCTGTTGAGACATTGAAGCAGTATTGCTAATGCAACCTGATTGGCAATTCCTGCATGACCTCGAAGGTAAAATCATAGATTGATGCGAACTATTGTTGTTGGCTTAGGAAATCCTTTACTAGGTGATGATGGCATAGGCTGGCAAGTAGTCGAATACATCCAGCAAGAACAAAAGTCGTTTAATGTATTGTTGGAGGTTGATTATATTTGCTTGTCTGTTGGGGGACTAAGGCTGATGGAGCATCTATCAGGCTATGACCGGGCAATCTTGATAGATGCTGTAAACATGGGCAAGTTACCACTGGGAAGCGTCTATTGCCTTAATCTGGCAGATTTACCAGATTTTTCAGCTGGCCACACTGGGTCTGCGCACGACACTTCCCTATTGACAGCCATACGCTTTGGTAAAGAGTTAGGACTCCCTTTACCAGGGGAAATCTTGGTAATTGGTATTGAATCTACTCAAATATACAATTTCTCAGAGAAGATGAGTGAGCAAGTAGCAGATGCCATACCTCGCGCCGCTATAATTCTATTGGGCTTATTGAATATCGAAGCACCCACCTAATGCATACTGTAGAAAGGCAGGGAAGTTTTTACCAAATAACAAATGTTCTTTTACACTCGCCTTTCAATTTGATAAATTGTTGTTAGGTTATCCAAAAATACTGGCAGTCTAAGGAGAAAAAAGGTGTCCCAGCATTTGATAAGCTGGGACACCTGCATTTTGGTTTTGTTCAATTATTTTTATGGATAGGTGTTATTGTAAAACCAGTTGAAGGCGTAATAACCAGATCCGGTTTTGCTCTCAATCCGGATAGCAATTTGTTTTAAGCCTTTTAACTCGGCAGGAATAGTAAATGTCAGTTGCTTTGCCCCACCTTTTCCACTCTTAAAACTATCGGCCGTATACCCGTTCACACCACGGGTCCCCATATATCCCATACGCACACGAAAAGAATCATTCGGCGGGAGGTTGACAATGCTTACGGTCACTGATTTATTGCGCACCACACTTGCGACAGAAAATGTCGGGTAACCAGCATATCCTGAAGATGGCTTGGGTGGTTTTACTGCTGTTGTATTGTTATAGAACCAATTGTAGGCGAAATAACCAGACCCGGTTTTGCTTTCAATGCGAATAGCAATTTGGTATAAACCGATTAACTCGCTTGGGATAGAAAACTCGAAGGTTTTTGTACCACCCAAACCAGTTTCAAAGCTCTTGACTTTGATACCATTCACACCTCGCGTCCCCATATAACCCATGCGAACCCTGAATATATCATCACGAGGCAAATTGTATGTTTTGATCGTAACAGATTTATCTCTTATCACGCTGGAAATTGAGAAGGTAGGATAGCCAGAATATAGCTGACCAGATGCTCTTGCAGCCTGTAAACCACCCATTTCTCCAAGTGGTGCCAAGATCAATGCCAAACCAATAATGAATGGGAATAAATATTTCATTCTGCACTCTCCTATTAAATTGAAATCATCAATCTATATGGATACTTTACATGATATTTAACAAAAAAGCAATATATTTTATTGGTTTTCATAACCTATTCATAAAACCTGGAACAAGTTTGCCTTTACAAAAAATCTAATTATTGCCTGCTGAGATCCATGGTTTCATGCCACGAGATCAAGGAAGGCTAAAAAATATTTCGAGTACAATTAGTAGTTAATTTACGGTGAGTTTATCCCCTAGACCAAATGTATTAGCATAAGTCGAGAGCTCCAAATATATCTGTGAAAAAAATTCAGACATACAACGAAACATCATTACACGCTTCAATTAAGGACTGGTATGCTAAACCAGGCGATATTATTGAAAGCCAGGTCGATGGTTATCGGATCGACATTGTTCGTGGTGACCAGTTGATTGAAATCCAGGTAAAAAATTTTAGCCGCCTTAAGGAAAAACTTGCTGTTCTTCTGGCAAACTACAAGGTTCGTATTATTTATCCTATTCCACGAATACGGTGGATTCACTATGCAGATACACAAAAGCGGCGACTTTCTCCAAGGAAAGGGAAGTTGGAGCATATTTTTCAAGAACTGGTATATATCACATCAGAATTGACGAACTCAAACTTATCCCTTGAACTTTTATTTGTCCACGAAGAAGAAATCCGCCAGAATGACGGTCTAGGCTCTTGGCGTCGTAGAGGCATCAGCATTGTTGATCGGAAACTACTTGATATAGTGGATCGCGTACCTTTTTATTTTCCTGCGAGCTTCCAGCAAATGCTGGAAACTCTTCATAATCAGCAATTTACAACAAGGGAGATAGCAAAGCACAGAGATATATCCGAGAATTTGGCTAGAAAGATGGTTTACTGCTTGTGGAAGACTGACCTGATAGCCAAAATTGGCAAACGAGGTCACCACAATCTTTATTCACTTAATTTTTCCAATCTTGTAGATTAATATTTTCCTGATTTGAACACAAAACGGGAGAGCTATGATGTCTAACCTGACAAATTACCAAATATACGATCTTCTCAATCGCCCACGGCCGCTTTGGCTTGTAAAAATAGATTTAAGTGAAACGTCTCTCTGGATGGTGGATTTCAGCGATTGTAACTTAAGTTGGGCAGATTTAAGTAAAGCTGATCTCAGTTGGGCGATTATGATTAATACTAACCTAAGTAATGCCAACTTATCTTACGCGAATCTTTTTGAGGTTCAGCTTAATCTTGCCAACTTGCGGGATGCAAACTTCACTAAAGCCAATCTTAGTCGAGCATATTTAGACAAGGCCACGCTTCCTGGTTCAATTTTCGTAGAGGCCAATCTCAGTAGGGCCATACTGAGTCGCGCAAACTTAAATAAGAGCAATTTAAGTGGTGCTGTCCTTCCCAGAGCCGATCTCAGCAAAGCAGACCTTATTGAAGCAAATTTAAATAGCGCTAACCTTAGCCAGGCCAATCTTTTCGAGACTAATCTACAAGGTGCAGATCTGCGTAACGTTAATCTAGAAAGCGCCGACCTAACAGGAGCAAATCTAAACGGAGCAAATTTAAGTCATGCCAATTTGAGCGGGGCAGATTTAACAGATGCTATCCTCCCAGTAGGATTTCTCAAATCATAATTAAGGGCAACCATAAGAGCTATTCAATGGAAAATAAAAAAGAAATTAGTTTTCTGCCATTTCATGCGATCAATGAATTCATGTTAGATGAGTATCG
>CP070639.1:1898280-1902324 GCA_020354045.1 Anaerolineales bacterium | reverse complement strand
TTCCTGATCTTATTGGGGGCTTATTTGCTGAGCGGCTTATACTTGCATTCCTTCATATCCAGTCAAGACGAGAAAATTTCCACACCTCAGTCCTCCTGGCCCAGGCCGTTCCTGGGTTGGGTAGAAGCCTCCACGGTTTTGGGAAGCGTGGTTGGGTTATTTGCTTTCTTTGTTGCTGTTCAGCTTCGTTATTTTTTTGGTGGGCAGTCCAATATCCACCTGGATGGCTTCACCTACGCTGAGTATGCTCGTCGTGGCTTTTTTGAGTTGCTGCTGGTTGCTTGGCTGAGCCTGCTTCTTATACTGGTTTTGAGTGCGCTGACAACCCGCCGCGATCGGCGTGCGCGTTCTGTGTTTTCCGGGCTGGTTAGCGCGGTTGTCGTCTTGGTTGGCATAATCTTAATTTCCGCATTTCAGCGGCTGCTGCTGTATGAGTCCGCCTATGGATTTACTCGCCTGCGCGCTTATACCCATGTATTTATGGTCTGCTTGGGGTTGCTTCTATTGACAACTGCCATCCTTGAATTTTCAGGCAGGCTGCGTCATTTTGCCTTGGTTGCCTTCCTGGTTATGCTGGCTTTTGGGCTGACATTGGGTATTTTGAATGTAGATCGTTTTATTGTGCTGCAAAATGTAAATCGTGCTGGCGCTGGTCAAGAGCTCGATCTCGCATACTTGGCTTCTTTATCTGAAGATGCCGTGAATGCACTTTTCGATCTGTACCTGGATCCATCCATACCACAGCCTGTGCATGACCAGATTGGGGCTGCCTTAGTGTGTCATCAATTTCATGCAGTGCGCTTTTCATCTTCAGCTCAACGCCGGCAGTCGCCCTGGATGTCTTTCCATTGGTCGCGTTATCTGTCTGCCAGATACTATACTCGCTATGGCTCCCAACTCGAAGCCTATACAGTCCGGAAGTCTCAAGACGGCTTTGAAGTAACTGTTGCCGGTCAATCTATGCTGTGTCAGGCTGCCTGGTAAGTTTACCCTGTCACACCCGGCAGCTCAACTGCCAGGACATCATAATAGGTGCCTGCGCCAAAGCCGTCGATGAGGATGTGATCGCCGGGTTTCATGCCAGGTAATTGTCTCAGAAAGGCGATCATATTGGAGGCCGCGCTCACATTTCCGAATTCGCTTAACACCCACGGTATGGGCAAGAAGATCCCTTCCCTGTTCAGGTGCTTTTCCTTCAGGCGATTTATCTTAAAGTTCGCGTGGTGGACGACAACCGTCGCGATTTGTTGGCTGCTCATCCCCAACTCTTTCATTTTTTCCTGGTACGCGCTGTAGGCTTCTTTCACAACTTCCACGCCCGTTCGTACGAATAGCTTGACCATCCCCATCGGCCCCGCCATGGCTACTGGCGCGCCATCTTCTGGTTCATTCATCATCCCTGCTACTCGGATGTAGTTTTCACCCGCTAGCGTTACTTCAACCAGTGATTCATCGTTCTGTTTTACTTTTGAGTGGGGGTAATACATGCGTACACCCAGGACGCCCTCTTGATCAAAGGCTTCGTGTGTTTTGCCAATCAGGAAGCGCATATTTTTACCGGGAATGACACCGATCACGCCTGCTCCATTGCCAAATAGCTGCAATGCATTGTGGTCGTGTGACCAGCGCACGAATCTGCTCAAACCTTCGATCCCACCAACGAGCACTTTTTTCCCATACAGCTCCTTGGCGATGTTGCGACCAGTTTTCTGGTTGGCTGGTAGCTCAGGGTTCAATGCCAGGTGCAGTGCACCTACCGAGCTGTCGCAGGCTTTGTGCACGCTGACTTTGAGAGCGCTTTCTCGTATGCCAGCTCTTCGGGCAATTTGCTCTGTATAGTCATCTGCGATTGGTCCACTGCTGCCGATTAACACGCCTTCCACTTCCTCAGGCTTCCAACTATTTGCTTCAATGGCTGCGCGCAGGAAGCGCGTCCCTACCTCAAGCTCTAGAGCCATATGATCATTATCTGGCATATCCTGGATATGGTGGCGGCTGACAAAGCCCAGTGAGCTCAGCTCCATCCTGTCCTCCAGGCTCAATGGTTTTCCCAGCCGTTCTTCCACCAGATTGGGGAGAGCTTCATTGTTGTATGCCTCTCCCCAGGTTCCATAAGCACCCCCAATACCTAAGCCGTTATGGAAAGCAGGCGATAATCCAAACGGAATTCCTGGTCCAATCGGAAGTTGCTCAAATTGAACATTTGCCTGGTCGAAAAACGAGGTTGCTGTAGCCTGATCAACGACAGGGATTTCTTGATCACTCATGATTTCTCCTGATAATGAGCCTGAAAATGATGCTCATGGATTTTTACCGGTAATATTCTACTTTCCCAACAGGAAAAACACAAGGCATGCCGGGTTCACCCTGCTGGCGCTAGAACTTACCAATATTATTAACAACTCGCACATTCTATTCTTATTTGCGAAAACTTGTTAAAATTATGGAATACGCATAAGACAGAAAAATATACCTTCAAAGGACCACAGATTTGAAAATCCGTGCCACTTGGCAGCCAGCCAACCGGCTGGCTGATTTCTTTAGGGACCGGGAATATTTCTCCCGTCTTTTTAGCCTGGCGTTTCCCATTGCTTTACAGAACTTCGTCATGTCCTCCTTGAATATGGTGGGCATAATGTTGATTGGGCAGCTTGGCGAGACACCTGTTGCTGCCGTAGGGTTGGCAAATCAGCTATTTTTCTTGCTCACGCTTTCCTTGTTTGGAATTTCTAGCGGAGCTGCGATGTTCACAGCTCAATTATGGGGTAAAGGGGATATCCCCAATATTCGCCGCGTTTTAGGGTTTTGCCTGCTTTTTAGTTTGGGCGTGGCGCTCATTTTTATGGGCGTGGCACTGCTTGCTCCGGGTGCTGCCTTGAGACTGTACTCGCAAGACCCCCTTGTGATTGTAACTGGCAGTGGGTATCTGCGCATATTTGGTTGGTCTTACCTCTTCATGGCCATTACTTTTAGTTATGCGGCCGTTTTACGTAGTATCGGAGATGTGAAAAGGCCTTTGTTCGTCAGTACAGGAGCGTTGGTACTTAATACCCTTCTCAGTTATGGATTGATCTTGGGTAAATTGGGGTTTCCAGCCTTGGGGGTGCAGGGCGCTGCTTTAGCCGCCTTGATTGCTCGCATTTTAGAATGTCTTGTCTTGCTCTTGCTTACCTATTGGCACAGGTCGCCTGTTGCAGCTGGGCTTGGAGAGCTGTTGCGCATAGATAAGAGTTTTGTCTGGCGTGTGATTAAGCCTGTTTTGCCCGTCTGGCTGAATGAGTTGCTGTGGTCATTGGGAGTCACCACCTATTATGCTATCTATGCCCACATTGGCACCGATTCTGTTGCTGCCATGAATATCGCTGCCTCGATTGACAGCTTGGCCCTGGTGGTCTTTGTCGGTATTGGCAATGCCTGTGCTATCCTGGTTGGCAATCGCATTGGAGCAGGTGAGGAAGACTTGGCCTATCGATATGCCGCGCGCTCTCTCGTTTTAGGCATCGCGGCCGCCATTCTGATCGGGGGGTTGGTATTGCTCGCTTCACAACCCATTTTGTCCTTTTACAAGGTTGCCCCGGGTGTGATTGAGTATTCTCGCCGCATCCTGTTAGTGATTGCACTTTTTTTGTGGGTGCGCGTCTCCAACATGATTTTGATCATTGGCATCTTTCGCAGTGGAGGGGACACTCGTTTCTCGTTGACCGTAGACGGTGGCTTGATCTGGTTGGTGGGTGTGCCAGCAGCATATTTGGGTGCCTTCGTGCTGCATCTGCCCATCTATTGGGTCTATCTGCTGGTGATGAGTGATGAGCTCACCAAATTTGTCATTGGTCTCTTTCGCTTTGCCTCACGCAAGTGGATCCACAACCTGGCAGCCGCAGTTTAAGATCGTAAGAATTATCCTTTGCCGAGCTTCATGCCGGCTTAAAATCCTGGTTCTCAACATTCTCCACGCTGGTGTCCGCTTCTGCTTCAGGTCTGGTTTGGCTCATCGCATCTTCCCAGGTTGACGCTACGGAAGTTATTGTCAGGTTGCTGGCTTCC
>CP070639.1:1894123-1898180 GCA_020354045.1 Anaerolineales bacterium | reverse complement strand
AACCAGCATGATGACGAATGCGAAACTGATCAAACCCATACTGATCGGCAGCTTTTCCACCCAGGCCCCCAACTTAGGTAACAGCCACGCACCCACCAACCAGGCTCCAACCAGATAAAGAACCATACGTAAAGCGATCCACAGGATACCGAAAATGCTAGCATTCCCTCCGGAGTGGGTGACGGCGAATAACAACGACAACCCCAGAATCACCAAAATATCATCGAATACCGCTGATCCCATCATGCCGATCCCAACTCGGCTGCGTAGCACCTTAAGTTCCATCAGGGTTTGCGCGGAGATACTAACACTGGTTGCTGATAATACCAACCCAACCAGGACAGCAGGTGCTATGTCAAATTCGAACAACAATCCTAATCCTGTACCAAGAACCAGCGGCACCACAACCCCCAGGATACCTGCAAAAACTGCTACCTTGCCAGTTTTGGCCAGTTCATCCAAATGTAGTTCTAACCCCGCGATAAACATCAAGAGAAGTACACCAATCTCACCTAGATGAGCAACGGTTTCTACCAGATGCTCGTCAGAAAAATATGGCAAGTGGAGTAAGTTTAGCAAGGAAGGTCCAATAATAATTCCAACCAACAATTCCCCGAGTACGGAAGGCTGACCCAGAGAGTAGCTTGCGTAACCACCTAACTTAGCGGCTACTATAATCACCCCTAAGGCAATAATGAGCTGAAGAAATGGTGTCGCTTCCATCGGATATCAAACCCCTAATTCTGTACGTGTACGTAGGTAGTGGACAATCTGCTCACGAGAAAGCATCCCAACAAGCTCCTCTCCAATCAAAACGGGCAGCTGATTGATTTTCGCATTATCCATCGTTTGTAAAGCGCTCATCAACTGCGTATTCGGTTCAACGCTGACTAAATTCCTTAGCGGGATCATCGCCTGTTCAGTGGTCGTGAATCGCCACTTAGGGCGGGGGATCTGGGTGATATCTCGCAGAGTCAACATCCCCAATAGCCTCTCGTCATCAGCAACAAAGAAACAGCGTTGACCACCCGTTAATATGTGATCCTCCACTAATTGGTTGATGGTGAGCAACCTTGGCACCCTAGGGCAATCTCGTTCCATGACCTGCGAGACATGGATGGAACGAAGTGTGCTCTGCATGTTTGTTTGAGCATAGGCAGTAGCGGCTGCATTCTGCAAAAACCACCCGATAAAGGCCAGCCACAATCCATTGAGAAATTGACCATTGAAAATGGTGAATACTCCCCAACCAATAAAACCAAATGCGACCAGTTGTCCCGCGTACGAGGCAGTTTGGGTAGCTTTTTGAAAGTTTCCATTAATACGCCAGATAATTGCTCTCAGAACACGTCCACCATCCAGGGGAAATCCTGGGATCATATTGAAGGCAGCCAGCATAAAATTGATTCGCAATAGGTACATGCTCGGCGCGGCCAAGATCGGTATGCTCTGGTCAAACAGCCAGACTACTCCAAACGCACCCGCCAATAACAGGCTGACGTTTGGCCCGGCGATGGCAATGCGAAATTCCTCGCCCGGGGAGCCAGGCTCCTTACTTATCTGCGCCACTCCCCCAAAGATGAATAGTGTAATTCCTTTGACTGGTATCCGGTTACGGATAGCCACGAAGGAATGACCAAGCTCGTGAGCAAGCACAGAGCCAAAAAACAGAAGGCTGGTGACCAATGCTAAAATGATATAGACAATGCTCGAGAGATTCGGGTACTCCTCAGGGAAGTAACCGCTTGCCAGAGACCATGTCAGCAAGCCGAATACCAAGAACCAGCTTGTATGCAGCCCTATTGGTATTTCCCAAATTTTACCCAGTCTCAAACTGGCATCCATTTTATCCTCCTAGCCTCTTAATATAACATGTCATTAGAGACTAACCTAAATAAATTATACCTATTATGTCAAGTTATTGTCCACATTAAGTCAAGTTTCTAATAAAACTCTTACACTGTGAACCACTCATAACCCATCATCTACGCGAGAAAAGTATAAACCCTAATAGCCGCAGGATTGCGCTGACAAACAACCCAATGCCCAGCCCAAAATGATCAGCAAGTAAGGTTCCCAACATAGGTCCCAACATAGCCGCAAGATGTTGAAAGCTTTGCGCAAGCGACACGAACGTCGCACTATATTGTGGTGGCACGGTCTTCATTAGCTCGTCAAAAAAAACAAGGTCGAGACCAGCCTGGAAAATTCCCGCAAGCCCTGCGAACAGGGCAATCAACTCCACCCGAGTCGTGAGCGCAACAAGTGCTGGGTAGACGGCTAAACCGAAAGTAGTCCTTAGCAACACAAAACGGGAACCTCGCAGTCGCGACCCCCGTGTCCATAGGAAATAACCAACCAGCAATACAGCCGACTGGACCGTGCTGATTATGCCTATCCAGGCATCATTCGCATGAACTTCGCGCACATAATACAAGGGATACAATGGCACAGCAAGCGTGAAGCCGAACATAAAAAACAAGCGCTTCAATGAAAAATTTACGAAAGCCTTCTCGCTGGTAATGAGCCGTATGTAATCACGAAAACGGTCTCGCCAAGATATCCCCCGAGCAGTTTCTTCTAATACTGCATCTGGCAAGCGAATATGACTTGAATAATAGAAGCTAATTAAGCCCCCAATTGAGAGGGTTAGAAAGGCGAATTGGTAATTCAAGGGGAATTCAATCCGATTCAGCATCTGCCCCACTAACGCCACGGTCAAAGCAGTTGTCACTCCCAAAATAGACCAACGCCTACTCATCAGCTCATAGCGATGCTGTGGGCCAGCAACAGCGTTCATCACAACAGAAAAACACACCGCCACAATGGTTTGTGGCAACGTGGCTGCCGCCCATATCAGCAATATTGAATTTACTAAGTATTTCTCTGGCACAAAGAAGGTAATCAAGCCGGTCATGGCATAGCTCGAGACTACCATCAAGCGGGCTGCACCGAACCAGGGCACTATTTGACGACGGGTTTGCAGAAAACGCCCCAAGGGAATTGCTAGGAGCAAACCAGTGAATGCAGGCATGGAGGTCAGAAGACCCACCTGAACACTACTGGCACCCAGGCGGGTTAGAAACACAGGTAAGAACGGTGCCAGAGCACTTGCCAAGCCAATGCCAATCGCATCGATCTGGACATTAATAAAATTCTTACGTTGAACCGGCGTGGAGCCGACTGGAGCAGGCGACCAGCGTATGAATGTCACTTAGATCCCCTCAATTTACCGAATAGATACCAGTATGGTTGAGGTGGGAAAGCAGATTCCAACCAAGCATCCCAAATGAACTCCCCAGCTTGAAAGGTTGCCTTTAATAGCTGGTCAAGGCCGCGTAACATCTCTTTTTCAGCTTCAGGAGCATGTTCTACATACGGCTCTAGCAGATGCAACATAACCCGACGATTCACTTCGTAAGAGTAGCGGTCGGTGTTGTTCTCTGGGTTGGAGCGATACTCGTCTAAATAGTCTCTCCAAAGTATCAATCGGGCGTGGAATTCCCTCACTGCTTTGCTCTCCCATGCAACCCGCCAGCGGATAGCTATGGACTCGATATCTCCACTAAGTTGCTCTCGCATGGCTTGATGTTGATCTGAGATCGTTGTTGAGTTTAACCGGGCCAGAGATAGTAGCACCCCGCCCAGGGTAAGACTTGGGAATGGCAATTCACCCGCTTCCGGAGCAGAGCGAACCGGCCAGTAGATGTCTGCTGACAAAACATACTTCTCCAACAACTCTAGTGTGTTTTGTAAATAGCTTATCTCATAGGCAGGACCTGGCACTCTCCCTTCCTTTCATTCGACATGCTCCCCCTAACAAAGTTCACCTCCAACACGGCTACCATGTCAATTTACCGATCAGACTCAATGGTTATAGCCATTTGGTTGTGATTAAATTATACCCCCATCACCCAACCAAGCGACTAAGCTGCTACGCTCCCTGCAATCTAGCTCGCTTCACCTAACTGACACACCACATGATAACCTTCATCAAGGATGCAAACGGGAAGACAAATCTGTTGCGATATAATTACACGTATATAGTAAGGTAATA
>CP070639.1:1889943-1894023 GCA_020354045.1 Anaerolineales bacterium | reverse complement strand
TGGGGAAATGAAGTCTTATCTGCCCAACAATAGTAAAACTTGATTTATCACATTAAGCATCAAGATAATACGCATGATAAGGGTTCTTACATGGATTACCCCAGACGAAATGCATTACCCTTGCAGTAAGATCAATCACCATGGCATTGATGGTTTTCTCTCTATCCAATGGCTCCATATCAGGTTCTAAATGGTTACAGATCGAATTGGGATGATTAATATGGTCACGTTGGATAGACTGCAGTGATTTTATACTATGGAGCTGGGTATTTTTCAGTAACCGAAAAGCACGGTAATAACGGAGTCGTGTTCCTATCCGCTCATCTGGATCATACTCAAGAGCTTGCATATTTGCATCCAAATAAAAATTAGTATGTGCCAGAAATCCTTCCTGCGCATACAACAGGGCAAATTTCTTGGCAGAAACCTCTAAATTATAAATTTCTCCACTTTCGTGTGCTATCAGGTGGTTATATCCAGCAGCTCGTTGTGATACTAAAGCACGGTTGATTGCTTCCTTGGGAGTCCGGGCCGCAAGGACAGAACGCGAGACAAAGATACGCGGAATACCGATTCGGCAGTCATTTGGATACACGGTATCACAAAATTGGGAAATGCCGTATCCATTGAAGCCAACATTGGGAAGCAAACCACCATAAGTCATAGCTAGAAATGGTGGTTCGTCATCAGGCGATGCATGGACAAGATATACATCCTCCTCATCTTCTGGTAACCAATCTTCGTTATGTGCAGCCAGAACATGCCCATCAGCAGTTACATCATCGCTCACTGCCATACTTGTGCATTTTGTTAAATGCAGTGCGTCACTCGTCACTGCTTCCAAAGCATTAAGAACAACTAGATCATCAAATGACGCATTAGCTCCTTCAGCAATTCCATATAACTCATCGACATATTGGGGGTAGCGTTCCTGAACAAAGGGTAGATATTTGCGAGCCTGAATTTGTGCTCCATCCCAATTCAATTCAAGGATTTCTTCTGCGCTTTCAATAAGTTGACGTCCATTCTGAATACTTCTCTGCACCTTATCTCGACAGGATTCTCCAATTTGACGTCCAATTTCTCGGTGAGAGCCTTGAACACGGATCAGTAAAGGCTGGTCAACATGCTCTGGTACATTATCCATTGGAATCATATTTTCCCTCTATTAATTCGAACTCTAAACGTAGAATACGTACCCAACAATTAAGACTTTGGCACAAGTTGATTATCCACTCGTTATCAACGCCAGATTTAGCATATTCACTGGTGAGTACAACGCCATGTATGTTGTTTTTTTTCAGAATAGTTTCAAGCGAATCGGTCCCTCCTAGTATCCTGATTCCATGAATTTGCCTGCCTGCATTCATAGAATTAGTATCAAGGATTCCAACCGGCTTAAAACGAAACTCCGGATTCATTAATATCCAACGCAGAGCCATTTCCCCAGCATCTCCCCCTCCTAAGATAATCACACGTTCTTTAACGAAACGTGTTTGTTGGCTAGATATTTGATCGAATATTTTGAACGATGATCGTGTCGTAGCCAAGCCAAGAAATAAAAAAACAAAAAATAACAAGTATATTTCGGTTTCTATATTTCCAAAATTCCCGGTTAACTGGTCGATCACATATAACAGTGTTATCCCTACCATGGTGGCTTTAGCAAATCTTAGGAGATCATCAATACCAATATATTTCCACACTCCGCGATATACCCCGAAGACATAAAAAGAGATATATGCACATGCAAACACGAGAGGCAATGACCTCAGATAATTTTCCATCTGGGGAATTGACATTGATAAACCATAATTAACCCAAAACGCCAGATAATAAGCCGTCCCAATAATGAAAAAGTCAAGCACAATTTCAAATATACGTCTTCGATATGTCAGGTCAATTAGCCAACGATTCAATGTCCTCGATCGGATCATATTTGTTTTAGCGACAACCCTAAACCGAGATAAATATGCAGCAAATAAAGCTAGTGATATGACCAAAAACGGCACCATCACTAGGCTGAGCCGGTAATCTAACGTCTCAATCAATATACCTACCACACCCGAGATGATGGCTACTGCGTACAGGACAACCAAAGTCTGTCGCTCACTTAATCCAAAGGCAACTAAGCGATGAGAAGTGTGATCTCGTCCTCCTTGCACGGGTGACTGACCTTGTAAGAGTCGTGTAATCGCCACAAAGATCGTATCTAAAATAGGCAACACAAATAATAAAGTTGGAACACCTAGTACAGCAAATACATTCGATGCCTGTGGCTGACGCGCGATAGCCAACAACGCCAGTGAGAAACCAAGAAACTGGCTACCTCCATCCCCCATAAAGATTGTTGCAGGTGGAAAATTAAACACCAGGAAACCCAGTGTGCTTCCGCAGATTGCCAATGCTAATATCATAAAACTGGTGTTACCACTTCTCCAAAATAAATATGCAAGTATGGCAGAAGTGATGGCAGCAATCCCCCCAGCCAATCCATCCATATTGTCCAGTAAATTAACTGCATTGGTGATCCCTATCAACCAAAAATATGTCAAAAGTATATTAGGTATCTGGGCAATTAGATCATTAGATATACGTGGTGTGAAAAAATTTGTCGTATAACCAAGAAACACCACACTCGTGGAGGCGAATATTTGTCCGAGGAGTTTAGTGGGTGGAGTTAACGGACGAAAGTCATCAATCAACCCAATTCCAAAAATTAAACCAGTTCCTAGAATCACACCCCAGGGCATGTTGACCTGGTCAACATACAAAAATTGATATACCACTACTATGAGAAGAAACGCAATGAAAATACCAGCTCCACCCAATGTCGGTATCGGTCGCTCATGCCAGCGGTCTTCTCGTGGTTGTTCAATCTTTCCCAACCTGAGACTAACCCATCGGATTGCAGGTACGATTAATAGGCTAATGCCTACAGAGACTGCTAATATTACCAAAACCATAAGACTTCTGAATCAATTAGGTTGAAGTTGATTGAGAATAGATTGTAGCCGGTCCTTTTGATCCTCGGGTGCTGATTCTATCGCAGATGTAATATAGGATGTTGCGTTGTTTATATCGCCAAGTTTTGAATAAAGTATGCCAATCGACTCTTCCACTCGCCAAATTGCCAGGGTTGTAGGCGCCAATTCAATTGCCTGACGATAGGCTGCTATAGCATCTGGTAACATGTTTAGATTAATATATGTAGCGCCAAGCGCTAAGCTGTAGTTATACTTCGCTAACGCATCTCCCGGAGTAGGAAGCTCAATTGCTCGTTTATACGCCTCAATCGCCTGTCGGTAATAGTTTTCTTTAGCAGCTGAGTCCGAAGAATTGTGCGCAAACTGGGAGTACATCTCACCAGTGAGCGCGTATGTCCAGTGATAATTCGGGTCAATCTTTTGTGCTCGCAACAATTTTTCTCGCGCTTCTTCTGGCTGTTCGAGGACATTAAGATATAACAATGCCCATTCTCCCCACAAACGTGCATTTTTAGGACTAAGGATAACTGCTTTAGAAAAATATTCGGATGAAGCCCTGGCTTTTGCTAATTTTTCGTCCTGATCTATAGCATATGTTGACCATAAATTGTTCAAGCGAGCGAGATTGGCGGTATGATCAGTATTCAAAGGATTTATTGTCTGTGCTCTCTTCAAGTCATTTTCAGCTTGAAAGATCAGGCTCTCCTGCTCCTCCTGGTCAGTGATCAACTTCGCATACTCAAGATACGCACGACCCAAGAAGAGGTAATAATAATCCTCAATAGGTGCCAGCGTGTTAGCACGTTTATAAATTTGGATCGCGACAGGCCATTGAGTTCCGCCGGTGAATGGATCTGCTAGCTTAAAGGCAATATCTGCCTGAATAACTCTGATATTGGTATATGTCGATATAAATATTGTAACAATTAATCCTAAAAGAATTGCAATCAGGCTAATCCCATCTATCTTTCCTCTTTTATCCAAGCGCTTTTCGCTCAAAAAATATGCCAATATAAAAATCATGGCTGCCACGAAGATATAAAATTTTGCCAGTAAGGCTTCATATCTGCCTACCTGCTCTAATACACTATTC
>CP070639.1:1885757-1889843 GCA_020354045.1 Anaerolineales bacterium | reverse complement strand
GCAGAATACGATGAGCGCGAAGAGGTGCCCTGGGAAGTTATCCATAAAGCTGCCCAGGCTGGCTTTTTATCTTATTTCATCCCAGAAGAGTATGGCGGTGGCGGCGTAACCGATATGCTGACTCACTGCCTGGTGGACGAGGAGATTTTTTGGGGTTGTGCCGGTGTAGGTACCATCTTAGGTGGTACCAGCCTGTGCGCCACACCCATTCATATCGCTGGTAATGAAGACCAGAAACTTAAGTATCTCACTCGCTTCTGTGAAGTCGATCCGCCGGTGTTAGGCGCCTTTGCCCTGACAGAACCTTCGGCAGGCTCGGATGCAGCCAACCTGATCACCCAGGCCTACCGGGATGGCAGGTATTATGTCATCAATGGATATAAGACCTTTATCACCAACGCCGGCATCGCCGACATTTACGTGGTATTTGCCAACCTGGATATCAGCAAGGGTCACAAAGGTATTACCGCTTTTATCGTCGACAAGGATACACCCGGGTTGGTCATCGGTAAAAAAGAAAAGAAAATGGGTATCCGCGCTTCCCACACCGCTACCTTGGCATTCGAGGATATGCGCGTGCCGGTCGAAGATCGCCTTGGAGAGGAAGGCGAGGGCTTCAAAATTGCCATGCAAACTTTTGAACGCACGCGTTCGCACATTGCTATCGCAGCAGTTGGCGTGGCGCGCGCCGCCATGGAATATGCCCTTCAATATGCCCAGGAGCGCATTCAGTTTGGCAAGCCTATCATCCATCACCAGGCAGTATCCTTTATGCTGGCAGATATGGCCACCCAGATCGATGCTGCCCGGTTGCTCACCTGGCGAGCAGCCGCTCTCGTAGATCAAGGCCTGCCGTGTACCAAGGAGGCCAGCATGGCGAAAGCCTTCGCCGCTGATGTGGTCATGCAAGCCACCAGCGATGCCGTGCAGATCCTGGGAGGCTACGGTTATATGCGTGATTACCCGGTTGAAAAGTGGATGCGTGACGCCAAGATCATGCAAATCTATGAGGGTACTTCCCAAATCCAGCGCCTGATCATCGCGCGCTATCTCACCCAAAATTAAGGAGAAAAATGAAAACTTACAATGTTGGCTTAATTCCTGGCGATGGTATTGGTCCTGAGGTGGTCAACGAAGGGTTGAAGGTACTTAATACTGCCATGTCCCTGGATGGTTTTGCATGCGATCTTATCGAGTATCCCTACTCGGGCACATATTACTTAAAAACCAAAGAGCTGGTTCCAGAGCGCGTTATTGACGAGTGGCGCAAATTAGACGCTGTGTTCCTCGGCGCCATTGGTCATCCCGATGTGGAAACAGGCTTGGTGGAACGCTCAGTGATCCTTGGTCTGCGCTTCGGTCTGGATCTGTATATCAACTTGAGACCCATCAAGCTTTACGCTTCCAATTTATGCCCGCTTAAAGACAAAAAACCTGCGGACATCGATTTTGTGGTGGTGCGCGAGAATACCGAGGGTCTCTACGCCCAAATCGGCGGCTTCCTCAAAAAAGGCACTCCGGATGAAGTGGCTACTGTCACCGGTGTATATACCCGTAAAGGCGTTGAGCGAGCGATCCGCTACGCTTACGAATATGCCCGGCAGCGGGCAGCCAATTCGCCTCATAGCAAAGCACCCCGCTTGACACTGGTAGATAAATCCAATGCCATTCGGCCTCAGGATATCTGGACGCGTGCCTTTGCTGAAGTCGGGCAGGAATATCCAGACGTTGAACAGGATCATGCCTATGTCGATGCCTGCACAATGTGGATGATTAAAAATCCAGAGTGGTTCGATACTATGGTCACCACCAACCTGTTTGGCGACATAATCACCGACCTGGGCGCAATGTTGCAGGGTGGTATGGGCATCGCCGCTTCCGGCAATCTTCACCCGGGAAGAACATCCATGTTCGAGCCCATCCATGGTTCAGCTCCCAAGTACGCCGGGAAAAACATGGCCTGTCCTTTGGGAGCGATTATGGCAGTCAGCATGATGCTGGAATATCTGGGAGAGAGAGCAGCTGCGTTACGTATCGAAAATGCTGTTTCCCATCTACTGGTCAGCGGCGCCATACCCTCCGTAGATTCACGCAGCGGACTGAGCACCACCCAAATTGGCGATATGGTCGTGGAGACCATGCGCGCTGGGAATTAATTTCTCTGTTTTCCGGTAAAATGCTGTGGATGCTGTTCCTGTTCACAGCATTTTTTCGTTCACGGTCTTGTAGAAAAATTACCCTGATGGTAGGATAGAGAATTGCTGGTGATTAAAGCCAAGAGAAGGATGCGCCATGTTCAGTAAAGTCTTGATCGCTAATCGGGGCGAAATTGCTGTTCGTATTATCCGGGCTTGCCGCGAGCTGGGGATGGAAACTGTGGCAGTTTACTCTGAGGCTGATCGGCAGGCTCTACATGTGCGCTATGCTGACGAAGCCTACCTGCTGGGTCCATCTCCCTCCCGTGAGTCTTACTTACGTGGCGATAAAATCATTACTATTGCTCAAAAGAGTGGCGCCGGCGCTATTCACCCTGGCTATGGCTTTCTTGCAGAACGCGCTGATTTTGCCGAAGCCTGTATGGAAGCGGGTTTGGCCTTCATTGGTCCCAAGCCATCCTCCATTGCTGCCATGGGTGATAAGGCCGTTGCGCGCGCCACGGTGACCCGCGCTGGCGTGCCAGTTGTACCCGGTACAGAGGGAGAGGGATCGCTGGCTGATGAGGATCTTCTCCACCTGGCACCCCACATTGGCTTTCCCCTATTAATCAAAGCTACCGCTGGTGGAGGTGGCAAAGGCATGCGTGAGGTGACCAATCTTGAGGAAATGCCCGCCTTGCTCATCTCTGCCCGTCGCGAAGCCGAAGCAGCCTTCGGGGATGGCAATGTATATCTGGAAAAATTGCTGGAAGGTGCGCGCCATATCGAGTTTCAGATACTGGCAGACTTACATAGCAATGTCATTCATCTGGGTGAGCGCGAATGCTCTTTGCAGCGCCGTCATCAGAAACTGCTTGAAGAAACCCCTTCACCTTTTGTTGGCGACGACCAGGAGCTGCGCAAGCGCATGGGAGAGGTAGCGGTTCGGGCTGCACAAGCTGTGGGGTATGAGAATGCTGGCACCATTGAATTCCTGGTCGATAAAGACAAGAATTTCTTCTTCCTGGAGATGAATACCCGCCTGCAAGTGGAACACCCCGTGACGGAGATGGTCACCGGGGTTGATATTGTTAAGGAGCAGATTCGCATCGCCCGGGGCAGGCAGTTACGCTACAGCCAGGAGAATATCCTGATGAACGGTTGGGCGATCGAGTGCCGCATTAACGCTGAAGACCCTTACAACAATTTCCTGCCTTCTACAGGGCGCATCACCCACAGCCTGCTGCCCACCGGTCCCGGTGTGCGCGTTGATACAGGGGTTTATCCCGGTTTTGAGATTTCGCCTTATTATGACTCGCTCATATCAAAGCTCATCGTTTGGGGAGAGACGCGTGCTGAGGCTGTCTTGCGTATGCGCCGTGCTCTGGAGGAATACAAGATCGTCGGCGTGCGCACCAATGTGCCCTTTCACCAAAGCTTGATGGATTCTCACCGCTTCATGGGGGGGCAGTTTGATACCCGCTTCGTGGAAGAACGCTTCTCCATCGGAGCAATAGAAGAAGGTAAATCCACCCGGCCCGAGATTGCCGCCATTATCGCCACATTAGTCGCCCACGAGCAAACTCAACGTGCCGCCCACATTATCCAGCGCAACGAGCGCGACACCAGCAACTGGAAATGGCTTAGCCGCTGGGAACGACTTCAAAGGTGAGCTCAACATGAAATACATAACCACAATTGGAGATCGTGAATACCTGGTAGAGATCGTGGACGAACAAAATGTGATTGTGGATGGTGTTCAATATAAAGTGGATTTTAATTCGGTCAGTGACCAGCCAGTCTTTTCGCTGTTGCTGGATGGACGATCTTTTGAATCCTACGTGTACACCTCTGATGAAGGTTTGCAGGTGCTTCTACATGGCAACCTCTATCAAGCCAATGTAGAGGATGAGCGCGAGAAACGCCTGCGAGCAGCCTCCGGCGGCGGTGT
>CP070639.1:1881553-1885657 GCA_020354045.1 Anaerolineales bacterium | reverse complement strand
GAGCTGGCGGATGCGGCGGATGACCATGGCGAAGATCGGGGCGCCGCCATCGACCCGGTCGTCGCGGTTGACGCTGGTGATGACGGCGTGCTTGAGCTGCATGGCTTTGACCGCCTGGGCAATGCGCTCGGGTTCCAGCCAGTCCAGGGGGGAGGGCTGGCCGCGCTTGATGTCACAGAAGCCACAGGAGCGGGTGCAGATATCGCCCATCATCAGGAAGGTGGCGGTGCCAGCCCCCCAGCACTCGCCCAGGTTGGGGCACATGGCCTCCTCGCAGACAGTATGCAGGGATTTCTGGCGCATCAAGCCCTGCAGCCACTGGTAGGTCTCGCCGGAGGGGGCGCGCACCTTGATCCATTCCGGGCGGCGCAGCGGTGTCGTGTCGATCTCCTCGGGTTTAATGCGGTCGCGGGTGGGTGAGAAGGGCATATTTACTCCTGTAATAAGTCGTGCACCATTAAATCCTATCCCCATTTTACTCTAAATGTGCAGGCGAGCCTGTTAGTTCCTCATTAGAATCGTCTGAGCAGATTGCGGAGATCTTCTTTCCCCGGGATAGGGCCTTGGCGAGGAGCGAAGCAGTATCCCGGAGCGTGCGGAGGGAGGTGGAAATCTGTCACCGGAGGGAAAATCGTGAAAAATCTATCATCCCTGCAATAATCGTGAAACCCGGGCTATAATTAACATGGACATTGCCGCTGAAAACAGGTCCTCGCCTGGCGCCAGACCTGCCGGAAAGGATGCCCTCCTGTGAAAAATGATAGCCTTCTCCCTGGATCAACAAAATTTAGGCCCGCGTTGGCGGTACCTGTACTGCTCACGCTTGCCATCCTGGCACTGCTAACAAGCGCGTGCGGTGATTTGCCAGCCGCTACCGACACAGCAGATAGCCAGGCGCTGTACACCGCAGCGGCTCAAACACTGGTGGCCGATCTGACCCTGCAAGCTGGCAACACCGCGATTGCACAGCTGACCGAACTGGCGCTCACGCCAGCAGCGGTCCCGCCGACCGCTACCAACACCCCGGAGCCGAGCCCCACGCCGTCACCCACAACCACCTCGCCCCCCCCTACGCCTACTGCCACATCCCTGCCCTGTGATTGGGCCGAGTTTGTGAGCGACCTGAGTGTGCCGGATAACAGCAGCTTCCCACCCGGGGCAGATTTTACAAAAATCTGGCGGATCAGAAATATCGGCTCGTGCACTTGGTCATCGGATTATGAGCTGATCTTTACGGGGGGAGATTTGATGAGCGCAGCGCGCGCGCGGCCACTGCCAGGGGTCGTCAGACCAGGCGAGACGGTCGACCTGGGGGTTGATTTGCGGGCTCCAGCTAACCCGGGCACTTACCGCGGCGATTGGATGCTGCGCAACCCTGCAGGGAACGCGTTTGGCATTTTGGACAATGCCCAGGGAACTTTTTGGGTGCAGATACGCACCGTTCAGGTCGTCGGAGCGAACCAGTATGCTTACGACTTTGTGGCTAATTACTGCCTGGCGGATTGGAGCAACGGCAGCGAGCGGTTGAGTTGCCCGGGCATCCCGAGTAACCGTGAAGCCTTTGTCGTTTTTTTAGAGCGACCTGAACTGGAGTCCAGGGTGGAGAACGAGCCCGCCCTGTGGACACGCCCCGCCCCCGGTCGCCAGGGCTGGATCATCGCTGAATACCCACCCTATCTGGTTAGAAATGGGGATCATTTCCGGGCTGAGATCGGCTGCTTATATGACAGCCCGGATTGTGAACTGCGCTTTCAGCTGGACTACCGGACTGCCAATGGGGTGGTTCGCAATTTGGGCTCCTGGCGAGAGGACTATGACAGCACCACCACCTTGATTGATCTGGATCTCTCCAACCTGGCAGGCCTGTCGGTGAATTTCATCCTGAGCGTGAATAATCTGGGTGATGATCAGGATGCCAACGCATTCTGGTTTGTGCCCCATATCCGCAACCTGGTCGAGATCAACAAGGTGGTGCTTTCCTGGCAGCAAATCAAGGATGACGAGTGCAACCAGCTGGAGATCTACCTATCCAGCCGCAACAGCGGGACGGCCAACGCGTATTATTGCCAGGAGCGGAGTCAGTATGTGGGAAACACCACGCTGAACAGTAGTGAGCTTGGGCAAGTAGTGGACTTGTATAACCGCCTGATTTCTTTTAATGCTGATGTGTATAATGCTTCCACGGAGGAGCTGAACTACCTGGTTTTCAGTGGAGGGGGTAATAACGATGCTGTCAGCGTGGATATCGAGCTGCTGGCCTCACTTGCGGAGAATCTCTTCAACCGCATTGCGCGCTGACCGGCAAAGCTATATAGATCGAATAAACCATCAACGAGAGGAACGAACCAGCAAGTTATGCCTGACCAAACATACCTCCAGCAGTTATTAAGTTTACCCAGCGTGGAATACGCCCGGCTTTCACCGGATGGTCGCTGGGTGGCCTTTGTGTGGTATCGCAAGCACGCCAATAGCGATGTCTTCTGTGTGCCTACAGATGGATCGGCGCAGCCGGTGGCGCTCACGCACACGCCTGAGTTCACCTGGCTGGTGGGCTGGACGCCAGATTCAAAGGCTGTGATCGTCGAAGAGGATCACGACAGCGATGAGCACGTGCGCCTGTTCCGGGTTGATCTCGACCAGGCGGAGCAGATGCAGCCGCTGACAGAGGACCGCCCGCCGTATTTCATCCGGGGCGGCAGCCTGCACCCAGACAGTAGCACCTTGTTTTATGGTGCTAACTTCGATTTCAGCACGGGCGAGATCCTGGAAGCTACCTGGATCTACCGCCATAACCTGCTCAGCGGTGAGCGTTGGCCGATTGCCCGCCCGCGATACCCTACCTACATGGAAGTCACCCTTAACCAGCCGGGCACGCACCTGCTGTATTGCCGCAAAGACCGCAACCCTGCTGGACGGCAGTACTGGCTGGTGGACGTAGACGGCAGAGAGGATGCAGAGATACTCCATTTCGGTGACAACGTGAAAGTCTTCGCACGCTGGCTCCCGGATGGCGAGAATATCCTGGTGTTGTCCGAGTCGACAAATGGCAAACCACAGCAGCACAAGAGCCTGGGCCTATACCATTGGCCTTCGCAGCACTTGCGCTGGCTGATTGACAACCCGCAGCGTACACTGGAGAGTGCCTGGGTCTCCCCAGACGGCAGCATTGTGGTGGATGAGATCACCCGTGCCAGCCATATTCCCTCCTGGCTGGAACCTGAAAGCGGGGCAGAAACCGCTTTCCCGCGCCTGCCAGGCAACTTGATCCCGCTGGGACGCGCCGCGGATGGCGCCTGGGTGGCGCTGTATTATGCTGCCACGCGACCCAGCGAGCTGGTGCGTTTGCGCGCGGAGGCGGCTTCGCCAGCCGATCTGGTCTCGCTGACGCAGGTCTGGCAGTACACCAGCCTGGAGCAAGGGCATTTGGTGAAGGCAGAAGATTTTCGCTGGAACTCGGTGGATGACCTGGAGATTGCTGGCTGGCTGTACCGTTCACAGCCTAACCCGGGCCGGGCGATCATCTACATCCACGGCGGCCCCAGCTACCATACGGAGGATCAGCTCAATGCTGAGATCCAATACCTGGTTTCGCAGGGTTTTAATGTGCTGGATGTGAATTACCGTGGCAGCACCGGCTACGGCCTGCCTTTCCGGGAAGCGATCAAGGAAGATGGCTGGGGCGGCCGTGAGCAGGCGGATATTGCCACAGGGGCCGAAGCGCTCATCCAGGCTGGCCTGGCTGAACCAGGACGGGTAGGTGTCACCGGGACTTCTTATGGAGGCTACAGCGCCTGGTGCTTGATCACACATTACCCGCCGGAGATCATCGCGGCGGCGGCGCCGATCTGCGGCATGACTGACCTGGTCGTGGATTACGAAACCACCCGTCCTGACTTGCGGCCGCTCAGTGAAGAGATGATTGGTGGTCGACCTGAGCAGATCCCGGAGAAATATTACCAGCGCTCGCCGATTAACTTTGTGCAGGACATCCAGGGCAAGTTGCTAATTGTGCAAGGAGCGCAGGACCCTAACGTGACGCCTGAAAACGTGCGCCAGGTGCGCCAACGCCTGGAGGCGCATGCTATCCCATACGAAGAGCTGATT
>CP070639.1:1877284-1881453 GCA_020354045.1 Anaerolineales bacterium | reverse complement strand
GTGGATTGCTGGTGCGGCACCTGGTTCTACCAAACAGGCTGGCTGGCACTGCTCAAGTGCTGCGTTTTTTGGCGGAAGATATCTCAACGAACACATACCTGAACTTAATGGACCAATACAGCCCAGCATATAAAGCCAGCCAGTATCCTAAGCTGAATCGGCGCATTACCCGGCAGGAATTCCAGGAGGTAGTCCAGGCAGCGAAAGAGGCAGGACTGCACCGGCTGGATGAACGCAAGCCACTTAACGGGTTGTGGATTTGAGAGCAGCATTTACCAGATATCTGTTCGTCAGTTTGACCTTTATAGTCGTACTGATTGTGCTGATCGAAATCAGCCTGGCGTGGGGCTTTGTCTGGTTTCTCATGCACCCTGGTTGTTCCAGCGATCATTTGAGCCTACCTGAGCAGGTCGTTGAGGTGTGGTTACAGGTTAGGGAAGGCGTGCAATTAAGAGCTTGGTATTCAACTCCGTATAATGGGGTGGTTATTATCTCACTGGGAGGCCTGGAAGGAGCATTGGGGGATAACCTGCCGCCTGTCCAGTTTTTAGTTGAGCAGGGATATGGGGCACTGCAGATCGACAGCCGGGCCTGTGCGCGGCCGGCCCAGTCTGTCACACTGGGGGGGCGGGAGGCAGAAGAGGTTGCTGCCGCGCTGGATTACCTGCATGGTAGAAAAGAAGTGCGGTGGGTGGGCATCATAGGCTATTCGATGGGCGGGGCGGCGGCACTGCGCGCCGCAGCCATGTATCCAGACATCGCGGCAGTGGTGGCTGAGGGGGGCTTCTACAACCTGGGGGAGGATATCATCGAAGCCGATAGCGAAGAGCCCATCTTCAAGCGGATATTCCTGTATACCATAGCCGGAATGTTCTGGCTGCAGAGCGGTGAGAATCCCTGGGAGATCAGCCCAATAGAGGCCCTGCCTGAAATCAGCCCGAGACCTGTGTTTCTTATTTACGGGGAATACGAGGTCTTCAGTGGACGGGCACAGGCACAATTTGAGGCTGCAAAAGAGCCTCGCTCTTTGTGGGTTGTGCCGGGCAGTGGGCATGGGCAAAATTATCAGCTGGCAGGTAAGCAATATGAGCAACGGGTGCTAGAATTCTTTGATCAGGCTTTGCTGAGGTAAAAATGTTAGGAGTTACGCACTTCAGGGATATTGGGGTTATTTGGGCGGGCGTCGCCCGCCCAAATATGTAACTTCCCGTCAACTGCGTGAGCCCTAAATGTAATAAATTTTGTATCCGACCCTTGACAGGAAAATTTCCAATGGTAAACTTTTTTGTATGATCGTCCTTGAACAAAAGAGTTTTTTCCCTACCCCAGTCCCTACCCCGCGTAAGCCGCTCCAGGCTTTCGGGTTCTAGGGATTCGGCTGGTAGAGGCACACCCCTGCCTTGCAACCGCCCTCTGGACTGAAAGCTATCCAGAGGGCGGATTACTTTGTGGGATTCCAGTTTCCCACTGAAAACCAGTAAAATTAACAGATAAAACGATAACTTCTACTCAGGAGGCAAAGCATGCGTCTTTCCAAACTCTTCAGCCAGACCCTGCGTGAAGCACCCGCAGAAGCTGAAATCTCAAGTCACCAATTATTGGTGAGAGCTGGATTTATCCGCCAGCTGGCTGCTGGAATCTTCAGTTACCTGCCTTTGGCCAAGCGCGCGCTGACAAAGATCGAAAATATTATGCGGGATGAGATGAACGCCATCGGCGGTCAGGAAATCACCATGCCGGTAGTCCACCCAGCTGAATTGTGGC
This sequence comes from Anaerolineales bacterium, assembly GCA_020354045.1. Taxonomy (GTDB): domain Bacteria; phylum Chloroflexota; class Anaerolineae; order Anaerolineales; family UBA4823; genus DSOS01. The sequence continues at coordinate 1,879,689 of CP070639.1, read as the reverse complement.
AAGAGAGTGAACGCTGGTACGCGATTGGCTCTGAAATGGGTCGCTTCAAGGACAAGAATAACCGGGATATGGTGCTGGCAATGACGCACGAAGAGGTGGTGGCAGACCTGGTGAGAAGAGATGTACATTCATACCGACAGCTACCCCGGTTGATCTATCACATTCAGACCAAGTGGCGGGATGACCCACGCCCACGTGCAGGGTTGATCCGGGTGCGTGAATTTACCATGAAGGATAGCTACAGTCTGGATGCCGACTGGGATGGGTTGGATAAGCAGTATCGCGCCCACTACCAGGCATATTTCAATATCTTTCATCTTTGCGGAGTGGAAGTCATCGCGGTGAAATCGGATGTGGGCATGATGGGCGGTAAGCTGGCGCATGAATACATGTACCTGACACCGATTGGCGAGGATACGCTGTTGCTGTGTGATGCCTGCGGTTACGCAGCTAACCGCCAGATTGCACGCTTTCAAAAAACTGCTCCAGTTTCGGAGCAGCCTCTACAATTGGAAAAAGTCGCGACCCCGGAGACGAAAACCATTGCTGCGCTGGCTGATTTCTTGCAAATCCCCCAGTCCAAAACAGCCAAGGCGGTCTTCATGGTGGCGAAAATCTCTGAAGGCCAGGATACAGCCCAGAAGCTGGTATTTGCAATCTTGCGCGGCGATATGGAATTGAATGAGACCAAACTGGCGAATGCTCTGGTCGCCAATGAACTAAGACCTGCCCATGATGAAGAGATCATCTCGGTAGGGGCAGTACCCGGATACGCCTCACCAGTTGGGATTCCAGGTGATGCAGTCGGCCGCTCAGAGCAAACCCCACTGCCACTGGTAGTGGTGGTGGATGACTTGATCCCCCAATCGCCCAACCTGGTGGCAGGGGCGAATGAAGACGGCTTCCACCTGCGAAACGTGAACTACGGGCGTGATTACCAAGCACAAATCGTGGCGGATATCGCCGCAGCACAAGATGGGGACAGCTGCCCAGATTGTGGTGGTGTGCTGCATACCCAGCGTGGGGTGGAGGTAGGCAACATATTCAAGCTGGGCACGCGCTTCGCTGAACCCATGGGCTGTACCTACACGGATAAGGACGGCGTTGAGAGGCCGGTCATTATGGGCTCTTACGGTATTGGCTCGGGACGCCTGCTGGCTTGCATCGCTGAAGAACATCATGACGAGCATGGCTTGATCTGGCCGGTCACTGTGGCACCCTATCACGTCCACCTGGTCGCACTGGCGGGTAAAGGCAGCGATCAGGTACAGCAAGAAGCAGAGAGTATATATGCTGAGCTCGAAGCGGCTGGACTGGAAGTTTTGTATGATGACCGGGAGGAAAGTCCGGGCGTTAAATTCAACGATGCCGACCTGATTGGTTTGCCGGTGCGACTGACGGTCAGCGGACGGGCTTTGGAGCAGGGTGGCGTTGAATTCAAGCGCCGCGACCAGGCTGATAAACGCATCTTGCCCAGGGCTGAAATTGTCCAGCAGGTGAAGGCTGAAATTGCTTCCCTGATGAAAGAGATTCAGGAAAAGCTGGTCGAAGTGTCGTTTGCGGATTAGCCCGGCTTCTGTCTCTCCAAATTGATTCGATATATACCGATCGATAATCCCCCCTTCCAACACTGATTAAGAGGGGGGATTTTATGAGCATGTCTGGGGGTGCGCATCGCCCGGGTTATCTATGCTGGTGGTGCTTGGAATGCCTGATCGGGTGATTTGGATATAATTATATGGGGTAGGATGTATACCGTACAATTTTAGCTTTAACTCACCCTATCATCCTCTTGATAGCGAGGTTTCTCACTGCGGTAACCCCAAGGAGGTCCTTGAAATGGAAAAGAGGGATGTGCTTACAAAGGTCCTGACGGTCGTCGGAATCGTATTGGTTTGGTTTCCCCTTGTGTCTCCCATGGTATTTTCCGTGATTGCTTACATCACTGAGCAAATATTCCGATTCGACTTTCTCATGCCAGCTGAGTTATTTCCGGTTGGTCTTTTGGGAGGCGGCGTGCTGCTGTGGGCGTCACTGCGGGCTCATACTCTGCGGGGATTGATCGGCTGGGGCCTTGGTATTGCCGTAGGCTTGCTGATCGGAGGGCAGGCGCTTGCGGTTGGGACAGGGCTGGCTTCAGGTGAAGCTGAGTCGAATAGTTGGATCCGGACGCTAGTTCTGGCCTCGATCGGTGCCTATGGAGTGGCGATGGCGATCACTGGCATTGGTGGCGTGCTCTTATTGCGCGAAGCACTTAAGCGTGGGTAGACATAAATACAGAATATTGTGAAGTAGGGTTGGTGAGGTGAACAGTGCAGACATACCTTGACCCTGAAATTCAGGCATTCATGCGATATCTTGATTTCCCAGGAAACGAACCATCTGTGGTCTACTTGGCTGGATTG
>CP070639.1:1873011-1877184 GCA_020354045.1 Anaerolineales bacterium | reverse complement strand
CAGGTGACCTCGCGCGGGAATTTATACGCTCCATAGAAGATCACCCGCAACATATGCAAGCCAACCACGACGACCATGGCACTGGCTCCCCAGTGATGCAGGCCGCGTATCAACCAACCCATACTGACCTGGGTGGTAATGTACTGGACGGAGTCGTAGGCATGGTCAGGTGTAGGTACATAGTAGATGGTCAACAGGATACCTGTCACTAATTGGTTGATGGCCAGGAACAACGAGGCGCTGCCCAGCGTGAAAAACCAGTTGACTTTGGGGATTTTTCGTAGAAAGATGGCTGTCCACACCTCCCGCCAAGCGACGCGTTCATCCAGCCAGTTCCCAAGTTTTGTACTCATCTCAGCCTCCTAATACAAACAATTGCTCGTCTTCGACTTTCACCTGGTAACGGTCCAGGGGTCGGGGTGGGGGGCCGGAAGCCACGCTGCCATCTTTATTGAAGCCTGCATTGTGGCAGGGGCAGAAGAACTGTTCCTGGTCGTTTATCCAACGCACACGACAGCCCAGATGTGGGCAGATGTTCGACATGGCGACATAGTCACGTCCGTTTTCTGTAAGTACGTAAAACGAGAGTTCTTCTACATTGACAATCCAACCTGTCGGGCGTTCGATTTTTACCTTGAACAGGGTAGGGGTGTTGAGCTCAACTTTAGAGGCCGAACCAAGGCGGATCCATTCTTCTGCGTTTGCGCGCTTTAGTGCTGGACCAATGACATAAGCGATGGCTGGAATGCCCATCCCAGCGCTGATCAGAGCCCCTATTGCCCAGGTAGCCAAACTTAAAAACGACCTGCGACTGGTTTTCGTTTCTTCTTCCACTTCCATTTTTCTCCTCTGACTTTCAAAATTTATAACTGCCCAGCCCCAGGGATCAATTTTCCAACACACCGGCTGCAGGCCTGAGCAGTTACATAAATTGTATTACAACTTTGTTCGCACACTACCAGCAGACCCGAATAGGTCGCGTGGCTTGATGACAATAGCGCACATCAGTACGATGTGCTTTACACTACCGCTACTTTCTACTTCTCCGGAGCACCAACAATGATCCAATCGACGACCAGTTTTAATTCTTCAGGACTAAACTGGCCAAAATGGGGGGTGCTGCCAGTTTGTTTTTGAACCAAAAGGCTGCCTTCAGGGTCATCCGGGATGACAGCTGGTCCGCTGTTCCCGCCTGCCATGGTACCAGCATAACTGGTAAGGTCAAGACCTTCGATGGCAGCTGCGCCATGACAGCTTGTGCAGCGTGCTGCAAACAGGGGGGCAACCGTATCTTCAAAATTTAGCGGCCCTCCAGTGGGTAGCGGTATCGCTGTGGGTGCAGGCGGTAGTTGCGCAGCGATAATTTCGCGCACTCGCGGTGCATCAAATCCAGCATACTCCCAGGCACTGCCGTGGCAGGCACTGTTGGAGCAGAATGAAGTGTTATCTGTGCCACCGGGGTTGCTGGTCGTGTGACAATTCTCGCAAGTGGGATCAAAAACCTCCCGGTGCTGGGTGATCCAGTTCGTGTTCAGGTGGGACTCGGGTTCCGGACCACGGCTGATCTCAAGGTCCGCTACAAAATCGGTTGGATCGGTGACCACTGGAATGGAGTGACACAGGTTGCATTCCAGGCGGATCGCCTCACCTTGTTCGGTGAAGTGCTGACCACCGTGGCAGCGGAAGCAGCCGGGAGAGTTTTCGTGGCCTACATTGGTGGGATGGCTATTCCAATCAGCTTTTTGTTCTGGGTAGACGCTGTCGCGATAGGCTTGCTGTAAAGCCTCGATGGCCGATTCAATCTTGTCTGTATTCTGGGCGTAGTAATCTGGATAGTATGCCTGGTAGTAGCCGCGCAGTCCGGCAATTCCACTAATCCCAGTCTCCATGGTTGAGTAGGGGCTAGAATACACTTCTATTGCCTTGCGGTGAATTTCAGGAATTTCGGGAGAGATCAAGCCACGGCCCATCAACTGGTCGACCGTATCCTCAGGGGTGAGGATCAGGTGGGTAATGCGGTTGTGACAGGTGATGCAATCCATCTCTTCAAGCTCAGTAGGATCAATCGAGGCCGGGTCAATGTCTGCTTCAACATCGGTATACTCTTTGATGGTCCCGTCCTCTTCCACCACGCGCACGTAAGGGATGATTTGTTCCCTGGAATCGCTCGCCAGATAGTAAACCTTGTTTTCGATGTGCCAATGGATGCCTCTGCCTAAGCCTTCTCTTTTTGTGCCCCCGCCAGTTTTTAACACCAGGAAAGTGCTGATTGGGGTGTTTTCACCATCATTTGCATAGCGCTTGATCTCACGTAAGCTATCATCGGAGAATTTCTGGGGTGAATGGCATAACTCACACGTCTCGCGCGCCGGGCGCAGGTCGCCGGCTCGGATTGGGAATTCATAATCCTGAAACGCTAGAGAGAAAATATGCTTGGCATCGCCTGCTTTGCGGCTGATGCGGGTTGCGATAAACCCTTTGCCGATGTGGCAATCCACACAATCTACTCGAGCGTGGGGAGAAGTCAGGTAGGCGGTATATTCGGGCGGCATGGTGTGACAGGTTTCACCGCAAAAAGGGGGTGAGTTGGTGTACTCCCAGGCATACGCTGCCCCAGTCAGCAGCAGCAGCGTCAATACACCCAGGATCGCGTACGGCAGAACACGCAGCCAGCGCGGGGTACCCACCGGTGGAAAGAAGAATCTGATAATTCTTTGACGAAATTGTTTCATTGCAATGCACTCTTTAGCATAAGCGCTAGTTCTGATAAGTTGTGTTCTTTACCCCACCCTAATAGGGTGCAATTGGGTATAATGGTCTGCATATTTTATCTTAATCAAGCCGATTTTTGGTCTCTGCAGACCGGTTTGTGACAAATATCATTAATAAAGGTGAATTTAGTCAGGAATAATCACTATACTTTTTAACTTTTATTCGGAGGGGAGTTCCTTGGTGGGGTTATGAACTTCGGCTTTGTAATTGTCTATTTTATATATGGCCTGGCTTTTTTCAGCATGGGCCTGGCGATGATGTTCGAAGCCCGACGCTCGCCGCTGCTGGCTGAGGCGCGCGCCTTATGGCCTCTCGCGATGTTTGGTCTGATACATGGGGTCCACGAATGGCTGGAGATGTCTCTGGAGATTAGGGCTTGGTTTGATTTGGAAGACCCGGCATATACCTCTGCATTACGCCTGTTCATGCTGGTGATTTCATTTATTTTCCTGGTGGTGTTCGCTCTGCAAATTTTGCGCCGAGGTGAAAAGCACACTTCACGCCAAAATTTAGAAATCGGAGCTGCCCTTTTGATGCTGTATGCTGTCCTCTTTGTTCTCAGCAGTTTGACACACCCAACGATGCTCGAACACAGGATTGCCCATGCAGATGTGCTGGTACGCTATGTCCTGGCAGTCCCCGGAGCAGCCCTGGCGGCTTTGGCCCTCAACCGCCAGGCCTTACAATCTCGTGGAGAGTCCCCTCCAGGGCTGCGGAACAGCCTGCGTCTGGCGGCGGTAGGTTTTGTCTTCTACAGCCTGGCGCAGATTGTCGTTAGACCACTGGATATTTTTCCGGCTACCTACATAAACACGACCGTATTTAGCGATCTATTTGGTTTTCCCATTCAGGCAGTACGTGCTACCATGGCATTGTTGATAACAGTCGGTCTGGTACGCGCCAGCCAGATTGTCGAAGACGAACGCCAGCAGCAACTTGAAAATGCCCAAAAGGCGCGTCTGGAAGCTATGCAACAAATCCAGCGCGATCTTCAGGAGCGCGAAGCTTTACGCCGTGAGTTGCTCCGCCATACAGTCAACGCCCAGGAGGAGGAGCGCGGCCGGATTGCGCGCGAGTTGCACGATGAAACTGCCCAATTCTTGACTGCCTTTACCATGAACCTGGCTGCTTTACAAAATTTTGCTGTTGAAAAAACAGAGGTTGGCGGCCTGGTTGAACGTTTGCAGGAACTCAGCCGGGAAATGGCACAGGGCATTTATCGTATGGTGCATGATCTGCGACCCGCCCAACTGGATGATCTGGGCCTGGTGGCAGCATTGCAGTATTTGGCTGAACAGGAGCGCAGTCGTACTGGCTTAGAAGTTGAATTGCATGTAGGTGGTCAGCGTCAACGTTTGGATCCACTGGTAGAAACAGTTGTTTTTCGCGTAGCCCAAGAAG
>CP070639.1:1868732-1872911 GCA_020354045.1 Anaerolineales bacterium | reverse complement strand
TTTTCTGCTGTGCCCAGGCTACCAGCGCCATAAGAACCAGTTACTGTATCGTCTTCCCACGGAGGATTTGCGATAAGAGCACCTCCTTCTACCCAATCCATGGTATAGGAGGGAGTAGAGATAAAATCAATTTCATCAACGATGAACTGCGATCTCACCAGCTTTGGATCGAGGTGCAAGATTAGTGAGGTTTCTAGCTCTCCTGCATGCCCCATCCCACCCAGTCCCGAGTCCCTAAGCTCATCCAAGCTTTTTATGCCTGCTGGACCAGATAAATATAACCACGCTGTAGCACAAAAAATCCTGCGATGACGTTCACCTGCGTATTTGACCACATTGACAAGAAAAGAGCAGTTTCCTCCGTGACCGCTGATAAGATAGATTTTTGAGAAACCACGATAGACTAAGTTTTCCACAACCTCGAGCCAGAAATCCTCAAATGCTCTACCACCAGCGTTTAGCGTGCCAGAAAATGCTCTACGATGGGTACTAACACCATACGGAAAGGTGGGCAACATGGTCGCCAACTGGGGAATGGATTCTACAATGCCTTTGGCAATCGCATTGATAATCGTTGTATCAGTGGACATGGGCAAATGAAAACCATGTTGTTCAGTATGTCCAATTGGAACAATGACGACTTTGTCAATATCTTCCAGTGGCGGAACTGGACCGACTTCTGCATGCTTGGATTCGTGTGACTTTTCGATCCTCAAAAATTGGTCACTTTCCAAATCAATACAACTTTCTAGAGGCGCACAGGTGTATACATTTGAGAACCCATCATCTCGAAGGCTATCGAGAAGATTTCGGATGTACCTGGTAAAGTTATTTTTAGATATGGCAAGACCACTACCATCCCAGCCGAAAGGTACGGGAGGTAGCAAGCCAATTAACGTGGGCGAGGATAAATCTTGTGCAATTTGAGCGCGATTATATTCCTGGCCCACGGGTATCACCAAGGGGGTATTACGTGGCAGAGACTTAATATCAGGCCAGGTGAGATCGTGATAATTAAAAAATGTGGTCATAGTGGATGCCCTAAGCGGAAGAATATGAATAACCCAATAAGAAAATAAAGTCGAAATCGTGATGTGGTGTATAACTGAAAAGGAATAATTGGCTTACTCAAACAGCATCATTCACACTTGCGTGGGTTTGTTTGCGTTTAAGGCGTTTCTCACGATGCTCTAATAGACCTAGCCACCTGTTTTTCTCATAGGTAGAACTCGTCAAAGATTGGACTAGTTCAATTGCGGATTGCGTCCAGTAAAGAGCTTCCTTGTAATTACGCATGCGATGCTCGAATATTTTAGCCAATTCAATATGAGAATCAATGTGCTGATGGCTGGCAGCTTTCTCCCATAAAGTTGAAGCTTTCGCATAGTCTTCTCGTTTCTTATGTATATAAGCCAGACGCAGTATTGCTTCCAACAGGGAACTATCAGGTAAATCCATATCCAGACCCAACAAATACAATTCCATTGCTCTGTCGATATCTCCAATGCTTTCAAAAAATTTTCCCAGGGAGATAATATCAACAGCGTGATAATGTGTTGTATCAATTGGGGCTTCCAGCATATCCGATACGTGCGTAAAAAGGGAAGCCAAAGAAAGGATATCCATAGCGTTATGGTAGAACACGCTTTTTAGTGGGCTTGCATCTCCACTACGCAAGTAGTCAAAATATATTTGGGGAATTAACCATCCGGGCACGTCTTCTTCAGTACGAGTGGCTCCTAATATTTGGTATTCTATATTGCCTAAGGTCCGGCTGGGCAACCGATCTCGCCACAAACGGCGCGCAATATGTAATAGATCAAGATGAGATTGGTCAGCAAATGGCGACTTCCAACCCTGGGCGATATAGCGAGTTGTGAGAAGAGGAATGTCGAAGGCTTTTCCATTATAAGTAACAATCGCTTCTGAGGATGCTGTAAATTCTTCCAATGCGTATAATTGTGCAGGTTCTTCAGATGGATCGCGCATAAAATATTGAGCCAGATGAAACTTACCATCGGCGAAACGACCAACCCCTATTAAGAAAGCATATGTACCTGTACCGCCAGATAAGCCAGTTGTTTCAGTATCCAGAAAGACGAAAGAAGTCGGGTCGAGATTGACGATGCGATCATCTCCGGCCCATTTTGAGAAAATTTTTAGATGTTTAGTTGGTGTTAGTGTATTGGTACCATGCTTGTAATCAGGACCATAGAAAGCTTCAATTACAAAAGAATCACCAAAGCGGTTTTTTATAAGCTGACCATCAAGCATATCTTCGAGGGCGGGGTAAGAAGATTTTCTGGGAGCGCTAAGATTATTAGCTCCCAGCTGCACTCCTAGAGCTTTTAAGCGGTCGGAAATTGAAGACATGTAATCAAAATAATCCGATAATCTGTAGTTCAGGGTTGTAGTAACTATTTACTTTGGTTTGAAATTATACCGGATAACAATGCAAGAGTTTCATTTCTACCCCCATAGCCCATTTCACCACCCGGTCCGACACAGGAAGGACAGCCATCGACACACTCACATGTGGATGCAAGCGAAAAGGCGCGAACTATCAACTCGTCGTGGGTCTCGAATAAAAGTTGACTGAATCCAATTCCTGCTGGGATTTGCTCATATAACACAACTGTTGCCTGACCTTCCGCTAATTGCGAGACAGGATCTGAATATACACCTATATCGCTTGGGGCACACATTAACGATAGTGGTGCAAGATTGTTGAGTAGATAAGCCATTCCAGATAATCCGGTGCGAACTCGTACGGCGGTTTCAGCGCGTCGATGGCAGTTAGAGCACAAGGTAACCAGATTATCTAACTGGTTGGCAATTTTATAAATCTCGGTAATCTGATCCAATCCGTATGCTCGGAAATTCGACATATATGTTCGAAAGGGTATTTTATGGTGAACATCATGGGAGCGACCTGCTTCGGGAATACCACACGACTTACACCGGAAGTCGTCACGTTGTCGAGCAAGATTGCGCTGGAGACTCCAATTTGGCCCATAATCGATCAGATCGTCTTTCCACAAACCTTGTGATCGCAAAGCTTCTACCGTTGACTCTTCAATAGCGATCCAGTAACCCATGGTTAACAACTCTGTTGGAGGTAAATTGTCTTCTACAATTCCTAGTTGTTCATGGGTATACCATTTTACTTTACGGTAACCGGTATATTGCGAAAGCACCTTGATTTCACCAAAGTATTTTTTTGCCCCATACACATTCGCGTGGTCAATAACTTTGATGAGAGTTACATCAGTTTGTACTCTCGGCTCAGTATAATAATCTGTTTCTGTTTTTTTAAGGAAGGCGATGTGTTCTTTAAGATCCAAGCTCTCGACTATATAGGAGTTGGCTTCATGCATATATATGGCTCCTGGATGGACCATCCAAGGTGCGCTGGCACGATCAACATCACCTATCGTAATCCTTATGAGTTCCTCTTGGGTCTGTAATTGAACACTTGTTGCTGATGTACTGCGTAATGATATGGTTTGGGCAGGATAACGATCTGACATCCAGAAGTAACGGTTACCAGAATTATGTAAGGTACCATGTTCAGTTAATATTCCGAGAATATCGTCTATGTCAGACTGAGCTGCTTTTCCAAATTCTTCACCTTTTTCGAAAGGCAGCTCAAAGGCTGCACAGCGTATGTGATCCAGTAAGATTAGCGGGTTATCAGGGTTTATGAGAGCCTGTTCGGGTGAGCGACTAAGTAGATACTCACTATGTTGTGCCAGGTATTGATCTAAAGGAGCAGCCGTGGATATTAATACAGCTATTGAAGGAGTTTCACCTCTGCCAGCTCTACCTATTTGTTGCCAAGTCGATGCGATCGTACCGGGGTAGCCAACCAGAAGTACTGCCTCCAACCCCCCTATGTCAATCCCCAGTTCCAAGGCATTTGTAGATACAACCGTTCGTACATTACCATAGCGAATCCCGCGCTCAATCTTTCTGCGCAAGCCAGGTAAATAACCACTACGATAACCACGAACATCGTGCGAATTTTCAGTGGCATATTTATCCAAATTACTTGCCTTTTGCTCTCGCAAGTAGGTCAAAATAAGTTCCACCGAACGACGAGAGCGAGCAAAAATCAGCGTTTGAATATTCTGGGAAAATAAATCTTCTGCCAGCCGCACACATTCATGTAGAGCACTC
>CP070639.1:1864380-1868632 GCA_020354045.1 Anaerolineales bacterium | reverse complement strand
GAGGCGCGGTAGACGGCGGACATGCCGCCCTGACCGAGCAGGGCTTCCACCTGGTAGCGACCACCGATCGTTTTTCCTACCCAACTGTGTGCTGTCATGATTGATCCCTCCCTGATAGATCGTAGCTACATCAGAACTTATCCAAATATTGGAGCGGGTCTGCTCTTCATTTTCGGACAGATACTAAATCTTACTATATTTGTAAAAAAATACAATGGCTTGAACTCGTAGCCCAATTTTGATTCTGCGGAGCCTGATCAGTGGCATATATCCCCCTGCTTTATTGCTCAAGAATTGGAGACAGATTTATCAGGATGTTGCCCGGGAGGGTTTGATCTCTCCATCCAAACCTCGTTGTGGATCACGCCATCGCTCAAAGTATAAATTACATCGGCGTATTCGTCGAAAAGAGGATCGTGGGTAGTGGCGAGGATAGTTATGCGTTCTTTTTCTACAATTTGTCTGAAGAGTGAAAATATCTGCCGGCTGGTGGTGGTATCCAGCTCAGCGGTAGGCTCATCTGCCAGGATCAAGTCCGGGCGGGTAGCCAGGGCGCGGGCTATGGCCACACGCTGCTGCTGACCACCGGACATCTCATCCGGTCGGTGGTCCATCCAGCGCGCCAACCCGACCGCGCGCAGGTAGCGCCGGGATTGTTCGGCCTGTTCCTTTCTGTTCTTTCCAGCTATGCGTAGGGCAAGCTCGACGTTTTCGAAGGCTGAATAGGTTGGCAACAAGGCGAAGGATTGGAAGATAAAACCCAAGCGATGGCGCCTCAACTGGTTCAGCTGGTTTTCGCTCAACTGTTCGAATACCTGTTCATCCAAAACAACTTTCCCTTGAGTTGGCCGGTCCAATCCTCCGATGATGTTCAATAGCGTGGTCTTCCCTGAGCCCGAACGCCCCTTTAGCACAGCAAGAACCCCTCTTGGAAGTTCTAGATCTACCCCGCGCAGGGCATGTACGGGCTGCCCCCTGGATTTGTATACACGCGTTACACCTACAGTTTGCACGAGAACCGGATTAGCGGTGTTATTCATATCTACCCCTCCATCTCTCCAGCCTGCTTATTACGTCGCAGCAAGGAGCGGGAGGAGAAATTGCGCATCCGGGCTACAAAGGATTTCCTCGAGGGTTCGGGAGCAACGTCTTGCTCCATATACAAGGATACAAAATCGGGTTCGCTTTCCAGCACCGGCGCGGAGCGACCTCTCCCAGCTACGGGATGAACCATGAGCTGCCTGTCCCTCAGCTCAAGGCGTACCCGGTCGCCAATGTTAAGCGCTTCCAGGTAATCGCGAGGGATCTGGAGCCGACCGGCACCGTCTAGTACGACAAGTTCTTCAAACTCCAAGGCCTTTTTCTGCTCAACAGGCAGCGGAGTCCCTGTCGAAGACATATCTTCTGTGTTCTCTGGATGATGAACGCCTGACTCTTGTGCAGCGGCAAAGATACTATTATTGCCATTTACGCGCACGGTTTCCGTGCTGGTCTTGCCATCACGGATGGCGACAACCCGGTCGGTGTGTTGACCGATGTTAGGATCGTGTGAAACGATCAGCGTCGTCATACCATAGCGGTCGCTCATGCGACGCAGCGCAGTGTAAACCTCCAAGGCGGTCCCAGTATCTACCTCTCCAGTAGGCTCATCTGCCAAAAGCAGTGCTGGCTTATTTGCCAAGGCAACGGCGATGGCGACTCGCTGCTGTTCACCACCCGAGAGCATGGTAAGTCGGTGGTGGAGGCGTTCTCCAAGGCCGAGGGCTTCAAGCACTTCGAGAGCGTGGCGGCGGCGCTCATTTGCATTTACCCCGTCAAGTCGCTGGGGCAGCTCGACGTTTTCTAAGGCGCTGAGATAGGGGATCAGGTTACGAGTGGTTTGCTGCCAGACAAAGCCGACCTTCTTGCGACGGTAGATATCTTGCTGAAAGTCGTTTATCTGAGTCAGGTCCTGACCATCGACCACCGCTCTTCCGGCTGAAGGACGGTCTAGCCCGCCAAGCACGTTCAGCAAGGTTGACTTGCCCGAGCCTGAGGCGCCCACGATTCCCAGCACTTCTCCAGGTTGTACGACAAGATCCAGCCCCTGGAGCGCCACAACTTCGATACCATTGAGCTTATATATTTTGACCAGGTTGTCACAAACGATAAATGGTTCCATCAACGATATCCTATTCATCACGGCCCTAGGATAACCTGACCTTCGCCAAGCCCTTCCAAAACTTCGATACGATCCTGGCTCTTCAGGCCCAGCCGTAAGTCCACACGCCGCTGCACATCACCATCCTGGATGATGACGAAATCGCGACCCTGGAAAGTGCGCAAGGCAGCCGGAGGAATCCAGAGCACGTTATCTCGCTCTTCAAGCTGGATAATCACAGTTGCGACCTCTCCCATGGTCAGCAGCGTACTGCTGTCATCAAACGAGACCCGCACGCTCTGGTCGGTTCCCTGCCCCGCAGAAGTATTGCTTGTAGGTAGAGGAAGATGGCGGACCACGCCAGTTAACTCCTGCCCAGGGCGGTTTGGCAGCCGGATAAGAGTTGGCTGTCCGACACTAATTTCAGCCAGCTCGCTAGAGGTTGGGAGCAGAGTGATCTCGAGACCCGCTGGGTCCACCAAAGTCAGCACAGTTTTGAAGGCGGTAACCTGCATGCCGGGTGTCAGCGCTAGGGATAGAACCTCTCCATCAAAGGGGGCCGTAATCGTGAGGCTGTCCAAGTTGACCTGGGCTTTATCCAGGGTCACCTGAGCGCGGGCCAGGCTGGCTTCTGCCAGGGCGACATCATAAGGGTCAGGACCGTCCTTGAGGCGGTTATATTTCACCACCGCCTCCTGGTGCTTGACTTCTAACAGGGCTAAATCGGCATCGATAGCGGTGATGTACTCCTCGGTAGCATGCCCTCGATACCAGTTAAGATTAGCCAAAGCCCGGTCGCGTTCCTGGATGGCGCTCGATAAATTCGTCAAGGCGGCGAACCGTTCTGGATTGATGGCGCGGAGGCGCGCCACCTCCGTCCATTGCTTACGCGCCTCTTTCAGGTTTAGCTCTGCCATGGCGTAAATGGCTTCTGCCTTGAGGAGCGTGATTTCGCTGGCGCGTGGTAACTCCAGTCCGGCGCGCTCCTTTTTCGCTTTGTCCAATGCGGATTTCGCTCCCAGCATATCGACCAGCGCTTCAGCGCTACGAAGTTCCGCTTCTTCTGTGAGAGCATCCAATGCCTTTTGTGCCTTGATGAGCTCCAGCCGTGCATCAGCGAGGGTAACTTCATAGGCGGCACGCTCGGTGAGATGCGCCAAAACCTGACCGGCTTCAACCGTATCCCCCCGGCTGACCAAGACATCATCAACCACACCATTCGTGCCAAAAAACAGGTCTTCTTGCATGACCGCTGACACTCGCCCGCGCAGCTCGAGCACTTTAGCTACCGTTCCGCGCTGGACCGTGTAGGTTGGCTTTTGCGCTACCATGGAGGTAGGTAGGGGTGTAGGTATGGATGGCGCACTTTGTGGCGCACAAGCCGCCAATCCAAGAGCTAAGAGTACAAGCAAAAGGAAGGTTTTGTTTTTCATATGGTTTCTCCTAACTTAACCGCCTGGAAAAGCTTCATCTTCCTGAGAGAAGCCAGGGTTGCGCCCACACCTAAGGCGAACATTACGCCAAAGACAGCATAGATACGCAAGATGTCCATCCAGGCAACCTGAACTACGGAGGGGAGAATATCGGCCTGGGCTCCCACCACCATAGGCAAATGAGGGATGAATAGATAAGCAGTCAAGATGCCGATGCCTGTTCCAGCAGCCATACCAGCAAAGACAAGCAGGGATTGCTCCAGTGCCAGCACCGCTCCCATCTGCCCGACCGATAAACCAATGGCCCGCAGCACACCCAGCTGAATGAAGCGCTGGTGGAATGAAAGCAGGGCATAGACCAGGAAACCAATTACGGTGAGCAGAGAAGCGGCCAGAAAGCCGGTAGAAAGCAGTCCTAAGACACCCTGGCGACCAGGATCGGTATAAGCCTGCTGTAATGCCTGGCGTACATCCTGCACGCGCAATACCACCACGCCCAAGCGGTTCAGGCCACGCACAACCTCGCCAGTATCCGTTTCTGGGGTGGTGCGCAACCAGACATCGTAGGGCAGCAGCCCTCCGAAGGATTCGAAAATATAGTCCCCTCCATATGATCCAACAGCAGCCGGGTGCCAACCTCCGCTAACTCCACGGTTGGCAGAAGAACCGATGAGAGGCG
>CP070639.1:1859993-1864280 GCA_020354045.1 Anaerolineales bacterium | reverse complement strand
CGCCAAAAAACAGCGGGAATATCTATGAAAATCTAAATATGTCTAGGCATGCATCTCGGAGATCATATTGAAAGCAATCTGCTTTTATACCCACGGCGGTATTGAGGTCCTTGAATCCAGGGATTTACCCACGCCACAGCCTGGCCCGAACCAGGTGTTGGTTAAGTTGAAGGCAGCCGCTCTCAACCACCTGGATATCTGGGTTCGCAAAGGCTGGCCAGGTCTTCACCTCGAATATCCGCACATCCCCGGTGCAGATGGCGCTGGCGAGATCGCGGCGCTCGGTCCAGATGTCCAGGGCTGGTCGTTACGAGATCGTGTGGTGATTAACTCCAACCTGGGTTGTGGTCATTGCGAATATTGCATTGCTGGCATGGATAATCGCTGCGTATCTTGGGAACTCTTAGGTGAGACAGTGCGCGGCACCTATGCACAATATGTGGTCATTCCAGCCAGCAATGCTTATCCACTCCCTGTGGGTTTTGATGAGCACGTTGCCGCAGCAGCGGGGCTGGTCTTTCACACAGCCTGGCACTCCCTGATCACGCGCGCCTCTCTGCGGCCTGGCGAAACCGTATTAATTGTAGGAGCCTCTGGTGGCGTAAACACCGCCTCCATCCAAATCGCCAAACTGGTCGGTGCGACCGTTTACGTGGTTGGATCAACACCTGAAAAATTAGCTCTGGCAGAATCGCTGGGTGCAGATCATTTAATTGACCGTTCAAAAGGTGAAAATTGGGCTAAGATTGTGTATCAGCACACTGGAAAAAGAGGGGTAGATGTGGTGGTGGATAATATCGGCACCACTTTCCCTCTCAGTTTCCGGTCAGCACGGAAAGGTGGGCGCATCCTGACAGTTGGCAACAGTGGTGGGGCGAAGTTTGAAATTGACAACCGTTATATCTTTGCCAAGCACTTGTCCATCATTGGCTCCACCATGGGCACGCGCACCGATTTCGCTTCCGTGATGAATCTGGTTTTCTCAGGTGCTCTGAAGCCAGCCCTAGATCGCACCTACCCCTTGAAAGAGGCTCAGGCAGCCCAAAAGCGTTTGGAAACCGGTGAACAACTGGGCAAAATCACACTGGAGATCGCAGACTAGGTTGATACCTCCTGAGCAGAGCATGAAAAAAATGTATTCGAATACATATTCGATTCCCCGCCCGTGGAGCGTAACGCTGCTTGCTGTTGTGGTGTTAAGCATGGCGATACTCAATCTGGTGCGTGGTTGGCAAGCGATCGCTCAACGGGAATTCCTGTTTGAAATATTGGCTGTCCCCTGGCTATACCTAGCATCTAGTGGTATGGTCTGGGGTCTGATTGGTCTGGTATTATTCTTGGGTTTATGGCAAGGCTACACCAGGGTACCCATGTACACCGCACTGGCAGCATTTCTTTACAGCGTATACTACTGGGTAGATCGTATGCTGGTGACCACGGATCGTGCACAGGCCAACTTGCCCTTTGCGCTAATATTTAATTTGATGATAATCCTGTTAATCTTCAGGATTCTATCCCTCCGTAAAACCAGGACATTCTTTGGAGAATGGCATGACCGATGATCCTAAAATCAAACAATTGCGAGATCTAAAAACAAGGAGCCGCCAGGGTGGAGGTCCTGAACGGATCGAAGCCCAACACAAGCGTGGTCGCCTCACAGCCCGAGAACGCATCGACCTGATGCTCGACAAGGGCTCTTTCCGGGAACTGGATGCATTTGTCCAACATCGCACCAGTGATTTTGGCCTCGACCAGCAAAGATACCTGGGAGATAGCGTAGTCACCGGCTGGGGTACCATTGATGGTCGTCTGGTGTATGTGTTTTCCCAGGATTTCACCGTCTTTGGCGGCAGCCTGGGCGAAGCCCATGCTGAAAAAATCTGCAAAGTGATGGATATGGCTATGAAAAATGGTGCCCCCATCGTTGGATTAAATGATTCAGGTGGCGCACGCATCCAGGAAGGCGTGGTGTCCTTGGGTGGTTATGCCGATATCTTTCTGCGCAACACACTGGCCTCTGGCGTGATTCCGCAGATCAGCGTTATCATGGGACCCTGTGCAGGCGGAGCAGTGTATTCCCCAGCCTTGACCGATTTCATTATCATGGTGCGGAATTCATCCTATATGTTCGTCACTGGGCCGGAGGTGGTCAAGACTGTCACCCACGAAGAAGTCTCCTTTGAAGACTTAGGTGGTGCTAGTGTGCACTCCGAGTTATCCGGTGTCTGCCATATGGCTGCCGATAGTGAAGCAGACGCCCTGTATCTCATCAGAAAACTGCTCACCTATTTGCCCCAGAATAACATGGAAGATCCTCCCTTTTTCCCCACTGGGGATGATCCATTGCGCATGCAGGAGCAGCTTGACAATATAGTCCCAGATGACCCTACCAAACCCTATGACATCAAAGATGTCATCCATTTGATCGTGGATGACGGGCAATTCTTCGAGATCCACGAAGCCTATGCCCAAAACATCGTGGTTGGCTTTGCCCGCCTGGGCGGTCACAGCATCGGTATTATCGCCAACCAACCTTCGGTACTGGCTGGCGTGCTGGACATTAATTCTTCTGAGAAAGCTGCCCGCTTTGTACGCTTTTGTGATGCCTTTAACCTGCCTATCCTGACCTTTGTCGATGTACCGGGTTTCCTCCCTGGAACCGACCAGGAGCATGGTGGCATTATCCGCTCTGGCTCCAAATTGTTATACGCCTATTGCGAAGCCACAGTGCCAAAATTGACCGTCGTTACTCGTAAAGCATATGGTGGCGCTTATGACGTGATGAGCAGTAAGCATATCCGCGGCGATATCAATCTCGCCTGGCCCAGCGCTGAAATTGCGGTCATGGGACCAGATGGTGCTGTAAACATCATCTTCCGTAAAGAGCTCGCACAGGCGAAGGACCCTGTCAAGCGCCGCGCCGAATTGGTTGCCGAATACCGGGAGAAATTTGCCAACCCCTACGTCGCGGCCTCACGCGGTTATATTGACGATGTGATCGAGCCGCGCGAGACCCGCCCTCGATTGATCAACGCCCTGGAAAGTCTCACCAACAAGCGCGATACCAACCCACCCAAGAAACACGGCTGCATTCCGCTCTAACCGTCAGTCCAATAACCTTGAGGGTCAAATTTTCGCAAAATCCCTAGTTCCTCTTCCGTCGGCTCAGGGGTTTGCCCCACAGTGGTGGCCATTTTCACTGGCCAGCCCGTATTCCTGCGCACATCTTCAACGCTTACCCCCGGATTTGTTGAGAACAAGACCATCTCTTTCGTGATAGGATCAAATCGAAAGATACCCAAAGTGGTGATCACAGCGGAAGGGCCGCCGCGCGGCAGCCCCACGCTTTCTCGCCATCCTGCTCCTGTACCGTAACCTGGGGAGGTTATGTAATCCACGCGGGGAACAAAACGCCGTTTTTCGTGATTCATGATAATGATGTGCCGCTTCGCCAGGCTCGCCAGGTCACAGGCTCCCCCGCTTCCTGGCAGCCGTGTGGTTGGTTGTATGTGCCCACCGATATAGCTGGTGTTCAAATTTCCAAAGCGATCAATTTGAGCACCACCGATAAAGCTCACATCCACCTCACCCCGCTGCAGCAAGCCCATTATTTCAGCGGTATCACCAATCCATTGTGCCTGAAACAGGTTAGGTAAATCACCCATTGTCAGGATCGGCTCTGGTGCTGGCTGGTTCCTGATAATTCCCAGCTCGAATATACCCACTGCTTCTGGTGCGTGTGTGTTCTTTGCCAGTTGAAATCCTAGCAGTGGCAAGCGCATACCGACAAACACCAGCTCCTCATCGACAATCTCTCGCGCCGCCGCCACAACCATCAATTCTGCTCGGGTAAACCGATCCAAAAACTCAGTACCCATAATCGACCGTTCCCGACGGTGCCTGAAATTTTAACTTCAACTGATTTCGCTTCTCAGTGCCGATTAGATCCAGGTAGTCATCAGGACCTTGCACTTCGTCGATCCAACGCCTCTGCCATTCAACAAAAGCTTGCGGGCTCTTGCTGGCTTGTTGGTAGCTGATAAACGCCTCGTGGTCACGGTTGTAATACCCTGGAACCGGCGAGGGATGAGCTCCCCATGGTGCCTGTACCACTGCCGCTACGCGCAGACCCGGCACAACCACCCGGTTCGGATCACGCCGTATCAGATCTGAGGAAACAATCTCTTCACAGGTCAGGATGACTCGTCTCGCTGCCTGGCATGCTTCCTTGGTCACCCCCAGGTTTCCCCACGCATGGGCATTTCCGTAAATATCGGATTTTTGCAC
>CP070639.1:1855599-1859893 GCA_020354045.1 Anaerolineales bacterium | reverse complement strand
ACGAATACAAAAGTTCCTCGTTCGACTTGCATGTATTAGGCACGCCGCCAGCGTTCATCCTGAGCCAGGATCAAACTCTCCGCAAAAACTTTGTGCACTTATTCAGTGCTGAGAGTCAAAATTTTATACTGGAATTGTCAGGCTTGCTTTCTATCACTTTTCAGTTGTTAAGGTCCTGCCAACTAAGCGGGCTGGATTTTACCAGCCTCACCTGAGGCTGTCAAGGCTTTTCCTTAAGTTGGTTAGACAGACACAACTGCCGATGCCTATCTTTCTGACATCGGCCCGTCAGACCATCAAGCATACCTACTCAGGTCTCTGACGCACAGGCG
This sequence comes from Anaerolineales bacterium, assembly GCA_020354045.1. Classification (GTDB taxonomy): domain Bacteria; phylum Chloroflexota; class Anaerolineae; order Anaerolineales; family UBA4823; genus DSOS01. The sequence continues at coordinate 1,859,561 of CP070639.1, read as the reverse complement.
TCTAACTTAGATTTTACGGATCTTCCCACCTGGGCTAGATCCTGCCTTGTTAATTTGTATTGTTATTATACCTCACCCAACAAATATGTCAAGTTCTCCCGCCTCAAATTTTGAAGGTTCCCGGTCATAATTTTGATCATTTATCATATGGAAATTCTCTAAATCGGGAGGATCTACAAGACTAACATGAATTTGCTCTTGCCTCCATAAAGCGGATGGTGGCCAACCTGAGCCAGCCACCATCCGCTTTTATGAAATATCGATCAAATATTATAAATTACTTAAAAATTAAAGATTTGCAACGACATTACTGAACACATTTCCAATTTCTGGCCCAATCAGCGCTAATATAACAATCACGATTAATGCTACTAACAGCATAATCATAGCGTACTCAACTAGGCCTTGACCGCCAGTGTACTTTCCAATCATTACTCACACCTCCTTTCCTAAAATTTATTACTCTCCGGATCCCCCTGAACAATTTTCGCCTGGCGTTCTGTTGCTTCATCAAATCAGCGGGGATAGAACAATAATACATTAATTAGGTAGTAAAAATCAAGGGGGTTTGGGATTAGATATCAACGGAAAAATCTCCTGGATTAACCCATAAATATTGTATCTGATTTTTAATCTATGGTACACTCCAATTTTGAAAGGTTGACACTCAAATTGTTCGCCAATAGCCAGGCTAAAAATGGATTTAAAAACTCTGCATACCCTTGAATATCCAAAAATCCTCGAACGACTGGCTGGTTATTGCGCTTTTGCAGTGTCAATCGAAATGGCTCGTGCGCTTGAACCTTCCAATGATATTGGGGTAGTCCGGCACCGCCAGGCAGTCACTCGTGAAGCCTTGCAGCTGTTGGTAACACGACCCGACCTGACTGTTGGCGGTGCCAGAGATGTGCGTCCCTCTATTGATTTAGCTCAACACGGGGGTGTTCTCACACCCACTGACCTGCTTGATGTCAAATCAACCTTGCTTTCTGCGCGTAATCTGAAACGGATATTTGATCGCCTTGATGCACAATACCAAGCATTATTTTCAATTGCTGAGCAGATCGCCTTTCCCAACAGCTTGATTGATGACATTTCCCGCGCAATATCTGAGCGTGGTGAAATTCTGGACTCAGCCTCCGAAAAACTCAACACAATCCGGCGGGAAATGCGTATATCCCATGATCGGCTGCTCGCCAAGATGCAGCGTATGGTCAGTGACCCTAAAAACACCCCTTACCTTCAAGAAGCACTCATCACGCAACGCGATGGTCGTTATGTCCTGCCTTTACGAGCAGAATTTAAAGGCCGGATTAAATCCATTGTGCATGACCAATCTGCCTCTGGCGCCACTCTTTTTGTAGAACCCATAGCCGTTGTAGATCTCAACAACCAATATCGTGAGCTGCAACTTTCTGAACGGGATGAAGAACGCCGTATCCTGGCTGATTTATCCCACCGGATCAGCAACCATGCCGTTGATATATTGAACACCATCGATATTGTCGCTCAGTTAGATCTGGCTTTCGCATGTGCCAAATATGCTGATGACCTGTCAGCCACTGAACCAGAACTGGTTCCTCTAATTCTTTCAAAAGAAAAAAGGCAGGCCGGACTCCACCCTGGCACTGTGATCCATCTTTATCAGGCCCGGCACCCTCTGCTTGACCCACAAACTGTGGTGCCAATTGATGTTGAGCTGGATGACCACACTTATGCCCTGGTGATTACCGGTCCAAATACCGGTGGTAAGACCGTCACGCTCAAGACAGTAGGATTACTGGCCCTGATGGCGCAAGCCGGTCTTCATATCCCAGCTCATTCAGGATCACAGCTAAGCGTTTTCCGAGAAATATATGCTGACATCGGGGATGAGCAATCTATCGAGCAGTCTTTATCCACATTTTCGGGACACATCACCAATATCATCCAAATTTTGGGAAAAGCGGATCCGCGCTCTTTAGTAATACTCGACGAACTTGGTGCAGGCACCGACCCTCAAGAGGGTGCAGCTCTGGCGCGCGCCTTACTCACCCACTTGTTACAGCGTGGCATTTCGACGCTCGTAACCACCCATCATCCTGAATTAAAGGCTTTTGCCCACTCGACACCCGGCGTGGTCAACGCCAGTGTTGAGTTCAACCTCGAGACATTGCAGCCAACCTACCACCTGACGATTGGGTTGCCTGGGCGTTCAAATGCCCTGGCGATAGCTCAACGCCTGGGTATGCCCGAAGAAATTATCCAGACCGCACGGTCAGAGCTAAGCCCGACAGATTTAAGAGCCGAGGATTTGCTCGACGAAATTCATCGTCAACGCGATTTATCACGTCAGGCTCGTGAAGCCGCTGATAAAACCCATAAACAAGCAGAAAAGCTTAAGTCAGAGCTTGCTGATAGGCTGGAGAATATTGAGGATGAGCGCCGTGAGATATTAGAGAGCGCTCGTACCGAGTTAGCCCGAGAGAATGAACAATTGCGCTCGGAAATTCGCAATCTCCGTCGCGATCTTATTCAGGCACGCCAACCATTGGAAGCCCTTAAAGCAATCCAAACTCGCTCAGATGCCATTGAGCAGAAAATTGATAAGCCGGTTGAGCGCCGTTCACAAGATCAGGACCGCCTGTCTTTGCGCCGAGAAATTCGGCTGGGAGATAGTGTTCGGCTTCGCTCACTCAACACCAAAGGAACAGTTACTTCGCTTGGAGAAGAAGAGGCTGAGGTTCAGGTTGGTGTATTGCGCATCCGAGCTCGCATAGCAGAATTAGAAGTAGCTGAGAGCCAGGAACAGGAAATCTTGCCAGAAGCTGCCGCCTTTGAGCGGATTCCAAGCTCCTTTGGTCTGCCCTCCTCGCCTGGTATCGAACTTGACCTGCGGGGACTGCGCGCTGAAGAAGCAATCGATGCCTTGGAACGCTACCTTGACTCAGCCTATCTGGCAGGCTTGCCATTTGTACGTATTATTCACGGCAAAGGCACTGGAAAATTACGCCAGGTGGTCCGTCACTCGCTTGAAAGCAACACCCATGTAAAATCGCATGAATCAGGTGGTGATAAAGAAGGTGGCGAAGGTGTCACAGTTGTTAAGCTGAGAAATTAAAGTCTACTAACTCGAGTCACTCGCATACTCTTAGTCACGTGAGCGACATGGTAAAACAGGAAATAATCACGCAATTACGTGTGTGGGAGCAGTGAACTATAAAGCGTTAAAGGAGTCGGTTTAATGAGTGACCAGCCCGTCTATATTTCCACTGTTCGTATTGAACGCATCAAAGGACCCTACCGCCGCGCTTATCTGCCAGTTGAAACCGAACCTGTCGCATTCGGTGTTCACTCGCAAATTGCCGAGCACTATGGTACCGATCTAACCATCCATGAGCCACACGCCACTACCTTGGATTATCTGGTAGCTGCTACTGCCGGTTGACTGACTGGGACATTTGGAGGCGCGCTGGAAGCGCGCGGGGTTCCTGCAGGTGAAGGTTATTTGACGTCCCAAGCCAGAGGTGAGATTTTCAAAGATGACAAGGTGCTGCTCGTAAGAAGAATTCATGTCACCTATCGATTAAAAATTTCTCCTGCACAGCGCGAGATCGCAGAGAGAGTTTTGGGTTTTCATGCTGATTATTGTCCGGTCGCTCGTACAATTCGAAATTGTGTTGAAATAAGTACCGCACTTGAGATGGAAAACATTTAAGTTCGTGTTTTATTGGTCAGATTAGTGATCATAACTCTTAAAGCTCAGTCATTCAGGTAGTGTATTATGTTAATGGGCAAATGGCACTTATCTATTGTTCTTCTTATTGCTGTCATCAGTTTGACTGCGTGCTCTCTCCCTACACCAACTCCTGATATCATTCCACCGGTATTGCCCACTTCAACACCAACTCAATTTCCGACGCCAACCGCAACTCCTTCCCCCTCCCCAACTGCCACGATTACCCTGACCCCTTCTCCAACTT
>CP070639.1:1851200-1855499 GCA_020354045.1 Anaerolineales bacterium | reverse complement strand
GTACTCCCGATTGCGCTGCCCGGAATCGTGACCGGCATCGCCTTGCGCTCTGCCCTGGGCTTGATGGATATCCCTTTTTCGTTCTGGACAATCATTGTTGGGCACGCCACTTTCTGCATCGTGGTGGTCTATAACAATGTACTGGCACGCTTCCGGCGCACCTCCTGGTCCCTGGTGGAGGCCTCCATGGACCTGGGCGCCAACGGGCTACAAACCTTTCGACATATCATCCTACCCAATATCGCCACTGCCCTGCTTGCCGGCGGTATGCTGGCGTTTGCGCTTTCCTTCGATGAAGTCATCGTGACAACCTTCACGGCAGGTCAGCAATCGACCCTGCCAATCTGGATCTTCAGCCAGCTTACCCGTCCACGCGATCGCCCGGTGACAAACGTGGTCGCCTTTTTTGTGGTACTAATCACAACGATCCCCATTTTACTGGCATATCGCTTTACCCAGCAAAGTGAGCTATCCGAGCAGACCAGCAAGTAACAAACCTGCACAGGCCCAGAACCTGCTTATTTACGGTACCTGGCTTCGAATTCCTGGTGAGGCGGCACCTGCTCCCCGACCACATACAAGAAAAAATACACACCCGTCGGTCCTATAAACTTGAAGTTCTTACGCATAGACTCCAGGGTGGCGTCGAAGCTGCTATGCGAACGCAAGTACTTTTGGAATGAACCAAATTCCCTGTCCAACTCGATCATTTTCCGAGCGTTGCTAACAATCGCCTGCAATTTTCTATAATTGCGGATGACACGACTGTCCTGGCTGAGCTGGTCTAGATCGTGTTCATTAAAGTTCGCCACTTGCTGGACATCAAAACTTTTGAACGCCTGGCGCGTACCGGGCCACTTGTTCTCTACCACTTTCCAGGAGATACCGCTTTGAAAGACTGCTTTGCTCAGCACTTCCAGGTAATCATCCAGTGAAGTGGGGGTGATCTGCTCGGGGGGGCCAGATTCTGCCATCTTGTACTCCTTCCATTGGGATCGATGTGAACGCTTATACGGACCTATTTTATCCTGTTCTTTTTATACCATGGTGAGACCAGTACCATACAAACAAAAACCCCTCCACAACAATTAACCTGGAGGGGCTGGTGCATTTTCGATTTTAACTAAATTTTTCACCTCATGATGATCGGCAATAAAAGACGGAAACCAACAAATTTTACCTTCGTGACCACAGGTTCACCATAAGCCGTCACCCCCTCAACACTGGAGACGTAATACTCTGCATTAACTACGTCCTCCCAGCTATCGACCAGCACTTTATAACTTAACAATCTGGTCTCACCGGCTTGAAGCACGGGGAACGTCCAGCGTACCTGTTGACCATCGAACTGACCATTACCACTGGCGCTGAAGGGCACAAACTGGGTGTTCTGGGGGAGGCTGTCGACAACTTCCAGCTCGGTCGCCAACCTACCCAGGTTAACAACCCGGATGGTATAAAGCAATTCGTTACCCATCAACACCGGATCTGGCGAGGCTTTTTTACTGATCTGCAAAACAGGTTTCTCAGTGATATATGCCACCGCCTGTACCTGCACCGGACTCAACAGGCTGCTGTGTGTGATGACAGCGGTATTGGTAAGCGGTCCTTCGTAAAACGGGTCGACCTTTACCGTAAAGGTGATCAACTCCTCCGAAAGCGGACCAACATCCCCATACCAATCCAGGCTGACAATATCACTGATCAACTGACCGCTGGTAATCTGGGCATCACGTTGATACGTGCTCCATTGCCAGGGCATTACATCGTATACCCGCACTCCACTGAGACCAACCGGGCTGGAGTTAACGATATGAACAGTATAGGTGAGCAGGTTATCTTCTCCTGGTAAAGCCTGAGTCGGGGTCACGGTCTTGAAGGAATCGATTAAACCAATCTCTCTAACCACAGTGGTGATTGGCTCGCCTGTATTGGAAAGGGCATAGGTTTGCGTAATATAGGCTCCCACATCAAACCAGGAGGCACGATAATCATCATTAACGATCAGAGTGCCGCTGATCAGGTCATTATCAATCTTAACGGAGAATGAGCGATTCAATCTGTCGCCTGGACTCATGGATGGTAAAGTCCACGATACCACCGTGCGCCCATCCAGCGTGTATGAGGTGCCATTATCCGCTACGGATGACAATGTGGTACTCAATGGAAGCGTATCTGTCAGGACAGGATAGGGTGGGACATCCGTGGACAAGCCGCTGTTGAAAACCTGGATCGTGTAAGTCATGGTTTGTCCAGGAGCAATGACAGAAGGCGCAGATTTAGAAGGAATCAGGTTGGCAAAGTGGGTTATATGCCCAATCGCTGTACCTGTTATGGGATCTGAGACAAAACCACCCAGGGTATCTGTTACAACCAGAGTCGCGGTATAAGGTGTGCCTTCCTCGCCCCCGATGGTGCTCTGCCCGACATCTGTGGTAAAGGTCACCACATCACCTACATTGAGATTGCCTACCCAACGGAAGGAATCGCACTTTTCTCCGCAATCCGGTCCAATACCCAAGGTACCGGTAACGGGAATCACTAACATGTCTTCCAACGAGACACTGATCCTGCCAAAGTAAATCAGTGCCATTGCTTCCCGGGCATTTCCGGGACCCAGGTTGCGCAGCGTTAAGGTGGGAGTGACCGGACCTCCACCACCACCGGGTTTTTTGGCAATTGGATCTAAAAAGGCCTGCACAACGAACTGCGGTCCTTTAACAACGCTGAGCAGGGGAATACCTTGCTGGCAAACGCCCTGATCTAAGGCACATACTTGATAATTCTGGTTTAGGATTTGCACTTCAGCCACATCGCCAATGTAAACAGTAAAGCTGAATTGGGCTATCTGACCGGTGTCAAGGGACTGCAATTGCCACTGTACCGTATCTCCAACGAGCTGACCACCACGCCGATAAGTAACACCTGCAGGCAACGTATCGCTGATCACCAGGTCAGTGGCGAGAGAACCCTTATTGAGCAGGGTGAGTGTGTAGGTCATCTCCCGATTTGAGCCAGGTGGAAAGGGATCTGTATCTTTATACAGAAGGAGTATCGGATCCACCACAGTAACTGTATACGGGGCTCCCGCAGACAGCTCGCTCACCGTGCTAGAAACTGTGTAATCCAGGTTGCTGACCACAGTGCCACTGGGCACATCCCCGACCTGGACCGTGAAATCAAACTGGGATGACTCGCCTGTCCCCAGGTCCAAGGTCCGCTCCCAGATGACCGCATTTTCGCCCTGGTCGTAAGTGCCATCGGCACCCACGCTGAGATAACTCGTACCCTGGGGAATATAATCCGTCACTGTAACAGGCTCAGCGACTGCCTGTTGGCCGAGGTTTGTAACGGTGAGGATATAGTGTAGGGGCTGATTAGGCCCTGGAACCGGTGGAGAGGAGGTTTTCTCGATGGTGAAAAGAGGCTGGTCGGTAACCATCGCCTCAGCCGAGACAAACACTGGATCTCCAGCCAGCGGATCACTAATTTCAGCAGTATTCGTCAGCAACCCCTGGAAAGTGGAGGTGACCTGTACAGAAAACGAGATCGTTACCGCAGAATCGAATCCCACAGAACCATTCCAGGAGAGCGTATTGCTGATAAATTCAGGGGCAGGTGGTACACTGGAGGTCGCATCATTATTGTAGATCAAGGCAGGGATTAAATGATCTACCATAGAAACATTATAGGCTGTATAAGCACCTGTATTGACGATCTCAATCGTGTAGGTTAGCGTGGCTCCGCCCGTTGGCACAAGCTCTGGGGTCACAGACATTTTTGATAATAAGAGCTTTGGATATCCCTCTGGAGGGTCAATAGGAGCAGCAAAAACATTGAACTGTGTTGCTCGAGCAAAAAATACCAGGCCAAAGGCAATCAGCACACCCGCGGCAAGCACACCCGCTAATGCCAGATAACGAGCTGCATGTTTCAATCTACTTGTCTCCATAGACTCCCTCCAGGAGGATGCACTGAGGTAAGGTCGGACGCGGATTGACTAAAGACGATCCCCCTACATAAAAAAGTTCCACCCAGATAAACCTAAAGCACAGGACTTGTTACGAAATGAAGGAATGTGCCTGTATTCCCATATTTTATCTACTTAAATGTAGCATTAATCGCCTGCTATATTACTTACATATTTGTTAGGCTTAGCCCGCCAATAATTCAACCCCCATTCTATGAGCCAGAAACGCGTAGATGAAAAGTCATTCCGGCCACAGGTAGTTGGCGAGATCATTTTGTAGGCAATCAATATACATTGAAGGTGCGCTGATGATGGCGTTGTAAAACCCT
>CP070639.1:1846787-1851100 GCA_020354045.1 Anaerolineales bacterium | reverse complement strand
TCAAAGCGCGCGCTTTGATCGAAGTAGCCAGCAAGTAACGCCTCGGTAAATTTGCCGTCCAAAGTCGCACGCAGTTCAGGCTGATAGAGCAGGCGTTTTTCTTCATTATCCAGAAAGATCATCCAGCGCGCGTGCTGCAGAGCAGGGTCTAATGCTCCACCTTCTACCATGCGCTTGAATTTATTGACGATTCCCTTTTTGGCGGGTTGCGGAGGGATCCGGTTTGCCAGGCTTGGTAACATTTGCTGCCTGAGCAGGCTGGGCAACCAGCCATAATAACGGTAGAGGCGCTCCGCCAGGTAAGTATCGTAACCGGCAAATAGTTCATCTCCGCCATCTCCTGAAAGGACCACTTTTACCGAATCCCTGGCTAATTTAGAGACCAGGTAGGTCGGGAAGATCGAGGTGTCGGCAAAGGGCTCACCCTGGTGGCGGACGAGGCTTTCAGCCAGATCAGCGATATTTGGGTTCAGCACCTGGAAATGATGGTCGGTCTCAAAACGCCTGGCAACTGCCTCTGCGTAAGGCAGCTCGTTGTAGGTGTCATCCTCGAACCCAATCGAGAAGGTTTGCACGGGTTCAGAGGAGAACTGGCTCATGTATGCCACCACCGTGCTTGAGTCGATCCCCCCGCTTAAGAAGGCGCCTAACGGCACATCGCTCACCAGCCGGATGCGCACTGCATCCTGGATCAATTCAGCCAGCGCTTCAGTGCAAGCCTCTTCGTCAGCTGTAATTGGACTATAAGGCACATCCCAATACTGGGATAACTTTAGCTTACCTGGCTCAAATACCAGGGTGTGTCCGGGCAGCAGCTTGCTTATCCCTGCGTAAATCGTGCGCGGGGCAGGGATATATTCTAAGGAAAGAAAAAGATCCAGCGCAGCAGGATCCACTCTGCGTGGCACATCTGGATGCTGAACGAGGGCTTTTAACTCCGAGCCGAAAACGATCTTGTTGCCATTTACCCAATAGTATAGGGGCTTGATGCCCACCCGGTCCCGAGCGAGGAACAAGCGGCGATTCGGGGCATCCCATACAGCCAGGGCAAACATGCCGTTGAAATGTCGGACACATGCTTCGCCATACTCTTCGTAGGCATGCACGATGATCTCGGTGTCGGTGTTGGTCTTAAATACATGACCGCGCTGTTCTAGCTCAGCGCGTAGTTGGCGAAAATTATAGATCTCCCCATTATAGACAACCCACACCTTCTCAGTCTCATTAGCGATGGGTTGCTGTCCGGTCAGCAAGTCAATGATACTTAAACGGCGCATTCCCAGGGCAGCCTGTGTGTCCTGGTAGTAGCCTTCATCATCAGGGCCGCGATGACGGAGGCTATCCGTCATTTGTTTTATAATTTTGTTGTCTAGTGCGTCATCTGGCTCAAATGAGACAACCCCGCAAATTCCGCACATACAGTTACTTCTGAGACAATTCAGGTTGGGTTAATTCTAAACCGCTAAAGAGTGATTGATAAATTCGGTCGACTCTGGTCAGGTAATTTTGGTAGTTAAACTTCCATTGCGCGTATTGGTGCGCATTCTCTCCCAGCTGTCTGGCTAGGTCTGGATGGCTCAAGGCCTGGATGATCCCTTCAGCAAAAGCGTGCTTGTTTGGCTCCACCAGGATGGCTGTATCTGGATCCAACACCTGGAGGTGGGCGTTGATATTGGTTGCGACAATGGGTTTGCCGGAATGCAGGTAGCTGTATATCTTCAAAGGTGTGGTGGTCCCATCTAAACGAGGAGAAATCAAGACAGAGGCATAGGCAAGAAATACCATCGCATCTTCCGGGGAGACGACATCTAAAAAGAGGGTATGGTCATGCAAATTCATCCCTCTGGCAATATTGGTCCATTCACTGGCCTGCTGATTTTTAGCACCGACAAATAGAAACATCACGTTCGGATATTGTTTTGCCACGATGTTAACAGTATCAAGCACCATCTCCAAACCTTGATAGCGCTCATAGGTGCCGGTGTACACAATCGGTAGCCTGCCATTTAAATTTAGTTTGTTGGTTAATTCAGCTAAGGATGCCTCCGATACAGGAGTTTGATAGGCATGTAAAGCAATATTCTCGATCATAATCTGTTTTACGTTGGGATTTACCGTTTTGGCATAAACCTCCAGGTCTGGTCCAATGGTAATCACTGCGCTGCAGGTTTTAAGCACCATTTTTTCGAGCAGTTCAAAAAGCTTTACAAATACTGGTCGGTTTCCAAAGTTGAAGTTACCCAATTGCTTTGATAATACCGAATGCATGTCGTAAAGATGGCGTGTGCGGAATATCCACGCCAGGAACATGCTAAAGAAAGCTGCCTCCTCATGCGAATGGATCACGTCGTAACGCTTTGCAAACAGCATGCGAATTGCCTTGAAAAACACAAGCACATCGAGCAGTATTTTGGCTCTGGAAGGCCCTACCCGCACGTGCTGGATCATATCTATCTTGCGCACTCGATGTATCTTCACGTTGGGGAACTCAACATCTTTACCCACGTGGTAGGTAATCAGGTCAATCTCGTGCCCTAATGCTGAAAGCGCTTCAAGGCGTTGATAAACACTTATAGGGGTGCCGCGCGGCTCAAAAAATGGTTGTGGAGAGATCATTAATACTTTCATTGGCCCACCTGGTTTTCAAGACATAAAATGAACATAGCCACCAAAAAAATCAATCAGATTGCCTTCCCTAACAAGGTCATTGACCTTGGAAGTGTGCTTAAATGCTCCGCCGTTCCGACAAATTAAATTATTCGGGGCATAAAAGAATATGTGTCCAACCCAAATTCCTGTGCTCGTTGATCTAAAAAATGGATTGTGGTTTAGAACAAAATTAGATATGGTGACTCCAGTTGCTACAGTACCCTGAAATCACCAGATCGTAGAGTTAATGCCTTTTCCAATCTTACAAATGCACTTTCGAAGCTAGCCTCTATTGGTTGTCCCCAAGATTGCTGGTTTTGCACTATATTGCGGTCCAGTAACCTGTCACAAAACGCCCCCACGTTTAATGGATCAAAATGGTCGCAATTAGCCAAACTCATTATAACCGATTCATAACAACCACTTTATATACAGATTCGTATAGTACATTTGTTTAAGATATCAGAGCCAGGTAATTCTCCGGGTGATCCTAGAGGAGCACAATGCCTATTCCGCTTAATCTATAGAAGGGAAAAGTTTCTGTAATCTTCTAGATTCACTTGGTTTCAATCTGTTGGGAGGCAGGCTTTTCGACCGATGATCAACAAAAATCTTGTTGAAACTGATGGTAGTAGATATCTCACCTCCCGGCAATAATCCTACAGATATAATCGAAAATCATGAAAAACTGTTACAGATCAAATGGCTGGTAAAAAAGCACACTTGCCTGGATATCTGTCGCTGCGATTTGCGATTGTTAAATGAAAAAGCCCTGGTACCAGGGCTAATTGAGTGAGCGCGGCAGGGCTCGAACCTGCAACCAAGAGCCTGCTCTTTTCCACGAGTCCTTTGGACACGTCTCAAACGAAGCTCTTGGAAATAATTGTACCCCCTGAGTCAACGGTTTATTGTCCAATGTATTCGTTTTTTTACGAATCCTTAGAACGCTCGACCGATTCGCTTACTATCGGGTGCAGGAATTTCCCACCTCCAGCTACCCTATTCACCCATCCATGAATGCTACATAAGTCGTTCAAATACTGCCTGGACAACTACAATTCGTTTCTCTTCGAGGTTTTTCAGCGAGTTTTTTACCTTTTGTGGGACGTCTTTTGGAACAATCACGTTCAACCCCAGAAGAGAAGGGCCCATCTCCTCTGCTTCGTCATGACGCTTCCTTGTCAATTCCAGCGCTCTCTCCGTCACATCAACCCATCCAAGCTCTGAAAAACCACAATCCGTCAGCTGGCGGCGTATTGAATCGGGTTGTTCTAAAAAGCTTATCGACTCGTCATGCGCCCAGAAGACTGGATATAAAACGTTGGTTGATGGCCCCTCCATAATTTCATGAATAGCCAGTTTGCCGCCAGGCTGAAGGACGCGATGAATCTCACTAAACAGCCGCCTTTTATCTTGAATGTTCATCGATACATGTTGGAGCCAAGCCGCATCAAATGACTCATTCTCAAAGGGCATATCCAATGCACTGCCTTGGTGAAACACGATCTGTTTACCCAGTCCGACGAGTTTGGTCAGCATCTCAGCGGCACGATAAAAAGTCTCGGTTAATTCCAGGCCGGTAACCTCACATCCAATGTCTGTTGCCAGTGTCCGTGCTGCGCCTCCGACACCACTTCCAACATCAAGCACATGCATCCCCTTTT
>CP070639.1:1842345-1846687 GCA_020354045.1 Anaerolineales bacterium | reverse complement strand
CCTGCGCACGGGGCAATCAGGGGCGCGATTAGCGGCTGAAATAGAGGTCTTCAGGATCCGAATGCTCCAGACGGAAGCCAGGCTGAATTTCGCCAAGCTAGAGACTGCTCCCTATGGGTTCGCCGAGCTGTTTAGGTTGCTTGATAAGTCGGACGACGCTCTGCAGTCCGCAAATCTTGAGCTGGCTTGGAGTGCTTTCAACACGGCGCGCTATCTTGAGACGCAAATCTATTACCAGTTAAGCCAACACAAAGATTTCAAAGAATTCGCGAGCATGTTCCACGCCAAGGCAGTCGCCATTTACGCCGAATCCAACAATAAACTGCAAGGCTGGCGCAGGCAGGCAGTTAACGCATTACTTGGCGGGAACAACCAAGCAAAGGAAGTTATCACCCTCGGCGAATTGCTGCAAGCTGAGCAAACGCTGTACGAACATCACAGCAATATTTACCGCCGGCTGAATATTATCAAACGGCAATTTATCTGGCTGGCGCTGATCGCTATCCTGGCGCTGGCAAGCTGGGTGGTATTCCTGCTTTTCCAATGTAAACTCTGCCAGAATACGCTGCTGGTTTACGATCTCTCCCTGACGATCCAAAGCGTGATCTTCGGTATCCTGGGTGCCTGTACCAGCGGTATCCTGACCCTGGCGAACAGCTCAACCCGCCAGAACATCCCTGAAAAGCTGCTGACCGCCTGGGTGACCTTTGCTCGCCCGTTAGTGGGAGCAGTCTCTGCACTGGCAGTAGTCGTTTTTGCCCTGGTTGGCATCCTTGAGATCGGTGATAAATCGCCTGGACTGTATCTGGCAGCTGCCTTCACCGCTGGCTTCTCAGAGCGCTTACTCATCAGGACGATTGAGAGCTTGGTCGGGAAAGCAGACGCAGGAGATAGAGAAAAGGATAAGATTACCACCACTCCAACCTCATGACCTGATATACATAAATGTACATGGGTGTGACCAGTTATCTTTTAATTTCCGTGTGCGTTTGTGAAAATTCGCTCAACTTTGCGATAAAATTAGCTCCTAAACTCGCCGAACCTGCGACGAATACAACCCCTCTACATGGAAGAGTGAACTTTGGAGACCAGCTTTAACCGCGGCTATCTGATCTGTTTCATCGGCACCATATTGTGGTCATTTACAGCCATCTTCATTCGCTATTTGAATGAAACCTACAGCCTGCCCCCCCTGGTGCTGGCTTTTTGGCGTGACGCTTTAGTTTTCGCGGGCCTGGCGCTGGTATTCCTGCTGATCGCTCCAGCCCAGTTGAAAGTCAGCCGGAAAAATCTGGCCTTTTTGCTATTCTACGGGCTGATACTCTCGTTGTTCAACTCACTTTGGACAATCTCGGTCGCCTTAAACGGTGCAGCTGTTTCCACAGTACTGGCCTATTCCTCCGCGGCCTTCACTGCCGTGTTCGGCTGGCGTATGTTTGGGGAAAACCTGGGTTCGCTCAAGATCCTGGCAGTCAGTCTAAGCCTGCTTGGATGCATTTTTGTCGCCGGAGCACACGACCTGGATGCCTGGATTGCCAACCCTTTAGGCATCCTTACCGGGTTGCTCTCCGGCCTGGCATTTGCTGCCTATAGCTTGATGGGTAAAGCAGCCGCACAACGTCAATTACCACCCTGGACAGCTCTATTGTATACATTTATGTTTGCTGCCGGTTTCCTATTGCTCTACAACTTAGTACCAGGCTGGCTTCCCGAAAGGGGTTTATCCGGAGATTTGCTCTGGCTTGGCTCAAATTTGTTCGGCTGGGTGGTACTGCTGGCGCTGGCATTGGTGCCGACCATTGGCGGTTATGGCCTGTACACTGTCAGCCTGAATTACCTGCCTGCCAGCGTAGCCAACCTGATCGCCACGCTGGAGCCAGCCCTGACCGCCATCTCTGCTTATCTACTTTTAGGAGAAATATTAACCCCTGTGCAACTTTTTGGAAGCGCATTGATCCTGGCTGGCGTGGTAGTTATCCGCCTGAGTGAAGGACGCAACGCCTCTCTGCGCCGACCGGTAGCGCTCAGCTGACAATATATAATAATGTAGCGCATGTAATCGACTCGACCGAGGCGGTATGCGCCAATCAGAATAAACAACTGGCAATCACGGGTGTGCTAACCTGAGCCTGGTGTACAATAATACAAATTACAATCTTAAAAGGGAAAAAGGAGAATACTTAATGACTTCCAATCAATGGGATCAACCCCCTGCCATGAAGATCGACCCATCCAAGGTTTACCAGGCTTCTATCGAGACCGAGCAGGGCAATATTAAGCTGGAGCTCTATCCCGAACATGCCCCCAAGACGGTAAACAATTTCGTCTTTCTGGCACAACAAGGCTTCTACGACGGGGTGATCTTTCATCGTGTGATCAAAAATTTTGTGATCCAGGGTGGCGATCCGACAGGTACTGGACGTGGCGGACCTGGTTACAAATTCGAAGATGAATTGATAGGCAACCCTCTAAAGCACGGCACCGGCTATATCTCAATGGCCAACGCAGGACCAAACACCAACGGCAGCCAATTCTTTATCACGCATTCCCCGCAACCGCACCTGGATGGTAAACACACTGTGTTTGGCAAGGTGGTCAGCGGCCAGCAGGTGGTCGATACTATCCGCCAGGGCGATAAGATGCTTAAGGTGACCATTAACATGCTGGAGTGAGCACTACGGAGGCCTGCCAAAGCCGGCGGGCATTAAAACCGCCAAACCTGGGATGGCAGGAAACTGACCTGCTACCTTACAAACAGCCCGGAAAGGTTGCATTCGCAATTAAGACCGGGCTCTTTATCTTGTGCAGTGTCACAATTTTGCTGAGTAGCTGTGCCTCCAGCACAAAATTGAATGCAATTGAAAGCCAGCCTATACCACCAACGTATTCCCCAACCCCATTGCCAGCTTCCGAGACACCTCACCCAGCAACCTTAACGCCAACACCCACCTTCACTGGCACCAGCTCGCCAACTTTTACCCCCACCAGTTCACCAACCCAAACCTCAACCATCACCCTCACGCCCACACCTGACTTACTAGCTGAGGGCATATCCTGGGAGCAAGCCAGTGAACACGCCGGGGAACAAGTGATGGTATGTGGACCTGTAGTTGATGGCGTATACGCGGCAGAGAGTCGGGGCAAGCCCACCTTTTTAAACGTGGGCCTGCCATATCCGGAGCAAGGACGGTTCACGGTCTTGATCTGGGGTGATGACAGGTCACTATTTACTGAACCACCTGAGGAACTGTACCATGGCAAAGTGATCTGTGTCAGCGGGCAGGTTGAAATCTACCGAGGCACGGCTGAGATGGTGGTAGAAAATCCAGAACAAATTATGCTGCCCTGATTTAAAAGAGTCTTTCCTTACAGGGGTATATCTTAAGAGAGCTTAACAGCCAAGCCTACCACGAAGAAATTAGATTCGTATATAATCAAAACTGCGCTTCGATGATCCTGGCGCGCACTGCATCCAAATTACTCAGAACTCGAAGGTTGCCCGAGAGAAGCCTGGGGGAGGTGCACATTTCAATGAAGGTCGAAGAAATCGGAGACTCAATGAAAAGCTACGCAATCAACGCTGAAGAACTGACATATCGCTATGGAGAGCTGACCGCCGTGGATCATATTAGCTTCCAGGTAGCTCAAGGAGAGATACTAGGCTTCCTGGGACCTAACGGGGCAGGTAAGACCACCACGGTAAGGATGTTAACCGGTCAATTGCGTCCTAAAGAAGGCAGGGCAAGCCTATTAGGTTTGGATGTAGCTCGCGAGCCAAAGAAAATCCAGGCGCAAATCGGTATATGCTTCGAACGCACCAATCTGTACGAGCAGATGAGTGCCAAGGAGAACCTGGACTTATTCGCCCAACTGTTTGGGGTTAAGAATTTCGATGCCAACGCCCTGTTAACGAGGGTGGGTCTAGCGGGTCGTGAGCGTGACCGGGTGGCTACTTACTCCAAAGGCTTACGCCAACGCTTGATGGTAGCCCGTGCGCTGATCAATCAGCCCAGCATTCTCTTCCTGGACGAGCCCACCGAGGGATTAGATCCTGTTTCCGCGGAAGCAATCCGTAACATCATCCTGGAGGAACGCCAAAGAGGGGCCACTGTCTTCTTAACCACCCACGATATGCTAGAAGCTGACCGGCTCTCTGACCGGGTAGCATTCATCAACCAGGGCAAAATCGTCGCTCTGGATACCCCCCATGTGTTGAAACAGGCTTATGGAAAGCGCCGGTTGAAGGCACAAGTTGAGGTGGATGGCAAATTGGAAGCGCGCGAAATCTTGCTGGATACTTCTGAGACCGGCGAGCAGGTTGGCAAGCTTTTCGAGCAAGAAC
>CP070639.1:1837880-1842245 GCA_020354045.1 Anaerolineales bacterium | reverse complement strand
GGGGCTCTATCACTAGCTTGTTCATGAGAATCGCAAAAGGTCCGTCTACCAGCTTGAGGTGGTAGCCCTCACCAAGTTTTGGATGCAGGCCGATGCTTTCGCACTTGTCCACAAATTCTCTGTTGTTATAAACCTTGCCGAGCTGCACTGGGTCTTCTCCAACTGTTTGCTGCTGTTCGTGGACCAGCTAATGAATGATGGTTTCAAGAAGCGCCCATTCCCAAAACCCCCATTTCATTCTCCTATCCACTTCTTCGTAGCGCTGACTGCTTAAAATGATTTCATAGTTCAGCCCTTGAGGGTTTCTGGTGAGGCGGTATTCTAAAAATGCACTGTGCAGATCCTGGCAGGGCTTAGCGAGTTATTCTTGCAAGCGCGGGAACAACAACTCTTAAGGACCTTATCAGGATAGTTTATCCTGTGCATATGCGTACAGGTTAGAGGTGCTAAATTATTTGCTGTTTGAAAACGAAGAAAAATGCAGCCTAAGACCCACAAATAGGTTTGATCTCCATTAACCATAGTATTTTGTTCTTTTATCGTAATTACTTAGCCTGAGGGTCGCTAGCCTCGTACCATCCTGCTCAGGAAGGCTGGGTTTTTGCGTTTTTTTATTCCTCCAGTGTCGAGAACAAATGCAGCTGGTTTGAGGCCTTTAACAATCAGCCACACACCCAGGAATAGTTCGTTTAGGAGCATCAAAACCCCTAGAAATTCCAGTCTTCCGGGACTGATTCCGAAAGTGTCTAACAAAGCAGTAGCGAGCACCACGATGGCTCCTATAAAACCCCAGACTTACATGAATCGTGGAACGAGTCTCGATCTAGAACATCAGGGCACCTAAGACAAGAGCGAAGATAATCATCTGAAAAGCCCAATAACGTTCTGTTAGCAGTAATGTTCCCAAGGCTTGATAAGCGGAAGATTCCGCAGCTCCGGAGAACACAAACTCCTCGCTCAATTTCAACTGCGTCAGCGGGCTGAGGTCGCAGAGGGTTTGCATGTCGAATTCGATAATCCTGAAAGCAACATACCAGAGAGCCATGCTTTCAAAGCGTTGTCGTAGGATGGAGAACACCACTACTGCAATGCCAATACAGGCAACGCCATTCATAAACTCGAGCAAGGCTTACTCGACCACCTGTGGTTTATTTTCGGAAGCCAGTGTAGAAAATCTGGAGCAGCGAGAATAGGTTCCATAAATACGAAAGCTCCCAGAAGAAAGGTGGCATTCGAAAAAAGAAAAAACGCATCAACAATTATGGCGGTCTTATTGTATGTGCTCACTTCAATCACCTCATTGTCTTTTCAGATTGGTGTCATCCCCCGAAAGTGTTATTCGGGGGATTATTTTCTTGTAAATGATCCGGACTGTAAAATTGCAAATAAATGAATTGCGCACGAATTTCTATAAATGATTTCGTCATCCTGCTACATGATGGTATACACAAACTCCATTTTCTCAGTACAAAGCTTTGGCATTGTTGACCGATGTTATTTCACACATCGGAATCCTAAGTACGCCGGACCAAATTCCTTTGACCTTGGCCAAACCTTGCCGTCATACACAATGATATAAGCCTTTTCTCTATCAACCTCCGTGGCTGTCCACCAGTAGATCACCTGGGAATGGATATCCCATAATGGAGACTCTTTATCAGGAGTTATTTTGTAAGTCGCCTCCTCAGCATCCCACACACCACCACTGTTCTGGCCATGGCGTGCCATGGATTGGACAGCTTCATCCACGGTTGGTAATCTCCAAGTATCTTGGGATGCAGGTGACAAAGTTAGGCCATCGGCAGATAAATGCTGGCAGGCGTGCTGCGCTTCGTACCAATCGCCTCCCTCGCGGGGCCAGCCGGGACCGGCCGGAGCCCAGGTAAGTGCTACTTCATTTCCGTACACCAAACGGGCCTGAAGATTGTTTTCGTTGAGACGTTGTGACACTCGAATAGCTGGTGAGACACCAGAGAGGATCAGGGTCAGTATTGGAAGGCCAACCACCAGGGAGGCGGCCAGCTTGTTTGGTTGAGGTCGGCCAAACCAATGCATAACACCCAACGCCATCAAGGGAAGGATGATTAGAAAGGTAGCCGCATTGGAATATGCATCAAAGAACCAGATTGCAAGCAGGGCGATCAACCCGTGTAGTCCGCCACCAAGCCAGGGCCAGAAAATTGATATCAACGTTACACCCATGAAGGCAAGCATGGGGCTGAGATACTGGATGAGCATCATTCCCAGGTTCAACCACCAGGATTCAAAATACCAGCCTTCGTGGAAGTTCTCGATGATGCCCCAGAACGCCCAAAAGCAGGTGATGGCAGCAGATATGCTCACAGCAATCCAGCCAACGATCTTGCGGTTATCGCGTTGTTTCTTCATCGTACTGGTCCTTGATCTTATTAGCGATTACTGACTCTTGATTTATAGGATGGTCGCTGTTTTTCGCTTTGGAGGTAAAGGTTCAATCGCTGGATAACCGATGCTAATTGGAGCGACAATTGTGTGGTTCTCAGGAACACCGATCTGCTTACGCAGCGCCAGACTTGTAAGCTCTTTCGCAAAATTTATTCAACAGGCACCTAACCGTTTCGCAACAGCTGCCATCATGATACACCTCGCCACCAATGTACAATCATAAAGAAGATTTTTGACATAACTCTCCCCAAGAATCCGCACGAGGCATGGGGCATGAGGCATTGTAAAAAATATTAAATGAGACATTTTGCAGCATATGTTCATGCGTTTTGGCGTAATCGACAGGGTTAGCAGCAATGCGGGCTGAAGGGTTTTCCTAACAGGCCTAAGAAATTTTTTGCAGCACCGGGATATTCTGCACAATGATGAATTTCCAGTGTTGCTCATTGCCAGCACTTGGGACCAGCGTGCTCTCATGAATGATCTCTTTCACTAGATCTATTTCAACGATGTGCGTCCATCACACGCAATCAATACAAATAACCGAAATCAAGGGCAGGCCAAGGGAATAAAGATGTCGCAATAAGCCTTGTAGACCAGCCTGATCGACTGTGATGGTTAACGTGGTGATAGCCACACCATCTTGATCGCTCTCGATAGTGCTCTTCATTCCACCATTCCAATCTAATAAATTTTGATTGAGTGTCCCCGGCACCTTTATCTGATATTTCAAAGGATGGTAAAGTGTAAGTTTTCGTAGACTCATTTTGTTTACCATCATTGGTTCATTAAATCGGTTGTTGATGAATTTGCCCGTCGCCGGTGCAACCAAAAGCCAATCGCAAACATTAAAGTAATGCTGATGATTCCTTCTGCACCCGGAGAAAACCAAAGTTCCTGCCCCAAATTCAATTGGATGAAACTGCTTAGCAATAATGTGTTTCCAAAAGCATTTCCAATGGTATGCATCAGCCAAGCTGGCCACAACGAGGCGGTTGCCAGCCGGATCTCTCCATAAACCACGCTCTGACTGATCGTTCCAGTAAGGAGCAGGGGCACAAAGTACAACAGCATCTCCTTCGTGAGGTATGGCCACAAGACCAACACAAACGGTAAGTGCCAGGCGCCCCACACTAACCCAACAAGAACATGAGAAATCCAGATGTTCAAGTTCAAAGAATAAATTTTGGGTGCCAGATAACCACGCCAGGCAAACTCTTCAAGAAAATTCTTGATCATCACAAAGATCAAACCGGAAAAGATAGCGAAGATAAACTCAGAAAACATACTTATTTTCAGTTCAATGCCACCCAACCAAATGCCAATTAATGCCGTCAACGGTATGACAACTGGAAACACAAGGGCGCTGACCCACCACCAGAAGCCATTCTCCTTGAAATTCGGGTTCCAGCCAAGGTCACTCCACCCATCGCTACCAAAAATACGCAGTAGCAGCGAAACACCAAACGGCGAAATAATCCACAAAAGTTGCCCCAACCCAGGTGTGTTGGGTTCGCCTTCCGGTTGGATGGTAAGCGGTTCAATAAAACCCGCCAAAGCAGCCAATCCAAGAACCAAGATAGTAAAGATGACCAGATTTCGTTTTGTACGCTTTCTTTCTTGTGCTTTCATTGGAAGTTCCTCAGCTGTATTTTATGTTTTGGTGAAACCCTTGCGGTCATGTTAACGATGGTGTCAACAAATATTCCACCGCTTTATCTCTAATTTTTCTCATCGTTGCCGTATCAACGGCATTCTTCAGCATCTTTTCGGCAACAACCGATTGATCAGGGCAACCATAGTTGCGATTGAAAAGGGCGACGGGTAAAATATCGCTCGGGTGAAGTTGCTTTTCCTTCAGTTACCATCAGCTTGTGCCTTTCTGTTACTCGCTTTCAACAGCGAATGCAACTGGATTGAAACCCTTGACGATCAACCAGA
>CP070639.1:1833415-1837780 GCA_020354045.1 Anaerolineales bacterium | reverse complement strand
AATATATGTTTTACATAGACTTCGCTGGTCACGCCTCACAACAGAACTGCCAGCGAGCCCTGGATCATCTCAAAGAGTTGGCTCCCTTTTTGCGCCTGCTCGCCTCCCGAAACCTGCCAGCGCACCGGTGCCAAAAGCCGCCAAATTGTTTGTTGCGTTCACAGATGTCCCGGTCCAGCCGCCGAATACACTCACCCCACCTCGAATCAGCGCTAGCACGATCAGTGCCATCAGGTAGTATCCGATCAGAAAATATACCTGTCTAGTAATCTTTACCTTTTTCTTTTCCTCAACGGCTGGACTGGTGTGCGCTTATGGCTCCAGCCGCAGGATGCCGCGCTGTAGGGCAACCGTGACAGCCGCTGTGCGATCAGAGACCCCCAATTTGCCAAAAACATGGATTAAGTGTGATTTGACCGTTGCCTGGCTGATGTGCAGGTGACTGGCAATCTCACTGTTGCTGGCACCCTCCGCAACCAGTTGCAGCACTTCCCGTTCGCGTTCGCTAAGATTCTCCTCAGCTGGGGCGCGCATACGCTCTAACAATCGGGTGGCTACAGTTGGCGTGAGCACAGATTCCCCGCGCGCTGTAGCCCGGATGGCTGCATATAACTCTTCCCTGGAGCTGTCCTTGAGAAGGTATCCCGTCGCGCCTGCCTCAACAGCCGGCAAGATATCCGCATCGCTGTCGTAGGTGGTCAGCACAAGCACCTGTATTTCTGGTTGGTTAAACTTGATCTCACCAATCGCGGTCACTCCATCCATGATTGGCATGCGCAGGTCCATCAATACGACCTCAGGCTGTAAGGCTTTTGTCAGCTGTACGGCTTCCTCACCGTTGGTTGCTTCCCCGACAATCTCAAAATCTGGCTGGCTGCTAAGCATACCCCTTAGCCCATCCCGCACCACGGGATGGTCATCGGCAATCAATAGGCGTATCTTGCTCACATTCTGTCCTCCACAGATAATGGTTTTCTCGACCCTTCCTGGGTTGCTTGAGTGAGCGGAATCTGGACAGCTAACGTGGCTCCACCTAAGGGAGCGTTTTCCAGGATAATTTCCCCACCAAACTGTGCCACTCTCTGGCGCATTGAGTGCAAACCGAAGCCTCCTGCCAAGTTCCCAGCAGGTTGAGCGAATACTCCTGGGTCGAATCCTATACCATTATCATGAATATCCAACGCTACCTGGTCATCCATGTAAGACAGCGTGACGCTAACCTCACTGGCTTGAGCGTGCTTGTGCACATTTGTAAGCGCTTCCTGCATGGCGCGCAACAAAGTGACCTCCACATCCGGATGCAGGGAATACGGGTCTCCCGTGACAGTGAACGCCATCTTTACTCCATGTACCTCCTCCCAGCGGTGTGCAACGCGCCTCAACGCTTCAGGCAGGCTGGCCTCCTCCAACGGCCTGGGTTGCAAGGCCATAACCAACCGCCGAGCTTCAACTAGGCTCAGACGGGCGGTCTCACCGGCTTGTTGAATGTGTCCCCGCACGGCATCTGTGCCCTCAGGTAAGGCTTGGTCAGCTGCCTCGAGCTGCATGACGATGCTGGTGAAGCCTTGAGCCAGCGTGTCATGGATTTCCTGTGCTAGGCGCTGCCGCTCTTGCAGGATGCCCGCTTGCCGCTCGGCGGTAGCTAAGTCATTTTGAGTTGCTTCCAACTGTTCGATCAGGCGCTTGCGCGCTACGCTTTCGCGCATCACGGTGCGCATCCAAAGTGCCAGCAAAGTAGACCAGCTGATCGCAGCAACACCGATTAAAGCGGAGGTGAACGAAAAGACGACTGGCTCTCCACTATTGAGCGCCTGTGACCAGATGATCAACCCCGTCAAAAAGATGTTGCCCACCAGTGCCAGTCCAAAAGGGAGTGTTCCCCACATCAACCCATAAAATGAGGAAGCAGTTAGATAGTACGACGGGTGGGTGCGAGCCAATGGAAACCAAAGCACGATGGCGGCCACCAGGTAAATCACTGTCCAAATTAACGCCAGTCGTGGGTTTTCACGTGCACGCGGAGCAGCCCAAACCATGATCAACCCGTACAGCAGGCCCAGACCCAGGCTCAGCCCAAGCACTTGCCAGCCTGGTCGTTCCAGGTCCGCTGAGCTGAGTGCCAGGATGGTTGGCAGCGCCAATGAAACGTAGAAGACCACGTGCCAGACGCTCACCCAGCGCTCCCAGGCCTCACGCCTGGGAAGGATTGTTTTCTTGGGGTGGGCAGTACTTGAGGCAGGCATTTGTCCCTGTAAATAGTTTACTATGATCTGGTGAACTGGAGGCGAGAACTATTCCCAGCGGAATAATCTGGATGCAATCATCGTTCCAACGATGAAAATCCCGAACAAGATCACGCTGGGCAACCACAGTTCTGCCCAGGGATCGCCAAACCACAAACCCTGGATCAGCCTGACTACATAGGACAACGGCAAGAAGTCGCTTACCCGGCGCAGGTTCTCGGGTAGTAGTTGCAACGGCATGCCCGCACCTGATAGAAACATCATCGGGAAGAAAATGACCATGCCGACCACCTGGGCGATGCGCGCCGTGGGTGCCAGGCTGGCGATAATATAGCCGATGGCAAAGAAAGCCAGTGCGCTCAAGAGAAAGGCTGCTAGGACATTGAGCCACGCGCCAGCAATGCGCAAGTCAAATATCAGCTTCCCGGTCACCACCAGGATGAGCATACCCAGCAAGGCTACCAGTAAATACACTGCCACACTGGCAGCCAGATAGATGGCTGGGCGTAAAGGTGTCGCCCGATAACGGCGCAATACACCGTTTTCTCGGCTGGAGGCGGTGTCAATGGGGATACCCATCAGGGCCACCGTGCCAATGATGATGCCGGTATAGGCTGGCACGCTGGCATCCACGGTTCCAAAGTTCCTGCCCCAAAATTCTGGAGCCGGCTCGTTGCCGTAGATGTACCCAAACAACAGCAGTAACAAGGCCGGGTAAGCCAGCGAGAAGAAGAATGCCACCGGTTCTCGCAGATACAGCTTCAACTGTACTAAGAATAATTTCCGAAAGCTGCGCATGTTTATCTCCTTCCTTGATTGCATAATTTCATTTGTGTGGTTCAATTTCTTATCGCCCGACCGGTCAGCGCCAGGAAGACGTCTTCTAGGTTAGCCTGTTCGCTGCGCAGGTTGGTGAAGGACACCCCGGCATTTTCCAGGGCTCTTACCAGCTCGCCTACCAGCCCGTTTCCCTTTCCGTGTACGACAACTTCGTTGCCATCCTGATCGACTTTCTGGACTCCTTCGACCACCCCCAGGAGAGCTGGGTTGAAGTCTGATGCGGCGTGGTTTGCAATCTTCGTAGCGCCGGAAGAATGACCATTGATTTCGAAGGTGACCCGCCTTGACATGCCCAGCTGGCTGACCAGACTGTTGGGCGTATCCATGGCGATCACCCGGCCATGGTCCAGAATTGCCACCCGGTCGCACAGGCGCTCGGCCTCCTCCATGAAGTGTGTTGTCAGGAAGACCGTAGTTCCTTGCTCCCGGATGCGGCGCACCAGATCCCAGGTGGCGCGCCGTGCCTGCGGGTCCAAACCAGTGGTTAATTCATCCAGAAATACAATATTGGGACGGTTGATGAGCGCCAGGGCGACGAACAAACGTTGCTTTTGCCCGCCGGAAAGCTGGTTGTAGAAACTCCGGCGTTTTTCGGTTAACCCCAGGTCATCAAGCAGAGCGCGCCAATCCACGGAGTGCTGGTAAAACGAGGCAAACAGGTCCAGCGCCTCTTCAACGCGCATGCGAGCCGGCAGGTTGCAGGCCTGTAGTTGGACGCCAATGATCTCGCGCAGGGCGTAAAAATCCTTTTCGGGATCAAGTCCCAGCACACGTACTTTCCCTTTGTCAGGCTGACGCAATCCCTCGATGCACTCAATGGTGGTGGTCTTGCCTGATCCATTTGGCCCTACCATGCCGAAGATTTCGCTGGC
Source organism: Anaerolineales bacterium (assembly GCA_020354045.1). Lineage (GTDB taxonomy): Bacteria > Chloroflexota > Anaerolineae > Anaerolineales > UBA4823 > DSOS01. The sequence goes on along the minus strand of CP070639.1, from coordinate 1,833,825 downwards.
GCTGATCTGGAGCGAAATGCCATCCACTGCTTTGACCTGACCGTAATGTTTGTACAAATTCTCGACGGTTATTATTTCTTGTGCTTGCATCGTAAACTCTCCAGTTGACTTGGACCACGTTCGTGCGAGTAGCTTATCTGTTTATATTGTAGAAAAAAGGGGAGCCGCTGTGCACCAGCAGGTGGTTGATTTTTGATCAACCTTCCGGTTGATTTTCGGATCAACCCGTACATGTTTAGCACATGTTGCCTGCACTCCAGGGGTAATTCACCTCTTGACAACATACCATACTGTATGGTATGTTAATAGCGTGTTTTGCTATCTGTGTGGAGATCGAGCATGAGTCCAACGCGTCAACAAGATTGGCTGGAGACAGGCCTGCAAGTCCTGGCCCATTCCGGGCTAGAGGC
>CP070639.1:1828916-1833315 GCA_020354045.1 Anaerolineales bacterium | reverse complement strand
AGCTATCGAGACAGAAATTGGTACCTGACGTTGAGCAGTTATATGCAGAAGAACGGCGTAGCAGTCCTTTTGCCGGACAAGCGCGGTAGCGAGAAATCCGAGGGCGACTGGTACACGTCTAGTTTTGAAGACCTAGCCACCGACACCCTGGCCGCCATTGACTTCATGAAATCCCAGCAGATTGTGGAAGTCTCTCAGCTCGGGATCATCGGCATGAGCCAGGGCGGGGTGATCGCACCCATTGTTGCAAGCCAATCTCCGCATCTGGATTTTGCCATCAACATGGTCGGTCAATCCGTCACCCAGCATGAACAACTTGTGCATGAATTTAATTTCACAATGCGGGAAACAGGATACCTGCCAGGCATTTCCAATCTGCTCGGGTATGTTAATGTTCTTGTTTACGAAAACATTGTTGGGAGAGAGTGGTATGACAAGGTTGGGAATTTTGACCCAATACCTTACTGGCGGAAGGTGAACATCCCAGCACTGGTTCTGCATGGCAGCGACGATCACAATGTTCCTTCTGCGGAAAGCAAAGCGCGCTTCGAGGCGCTGGACAAGGACAATATCCGGGTGATCATGTACGAAGGATCCGGTCATGGCCTGGAGGATCCGCCTGGAACGGGCGATCACTACATCCGCGCGGAGGCGCTTTCAGATATGCTGAATTTCATCATCACTACAACAAAAACGTGACCATATCTCTGACGCAACGATCCGGTGGGCGGTTTTACAAACCGCTCACCGGAAGAGTGGCCGTTCGCGCTCCGCTATTTGGTGGCTCAGGAAAATCGAAATGATGGGTCTCCCACTGATTTCGGTGAATGAAATCAAAAAAGAATGTAACCGTGATACAGTCGCCAAGGCCCAGGATAAGAATTAAAAAATCCGGAGGTTACGATGTTTACGAAGAAAAGCTTACGTTTAGCTGTCTATGTGGGTCTGGTATTATGTACCGCCTTTCTGGCACCGGGAAAAATAGCCATAGCAGACAGTCAGTCTGTTAAATTACCTGGTAACCCAGTTGCAGAAATCAATCCTGAAATTCTGGAAACCTTCCTGGATGGATACATCCCGGAACAGATGGAGAGCCGGCACGTTCCCGGGTTGGTCATCTCGGTCGTCCAGGGAGATAAGGTATTGCTATCAAAGGGCTACGGCTATGCTAATCTCCAAAAGAGGATCCCGATGACGCCCCAGACAAACGTTCGGGCTGGGTCGGTGTCGAAACCTGTATTCGCCACAGCCGTGATCCAGCTTATTGAACAGGATTTGTTCGATTTGGACGCTCCGGTGAGCGACTATATTTCTGACCTCAAGTTAGAGGATGAATTTGGCCCGGCCAGCACTGTGGGTCAGTTGCTGACCCACATGGGTGGCTATCCGGATAAGGTCGTGCGCTCACACGCACCAGATTTTGAGGCATGGGAACCTCTGGGCGATGTGCTGCACGCTGACCTGCCATCGCGGGTGTTTCCCCCAGGTTTAGTGATGGCCTACAGCAGTTGGGATTATGCCTTACTCGGCTATGCCATTGAAGGGGTAACCGGGTTGCCTTATGAAGATCCGGTTGCAGAACTCGTCTTGGCTCCCCTTGGCATGGGAAGCAGCACCTATGCCCAACCCCTACCGCCTGAGATTTACGACAATCTGGCCGTGGGATATGGGTATGACTATGACAAGAACGAATACTATATTCAACCTCACGATTTTGTCCACATGTCCCCCGGCGTCGCATTTGTAACCAACGGCGAGGATATGAGCAGATACATGCGGGCGCTGCTCAATGGCGGATCGCTGGATGGAAAACGGATCTTTGAAGATGAGACCATGGCGATGCTGCTGGAGCGCCAGGCATCGGTGCATCCATACATTAGAGGTCGCAGCTATGCGTTTGCTGAGAGAACTTTTGCTGGTCGAAAAACAATTTATCACGATGGCAACGGCATCGGGTTTATCAACAGATTGGTACTGATGCCAGAACATGATTTGGGCTTCTTCATCAGCATTAACCATCGCTACTTTGACGAGGGTATGTCGATTACCGAGGCGACTGTTATGCTCTGGGAACTCACCAATGAGATTATGGAGAATTTCGTCCCTGAGACGGAGGTAATAGTCCCTCAAATCCAGCCCTTGCCGGATAGAGCGGACCATATCAAACGCTTCACCGGCCAATACCAAACCACATTGGGGATTGGACGGAATGATTTTTTCAAACTTGAAGCCCTCCTGGACAACTATAATGTAAAGGATAATGGCGATGGGTCGTTGAGCATCGGGTCCGGTGTTTATGTGGAAGTTGAGCCTCTGGTCTTTCAAAGCCTCGAAAGCCCCGGTTCTTTCGTGGTCTTTGTCGAGAATAAGGCAGGAGAAGTCGAGTTTCTCACATTTGGAGGGACTGGAAGTTATCAGAAAGTCTCCTGGTATGAAAGCATGAATTTCCAGATCGTTTTGGTTGGGGTAATCACCCTCATCTCTCTTTCGATGCTCATTGCCTGGCCGATAAAACGTCAGAGTCACTGGATGGCCTGGGTCGTCAGCCTCTTAAATCTGGGGGTGATCGTGGGTGTAGGAATGTTGTTCATCAGAGAGATAACCGACCTGCTGCTCTTCTACAAAAAGGTTCCTGTAGGCGCAACGATTCTGTTCACCCTGCCCTGGATCATTGGATTGCTGTCGCTTAGTTTGCTGGTTTTCCTGGCCCAAACATGGAAGAAGGGAAATATCCCCTGGTGGGGAAAAGTCCATTCTATCCTGGTATTGCTGTCTGGCTTTGCCACAATCTGGATGGCTAACCTCTGGAATTTGATGTTGTGATGAAGATTTGGATTGAAAGTTACCCCATTTATTGCAGATAAAAATGGAGCAATCCCCTGCTCGTTACGGTGGGGATTGCTCCACCACCCAGCATCAACCCACGCAGACATTGTTCAATGTTCGCCTTGAGAGTAAAGATAAGCCATTTTCTTGGAATTACTGATGAAACACAATTTCCGGAAACACCTTGGTTTACTGGTCATCGCCTGGATTATCTCCTATGTCGCAACTAACCTGGGACTGAGATCGTTAGGAATCTCCGAGCTGGCTTACTGCAATCTTATCGTCAACACGATCTTTCTAATCGCCAGCATCGGCTGCATTCGACTGCTCAATCTGTCCCCGGAAAATGTGGGCTTGAAGATAATCCGGCAACGACTCGGGTGGCATGTGGGGCTGTGCTTTGCTATCCTCGCTATCTACTGGCTATATTATCTGTTTGGTGTGAGAATCTCGGGACTCCGCCCATTCACCTCTGCCACTCTATTGGGATTGCTCAACTACCTGGCAGTCGCCTTTGCCGAGGAGGTTTATTTTCGCGGCCTGTGGTATCAAGTTGTCGAGAAACAGTTTTCGGGGCGAGTTGCGGTTTTGATCTCGGGCTTGCTCTTCGGCCTGATGCACTACAGCCAGGGGCTGGGGATGCTGCCAAGGTTCTTCACAGGCTGGCTGTGGGGAAGCGTGCGTTATGCAACGGGCATATTTTTTCCCTTTCGTAGAATTGATGGGGGCAATCCTGATCACTGCCTGGTCAGGATACAACAGGCGCACAGGTATGAGGAGCGCAGAAACACTTGGGTGAAATACAAAGATATCTAACCGTAGCAGAGGGAAAAAATGAAGGCATTGAATAACAAGCCTGTAAGGCTAAAGAATATCTTTTTTTGGGTCTTCATCATTGTTATCGCCATTCTGGTGCTCTACCCGCTCCTGGCCTGCCTGGTCTACCCGCCTGAATATGTCTACCGGGCACTCACCTGGGGCAAGGAGAGCGTGTACGATTATCAGAAACTGCCTGCGCGCCCTTTACGCGCAAGAGACAACCCATTCTATTTCCCTGAAAATCTGCAGGCAGAGCGGGTGCGTGCAGCCTTCGAGTCTGATCCTCAAATCGACGATTTAGAGAGTTTTCTAGTTGAGACCGGAACCCAGGCTTTTATCGTCATCCAGGATGATCACATCCTTTACGAGAAATACTTTAACGGCACACAGCGCGATTCGATCGTCACCTCTTTTTCGGTCGCCAAATCCTTTACCTCGGCTCTTATCGGGCTCGCCATCGCAGACGGGTATATCCACAGCGTGGATGATCCTATCACTACCTACTTACCTGAGCTGGCTGTTAGAGATCATCGCTTCAGCGAGATCACCATACGAGATTTATTGATGATGAGCTCTGGGATCCATTACTTCGAGGATATCCCTTCACTGAGCGATGATGGGACAAAGACTTACCTCTTCACCGACCTGCGCCGCCTGGCACTGGAATACACGCATATCAAAGAGCAGCCAGGTGAGTACTTCCAATACAATAATTATCACCCGCTCCTGCTGGGCATGATCCTCGAACGCACCA
>CP070639.1:1824405-1828816 GCA_020354045.1 Anaerolineales bacterium | reverse complement strand
CATGACCCTGCACTGTCTGGATATCCTGCTTCCGAGAACAGGGAGTTTTGACAAGTTTGATCCCGCTTCATTTGCGGAAGGCCTAACGGATTTCAGAGCGGTGGTCAAAGAGAGAGAAAACCCACAGGGATACACTGGCTGAGGCCAGTTTGGGCAGGTGGTCTTCAAAGACCGCAGAGTTACGCAGTGATCAAGGGGTCTCACAACTTGCTAAAGCTTACAGGGCTATTGAGAAGGCTGGCGGGGTTGCGTAAGGTAGCTGTAGGGGTTGGTCGGCAGAGACCAGTGCGAGGTCGCCCCGCAGCTCAGCACGGCATGACCCCGACTTGCTCTTCGCACCGTTCATCGCAAGCGGGTTATACATGCAGTTATTCCGCCTAAATAAAAGTCGGCAGAGGAGTAGAATGCTACTATGAATGAAATTGTTCTTCTTGGGAGAGATCGAAAAGTTCTTGAAATCCCACAGGCAATGTGGTTGCAACACCTGACTGAGGTTCCCCAACACAGTCAGGCAAGATTGAGTTTCATGACAGCTGATCATCAGCAAATACGTTATTTCGTTGTTAAGGAGCTGGTCAACCGGCAAGAACCGATCGAGCCTGGACTCATTTCTGAGCAATTGAGGTTGCCACTTGAAAGGGTGAGAATCATCCTGGAAGAGTTGGAAGATCGGCTATTCTTCCTGGTACGGAATGAGCGAGGTGCAGTTTCCTGGGCCTATCCGGTGACGGTGATGACCACACCACACAGGCTGATTTTCAGTAGCGGGGAACGTCTCTATGCGGCCTGAGCAGAAGATGCAATCGCGGCGCCCTTCGTGCAAGGGCGATTAAGAAAAGAGGTTGTGTCGGTAGTCATAGAAACAGAGTGCTCTCATTGTGGGCAAGAAATGCGCATCGAGGTGGACAGCGACTTGGAGATATCCTACCAAGAGGCTGGCACAAAGCCACTGGTATTTATGCCAGACGTCCAGTGGGATAAATTTACAGAACAAAATATTATTGATGTGTACTGAAGAAATTCAGTTTTCTTCTGGTCAGAAGAGCACGCAAGAGAATATAGGGCGTATGCAAAACAGGTGAATGGAATTTACCTGACACTAGAGCAATGTGCGTATATGACCCCCATCACGCAAGGTGGGCTGTTCGCTTTTAAGTAGGGCTGTGATTATCGCCTGCCGCCCAATTGACATTTCCGCCCGCTGACTGTACCAAACCCAGCTGCTCCATGAGACCAAGCCGGTCCTGCATAGCCCAGGTCTCGACGATCTTATCGTTAACGATACGGAAGATGCGGATCGAGCGAAACTGGACCTGCCTACCGGTCTGTGGCTGACCGGCAAATGGGCCGAGGTTTGTGGCACTGGCAAGCAGGCGAGCTACCACCTTGTCTCCCTCGCCAATCAGATCCTCGATGGTGATGTGCACATCTGGAAAAGCAGTCAGGAACTGCTGGTCGTGTTCGAGAGCCTCCGCGAGTAGCTCGTCACCGATGAAGGCGCTAAGGTTTTCAAGGCTGTGCCCATTCCAGACCTCTTCAATCATGCGGCGGACAAGCTGCTTATTCTCCTGAGCGTTCATGGCACAATACCTCCTACTAATAAGAAATGCTTAGCATGCACAATTCATCACAGTGAATAGTAACCAGCAATTACGGTCACAGTGTTTTTTATTCGGGGATGGGCAACAAACAGGAAAAGCACCCACCAGAAAAGAATATTATAAGAAACAATGGGTGGCGAGGCAGAACACTGGCTCGCCACCTGGTACACCACCTTGAGAGGTCGGTATTTGTTCTGTGTCTTTTTAAGGAGCCAGGTTATCCTGAGGAATCGCCCCAATCGCTGCCAGGATAAACTCAAAACCACCGGATATCGGCTGTGAGCTCACAATCTGACCGCCCTCAACGAAAAACTTCGATTTGGATTCCGGCGTCACGAAACTTTTGCCACTGGCAGGGATGACGCCCAGGCCCATCACCGACAGGTCAAGGTCGCCCGTGTGCAGGCCTTCAAAATGAAAGCTCATCATGACGCTGCCATCCTCTTCCTCTTGGAAGTCGTGCGTCACCCCCTTGAAACCTTGAAATGAGTTATAAAGCATCTGGGACATTGCGATCATTCCTGCTTTGTTCCCCATAACGTTACCATCTTTGTCGAGGGATTGAAAGTTATCCGAGAGATACTTCTCATTCGCATCGATAAAGCTCGACGGAGGATTTTTCCAGGACACCTCATGCCACTTTCTTACAACCTCTATTTTATTGCTCATCATACTCTCCTTTGGGAATAGTTGCGCGCCAAGTTCCGTGCGCAAATTAGGTTGGTGACTGGATGGCTAGGAGGTTGTGGTTATCGCCAGTGAGGAGCCATCCGGGTTTGTAGAAAAAAGTATAACCCATATTTAGACAACTCGGACACTATTAGGGAAAAATTATCTTATTTTAATCTGGTGGACTCTAAAAATTCTGCTGGCTATGCAAAACTTCAAGCCAGAATCCCCCTGTTCCTTTTGCGCTCCCCATCGGTCGCTCTTTTATCTCATTGGATCTTCCAGAGCTGGTTTTGTATGGGCGTGACGGAGCGGTGGTTCAAAGTGGGGCTGGATATGTTCCTGACAGCAGGGCTGGGTTTGTTATTGAACCTGTGGCTGCCTGGGAAGCTTGCGCTGCTGTTGGGCTTTCTGGTTGCGCACACGCTCAACTTTCTGTTCAATGGACACCTGTGGGGGGTGCTGAAGCATTATGGCGCGATCAGCGTATCAAATGAAGATTACCTCAGCTATATGAGAGGGCTGATTGGACGCGCAAACCAGGTAACGGCAATTGAGCGGGTGATGATCATCGGCAGCCTGGCGCGCCAGGAGTGGACGCCGCACTCAGACCTGGATATGCGTCTTCTATTCCAATCGGGCGGTCTAAACAGTTTACACGTCTGCCTATTTGTAATGGGTGAGCGAACGCGCGCTTTATTCCACCGCTTCCCACTGGACCTGTATGCGTACAATCGGGAACGCATCTTGAAGCTCGCACCTGGTGAGAGTTTTTATGTGTGGACGAAAGGCGGGAATCCTGGTGGGTAAGCCCTTCGTTGCCGACCAGCCTTAAATTCCATGAGTAATCAATTTAAGAAGACTATGGACCTTTCTGAATTGTTCTATTTACTTAAGTGGGATTGTAAAGTAAATCGGGGTTGGAGCTGGGATCGCATCCGGGCGGTGCTCCTGCTATTTGAGATCCGCATTGAACAATATATCCATCGCAATTTTCATCGACCCGGTAAACCATGTTCAATGGTCTGGTATGCGTGCCGTTTTCTTGGCTCGCTGTACCAGTGGCTGCTGTGTAACTCGAATATCCCCGGCACGATCAAGATTGGCAGGGGTTTGCGCCTGCCGCATCCTCAGAACATTATATTGGCTGGTTATGCAGAGATTGGAGAGTTTTGTACCATTTATCATAATGTTTCGATTGCCTGGAACGGTTTTTTCCCGATAAAACCTAATTCCCCAGCGATTGGCGATCGGGTTTTGATCGGGACTGGAGTGATCATTCTCGGGGACATTGCGATCGGTTCGCATGTATTAATCGGTGCTGGTGCGGTGGTCACGCACTCGGTCCCGCCCTACTCACGGGTGACCAATCCGCAGGTGGAGATCAGGGCAATAAGGACGAGTGACCAAGCAGCCCTGATAGGGAGCGAGCGGCACCTGGATGATCCTTACAGCATATGGCGGTGAGGGAGGGGAGCAAACCCAAGTGCATCTCAAATATTAAATGTTGATCGCCCTGTTGTATTTTGAATCAAAGTGTCTTTCATTGCGATGTACATACCTATACTGATCAAACACCTGCAAAAACCGCTTTACCGGAATGCGGTTTACATTTTGTTGTCAAATACGTTGCCTGGAGTGCTCGGTATTGTTTTTTGGGGAGCGGCATCCAGGTTGTATCGTCCAGATGAAGTAGGTTTGGGAGCAGCAATCCTCTCTGGAATTGTGTTGGTATCTGGTATGGCTGGGCTGGGAACCTTTGCGGGGGTGATCCGTTTCTTACCCGAGGCCAGAGATCCGGAGATTTTCTTAAATTCCTTATACACACTCATCCTGCTAACATCCGTGATCAGCGGTATTGTCTTTCTCATCGGCATCCCGTTCTGGACACCGAAATTAGAAATACTGCGAACGAACAGGAATTATCTATTGGTTTTTTTGCTGGGGATAGGGATAACACCGCTCAGCACGCTGGTGATGCATAGCTTTATCGCCTTGCGCCACTCACACTATGCTACCCTGTTTGTGATGATTGCGAACGCGCTGCGCCTATTGTTGGTGGTGATCTTTTTCCGACAGGGAGCAATGGGTATCGTCAACTCGGTCACCCTGGGATTACTGGTGGCACTTATCATCTTGCT
>CP070639.1:1819875-1824305 GCA_020354045.1 Anaerolineales bacterium | reverse complement strand
TCCATCGCTTCTGGCTGTTCTTCGGTAGCCGTTACTTCGGGGGCAGACACTTCCGGGGTTTCCGCGGTTTCTTGACCACCACCACAGGCGGTCAGAAGCAGTCCGAAAACCAATAACAAAACAAACAATATTCTCTTCATTAACTTTCTCCTTGTGAATTGGATTGAGACGAAAAACGTAAGGTGAGTTAATCCTTTCAATAGATACCTCCTCATTTATTAAGTTGCAAGATTGGAATATTAAGTAATTGGGCCAAGGCGATCAATTCATCCAGGCAGTCGCCATAAGTGAGCGAGATATGATGCTCTAATCCCTCGGTCATGATCACATCCAGGATTTCTCTGGCGGGGTAATCAAATTTCAGCCGTCCCGAGGTACCAGAAAAACTCTTGGGACCTGGGAGGATCTCACCCTGCCCGATGACCAACCTGTACGCTCCAGATGATTGCGTCAAGCGAGCCACAGTGACCAGCCCGGGCTTGAGCGAAAACTCGAATAACAAGGGCAGCCTGCGGTTTGAGTGAATTGTGACACCTGTCTGGCCAGCCGGGTCAGCCATTGATAGTGGAGCCAACCCGCAATGCCAGATTACCAGGGCATCACGTTCTTCATCCAGGGAGACAATATCTGTCCCAAAAGCTGGTGCTGTGCTGAGGGCTTGCAGTATCATCTGGGTGAGCGTGCCATTGACATCCGCTTCGCAGCTGCACGGAATCAGCTCATCGCTCAGCATGGACATGGCACCACACGCGGCACAGCCCAAATCGGTAAAGAATTCTGGCCAACAGCGCACTGCTAAACCTCCCAACTTGCGCTGCTGCGCAAGCTGTTTCAAGGCAGCATACACGCTCAAAGTGCCGCGCGTGGGTGTGGGATCCAGATCTTCAAGCCCTACTACTTTTTCGTTGAGTTGTGCCTGCAGAGTATCAATATGGCTGCTTTGAATCTGCCGTGCAAGGGGAAATATCTCGTTTATGAGATCAAACTGCTCGACTTCCAGGCCAAAAGTTGATTGAATAAGTTCCTTGTCAAAAAGGCAGGTCTCAAAGCCCTCCGGATGGTCTCCCACGCGCCCAAGACGTGATTGTCGCAGAACATTGCGGGCATATCCAGCTTTGGCCAGGGTGCAAATTTTGCCTAAAGCAGAAGGGTCTTCAGGGGCTGCAAATACATATCCGTATTGGTATCCGGTGCGCCTGAGGGCGTGCCCAGCCAGGTTGATGCCACACAACGAATTCAGGCGCAGGCGCCCTCCGGTATGGTCTTCGGGGATCGCCCAGAGCATGAGGGGAGCGTCAACTATTTCGGCTAAGCTGGTGACTATGCTGCTATCGGCAAACGTTGCCTGGAAGACCAGCAACAAATCTGGTGGGGTGCTGGCTAATGATTGGGCGATTTGTTGGGCAGTCTGCAGGTCTGTAATCAGCTCGGCAGAATTAATTATAGTAACCGGAAGTTTTGCCAGGTGTTCCCGAGCTGAGTTGGTGACTTGTTGAGCAAGCTCAATATCGAAGGTGGTTCTGGCAATGGGTAAAAACGCAACCCGCGGTTTTTGCATTAGATACCCTCTCGTTGCTGGTAAAAAAAAGTGGTTAATGCCAGGGCAGCTGCGCCTACCACACCGGCTCGCCAACCAAAGCTGGTCGTCACCAGGCGCACTTTTTCACCCAGGCCAGCAAACGCAGCCTCTCTCATTTTGGCTTCCACGATGGGTAAAATCAGGTCGCTTCCCTGAGCGAACATACCACCCAGGATGATCAATTCAGGGTTGAGCACATTTACCAGGTTGGCTATGGCGATACCCAGATAGCAGGCTCGCTCCTGGATAAACTGTCGGGTGAGTTCATCCCCCTGCCTGGCGGCTGCAAAGATCCGCTCTATGGGCGTTTCGGTTCCATTTGATTCTAGACAAGTCGCGATCAAACTACCTGGATGAGTGGCAGCTAATTCCTGGAGGTGACTTAACCACACAGGCTCGGATAACAAAGTTTCGAGGCAGCCCGTATTGCCACAGGTGCACAAGTCCCCACCCTGTGGGATGATCGTGGTATGTCCAATCTCGCCAGCGCCAGCATCGCTGCCACGAAAGACCTGCCCATTGACCACGATGCCAGAGCCTACACCGATCCTTCCATAGACAAACGCCAATACCCTGGCACCTCTACCATCCCCGAAAAAAGCTTCTGCCAGTGCCATGGTGCGTACATTGTTATCCACGCAGACTGGCAAGTGCAGCTGGTTTTCCATGATCTGCTGGATGGGAACATTTTCCCACCCAAGGCGCGGTGCGAGCACATTGACGCCTTGAGTGTAATTCACTAGACCAGAAGCTCCAACACCAACCCCGATCACTCGCTGACGATCAATATCACAGGCTGCGATCGCTTTTTCAACGAATTGGAGGATGGTATGGATTACCTGTTCCGGCGGGGAGGCGAGATCGAAACTCTCAATCTCGCTCTTGAGTATTTCTGCAAACAAGTTGGTTACAGCCACTCTAAACGATCCCACACCGATATGCACGCCAATTGCATAGCGTGCTGATGGCAACAGCTGCAGCATTCTTCGCGGTCGCCCAACACGCCTGTGCTTCCCAGGGGCCTCGACCTGTTCTTCTAAAATGATACCCTGATCGAGTAGCTCAGAAGTCAGATTGGTGATCGTTGTATTAGAAAGTGAAAGTTTTTCTGCTAACTCAACCCGAGAAACCGGACCTTCCTGCAAAAGACTGAGCAAAATGGCCTGAATATTGTGAGATTTAACCAGGTTGATGTTGCTGCCCAAAAGATTTTTGGATGGGGTCATGCTTTTATGGGTGAGGAATCGGGAAAGCCCGGATAATTATTTTTTCAATTTGACAAATTAATTATAGACAATTGTGATGCGTTTGTCAAGGATACCTTACAGGGCTTACAGGGTGGATGTCAGTATACAGGTGTGGCTACCTGTAGCGGGGCTGAGTGGTGTTAAATGTAGGCGAGCAATGCACTACAAGTGGGGGGCTGTCACCTGGATAGGCAGTTACGGCGCCAATTCAGGAACTGGAGCGAGCAGGTGATCCAGGCAGAGTAGAAATCCAGTGCTAAATTGTGCTATGCTGATCAATTTGTTGTCAACATACACCGTGAAGTATGACTTCCCTGGAAACCGTGGTGGTAATGTATAGGTCAGTTTGCATTCCAAAATGAAAATCATTATTCTGGTTGTGCGACATTACGGTGTTGCTCTGCCTTTTACAACAAATGCAAATACCAAAAATCGGGCAGCCTGGAGCTTGTTCGTTGATAAAATTTTGAACTAAAGGGTAAGCTTATCGTGGATCAATATGGTGGTATTCGATATGAGGTTACCTTTCATCTGTTAAATTAAGGTGTTTGCGGTCGGGGATTTCCCTCGGCTTTGGATATTAACAAACTCCTCAACTTCTATCACAAGAATATTAGTAGAAATTTAGATACCTACCACTTCACTAATCCCATTTGAACAATTGGGATGACAGCTACTCATAACCAAAGGATAAATCTCAAATTTCCAATGATTGTCCTTTTTTAAGGATGTTTTTGCCAATCATCTGTATATCCCCAGCCACGAGGTTATCCAAAAACTCATCATCGCTCTTAGCTTTGGAGAATACTTCATGCGAGGGTGAGCTTCTATAAACACTACGCGCTCTGAGATCGCTTCTATTTCACGCCGTACTATGGCTTGGCTGATTATCCCCTCAGCCAATTGAGATTGGGAGCTGATCAATTTCTTAAAATGCGCTTCGCCGAGATCATCGTGCAACCGCCACAGGCTACGGTTCCATATTCCTCGCTCAAGATCCTCTTCCAGGTCTGCCAGGTCGTCCATAATCCACAAAACCTCGCCAATGGCGTTGCAGATCTCCTGGTAAAACTCAACCTGTGTTGGATCGAGTTGCTGGCCGAGGCAGCATGCCTGAAATCCAACCCAAACCAGCAAGGCGCTCTTATCCCGGACGACATCACGAACCCGTTTTACTGGCGGTTTATCCAGGGTTACACTTGGGCTGGCTAGCTCTGCATCCAACATTCTAAGCAAGTCCGCGATGAACGCAGCATATCCGGCAGTACCTTGTCCCCGTACCCGACAGTCTGTGAGAATGTCTTCAAGCATGGAAACAAAAGTATTCAATCTTGGATTTGTTGTGGTCAGGTTGCCATCCTGGGGATTAGTCAAATCACCAGTTTGCTTAGCCAGCATTGTGCGTATGGAGGCGAAAGCAGCCGGGTCTTCCCCATCTTCATCCAGAAGTTGGTCCATCACCATGGCTGCTCCCATTAGCATCCTTTGAGCGCTTTCCCCTTCTGCTGGGAGTAAAGGATAAAAGTTCCGTAGCACCTCCTGGCTGAGCTCATCTGCAAAAGCATACGCGCGTAAAAACCTGCCAGCTGCGGGGTTATCCAATT
>CP070639.1:1815333-1819775 GCA_020354045.1 Anaerolineales bacterium | reverse complement strand
TGGCGTTGTCTGCTGATATTACCCCTCTCTAACCTGACTTTTTATGTTTAAAACCTTCTCCATCCTCTTAAGCCCTGCCTCGTATTCCGCAATCTGATACAGGTGGGGGTTAAAAAATACCCCTGCAAGCAAACTCGCTTACAGGGGTGGGAATGCTCGGTTTATCCGTCTGCCGGGTGTTATTGGCTGGGTGATTCTTCCACAGGCGCAGTCGGTATGACTGGCGGTGCGGCTTGCTGTTGCTGTACCTGTTGGATGAAGCTCTCGATCTCGGGCGGGAGTGTAGGCTCAGTTGGGACACGCTCCGTCCAGTAATCACGGATCTCTACCTCGGAGTTTGTCCGCAGCTCAGTTAGCCACTCATCGAATTTCTGCTGCTTGAGCGTATCATACTCGCTTTGGGTCAGGGGGCGGTTCTCGTGACCCAGCACCTGGATGATGTGAAAGCCGAAACTTGTCTCCACCGGTTCGCTGACTTCACCAGTCTCCAGGGCGAAAGCCGCCTCTTCAAACTCGGGTACCATGCGGCCGCGACCGAACCATCCCAGGTCGCCACCCTGGTCTTTATTGCTCGTATCTGTGGATAACTCGGCTGCCAGCGTGGCGAAATCCTCGCCAGCCTCCAGTCGTTGCCTCACCTGCGTTGCCAGTACCTCGTCCGGTACCAGGATATGGCGTGCCCACACCTGCTCTTCGCTGGGCTGCACATCCAGCTCATCCAGGATTGCTTCTTGGACTTTCTCTCGGTAGAGCTGGGCTTCCAGCAGGTGGCGTAGATCAGCTTCGCCCATCTTGATCGATTCTTCGAACCCGTCGATCGTGTCTTGGTAGACTTGCTGGTAGCCTTCCAGCGTATATTCGGTGGGTGTTGGGCTGGGTGCCAGAGTCGCTGTAGCGCTGGGAGCCGGGCCTTCCGTTGCGGTTGCCGTTGGGGCGCTAGTTGGCGCTTGTGTGGCGGTTGCGCTCACGCTGACCGTTGCCGTGATGATCGGGGTCTCCGTTGGTGTGGGTGTTGGCGGCACTAGGGTGAGCTGCAGTGCTGAAAGTGTGGATGTCGGCTTGGTTTCCAGGGTAGGCTCGCTGGTGGGCGTGCCTTCCGGGAAGTAGCCCAGGGCCTCTTGGAAGGCTTTATCGACCTCCTCCGATGTCACCGTGATGCCGCGCCGCTCCGCTTCCTGGCGGATGAGCTCTTCATCCACCATCTGGTCGATCACCTGCTGTCCGATCAGATTGGGTTCCAGCTGTACCTGCACCTGGGCAAGTTGCTGGGCAAAAGACGATTGCAGCTCAGGATTGGAGCCAAAAGCCTGCAGGAATTGGAAATTACTGACCGCGTTGCCGATCACTTGCTGGCGGAGATACCGCGTGCGGGTTTGAAAATCGCTTGTTGAGATTCTCTCACCGTTCACCAGTGCTACCGGTTGCCTGGCTTTAATCAAAGTTTCGCTGAGTATGCCGTACGTGATCAGACCCACCACAGTGACTAATGTGATTATGGTGCCGATCATGATGTAGCGCCTCTGCAGCGCCTCCCGCTCCTGGCGCGCCAGGTGTTTTTTCGTGATGATAGGTTCTGATTTACGTGGATTTTTTGCCATTCAAATTCCTCGATGCGGGGCGTTTCTGAGTCCGATGCTGCCAGCTAACCTGATTAGCCATCAGTTGCTTGGCCGGTGTAATGCTGATATATGCATGCTGTTCCCCGCTGCCCCGCGAGTGGTTTTCGCTTAACGCAAGGGCTCGCCCTTGAATTGCAGCAGGGCCAGATGGCGGGCGCGTTTTACTGCCGTTGCGATCTTGCGTTGGTGCTTGGCACATGCGCCTGTTTGCCGGCGTGGGCGGATGTTCCCATTTTCGGTAATGTAGCGTCGCAGCAGGTCTGCGTTCTTATAATCGATCACCGCGTTCGGGTCAGTGCAGAACTGGCAAACGCGCGGTTGTGCATAATAACGCCGGGGTGGACCGCTGGATGATGGGCTATCAGAATCATTATAGTTGCTCACGATTTTATATACTCCTCGTGTATATTGGTATTTTCATTTAGAAGGGGAACTCTTCTTCCTCTTGAGCTCCGGTATCACCGCCTTCATTGGAAACCTCGCGCCGGTCACCCAGGATGATCATCTCGTTGGCGACTACTTCAATGGCGCTGTGCTTATTGCCTTCTGCATCTTCCCAGTGCCGGGTTTGCAGCCTGCCTTCGATGTAGACCTGCTGCCCCTTGGTGAGAAAATTTTTGCAAATTTCGGCCAGGTTGCCCCATGCAACGATGTTGAACCATTCAGTCTCTGTGCGTCTTTCACCCTCGGAAGTGTTCCAGGTGCGGCTGGTCGCCAGGCTGAATGAGGTCACTGGTCGACCAGAGGGTGTATAGCGCATCTCCGGATCGCGACCCAGGCGACCAATTAACAGCACTTTATTTAATCCGCGGCTCATCCGTTGCTCCTTCTCAATCGTACTCTTGTGTGATTGGTCAAATGGTAATTGCCCTAAATATCTCCAATCACGTGGCAATTCGCTGGCTGTGAAATTGAATCATTTAAAAACTCCGCTGAATTGCCTGGCAAATGTTTACCGGGTCACTTCGCTAAAATCAGATAGCGGATCACCGCATCCAGGAACCGTAGGTTGCGTTCCAGATCGCTGCCGATCGCGGGGGACATATTCATATTCATAAGAACATATTGTCCCTCCGTTTGCTTGCGAATCGGGTATGCGAGCCGGCGCTTGCCCCACAGGTCGACCTTCGTCACCTGACCACCGGGCTCACTGATCCAACCTTTGACCTTTTCGAGTACCTCATTAAACGCCTCCTCGTCCAGGTCGGAGCGGACAATAAAGACCATCTCGTATTCGCGCATGTAGGGGGATGCCTCCTTTCCACGGAATTACCCCTCCCAGGGAGGGGCTGCCCCTGGTCACGGCGGGCGCCAGCCAGGAGCGGAAAGCAAGCCACGCATCTTGCGTGGCTTCTAGCACAATATTAACACAAAGAAGAGCTTTTGACTAGGGTATTGGAAAATGCACGGCCTATTATTAACCGCCCGCAGGTTGGATAACGCATACTTATGCTGAATTCTGGCTACCTGCGGGAGGTTTACGGACAATGCATGAGTATCTACGCAGAGCAAACAGGAGCAAGCAGCCATGGCTGCTTCCTCCTGTTTGTTTATTTACGATACAGTTGTTTGTGGAAGTGGAGTATAGACCCCACTCCCACAAAGCTGTGCCGTTTATTTGGCGCCGTGAGGCACCACAATGTTGCCGCCTTGCAGTGTCTCCGCGTTGGTTGTTGCCTCACGTGCTATCGAGAGAGCAATGACATTCCCGAACTTGTCCTTCACTTCGATCCAGAAGCGGTCGCTGCCTGCCCCGGGTTCGCCGTGGTCCTCCACATAGACCAGGAACTGGTAGTTGCCGATAGGTTCTGGCCAGCCAGGCTCCAGGTAAGTTGCCTTACCGCTGAAGGATGCCCAGGTGAAGTCACCAGCCTCCCCCAGCGCCAATCCTTGCAGGGCGTTGCTCTTCAAGCGGTAGTTGCCCTCCTCCGTGTGCCGGATGAGCAGCAGGTTGCCTTGGATGTTGGTGCCCTTCTTGTTGTATTTCATGTTGTAGCCGAAGTTGGTCTTGTCCGTCGTCCCAGGCCAGTAGAACCAGCCGCCGCCCGTGGTGAAGCCCAGGCTGGGATCGTAAACCACCAGCACACTCTCATCGGCGCCGCTGTAGTAGCCACCATCGACGATCACTTCCACCATGTAAGTGTTCACTGGAATGCCATCGAAGTCACACACCACGGTTATCTCGCCTGCATAGCCCCCAGGGTCTACGGAAGTGCTGCAAGCTAACGGGCTTAGATTACCTCCAGGCCCAACCGGCACTAAGGTTACGCTGACATTCGCCCGGCTGATGTCCCCTGGGGCAACGCCTGAGATCCCGTCGGCGGGCAGGTCGGGTACCTTTTCCACCACGTACATGGTCAGGCTGAAGGGTCCACTGTTCCCGCCTGCTGCCGCCACTGGCTGGGTCATCGGGTTGTCATCGTCAAAGGAGATCATCGCGTTTTCAGGGATGACCTCGATCACATTATCTATGCTTGTGCTCCCGCCGTAGTTGTCCGACACCGTCGTGCGGATGGTATAGACACCTTCCGGCAGATCGATCACCCCGCTGATCGTCCAGGTGCAGTTTTGCATGCCGCCGCCGCTGTCAGCACAGCTCGGGCTAGACAACCCCAGGAAGTCAGGCAGCCCGGGATTGAAGGTGACGCCGTCAGCGCTCCACGCTGTGGCCGCGCTCAACACTTCGGCGATGTTATCCTTTGCTGAGACGGTGACAGGCGCGATCTCATCGCTGTACTGTGGCTGCTGGGATTCCGGATCGACTGTCACTTCCGGTGGCACGTTGTTCACCGTCATCGCCAACGGCACCACCACCAGCGGTGT
>CP070639.1:1810662-1815233 GCA_020354045.1 Anaerolineales bacterium | reverse complement strand
AGGTAATCCCTGGCGCGCTCTGGGTCCAGGATGCGACCTTCTTCAGGCTCAATTTGCGCGGCGATATGCGGGTGGGCGCCGCGCAGGATATTGCCCTGCTGGTCCAACAGGCTGTGAAAAAGCACCCGAAACTGCCAGTCTTCCATGCGGAAACCGAGCAGGAGCAGGGCAGAATCTACCAGTACGCCAAGCACATCTGAGGGGATCAGGTTGCTGTTGCGGGTCACACCGATTAAAAACTTGAAATAATCGTCTTCGGTCAAAACCACCGAGAGGGGCATGTTCAGGCGTCCGAACAGGTGGAAGACCAGGGGGCGTTTAGAAGTGGGGTGGTAATTGGGCTCCAGGTTGTAAATGGATTGCACTCTCTCTAGCTGATCATTCCACGGGCAGATCATCACCTGTGGGTCCTTGCCGGCCTCTTGCAGAGCCGCGGCCAGCAGGTTATCGTAGTTTGTGGTAATGTACACTGGCAGGTCCAGCTCTGCTAACAAACGATACGGGTCAGCAGGGTCATTCTGTCGGCGGTGGGCACCAACTGCCAGGATCATATCATCCAGCTGGGCCTGGCGCTGCTGTAATTCAGGCGGCAAGATGTCGGCGTAGCGGGAACGGATGACTTGCTTGAGATAGTTTGCCAATTCATCGTACGGGGCGCGATTGTAGACGTCGACAGCCAGGTATTGAGCCACCTGCGGCAGGGACTCACGCTCGTGTGGCCCCATGGGATAATGATAGGCCTCGGCCCAGCGGCGAGCGATCTTCACCTGGGGATCGAGTAAATAATCATTCAAGCCTGGACCCAGGATAGGCGTGCATACCTGATCGTCGATCTTACTCAGGAACAGGCGCCAGGTGTTTTCAATGCCCCTGCGCTCCAAGCCAAACCCCGGCACATACCAGATGCGACCGCTTTTCAGGCGCATAAATAGCGCAGGCATCCAGGCATCCGGGTGCTGGCGGACTGTCCCGCGCGCCACCGACATGGCCCGGTCGATAAACCCATCGCGCAGCAGCTCCTGGAAAAAGACCGGCATGAATTTGGCGGCGGTTTCCATGCTCAGGTTGCCCTGCATGGCGATGACCGCCGGGATACCAGCCTGCGCCAAGCCAGGCCCCACCGCGGCGAGCGCATCGTTGGCCCCCTCGCCCGCGCTCTGGCAAGATACCAGCACCACCAGACGGGGCTGCTGCTCCAGCTCACCTACCCGCTGCACCAGTTCGTCCCCGGAGAGGCGCGCAGCCTGACCCTGTTCGTTTTCCAGCCATAACCAGGACTCTCCATCCTTCATAGAGCCATGGCAGACCAGGTAGAGAATGTCTATGCCCGGGCGCATCTGAGCAAGTAGATTTTCAAGCGTGACCGGTGCCCCAGAGGCGCTGTCTGGCAGCACTGCCGTGGAGATCTTGTCCAGGTTCTGCCGGGCGCGCTCCACCTCGGCGGGGACATCTACCGGGGCAAGCCCATATGTTTCCAGGTCGCTGGGGTTGGCGATCGCCAGCAGGGCGCTCAGTTCACCTTTAGGACGCAAGCGTACTTCCCGCCAGCTCTGGCTGAAGAGGTAGCGCGAGAAGAGCAGGTTCTCTCCCATGAAAAGCGGCGTCCCACCTTCAGGGTCGCGCAGCGTTTCCCAGTGCAGGCGATGCAATTCTCGCGCAGACGGTCCCACCAACAACCGCAGGCGTAAACCTACGCCCCTGGATTGGGCGCTGGCGCGCGCCTGGGCGATCGCAGATTGAACTGCTGGGTCGGCAAACAGGCCGGCGGTTAAAGCCTGCCCGTAAGCTTCTGGGTCATGGACCTGCCTGTGGAGGGCCTCCAGATCGAAGCGCGCCAGGACAGGCTTATCGCCGCCTGGTCGGATATCCACATCGCTCTCGGGGTCGCTGAAGCGAAAATCAACCGCATATGAGCTGGCATCGTGGTGATGAAGGCTGAGTTCAAGATCGGCGTAAGTGCTCATCAAGCAGGTTCGCAGTCTTGTTTCATGGATTCAGTGTTTCTGTCCACTCATTTGTGTTCAGAGGGGCAAGCTCACGCTGCAGGTCAGCCCGGTTCTTAGCTTGCACTTTGCGCATGGCGTTGCTTACATGGCTGCGCACAGTGGCGGGGGTGATGTCCAACTGGGCAGCAATCCTGCGGCTGGTATCGCCTTTTGCCACCAGCGCCACAACCTGGCGCTGGCGCGGGGTTAATGAGCTCCATTGGCGTAGCAATTTTTGCATACCGGCACGCGTTTCCGCTGCCTGGGCAACATGTTCTGGCGTCTCTGCACTTTCCCCGGCTGCCATCTCGGTCGGCAAAGAAAAAGCGACCGTGCCCTCCATAGTCGTTGGCAAAGGTGCTGGAATAGGGCTTGGTAACGGCGCCTTGGCCAACACTGGCAGGATTTTCTCCCGCTCGAGCATATCATCCAGGTTGGTTGGCTCAACTTCTCCGGGGGGCACGTACCCGACGAATATATCCCAATGATTGAGCATGCGACCCAGGGGGCGTAAATTCAAGCCGATCTGGCCTGTTTCGAAAGTGAGTACATAGTCGCCATCAGCCAGCCTGGCAACCTCGACCACAGTAGCTTCGTGGGTCCAGCGCAGCCACTCTTTAAGAAACTTGGTTTCGAACTTGGGACCTGTGCCCGAGGTCCGGGGTACCTTGATACGGGCAGAGCGGATCATGGCATCGCCCTGGAAACCGTAGCTCCAGTTCTCGCTCTGCTCGCTGGCGTTCCACCTGCCTACCTTGGCAGGTCGGCCTTCGCTCCCAAGTAGGTCAACCCCTGCAATCTGGCGGGCGACCTGCCAGGCGTTCGGCTCTCGGTCTACCCACCCCAGGAAGAGGATGCTGGTGCCTTGCTTGAAATCTACGACGCTGGTCGGGCGTTTAAAATAAGCGCCTCCGGGATTGTTCCTTTGATGGTTGATGTAATAATTTGGCTTGGCGGCCAGCCCGGCGGCAGGCTTGACACCCCGCAGGTGCTGGATGTGCTCTGCAATCTCGTTGCACACAGCCCGGGTGACTACCAATGAGAGGGTCAGGGAGTGTTGCTTGCGCCATTCGGTGATATCCCGCCGCTCCCAGGTATCCATGATCTGGCGCCAATGCTGGTTCTCTGCCTTCCAACGTTCCTGCCGCTCGTCTGGCGTCAGGTTTTCCCAGTCTTCCTCCTTGGTCTCCAGGCGCAGCTCTGTGCGGCTGACGATTTCTTTCCAGACCCATTCCGGGAATTGGTTTTTGCGGGCTTTGATCTCGTTCAGCACCTGCTGATTGGGTTTGGTCTTTAATTTCTCGGCGACCTGGGTGGAAAGGTGGTTGATCAGGGCGGTTTGCCGGTTATAGGGATTTCCCAGTGCGGCAATCTGGCTCTCAAGCAGGCGGACTTCGCGCGCGCTGGTGGAAACGTTCTTTCTCTGTGTCAGCTCAGCTTTGGCCTGGTCGCACAGCTTATCCAGCTCCGCTGGTAGAGTTTTCTGGATTTTCTCTTTCAGCTCCTCCACCTGCATGGACTCCAGCAAGGCTTTGGGATCTGCCCAGGAGCCGTGAGCGCTCTGGTAGCGCATACCCGAGAAATGGATGACCATATAGCGCAGCCATTTTGGGAAGCGTTGCGGCTCGGCATCGAAGCGCTCCATGATCAACTGAAGCAACTCTTCTTGCGACTTGTTCTCTAATTCGCGGGCATATTTGAATACCAGCCAGTTGACCGCGGCGCGCGGGTTGACCGTGCTGTTATTCCCCAGGCGAGGAAATTTGCGCAAATCCTCGTTTAAGGCTTTGATCTTGGTCCCTAAATCCGTGATTTTTAACTGCAGGGCTTTCGATTCTGTCTCAAAAGGAGCCAGTTCCTGGTTGTAATCGACCAGGATAGCCTGGATTTGGGATTGGTGCTCCTGGTAGGGTCCAAGCACGGCTTTCAATTCCGCTTTCAGTTTTTCGTAGAAGGGATGTTCGGGGGCGAATTTTTGATACCAATCAACCTGGCGCTCTAGCCTTTTCTTGCTCGCCTCTAGGGAAGCCAGTTTTAACTCTAAGTTGACCTTCTGCTGCCTGAGCTTGCGCGCTTTTTCGCTGTTAAGCACCAAGCGGTGTTTCTGCTGCAGGGCTTTCAGGGCTTGCTCAGCTTCACTTTTTCTCAGCTTGGCCAGGGAGAGCTCAGTTTCTACCCGGTTGACTTCCTGGATTAACTCTGTAGCGACCTTCGCTTCGACGGTGGCGCCGAGCATCTCTCGGCACAGGTCAATCTCTTTATAAATTTGCAGGAACTCGCGCAGCTTCTTTTCACGGAATGGGTAGATAGTCTTGCGCAGGTTAGGGTTTTGCCATTGAAAGTAGATAGGAGAATCAGCCACCAGCTAATGCCTCAAGGATGCTTTTACGAGACTGCACAAATTTAATTTTCCGGGAACGCACTCAGATCAACTTTGACAGCTACTTTGTTTTCTCCACCACAATCTTTTAACAAGAAGTAGAGGAGGGCTGCTTGTTCCCCTTAATTTGGATATTATAGACCAATACCGTCAATATATCAAGAAGGGTTTTACTTTGTGGGTTGGCACCAATAAGCGGATACCGC
>CP070639.1:1805989-1810562 GCA_020354045.1 Anaerolineales bacterium | reverse complement strand
CTCGATCGGAGCCATGCGCTGCCCTTCCGTTGGGTTCAGTTGGGCAACTAGGCTAAGGCGTATCAGGCGTGCCTTGGAGCTGTTGTTCATCAGTCCAACCCTGCCCGCCACCGCATGGGATTGAGGAACCCAATACTCCAGCTCTACGTCTATATCGGAAAGAGGAGAGCATTGCACGCTCAGATAATTTGGGAAGAAATTGGTCACGACTGGAGGGGCAGCAAACTCTGCTGGAGCGGTTACCATCGTATCTCCCTCGCCAAAACGCGGGAACACACGCACCGAGCGGGCACGCAGCCCGAAAGTGGTTTGCAGTGCCAGAGCAGGCGGGTCACCTCCCCCTATCCTGAGTTCCCAAATTTGATCGTCGCAATAATCTGTAGGCCCCAGACGAGCGTCAGCCATCAAGGTCAACGCCAGCGGATCGCCAGCTTTCAGGTTCCATTTTCGCATGGTACATTGTATTGTATGGTATGTTGCCCTAAAGGTCAAACGGATCAGGGCAATCGCATTTGGGCGATTTCCCACCAATGAGGAGAGAAAATGGGCTCGAGTTTGGCCTTTTGGAGAAAGGTATTGAAAAAAGGATGCTAATTCGGTAAAGTAGGTTCTCACAACCGCGCTTACCGAAAGGAGCATCCCCTATGAAGGATAGCACATTTTCAACCGAAATACCACAGTTATTGCAGGCATTGATGGAATTGATCGAGGCGCATCGTGCGGCCTTTCGACAAGAGCGGACCTATCGGCGAGCGGTTGGGTTAGTGTTCGGGGAACTGTTCAGTTTCGCTCGGCACACAGTGACGCAGGGCCTGCTGGCCTTGGGGTTGACGGACGGCGATTGGAGCGCCTGGTACCGGTTGTTCAGTCGGGAACGATTTGATGAAGAACGACTGGCCAGTTGCCTCATAGCGGAAACGTTGGCGCATGTACCTGAGACTGAGCTGTATGTGATTGCGACGGATGGCGTGCAAGTCCCGCGCAGCAGTGGCAAGATACCCGGGGCGAGTTGGCTGAAGGCGCCGCGCACGCCGGTCTTTCGAAAGGGGATCCACCGAGCGCAGCGGTTCTTGCACGGAGCCTGGTTGACGCCCCTGGCGGAAGGTTTCGCTCGGGCAATCCCACTGCGTTTTCTGCCGGCCTTTACTGAGAAAGCGGTCCCGTCGGTGGCAAGTCCCTGTCGGGAGTGGCAGGCGGGGCTGCAGTTTGTGGCCTGGGTGCGGGGGCAGCTAGATCAGTTGGCACGGGCCAGTCAGGAGATCTTGCTGGTGGCCGATGGCAGCTACGATGTGCTGGATTTCTGGCGGGGCTTACCGGAGCGAACGATTGCGGCCATCCGCTGCGCCAAAAACCGGGTATTGTACGAGCTGCCCGGATCCTATGCTGGACTAGGCCGGCCAGCCAGCTACGGGGAACGGGCACCGACCCCAGGTGAGTGGCCGAGCCAGCGCCAGGGCTGGAGCCAGATCATTGTAAAGGTGCGAGGCCGCCAGCAGAAAATGCGCTACCGCCTGCTGGGACCCTATCTACGAGAAGGCAATCCAGACCGGCCGCTGTTCTTGCTGGTGGTCGGTGGTCAAACCTGGTGGGCTGACAAAAGTCATACCCGGCGCAAGGTTCGCAAACCAGCCTTCTATTTGATCTCGGCTCGCCAGGCTGAGAATGGTCACTGGCAGCTGCCTTTGTCGATTGAGATCATCCTAACCTGGCTGTGGCAGCGTTGGGAAGTCGAAGTCGCCCATCGTGAGATGAAATCCGGCTTTGGGGTCGGCCAGAAACAATGCTGGACCCCGCGCTCGGCGATCGTCTCCGTCCAGTGGAGTGTGTGGGTGTATGCCGTTCTGTTGTTAGCTGGCTACCGCGCCTGGGGTCTGTTAGGCGGTCCACCGACCCTGGCTCGCTGGTGGCCGGGCGCCAAACGCTGGTCGCTAACTACCCTTTGGCGCGGGTATCGTTCCGCTTTATGGGGCAGCCCTGACTTTCGGGCCATTTGGACCGGGACCGGGGACAACTGGCTCAAAAAGGAGGCCTGGTTGGCCGGTTTGCACAATGCTGTGCATGCCGCAGCCAGGATTTGACCTGGTTTGTCGCTATTTTGGGGCTCAATATGCAACCTTTACCTTTCGGATTTTGGTTAAAGAGCCAAAGTCCAGGCCTGCCACGTATCCAACTGAGTAACTTCTAAACTGATTACTTTTTTTCCTTAACGATAATTTCTTAGGAGGAAAATGTTTTTCAAGAAGATAATTCCATCATTTCGCCTCTTACAGTGGAAGTTAACATTGAGCTATTCCGCGGTTACCGTAGGCTCTTTGTTCGTTGTTGTGTTAATTCTAGGGTACCTAATGTTTTCAAGGGCTTTTATTCCGATCGAGATCTATAATCGCGCGCTCACGCCCGAAGAATGGATTCGGGTTATCAGCGAAAATGGCACTGCCATAGTGCGCCTTATTTACAGGCAAGACCCCATCGATACAGATTTGATCGCAGACATAATGGAAGGGGGTGAATTAACCATTACAGAGCTCGATATATTTCAAATCGGCGACTTTCAAATCCGGTTAAGGACAGAGGGACGGGGAAGCACTATTCTCCTCGATAAAAAAGGAAATGTGCTTGGGCTCAACAATCCGCATCTTGTTCCTGGAGCTGTAGTCGGACAACCGCTTGATAGGGGAACTTTCCCTGGTCTGGACGGTGCCCTGACAGCAGCCTTTAATGGAGAAGTTGATCCAGAGCGGATATTCATCACCCTTGAACCACACGAACGTTTTTATTTTGCGATCCCTGTAAAGGATGAAGATGATCAAGAGGTTTTGGGGGTTGTGATCATTTACATGGAGCATTTGCCAACCGCCAATGATATCCCAGAAACCCTAACCATATTGTTGGGACAGAGTGTCTTGATCTTGTTGCTAGCTGCCGGTCTGGTTGGAACTATTTTTGGCTCACTGACAGCCCGTGGTATGGTTCTGCGCTTACGACGAGTTTCGCAGGTGACCGATGCCTGGAGCCAAGGCGATTTTTCTGAATTTATCGAGGATCCTACTGGTGATGAAATCAGTACAATGGCAGTACGTCTCAACCATATGGCGGAACAACTCCAGCAGTTCCTCAAAAGAAGCCAGGAGATGGCTGTTTCTGAAGAGCGCAACCGCCTGGCGCGCGACCTGCACGACAGTGCCAAGCAAGAAGCCCTAGCTGCCTCCTTTCATTTGGGGACGGCCCTGACGCTTTTCGAGCGCGATCCCCAATCGGCAAAAAACCATTTGGTGGAAGCCGATACTCTGGTGGATTCGGTGCGGGTGGAGTTGACCGATTTGATCCATGAACTGCGGCCTCCGTCAATGAACGGAGCGCGTTTTGATGAAACCCTCAATGAATATGTCATTGAGTGGGCCCACCAAACCGGAATCGAAGCGACCCTGGATGTGGATGGATTCGTCGATTTATCTCTGGAGGTCAAACAGGCCATTTACCGAATCATGCAGGAAGCGTTAGCGAACGTGGCCAAACATAGCTCAGCGAAAAGCGTTGATGTTACAATGCGTTTTGGAAATTATTCAGTTGAATTCTGCATCAGTGATGATGGCAAAGGGTTTGGCACCCAACAACCGCATGATGGTATAGGACTTGATTCGATGCGTGAGCGGGTGGAATCGCTCAAGGGTGATTTCAGCATCCAAAGCGAACCTGGGCAAGGAACGAAAGTCTGTCTAACGATCCCAACCGAGGGGTGGAGGAGGCCGTAAATGCAAGAACCAATCACAGTCATGATCGTCGATGACCATGAAATGGTGCGCAATGGGGCCAAAGGATACCTGGAAGCGCAGCCTGAGATCGCAGTGGTGGCGGAAGCCGAATCGGGGATAGAGGCTGTGCGCCTGGCCCGCGAATATATTCCGGATGTTGTACTTATGGACCTGGTCATGCCCGGCATGGACGGTGTGGAAGCCACCCGCAAAGTGAAGGACATCAGCCCGCGCACACAGATCATCATACTGACCTCCTTCCATGAAGATGAGCATATTTTCCCGGCGCTCCAGGCCGGTGCGATTTCCTATTTGCTCAAGGATGTCAAGGCTCAGGAATTGGTCGAAGCCATTCAACGGGCCTCCAAAGGGGAGGCAACACTGCATCCCAGAGTTGCGGCCCGCCTGATCAAGCAATTCAGCCATGGGGAACCTGAACGTAGCACCCTTTTTACAGAACTCACCGAGCGAGAAGTCGAAGTGCTGACATTGATTGCCAGAGGCTTTACTAACCAGAAAATCGCAGATGAGTTGGTCATCAGCATTGGCACTGTCAAAGGCCATGTCAGTAATATCTTGAGCAAACTTCACCTCGCCGATCGCACCCAGGCCGCAGTTTACGCCTGGCAGGAAGGTATTGTCCGGCGCGAGTAATCCTGGCTTTTACCCTACTTGCGATATATTTCTCTGGGGGTAATTTAATAGGGCTTTTCCAGTACCGCAGTAATTAAATATTCAATCTTGAGCTTGGATTAAGAACCTTTCCGTAGGTTGGGGCAAAACATACACTATGGGTCGTGTGATTCTTTCTCCTGCATGCT
>CP070639.1:1801302-1805889 GCA_020354045.1 Anaerolineales bacterium | reverse complement strand
ATCCGCCCAAGTGGGAACCTGATCATAAGCGGTCCCCACGCGAGCGCACATCTCAGCTTGAACGGACTTGTGATTGAGGGCAAGATCGCGGTTGAGACCAACTTGGATTTGGAGATCGAACACTGCACCCTGATGCCCGCAGGCCTTGAGACTAGGGTTGAGGAGTCAGTCCTGACAGCCTTACACGTAAGCATCTCTAACAGCATAGCCGGCCCGCTGCGTCTGCCAGCAGGCATGGCGGGTCTGGTCATCCGCGACAGCATCCTCGCCAACCCATCCGGGTATGCTATTGCCGCTCCGGGCAGGGACGATTCTCCTGGACCCCCAACGACCCTGGAGCGGGTGACGGTTTTTGGCGAGGTTCACATTCAGTCCTTGAAGCTGGCTTCTGAGGTCATTTTTAACGGACCAGTGCTGGTCCAGGAGCGACAGGCCGGTTTGGTCCGCTTTAGTTATGTTCCAAATGGATCGCAAACCCCACGAAGGGAGCATTGCCAGCCGGATGGTGGGCTGGCATCGCGCGCCACGGAGCTCGGCGTAAGCCTGGAGGCCATGGATGAAAGGGAAACGAAGTTAACCAACGCCCTACTTAGGCCAATATTTACCTCCACCCGCTTTGGTGATCCAGCCTATGCCCAGCTCGCCCGGCGCTGTCCAAAGCAGATCCGGCGCGGCGCGGCAGACGGCTCGGAGATGGGGGTCTTTCACCAGCTGCATCAACCAATGCGCGAGGACAACCTGTATCCTATCTTGAATGAATATCTTCCTGTTGGCCTTGAGGCTGGAATCATCATCGAGACTTGACAGGCAGAAAGATCAATCCAACCCGCCCGGCGGGCAAACCAGTGAGTTATAACGAAGGAAGCTATGAAAGGCGATTTCTCCAGATTGACATTTGATCAAAAAAAGCATTACAGCAGTGTTCGCATGCAGCAGGGCCGAGTCCAGCTGGATGCCGATTGGAACGAACAGATCGACATTCTGCGCCATTATCTTGAAACTCAACTCAAAGATCTGATCGGTCACAGCGGGGCACCGGATGCAGCATCTGGCTTTAAGATCACCTTGGTTCAAAATCGAGATGAAATTTCACATACTGCCTCCAGCGACCAGGCTGCAGCGAGCCAGAACGAATCACCTGAAGCGCAGTTGCCGGATTTTCATATCAGTGCGGGGCGTTATTATGTGGATGGCATCCTCTGTGAAAATGAGCGTTCGGTCTTGTTTAGCGAGCAGGCGGATTTTCCCGGGGCAGCCCTGCCCTCAGCGACAAGCGAGGTTAGGCAGTATTTTGTCTATCTCGATGTGTGGCAGCGTCACCTGACGGCTGTCGAAGATCCCGCTCTCCGGGAAGTGGCCTTGGGTGGTCCGGACACGGCGACACGCACCCAGACGGTATGGCAGGTAAAGCTCCTTCCTGTACCTGAGACTTTACCGGGAGGCAGCGGCAGCGCTGAGTCCGAGGCTTCGGACGAGATCCGACCCCTTCTTGAATGGCAGCGAGTCATTGATCAATGGTCTCAGACAGGCGGCTTGAGCGCCCGGCGTACCGCTTCAGGGAGCATGCTGGAGAACCGGCTGTACCGGGTCGAGATCCACTCGGTGGGCGAGAAAGGGGCCACCTTCAAATGGTCTCGTGAGAATGGCTCCATCATTTTCCCTGTTGAGGCGATTGCGGCCGATGGTGAGGGCGGCGACTCTCCTCAGTTTAGCCTTACCGTGGGAGAGCTGGGGCGCGACAAGCTGCATTTGCAGCCGGGTGACTGGGTTGAGCTTGTAGATGATGACGGGGTACTTAACGCCCAGAGCCGGCCGTTGTTCCAGGTGCTGGACTCGCCTGACCAGTGGCACCGGCAGCTGACGTTAGCCGGTGATTTCCCGGACGAGCTAAAGCAGTCAGCGCAATACCTGCACAAGCATCCCTTGCTGCGCCGCTGGGACCAACGTGCAAACGGCCTCACCCAGTTCGATGGAGGCGCAATATCAGTAGACGAAGGCACCTGGCTTGAATTGGAGCATGGCATCGAGGTCTGCTTTATCGCTGGCAGTCACTACCGGGTGGGAGACTACTGGCTGATTCCGGCTCGCACCCTGAGCGCTGACGTTGAGTGGCCCCACGACGAATCCGGCCCGCTGGTCCAGCCACCCGATGGCATTCTGCATCACTACGGTCTGCTGGCTACCTTACAATATAAGCAAGACCGCTGGCAGGTCGTCCAGGATCTTCGGCCCAGATTCACCCCCTTGAGCGAACTTTCGGCCGTCAGCGCGGTTGAGAATGAGCGACAGCAGCGCCTGCTGGTGGATCAGGTGCTGGCTTTGTTTCGGGCCTACTTGGGGGATGTGGCCGCCGGGGCGTTCCAGGATTATTTGACCAGGATTGCAGCCAACCTGTTTCACAGTTATCTGGCTGAGGCAGCGGCCGATTTGTTTCAACTCTATTCATCTGCAGAGGAGCTGGAGATCGGAGATGTCGTCGCATTTGCGCCGGAAAGCAGCGCCCAAATAGAAAAAGCGAAGGTGCAGAACGCATCGCTGGTCATTGGGGTGGTCGCCGGGGAAATGAATGCAGATGGTCGTTATCGCGTTGTCTCGGGAGGCCGGGCGCGCTGCAAGGTGAGGGGCAAAATCAAGCCCGGTGACCTGTTGGTTCCCTCCGCCACGGACGGCTGCGCAGAAAAAGGGGAGTCCTTTATCGATCCTGGCACCCTCATTGGCAAATCATTGAGTGCTTACGACGGCGCGGATGGGGCTGAATCAGGCCTGATTGATATCGTAGTCACTTTGCGGTGAGGTTGTTGTTTTGCTTCATTCTAGCATGAGCGAACAAAAGGAGAATGTATTATGATCAATTTAACCAGGCGCCAGGTCTTCTGGTTGGGCGTAGCCGTTGGCACCATTGCAGTGATTTTCTTGGTACTTGTACTGCTATCATGGCTGCAGCCTGCCCCATCTGTTCAGACCGCGCTCAGTGAGATTAAGGCTACCCAAGTGGCTCAGGCGACCTCACTCAGTGCCCTCGAATCCAGCGGAACCGTAACATCCACCCCCACTCCGCTCGCCGGCCCCCCGCCGCCGGAAAAGGTATTAGTGACAGTGGAAAGGTTCGTCTGCGAGATGGCCGACGACGAGGGAACGGATAATACGGTGGATATGAGCTTATTCCAATTCGCGGTGAACGGTAATATATTACATAATTGGACGTCAACCAATGGCTACCAAGAAATGAACGAAGGTGATGTACACTATGCGGGGGAAGGAATCGAGGTGCCGTATGGTCAACTCGTTCTAAAAGCAACGGTGATAGATAACGACAGAGGTATTTCGGAAGACGAGCTCGGAACTAGCTCTCTCACCCTACAGCCTAGCCAATTGCTCGAGAATAATGGGAAACATTTCTTGTATATATATTCAGATGATTTTAGATTCCGGGTCGAGATAACGATCGCGCAATCAATCACGCCGTGATGATGCTTCCCTCAAGACACAAGCGTTTCACTTGAAAGTAGGTTATCCAGCTCGGCCAGCTTGGCCGCCCGGCGTTGGGGGGAGCTCGTGTTGCGCCAATATTCGCGCGCATAGGGCAGGTTCGGCCCATTCTTAAGGCCCTGCACGATATTTTCCAACAACCCCAGGGTCATGTCCAATGGGCCAGCCTCGGCCCCGTCAGCGGCTGGCCCATTGGGTCGAATTTGCTGCCCATCCTGGATCGCTTGCAATACTTTTTCAAGATCTTGCTCGTTTTTCTCAGCCAGGCCTGTCAGGTCACTGGCTGTTTTAATGAAAGCTCCCTGAAACAAATGAGTATATTCACCAACCTGGTTGCTGAGCAGCGCCTGGTCGACCCAATACAGCAAGTGTGGCGTGTCAAAACGCGTCTCTATCAGCAGGTCCGGTATTTCCTTCATCGCCAGGTCCTGGACGCTTTCAATCCCCTCCTCAAACAAGCGGTCAGCCTGCCAGAAATTGAGACCTTCAATTCTCTCCTGCAAATCCGAAGCGCCAAAGAGCCCGCTCTTTCCCTCACCTCTGGGACTGACTATCTGCCTGGCGCGCTGGCTCAACCAGCGCAGCACGGTATCCGGGACGATGCCGGCCAGGAAACCAATCATGAGCAGGGCTCTGTGGCTAATATCGGCTGTGTCTGGCGCAGCCGCGGTGAGCAGGATGCCCACCAGGAGTGCTACCGCCAGGCGCACGTTGAACCTCCACAACACACCAGTGGTCAGATCAGCCTGCTGCCAGCGCCGGATCAAGACACTCAAGATATAAAAATACGCTCCCAAAAAAGTCATATTGATGACGGAGGCAGAGGTAGCAATCGTGTTCAGCATGTTAACCAGGTCCGGTTTATTCAGTCCGTTGGTGAGAGGTTCTCCCAGCAGGCTGAGGCTCAACCCCGACTGCCCGGCAGGCATCAGAAAATAGCTCCACTGGACCGCCAGGAAAATCAAGCTCAGCACCGCGGGCAAGATATAGGAACCCCAGCTGTTTCGCTCGCCGAAAGCCTGCATTTTACTGACCATCTGCCTGCTGTCCAGGCCGCACAGCCACAAATCTTCGCGGATCTTTGACTTTAATGTGACC
>CP070639.1:1796570-1801202 GCA_020354045.1 Anaerolineales bacterium | reverse complement strand
TGTATGTTGAAGGGTAAAACCCTTCTCCTAAGCTGATCCGAGATCCAAGCTGGTATCTAGCCCGGGTTCGATAGTAGATAAGCTCGGTTTCATAGTTAAGGTTTCTCATCCTCAAGGGTAAATTCTTCCAGAATTTTGTTGTTCTTCCAGGCCCAGATGAACAAATCAGCTTCAGTGCGGCTTGAAAACTGGGCTAGCAAGTCATTATTCTGGATTATCTCTAAGCATGGGCCATAAACTTCTTCATACCATGCCGAAACCGCGTCCTCAAATGTGACAGGGTTCTCGTTGGTTTCGTCAAGACCGTGACGATAAGTTTCTATCATCTCTACCAAATCACCATAACAATCAGGACAGGTGAAGGCGATCTCGCGGACAGCCGGAGGGGCTGCGCCGCCTATTCTGCCCAAAAAATTGACCTGCTCGCTTTTGATCAAGACCTCATCGATATCTGCTTCTGGGCTGAGACCAACTGGCGTCGGAAATTCGCAAACGTAGGCTTCTATCTTCTTGAGATCGAGCTGGCGAGCGACTGAAACGCGATGGTTACCGTCGAGCACGAAATAGGACTCCCCAACCTGGTAAACTTCGATGGGTGGTGTCTTACCAGCCTTCATGGCCACATCAACCCGCTCCCAACGATCCTGTAGATGTCTCTTGCGTGGTAAATAGGCAGAAGTGAAATCATCAAAACGCCCAACACTGCCTCTTATCCGTTCTAATGGAACTTCCTGTAAACCTCGATCCAGTTTCTGAACCAGCTGTAATCTGGAGCGTACATCTTCAAAGGAAAGCAGGTCTACCGAACATTGCTTGAAAAAGCAGACCAGCTTCTGGTAAAGGATCTTACGGCGAGCTCGGTTCCAATCTTCTTCGGCATCAAGCTTACTCAGTGCATCAGTTTCTTCCATAATACTTTCCCTATCTTTTCCTTGTCGGATAAACTCAGGATACTGTGTAGGGCAGCCTGGTCGGGAAGGGAACCGGCAAGCGTGGTCGTTCCGTCGCCCTTATAAATGAAGTTCAGCCCCTCAAACCATTCCGCCCAACACTTTTCAAGACGTTCTTTGATTTTTATCTCGCAATTAATACGCCCGGATTTATTATAAGTCATCGCTCCATCAACTGCCTAAAATTTTTATCGCCCAACAAGCTGTTTAACTAGAATCGTTAACGTTCATTCCATGTGCCCTGAGGCCAAGCCGGGCCAGTTGCAGTTTGGATCAGGTTTGATAAAAGGGTTTCAAAGTATGAAGCCCTTTCCCTTCGTTACGGTTCATCTTCAGGCCGATTCAAGAGCTTGTTTTTGCCACTGTTTGACGTTGACACCCTTAATAAAAAGCCATGCTGGCAATACAACTTCGCCAAACAAGGCAATCATAATGATTGTCGCAATGTTCGATTCAGCTCATTGAACATCGTGGTAGGAATACCGACCAGCATAAATATGACCACAAGCGAAGCATCGTTCTTGCTAGCCGGTTTGAGTAATTGGTATAAAAGCAGTACTCTGAATAAATCGGCTACCTGGACAACCAGTGTAGTCACAATGCTGAGGCGGGACAATCCAGCGTTAGCCATAATATTCTTAGTTGTTGTTACTGCCTCTCCTGCTACAATATGAACGGTTGGAACACACATTCTGCCTATTAGACCGATGGCATCCTAAGCACATACAGGAATCCTGCAACTCTTGCTGTCTTATGCAGATTATTATGAGTTTGCAGGAAATACCCTCATTTTTACGACCAATCAGCTGCGGGCGTGGAACAAGTTCTGCGCGGGGTGGAGGGATGTAGAGTTTTGTATAGAGAAGTTGTTACACTTTTGTGCGTTTTATTTGTGATTGTCAAACAAATAATGAACAATCCTGGCGTTGGTTCATAATCGTTGCCAGGGCTATGACTCAACGCTGTGCCTGTATCCCATTGGAACACACAGATTTCTGAGAAATATTTCGCTCATTCTAGCATAGTGGGCTTTATCCATTTTATAACCACGTTTTGTTAGAAAACTCAATTTCTCAGTCGGTACGGACCAATCTATCATTGCGCAGTGGCTATTTTCGGATATTGGAATTGAAACAAGGATCCACAGGTCACAAGCGCCAATCCGTAAAACCGTTAACCATAAAAAAAAGCGCCTTCTCAGGCGCTTCTAGTAGCGGGGCTTGGATTCGAACCAAGGACCTTCGGGTTATGAGCCCGACGAGCTGCCACTGCTCCACCCCGCATCAATTTTCACTGCCCTCCGGCAGGGTCAACATTATAGCACGCCCAAACTATCACGTCAAGGCGTGCCTGCTCGCGCCCCCGGTAAGCCCGCCTCATCAAAGAACAACCACAGCCACACATCCAGGTTGCTCACCCGTTCCGGTGTTGTCACTGGCGTGGGTGTGGGCATCGGTGCGCTGCCCTCCGGCGCCAGAGGTACCACCGGATTATCTCCCGGGCGCACCAGGTTGCCCTCGTTGTACGCCCACTCCACCACCGCCGCCTCTGAAGTGGCATAGGCGATCTGCGTTTGCAGCACAGTCTGGGTTTGATTCTGCCCTGCTAACTCCGCGCTCACCACTTGTTTTTGCGCGCTCTGCCGTCGCAGGTCCCCTACCCGGCTGTTAAAATCCATCACCAGCACCGCCAGGATTGCCACTCCCACGATGATCAGGGCGTGCTTCAAGCTGAAATTTGGGCGTTTCATAAAATTATCTTACCGCAGCCTGCCTATCAGCGCAAGTGTTTAAGCGCACAACCTCTCCCGTTCATCTGCGCTGAGGAGAGGTTGCAATTTGTGTGCCGAAGGAGGGATTTGAACCCTCACGAGCGTAAGCTCACTACGCCCTGAACGTAGCGCGTCTGCCAATTCCGCCACTTCGGCTTGCGCCGCTAATTGTACCCCGTTTCAGTCGCTTGTCAACCATATTCTACCTCCTCCACCTATCATTGCGAACCGCCCGCCCAGAGCTTATCCCACAGAGCAACGCCTTGAGAGCGTAGTTTGGGGTCGGCGAGTAAAGCTTTCCTCCATTGTTCAATAAAGTTGGTGTTATGGCAAAGTTAGCTTCTGTTTTACTTATCCAGAGACATGGCAAAAACCTCAAAAATGCTCTTTTTTTGTCTTAATCCACAAAATCATTTTGGGACAAAGTGCCCTCATAGTCAAAAGGAGCCACAATCACACCAATGTAGGGCAGAAGACGTGCCCGGTCTCTGGCCTCTTCACTCATTTTCTTACCACCATCCAATCCACTGCCCACAAAAAACCGCTTGCTCTCTGAAGAATGGAGTCCTACAAAATCCAGAACCAGATCTTCGGCAGAATCTAAACGTTTTTTTGGGGCGTCCAGCAATGCACAAGTGCGTACCGATTGTGCATCAAGGATTTTACAAGTCTCGATGGCAGTTTGGATCGTTATGCCCGTTGAGACCAGATCGTCAACGATTAATATGTTTTCGCCGGCTACATCTGATTTATCAGGTGGTTCAATGCTTACAATATTACCAACCCGTTCAGAAAATGCTGAGATAAGCTCAACATTGATCATCCCTTTCTTTCTGAGTTCACTGATCAGTTTATTGGCAAAATATAAGCCCCCCATACCCAATGTCAAGATCTTAAAATTACTATCCTTGTAGGCTTCATAGATTTGTCCAGCGAGACTTTTCGTGGCAGCTGTAATCGTTTCTTTATCGAACACTTTGCGTATCACAAAGCGATTGTCGATCATTTCCGTCTCTTTCATCTCTCTGATCAATCTGGAAACAGCCCGACTGGAAACTAATAGAAACAACATACTAAAAAGAAAGCTGAAAGAGAGAATTAGAATATTCGGTTTGATTGGGTAATCGCTGGAATTCAATTGGTAAGACAACAAAGAGAATAAGCCCATCAGGAAACTAATCAGCAGAAATAGAACATAGATTAGGATCGTGTAAAGGTATGCCCTGGATTTTTGAACTTTGTCTTCGATGAAATTTGCTAGATTCCATCCAAAGTACATTTGTTTCTTTATTCGGTCGCTTAAAATTTCCTTATGGACGTTTTCCAATTGCCTGCAATGCAAGATGGAAGATAATAACAAAACCTGATAATAGCTATCGGCCAGATAAATCCCTAAGGTTAAAATACCAATTACCATCGGCACAATAGTTAGTGGTAGGGGGTTGTTGACCTCTGCTGCGTCAAAGATAATTGTGCTACTGGAAATGATCAACGCGATTACACTGAAGCCGTATTTACGAATATCAACGGATAATTTATCGAATCTATCAATAGTCTTGCGCGACTCCTTCCACTCATCGCGCAGGGATTCTAGCTCGTATGTAAAGATGGTATCTTTACTTTCAATATCATCACTCGAGGCTTTTGAAGCAAACATTTTTATATTCCTTCATTCACAGATCGATATATGACGAACAAAATTCACAATATCATGGATTTCGTCCTGAGTTAACCAGCGCTCCACATCCTCAGGCCTGATTTGGCTAGCGGCTTTAGTTTCCAGGATCAGCTGGTCCGCCTCATCCTCGATGACGAAGTCCACCCGCCGTTTGGTGATGATCACATCGTCGTAAGCAATCGGGATTTCCACTTCACGCTGCCAGAGCAGGCCGCGTTTGCTCAAAGCGATCT
>CP070639.1:1791798-1796470 GCA_020354045.1 Anaerolineales bacterium | reverse complement strand
TTACAGCGTGCGAGCCTATAAGCCGGATCCTGTTGAGGATGACAAACTGCAAAAAGTGCTAGAGGCAGCCCGGTTGGCGCCCACAGCAGCGAACCGCCAGCCATTTCAGATTATTGTGATCCACACCGAGGGGCGGAAAGACGAGCT
The DNA here is from genome assembly GCA_020354045.1 of Anaerolineales bacterium. Classification (GTDB taxonomy): domain Bacteria; phylum Chloroflexota; class Anaerolineae; order Anaerolineales; family UBA4823; genus DSOS01. The sequence continues at coordinate 1,796,323 of CP070639.1, read as the reverse complement.
AATGAAGATTTACCGGCGGGATTGGTTTGTCCAGGCGCCGTTGCTGATTTGTGCGGTGGGAGTGCCGCGCACCAGCTGGGTACGGGCTGACCGTCGCCGCTACCTTGATGTGGATGTAGCCATCGTCATGGATCATTTGATCCTAGCCGCTACTAGTTTGGGGTTGGGGACGTGCTGGGTGGCAGCTTTTAATGAGGAAATGGCTCGAAAAAGCCTGCACTTGCCTGATGAGGTAGAGCCTCTTGTCTTTACCCCATTGGGTTACTCCGCTGACCAACCTACTGAGAAAGAGCGAAAGGAGATTTCCCAGCTCATACGATTTGAACATTGGTAAAGCAGGGTTAAATCGCCCTAGAGATGAGATCTGGCTGGTAATCACCAGCCAGATCTTGCTTAACAAATTTGTCAGAATTGTTATGCTTTGCAACAATGTAAGTCCATGTGCCTAGTATTGGAAATCGCACTGTCATAAAATACTACCAAGTCTCGCCTCAAAGATGGTTGGTGCGCTAATCTCCCCTAACCATGGTTTGGGGAAAATTTTGGGAATCGTCAAAAACTATGAATAAACGGATACTGCTGCTGCTGGCGGATGTAAAAGCAGAGAAATCTCTCTCAAAATATTTTCAAAAACGGGGAGATCTGGTCTGGCATACGAACGATGCATCTAACGTACTGGGGCTTGTTAAACGTTATAAGCCTGAGATTGTGTTTATCGATCTGCACATGCCAGGAGAGAATTGGCTCGAGGCTTTGTCAACTATCAGAAAATATCGACCATCGGCTAAGATCATCATCACCAATAAATATCCCGATTTTCGTCGTGAGTTAAGAGCCAAGGAATATGGTGTCAAAGTATTTCTCCGTCAGCCATTTAAACAGAAATGGCTTGATAAGGCTATCCAGGCTGTTGAGATTGGGGAGCAATTGCCAGCGAGCAAACGGACAATATTACCGCGCGTACAAGTTAGCATGCGGGTAAAGATTACATTTCCGTATGCATTGTTGGCTTTGTTTTTCGCACTTGCTTCTGCTTTCCTTATTAGCCGATATGTATTGGAATCATTACGTGATCGATTTTTAATCCAGCTTATTGATACTGGGAGTCTAACAGCTGATTGGATGGTCCAGGAGGAGAATCGCCTCTTAGAGACTTTACGCCTAATCGCAAACTCTGAGGGGGTTCCTGATGCACTATTAGCAGGTGATGTAGAGCGTTTGCAGACGATCACCTTACCTGTGGCAGTTAATTCCCAGGAAGAAGCAATAGAGATACTTAACGCCAGCGGTGAAATTATGCTATCCCTCCATCATCGCCCGGGAGGCACGGTCGAAGACTATACTGTTGTACAAGGAGATCCTCAGCTCGCACAACAGGTTTTTATTAGACAAGTTTTGTATGGACGAGTTGACGATCATGGTGACAAATTTGCTGGATTAGCACGCCTTCAAAGAGGTGATTACTTCTACATCGCTGGTCCCATCTACGACATGGAGGGCAGGCTGGTTGGTGCCGTTGCGGTTGGGGAAACCTTGAGTAGGATGGTAGAGATGATCAGACGTGATACCTTGGCACATGTCAGCATCTATTCTATGGATGGTAATCCAATCATTTCAACAATTTACATGGATGAAAAAAGTCACCCGCTCTCTATTGGGATTGTGGCAGATATTCTCAAATCTCAGGATCGAGAGAGTCCGGTCCGCGAGATGGTGGTCACAAACACCAATTACTCAGAAATCCTGGGTCCTTGGGAGGTGCGCGGAGGCCATGATCTTGGGATCATTGGGACAACCCTGAGACAAAATTTTATAACACGCCCATCATTTATTACGCGCTTTCAAGTAATTGCAATTATCTTGGTTGGAGTGTCAGGGGTCATCTTGCTCGGGATCTATCTCGCACATCAGATTACCAGCCCACTTTCAAAAGTAGTCAAAGCATCAATGGAAGTAGCTAAAGGAAATTTTGAGGTCAAGGTACCCTCGCAAGGCAACGATGAAGTGATGGTGCTGGCGCACGCCTTCAATTATATGGTTTCTGGCTTGCAGGAAGGTTTTATTTACCGAGATTTGCTAGGTCGCACTGTTTCTCCTGAGGTCCGGGAAGCTTTGCGAGAGTCGTTCGCATTGGGGAAACTACGTCTTGAAGGGCAGAACACGGTTGCTACAGTCATGATGAGCGATATCCGTGGATTCACATCCTTGTCCGAGAAAGAGGATCCCACAATTATCCTGAAATGGTTGAATGAATACTACCAAGTTGTGGTGCCCATTATTACCTCATTTGGCGGTGTGGTGGACAAATTTGAGGGCGATGCAATGTTATCGTTTTTTGGAATATTGCCCAAAATGTTGCCAGCTGAGGATAGCGCATACCTAGCCTGCAAAGCTGGGCTGGAGTTGCTTCGGATTATTGAAGAGCTAAATACAAAACGTGCATCTCGAGGAGACCCACCTCTAGTTACCGGTGTTGGGATTAATACAGGCAATTTGATCGCAGGTGGATTGGGAACTGCGGATCGGTTGAATTATACAATTATTGGTGATGCAGTGAACACAACTCAGCGAATCGAAGGCGTCACGCGCGGTTTTTATGAAAGCGGCATTGTGATTAGCGAAACGACGCTGACGGCTTTAAAAGATCATCGCAGTGAATTTTATTTTGAGCCTTTGGGTGAGCATGCCTTAAAGGGCAAGAGTGAACTCATCTGGTTATATCGCTTGTGGCCAGAAAATGTTGGCAAACATTCTCAGGTTCGCTTTGAATCAGAAGTCAATGATGAAGTTCAGTCGTAAGAGTTTATGGGAGCACCTGCGCTGGGTCTCTCTTTTCTTGATACTGTTCTTTGCTTTCCTAATGATCGTTTTGATTCCGCTGCTTGTGAGGGTTAGCCAGCCAAATTCTGTGCCATATGCCCTTCACTCGGTTTTGAGCGCCAATTATGGCGCTGATCCACACAACCTGAAGCATGCTCCTCTTCGGCTGAGTATCATCGCGGATGTAATTCGAGACCAGCAGGCAATCGCCTCGTCTAGGTTATCGCTTGATGAAGTTGGGAGCGCTAGCGACTCGGAAGTCCCAGCTTCAAGTACCGACTCTTATCCAGTAATTAACTCGACACCGGGGTCCGGTTCAGACAATAATCAGAATACACCAGTTGCTGCGGATCTAGCGTCGACACAGAGGAGCGATACTTATTCCACTCTCCAGGCAAGTGGGACGGTCGACTCAACAGGTATAGGTTCTACACCCACCTTAAAGTTCACGCAGGATCCTGCTCAAACATCAATAATTAATATTAGAACACCAACTCCTACTCCCAACAGGACGGGTCAAATAACACCGGTGTTAACTGGGCAATCTCCAACGACAAAACCGGCTGTAACAAATGCGCCGACACAAACGACTTCTTCTCAGCAAACTGCGACACTATCGACTTCATTGACTGCGGTATCCCCCACTAAGACATCGCTCCCAACCACAAAACCGCCGACATCTATCGCTCCAACCCCAACACGCACTACCCCGCCTCCTACATCGACGCCAATCCCGACACAACCACCCCCAACAAATACCCCGATCCCCACGAAGCCACCGCCTACCAATACACCAATACCTACGAAACCACCGCCTACAAATACGCCGGTTCCTACCAAGCCACCGGATCCTTATCCTCCTCCTCCACCTCCACCGCCACCACCAACGGATATTCCCCCGTATCCATAATCAGGGGTTAATTTCCACAGCTTGCACATGACCCGCTTACACAGCTGGCGCAAGCACCACCATTGCCTCCCGCAACAATGCGTCCGCTGCTGCTCTGCGCAAAGAAGACAGAGAGTAAGCGAGAAGTATGCTCACTATTGCATTGTTCACAACCTATTGGTGCGTCCGCATCTTTCATTGGGCGAAGAGAGTCGAAGCGTGTGCCGCAATCGAGGCAAACATATTCATAAATTGGCATATATCACCTTTTCCATCAGGTAGATTATTTTTATTCTAACTCTTGGATTCCTTCGGGTCAATGGACGAAATTCTGGTTTTCCAGATGTATTTTATCGGAACTATCTACCTACACTAGGCGTTATAATAATAAGCCTAGTAGCTTCGATACTTAACGGAAGGATGATGCTAGATTTCAACCCTCGAATGAAAATCCAACTTATTCTCAGATCATGTATTAGTCTATTGCTTCCCTTATTGCTCATTTCGTGTAGCATGCCTGCAAGCGATGGTGGTTTCTCACAAACCAGGCAGGTTGCTTACACCGCTGCAGCGGAGACCGTAATTACTCAGCTGACTGCGGTAGCTCTGACCGCGACACCAGCGGTGACCCCAATACCTACCGAAGCGCAAGTACCAACCAGTATTGACTTGGCAAGTGAAACGCCCTTGCCCAGCGCCACTTTTACTCCTACCGCTTCGCCAACGAGCGAAGTGATTTCAATGCCAACCGCGGTTCCGGATGATCCTAAGCTCCAATTAGGCGAGCCTGATTGGCAGGATAAGTTTAAGAACGGG
>CP070639.1:1787006-1791698 GCA_020354045.1 Anaerolineales bacterium | reverse complement strand
ATTAACTTCATCCTGGCGGGGCAGGTTTCCCCTTCGGCTTTTTATGTGGTCATCCAGACCATCTTGTTCTTGGGAAACGCTGGGCTAGTTTTTGGTTTGGACCATTTCCTGGGGCGCAAGATTCCACTGCGTTTATTGGTGGCACGCCCAGAATCATCTGTGAGCTGGGATTGGATTGAGCGACCATCCTACTTGATATTATCGCTGCTTTCGTTAGGAGCCGGCTTGCTGGCGTTTCCCTTCATCCAGGATTTCAGCCCGCACAGCGTCGATGATCCGGCTATGATAATGCTGGTGCTGGGCGTGTTTGCCAGCCTGTCGTTCTTGATCTCTTTTTTGCGCCTTTCAGGGAGCCTGGGAGAACAAGCTGCCCAGTCTAGGGAAACGACCAAGCCCAGGCCGCGTCATCTGGCTGCGAAATGAACCTGGTTTAACCCTGGTAAGACCAATCCCACATCCAGTACACCAACCCTTTCCACTTCCCCCAATGCTCGAAATGAGCCTTTACTTCGCCGGGTCCAACTGGCTCGCCGTTGTACCACTCGTGTGATACCAGCTTGAACGCCCACGAGTCAATCGGGATATCATCATAGCGCCCCAACAGCATCAGCAGGTTGGCAGCCGCGTACGGGCCCACACCTTTGATCTTCAGTAGGAATTTGCGCAGCTCTGCGGTGGGTAGGTCCGTCTCTTTCAGCGCTTCCAGGTCCAGCGCTTCGGACGCTACCTGTTTGGCCAGGTTCAGGACGTAAGGGGCGCGGTATCCCAGGCGTGTTTCCATTCTCAAGGTGCTTTCATTGCTGCTTGCCAGGCGTTCGGGCGTGGGAAAAGCTCTGCGCTCGGGGTCGACTGGCAGTGGTTCGCCGAATTGGCTGATCAGGTTGCCGCACATGCGCTTGGTGGCCGCCCACAGGGTGTTTGTGGTCAGTATCGTCTTAACCACATCCTCGAACAGGGTTGCTGAGCGCAGCAGGCGTCCGCTGGCTTTGCTCACCACGTGAGCTAACTTTGGTTCTTGGACTGCCACGGCGTAGAAGTCTGAAAAATCTTGCTCTAGTCCTAGCATCCATTTGATTTTGTTGGCCGTTTCCTGCTCTTCAGCCGCTGTGAGGTTGCTGCTGGTGTTGACTGCCACTCCGCCAGGAGCCTGGTATACCTGCAGATTCACCACGCTTCCGCTGGATAGTTGGTGAATGTATGACAGGCCTCCCTGGTCTGGCTCCTCGTTGAAGGGCAGTAAGCGGATCCAGCCGTGGGAATTGATCACGCTGGTCAGGGAAAAGGGCTGGCGGGCGGGTAACAGCAGCTGCATGGGGGAACTCCTTTATTGCTTGATTTGTCAGGACGAGTGCGTTCGCGACGCTCATGGTGCACTCCGCATGGTAATCTCACCCTCCATTTGTCTAAACTTCGAAGTGAGAGCGGCTTATTTAGCTTCGTTCTGTCCTTCTACGGGCAGACCTTCCATCTGCATGATGCGTAGTGCGTTGCTGGTTGGGCAAGGACCATTCTGTATTTTGTAATCGAAAACCAGCTTGCCTGCCTGTACCTGGTCGCGAAAGTGGAAATTGTGCACCTGCTGGTTCTCCTCTGCTAGGTTAGCTAGCTCCAGGTCGTGGGTCGCCAGCAAACCCAGCCCGTTCTTTCCAGCCGAGGACCTGAGATAAGCCCGGCTGCCGATCAGGCGCTCGCGGTTGTTCGTGCCGCGGAATATTTCATCCACCAGGTATAGTACTGGCAGCTTCTCCTGCTCACGAAGTTTCTCCAACAGGCGTTTTAAACACTGCACTTCGGCGTAAAAATATGAATATCCGTCAGTCAGCGAATCACGAATGCGTATGCAGGTGTGCAGTCGCATAGGCATCGCCCTAAAAATGCGGGCGTTTACCGTTCCCCCCGCGTATGCTAGGCACATGTTGACCCCCACCGTCTTGATAAACGTGCTTTTGCCTGCCATATTGGAGCCCGTGATGATGGCAATCTGCCCGGGGGCAGTCAGGGTGAAATCGTTGCACACTTTCTCTTCAGGGGGCAGTAATGGGTGTCCCATATCCCGGGCTTGAAGTGCAAACTCTGTTTGCCAGGAGATTTCCGGGAAGCTGTATTCCGGGTTTAAAGCGGCAAAATTAGCCAGCGAGATCAAGGCTTCAAGTTCATACCAGGTCTCCAGCCAGCCTGGCAGCTGTTGTGCCATCCGCGCTCGGCTGCCCGCTGCCAGAGTTGCGAAGACGAAATCCCAGGGCGTCACCACGTTGACCAGCAGGCTCACGATCGGGTTCATGCGTAGCCCCGCCCCGGCGGTGATCAGCTTGATGCGCCTGAGCTGCTGGCTGGGTAGGTTAGTTTTATCAAGAAAGGGTGCGCATAATTCGGCAAGTTTCGTATAGCCTGCTATCCTGGCTTGCTCTATATATCTGAACAGCGGTGTCAGCTTGCTCAGCTCTCGATCCAAATCAACTATGGCCTCCAGAAATGTGCTTAGTGCCTTGGATTGATAAATGTATAAAACCGCATAGAGCGACAGGCTGATAATCCAATAAGGCGGTAGTACACCCGCGCTGTTAAGGGCGAACAAACTGATGTTTGCTATCGAAAGTATGACCGCCATCGGTAGCACTGATTTAAGGCGTTGGTAGGGTACTGGCTCTTTTAGCCAGTTTGATAATTTTTCACCATCTAGCATTTTATTGGCATGTAGATGGAATGTCATCCGCAGCCGGTCGCGGAAGCGTTTCAATGGCTTTAGCTCTTGCACCACTTGTTGGCGCTGATTGATCTGCTGAAGGTCTGGTGTAGAGCCTCGTAGCCAATCCAGCAACCGCTGGCTGCCCTGCTGGGAGCTGGCAATATCCAGCAAGTGATGCAGCGAGCGTGACCCACTCAGGTCTAGATCAATTTCCAGCCCGCTTTGATCATCACCACTACCTTGTTTGGCGTCAGGCAGGAGTTCCCAATCCAATCGCGACCGTGCCGCGTGGTCGATTTTTATCGCTCGCCACAGCTTGAATTTCTCTGCCCAATCGTCCAATCTCCGGTGCAGGTACACGACCAGGGCAAAGAGCAGCAAGTAGGCTCCCAGCGTTACCCAGCTCCACGGTGAGCCGATTGCGCTGGCTGACGCCCAGGTGCTGGCTCCTGCCAGGATGATGATCGCCAGGCGCAAAGCTGCGTAGCGGTTGCTGAGCACTCGCATCCGCTCAATGCGTCGGGTCAGCTTTTGAATGTGCCGCTCTTGATAATTAGGATAAGTTGTGCTCATTCAACCTCAGTACGTAAAGAGGTGCATCCTAAATATCTTGATAATTCTTCCTTCGTTTTTTTTATCATAATATCAGCAGCAAGGATTATACCCACCTTTGTTTTATCCGTGTTTCCGTATGTATCCGCTTTGTGTTTTTTCTATCCGATAGCAAATGAATATTTACAAGTGCTTTGTTTTTGAGTAATATTAGAGAAATAATTCACAATCTTATCCTGGTCCCTTTTCTGTTGGTCATTGCCCCTTCATCGCAATCCCATTTTCTGGAGGTGCCAAATGACTTCTCCAGTTTTGATAGCCACTGCCGCCATCTCCCTGTTTGGATTTCTCTCCAATTGTCTCATCTTCTATCTGGTGGTCTCTAACCGGCGTCGTTTCTACCATTACCTGTTTGCAGCTTTGGTGCTGGCCTGCATCATCTGGGATCTGAATGTGTTTCTCCTGATTATGAGAAACCAGCATGTTGATGAATTGAATATATATGGTTTAATCGGTGCTATACCAGGTATTTTCATACCGGTGCTGATCTACCACTTTACAGCCTTGTATGTCGGTCGCATTAGAATTTGGGAGATTGCTGCCCTGTGGCTGGTCACCCTGGCGTATATTGTCCTTGTCGCCAGCGGTGTATTCGTGCCGCCGGAGCGTATTCACCAATATGCCTGGGGGAACATATTTTCCATGGTAGATAACCCGCTTCTCAGCATACCGATGTTTATCGGTTGGTATATTGCCCTATGGCCTGCCTGTTATTTTTTATGGCGCGCTGCCCAAAAAGCCCCCACTCGCCTCTCCCGGCGGCATCACTATTATTTATTAATCGGGTTTTTCGTTATCAGCCTCGCCATCTGGAAAGTGCTGGTGACTATGGGGATTGATGTGCCCTTCCTGCTCGTGACGGGCATGGTCTTGAACGACCTGTTTACTGCCATCATTGGCCTTGCTATCGTCAAAGACAGGTTGCTGGATATAACTGTCATCATTAAGATTGGTGCGATTTACTCCGCCCTGGCTGGTGTGCTCATCTTCGTGTTCAGTTTCACCGAGCACATCCTGATCACCTATTTCGGTGAATTGATCGCTGGTCACTCGCAGGTGACCCATTTCATTGCCGTTGGGCTGGGCATCCTGGTTCTGATGCCCGTCAAGCACCGCTTGGAAGGCGCCGTGGATCGCTTCTTCGGCCATAGGGTGGTTGAATTTTAGTTGCTGCCTTAATACAAGCAGGTGCAAACCTGGATGACCAGACTTGCACCTGCGGTAAGCTATTAGCCCGTCAGTGTTTTTTAGGATTTGATGATCACGCGTTCCAGCTCACACTGCTGAGCAGCCAGGGCGCCCAGGTCCAGGCCTGGAAGAACAGGTTGATCAGCACCACTCCACCTGCCATGATCACGAGCAGCAGGATAATGTCAGCAAGGCGATCTTTATAT
>CP070639.1:1782009-1786906 GCA_020354045.1 Anaerolineales bacterium | reverse complement strand
GCTCTCACCCGGCTCACCAGCTCCTGAGGGCTGAAAGGCTTGACCACGTAGTCGTCCGCACCCATTTCCAGGCCTGCAATCCGGTCAGTCTCAGACCGGATTTTATTGTAATTACGGATCCTGTGTTGAAACAAGCCGTCGCCGGTTTATGCGGTGAGGAGCATTACGTCGAAGCAGGGTACGATCCGTTTATCTCGAATGCCCCGTTGCTGATCATCCCTTGCACCACCGAGGCTGCGTATCACCGCCGCTACCAGGAGCCCGATAAGCTGCAGCAGGATGGCAGTGAGATCGACTGGCCGGTCCCGTACTGGTTTATGGATGTGGGCTGCGCCGTCATGCTGGTGCTTTTAGGCGCGGTGGAGCAAAACCTGGCGGCGGGGTTTGCCGGTTCTTGGGACCTGGATGCTTTGCGCACCTTGCTTGGTATCCCTGCCGAGGTCACGCCGGTCGGTGTCATCCCGATTGGCTATCCTGCGCCGGATAAGCGCTCCACTTCGCTCAAGCGCGGCCGCCGCCCCAAAGAAACTGTGATCCATCGCCAGCGCTGGGGCGGTTAAGCACACTGCTGGGGATGAACTCGATGAGCAATTCGCCTGATAATTGGATCCGTGACTATATCCTGTTGGCTTTCAGGGTGGACCGGCTTTTCCGCAAGCAGACGCACAGTTACCTGGTGGATTATTATTATGGCCCGCCAGAGTGGCAGCAGGCGGTGCAGGCCGAGCCCGAGAGTGAGCCAGTTCAGCTTGTTAAGCAGGCCGAAAAATTGCAGGCTTACTTGCCCGGGCAAGAATTTGACCGGGAGCGCGAGAATTTTCTTCAGAAACAGGTGTTCGCCCTGCACACCCTTTGTCGCAAGCTGAGCGGGGAGGTCTTTTCCCTGGCAGAAGAAGTCGAGCGTTGCCTGGATGTGCGCCCGTACTGGATACCAGAAGAACAATTCGACCAGGCCCTGGCAATTTATCGTGATATCTTGCCAGGCAAAGGCAGCCTGGCTGATCGCTACCAGCTCTGGCGTTCAAGATATGATTTCCCAGCGGAGAAGGTTCATCTACTCATGGAAATCATCGAAGATTTGCTTATCGAGACCAGGGCCAGGTGTGCGGCCTTTCTGGACTTGCCGGAAGGTGATCATGTCCAGCTGGCTGGTGCACACGATAAAAGGTTTGGAGCAGCCAACTGGTACCTGGGGAACTTCAGCTCCCGCATGGAGGTCAACCTGGATCGTCCGCTTAGGCTGCCCAGGTTGATCCAATTGATCTGCCATGAGCTCTATCCGGGTCACCATACTGAGTTTGTATTGAAAGAAAAACACCTTTTTCGCGGGAAAGGTTACCTGGAGCAGTCAATTTTCCTGCTGATGACGCCACAGCTCACCATCACCGAGGGCATTGCCATGCAAGCAGCCGCTATGCTCTTTGAACCCGGCGAAGCAGAAAGCTACCTGGTAGAGCACATCTTCCCTAAATTGGACGTGGCTGGCGATCCACACACGATCGCCCTGTTAAGTACCGCGGACCACTTTTTGGAAGGCATCAGTGGGAATGCAGCCATGATGCTGCACGCAGGACGCCCTGACCAGGAGGTGATTCAGTACCTTATGCACTATACGCTGGATAGCGAGGCAAGAATCAGTCAATGGTTTCCCATGCTTAAGATACCTTTTTTGGAAGCCTATACCTTTTCTTATTTCCTGGGTAAGCGTTTGATGGCTCCGCTGCTGAAAGGCGATAACCGGCACCACTTCTTCCAGAGATTCTTGACCGAGCCAGTCACACCCTCTGACCTTGTGAACCCGGCTTGGTCATCCTGAGTTTGCCAGCCCGAATGTGAAACCCATCAAGGAGTAGCCATGTCTTTTAAAATGTCCTTTGAAGCATGCCAGGCTTTCCTGGCTGAAGCACATGTCGCCATTATCAGTGTGGCTGAGCCTGGGCGTGGAACGTTAGCCGTTCCAGTGTGGTATTCCTATGCACCCGCTGGTGAAGTGCATGTCTGGACGGGCGGTAACACCCGCAAAGCCAGGCTGATCCGGGATGCAGGCCGTTTCAGCCTGGTCGTTCAGGACCCACGTCCGCCTTATAAGTATGTCAGTGTGGAAGGACCGTTGGTTGATATTGAGCCAGCCCAATTAGAGCGTGATATCCGTCCACTGGCACATCGCTATCTGGGAATTGATGAAGGTGAGCGTTATATTGACAGCCTCGGTGGCGACTCGGCTGGTCAGGGCGACATCCTGGTACGCATGCGCCCCGAGCGCTGGCTCTCGGCTGATTACTCTCTGGAATCCTGACTGCTCAAGCCAGCCTGCCGTGCCCTGAGAATGGCCTGGGCTCGGTCAGCTACTTGTAATTTGCTGTAAATATTTGAAACGTGGTTGCGGATTGTCTTGGGGGAAAGCACCAGCCGCTCTGCAATGGCTTTATTGGTCAAACCCTGGCTAATTAACGCCAGGATTTCCCGCTCCCGCTCGGTCAGCTCGGGGAACAGGTGTTGTGTTGCCTTGCTGGTTTCGCTGGACAAAAATGCTACCAGGCGCTGTGCCACCTTGGGGCTGAAGATTGCCTCTCCGTTTGCAACTGCGCGTATCGCACGGAGTGTCTCACCCGGATCAGCACCTTTCAAAAGGTAGCCTCGCGCTCCAGCCCGCATAGCATCGAAGACCAGGTCGTTGTCAAACATGGTGATGACCAGTATGCCAATGTGTGGGCTGGTCTGGGCGATTTGCCGGGTGGCTTCAATGCCGTTGATCCCAGGCATATTGACATCCATCAGGATCAAATCAGGTTGCAGAGAGGCAGCCATACTGATGGCCTCCTCACCGCTGGAGGCTTCTCCGACGACCGACATATCTGCTTGTGTTTCCAATAGCGAACGCATGCCAAAGCGAAAAACCGGGTGGTCGTCCGCGATGATGATATTTGTTACCTCGGTTGCTGTTGGTTGGTTCATGTGAGTGGCAGCTCGGTGGTGATATGCGTCCCGCAATCAGGCTTGGATTCCAGCCGGAATGTGCCGCCTAATTCCTCCGCCCGGTTGCGCATAGATGTCATGCCCATTCCAGAATGGCGTTCCCCCGGGATTCCGCAGCCGTCATCTTCAACTTCCAGCAGTAATTTGTCTTGCACAGTGATGCGCAGGTTGCATTGTGTGGCCTGGGCATGGCGGATGACATTCGTCAGTGCTTCTTGCGCGATGCGGTAGCAGGCCACTTCGACGGCTGCGGGTAAAGGCGGCAGCCTCTCAGGGATGTCAAGGCTGATCTGCACACTGGACTGGGTGTAATCCTTTACCTGGGCGCGCAATGCCCCTGCCAGACCCAGGTCATCCAGCGCCGGTGGACGCAGGTCGTAAACCACGCGCCGGATGTCGCTGACTGCGGTTTGGGCGTGTTGGATGGCTTGCTCCAGCAGCGCATCGGCGGCTTCCGGGTCGTGATGCAGCAATTGCCTCGCAGCCGTGATGGTCAAGGATTGGCTGGCCAGGTGAGGGCCGAGACCGTCATGCAGGTCCCTTCGCAAGCGCCGGCGCTCTTCCTCTTGGCCAACTACCAGGTGTTGGCGGGCTTGCTGGAGCTCGCTGGTCAGGCGCAGGGAATGGGCCGCGTTGCCTGCCTGGCGCGCCAGGTTCTCAAGCAGTTGAAGGTCAACCGGGTTGAAAGATTCGCCTGGGCTGCGGGGTGCCAATAGTAGCTCACCTACCGTCTCGTTTTGATAAACCAGGGGCAGGGTTAGTGTTTTATCCACCGGGTGGCCGGCGCTGGCGTGGTCTACCACTTTATCCTCTTGTTTGAGTGTGATAGCGACATAGGGCAGCCTGAGCGCTTCTTTTACCGTTTCTACCAGGGCTGGCAATATCACTTCTGGCGAGAGAGCAGTTTCTAAGCGCTGTCCCAGGCGAGAAATCACCGCGTACGGGTCATCCCGCTCGCCATACATCAGCCGGTTGATAACTCCCTGGATGCGAACCCGCAGCGGCTGGAATAATACCGCCACGAAGCCGGTGGCGATAAAGGCGAATAAGGAGTCGCTCTGAGATTGGAAGAGCTTGCCTAGCAGCACGACCAGCAGGATATAAATTACGATGGTTGTTGTCGTCAGGGAAGTGTAGACAATCGCCCGGTTGAACCAGGGATCGATATCCCACAACCGGTAACGGATAAGAGCAAAGCCAATCGAAACTGGGAGTGAGACATACGCCACCATGAGGAATGTACCACCGATCAGATCGTAAAACAGGGCATTCTTTCCGTTTTCCACCAGGGAGGGAACTAGGCTGAGCGGCAGCCAGAATGCTAGAAAGCCGACCACTGTGACTGTTACACCCAGGGTGACCCACTTGATTTGCTGGCGTTGGGTGAAATCTCTATTTATTATGTAGCGGTATATAAGCGCGGCTGGGCAGCTCAAATATAATATCAAGTAAAAGACTGCGCTTATGGTCGGCTGCCACGAATTAGGATCAAGGGTCGAGCCCGGTGCGAAGGACGTTGATACGATCATCGCCACCCAGACTAATGCCATCCAGCGGGTCCAGCGAGGCACGAAGTGCCCGTCAGGGAAAATGTAGAAGCTGAAAAAGAACGCCGCGAACACGCTGTTGATCAGCACACTTAACAACGGGTGTATCTCAGCCGGAGAAGGGATGAGTTCCAGGGAGATCAGCACCCCCATGGCAAGCAACACCAGTGAAAAGTACAATGTGATCCATTCACCGGGTTTCCGCAGAAAGATCAGCAAGCCTGTCAAGATGGAAAACACGACAAACAAAAGAATCCGCAGGTTATGCAGCCAGGTGTAAGTTGCTGGGGAGACACCATAAGCCTCCAGACCAGCCAGCACAAGATCGGCAGGTAAAAGAGAATGAAACTGCATGTTCTCTTGGCTGAGCCCGA
>CP070639.1:1776993-1781909 GCA_020354045.1 Anaerolineales bacterium | reverse complement strand
GTACCGGGTCTGATTTAGGATATTGAGTGCTAAATTGCCTCTGTTCTTTGTTTGGCGAATTCAGCGCATAAACTGGTGCCTGATTCCTTTACATTATATTATCTCTCGGATATGAAAGATGAACAATAAAAACAACGATCGCGAAAAGACGGTACTCATCATCGGCGCGGGCATTGCCGGGTTGTCGGCGGGCTGTTACGCCCAGATGAATGGCTACCGTAGCCAGATCTTCGAGCTGCACGATCTGCCTGGCGGCTTGTGCACCGCCTGGGAACGCAAGGAGTACGTCTTTGATGGCTGCATCCACTACCTGTTTGGCTCCGGGGAGGGGCAGCCCTTCAATCAGGTCTGGCAAGAGCTGGGTGCAGTGCAGGGCCGCCGCGTGATCGACCACGATGAATTTATGCGCGTAGCCGATTTGTCAGGCAATGTGCTGATTGCCTACTGCGATCCCGACCGCCTGGAAACCCACATGAAAGAGCTTTCTCCTGCTGATCAGGACCTGATCGAAGATTTTGCCACTGGGGTGCAGCAGTTTACCACCTTCGATATGTCAGCTCTGCAAGCCAAGCCTAAAGCGTTAATGGGTCCTGAGGATTGGCGCGCTTTTGGCATGAAAATGTTGCCCTTTGTGGCTCCGCTGGCAAAATGGGGGCTGGTCTCAGCGCAGGATTTTGCCGGGCGCTTCAAAGATCCCTTCTTGAAGCGAGCCATCCCGCATCTCTTCGCCTGGCCTGAGATTCCCATGATGGCTGGGCTTTCCCTGCTGGCGTATATGCACACCAAGAATGCGGGCTTTCCCGCGGGTGGTTCGCTGGAATTTGCCCGGGCGCTTGAGCGGCGCTACCTTGAGCTGGGCGGCGTGATCCATTACAAAGCGCAGGTGGAAAAGATACTCACTGATGGCGACCGGGCGGTGGGTGTGCGCTTGTATAACGATGAGGTCCACCGGGGAGAAGTGGTCATTTCAGCAGCCGATGGGCGTGGCACCATTTTCGACATGCTTGGCGGGCAGTACGCGAATCGCAAGATCAAGCGCCTGTACGATGGGCACATGTCGATCCATTCGCAGGTGCAGGTCTCTCTAGGCGTAAATCGTGATCTCTCGGCAGAGCCGCACTGGGTGACCTACCTGCTGGATGAGCCGCTCACCATTGCCGGTGAAGAGCATTACGAGATCGGGGTAAAACATTACTGTTTTGACCCAAGCCTGGCGCCGGCGGGTAAATCGGCGCTGGTGATCATGCTGCGCTCCAATTATGCTTACTGGCAGCGCATCTATGGGCGCCGTTTATACGACACTGAGCAGCTCCAGGTAGCTGATATTGTGCTGGGTTTCCTTGAGAAGCTCTACCCAGGCATCCAGGAGCAGGTCGAAGTGGAAGATGTCGCCACGCCGCTCAGCTACGAGCGCTATACCGGCAACTGGCTGGGCTCCACCTGCGGCTGGCTGCTCACCAAGGAAACCATGACCATGATGATCCAGGGCATGGACAAAACCCTGCCAGGATTGGAGGATTTCTACCTGGCGGGGCAGTGGGTCGAGCCTGGTGGTAGCGTGCCCCTGGCAGCAGCTTCAGGGCGTAATGTCATCCAGATGATCTGCCATACCGATAACAGGCAGTTTGTTACCAGCCTGCCCTGACATGTCAATCGGCCCATACCTGAAATCTCGCCCCTGGTCAACCTGGTTTGGCTACCTGCTGTTCGTCGCTATGCTGGCGACAGGCTATTACTACAACCTGACTTTTATCCAGCTGGGCTTATATGACCTGGGCACGCGCCGGGTTGGCATGAGCAAGCCCGAAGTAGCTCAAATGATGGCTTATCTGGCATTAGTCACTTGCCTGGTGGCCTTGCTGGTGGGCTATCTGATGATGAAGCGCGGCTGGAGCCGCCAGTTTACTACCAAGCTGCGTCTGGCTTTTAGCGTGGTGGTGTTGCAGACAGTTTTGACGCTCGTCGCCGTGCAGGTGCACACCCCAAATAGTTTCCTGGGCTGGATTTTAATCGCCTCGCTGGCCCTGGGTGTGGGTGTGCCGGTGACCTTTAGCTTGACTGTCGATCTGGTTCCGCGGCGCGGCCGGGGCTATGCAGGGGCGCTGGTGACTGCCCTGGCATATTTTGCTGCCGAGATTTTTTCTACTGAATGGGTGTTTGAGGTCTTTCGGGAACGACTGCTGTGGGTGATGCTGCCAGGCACCCTGGGACTGGGCCTGCTGGCCTTTATTCGCCATCCCTGGCTGGAAGCTCTGGCGAGCCAACATGTCCGGCCTGAGTTTGGATATGGGCGCTTTGTCAGGCGCGCCTCCACAGGGCGGTATCATGTGCGCCGCCGGCTGGTGGGGTTGGTCATCCTCATGTTTGGCATCTATTTTGTGGACAGCTTGGGCTTTCTGCGCCTGCTGGAAACCCCGATTTATATGAACACTGCCTGGCAGTCGCCAGATGCTAATATTCGTTTGTTTATTGCTGGCGTGCACGTGGTGGGGGCGCTCATTGCCGGGGTGCTGTATACCTCGCTCGGGGAACGCCAGCTTTTCCTTTGGATCTTCGGCGTTTTTGCCCTGACCCATTTGCAATACACCTTTCACGTGAGGCTCAACCTAGGGGATCAAGCCCCATTGGCCATGCCTATGCTCTATGCACTGGCGGTGAGCCTGTATACCGTGGTGAATTTCGCCATCTGGGCGGATGTCTCCACAGCGGATACGATCAGCTGGAACGCCGCCCTTGGCGTGGCTCTTTCGGGTTGGACCGCGACCTTTTTTAGCACGGCTCTATCCATCCAGTGGGAGGCGGGCGGCATGCCCCTGCTGCGTCACTTAAATATTGTTGATGCCCTGGCGATGCTGTTCTTCGTCGGCTTGCTGGTTTTGTCGTTATTTCCGGAGGCCAAGCCAGCTGCGCAGAAAATGGTTGGCAGAGGAGTCGACTGAATGCTTTGCAGGCGAGCTGGATGTTTGTTCGTTTTGATTGCCTTGCTTTTGACCAGCTGTAGCGCGGATGGTTTTACTCAGGTGGCGCTGGTGACCAAAGGCAACCACACCCAGGCCGCAGGGGAGCTGATCAATGGCACCCTGATAATCCTAGGCGGGGAGATGACCCTGGAGCCGGAATCTGAATTAAGTGGCTCCATTTATATGTTAGCTGGTCGCCTGACTCTACAAGGTTGGGTTGGTGGGGATGTGTCTATCCTGGGAGGCCAAGTGGTGATCGACCCGCAGGCTGAGGTGGGCGGGGATCTAAACCTGGGCGGCGGTGAGGTTGACTTGCCAGCCGGTGCGCACCTGCGGGGACGGGTCAACACCGGCACGGGGCTGCAGATACCGGAGCTGCCCGCCGCGCCAGAGCAAACAACATTTGGGCTGATCTTGCGCTGGCTGCTCAACTCGGCTGTGCTGGCGGTCCTGGCTTACTGGCTTAGGCATACCAGACCTCACTGGCTGGAGCGGGTGTCCGAGGCGGCTGTCAGATACCCGCTGGTGTCTGTCTCGATGGGTGCGCTGGTAGGCATTGTGGGGATTTCATTACTGGTGCTGATGGCTTTCACTATCCTGTTAATCCCGGTCTCGCTAATCGGTTTGGCGTTTTTCGGGCTGGCGGTTGTTTATGGCTGGATCGCGCTCGCTAGCACACTGGGTCAGTGGCTTTCCCATAAAGTTAAGGGGAGGGTGAATCATAAACTCGCAGCAGCTATCGGGACATTTCTGTTCATGCTGGTGGTCAACCCAGTTACACAAATCCCTACGGTTGGCGGGATCGCTGGCGTCCTGGTGATGCTGCCTGGCTTCGGGGCAGTCTTTCTCACCCGCCTGGGCTTGCGTCGCTTTGTCCCTCCAGTGCAGAGCGAGCCAGCAGACGCCTCGCTATAATTCTGCAGCAAGATTTAACAGGAAGTGGTTGCTTTTACCCAGGATTTAGGGTAGAGTATTAAGGAAATGATCTTTCTTCGCCCATTGGATCTGTTCAGCTCCTGGAAATCCTGATAGCAACCGGCATTTTGGTATATGTGAGTTTCGTACATATTGGTATGTTGTATTCCCAGGATACAGAGCGATCCAAATAAGAAGGAGTTTTTATGATACCTGAAGTTGACCTGTCCGTGATCATTGTCTCCTGGAATGTGCGTGCTTTACTCAAGAATTGCCTGGATTCGCTCTTGAGGGCAGTCCAGGGATATCAGGTTGAGATCTTCGTTGTGGATAACGCCTCCAGAGATGGCAGTGCAGACATGGTCGCAAGTGAATTTCCCCAGGTCAAATTGATTGCTAACAGTGAAAATCTGGGATTTGGAGCAGCCAACAACCAGGCGCTAAAGCTGTCCAGAGGTGGGTACATCTTACTACTCAATCCGGATACTGTCGTTCCAGAGGATACCATCACCAAAATGGTGCAATTCTTAGAGAAGCGCCAAAAGGCTGGATTGGTGGGTCCTGAACAGCTGGATGGGAAAGGTCGTTTACTGTTGAACTGGGTGCGCTGGCACCCGCGCGAGATGGGCGAGTATGTGGTGGAACAGCTCGCTACATTGATCCGAGGGCGCTATCGCATTATATTCCGGCGACCACGACGTGTACCGATCCTGAATGCCGCTTGCTGGTTAGCTCGCCGAGAAGTGCTGGAAAAGACAGGTTTCTTCGATGATGATCTGTTTATGTATGCCGAAGAGCCAGATATGTGCACCCGCATTCGCGAAGCGGGTTGGGAAATCTGGTTGCTGCGCGAGGTGCATATTGTGCACTATAAACGTCAGAGCATCCGCCAGCGCGGCTTATTCCAGGAGCTGAAGTTCTTTTTTGTTAGCATGGCAACCTGGTTGCGTAAGCGCTGGGGACGAGAAATCTAGACCTACCAGGGAAACCTGAATCTGGCTAACGTGTCAACATAAAAAAGCTGGCTGGAGCGCTCCAGCC
>CP070639.1:1771968-1776893 GCA_020354045.1 Anaerolineales bacterium | reverse complement strand
TTTATAACACTAAAAACCCGGAATAGTAACATGGATTTTTTCCTAATCCTTTTACGGGACAACGGTCAATTCGGCATACTCCCTGCTTGAAAGTACAGCCCATGATTACTGCCCGAGGTGAATGAAACCCGTTCTATCCCTTGACATAGGATAGTTTCTCGCGGATTAAACCGCCCCTCACCTGGAAAATATCGACGCCGCGGACATATCCTTCTTCCCCTGCTGCATTCACCCACGAATATTTCCAGCGCATGATGCAGTGTTCACCCAGGCCAAATATTTCTTCGATGGTTATGTGGGCTTGTGGTGACCCGTAGAAGAACTCCTCCCAATACCGAGATATCGCCTGCCTGCCTGTATACAGGGTGCCATCCGGTGCTGGATGGGTATTATCGAAGACACAATCATCGCTCATCAGCTTCATCATGCCGGCAACATCGTGGCGGTTGAAAGCCTCATTGAACTCAAGCACCACGCGGATTGCGGTTTCAAATTTTGACAACCGGATTGGGCTCATATCGGTAAACCTGCTCCTTAGCAAATTCTATACCATCTAGCGCGCTTGGACAAGTTGTATACAATGACCTGTACCTGCCAGAACTTCACCCACTAATCCCGGCTCGGGTAAAATAGGACATCCGTTAGGACATTCTTGATCATCGCTGGTGGTGACCATGGTCTATGAAGGTTTGCTAGATCGCTATGGAGCGCTGCTCAATCTCCCCGCACACACAGGTCAGGTGTCGCTATTAGAAGGCAATACACCGCTGATCCCATTGCCGCGCCTGGCTCAGGAACTGGGAGGTGGGTTTGAGTTGTACGTCAAGTTCGAGGGTTTGAACCCAACTGGTTCCTTTAAAGACCGGGGTATGACCGCTGCCATCAGTGAAGCTGCTGGGCGTGGTGTTGAGACGGTGATTTGCGCCTCCACCGGGAATACAGCCGCCTCCGCGGCTGCTTATGCCGCCCGGGCTGGATTGCGGGCAGTGGTCTTAATCCCAGAGGGTAAGGTTGCGGCGGGTAAGCTGGCGGGCGCAGTCGCCTACGGTGCGCAGGTGATCCAGGTGCAGGGCTCGTTTGACGATGCCCTGGCGTTGGTGATTGAGATTTCCAACCGCACGCCGATTGCCCTGGTCAATTCGCTCAACCCCTACCGCTTGGAAGGACAGAAAACAGCTGCCTTTGAGATATGCGACACCCTGCAAGCAGCCCCAGATTGGTTGTGTCTACCGGTAGGCAATGCCGGTAATATCACCGCTTACTGGATGGGTTTCCGCCAATATGACGCCCTCAAGCAGACCGGACTGCCGAAAGTGTTGGGCGTGCAAGCCGAAGGCGCGGCGCCCTTGGTGCTGGGTAGGCCCGTGGAAAAACCAGAAACAGTGGCCACTGCTATCCGCATCGGTCGCCCAGCGCGTGGCGAGCAGGCGCTCCAGGCGGCGGAAGAATCAGGCGGAAGGATCATCGCGGTCAGCGACAGTGCAATCCTCTCCATGCAACGCCGTTTGGCAGCAGAGGGAGTGTGGGTGGAGCCAGCTTCCGCCACCGGGCTGGCGGGTTTGGCGGCAGAGATACAGCGTAAGAGGCTGTATGGGCGCGATCAGCGGGTGGTCGCAATTTGCACCGGACATGGCTTGAAAGATCCAGATATCATCTCCCAAACCATGCGAGCTCCATTACGCGTCCACGCCAGCCTTGCTGCTCTAGAAGAGGTTCTGGGATCGATAACAAATACTTAGTTGTGCTGTCTCACCTCGCTTGTCCCTTTCCATGCTGCTGTTTGGTAAGCCCTTGACGTATCAGGCGCTGGCTGATATAGTTGCGCCCAATATGTTTCTAGCTTGCTGCCTCACCACCCAGAACACTACCACTACTACCGTTTGCATGGTGGGGCGTTGGCGCGGCTGAGACGAAGCCAGACCATAGATACCTTTTGGTAATCCAATGCCCTGCCTGAAAAGCAGGGCATTTTTTATCCTGTTCTTGGAGGTGCCCATGGCGAACTTGAGCGCATTGAACCAATTCAAAGACAGATATGCTCTGCATAAGAGAGCGCCTACCCTGGTGATGAAATTTGGCGGCACTTCTGTAGGCACTGCGCAAGCTATGCACCAGGTCGCTCTCATTGTCGAAGAGGCGCGCCCGCAATGGCCTCAACTGGTTGTGATTGTATCCGCTCTGGCGGGTGTGACCAACTTGCTGCTCGAGAGTGCCCAGGGTGCTGTGCGGGGTGAGGTCCAGGATTGTGCCAGTACTGAGACCCGCTTGCGCCAGGTCCACTACGCGATTGCCGATGAACTAGTCGCTGACTCGCAGCGACGCGCTGTGGTTAAATCTGAGATCGATGGTTTCGTGTCGGATTTTCTCAATCTGTGCCGGGCGGTGGGTGTCTTGGGTGAAGCTTCACCACGCGCCCTGGACGCCCTGGCATCCCTGGGAGAGCGCATGAGTGTGCGCTTGATGGCGGCGGTTTTGCAGGAACATGGTCTGGCTGCCCAAGCTGTTGACGCATCAAGCTTGATCGTGACCGATGATCACTTTCAAGACGCGCACCCCGATTTCTTAGCCACCGCGCAACAGTCAACCCGGGTCCTGCAACCGCTATTTGACCAGGGAGCCATCCCGGTTGTAACTGGATTCATGGCAGCCACACCAGAGGGCGTGGTCACCACCCTGGGACGGGGTGGCAGCGACTATTCGGCTGGCATCTTAGGGGCAGTGCTACAAGCGGACGACGTGTGGATTTGGACGGATGTAGACGGTGTATTGACAGCCGACCCACGTGCGGTGCCCGAGGCCCGCACCATCTCTGAGCTGACCTACCGTGAGATCGCAGAGCTGGCTTATTACGGCGCCAAGGTGCTTCACCCCAAGACCATCCGCCCGGTGATCGAGACAGGTGTGGGGCTGCGTATCTGCAACACTTTTAACCCCGCGCACCCGGGCACGCGCCTGGTAGAAAAGCGGGAGCTATCGGGGAGGCAGATCGTGCGGGCGGTCACCGCGGTGCGTAATCAACGACTGGTCACCATCGAAGGGCGCGGTATGCTCGGTGTTCCAGGTGTAGCGGCGCGAGCATTTGGCGCGGTTGCCTCTACGGGTACAAGCGTGCCACTCATCACACAAGCTTCGTCGGAGCAGTCCATTTGTTTTGCTGTACCAGATAGCGCTTCACACAGGGTGCTCATAGCCTTGGAGCAAACCTTCGCTGTGGAGCTCGAGCAGCGCGATATCGACCGCATCTGGATCTCTGCCGAGGTAGTCATACTCACTGTAGTAGGCCTGGGTATGATCCACACTCCCGGAGTGGCAGGCAAAATTTTCACACTGCTGGGCGATAATGGCGTAAATGTGATTGCCATCGCCCAGGGTTCATCAGAAGTCTCGATCAGTTTAGTGGTGCTTGAGTCGGACGCAGACCGAGGGCTACGAGCCATACATACATTGACATTAGCTGGAGGTTGAGATGCGAAAAAGGATCCCAGTGGCCGTTTTAGGTGCAACCGGCAGCGTAGGCCAACGCTTTGTGCAGCTGCTGGATGCGCATCCCTGGTTTGAGCTGGTCGCAGTCACCGGATCGGAGCGCACCGTCGGGAAGCGCTATGGGCAGGCCTGCCATTGGGTGCTGGCGGAACCCATGCCCGAGGCGGTGCAGCACCTGCCTGTGCTGGAGAGTGACCCCCAGCAGGTAGACTGTCCACTGGTGTTTTCAGCCCTACCTTCTCAGCGTGCCCTACAACTTGAGCCGCGTTTTGCCCAGGCGGGTGCATTCGTGTGTTCCAATGCTTCCGCTTTCAGGACCGAGCCCGACGTGCCCATTTTGCTGCCAGAGGTCAACCCAGGCCACATTGCTCTGCTTAAGGGCCAGCAACAGCGGCGCGGCTGGAGCGGAGCGATCGTCACCAATCCCAATTGCACCAGCACCGGTTTTGCTGTGGTGCTGCAGGCACTGCAGGCGACCTTTGGCGTGCGCCGGGCTCTCGCGGTCTCGCTGCAGGCGATTTCAGGCGCAGGCTACCCGGGTGTGTCTTCCCTGGATATCCTCGACAATGTGATCCCGTATATCGATGGGGAAGAGTCCAAACTGGAATGGGAACCGCGTAAAATGCTAGGGCATCTGGATGGTGGGCAGATCAACCTGGCCGACCTGGTAATCTCCGCACATTCCAACCGGGTTGCGGTCAGCGATGGGCATGTTGTGTGTGCCAGCCTGGAATTTCAGCACCCGGTTTCGCCAGAGGCAGTGCAGCAAGCGCTGCTGGCGTACCAGGCTCCCGAGACCAGCCGCGAGCTACCTTCAACCCCGCAGCCGGTGATCGTGGTGCGAGATGAGCCCGATCGACCCCAACCGCGGCTTGATCGCTGGACTGGCAGTGGCATGACCACCGTGGTGGGACGCATCAGGCAGGACCCGCTGCTGCACGTCAAACTGGTGATCTTATCGCACAATACTGTGCGTGGCGCGGCGGGAGGCTCGATCTATAACGCTGAGCTGTTGGTTAGCATGGGCTTTTTACCCTGGGTTGGGGAGGCTTAGCGATGGGATCCGGGTTAAAGGTTTATGGCTGGGCGGCTGCCGCTGATATCTTTGGGGATCGGTTGGTGTACCGAAATCTGGTACCGCAAGATGCAAGACTGCCAGGGCTGGCGCAGGTGGCCGCCAGCCTGGGTCTCCCACCGGGCAGGACGCCGCGCAAGCATGAACTGGATTACGCCCGCGTGGTAGCGCGCTTGCTGAACGAAGCCCACCGGCTGGATCACCCGAATCAGCCCCTGCTGCGCCTGGTTTTTGTCGGTGATACTGAATTGCTAGATGGCACTGCCTTTGCTAATCTGTGCCGGGTAACTGGCTGGCCGGGCATGGCGTTTATTGGTGATGAGACGGGTGCAGCAGCTACCCACCGCGTATCACAAACTGAGGTGGG
>CP070639.1:1766930-1771868 GCA_020354045.1 Anaerolineales bacterium | reverse complement strand
ATCACTCCATATTCCACCATCAATAGACTGCCGTCTTCTCGCTCACGTACCAGTCCGTACCCAGTCGTAGCAGTTCCGGGGTCGATTCCCAACACCAGCATCGCGTGCTTACAAAAAATGTCAGGCGGTTTCCAATGCCGCCATAGCCGCGTCTGAGATGCTTAAGGTTGAATAAACATCCTGAACATCGTCCAGGTCTTCGAGGGCTTCAACAACTCGAAGAACCTGCAGTGTCTCCTCTGGATCTAATTCCACTTCATTATTGGGAATCAGGCGTAACTCTGCCTCCTCCGGTTCAATACGGGCATTCTGAAAATGGTCGCTAATCTCTTTGAATGCTTCCACAGGTCCTATAACAGCTATAGAATGTTCATCAAATTCGACATCATCGGCTCCCGCTTCAACAGCCAACTCAAAAATTGCATCGGGATCATTGTTAGTGGCTGGTAAAGAGAAATACGCTGCTCGGTGGAATTGCCAGGCAACCGACCCCACATCTGCCATAGTACCTCCATACCTGTTGAGAATATGGCGGATTTCTGCAATCGTCCGGTTGCGGTTGTCTGTCACACACGCGATCATCAGAGCTATTCCATGAGGAGCATAGCCCTCATAGGTGATCTCTTCGTAATCATTCCCTTCCTTCGTGTCCCCGGTACCACGCTTGATAGCTCGTTCAATGTTATCTTTAGGCATGTTATTAGCCCGGGCTTTATCAATAGCATATTGTAGGCGAATATTGGTTCCCGGATCACCCCCTCCTTCTCTAGCCGCAATCACAATTTCGCGAGCCAACCTGGTAAATAGTTGACCGCGCTTGGCATCCGCAGCACCCTTTTTGCGTCGGATCGTAGCCCAATGCGAATGTCCTGACATAAGTAAATCTCCAAGTGAGGTAAAAAAATCATTTCACATTTAATATATGCCGACAAATGCCGGCAATCGAATTATACCATGTGGGGTCTTGAAGCCTGGTCTTTGATATCCGTTATAAGTACAACTATAAGGGATCTGAATCTTCAGGCAAGCCTGTGCTTATCTGACATAAGTTCCAAGTTTTGTACACTAACGTACTCTACTCAATCACCAGATCTAGATCATCCATCTCCCTTGATAAAGGCTTCTGTCATCTCACGAGCCACATTATCGGTGAATTGTTTGGGTGGGGTTTTCATAAAATATGCGGATGGACCAATTATTGGACCGCTTAAACCTCGGTCCATGGCAATTTTTGTACAACGCACAGCATCAATGATTACACCCGCCGAGTTTGGCGAATCCCACACCTCTAATTTGGTTTCCAGGTTCAGGGGCACATCACCAAAAGTGGTTCCTTCCATGCGGATATAGCACCACTTGCGATCAGATAACCAGGGTACATGGTCACTGGGCCCGACATGGACATCCTCAACAGGTAATTCGTATGGCAGCATGCTTGTAACTGCATTGGTCTTCGAGATCTTCTTCGATTCAAGTCGCTCACGTTCGAGCATGTTCAGGAAATCCGTATTCCCACCAAAGTTCAATTGATAGGTACGATCTAATTTCACCCCACGGTCCACGAACAGGTTGGTGAGCACACGATGTAAGATTGTTGCCCCCACTTGGCTTTTAATATCATCCCCAATAATGGGCAGCCCACGCTCTTTGAAACGTTTCGTCCAGTAATCCTGACTGGCGATGAACACCGGAATACCATTGACGAATCCACAACCAGCATCAAGCACCTGTTCTACGTACCACTTGGTAGCCATTTCAGAGCCGACAGGCAGATAATTCACGACAACATCTGTTTTGGTTTCTTTAAGAATACCGACAATATCTGCAGTTGGTCCAGGTGCTTTCTTTACGATCTGGCTCATATATCTGCCGATGCCATCATGCGTCATGCCTCTCGAGATCTCCACGTTCAAATGAGGCACATCAGCAAACTTGTAGGTGTTGTTTGGTGCAGCAAAAATACCTTCTGAAAGATCTTTGCCGACTTTACTTTCCACCACATCAAATGCGGCTGTAAATTCGATATCACGCACATGGTAGCCACCCAAGTTTGCATGCATCAAACCGGGTATTTGAGCTTTATCATCTGCATCTTTATAAAATTGAACACCCTGCACTAACGATGAAGCGCAATTACCAACACCGATGATTGCTACTCGCACCTTATTTGTATTATTCATAAATTTCTCCTTAGATATTTTGATTGAATCAAGGCCCATTATACTGGCAAAGGCTTGCTCAATCATTTTGATTATAACTCTAAGGGAAAATAGAATGGTGTGTTCGCATCCAGACATTCTGCAGTATTGGACATTAAGGCCCATCTTGCCAATGGCTAGTGGGTGGGTTATAATCCCCAAGAACTGGTCATTCGGGGCGTGGCTCAGCCCGGCTAGAGCGCACGGTTCGGGTCCGTGAGGTCGGCGGTTCAAATCCGCCCGCCCCGACAAAAATCAGCAAAATGCCGTCAAAGAACGACGGCATTTTTGTATATGCCAGGTAGTGAGAGTATGTGGCTATTTATTTCGATCGAGCCTACACAGGTGATGCTAGGGGACTCATCACTTGATTGGGATACTCTCTGCAGCAACTACACCCTGCTCCACCTGGGCAACCAGATTCTTTACGCCCGGGTAGGGATCGAGCCGCAGGTAACTCATCATATTGTGCTTCGTGAACCACCCCGCCAGGCGTTCTGGGTCCTGAGGGTCGACACCGTCGAAACCCGGGTAGTCTGCTTTCACCAGCTGCGTATCCAGATAGAACGCCCAGTACTCCTCGATCTGTGTGATCTTCCCGGCGCCGAAGAACTGCATGCGGTGGAAGGCCTCGTGCCCCAGCTCCCGCGCCAGGCGCTCCATCGCGCCGCTGCTCTGTACCCGTATGGCATCGTTCAGGTAGATCGGGTCTGTGCCCGGCTGTCCATCTTCGAAAGAACAATCGCCATCCAGCGTGCAGAACTGCCGGCTGCACGAGCTGCCACCGCACAAACCTTCGCTGTCCCAAACCACTGGTATCTGGCTCTCGACCAGGAATTGCGCCAGGGTCTGCCCACTCAGCAGGACACCATCACCAACCTGGATTGGCTCCTGCATGCTGTGGAGGTTATTCCAACCGGCTAAAATCATCTCATCCTGAATGGCGGGCAGCTGCTTCTGTCCCAGGCGGGCATCCACAGGGTTAGCATCGACCGCCGCAATTGCTGCGGTTGGGTTATTCGAGAGCATCTGGCATCCCGCCAGGCTGATCAAACCGATTACCAGAACCGCTATTTTGAGTGAGCTTTTTTTCGCCATTTCGTCCCTCCACCAGGGGTGAAAACCGGAGCGCTTCTTTCACTTCCAGCGTAGCAATCCGGGGTGGAGGGCAAGTAGTGGCGGACGTGGGGGCGGTGTTGGGGTTTAGCGAAAAGCGTGGGGAGAACGTGGGGAGATTCTGCTTGCTTTGCGTCTTGATATCTGATATAAATAATCCAGACAAATTTGACCCGAAAGGAAGGCAATATGTCAAAGCTCGAGCTAAACCTCCTGGGGTTATTCAACACTAAGCTCGATGACGCCCCTGCCGACAAGTTCGAATCCAACAAAGTGCGCGCCCTGCTGGCCTACCTGGCAGTCGAAGCAGCACGTCCCCACTCCAGAGAGATGCTGGCGGCGCTGTTGTGGCCGGATTGGCCCGACAGCGCCGCGCGCAGCAACCTGCGCTATGCGCTTGCAGACTTACGCAAGGCGATCGGAGATCACAATGCCGACCCGCCCTTCCTGCTGATCAGCCGCGACAGCTTGCAGATCAACTCCGCCAGCGATCACCACCTGGATGTGGCAGAGTTCACCGAACTAGCCAATGGAGCATCCCAGCCCGCGGAGGACAGAATCGAGCGGCTGTGCGATGCTTTGGCGCTGTACCGGGGAGAGTTCTTGGACGGTTTCTCCGTCCCCGACGCCGCCCCGTTCGAGGACTGGCTGCGCCTCAAGCGCGAGCAGCTCCATCGCTTGCACCTGAAAGTGTTGCGCGACCTGGCGGGAGCGTACGAGCAGGATGGCGACATCACCCAGGCTCTGGCACATGCCCGGCGGGGGGTCGAGCTCGAGCCCTGGCAGGAGGGGGCGCAGCGCCAGCTGATGCGCCTGCTGGCGCTCGATGGGCAGCGCAGCGCCGCCCTGGCGCAGTACGAAGCCTGCCGCCGCAGCCTGGCAGACGAGCTGGGCGTCGAGCCATCCCTGGAAACCATCGCCCTCTACGAGAGCATCCGCGATGGTACGCTGGAGGCACACGCGGGCGCCGTTTCGCGCCTGGAGGAGCTGCCTCCAGCGCCTGGCATGCCGCCGTTCATGGGCATGCAGTATTTCGACGAGCACGACGCCGACCTGTACTTCGGGCGCGAGCTGCTGACCGCCCGGTTGGTGGGGCGTCTTGGGGAGCCGGACGGGAGGCGCTTCCTGGCGGTGGTGGGAGCCTCGGGCAGCGGCAAGTCCTCTTTGGTGCGCGCCGGGCTGGTGCCGGCGCTCCGCCGGGGCGAGGTGCTGGTGGATGGCAGCTACCCGCCGCGCTGGAGCCACCGCTGGCTGGTGCACGTCATCACTCCCACCGCCCACCCGCTGGAGGCGCTGGCAACCAGCCTGACCAGGGAAGGCGGGCCGGTGTCGACCACCGCCGCGCTGATCGATGACCTGGCGAGCGACCCGCGCAGCCTGCACCTGTATGCCCGGCGTATGACCCACATCCGCAACGCCCCGCGCCTGCTGCTGGTGGTGGACCAGTTCGAGGAGCTCTTCACCCTGTGCCGCAGCGAGAGCGAGCGGGGGGCATTCATTGAGAATCTGCTCTTGGCAGCCGGGGGTGAAATGCCGGCACCTGAGGAAGTTTTAGAAGGGGTGCTGTCCGGTCAATCTGAGCAGGATAGTCCGGTGGTCGCCGATCGAGCGGACCGGGACGGCC
>CP070639.1:1761792-1766830 GCA_020354045.1 Anaerolineales bacterium | reverse complement strand
AGGGGTGGACCAAGAACATTTATTTGGGCTTGCGCGACCGATTGTGGTTGCTGTTGCTCGGTGCCGTCGTGGGATTGCTGGGTGCCTTGCTGCTGCCCTTTTGGTTGGGCGCTGGGCTGGTCTGGTTTGTGACCAGCGCTGATCCTGTCTCGGCCCTGGTGAGCCTGGAAGCCCTGATCGTATGGCTGCACTTGCTGGCAGTTCGCCTGCAGGCCTGCCGTGCCTTCCAGATCTCTCCCCTGTATGCCTTCTCCCTGCCGCTTGGCTCCCTGCTCTTTACTGCCATGATGCTGGCTTCGGCGTTCAATGTGCTCTCAGGAAAGGGTGTCACCTGGAAGGGGCGCAGGTACGTTGGCAGCCTGTAAATACCCGTAGGATCATCATTTTTACGCCTGGAATTGATCCCCTAGGATACGGCGCAGCGCACCAATGGCGCGAAATTGCAACCCTTTCACTGCCGTTAAAGATTTGCCCATGATTTCAGCTGTCTCTTCCAGCGAGCGTTCTTCAGAATAGCGCAAAGCCAGCACGTGTTGTTGCTCGCTGGTCAATTGCTGGATAGCCCGGCGCACCTGCTCTTGCACCCAATCTTGTTCGTAGTTCTTTTCCAACAGCTCCCCGTTGCTTTGCTCATAGCCCTGATCCAGTGATTCCACCTGGCGGCGATACAGGCCGCGCAAATGGTCATTCACCAGGTTGGAGGCGGTGCCAAACAGCCAGCCCCTCAGGTTTTGTCGCGGGCCACGCTTGCGGTGTAATGCATCCAGCAAGCGCAAGAATACTTCTGAAGATATATCTTCACACACCTGGTTCTCTCCCAGGCGGTAGCACACATACCGGTATATCTGGGGGTAATACTGGTCGTGGATTTCTGCCAGTGTGGCGAGATCGAACCGCTTGATACGCTTTAACGTCTCTTCAGGATTCATCATGTTTATATCGGGGGGCTATCTGCTTTGTATTTTACGATTTAAACCCTTATTTGTCCAACTCCTGCACCTGACAATATAACCTCAAGAGCGTTGAAATTCAGTTAACTTTATGTTATATTATTTGTGCAATTAATCACATGCCGTGTTCGTTACTGGCCGATACAAAGGCGAATTACCAGAGGATGCAAGTATGAAATTACCAATCATCCTGGGACTGGCTTCTCTGCTGGTTGTGATCGGAGTCGGGTTATATGTAACTGATTTTACTGCTTACCTGGGGAACAATCCGACCACCTGCAACAACTGCCACGTGATGGATGCCGCGTACGAGGGCTGGTACCATGGCGATCACAAGTTATGGGCGAACTGCGGCGAGTGCCACACACCCCACGCGCTGATCCCCAAGTACTACGTGAAAGCCCTGTCTGGCTACCATCACGTCACTGCCTTTGTATTTGGTGACATACCCAAGGCTATCCGCGCTAAAGAGACCTCCCGCGCAGTAGTCCAGGAGAACTGTGTCCGCTGCCATGCGGAAACGGTAGCCAGCCTGCTGGAGAGCAGCATGGCATTTGAGCGCTACTGTTTTGACTGCCACCGCAGCAGCGCGCATGGTGAGCGTGGTCTCTCACTGCTGCCTTACCAGCACTCGGAGGAGAATTAATTATGA
This sequence comes from Anaerolineales bacterium, assembly GCA_020354045.1. Classification (GTDB taxonomy): domain Bacteria; phylum Chloroflexota; class Anaerolineae; order Anaerolineales; family UBA4823; genus DSOS01. The sequence goes on along the minus strand of CP070639.1, from coordinate 1,765,228 downwards.
AACGCACTGGCACAACAGTGATCTTGTCGGGCATCATCTTTATCCTGGCAGCCGCCCTGGTCGGAACGCTGCTGTATATCCGCAACCAGCCTGCTCCTACGCGTGGCGTGGCACCCATTACCGAAATTGACCGGTATGAAGCGGATTCATCCATCTGGGGTGAGAATTTCCCCAACCAGTTCACCACCTACCAACTGACCGGGAGCAATCAAGCCCGCACCGCGTATGGGGGTTCGGAGGCCTTCTCAAAATTGGAAGACGACCCGCGCCTGGTGACCCTGTTCGCCGGCTATGGCTTCAGCAAGGACTATAACGAAGAGCGCGGTCACGCCCAAAGCCTGACGGATGTGCGTGAAACCATGCGGGTGAACGAAACCACCCCTGGCACGTGTTATTCCTGCAAGAGCTCCAATAACCCGGGCTTGTGGAGCGAAATGGGCATGGCACAATTTGACAAGGCTCTCTTCATGGAATTAGGCGCGCACATCAGCAACCCGATTGGCTGCGCCAACTGCCATGATCCCGAGACCATGCAGCTCATCGTGACCAACCCGGCGCTTGAGGAAGCCTTGCTTGCCCAGGGCAAGGATTGGCGCACCTTCACCCGCCAGGAGATGCGCACCGTGGTGTGCGCTAACTGCCACGTGGAGTATTATTTCGCCGGTGAGGGCAAGTACCTGGTCTTCCCCTGGGAGGACGGCACGCGCATCGAGAACATCTCGGCCTATTACGCCGAGCTCGGTTTCAAGGATTGGGAACACCCGCAGTCCGGGGCACCCATGATCAAGATGCAGCACCCTGAATACGAATTTTTTACGGCTGATAGCACCCATTACAAGGCGGGCGTCGCCTGTGCCGATTGCCACATGCCCTATACCCGTGATGGGGCAGCCAAGTTCTCCACCCACAACGTCCAAAGCCCGCTGCTAAATGCCGAAGTCGCCTGTGGAGCCTGCCATGCGGAGGTGGGCTATGTCACCGGGCGGGTTGCCACCATCCAGGCTCAGGTGCGCGAGACCATGGATGCCAGCGAGGAGGCCATTGTGGCGGCTATCCAGTCCATCCAGGCCGCGGCTGAGCTCGCTTCCGTGGAGGCCGATTTGCTCGCCGAGGCCCGCGATCTGCACCGGGAAGCCCAGTTGCGCTGGGATTTTATCGCGGCGGAGAACAGCATGGGCTTCCACAACCCGGAGGAAGCCCTGCGCATCCTGGCCAGCGCCACCGACCTGGCTCGCCAGGCTCAATTGAAAGCCGTCCTGGCCGCCGGCACGGGGGCTGTCATCCAGGCCAGCGGCCAGTAGAATGTGAAGCGTACACTGTATAAAAGACCGGTCAGCACCGGTCTTTTTGTATCATAGAACCCCGATCGTACAGAGAAATACGCCTGGTATTTGCGGTAAGCAGGATTTAAGCTTACAATATATGCCTCGACGGATTGCTGAAAGCATCCTTGTACATAGATCTACAAATTGGCAAAAGGCTCGGTGGCCAACCAATGCAATCTCTGTCTGGTCTGGTAGTTATGCACCATGAATAAAACAGTGGAAAAGAAACAAGTTGTACAGGAAAGTATTGATGATCTTGGCGACCCCAAGCTATACATCAACCGCGAGCTGAGCATGCTTGAATTTCAGCGCCGCGTGCTGGAAGAAGCGCTGGATGAGACCAACCCCCTGCTGGAACGGGTTAAATTTCTCGCCATCCTGGGCTCGAATCTGGATGAATTTTTCATGGTGCGCGTGTCGGGATTGAAAAAGCAGGTCGATGCCGGGGTGGTGGACCTGTCTTCAGATGGCTTGACCCCTGCTGAGCAGCTTGCCGCCATTCGTAAAACTGCTGTGCAGTTGATGACCCAGGCCAGAGATTGCATGCGCGACGACCTGCTGCCGCGCCTGGATGAAGCTGGCATTCACATCCTGGATTACGCCAGCCTGGATGAAAAACAGGTGGCGAACGTCAAGAGCTACTTTGATGAAGTGATCTATCCGGTGCTCACCCCGCTGGCTTTTGATCCGGGTCATCCCTTTCCGCATATTTCGAATCTGAGCCTTAATCTGGCGGTCTTGATCCGCGATGAGAGGCGCCAGGAGCATTTTGCCCGCATCAAGGTGCCGGATACCTTGCCGCGTTGTGTGCCCATCAAGCGCTCCTCCGGGGGTGTTCGTAAAGATGGCACTGTGCCTTTCCACCATTACTTTGTCTGGCTAGAGCAGGTCATCTCCGCTAATCTGGATAAACTCTTCCCGGGCATGGAAGTGCTTGAAGTCCACCCGTTCCGCGTCACCCGCGATGCCGATATGGAAATCCAGGAATTGGAAGCCGCTGACCTGTTGGAGACGATCGAGCAGAACGTGCGCCAGCGCCGCTTTGGTTCGGTGGTGCGGGTGACCATCAACGATGATATGCCTGCCCACATCCGAAAAATCCTGGTGGAGAATCTGGAGCTGGATCGTAATGATATCTACACGCTGCGCGGTCCGTTGGGCTTAGGCGGCTTGATGCAGCTATATCAGGTTGACCGTCATGATCTGAAGGATGTGCCCTTTATCCCGGCTATACCTTACACATTGAAACCTGAAAACCAGGATGGCAATATTTTCGCGGCCATTAAGCGCGAAGATATCCTGGTTCACCACCCTTACCAATCCTTCAATCCCGTGGTTGAATTCCTGCAAACTGCCGCCAGGGATCCGGATGTGCTGGCCATCAAGCAGACCCTCTACCGGGTTGGTCGTAATCCCCCCATCGTGCAGGCCTTGCTGGAGGCCGTGGAAAATGGCAAGCAGGTAGCGGTGTTGGTGGAGCTCAAAGCGCGCTTTGATGAAGAAAGCAATATAAGCTGGGCCAAAAAACTGGAAAGCGCTGGCGTACACGTTATTTATGGCTTGCTCGGCTTGAAAACCCACTCTAAGATCCTCCTGGTCGTGCGCAAGGAAGGCGAGGGCATCCGCCGCTATATGCACCTGGGCACCGGCAATTACAATGCGGTTACCGCCCAGATTTATGAGGACCTGGGCCTGTTCACGGCGGATGAAGCCATCGGTGCGGATGTGTCCGATTTATTCAACTACCTGACCGGCTACTCTAACAAGAAGGAGTATCAAAAATTATTGGTGGCGCCAGTTAATTTGCGCGCACGTATGGAAGTCCTGATACAGCGCGAGATTGAGCACCACCAGCGTGATGGGGATGGGCATCTGATTTTCAAGATGAATTCGCTGGTCGATAAGCGCATGATCCAGCAGCTCTACCGCGCTTCACAGGCGGGTGTGAAAGTGGACTTGTTGGTGCGGGGCATGTGTTGTTTGCGGCCGGGATTGCCCGGCATCAGCGAGAATATCCAGGTCACCAGCATTGTGGGTCGCTTCCTGGAACATAGCCGCATTTACTACTTCCACAACGCCGGTCAAGAGGAGATTTATCTGGGCAGCGCCGA
>CP070639.1:1756651-1761692 GCA_020354045.1 Anaerolineales bacterium | reverse complement strand
GGTGTCAACAGCTCCATGCGAGATTCGTTCCTTTGGCGACTTTACTTCAAGAGCTCATATTTTCAAAATCATTAATCGCACGCCGCCAGTGATCAGGGATGGGAATGCTCTGGTTTTCATGATAGTTGTAAGTTACCAGCACACTGGTGCCAGTTGCCAGTTCCTGCCGGGTTTGAGTGTCTTCCATGCGGTATTCCATATCAATACTTTTATTACCCAGGCGTGTTACCCGTGTGCCCACATGTACAGGCTGCCCGAAAAGGACCGGGGCGCGAAACAGGATGCTGATCTCTGCCAGGATAATGCCAATCTCCAGAAATGAGCTTCCATTCCACAAACCCAGGTGTTTAATGTAATTGATGCGCGCCTGTTCCATGAAGGTGAGGTACTTGGCATTATTTAGGTGCCCCTGCGGATCCAGGTCACCATAGCGGATCTCAATCGGCTGGTAGAAGCGGTATGCTGACATAAGGGGATTATACACGACCCCGAACCGCACAACAGCAGCTTGAGCAGTTTAAATACTGGCTTTGGGAAGCTATTCTCGCTGAATAAAATGTGAATTTGGTGAACCAATTGTCTGCGGTATAATGGGCCGCATGGAAAATTCGAATCTTGATGATACCAAGCCCAGGAATGTTAAGTCTGATGCACAAGAGGCGCATGACCCTAATGAGACCAGACCGACTTCTACCCCGGCTGAGACTGACGAGTCAGTGAGTGTAGATGCGACCCGACCCGTGCCTGTAAAAAATTCTAACGAAGACCCTGCGCCATATAGTGCTGACCAGCCCAGTACTCCAGAGGCTTATTCGCAATCTTCTCCATCAGACGTAGAGGAAACCATACCTCCACCGGGGGTGAGTTTCGCAGGAAGCACGGATTCACAGATCGCGCCTCCAGACCAGTTCACACCAGATAGTGTGGGGACTAAATCTCGCCGTCCGTCCTGGCGCAGGTGGACGCTTTACGGGCTGTTGGCGCTGGTCTTGATTGCCAGCATCAGTGCATTCCTGGGTTATAGTACTGGCATCAACGACCGCAGGCGCGCCGAAAGGGAACAGACAGCCCTGCGGGTTGAAGAACAGTATCAATTAGGACTTCAAGACATGGAAGCGCAGCATTATGATCTGGCTCGCCAACGGTTTGAATATGTCATCCAATTGAATCCTAATTACCCCGGAGTCACCGATAAACTGGCTGAGGTGTTGATGCGCCTGAATGCCACTGCGACGCCAACAGTTGAACCTACACCCACTATCACACCCACTCCAGACTTGCGCGGTGTGGAGGAGTTATTCCAGCAAGCCCAGGTAGACTTGGCGAACTATGCATGGTCTGCGGCGATTAATACCCTCCTGGCACTGCGCAAAGCAGATCCGAACTACCAACCGGTTTGGGTAGATGATATGCTTTATGTGTCTTTCCGAAATCGAGGCGCAGATAAGATACTTAAAGAGGGCGATTTGGAAGGGGGGATGTATGATCTCTCGCTTGCAGAGCAATTTGGACCTCTCGACGCCGAAGCCAGTGGTTATTTGACCTGGGCGCGGTTGTACGTCACGGGCGCCAGTTTCTGGGAACTCGATTGGAGCCAGGCGGTCTATTACTTTGCGCAGGTAGCACCAGCCTTACCCAATCTGCGCGATGGTTCTGGCTGGACGGCAACAGAGCGTTATCGCCTTGCCCTGATTGGCTATGGCGGGCAGCTCGCAGATGCTGAGGAGTGGTGCGCAGCGGTAGAGCAGTACGAATTGGCCTTGACCTTTGGTGATGAAGCCGAGGTGCGCGAGGCATTGGATATTGCGAACCAAAAGTGTGGTGAGGCGGAAGGACAGCCTGAACCACCACCCCAGGATACCGCGACCACACCTACGGCTACAGGTGAGGTAACCCCGGTTGCCACGCAACCAGCACCTACAGAAACAACTCTGCCAGAGGAGACACCCACGCAACCCCCACCAGAGCCTTCACCTACACCTGGTTCATGACCACACCCAGCTGGGCGCTCAGCCTGATCTATTGGCTTCACATGCTGGCTACTGTCGTATGGATTGGGGGTCTTTCAACGCTGGCAATCTTGGTGTTGCCGGCTGCACGCCAGACCTTAGAGATTTCCTCCTACGCTGGTTTACTACACAAGATCCGTCGCCAGCTAGATTGGTTGGGGTGGCTCAGCCTGATTGTCCTGGTTGGTACGGGCTTGTTCCAAATGAGTGCCAACCCAAACTACCAGGGATTCTTAGCTATCTCGAATCGTTGGGGAATGGCTATTTTGCTCAAGCATCTCCTTTTTCTGGGGATGGCAGGTGTCAGCGCCTACCTGACCTGGGGATTGCTGCCTAATTTGCAGCGGCTCGCTTTGCGGCTTTCTCAGGGGCAAGATGCAACTGACAGCCAGCGTCTATTCCGGCAGGAAGCTACCCTGGTGCGCACGAATTTGATCTTGGGAGTGCTGATACTGGCACTTACGGCAATTGCGCGCGCAGCCTGAACGCATACGATAGCGGTTGTTTAGAAAGCAACTGGGTGGTTAGACCGGGAACAATTCAAGGTCGTGAGGTTTTATACAGGGTATATGGCTCGTCAGGGTAGTAGTGGAGAATAGTGCGCTCTGGGAATTTGCCCTTCAACGCGTTATCTGCTCTCACTCCCCGGCTGATCACAAAAATAAAAGGCGTGTCTAAAAAGGGGTCTTGTAATTCCAGCAAGGCGCCATATTCTGTCCACTTATCAGGATGGACGACTACCAGAGCAGGTGTAAGAGATTGGGCTTCGGGGGTCAAGAAGGGCTGCAAACGCGAACGTTCCACCCCATACAGTCGGCGCATGCTTTCTAGCCGCATGGGTGTATAGAAAAGCATATTCCCAGCCAGCAAAACAGTCAGCAAAGCCGTTATCAGCAGGGGGCGAGCGCGCCACCAACCGGCTTTACCTTGCCAGTCTTCAGCAGGGTGGGTAGGCCATCCAGCCAGATAAGCGATACCTGCCGCGCTCACAAGCGTCAGGCTATACAGTCCTTCGAAGTAATAGCGCGGCCCAAATAGGGATGAACCTATCCAGTAGGCCAGATATACCACCACCAGTATTGGATATACACTGGCGAGCAGCAAAGCCCTACCCTGGCGGTAGCGGATAACACTTATCAAACCGAAGGGCAGAAATATCCAGGAGTATGCTCCCCAACCGAACAGGTCGTGCCAGCCCACCCACAGGCTGTGGCGGGTGTTGACCCAGGCTTGATTCAAGGTATGCCCCCCTTCAACACGCCCAAAACCAGGGCCAAAGCCAACCTTATCATAGGGCCACCAAAGTGTATACGGGTTTAACCAAGGGTCACCGCTCACTGCATACTGCCACAAAAAGTGAAGCGATCCCAGCCCAATGAGAATAGCGCAGAATGCCAGCAGCTGGATGCGCACCTGGCGATTGCCACGGAAGAACAGGTAAAGACCATGAACAGCAAACGGCAGGCAAAGGGCAAGTGCGGTCAAAGGGCGAGTAAGCCCCAGGACACCCAATGCCATGGCAGCCAGAATGCTGGATAACCAGCTGTTCGTGGTAGGTTTGATCATTTTTCTAGGATCAGTTTCCCAGGAGGCTAACCAGGCTAAGACGAAGGAAGTGCTCAAAACCAGCCCAAAGGGGTGAGAGAGCAAAGAGCCTGAATTCACCAGGAAGAAAGGAGAGGTCAGCGTTAGCCCTGCTGCTAGCAGCCCCACCGTTTCACCGAATATACGTTTGCCCAACCGGTATATCAGCCACAGTGCCAGCCCCGACAACAATGGATTGACCAGATGCCGGCCTCCAAGAAAGATTCCCACAGCCAGCAGGGCGGGCCAGCCTAAGGGGTACTTCCCAAAACGCTCTCCATGGTAATCCACGACAAACGGGACCAGGAAGCTATGCGGGTCTGGAGGCGAGGGAAGCTTTAGCTCGCCTCTGGATATTGCCTGGGCCTGCCACACATACGCGATTTCATCTTCGAGATGAGCCATGCGCTCAAAGATGTGGTCAGTAATGAACACAGCCAGGAGAACGCCTATCAGGCTGATGAGAAAGGCGAAGCGGTCAGCGCGAGACATACGAAGAGGGGTAAGGGAAACCGATAAGGTCAGGCACCGATAGCCTGCAGTGTGTGTAAAGCAGGCTCGTGCAGGTGCCCATTGGAAGCCAGGATGCCGCGGTTGTTTGCCAGTGTCCTCCCAACACTGAAATCGAGCGCTTTACCATGTAGATCGCTGATGTGCCCGCCGGCTTCTTCAACTATTAATGAGCCAGCAGCCTGATCCCAGATCTTTTCTCTGTAATCCGGTTTTGAAGGCGAAAGCAACCGAAGAAGCAGGTCCCCCTGACCTGAGGCCAGGAGCGCATATTTCGCCTGGCTATCCATACGCACAGGCTCAACCTGCACTCCCAGAGCCTGGGCAAATTCGTCAATCTGGCTGACGTTAGTGTGCCCCGATTCAAACGAGCGCAACAAGCGGGCTTGCGATGGATGGATATATGTGGACACCTTGAGCTGTTTGTATTCAGCAGGGGAAGCAAGAGAAGTGGTCCATGCGCCTTCTCCTCGCACAGCCAACACCAGTGACCCTTCGCCGCCCATCTCAGAATGACGAGCTTCAGTGAGGTTGGGGCAACCCAGAACCCCAATCTGAACCTGCCCGTTAACGATCAATGCCAGCGCAACTGCATACTGGTCATTACGAAGAAAACCTTTTGTGCCATCAATTGGATCAAGTGTCCAAAACCGTTCCGCGGGGCTTGCATTTCCCTGGTCGATCCAGCGGCAGACGGATTGATCGCTTGCGTGGGGAACCATATGGCTTACAAAACGGGTAACTTGCTCCAGAGTGGGGTGTGCCTGCTGTGAGCGCAGCCCGGTCGAATCTTCTTCACCTACTAAAGGATCGTTTGGAAATTCCTGGCTTAACAGATTAGCAACCAGTGCCTGTGAGGCGTAATCGGCAACTGTGACTGGAGAACGGTCGTCCTTTGTCATAGCCGCGTTGACCAGCTCAACCTTTACTGCTTGGGT
>CP070639.1:1751403-1756551 GCA_020354045.1 Anaerolineales bacterium | reverse complement strand
TATACGAGCTGGCCAGGGGGCTACAGGTCAGCTTTGCCAGCGGCTTCGTAGCCGTGGGCGCGCTCCTGTTGTTCGGGGCGGGCTTGTGGAGTTTTACTAAGACCAGGCCGGTGCTGATTGGCTTACTGGTTCTACCCCCCGTGATCGGAGCCAGCATCGTAATCGCAGCCGGCCACCACCTGTGGCCACGTTTTTTCTTCTTCGCGTTCGGTTTTGGTGCCCTGGTAGTTGTGCGTGGAGCTTTGACCCTGGCAGAACTGGCAGCATGGCTTGCCCAACGTTATCTGGGCATTTCCGCTCCAAAGCTAGGGTGGTTAGGCGTGACCATGTGCGCAAGCATGATACTGGTTTCGGCATTATCTGTGCCTTTTGCTTATGGTCCAAAGCAAGATTATGGCAGCGCCTTGGAATATATTCAGGAAAATTTGCAGCCCGGAGATCTGGTCGTTACGACCTACCTGGCAGATTTCGTGTACGAACAATATTACCAGACTGGCTGGCAGGCAGTGGACTCGCTTGTTGATCTCAACGAATTGCGCGCACAGGCTAACCGTACCTGGTTAGTGTATACTTTTCTCCCAGTGCTGGAATCAGTAAATCCGGAGATTGTGGAAAGTATTGAGCAGGATTTCCAGGTTCTTAAAGAGTTCCCTGGAAGCGTGGGCAGCGGCGATGTGGTGGTTTGCCGGGCGGATGAGCCACCACTTACGGCTTCAAGCAAATAAACGATTCACAATGACCAAAAAACAACCCTACCGACCCCCTGTATCGGTGATCATCCCGGCCTACAATGAGGAGGCCAGTGTAGCTCAGCAAGTACAGCGAGTGCGCCAGGTACTAAGCGCGCATGGTTACACCTATGAGATCATCGTGGTCGACGATGGTTCTGTCGATGATACAGCCAAACAAGCCAAACATGCCGGTGCCCATCTGCTGCGCCACCCGGAAAACCGTGGCTACGGCGCCTCACTCAAGGATGGCATCCTTGCTGCTGAGCACGAGGTGATCGTCATTATAGACGCGGATGGGACTTACCCGACCGAGCAGATCCCCCCTATGGTGGAGAAGCTCGAAAATGCAGACATGGTTTTGGGAGCCAGGGTTGGTAAAAACGTGCACATCCCGATGATACGCCAGCCCGCCAAATCTGTACTTACCTGGGTGGCTGAGCGGATCGCAGAACAACGCATACCAGATCTAAACTCAGGGATGCGCGCTTTCAGGCGTGAGTGCGTACAACAATACTTCCCAGTGCTCTCGAACCGGTTTTCCTTTACAACCACGGCGACACTGGCTTATCTGGCAGATGACTACCGGGTTGTCTACCACCCCATCGACTACTACCCGCGAGTGGGCAAATCAAAAATCGTCCCCTGGCATTTCATGGACTTCATCGCGTTGATTGTGCGCATGACGATGATGTTTAATCCATTGAAGATATTTGTGCCGCTGGCCTTTACCTTTGGTGGTTTGGGTATACTCAAAACACTCTACGATATATGGGCAGGATTTGCTCGCAACCCAGGTGCCGGCTGGACTCTGCTGCTACAGCCAGTTTTATCCACTTCAGCTGTCCTACTATTGTTTGTGGGTCTGCAATTCTTGATGATCGGCATGGTTGCGGATGGTGTGGTACGGCGAATTGCGCAACACAATCGACCGTTAGTTCGATCTTATGCTAAGTTGGAGATCGAGAATGAATATGACCAGATGAGTGCAGAGGAAAGTTTGCACCCAGAGCTTGAACAAGGAGCACAGTAATTGTCTACTGGGGTGATAGTTTTGCGCACGGGTCTGATCCTGGGCATGGTATTTCATAAATTGGTCTGGGAAGCCTTGAAACGGCAGGCTGATGCGCCAAAGGCGGCGCGACAACCAGCGACTTCAGCCCTCAAAGCAGCCGTGAAATCCTTCAAAAGCCTTGTGCTGGTTTTCTTGATTGTCCAGACCTTATTCCTGGATCTGTTCCCCATTTTTGAACAACCGTTTGGAATCCGTATCGCAGGGCTAGTCATCTACTGCGTAGGTTTGACGGTGGCCGTGGTTGGGCGTCTGCAGCTAGGTAAAAACTGGGCGAATCTGGAGGATTTCCAGGTGATCCCTGATCAACAGCTGGTGGAACGGGGTATCTATGCATATATCCGTCACCCGATCTATACAGGCGATGTATTGCTGATTTTAGGACTTGAGTTGGCGTTAAATTCCTGGCTGGTGCTGATCGTTTTGCCCTTGGTCGCCATTGTGGTCAGGCAGACACTAGCCGAAGAAGCAATCTTGTCCCGGGCATTCCCAACATATCAAGCATATCGCCAACGTACGAAGATGTATATTCCCTTCATCATTTGAGCCCAGATGTCTAAGCCTCACATTGTGATCCTGGGTGCAGGCCCAGCCGGCCTAGGTGCTGCCAGCAAATTGTCCCGCACCAGCGCAGCCCAGGTAACCGTTCTGGAACAGCAATTTACGGTTGGGGGGAACGCAGGCAGCTTTGAATTGGAGGGGGTGCACGTAGATTACGGCAGCCATCGTTTACACCCAGCCTGCGATGCAGAAGTATTCCAGGATATCCAAGCTTTCCTGGGAGCTGATCTACTGGAACGGCCGCGACATGGGCGCATCCGGCTGCATAGTCGCTGGATTCATTTCCCATTGAAACCCATCGACCTGGCATTGAGGCTGCCGCCCAGGTTTGCAACAGGTGTGCTTGCGGATGGGTTGAGCAAGCTTGTGCCAAAGAATAGTATTCCCCTGGAGGAAACTTTTGCCTCTGTGATGGAAAAAGGCCTGGGCCGGACGATTTGCCAGGATTTCTATTTCCCCTATGCCAAGAAGTTATGGGGGTTGGAACCCAGCGAACTTTCCCCCACCCAGGCCCGCCGGCGTGTTTCGAACAGCTCACTGATGAAAATGGTGCGCAAAGTGCTCTCGGCGGTGCCTGGATTGAAACCAAAAGGCAGCGGAATATTCTATTATCCAAAAAGGGGGTTTGGTCAGATCTGTGAGGCTTATTATCACTCCGCATTGGAGCATGGGGCGCAGGTGCATCTGGGCGCTCGTGTGACAGCTGTGCAACAGCAGCCTGAAGGTGGCTATATCATTGAACATCAAAGTGCCAGCAGCCCTTCAGGTGCTGCGCCGCTCGAGCTGAAAGCCGACCAAGTGTGGTCTACAATCCCTATCACTGCTCTGGCACAGCTGATGAGACCCAAGCCACCAGCAGAGTTGGTAGAAGCCGCACGCCAGATCGACTACCGCTCGATGATCCTGGTCTACCTGGTCCTGGCGCAGAGTCAATTCAGCCAATATGACGCACATTATTTTCCGGAGCTGGGCACCTCCATTACCCGTTTGTCAGAGCCCAAGAATTACAGTAACCGGCAGAACCCAGAAGACACAACCGTCCTGTGCGCTGAACTACCCTGCGCGCCCGACTCAGCTGAATGGAGCCTGGATGACGAACAGCTCGGACAAGTGGTGCTCCAGGACCTCGAACAGGCTGGGATACCTGTGCGAGCACCTGTACGGCGAGTTTTCGTGCGCCGGTTGCGTTTTGCCTACCCGGTTTACCGCAAGGGTTATGAAGCCTACTTCAACCCGCTGGATGAATGGGCGGAAGGGCTGCAGGGCTTATTATCCTTCGGGCGCCAGGGTTTATTTGCACACGATAACACACACCATGCGCTCTACATGGCATATAGCGCGGTAAAATGCCTGGATGCAGACGGTGGCTTCAATAAGCAACGTTGGCAAGAGTATCGCAAAATCTTTGAGACCCACGTGGTTGAGGATTGATGCATTCGAGAATTTTGGAGGGCGAAATGGCGGGGAGCACGATGAGATTCGGCTTGATTGGTTGTGGAGCGATTGGAGAACTGCGAGCACAGGCACTGGCCCAAATGGAAGCCTGCCAACTCGTGGCGGTTACAGATGTGGACCTCGTCCGCGGAAAATCTCTTTCACAACGGTTCAACTGCAGCATGGAAGCAGATCTCAACTTGCTGCTGAAGCGGGATGACATCGAGGCTGTCATCGTCTCTACGCCGCCATCCTCCCATGCTGAAATCGGCGAAGCGGCCTTGCAGGCAGGGAAACATGTGCTGTGCGAGAAACCCCTGACTCGCACTGTAGCAGAGAGCAAGCAGCTGGTAAAGGCAGCTGAAAAAAGTGGGAAATTCCTGGGAACGGGTTTTAATTACCGTTTTTATCCCTCTGTGCTGAAAGCCCGCGAGTTATTTGACTCCGGCTTAATCGGCGAATTGGATCATATCCGCAGCTATGCTGGCTATACAGCCGCCGACCACCACCAGGCTTGGCTGCACGATGCGAACGTGATGGGCGGGGGTGCCTTGCGCGATAACGGCATCCACCTGATTGATTTGACCCTGTACTTTCTGGGTGAGGCGGTGCAGGTTAAGGGCTTCACCAGCGAGGCGGTCTGGGGCTTCGAGGACTGCGAGGACAACGGCTTTGCTCTGCTGCGCAACCCAGAGGGTAAAATAGCTGCCTTGCAGGCCAGCTGGACAGAATGGCGCGGTTATAAATTCTTAATCGATATATACGGCACGCGCGGTGCAATTCGCGCTTCTTGCTTCCCGATGCTGACCCAGGTAACCTGGGCGGAGACAACCGGTGGCAGGACACAGAGCAAGAGCGAGTATTTTCCCTATATCCAGGTGATGGAAAAACTGCGCTCTTATCGCTGGGTGGTGGTACAGAGCTTCATCCGGGAATTCGAAGCCTTTACCCAGGCTGTGCAAGGCAAGCCTTCAGAAATCGCTACTGGTATGGATGGGTTGCGCGCGGTAGCAGTCGGCGAAGCAACCTCTTTAGGAGAAAAAGTTCTAGAACTATGAAACGTAAAACCTGGCATCTCATTCATAAATGGATCTCAATTTTTGTCGGTGTGTTCTTTCTGATATGGACCGTCTCAGGAGTTGTGATGATGCTTCCTGGACGGTGGTTCGCTCCAAGCATCCTGGAGGTTGCTCAATTACCTGATTACCGCTCCGCCAGTCTGTCACCTGCGGAAGCAGTCACTGCATTAGAAGCCTCCTTGGGGGACTCCATCAATGTCTCCTGGGCAGGACTGAAGCAGGTAAAGGAGACGATCGTCTATGAGATTTATCTTGTGGGTCAGGGCGTATATCT
>CP070639.1:1746108-1751303 GCA_020354045.1 Anaerolineales bacterium | reverse complement strand
AGCCAACCTGAAGGCAATCTTCAAGAGCAAAACTCTACCAGAAGACCCATCTTTCCATCTCAGCATCCCCACGGTGAGTGATCCCAACCTGGCACCAGATGGACACAGCCTGCTCTATGTGCTGGCACCCATGCCAAATCTGGAAGCGGATATTGATTGGGAGCGCGCTGCGCCTGTGGTGCGGGAAAAGCTACTGAGGCGATTAGAACAAATCATCGACCCGCAGCTGCGGTCACACATCGTCTGGGAGCGGCAGTATCACCCCAGCGACTGGCTGACGGATATCAACGCCACGCTGGGCACCGCCTTCGGTTCTCTGTCCCACAGCTTTTTCCAATCATCCTACTTTCGACCGCACAACAAAGCCCGGGATATCGAGGGGTTGTATTTTGTCGGTCAAGGCACTTACCCAGGCATCGGCATGCCCATGGTGATCATTTCATCAAAACTGGTCACAGAGAGGATCAATAACGAATGGACGCCCAATACAAACTAGGCCAAGTCGCCACCCTGCAAACACTGGACCGCAACCACCGCCTGGCATCTGCAAGGGATTATGCCGAGTGCCGGCGCATCATGCGCGCGGCCAGTAAGAATTACTCCAGTGCCAGCAACTACCTGCCAGCTGACAAACTCCCACATGTAGAGGCGCTGTACGCCCTGATGCGCGTCGGTGATGACAGGGTGGACGTTTCGCACAAGGGTTTTAAAAGCGCTGAGCAGGCGATCGATGATTGGGAGCACACGTACTGGCAAGCTTTCGAGCATGGTGATAGCCCCCATGCGGTCATGCGCGCCTACCTGGACACTGCAGTTAAATTTAAGATCCCCATCGAGACCATGGCAGCCTACTTCCGGGCCATGCGCGAGGACCTGCACATCACCCGCTTTCCCACCTTCAACGACCTAAAACATTATATGGAGGGCAGCGCGATCCCAGTCGGGCGCGCTATGACACATATCCTGGGAACAGCACCCGGATACAGCCTTGAAGAGGCGCTGCCTGGCGCAGATAGCCTTTCGATCGCCATGCAGCTCAGCAATTTCTGGCGAGACATCGGAGAAGACTGGCGCATCGGCCGCGTCTACCTGCCGCAGGAGGACATGAAGTTGTTCGACTACCCAGAGTCTGATCTGGCAGATAAAAAGGTCAACGCGCGCCTTAAAGCGCTGCTGGAGCACCAGTTTGAACGGACTGAGAGGTACTATGAACACGCACGAGCACACATCAAGATGCTCGGCAACGGCCAGTGGGCAATCATGAGCGCGCTGGAAATCTACAAGGCGATTCTCACCAATATTCGTGCAAACAACTATGATGTGTTCGATTACCGAGCAGGCACATCTCGCTGGCAGAAAGCCAGCCTGGCAGTGCGGGCTTACTGGCAGGTACGTTGGAATTGAACAAGCCGTATGACATCCCTCCGGCATTCAACCTATACAAATTCCAGCTCAAGGCGCTACCCGTTTTATCCGCCTGGGGACTGGCATCCTTTATCGCTGGTTTAGTCTGGCTGCCCAACCGGGAAGCCTGGCGAGCAGGCTTTGGAACACAATTTGCGGCCTGGGGTTTGATTGATGCATTCATCGCCCTGCTTGGGCAGCGCGCGGCAGCTCGAAATCACTTGCGCTGGCAGAGAGGTGAGATCGACAAGCAAGAACAGCAACGCCAGGCTGCTCAATTTGAGCGGCTGCTGTGGCTGAACGCCGGGTTGGACATATGCTACGTGCTGGGCGGCAAATGGCTGGTCTCGCGCCAGCCACAGGATGCCAGACGACAGGGGATGGGTTGGGGCATAATAGTGCAGGGAGGTGTATTGTTCATTTGGGATGTGATCCTAGGAATTCTGGTCCACAACAGGGGAAGGGGGAATAAACCATGATACCCACAACTTGTTTAAGCTTCTGATGACATATTTTGGCGTCCTAGCATTATTCATCCTGCCACCTTTATTAATCCTGGCGCGCTACGTACCGGGTGATGTGTGGGCATGGTTACGCGACCACAAGCGAGAAGTGGACTGGCTAGCCTATAAGATTGTACTGGCGCATGTCGTCCTGGCACTGGTATATACGACTCCATGGGATAATTACCTGGTGGCAAGCGGGGTGTGGTGGTATGACCCCCAACTGGTGACGGGAATAACGCTTGGATGGGTGCCGATCGAGGAATATACTTTTTTCATCTTGCAAACCCTGATGACCGGATTGTGGGCCCTGGTCCTGCAGCGCAGGCTGGCACAACCGGCGAAGGCATTTACACCCTCAGCATGGATACGCTGGGCAGGGAGCGCAACACTGCTCTTGATGGGTGCGGCTTCCTTAGCAGCCCTGCTGGCAGGCTGGCTACCTGGCAGGTATATGAGCCTGATTTTAATCTGGGCAGCCGTGCCAGTAGGCGTGCAGGTGGCTTTTGGCGGGGATATCTTACACGCCCGGGCTGGAAAGCTGGCGCTCACCATCGTGCCACCCACTTTGTACCTATGGGCAGTGGATGCCTTTGCAATAGGGAGCGGAACCTGGACAATTAACCCCCTGCAAACCACGGGAATAAAGTTCGGTGTGCTGCCCATAGAGGAAATGTTATTCTTCTTCGTGACCAACCTAATTATCGGCTGTGGGGTCCAGCTCATGCTGGCGGAGGAAAGCCAGCAACGAGTAAAAACCTGGTTCAGCAACTGGAAATCCCGCCCTACACATCAATCTGGCAACGCTGAAACACCTGAGCCAGAGGCATCTAGAAGCCCAATAGGAGAGTCACAGGTTTAAAATAACCGTGAGCACCTTGTCGCGAGCTTTTCTCAAACCTAATAGTGCCTGGAAAGCTGCCTTGATCATCTGGCTGAGCTGCTTGATCGCCGCGCCAATCAGTGTATGGATGATTGGTGAGGAAAGCTTCCCCTTACTGGCTTCTCTGGGTGTGCTGGCACAATTAACGACTGTCCTGCTGGCGCTAGGGATCACCTGGCCCGCTAGCCAAATTGCCAAGATTGCCGTGATCGTCCTTTTTCTCAGCCTGGGGATTGAGATCCTGGGCGCCACCAGCGGCATTCCCTTCGGAAGCTATACATATACTGGGCAGCTGCAACCGCAGCTGGCGGGCGTTCCACTAATTATCCCGTTAGCCTGGCTGATGATGCTGCCACCCGCCTGGGCGATCTCAGCGGCTATTCTACACCCAGCACAAAAGAAACTCGGCAAATGGTATGCACCCATCCTGGCGGTGATGGCTGGCCTGGCATTCACTGCCTGGGACCTTTACCTGGACCCGCAGATGACCAAGTTCGGGTTATGGAGCTGGGAACAAGCCGGGGGCTATTTCGGCATACCGTGGGTGAATTACCTCGGCTGGTGGCTGAGCAGCGCATTCGTTACCTGGCTGGTGCGACCCAACCGATTGCCTATTAGGCCTTTAGTCTGGGTCTATACGCTGACCTGGGCATTCCAGGCAATCGGATTAGGGCTGTTCTGGGGACAGCTTGGCCCGGCACTAGCAGGTTTTGCCGGGATGGGGTTTTTTGTTGGCCTGAGCTGGAACACAATCCACAGGATAGCATGAACCAGATAGCGGAGCAAGTACTGTGGAGCGTGCTGGGATTCTTGAGCGGATCGATCCCGTTTGCAATCTGGCTGGGCAGGCTGGCGGGTAAAGGCGATGTACGCCAGATGGGTGACGGCAACCCGGGGGCAACCAATGTGCTGCGAGCAGCCGGGTGGAGGTGGGGAGCGGCGGCTATGGTGCTCGATTTTTTCAAGGGTGCCATACCGGTGGGACTGGCCTACTTTTTTGCCAGATTGAGCGGCTGGGGCCTGGTGCTGGTGGCACTCACCCCTGTGGCGGGGCACATCTGGAGCCCGTGGTTGGGCTGGCGCGGCGGCAAAGCCGTGGCAGCCACCTTTGGCATCTGGAGTGGATTAACTGTGGGTGCTGGACCAACCATCCTGGGGTTATTGCTGGGCGTGGCATTCAGCACGCTGACCTCCAGCGGCTGGGCAGTCTTACTGGCATTTCTGGCTTATGGCGCGTTCATCTGGCAAACGTATACAGGTGTAAATCCAGAATTCATGTGGGTGTGGTTGGGCAACCTAGCCTTATTGGGCTGGACTCACCGCAGTGAACTGACCTCACCACCCAGCTTGCGCCCAAGCATCCTAACGGCAAGCAGAAAAATCCTTGGACGGGCAGGGGAAGACAGCCATGAGGCGATGGACAATAAATAATAAGAGAGGCTTGCCATGATCTGGGTGTGGGCGTTTGTTGCTGGGTCCCTGCTGGTGATCAGCCTGATTGCCGCCCTCAACAGCCTGACCTTCCCACGCCTGGGGAAAAGCTATACCCATGCAGGCCCACTGACCTCGCTGCTCATCCCAGCACGAGATGAAGCAGCGCAGATCGGAGCTACCATTGGCCGCCTGCTAGCACAAGACTATGCGAACTTTGAGATTATCATACTGGACGACCACTCCAGCGACGGTACAGCACAAATCGCGGCAGACGCTGGAAAGGGTGACCCCCGGTTGAGGGTGCAGGCGGGGCTGGCACTACCAACTGGCTGGACTGGTAAAAACTGGGCCTGCCAGCAGCTGGCAGAGCTGGCCAGGGGTGACATCCTGGTGTTCAGCGACGCTGACGTGCAATGGGAAGCGCATACACTGGCAGCCCTGGTGGCCAGCATGCGAGACTACCAGGCCGACCTGCTAACTGTCTGGCCCACCCAGCAAAGTATTACCTGGGCAGAGCGCCTAGTTGTACCGATGATGATGCTGGCGGTCTTGGGTTACCTGCCAGAAATCCTGGTACGACGCACCCGCTGGGCAGCATTTTCAGCAGCGAATGGGCAGTGCCTGGTGTTTCGACGAGAAGCGTACCAGCAAATTGGCGGTCATGCCGCTGTGCAAGGCAGCGTGCTGGATGATGTCCGTTTTGCCCGACTGACCAAGGGTGCGGGCTTACGACTCGTCATGGCACTGGGGGCTGAGCTGCTCTCAGCACGCATGTATTCCGAATGGAGACAGGTGCGCGATGGATTTGCCAAAAACATACTGGCCGGGCACGGGAACAGCCCGCTCCTGCTCACATGTTCAGCACTGTTCCACTGGCTGGTATTCCTGGCTCCGTGGGTCTGGTTGGGGATAGGATGGACGCTCCGGCTGGGTCCGGGTTGGCCGTGGGCACCAGTGCTGCTGGCTGGACT
>CP070639.1:1740722-1746008 GCA_020354045.1 Anaerolineales bacterium | reverse complement strand
ATACCTGCCACCAAAACACCCCAAGTTTCCGTGGAATCTCAAATGCCAGGAGCACTGAGAAACCCAACCTTAGAATCCGAGAAAATGCCGGAAAATAAGCCAACTCCGAATTGTTTGGGCAGCCTGGCTTTAATATTCATCTCACTGCTGTTCATTATGATCTTCCGCGGAAGCTTGATCTAAATGAACATATTTAGTGTTGATACTGTTTAACCATCCGGGCAATATTGCCATACAGTTTCTCCAATAGTATGCTTTAGAGGGTATAAACCTGGACAATGGTGAGCTGTCCTAATCTGATTATCTGAGCCAAAATAGATAGGAAATGCATTTGTAATACAGAAAAATTACAAAAATGTTGGTGAAAACGTGTGAATTTATATGCAGAATTTGGATTTATAGGGTATAATTTTTACGATACCCGGGGATTAACGTGGATTATTAACTAGTTTTGTTTGTGTTTTCACGCACCCATATCGTTTTAGGTTATAGTAAATCGGGGTGCGCCAACTGATTTCCTACCTATAAATTTGTGGGTATAAATTGGCTTGCACACAGCATATTTGAGTGCTATAATCATATTGCTAATTAATATTCCCCTGGTCTAATCACCCCTTATTGACCTTATCACCGCATGAAATGGTTTCTCTGTCGTCTGCCATCCAACCGGATTGGCCTCGACAGTCCAACCTCATTTAGCATAATAACCATCAACCATACCACCTTGAGAATCGGAACATGAAAGTACTTGAATTAGAAAACACACCCTTAGAATCGTTGCGCCTTAAAGCCAAAGAGTTAAACGTACAAAATGCTTATCGCATGAAAAAGGAGGATTTAATCCTTCGTATCCAGCAAGCGCAAGCCGAGCTTGACGGATTGGAGATTCGAGGCGGCATTTTAGAGATCATGAGCGAGGGAATTGGCTTCCTGCGTTCAGGTCATTACCAACCAGGTCCCTACGATATTTATGTCTCTCAATCGCAGATCCGCAGGTACAATCTGAGAAATGGGGACTTAATTATTGGGAATGTCCGTCCACCGCGTGATTCGGAAAGACATTATGGGCTGCTTCGTGTACAAAGCATCAACGGAATAGATCCGGAGGAAGCACGGCATAGACCGACTTTTGAGTCTCTTACCCCCATATTCCCGGAAACGCGCTTTGATTTGGAGACGGACAGGCATTCATTGGCAACACGGCTGATAAATCTGGTAACCCCAATTGGGCGTGGACAGCGCGGATTGATTGTGTCACCACCGAAGGCCGGTAAGACTTCCATCCTCAAACAGATTGCCAACTCGATCTCAACCAAAGACCCCGAAGTGCACCTTATGGTTGCATTGATCGGTGAGCGCCCCGAGGAAGTTACGGATATGGATCGATCAGTTGATGCAGAGGTTATATCCTCGACCTTCGATGAGCCAGTAACTTCGCATGTGCGCATCGCCGAGATGGCGTTGGAGCGCGCCAAGCGCCTGGTGGAGGTGGGGAGGGATGTTGTAATCTTAATGGATTCAATTACACGCCTTGCCCGGGCCTACAACCTGGTAGTTACCCCCTCTGGACGCACATTGTCTGGTGGTATCGATCCGTCGGCACTTTACCCTCCAAAGCGATTCTTTGGTGCGGCTCGCAATATCGAGGAAGGTGGTTCGCTGACGATCATCGCCACCTGCCTGGTTGATACGGGCTCCCGCATGGATGATGTGGTGTATGAGGAATTTAAGGGTACAGGCAATATGGAATTGCATCTATCGCGCCGTTTACAGGAGCGTCGTGTTTTTCCAGCGATTGATATCGAACGCTCGTCGACACGCCGGGAAGAATTGTTGCTTGGTCCAGATATCACCCCACGCGTTTGGCTCATGCGCCGCATGTATGATCAAATGGTTACTGCTCCACCGCATGGGGCCGGGTTAGATCCTGCCACAGCCACAGAAGCGATCCTGCAGCGGCTCGGGCGCACACAGGATAATCAGGAATTCCTGGAGAAACTCACCGAAGACGAATAATACGGACTCCGGATTGTCTCAAGAGCGTTTGGATTCCCTCAAAAAAACAAATAAATTCAGCCTATCTATCTCGGTAGCCGCCTGGATGTGCGCGCTAACCCTGGTTCTGCTTGCTATGTACCTGGGGTGGCGCAGATTTTACCGGGTCACTCCAGGGACTGACTCTAACCTGGTGATTGCTCAGGCGGCGGAAGTCTTGCAGGTTGTGGATCAGACACCCTATAGCCTGCCAGAGCTTCCCAGAGACGGAAACCGACAGTCTGTTTATCGTGAAGTCCTGGTGCATACTACTAAACCGGACAGACCGAGCCAGGAGGTCCAAAACTATGTTGTCGCGCAAGGCGATTCGGTCTTCGAGATAGCCAGTAAATTTAACATTAAGCCTGAAACCTTACTATGGGCGAATTATGATCTGTTGAATGATAACCCGGATACGATTTCAATTGGTATGGAACTTAAAGTGCCACCGGTTGATGGGGTGTATTATCAAACGAAGGATGGGGATACAATACAAGGGGTTGCAGCTCGCTTTGAAGCTAAACTTGAGGATATACTCAACTGGTCAGCTAACCAGCTGGATCTGACCGAACCAATCCTGCAACCTGAAACCTGGTTGATGCTACCAGGGGGGCACCGCGAGTTCCGCCAGTGGATAATTCCAGTGATTCCACGCGGTCAAGCGGGCGTATCTAAATCAGTTTATGGTGGTGGGGCATGCGAAGGCGGCTATGACGGTGCTTTTGGTACCGGTGGGTTTATCTGGCCAGCTGGCAACCATTATCTCTCTGGCAATGACTATTGGGCAGGGCACCTGGGCATTGATATTGCTGCAGGAGAAGGTGCGGGTGTTTACGCTGCAGATAGCGGAGTGGTAGTATTTGCTGGTTGGGCAACAGGAGGTTACGGCTACACAGTCATAGTTGACCATGGCAATGGCTATCAAACTTTGTATGCACATATGAGCCAGGTCAGTGTATCATGTGGGCGAAGTGTCGGACAAGGAGGGAACTTGGGCAGCTCTGGCAGCACTGGTAATTCGACCGGAGCTCACCTGCATTTTGAGGTACGTTTTAATGGTGGTTTTGTAAATCCGTGGTATATACTTCCCGCGCCTTAAGGCTAAGCCTGTTAGCGTTTTACTCCAATAATCAAATCTATCGATAGTAATTTATGAGGCGAAAAATGGCAAAAATCGATCCTGATCCCCAAACGGAAACAATTGCTGAAACCGAAAACTACCTGGCATGGCAGGCAGTTGAGCCCGATGGAGAAATTACTTACCACCTAGAATTAAACAGCGTTACCGTACATTTTTTCCAGGAGGAATGGGAAGAGTTCCTGAGATTCGCCCGGGAAATCTCTAAATAAGAAAAGGAATATTGGAAAGCCAGCTGCAGCAAACTTACTCATGGGGTGGATTGCAGCGAAATTTTTTCCACGTAGGGCACTACGCCCTTGCATGGCACTGTAAATTGCGTGCTTACCTCGTCCCATAAGATTCTATTTGTGTTTGTGTTCCATGCCATATGAACCGCATAGGATAGACAACCTGGGTCGGTGTGGTAATTCGCGACAGTCAGACGCCAAAGGTCCTCATAACTGCTCACTGTACCAGCGATCTTTCCAGAAGCGTTGTATACAATCTGGGCAACCTGCTCACAATTTGCTAGTAATGTTTTAGCAAACAAGGATAAACTGAAATCAACATTGGTCAAGTCTATCCCTAGCTGGCAGCCTGGGCAATCAGCTTTGGCTTGCACAGCTAGCGCTCCTCGCAACATCTCCTGTTCATCTTCTTCTAGGTGAAGATAACCACTCTTACAGGTATCCTGAGAGAGAACCAATGGGCAAATCTGATCGTAGAATGAGGGATTCCATTGCAGGATTGTGTCAGCACCATTATCTGTTATCTGACCTAACCCAAATTCATTTGGCACCCGGAACATGCCAGGCCAAAACTGAGATTCTTGGGCAAATAAATTTTTCATTAAGGTGGCAGGTACACCTGTCTGTTTGGCAACTTCGATGATGCGGTTGTCGAACTGGTTTTGCCAGGATTCAAGCACTGGCTTGGCGGTTTCTAATCCGCAGGCATCAGCATAGCCGTTCAATTGTAATCCACCGGTGGAGCAGGCAGAAGCATCTACGATGCCTCTTGCGATCAATCGTCCGGCTAGGTAATAATATGGCTGGTTAGAAGATAGTAACTGGGATTGATCGGGTGTTGACAGCCAGCCTGTCAGACCACCTATGGGTGGAAATGCTTCCCAGGTTTGTGAGCAACTGGCCAACCGAGCACCTTGCCATTGTGTGCTCAATACGTCAACGAACCAGCCCGAGCCATAAGGTACCTGAGATACGCCACTTTCTATCACCCGCACCTGTGCCCGGAAGGAACGGCTTTCATCCCCAAAGCTGGATTTGGCTTTGAATTCAACCTGGATACCATCTCTGGGGGTGACCCGTAGAGGTATAGCACAAGTCGCACCTTCACATGCAAAAGGTTGGTTGTTGTACAACCCTTCAATGGCAGTAATCCTCTCGTTGGGCAAAGGTTCTTCACCGGTCAAGAGCAGCTTGGGTAACTGTATACAACGGTTTTCGAGTGGAGTTGGATCACAACCTTCCAGGGTTACCCAAACTTCAATCGGTGGGAGAGAAATTGAGATTTCTTTCGTTTTCGGTTGAGAGGTAACCTTGTGTAGATATAGACCATCACAGGTTTCGGTATTGAAATTTCCTTTTAATATCTTCTGGCAGGGTTGAGTATTAAGCCATTGTGCTTGCAAGCTTGCTCCACAAGCGTTATAAACCTCTTTACTGGTAGGTAAACCTTCATGATCAACAAAAATGCTGCAGAGGATCGTATTATTGGTCCAGCTGAGAAGCCACCATTGATGTTCAGTATATGAAACAACTATGTTCGTTTCGCGCAAAGGGGTCTGGGCACTGGCGCGCGTACCTGACACCGCTGCCATGCCGATTAGAGCAAGTAAAACCAAGGCGGCTTTGAAGATTCTATGCGACCCCTTCATTTGGGTGAAAAATAACATGAGACGATTGTCTTGTCAACACTCTAGATTGACGCGCTTATCAAAAATGAACGGTACGTTTACTTGCAATGGCTTAAGGGCCATGATACACTCT
Organism: Anaerolineales bacterium; assembly: GCA_020354045.1. Lineage (GTDB taxonomy): Bacteria > Chloroflexota > Anaerolineae > Anaerolineales > UBA4823 > DSOS01. The sequence continues at coordinate 1,740,845 of CP070639.1, read as the reverse complement.
AATTATGTCAGAATATTTGTTCCCATGGTTGTCAGATGTAGATCGTGCTGCCCAGTATTTGACCAGCCTAACTCTTTCTACGTCAGCGCAAGCAACCATGATTATCCAGGCTGAGCAGCTCTG
>CP070639.1:1735328-1740622 GCA_020354045.1 Anaerolineales bacterium | reverse complement strand
ACGGCGTAGTTGTTGAACAAGCCCCCTGTGCTGGCACAATCCCCCATGGCGATGACCCACTTGGGGTCTGCCATCTGGTCGTACAAACGGCGCACCACCGGAGCAACTTTGCGGGTGACTCGACCCGCAACAACCATCAAATCAGCTTGGCGCGGCGATGGGCGCGCAAACTCCATCCCAAAACGGGCTAAGTCGTAATGGGATGCCCCGGTAGCCATCATCTCAATGGCGCAACAGGCCAGGCCAAAAGTGAGCGGCCACATGGAGCGAACGCGCCCCCAGTTGATCGCTTTTTCAAGGTTTGCAGTCAGTATGCCAGGCAGACCAGAGCGGCTATTATCCATTCATGTTTCGCCTTTCTCAACTACGATGGTGCCGTAAGATACCAGGGCAGCCAGGGCACCGATTGCGGCTAAACACGCCAACCCGGCAATGGCCATAGCCAACAGCCCGCTCAATCTGAACAGTGCTTGGATAGACACGCCAGGCTCATTTTCACTCCAAACATAATTTCGAGCGCGTGAAGCGCTTTAGTCCAATCAACAGGAAACCGGCGTTAGCTGCCAGCAACACGGAGGCAAAAATGTATAGAGTTTTCAAAAAGTCGATGTTTCTCAGGATTTCGCGCACTGTCTCCCTTGGCAGTAAAAACCCGGCAACCTGTATCAGTAGTAATGGGAGTAACAGCACCGCCATCAATGTCTGCTGTGCAGATTGGACGGTTGAAGCGCGCAGCGAGATCAAGATACCCAGGCTTGCCACCATCCCAGACATTAACAGCCCGACACTGATGTCAGCCAGCAGGATTTTTGCTTCAAAGATTTGAATCTGACCCGTCCATTCAACCAGGTTATACACCACCAGGCTGGTAAACAGCAACACCAGGGTCATACCATAGCCAAATACCATCGCATTCAGCAGTTTTCCGAAAAAGATCGTCCGATCCGGTAAACGGCTGGCCAGCAGCGTCTCCAGGGTGTGGCGCTCACGCTCGCCGGCAAAAGATTCAGGAATCGCCATACTTATGAGCATGAAAGGCGTGATGATGGCAATGACGATTGACCAGCCGGTGAAAATCCACTCATCTCTGAATTGGATGGGGAAAACAACCCCGAATAAGACGATCGGCGTCAGCAGAGTGAATAAGGTTCGCATCCGGTTGTCACCTCGCCGTAGTAATAGTTTGCTGTCCTTCCAAATAATCGCTTTGATATCTGCTATCATCTTGTTTCCTCCACGAGGGTCAGAAAGACCTCTTCCAGGCTGGCGGACTGGTGGCGCGCTTCTCGTACCTTGGCTCCCTGGCTTACCAGGAGCGACACGAGCTCAGCGGAATCTGCCTGGGCGCTTAGATTAATTTTCAAATGCCCATTCTGCGCTTGGACTGCCATGACCTCTGGGCGTGCCCGTAAGGCTTCCAGGACTGGTTCTATAAACCCGCTTCCAATAATTTCTAGCTGTGCGGAACCGGAGCGAGCGCGCAGTTCGTCTGGGTGACCGATTGCCTGCAGTTGGCCATCTTTGATCACCGCGATCTGACTGCACAGCCGCTCCGCCTCTGCCATATTGTGGGTTGTCAGAAAAACGGTTGTCCCTTCGCTCGCTACTAGCGCTTCCAGGTCGTTGCGGACTGAGTTTGCGGAAGGTACATCCAACCCTGCCGTTGGTTCGTCAAGCAATACCAGTGCCGGGCGATGAAGCAGCACACGCGCCAGCGCCAGTTTCTGCTTCATGCCGCGGCTCCATTTCTTGGTGGCTTCAGCGCGGCGCTCCCATAATCCCATCTGGGTGAGCAGTTCCTGGATGCGCGCCTGGCGCTCAGAGGTTGGCATGCGGTTGACCCGACCATAAAACTCCAGGTTGTCATAAGCGTTCATCTGTTCATACAAACCATGGTGTTCTAATAGTGCCCCAGTGCAAGCGCGAATTTCGGCAGCCTGCGATTGGGTGTCATAGCCCAGTACTCTGGCTCGTCCGCTTGTGGGCTGTAGCAAGCCCAACAGCATGCGGATGGTTGTGGTTTTGCCAGCGCCATTCGGCCCCAAGAATCCAAACACGATCCCAGGCTGCACCTCTAGCGTGAGCTTGTCCAGAGCCCGGACAGTTTCAAAATCGCAGGTTAGATTCTCTATTTCAATTGCCAGATTAAGCATGCTGTCTCACTCCTTTATTTTCCGGCCTGTCAAAAGACCAGGGTTGCATGGCTGTTAGAAAGAAAGTTCAGTGAAAGTTATCCCTTCAGGTTTGTGACCCATCTCAAGCTCAGACTCGCGCAGCTATCGGGATTTTCGCTGTAACATTGTAGAGGAAAAATAATCTGTTCGCATCAGGCCTCCGGGGGATATTTGGGGATAACCAATGGGCGTATTTTATTAAGCCAGAAAATCATGAATACAGGCTGGCGAAAACTGTCTACTTCATTTGTGTTTTCTATCATCAATGTATTTTTCCTCCTCCGCGAGTTTGGATCAACTCAGATCGATTGAACTTTGCCAGGGTCTTGTTGTGGAACCTTCCAGCCGCGCTTCTCTCATTGTTACCAATACCAGAAAAGCGCTCGCAAGCAACACCCCTCCGGCGATCATGAAGATGCTCACCGCAGGCACCAGGCCAGCGACGCCGACCGCCATTGCTGGACCTACCAAACCGCCTAACGAGTTGGCAGCATTTCTCAGCCCTATGAATCTGCCGCGATACTGCTCCGGCGAGATATCCAACAGTTTGGCATTCAGGGCCGGTGAGAACAATGCCTCACCCAGTCCGGCTACTGTGATCCCCATGGTTATTAGAGCGAAGGAATTTGTGCTAACCAGGGCAATATGCTGGGCAGAATGGATCATTAAACCCAGCCAGATGACCAGCTTTCTGCCGTATTTATCGCTCAGCTGGCCAAGCAAGGTTTCACCGATCACCAGCATCACGGCGTAACCACTCAATGACAGCCCGAAACGTGCGCTGGTCCAGCCCAGATTGTCATACACGTAAAAAGGTAGAACAGGTTCAATAAACGCCCAGGAGAAAAATGCCAGAAAACTGATGGTCAGCAAACCAATCAGGCTGAACACGGGGACTGATGTGTTTCTCCAGTTCAACAGCATGGGCTGGATTTGGGATTTGGTTGAGTTCGACGCGCTAGCGTTTTGTATGGTAGTATGCTGTCTCGCCAGGCGTTGGTAGTGGGTTTCAGGCAGCAGGGTGTATGCAACCAGTAATGCCAGTCCGGACAGCAAGGCTGCCGTGATAAAGGGCATAGCAAGACCCCAATGGTCATATAGCCAACCTCCCAGGTAAGGACCGAAAATCAATCCCACCGAGGAGCCACCACTCATGATCCCGATCCAGCGACCGCGCTCATTCTCGGGAGAGATATCAGAGATCATCCCCAGGGCCGCGGGCATCAAGCCAGCCGTGAGCGCACCTGCAAAAACACGTACACCAATAAACTGTTTTCCTGATGCTGCCAGGTAGTAGCCCATAAATGCCAGTACATACGCAGCAAATGAGATCAACACCACCTTGCGCCGACCTAATATGTCTGCCAGGCTGCCCAGAAGAGGGGCAGCTAACAGGCTGGCAATCGAAAAAGCGATTGAACTCAGACCCAGGGTCTCGATTCCTGCTCCAGTCGCGCTGAGTTTCCTGGCCAGGATAGGGAAAACGATTCCCAGTCCCGTCAGTTCAAGCGCCAGGCAGACAGCCAGTAATAGGACGATAGCTCGTATGCTCGTTGGCTTTAGCATGGACCCTCGTTTTATTGTGCTAAATTTAGAGCTTGCCAGCACAGCCATTAACCGTGCTGGCAAGCTTGAAACAGTAAATAAGTTTTTATAAGCAGGGCCCACTGGAAAAAGTGAGTTCGAACTCTCTCCTTCGCTAAGTGGTATCAGTTTCCCTTGCTCTAAGCCCAAGCACCAGGAACACCACGCCTGCGCCTAGCAATCCAATATTTCCGCTTGCCATCCCTACCACCATTAAAGCGATTCCGATCACAAACATTCCCTGAGAGCGTGTTTTTGGGTCTTTGTCATTCATCTTATCAGTCCGTTCCTCCATATCGTCAGGCTGGTGTTGCTTCCATGCCCTGAGCTTTAGATTCTTGCTCAGCTGGTTGTTTTGCCTGTCGGGCAGACCTCAATTCAGGGTATGCCAGGGTCCAGATGTTCGACTGGAAGAGCCTGACCAGACCACCGACGAAGTTCACTGGCGAAAATGTCACCAGGATGAACACCGGCAATCCTGCCAGGCCTGCCAGTATCCATGGCGTGACTTCTTGCCAGAGAGTCACACCTGGCATAGAGTAGCTGGTGATACCCAGCGTTATCAGCGCTGGCACCGCCCCCACAATCGTACCTAGCACAACCGTTGCAACCATCAATGGTGCCAAGAGAACTACGACCACCAAGGTTACAGGTATCCAGGCCAGTTTTGTGCTCATCCAGATCAGCCAGGTCAGGAACGTATCCTTAAACTGCCTCCTGGCGATTTGGAAGCCTCTCTGGATAGCAGCCATCACGCCCAGCCCTTCCAGGCTGCTGGCCCGCCAGGAGAGCTGCTTTAGTAGTGAACACCCCACCATTGTCAGTAGCACCAGGCCAATCCAGGGGAAGAGCAGCATGGTAGTCAGCGCGATTCCCAGGACGCCCGCGTCGGCGCTATCGGTCAGCCACAGTAGTTGTGGTAATAACACAATCGCAAAGAGCACGGTCAGAGCCAGGCCTGCTGTTAGCGAAATGACCAAGTCGATCAAAAACAATCGCCCAGCCGTGCCCGACCATCCCAGACGCCAGCCTTTTCCAAAACCAGGCGCCTGCCCACTTTGCTCGTGACTCTGCACCCCGCGCATCACCGCGGCTTCAGAGACATAGCGCCCTACCAGCCCCAGGAGCAATAAAATCCCTAACTCGATGGCTGCGAAATTCAGGATTGTCCAGAACTCGCCTGGCACAACATCCTCAATCAGAGCTTGCAGTTCGCGGAACTCATACCAGGTATTCCTGTCCTGGATCAACACGCGAGCGCCATCTGGAGCAGTAAGGTCAATCACCATCCCTTCACCCAGGAATTTGACTGTGTGGTCTTCGTCGAGCTTGATTGAAATCCCGTTGGGCAGTCTGCGTTCCTCAGCATTCCACCAGCCATCATTATTCCACAACCAGAAGGAGCCACTGGAGGTGGTCAGCGCCAGTACAAAGCCGAAAAACCACAGCCCGCGCAAGTTCCAAACCAGGCGCCAGGCCTTGCTCAATACATTTGTGTAATTCATTACATCACTCTCCTCTTACTATGAACCTGCT
>CP070639.1:1729929-1735228 GCA_020354045.1 Anaerolineales bacterium | reverse complement strand
TTTATCGACAACACAAGTAATGTTTCAACAATGGAGCCACTTTAATGGAATTTACTACAACTACGGTTCCTGATTTGAGTCATCTTACAAAAACTGTTGAACTCACACTTGATCAGTGTATCAAGTGTAATATTTGCACTTCCGCCTGCCCCGTATCAGCTGTAACAGACCTTTTCCCGGGCCCTAAATATGCTGGACCACAAGCGAGCAGGTTCCGCCACCCAAGGGAACAAACATCAGATAATTCTGTAGACTACTGTAGTGGTTGCCGGGTATGCAATATGGTATGTCCAACTGGTGTTAAGATTGCTGAGTTGAATGCGCGCGCCCGTGCGGCAATGGTTGCTCAGGGTAAAGTTCCAGTATTAAAAAGAATTCGTAATAACTTGATTTCACGCGCTGAAGTTATTGGCAAATTGGGGCAGCCTATCGCTCCATTGGCAAATTATGCTTTAAATAACAAAATAGCTCGCTGGCTTGCCGAAATGATACTTGGGATTTCCAAAGAAGCACCATTGCCAAATATTGCCAGGAGCAGCTTCACAAAATGGTACTCTCAACATAACTCCCAGGGTGAGTTTGTTCAAGAGGTGGTGTACTTTCATGGATGTTCAACTGAGTATTATGAGCCCCATGTAGGTCGGGCTGCAGTACATGTGCTTGAAAGAAATGGCGTACATGTAATCGTCCCTGAGCAAAATTGTTGTGGTTTACCTCTATTATCCAACGGGGAATTCCCTGGAGCCAAAACATATCATCTAAAGAATGTATCTTATCTACTCAAATATGCGCAAGCGGGAATCCCCATAGTTGGCACATCAACCAGTTGCACACTGACATTAAAAGAGGAGGCTCCTGAATTACTGGATCTGTACGACACTGATACACACAAGGTGTCAGACCAAATTTTTGACATTAATGAATTCCTGATCTACGCTTTATCCAATGGTCAACTCATTCCAGGAGACCATCCAATTAATCTCAATCTCGTCTATCATGCACCTTGCCAGTATCGTGCACACAAATTAGGATTTCCTGCCTTGGAAATATTACAACGAATACCGGGGCTGCACATCACCATTAGTCAGGTTGATTGTTGTGGTATCGCTGGCACATATGGCTATAAAGTTGAGAAATACGATATTGCCATGGCTGTTGGTAAATCCTTATTTGAGTTGGTAAGATCATCTGGTATCCCTCTTGTAATTTGTGATAGTGAAACCTGCCGGTGGCATATAACGAAAGCTACCGGTATACCGAGCGTCCACCCCATCGAACTGCTTGCAGCTTCTTATGGTTTCAAAGCAGAAGGTGCGTTAAAGAAAGCATTAGATCAATAAGATCGCCGACAACAAGATTGGTTGCTGCTCTAACAAATCTAAACTTCAATTAACCCCGTCACTGTTATGCAACCATCATAAAGGAGTATTGCATGGCAGATCATCCATTGCGAATTTTTAGCGGATCAGCCCATCCGGTTTTAGCCCAGGAGATTGCCGATTGTCTGGGTATTGCGTTGGGCAAATCCTCTACGCGTTATTTACCAGATAGCGAGGTCCATGTCATAATTGAAGAGGTTGTCCGTGACCAAGATATCTTCATTATCCAGACTGGCTCAGCACCGGTAAATGAACACATAATGGAATTATTTTTATATTTAGATGCCTTTCGTCGTGCATCTGCTCATAGTGTTAGCGTTGTGATCCCTTATTTTCCTTATGCTCGTCAGGATCGTATGGCACGTGGTCGAGAAGCGATTAGCGCGCGCGTGATCGCTCACCTATTAGAATCCATGGGGGCCAACCGCGTGATTTTCATTGATATTCATAATCGAGCTATTCAGGGATTTTTCAACATTCCCGTCGATCCGTTAAGTGCTTTACATTTATTATCCAATTATTTTAGTAAACCGGAATTTTCTAGCGCCGCAATTGTCAGCCCCGATGTTGGGCGAGCAGGTATGGCGGGGCGATACGCGGAAATGCTTAACCTGCCCTTGGTCGTCATGCACAAGCGTCGCAAGGATTTTGAATTTACAGAGACAACCCATATTGTAGGAGATATCCGTGGCCGGCGTCCGATTGTCATTGATGACTTAATGGCGGGAGGCAGTGTCCTCAAACAATTGGATTCACTCTACGATAACGGCGCAGAAGGCAAGGCTTGCTTCTCAGTCACTCATCCAATTTTATTGCCTTCCGCATTGCAAATACTCGATCAAGATGAGCGTATCGAAAAGCTCGTTGTTACCAATACCCTGCCAATACCAAAGGAAAAATTACACCCTAAATTGGAGATCATCTCAGTGGCCCCACTATTGGCTGAGATCATCAATTGCATTCATCAAGGTCGCAGCATTTCGAATTTGCTAGTACTCTCATAATTGGAGTCAAGATGAGGTCAAAATCAAATTATCGGTGGTTCGTAGTTGTTGTATTCTTTTTCTTTATGCTTCTCCATCAGGCAGATAAATTGCTCATCGGACCAATGACAACACCCATCATGGAGACTTTCGATATCGACGAAGTCCAGATGGGGGCAGTTTTTACTGGTGCTCTATTAGTAGGTGCAATACTATACCCTATTTGGGGATATCTTTATGATCGCTATGCTAGGGCCAAACTTTTAGCATTAGCCTCTCTTATCTGGGGTACCACAACTTGGATTAGTGCAGTCGCCCCAACTTACCCTTTCTTTTTGGCTAGTCGAGCCTCAACTGGAGTAGATGACTCGAGTTATCCGGGGTTATTCAGCTTGATAGCAGATTATTTCAGCCCAGCAGTGCGTGGCAAAATTTATGGCATTTTACAGCTAACCCAACCATTGGGTTATATGCTCGGGTTAATCCTGGCTATGATTATGAGCAGTTTGATTGGCTGGCGAGGCATTTATTACTTGACGGGATCCCTAGGAATCCTACTTGCATTCATCATTTTTTTTGGCATAAGAGAAGCCCCTCGGGGTAGAAGTGAACCCGAATTAGCCAATATCGAGCACATTGGCATCTATCGCTTTAACAAGAAAATCGCCTTGGATTTATTTAAAAAACGAAGCCTGCTGTTTTTATTTGCCCAAGGTTTCATTGGTGTCTTTCCCTGGAATGTAATAACCTACTGGTTTTTCAGATACCTTGAGACGGAGCGGAATTTCTCGTCTGAGGCATTATTAACAACTATGGCACCCACTATTGTTATATTGGCTATTGGTTATTTTCTTGGCGGTGCAATTGGGGATTACTTTTTCAGACGCTCTTTACGCGGTAGAATGGCAGTTTCTCTAACAGGTGTGCTAACAGGTGCTATACTCTTAAGCATTACTATGAGTGTCCCAGTGGGAAACCAGAGCCAGTTTTCGGTTATGCTATTTTTCACCGCATTGTTTATTCCCTTTTCATCTGCAAACGTAATCGCTACGGTCTATGATATCACCCTACCCGAAGTGCGCAGTACTGCCTTGGCAGTCCAATATTTTATAGAAAACGGGGGTGCTGCCTTGGCTCCACTTATTGCAGGTATTATCGCAAGGGCTACCAATTTACATACCGCCATCTTGACGATCTGTGTGGCAGCTTGGTTGATCGCCTCGTTACTCTTAGCATTTACCGCGGTCTACGTTCCAAAGGACATACAGACGCTTAGAGACCAACTGCACGAACGAGCTGAGATTGAAATGGCATCATCATCAGCATGAAACTTATGAATCGTTTGTTCGTAGATTAAGCGTATATATATGCTGATTGGAGGTAATAATGGATGACAGATCTGGTTGTTTATCTGGTTTTCTGAAGCTTGCTTTGCTTGGTTGGCTCTTCGATTGGTTACAGGACAACTTTGGATTTGGTCGAGGAGCATCCTGCACTGGATGCGGATGCGGTATGATACTGTTAATCATATTTGTTTTCTTCGCCTGCTCAATCATAACGTCTACAAACTGGTTTGAGTTTGGCTTCTAGATTTCCGTTGCTCCTTTACATATAATCCCATATTTACGATAATCAATGTCTGACCAGAATTACATCTTACCTCCCATATTACAAACCATTATTGATGATTTCCAACTATCTGAAGGCCGAGAAAAGATTGAGCTTCTATTAGAGTATTCCGAGCACTTAATTCCACTGCCTGAAAAGTGGCAGGAGGATCGAGCTTCAATGGAGCCCGTTGAAGAATGTATGACACCGGTTTTCATTGCCGCTGAATTTGGGCATGAAGGATTACACTTTTATTTTGATATTCCACCGGAATCACCCACGGTGCGCGGTTTTGCTGCTTTGATGGCTGAAGGTTTAGAAGGCACCATGCCTGAAGATGTTCTAAGAATTCCTAACGATTTTTATCTTTCCCTGGGTTTAGAAGATGTACTCACGATGCAAAGGTTGAATGGATTCTCCGCAATACTTGTACACTTGAAACGCCTGGCATCGTCGATGCTCGAATGACCTCACCCGGTCTTGCATATATCCATGTCGATAATTAATGTTCTGAGCCAATGGCGTGCAAATGCATCGATTGGTGGAAACATTGTTAATTGGCACACTTTAGAGCCTCGATCAGCAACATTTGCGCCATTTCCACATGATTTGCACCCTAATATAGCAGAAGCCTTAGCTAAAACCGGAATTGAAAAACTATTTTCACACCAATTAAATGCTTGGGAGCTGATTTCCCGAGGCAATCATATTGTAGTTGCTACCGGTACTTCAAGTGGTAAGTCTCTTTGCTACAATTTGCCTGTTCTAAATTATCTCTCCAATAATCCTACCGGGCGCGCTTTATACCTTTTCCCCACCAAAGCCCTAGCACAAGATCAGAAGACAGCACTAGAAGCGTTCTTGGCAAAAATGTCAACATCATATGCATTGGAGGACCAAGAAGCGAAACAAGTTTCTGTTGCAACTTACGATGGGGATACCCCCAACAATATCAGAAAAGCTATTCGAAATAATTCCAATCTAATATTTTCGAATCCTGATATGTTGCATACGGGTATATTGCCCCATCATACAAACTGGATGGAGTTTTTTTCTGAATTAAAATTCGTAATCATCGATGAAATTCATGTTTATCGTGGAGTCTTCGGATCACACCTTGCCAATGTTCTAAGAAGACTGAAAAGAATTGCCAATTTCTACGGCTCTAAACCACAATTTATATTAACTTCGGCGACCATTGCTAATCCTGCAGAACACGCTTCGCGGTTGATTGAAAAAGATGTAAAACTGATCGATAAGGATGGCTCCGGACAAGGAGCGAAGCACTTGTTGATTTACAATCCCCCCATCGTAAATCGCGAGCTTGGA
>CP070639.1:1724518-1729829 GCA_020354045.1 Anaerolineales bacterium | reverse complement strand
GGTGCGCAGCGGTGAGCCGCTCAAACCACCCGCGCTGGCCGCCCAGGTCGAGCGCTCAAAAACCCGTGGTTCAAGCATCTCCCTCCGGATGGTCGTGTTGGTAGCGATCACCCCGTCCATCCCTGTGGCCAGCACCACCTGCAAGGCATCCTCCAACTCAGCATCGCTGAGATCAGGAGCCAGCTTCACCAGCAGTGGGGGGCGAAATTTATACTGCTCAGCCAGGCTCTGCCTGCGCTGCGCCAGCCGGTTGAGCAACTCATCCAAAGCCTGGCGGGCTTGCAAGCGGCGTAGTCCAATGGTGTTGGGCGAACTGACATTCACCACCAGATAATCTGCCAATGGCGTGCATATGTCTATAAGTTCTAAATAATCCTGAACAGCTGCTTCCAAAGGAGTATCCCTGTTTTTTCCCAGATTGATCCCCAACTGGAGACCCGCTGGTCGCCTGCCCTGCACCTGCTGTTTTAAAAATGCGACTCCCCGGCTGGGGAAACCCAAGCGGTTGACCAAAGCCTGTTCGCGGGGCAGACGTAAAAGCCGTGGACGAGGATTTCCCGCCTGCGGCCTGGGAGTGACTGTCCCGACTTCGATATGGCCGAATCCCAGGCAAGCTAGCCCACGCCAGGCGAGCCCATCCTTGTCGTAACCTGCCGCCAGACCGACTGGATTCGTAAACTCCAGCCCAAAAGCCTGCACAGGCTTGTCTGCTGTGGCAAAGCAGGCACGCACAAACGCCGCCAGGGGTGGCAATTTACCTACCAAACGCAGCAAGCCAAGCGTTAAAGCATGCGCCCGCTCGGGGTCCAGGCGAAACAGCAGTGCTCTAAAAACCGTGTACATACAGCCTTTACCTCAGATGCCTGGGTTTGCAAAGCTCGTCCCAGATTAATTTCCCTTGTCTGCGCCCAGATCTAAAAATGATCGCACAGCCTCAATCTGCGAGACAGGCACAACCCCTTTAGCTGTCCAGTAATCCAGCAACTGGGCCATTGTAAATACCGGTCGCAGATTTAAGCCCGCTTCCGCCAGCGCCTCGGCAGCGCCTGATTGACGGTCAATCAGCACCACCACATCCATTACCTGCAAGCCAGCGCGGCTCAATCTTTCGATAGCTTCAAATTTACTGCCCCCCGTGGTGGTCAAATCATCGACCACGACAACTCGCTCACCCGGAACATAAACACCTTCGATCTCAGCCTTGGTGCCGTAATTTTTGACTTCCTTACGCGGGTAAATCAATGGCCAACCGCCCAACAGGCTGATGGCGGTGCCAATCGGCAGGGCAGCATAAGGCAGCGCGGCCAGGCGCTCAAACTCCAGCTCTGCCAAGATGGGCAGATATGCCTGAGCCACACGAAGCAATAAGCCCGGCTTTGAAACCAGCTGGCGCAGGTCAATATAGATAGGCGATTGCAAACCGGATTTCAAAACGAAAGGTTGTTCTGGCTTGGCAAATTTGATACAGCCGGCAGCCAATAAATCGTCAGCCAGGGCTGCCAGGGAGGGGTCATCTACGATCGACCCAAGTTTTTTCTCAGACTTTTGTACGGGAGTGCGCTGCCAGGCACGGCGCCCGCGTTCGATCTCACTGCGCAAGGTTTCTGCTGCCTGGCGGGGGTTATCAGCTCGCGCAATCCCGCGTGAGACGGGCACCAACAGACCCAACCCATCCTGGCGTAGACCAGCCTGCAAGGACAGTCTCAGATCACCGCCCTGGGCGCCCACGCCGGGAGCCAGGATCCACAACCCGGGTGCCAGCTCACGGATACGACGCAGCGCCTGCAGGTGTGTGGCACCAGCTACAAGCCCGAGATTATCGTTCTGGTTCCAGTCCTGGGCCAGTGCCGCCACCTGCTCGTAAACCAGGCGCAGCCCTTTTGCCCCCCAGATTGGCAAATCTTGCAGATCTGCCGAGCCGGGGTTGGAAGTTTTACACAGCAAGAATGCACCGCGAGCGTGATCCGCCAGGAATGGATACAAGGCATCGTAACCCAGGTAAGGGCTGACGGTAATGGCATCTGCCCCCAACATCTCGAAAGCCGCCCGGGCATAGGCCTGCGCGGTGGAGGCGATATCACCGCGCTTGGCATCCAGGATGACGGGTATCCTGTCAGGAACCGCAGCGATGATCTCTTGCAAGACAAGCATGCCCTCGGGACCTAAAGCCTCGAAAAAGGCTGCGTTCGGCTTAAAGGCAGCTGCCAGGTCAGCAGTCGCTTCTATCAAGCGCAGACAGAAATCGCGAGCCGCTGCAGGGGTGAAGGACTTCAAGTCTTGTGGATGAGGATCCAGTCCCACACACAGCAAAGAGCCAATCTGGCTGGTTCTGGCATCCAATCGAGAAAAAAACGAAACCATGATGGCTCTCAGGCTTTGCCTAAAACCATGGCCAATAGAGCCATGCGGACGTACAAACCGTACTCCATCTGGCGAAAATAGGCTGCGCGCGGGTCATCATCCACTTCCATGGAGATCTCACCCACACGTGGTAAGGGATGCATGACGATCATGCGTTCTTTTGCCTGCGACATGGTATCTGCACCGATGACATAGGCATCTTTCACACTTTCGTATTCCGCCTGATCTGCAAAGCGCTCTCTCTGCACCCGTGTGACATATAACACATCCGTTTCGACCAGGACACCATCCAGTTTATCTGACTCAGCCTGTTGGATCGATTTTTCATCCAACTCGCTGAAAATATCCTCGGGCATGCGCAGGATCGCCGGGGAGACATAATTAAGGCGCACGTTGTACAAAGAAAGCAAGCGTGCCAGGGAATGGACCGTGCGCCCGTACTTCAAATCGCCCAGCATGGTTACCACTAGCCCATCCACCTCACCCAGCTCTTCCACAATGGTGAACAAGTCAAGCAAGGCCTGGGTAGGGTGTTCACCGATACCATCCCCGGCGTTGATGATGGGTTTACGGGCAAATTGAGCCGCGAGTGCCGAGGCACCTACCTCAGGATGGCGCAAGACGATGATATCGGCATAACACTCCAAGGTGCGCACGGTGTCTGGCAGAGATTCACCCTTTGAAACAGACGAGTAGCGCACTTCATTAATCGGGATGACGCTGCCCCCCAGGCGCTCCATCGCCGAGGTAAAGGAGGAAGATGTACGTGTCGAAGGCTCGTAAAACAGGCTGGCCAGAATCTTGCCTTTCAGCAGGTCGAAGGTGCCTACACGCTGCACCATCTCGCGCATCTCATGCGCCACGCCAAAGATATATTCCAGGTCTTTACGGTCGAACTGCTTTACCGAGAGTATGTCGCGTCCATAAAAGGGCGAACCGCGCTGGTCGCCAAACGGCAGATAGGGGTTTTCTGTATGGGTGGGAGGTATATAGGTAGCCATATTTACTCCTTTAGAAGCATGGATATGATTTTAAACATTCAAGAAATATCTCGGGAAGAGGCATATTCCGTGCGCAAGTTCTTGCCATAGCCGGGTTCTGCCAGTATCTGCCCTTCCCGGTAAACTTCCTGGCCGCGCAGCACGACACGCAAGACTTTGCCGCGTACCTGCCAGCCTTCAAAGGGTGTCCAGCCGCAGCGAGAAAACAAATGCTCCGCGCGAATCGCCCAACGCGCCTCAGGGTCCACTTCCGTCCAGGTATCGGGCTGCACAGGCAGATGAAAGATGCGACGCGGGTTGGTGTGCATCCTGGCGATGAGATCCTCCAGGGAAAGACGCCCGGCATGAACCGCGTTCAAAAGCAGCGGTAAGGCAGTCTCGAGACCAGGATAACCGGGGGGCGGATCAGACCCATCTTTCTCTGCCAGGGTATGGGGAGCATGGTCCGTGGCAAAGCAATCGATTACCTCGAGATTATCCCAAAGAGCCTGCTGGTCGCCAGTTGAGGCCAGATGCGGCCGTACCTGGCTGCGCCCGGTTCCCAGAGAGGGGATATCTTCGTTGGTCAGAAGCAAGTGGTGCGGAGCCACTTCGCAGGTGACTTTCAAGCCTTTCTCCTTCGCCGCCCGGATCAGCAGAATCTCTTCACGCCGCGAAACATGCGCCAGGTGCACAGACCGATCGTAGAGTGCGGCCAACAAAATGACGGCAGCCAGTGTGCGGCTTTCTGCATGTGCGACAATCGGCAGGTGAGGTGGCCAGGCAGCAAAATGCGCCATCCACAATACCATATCATCCAGCCGCAGCTGCCCGTAAGTCTGGTCCAGGTACATTTTCAATCCGGCAGCCTGCGGAGCCAGCTTCGCAGCCCGAGCAGCGTTTTCAGGGCCAGCACCCAAGTACTGGGCATAATCACAACGCGCCTTGAAGGTCGCTGCCTTCGCCGCCTGGGTGAATGTTTCACGATCGGTTATGGAGGGCTGCGTGTTAGGCATCGCCAGTACGGCGGTAAACCCTCCAGCCAGCGCGGCCGCGGTGCCGCTGGCCCAGTCCTCCTTATGCGTCGCACCTGGTTCGCGCAGGTGCACGTGTGGGTCAATTAAGCCGGGGAGTCTCATGTGCAAATACCAGTTCCCTTCCAAACATGCCAGGTCTGCCTTAGACTGACAGGCAAAAAAATAGAGCCGCCAGGGCTCTATTTTGGGGTAAAAAAAGCGCCCACTGGAACAAATGTCCCGGGGCGCTGGATTTCTTGGGGTGCAAAGACAAGGTATCTCATCCAGCCCGATTGTACGCTTCTTTTTGATTCTGTCAAGACCAGCCAAAATATTTAAGGGTATCCTGCGTCCTTTGACAGAAAACAGCGATCATGACCACTGCCAGTGGCGCAGACTCTCTAAAGCATCCCTGGCAGTCAAATCGAGCTGGATAGGTGTGACCGAGACAAATTTTTCTGCCAGGGCACCAAAATCGGTACCTTCTTCAGCAATGCCAGTCGGGGCATCGCCACCAATCCAATAATACGGACGGCCGCGCGGGTCTTGCCGGCTGACCAGCAAATCCCGATAAACCCGCAATCCCTGGCGGGTGACCTTTATCCCTTTTAGCTGCGCCTCTTGCACATACGGGACATTCACATTCAACAGGATGTCCCTGGGCAACCCATTCTCTATCACCTTGCGGACAACCACCCCTGCCACCCGGGCTGCCGTATCATAATCCAATATACCCAAGTGGTTCTCTGGCGAATCAAGGGAAACCGCCACCCCGGGAATGCCCCAAATCACCGCTTCCATAGCAGCCGTGACTGTGCCTGAATAGGTCACATCGTGTCCAAGGTTGGCATTCGGGTTAATCCCTGAGGCGACCAGATCCACCTTTTTCTCCAGCAAACCCAGCACCGCCAGGGCGACACAGTCAGAAGGGGCGCCATCCGTCGCCAGCGCCGC
>CP070639.1:1719102-1724418 GCA_020354045.1 Anaerolineales bacterium | reverse complement strand
AACGATGAGGGTCAACCCTTCCAGATTATGGAGCGATTCATCTTGCCGGCTACGCTGGGGTATTAATGTGTAACTAGTAGTTGCTACACATGGGTTCAGGCCCTGGTCGATCAAACAAAGGAGAGATTTGCTGCCAGGTATCATACACGCGTACATACATCCATAAATAGAAATCCAAAAAGTCGCTTATC
Source organism: Anaerolineales bacterium (assembly GCA_020354045.1). Taxonomy (GTDB): domain Bacteria; phylum Chloroflexota; class Anaerolineae; order Anaerolineales; family UBA4823; genus DSOS01. The sequence continues at coordinate 1,724,227 of CP070639.1, read as the reverse complement.
TTTGATACTGTCCTCCGGCGTTTTTGGGTTGCGGCTACTTCCGAATATAACTTTGGAGGTCTTTGACCTGCCCCCAGTTTCACCGACTCTCTCATACTACCCGGATCGGTTTCGGAGGGCAGGTCAAACCATAGGTGGAAGATATAGAAATAAGTGTCCACACGCTTGATATAATCTCACCATGAAGGCCTCACCTGGCTGCAGGACGTGGATCGCGTTCCCGATCCGCAGCAGTACTGCCCGGTCACAGGCTCATAATGGCCCTGTTCGTCAGGCTCAGGTTGGGGACAAGTTCAAGATCGAATCCGCTGCTATGATCAGTTACTTCCAAGCAGCGCAATCTGGCGAATAACGGGGATCAACAGCGGATTGGAGAGCTCGACCAGCTCGTTCAACCGGCCGCTTCCCGCCAGCCAGGAGCTCTGCTTGGGCAGCATGTCGTTCTGGGTAGGCTGCTTTGCCGGAGGGCTGGCAAGCAGGTTATGTGCAATATTGGGTGCAGGACCAAGTTTATTGAAAGAAATTATACTTTATATTTCGATAATATAGAGTAATATTGACCTATTACGACTGGCTGTGAAGTGCTCAAAATGGACATAGTCAAAAGCATGCAGTTCTGCATTTTTGTCCCCATATCTGGAACATCGCTTCAGTGCCGCTTCAAAAACCTGGTCGCGGATGCTTTCCGGAATTCAGTTCTAGAACATAAGCCCTGTGCCTTTTAAAATATCAATGATATAGCTCCTCCCTCAGCTTACTTAGCGCAATTAAAGAAGAGCCTCGCCTGTCCGTGTTGGTGCAATTGTGGTGCAACCCTTATAGAATCTATTGAATTTATAGATACTGTAGAACCAAAAAACGCAGTATCTGGGGGCATCTCCTTACACATACCCATATATAAGGGGCAAAAGCCGCGCTTCGAATCACTAGGCTGTGGGTTCGAGTCCCGCCGGGGCGCCATATATAGCGGTCAACAGGTAATGTTGAGTGGTTTTTGTCGTCTATCCGGTTCGAAAATCGCGAAAAACTTAAGGAATTGGGACTTTTATCATGATATTACCTGCAAATCGGAGTTGAATCATCTGTCCAGATAAATGGACAGACGTGAAATCATGGCGCGGTAAATTTGCCAAACCAAATGATTACATCAAGCCCGTCATGAACCAGCGTGGATGTAAGCAAGCAATCCGTTTTGTTCGCATTCGGCAGCGAAGGTTGCTTCCAGCATAAACTGCGCGACACTTGATGCGTGTCGCGCAGGGTTCTCGGTGCATTTGAGTGCTTTGGAAACTTTATATGTGTCTAGCGTCTGAAGCCGATACGATCCAGAGCGAGTTTTCCTTCCGGGTTTTGATCAAAAATCCAGCGGGCTGAATTGACCAATTCTAGATCAAAAGACGGGTTTGCTACGGTAAAATCAGCCAAAGGGATACTGACCGTTTGTAAAACCGGCTCGCTGGGGGCAGAGTAAAGTTCCCGTTCCCACAAAGGCCATTTGGTAAAGCGTGCCGGGAGTTTTGGGTAGATACCAACATAATTGGAAAGAGAAAGTTGGGCACTTTCACCCGAAGCATCTACGAGTTCTATTGTCAAGTCTAAAGGTATTTTATCGGGGGTCCATTCCGAAAGGTTGGCAAGATCGAATACAAGATTGCTAGCCCTGTCTATGCCAAACTGGGTAGCAAAATCTGGTGGTAAGTCAAGCTGGTAGGTGCCGCGGCCATCTTCCCAGGTTAAAAATACGACATGATTGTTTTGCGAAATGCCATGGCGGTTGCGTAAAACTCCTTCTGACAATCGAACTAAATCTTTAGCACCCAGCTGAACGCTTGGCAAGGTTGCAGAGAGCAGGTCGATGTCTTCTTCGTAGTCTGATAATAAAGTGGTATGACCGTCACCATAGCGAGAGATGTAGACTGTGTCAGGCAGCCAAGGTCGCACCATGCGCTGGTCCTGGAAAACCGAGCGATAAATTGCATTATCATGTAGCGTAGTTTCCAAGAAAGCTGAGATGAAAACCTGCGCGATCCGGCGTTGCTCTTCCGGTGACAGAACAGAACGGATGTTGAGCAACCAGGCTTTGGGAAGTCCCCAGTCATAACGACCCCGGGCAGTGTTAAACTGCGAGTGGTTTGCGCGATATATATAGATGGCCGATTTGAAATAGTCGGAGCCCGGGGAAAAATCAATACGCTGGAATTGGCGCATACCTGAGAAAGTCGATATATCGGCATCGTAATTGCCTTGCAAAACCAGGTAGTTGACGTCAAGAAGAGGAGTGCCTCGATCAGCCGGTTTATAAATCCCATCAGAAGGGGCGATAGCGATTACCGAGCGAATACGAAACGGGAAGTCGAAATTTTCCTCGGCGTTATCGGGGGAAACTGTCAGAGTGGCAAAGGCGGCAGCATGTGCGACAGCTTCACCGCCCCGAGAGTGCCCGATAAGGGCAAGGTTTTCCATATCCACCAGGCCAAATAGGGGGGAGTTAGGATCCATATTCCAGCGTGACCACTGTTGAATATGTTCGAGCAGCAGCCAAGCACGAGCATCAATTTCGCCGCTTAATTGACCAGTCACAAAGGTGTTGAGAAAGTTCTCATCAATAGAAACAGCAATAAAACCACGACTGGCCAGAAGTTCCCCGAGGTAGTCGTAGCCGGTATCTGCCAGATCTGTCATATAGTCATTCCCATGTACGATCAGGATCAGCGGAAAGGGTCCGTCGGATGTGTTATCTGGAAGCCAGGCATGCCCGTTAAGAGGTGCCTGATCGAGGTCGAATCCCCAATAGTTACGCCGAACTTTGGCATTGAAGCCAGAGACGCTAGCCAGATCGGTGATATCAACCGGCTGGGTTCGTAAGTTTGCCTGTTGATCGAATTCAGGGCGGTGTCGGCTGCCACTGCCGTAGGTCAGGGTATGCACCTGATAAGGCCCTGGCTGTGAAGGGTCGAGCGACTCAATCCCTGATAGAGTAGGCGTCGCCACTGAGAGCGAGTCGGCATTTGGTCCCTGCCAGGCAAGCAGCGCTGCCAAGCCAGCTACCGTAACAATCCCAAACAGCAGAAGGCCGCTAATTGCCAGGCGTCCCATCCAGGTGCTATTCCGGAATTCTCCGGATAACAGGGCTGCCAACACTGCACCCAGCGCTGAAAGAGATAGTACCAGCGCCGCACCCAAAGGTAATCCCAAGACCATAGAGATACCGAAGGGCAATAGCAAACACGTTGTGACAAGCACGCCAATAATGATCCAAACTCTGCTTTGACCGCGGGGCGCTCCAAACAGGCGTAAAATAGTCTTCAACACTAGAGCTACTACTGCCATCAATAGTGTGCCGAATACCAAACCAAAGAGAATGTCAAATACTATTCCTCCGCCTGTTCGCAGGGTATAACCCATAAAACCGGCAAGGAGTAGAACTGCAATCTGTGCCCCAAGGATTACACCGCGCGCAGTTTGTTTTCCCAGGTTAGGCATGATACTCGACCAGGATCGAGATATATTTATAGGGTTCATTTTTTATCTCCTTTTCTAAATTAGATTTGATTGACAACTTGCCTAAAATATAAAACTTTGATGCGAGTTCCACATCGACCGTGGTGCCCATATTTCATAATCAAAAAGACCCATCTTTAAGATGGGTCTGAAGTAGCAGGTAATGCTGCTGGGTTGAGGAACCAGATTGACGAGGATGAATAGCACCCCTCAGAAATTTATCTCAGATGGGTCTTTCTCCTAATTAATGTTTCCTGCTTCCAGGCGGGCTATTGTTGGAAATCGGGCCGCGTTGCTAGGCTTCGATAGCTGCCTGGAGGTGATCAGCCAGATTATCTGCATTCCTGCATTCCCACATTCGGTTTGGTAGCCGCGTAGTTGAATATTTTTACAACATAAAAAAACGCAGCCAGGGCAGCACAGGGTTCAGCGTTTTCCCAGGCTGATCAGGCTACCTGAACCAAAGCCGGAAAAGTCGATCATCGGTTTGTCGTAGTAATTGACTGAGCCGCTACCGGTAATGATCACCTCCAGATGATCGATGGCGCAGATCGTCGAATCTCCCGAGCCGTTCACCCACACACGGACCCGCTCGCTGCATACATCGCCAGCCATATATTTTCCCCAGCCATTGATCGAAACATCCTGAGTATTCACTTCTCCAGCAAGTTGGATTAAACCCGAGCCATAGAGGTCGGTCTCGATGTTTCCGACCGACATGTCCGCAACCCGAATATTTCCTGAGCCGTAGACCTTCAACGCCACTGTGTCGGCCTCCAACCAGTCGGTTTCGATTTTCCCAGAGCCGAAAACAGTCAACCTGCTGAGATCGTCAACCCCAACATGAAATACCAGTCGGGTGGTTGAGATAATGTTGATCCCGTCTTCGAAGCCGATGTGCAGCGTCCCGTCCTTCACATCGGCCTTGATGTATTCCATGACGTTGTCGTCGGTCTCGACACTAAGGGATTCTTCACCGTTCTGCGTGATGATCACAACACCTGATCCGTTTAGGTTGATGTGATCAAAGCTTTTGAGCTGCCATGACTTCACAATCACCTTTCCAGAACCTCGGATAATGCGCAGATAGAAGGCGCTAACAAAAAAAATCGCCATCAATAACAAAATCGGTCGAATATATCTGGTGTTCATTTCATTCTCCTTGATTAAAATAGATTTGGTCAACAACTTGACTAGAATATAAAACTTTGATCCGAATTCAACATCGACCGGAGTTCCCAATTCTCTTAATCAAAAAGACCCATCTTTAAGATGGGTCTGAAGTAGTAGAAATTGGTCCCTTGGGTTGAGCACCCAGACGGATAGGGATGGTTGGTTTTATTCTTTAACCAAAAAGCAGGGGCCTTCTCCTAATTATTGTTACTTGCTTCCGGGCGGGATGTCGTTGGAAACCAGACCGTTTTTATAGGCATAGATCGCTGCCTGAGTTCGGTCAGCCAGGTTTAGTTTGCCCAGGATACTGCTTACATGTTTCTTGACCGTTTTTTCACTGATCGTAAGTGCCTCAGCAAGTTCTCGATTGCTGAGACCCTCTGCAAGCAGTCGCAAGACTTCCATTTCTCGTTTGGTGAGATTATTTGAAGCTGCAATTTCCGTCGTTCCT
>CP070639.1:1713680-1719002 GCA_020354045.1 Anaerolineales bacterium | reverse complement strand
GCGCCACAAAAGCTGAATGCAAACAAATGCTCGAATTGTTTGTGAATTCGGGCGGTAATTTCATTGACACTTCGGTCAATTATACCGATGGTGAGAGCGAAACCATCCTGGGCGATCTGGTCAAAGCGGAGCGTGACTATTATGTGATTGCCAGCAAGTACACGCTGACCAAGCCAGATAACAAAGACCCCAATAGCGGTGGCAACAGCCGTAAGAACATGATGAAATCAGTTGAATGCAGCCTGAAACGCTTGCAGACAGACCATATCGACCTGTACTACCTGCATATGTGGGATTATATGACCCCAGTAGAAGAGGTTATGCGTGGGCTAGATGACTTGGTCAGTCAGGGCAAGGTGCTGTATGTGGCATTCTCAGATACGCCTGACTGGATCGTAGCGGAAGCCAATACCCGCGCTGAACTGATGGGCTGGTCTCGTTTTGTAGCCATGCAGATCCCCTATTCGTTGCTAGACCGAGCCGTGGAACGAGCTATCCTACCAATGGCCAAGCACTGGGACATGGCAGTTCTACCCTGGGGATTGCTGGAAGCTGGAATATTAACTGGTAAATTCCTTAAGAAAGTTGATGATCCCACGCGTATTAACCCCGAAAAGCTGGAGATCAGCGAGAAGGCGAAATCTGTTGTCGAGGCAGTTCAAAAAGTCGCTGCGGAAGTTGGGCAATCCATGGCACAAGTGGCAATCAATTGGGTGCGCCAGCAGCAGGATAAAGCCCAGATGATCCCCATTCTGGGGGCGCGAACAGTAACGCAACTCGAAGATAATATAAACGTTCTAAACTGGGAGCTCTCAGTCGAACAACTTAAATACCTGGATGAAGCCAGTGCCATCAACCTTGGTTTCCCGCATGGCTTTCTAGAAGGCAACCCCTATGTGTACGGTGCGAGTTACGACAAGATAGACAACCACCGCCGCTAGCATAGTTCGTAAAAATAAATATACTCACTTCAGTTGCCTGGCACTTTCAAAGTGCCAGGCAACTGGTAGTCTTTGCACCTTATCCTAAGATGAACAATGCGGTGTTACTGCTATGGGTTGCTGATCTATTTTTACAGCGTACCCTTATACATCCCACCATCAACACTCAACATCACACCGGTAATATAGGATGCCGCTGGGGATAATAAAAAGACGGCAGCATTCGCAAATTCTTCGGGTTTACCCATCCTGCCAAGTGGGCTATCCTTAGATTGTTTTGAAATCTCTTCGTCTATGCTGGTGGCGTTCGTCTTTGCCCGGTGGGTCATCAGCTCATAGACCCGCTCGGTCTCCGTCCAGGCTGGGAGGATGGAGTTAAAACGGATTCCTTCGTTACCGAGCTCCAGGGCTAGGGTTTTGGTCAGGCCAACAGTCGCTGCCCGAATGCTGTTGGATAATACCAGGTTGGGTATCGGCTGTTTCACTGAGTAGGAGGTGATGGTAAGCACACTGGCTACCGGTGATTGGCGCAGGAAGGGGAGGGCAGCCCGAATCAAGCGAACATGAGAGAGCAGACTCAACTCATAAGCTGTTTGCCAAGTGGCATCATTGAAGGATTCGAATTTCCCGGCAGGTGGGCCGCCAGCATTGGTGACCAAAATATCCAAACCGCCGAAGGCCTCGCTTGCTTGGTGAACGAGTTTTTCGGGGACGGCTGGATCGGTAACATCGCCAGCAACAGGGATCACTTGAGAGCCAGTATCGGCTGCCAACTTACTGGCGGATTCTGACAAGCTGTCCGGATTTCGGCTATTTATAGCAACCTGGCAGCCTTCCTGGGCAAGACCCAACGCGGTGGCGTAACCCAGGCCACGACTGCTCCCGGCCACTAAGGCGCGTTTTCCTTCTAATTGTAAGTCCATGTTTTCCTCCTGTAATATTAGGTATAAGGGTAAATGAAGATCGACCTATCCAATCCGGTCGAGTAAGTCTCGCTCTCTAAGCATGCGCCGCTTCCAACGATTAAGAAGTGGCACGATGTAAGGCAGCAGGCGCATCGAATAATAAGGCGGCAAAATTGGTACACCAAGCAAGTCACCGAATGAGATCAGCACGAACAAATGCTCCAAGTCTGCCCTATCACGCCGAAAAGTGCGGACATATTCGTAAAACATCATTCCATAAAAGAAACCACCCAGCCATGTGAAAATTTCTTGAGTTTTTTTTCGAAATCTGGATATCAGTGAGGAATCCATAGAGCCTTAACCTCTGTATTGTGCTATTATTCTGGATAGCTTTACTTCTATATAGTCAAAATTTATCACGGAGTGGTTTATGGATATTGGGCAGTGGATTGTCATCATATTGAGCGCTGTTTTAGGCGTGTGGTATTTCATTGGAGCGATAATCAATCGTCGACGTGGTATGCAAGTGTTCAACTGGCTGAGACCTGGCATGGAAAGCACTGGGAAGTTGAGCGAAGCGCGTTGGATCGGCTCATCGGGCTCAGGAGCCAGGCTGGTTGTTGCCCAGGCCCAGGCACCTTTCAGGCGTCTGGAAGCCATATTCTTGCTCGAATCGCGCGAAATCCTGCCGTTGTGGCTTTTCAACCATTTACGTGGGAAAAGGGATGAGATCATTATCAAAGCCAGTTTACGCAGCGCGCCAACCCAAGAGCTTGAAGCCGCCCGGAAAGGCGAACGTGAATTTCAGAAGGTCGTTTCCAGTGATTTAAAGAAACCTTTCGAATTGACTCAAAGCCTACCAGGCTACGATATCGCCAGGCGGGGGAAACAGAACAATCCAGGGTTTGAACAGTTTACAGCCTTTCTACAGGCCAACCATCCAGCTGTATGGAGGGTCTCGGTACAGCGGCAGGCACCCCATGTGATTGTCCGGGCAAACATACCAGACTTACAAAAGCTCCCAGCCGAGGAGTTTTTCGGATCGATCTCTGAACTGGTCAGTGGCAGCGCAGATGGCGCATAGACTCAAGTATTTCTGCAAAGCCTTCTTGAGGACACCATCCGCTGAATTCTAACTGGATGCGGCGCTCTGAATATTGACAAACAAAATCGAGGATCATAAAGGTCACGTCGTGGCGCTTCCAGGGAAGGCCGCGACGTTTGGTTTTCCATGCCAGGTTAGCAGTATGCCCATTGACCCAGTGGGTATCACTAGTATGGGGGATGGGATTGTTTGAGAATAGACGGATATGGATTGCCAGCTCCAATGCCCAGCGCCTGTCACCATCGTAAATTACATACCAGCCACTGCCATTCGCTACCCAATTTTTATCCCTGCGCAGGTGACTGGCAGAGATATCTGGACGGCTGACTCCTGGAGCCAGCTGCCAGTTGGGCGGCAAATTCAGAGTGACAAAGAGAGACTCGCCCAGTAGATAGTTACCGGCGTAAATATCGTGATCAACCAGGCTTTCGATCTGGACCTCCTAGGCAAACATCAAGTCAGCCGTACGCTTTAGCATGTCTACCCCACGGACTTCCGTTTCGAATAAGGGCAGGATGGAGCGAACCATGCCGTCAAATTGCTTTTCGATCTCTTTCATGTAGTCATCTTGCATGGCGATACGGTTACGCACAAATTCATCCGCCTGATCGCTGACAGATTCTTTATCGATCACCATGTTCACCACTACACCACCCACCGGGATGCCAAATTCGTGGAACCAGTTGATAAAGCGCCGGATCACTGCGATGGGTAAAGCTTCAGGGAGGGTTACAAAGAAGAAAGCAGTCAGGGCAGGGTCGGTGAGCAAATCTTTCGCATGTGCCATGCGCCCCTGGAAATTGATCAGGTAATCCATCAGCGGATCCTTCTCGTCTTCGGCTTTCTTGGAATAGGAGAGTTTAATGCGCAAGGATTGAGCCTCCTTACGACTTTCCATCATTTTATTGACCCACAAGCTATATACTGAGGACATACCCAATAAACGGCGAGCATTCGCGGTAGGGGCAGTATCGAATACATAGGCCTCATATTCGTCTTTGAACATGATATCGATCATGTTCTCGAACATGGCTGACTCCTCAAAAGCAGGATTCATGGTGGCAGATTCAACGAATTCGTCAGCTTTGCCCTTGATTTCTGCAAACTTTAAAAACCAACCGATTTTTTCACGGATTTCCTGCTTGGATCGGTCAATCGTATCCTTGGTATCTATTTCATTCGCCCAAAGGTTTGGCACCCCTTGCACGGGAGTAGCTTTACCGAATACATTTTGGTCCAGCATGCCTGACAGGCTGTGAACCGGGTTGGTGGAAGCCAGCAAAGTGCGCTTACCCATTTTTGCGAGTGCGACAGCAGCTGCACCCGCCAGCACGGTTTTACCCACACCACCTTTACCCCCGAAAAACAAATATTTCAGCTTAGGATTGCTTTCCATAACCTGACGCATGCTTTCTTTGACCAAGCTCTCGCTGTTCATTAAAAACTCTCCTCCCCGAACATAGCCCCTGCCATGCGTTCGATCATGGGCAAGCCGGTCACGTCGCGTTCCATCTCCTCCACCTGTGCCAAAACATTGCGACCAAAAAGCTCATCGATCTTGGTCAGGTATTGAGTCTGCATGCTATAACGGTTGCGCAGATATTCGGGCGCATGTTCAGATGTGGCTACCCGCGGCGGGATCACACGGTTGACGATGTACCCACTCAGCGGCACATCATATTTGCTGAACAGGTCAGCAGCTTTCTGTGTATCCAATAAGATCATCTCTTCAGGTATCAAGACAAAGAAGAAGGCAGTCTTTTGTTTGTCAGTCAAGATGCTCGAAGAGGTGGAAATACGGTACTTAATATCTTGAAGCTCTGCCAAAATTTTATCCTCTTCAAGTTCTTTTTTGCGAGAGATACGGGCTGCCATTTGTTCATACTCTTGCATTTCTTCCCGCAATTTTGTGATTTGCCCAATCCACTGATCATAAACAGATGCCATGCTCAGATAATAAAGTGCATGCCCAAGAGGCACAAGATCGTAGATGTAATAATCGAACTCACCAGCTACCACAATATCGACCACCTGATCAAAGATAGCGGATTCTTCCATGGCGGGTTCAGCGGAGGCAGCCTGGATATAAGATTCAATCTCGTCAGGGATTTTCTCTAAACCGTACATATCCAGGATTTTTTTGCGGATTTCATCCTGGTAAGCTTTGATATGCTGGTCGGCGTCGATCTCCTGAGCGTACAGGTTCGGCATGATCTCGACCGCGCCCTGTCCGAAAATATCGCGCTGGAAGATATCCGAAAGTGAGGCCTGCGGGTCAACCGAAAAGACCAGGACGCGCTTGCCCTGCTTGGCTAACCAGTACCCGGTTGCGGCAGAAAAGGTGGTTTTCCCCAAACCACCTTTCCCCCCA
>CP070639.1:1708216-1713580 GCA_020354045.1 Anaerolineales bacterium | reverse complement strand
ACTGCTGCAATCAACAGTCCCGGAGCCAGCAGGCGGTCTCCTTCTGGCTTGGTCTTGCTCCCCTGGTCAGGCGGTTGCCACCAGATGCGCTCGAAGGCGCGCACAATATAGACCAGAGTGAGGATGCTCACTAGGCCTATAGCCGCCAACGTGGCAAGTTGCCCGGCTTCAATCCCGCTGCGAAAGAGCAGCATCTTACTGATAAATCCATTGGTCGGCGGGATGCCCACCAGAGCCAGCCCGCCCGCGAAAAACAATACACCCGCCAATGGCATGCTCCTGCCCACCCCAGTGATCACATCGAAGGCAGCCGATTTAACTGGCGCCCGGCTGGCGACCGCGCCTGCCAGCATCAGCAGGGCGGCCTTGATCAGGCTGTGGTTGACGGTAAAGATCAGGGCAGCTGCCAGTGCCAGGCGACTGCCCCAGCCAATTCCCACAAGGATAAAGCCCACCTGGGCCAGGGTTGAATAAGCCAGCATGCGCTTGGCGTTGTGGGTGCCTACTGCCCCCAGTCCACCATAGACGATGCCAGCCAGGCCGAGGACCACCAGCAGACCTCGCAATCCCGCAGCCTGCCCAACGAATAGCAGGGTTGTCATGCGTAAAAATCCGTACACGCCCAGCTTGACCACTACGGAGGACAACATGGCACTGACGGCTGTCGGCGAGGCGGTGTGGAAGTCAGGCTGCCAGAAGTGGAATGGGATGACAGCACTTTTTACCATGAAGGTAGCTGTCAGTAAGGCTATAGCAACCGGCAGCAGCGGCGCCTCAGGATGGGTAGCGATGCGCTGGCTCAGGTCAGCCATGTTGAGTGTGCCATAAGAGATGTACAGGCTGCCAATCGCCAGCAGTAGAAATGCCGAAGCCAGCAGGCTGATGTAGAAATATTTAAAAGCCGCTTCGCTGCCCAGCCGGTCGTCGGCGATGGCGGTCAGAATGGTGCCGGAAAAAACCAGCAGCTCGGCAAATACAAACAGGTTGAACAGGTCGCCAGTCAGCATGGCCCCCGTCAGACCGGTGGCCAGCATTAAGAAAGCAGGGTAAAAAGCCGGGTAGCGCACAACCTGGTCGCGACTGCCCAGGGCATAGACAATCCCCACGCTCAATACGCTCTGGCTCATAACTGCCATCATCGCTGACAACAAGTCGCCCACCAGCGAGATGCCCACAGGTGCTTGCCAGCCACCCGACTGGAAGACAACTGGTTGCCCGTTGTACCAGACGCGCCCTAAAAGCCAGCCACTGCTTGCCAGGCTGATGAGCATGATCACTAGCGACCAAATACCCTGTAACCTTAGCTGTTTGCGCAACAACAAGGCTATCGCCGAGCCGGTCAGCGGTAAAAGAATCGGTAAGAGCACCAGATGATCGTTCAATGCTCACCTCAGCCGCGCAGCTCGTTGATTTCGTCCAGATCGCTGGTTCGGTAGCGAGCCGAAAGCACGTACAGCAGCGCAAGTACCAGGCTGATACCGCCCATGCTGATCACGATGGCAGTCAGGATCAGCGCCTGTGGCAGGGCATCGCTACGTACACCATTAGTACCTGCGTAAGCAGCCACCACACCCTGATAGGCTCCGGTACTCAGCAGAAAAAGATTGATTGCTGAGCCCAACAAGATCAGGCCGATTGTTGAGCGGATCACGTTACGCCGTAACAGCAGGAATATCCCCATGCTGAACAAGGCACCCACGGCGATAGCAGTCAAGAGCTCCATAACTTCACCTCATTCCAATCAACCTTATCTGACATATTTAGGGTTTTTGACATCAGTTCTTTTTGGTTTCATCCGAATCTTGTCATGTGCTGTGGTTCTCCCTCCTCTTCTTCGCCAGGGTGACCCAGGGTATCCAGCATGTAGGAGGCGCTGCCCAGTACGACCAGGCAGATCGCCATTTCAAAAAGCAAGGCGGTGCTTAGATAAAACCCCTGTGGCAAGGGCAGTCCCAGTCGCTGGCCAAAATCAACATGTCCCAGGAAGGAGCCGGTGTAAAGGGCTGCAAGGGAGGCGGAGAGGATGACCAGCAGCAATCCCATGCTGATCAGGGCAGCCGGTCGCAGCCAGGTCAGGCGTTGTCGGACCTGGTAATAGCCAAATACCACGTACCAGAAGCCCAGAGCCAGGCTGACAATCACGCCTGCAGTGAAGCCATCTCCGGGTTGGTCGTGTCCATACATGATATGCACTACCGCGATGACCATTGACAGGGGCAGTGAGATATAAGCTAGTGCGTGTACGAAAGGTGAGGTCTCACGCCCACCGATGCCCAAGGTGTGTAGTGGGGTCGTGATTGGGTTATGTGCACCTTCTACCCGGTCCCTTGCTTTTTTCGAGGCATAGCGCAACAGGGTATAGATTCCCAGCCCGGCCAGGCTGAAGACTGCAATCTCTATCAGTGTATCCAGCGCCCGAAAATCCACGATAATAGCACCGACGATGTCTTTGGAGCCGGTGAGCGCCTTGGCAGCTGACTCGTAGAATGGCGTCGCCGCGCTCGTGCGCGGGCGGGAGGTCAGGGCTACCAGCGTCACGTAAGCGACTACCGCACCGCTGGCTGTAGCAATTAAACTATCGCGTGCCAGTCCTGCCCGGCTCTGCTGAGCGCTCAATTCGCCAGCACGCTGGCGTTGCTCCCGGGGCAGTCGAGTCAACGCCAGAACCAGGACTACTACGGTCAAAATGTCTACCACAATTTGAACCAGAGCCACATCGGGCGCTGGCTCCAGCACCATCAGCACAGCCACTGCCAATCCCGAAGCCCCCAAGGCGACAATTGCTGAGAAGTCGCGGCGCAGGATTACCGTGGCAGCCGCCGCTGCCACTACTACCAGCAAGGCGAAGATGCGCAGCACGGCCACTTCACCGCTGAAATTAGGCTCGGGCAGGGAGAGAGCTGCCAGCGACTCCCAACGTGAAAGCCCGCCGAATCCAACCACCAGAGCAAACATGCCCACCAGGATGATGGCCAGGTAGGTACGTAGCTTGCCGCTTTGCAGCCTGGTTGCCAGTCCGGCCGCGCGGTCAATCCCGTAGAGCAAGCTGGAATAGGCAGTGTTTAAACTTAAGTGCGCCCCTACCCGCTCCAGCAGGACCCGTATCCGATGTCTGGTCAAGAAGAGCCCGCTGCCCAGGCTCACTGCTACGATGGACAGCAGGAGGGGAACACTGATACCAGTCCACAATGCCAGCGAGACCTTAACCTTGTCACCATACACCTCGGCGGCAGCCTCTGCCAGGAAGCGCGCCAGGAATTCAGGCTCAGGCAATATGCCTAATGCCAGGGAGAGTAAGGATGGTATCGCCGGTGCCAGCAGCATGGGCCAGGGTGCTTCGTGAGCCCGCAGCGCTGGGTCGCGCCGATTCCCCAGGAAGGTATCCCAGAGCAGCAGGCCCGCCTGTGCTATTATGAGTGCCCCGGCCATCACCGCGGCTGCGGGAAACAGCAAGTCCACTAGAGCCGGAACGTTAGGGTGGGTAGCGGTCGCTAACAGCGTCTCCTTAGCCAGGAAGCCGAATAAGGGCGGCAATCCCGCCATCGACAGGGCTGCCACACCACCAATTATAAAAGTGGTGGGCATGGCGCCTCTCAACCCGCCCAACCGGCGCAGATCGCGGCTGCCGACTTCGTGATCTACCGCGCCCACTACCAGGAACAGGGCGCTCTTGTACAGGGCATGGGCTATCAAGCCAATCACCAGGGCCTTGAAGGCGATCTCAGTGTCCTGTCCGATCAGCATCACCAGCACCCCCAGCTGGCTGATCGTCGAGTAAGCCAGCAGTGCCTTCAGGTCGTTTTGCTTCAAGCCCAGGTAGGCGCCTGTCAGCATGGTCGCCAGGCCAAACAAGCTCAACAACCAAAACCACAGGTCGGTAAAACCCAGAGCCGGATTGAGACGTGCCAGCAGGTAGATGCCCGCCTTGACCATGGTCGCAGAGTGTAGGTAGGCGCTGGCGGGTGTCGGCGCGCTCATAGCCTCGGGCAGCCAGATATGGAAGGGGACTTGAACGCTCTTGGTAAAGGCGCCCAGGACGATCAGGACAAGCATCAGTGGGTAGAGATCGCTAACCCGCAACAGGTCAGCGCTGCCCAGTATGGTAGCTAGATCGCTGCTGCCAGAGAGATAGCTCAGCAGGAGCAGCCCGATCAGCAGGGCAATGCCACCCCCACCTGTGATGAACAGTGATTTGAAAGCCCCACGGCGTGCCGCTTCATCTTTGGTTTTGTAAGCAATCAGCAGGAAGGATGCGATGCTGGTGCTTTCCCAGAAGATAAACAGTGTGATGACATCGCCAGCCAGTACCAATCCCAGCATGGCGGTCATGAACAGCATCAGGTAAGCCAGGAAGCGCCACTCACCCCAGGGCTGCCCTTCATTTTTAAAATAATAACCGGCGTAGATCAACACCAGTGCACCAATGCCAGAAACCAGCAACGCAAATAGGGCACTGAGGTGGTCAAAATACAGGCTCACATCTAAACCCAGGCTGGGAATCCATGCATACTTCCAGATGTGTGCTTCTCCGCTTCCCAGGGTCGCCGCGCCCGCCAGGCTCAGCCCAAATACTGCCGTAGGTGCCAGGGCCAGTAGCCATGCTAGCCGGGTGACCGTCAAACGCCGGTTTAGCACCGGCAGTCCAGCTGCGGCGGCGATCAGTGTTCCAATCAGTGTGATGAGTAAGGGAATGGGGAGACGCGGGTCATTCATGCTTTTATTGTGTATAGGACTTGGATCTCTAGTCGCTACATTTTATCATGCTAAAAAATTATCCGCGATTGATCTGATCTCAGAGAGAACACGAATCGATCTCTGCCTTGCCATAAGCTGGTCAGTAATTTCCACGCCCGCTATTCATAAGAGTCCCCTTTCGCAGACGGCTGTAAGCTATAATTGTGATTGTGTACCTCAGCCATGTGCTGGAGGATGTGTCGCTAATCTCTATTTGATCTTGCCTTGACATCAGGGACAACCATGAAAACCGTACCACTTTGGACTGATCTTTACCCCAGACCCAATGATATACCCATCAGCCCTCTCCCAGAGAAAGTGGACGTGGCTATTATTGGTTCGGGTTACACTGGTTTGAATGCCGCCCTGGTGCTGGCAGATTCCAGCAGCGAGGTGGCGGTCTTGGAGCAGGAAACCATTGGCTGGGGTGCCAGCAGTCGCAACGGCAGCATGCTCACCACTGGTCTGAAAGCGCCCATTAAGTGGGTCATGAAGCGTTATGGTCGGGAGGCAGCCCACCATTTCTGGTCCTGGTCTCTGAAGGCGATCGACCATGTGCAAGCGGTCATTGAAAAGGAGAAAATTGCGTGTGAGTTCTCCCGTCCAGGGCATGCTTACCTGGCTTACAAA
>CP070639.1:1702733-1708116 GCA_020354045.1 Anaerolineales bacterium | reverse complement strand
GATCTGAGCCCACCCATGACGATCGGTGCATACCAGGCTTCTCCCAGCCGTCAGGATTTGGTATATCGTGACCGTTGGATGTGGTTAAGCTTCGAGGCTGGAGGCAATCTAGGTGTCCAGGGTATTCTGCTGCCCTCTGCTCCTGCTCAGGGCCAGATTTCCTGGTCACCAGACGAAAGCCGCCTGGCAATGCAGGACGCCCAGGGGCGTGTCTGGTTGGCAGCGCGCTCTGGCGCTTTTGTTGAGGTCCCTGGTGCTGCCAGTTTGCCAACCTGGTCATTCGATGGGCAGTGGTTGAGCTATTGCAACTCGGCGAACGCTTTATGGGTGGTTGGGCCCGGAACACCACCGCTCCAGATTGCAGATCAAATTGAATGCCCGGCGCGATGGTCATCGCGTGGTTATCTTCTGGCTTATACCCTCACCGCACAAAGCACCACTCCACAGGTGTACGTTTACGACCCGCTGGCTGGAAAAAACAATTTTGTGTCAGAAGGGGCTCGCTTGATCGACTGGTCGCCAGATGGCAGGTTGCTGGCGTTGGTCCGCCCGGATGCTACCGCGGGTCGGAGAATTATCTTTAGCGTGGACCCGCTCTCTGGTAAACAATTGTTGGCAGGTCGGTTCCTTCAGAATGAGACGGGCCCGCAAACCTGGTTCCCACAAAGCGGCAGCTATCTCTTTGGCCCCTATCGGCTTACCCCAGATTTATTCTCTGCTTCGCGCGTTGCGGACGCGGTCTATGCTGCCACCTCCCAAAGCGGGCGTTTATTGGTTGGCATCGGAACCAGTGAGCTGATCACCCTGTCTTGCCTGGAACCAGCTGCAGGTCAGTCGCATAGACTTGCGACTGCTAATCTGGCAGGTTATAAACCTGGACTACTACCGGGCGTGTGGGGTGAAATTTCAAGCGACGGGGAGTGGGCTGCAGCTTATGTCTACGATCGCGGTCGTTACCAGGCATTGCTCAGCCGCTGTGATGGAACAGCACAGTTGCCTCTCAGTGATCCAGTGACAGTGGTTCCTGGGGAATTCTCACCAAATAGTCAGTGGTACTTGGAACGGCAGATTGTTGCGGGAGCGAGTAAGCTCGTGGTGCGCGATCTTACTGAAAATATCACGCAGACCCTTGCGACCGCTGATCATAAACTGGGACTGTGGATCAAGCCACTGCCGGTGATACCGCCAGGCGGTTATTCACTGACTGGGCGTTTAGAAGACGACCGCAATAGACCTTTAGAGGCAATCACTTTGTTGTTGGATGGTCTGCCCGCCGGGGTCAGTAATGAAGATGGGCATTTTAGCTTGCACGGGTTGCCTCCAGGCGAGTATACGCTTTCACCCCAGTCTGATGAGTATTATTTTGAGCCTTCGGATGAATTTGTACGGCTACCCTCAGACGAGGTCGATTTTGAATTTTCAGGCTTCTCTATCGAGTCAGGGATACCCCCGGATGTTCTTCAGCCTGAAGAAGAGGTGCCTGACGAAGGATCGGAAGGCGATCTCGAGACGGGAGAGGCTCAACCCGGATCACAATTTATACCATCCGGGAATCCCTTTATTCTGCTGCCCTGGATCTGTGGTGGCGGGCTGGTCTTGCTTGTGTTCTTGTTGTTCGCAGGGGTTATCCGGGCAGTGCGCCGTCGTCGTAAGCGGCGGGCCGAGATTTTACCTGAACCCGAGAGCCCTGTGATGGAGGATGACACCGCTCCTGTGCGCGTGCAGCCGTCTGAGGCGCTGCTTGATCAAACGCAAAAAACCAAGATAGCGGATCGGGCAGCGACATTAGAATCCAAATCGGTGCCTCAGGAGGAGACAGGTGAGGAGCGGCTGCAATCCTGGCTTGGTGAAGGTGTACAGCTGGTAAGGCAAGGCCAGCTGGCACGCGGTGCAGAAGCCTTGCGCAAGGTGGTCGAGGCTGACGCAGACAATGCAACCGCCTGGATGTGGTTGGGTTGGGCAGCAGCGAAATCCGGTGACCGCCAGCTGGCTGTGCGCTGTTTCCGCCGTGCCAAACAGCTGGGACACCCACGAGCTGAGCAGGCTCTCATCTGGCTGCGCAAGACAGGCTGAGCATGTCTTGCAGCTAGCAACTGATAGCCTTAACCACCCTGGCTGATCATGGGCAGATGCACCTGCCAGGGGATCATAAATTGCCAGATCTCTGACCAGTTTCCTGTGCCAGCTGTTGTTTGGGTTTGTACTCGCCAGTAATACACCCCGGGCTGTAATGGCGCGGATGGCGTGAACGAAGGATCTGTTGTCGTAGTATTGATCAATGGTGAAGCGAAATCCCCTGCCTCATCGAGTTCGAACTGATAGAAGGGCTGAAAACCCTCTGCCAACCAGGTGAAATTGGGGGGGTTCGTATTTACCATGGCATTATCCTGGGGGTTGATTAATTGAGGGGCAGGCGGTGGCACTAGCTGTCTTTCAAAATAAGCGATCAAAGCGGTGCTGTGACGCACCAACAGAGGGAACATGGTCGCGCGGATCTGCGCCAGATAAGTGGGGTCAGACAGATCCCCGTGGTATTTCTCCCCCTGGACATCATCACTATCGAAGTTGTCAGCTTCTTCAGCCAGCAGGTACATCATCTGGAAGATGACCTTGTCCTGGCCTTCAGGTCCTACCTCCCATAATTCCTGTCCAGAGTTACGTGCACCGTATTGTTGGCTGGCATCTGTTAGACTTGCTTGCAGCTCGGGACCTAATTCTCCCCAGGCAGGTAAATCCTGGTAATCCATATCCCAGCCAATTCCTGGAGGGTTGGCGTCAATCCAGGTCTGTGTGTTGCTGTAATCCGCCTCGCTGAGCCAATCTTCATAGGAATCCGGATCCCAGGGTAGATGGATATCCAGGAGTGTATGTGCGGGTGTAGCAATATCACCGATCATATGCAGGGCACGTCCTAACCACAGGTATGCAGCCTTCGTATTCCCAGATTTATGGGCCTCCAGCGCCCTGCCGAACAACATTCCAGTATGCGCTAAACCAGGGCCAAAATCACCCCAGATAGCAGGCTCATCCCAAAATAGGTTTGTGTCAGGATCCCAGGAATGGTGCCCGTTAGGTATGCCAAAGCTGCAGGGTGGGTAGAGAGAGACAGAACAATGGTCTTCATCGTACGCGCCCTGGGAGAGGTAATCAACCAGTTCAGCAGGCAGCCCATGAGAAAACGCCGCGTGCTCTACCAACAGGGCATGCGAGACATCCGGCATATCCGGTTCTTGTTGTTCAATCTCGATGACAAAGGGCTGGGATGGTTCCGAATGGGATGAGGCGGGAGCTATCCATCCGGCGAAAATCACCGCAAATAATAGCAATGTGAAGACCCCTTTCCTCATGGTAGGCCTCCTGCAGGGCAACTTGGGATGCCACAATCTGTGTATGAGCATAACAATGATTGGACAGGTTGTCAATCTGCCGGTTTGCTGCAATTGACATTAAGTGTTCCTGGGGGGCTCACCGTGTATGGATATAACATTTTACAAATCAGGTACTGATTTTGCTCACTTGTGAAGATGATAACAGATCGCATAAAATGGAAGGATATTCATCGGAAAGCGTATGGGTAGGAGGTGTAAATGCAGGTTCCAGCCTTCCTCAATAGCCGGGCTGCAGATGAAAAAAACAGGGTTGCCCTGATATCTGTATTTGCAGCTGTGGTACTCACGGCTACCAAGCTTGTGGTTGGCTTGGCGACTGGCAGCCTGGGTATCTTGTCAGAAGCAGCGCACTCTGGCCTGGACTTAATTGCAGCAGTGATCACCTTTTTTGCTGTGCGTATATCCGCAAAGCCAGCCGATGATAAGCACACCTATGGTCATGGCAAAGTGGAGAACCTTTCTGCTATGTTTGAGACCGGTCTGTTGCTGGTTACCTGTATCTGGATAATTTATGAGGCGATCCAGCGATTATTTTTTAAATCTGTCCACGTAGAAGCCAATGTCTGGGCGTTCGGGATCATGCTATTATCTATTGTGGTGGATTACAACCGCTCGCGTGCGCTTTACCGGGCTGCTCGCAAATACAACAGCCAGGCTTTGGAAGCTGATGCACTGCACTTTTCAACCGATATCTGGTCATCTGGCGTGGTGATTCTGGGTCTGTTGCTGGTGCGCTTATCCGAGGTGTTGAACATTGGTGCTCTTGCACAGGCAGATGCGGCGGCAGCCTTGGTGGTGGCAGGTATTGTGATTTATGTCAGCTTGCAGCTGGGTCGCCGGACTGTGGCAGGGCTCCTGGATGAAATCCCAGCTGGGCTGCGCAATGAAGTGGTACATGCATTGAGCAAGGTACCTGGTGTCCGGCAGGTCAGGCATGTGCGCTTGCGCTGGAGTGGTCCAGAGGCTTTTGCAGACGTGATATTAACCACCCAAAATGATTTGCCGCTCGAACAGGCTCACCAGGTTGCTACCCTGGCGGAAGGAGCTGTGCATAAAATCCTGCCGCAAGTTGAGGTCACAGTTCATGTAGAACCAGAACTGGTCGTCGACAGCTAAATAAATCAGATTTATTTAGCTGTCCGGCAAATTTGTAGCAATTTGGAGCCGCACACGCGTTTGGTTATTAGATTGCGTCAGGTATCTCATCTTCTAACAATCGCAACCGGGGATTCGCATACGCCCAGCCGCTGGCTACCAACAGGCATATCCCGGAAATCACAAATCCCAGACCAATACCTCGCCCAGGACCACTTTCCAGCAATCTGCCCAGGAAACCTGCTCCCAGGCTGCCGTTGACTGCCATCAGGGGTTCTAGTATCTGGTCGGCTAGCGGACCTGCCAGAAAGAAAGCGATCGGCATGATTGAACGTGAAATCATGCCGCGGATGGCAAACACCCGTCCTTGTACTTCAGTAGCTACCTTGCTCTGGAAGATCGCCTGGCTTGGTCCAGAAGCCAGGGGAATGCTGAATAGCATAACGAACATCCCCAAGCCAATGAGGACGATTTGCGAGGAAATTCCAGTCAAAGCAAGGCCTGCCCCAGCCAGGGCGATAAACCCAATCACTGCAGGGATCTTATGTCCCTTGGGGCCACCCCAGGCGCTTAACAGAATACTGCCGGCAAGTAAGCCTAACCCTACCGCCATTTGTACCAATCCAAATTCGCGGGCGGAATAACGCGATAGCACCAGTGGACCAAGTAGCACCCCAGAGAAATTTAAGAAGAAATTTACCAGTGCGTAAAACCACAGCAATCCAAATAAACCGCTGCGAGCTCGCAGGTAGCGCCAGCCAAAGACTGCATCCCGCCAAACTTTGCCCTTCAGGTTGGCACCCATCTCTGCTTCTGATAATTTAGGCTGAGGGATGCGCACGATCAGTAGGGCACCGATGGCAAAGAAATAGGTGATGAAATCGATCATGATGATGCCG
>CP070639.1:1697161-1702633 GCA_020354045.1 Anaerolineales bacterium | reverse complement strand
AGGGCAATCGCATTTGGGCGATTTCCCACCACTGATGAGAGAAAATGGGGTGTTTTGGTGGGGGCATACCCCCACCAAAACACCCCAAACTGATCTTCCCCCGATTTAGTGGACACAAAAAATGTCGCGATGATGTACACTAAATCAACAGGAGAAGGATCATGAGCGAGAGACACTATAGAACGTATCCCCCGGAATTCAAGCTAGAGGCCCTGCAGCTGCTAGAAAGCAGTGGTAAAAGCGCTGGGCAACTGGAACGGGAATTAGGGATCACGCCGGGGTTGCTGCCCAAATGGCGGGCCCGATACCAAGCGCTGGCCAAGGCAGATGGGATAGTAAGCCTGGTTCCCAGTGATCTGGAAGCTGCGCAAGCCGAGATCCGGCGCTTGCGGCGTGAGCTGGCCGCGGTGGAAGAGGAGCGTGAAATCCTAAAAAAAGCGGTCAACATTTTCTCCCGGAAAAGCGGATGAAGTACGAGTTCATTGCCGCCCACCAGGGAGAATATGACATCCAGCGGATGTGCCAGGCTCTGGTGGTAGGACGGAGCGGCTACTATGCTTGGCGCAGACGACCGACCAGCCAGCGAGCGCAGGCCAACCAGGAGCTTTTGGGGCAGATCCGCAAGGTTCACCAGGCCAGCCGGAAGACGTATGGCAGCCCTCGCATCCATGCCGACCTGCGCCGCACAGGGCTGCTGTGTGGCAGAAACCGGGTAGCACGGCTGATGCGCTTGCATGGGATTTCGGCCCAGAAACGGGCCAGACGTTTTCCAGTGACCACCCAGCGACGCCCAGGGGCCGTTCCAGCCCCGAACCTGCTGGCTCAGGACTTCTCCTCCCCAGCCCCGAACCGCAAGTGGGTGGCGGACATTACCTACATCGACACCGCCGAAGGCTGGTTGTACCTGGCCCCGGTGCTCGATCTCTATTCCCGCATGGTAGTCGGCTGGGCGATGGCTGACCACATGGAAGCCTCTCTGGTCGAAGCGGCTTTTAGGATGGCTCTGGTCAGACGTCACCCGCCTTCTGGCTTGCTGCATCACTCCGATCAGGGCAGCCAGTACACCTCGCTGGCCTACCAACAACACCTGGCTCTCCAGGCGTGTCAAGTCAGCATGAGCCGGGTAGGCAATTGCTATGATAATGCGGTCATGGAGAGCTTTTTCGGCACCCTCAAGACCGAGTGCGTTACTGGACAATTTGCCACTCGGGCTCAAGCACGGACCACTATCTTCGAGTACATCGAGGTGTGGTATAACCGTCATCGGCTTCACTCTTCCTTGGGCTATCTCAGCCCTGTGGAGTTTGAACAATTTTCCGGACATTAATCGTGTCCACTTTTTCGGGGCAAGGTCAAACACTCTTTTTACGGGATTGTGCATGCCCCTCAGGGCATATGCAATTGCCCTGGGGTGAGCAGCTATGCTTCTGTGATTTAGGTATAATAATTCTATGCCGACACCTTCAGCCGGTTTTGTTGAGAGGCCCCACACTGCTGACTGGGAATTGGCAGTCTGGGCACCCGACTTGCCTACCTTGTTTGAACAGGCGGCGCGCGGCATGTACATGCTGGCAGGCCTGCGCTTGCAGGAAGTGCCGCATCTCAAGCGTCGGCTCGAATTGCAGGCTATTGACGATGAAAGTCTCTTGGTGCAATTTCTAGATGAGTTGCTTTATCTTCAAGGCGTGGAAGGGATTGCGTTTGAAAAATTTCAGCTACAGATAACAGGCAATGAATTGAAGGCAGAGCTGGATGGTGCGCCGGTGGCATCCCTGGATAAAGAGATTAAAGCGGTGACGTACCATAACATGAAAATCCAGGCTGGACCGCGCGGGCTGGAAGTGAGGATTGTCTTTGACGTTTGACGGCAAGCGATCTGGATGGGATCGGTGTACAAGAGCTGAGAAGGGGGCTTTGCGAGATTCGTTTGACATTTGTTGATGTGGTCATTTGCCCTTCACCTGGGCAAGAGGTGTAGTGATGGTTAACTTGAGTGATCTAAAGAAAATCAATGATTATGAATGGGAAATCCCGAAATCTTTTCGCAGCGATATGCGTGTTCCAGTGCGCATCTTTGCTACGCGGCGCTTGTTAGAAGCGGTAATGGATGATCGGTCGCTAGAGCAAGCGGTAAACTCTGCTACGCTACCGGGCTTGGTGGGACATGTTGTGGTGATGCCGGATATGCACCAGGGCTATGGTTTCCCAATTGGTGGCGTGGCGGCTACGCGTTACCCAGATGGGGTGATCTCACCTGGTGGGATTGGTTATGATATTAACTGCGGCGTGCGCTTATTGGCGTCTCAGATCGAATATGATGCTGTCGCTGACCAGATGAGTGCGTTAGCCTCTGCTTTGAACAATTATTGCCCTAGCGGGGTAGGTACGAAAGGGCACGTGCGCGTTTCGGAAGCTGAGTTGGACGAGGTATGCCGAGATGGCAGTCGCTGGGCGCAGAAGAAGGGTTTTGCTACCGAGATGGATGTGCGCCGCACTGAGGAAAACGGCCGCCTGGATGGTGCTGACCCAAACAAAGTGAGCAAGCGCGCCAAAGAGCGGGGCCGGGCCCAGATCGGCACACTTGGGGCAGGCAACCATTTTATCGAGGTGGATCTGGTGGAGAAAGTGTTTGACGCCCAGGCTGCTCAGGCCATGGGATTGACCGAGGGTTATCTAGCTGTGCAGATTCACTGCGGCTCGCGCGGCTTTGGTCACCAGATTTGCACCGATTATGTCAACGAGTTTCAGAGAGCGGTGCATCGTTATGGGATTAAGCTGGCTGATCGCGAGCTGGTATGCGCACCGCTGAACTCGCCTGAGGGAGAGGCTTACCTGGCAGCCATGCGCTGTGCAGCCAACTACGCGTTTGCTAACCGGCAGGTGCTGGCATTCTATGCCAGGAAAGCGTTTGAGGAGGTCCTGGCGGGTAGAGTGAAAAACTGGCACTTGCACCAGGTTTACGATATCGCCCACAATATGGGAAAGATTGAGACCCATGAGATCGATGGGGAGCGCATCAAGGTGTGTGTGCACCGCAAGGGTGCGACCCGCGCTTTCGGCCCTGGCTTCGAAGGCTTGCCGGGCGAATTCCGCGCAATTGGGCAGCCGGTGCTCGTGCCTGGTAGTATGGGGACAGCCTCTTGGGTGCTGGTGGGGACACAGGGCAGCATGGAGCGTTCCTTTGGCTCCACTTGCCACGGAGCCGGCAGGGTGATGAGCCGGGCACAGGCCAAGAAGAAAGTGTGGGGCGAAGACTTGCGCAACCAGTTGGAATCCGGCGGCATCCACGTGCGAGCAGGCTCGATGGCGGGATTGGCGGAAGAAGCCCCGCAAGCCTATAAAGATGTGGATGATGTCGTTGAAACCGTTTCAGGGGCTGGCATCGCTCGAAAGGTCGCTCGCTTGGTCCCTGTGGCAGTAGTCAAGGGCTGAGATTCGGGTGCGGGGTTTCAGAGATTCTGGATAGTATATTAAGAGGTGGAGATGAATCACAAGATACTGGTTTCACTCGGGTTATGTTTGCTTGCTCTGGCGTTGGCAGCCTGCGCAGGATTGAGCGATCCGGTGGCAACAGAGCCAACTATTGACCCCTCCGAACCGATTTCCAACGATGAGCAGCCCTCGGGTGAAGCGCCTATCTCTCCGCTCGACCCCATACCCGGCGAAGATAAGATGAGGCGCGGCGAGGTGGTCATTGAGAAGAGCGAGGTACTGATCATGGAAAGCTACCCATTGCAGGTGATGTTGAGCATCCAAGGCACGCTCTCGACCCCCTGCCACCGCCTGCGCGCCAAACTCGAAAAACCAGATGGCGAGAACCGCATCCAGGTCGAGGTGTATTCGCTGGTAGATCCAAACGAGATCTGCGTACAGATGTTGGAGGACTTCGAGACGAATCTGCCCTTGGGTAGCTACCCAGACGGCAGCTACACGATCTGGCTCAATGGGGTGCAGGTTGGTGAGTTCAAGCAGTAGGCCGGTTTTTTATGGGTGATGAGCTCAAACAGATTCAAATATATACTGATGGAGCCTGTGAGGGCAATCCTGGCCCGGGAGGCTATGGCGTTATTTTGATCTACGCTGGGCACCGTAAAGAGCTATCTGGTGGGTTCCGGTTGACAACCAATAACCGCATGGAGGTCTATGCAGCAATTGCGGGTCTACGGTCTCTTAAAGAACCCTGCAAGGTGACTTTGTACAGCGATTCTGAATACCTGGTCAAAGCCATGACCCTGGGTTGGGTGCAGCGCTGGAAGGCCAAGAATTGGAAGCGCAACAAGCGCGAGAAGGCTCTGAACGTCGATTTGTGGGAGCAATTGCTGGTGGAGTGCGAGCGCCACCAGGTGGAATTTGTGTGGGTCAAGGGGCATGCCGGACAACCCGAGAATGAACGGTGTGATCAGCTCTCGATGAACGCGCTCCGCAGGGGTGAATTGCCTATCGATGAAGGTTACGAATAATAAATTCTTTGACTGAAAACCACACGCCCCAATGCACGATTGGGGCGTGTGGTTTTCAGCTTGCGATTGCTGCAATTTTGACTAATGCGTCAGGATTTGCGATAAGAACAGCTTCGTGCGATCTTCCTGGGGGTTCTTGAAGATATCGTCCGGTGTGCCGCTCTCTACAATCAAGCCTTCATCGAAGAAGAACATGCGATCAGCCACGCCTCTGGCGAAACCCATCTCGTGAGTGACCACGATCATGGTCATGCCGCCGGTCTTGGCCAGTCCGATCATCACGTCCAGCACTTCTTTGATCATCTCTGGATCGAGGGCGGAAGTGGGCTCGTCGAAGAGCATGATCTTGGGCTGCATCGCCAGGGCGCGGGCGATAGCGACGCGCTGCTGCTGACCGCCGGAGAGTTGCCCAGGGAATTTGGCCGCTTGCTCCGGGATCCCCACGCGTTCCAGGAGCTGCATACCTACTTCTTCAGCCTTTTGCTTTTTCCACTTGCGCACCCAGATGGGTGCCAGAGCGACGTTCTGCAGCACGGTGAGGTGGGGAAAAAGGTTGAACTGCTGGAAGACCATTCCCGTCTCCGCCCGTACTTTCTCAATATTACGCGTGTCATGAGTGAGCTCGATACCATCGATGATAATCTGGCCTCGCTGGTGCTCTTCCAGGCGATTAATCGTTCGGATAAATGTCGATTTGCCCGAACCTGATGGGCCGAAGATGACGATCACTTCTCCCCTCATCACGTCCATATTGATGCCTTTCAGGGCGTGGAAGTGACCATACCATTTATGCACATCTCTGGCGATGATGATAGGTTCGTCCGATGCCGTTTGTTCACTCATTAGCTTCTCCAAATCTATCACTGATAATATGTAGTTCTGTAATTTATTTTACCTCTCACCAACGCCAAGCGCAACTTCCAGTCGCTGGCTGGCATACGACATGAGGTAACTGAAAATCCAAAATACTAACGCGACAAATAGATAAACCTCCATTTGCAGTCCGATAAAC
>CP070639.1:1691586-1697061 GCA_020354045.1 Anaerolineales bacterium | reverse complement strand
ACACCCGCGCAGCAGTTGTTGCTTATGTGCGAAAAGCAATTCAGCCGTTACGGACAAAGGAGGGAACAGAAGTGCCGTATGTATTTCACATTGCTTTTGGGCTTAAGCAGGACGATTTCGCACCCGCACAATTTCCCCCATAATCGCTAAGGCGATCTCCTCTGGGGAGCGCCCACCCAGATCCAGCCCGATCGGTCCATACAGCCGATCGAGCTGGGCTTCAGTCAAACCCGCTTCCAGCAAGCGCGCCCGCCGCTTGGCCTGGGTGCCCCGGCTGCCCAGGGCGCCGACATAAAAAGCCTTGGAGGGCAAAGCAACCATCAGGGCGGGATCGTCCAGCTTCGGATCGTGGGTCAAGACAGCAATGGCAGTGGAGCGGTTGATTCCGATCGCCTGCAAGGCTTTATCGGGCCACTGCTGGACAAGCTGGTCGGCATCTGCAAAGCGGGCTGCGCTGCCAAAGGCGCGCCGCGGGTCTACCACAACCGTCCGGTAGCCCAGGGTTTTGGCGATATTTACTAGCGCAATCGAGATATGCACACCGCCCACGATGATCAGCATAGGCGGCGGGTGATGGACATCCACAAAATACCCTGCAGCCTCTGTGGCCTGGGTTTCAGGCGGAATTGTTTGGGTAATCCCGTGCTCATAAGACCGAACAGCCTGGTCGAGCACCCAGGCGGGAAAGCGTCCCTGGGCTTCTCCCAGAGAGGGTGCTTCCTCCTGGTACAAGACCTGCTGTCCTAATTGCCCCTCAGGCCCTTTGACACAGGTCAGCAAGGCGAAGCCTTGATTGCCACGGATGGCTTCCAGCTGGGCGGCGAAAATGGTTTTATCCAGCACCTGGACGAAGACATCGATCATCCCCCCACAGGCCAGACCAACCTCCCAGGCAGTCTCATCAGCAACGCCAAAATGCAGGTACTGGGGTTGGCCAGTCTGGATCGTTTCCAGGGCAGCCTCGATGACCGCCCCCTCCACGCAGCCTCCACTGACCGACCCGGTCATCTCCGCCTGGGCGTTTACTGCCATTTTGGCCCCAACTTTACGCGGTGAGGAACCCCAGGTGCTGATCACCGTGGCAATTGCCACGGTCTGGTCGCGGTTAACCCATTTTTGGAGATCGGGAAGAATGTCTTGCATGGTGTTTTCCTGTGCTAAAGTTGTGATTTAGAATGATTTTCTACCACCAATACTTTCCAGGTGCTGAGCGAGATCCTCCAGACTGGCCAGATTGTGGACGGGTAAAAAATCGTCTACATAAGGCAGGGCGGCCTGGATACCGCGCGTGAGCGGCTCATACTCTGGAGCCCCAAGTAGCGGGTTGAGCCAGATGGTGCGGTAGCAGCTGCGCTGCAGGCGGTCCATTTCCATGGCGAGCAGGTCGATATCACCCCGGTCCCAGCCATCGCTGATGACCATCACCACCGCCCCCCGCCCCAGGACCCGCCGTCCCCAGTCGAAATTAAAGGTTTTCAATGATTCACCGATACGGGTGCCGCCGGCCCAATCATGGACCGTCTTGGAGACCTGGCGCAGAGCGGTTTCGATTTCACGGTTGTTGAGCTGCCGGGTGATGCGGGTCAGCCGGGTGCTGAAGACAAACGCTTCTACCGGATGGAGCCGGTCCTGAGCGAGGCCGTAAATGAAGTGCAGCAGCAGGCGGGTGTAGCGTTCCATCGAACCGCTGATATCGGCGATAACGACGATCGGGCGGGGCTTGGTCTTGCGATCCAAGCGGGCCCAGTGCAGGATCTCACCGCCGTGTTTGAAGCTTTTACGCATTGAGCGCCGCAGGTCCAACCGCTCTCTTTTTCCGGGCCTTCGCCGCCGGCTCAAGCGGTCCCCGAGCTGGAGGGATAAATTCTCCATCAATTTTTTGACCGCCTCAAGCTCTTCCCCGGTCAGCTCCGAAAAATCTTTCTGCCGCAACTTTTCCCTCTGGCTATAGGTAACGGTGACCTCCAGCAAGGTTTGCAGGTCGTCTGATCCCTGCTGTTGCTCAGATGGCGGTGGTTCCTCCGGCAGGTTGAGCGGGGGAGGAGCAATCAGAGGCCGCGGTTTCTTTTTGTGGATGAGCGTCTCCAGGTTAATGGTGAACCACTCTTCCATCGGTTTTTGCCAGAAGAGGTCAAATGCCTGGTCGAAGAGGGGAATATCGCCCTTATTATGGACCAGCAGACCCCGGGAGGCGTGGTAGAAATCGGTGCGGATGCCGATGTTGATAAATTCCAGGGCGTGAATTAAATCCATCATGCGGCCCGGGTTGACATCCATCCCCAGTTCGCGCAGCAGCCTGCCGAAGAGCAGCAGGTTGTACAGGATTGTGCTTTCCTTTTTTAAATGGTCCGGGACGGCATTGGGATTAGGCATTCTTAACACGATTGAGAATCGATTTCAATTCCTCACGTCCAATTTTATCGATATCATCATGGTATTTAAGAATTACGCCGAGGGTCTCCTGGATGATAGATTCATCCAGAGCAGTCTGGTCCAAAGCCACCAGGGCAGAGGTCCAATCGATCGTTTCAGCAATTCCGGGGATTTTATAGAGATCTGCCTGGCGCAGTTCCTGGATAAAGTGGGTGACCTGGCGAGCCAGATTACCAGGCGCCTGGGGTATTTTCATTTGAACGATCTGCAGCTCTTTTTCAAAAGGCGGATAATCGATCCAATAATAAACACAGCGGCGCTTGAGGGCATCGTGAACCTCCCGGGTCCGGTTGGAGGTGATGACCACAAAAGGTGGTTCGGTGGCACGGAGGGTACCGATTTCAGGGATGGTGATCTGGAAATCGGAGAGCACCTCAAGCAAGAACGCTTCGAATTCCTCGTCGCTCCGGTCGATCTCGTCAACGAGCAGGACTGGGGGCTTGCCGTTTTTGCTTTCAATCGCCTGGAGCAATGGTCTGCGCAGCAGGAATTTATGGCTGAACAGTTCTTCTTCGGAGGTGTGGTCACCCTGAGCCTCCATCAACCGGATCGCCATCATCTGCCGAGTGTAGTTCCACTCATAGACAGCATGGTGAACGTCCAAACCCTCGTAACACTGCAGGCGGATGAGGTCAGTATCCAGGATGCTGGCCATGACCTTGGCGATCTCGGTTTTGCCCACGCCGGCATCCCCTTCCAGGAAAAGCGGGCGGGAAAGTTTGTGGGCCAGGAAGATCGAGGTCGCCAGACCCCGTTCGGCGATGTACAGTTTTTGGCGCAGCGCGTCTTGCAGGGATTCAATTGATTCAATCGGCATAATGTGATGATACTCGATATTTTCAGTTAGGCAGATCTATTTTCCCAGGATAATAGTCAACGGGTTGGGAGATTGTCATTCCATCAAATGACAGTTTTCCGGAAAGTGAAAGGCTGGTTTTTTAAGCATCAAGGTCTGGATGATGAGAGCGGCTCCAGATGTAGATCGGTCGAGATTTCGATGCAATCCAGGATGGCGCGCGCCACCGGGCAGTACTGGGCATGGAAATCATGAACACGCTAGGCAGTCTCGCGGCGGTGTTCCTATGCGATCTTCAGGGTGTAGATCAAATGAATACGGGGAAAAACCATAGTATGCGGCGGCCTCGGAATGCACGCCAAAACGAATCGGCTCGGTGATGCGGACTTTTGACCGGCTCGATGTGGATGCTTGCAGTGTAAACAATTTCATCTGTCACTATATAACAGTGTTGCGCGGCATGGGCCTATGGCGGGTATCCTCCAACAAACCGCCGTGACCCAGGCGGATAAAATCATACCGTGCCAGCCTGTCTCCGGCCAACAGCCTGGGCAGCACCCAATCCACAATGTTGGTTTTCTTACTGCGCGCACAACCCGGCACTCCGAGGACGGGAACCGGACCGATATAACCCAGCATGAGCAGGTTGCCCGGGTCGACCGGGACCCCGACGCATTCGACCCGTCCTCCGGCGCGCTCCACCGCCCGGGGGGCAATATCGTAGCGGTCCATGATCGCCGTTTCCCCGGCGAGCACAATCAAATCCCCATTTTCGCGGATGCGCTGCTCAAGCATCTCTGCCAGCGCGGATTCCCCACTTTCATCCTCCAGGGGGATAAAGTCCACTTGTTGGATCTTCGAACCCAGGTTCTCAATGCGCTCAAACAAGGGGGCAAAGTCCTTGAGCAACCTGTCCTTAATCGAGGGGGATCCAGAGAAAATTACGCTCACACATTTTTCTGACAGGCTGTCAACAGACACAATCGGAGCATGCCGTCGTGCGATGGTTTCAACTGCGGTCACAACTTTATCTGGAAGGGCAAAAGGAATGATCTTGACCGTTGCGGTGATCTTCCTGGGAGCTACAGGAGTATGATTGGCCAGGGTGGCAAGCGTGACCCCCTCAAACTGGTTGATCTCGTTGAGCCGGTCGATATCCACCCGCACCACGCCTAAAGCAGTCGTTTGCAAGTTTACCCGACCAGCCGAAGGACCGATGACTCTGGTATTGGCGCCCATGACAGCAGATGCGATGCGCTGTGCGGCAGTGTTTTCATCGAGGTCATCCGGTTCCAGCAGAGCGACATAAACCGTCTGCCGCCCGGTGGCAGCGCGGATGTTTTCAATATCTGTTTTCGAAAGCGGTCTTCCTTTGCGCAGCAGCCGCTTTCCATCTGGGCCTGCCAGGTTGTGACCCAAGATTTTTCCTTCGGCGGCTTCCAACGGGAGCGGACCAAAGATCATGACTCGATCTTACCCTTGACACAGGTGAAGAACATACCAGTCAACTTTTTGGTCACACCCCCCATCATGCGCGAAGCCAGACTGGCAATGGTGCCAACAACATTGATATCCGCCTTCCAGTGCAACTCGGTAATTCCATTGCCTGCTTCAGAGAGCTTCATCTCGCTCATTACATCGACTGCGCTGCCAGGGGCTATGCCATGCACCTGAACCACGGCACGCTCCGGTGGATTCAATTCAACGAAAGACACATCATTGGTGAAGGTGACGGAAACCGCCCCAAAGCCAATAGCGGCGACCGCCTTAAATTGCTGGTCAGGGACGACGATCTCCACAGATTTCAACCCGGGAGCACACTGGCTAACTGTGTCGGGATTGGTCAGGAACTCCCAGACCTTTTGCACCGGGGCGTTAATGGTTACGTTTCCTTCGAAATTCACAATATTACTCCTTCATGAGGTAATTTTCAGGATTGCGTTCGAACTTGTGCCGGCAACCAGCTACGCAGAAATAGTACATGCTGCCCTAGTGATCCAAGGTATAGCGGGCAGATGCAATTTCGACCGTCATCCCACATACAGGGTCGATCGCAGTTTCGGGAACGGGTGCACTTTCAACTTGCAGCAGCTGCTGGATTTGCTGCCCGGTCCTGCGGCGGTGGACCTGATAGGTAATCATAACACGATTTATATAAAGTTCACCTTATTGATCATATATACATATGATAGCTGGCGCAAAAAGAATGCAAGACAGGAGGTCACCTATTTCATCTAAAGGACTTG
>CP070639.1:1686006-1691486 GCA_020354045.1 Anaerolineales bacterium | reverse complement strand
AGAAGAAATAACCACCCGCTAAAATTGCCCACACAAATATAATTACCCCCATATAGATGATACTTCGCACAATAGTAGTCTGTCGATCTTTAACACTGTTTAGAGATTGGGCGTTCTCTCCAATACCTGAACGAACATCACCGGTTAAGTCTCTTGCCTGGGTTGGAAAAATCATTGAAATTTCTGGTAAAGGAATAAGCGTCGCTGTAGCTTCCAATCCATTTGACAAAACCGTTTCATTCAACGCGGATGCGCTTGCTTGAGTATCTGGTTCTGGGTAGGATGGAAGAGTAGTTGCTATTGGCGTGTCA
Source organism: Anaerolineales bacterium (assembly GCA_020354045.1). GTDB lineage: Bacteria > Chloroflexota > Anaerolineae > Anaerolineales > UBA4823 > DSOS01. Next base: position 1,691,175 of record CP070639.1, on the reverse strand, counting down.
GGCATGCTTGAAAGAGCCAATGTAGCTGTAGGGGTTAATGTACGCGTTGCTGTGGCGGTTATTGTAGGAGTTCCAGACCCAGTAGAGGTTGCCACGACCGTGATTGTTCCCGTTGGTGTAACTGTCCTTGTCTGGCTAATCGGCATGACTGATATCGCTGGTGTAAAATATTCTGTGCTTTGATCCTGGTTTACTACTTCCAGCAAATACCAGTAAACCACTCCATTTGTAACACCTGTATCATAAAATTGATAGATAGCTCCCGCCTGACTACCCCCCTCATCCAAGATCAATGTGCTAACACGAGTGTAATCACCATTCTGGGTGAGACTCCGATTAATGTAAAAACCATCAATACTAATTTCAGATGCAGTTTCCCATTCTAAAAGGACTTGTCCATCCTGAGGTGTGGCAGAAAAATATACAATTAATGCCCCTGCCAATGCCGGCTGCGTATTCCACACCAATAAAACTACCCATATAATAGCAATTCGCCAAACGGGATTACGCTTGTTTTGCATTAGAAATAACCCAAAATACCTTATAGTCTATTCTTAGATTTATATAGTATAGCAATATATATTAGGAATGGTTCACATACATTACGATATAGACTCTATTATGATATTTTTGTAATTTCATCTCTCGTCGCAAGCACCCCAAGTACACCCAAGCCCAATAAAGTGATTGCCAGTAAGATTTCACTTGTCCCTCCAGGAATCGCTTCAACCTCAATTGGTCCATACAAATTTTTAACTCCACTACTTGTAATTTCTTCTAATTGATAATAATAAATGCGACCAGGAATTACATCACCATCCTTATATCGATATGAACCTTGGTTGCTTTGATCTGTTGAGCTCGGAATAGCAACCCCATTGATTTTTACATATTCCCCTACTGGATTTTCGCTCCTGTAAAGGTTTAAGCTACTCCCATAAGATCCAGTATATATATCCCACTTCACAACGATTTCAGCCTGCTGGCGCCCAAGAATACCAAGTAAACCTACCGTGATACTTATAAAGATAATCAAGCGGCTGAGAACCCTTATAACCTGCTTTGGCTTAAATTGAAGCAAATTATTCAAAGAGAAAATCTCTCAGTTTTCCCCTCAATGTTGGTACTCTACCATCAACCATATCGAAAATTATACCAGCCCGCAAGTTCGAGAAATTCTGAAGAGCAGCTAAGTAGTGATCTCATTTTCCCACTTAACCATATTGCAAACCTATTCTCAAGGCTCTTTATATACAATAGAATTCAGATTATCTCAAGCCCGAGAATGATATGAAACAATGGCTTCTTTCATTTTTTCTTTTTTTTGCCAGCATTTTTACTAACCAATTCTTTCCGTTTAATCTATCACCCCCACAACCCGAAATTAAAACACAACACGATTCTGAGCAATTAATTCAGGCAATACTCGAAAAGGTCCACAAATCGCAGAACAACTATGCCCAGATAACGTTATACAATCTACAGGTCACAAATATCCAAATGTCAAACCAGGGTAACTGGGCAACAGCTTGGCTAGTTCTTGTACACCCAGATACAGGCCAGATTCTGCCCACCGAACCCAGTTTGGTGATTGCGAAAGCGAATCAAACAGAATGGAGCATCGTCCTCCCTAATGAGCCAGAATGGATGGTTAATCTTGAGGCTTTACCCGATGAACTGATCAGTGATCAGAATCGACAGGCTTTAATGATGATAAATGTCAGTAAAGGTATTGATCAAGAACTGACAGCGTTGAGTGGCTATCGTTTACCTTGGGAAAATGGAAAAACAGTATACCTATCCCGCAGCCTTGCTCACGATGGGGATATTCCCAGCGGAAATGCACATTATAGTTTCGACTTTTATGTGCCTGGCGCGATGTTCAATATCTATGCTGCCAAAGCTGGTGCTGTCTATCTCTATAAAGATGATGTGCCAAATAATGACCATAGTGACGTAAATTACCTCGTTTTACAAGACACGACCACAGTTCCAACGACATACCAACTCTATCTCCACCTGGCTCAATCCAGTATTCCAGCTGCATTAAAAACCCTTGGGACTCCTGTTTTTCAAGGACAATTTATAGGTATTGCCGATAATACCGGCCAAAGCACCGGCCATCACCTTCACTTCCAGGTAGAAAGCTTACCTACATGGAGCTACTGGGGGAAATCTTTGGATATCACCTTTGATGATGTAGATATCAATGGAGGCAGACCCAGGGTGCCCGTTGATCTACCCTATTGCCAACCCAGTGATGTTTGTTTACAAACTCGCTCAAGCTACATATCAGGAAATCTTCCTCCAGGAGAGCGTATACCTCCTTATGGTGATATCACCCACCCAGGGAATGGCTTGCTTGTAAACTCACATATCCTGTCCATATCGGGATGGTCAGCGGATGATGACAGTGGCTTGGCTTATGCCAGGATCAAGGCAAAGTTTAACAATGCCTGGCATTCAATCAGCCCGAACTTCACCACTTCTCCCTTCACATTATCATGGGATATGTGCCAGGATAATGTCCCCGATGGGCCAGTCAGCCTTGCCCTGGACATTCAAGACAACCTGGGCAATCTAGCAGTAGGCTTACCAGGTTTAACCCACATCACCAAAAATTATTCCTGTCCACCACCTCCTAGCTGCGAGCCAAGCGTGGACCAAATCGCATTGTTCGCAGAACCAGATTATGGTGGTGCCTGCATAATTTTGGGAACTGGGTCTCATACCTCTAGCGCCCTCGGAAGCGTGGGTCAAAACAATCTCAGCTCCATTAAAGTAGGGAGTAATGTAGCTGCAACACTCTACATGAACAATAACTTCACCGGACGTGGTGAGACTTTATTTAGCAACGACAGCAACCTCAGCGACAATCGCATAGGGACAGATCAGGTCTCCTCCCTACTTTTACGGTTGCGCACATCATCTCCATCAGCCCCCTTGCAACTCTGGCCTGTGAATGATTATTCGTTTCCAGGGACAGCCTCCATTAGCCTGGTAGGAGAGGATACCGGCGGTTCAAGCGAGTATAAACTTGAAATCGATGGTGCTCAACAATCTTGGCAGTCTGATCCCGTGTGGCACCTCGGCTCTATTAGTTCCGGCACACATACCTGGCGCATAAAGGCGCGTAATTTTGCTGGGGAAAGTGCTTGGAGTAATTTACGGTCATTTAGCCTGGATTCATCCTCTGCATCTGCTTATATAACAACGGCACCTTACTCAGATTACATGGAGAACGGATATAACAATTGGACTAATAGTAGCAATTGGGACCAAAGCCTGGTTGGGAATCATACAGCAGGGGGGCAGGTCAGCTGGGTGTATGAGGTTAATGACGCTAGCACAGGATATGACAATGGCAACCCAAACTATGGGGATTTGACGGCACCTAAGATCATGATACCTGACAGCGGATATTTCCTGCGATTCTGGTATTTCTACGAAACGGAGGGAGCTGGTCCCCACTGGGATCAACGCTGGCTCCAGGTATCAGTCGATGGAGGTCCATTTGTGAACCTTATCCAGCTCATTGACGACCCACCTAATGTCTGGTTGCAAAGCCCTGTCTTAGATCTATCAGCCTATGCAGGTGCTACCATCCAGGTGCGCTTCCATTTTGTCACCGTTGATGCGGGCTACAACAACAAGAAAGGCTGGTATATCGACGATTTCACAATCGATACAAGTCCACCACCAGTCTGCTCAACATCTGGCGAGCCAGACAACTCACCTGCTCAGGCTAAGATTGTTTCACTAAATTCCTCCAGTTCTGGTGAGATCTGCCCTGGAGGCGATGTGGATTATTTCCAGTTTACCGGGCAGGTCGGTGACCAGATAGGCGTCTCAACACGTGCTCAATCCATAAATTCTTCTCTGGATACTTATCTGTACTTATTGGACAGTGATGGCACCTCAGTCCTGGCTTCAAACGATGACCAGGTACTTGGCAGCCGTACTGATTCATTTTTGAGTTACCGTCTCAAAAGGAGTGGAGCCTATTACATTAAGCTGCTTGCCTGGGATCATCCTGCTGCTGGTAGCAATAATCATAATTATTTGCTAGATCTTCATCAAGAAAACACTGATCCAGAGGCCACCTTTGTTAATCCTCCAGAGAGCACATTCTTACCCACCAATTCAGTGCAGCTTTCTGTTTCCGCTTTAGACTCGGGTAGTGGTGTCAGCCACGTTGAATTTTACTGGCATTCCGGCGATTGGAGCCACTCTAATTGGGTTTCACTCGGTTCTGACTGGGACGGCGCCAACGGTTGGAATTTTAATTTTTCTACCAATGTTATCCCTGACCAAAAGGATATTGCGTTCTTTGCAAAGATCTACGATTGGGCTGGCAATTGGATTGGCGCGGGAACCTGGAATTTATGGCTTGATCGAACTGCCCCAATATCAATGCTTCACTCTATCCCCAATCCTGGATTAAGCAATGTTGCCAAGCTAACCTGGACCTCCAGTGACAACCTTTCAGGCATTGACCACTTCGATATCCAGGTCCAAAAAGATGGGAATGCCTGGCAAGACTGGCTCATGAATGTAGATGGCAATAAAAGAGAAACGTGGTTTGTTGGCGAGATGAATCATACCTATGGTTTTCGTATGCGCGCAGCCGACCGCATTGGCAACATCGAGAGCTACCCATCAACAGCAGAAGGGACCATCTCGATCCCTCCCCAGGTATGTACAACTGGAGACACCTGGGAGCAGGATAACAGTCCTCAAAATGCAACTCCTCTAGCAGATTCTGGCGATGTTCAAACGCACACCTTTTGCAACCCAGCAACCGGTACTGGTTGGACGGGAGATCAGGATTGGTACCAATTAAGTGCCACTAAGGACGATACCATCACTATCCAGGTCTCCCCCCTATCAAATGCGACCGCTCCGGTTTTGGAGCTGTACGACAGCGACTACAGCCAGCTTTTGGCTGTAAGCATACCCGAAACCTATGGGGAAACCAACCGATTAACCTGGCATGCCACCTCTGATACCACGCTGTACTTAAGAATCAATCACATTAACCCACAAGCAGCGGGCGAAAACCTGAGCTACAGCATTCAGGCATTGAATGGACGGGTGCTCTTCCTCCCACTTATCATCACCAATCAATAAATTCTTAATAGCGTATTTCCCAAGTCGCATAACGAATTT
>CP070639.1:1680414-1685906 GCA_020354045.1 Anaerolineales bacterium | reverse complement strand
AGTGCATACACGCAGGGCACCTTGAGCGCCTCAGCGATGTGCTCACCCCACATGGTTGGCAGACCCACAATGACCGCATCTGCCCCCTGGCAGGCCTGCCAGGCAGTCTCCAGCATGCGCTTGTAGAGAGGACGGGCGGCGTGCATAAAACGCAAAGAAGCCCGCAAGCCGCCTCCCCAGCCTTTCTCGAACACCAGGGCGGATTCCCACTCCGGTTGCAGCAATAGCTCGCTGGGGTTGCTTTCCAGCAACGCAAAGGGCAGAGCGCGGTTTTCTACCAGCTGCTGTGCACTTGCATGCGCGGCTACCCGCACCCGGTAGCCTGCCGATTGCAGCCCAAGGGCGAGAGTGATAAATGGCTGTACATCGCCGCGCGTCCCACTGGCTAATAATACGATGAGCTTCGACATAGCTATCCAGGCTTTTTCATGCGAGTTCAGGCCTGCTTTTCGAACACCAGGAAACCATACTGGATGATCCCCATGTGCAGGCATTGCTGCAGGGCCATGCTGCCCAGCATGCTGGGTAGTATGGCGTGCTTAATGGGTAAGGCGCGACCCACCCGTAACAACAGGCGCGCCAGCCGGTCGGGCAGGGCGCGTAAGCGCAGATAAGGAGTCAAATCTTCACAGCGCACCAGTGCTAACTGGTGGGCCCTGGCAAGCTTTTCGACCTCTTCCAGGGTATGCAGGCTGTTCACCTGCCAGCCGGAACGATAAGCTTCCAGCCAGCTTTCAGCCACCTGCCCCGGCAACGCAGCTTGGGAGAGAAAATCATCACACAGGATCAGGCGCCCGCCTGTATTAAGCACGCGGGAGACTCCTTCGAAATAGCCTCGTGGGTCAGTCGCATGCACAAAGGCTTCCACGGAGTAGACCACTTCCATCCCAGGAGCGAATGGGATTGCTTGGAAATCGGCTTCCAGAAAATGGCAGGGGTGAGAAGATTCCTTTTGGGATAATCGCTTTCGGGCGATGCGAGCCTGGACCGGACTGATGGTCAGCCCGACCCCCAGTACCGGGGTGTCCAGGTGCTCGAGCAGATAAAACAGGCTCCCGCCCACGCCGCACCCCAGGTCGGCAATGCGCACTCGTTCGGGAGCTAAATGCTGTGAAAGCTGGTGCAGCTCCCCCAAGATCAACCCGTTTGTGTAATTCAGGGCTTGCCCAAGTGAAGTTACCCCTTCCCCCCACACTGCCCTATGGATGCTTTGCGTCTCTGGCGAGCTGCCTAATGACAGAAACAAGCGGGTGTTTTGATCGTAATAGTGCCGGACGGCGCGTGTTTTCTCGCTCACTACTTGACTGGCAGCAGGTGAATTATGTTGAGCATCATTTGAAAGCCGGGTGTTTACAGGCTGGTTTACGAATTTGCGTGCAAGACCATCTTACCATGCTGGTCGCGCCTGTAAGTGAAGGGTCCTTGCGGGATCCTGCTGCTGATTTGCAGGTCGCCCGCATCAATATGTTCCCAAATCACCTGGAAAGGTGCTTTGCCGCGGACCCATTTTTCGGCGATGACCACGCCGTGACCCGGCAGCACGGTGAAGACTACCTGGCGACCATCGCCAGGATTGGTCAGTGCCTGGGAACGCGCAAAGGCAGACAGGATAGCGTGGGCCTGCGCCTGGGTGGAACATGAGACCGGATAATGGTAATAAGGGGTGTCCAGGTGGACATGCTCTACTTCAAGCGGGTTGTAGCTGCTTATCCCGCGGTGCCCATGCAACTTTGAGCGCACAACCGGGACTTCTAACTTCCCATAGGTGTTATTTCCGCTGCCAGCCCACTCGCTGGCAGCTAATTTGACGCGCGGCAGGCCGCTATCCATCTGGATCAGCTCGACCGCTTCAGAGGAGGGCTTGCCATTGTTCTTGCCCTGGACGAGCCGAACCTGGGCGCCATTCCCATCCGGGCGCACACCCACGATAACTGCCAGGTCGTCGTCGCCCAGGTTGTATTTATGCACCGGTCGAGCGCTTCCACTCACGGTGGCGATAAGAGCCCCCAGGGAGGCATCCCAGGTGGCGAAACAGCCCTCACTGTACTGGCTGGCGACTGTTTCAGGTACTGATGGCACGTTCACCAGGTGGGCGACATTGACCATTTCGGTGAAAAAGCGTCGCAGACCCAGCTGGCGACCAGCCTCCCGCATGGCGGCTGGGGTGCTGAGTTTTGACCATAAAGAGGCAGAGATGGGTTCCCCCACCACTTCGTGGTCCGTAATCTCGTGCGTGCTGACCGCGGTGGCAATGCGCAGCACCAGGTCATCATAAAAAGCCTCACCGGCGCTGGCCAGGCTGCGCGGGTGGGCGCCTACCAGATCGAAAGTATAGGCTTCCACAGGCTGGTCATCTCCGACCACCAGCAGGATGCGGATGCTCATGGTTTGGGATTGCAGCAAGCGTACCAGGGACAGGATGGCGCCACCCCGCTGTCCTTGCTCGTGCAGCGTCTTGTAGGCTTCTTCTGCCAGTCCCGGAAAACGGTAATCGTCAGGCTGGGGCGCCTCTTTAGCCAGGGCTGCTTCGAAATGGTGGAGTATCTCTGCGAGCTGATCCGGAGTGATGTGCACTATCGTAAACAAGGTGGGAGCCTGCTGCAGCTGGAAACGTTTGCGGGCTGTAAAGATGGGTGCCTGACGCCAGCTCACGGTTTCTCCAAAGACGGCGGTCGTCAAGAGCACATCCAGCGATCCTTCCGGGATGGTTTTTACAGTGTGTCCCCATTTGCGAAAGTGGGTCAACAATTGACTGGCAAAAGACTCCAATAATGGTGAGCTCGACCCAGGAAGATAGGCTGCACTGATATTTCGCAACCAGTTATGGACGGTACTGCTGTTGATTCGAGGTCTCAGATCGATCTGCATAACGGGCTCCATTAGTCGGTTTCCCAGCCTTCCAGGTGGAAAATGTGGGCTGCCAGGTCACCCAGCCTTGGGCTGACGACATTCAAAACATGAAGGAGTTTTACGAAAGAGGGCACATACACTTCTGCCTGGTTTCGCTCGATGCCGCGCAGGATCGCTTTTGCCACTTTCTCCGGCGGAATTTTTGCCTGGATGCGGGGCACATCCAGATTCTCAATTAAAGGGGTGTCAACTCGCCCAGGAAGGATGAGAATGGTGGAGATGCCATGCTCGCGCAGCTCCTGGCGCATCACCTCGCCCAGCCCATTCAAAGCGAACTTGGCTGCCACATACGGTGCATCCGGGCGCAAGCCCTTCTTGCCGTCCATGGTGGAGACAAGGACGATATGACCGGCTTGCCTCTCCAGCATATTGGGCAAGGCGGCCAGCACGGCATGCAGATGGCTATGGAAATTTACATTCATGGAGGTTTGCATCACGTCTGCATCCAGCTCGGTCGTTGTGCGGCGTATATATTGCCCGGCATTCGAAACCAGGATATCCACCTGTCCCCAGTGCCTGAGCACCTCAGCGATCATAGCCTCTATCTGGGGTTGATCGGAGACATCCGTAGGCATCACCAGAGCCTCTCCACCTGATTGATGGACCTGCGCTGCCACCTGCTGCAGCAGGTCAGCCCGGCGCGCAGCCAGGGCTACTTTCGCCCCGCGTTCAGCGAGGGCAAGCGCAGTAGCCCGGCCGATTCCGCTGGATGCTCCTGTTACGATGGCTACTTTGTCTTGAAATGTTCCGTTTCTCATCACTACCCTATTCATGCCTGGCTGGATAGAAAGAAATGAAGTTAAGTTTCCGTTCGAAAAATATGGAATTGCAGAGTATTCAGGGCAATTGGTCTATTATAGCCAATTGAGGCTTTATTGCCAACTAAAAAGGTCCGTTTTGATATACTATAAATAACACTTTACAGCCCAAACCGTTTCTGGAGTTCGTTTATGAAATCAGCACCCATGGTCCCCTTGCCCGCTTACCAGGAATACCCACCTGAGCAAATGCTGAGCCGCTCCCGGGATTTCCTGGCTGACCTGCGTCGTCGGCGTACCGTGCGGCATTTCTCACCCCGCCCGGTGCCGCCCGAGGTGATTGAAAACTGCCTGGCAGCGGCCGCGACCGCACCAAGCGGTGCCAATATGCAGCCCTGGCACTTCGTTGTGGTGAGCGACCCGGGCTTGAAACAGCGCATCCGCCTTGCCGCTGAAGAAGTGGAAAGAGCGTTCTATCACGGGCGGGCCTCTGAGGAGTGGCTGGAGGCCCTGGAACCCTTAAATGTGGACGAGCACAAGCCCTATCTGGAAACAGCATCCTGCCTGATTGTTATCTTTGAAGTGCGCTACGGGGTCAACCCGGACGGCAGCCGCATCCGGCATTACTACACGCGCGAATCGGTCGGCATTGCCACCGGCATGTTGATCGCGGCTGTGCACAACGCGGGCCTGGTCTCCTTGACGCACACGCCCAGCCCGATGGATTTTCTGAATGAAATCCTGAACCGTCCCACCAACGAAAAACCATTCCTGCTGCTGGTGGTGGGTTATCCGGCCGAGGATGCCCAGGTGCCCGAGATCAGCAAGAAATCTTTGGATGAGATCGCTACCTTTTATTAGGGGGTTCTCACTGCTTGATGGGATTTGATCATAACTTATCCGGGCAAGAGGGTTTGCCCTCGGGTATAATGACTACTTTCTTGCACCAGGAAGACTTATGAGAGACAGCACTGTCCTGCCAAATCTACACATGCTCCCTGCTGAGGCGCTGGTACCGCACGAGGATTGCGACCCCCGCCGTGTTGAGAGGCTCAGCAGGCGCATTGAGGAGGAGCGCTGCCTGAAGAATCCTCCCATCGTGGCCCGTATTCCAGACAGCGACCAATACGTGGTGCTGGATGGGGCCAATCGCAGCCAGGCTTTTGCTTTGCTGGGCATCGCCCACATCGTCGCTCAGGTGGTCAGCTACGATGACCCCGGTATCGCCCTGGATACCTGGTACCATGTGGTCTCGGGATTGGCTGTGGAGGAGTTCGAAGCTGCGGTGACCGGTATCGCCGGTGTGGAACTGCTTGCTTGCAAGCTGGAAACCGCCCGGGCAGCCCTGGAAGCGCAGCGCGCCGCGGCTTATATCGTGGTTGAGAACAATGTGCGGGTTGTGTCCTGCCCGCATGGCTGCCAGCCCACTGATATGCTGATATTGAACGAGCTTGTGAACACGTACAAGGGACGGGCAGATATTTTCCGGGCTTCCAACGATGTCTGGGGTAAACAGGCACCTTATTACCCCGAGATTACCGCCCTGGTCATCTTCCCACGCCTCAACCCGGTGGACATTGTGCGCGCAGCTCAAAATGGCTACCGCATACCCAGCGGGATCACGCGCCACATCATCCCTAACCGAGCGGTGAATATCAACATCCCTTTGCGGGTGCTGCGCGCCGACTGGAGCCTGGAGCGCAAGCGGGCCTGGCTGCAGGAGTGGCTGATGGAGCGCATGGCTGCCAACGCCATCCGCTTTTACTCTGAATCGACTTTTTCATTTAATGAATGAGCGGATAAATTCCAACATCTATTAAACAA
>CP070639.1:1674736-1680314 GCA_020354045.1 Anaerolineales bacterium | reverse complement strand
ACCATGCTGTATATGGATCCGCGTTTCACAGAAGAACAGCGTTTGAATTTACAAAGGCGCCTGGGCCTTGACCGACCTGCTTCGGAGCGCTTTGTGCGCTGGCTTGGGAACACGCTGCAGGGCGACCTGGGTGATTCCTTTGCCGAGGGGCGGCCGGTGATGGACATCATCAAGGAACGCGCCCCCCGCACGATATTTCTCTTTCTGACTTCAACGTTGGCTGCTTTCATGGTTGGATATGTACTGGGTAAAGTGTTAGCGTGGCAGCGCGGTACCGCGCTGGAATACGGCATCACGGTTATTGGCGCGATTTTTTACACCATATTCACACCCTGGTTTGCTCTCGTCATGATATGGCTGTTCAGCTACAACTTGAAATGGCTTCCTTTAGGAAAATTTTTAGACCCCACAGTATGGCGCAAGATACCTCCAGATTCTCCAATCACCGCTAATCTAATTTTCAACCAGCTGCTCTTGACAACCAGCCTGGTGGCCCTGATTATCCTTTTCCTCGCCATTGCCGTACGCAAAATCAATCCTAACAAAGCGGGGCCCATCACCCGAGGCTTGAGTTTTGCCGTGATAGCCGGGGCGGTTGTTTATTGGGTGAACTACCCACACAGCAACCTGGCATGGGATATTGTCCGCCACCTGATCCTGCCAGTGATGACGCTGACGATAATCAACTTCTCAGGCACAATGCTGCTGACACGCACCACCATGCTGGAAACGCTACGCGAGGATTACATCATGGCGGCCCGCGCCAAGGGCCTCTCGGAGCGAGAAGTACGGGACAAACATGCTGCCCGGAACGCCTTGTTGCCGGTATTCACCAGCCTGGTGATCAGTTTGCCGTTCATCATGAGCGGGGGGATTATCACTGAAACAGTGTTTTCCTGGCCAGGGATGGGCCTGACTTTGCTGCAAGCAGCCAATTCTAATGACATCCCGATGATCATGGGAGCATTTCTATTCATCGGCACGTTATCTCTACTAGCTCACCTGTCAGCGGATATCGCTTATATCTTCCTGGACCCGCGCATCCGCTACGCCTAATGGACCAATCGGCCGATTTGTCAGAAATTGGAGTGTTATGTCAACGGCTTCTCAATCTGGGACACTAAAGATCAGCCAACCCCTGTGGAAAATCAGGCTGCTGGGGATATGGAAATCCCTGCGCCAAAATTTTGCCCTGTTTGCTGAAAACAAAATCGGGCTGATCGGACTCGGCATTATTCTTTTTTACGCGCTTCTCGCGCTGGCGCACCCGCTGCTGATGGGGACGGTCTGGGATGCAAAGATTTACGACCCGTTTATCGGCAACGACCTGAGCATCTTTGAGCATCCTTCCCCACCCTCTGCCAAGCACCTGCTCGGCACCGATCCCGTAGGCCGCGATGTGCTCAGCCAGTTGATGTTCAGCACACGCAACGAATTTGTACTTGGTTTGCTGGCCGCGGTCATCACAGTGACGATTGCCACCTCAATTGGAGCGATTGCTGCTTATTATGGTGGCTGGATCGACGCACTGCTGATGCGCCTGGCAGACCTGATCAATATTTTGCCATTTATTGCATTGCTGGTTGTATTGAGTGCGTTTGTTAAGATGGACTTGTGGATGCTAGCACTGGTGATCGGCATCCTGTCTGGCTTTGGAAGCACCACGATCATATTCAAAGCTCAGGCGCTGACCATTAAAGTCAAGCCCTATATTGAAGCTGCCCGGGTGGCAGGAGGAAACGATGTGCATATCATCTTTCGCCATCTGGTGCCTAACCTAATGCCACTCGCCTTTTTAAACATGATGTTTACGGTCACTAACGCAATCTTTACGGAAGCCGCACTCTCATTTTTTGGATTGCTCAACGTCCGGGTCAGCTGGGGCATCATGATCTACATGACCCAAGTCTCAGGCTACATGCTACGGAATATCGAATACTGGTACCTGATCTTTCCGGCGGGTGTTTCAATCACCTTGTTGTGCTCTGCTTTTTATCTGGTGGGGCGCGCTCTGGATGAAGTAGTCAATCCAAGGCTGCGCAGGAGGTAAGATGTTGAAAACAAGGATGCAAGAGCCGTTACTGTCGGTACAGGAATTAAGCATGGTTTACCAAACCCGCAAAGGGGCGGTTTCTGCAATAGATGAGGTTTCCTTTGACCTGCTGCCGGGCGAAACCATGGGTCTAGTGGGTGAATCCGGCTGCGGCAAGACCTCGATTGCCATGACATTTCTGCGGCTGCTGCCTGACAACGCGCGGATTGAACAGGGGCAGGTGCTCCTGGATGGTCACGATCTGGTTAAGATGAGCGCGAGAGAGATCCAAGACACCCGCTGGCGGCGCATCTCCATGGTGTTCCAGTCCGCGATGAACGCCTGGGACCCAGTATACCGGGTGGGAGACCAGATAATTGAAGCGATTCAACGGCATGAAACTGACGTTCAGTTATCACAGGCAAAAGAGCGGGTGGCAGAGCTCTTCACGCTGGTAGGCATCGATCCAACAATGATGGAGCGCTATCCGCACGAATTCAGCGGGGGTATGCGGCAGCGAGCAGTTATCGCCATGGCACTGGCCTGCTCTCCCTCCCTGATCATCGCCGACGAACCCACCACGGCGCTGGATGTGATTGTTCAGGACCAGGTCTTGCGCGAGCTACGCAAAATCCAGCAAGCCCTGAACATGAGCATGATCTATATCTCGCACGACGTAGCTGTAATTGCCGAGGTGTCCGAAAAAATTGGCGTGATGTATGCGGGCAGACTGGTGGAACTAGCACACACACGAGAAATATTTGCGCGACCACGTCACCCTTATACGGCTGCGTTAATGTCCGCATTTCCAAGCATCAAAGGGCCAAAGGTACGGCTGGAAGGTTTGAAAGGCGAACCACCCGATTTGCTCTCGCCACCGACCGGCTGCCGATTTCACCCACGCTGCATCCAGGCACGGGAAGAATGCCAGCAAGAAAAGCCGCCTAAAAGTTATTCAAGCCCAGAGCATATATTCTATTGCTGGAATCCAGTTGAGGTGTCGTAATGGTACTGTACAGTCAACAACCTGCGCTTATCCAGGTGGAAGGGTTAAAAATGCATTTTCCGATAAGCACTTCGTACTTCAGCCGGACTAAAAGTTATATCCACGCGGTTGACGGCGTAAGCTTTACGATTCCAGAGGGGAAATCACTCGCCCTGGTGGGGGAATCGGGCTGCGGAAAAACCACAACCGGGAAAGTGCTGACCCGACTTTACGCACCCACCGGTGGTCACGCCTACCTGCGAGCAGGGGATGGGGAGATGGTTGATATTGCCTGCCTGAGGAGCAACCAGATCAAGCTGTTTCGCCAGCGAGTGCAGATGATCTTCCAGGACCCATACGAATCCCTCAACCCCCGCATGACCATTTTCGACACGGTGGCTGAACCGCTCAGCGTGCAAGGCATCGGCTCACTGACCGACCGAGAAGAGCGCGTGGCAAAATTGTTGGATGAGGTGGGTCTGACACCAGCAGGGAGTTTTTTGTTCCGATACCCACATGAGCTCTCGGGGGGGCAGCGCCAGCGGGTCGCGATTGCGCGCGCCCTGGTGGTCGAGCCTGATTTTGTGGTGGCTGATGAGCCAACTTCGATGCTGGATGTATCCATCCGTGCTGAGATCATGAACCTGATGATGGACCTGGCTGCCGAGATTGGAATCAGCTACCTTTACATCACCCATGACCTGGCGGTGGCTCGCTACACCTGCCAGGAAATCGCGGTTATGTACATGGGCAAGATCGTAGAGCAAGGTGCAACCGAAGAGGTTTTAGCCAACCCGCTGCATCCTTACACCCAAGCATTGATCTCCGCCGTCCCGATACCCGATCCGGATTATCGCCGCCCGGCACCCAAGCTAAAGGGCAGTATCAGCAAACCTATCAACCCGCCGCCTCAATGCCGTTTCTTAGCGCGCTGCCCAATCGCAGCTACAATCTGCCAGGAGCAAGACCATCCCCCTTTGGAAGATAAAGGCAGCGATCACCAGGCAGCTTGCTATCTGGTTTAGAAAAATACATCTAGTGGACATAACCACAATTCACCCGGGCGCCTGATGCACCTGGAGGACATATTTTGTAGACTAAAGGTAGCCCGATGCATTTAGGAGGCTACCTGTTTTTTAAATATGTTTCTGTGGAACAATTGAGCAGGAGCAAATATGAATACGACCAATATACTCACCAAAACATACCCGGTGTCAAACTTCGAGCGAGTAGTGCTACATGCCCAGCATGAAAACCATCTCACCATCATCCAGGGCAAGCAGGAAGCGCTAGCGATTCGAGCCCCGGTGGATGTGCTCTCAAGAACAAAGGCACACGTCCGCAATGGTGTACTTGACATCAACCAGGGAGGGGATTGGCTGGAAAGGCTGCGCGATGCGCTGACGACCAGCCTGAGCAGGCCAGAAATTTACTATACGCTGAGGGTTGAACAGCTTGACAGTCTGGAAGTTTATGCCCTGGCGACAATCACGGCGAAATCCCTGAAAGCCAAACATCTGTCACTCAAGTTCAGCGGGCCAGGCATCCTGGAAATCGAAGATCTTCAGGCAAAGCAACTGGAGGTTGAGCTGAGCGGGATAAACCGGGTCAAGCTGGCAGGCAGCACGGATAGCCAGAGCATCGTAATGAGGGGGATGACCCAGTATGACGCTGGCTTGCTGATGAGCAAGCATACAGAGATCGAGATGACCGGTCCAGGCGATCTGACCGTGTGGGTGCTAGAGCAGCTGGATGTGGATGTACGCGGCCCTGGGAGTGTGTCTTACTACGGTACCCCGCAAATCCAAAAAAACCTTTCACCGATCAGCAGGCTGACCCATTTGGAAAGCACGGGGGTACATGCCTGAGATGCACGCTGACCGGAGTAAATCCCCCACCTGCATCCCCAATCTTGGTGATGTGAAATCCCCCAGGCCTGTGCTACGATCGTTTTATCCTTTTGATGCGAGTACAACCAAAATTACAGAAATCCCAAATGCTAAAGGAGCGAGGTAAAGATGACACAAGCGACATATTATCTCTATCGCCAGACAGTCCTGCGCCCAAGTATAAAAATATGGGAGATGCTGGGCAAGCTAATGCATATTCTTTTGCCCCGCAAAATCGTTGCCATCGGCTGGTTAATGATTTTAATGAGCCTGATGATACCAATCAGCATAATAGCCGGGATCGCCCCACTCAGTTTTGGGCTGCTCTTCCTGGCAATGATTGGTATTGCTGGCGGGGCCTTAGCCTGTATGGTAGGTTGCACCTTCTACGTTGGCGGAAATCAAGCACTGTATTAACCCTCAAACTACAAGGCGGAGATTGAGATGAACAAAGTACAACTAAGCACCGGGATCTTACTGATGGTACTGGCGGCAGCAACGCACCTGACCGGCTCAGACGTGATCGTCTACCCGCTTGCCAAGGGCCAGGCTACGCTCTATCTTTCAGCTGCCCTGGTGTTATGCTCGCTGGTGCTGATATTCACGTCAAGAAAGCGCTGGAGTTAGCCTAAGATTGAGGAAACAGTTATCCGTTCGCAGTGTTAAGCGACC
>CP070639.1:1668932-1674636 GCA_020354045.1 Anaerolineales bacterium | reverse complement strand
GTACATCCTGAAATGGTATACGCATAGAATCGAAAATAGTTGCACTTATAATGCTTCTGCTCAACGGATTCCTGCTGTTTTCAGGAATCATGCTCCTCGCTCAATTTTTCCCCTGCTAGAATTTCTAAAACCGCAATAATCGCTGAATTATCCTGCTCAGCAAGGCCCATTTCCAACATGGCATTAAAGAGTTGTGCATTGATCCCAGTACCAGGTAGAGGAATGCCATATTCCCGGGCTGTATCAAGTACGATTCCCAAATCTTTCGCCTGCATGTAAGCCTTAAACCCTGGGGAACGGTTACCCGCAAACAGGCGCTGAGGTTTGACATCCAGCGTCCAGCATTGGGCTGCTCCTCCCCTGATTGCATCAACCACCTTGCGTGGTTCTGCACCTGCTTTTTGAGCGAAGATTAGCAACTCCCCCATTGCTACCATCTGGGCTGCTACCATAATCTGGTTAGCAGCTTTGGCAATTTGTCCCGCTCCTGCCTCGCCAACATGCGTGATGGACTTGCCCATCACCTGGAATATTGGCATCACGCGCTCTAAAGCATCAGAGGGTCCACCCACCATGATCGCCAGCGTTCCCTGGCGAGCACCAATATCTCCACCACTCACCGGGGCGTCCAGGCACAAGACACTCTTGTCACTCAAAACTGTAGCAATATTTCGGGCAGTCGCTGGCTTAATGGTTGAATTGTCAACATATATGAGACCCTCATGAGCCCCTTCGATAATCCCACCCATACCTAGGGCAACCAGCTCTACATCGGGTGTATCGGGTAGATTCGTGAAAACGACATCGACTTGGGCTGCAACCTCTGCAGCGCTTGCAGCAGGTTTAGCACCTTCCATAGCAAGCTCCTCTACGGGACCACGACTGCGGTTATGGACAACCAGGTGATAACCGGCTTTCAAAATATTGCGAGCCATAGACTTCCCCATCAAGCCCAGACCAATATACCCAACGTTCAAATCATCTTCCATGATTACCCTATCCTTCTATCTTCCATTATCCTGTGAAACTTTTTCCACAACTGGTCCAGCCTGCGTATCTTTCACGCGCCAACCCATTTCATCCAATTCATTGCGCAAGCGATCCGCAGTAGTAAAGTCTTTTTGTTCCCTGGCTTTTTCTCTTTGTTCTACCAGGCGTATTACCGCTCCCGGAAGTGCAGTCTCTTCATCCATACGACCCTGCTCAGCTTGATGTTGATCCAGCACGCTCTGCCAGATCTCACTTGGCAAGCCTTCACCTGGACCTGGAGCACGATAAAATCCAAGTCGACTCAGGGAGAAGGTTTCACCAGAGGCAAATTTGTGCACATGCGCATTCAAGTTATCAACAACCTGCTCCAAGCCAGCCTCTTGCAGTTCACTCGCCGAAAATGCTCCCGCGTGTAATTGCCCCTTATGTATTAAGGTCACGCTGCCTAACCCCACTACATCACATCTTCCTGTTTGCGGATCGACCACCAGGCCCGTCTTTTCATCAATACCGATCACCGTGTGATTTTGGGGCAATAACTCAATCAAGCCATTGAATCTCTCCTGACCCATGAAGCAACGGCTTGTATCCAGTTCCTCCCCGCCATCATTGTTATTCCAATGCGGGATAAAGATCAACTGAAGACCATATTGAGCAAAAAGATTCAAGCCTTCCTTCCAATGCAGTTCATCACCAACTTTGTAAATTTCATAGACTGGAAGTGCATATGCACTGATTGCGATAACCGCCGCACTTGCTAGGGTAAGCACCTTGCCTAAGCGATGGCGTGCCAAAATGACCCCCCAAGCCAGGCTATCAGATAACTGTCTCACCGCGTATGTGGGACTGCCTGGACCCATGAAGATCATATCTGCACGATAGAGAGGTTCAAGAATCTCAGGATTATTTGGGCTAAAATCTGTCCCTCGTTTGCGTGCAGGCACAATTTCTATCCGGGGTCTGTAATTTTGTAGTCGATGTTTGATAAATTCCCCCACGCGACCAATCACTTGGCTGGAATTCAGCTCAAATCCGGCTGGTGTCTCGATTAATGCAACTCTTGGATTTTCAGGTAAGTGTCGAAAGGCAGACTCAAATATTTTTCTGCCACTGGGGGAGGTTTCCCCAGATCCAAACATCACGATTGGACCAGGAGTAACATGCTCTGCAAACATTTTCATACTCAGGGGTGGTATTGTTTGATGATATTGGGCACCAGGTACTCTTCAAAAGATCTTTCTAGCCCGTATTGAGGTTTCCAACCCCAATCGCGCTGGGCGGCACTATCATCGAGATCAGCAGGCCAACTATCCACTATTCTTTGTCGTTTGTCATCTGGCTCAAATGTTATCCGTGCCCTTGGGAAGAACTTTAGCACGTGTTTATGAAAATCAGAAGCGCTCAAGCTAAAACTGGTGACGTTATATACTCGCCGGCTGAGAGATTCCCTGGAGGCATCAGTCAAACATAAAAGTGCAGTTACAGCATCTGGCATTGCCATGAAAGGAATGCATACATCCTCGCGCACAAAACATGCATAGGGCTCATCTTTGGCAGCGGCGTGTAACATCTCAGGACCAAAATCACTGGTCCCACCACTCGGTACAGTAAAAGCGCTGATCAAACCTGGAAATCGGAGTGAGCGAAAATCGAGCATAGTGGGTCGATCAGCCGCTAACTGCCGGTAAAATTCACTGAAATATATTCCCAACTGCTCACAATAAAGCTTGTTACATCCATACATTGTACGTGGATAATTCCACTCCCACTCGCGCACCCGCGCATATTTAATCTTGCTTTCGAGATCAGGCATACCATAGGCTGCAATTGAACTTGGAAATATAAATTTGACTGGTTTGCTGCGCCATTCAGATTGTTCTGCAGCAAGTTGCAATAGCATCAGAGTGCCCTCTACATTAACGCGATGCGCTGCTTCAGGAGTAAACTCACTACGAGTGGAGAGTAAAGCTGCTAAATGATAAATCGTATCAATCTCGTATTCACTCACCAGGCGAGATAGCAAAGATTTGTCCATGATATCTCCCTGGATATGCGTTGTCTTTCCGCTAAGATCCGCAGGTAATGCCTGCAGGTCAAGTGTAAGCAGCGGATGATTGTCCCTCTCGACGAGATTGTCAACCAGCGCGTGCCCTATTTCTCCAGCAGCTCCGGTAATCAATACAATTTTTTTACGCATTTACATCTCCTTGATAGTTTGGGGAGGTTTTGGTTGCGAGGACAACACGCTCTATGCTAGAATGGACATACAACATATTTTACAACACCTTTCGGTTTTACTCCGTATTGGCAGTATCAAAGGAGGTCATCATGCCCTTAGATGTTATTGTTGGCACACAATGGGGCGATGAAGGAAAAGGCAGGGTTGTAGATTTGTTATCTGCCCGGGCTGATTTTGTTGCTCGTTATAACGGTGGCGATAACGCCGGACATACCGTTACAGTAGGCGAACAAACCTTCAAACTCCATTTAATTCCATCAGGTGTAATCCACCCGCATACAACGGGCCTAATTGGTAATGGATTGGTTGTGAACCCAACCACGTTATTAGAAGAAATCCAGTCGCTAAAGGAGTCTGGCATCAATATCACGCCAGAGAGGCTGCGCATTTCGTTTGCTGCCCACATATTGACGCCTGCTCACCGGGCCTTGGATGCAGCCCAGGAATCTGCGCGTGGCAAGCGAGCCATCGGTACAACCTTGCGCGGTATCGGTCCGGCTTATACCGACAAAGTTTCCCGTTCTGGTATCAGAATAGGTCAAATGTTAGATGAGCAAAATTTTTCAAATGCTGTAAAAGAGCATGTCGCTGTCATCAACACCCAAATAAAAAATATCATCAAAGGCGACGCATTGGATGCCCATGCAATCTCGAAACAGCTGGAAAACCAGGCTCAGATTTTACGCCCATTCATCACAGATGTATCCAGCATCCTTACAGCAGCCTTGGCACGCGGTCAGCGAGTACTGGCAGAAGGGGCGCAAGGGACATTACTCGACCTGGATCATGGGTCATATCCCTTTGTGACCAGCTCTACCCCTACCGCAGCAGGAGCCCTGGTCGGTTTAGGAGTGGGCGTGGGTTGTATCGAGAGAGTTGTAGGTGTAACCAAAGCCTTCCAAACGCGCGTCGGGGCTGGCCCATTCCCCACAGAAGTATTCGATCACCTCGCAACTCATCTGCGAGGCACTGGCGAGCAACCATGGGATGAGTTTGGCACCACAACTGGACGTCCACGGCGTGTGGGTTGGCTGGATCTGGTGTTATTACGTTACGCCAATCGCATTAACGGACTCACTGAATTAACTGTCACCAAACTTGATATCTTGTCGGGTCTGAATCCAATCAAGATAGCCGTAGCTTATAAAGATAAACACCCTACTGCAGGATCTCCCCATTGGTCCAGCTGAACTTTCGAATTTTGAGCCAGTGTATGAGGAGCTAGAGGGATGGCAGCAGGACATACGATCGATCAGGCGTTGGGAGCAGTTGCCTCCCCAGGCTCGATCCTATATCCTGCGCATTGAAGAATTGAGCGGAGTTCCTGTACGCCTGATCTCGGTTGGTCCTGAGCGCGATCAGGTGATAGAGATTGAATAGTAACGCTCCACTACCTTGAGCATGCATTCATACTTACAAAGAGCTCGTAAGCCCCATCCTAGCTGGATTTTCAGCCTGTTACTGGCTTGGGTATTTCTGAGCCTGTCTCTCTCTGCCTGTAATACCACATTACGAACCCAATTATCTGACACGCCCACAGCAACACCCACCTTCTCCCCCACCTTAACGCTCACTGCAACGACAGTCTGGTTTCCTCCTACTGCAACCTTCACCCCTGTACCCACGCTCGGGATTAAGCCAACGGCTACACAGCACATAGAATCCGGAGCGGCTCTTTTCACGGACCAATTTGATGATCCTTCCTTGTGGTTATTAACAAGAACCAGCACTACAAGTATTGCTTTGGGGAAAAATGTCCTCACCCTGGCATTAAACCAGCCGGGTGGTTACCTTTTTAGCCTGAGGAATGAGCCGGTGATTGGCGATTTTTACCTGGAAATCACCGCCAGCCCGAGCCTCTGCCGGGCACAAGATGAATATGGTGTGCTATTGCGCGTCTCTCCTGAGCTCGATTTCTACCGCTTCTCACTCTCTTGTGATGGACAAACCCGTCTGGATAAGTTCTTTAATGGAAAAGCTTCTTCGCCCCAACCCTGGATGCTCAGCGGCTCAGTCCCACCAGGAGCGCCTTCCAGTTCTCGATTGGCGGTATGGGCTTCGGGTAAGGAAATGCGTTTCTTCATTAATGGTGAACTTCAATTTACTGTACAGGACCCTTCGCTCGCTGCTGGCACACTTGGAGTTTTCGTGCGCTCCGCTGGAGAGAACGCAGTGACAGTCTCATTTTCCGACTTGATTGTCCGGGAGGTCAATCGTTGATGATAAACGATCACCCGAAACACATTGTCGCGGTCACTGGACTGATTCGCGATCATGACAATCAAGTTCTAATGCTGCTAAGCCCCGAGAGAGGTTGGGAGTGCCCCGGTGGGCAGGTGGAAGCTGGCGAAACTTTGTTTGAAGCATTGATGAGAGAGATTACAGAAGAAACTGGCATTTCAGCGATACCAGGGTCTTTAGTCGGTGTATACTCAAAAATGAATCCCCCCTTCCTTGTTATATTCAGCTTCCTGG
>CP070639.1:1663121-1668832 GCA_020354045.1 Anaerolineales bacterium | reverse complement strand
CATCAATCCATAATCAATAAACACACGGCAACTTCTCCCCCCCAAAGCTTTTTCTGTTCGCTTTCGAATCAAACAGCATTGATGGTAAAAGTGCATATCGAGCGATTTTTGTGGGCGGAATAGGACTCGAACCTACAACATCTTCTGTGTAAGAAAGTCGTGGACGTTGTCCACAGTCTCCATACTGCCTATTTACTGATATGATGCCTTTGATTTACCTGCAAGCTGAACGTGAATTATCCACCGTGTCTGTTATTTCATTGCTTTGGTACTGTATCTGCACCAGAACCACACCAGGCATAAAGAAGGAAAGGCGACCTGATACCCTGTCCGGATAATGGACATAATCTATAAATTGGGTAATTGCATAAAACAATGACACAGTGAAAATCCAATAAACTAACTGAACATAAACTCATCAAATCCCGTGGCGGAGATGTTTTGAATAAGTGAATTAAATCTTTTTATTGATCTGGCTTGGTTTGGATCTTGCCGGCGATGATATCGGTCTTGAGCTGCTTCAGGTCAGCCTTGATCTGGTCTGGGATGAGAGATTCTAACTCGTAGAAAGGTGCCAAATCGATCTCCCCACTTTCCAGGGTTCCCAGGTGGTTGCCGCCTGTGAATTTACCCTGTGTGAATGCATCGACCGCTTGTATCACGCTTATATCTTGACGTCTCTCGACACTGGTCAGGATGTAATCAGAGAACTCAGGAGAGATTTTCGTGTAATCCACGTCAGAGCCGATCAGGTAGGCCTCCCCATGCTCAGCTACTGCGGTTATCGCACCCAAACCGGTAACAGTCCAGGCGACGGGGAAAATTACATCTGCACCTTGCGCAAGCAGCTCCAGCGTGGTTTGATAGCCTCCGGGAATATTGAACATGCTCACATAAAGACCTTCTCTCGCCGCCGAATCCCAGCCCAGCAGCTGAACGTGGGTACCATGCATATGGTTGTAGTAATGCATTCCTGCCTCAAAACCCTCCATAAAATCTGTTACTAGAAAGAAATCACCTTCCCCAAATGTGCCGATGACCCCGCTCTTGGTCATGGCGGCAGCCAGATAGCCGGCTAAAAAGCCACCCTGGTCGGAGGCATACCTCACCGTGCGCACATTCCCATGTGGTTGATCAAGATACTGGTCAAGCATCAGAAAACGCTGTTTGGGATATTGGATAGCGTTTGAATCTACTACTGCCTTCATCTGCCATCCGACGGTGATAATCAAATTGCAGTTCGACCTCAATGCCCTGCTGAATTCTTTTGCTGGCGGCTCATAGGGTTCAGGAATGAAGACCAGCCAATCCCAATCATAAAGCTCGACTGTTTCTAAAACCCCGAGATAAGCTTGATGAAAAAACCCAAGCTTAATAACTCCAGTTGCATCTGTGAAGAGGCAGGTCCTTTCGATTTCTGGAGATTCAAGTCCTGGCTTCGGAATGATGCCTGGGGCGATCAGGTTTTCACAGCGCTCACCGGGTAGAAAGCGCTGGCATTCCAGGCTATTGAAATCGCGCGAGAGGCGCCTCTTGGCCAGATTGACCAGATCGTTGATCTCAAGTAGGAAGACTCGTACTGCATCGTCAGCGCTGGTGGCGAGCATCTTCCCATCCGGGCTGAAGACGACATCCACCAGGCCTACACCGGTCTCAGGTCTCAGCAACAGCAACTCCTCGCCGCTGGTAGCATCCCAGAGACGGGCGCTGCCATCCTGGCTGGCAGTGGCAATCAATCTGCCATTTGGGCTGTAGGTCACTGCGGAGACTGGGGCTGAATGGCCTCGTAGGGTGAGCTGCAGTTCTTGACCTTCAATCTGGTAGATACTTGCCGTACCATCATCGCTGGCCAGCACCAGGTATTTTCCATCTGGGCTAAAGTCGATATCGGTAATCCATCCCTCGGATGCACTGATGGTTGGTAGTTTTTCTCCCGTAAGGGTGTTCCAAATATCGACCATTCCCGTCCGTGTGGTGGCAGCCAGTAGGACTCCGTCCGGACTGAACGAAAGCGCGTCGACTTCCCCAAAGGTCGGATATCCGGTTGTCCCCTCCAATGTGGTCCCATCTAAGAGATAGAAAGAAGTATATTCTCCTCCAATTGCCAGCTGCGAACCAGCCGGACTGTAGATGACATCGTAGATTGAATTCATATTTTCTACTTCTTTTGCGTTGATTAATTGGCCGCTTTCGACATCCCAAACTTTGAGACTGGCGTTCTCATCACCAGAAGCCAGCTGGGAGCCATCCGAGTTGAAGGCAACCGCTTCTATTACACCCTGGTGATTATCACCGCTAAACAGGATCTGTTCCTTTCCCGTTTCCAGGTTCCAGATAAGGACTTCACCCATTACCTTAGATTGCTCATTATCGATTTCTATGCCAACGGTACCAGCTGCCAGCCGGGTACCATCCGGACTGAATGCGATGCGCCCGCCGGTGCCGCCGGTAGAGAAGCTCAGGTACTCCTGGCTTTGGGATATATTCCAGATGCGGATCGTGCCGTCCATGCTGGATGTAGCCAGGTGTTTCCCGGATGGGTGGATTGCGATGTCCAGGATGCCATCCGTGTGCCCGGCGAGCTGCAGCAGCTCCTGGCCAGTTGAAGCATCCCAAATTTTGGCGGTGCCGTCCAGGCTTCCTGTAGCTAGGCGTTTCCCATCAGGGCTGAACTCGAGTCCCAGGATGAGATCGGCATGGGCATAAAAGGTGTCAAGTTTCTCCACCCTGGGGAATTCTGATAGATCCCAGATGGAAACATATCCTTCCTCGCTGATAGTTGTGGAATGGCTGGCTGCGATCCACCTGCCATCGGGACTGACAGCTAATCCAACATACAAGCTGCCTTCTTTGCCAAAGCGGAGTATCTCATCGTAAGTTGTAGCGTCCCAAATTATCACTTCGCCAACGGTAGTAGCAGCTGCGATCAAGTTGTTCTCGGGATCGAACCGGATTGGCGCGGTAACCTGCAAACCATGGTCCCCTAATTCTGCAATCTTTTGGCTGGTTGCAATATCCCAGACGAATATATTTTCCACCATTGAACTGCTGCTGGTCACCAGGCGCTCCCCATCGGGGCTGAAAGCCAGAGCAAGAAGCGAAGAATCATGCCCTTCAAACGATTTGATTTGGGTTAATGTCTGGCTGTCCCATAATTTTGCCGTCAGATCGTGATCGGTCGTAGCAATGTACTCACCGCTAGGAGAATAGGTGACACTGGTGATGTCTGCATTGGTCGCCTGGATGGAATTCAGCAGCTGCCCACTGCTTGCATCCCAGATCTTGAGGTCGCGGTCCTTGCCCACGCTGACCAGGTGTTCTCCATCCGGGCTGAATTTTATTTCACGTATGCCGCTAGTGTGGGCAGCAATCACCATTTCCAACCGAGAAACCTGCAGGCTTTGGTGCAGCGCTTCCTGGGCTTCCCGGGGCACAGGCAAGCCTGCATCCTGGGCTTCGGTAACAGCTTCCAGGGCGAGCAGGATACCCAACTCCGGATCAGAATCTAGATTGCTGAGCGCTGCCGCAGCTAATTGCCGGGAGGTAGCCAAGAAGGCTTCTTTCCTGGCCAGCGAACGCTGGTCGAAGGCAAAGACGGCAGTAAGAATGGCTGCCAGCATGAACACTGCCAGCCCGGCAGATAGCCAGCGCAGGCGCCGCAGCTGTTTTTCGCGCTCTTGCTGCCGGCGTTCCGCCAGGGCACTGGAAGCTGCCAGGAACTCCCGTTCGAGGATGTTCACCTCGTCTTGATGTTCATCAGCCCATTCAAGGGTGCTGTCCAATCTCACCCCGCGGTAAAGGATGCTATCGTCGCGCTCCATTGACTCCCAAGCCAGGGCAGCCTCCGTCAGGTGCCGGTGTAATTGGAATCCTTTGCGGTCTTCCTCCAGCCAGCCGTGCAGGGTGGGCCACTCGCGGATCAGGGCTTCATGGGAGACCTCCGCATAACTCTCAGATACCGTGACCAGGCGCGCCGAGACCAGCTTTTCCAGCACCGCATCCACCTCGGGCTGCAGTTCGGCACTCGGCAGTAGCTCGGAAACCTGTGCCCGGCGGCGGGTTTCAGGAGCATCTTCACCCAGCTCGGTCAGGCGAAGGAAAATCTGGCGGGCAATAGCCTGCTGTACGTCATCGAAAGCCTGCTGGTAAATCGTTTCGGCAGTGCGCGCGATGGCGCCGTGCACGCTGCCGGACTCGGCATAGCTTTTAAGGGTTAGTATCCGTCCCCGGCGACAGCGCCAAGTCTCGAGCAGGGCATGGGATAAGAGCGGCAGCGAGCCAGGCTGGTCTCGGATATCGCGCAGGATCAGGTCCACCAGGCTGGGCTCAAGTTCCCAGGCTCCCCTCCGGGCAGGTTCCTCGATCGCACGGCGCAGCTCCTGGCTGCTCATCGGCCCGATGTATTCCTGGTGAGCAGCCAGCTGCTGGCGAAGTTCTGGGTACTGGGCGCATTGGGAGTAGAAATCGGCGCGCAATGTGACCACGACGCTGGTAGGGCCATCCAAATCTGGATCAACTGCGGTCAGCAGGTTATCAATGAATGCCGTGCGCTGGCCTTCATCCGGGCAGAGGGTGAAGAGTTCCTCGAATTGATCAACTACCAGCAAGAGCCGCGGGGCGTCCTGGTTCTGGCAAAGGCGTCTGGCACACCGGTGCAGCGTACGCGCCTCCTGGCGCAAATCCTTGATTAAGCCTGCCATCGTTTGCAGGGAGGTCTCGTCCCGGCACAGCGTGCCAGCCAGCACCTCAAGCGGCCGGGAATTGGGCTGGATCACGTGAAGCAGCCAATTGGGGCTATCTTCAGGTGGGTTGGAACCATCGATGAGCGGTTTGCCTTGCTTGAGAGCAGGGATCAGTCCAGCTCGCACAAGGGAGGACTTACCGCTGCCGGAGGCGCCAACCACGAACAGCAGCCGCTCTCCATCATGCAGGCGTCCCGCCAGGTGGGCAGTCAGTTTTTCGCGCCCGAAAAACAGCCCGGCATCCCTGGTATCGAAATATTCCAGTCCCTTATATGGCGGGAGACCTGGTGCGGGTTGTTCATCCAGGATGGAGGTCGTTACCGGTTCGGGAAGACCAAGGATGGTTGGTAAAGCCTCCCCGGCGACCAGCTGCTGGAATAATTGTTGTGTATCAGGAGCAGGTTCCAGACCGAGATCGCGGTTCAAGATCTGCCAGCAGCGCTGATATGTAGCGCTGACCATTCCCTGATCACCTAGACCTGCATGCGCGATCATCAAAGCCCTAAAGGCCGGTTCTGGTGAATAGGCCATCTGGACCCACTGTTCACCCCATTCCAGCGCGGCATCCCACTCGGCGCCCTGGATCAGGACATCCAGCAACAGGTTCATCTTCTGGTTGTATGCCAGCAGCAGGTGCTCGCGGTCTATAACGGTCCACTGATCATAGAAGCCAGGCAGCAGCTCCCCACGGTAAAGCTGCACGATCTCAATCAAATCGTCTACCGAGGGAGCCTGCCCTCGTGCCAGGAGCAGATTGGCATCCAGCCAGTAATCAGCATCTTCTA
Organism: Anaerolineales bacterium; assembly: GCA_020354045.1. Taxonomy (GTDB): domain Bacteria; phylum Chloroflexota; class Anaerolineae; order Anaerolineales; family UBA4823; genus DSOS01. Next base: position 1,663,305 of record CP070639.1, on the reverse strand, counting down.
GGAAGGCTACCTCGATATCGCTGATCTGCAGGTAATCCTCCCAGACGAGCGGACCGCTGCTCAGGGATTTGCGGATCTGCCAGAGCACCCGGCGCAGATAGCTCCGGGCGTTTTTCTCTGCCGCTTCTGGCCACAGCAAACTGGCCAGTTTTTCCCGGCGGTGCTGCACGCCGGCATTAAGCGC
>CP070639.1:1657296-1663021 GCA_020354045.1 Anaerolineales bacterium | reverse complement strand
GGCACCTCCACCTGCCGCGCCAACAACACGTGCTCTCGCGTCTGCGGCATCGGCCCGTCCGGCGCCGCTACCACCAGTATCGCCCCATCTACCTGCGCCGCTCCCGTGATCATGTTCTTGATGTAGTCCCGGTGCCCTGGCATGTCCACGTGCGCATAGTGCCGCTTCTCCGTCTCGTACTCCACGTGCGCTATGTTGATCGTGATCCCACGCGCTTTCTCCTCCGGCGCATTGTCGATCGAATCAAACGGCCGGTATTCCCCATACCCTTGCATCGCACAGTATTTCGTGATCGCTGCCGTCAATGTCGTCTTCCCATGATCGATGTGCCCCATCGTCCCTACGTTCATGTGCGGCTTCGTCCGCTCAAATTTCTGCTTAGCCATAATATCTCCTAAATCGTATTAGTCGGAATTGGTTGAAATATTAATTGATTATCCGCCAACGATCTCCCGTGCAACATTCTCTGCAACGCGAGCGTAGTGATCAAATTCCATTGTGAACACGCCCCGGCCCTGGGTCGCAGACCGTAAATCAGTGGCGTATCCAAACATCTCGGCTAATGGGACCATAGCTCTCACAGCCTGGGCAAATCCGGGTCTGGATTCCATACCCTGGATTTCACCTCGCCGAGCATTTAGTTGTCCAATCACTTCACCCAAAAACTCTTCAGACACCACCACTTCAACTTTCATAATAGGTTCCTGCAAAATGGCCGCACCTCTTTGAATGCCCTCCTTGAAGGCCATCGACGCTGCCATCTTGAATGCCATTTCGTTTGAATCAACCTCGTGGTATGAACCATCATAAAGTGTTATATGAATGTCAGTAACCGGATAGCCTGCAATCACACCACCTTCAGCAGCCTGACGAATTCCCTTCTCCACGGCGGGAATGTATTCCCTTGGGATAACTCCACCAATGATTTTATTCTCAAACTTTATCCCACTTGCTGGTTCACCCGGTTGTAACTCCAACACCACATGCCCGTATTGGCCGCGACCACCAGTTTGCTTTACATAGCGGTATTCAGCTCGTTCCACTGGACGGGTAATTGACTCACGGTAAGCAACCTGTGGGCGACCCACACGCGCCTGCACCCGGAACTCACGCAACATACGATCCACCAAAACTTCCAGGTGCAGCTCACCCATGCCTGATATGATCGTCTGCCCGGTCTCTTCATCGCCCCGGACGCGGAAAGTTGGATCCTCCTCAGATAATTTGCGCAGAGCTTCGCTCATCTTGTCCTGATCGGCAGTGGTTTTTGGTTCAATGGCCACAGAGATGACCGGCTCTGGAAAGGATATATTTTCCAATAAAATGGTGCTCGCCGCGTCACATAAAGTGTCACCAGTGAATGAGTGTTTCAATCCCAAAACCGCACCAATATCACCGGCTCTCACCTCGCTTATATCTTCTCGCCGATCGGCATACATGCGTATCAGACGACCAATACGCTCCCGTTGGCCTTTGGTCGAGTTGTAGACCGTAGAACCCTGGCTGAGCGTTCCCGAATACACACGTAGATAAGACAAACGTCCCACATACGGGTCGGTGACAATTTTGAAGACTAACGCACTGAGGGGTGCATTATCCTCTGCAGGACGTTCCATCATCTCCTCGGTTTGAGGATTCAGGCCTCCTACAGGGGGAATATCATTCGGGGAAGGCAAGTAATCAATTACCGCATCTAGTAAAAGCTGAACACCCTTGTTCCGCAATGAGCTCCCGCAATAAACCGGGGTTGCCTGGCTGTTCAATACTGCATTGCGAAGTGCTGATTTCAACTCCTCAATGCTGATCTCCTCGCCTTCAAGATATTTAAATGTGAGCTCATCATCAGTTTCAGCAATTTTTTCAATCATGCGCTCACGCATCTCTGCTGCCTCACTGCGCAAATCCGCGGGGATCTCAACCTCGCGTGGTTCCCGGCCCAAATCGTCTTCCCACAGAATAGCTCGCTCATGGATCAGGTCCACCACCCCCCTGAATGTTGCCTCCATGCCGATTGGCATTTGCACTGCCACAGGATTAGCACCCAGGCGTTGTTTTATGGTTTCAATGGTTCGTTGGTACGAGGCACCTACACGATCCATTTTATTCACAAAACAAATTCGCGGCACATGGTACCGGTCAGCCTGGCGCCAGACAGTCTCGCTTTGTGGTTCAACGCCTTGAACAGCATCGAAAATGACAATACCACCATCCAGAACACGCAGGGAACGTTGTACTTCCGCAGTGAAATCTATGTGTCCCGGGGTATCGATGATATTGATCTGGTAGCCCTTCCACTCAGCTGAAACTGCCGCCGATACGATCGTAATTCCTCGTTCGCGTTCCTGCTCCATCCAGTCAGTAACCGTTGTACCGTCATCAACCGAGCCAATTCGATGCGTCTTTCCTGTGTAGAACAGGATGCGCTCTGTTGTTGTGGTCTTACCCGCATCAATGTGAGCAATGATCCCTATATTTCGATATTTTTCGAGCGGATACTGACGAGCCATCGTGAAACCTAATTACCTAAAGAATTTGGCAGCAGGATAAAAAAAGTAATTTCAGATTCGATAATGCGAGAAGGCACGATTCGCCTCTGCCATCTTATGTGTCTCTTCTCGCTTACGGATGGCAGATCCAGTATTATTCGAAGCATCAATCAATTCAGCCGCCAACTTTTCAGAGAATGATTTACCAGAGCGGCTATTGGTAGCTTGTAAGATCCAACGGGTAGCCAGAGCAAAACGGCGATACGGAGGCACCTCCATGGGCACCTGGTAAGTAGCACCACCTACTCGGCGAGGCTTAACTTCCATTACAGGCGACACATTCTTCATGGCCTGTTCAAATACCTCCATCGGATGGCGCTTGGTACGTTCCTGAATCAAGTCCATTGCGTCATAGACAACGCGTGTTGCCACACTTTTCTTCCCGCTTCGCATCACGCGATTAATGAAGGATTGCACTTCAACGCTATTGAAGCGCGCATCTGGCAGGATCTCAAATTTTTCTGGTCTGTTACGTCGCGGCATCCAATTACTCCTATCTAGCGCTAAGAATCGCCGGTTCAGTCATCTTTCCAGACCTGGCCAGCGATTCGACTTTACGTCGTATTAGTTATGCTTTTGGCTTTTTAGAACCATATTTCGATCGACCCTGACGGCGGTCGTTAACACCACCCGTATCCAGGGAGCCACGCACAATATGGTAACGAACACCCGGAAGGTCTTTAACACGCCCGCCGCGCACCAGCACAACCGAGTGCTCCTGCAGGGTATGGCCCTCACCAGGAATGTAGGCAGTCACCTCAATACCATTGGTTAAGCGCACACGGGCAATTTTGCGCAGAGCGGAATTCGGTTTCTTTGGTGTCATTGTACGTACGACAGTGCATACACCACGTTTTTGAGGCGCACCCTTGGACTGCCGTACTCGTCGCTGCTTCATTGAGTTCAATGTATACAGCAGAGCCGGGGCTTTGCTTTTTAACCGTTTAGATTTTCGGCCCTTGCGGACCAGTTGATTAATCGTTGGCACACTAGCCTCCAAACTATTCAACGAACAATAATGGTTACACTCATCAAGGGAGGCCATCGTAACTGCTTGATGGCCTCTCCATTAGTCATCTATGTATTATGTTTGGCGACCACCCTGTACGCCAAAATGATTTAAGGGACAGCAAAAAATAATTCTAACATGCAGGACATGTATCGTCAAGACCGATTTTCAATGCAGTTTTAGAACTCTTCACCTAGGCCCAACAACCCGGTTGCTAATTTAGGTGGTCTGGCGCGCTCTTCTTCCTTGCCAAACTTGATCAATTCGCCCGCATCGGTCACGGCTTCCACAGCCAGGCCTAAGCTCTGCAGCTCCTTCACTAAGACTCGGAATGAGGCTGGGATGCTGGGATCTTCGATCGGTTCACCCTTGACAATCGCTTCATATGCTTTCACCCGCCCTTGCACATCATCCGACTTTACGGTCAGCATCTCTTGCAATGTGTATGCCGCACCATACGCCTCTAAAGCCCATACTTCCATTTCACCAAATCTTTGACCACCAAATTGGGCTTTACCACCCAGCGGTTGCTGAGAAACAAGGCTATATGGACCTGTAGAGCGGGCATGCACTTTGTCTTCTACTAAGTGATGTAATTTGAGCATGGTCATCACGCCCACCGTCACAGGCTGATCATACGGGTCACCTGTTTTGCCGTCACGTAAAACCTGCTTACCCAGTGTTGGGGTTGGCCTGCCAAGTTCTAATGCTACTTCTTCCGCTTTCTTGTTTAAATCTGCGTCTTTTAATTTTTTGACATCCACATCGTGATGCTGCATCCATAGGCGTAGACAAGCGTTAATCGCTTCACGATCCCTTTCATGGTTGTCTAATTTACCGTTTTTGGCATCCTCTACACCAAAGTAGAGGATCCGATCAGGATCGAAGCCGTGATCGCGCAACCACTCTCGCAAGACCGAGCGTCTCGCATAATTATGATCTGTGGCAAAATTTAACACATCGTATCCCCGGTCGCCAAGCCACACCTCCAGGTAGATGCGCCGAACTTCATCATCATCTTGGATAACTTCCGGGTCGTACTCCTGCTCCAACAACCATTCCCAGGCCTGCTCGCCTGTTTCCAACCAGGCCTTATCAATCATCCAGGCTCGTGCCAGTTCGGCTTCAATTTCATCTTCCCGCGCACCATCAAAGACTGAAGAGATGGCCCGGAAACCCAGGCGGCTTGAAGCCCAGCCTAAGTGCGTTTCCAATACCTGACCAATATTCATACGCCCGGGCACACCAAGGGGATTCAAAATAATATCTACCGGTGTACCATCTTCTAAGAATGGCATGTCTTCTGCTGGCACTACTTTGGAAACTACGCCTTTGTTGCCATGGCGTCCTGCCATTTTGTCCCCAGCTGTGATCTTGCGTCTTTGAGCCACGGAAACTCTTACCATCGTATCCACACCCGCAGACAAATCCGAATTATCTTCGCGCGTGAAAACCTTCACGTCCACAACCTTACCGCGTTCACCATGTGGCATGCGCAGTGAGGTATCCTTTACATCCCGTGATTTCTCACCAAAGATAGCCCGTAACAAACGCTCTTCCGGAGTGAGCTCTTTTTCACCTTTAGGCGAAATCTTACCCACCAGAATATCATTTGGGCTCACCTCAGCACCGATTCGGATAATGCCACTCTCATCCAGATCCTTGATTGCATCTTCTCCGACATTGGGGATATCTCGGGTTATCTCCTCAGGACCCAGGCGGGTATCCCGGGATTCAACCTCGTATTTCTCGATATGAACGGAGGTGAAGATATCATCCTGCACGAGGCGCTCAGAGATCAAGATCGCATCCTCAAAATTACCACCTTCCCAGGAGATGAACGCCACATTCACATTCTGCCCCAGGGCTAGCAGGCCACTCTCCGTGGAAGAAGAATCTGCAATCACGTCATTTCGTTCGATAACTTGGCCTTTTACAACAGCCGGTCGTTGATCGATGCAAGTACTCTGGTTTGAGCGTTGATATTTCCGCAAATTATAGGTGTGCAATTTTCCTTCATTTGAGCGAATTACGATCGCCCGAACAGTAACCGATACAACTTCTCCATCTTCCTCGGCATCAACAACCTGTCCAGAGTCGCGCGCGGCATCATATTCCATACCGGTAGAGACTCGGGGAACATCTGGTTTCAGCAACGGAACAGCCTGAG
>CP070639.1:1651444-1657196 GCA_020354045.1 Anaerolineales bacterium | reverse complement strand
TGTTCTGTGCCTTCCTGCCAGGCATATTCGGCATTGCAGCGCTCACTTTCGAGTATCTCGAATACCTGATCTAGTAAAGCCGGATCATTGAGGAACATTTCTTGTGCCTCAAAAATTGAGGCTTCTTCAACACTGACCTGCTCGCTGGCACGCTTGCGAATCTTCTGAAGCTGAATGGATGCCTGCTCCAAGGCATATTGAAGCCTGACTCGTTCTTGCTCTGGATCGCGACCTTGGTTAAGCTCTATGCGAACTTTATGCACGCTATGAAAATATATTGGTCCATACGCAATGCCAGGAGAAATCGGAATCGCTTGTATCGTTAACATGGTTGCTTTCTATTCAAATTCTGCAAAATTCCCAGAAATCAAATTTTGCAATGCTGACATCGCTTGTTCTTCATCCTCCCCTTCGATGGTAAGCCGGATCGTGTTATTTTGGTTCACACCAATTGAAAGAACAGAAAGAATACTGCGGGCATTTACTGCTGCTGACTCCCGACTGAGATTCTCGACCAGGATTTTTGATTTAAATTGTGAAGCCACTTTTACAAACATTGCTGCTGGTCTGGCGTGTAAACCGACTTCGTGCGTAATGTTGATATCGAACGATTTACTCATTACTTACCTCTTCATTTTAACTATTGGGGGCAAATAGTATTTCAAGCACCCTGGGTGTTTCGCGCTATTTTACCCTATACACCTATGTGTATCTTGCTAAGAGTGCTTTGACGGCTTCTGTAATGCCCACTTCATCGAGCCTGTAATGCGCAATGAGATCCTGGTATGGCGCAGCCAGAGTAAACTCATCTGGGATACCCAATCGTAACATCTTTGCATGAATCCCAGCTTCTGCAATTACTTCCGCCACGGCACTGCCTAAGCCACCAATAATATTGTGCTCTTCAACTGTTAAAATCAAACCGGTTTGCTTGGCGGCGTCGATAATGGCTGCTTTATCTAATGGTTTTATGGTTGCCATATCGATCAAACGCACTTGAATTCCTTGATTAATGAGCTGATCTGCTGCATTCAGTGCGCGCCCAACTGGAGCGCCACAGGCGATGATGGTAATATCACCACCTCCACGTACCTGGCGAGATTTTCCAAATGTAAATATGCCTTCTGACTGATATACAGGAGGCTCGGCCTCCCTGCTCAGCCGTACATATAGTGGGCCGGGCAGGCTATGGCTGGCTCGGATTATTTCAGCCGTCTCAACTCCATCGGCTGGAACTGCGATGGTCATGTTCGCAATCGACCTGTACACCGCGATATCTTCTATCGAATGGTGGGTTGGCCCTCCAGGTCCCAGGCTAATACCACTATGGGAGGCAATGATTTTTACTGGTAAACCCGGATAGGCAATATCAGTGCGCGCTTGTTCGATGGCGCGCAATGAGGCAAAAATCGCGTAGACACTGACATAAGGTAATTTGCCTGAGCGAGCCAGCCCTGCTGCTGCAGACATCATATTTTGTTCCGCAATGCCAAAATCGAAGAAGCGCTCTGGCCAACTGTCTCGAAATTTTGAAAAACGGACAGACTCGGGTACATCAGATGTTAATGCAACAATACGCTCATCCTTTGCCGCAAGCTCGAATAAGGCTATGCCATATGCTTCGCGGCTCGATTTGCCAAAGTATTCAGAGAAGGCACTCTCAATCATCAATTTATACTTTTTCCAGGCGAGCGCGTTCTTGTGTGATTATTGCCAAAGCTGCTTTTGCCTGTTCGGGTGATAAATGTGCAAAATGAGATTTGATTTGATCTTCGTGGGAGGGGACACCACGCCCCTTGAGGGTGTGGGCAATGATCATTTTTGGTTTATCCGGTTGAGCTGCAGCAAAAGCTGTATGTAAATCGGTAAGGTTATGCCCATTGACTTCAAACACCTGCCAGCCGAATGCTATACCTTTAGATGCCAACGGTTCCAGGTCCATGACATTATAAGTATAGTTTTCCTGGGTGAGCTTGTTGCGATCGATAATTGCGATCAGGTTGTTGAGCTTGAAATGGCCAGCACTCATAAATGCTTCCCATACACTGCCTTCCATGATTTCTCCATCACCGAGGATGCAATATACTCGCCAGTTTTTCTTGTCTAATCGGGCAGCCAGTGCCATGCCAATTGATACAGATAAACCATGACCAAGCGAGCCAGCGCTGTGTTCAACGCCAGGTACATGAGCATCTGCGTGCATACTGTAAAAATTCTCCAGTTGGTTGAAATTTACGAAACGATCTAAGGTGAAATAACCCCGCATCGCCAGAGTGGTTAATAAACCTACGTTACCATGACCTTTACTTAAGACAATACGGTCCCTATCTGGCCAATTTGGGTTGTTTGGATCATTGTGGGCAACCCTAAAGTACAGCGATATCAATATTTCGGTTAATGAGAGACTTCCGCCCAGGTGAATACCGAATTCATGCTTCTGAGCCAGACGAATTATATGCTCCCGGTGATCCAGGCATAAATGTTCGAGTTTATCAAGGGAATACTTAGTAGTCATACTTGTTGTTGAAAAGATGTGAATCAACCAGCAGGGGCATACTTGCTTGTATGCCCCTGCAGCGTTTATATAGGTGTTCTATGGAATTATTGAACGCCGAATAAGCGACCCAGTAAACCGATCACACTGCCGACCCACTGGAAATCTGCGTCACCGTAAGTTGTGTTTTCAAAGCCCAAGCCCCCAAGCGCCGGTAGTAGTAAGGCCGCACCCAGGCTGATAATAATCCCATTCACAAAGCCGCCAATGACTGCTCCACGACGACCACCGAAGGCATTCCCAATTACGCCCGCACCACCACCTACAAAGAAGTGTGGTACCAGTCCAGGAACGATTGCTGCCAGTCCGATTGGGCCCATGATCAGAAGCATGATGATGCCAGCCACAAAGCTGGACAGGAAGCCGATGATCACAGAGTTGGCTCCAAAGGGGAACACAACCGGTATATCCAGACCCGGTTTGGCGTTAGGCACAAGCCGCTCAGCAATACCTGTGAAGGCGGGGACGATTTCTCCAAGAATGACGCGAACACCGTAGATTACTACGGCGACTCCGGCAGAAAAGGTTAGAGCTTGAGTGAATAAATATACCCACCAGGTTGAATCGCCACCCAGTGCATTGCGACTATCTGAAGGGAGGAATATCGCTGGTACCAGGTAAATAATCAGCATGATCAAACCAGTTGAGACCAGGGATTCGCGCAAGAAGCCCAAGCCTTTGGGGAATTCCATATCTTCAGCGCTGGTTTTCGCAGGGTCACCACCAGCAATCCGCGCAACCCACCCGGAAACAACATAACTTAGGGAGCTGAAGTGACCAATCGTCCAATCTGCCTCTCCGCCTGTAATTTTATTAGCCAGGTGCTGAGTCCAAGCCGGCATAAGAACCTGAAGGAAGCCCAACAGCAAGCCTCCCACCAGCCACAAAACCCAACTTGCCAGGCCCAACACGGAGAGTGTCGCTGCAAGTAGGGAAGCCATATACAAACTGTGATGACCTGTAAGCCAGATGTACTTAAACGGAGTAAAGCGTGCAAACAAGATATTGAATACAAAACCCAATACCATGATGATGGCGGTCGCTTGTCCCAACTGTCCAAGAGCGATGGCAACGATCGCTTCGTTGTTGGGTACCACACCTTGAACGTTGAAAGCCTCCGATATCATCGGACCAAGCACATCCAGTGAACCAATCAAGGTTACCGCTCCAGCGACCAGGATGAAAAAGCCGATCGCGGCTTTAATGCCTCCAGCCAGTGCATCCGAAAATGTTTTGCCCTTAGTGGCCAGGTAACCTGCAAAGGCAGTCAAACCAACCAGGATTGCAGGAACGCTAAGGATGTCAACTAATACTTTTAGTATGCCAGTCATTTCTTTTCTCCTCTATGTGTGTGGGTAAGTATTGCTTGGAGGTTACTCAAACTATCAGCTAGAGATAGCCTCTCGGAGCTTTTCTGTCATTTCTTTTACATCCATATAATTATTGATAGTTACGATCTTGGCTTTAACTTCTCCCAGGCGGGTTGCCAGGTCTTTTGAAGTGACTATGATATCCGCACTCGGTGCCAAGGCGCGCGCGGTGCTGATATCTGCCAATTCGACTTTGGCATCAACGCCCAATGCTTTGGCTGCCTTTTCTACTTGCATGCGCAAAATCATACTACTGCCGAGGCCCATTCCACAGACTGCCAAAATCTTCACAAATTCCTCCGTTTCATCACTAGGTAGTTCTAAGTAGTCAGGTTGTACTGAATGTGAGCATGGTGTTGAATAAAAACACTTGGGCAATGTGTCAGATTCCGTTATCCTCCTTTACAAAGATATCTATCAATCGATTGATGCCCCAGCATATCCAAAGATATTAACCCTGATCATCTGTTTTGGACGCGCTCCAAAGGATATCCAGCACCTGATTTTTGCTGGTTGCATCTTTTAAGGAATTAAACTTTTCTTCATCTGATAATGTCTCTGCAATCTGGCGCAGGGCTTCAACATGCTGGACTGCATCGGTGGCTCCAAGTGCAATCATCACACGCACCGGATCATTTTCTTCGTTACCGAAGGGTATAGGTGGTTCCAGTAAACCTACCGCCAGACATGGTTCGAGAACACCATCCTCCGGTCGGCCGTGAGGAATTGCCAGGCCAGGGGCGATGACAATATAAGGACCCAGCTCTTTGCATGTATTGATCATTCCCTCGATGTATCGCTCTTCAACTACCTGAGTGTCTACCAGCACACGACCGATCTTACGAACCGCATCCTCCCAATCCTCAGCCTGGATGCCTACTAATACTCGATCAGGAGGTAGCAATTCAGCAATGTCCAATTAAAATCCTCATTTACTCGGATAAATAATATTCGCAATAAAAATGCATGGGTTATCTGTTGGCGTTCCAGTTGCTATAACCCCAATGTCAACAAAAAGTTACATTTTATTGGCTAAGATGACGTTTGTTTGGTCGACGCAATTTTTGGGAAAATGCTGAAAATTCTCAACGTAGCCCAATGTCGTACATGGCAAAGATATTCTCTAATGGTGTATCCGATTGGATGTGGTGTGAGCTTGCCATTATGTATCCACCGTTTTCCCCCAATACGTGCATCCGTTCGAGTACCTCTGCTTGCACTTGCGTTGTACTTCCGTGAGGTAAGGTTTTGATAATATCGATACCTCCATGGAAGCTCATTTGGGCACCGAATTCTTTTTTTAATCGTTCAGGCTGCATGTCCTTGGCATCTGCTTGAATCGGATTAAGAAGGGTAATTCCCATGTCTATCAAAGCTGGAATGAGTTGGTAAATCGAGCCATCACAATGGTACATTACTGGTTTCTCAAATTTTTTAGCAACTTCAATTATTCTTTGGTGCCAGGGTTTAACATACTTCTCCCACATGCGTGGAGAGATCATCAGGGATTGCTGGGTAGCGATGTCGTCGTAGAAATAAAGCATGTCGATATGATCGCTGGCTAAGGACAAAGCCCTGTGGGTATTTTCAACCAGAATATCAGTAATTCTCTCCATGAGATACATGGGAATCGAGGGTTCCAAAGCAAGGTCACGCATGAAGGCTTGCAAACCGCGCAACTGCCAGGCAGTCTCAAATATTGAGCCTACCCTGTAACGAATATGGTATTTGTGAGAAGGGTCTAATTTACCCAAAACTTCTGGTAAATGAGTAAAATCCCACCAATCTGGATTTGGCCAAAGATGAACTTGTAGATCTGAAACAGATT
>CP070639.1:1645537-1651344 GCA_020354045.1 Anaerolineales bacterium | reverse complement strand
AACGGGCTTGACCCGCTGATGGCAGGTGGGCCGCTGCCCGGTGGAGTGGGACCAGCATTCGCAGGACAGTGGCTGAGTTACGATTATCGCCTGCTGCCCGGTTCGCCCGCCATTGATGCGGGCACACCTACCGGCGCGCCGGCAACTGATATTGATGGCACTCCTCGCGACGCCACACCCGATATAGGCGCCTATGAATGGGCGCACCATCTCTTTCTACCTTTAGTCAGCAGACAGTAGCACCGAAACCCATAATAATTCATTCAACGAGAACAATAAGGATTAACATTCCAACTTCTTTGCACGCTTGGTTTCCATTACCAATTGTAACCAATGAAAGCCCTATACAGTGGGCACGTGGTAATAAAAGGTGCTGGCCAAAAGCACAAGTGAACATGGGGGGTGTAATCAAATCTGAATAAATAATTCCCCTGATATGGGATATGGTCGTGTATTAGCGACCTTTTATCAAAGAGTAATTAGAGAAACGATCTGACTGGCTCAGACAGTAGGGCAAGAGTATACTGAGCAGGTACACGCTCTAAATCATGCGACTTCTCTTTTACAATTCAACGGTGAGAAAGCAAAACCCCCATATCCTTGGGGAAGCCCTTGCCAGAACCCGGATATTGGGGGTGAGATTCAGCGGAGAGGGCGGGATTCGAACCCGCGTTACCTTTCGGTAAACGCGCTCTCCAGGCGCGCGCGTTAGGCCAGACTACGCTACCTCTCCATTGATTATGATGGCAGTTTTCTGCCTGCCAGCGACGGGATTATACCATAGCGAAGGCGGGCAAATCAGGCTCGCCGCTTCTTAAAAATATGCACCGAGCCATCCCAATCCTGCTTAAAACCTGCCTGCAGCAGTGCAGAGGAGAAGACCAGGCAGCAAAGTGTCTCTGGATGGAGAGGATCAATTACGGGCATCTTCCTGTTGGAAAGACACAATTAAAAATTCGGGAACATGCCCGGGAAAAGTCCAGGGGCGAAGCGGGCAACCATTTCCGCTGAAACACCATTGGTCTGGCAGATCTCAGCGTAAAGATCCGCACTGGGCCGTTTACGCCGGACTTGCGTCTCCACATCCAGCTCCCACAACCCAAAACGCTGGGTCCAGCCTCGCTCCCACTCGAAGTTGTCCACCAGGGTCCAGTGGAAGTAGCCCTTGACGGGGAGATTAAAATTCACCGCACGCCACAGCTGGTGCAGGTGCTGGATGAGATAACGCCGCCGCAAGTCATCCCCGGCATCTTCGATGCCGTTTTCGGTGATCATGATCGGCAGACCAAAATGCAAGCCCCATTTGACCAAATCGAAGAGACCACGCGGCTCATTGGCGATAAAACCTGAGCTGCTCAGTTCAGCCTCGGGATGGTAAAAACGACGACCAAACAACTCGGCAGGTTTCAAAGGGCTGAAGGCAACGTAATCTCGCGAGTAATAATTGATGCCAACAAAATCTTGGGTCCCCCTAACCTCTGGAAGGTTCTTGCGCAGGGTCAAGAAGCTCAGCTTGCCCGTATGCAGCGCACGCGGAAAAGCTTCATTAAAAGCATTCGATTGCAGGGTGGTCACCAGCCGATCAAGTGGAGACCAGCGCCTGGCAGGGAGCATGGGGCGCAAATTAGGCGCAATCCCCACCTGGGCTCCTGGTTGCAGGCTATGAATGACCTTATAGGCGGCTGCGTGGGCGCGTACCTGGTTGGTCATGACCCGCATGGCGGCTCCAAGATCCTGCTTCCCAGGAGGCCAGATGCCGAAGACATACCCTCCGGTGATATACCCGTTAGGTTCATTCAAGGTTACCCACAAGTCCACGTATTCTTTTAGCGCCTCCACCACACGACGCACGTATGCCTCGAAGTAACCCACCACAGCTTCGTTATCCCAACCGCCACGCTCGGCCAGCCAGAGCGGATCACTAAAATGGTGCAGGGTCACCATAGGCTGCATATTGCGCTCGTGCAAGCCCTGAATCATCTCGCGATAATAATCAAGGGAGGACTCATCCCAGCGGTCTGGTGTAGGCTGCAGGCGCGACCATTCAATTGATAGTCGATGGGCATTTTGCCCGGCTTCCGCAGCCCGGTCGAAGTCTTCCTTCCAACGACCGCCCCACCAATCGCAGGCCCGACCTGATTTGTGATCATCAATGATCCTGCCCGGCTCTTGTTCCCAGGCCCACCAGGTGTTGTTGGTATTGTCACCTTCCACCTGATGAGAAGCGGTGGCAGTACCCCATAAGAAACCGCGCGGAAAGTGAAAGGTTGCTTGTGCCATGTGATCTCCTTGTATAGCGACGCCCAGTGAATGCAAGCTGAGCCCATTTTAGCCCGGGGTACGTTTTTTGGCAATTCATGCACAGCCAAGAAAATGTCAACAGCTTGACCAGGCGCACCTGCCACTTTGGCTGAGCAGGTAGATCAAACCAGCACAGATGTCAATCAAATTCGTGCCACTTCGTTGTATACTTATGCACAAGCAGGTTGGTATTGTCAGGAGAGGCGCGCAGGTAATCGTTAACCTGCCAGACCTGGGGAACAAGGATAGGAAAATGACATCCGAAGTGTTTATCATCTCTGCTGTGAGAACAGCTGTAGGAGTGGGCAAACCAGGTGGGGGCTTGGCGAGCATCACACCCGTAAACCTGAGCGCCCTGGTGTTGCAGGCCGCGGTGGAGCGAGCCGGGATTGAGCCAGCGCTTGTGGAGGACGTCGTCTGGGGCTGTGTCACTCCAATCGGCGAGCAAGGGGCGAACCTGGCCCGGCTGGCTGTGCTCAAAGCTGGTTTCCCCGTCCAGCTGCCGGCGGTCACGCTGAACCGCATGTGCGGTTCCAGCCAGCAAGCGGTGCATTTCGCAGCCCAGGCGATCCTGGCGGGGGATATGGATATCGTCATCGCCGGTGGGACCGAAATGCTTTCCCGAGAACCAATTGGCAGCGATTGGCCTGCCCAATGGCCAGATGATTTCCCCTACCCGCTGGTGCACCAGGGCCTCAGTGCTGAATTGATGGCAGAAAAGTGGTCGTTAGGGCGCGAGCAATTGGACGATTATGCTTATCAAAGCCACTTGCGTGCGATGCGGGCGATCCAGGAGTGTCGTTTCGAAGGCCAGATCTTGCCAATCGAGCTGCCTGATGGCAGGGTTTTCAGCCAGGATGAAGGGGTGCGAATGCCGCCAAATCGGGAGAAAATGGCGCTGCTGAAACCGGTTTTTAAAGAGGACGGGGTGATCACTGCCGGGAATTCCAGCCAGATCAGCGATGGCTCGGCTGCCCTGGTGCTGGCCTCAACGAAAGCGGTTGGGCGCTACAACCTGAGCCCCAGCGCGCGCCTGGTGGCGCGGCACGTCACCGGGTCAGATCCGGTCCTGATGCTGGATGCACCCATACCGGCTACAAGTCAGGTGCTCAAACGGGCTGGACTGCAGCTGGAAGATATCGAGGTGGTTGAAATCAACGAGGCCTTCGCTTCCGTGGTGCTGGCCTGGGCAGCCGAGTTCGACCCCGACCTGGCGCGTGTCAACCCAAATGGAGGGGCCATTGCCCTCGGCCATCCCCTGGGTGCAACTGGCGCCATGCTGATGACCAAGCTAGTGCACGAATTGCAGCGCGTAGAAAGCAAATACGGTTTGCAAACCATGTGCATTGGGCACGGTATGGCAACCGCTACAATACTTGAAAGGATATAACTGTTTTCGGCCTCTTGCGCCTGAATACTTCGCATACCTAATTATGAAACATACCCTCTATATTGCCCTCGGCTCCAATCTGGGTGACCGCCAGGCTAACCTGCAGGCTGCCATCCAGGCTCTGCCACCAGCGGTGCACGTCCTGCGCCAATCTGCTATCTACGAAACGACACCCTGGGGCTACCTAGACCAGCCAGATTTCCTCAATATGGTCGTTCAGGCAGAAACGGAATTGCCACCCGGGGAATTGATGGCAACTTTAAAAGACCTGGAGAGCCGCCTGGGGCGGCAAGCTACCTTTAAAAATGGGCCACGGGTAATCGACCTGGATCTGCTTTTCTACAACGACCTGGTGCTGGAAAACGATAAGCTGACCATCCCACACGCCGGGCTGGCGGAACGAGCGTTCGTATTGGTACCCCTGGCAGACCTGGCGCCTGAATTCATCCACCCTGTTCACCAGCAAACAGTGGAGGTATTGCTCTCCCAGGTGGATACCCGGGGAGTGCGACCATTCGAGAATAACACCAAGCAGAGCTAAGGGAGTCATCAGACTGGCAAGAGGCGCATGCCGGTCAAGGCAGTTTTATCCTTGGCGCACATTCTTAACTTTTAATTGTTGGATACAATCTCTCCCTGGCAATACTCAGCGTATCAGCACAGAATGAATCTGCATAATAGATTTTCTATCGCGCTCCGCTTTTATCTTGAACCAGGTGAAAGCCTATGGAGGCTGGGCTGCAGTTCCCTGTGGAGGAGTATAAAAACACCCAGCAATAACCGGCTGATCCAGGTTGCTACTCCAACCTACAAGGGTACACACGCGTGGACCCGCGCCTGCAAGCCGAAGCTCATGAAGGAATTATGGTCATGCTGACCACCACCCTGCTCACCGCAGCGACATTAATCGCTTTCGCAGCCAATTCCCTGCTCTGCCGGATGGCTCTTGGTGAGGGCACAATCGATCCAATCAGTTTTACCACACTACGGCTGGTGAGCGGCGCGCTGGTTCTGATCCCTATTTCCCGGGTGCTAGCAGGGACGAGTGTCCCAAAAAATAGCCGCGGCTCCTGGCGAGCTGGTTTCGCGCTGTTCGCCTACGCACTCGGGTTTTCTCTGGCATATGTTTCACTCAGTACAGGCACAGGAGCACTCATACTCTTTGCAACGGTGCAGGTCACCATGATAGGCGCCGCGCTGGTAGCGGGTGAAAAACTCAGACCAGTCCAATGGGTAGGCGCGAGCATGGCGTTGGGGGGTCTGATTTACCTGGTGCTGCCGGGGATCTCTGCGCCTGACCCAGTGGGTGCAACCTTGATGTGTGTGGCTGGAGCTGCCTGGGGTGTCTACTCACTGCTCGGTAGAGGCACCAGAGCGCCAGTTGCCATGACAGCAGGGAACTTTCTGCGCTCGGCGCCCATGGCTATCGCTGTAAGCGCAATTGCATTGGGTTCTGTTCACCTGGAGACACCTGGCGTTCTCCTGGCGCTGCTTTCAGGCATGCTTACATCTGGTATGGGATATATCCTCTGGTATACGGCTTTGAGAAGATTGACTACCCCACAAGCATCGATTGTGCAGCTATTGGTACCAGTACTGGCAGCTTTTGGCGGCGTTGCGTTTCTTGCAGAGCATGTGAGCGCCAGGCTGGTCATTGCAAGCGCGCTAATACTCGGTGGGGTAGCTTTGGGTGTATGGAAAGGTAAAGCAGCTTAATCAGGCCAGAATTGCTGGCCAGAGTTTACCTGCTCTGCGATACCGAGCTGGTCAAGGATATTGAATATATCAATGTAGGTACGAAGTTCTACTAACTTCCCGTTTTTGTATTGTCCAACACTGCAATAAGGGAATTCGATCTTCTTGTTTGTAGCAGGTATAGGATGCTTAACCCACATATTTAGCGGACCAGCATGGGTCGCTCGGACAATGGCCTCGACAACCACGCGATCATCCTGGGCGGTCATGCTGATGACTTCCATGTGGGTATCAGGGAAAGCAGCCAGCCACAGGTTTTTTTGAAATTCGCGTCTCTCCAGACCAGTCTGCTTATCCTGCCAGAAGGTAACAAGGCGATCCAGATCGTGATCATTGTAAGTCTTAATATGGTCTTCCGCAG
>CP070639.1:1639613-1645437 GCA_020354045.1 Anaerolineales bacterium | reverse complement strand
TCCTGACGCCTGGCTTGTTGAAATATTGGACATGTTTACCTTGCATAATTCCACCCCAATTATGCGCCCACACTCGTAAAACGAGTCCTCAAACTAATTTAGGTCTTAACCAAATTAGTAACCCCACGCCCGTACAACCAGGCTAATAGCTGTTCGCGGTCCCAGGAGTTGAGAACGTGACCAGCCTGCACCCAGCCCCGGCGGGCTGTGGCAACTCCAAAGTGGAGCAAATCCAGGTCACTTTCTGCGTGCGCATCTGTATTAATACTCAGGAGAATACCCATCTCGATCGCCCGCCGGGCGTAAATGCCATCCAGGTCCAGCCTGGAAGGGTGAGCATTGATTTCCAGGGCGACATTGTTTTCAACCGCTGCCGATAAAATGGCTGCCATATCCAGGTCAGCAGGCTCACGGTCTGGGATCAGCCGGCCTGTCGGATGACCAATTGCATCCACGTGGGGGTTGCGCATGGCATTCAACAACCTCTCAGTCACCTTATCCCTGGGTTGGCGTAGACCGCTGTGCAATGAAGCGAAGACAATATCCAATTTAGCCAGCACCTCATCCGGGTAATCCAGTGCGCCATCTGCCCGGATTTCAACCTCGGTTCCTTGCAGTAAGTGAATCCGATCACCAATTTCGGCCTGAACATGATCGATCTCCTCCCGCTGTACCAGCAGGTCTTCGCTTGTCAGGCCTCCAGCGACACCCAGGCTTTGTGAGTGATCGGTAATGGCCAGTATCTTCAGACCCCGCCTCATGGCGGCTTCTGCCATTTGCTTGACAGACAACTTCCCGTCGCTCCAGGTGGTATGCACATGCAAATCGGCCTGGATATCGGAGAGCTGGATCAAGGAAGGCAATTCACCCGCTCTGGCAGCCTGCACTTCGCCACGGTCTTCGCGCAGCTCTGGTGGTATCCAGGGCAAACCCAGGGTAGCATAAACCTGCTCTTCACTCTCACACTGGATCTCCGAACCATCCTGGCGGGTCAGGGCATGCTCAGAGAGAGATAAGCCCTGCTTCAATGCCAGCTCGCGCAAGCGTACATTGTGATCCTTGGACCCAGTGGCATACTGTAAGGCAGTACCAAAGCGCTCAGGCGGATGCACCCATAACTGCGCCTGCAAGCCATGGGTAAATTCCACGCTGGACTTTGTCTCACCATGACCCAACACCCGGGCCACATCGGGTCGCCCCACAAACGCTGCCATCACTGGTGACGAATTCGAGGCAGCTACCAGGATATCCAGATCTCCAACCGTCGGGCGCATGCGCCTCAGGCTGCCAGCAAACTCAACCGCTACCACGCCGGGCACTCTACGCAAAGACTCTTTCAGCTCTTGCGCAAAAGGCCAGGCGCGCCCCAGCGGAATGCGGGTCGTCCTGCGCGCCATGGCCTCGATGCCAGCCAGAATCCTGGACTCAGATTTCTCGCCCATGCCCGGCAAAGCGCGTAATCTTCCCTTCCGGGCAGCTTCTTCCAATTCACTCACGTTGGTGATTTCCAGCTCGCGCCAGAACAGGGCGATCTTTTTGGGACCCAGGTCCGGCACCTGCAACAACTGGGCCAGGCTCTCAGGTACCTCCCTTTTCAGCTTCTCAAGGAATTCCAGCTTACCAGTGGTGAGCAATTCGTCGATTTTCTCGGAAATCGCTTTGCCCACACCGGGGATATCAGTTAGCTTGCCTTCCCGCCAGACCTCATTGACATCATGACCATAGTTGATCAATGCGTCTGCAGCCTTGCGGTAGGCCAGGATTTTATAGATCACCTCGCCTTTGATCTCAAGCAAGTTGGCGATTAATTGAAATACTTCAGCAAGTTGATGATTTGAGTATCTAGCGGTTGTCATAGGTAATATGATACACCCACTTTGATATATTTTCAAAAATGCTCTGTGTCACAACGCCATAACCAAACGGAGTAGGAAGGTAGAACATCCTGAAAAACGATAGCACCCAATGAGTTCAATCCTTTGTGTTTTACAAAGCGGTTGCATCGCGAAGAAAAATATTGTAAAGTAAATTGACCATGGTGTTCCAGAGCCCAAACATGCTATACCGACAGATTCTTGCCCTTATCATGATAACTTCCTCTCTAATAGGTTGTGTTGGAAACCCAAGAGAATTGGATTCATTACCTACCCCAACCTTCGCAAAGCCAATAATTTCAGCTGCAACTTCACCAATGCCCAACCCCACATTTCCCGAGACATCGAAAGCTTCGTTATCAACAGGTTATGAATTTCCAGACTTGATCGATCCAGCAAAACGATACCTGTTTTATCTTCACGGCAAAATCATCGAAGATCAGGGGGTTCCAGCGATCAGTCCTGATTATGGTGAATACGAATATGAAGCGATCCTGGAGAAGCTTAGTGGTTATGGGTTTATTGTGCTAAGTGAACAAAGATCTAAAAACACCGCTGGCGCAGAATATGCCAGAAAAATCCAAGAACAGGTCACAGCTTTGTTGGCAGCTGGTGTTCCGGCAAAGAACATAACCATCGTGGGCGCTTCCAAAGGTGCAGGTATTGCTGTTTTTGTTTCGCACTATCTTCAGAACGATGAAGTAAATTATGTCATCCTGGCAATCTGTCATCCCGATGTTGTTAAAGGGTTCAAACAAGATCAAATATATCTAACGGGAAATGTCCTTTCTATTTACGATTCTAGTGATGAGTATGCAGGTTCATGTCAGGAGTTATTTGCATACTCTGAGGGCAAGGGAATTTCAAGCCATGATGAAATTGTTTTGAATATTGGTACAGGTCATGGCATTTTATATAAACCGTTAGATCAATGGATAAATCCAGCTGTGGATTGGGCAAATATCAATATCCATTGAGTGCACAAGCTGAAATTGCCGGTTCACAAAGCCACACCCAAAAAGCAGCAAAACACAGTCCGCATAACATTAACCTAAGATTAATGAAATTGTTTACATGATTATGCTATTGTATAAAATATACCTGGGGAGGCATATTAGGTGAATATCACGATTATTCATATCGGCGATAATTCCGTAAGGAGGGCAGGCTTATGAAGAAATTGATGATTTTGATGATCGTGCTGGTATTGATAGCGTTTAACTTCAGCGTGGTGTTAGCTGCACCATGGAACAACCCCAATGGCTTCTGGTTGGAAGATGTCTATTGCCCTGACATAGCTGACGAACCTTTCGATGTATGGGTGTTCAACCTCAATGCTAAAGCATCCTTCGACAACTTAGGCGAAATTGGGATCACTAAGGCGCTATACATCGATTTTGGCAGTGGATACGAACTTGTCTGGCAGGTCCCGGGAAATGGAGTATACAAGAAAACCACCAGATGTTATTGGGAGTTTGCAGGCGATAAAGTAGCTGGGGAAATCATGATCCCATAAGCGTTTATGCCTCCCCAGGCAAAAGACGCACTTTAGTTTTATCCAAGCCGAGCTTAGATTGGAGCTTAAAGACAAGCATTAAATCCCCCTAAGTTATGGGGGGTTGTTAATTCGCATGCTTGAATGATGGCATGATAACATTATAAGGTCCCCCATTTCTTCAATCCACTGGTCTGAAATTCAATCAGACGGGCACTAGCACCTCAGGAACCAAACCAGCGATAAGATCGTCTACATCTTAGAGAGGTGTCAGATGAACGCAATCCTGGGTTTGTTATGTTTTTGTGGATTGACAGGGGTAGCGTATGGGCTGTTTTATCGTCTCTTGTGGAGCAGTGTCATGGATAAACCCACAGGTCCAAGGCATTCTACACATAGGAACTATCTCGCCAACCAAAAGAACCAGGCACAACCTTCTCCAGGGATAAGCAGGTCTCAGCCTTTACGAGACACAACCATCAAGGCCATGTCATCCTCAACGGATGCTCCCCCCAAGAATTTGTAGACCTCAGCAAAGACAGCTTCTTGAACCTCACGAGCTGATCTCGACCCACTAGAACGAGCCGTAGCAAATAAGCGCTGGTCGCCAAAATAACTTCCCGCAGGGTTGCGGGCTTCAACAATCCCATCCGTATATAGTAGCAGCATATCCACTGGGGATAGCTTTATCACCTTCTGCTGTAAGTAATTCTTCTCGCTTACCCCCAGCGGGGTCCCCGTGGCTTTCAAGCGATCAAATGGCTTGCCCTTGCGGCTGCTCAGCACATATGGAGGATTGTGCCCGGCGTTGACATAGCTTAAGCGACCTGTATCAGGCTCCAGTACCCCGTAGAAGGCAGTGACATGCATGCTGCCACCCGTATCCGCCTGGATACGTTCGTTGACCACTCCCATCGCAAAAGCAGGCAGGGTAGGATACAGGCTGGCGTAGGTACGGATCAATGTACTGGCCATGGCCATAAACAGGGCAGCGCCCATACCTTTATCGGTCACATCGGCGATGACAATCCCCAGGTTGCCATTAGGCAAAGGGATGAAATCAAAGAAATCCCCCGAGGTCTCCCGGGCAGGAACAAGCCGGGCAGACAGATCCCAGCCTGGAATGCTTGGCGCGCTCACTGGCATAAAGCTAGCTTGCACTCGGGCAGCCTCCGCCAGCTCCCTGGAAAGATGCAGTTGGCTCTCGGAAAATTGATTTGGCGACAAAGTGGTATTGAAACGTTTCGGTGATTCCTGGCCCGAGCCACACACCTCCAAAATGACCTGCTGCACCTGCTCTGGGCTCATAATGTGCGAGATCGAGCCGCTTGCCCCTACATCCAGCGCGCTGCCCACCAGATTTTCATCCTCAGGGCTTGCCAGAACGATCACCTTCATATGCGACCAGCGTCGCAGAATGATCTTGGTGGTCTCTATTCCACCGCGTTCGGGCAGATGCAATTCGATGAAAATCAGATCCGGTTGCACCAGCTCGCACAACTGGAAGGCTTCTTCACCATCCACTGCCTCACCCACTAACTGGAGACCCTCGCAACTCAACAAGAGCTGATTCAAATGGTTGCGCACAACCGCCTGGCTTGCGGCTAATACTACCCGGATTTGCTTCTTGGCACTCATTCAATGACCTCTTGGGATAGATTGCACTGGCTTAATTCTACAAGAAAACTGCCGGGAGTGGGCAGCCGCAGTAGGTCATAATCAAAATCGGCCTCATGACTGCATTGTAATGCCTATCAGGTATTCAAGATACCCAAAATTTGGTAGGAATTTTCAGAAATTGTGTAACAAATTATTGGGTGTTACGTTTATATCATTGGCAGCAGGGGGTAAAGCATATATCTGGAAGCTGGCTCGAATTATTACAATAATTATCAAGCCAGCTTCCATCGTTTAAAGCCCGATCTCATAGTCAGTAAATCTGCGTATGAAAGTGCGATTATACCAGCAAAGTGATTTATACGGGTCGGCACTCGAGAACAGCCTGATCAACGGTTTGGTACCTTAAGGATCAGACCTACAGCGTAACCAACCAGTGCGCTGAGGGTGCCGATGAGCGCCATTTCCAGGCCGCTTCTAGCAGGACGACCGACCGTAACCCGAGCTTTATAAGCGCCGACGACAAACAGAACCACCGCCGAAATCAAAATTGATACCCAAATGCTTAACTTCACCGGCAAAAACAGGAATGGCATCAAAGGTATCAGCGATCCAATGATCGCAGCTAACCCGACGACCAGAGCGGAGCGCAAAGCGATATGGCGGTTGGTCGGAATGAGCTGATGCTCTTCTGCCATCATCACGGCCACCCATACATCTTCATTAGCGGTAATCGTTTCGACAATCCGTTCAAGCATATCGCCTTTGAAGCCCTTCTCCTTGTAGATCTTTCGGATTTCCTGGCGCTCGAGGTGAGGCACATCTTGAATATGACGAT
>CP070639.1:1633652-1639513 GCA_020354045.1 Anaerolineales bacterium | reverse complement strand
CATCTGCCACCTTGAACTCAACCCTGTGGGTTAAATTTTTCCTTTGTGCCCTTTCGTTAGATCGTGCCACCATCCTCTCAGAGATATCCACCCCGACGACACGACAGCCATATTTATCCGCCAAAAAGCAGGGTGTCACACCGACACCACAGCCCACATCCAGAACGTAATTGTCCTTGCCGATATGGCAAAGCGCCGCGATAGTTTCGGTGGCTTTGGAACCTCCGATATGTTTTGTCAGACCCACCTCAGCCGCAAAGTCAAAGAAACCTGGTTGGCCTTTCATACGTCCTCCTTATCTGACATGCAGCCTTAACTTAGAATTTACCTCAAAGCCATTGCAATAAAGTTGCACAGCAAATAGATGTGTTGCTATCATTATAGAGCAGCTTGACTTTAGCGACAACACCAACTCACTCTGTGCCTGTCCACAAATTGCCCTCCAGGTTTAGAAAAATAAATCTTCTGGTCATACCCAAAAACCATCCACATGTCAGATGCTTAGTTTGGGGGCGGTTGGTACACTGGATCGGTACTAAACCAACCAATTAAGTGATCATGAAGGGAACATACCATGGATACGCTCTCGGAATGGGTAATCAATACCCAAAATTTGAGCAAAACTTATAAAGGCGTTACCGCCCTCAAGTCACTCGACCTCAAGGTCCCTAAGAACTCCATCTTTGGTTTTCTCGGCCCCAACGGGGCCGGGAAGACCACCACCATCAAGCTGCTACTCGGCTTAACCCGTCCGAGCAGTGGCAACGGGACTGTCTTTGGTCAAGACATTGTGCAGGGAAACGTAGACATCCGCAAGCGGATTGGCTACCTGGCTCAAAATCCAAGTTATTACACCTACATGACAGCCCGGGAGACACTGCGCTTTCGAGCTCGCTTTTTTTATTATGGTCCAAAAACCAGCCTTGAGGAGCGTATCAACGAAACCTTAAAACTGGTAGGCTTGGAGGGCAAAGCTGATCGCCCTATTAAGGGCTTCTCTGGCGGTGAGCTACAGCGGCTTGGGATCGCCCAGGCGCAGGTTAACTACCCCGACCTGCTCATCCTGGATGAGCCCGCTGCCAATCTGGATCCAATGGGGCGCAGGGATGTGCTTGAAGTGATGGAGCGCTTGCGCAAGTATGCCACCATTTTTTACTCGACCCACATACTGGACGATGTTCAACAGGTGAGTGACAATGTGGCTATCCTCAATCATGGCAAGCTGGTCGCCCAGGCACCATTGGAAGAACTTTTATCGAACGGGGATAAGATCATTTACTCGCTTTCGCTCGAAGGCAACACGCAAAACGCAGCAGAACGGGTTGCCCACCTTAGCTGGGTAGCGAACTTACAGACCACCCACAAGAATGGCACTGCCTCCTGGCAGGTCACAGTCAGCGACGATCGGGCTGCCAAAGCCGACCTGTTGCGCATCATACTGGGAGATGAGAACTTGGCAGTGACAGACTTCCGACGCAAGAAATACGAGCTAGAGGAGGTATTTCTGCAAATTGTGGAGGCTTCGGGGCAAGATCTCGTTAAAGGAGCTCATGATGGCTGAGAGTGCATTACTATATCGCGTTCACGAACGCGGCTGGCGCAGCGGAATGACCAACCTGCTTAGAAAAGAGAATGGTCTCTGGTGGAATACCCGCAGGTGGTGGGTGCAGAGCATAGTATGGTATTTTATCCTCAATGGGCTGGTAACCCTACTGCTGTGGATTATCCCAGCACTTGATCCCGGTGATTCGCCGGCGATAGATGAAATCTATGGTGTGTTTTTCCAGATGTGGCCCATAACGACCATCGGAGTGATGGTCTTGATGCAAAGCTCGGTCGTGAGCGAAAAACAATCTGGCACCGCAGCCTGGATCATGTCTAACCCAGTGTCACGCATCTCTTTCATCCTGTCCAAGTTTATTGCCAATACCTTCGCCATCTTGATCATATTGGTCGGGTTGCAAGGGCTGATCGGGTATGCCCAATTCTCATTGAAGGCGAAAGCCTTGATGCCCATGGCACCATATCTGCGCGCATTTGGCGTACTCAGTTTGCATCTTGTGTTTTATATTGCTCTCGCACTCATGCTTGGAGCCATATTCAGAGGCAGAGGAGCCGTGATTGGTATTTCCCTCGGTTTGTTAGTTTTTCAGGATCTGGCCTCCTAAATTCTGGTCATTAAATGGCCCTGGTTTCCAAGCCTGCTGCCGTCAACATTAGGTTTCTACATCCCACTCCTGGCAGAAGGTGAGGCGCTTCCATCCATGAATCCGATCATAGTCACCTCGCTATTGATTCCTATATTTATCGTGCTGGCTATATGGAATTTCAGTAAAGAAGAGTTCTAAAGCCCGCCGGCTTATTGAGCGGAGAATATAAAAGAATACACCCACCGGAAGATGAGTGTATTCTGATTAAAACGGGGTTTGGAGCTGTTTCGAGCAGTCCAGGTGACTGGGTGTCAAGGCACCCCTTTGAATTAAATTATGGCACGTACTCCACATCCTCAGCGTACACATATAGATCAACCCCTTTCACCAAAGCAGGGGCATTCGTCCCCTTTATGCCCGTCACCAGATAGAATACCTTATTCATATCCACTGGTTTTTTGGTGACCGGATCATAAGTACCATACACGGCAGTTCCTTTACCAGGTCCAGCCACTTCTACTTTTTGCCCCTCGGTTAATTTGATAATCTTATCTGGCTGACCGTAAGGCTCAAATTCAGCTGCTGTTTTTTCTTTATTAAGCCAATTTTTAACACTGCGCAAATTGGTTGTAGTTTTGTCCTTCACTTTATATACTGGCATCTCTACTCTCCTAAGTTGAATTAATGGGGCTCAATCTTTAACAATTGTATAAATTTACCATATTTATCTAAAAAAATCAATATAAACACTCTTGGGGCTCAATTATGGAACCAGGGTAACTCCCACACCTCAGTCCAAATCAGTATCACTCGACTCGGTGCGGGCACTGATCGCTTTCTTGATACCTGACTCAAGCAGTTTCCACATTTCGGGACGTGCCCGGGCACAGTTATCCAGCAACGCCTGCACCGGTCCAACAGCCTGCCCTTTGGCCAGCCTGGCAGTCCGCTCAGGCAAGGTGTAACGAGTGATGGTAAAGATTTTAAGCCTCTTCTCTTCCGTTGCTTCCAGCATGCCTCGTTTCGCCATCCCGGCCTTCATGAGTTCCATGGCAGTGTTCCAAGGAGAAGAAGCATCTTCACGCAGCCAGGCATACAACATGGTATAGATATCGTTATTATTTTGGGGCACCAGACGAGTGGCCAGGTCCGCAAAGGTGGCTTCCAGGCTGTGTTCCGGTAGAGTCTCCCTGGGACTGGTAGGAACGGCAAACAATTCTCGCACCTTGCGTAAACCGAGCAGAGCTTTGCGCTCGCGTGCTTCCAGGCGGAATGCGCCAGCCTCCTCGCAAGCAAGTATGGCTGCTGCCAGGATAGCCTGTACAAGCTGGGCGAGGGATACTTTCTCATCCGAGTGCAGCAGGTCCACATTGCCCAGCATCACTTTCTTGGCGAACATCTCCCCGTTCAGGTAAACCACCTCGCTGGGGGTTAATGGATTACTTGGATCAATGGTATTTGTGAACATGAAGTAAGCCTCCTGCAGCAAGTATATATCACTAACAATTATCAGAGGCTGATAAATTAGATAGGATAGGTGAGGCAACCAGTTCCATATTCGCCTGCGTTCTTCGTTAATTACTTGCCAGGCACATTAGAGATTCTACTTTCCAGGTCGCCAGATAGAAATCATTACCCCCATCCCGCTCGGGGTGAGACAGCAATAGGATCTCTTCCCTCTCGTTCACAATGATTGCCAAAACCGCTACAGGAGAACAAGCAAATCGCCTTTTTCCATCAAATGTGGTGATATGAGGTTGCGAATCTTCCATTGCTTCCTTTCTGCCTAATGATAAGCCCCTCTCAATATAGAAACTATAACGGTTTTTTAGTTTATAAGTGTCTCAATATGCCAAGCATCTAATTTGGCGAATTTCACTTTCAAATAGCGTGCTTAACTGGAGCAAATACCGGTGTCCTGGCTACGCTGTACAACCCAAACAGAGCCTGAGTGCGATTCAGGTTCTGTCTGGGTTGTTTTCTTGGCTCTATGGGAAAGGAATCGTCGGCAGCACCACGCCCGGCATGCAAACTAACTGACCAAACACATCGTAACACACGCCCTCTTGCCTGCCAAATATCCATTCGTACTCACAAGCTGTGTTGACCTTCTTCCCTTCACAGGCTGCATAAGCTTCGGGCGGCGGTTGGTCACCCGCAGCGCCCGGAGTAGTCTGAGGGCTGGGTTCAAGTATGGCAGGCGCGGTGGCTGCATTGGGATCCAGCTCCCCACCTGTAGAGACCTCCGCACTCACACCCCCTCTGACACAACGGGCGTAATTGAGGATCCGAACAGCATCGCCTTGCGGACCACGACCTTGCGGGAAACTGGTGGGATTCCCAGTTTTGGGATCACTGCGTTGGGCACCAGCTCCGTGGATATCGATCCACGCCCCCCCGGTGTTACCCAGGGCTTTGCCAAAAGCAATGTAAACTGCCTGTGTCGCCGCGATTTGGCGGTTCAGGTGGGTGGTACTGGTCCAGTAATAACCATAATCCAGTTGACCAGCCTCATTGGTGAGAGGGGAGCTTTGGAACAGGGAGTTCGCTGCAGCGGTATTGGAAGTGTCTGGAGAGCGCGTTGTGTCGACAATGCTGTGAAGTTCTTTAGCATTTGGCAAACGCCAGTCTTCGTACCCTGCCCAAGACAGGTCCTCACAATATGCCAGGGCATCTCCCCACCCAAGAGTTTGCTGGCTGTCGGTTTGCATCCAGGACAGCCCAGTTGCCTGGTCGGTGATGGTGCCATCACCGTTATCCACGAACTGGTTAACTCCATATTCCGTTTCACCACGCACATACAGTACAAAAAAGGTCTTATCATCGGTAGCATCTGGCAGAGGCTCAGAGCTATATCCCTTGATGCGGCCGTCTGCAAAATTGACCCCAAATACCAGGCCACCCTGCACTCCCTGGCCCACATAGGCTGTGTTTGAGATGAACTGGGCATCAATCAAACGCTCTCCAGCCTCAGGCTGACCATACTGGAAGTTAAAGAAATCCGTATCGATAAAGGGCATCAGGTTAGTGCACTCGGCTTGAGATTCACAACCACTGGGATCGTAGCCTGAGAAGAGAATCAAGGAATAGAGCTCTTTAATGTTCGGCAGTCGCCAGTCGTTATAGCCTGCCAGATTAAAGCCCTCAGCCCCTCCAACAGCCTGCTCGTAGGTCAGTTTTGAACCAGGATCCCTGGACCACATCAAGCCAGTGGTTAAATCGGTGACCGTACCGTCACCATTGTCAGCATAACTGGGCTGATTGCCAACATATTGAGCATCCTGCCCAAAATATGCGCTGCCTGGTTCAGGACAAGGGATACTGACCGAGTCATTGTAGCAATAGGTTTGTCCAGTATCAACGATGATGTAACTTTGTTCAGCGATTTCCGGCACGATCTCAGATGTTGCTGTTTCTTCCACAAGCGGTTCTGTGGTTTGTAAAGTTGGGGAGGGTTCAAGTGTGGCAGCAACAGGTGTTTCGCTTCCGGCGGGTAAATTACACCCGGTAATCACAAGGCTAATTACCACAACTAGAGCCATTTTATTGAATCTGAACATACCCGACTCTCCTTGTTTATTTGTATCTTCACTTCATGATCTATACAGCACTACACACATTTCTTCCACAATTAAGTGCTCATTGCGTACAAGCGAAGAAGCCTACTCTTCGCCAGCCGAAGAGACCGAAAATTCCGCTCAGGTAGGGAAA
>CP070639.1:1627649-1633552 GCA_020354045.1 Anaerolineales bacterium | reverse complement strand
GGTGTCAGGGTGATCGTTGGCGTAGGTGTCTGAACACCGTTCAATGTAAATACCTGGTGTACCACCTGTCCAAACAACCCCATGGGGCCCAGGTCACCCTGGTTGAAAAAAATCTGCACAGCCTCACCATTTCCGGTTAGCACTTCTACCGATTCCTCTCCAACATATTGGTAAGCTGTGCCCGGGAGAACACGTCCCTCGAACTCGATTTTGCCATCTACCAGGATTCGGATCCAGGTGCGTTGGCGGATTGTCAGGTATACCTGAACGGTATTCCCGCTATCTGAGCCAGGTGCAACCTGCTGAGTTGGGTTTTCGCTCGTTTGCTCGATCACGGCTGCGGCAAGTGGCGGCGTCGGTGTGGCAGGAGGCGGAGAGGGTGAAGGCGTATCTATAACAGGGGCAAGCAAGACCTCAGCAATCGGAGGCACCGTGGGTGGCGTCTCTTGCTCGGCGCGCATCGTAAAAATCCTGATTGCTCCCCACACCACGAAGCCTGCTAGAAAAATAATAAAGGACAAGCCGATGAGTAATTCGGCGGAGAATAGCCTTCTGAGCGGTCGGGGTAGGCTCAGCCTTTGCCGGGTTGGGCGAGGGCTGGTCGTGACTTGCCTGGATTGGCTGGCCTCCAATTGCGCCTGCAGTCCTTCAGCGAAACGTAACATCACCGGTTCGGGATCCAATCCGAGGAAATCGGCGTAATTTTTTAGCATTCCACGTCCCTGGACAGGCGATGGCAACGCAGCCAAATTCCCGGACTCTAACGCCTCCAGGTGATGCCTGCGTAAATGTGTGTGCCGTTCCACATCGTCAAGCGCCAGACCCAATAACTCGCGTTGGTGCTGGAGTTTCTGCCCGATTTCGGCAAACAGAGTGGCGGCTTGCAGCGAGACCTCTGGTTGTGAAACAGCGGGCCCAGCACCAACTTGCAGCTCATCCAGGTCTTCGTGATCCTCGGCTGCAGGTCTTTTCGCCTCAAGCGGCAGGTCGCCTTCCAGGTTTTCCAATAGTGTACTTGCCTGAAGGCCAAGATAGCTGGCATAAATCCGTAAAAAGCCGCGCGCCTGGGCCCTGGAGGGTATTTTTTCAAAAGCCCCGCTTTCCAAAGCCTCCAGGTAATGAACGCGCACATGGGTTTCCTGCGCGATCTGCTCCAGGGTTAGGGCGCGGGTCAGGCGCGCCTGGCGGAGTTGCTGCCCGATTGTGTCCATCATGCGAATGTGCCTGCTGATGACCAGATAAAAGGGGCGGGATTGCCACTTGCTGGTGGATAACCCGCCCCGGAAATTTTCAGGCTGGAAGCGAACAAGCTATATACAATCCATTTTGTTCAGGAGAAGGATTTCACTCGGCCTCTTCGCTCGCGCTTACTGTTTCAACCTCACCTTCTGTCTCGTCTTCGACCTCAGCCGGTTCAGCCTGGAGTTCTTCTGCAGGCACTTCATTTTGCTCTTCGGTAGGCAGCTCGGCGGCTTCGCCCTCGCGATAAACGAAGACCTTGATTTCTGGGATCAGGTCCATTGTCAGTCGGATTTGGATATCGTGTTCACCAAGCACGCGGATTGGCTGAGCATCGACCTGTCGGCGGTCGATTTCTACCCCCACCTTTTCCTGGATGGCATCCACGAGCATTTGAGAAGTTATCGAGCCGTATAGTTTACCCGCTTCACCGGCTTTGACGGGGAATGTCAGCACCAGGCCTTCAATCTGCTCCGCTACGCTGCTCATTTCCTTATTAAGGATGGCGCGCTGTGCTGATGCCTGTGCCTGGATATGCTCGATTTGTTTCAACGCACCTGGGGTCGCCAAAATGGCAAGTCCTTGGGGGAGCAGGTAGTTGCGCCCGTAGCCATCGGCAACTTTTTTGACATCGCCGGCGCGTCCGAGCTTATAAACGTCTTTCAGTAATAATACTTTCATGGATCAAGCCCTTTCGTATGATATAGTCTTTGCCAAACCGCTCAGCTCAGGTAAAGAGGACACACAAGCTTTTCGTGAACTATCTACCAGGTTGAGTAGCTTTGACTCAGCAAAATGCAGCCCGGGCGAAGGGTACCACGCACCGGGGAAGTGGATTTTACCAGAGGGTGTTGTTATCGTCAACGGGGATGAGCCTGGGCGATTCTGCTCCCAATGCTTTATGTAAAGGAAAGATTTATCCCAGGAAAAACCACACAACGACATAATAGCCAATCACCCCAGCCCACAACCAGGAATCGATGCGGTCGAAGACCCCACCATGTCCTGGTATCAGGTTGGATGAATCTTTGATTCCAAATTGGCGTTTGATCATGCTTTCCCCAAGATCTCCCAGTGGTGTCAAGGTCGATAGAGTCAGACCCAGTACAGCCGATTTCCACACGCTCAGGGTAGATTCTGGGCCGGCTCCTACTTGCCACACCAGGGTAAGCAAAGCAGCACCCAGACAGCCGGTGACGATCCCGCCGAGATAACCTTCCCAGCTCTTTTTGGGGCTCAGCCGCGGGCTGAGCTTGTGCTTACCGAATTTGCGCCCAATGAAATATGCCCCTGAATCTGCCAACCAGACTGCAGGCAGGGCAACTAAGAACCACCACTTGCCGTCTGGCAGTTCACGCAGAGATACCAGATATCCGCCGATCCATCCGAAATAAAGCATTCCAGCCAGGGTTATGCCAAAATCCGAGCCAGCTGTATCTGAACCTCGTTCGTAAGCAACCAGGTGATAGGTCATGCTGGCAAGGATAACCAGGCTGATCATCCAGGGACCACTTTCAAACCCTGCTGTAACGCGCCCATAAAGCAGGAACAGTGCTCCTGCGGGAATCAAAAAACCAGCGGGTTTGAGCCCGCCGGTGCGAAAGAGCCGGTCGTATTCCCAAGCAGCCAATCCCATGAAAGTGGCAATCAGCAAGGCAAAAGGGATGCCTCCGATGGAGATCAGGATCAACCCGATTGGAAGGAGGATGATTGATACCCAGAGTCGCTTAACCAGCATGTGTCGCGGTATCCTCTTGCAAGGGCATCAGGCCTCCATAGCGCCGGTCTCGGTGAGCATACTCGCGTAAGGCGCGCAGCAGCTCTTCTCGATCAAAATCAGGCCAGAAGGTGGGTGTGAAATACCATTCCGAATATGCGCCTTGCCAGATGAGGAAATTGCTACCCCTAAGTTCTCCGGATGTGCGGATAATCAAGTCTGGGTCAGGGACCCCCGCAGTAAACAGGTACTGGCTCACCAGTTCATCCGTCACCTGTTCAGCTTTCATTCCATCAGCGATCATGCGTTGTATTGCTACCACGATCTCATCCCTGCCCCCGTAATTGAAAGCCACGTTTAGCACAAGGCGGGTGTTGCGTTTTGTGAATTCCACGGCATGAATCACCTTTTTTCGCAGATTCTTCGACAGGCGATCCAGGCGACCAATATGGTGCAGCTGAACACCCTGATCATGCAATTCCTGAAGTTCGCGATCGATCACGTCTTCCAGGATGCGCATTAAACCGTGAACTTCAGCCGGTGGGCGCCCCCAATTTTCGGTAGAGAAAGCGTAAATGGTCAGATATTTAATCCCAAACTCAATACAGGCCTCAATCACGCGGCGCAAGTTCTCTGTGCCAGCCCGGTGCCCTGCCAGACGAGGCAACCCGCGCGAGATAGCCCAACGACCATTCCCATCCATAATGATGGCAATGTGAGTAGGGATTTTTTCTGGCAGCTCTTCCGGTTTCGATTGATTTACACGTTTATTCAACATATCCGCTTAGAATTCTAGTATCTCTTTTTCTTTCCGCTCACCAGTAGCGTTGATTTCATCGATGTAACGATCTGTTATCTTTTGAAGCTCATCTTCCCCCCGCTTGAGATCATCTTCGGAGATCAATTTTTCCTGTTCGAACTCGCGAAGATCGCGGATGCTATCGCGACGCACATTTCGAGCTGCAACACGGGCTTCCTCTAAGCGATTGTTTACTACCTTGACCAGCTCTTGTCGGCGCTCCTGGGTAAGGGGGGGCAGGTTCAAGCGGATGGCTTTGCCATCGTTATTGGGATTCAGGCCCAACTCCGAGGC
Organism: Anaerolineales bacterium; assembly: GCA_020354045.1. Classification (GTDB taxonomy): domain Bacteria; phylum Chloroflexota; class Anaerolineae; order Anaerolineales; family UBA4823; genus DSOS01. Next base: position 1,629,503 of record CP070639.1, on the reverse strand, counting down.
CAAAATAGCGCGCTCAATGGCTTTCAATGATGAGGCGTCAAATGGACGGATCAATAAAGCGCGTGGATCGGGTACGCTGATGCTGGCAAGCTGGATCAGCGGTGTGGGAGTCCCATAATACTCCACCAGGAGACGTTCAACCAGAGCGGGGGTGGCTCTGCCGGTGCGTATACCGGAAAGATCTTCTTCCAGTGCCTGGATAGCGCCTTTCATCCTGGCTTCAGCTTCCTTATAAACATCCTTGAGCATGATGGTCTCCTTCTCCTTGCCTATAGGATACCCGAAAATTCGGTCAGCGAAAAGGGGGTAATCTGTCCAGGGGCAGAGACATCTTTTCCTAAAATCAGTGGCTAAATGGTGCTTCAGTCTGAGACCAGGGTGCCTACATGGGCTCCATATAGGGCTTCTTTAAGGGCATGGGGCTGCCAGAGATTGAGCACTAAGATGGGCAAATGGTTGTCCATGCACAGTGATATTGCGGTGCTATCCATCACTTCCAGGCGGCGGTTGATTGCGTCCATATACGTCAGATGTTCAAAACGGACTGCATTTGGGTTGAGCATAGGGTCACTATCGTAAACCCCATCTACCTTGGTTGCCTTGATCAGGATCTGGGCGCTGATCTCCATAGCCCGCAGGGCAGCTGCGGTGTCAGTGGAGAAGTAAGGGTTTCCTGTTCCGCCTCCCAGGATCACCACCCGGCCTTTTTCCAGGTGGCGGATTGCCCGCCGTCGGATATAGGGTTCTGCCACTGCATGCATTTCAACGGCTGATTGCACTCTTGTGACCATTTCCATGCGCTCCATGGCATCCATTAAAGCCAGTGCGTTCATGACAGTCGCCAGCATGCCCATGTAATCAGCAGTTGCCCGGTCCATGCCGCGATTGATGCCAATGCGACCGCGCCACAGGTTGCCTGCCCCAATGACAATGGCAACGTCCACATCCAGATTGCGCACCTCGCGCACGCGCTCGGCGATATCCTCTGCTTTTTGTGGGTCGATGCCAAATCCTTGCGGTCCGGCCAGGGCTTCTCCGCTTAATTTCAACAAGATTCTGCGATATTTTAAGTCCTTTTTCACCTGTAAAGCTCCTTTGAAATTGTGTGATGGACATCCGTTCGCACTCAGGCGTGCGGTTTTATAAACCGGCTATTGAGGAAATGCGTCGTAAAAAAAGAGCCAACCCAGTGGTTGGCCCTCAGATGACTGTTAATCTTCGTTTTGTTCACCTAATTCCCAGCGTTCAAAGCGCCGGACAACGATGTTTTCACCGATCGAGGCGATGTTCTGGAGCAGGAGCTTCTCAATCGTGATTTCTTCATCACGAATGTACGGTTGGCGCAGCAAAATCTTTTCATTTTTATACTTGGCCAGGCGACCTTCAATAATGCGTTCCATCACGGATTCTGACTTGCCTTCAGCCAAGGCGAGAGCGCGGGCACTAGCAACCTCTTCCTCAAGGACTTCAGCAGGGATGTCTTCTTCGCGCACATAGAGCGGGGAAGCGGCTGCGATCTGGAGTGCAATTTCATGGGCAAATGTGCGGAAAGCCTCTGAGCGGGCAACGAAGTCCGTCTCACAATTGACCTCCACCATCACGCCCACCCGGCCGTTCCCATGCGAATATAATTCAACCATGCCCTCCAGGGTCTCGCGGTCGGCGCGCTTGGCAGCCGTAGCCAGACCTTTCTCGCGCAAAAAGTTTAGCGCTGACTGGAAATCCCCATTTGCTTGTTCCAGTGCTTTGCGACAATCTAAAATACCCGCTCCGGTTTCTTCACGCAGCTGTTTAATCTGGTCGATGCTAATTGCCATGCTTAATCCTCATCGTCATACTCGTCTTCGTCTTCGT
>CP070639.1:1621645-1627549 GCA_020354045.1 Anaerolineales bacterium | reverse complement strand
CGGACGGGCAGCGCGGGGCAAAACGGCAGCCTGGCGGCAAGGCGTCCAGGCGCGGCGGGTAACCGGGAATGGCCAACAACCTGCCTTTTGGACGGCTCAAGTCAGGAAAGGCGCCCAACAACTGCTGCGTGTAGGGGTGCTGAGGCCGGTTGAAAACGGTATCCACATCAGCATACTCAGCCGTCACGCCGCCATACATCACCAGGACCGTATCGCACACTTCCGCCACCACGCCCAAGTCATGGGTCACCAGGATCACGGAGAGCCCCAGGCGGGTGCGCAAGCTCTCCAGCAGCTCCAGGATCTGGGCCTGGATCATGACATCCAGGGCAGTGGTAGGCTCGTCGGCGATCACGATGCGCGGGTTGCAGGCCAGCGCCATGGCGATCATCGCCCGCTGGCGCATGCCGCCGGAATACTGGTGTGGGTACTGGTCCTTGCGGTCGCCGCCAATGCCCACCAGCTCCAGCAGCTCCCGGACGCGTTCATCCAGCCAGGAGCGGCTGCGCGCCAGGTTATGGCGGATAATCGCTTCAGCGATCTGGTCGCCAATGGTGCGCACCGGGTTGAGGGCGTTCATGGCACCCTGGAAGATGAAGGAGATATCCTTCCAGCGTACATTTTCAATCTCTCTTTCGCTGAGAGAGAACAGGTCGCGCCCGTCCAGGAGCAACTGCCCGCCGGTGATGCGCCCGGCCTGGGGCAACAAGCGCAGGATGCTCAGCATCAGGGTGGTTTTACCACAGCCGCTCTCGCCCACCAGGCCCAGCATCTCGCCCTCTCTGAGGGTGAAGCTCACACCTGCAACTGCGTGGGCCGGGGGATTGCCATCACTGACGAAATCCACGGACACGTCCCGGGCTTCCAGCAATATGGGCGCTATCGCCAGGTTGCTGGTCGCCGGCCTGGGTTTCGCCTGGCCTGCAAATGAGTTGCGAGAGAAACCACCCGGGGTGGTGTTCATGCCGTCTCAACTTCCTTGCGAGCCACCATGTGCTTGCCTACCACCAGGTGGTGCGTCTCCAGGCGCGGGTTGAGCGCCCGCTCCAACCCATGACCCAGGAGCGTGCAACCCAAGACCACCCAGACGATACCAAAACCAGGTGGTACCAATGCCCACCAGGCGCCGGAGCTCATCGCCCCGCGCGTGAAGGCAAAGTTGAGCATCTGACCCCAGCTCAGGGTGGTCGGATCAGACAATCCTAAAAAGCTGAGCACACTCTCGTTGAGGATCGCCAGTGAGATCACCAGCACCGTGTTAGCGACCATCAGAGGCAGCACCAGCGGCAGCAGGTGGCGGCGGATGATGTAGAGATTCCCTGCGCCAATGGCGCGGGCGCGCAGCACAAACTTGCGCTCCTTGACCGAGAGTGTCTGGGAGCGCACCAGACGGGCGGTGCCCGTCCAGCCCAGGATACCGATGACAAAGATGATGTTCAGCAAGCTGGGTTTAGTCAACGCGACCAGCACCACCGCCAGGGGCAGGTCGGGGATGACCAGCATGATGTCGGTCAGGCGCATGAGTGTATTCTCAACCCTGCCGCCGTAGAATCCTGCCACGATGCCGATCGTCCCACCGATCGCAATGGAGATAAACGAAGCGAAAAAGCCAACGATGAGCGAGACGCGCGAGCCGAAGATAAAATTGGAGAGCACATCCTTGCCAGCGTCATCGGTGCCCAACCAGTGTGCCGGGCTTGGCCGGGCATAGATATCATCAATGGTAATCCGCACAGGTTCTTTTGGATCATAGGGTGCAATCGAGGGCGCAAAGACCGCTGCGCTGATGGCTACCAGCAGCATCACCAGCCCAAGCACGCCCATGCGGCTGTGCCGCAGGCTGGTCCAGACTCCACGGGGAGAAATGACAATATTGATCGGTTCCGCGCGTTCTGCCATGCCTCAGCCCGCCCTGACGCGTGGGTCCAGGTACGAATACAGCAAGTCCGCTACCAGATTGGCAAAGATGACACTAACCGCGATCACCAGGAAGGCGCCTTGCAGCATGGGATAATCGCGGCGCCCCACGGACTCAAAAATGGTCTGCCCCAAGCCAGGCCAGGAGAAGACCGTTTCGATCTGGATGGCGCCAGCCACAGTGAAACCTAAATTCAGGGCGATGATGGTCACCATGGGCAGCATCGAGTTGCGCAAGGCGTGATCCCTAAGGATCTTAAAGGCGCTCAGCCCCTTGGCTTTGGCGGTCAGGATAAAATCCTCCGAGAGTATATCCACCATGGTACTGCGCATGATCAGCATATACTCGCCCACGAAAATAATGGTGAAGGTCAGCGTGGGCAGGACCAGGTGGCGGCCTACATCCAGCCACTGCTCCCAGGTGGTGGCAAATTTTGCGCCGGCGGTGATCTTGCCACCGATGGGCAGTTCGAAATAGCGGCTGCCGATGAAGAGCAGGATAATACCCAACCAGAAAGTCGGCAGGCTCCAGGCAACCAGGCTGCTGACCAGGGCAGTATAGTCAACACCGGTGCGCAGCTTCCAGGCAGCCAGCACACCCAGAAAGATGCCGATGATGATCGAGAGCAGCTGGCCTGCACCTACCAGCAAAACGGTGTTCCACAGGCGCTCTCCCAGCAGATCCACCACCGGACGGTTACTATGATAGCTAACCCCCAGCTCACCGCGCAGCAGGTTGCCTATATAAATGAAGAACTGGGTTTGCAGCGGGTTGACGGCGCAATCGCCCAGCTTAATTGGGTTCAGGTTTTGAAAACAGTTGATCACAGGCTTATCCAGCCCAAAGCGCACCCGGATGGCCTGGATGGCTTCCTGGGTCAGGCGCGGGTCGCGTATGCCTGCCCGCGCCGGATCGCCCGGCAGGATGCGAAACAGGAAGAAATTCAGCACGATCACGAACAGGATCGTGAGGACAGCCCAGGTTACCTTATTCAGGATGTAGCGGTAGCCGCTCAAGGGCCTGCTCCTGGCAATGGAATTCTTGCTTTAAATGGGGATTGCAGGTTTGCACCTGCAATCCCCATGCTTGTAAAAATTTACCTTACCGGTTCAATCGCGACCAGTGAGGTGGTGTCCTCAAGTGCTACCTTGGGCATATCGGTGATCCAGCCCGTAAAGCGGTCAGTGCGGTAGGCCTGTGTGGCTTGCGGGTAGTATGGGATGATGTAGGCCACATCATTGTGCAGGATCGACTGCATATTCCAGATGATCTCACGGCGCTTGTCGGGATCCAACTCGGTGGCCTGCTGACCATACAGGTCATCGAATTCAGGGTTGGAATAGCCGGTCTCGCTGTTGCCAGTGGGGATTTCATCGGTCAGGTGCACGCTGAGCAGGAAACCCGGGTCCGGGTCGGAGCCCCAGCCCCAGATGATGATGTCAAAATCGAAGGTCGGGCAGCACACGGAGGTCAGTGCATCGGGGTCCAAAGCCTGTGGGAGCAGTTTGACCCCCACCTGGTTCCAGGTCTCGGCCAGCAGCTCGGCAATGCGCGGCGCGGTAGCGCTGTCGTTGGGCCAGAACAGGCGAAACTCGAGCGGCTGGGAGCCATCGGGCATCTCGCGCACGCCATCGTTGTCGCTATCGGCATAGCCAGCTTCATCCAGGACACGGTTCGCTTCAGCGAGATCGAAGGGGTAATCCTGGATAGTGTCGTTGTACCACACGCCGAGACCATCCGGGATCAGCGTCAGGCCGGGTGTGCCCAGCCCGAGCAGCACCACATCGATAATCTTCTGTTTGTCGGTGGCGTGTGCCAGCGCCAGGCGCACATTCCGGTCGCGCAGGGCGGGGTGCCCGGAGCAAACGCCGTCATCAGGCGGGCAGTTCTCTTCGCTGGTCTGATTGGGGATGATATCGGTCACCTCGGGTGCCAGAGGCGCGCCGATTACCAGCTCAACATTTTCAGCATTCCTGAGGGTGGGCACGGCGGTGTTGGGCATCTCGGTGATCATATCCACTTGACCGGTAACCAGCGCCTGCACCAGAGCGTCCTGGTTGTCAAAAGTCTGGAACACGACCTCGTCGATCTTAGGAGGTGTCAGCGGGTGGTCCTTTGCAGCTGCAAGGTGGACAAACTCACCCTGCTGGTACTCCACCATCTTGAACGGCCCGGTGCCGATCATCTCGAGGTTCTCGAACTCCACCGCCGAGACGGGTTCGTAATAATCCGCCCAGACGTGCTCCGGCAGCACATACAGGAAGACCAGCTGGCTTTCCATGTTGGGAATAGGGTCGGTGAGTGTGATCACCACCGTGTTCTCATCGGGCGCTTCCACGCTCTCGAAATACTCGGTGTAGACCGGCAGGAAGGGGAAGTCCTCATGATCCTGATAGAATTTGTAAGTGAAGGCGACATCAGCCGCGGTGAGCGGCACGCCGTCGTGGAAGGTGAAGCCCGGTCGCAGCGTGAAGGTCCACACCAGGCCATCCTCGGAGAGGTCGTAGCTCTCCGCCAGGGATAGGCGGTAGGTGCCATCCAGGTTGAGCTCGAACATAGTATCGTAAATCAGCTCAAAAAGGGTGTAAGCTTCAGAAAGCACTGCAGTACCCGGGTTAAGCGTATCCGGGCTGCCGCCCCAACCCACGCGCAGCACTGCTGGCTCCTGGGTGGGTTCCGGTGGGGCTTCAGTAGCTGCCGGCTCGGGCGGGGCTTCTGTGGCAGCAGGCTCAGGCGGCGCTTCCGTAGCAGCTGGCGCTGGGGCCTGCGTGGCAGCCGGAGTCTGCGCGCCTCCACAGGCAGACAAAAGGAGAGCAACGATCATGAACAGGGTTAGAAAGGGTAAACTGCGCTTCCAGTACATAACAGATCCTCCTTAAAATATGAAGGCCCCAGGCAAGCACCAACCTGCGTTTGATGGTTTATTGCGTAGCGGGGCTTTTTTGGCGAATGTTTTTTTATACTCGCAAATCAATTTATTGTCAATTGATTTTCAGCTATGGTAGTGGATATTGGACTCGATCAAGTGCTTGTTGACAGAACTACCACCAGAAAACAGGCGGCTTCGTGAGGTTTCCCTTATTACTTACTGTGAGTGCTGCTGCTTGGAGACTTGTTGTGATATCGGGTTGACACTTTCACTCACAAGCTCCACCTCCCCGACCCTCACCGGCTAGAATCAACACCGCTTTCCTCAGGATCACCTCTCCAAATAAACTAGATGCAGCACGCGCGTGCCCATCGAAGCACTTACATAACCCTTCACGTAAGATTTGGCAAGCTCATAATCAATCCAGTGCACCAAGGGAATCGCTGCGTGGTCGCCCAAGAGTAGCGCCTCGGCTTGCTTATAAAGGGCGACTCGGTTGGCAGGGTCGATCTCGGTTCGCGCCCGCTCAAGCAGATCGTCCAGCTCTGGATTCTCGTATCCTGCCACGTTGAACTGGCTTTCAGAATGAAACAGAATATCCAGGAAATTTTCTGGATCGGGGTAGTCAGCGCACCAGCCGTAAGGGACTAAGTGACCATCTGTCTCGCGGGCTGCCCGGGTAAAATCTTCTGGATCAAGTAACTCCAGATCTACCTGGATACCCAGGTTTTCCTCCCACATGCTGATCATCGCGTTGATATAGTCGCTTTCCTCACCAGCGTATCCTTCATCCAGGAAGGTAACAGGCGGCAGGTCCTGCCCATACTTCGAGGCTATCAAAGCTGCCTTGGCAGCCTGAGGGTCGAAGGCGGTTGCTGACATATCCGTAGAATAACCCGGCATAGCTGGGGGTAATATGGTTTCAGCCAGCAGATCGGTCCCCTCGGAGAATTGATCGAGTAACTTCTCACGGTCAAGCGCCAGGGCGAAAGCTGCACGCACATTCGGGTCGTCCATTGGTGGTAAGGTGTTGTTGATCTGCACCAGGGAAGTGCACAATGAGGTGGTCGTCCGCAGTTCGGCGTGCAACTCGTGTTCCGGGTCTTGGATTGCCCGG
>CP070639.1:1615577-1621545 GCA_020354045.1 Anaerolineales bacterium | reverse complement strand
AAGCGGGATTTCCCGGTCGTGCAGGTTGCCACCATCTTGCTGGCGCTCATTTTCCTGTTGAGCAACCTGATTGTCGATGTCCTTTACACAGTAGTGGATCCGCGCATACGATACGATTGATCGAGGTGGATGATATGGCTCAAGAAGCAACCCAGGCTCCTTTAGAAGGTTTACATACCCAAAATGTATCTGAACGCACACTGGCAAGCCGGATGATCCGGTCGCTGCGTGAGCGACCAGCCCGTGGTATCGGTCTGGTAATCTTGGGATTGATCATCCTGGCAGTGGTATTCGCTCCTTTAATAACGCCCCAGGGACCTGATGAGACAAGTCTGGAATATCGTCTCCGGCCTCCCTTCTGGATAGATGGCAGTATATCTCCCTAGTTTCTGGGTACGGATGCGTTGGGCAGGGATATCTGGACGCGCATTGTTTATGGGGGACGCATTTCCTTGATCATCGGTTTTCTGGCTATGCTGGTAGCCGGACCGATCGGTGTCTTCCTGGGTTTGATATCGGGATACCGGGGCAGATTGACTGACGTAATTATCATGCGCATCGCAGATGCACAATTATCCATCCCCTCCATTTTATTGGCTGTAGCCACCATTGCGGTGCTAGGCAGGAATCTGCTCATCCTGATTGTGGTTTTAGGGATTACAAAATGGGTGGAATACGCGCGCGTGGCCCGGGCAGAGGTCTTACACCTGAAAGAGGAAGATTTTGTGCTGGCCTCAACTGTTGTTGGGGCAAAACCTAATCGCGTTCTCTTCCAGCACATCCTGCCGAACTTGATGACTCCGATCATAGTGTTGGCAAGCTTCTCTATCGCGGAGATGATCCTTGCGGAGGCAGCGCTCAGTTTTCTGGGGCTGGGTGTCCCACCTCCAACACCGAGTTGGGGCAGCATGATCAGTGATGGTCGTGATTACCTGTCAAATGCTTGGTGGGTAGCAACCTGGCCTGGTCTGGCTGTGTTGATCACGGTTTTGGCGATTAATTTTGTCGGTGATTGGCTGACCGAGGTGCTACACCCTCGCTCAGTACTATAAAGGGAGGATATCCCATGCGTATCGCTCGCATCGAAGCTTACATCATACAGGTAGAATTGATTAAGCCCTACCTGACTGCAGGTTACGCAGAGGGAGGCATGACAGCAAAGCCTTGCGTTATTTTGCGCATGACTACAGATAATGGTCTGCAGGGATTTGGTGAATCGGATCCCTTTCCTACTTTCACCTATGAAAGCCCTGAAACTGTGATGCATATGATACGCAATCACCTGGGTCCCCTGGTGCTTGGTATGGACCCGGCAAACCTGGTAGCATTGCATGCCAGCATGGATGCCCTCGTGCCTGGATGGCCGTTTGCCAAGGCTCCCATTGATATCGCTGCACACGACATCTTGGGACAGGCACTGGGAGTGCCAGTCTACCAGCTGTTGGGAGGTCAAGTTCGTGATCGCATCCCAATGCTCTGGCCATTAGGGGGGGATACGCCCGAAGCAAATGCCCACGAAGCGGTACAAAAGATCGCTGAGGGGTACCGTTCCCTTCATATAAAACTGGGTGCGTTGAGCCCGGAAGTAGATGTGGCTCGCCTCCGGGCGATCAGCCAGGCCGTTGGACCGGAGATCCCACTTATGGTGGATGTCAATCAGGGCTGGGATTATTCCACGGCATTACGGACAATTCGTCAGCTGGAATCATTGAACATCAGTATGGTCGAACAGCCATTAGCAGCCAATGAAATTGATGCTATGGCTAAGCTTCAAGCTTCTGTCAATTTACCCCTTAGCGTCGATGAGGCTCTTCACTCAACCCATGAAGCGGTGACAATCATTCGCCAGGATGCTGCCCGGGTCTTCAGTCTGAAGGTTGGAAAATGTGGAGGGCTGTTTAGAACGCGCCAGATTGCGGCCATAGCCGAGGCTGCCAGGACCCCCTGTTTTGTAAATTCCATGATCGAAATGGGGATCAGTGTCATGGCAAGTGTACACGTGGCGGCCACTGTCCCAAACCTTGTGAAACACGGCCATGCTCTTATGTCCAATCTGCGCATTAAGGAAGATATTTTGCTGGACGGTAATTTTCAATATGACGGCAGAGATATCCTGGTGCCTCAAGATTGTAAAGGGTTGGGGCTGAAAGTGGATGAGGATAAACTTGCCCGTCTTGCCCAGGATCACTTCGTCCTGGAAATCTAATTGACTGGGAAGAGAACAGCGATGCAGGTATTGCTTCTAGGCGTAGGTATGCAGGGGAAAGCTGCACTATATGATCTTGCCCATAGTGACGGTGTCACAAGCGTTACCGCAGCCGATTTGGACCTGGCTTCCTTGGAAGCTTATGTGAAAAGCCAGAAACTTGGTGCCAAGGTGAATTGCGAATTTGTTAATGCTAACGATAGAGGAAGTATCGATCATCTGATGGCTCGATCTCCCGATGTGGTGGTGGATTTGCTCCCCATCCGTTATATTGGAAATGTTGCCGCTTCAGCGCTGGCTCATGATGTTCATTACGTCAATACATATTATGTCACTGAAGAACTTGAAGCACTGGCGGAGCAAGCTTTGGAGAAAAATATTGCTCTGCTGCCAGAGTTTGGCCTGGACCCAGGTATCGATCTGATTCTGTTAGGTGAAGCAAAGCGCCACTTTGATCGTATTGAGTCAGTGTTAAGTTATGGAGCAGGCTTTCCGGAACCTAAAGCTGCCAATAACCCGCTTCGCTACAAAGTAAGTTGGACGTTTGAAGGAGTGCTCAACGCTTATATGCGACCCGCCCGTCTTATTCAAGCCGGGAAATTAGTCGCGATTGATGCAACCAACATGTTTGCACCTGAAAATGTGCACCATGTTGAAATCGAGACACTGGGCCAGTTGGAGGCATATCCCAATGGAGACGCGCTGCGTTATGCAGATATGTTGAAGTTGGATAGAGACCAAATTCGGGAGATGGGTCGCTATGCGTTGCGCTGGCCCGGTCATTGCGCTTTCTGGAAAGCGCTGGTCGATCTTCATCTTCTGGATGTTGAGCCCGTGATGGTTGATGGGTGTGAGATAGACCGGAGACATTTTCTGGCTGCAGTGATTGAACCTAACATTCAATATCAGCCAGACGAGAGAGATATTGCTCTTGTACGTGTTGAGGTGACCGGACAGCGAAATGGACGAATTGAGAAAGCGGTCTACCAGATGTTGGATTTCCGAGATCTCGCTACGGGCCTGACTGCGATGAGCAGGACAGTAGGGTTTAGTGCCAGCGTTGGGGCCCAGTTGATTGCCTCCGGTCAGCTCACGAAGCGGGGATTGCTATCCCCACTGACAGACATACCCTATGATCTTTTTGTTAAAGAACTTGAGAGACGAGGGGTTCAAATATCTGCGACGCAAGTTGGTCAGTTCTGACAACCTTTATAAATACTTACGTGAGAAAGAACTGTTTGTATAACAGTATCAAAATGTACTTAGGAGCCCAATCAAATATGGATGACAACATCAAAATCGCAATACTGGGAGCAGGACATGCGGGTTTTGCCCATGCAGCTGATCTGAGCATGAAAGGGTTTGAGGTCAGTCTATATGAAGTGCCTGAAATGGCTCACACCATATCTGTAGTAAAAGAGCGTGGCGGCATTGAACTGTATCCTGACCCTTCAACTGGTTTGAAAGGTGGATATAGCCCGGTGCATCTGATCACCGATGACGCGGAAGTGGCGATCCAGGGTGCTGAGGTCTTGTTTGTGGTGGTGCCGGCTTTTGCCCAGGCAGCCTTTGCTAAAAGGATCGCTCGGCACGTCAGGTCGGAACAGATTGTGGTGCTCAGCCCTGGTAATTTTGGGGGTGCAGTGACCTTTGCGGCAGCTTTGAAACAAAATGGCTGTTCAGAATTACCAGTACTCTGTGAAGCCCAATCTATGATGTACGCCTGCCGGAAAAAAGGTGATGAGGCGATTCAGATATTTGGATATAAACACGGGCTTGGAGTGGCTGTTTTTCCAGCCAGGTTGACAGATATGGTTATTCCTAAGCTGCAGGAAGTTTTCCCCACCGTGCAGGCCGCTCCCAATATCTTGTGGACCTGGTTAAGTAATCCCAATGCCATTGGACACCCCCCACCCACTATTCTCAATGCGGGATGGATTGAGCAGACAGATGGTAATTTTTTGTTTTATGTCGAAGGTATGAGCCCGTCAGTTCTCAAGGTGATGGAAGACCTTGATAATGAGCGCATGGCGGTTGGTAAAGCACTTGGGCTTGAACTCACGCCACATAACCAGATGGGGAAAATTTGGTATGGTCACCAGGGCTACCAGGGTTCTACTTTCCGTGATAAGGAGAGAAACCCGGTTTACGCTTCCATTAAAGCAGAAAGCAAATTAGACAGCCGGTATCTGACCGAGGATATTCCTTTCGGGTTGGTACCGCTTGAAGATCTTGGAAAACTGGTGGGAGTCGATATGCCCATTTGTACCTCCCTGATCAATTTAGCCAATAGCTTGCTCAGGAGAGATTTTCGTCAAACCGGTCAAAGCATGGGGAAAATTGGATTAGGTCACTTGACCGTCGCCCAATTAAAACAGTTCGTGGAAGAAGGGTATTCACAGACTCCAGGCTTGACTTGATGTGTCTGTGAGCATCTGCGCTGCACTGGCATCCTTTGGATTTGTACTAACCAGATCAGGTGATTTATCGTAACAACGTAAGCGACATAAACTGACCAGGAATAGGAAGCAGAAGATGAGCTCTTTACTAGAAGTGACGAATTTGACAGTCCGTTTCTCTACTCAAGATGGCCTTGTACATGCGGTAAATGGCATCAGTTATACGCTGGAAAAGGGTGAAAACCTGGGCATTGTGGGTGAGAGTGGGTCAGGGAAAAGCGTTGGCGTTCTATCCTTGTTGGGTCTTATCCCTACACCACCTGGTGAGATTTTATATGGGAATGCCATGTTTGCGGGTAAGGATTTGCTGAAAGTCAGTCAGGATGAGCTGCGGTCCATCCGAGGTAACACGATTTCCATGATTTTCCAGGATCCGATGACCTCACTCAACCCTGTATTGACGATAGGCAGGCAAATTACCGAAGCCCTGGAAATCCATCTCAATATGAAAAAAGAGGATGCCAGAGTACGAGCGGTTGAATTGTTGAAGATGGTGGGGATACCTCTGGCGGATGAACGTTTCAACAATTATCCGCACCAGTTTTCAGGTGGCATGCGCCAGCGTGCCATGATTGCTATGGCCCTCTCCTGTAATCCGGAGCTCTTAATAGCTGATGAGCCAACCACCGCCTTGGATGTAACCATTCAAGCGCAAATTGTCCGCTTGGTGAAACGCCTGCAGAAGGAAATTAAGATGGCTGTAATCTGGATCACCCACGATCTGGGAGTGGTGGCCGGTTTGGCTGATCGTGTCATTGTCATGTATGCAGGGCGGATTGCCGAGATCGCTCCAGTAAAGCAGCTATATGCCAATCCCCGTCATCCCTATACCCTGGGTTTGCTGCGTTCCTTACCACGGGTGGATGCAGACCGACCAGAGACACTTGCCTCGATTGATGGCTTACCACCTGACTTAATTAATTACCCGCAAGGCTGTCCTTTTTATGCTCGTTGCAACTATCGCATAGATCGGTGTTTGCAGGCGCCACCCCCTCTCGAAACTATTGGGAAGAACCACCAATCGGCTTGTTTTGTTGATATCACAACTGCCCAACCTACCACCGAGAATCCCTATCAAGAGTATATCTCAGCCTGATCTGTAATCGATGCTGCTTTAACCCCGGCGACAATGGAGAAGTTGAAATGTCTGTAAATGGCGGTAAAAAAGATATTCTGATCAAAGTTCGAAATTTGAAGATGTATTTTCCCATCATGAGAGGGGCACTTTTACGCCGTCATGTAGGCGATATCAAAGCGGTGGATGATCTTTCATTTGATATCTACCGAGGTGAAACGCTTGGAT
>CP070639.1:1609474-1615477 GCA_020354045.1 Anaerolineales bacterium | reverse complement strand
TGGCTCACACGTGCCCAACGTGGCGACGGAGAGGCGTTCGCGTACCTGGTGGAGACTTACCAAAGACCAGTCTATAACTTGTGCTACAGGATGCTAGGTAATGCAGAGGATGCAGAAGATGCAGCACAAGAGTCATTTTTCCGGGCTTACAAGTCTCTTAAACGCTATGACAACAGCCGACCTTTTCCGACCTGGTTGTTATCGATTGCGGCACATTATTGTATTGATCAACTACGCAAGAGGCGAATGAGTACAGTATCTGTCGATGAGCATGATTATTTAGAAATCACAGATGACAATCCTGGCCCGGAGGCAGCCCTGAGTAGATCTATTCAGCAAGAGCGCGTACGGGCTCTGATGGATACATTGAATCCAACAGACCGGGCGGCAATCGTAATGTATTACTTCTATGATTTCTCTTATGAAGAAATTGGTGAGGCGCTTTCGTTGACTTTAAGCGCAGTAAAAAGCCGCTTGCACAGGGCGCGGCGGAGTTTGGCAGATGAATGGAACTTACAGCAGTCTCAGGTTTATTTAGAGGAGAGGGAATATCATGGTGAACAGACACCAGCCTTTTGAATCCTGGATTTTTACTTCTGAGGAACTTTCAGGTGCAGAAAGTCAAGCTTTGCAGGAACACCTGCAAGAATGTCGTTCCTGTCTGAACCTTACGCAGGCACTGCAAGGTATGGAAAGCCATCTGAGAGCTACCCCCTTGCTTTCTCCAATGCCGGGTTTTACTGCTCGGTGGGAAACCCGCCTGGCAGACACACTACTGCGACAGCGTCGAATCCAAACATTCTGGGTTATGATGGCAAGTATTGGTGGGGCTGTGCTTTTGCTTTTATTAACTGGGTGGATGATTCTGCCATTATTGCGTACACCTTTACCTATCCTGCTGGCCTGGGCATACCAATCTGCGGGTGTGTTTACATATATTCGTGATTTGGGACAGGCATTCTTTACAGCCAGCGGCACGATTTTTAACTTGATCCCAATTACACTGTGGGTAGCAATCCTGGTTGCAATGGGATCGTTAGGAGCGCTCTGGTTGGTAGCCTACCAACGGCTAACCATACCACGGAGGGTGTTTTAATGAGAAAAAGCTACAGAATTCTAATCGGGTTTTTACTCATCATGGTTCTTACCTGGCCCTATACTGCTAGAGCAGAGGGTCTGTTTGATGATGAGGTAGTGTTTGGGGGCACTTTCCGTCTTGAAAGTGGTGAGACCTTGGATGGAAGTTTAATTATTTTGGGTGGGATCGCCACACTTGAATATGACTCCACTGTGACAGGTGATGTGGTTCTAATGGGGGGAACCTTGAGGGCAGCTGGTTTAATCCAAGGTAATGTTGTGGGTTTTGGCGGTTTGATCACTCTGGATGATACTGCGGTCATTGAAGGTAATTTAACAGCAGTAGGGGCAAATATAAATCAAGCAGAAGGTGCCCGCGTGGAAGGGGATATAACAGATACTGCCAGAGGCCCACTTACGTTTAATTTACCGGGTGGAATACAGGTGCCGCGTATCGATTTTGGGCTCTCACCTGCATTTAATATCATTTGGTTTACCCTGAAAGTTTTCCTTTGGGCCGCCTTAGCGGTTTTGGCAGTCCTTTTTCTGCCTAGTCACCTCGAGCGCGTTTCTTCAGTCGCGGTTCAACAACCCCTAATTGCAGGTGGGCTTGGACTGCTGAGTTTGGTAGTTCTACCAATGTTGCTGTTGATTATGACAGTAACCATTATTTTAATACCTGCAGTGCTTATCCTGGCACTCTTAGTAGTGTTTGCTTGGGCATTTGGGCTAATTTCTCTGGGTATGGAGGTAGGAAAGCGAATCGCCAACATGTTCAAGCAAGAATGGGCTGCTGCAGTATCTGCTGGCATTGGCACCTTTGTTCTGATGTTGGTTCTAAACGGATTGGATGTGATCATTCCATGTGTCGGTTGGTTATTCCCGGCATTGATCGGATGTGTGGGATTTGGTGCAGTGCTCTTAACTCGCTTCGGAGTGCAGAACTATCCTCTAGAGTAACGGTAGCTATATCATGCATGAAGTTGGATTACTCAACAAGTTAAGCGAGCAATATGTAGTGAAGGTAAGAACCGGTTATGATCAACACCTGCCCACCATGATAAGTTATCATGACCAATAGCTCGCTACGTTGAATCGGAGCGACAAATCGGTGGAGAGCTAGGACAGCATCAGAAATAAAAAACAATATTCCTCCTGCACTGACCATCAGGGCGGGTCCTTCCAACCAATCAGGGCGGACAAGAGTAAGAAGAGCCGAGAGCACCATCACGGATATAGTCAGGCTGTATATGGATATATGTATTTGTAAGTTGGAATTTCCTGAGGATTTCAACCCCACAAGTATGATGCGTGCAAGTCTGAATGAGACCAACCCGACAATAATAGCTATCAGAAGCGTTGCAGAATTAAGTGGAGGCAAGGTTGGATTGAAGCCAAGCACATAGCAGAGCTGTGTTAATAAGAACGTGAACCAAGCCGAAATGAATCTTTCCGCTGGTAAAAGCAGTAAGATATCACCTGCCAGAGAGAAGATCAACCCCAGCATGAACCAGACCATTTGACCTGTATAGCCGCCAACACTCAACAGCCAGACGAGTAGGGTAAGGATTACGGCTGGCTTGGTAAAGTACTCCAATTGCTTCCATCGCTTAATAACCGCGAATAAGTTACATGTCGCGAATATCAGAAGGAGCCACAGTAAGTAGTTATTCAAGGGTTTTTCTTCACAGGGTTTGTTGGGTGCTATATTTGTGACGAAGGAGGTTTCAATAACCAAACCAGCGCAACACTCTCTCATCATTACGCCAGTTCTTCCTTACTTTAACCCGCAAGCGCAAATAAACACTGCGTCCACTCATCGCTTCGATCTCGTGACGGGCTGCACTGCCAATTTGCTTCAGCATGCTGCCTCCCTGACCAATCACAATGCCTTTATGCGAATCTTTCTCTACAAAAACTGTCGCTTCGATATAGGCGCCGTGTTCATTTCGTTCTTTAAATTCGTCTATACGGATTGCAATGCCATGCGGAACTTCATCACGCAACAAGTTGAGGGCAGCCTCGCGGATCAGGTCTGCTGAAATCTCGCGCTCATAAAGATCGGTAATTTGTCCCATAGGGTAGAACGGTTCTCCAGCGGGCAGCAAGCGAGTAATCGTATGTATCAGCTGGTCAAGGTTGTATCCAGTTTTTGCAGAGATTAGGATAGTTTGAGCTTGCGGTAGCAAAGTTGAGAATAGCTCTGCGCGAAGTTCGTGTTCCTGGACATCGACCAGGTCGGTTTTGTTCATGGCTATAACCATTGGAATTGATTGCTTCAGATCCTTGATAAGATCCACAATCATCAAATCTTCCGAATCGGGTGGCTGGCTAACATCAGCGATCCACAGGATCAAGTCGGATTCTTGCATGACATCGTTGGCTTCCTTGTTCATGTTCTCGCCAAGCTTGTTCCTGGCCTGGTGTAAGCCAGGTGTGTCCACGAAAATAATCTGGACTTCCTCAGTGGTCAGTATACCCAATTGCCTCTTCCGTGTGGTTTGTGGACGGGCTGAGACCGCAGCTATTTTTTGACCGAGTAAACTGTTGATCAAGGTAGATTTCCCCACATTTGGTTTTCCCAATGTGGCAACGAAACCGGATTTGTAAATCTTCCTGTTGGAATTGTTCTCCATAAATTAAATTCTATCAGACAAAATCAAAAGCGGAATTGAAGAAATTATCCCTTTGCAAGAAATAAAAAAGGAGGCTGGGAAATAGGGTGATTGGAAAAGGTGAATGATTAGATACCAATTGATCTACACTCATTAGATGTTAATAAAATTCATCCTCAAACTTATTGACTATACACATATTATTACGGTATAATATTTTTTTGTCTGTTGGATTGTAGAGATTTTTTGAATTGTAAAATTAGCGACGGCGTAAAACGTATAGGTGATGTAAAGAGTGGATATTCTTTACGATCCTCGTTTTACGCTTTTGTCACGTACAGCCCGCGGTGGTAAGCCAGGAGAGATCATTTTATGGCAAACGATTTGCCCAACAAAAGTTATGCCCGCATTAACGTAGAGCTAGAACTTCCAGACCTGATCGAGGTGCAGATTGACTCGTTTGAACGCCTAAAGAAAGAAGGTCTGGGGGATCTGTTTCACGAACTATCCCCCATCGAATCTTACAATAAAGGGATGAAATTATACTTCCCTGGAAATACACCAGAAGCCAAACAGTGGGGATTGACTTATTGGTTTGGGGAACCCAAGCACACCATTGAGGAGTGCGTTGAGCGAGACCTGACTTATGCCTCACCTTTGTATGTCTCGGTCTTGCTGGCAGGCCCGGATATTCCCGAACCGATCAAGCAAGATATATTCTTGGGCGATTTTCCTGAAATGACAGAAAAGGGCACCTTCATTATTAATGGTACGGAAAGGGTGGTGGTTTCACAGCTTATCCGTTCTCCAGGAGTGTATTTTGAGGCACCCATTGACCGTTCTACTGGGCGACCTCTCGCCATGGCTAAGCTGATCCCTGACCGAGGCGCGTGGATGGAGTTCGAAACTCGCAAGACCGATTACCTGACCTTACGGTTTAACAGGAAACGAACTGTGCCGGTCACAATATTTCTACGAGCATTGGCTGCCGTGGATGATGGTCTTCCCGAAAGCGCGCTTGGCAATGGAACTGATGAAGATATTCTCCGAATTTTTGGGGATGTTGACAATAGCCCAGATCGAATGTTCATCGCTTCCACATTCTCGCAAGAACCGGAATGGGAATTAAGCAATGATCTCACCATTGCCCAGGCGGCATTGTTGGAATTCTTTAAACGTATGCGCCCGGGTGACCCCGCAACACTCGAAAATGCGAAAGAATTTTTAGAAGAACAGCTTTTCGACCAACGGCATTACGATTTGGAAAGAGTTGGTCGCTATAAACTCAACCAAAAATTGGAACTGCATGACCAGGTTCCGATAACCCATCGTACAGTGACCAGGTATGACATTATGCGTCTTATCCGACGCATGATATTGATTAATAATGGCATCCAATCGCCCGACGATATTGACCATCTGGGTAATCGACGAGCAAAAACAGTGGGCGAATTAATTCAAAACAAATTACGGATTGGCCTGCGAAGAATGGAGCGTGTCATCAAGGAACGTATGTCCATTCGTGATCAGGACCAGATATCTCCCATTACTTTAATCAACATTCGCCCAGTCGTTGCAGCTTTGCGAGAATTCTTTGGCTCGAGCCAGCTGTCACAGTTCATGGATCAAACCAATCCTCTGGCGGAGCTACGCCATAAACGGACGCTCTCCGCACTTGGACCAGGTGGTTTAAGACGTGAGCGGGCAGGGTTTGATGTGCGGGATGTTCACCATTCGCATTACGGACGTATTTGTCCCATCGAAACCCCAGAAGGCCCAAATATTGGCTTGATCGGTCGCTTGGCATCTTTTGCCAGGGTTAATGAATAAGGTTTCATTGAAACACCGTATCGGCGAGATATTAAATCCTTGAAACCCTCAGACCCTGACCTGATTGGCAAGGCTTTGCGAGAAGACCTGGTACATCCAAAAACCGGTAAAGTCATTGCTAAGCAGGATGAGCGTATCTCGGAGAAACTTGCCGAAAAGATCAGCAAATTGGATCTACAAGAAGTGCTGATCGTACCTTATGTTTCTAATGATGTCGAGTATCTCTCTGCGGATGTAGAAGACAAGTTCGTAATCGCCCAGGCGAATACACCCCTGACCGAAAATGCTGAATTCGTCCGCCCGCGGATTTCATCACGTTACCATTCTTCATTTATATTCTCCATACCAAACAGCATCGATTACATGGACGTCGCGCCACACCAGATCGTGGGCATCAGCGCGGCTTTGATCCCTTTCCTGGAACATGATGATGCCAACCGGGCCCTGATGGGCTCGAACATGCAAGCTCAGGCTGTTCCAT
>CP070639.1:1603346-1609374 GCA_020354045.1 Anaerolineales bacterium | reverse complement strand
ATCAATACCAGGCACTCGTTCAGTTTAAGGAATTATATTTACATAAGGTCAAAGGAAGGAGTCAATGGAAAGATATACGCTTGATCTACCGGCTATGTATGGCGACCATCACGTCATTGAAGTTCGCAGGCTCTTGCTGGAATTAACCGGTGTGGAAGATGTCTATGCCAGCAGTAGTTTTCGATATGTAGAAGTGCTCTATGATCCAGCAAAAGTGCATCCAGATGATATGACGTCTCGTCTGGAAAAGGCGGGTTATCTAGGAGATCTTTCAATACCAGAAGAAACTGGCGCAAAGGTCTACCAATCCGAAGATACTGAACTTTTTATTCGCCATTCTGCTGTATTTGAGAATATTAAATCGAATGTAAGCTTTACTCAAACCACCAGTTATAGTGGCCGCCCATTATGGCCTTGTCCAGGTCTTGGTCCGATTGGAACTGAAATGACGGAGGAGGAATAATACATGCCGAGAGCAAAACGAACCTACGAAGAAAGAACAGCTGACCCAGCAGCCCAAGAGATGCTTATTCGAGCCGATGAATTGGGTATCGGCACGGCATTCAGCCGGGCTGATGACATGGTGCCATGCAATATTGGTGGAGCGGGTATGTGCTGCAAATTGTGCGGTATGGGTCCGTGTCGCCTGACAAAAGATGGACAAACCGGTGTTTGTGGTGCGACGATTGACACCATTCAAGCCCGCAACCTGGTGCGAGCCATCGCGGCAGGTGCAGCAGCGCACTCAGATCATGGCCGGGACATGGCTTTTATATTAAAAGCGGTTGCGAATGGTGAAACAGAGGGATATGTTATCCGGGATGTGGCCAAATTGCGGATTGTAGCTTCCAAATATGGCATACCCATTGATAAACGCTCGCCCGAGGAAATCGCTAACGATCTGGCAGATTTATATATCTCCCAGTTTGGACAGCAACGAGGAGAGATTGTGCCCATCAAACGTGCTCCGGCAAAGCGGCAGAAATTATGGCGTGAACATGGGGTAATCCCCCGAGGTATTGATCGAGAAGTGGTTGAGGCTTTGCATCGTACTCACATCGGTGACGACCAGGATCCAGAGCATATTCTTCACCATGCCATCCGGACCGGTTTGACGGATGGCTGGGGTGGCAGCATGATCGCTACGGATGTCTCAGATATCCTGTTTGGCACACCGGCTCCCTTATTGGGACAGGCAAACCTGGGTGTGCTCAGAGACGATATGGTCAATATAGTGGTGCATGGACATGAACCGTCCTTGAGCGAAATGATCGTAGCAGCATCCCAGGATCCAGAGATCATTGAATATGCCAAGCAGGCTGGGGCGAAGGGTGTCAACCTGTCAGGTATTTGTTGTACAGCCAATGAAATTTTGATGCGCCAGGGTATCCCCGCAGCCGGCAACTTTCTTCATCAGGAGTTAGCCATATTGACGGGATCAGTGGAAGCAATGGTGGTGGATGTACAGTGCATCATGCAAGCACTGGTTGGTCTCGCCAGTAATTTCCACACCAAGATCATCACAACTTCTCCTAAAGTAAAGATAAAAGGTGCAACTCATATCGAGTTCGACGAACATCGTGCGCTGACCGTCGCAAAGAACATTCTCAAGACATCTATTGACAATTTCAAGAACAGAGGCGCCACGCACATTCCACAGGTACGGGAAGATTTGATCCCCGGCTTTTCCCACGAATATATCAACTATATGTTGGGAGGCTCTTATCGAGCCTCATTTCGACCGTTGAATGACGCAATTATGTCAGGGCGTGTACGCGGGGTAGCTGCTATTGTGGGCTGCAACAATCCACGCAGCAAGCAGGACTACCTGCATACTTACGTGACCCAAGAACTGCTCAAGCAGGATGTACTCATCGTAGAGACAGGTTGTGGCGCGATCGCAGCGGCGAAGCTAGGATTATTGCTAGGAGAAGCAGGGCTTGAGAAGGTGGGACCTGGTTTGAAGGAAGTTTGCGAAACTGTGGGTATCCCACCTGTACTGCATATGGGTTCGTGTGTTGATAACACCCGCATCCTGACTGTTCTGACGCAAATGGTCGAAGAAGGTGGTCTAGGTGATGATATCGACCAAATTCCGGCAGTCGGGCTTGCACCAGAATGGATGAGTGAAAAAGCTTTGGCTATTGCCACTTATTGTGTCGCCTCTGGGGCTTACGTGATCTTTGGGGGCGCTTCTCCTGTGAGCGGTATGCCTGACCGTGTATCTGATAGTGATCAGGTACTGCGCTACATCAGTGAAGGCTGGGAGGAGCTCTATGGTGGCAAATTGGAATTTATAGCCGATGTGGATGAAATGATCAAGAACACCCTGGAGCACATCGACAAGAAACGCAAGGCACTTGGTCTCCCCGAGTATGATCCAGATCGTTTTGGTCGTGGTGGTGACAACCGGATGCTTGAACTTGAGCAAATGCCTGTAGAAGAGCGTCGTGAAGCGCTCTATGGTGTAGCGGCGGATTAGCCGGCGCGTAAAAACTTCTAACGGAGGAACTATGTCTCGATATATCGCTACACGTGCAATTCGGGGCGCGAACGCGCTGGTTACCGAAGCTGAATTAATGCTTGATAAAGCGATAAAAGAAAAGGGACCAGAAACGCCAGTTTCTTTTCCCAACACAGCTTATTACTTGCCGCTCATCTATGGCATGACAGGACAGGCGATTGAACAACTTGGACAACTACAATCTGTCCTGGAGCATGCACGCCAGCTACTCCACCCCATGCCATCTGGGAGGCACTGGACACCTTATCTTGGTGAAACCCTCGATTCGGGTATGGCAACCCTGCTGGCAGCAGAAACGATTGAATGTGTTCGATTTATATATAACCTGCAACCTGAGCCCATGCCTGGATTCCAACTGGCAGGCGGCACAGCCTTTACAAGCCCCGACAATGGAAAAGATGGGGGAATGGACGGCCATCTAAATGGTCCCATCGACGATATCCAGCTGCGTTCCTGGGGTATTCAGCTGGTGGATGGGCGCATGCCAGGTTTCGCAGCAATTGTTGGTGCAGCCAAGTCAAATGAGGTAGCAGTCAAGATCGTGCGCGAGCTGCAACGCAGAAATATCCTTTGTTTCCTATCTGGCAATGTAAATGGGCGCAGTATCATACACCAATTGAACGAAGAGGGTGTCGAATTGGGTTATGACACTTATACAGTGCCATTTGGTACGGATACCATCAGTGCCATTTATGCATTAGGATTTGCGACCCGTTCCGCCCTCACCTTTGGTGGTTTGAAGGCCGGTCAGGCAAGGGATATATTACTGTATAACCGCGAACGTGTTTTTGCATTCGTGCTGGCTTTGGGAGAAGTAGATGATTTAAAGTATGCTGCGGCAGCCGGCGCGATCAATTTCGGATTTCCAGTAATTGCAGATACGGTGATACCGGAAATACTGCCGACAGGTGTGACCCGCTACGAGCATGTCGTCAGCATGCCATTCAATGAAATCGAGGGCAAGGATGACCTGGAGCGCGCAGAACGCCTGGTGCAGAAATGCATTGAGGTGCGTGGGGTTAAAGTCAAAGTGGCGGATGTCCCAGTACCTGTTCCCTACGGTTCTGCTTTTGAGGGTGAAGTCGTGCGCAAAGCAGACATGCGTATTGAATTCGGTGGTAAAAAATCCAGGTGCTTTGAGTACCTTTACATGGCACCGCTGGATGATGTCACGGATGGCAAGGTGGAGGTGGTAGGTCCGGGTTTTGATGAGGTTGCTTCCCAAGGAAGCATGGATATGGGCATTGTCGTCAAAGTTGCTGGACGGCAAATGCAAGATGATTTTGAGCCAGTGCTTGAGCGCCAAATTCACTACTTCATCAATGGAGCCTCGGGAATTCAACATATTGGACAAAGAGATATTGCCTGGATACGTATCTCTAATGGAGCTGCTGATAAAGGATTCAACCTGGAGCACTTCGGTAAAATTTTACACGCTCGTTTCCACGCAGATTTCGGAGCGATTGTCGATAAGGTACAGGTGACAATATACACAGAGCCGGAGAAGCTGCAAGAATGGCTGACAGAGGCGCGCAGTGCTTACGACTTTCGCAATAAACGCCTGGCGGATCTAACCGATGACAAAGTGGAAGAGTTTTACTCCTGTACTCTGTGCCAATCGTTTGCTCCTAACCATGTTTGTGTGGTCAGCCCAGAGCGCTTGGGTCTTTGTGGGGCATATAACTGGCTGGATTGTAAGGCATCTTTTAATATCAATCCAACTGGTCCAAATCAACCTATCAAGCTCGGCAAATCAATAGATACCCTGAAGGGTTATTGGGAGGGCACCAACGACTATGCCAAGATCGGTTCGCATGGGGTTGTACAGGAAGTAGCCATGTATTCGATTATGGAAAACCCGATGACTGCCTGTGGTTGTTTTGAGTGTATTGTTATGCTTATTCCTGAAGCAAACGGAGTGATGGTTGTCAGTCGCGAAGACACCAGCATGACACCAGCGGGCATGACCTTCAGCACGTTGGCAGGTATTGCTGGTGGCGGCTTGCAAACTCCAGGCGTAATGGGTGTAGGAAAATTTTACCTGGTCAGCCCCAAATTTATCTCCTCCGATGGCGGGTTTAAGCGCGTAGTCTGGATGAGCAGTGTACTCAAAGAAACTATGTCTGATGAACTTAGCGCAGTTGCAGAGCGCGAAGGCGATCCTGATTTGATCGGTAAGATTGCTGACGATCGAAATGTAACCAGTGTTGATGAGTTGCTCGCCTGGATGGAAGAGCATAACCATCCAGCCCTGGTTATGGATCCGATTTTCTAGCAAGAAAAATCAATCGGGATGGGGAGAGATCCCGATCCCGATTGTATTTCGCCTGGATTTCCGAGTGTCAGATAAGCACAGTATTTCCAATAAACTGGTCCGTGACCTGATGACCGTTGGGGTGCAGACCTGCTCTCCAAGTACGCCTGTTTTGGAGCTGGTGCGCTATTTTCTAGAGGCTGCCGCGGACGATATAGTTGTGTTAGATGAGGGCAATGCAATAGGAGTAATTGGTACAGAAGAGCTGATCCGCGCTTATACTATGCATAATGGCACCGAACTAACGGCAGCAGACGTGATGCGTGAAGATGTCCCGACAGTACCGGCGGATATCCCTGTTACAGCTGCGGCTCAATTGATGTTGGATATGGGCGTTAAGACAGTTTTTTTGACCCACCACGCGGCTGGCATAGAATATCCTGCTGCGATGTTGTCATTTCGACATATTTTGCGACATTTTGCTGCGGATGAGGACGATGACCTGCGCGATCTGGGAATATACGCAGAAAGGAAAGCGCCTTTGCAGTCATTCTTTGAAAGACGGGATGCTGCGCGTTTGGGAAAAACCACCGGGACGAACTCATCAGAAGAGGCGGCCTGAAATAGATGAGCGTAATTAACATTTGATCAAATCTAAGCAGGAGTTAAGATATGCCAATTGAATTAGCAACTGATAAATGGTCTGGGGCTGTTCACACTGTGACAATTGGTGCAACAGCAGCTGAGGGAGGAACGCGTACAAGCACTGTGACGGTGGGCGGTCAAAAAAGCCTGCCGTACATGCACTACGAGCAGGAAACAAAATATCACCCCGTGGTAGCCTTAGAAATTAAAGATCACAGACCAGATGATTGGTCGCCATTATTATTGCAGGAGTGGGGAGATGTGGTAGATGATCCAGCAAGGTGGGCTAAGGCTGCTGAGGAGGCTGGGGCAGATCTGATTGAAATGATGATTAACCCTACTGACCTGGATGGCAACCCCACTTCACCCGAAGCTGCTGTCAAGGGTGTTAAAGCAGTCTTAGGCGCTGTTGGTTTGCCATTAATGGTTTTTGGACCTGGGCAAGCTGAACTTGATAATGCCTTGATCGTCCCTATTGCTGAAGCTACCAAGGGTGAACGTCTGGTTTTGGGGATTTGTGAGGATAAAAACTACCGAACAATCGTAGCAACTGCCATGGCAAATGGACACCTAGTGAGCGCCAGGACGCCCATGGATGTAAATCT
>CP070639.1:1597212-1603246 GCA_020354045.1 Anaerolineales bacterium | reverse complement strand
ACCGCGTCAATCCGGTCGACCGAGGCGGTAACTATAACCTCGGCTACTTCGGGTGACTTCTCGACTACTACTGGCTCTTCAGTAGAGCTTGCATTCGGGTCACACCGGGTGAGTACGAATAACGAGACGAATGCCAATAACAGCATTCGATTTCTGACCTGCTGGGAGTTCATTCTCATTCTCCTTTTGTATCGCTGAGTCCAATCATTTCGAGCCACGCGTTCATAAATTTTTCGGCTAAAGCCATTCCGAGAGTCATGCCGGCAACCAGGATAATCCCAACCAGAAGCATGTCCAATAAAACGAGTACATCGCCCCAGAAGGTGTTCTGGTAGAGGATTGATGCCAGGAAAGGTAGCTGACGGGTCCAATCCAACACCATCTCTCTGGTCAGGCTGTTACCAAGGGTAAAGGTCAATACGCCACCAGTCCTGGGAAACAAAAGAAAGATTCCCTGGATCCCCAACATCGTGATGGCTCCCAATCCAAGTCGCCACCACCAGCCTCTACGAGCTTTGGATTGGACCGCCCGGGGTTGGTTCGCCAAAGCCGTGCTGATGCCAGCGCCAGCCAGGAAACCGAAAGGAGCTGCCAGGTTAAAACCTGTGCGGTAAAATCCCGCAAAGCCCATCTGAATCAGTACTGCCAGCCCGAACAATAGAGTGGCTGCCAGACTGCCGATGATGGTAGGATTGCGCCCGCGTGGAGCACCCTGACCGGGGGCTTCACCTATCTGGGCAATTTGAGGTAGATGTTGACCGAGGACATGTCCCAGGGCTACGGCAAAACCCAACATCGCACCATAGATCGAGTAGATAAAGAAATACTGTGGGCCATATATGCTCCCTTTTACACGTAAAATCCCACTGATAAACCGCAGGATACCTAGGCCCAGTCCTGCACCGAGGCTGCTTCCAACCAGGTGGGCAAAGACACGGTGGCGGTCAAGTAGGATGCGGCTCCAAACTTGCCACACTCGGATAAAGAACCTGTCTAGGGGTGGTTGAGAAGGTATGCCCTTGGTGAAGTCGGGAATGATTTCCAGTATTGAGCCAAATAACTCAGCCTTACGCCAGTTGCGTCCCAGTCCGCGCTTATTTTGCTCCAGGGCAGACTGCAGGCGTGAGGCGCTCTCATGTCCTCCCAGCAGCGTAATGCTGGATGCTGCCGTACGCCGTACTGCCCAATCCTGATGGTTTATTGCCTGTTCCGCCAGTTTTCCATAGGGTTTGCTGTCTGGTGAACTTTCATCTGCCTGGCTAGCCTGATCCATTACCAGGACATCACGCATGTCGGCCAACAGTCCTTCACAACCAGCTTGAACAAGTTCCGCCTGGGTTGCCTGGTCGGGTTTTTCCAATGCGCTTACCAGCAGATCAGCCCGGCTGGCTTGTTTTAAGTGGGTGTACCAGATGGATGGATCCAATCTGTGCCTAAAAGCACTTCGCATGAACAGTGTTGCCTGAGCGGCATCAATGGTAATCTGAGTGGATTTGCCTCTCAGGCTGATAAGATCTGCTGTACTTGGCAGGTCACGTTCGGATTCCCACCTCGACCAGAGGAAACTCAGCAGGTCCTCGCCAACTATACCTGCCGTTCGACCTTCACGGCTGTTTACCAGGCTGTTCAGCTGGTTTTTCAGGTCCTGGTTGGTCAGAGCGTACTCGACGTGGGAATTAATACGTCGCTGTACGAGCAGCCCCAGTTTATTCAAGGTTTCCAATGCAGTGTTGATCTCGGTTTGGGAAACGCCATTGGTTGGAAAACTGGATCCGCTGTACCATACTTTTACAGGGGAGGTCAATGTTTTGAGTACATGGTGCATTGAAAGCTGCTGGTTCTCTGGTGAGCGGCTGAGCTTGTTGTACAGGTAAGAATCAACAATTCTGCTGGCGCCACGCAATTCCTGGAGATAGAGGCGTTCATCGACGGTCAGCAAGGAACGTGCTTTAGCGGCGCTGTAGAGCGTGTCACAGACGATTTGTAAATGCGGCGGGTGAATATAGCCGGGGGTCTTTCCACTTAACCTGTCAAGGTCACCAACTATGCGACTTTCAACTAGGCCGGGTGCATATTGATAGTTGTAGAAGTAATCCTGACCTTCCCTTCCAGGCGGTTCCTCAATCGCTTGAATAGCCCCTTTGACATCGAGTGGTTGCAGGAAGATTGCATTGCGGAGTACATCAGGCAGCACGAAATCCTGACCCCCTAAATAGCCTTCAAAACCTTGTTCCACAGCGCAAATTATGCGCAGATATTCTGGACCAATTGTTTGGATGGCTTGTGCTAATTCATTAAACAGGTTATTTCGCTGCAGCTGGGGAAAATCCGGCTGAAAAACGCTCTCCAAATGATCCAGGACGAACACAAAGGTGCCCTGTGCCTGAGCATACAACTGTGATAATAAGATGTTGAGACTGTCTGTTTCCGTTATTTCATAAGATATTTCTGCGCTGCCGCGTATCGCAGCCACAATGATCCTGGCGAGAGGCTGATGATATTCATGTAAATGCAATACCAGGGCGCCTTTGCGGGCCAGCTCTGGGATGACGGCGGCTGCCAGGAGTGATGTTTTCCCCACCCCGCGTGTGCCGTAAAGTGTAACTACGGGCTGGTCACCGATGCGGCTGATGACAGACCACTTTTCTTCTTCGCGCCCTTTAAAGAGCAGCGCTTCGTTGGCGGTATAGGGTTTTAGCGCCATATAAGGTGAGGGGCGTTGCTTGAAAAATTGATGAGGGTCTTTATCGCGGCCCGATTGGCTGAGGGCATACACTTGGACCTGGAAAAAGTCTCCGCTGGCATACACATCACCAGTCAGGTGATCTGTCTCAATACCGATCACCCGGCCGCGATTGACCTCGACATCTTGTTTTACGATTGTAGTGAACCGGCGGGTGATTTCTAAAGGATAGCCGCACTTGTGACAGAATTTGGCCGCCTCCAGCAAATCAGCGGTCTGGCAGTTAGGGCAAATCACGTACACCTCTTCAACACATATGCTTCATCAGCATATAGGAACGAACAAGACAGGATCCTAAAACCAGCCATCCATGTCGGCATATTGCCAGTTCAGGAAACCATTTTGTTGAGAGACTCTCAGTAAATTAACGTATATAAAGTAGTATAGATTAGGGATAGCGTTAAAGCAAATTAATGAGCAATTTCACGAGGTATCACCGTACTCCTTCAGCGCTAACCTGATTTCCCTGTGGTGGATTTCCACGCGTTCCAGGGTTAGGCTGAGAGGCATTAGGGTCTCCAAAACATATCGCTGACAGGGGCGAAAAACTAAACCTCACCTTGCGTTAATTGGGAAATAGCCTTTTTGAGCACCTCGGCAGAGTGTTCTAGTGCCGCTTGTTCTTCTGGCGGCAGGCTCAGATCCAGAATTCTCTCCACACCGGCTTCGCCAATCATGGCGGGCACGCCCAGGCAGACTTCACCCAGACCGAATTCACCCTCCAGCAGCGTGGAGACCGTCAACACGCTTTTTTCATTGCGTACAATCGCGCTCACAATGCGCACTAAAGCCTGCCCGACTGCGAAATACGTGGCGCCTTTATACCCGATAATATGATACGCTGAGGTGCGCACTGCCTCTTCGATTTCTCTACGGGTGTCCTGCCAGTCATCGCAATCTCCACACATCTGGCAGTACTCGTCAAAATGCATCCCGGCGATATGACACATAGACCAGGCTGCAAATTCGCTATCGCCATGCTCCCCCAAGACATAAGCGTGCACGTTGTGGACATCCACACCACAGTGCTGGCTGAGCCGATAGCGCAAACGGGCACTGTCCAGCACCGTTCCAGAGCCGATCACCCGTCCGCGTGGCCACTTTACCCGCTGTTGGGCCACATAAGTCAGTACATCCACCGGATTGCTGACTATAATCACCACCGCTTGAGATCCCTGCGCCTGGATTTCATCCATGATGCTTTCAATAATGTTGACATTGCGCTGAAGCAGAGCTAGGCGCGATTCGCCTGAACGTTGCTTGGAACCAGCGGTGATGACAATCACGTGTGCGTCCTGGTAATCTTGTGCGCTGCCTGCGCTGATCTGCACGTTTGGATAGAAGGGGAGCCCATGTGCCAGATCCAAAACCTGCCCCTGAAGTAGGTTGTTATCCATATCCATCATGACGATCTCATCCGCAATCCCACTTTGCGCCAGGGCATAGGCAAAAGTTGAGCCTACAGACCCCGCACCGATGATCGCGACTTTTCGTGAACGCCACCGTTCCATTTTCACCATCCTTCTGATAACAGCCTGGAGGCCAGTAAAGGGTCCATTCCGGGTTGAGAACGCGTTTTTCACAGTCAATTAATGCCACAAGTTTGTCCAAATTGTAACCATAAATGTGATCTTTGTGCAACGGGTAGAGTGTACAAGAAAGATGTCCATATCCATGTTTATTATTCAGGGAGTGTGAATTTCTTTGTTTATAACATCAACTAGTTGACAATGTCAACTAAATCTGCTATAATGATTTCAAATATGCTGTGGTTTTGTTTGAAAGAAGGAGTTCATCATGAATAACATATCGAATCTGGATAATCTCACCCGCATGACCCGCAGGCGTGAATTCGATGATGGCTTGATCGATTTTGTGTATGGAGGGATCTTCCTTGTCCTCAGCCTGGCAGGGGGGCTCTTCTTCTCTGCCACAGGTCTAAGGTGGCTGGTCACTGCCCTGCTTTACAGCCGCGAGATAACAATTATCGGGCTGATTGGAGTGGTATCTTTCGTCATCCTGCTTATCTCTGGAGGAAGGCGAATTGTAGAGCGCATCCGGCGGACTATGATCTGGAAAGAGCGCGGTTTCGTAAAATCTCTACGCTGGCAGGTGAGCTGGCCAATCAATCTGCTGGCTAGTGCCTTTGCAATCTTGATGATTATCATGGCAGCCTGGTTGATGGTCAGGGGTTTGATCGCTCTGGAAATTTTTCTACGCGCATTTATCGCCTCCATGGGCATTGCAACCGGTATTGTGTATTTCGGGGTTGGATATGAGTTGAGGCTAGCACGCTATAAATGGGTTGGTATCGTTGGCGCATTATCTTCAGCCCTGATCCTGATCTTACCGACCTCTTTTTCAGTTTCCTGGTTGATCTTCGGTATTGCCTGGATGGTGGTTCTTACGATCTCTGGCCTATGGGCTCTACGACAATCCCTGCAAGCCCTTGAGGAGCGCAACAGTGACTGATTACTCGCTGCCGACCAAGTTTGACCCTCTTATCCATCAGGCCTCAAGACTATCGATCGTAGCAGTGCTGGCAGGCTGTGAAAGCGCGGATTTCACCTATTTGCTCGAAGCTACTGGTCTAACCAAAGGAACGTTGTCCAAGCACCTGACAAAATTACGCGAGGCGGGTTACGTTGCGATTGAGAAAGATTTCAAGGGCAATTACCCGCACACTTCTGCGAGTTTAACCCCCTCGGGAAGGCAGGCTTATAAAAATTATCGACGCCAGTACATCGCCTTCAGTCGCACAATGTGAAACACTGCGTAGTGAGTCCTTGACCCCAAAATTGCCTCGGGCGGGAATTTCTCCCGCCCGAGGTTCTTATCTTATGTTAGCACAGTGGTCTGTGCTGCAAGTTTTATAGCTTACGGCACCGGGAGGACGAGGCGCCCCTCGACCGCCGGGGAGATGGTGCCCATGGCCGTGATGTAGTCGATGACAGAATCGCGCACGTAGAACTGCGTATCGGCGACGATCTGGTTCAGCGGCCAGAGGGTCACGCCGGCATTGTTGAAGTTGCACGAGCCAGCCGCCAGGTAGTTGACGGTGGACACGTTGTAGTAAGTGCCTGCGTCGCTGAAATCCACTGGTGTGCCACCGATTTCCAAGCTGGCCACGTTATTCCCGTCTGGGAGCATGTTGAGATCGCCGCTGTAGGTGATCACGTTGCCAGCATCAGTCGTCAACATGCAGGTGGTGTAGTGTGAGTAGCCACCCCAGGGGTAACCCTGGTTATACCACCACCAGTTGCGGTAACCGCGCTCCAGGACCTCTTTGAT
>CP070639.1:1591028-1597112 GCA_020354045.1 Anaerolineales bacterium | reverse complement strand
AAATTGATCGCCCGCCTTTCCGGTAAATGGCGTGAATCGCAAAACCGTAAAGCTCTAATGGGATTGTGGTCGTTCACAAGTGTGTTGGCTCTGCTGCTGCTCACTAACTGGTTAAGCGGTCCGCTCCCCAGGACTCCTGCAGGATTTTCCTGTGCTGCGTACTCACTGCGCTCCAGCGCCCCTGACCTGGCAAAATTCTTGCTGGAGCTGGCATCCCCGCAGCACCTGGACCCGGGCTTGATGAAAGAGATGACGACAATTCAGGTCACGGTTGAGGAAGACGAATTCTGGGGGCTGGGAGTTGGCCTATGGCACGGACCACGGGGTACTGCCCTATGGCATGGCGGAGACAACACAGATTTTCACGCACTGATGTTGGTCCTTGCAGAGCAGAGGAATGGTGTAGTTGTTCTGACCAACGGTCAAAAAGGCGGACCTCTGGTTAACGAAGTTGCCAGGCAGGCCGTAGGTATGGAGATTAATAGATAGAAGCATAATTCGAAAAAGGAAGCTCTCATGGTAAGGCGCACAAAGTTGTCCATACTGCTCTTTCTAATGTTATTTTTCACCGCTTGTAACGGGGATCCATTCCACAACCGATCCGGTGCGATCCCTATGCTGCCATTCAGCGACACTGAGCTCGGTATACAGGGTAACCGACCTTTCCATTGCACCCAGGTAGGATCAGGGGTTTACGATTGCACAGATCTTAACCCGGCAGGGAATCCTGTCATTATGGACCAGCTGGCATTCGATGCAAGCCTGGAAGAGCTGGTAGAGCTGGTATCTCAGCAGGTTGATACGCCAGTACCAACCACGGAAAGTGGAGTTTACCGGAGCGCGGCACTCTCCTGGAAGCTATACACCTTGGAAACAGCGATCAAGGATTTGGGAGAGAGCACGTTTCACATCCAGCTGGCTATCGCAGAAGACGAAGTTCGCTGTTACCTGATCGCCCTGGCAACAGTACCAGAGGATTACCAGGCAGACCAAAAGATGTATGATGCGATTTACAATCACGCCCTGTATGCTTTTAAACCCGTGGAGTAGGGTACAGACATGAACAGGAGGGTATGAACCTTATGATAGATAAACCAGAGAGCCAAACACATTCAGTCCCAAATAAACTGGCTGAGCGATTGTTCGCGCCAGACGCACTGCGCGGTCTGATCATCGTCTTGATGGCGCTCGACCACGCCAATATTTTTGTCGCCCATAAGCACTCAAGCGGAGAATATTGGGGAGGCGCCTTCCCGGTATACTACGACACGCTGGCGTTCCTGACACGTTTTGTGACTCATTTCTGCGCGCCGGGGTTCTTCTTCCTGATGGGCGTGGGGATGGCTTTATTCGCTTTTTCACGCCAGCAAGACGGCTGGACCAGAGGCAGGATCATCCGGCATTTCTTGGTGCGCGGCGGGGTGATCCTGGCTATCAAGCTGCTGGTGGTTAACCAGCTGTGGCAGCTGACGCCGGGTGGCTGGGGCATCCGGATTTACATCGGGGTGCTATTTGCGCTGGGAGCGTGCATGATTCTGGGAAGCCTGCTTTTGTGGCTGAAATCCAGCTATCTGTTCGGTGTGGCTTTGATTTTGCTGGTCGGCACCGGGTTACTGGCACCAGACCCGAGCCAGTGGGGCCCGAGCATGAACTGGGTGAAGCTGGTGCTGCTGGAGCCTGGAGGGTTGATCAACTCATCTGGAGAAACATTGCTATGGTCCAACTACCCGGTGCTACCCTGGTTGGGGCTGGTTGTTTTCGGCATGGCAATTGGAGGCTGGCTGATGGTTAATCCGTCTCAAGCTTACAGCCGGGCCTGGAAACTAGGCCTGGTATTCCTGGCTACTTTCATGGTGATCCGCTACCTGGATGGATTCGGCAACATCCGAGCGCGGATGAGCAACGAGTGGACAGACTTCCTCAATCCGGTTAAGTACCCGCCGAGCATCACCTTCACTTTGCTAACCAGCGGGGTGAACCTGCTGCTCTTGTGGCTGTTCTCACGCCTGCGGGGATGGACGAAGTGGGCTGTACAGCCTCTGGTGGTCTTCGGGCGCGCCCCTTTGTTCTTCTATATGACGCATCTACTTTTGTACGCCGGTCTTGGTTATCTGCTGACACCAAACGGCAGCAGCCTGCTGGTCATGTACCCTGTATGGCTGTTAGGGCTGTTGATCCTGTATCCCTTGTGCGTGTGGTACCGAAACATTAAAGGGTGGAAGCCTGTGCGTCCGGTCTTGCAGTATTTTTAAGGAGGCGAGGATGGAGGTCGTGACAATTGACGGGTTGAAACTGATCTACCACCCGCACGACAGCCAGGCTGTGCAGCCAGTTCACCGCGCTTGCCAGAGGAGCATCGAACTAATTCGCTCCAGCTGGGGTCTTGAACCAGCGCAGGACTGTCAGGTTACGATTATGACCTCCCTGCTAGGATTCACCTTTGGCTCAGCGCCCTGGCCGTGGAAGATACTACTGGCACTCAGCCTGCCCCTGTGGTACCCCCGGCAGGCCAGATTGTGGCCGGCTGTGGGCGGTTATGCACAGCGCTATGGACGCCGGTACGTGGTAGGCGTAAAACCACCCCGTCTCATTGTCACAGGGGATAGCGCCCTGGGGGATAAAATCTTCATCCGAGAGGATGACCACGCAGCTAAAGTCCAGAGCATCACCTGCCACGAGCTGACCCATGCCTTTAGCGACCACCTGCAATTACCGGACTGGCTGAAAGAAGGTCTGGCGATGGTGACGGTAGACAGATATTTTGAAAGAACCACTGTGAAGCCAGAAACGCTTAATCTGCTCAAGCAGTTTTCTGAAAAGATGGTTAGCCAGGAACCCGCAACCATCCCGGTGAGCAGGGAAGATATTCTCTTGCAAGAATACATTTACGGTTACTGGTTTACGCGCTATCTCGAGTCTACCCAACCCGGTTTGCTCAAGAACTTGCTGGGGCAACAGATGCCAGGCGAACAAATCGAAAGCGAAATCGCGGTAGCATATGGACTGAAGCGGGACGAGCTGCGCGGCGAAATGGGCGCAATGATCGTCTCCCATTACACTTAAAGCTGGGCAGCATTTGATGAAGTCCGGTCTTCCACAAGGATTCCCCTGACTACCTGCTCAAATTTCCATAGAAAACCTGCTTAACGCTGTATAATTTACACCAATGAATGATCCCCAAAGGTTGATCCTAGTCACCGGTGCTACTGGTTATATAGGTGGGCGACTGGTGGCGCGGTTGTTGGAGCGCGGCTTTCGCGTGCGCTGCATGGTGCGCGATCCGTCCCGCCTGCAGGGCCGCACCTGGCGAGACCAGGTGGAGGTGGTGGTTGGCGATGTGCTGGTGCCCTCCAGCCTGCCGCCAGCTATGCAGGGTGTGGATGCAGCCTATTACATGATCCACAGCATGGGTTCCGGCAGTGATTTTCACCAGCGTGACCTGACAGCTGCAAAAAATTTCGGCACAACGGCCCGCTCCTGCAACGTAGAGCGTATTATCTACCTGGGCGGTCTGGCGGAAGAGGGCTCCGGTCTCTCCAAACACCTGCGCTCTCGTCAGCAAACTGGTAATGTACTGCGGGAAAGCGGCGTGCCAGTCACAGAGTTCCGCGCGGCGGTGATCGTGGGGACTGGCAGCCTGTCTTTCGAGATGATCCGCTACCTAACCGAACGCGTGCCAGTTATGATCTGCCCACGCTGGGTGTATACCCGCACCCAGCCAATTGGCGTGCGCGACGTGCTTGAATACCTGGTATCTGCTCTGGAGGTCCCCGAAAGCAGCGGGCAGATCATCGAGATCGGTGGAGCTGATGTGGTCAGCTATGCAAGCATGATGATGACCTACGCCAGGGTGCGCGGTCTGAAGCGCTGGATGGTGCCAGTACCTGTATTGACCCCACGACTTTCATCTTACTGGGTTAACATCGTTACGCCTATCCCAGCGGCTATTGCACGACCATTAATCGACGGTTTGTACAATGAGAACATCGTGCGCAACCCCTCAGCCCGGACGATGTTCCCCCACATCAAGCCAATGAACTACATGGAGGCGGTCAAGCGCGCTGTGGCACACCTGGAAGTGAGCGATATTGAAACAGCCTGGAGCGATGCCCTGATCACCAGCCAGGGGGATGTTACCCCAGTGGTCCTGACCACCCAAGATGGTATCATCCTGGAGCAGCGCCAAAGATTGGTGAAGGCACCAACGGAGGTGATCTTCAAAATCTTTACCGGGATCGGGGGAGAGCGCGGCTGGTTTTATATGAACTGGGCCTGGGCAATCCGAGGCTGGATGGACCGCCTGATCGGGGGCGCAGGGCTACGGCGCGGCCGGCGTGACCCGGACGAATTACGGGTGGGAGACGCGCTGGACTTCTGGCGAGTGGAGGCGCTGGAACCGGGGCGCTCGCTGCGCCTGCGGGCAGAGATGAAGGTACCCGGCAAGGCCTGGCTGCAGTTCCAGGTTCGGAACCAGAAGAATGGAGTCTCCCTGCTACAGCAAACAGCCTTCTTTGCACCCAAAGGATTGGGTGGTCTGCTCTACTGGTATAGCCTCTACCCGCTGCACGGGTTGATCTTCAGTGGCCTGATCGACGAAATCGCCCGGCGGGCTGGAGCGCAGGCGGCGGAAAACGCCTAACCCTGTAGCGCTGAGAGACTGAGCGTGCTGATGATACACCCTCTTTAGTTATGGGAACATGCTGAGAATCACCAAGTCGCAGGTGGGAAAACAAGGCATAATCCGTGCTACAATAGGATGAAATATATCCAATTTACAATTAAATTATCTTATCCGTTCAGGACATCTGCATATAGGGTGGATGTCCTGAAAAAATTTAGGAGAAAAGACATCGATGGAAATTACCAAGAACACCCGCGTCGCAGACATTCTCAATGAATATGGAGACATCGCAGATGTCATGGAAGTTTTTGGCATCAGAAGGGTAGGGCGTTATTCAATCCGGGCATTAGCCGCAAAAGCGGTTACAGTGGAATGGGCAGCGCGCATCCACCGCGTACCTTTGGATGAATTTCTTGATATTCTCAAGAAGGCTACCTCGCCTGCAAATGAAAGTTCCCAAGCAGATATTGGAATCAGGGAGAGTTAAATGTTCAAAGATAAGATGAATGCCTCAAACTGGAGTAAAGGCGTGGTGATCCTATCCATGTTGTTATATTTCTTCACCATCCCCCACATACTGGAGGATTTCGCCACTGGCGAGCCTGCCAAAGCAGGTGTTCCTGCGCCTGCCATCGCTTTGGTAGTCTCAACTATGTTTGCTTTGCAAGCAGTGGGGCTATTTTGGATCGGGCGCCAGAGGCGGCAAGGTTATGTGATCCATGCCATCCTGGGTATTTTCTGGCCGCTGGCAGCAGGCGCAGCCCAACTGCCGACGATCCTATCACAAAGCCCCTACCGCTCCGGTTTCATATCTGTGTTTTATGTGCTGGGGATCATTGTAATCGGGATTTTACTTTGCCTGGTTTCCGTCCTGGTGCTGCGGGAAGTAAAAAGTGAAAGAGAGACAAAGGCATAGAGGCGATACCTGAATCGGATTTTTTAATCTAAATTTACTTGCCGAGAAAGCAATGCTGCTTTATAATGCGGGTACTATCCAGCAGGTTTACCATGCTAAATAACCGGGTGTGAGCAAGATCGGTACCCTTGTGGAAAAGCTCCCAAGGGTGAGGGTTCGAACCCCTCCGCGCCCGCCACGCCGACTGAGGTCCCTGTGGTAATTCAAACCACGGGGGCTTTGGTTTAAACAGATAAACACCTGCGTTTTTACCACAAGGTGCGGTGGTCCAGCTCCACCTGGCTATCCCCTTGTGCGCGTGTCCCGTGGTTGCGGCGCCGGTATTTGGTCATCGATAAGATGACCCGGATGAACACCTAAGAGCAATGCCTCCGCCTCTTGAGCGGCGACCGGTCTGGAAAAGTAATACCCCTGCGCGAACTCGCATTCCAGAGCGCGTATTATCTCAAGCTGTCCATCATGCTCAACGCCCTCGGCAACCACCTGCATGCCCAGGTTCTTAGCAAGCTTAACTACCGTCTGGACAATCTTGTAACTGCCAACGTGG
>CP070639.1:1584825-1590928 GCA_020354045.1 Anaerolineales bacterium | reverse complement strand
TCCACTTGGTTTTCGATAAATTGCAGTTCCATTCTTTACTTCAAGAATTGCCTGAATGTAGAGGTGGAGCCCAAGCGCTTCAAGGTCCCGCCATACGGTCTGGTATGAACGTTGACCGATTGGCACCTGACCTTCTTTGACAATGCTGCCTGTGTCCAGCCCTTCATTTACTTTTTGAATTGTTACGCCCGCAGTGGATTCTCCATTGAACATGGCCCAGAAAGTCGTTTTGTTCCCTCTGTACTCTGGCAGCTTGCCATGATGAATACCCAGTGTACCAAATGCAGGAATCACGAATAGTTCTGGTTTCAAGATTGGGCTGCCATATATCAGCCCCAGGTCTGGGGCAAGCTGGCGAATTTCCTCGAGTACTGCCTCCGCATGGATATCTGCAACAAATTTAATGCGTGAGGCGATTTGATTAAATTTTCGCCTCAGCTTCGTTTCCTGGAATGGATCAGATATGAAATGA
The DNA here is from genome assembly GCA_020354045.1 of Anaerolineales bacterium. Classification (GTDB taxonomy): domain Bacteria; phylum Chloroflexota; class Anaerolineae; order Anaerolineales; family UBA4823; genus DSOS01. Next base: position 1,590,456 of record CP070639.1, on the reverse strand, counting down.
CCTGCATTGCTGAGAAATCCAGAGATTAGCAGCGGGAAGGCAAGCAAACGCCTGCGACGCCAAAGATCCGAGAAGATGTGTTGGAAGGTATGACCTTCAGACTGGCAGAAGCCGCCTAAAAAATCAATTTCGGGATGAGATTCAAGTAAGGATACGAATTGTTTGACACCTCGCTCAAGAGTGGGTCCACCCCCAAACAGGATCACTCGTATTGGTTGACGGCCTTTATTCCAATCTTGTGCCATTCTGTAAGAACTCTCCTTTCAAGAGAGCAACGATCTGATCCTTCCTGGTCTTAAGAAAAGGTTCTAACTGGTGAGCAATTCGAATCCAGGAAGTATAACGAGTCAGTAGTGCAGCACCAGGGACATTTTGATCGTATCTTAAAAATAATTCCGGAGTCAGGCTCACTTCATCAAGTATTTGAGTTGTTAAATTCGGGCGCGTTTGCCAGGCAAAGTATTTGGTGGTCTGGCTTTTGAAAAAATCGAGCGCAGCGCGTTTCCGTTCGGAAACACTCGTAATATCCACTTGGATTATCGAGCTGGGGGGTACGTATCTGCGGACATCACCACCCGGCAGCAGTCGCCAGCGATAATACACAAAATATTCAATGAGCGCGAATTTCAACTTGCAGTGCTGATATAAATCAGTTGCTACATGATTTAGGGCGACGTGATCAGGATGGCGATCGTAACGAAAGGGGACCAGGATATTTTCAGGGTTGACAAGTTTTATTTCTTCTTTGAGCAAAGATATTAGAGCTTGCTTATGATGTGCAAGCTCACCATCTGGCAGTCCGAGGAAGCGAATATTGGAGGGTGTAATACCTAAAAACTCCATTGCTGCAATTGCTTCCTGCATCCTAAGCTGTGCAAGATCGAAAGAGTCTGTAAATCGCATCGGAAGTACAGGCTTCGGCGATTGCATACCATCTGTCGCGTAAACAATGTGAATGCGCTCTTTCTGTGACAGCCTGGCTATTAACCCTCCACACGCCAGGGCTTCATCGTCCATATGGGGCGCAACGATCAAAATTCTGCCCTGAAAGGCTTGGTTTGGGTCAACGATTGGCATCAGAATTCACTGCAGGGCGACTTTTTCGAGCAGGGCCAGCGTATCCCTGGTGCAGGCATCCCAGGTAAAGCGAGATGACCTTTCCAATCCCTGGCGCGCTAAGCTGGCATGCAGCTGCGGGTCAGAGAGGATCCTGACGATCCCTGTTGAAATCTCGTGTGTATTGGTTGGCTCCACAAATAAGGCTGCCTCCCCGGCGATCTCTCTTAAACCGTTTACATTCGAGGTCAGGATGGGGATTCCACACGCCATCGCCTCGGTTAAAGGGATTGGAAAGGCTTCAAGATTGGATGGGTATAAATACAGGTCGGCCAGGCTGTAGACCGCGGGCATGTCTGCCTGGTCAATCCAGCCTGGGAAATGGATGTCACCGCCATAGCCGTCTGCAGGAATAGCGTAATCTTCCCTGAACAAGTGGCAATCTTTGCCGCCCACGACGAGCTTGTGAGGCCCAGGGGTGCGACCATGATACTCAGCATAAGCCTTGAGTATTTGCCCAAAATTTTTGCGGGTATCGCCCTTGCGCTTGGTCAGGGTCAGGATGAATCGATCAGGCAAGCCATACCGGTGGCGCACATCATCCAGTATTTCTTGCTGTGTTATGCGCTGGAAATGCCTGCCGGGGGCAAAATAAACGGTTTTAATTTTGCCTGGGGGAAGTCGCAGCAACCGGTTGAAGTTGTCGGTCGTTTCTTGGGAGACCGAGATCACGGCGGAAGCCTTTTTAAAATAAAGAGGCAGCATGACCCGCATATAGCGGACATCCCAAGTTGAATAGTACTGGGCTTGTTCGGGGATCAACCAGTCAGCGCCGTGAACCACCATGACTGTTTTACAGGTTGCCATCAGTGGGACGGTGAATTTTGGATGGAAAATGAGGTCGATCTTGTTCTTCCAGCAGGTATACGGAATCGCGACCTGGTCCCAGATGGCTTTGTTGGTGCCTCTCACCAGGCACTCGGTCACGTGATTGTAGGATGAGAACAGGCCGATATTGGCTGGATTGCGGTACAACAGCAAGTATTCGTTATTGCGATCAAGTTTGAGCAGCTCCGCGATGATATTGCGAGTATAAACTCCCACCCCGCCTTTCTCGTCGATGGAGCGCAGCATTACTCCAATGCGCATCTGTAATGAATCTCAGATTTCAAAACGGCCAGCCTTTATTTTTTTCCAGATGCGGATATTCTGCCATTGTCGGAGGTGGTATGTGCCTCCGGATTGCTCACCAGCCAGTTCCCCATTGCCAGATAAGCCAGCTTGCCCTGGCTGAAGGAGCGCAGGGCATCCTCCGGTGAGCACACGATTGGCTCTCCATGCATGTTGAAGCTAGTATTAATCAGTGAAGGGATTCCTGTGAGCCCGTGATAGACGGTTAAGATTTTATAGAAATCTGGCGCGGTATCTGGATCGACGATTTGGGGACGAGCGGTCCCATCTACATGGACCACACCGGGAGATTCGGCGCTCATTTTCGCGGAACAGTTAAAGGTGATGGTCATGAAGCGGGCTGCGTCTCTGGCGCCATTTAACCCTTCGTAGCATTGATCGGCATATTCAACCAGCGTGGCCGGGGCAAATGGCATGAACTCGGTGCGCCGCAGATGCTCGTTGAGCCAGTCGTTAACCGATGGATCGGTAGTCTGGTACATGATAGAGCGGTGACCGAGCGCCCGGGGACCATATTCCATCCTGCCCGTGAAGCGGGCTACGACTTGTCCCTCCGCCAGCAATTTACCAATTACCTGCGTTATATCCGTTTCTTGCGTGGCTGCAAAACCGAATGCATCGATGGCTTTCTTAATCTCCCCATCGCTGTAGTCAGGTCCAAAATACACGTTCTGCAAGCGCTGGCTCAAGCGTGCGGGGTTGGCTCCAGGTACTTCTGCCAGTGCAGCCAGTGCACCGCCCACCGAGAGCCCGCTGTCATCCATGGCTGGATGCACAAAGAATTGATCGACTTCTTTCAGCTCGTGAACGCGCTGGTTGAATTTTACGTTGGAGAAAACACCACCTGCTACTGCAATATTCCTGATCCCGGTGCGCTGCAGCCAATAGCGGATAAAATTAATCCCAATCTCCTCCAGGAGAAGCTGGACACTGGCAGCCAGGTCGGCCCGGTCAAAATTTTCTGGCAGCTTTTTGGCAATCTGGCGCAAAGCAGAGCGATGGTACATGGGCACCCGATACTGTATCCGACCAGGATTTTGGTAGCTGACGAATTGACGCAAGATATCGATATAGATAGGTTTACCAAGCGCAGCGAGACCGGTGATCTTGCCCTCGTGGTTTTCTGCTTTAAACCCACACAGGTGGGTGATGTAGGAATAAAAATTCCCCAACGAGTTAAAGCTGTCAACTGCCGAGAGCCGGCTCAAGCGCCCGTTCTCACCCAGGTAAACGCTGCCTGACAAACCATCCCCTCCCCCGTCGAGGGTAACCACCAAGGATTTGTCATAGTTGCTGGTGTAGTACGCGGTGGCGGCATGGCAGTAATGATGGTCAAAGTAACGCACCGGGGCAGTGATGCCATACTCTTTATATAAGAGCTCTGGTATTTTTTCCAACCGCTTGCGGGAGATGAGGTCTTTAATCTGATGATGGGCTTTGCGAGCGAATGGAATATAACCAGCAATGGGGGCCAGGCTGGCGCTGACGCTTTCAAAGCGGCGCGGGCTGGCAGCCGCATTTTCCTCAAACCAGCCGTTCCAGGGGATAGGCTCGGGTTCGAAAACGCTTACCCGTTGAGCGACTGCTACGGCATCAATATCTTTGGCAGTGATTCCGGCATCAGACATCACCTGCCAGATCGCCTGGCGCGGCATACCACTTGCCATCTTCATGCGGCACAATCGCTCTTCTGCCAGCGCGGCAAGAATTTGATTATCTTGCAAGATCGCAGCTGCGGATGGTTTGCTGTCAATGAGACCTAGCACAATCATTTATTTTCTCCTGATTTCCGATATCTGTTGTTATATCAATATGGTTTTTGTGCTTCTATAATTCCAGGTGATTTCGATAACCTTCTCTTGTCAAAGAAATTTAACAAGAAGAAAACGACTAAGAAAAACAAAGACTCTGTAAAGATTGTCCATAAGTGCCAGATTGAAAAGAATCCTAATCCCCACTGTAACCCGTAAAACAGCTTGACTGGAGAGGAAAAGCGATGCTGAACCAGAGGCCACAAGAGCATCACGCCCCGTTCACCGGTGAACACATCCAGGATGACATGTAATTCATAAGATAGCAGTGCAACCATGAACCAGATCCAAATCTTAGATCCAAAAATCCAGCGGGCAAGACCCGAAAAGACCAGGGCTACCAGCAATCCGAAGAAAAGGCTGTGCGTTAGATTGTTATGATAGTGTTCCATGTCTCGGAAGATCAGTCCAAACAGCGCGTCCAGGTCGGGTAGTAAGGAGAGAATTGCAATTATCGAAAAATAAAGCGGTATTCTCGAAAATAAGTACCTATTTTTAGGTAGTTTATGTTTGTAAATGCGGTAAATCGCATAACCAGCGCTTATATGCACTATGGGTGAAGGCATAGTTCTCCCAGTCTCTCGTTAACGGTCTCCAGCCCAGCCCCTTCAATGTAGAGCTGGTGCCACATTTCCAGATTAAGCAGCATCCATAAACGCACATGGTGATCGAAGCGATTGCTGCGGTGTTCCTGGAGCAAATGCTGAATGGCCTCTTTTCTGAACAGCCCTTCTTTCACGAAGAAAGAACTCAGTAAAGCCTCCTGCAGGAACGGGAACAGATCGTTGCGGAACCAATAGGCGATCGGGAACATGAAACCCTGCTTGTCGCGCTGGACAATGGTGTCTGGTAAATATTCCTTAGCGAGTTTGCGCATCAGGTATTTGGGCTTGCCGTTCTGAACTTTGACCTGGCTTGGAAACCTGGCCAGATATTCGACCAGTTCATGGTCCAGAAAGGGCGAGCGTGCTTCTAAGCCATGCGCCATGGTCATGCGGTCAGTTAACATCAAGGAGTGCTCCGGCAGGCGGGTCATAAAATCAGTGTACAACATCCGGTCGAGCACGGTATCCGCCTCAGCGTTGTTATAAGGATCTGTGATCGCACTGGCAGCATTGATCCCCTCCAAATCTTTCCACAACCAGTCGCTGTACAGGGTGTGTTTGTCCTGGTGGCTGAAGCGAAAGAAACAGGTGGCTTCGGCGTATTGTTCCGCCTCCGAAGGCTGCAGGGAAAGCTGGTGCACCCAGCGCAGTTTCTGTGTCAGGCTCTTATATGTGAAACTGTCGGGCAACTGGTCAAGCAGGGGACCAATCAACCGGCTGCGCAGGATACTGGGGAGCTGGTTATATATATTAATGTAGCGATTGCCTACATAACGGTCAAATCCGGCGAAGAGCTCATCACCACCATCCCCACCCAAGACCACTTTAACATGCTGAGAAGCCAGCCGGGCGGCCTGAAACATACAGGCTGCGATAGGATCTGATGGTTCGTCCATGTGCCAGATCATTTTTGGCAGTGAGTGGATCAGGTCGGCTGCCACGCGCTCTTCAATATGTTGTGTTCCATA
>CP070639.1:1578560-1584725 GCA_020354045.1 Anaerolineales bacterium | reverse complement strand
GGGCATGTACCAGGGCAGTCTGAAGCTGATCGCGGCGAATTGCAACCCGAGGAGAATACCTGTTACGGTCATGGTACAACCGCGCCAGCTCTTCCTCCCGCTTGTGACCAGATAACAATCCCCAGCCACTAAGCGAAAATCTCTTAAGAGGGGTTATGTTTAGCTGAGAAGTGCCTCATGTCTCAAGAATTGTGTAGATTCTGATACGATAACTTGTAAATTCAGCGTATTATCCTGGTAGGAATCACGCTTTCCAGACCGGGGGCAGAGTATAAAGGACAAAGCACATATCTCAAGTATAGACCTGGGGACAGGTGAACCTGTGTATGGGATGGCTGCCAATATGCCATTGCGCGGCGTGAAGGAAGAAATGCTGGAACGCCACCTGGATTTACTGTACACGCCGTAAGATCAAGGCAGGCGTGCAACCAGACTGGCGACCGCACGCGGGTGGTCTGTGTCTCTTCCAACCCAACCTTCGTGATACACCAGAATCTGCCAGTTTGAAAAAGCTTGCCTTAATTCACCTGGTTTGAGCAAAAAATCTGGATCAAAGTCTGGATGGCTGTCAAGCATGGCGCGGGTCAGGGTTTCAATCACCAGCAGCCCTGACGGGCGCAGAGCCCGTTGAAATTGAGGCCACAGGGTTCGCTGCAGGTAGTAAAAATTCAAGATCACGTCAAAGCGCGCTTCTGGTAAGTAAAAATTTGTTAGATCTGCCAGGACAGCCTGCAAGTGCGGCAGGCGTGCCTTTGCCTGTTGCAATGCTACCCAGGAGATATCCACGCCAACGACTTGCAAGCCGCAATCGAGCAGAAATCCGGCATTGCCTCCCAAACCCATGGCAACATCCAGCGCCAGACCGGAGTGTGGTAAATAAACGGCGTGTTCAACTAAAAAAGGCCGGGCTGCCGTAAAGGTGGCGTAGCGGGCATCTTGCAGGTAGCGGGCGTTCCAACGAGTTGCATCCTGATCAGGCATATCAATGATTGATCATACCTTATTTTAGGTGGAACAGGATTTAAATCTGGTGGGGTATTAATATGGGATCGGTGTATCCTAATAACAGCCATAATCCATTAGGCGAAAAGTAATTGCGGGGGGTGTGAATCTCGTATAAAATGTATATGTACAAGTTTCGGGGGAGGGTAGACCATGTCTAACAACCAGAAATTAAATTTGTTCTTAAGATCGTTCTTTAATTTGATTATCCTGGCCGTATTTGGCGCGGTTTCGGGTGTGATAGCGGTATTGCTGTGTGCAATTTTGTTGAGAGCAAGAGGAGAAACCTTCTTTTTGGTAATCCTGGGGCCTATGGGCGGTGCCTCTGGAGCACTTATCTCCACAGGATTAGCTTACATGTTGGGGGCAAAAACTATTCTAGGGAAGGTTACAGTTTCAATTGTTGGTGGCGCATTGGGGGGCTTCTTTACATATTTCTTACTACTATTTGCCATTGAATATTTGCTTGCGATCTCATAGGCTGGTTTTCACGATAACGCAGGGCTGGGAATGTTATAGGCAAGAGAACAGTAGAAATGGGTACATCCTAATAAGTTACATACCTCCTCCTGGCTTGCGGGGTGCTTGATTAAGATTCTCGAGTGTAGTACAATTGTTCTAGAAACAATGACACACATAGGAAAAGGATCTGGATCAGATGGAGAAACCACGGATTACACAGATCCATAAAATTTATCTCCGATCTGGGTTCAACGGTGAAAATTTGTGGCTTTCTAATAATGAAGGTGGGCAGGAGGTAGCGTATGTGCGGGCGATTTACTTTAACCGCAGATGTGAATGCAATCCAGGGCACATTCCCCTGGTTGAATGTCCCGTCTGAGCTGCAGCCGCGCTACAACATAGCACCCTCTCAACCAGTGGCTGTGGTGCCGAATGATGGGAAGAACAGGCTGGATTTCTTTGTGTGGGGCTTGATTCCCTCCTGGGCTAAAGACCCCAGCATAGGGAACCGCATGATCAATGCCCGCTCAGAAACCCTGGCTGAGAAACCTTCTTTCCGGACTTCCTATAAACGGCGTCGCTGCCTGGTACTGGCAGATGGCTTTTACGAATGGCGCCAGGAGGGTAAGGGTCAGCCAAAAACACCCATGTATATCCGGCTGGAATCAGGAGAGCCATTTGCATTTGCGGGATTATGGGATCAATGGAACGCGCCAGATGGCTCAGTTATCCTCTCCTGCACCATTATCACGACCCAGCCCAATGCCCTGGTGGAACGCATACACAACCGGATGCCGGTCATACTGCCATCACAGGCGTACGATGCCTGGCTTGAGCCAGGCGAACAACACCCTGCAGAGTTGGATAAATGGCTGAGTCCCTATCCAGCACAAGAAATGATGGCCTACCCGGTCTCAAGGCAGGTAAACAGTCCGAAAAACGAATCGCCAGATGTCATCCTTCCTGTTGCCTAGCGATTAGATGGATCTATCAGGGTTAGACTCTTATACCTTGCGACAGGCCTCCTGGAGGCTGCCAGTCTTGCGCATCCTGGGTGCTGCGCTCGCACGAGTTGAACCAGCGGAAGCGATCAGCCAGCATATCCAGCGCTCAGGTGACGTGTTGCGTGTGGATGGCAGGGAATACCACTTAAAGGATTACAAACGAATATTTTTAGTGGGAGCAGGTAAAGCAGGTATGCCCATGGCGATGGCAGCCTCCAAGTTGTTGGGAGACCATATAAAGAGCGGGATTGTGATCGTCAAAGAAGGTTATGGTGGCAAACCTGTCCCAGGCCTGGAAATCCTGGAGGCGGGACATCCCCTGCCAGATATCCGCGGTGTTTCAGGTACCCAGCGAATCATCAAGTTGCTTGAGGGTACCCAGGCAGACGACCTGGTGTTGGTCTTGATGTCAGGTGGTGGCTCGGCACTTCTCACTGCTCCCGCAGATGGGGTAAAGCTTGATGATTTGCAAAAAATGACTACCGACCTGCTCAAGAGCGGAGCTTCCATCCAAGAGATCAATACGCTGCGCAAGCACCTCGACCTGATTAAAGGTGGCCAGCTGGCTCAACGGGCAGCGCCTGCAACAATCCTGAGCTTAATCCTTTCTGACGTAGTGGGCAACCCGCTGGAAGTCATCGCCTCGGGACCTACGGTGGGTGATGCGAGCACATATCGAGCAGCACTACAAGTATTGGCTCGTTATAAACTGATGGGAAGAACTCCACCACCTATTGTCAGGCATCTCCAGCGTGGTGTGGCGGGCGAATTGCCGGAAACTCCCAAGCCAAACAACAGCCTATTCACGAAAGTACACAATGTATTGATTGGGAGCAACTGGCAGGCTGCCGAGGCGGCAATTGACCAGGCCTGCCAGGAAGGCTTCCATAGTATGCTTTTGACTACCTACCTGCAAGGCGAAGCGCGCCAGGCGGGTGAGCTGCTGGCAGCGATAATGCGGCAGGTCGCAGACAGTGGACAACCCCTGGAGAGACCTGCCTGCCTGGTTGTGGGCGGTGAAACAACCGTGACCATTCGCGGAGATGGATTTGGCGGGCGCAATCAAGAGCTGGCGCTGGGAGCGGTGCATGAGCTGGCAGGTTTGGAGGATATTGCCATGCTGACTCTAGCGACAGATGGTGGTGATGGACTTACCGAGGCTGCGGGTGCTATAGTAACAGGAGAGACCTGGCAGAGGGCAATAGAAGCCGGTCTGGACCCACAGGACTTTCTGGACAGGAATGATGCCTACCACTTTTTCCAAAAACTGGAGGATTTATTGATCACTGGTCCAATATTGACCAATGTCAATGACCTGATTTTCTTATTTGCTTTTTAGCGATTAGTGGAACTTAGAAGCCTGTGTCAGGGGCTGACCCCAACCAGGAAGCCATCGCTGACACAATTTGTTTCCCCAAGTGGATAATAAATACAAACCTGGTAGGATATCAGGGTGCCATTGAGAGCGTTAATGGCCTCCAGCTGGAACAGGCTTTGCCCATCCTGTCCAGTGGGAGGCATGTAATAATTCTTCTTTAATCCATCTGGCAATTCAACGATCAGGTCTGGCTCGACCTGACTCACAGGTAGGTTTCCCTGGAGAATTCTGATTTCAATTTCCTGGCGCTGCCCGGGGGCAACCATGGGATATCGCTCCCAGACTTGCAATAGAATTTCATTTTGTGCATTGGCTGTACTCTCAGATACCGGTTGAGTCGCATCGGATGGCGCAGCTGGCTGAGGATCAGGTTGGGTTGGGAGCAGCTCTACCTGGCTGGCAGCGGGCAGGACAGCCTGGACCTCCTGATCTTGATACGTATATCCAAGAGGAGCGGGGTGGATTAGAGGTGGGTAATTATCCCGCAGGTGTTGTTCCAAACACAAATTCAAGAAACACTGGCGGAAGACTTTTTCTCTATGCTGTGTATAACGGCTGATTGGGGGTCCAGCCGCGTCGATGCTGCCGTGATAGGCGAGATAATCCATAAATGCCCGGGGGATGTTGAAACCGAGGTCTCCCTGAATGCGATGGAACTCGAAGTCTGGATCTGTAGAGGGGGTTTCAAATGTGTCTGGAGAGAGCCCCAACCGGACGGTAACCGGGCGTAAGGTGACTCGTCCCTGGTTGCCAGGGTCAGCGATCAGGACGATATTGCCAAAGACCTGCTCATTAAATCCATCCGGGGTTGTATAAGCCTCCTTAAGCGGCCAACCCGTAAAATCTGAACCCAAGCGAGCAATGATTGGGCTAAACATCGGGCTTACCCTGGCGGGAATGGTGACCTGTGCTTCGGATGAGACCTGGGAGGGGCACATATCTCCGCATTTTTTCGCTCCATAGGCAAGCAGGTGGGCGCTACCTGGTGGCTCGTCTTGAAGTCGGTAAAACCCCAAATTCTCGAAATGTTGTTCGAAGCGTTTTTTCTGCGGATTGTAATGCACTTCTGTGATAGGCAAACCTACCACCGCTTTCCCAAGCAATTTCTCATATAGGGGCACAAATTCATCAAAGACCAGATGACCACCCAGGTAATATCCTTCAGGTTGGCTTGGCGGAGGAATAGCCGGTTCGCTCAAGCCTAAATCAAGGCCAATAGGAAGTAAAAAGAAGCGCTGGTTGGCAGGGGCGTTTGGGTCGTGGCCCAACAAAGCCCCCAGTGTGTACTGGTAGCTACGCTCTCCATACATAAACAAATAGGAGATCGAGGGCCCAAGGACGCTCTCGCCTCCTAACATATCGTAGAAAGTTTTGAAAAACGGGTCTATGACGGGCTGAGCGGCGACAATTTCTGGCAACCCCTCGCTGCAGGCTGTAGTCGTCAAGAGAATGCTAATCAACGCCAGAATTAAAACCAGGCGTTGAGGCTTTATGACCTGCCCTCCCACTCGTTTTGGCATAGTTCTTTGACTCTTTAAGATATAACGGCAATTAGCATGGTTTGTTACATAATCAGTATGATTCTTTCAAAAAAATATCTTGAGGAATCTGAAAATGCCAATAATATTGATGCAGTTGATTATTCAAGAAAAAACGAATGGTGATTAGATGTTTTAGCTCATCTGTATGTTGATCTTTTTATCATCTAAGGGTAAGATGATAGCAACCAGTTGTTCGGGATGGTGCTGTGAATTAGAAGGAGTGGGCAGATGGAGTCATTCCAACCCGCCTATCTGGAATTGCTTGAAAGTGGGGAGCTCAAGGAGCGAGTGATCAAGGCGTATAAGCATCTATCAATCTGTGATGTGTGCGCCTGGAAATGCCCCGTGGATCGACGAGCTGGAAAGATGGGCGTATGCCGGACGGGTGAGCTGGCTAAAATCAGCAGCTATGGTGCCCATATGGGCGAGGAAGACCCGTTGCGCGGCTGGCGCGGCTCAGGGACGATCTTTTTCACAAGCTGCAATTTAAGTTGCCAGTACTGCCAGAATCATGATATCAGCCAGAGTACCGGTGGGGAGGAAATTGAGCCAGAAGCGTTGGCAACCATCATGCTAGAGCTGCAGTCCTACGGATGCCACAATATTAACTTCGTGTCACCCTCACATGTTGTGCCGCAAATCATGATGGCAGTGTTGATCGCGGCAGAAGCTGGCCTGCACCTACCTCTGGTGTATAACACGGGAGGTTATGACTCTTTAGAAATGTTGGCTTTGCTGGACGGCGTGATTGATATTTATATGCCCGATATGAAATATG
>CP070639.1:1572230-1578460 GCA_020354045.1 Anaerolineales bacterium | reverse complement strand
ATGAATGGTTGATGATGAACACCAGCCATCAGCCCCGGTTGAATAGATTATCACCTGGCATCAGGGAGATGTAGGTCCTGCTATGAATGATATGCCCGCCTTTATCCCTCGACCCAAGCAGCAAGAAGTGCTGGCGTATAGAGGCGGCAGGATGGGTGTTTCAGCTGTGCCAGGTAGTGGCAAAACCTGGACACTCTCGCGCCTGGCTGCTGACTTGATTGCCAATGGTGTCCTGGCAGATGACCAGGAGGTGCTGGTGGTGACCCTGGTTAACTCGGCTGTGGATAATTTTTACCAACGGGTCAGTGGCTTTGTGCGCCAGCTTGGTCTGCTTCCCCACCTGGGTTATCGGGTGCGCACGCTGCATGGGCTGGCACATGATATCGTGCGCGAGCGCCCCGATCTGGCAGGATTGTCGGACAGCTTTCAGATCGTGGATGAACGCGAGGCGAATAACATCCGCGAGCAGGCTGCTCAAGTCTGGCTGAGCAGCCACCCCTATGAGTTAGATGATTACCTGGACCCAGACCTGGAGGAGAGCCGCCGCGACTGGGTGGTACGCGAGCAACTACCCAGGCTGGTGAGCGAGGTGGCTTTGAGCTTTATTCGCTCTGCCAAGGATCTGCGTCTGACCCCCGAACGATTGCGCCAGCAGCTGGATAGCCTGTCCTTACCACTGCCTCTGGCAGAGATGGGATGGGAGATTTTCCAGGAATACCAGCGAGCCCTGGTCTACCGCGGGGCGGTGGATTTCGATGACCTGATCCGACTGGCGCTTGAAGTGCTGAAGCAGGATGAAACTTTATTGATGCGTCTGCGCTACCGATGGCCCTATATCCTTGAAGATGAAGCCCAAGATAGCAGCCGCTTGCAAGAAGAGATTCTGGGGATACTGGCGGGCCAGGATGGCAACTGGGTGCGGGTTGGTGACCCCAACCAGGCTATCTTTGAAACCTTCACAACCGCCAATCCTAAATATTTGCGTGCCTTTATCGAACGACCCGGTGTGCTCACCGGCGAGCTACCTAACTCAGGGCGTTCTACCTTGAGCATCATAGGCCTGGCAAATCAACTGGTGAAGTGGACACAAGGGGAACATCCCGTTCAGGAAGTCCGGGACGCGCTGCAAGCGCATCCCTTAATTGAGCCCACGCCAGAAGGTGATCCGCAGCCAAACCCACCAGATGATCCCAGCCTAGTGCATCTGGAGCTGCACGGGTTTTCTGCCTCAGAAGAGATCAGGGCAGTGGCTGATTCACTGCAGCGCTGGCTGCCCGACCACCAAGGAAACACCGTTGCAGTGCTGGTACCGCGCAACGTTCGTGGTGACGCACTGGTGGAGGAGCTGCGCAGGCGTGGGATCGAGTTTGTGGATAGCTTGCTCAGAAGCACCAGTGCGACGCGTAAGACGGCTGGGGCTCTGGGCAACCTGCTGAGCTATCTCTCTGATCCAGGCTCCCCAACCAAGCTGGCAACTGTTTACCGGGTCTGGCGGCGTGAGGCAAGCGAGGATGAGCTCAAAGAGAAGCGCCGTAAACGTATCGCTGAGCTGATCCGAAAGAGTGGACGGGTGGAAAATTACCTCTGGCCACGTCCTGGACAGGATTGGTTGGATGAGCTGGAAATGGCGGGCGAAGAACCGCTCTTGCTTGAAGAGTTAGCTCAATTTCGCCAGCTGGTACGCCGCTGGCAAGGAGCTGTATTGCTGCCAGTCGACCAGGTGTTACTTGGTCTGGCTCAGGACCTGTTTGACCAACCCGGCGAGCTGGCCCTGGCTCACAAACTGGCAGTATTGCTGCGCCAGGCAGGTGAAGCACATCCAGACTGGCGCCTGCCTGAATTGACCGGTGAACTGGCAGTTATCGCCCGTAATGAACGCCGTTTTCTGGGTTTTAGCGAGGAGGATATCGGGTTCAATCCCGAGGCTTACAAGGGACGGGTGGTGGTGGCTACCATGCACAAGGCCAAAGGACTGGAGTGGGACCGGGTGTACTTGATGTCAGTAAATAACTACGACTTTCCCTCCGGCATGATTTATGATAAGTATATTGCTGAGAAATGGTTCTTGCGTGATAAGCTCAATCTGGAAGCTGAAACGCTGGCCCAGCTGAATGCCTTGCTCAGTGGTGGGGAATATGATTGGTACAGGGAGGGGGAGGCCAGTGCCCAGGCGCGCCTGGATTATGCCCGTGAGCGCTTGCGCCTGCTCTATGTAGGTATCACCAGGGCGAAGCGTGAGCTGGTCATCACCTGGAATACCGGGCGCATAGAAGAATTGCAGGCAGCTATGCCTCTGGTTGCACTGGAGTCTTGGTGGCACACCCACCTTAGGAACAGAGACCTCGGTGTGGATGCATAGACTACAGGAGGTATCGTAACCATGTTGCCGGAGAACTTTCAATTCAGCCAGGGAAGCCTGCAAGACTTCAGCGACTGCAAGCGTCGCTTCGAGCTGCGTTACCTCCGCCGGTTGTCCTGGCCAGCACTGGAAAGCGAACCTGCTCTGGAGAGCGAGCAGCATTTGCAGCAGGGTGAGCGCTTCCACTTACTGGTCCACCAGTATCTCCTCGGTGTGCCAAGTGGAAAATTAACGGCCATGCTCCAAGACGACGAAGTGGCGGCATGGTGGAGCGCTTTCTTGTCTTTTGCTGCAGTGCTAGATGGCAAAACACGCTATCCGGAATTTAGCTTATCCGCGCCGTTAAATGATTTTCGCTTGGTAGGTAAGTATGACCTGGTGGTGGTAAACCAGGACCAGGCTTACATTTATGATTGGAAGACCTCCCGGCGCAAGCCCAGGCGAGCATGGTTAGCCGAACGTTTGCAAACCAGGGTGTATCCCTATCTGTTGGTGCGCGCGGGTGCTCACTTAAATCAGGGCAAACCCTTCCTGCCCGAAAATGTACACATGACCTACTGGTATGCGGGTCACACCGAGCAGCCTGAACTATTTGATTACAGTGATGAGCAATATTTGAAAGATGAGGCTTTTTTGACAGAATTGCTTACCACGATCCAGGGACTTGGGGAAGGTGAGTTTCCGTTAACCAGCGATGTGCAGCGTTGTTTATATTGTGTTTACCGTTCCCTGTGTGAGCGTGGTGTTGGGGCTGGTGAACTGGAAGCGATTGAAGAAGACCTGGAAGCAGGACAGGGCTTGGATCTGGTATTCGATTTCGAACAAATTGCCGAGATAGAATTTTGAATCTATGAGAGCCTGGATCGAGCCTGAAAGCGTAGATGTACCGCCAGAATTGGCCAACGCTGTGGGTGGACACCCATTGGTCGCCCAAACCCTGGCCCAGCGCGGCCTGCGCGAGCTTTCAGCGGTCAGGGCATTTTTAGACCCACAAGATTACAAACCTGGCGAACCAAGTGAACTGCCCGGTATGGAGGTCGCTGTAGACCGGTTGGAATTCGCGATCCGTCGGGGTGAGCTGGTTTGCGTGTGGGGAGATTTTGATGTGGATGGCCAGACCGCTACCACGTTGCTGGTCTCGATGTTGCGCGACCTGGGCGCTGACCCAATCTACCACATACCGGTCAGGGCGAGCGAATCACATGGGGTCAACCTACCCATGCTAGAGCAGGTAATCGACCAGGGGACCCAGCTCTTGTTAACCTGTGATACTGGTATCGCTGCTCACGAGGGAGTGGACTATGCCCGTCAACGGGCAGTAGACGTGATTATCACCGACCACCACAGCTTACCGCAACAGCTGCCTCCTGCCCTTTCTGTAGTGAATCCCAGGCTTCTACGCGAAGGTCACTCGATGGATAGTTTGCCAGGTGTTGGTGTGGCTTTTAAACTGGCTCAGGCGATGTACAGGCGCTTCGACAGGGAGCCTGATGGCGAACGCCATCTGGACCTGGTTGCGCTGGGGATCGTAGCTGACCTGGCGTATTTACAGGGTGAAACACGCTATTTGCTGCAGCGCGGCCTGGAAAAGCTACGTAAACCGGATCGTTTGGGCATACAAGTCATGCTGGAGTTTGCTGAGCTGAATCCTGCCTGGTTGACTGAGGAGCACATCGGCTATATCCTGGCACCCCGCTTGAACGCGCTTGGGCGATTGGGCGATGCCAATCCGGTGGTTGAATTTTTGCTGACAAGCGAACCTGGATATGCGCGTATTATGGCTTTGCAGCTAGAGGGCATGAATGCCAAGCGTAAGCTGATGACAGAGCAGGTTTACCGGGCGGCTGTAGCGCAGCTTGAGCAAGACCCAGAGCTATTAAAAGAGGCGGTGCTGGTACTGGCTCATAAAGCCTGGCCAGCGGGTGTGATCGGCATCGTTGCCAGCCGCCTGGTGGAGCGCTACGGGAAACCAGCTATCCTGCTGGCGGCTCCAGAAGGAGAATTGGCGCGCGGCTCGGCACGTTCTGTCGCAGGGGTTAATATCACCACAGCGATCGCCTCCCAGCGTGAAATTCTGAGCAACTTTGGGGGGCATCCCATGGCGGCTGGCCTGGCAATTGAGCCGGAGCGCATCCACGAGTTTCGCCGTGGGGTGTCTGCCGCGGCCCTCGCACAGCAGGTTGAAGTGCCAACGGAAATACCGTTAACCGTGGATGGCTACCTGCCCTTGTCTGATTTGAACCTGGACCTGGTGGCAGACCTCGAACGCCTGGCGCCTTTTGGTCCTGGCAACCCGCCATTGGTGCTTGTGAGTTCAGGCTTGCGGCTGGTCAACCACTCCAGGGTTGGTCGGAGCGGCGAGCACGTGCTGCTCACGGTGGAAGATGAAGCGGGTGACTCCCAAAGAGTGATCTGGTGGCAGGGTGCTGAATGGCTGGCTTTGGAGCCATTGCCGGAGGGACGCTTCGACCTGGCGTACATGGCGCGGGCCAGCACCTTCCGCGGCCAAAGAGATATTCAAGTGGAATGGGTGCAAGCCCGACCGGACCAACGCGTGGCTGAAGAGCTCGTTCCGGACCGCCCGCCACTCAGGGTAATTGACTACCGGGATCAGGCGTATCCGCTGGCTGTGTTACAGCGCCTGCTAGCTGATGAGCAATTGCAGGTTTGGGCAGAGAGCCAGAGACCCACAGGTCTGGTTACACGAGATCGCAATAAGCTGGTACCAGCAGCAAATATGGTGATCTGGACTATTCCACCCAGTTACCCCGATTTGCAGGCTGCTTTGGGCAAGGTCAGGCCGCAGACAGTGTATGTGTTTAATATCGATCCAGGCATGGACCAGGCTGAGCCATTTTTGAAACGCCTGACTGGCCTGGTGAAGCACACCCTGCACGTCAAGGGAGGCAGAGTACAGCTCGCCGCACTGGCTGCTGAGACAGCCCAGAGCGAGGCTGTCGTGCTGTTGGGCCTGACCTGGCTGGAGGCTCATGGGCATCTTCAAGTAACCCAGCAAAGTGGCGGTGAGTTATGGCTGGAGGAAGGCACAAACCAGCCGTTAGGTGATCGCAACCAGGTTACTGTCCAATTGCACAACTTACTGCAGGAGACAGCTGCCTTCCGTCTCTATTTTTCTCGCGCTGACAAGGATGCGCTAATTGCAGGCTAAGACCTGTTTTTCGAGTTTCACCTGCTGCAATTGTGAAGCCCCAGAAATTTCATAGAAGGCATGCGGAGTACTAGATTAACTGCCGGCGCGCGTGGTGATGTGCAGCCTTATCGTGCACATGGAAAAGGCCTCCAGACGGCCGGTTTTCAGGTGCGGCTGGCAACCATCCTGGCTTCCTGGCAGGTTTCCTTGATGGTGCCAGTGATGAGCCAGGATGCACAAGCGATCCAGGTCTCTGGGTTGGGTTTCTATCCGGGCTATAGCAGCGCCCAGAAACTGCGTGTCAGGGTAGCAGCTTTGGGGGGCATCCGCTCAGGGGCTGGGGTAGACAGGGCGGTGGCACCTTTTGAGACTTACCTGCTTACTTATAGTTTTGGGGAGTAAAAACTACACACTCATGGGTGGTACAATGTTTTTTGTTTGCTTTTCTGGCAAACTTTTAATTTGTCCAGGCTGTACGCAAAATTCAAATCAGGGCTTGAAAGACTGCCCATGTACAATCCTTACCAAAATTACCCTGGACGGTGCTATTCTAAACAGGAAAAAATTGAACCATGCGAACACGATCTGAGATATCACGCTGGCTCGACCGTTGGCAACCGTCCGAGTCAATTATCATGGGTGGTGCGGCGATCATCGTAGGGCTTGCCAGTGGTGCCGGGGTGTGGGTTTTTAAGTGGCTGATCGAACTTTTTCACCAAG
>CP070639.1:1565893-1572130 GCA_020354045.1 Anaerolineales bacterium | reverse complement strand
TTTGGGCTGGATAACCGGACAGAGTATAGGCCATTAGCATGCCCAACAAAGCGAAAAAAGGCTGGCTTGCTATCCTGAACATGAACCTGCGCTGGTTCCTGCTGGCGATGATCATGGCAAACATCGCTGGGCAGATGGTTTACAGCCTGTTGTCGCTGTACCTGTTGGAACTAGGCGCCAGTGTGGGCCAGGTGGGCCTGGTTTTCACCATCGCCTCGCTGGTGCCGATGGCTTTACAGATCTTCGGCGGCTGGTTATCGGACACTATCGGTCGCCTGCGTGCCATCGCCTTGGGCAGCTCCATTGCAGTATTCGGCTACCTGCTCTTCCTGGTCTCTCCTTCCTGGCAATGGGTGCTATTAGGGTTGTGCATCGAGTTTGTGTCCAACTCGTTTGTAGGACCCAGCTTCAGCGCCTATATCGCTGAGCAAGCCTTAGAGAGCGAGCGGGGGAGAGTCTTCGGTCTTTCCAAGAGCATCTATATGGTGGTAGCAGTCATCGGACCTGGCTTGGCAGGCTTCCTGGCGTATCGTTTCAGCTTCCGGCTGATGCTGCTGGTGGCGCTGGTGCTGTACTTCGGCGCGACCAGTGTGCGCTTCTGGATGGCGACTGCCCAGCGTTTTGCACCCACCAGGCAGGCGGAAAAACCTACCCTATCTGGCTTAAGGATCCAGGTAGGCGCCATGCTTGGACTGCTGCTTACCGGCGGAATCCTGACCTGGATTTGGATCACAGACGCTATTGGCGATACCGCCTTCAACCTGATTTACCAGCTCTACCCGATTTACCTTTCCGAGATCGGAAAGCTCAACCTGGAACAGATCGGATGGTTGAATTCTGGCTGGGGCCTGGCTTCGATCCTGGCATCCCTGGTGGCAGGCTGGCTGACAGACCGGACCAGCGAGCGCAAGGTGATTGTGACTGGATTTTTCTTTGAAGGCGTGGGGCTGTTTCTGCTGTTGCAAGCTCAAAGCTTCCCGCTTTTCATGGCTGCCATGTTCATTTTCGGGTATGGCACCGGCAGCCTGGTCCCCGCCTACGATACACTCATCTCCAAAATTGTGCCAGAAGAACGTCGCGGCCTGGCTTTTGGGTTATTTGGCACCTCATTGGGATTGCTCTCATTGCCATTCCCGTGGATCGGGGCTCAACTTTGGGAGCGTTTCAACCCGCAGCTGCCCTTCTGGCTCACTGTGGCAGCCTGCCTAATTTCGATGCCCATCGCCTGGTTCAAATTTATCCTGCCGGAAAGGCAGGCTGAGGAAGCTAATTAACAGCGTACGAAAAGAGGCATGACAGGAAAGGAGATTGCGATGAAGGTCTGTGATACTGTGAGCTGCAAAGATTTTCCCTGCCAGGATGTACGCCATACTGGCTATCTGGTACCTGATATTGACCTGCAACCTGAAAAAGTAAGACTGGTCCTGATCTCGGAAGCCACGCCAGAAAATCCAGACGATTATTACTATGCGTATGGTGAGCCTTCATTCCAGACTACCACCCTGCAAGCATTTCAGGAAGCTGGTGCCAGGGTAAATTCCTTCCAGGATATCCTGGACCTGGGCGTTTATCTCACCACGGCAGTGAAATGCGCCAAGACTGGCTACGGCATCCAAAGCGCCTCGATAAAGGAATGTTCTTTGCTCCTCGAGAAAGAGCTGAATCTGTTCCCCAATGTACAGGCTTACTTGTTGATGGGTGATGTGGCTATCAAAGCCCTTAACTATATCGCCAAGCGAGCTGGTGAGCCGCGCGTCATCCCGGCAGGATCAACGTATAAACTACGCGGACAGGCATACCACTTCCGTGAGCGGCGCGTCTTCCCCTGCTACCTGCAAGTAGGACCCAGCTTTGGGATCGAGAAGAGCAAGCGCAGAATGATCGCAGAGGACATCCACGCTGCCCTGGCCTTGCTAAACTAAATGCAAAGAAGTTGGATTGATCTAGCGCCCAAGAAGGCCCGCCAAAGTGGCGGGATCATCAACCATCAGTCCATCCGCACCCAGCGCCAGTGTGAGGCGCATCACGAGCGGACGCTCAATCACGCCAAACCAGACGTACACCTGCCGCCCCTGCTGGTGAGCCTGGCGAATCATCCAGGGGTTCAAAACCACCATCTCCCCCATAGGACAGAGCGTTTTCGCCGAATTGATTTGGGGATTTTTCAGGTTGAGCTGCCACAGGCCATACAACGGGCAGACACGCGCCTGCGGCTCGAGGCGCAGGACGGCCTCCAGCAGGTCATGGTCAAAGGACTGGATGCCAGTATGCTCCAGATAATCCGCGTCCTTAATCTCGGCCAGGACCTGGGCGTCAATACCGGGATACAGGTCAGGTGACTTGATCTCAGGCAAGATACCCACGCCCGCCTCTTTGGCCAAGGTGATGACTTCCTTGAAAGCCGGTATCTTTTCGCCCTGGCCAGCATCCAGGGAAAGCAGGTGCTCATAAGTCTGGTCCACCACCCTGCCGGTGCCATTGGTAGTGCGATCGACGGTCTGATCATGGATAACGACCAACACACCATCCGAGGTACGCTGCACGTCAAATTCGAGCCAATCCGCCCCGAGGGCAATCGCATTGCGAAAGGCGGCCAACGTGTTTTCCGGCGTGGTGGCGCGCCCACCCCGGTGGGCGATGAGCTGGGGAGAGGCTGTCCGCGGCCCGTACAGTAGGGCATACAACACATAATAGATGACAGGGACCAGTAAAATGATCAGAAGGCAACCCAAGACCCTCGGGCGCTTACGTTTTCGCAGTGAAGATTTCTTTTTTCGGTCGCTCATAATCTCCTCAGTTATATCCAAACCAGTGGCAGCTTGAATTTTTCTTCAGGTGGGTGCAGGATTTCACCAGAGAACAATTAATTAATGGTTCAAGCCGCTCAATCTTCTCCCGGCAATGGCGGCAGCTTGGTTTCGGTGAGCCAGGCGTTGAAAAATGATGCCAGCCTCTGCCCGCTGGCGGATTCAACCACCTGGATAAACTCGTCCACGCTGGCGTTGCTGTACTGGTAGCGCTCAGCATACGTACGCAGGGCTGCGAAGAAGGCTGTGTCGCCAACCTGCAGCCGCAGGGCATGGAAGAAAATCGCCCCGCCAATGTAGACCTCCGCGCCATACATCGCCTCCGGGTTCGGTTGGGCGATGGGAGCAGCCAGGTTGAATTCATTTTTGCGCTTATTCACAAAGCTCGTGAAAGTATCCAGATCCTCATCCCGGTGATCCCACAACCAGCCGGCATACGAAGCCAGACCCTCTTTCAGCCATAGATCACCCCAGTTTTCCAGGCTGACGCTATCGCCAAACCACTGGTGGGCGATCTCATGGGCGATCACATACTCGGTCGCCATGAGCATATCTGGGCAGTGAATGGAAAGCGTTTGCCCTTCGAGAGCGCTGGGGCAAAATGGCCCGTCTGCGGTAATCACAACTCCATAAGTATCGAAAGGATAGGCTCCAAACAGATTGCTGAAATACGCCAGCATTTCAGGCATGGCTCCGAAATTCTCTTTATGCTCAGCGGGATACGCGGGCGGGAAGTAATTGCGAATGTGAATGCCCCCAGGGGCAAATTCCTCCTCGTATGTATACTGGCCAACATTGATCGAAGCCAGGTAACTTGCCATGGGCGCCTGCATCACCCATACATAGCGGTTTTGCGCACCCAGGTCCACCACCTGCTGCAAGCTGCCAGTGGCGGCTACCATCCAGGGTTCCGGAACCGTGATCTCGAAGCGGTAGCTGGCTTTGTCGCGCGGGTGGTCATTGACCGGGTACCAGGTAGAGGCATTATCCGGTTCGCTGATCACGTTGATGGTG
The DNA here is from genome assembly GCA_020354045.1 of Anaerolineales bacterium. GTDB lineage: Bacteria > Chloroflexota > Anaerolineae > Anaerolineales > UBA4823 > DSOS01. The sequence goes on along the minus strand of CP070639.1, from coordinate 1,568,309 downwards.
CCATCTTGGGCGGCAAACCAGCCAGTGCGACCGACCCCCGCCCGGGATGGCCCGGGTCCAGGGCTGCCATGATAAGCAATTTCCACCACAAAGGGGCGCAGTGCTGCCAATGATCTGGATGGGGTAATCATTAATTCCGAACCCTGGCGAGAATAACGCGCCGGCTGCCCGTTAACCTGGACGTCATCGATAGTCAAACCCTGCAACTCCAGGTTGAAGGAGCTCAAACGATCGATGGCCTGCGCCTCCAGGGAGGCAATACCGCTGATCTCGTTGCGCTGCGGGTCAACCGACAGCACGATTTTGTAGTGTTCTACATCGTACCCGCCATTACCCAGATCAGGGTAGTACGTGTCACCGATGCCCGCGGAGCCCGCCACTGGGCGGCGGAAGACCTGGCAGCCTGCTAAAGCAAGCAGCAGAAAAATCAGGAGAGCTTTGCCCAACAGTTTACGGTTTTCAGCACCACACCAGGCCAGCATATAATTTACCTGAGGGCCTCGATCTGCGGCAGGTGGGTGAGCTCGTGGGCGGCAAAGTAGCTCACCTGCTGGCGGAGGGTTACAATTCCGAATTCCTGATGCCTGCCCTTTCGCCACCAATCGGCTAGAGGGAGGCTTTCCAGCAAAGCCAGCGTTTCCCGGCGGGATTGTCGATAAGTATCGAAAACTTCGCGCGTCGTTGGTGGGCGCTCGCTTTCGTCCGTCGCCCATTGGAAAACCGCTTTGGATTCGAGGACAGGATTTTCTTGCTCAAGCAGCAAGCCCAGGCGGAAGCCAAGCACCCCCTGGGCATCCAGCAGGTGCGAGAGCGTGGTACGGATGGCCCACTCGCCAGGCGCGGGGGGCGTATTCAAGGCAGCTTCTTCCAGCCCAGAGATTAAAGCCCCCACCTCATCGGGCGTGCTGCGCAGCCGGGTGAGCGCCGCGAAGGGTTCATAAGCCTCCAGCCAATAGACAGGCGGGAATTTTTGGAAGGTTGCCGCCCTGGCGCCACAGGTGGGGCACCTAGCCGGTGGTTCCTGGATGGTGAGCCTACCGCAGGTACGGCACACAAACGGATCGGGGGTCTCATGGATCAGGGGCAGGCGCCCCTCGGCCAGCGCATGCGCCCCACTCTGCAGCGCAGCGACCAAGCCGGTCTCCACCCCCAGAGCCGAGAGCGCCTCAGCTGCCTTATTCACCTCTCCTACCAATTTGTCGGACTGAGAGGGGATCTCGATCTGAAAGCTTGCCTGGCGCAGCAAGGAATCAACCGCGGAGCGCGCCAACTTGGCAAGGTTGTACTGACCCTCCCCTTCCAGACGGGAAGCCAGAGCGAGCAAGTGCACCAGGGTAGTGGTCTGATCTGCATTGGTTAGCATTTGCTTCTCTCCTCACACAATAACCTGCAGCTTGCGCGGCAGGACCTCGATTTCCAGACGGTGTGCTGCCCGAAAAGGAAGTTCACCATCTGCCTCCACCACCAGGGGAGTTTCAGACTCGATGACCACTTTGCGCGCCTGGTAAAAGCGCAGGACTCGCTCACCAGTATGTGTACCGCGCGTGAATTTGGGTACCAGGCGCAAGATGGTCAGGCGACCTACAGCCTGTGCCACCATCACATCAAAAAGCCCGTCATCTGGCATGGCGGTGGGTGTAACCCAGAAACCGTTACCAAAGCAGCGCCCGTTCATGACCGCGGTCATCGCAGTGACCTGTTCAATAGCTGGCTGATCGTCCATTTGGACCCGCACAGGCAGGAGCGGGTAACGCAGCATGGTTTTGAACACCGCCGCCAGGTAAGCGGGGAAGCCGGTGATAAACCTGGGGATGGTGGTGAAGTTGAGCACACCGTGCGCGCCAAAGCCGATATCCATGCCATTCATAAAATAATGCGTTTCGTGCGTCGGGGAACCCTGTGTTCCATTGGTAATGCAACCCAGGTCAAAAACCCGGGTTTGCATGCTAGCGATCTTTTCCACCGCAACCCGCCAGTCGAAGGGCTTTCCGCCTACCGGCGCCTGGGGCGGGATAAGCTTGGCAAAATCATCGCCATTGCCCAACGGGATAACCCCCAATGGCAGCGTTTCACCATCCCCGGAAGCGTGCGCCAAGCCATTGACAATCTCGTGCACGGTGCCATCGCCGCCCACACCGATGACAGCCGCGTACATGCCGGGCGCGCGCGCCGCCATTTTGGTGGCATCCAGGGCAGCGCGGGTAGGTACGGCTACAAAGTCAACGCCGGCCTGCTGCAAGGCTAACTCCACTTCAGGCCAGTGGTGTTGGGTGCGGCCGCGACCAGCAACCGGGTTATAAATTACCAGCACAGTGGGCATTCAACATCCATAAGGAATCATTATATTCGATCTTTGGAGTATAACGCCAATTACGATCTTCTTCAACGGTTTGACAGGATTGCTCCTGGTTCCAAG
>CP070639.1:1559460-1565793 GCA_020354045.1 Anaerolineales bacterium | reverse complement strand
CGGGGATGGATACCTGTCCGCCGAAGAATGGCATCCAGGCTTTGCCGAGCACTGGCTTGAAATTGACGAAGTAGCAGTGTCTTAGCAGTATCTGGTGCGCGCATGCGGTAAAATTCTGCTGCCAGTGCACCTGTGGCATGTAATACATAACATTCTGGTTCCAAGGTTTGGGTAGCCAGGATAATTTCCACCAGTGCTTGAATGGAGCCTTCCCGGACTGGAGGGAGAGGGGTGGACGGCTCCACCGACCAGAGTGGCAGATGAACAGTGTAACTCAGGTTATTCTCATGCTTCAGGTCTGCTAACTCCTTCAAGGCCTCAGTGTGAAAGGTGTGAGGTAAGAAGATAGACAGGTCTCCGCCAAGTTCAATCAGATGAAACCCCTTGCCCGCCAGACCGCGTACCAGTTTGGCATGGTTGAATTGAGAAATGTGGGAGAATACCTGCTCAGCTGGAAGATTGGGTGGGATTAAAGCATTTATCTGCATTGCCATAATGCCAAAGCGCATATTTCCTCCTTTAAGTGGTTTTATTGGTATCAAATTTAATTATGCCATGACAAGGTAAAAATGATGATTGCACACAAATGAATAATAGTCTGTAGAGTGAATTGCGTAAACGGAAGATAGAAAACCAATTGAAACACATGCAATAGCGAATGAGCCATAAAGAATTCCTGCAGGTAAGCGCATGTCACTTGACAAGAGAGGCAAGAGGGATAACAATGGCCGTAAGAGCACAAATTAAAAAATATCTTTTGGAAGCAAGTTTACTTGATCCACAATGTAAGATGCTTGGAGAGAAAGGCATGGAATATCACACGCTGATCGATATAGATAGCTTGTTGCCGCATATTAATGATCCCAAGTGGGCAATCATTGATTGCCGTTTTTCACTGGATAACACTGAGCGTGGCTGGCGCGATTATCAACATAGTCATATACAAGGAGCAGTATACGCTCATCTGGATGAGGATTTGTGTGCTCCAATCGTATCAGGTGTAACGGGTCGCCATCCGTTGCCACCGGTAGAGCAGCTTGTAGAGAGATTCTCGAAATGGGGCATTGATCGTCATGTTCAGGTGGTTGCTTACGACGATTGGACTCCCGCCAGCGGTGGAATTGCTGCCAGGTTGTGGTGGTCATTGCGCTGGCTGGGTCACACCACTGTAGCCATATTGGATGGGGGCTGGGCTGCCTGGAACAGCGTTGGAGGCCCGAGCCGAGGTGGGAAGGAATCTCGAAAACCACGCACTTTCGTGCCTCGGATACGCCCTGAATTACTCGCAACCAGCAATGATGTCGATCAGTGGAGAAAAGGTTCAGAATTTGTCATCTTTGACTCACGCGCTTTAGACCGCTTTCGTGGTGAAAACGAAACAATCGATCCTGTGGCAGGTCATATTCCAGGGGCGAAACCTGCGCCATATATTGAAAATGCCGATCTAGATGGGTCTTTTTTACCTGTGGAAAAGTTGCGCGAACGTTTTCAAAACTTGTTAGGAAACATGCCAGCAGATCAAGCTGTATTTTACTGCGGATCAGGTGTCACTGCTGCACATAACCTTCTCGCCCTGGCACATGCCGGCTTGGGTGAGGCGCGTCTGTACGCAGGTTCCTGGAGCGAATGGATAACTGATTCAAAACGCCCGATTAGCGTGGGAGAAGACTGAATGGGTTAAATAGATATAGCAATGGTGTATTGAATGATTCATTCCACAATATCCTCGTAACGGGTGTTTTCAAGATCCTTGCGCAATCGTTCTTCTTCAGATGTAATGGTGGTGGTTACAGCGTGAGCCTCCATATCTAATTCTCGTGCTTCTGCTTCGCTCAATGCTTGCATCGATGACCGGCGTACGATGCTCCACTTTCCACAATGTGGGCATCTATCCAGCTTCCCAAGTCCCAGGTTCAGTCCATATATGTGCAGGCTGAATGGGCGGCTACACTTCGGACAAATCGCGCCACCAAGCACTCCGTAATTTCGTGGGGATCCGAGGGGATGTGTACCTTTTTTACCACGACCAAATACAGTTGGTAAGAGCGTAGATAGTAGCATGGCTACAATGACTATCACAACCAAAGGTATTACAATCTTGCCAGCAGCTTTCCAACCTTGCTCAGCTGATACAAATTCCCGGCGTTGCTCGTTTGAGCGAAGCTCTTTCCCATCGGATGTGAAGCCAATGGCTTGCAAAGTGTGGATGCCTAATTCAAAGTTTTCCGTCCTAAATTGGAATTTGAAAGGAACTTCTGCATCTTCCCCAATTTGGATACCATCTACCAGGAAGATGACCCGGCTTAGTGACACAGGACCGCTAACTTTCATACTGAATGTGCCCTGAATCTTGCCTGTACCGGATGAGTAACCGAAGTCCCGGGACAGCGAGAGCACTATCTCACCCTCCTGTTGAAGATTGAACGTAAACAGGCTGGTAAAAAACCATACTGAGCTGATTAGCAAAGAGAAAACATTGGAAGGCATAAGGTTATTTCCATCGTGTCAAGATGGTTTCACGTTGGAATAAACGCACTGCTATATAAACCATCAGAATGTCGAGCAAAAACAAGAGCAAAGTAAAGGCAATGATGATTAAGCGGTTAAGGAAGAATAATCCAGCAATTTGGCCAAAGAACAACCCTAAGACCGGCAGAATTACGATTACAGATACTTGTTCAGCAACCCTGGGATCGTTAACCCGCGAAGATACCATGATGCTGAAATTTACCGAGAGAATGGATAGCAAGGGTCCAGCGACAAGTACAGCAATCCACCACATGAGATCAAGCAATTCTGCAATTACCCCCGGGGAACGCACTAGGATCCAGGCTCCAGCAATGAATAGAAAAAAACTGATCCAGGTAGCTAACACAGCAGGTATGGCGGCTGCGAGGTTTTTGCCAGCCAGAAGCTCAATGGTTGTGATAGGGGTGGCTAGCAACGGTTCCAGGCTGCGGGTTGTCTTTTCACCTACGATAGAATACGCAGCTATGTTAACCGGCACAATCAAGGGAGTCAGCATAAAAAGTATCATAAATTGCGAAACCATATATACCTGGAAGCACTCACCACCCGTTAAACTGCTGGAGCATAGCTGTGAGAACTGAGCTGGCATGTCACTGGACAACTCTTCCATACCGGAATCGCGCGTTGTGAATATCATGATCAACGGCAGTGCGGTGAATAACAGGGGCATAAAGATAACGGTAGAAAGAACCAGCCGATTCTTGAAAACCTCGGCCCATTCTTTCAAGATGATCACCTTTATTTTTTTCATTTGTTCTTCACCAGTTGCAAATAGACATCTTCGAGGGAGTGACGCAACTCACCGACAAACTGGACATTGGCACCATTTTGAACCAGCAAGCGGATTATCTCCGGGTTGTATAGTTCAGGATCGTCCAAAGAAATGACCAATTTGTTGTCAATGACTCTGGCCTGCTGAATATAGGGCAAAGCCTGGATAGTGAGTGCGAGAAAATCGTTAGCTTCCCTCAGGTGGAAAACCACTTTGCGACCAAAGAGCTGTGCACGAAGATTTGCAGGAGAATCTACTACCAACAAGTGGGTTTTAAATACACAAATTCGATCACATAAGCGGTCAGCCTCATCCAAATTGTGGGTGCACAAGAAAATGGTGCGTCCTTGCTTGCGAAGTTCTGAGATAAAGTCACGTACCAAGCGGGAAGCTTCTGGATCCAAACCTGCAGTGGGTTCATCCAGAAACAATATGCGCGGTTCATGCAGTAACGCACGCGCAATAGCCAGCTTTTGGCGCATCCCCTTTGAGAAACTGCCTACCTCATCTTTACGCCGTTCCCATAAGCCCAGCATGCGAAGATATTTTTCCACCTGCCCACTGACATCTTGAACCTCGTAAAGGGTGGCATAAATCTGCAAGTTATATTCCGCGCTCAGATTATCGTACATGCCCGGTGTTTCAGTGAGAATTCCTACAGTGCGGCGGATATCGTAATCCTGTTTGCCGATTTGAAACCCATTTACTATGGCTGTGCCAAAGGTTGGTCCAATCAGGCTGGTAAGCATCCGCACGGTGGTGGTTTTGCCGGCACCGTTTGGACCGAGGAAGCCAAATACTTCACCTTCATCTACCGTCAGGCTTAAACGGTCTACAGCCAGGTTATCGCCAAATTTTTTTGTCAGGTTGTCAGTCACTATCATGTTAGTTAATTGTACCGGGTTTGATCAAGTTGATCAGAGGTCTCTTCGATTTCCTTAAGTTTGGAATCAGCGATAGAAATTTTTGAAAGGGGCTGAGTTAAAATATTTGATGTCTCAGGTTCTGGTGTGTGCAACCTAATAATGATGGCAATATTGATCAGGGCAAAAATACCGAGGATTCCTTCTGCCTGGAGGGGTCCCCATTTTTGAGCAACAATCGAAATCACAGCATTCATCATCGCGTGCCAACAGACTGCCAGCCACACCCAGCGGATTTGAGCGCGGCGGAAAACCTGCCACACCAATACAGATAGTGTAAGATGAGCAGGTAGGGTGAAGATCCGCTCAATGGCTCCCAACAATGACGAATACCAGGGAATGCTCCAATATTGGGAGATTATAGCTTGCAATTGCTCAACCTGTTCAGGTGGTGCAATGCTTGATGGGTCGACCCCCTGCAAGGCGAGCATCTGGAAATAGGCAATGATTACAAGCACACCCAGGAGAATGGCTTCCATGCCACCGTGACCAGCACCCAGAAGAATGGCTGTCTGCCAGGAGCGAGCCTCTTTTGCCCAAAAACGATACGTGAAGTAACGAAAAAATTCTTCCCATAAGCCAGCACTGAAACCAAGTACGAGCGCATTAAACGGTAAAATCCAAGATAGGGGTGGGGTGGGTATGAAATTATTCTTAAAGAGTTGATTCAGACCTAAATTAAAGGGGATATGACCGACCTGAGAGAGGACAAAAGTAGCTGCGCCAATCCACCATAATCTCCAAGAGGATTGAAAACGTCTTGTAAGATAGATGCCCAGACCGATCGGGATCGCCAGCATCAAAATTCCATTTAGCATATGCGTGACATAAAGCAATGATTCTTCCATTCAACATCTCCCTACGGAATAGAGTATACACTTTTTCCATGATTAGAATTGATGCGCTTGGATCAGCATTCCTGTATGTACCCATAAACACACCCCGAGCACAAACTCAATTAATTTGGGATTTTCTGGTTTCTCAACTTGACATATGATTTATGCCAGTTTATATTGAGCTAATGGAGCCAGCAATACATCACTCGTTGTGAGGTAAAGATATGCAAAACAAAGTCAGAGACTGGATGAGCCATCCAGTAGTGGTTATTGATCCGGACAGCAGTGTTTCCTACGCATTGACTCTTATGCGCCGTAGAAACATTCATAGTCTAATCGTGGATGTGACTGAAGACAATCCCGCATACGGAATTGTGACTTCAACCGATATCAGGGATAAAATTATTGCTGAGGACCGCAATCCAGCGGAAACCCAGATTCGGGAAATTATGACCGCACCCGTCATCACAGGTGAGCCTGATTGGAGTTTGAAGGAATGTTCTGTTAAAATGCAAAAATTGGGAATCCATCACATGCCTATCACAGACAAGGATGGGGTACTCATTGGTTTAATCTCAGCTACAGATATTTTCAAGGCTGCGGAGGAGATTGGGTGGGGTACTAGCGCATAAAAACAGATATATGAATTGATTTCATTTCAAACACCTCTTTTGAATTTGGGTGGGTTTTCAAGGCTTAATGCGAGTAATCTGGTATAATTTTTTTGCACGTTAGAAAGTTAGATCAATAACGCCGGGTTAAGCTCCGGTGTTATTTTGTGTAAAACATAAACGCTCTAGCCCAGACCAATGAGAGAGGTTTAATCGATAGTAGGTGTGCATTTGGGCGTGTTGCATTACACGTGCCCAATTTTTTGCTGGGCGTGAATATAATCTTTGATCGTTAATATGAGGCTCTAATTATGGATAAGAATGAGCATTTCGATTTATATTATCAAATGGTTTTAATTCGTTTTGTGGAAGAGGAAGCAGCCAGGCTTTACCAGCAAGGCAAAATCGGAGGTTTCCTACATCTTTACATTGGTCAGGAAGCGGTAAGTACGGGTTTAATTTCTGCTAGGATGCCACATGACCGGGTGATAACAGCTTACCGAGACCATGGCGCGGCCATTAACTGCGGTATTTCTTCAAAAGAAGTGATGGCTGAACTGCTTGGCAAAGTGACCGGCTCTTCAAAAGGTAAGGGCGGATCTATGCATATTGCAGATGTAGAGAAAAACTTTTGGGGTGGTCACGCAATTGTTGGCGCTCAC
>CP070639.1:1552978-1559360 GCA_020354045.1 Anaerolineales bacterium | reverse complement strand
GTGGTGACGCTTTAGCGCATCCGGCATGGCGGCGGGGTACTGCTGCCAGAGCTGCGTGCTGCTCTGTATGTCGGTGAAGAGGAAGGTAACCGTACCAGTTGGTAGGCTTGATGTGGACATGATCCTGATCAAACAGCCAGATTATGTTTAGGGGTTTCTGCTAAAAGCAGTAAGGTACATCGTTGTAAGATACAGAGGTGGTCTTATTATGATTTACATATTCTCGCCTAGCGCTGCAAGAATTGCTGCGGGTGATTATACACTAAGGTGGATCCCCGATACCTAAGGCTAGCGCGCACACTCATATCAAGTAAAATATTAGTGCTGAGCGTCTTCTCGCTTATTGATCGCGAGAGAAGAGAACATGGATGTATACGGAAAACGCGGATAACATTTATTGAGCATACATAATCTGATCCCACATTTCATCCAGGAGAACTTCGCACGGGGGGTTTACCGGGGTGAGTTTTCAGCCGCCAGCCTGTTCATCGACATTTCTGGCTTCACGGCCATGACTGAAGCGCTTATGCAACATGGGCCACATGGAGCGGAAGTATTGGCTGACATCATGCGGAGTGTCCTTGAAGCACCGATTCGTTTTGTGTACGAGCAGGGTGGATTTGTCACCGGCCTGGCGGGAGATGCCTTTACGGCGCTGTTCCCGCATGGGGATACGGAAATGGATAGCTGCTGGCAGGCGCTGGCGGCTGCCTGGCAAATCCAGGAGTACCTCAAGCGCAACAATGTCTTTCCTACAGTGTATGGAACCTTCACAATCACGGCCAAGGCGGGCCTGGACTCGGGATCAGTATCCTGGGGCATACTGACTTCCCAGGATGCCCGCCGAGCAGTGTACTACTTCCAGGGTAAAGCCATTGATGGCTGCGCTGAAGCTGAGCACCTGGCTAATGCGGGTGAGATCATACTGGATCCCGCCTTCTACACCCATGTGAGTACACGCAGCACATTTGAAGCACTGTCAGAGTACTATCGCCTGAGCGGAGGTGTAGACCAGCTGCCTCCCCCCAGACAGGTTGCTCTCCCTCAATCGGACCTTGCAATTCAAAGCAGGTTCTTCCCCAAAGCGCTCCTCACTCAAGAATATAGCGGCGAGTTTCGCCAGGTCGTCAACTTATTCATTAATCTACCCACAGTGCATACCGAAGCGCAGCTAGAAATTTTCATGCACAGCATGTTTGCGCTTCAAGACCAGTATGGTGGCCTGTTGAGTCGCCTGGATTTCGGCGATAAAGGCTCCAACCTGCTGCTGTTTTGGGGTGCACCGGTGGCTTACGAGAACGATATCGAACGCGCCCTGAACTTCATCCTTGACCTGCAGACACGCACCAGCCTGCCAATCCATGCCGGGGTGACTTACCGCATGGCTCACGCTGGGTTCACGGGTTCATCGCTGCGAGACGATTACACCTGCCATGGGCGCGGCGTTAATCTGGCGGCGCGTTTTATGACCAACGCCTCACGCGGTGAAATATGGGTCGATGAGCAAGTAGCCGGGCGAGCGCAAGCACGGTATGAGATTGATTACGAAGCCGAAGTGGCCTTTAAAGGCTTCAGTGAGAAACAGCGGGTCTACATCCTGTTTGAAAGGAAAGAAAAGGCCGAGACGATTTACTCGGGCCAGATGGTAGGTCGGCGGAGGGAACTGAACCAGCTGGCGAACTTCGTGACACCCTTGTGGCGGGGGGAGTACGCCGGTGCGCTGGTTGTTCTGGGAGAGCCGGGGATCGGCAAGAGCCGGCTGGTACACGAATTCCAGGCTGCCTCGCTTTTCAAAGACAAAGAAGCAGCCTGGGTGCTTTGCCAGACGGATGAAATCCTGCGCGAGTCGTTAAACCCCTTCCGCTACTGGCTGCAACAGTATTTTGGACAATCAGAACTGCTGGTTGAGGCACGCAACAAGCGGAGTTTCAACCAAAAACTGGACGGATTAATTGAAGCTACCAGGGAGCTGGATACGCGCCTAGCTGATGAACTTGACCGTACCCGTTCATTCCTGGGCGCGCTGATTGGATTACGTTGGCCAGACTCGCTCAATGAGCAACTCGACCCGCCTGGGCGCTACGAGAACACCCTGATCGCCCTGACCGTTTTGCTAAAGGCCGAGAGCTTGCAGCAACCGGTGATCCTCTTCCTGGAAGACGCACAATGGCTTGATGCGGACAGCAAAGAGTTCTTGCCGCGCCTGGAACGCGCTCTGACATCTGATCCTGAGCGCTCGTACCCGCTGGCCATCCTGGTCACCTCCCGGCGCGAGCAGCCTGATTTTAAATGGAGAGATGATTTCTCCTACCAGGAAATAAACCTGGGGAGTATCGCGGAAGAGGATATTGCCCAGCTGGCGGAAGCACAGCTTGGTGGGCCAGCTAACCCAGAGCTAGTGCGACTATTGGCTGAGCGCACAGAAGGCAACCCCTTTTTTACTGAGCAAATCATCCACTATCTTCAGGAGGAAAGGCTGTTAGAGCAGGATCAAGATGGCTGGCGATGTGTGATGAGCTTCAGCCAATCACCTTTGCCCAGAGATGTACACGCCCTGTTGGTGGCGCGTCTCGACCGCCTGGCCCAGCAGGTAAAGCAGGTGGTACAGACAGCCGCCATCCTGGGTCGCGAGTTTGAAATCCAACTGCTGTCACGCATGCTGCAAGACGATCCGGAGTTACCTCAAAAAGTGACCAGCGCGGAGCAGGCTGCCATCTGGATGGCAGTGAGCGAATTGCGTTACCTGTTCAAACATGGCTTAATGCTGGAGGCAGCCTACCGGATGCAGGTGCATACCCAGCGCCAGGCATTACACGCACTGGCGGCCCAGGCGCTGGAGAGCCTGTACGCTGCCGACCTGAGCACCCATTATAGTGAGCTGGCTTATCATTACGAACAGGCCAATCATCTGGATGAGGCGCGCCATTACCTGGAGCTGGCTGGAAAGGTCGCCCAAGAAGCCTACCAGAACAACCAAGCGATCGATTATTACAGCCGGGCACTGCGCCTGACACCGGAGAGCGAACTGGAAGCCCGTTACGCACTTTTGCTGGAGCGTGAGAAGGTGTACGACCTGCTGGGGGATCGACAAGCGCAGCGCGCAGACCTGGAAGCCTTGAAGAAAATAGTGAAAGTGATGGGCCTGGGCACAGCGGAGGCAGAAGTAGAGGTTCGGTGGGCAAATTTTGCGCTTAGTATCGACGATTATGTTCAGGCAGCTACCGCGGCTGAGATGGCTGCCGCCGCTGCAAAACCCGCGGACGCGCATGATGCGGCGGTCCTGGCTCACCTGATCTGGTCGAACTCCATGTGGCGCCAGCGGAAATACGGCGAAGCGATTCACCAGGCGGAGCAAGCCTTGAACCTAGCGCGCCAGGTTGGTAACCTGAGGGGGCAGAGCCGGGCGCTCAATATGCTGGGCCTGATCGGTATGGAGCAACACGATTTCGTAGTAGCTCGCCAGAATTTCGAGCAGAGCCTGGTCCTGGCGCGTGAGATTCGTGATTTGCGCGTCGAAGCGATGGTGCTGAACAACCTGGGCAATCTAGCAGGAGCGCAGACCGAATTCAGTGTGACTCGAGACTATTACCAAGCAGCGCTGGGGCTGGCTCGAGAGATCGGTGACCGCAGCGGCGAGGGCGCCTCTCTGGGCAACCTGGGCTGGGTAGTTGGCACGTTGGGAGATTACCGCGCGGCACGATCCTATTGCGAGCAGAGCCTGCAGCTGGCACGCGAAACCGGCGACCGGCAATCCGAAGCTGTGTCACGCATCAACCTGAGCTCGTATGCCAGGCGGCAAGGGGATCTTCCAGCGGCGTTAGCCTATGCAGAGCAAGGCCTATCTGGGGCACAGGAGATCGGTGATCGCTCTAATGAAGCCTGGGCGTTGCTTTATCTGGGTCATGCCCATTTTGAATTGGAACAACTTGAAGCTGCGGGTCGGGCTTATCGAGAGGGGTACGAGATCCGCCGTTCAATGAACCAGCAAAACCTGGGGATAGAGCTGCAGGCTGGGCTGGCCAGAGTTGCCCTGGCTAGCGGCGACCAGACGCTAGCGGGGCAACACGTGCAAGCAATTCTTGCCTATCTGGATCAGGGCGGGACGCTGGAAGGTGCTGAGGAGCCGCTGTGGGTCTATTTGACCAGTTATCAGGTGCTGGAATGTAACAATGACCCGCGTGCCAACGATCTCCTGGAGAGTGCGTATCACACCTTGCAAGAACAAGCTGCCAGGATCACTGACATAAGCATGCGCCACTCTTACCTGGAGCAGGTGCCGTATCACCGGGAGGTCCTGGCTGCCTGGGAGGCATACTCAGGCGCAGGGCAGAAATCTTCTACCCAGGAAAAGTAGAAGGGATAAGTCCTGGAGAGTTCCGTGACTTCCGGAGAGGCGGGTAGATAATTCCGCGTAGCGGAGGCTTACCCTCTCCCGATAACCGGGTCGCCTAAATCGAGCCGGGCGGCGAGCTTACCTGGCATATTACCCGGTCGTTCGAGGTCGCCTGGGGGAAAACGTTTCACCCCTTCGTCGTAATAGAACAGGGTTTCGCCTTCACCGGCCTCGACCAGGAGCTCATATTTTTCCGATACTTTGCCGGGCACGAAATCGGGCTTCCCGATCGGCTTCAGGCCAAAATTGTTGAGCCATTTGATCTTATAGGTTTTCTGGCTGGCGTCATCCCTCCAACTGGTCGGTATTCCCTTTGGGATGTCTTTCTTTTCAACAACATATTTTTTGGCAAGACCTGGAGACAGGATGACCTCGATGGCTTGCTCGGCAGAACCAGGCTTGGCCTGGATGGGGAACGATTTCCCGTTGGATAGAAAGTGTCCACTCATAGGTAACCTCCACAAATGGTAATAAATTTCTATGGCAGGGGTGTCTGATCTGTATTATAGCTTATCTGCCAGCCTTTGACCTCCAGAAGGCCTGGTAATCACCTCCCGCAGGTTTAGAACCTGCGGGAGGTGTGGGGAGAGGGCAACTCTGTGTATAGAGACTGTTTCCTGGATGATATTTGTTAGGGGATAGAGCAACGTTGGATGATAATACTGATCAATTGGGGGGATTTCCCAAAAGAGTAAATCATTGACTGGGGAATGAAAATTTGCTATAGTGGATGCAATTCATTACTGCTTACATTTCCGGCGGATATCCAAATCAAGTTAAGACAAGAAGGTCCACATCTCTACCGCTGATCTCCCGGGGTCAGCGGCAGCATGGTTTCATCGAGGGAGGGGAAACATGGCACACCTGGAGATGGAATTCCTGGGTATTTTCCGCGCCAGACGGGACGGAAACCCCTTGACAGACTTTGAATCAAGCAAAGTGCGCGCCTTGCTGGCTTATCTGGCAGTCGAGGCGCAGCGCCCGCACTCCAGGGAGAGGCTGGCTGCCCTGCTGTGGCCCGACTGGCCCGAGAGTGCCGCTCGCAGCAACCTGCGATATGCTTTGGCAGACCTGCGCAAGGTGATCAGCGACCGGACGGCGAAGCCGCCCTTTCTGAACATCAGCCGGGAGGCGATCCAGTTCAATATCCACAGCGAGCACTGGCTGGACGTAGCCGAATTCTCCAACCTGTCTTCCACGACCCAGGGTACGGGGATCGAGCGGCTGGAGCGGGCCATCGAACTGTACAAAGGGGAGTTCCTGGAGGGCTTCTCCATAAGCGATGCAGCTCCCTGGGAGGATTGGGTGCGGTTGAAGCGGCAGCAATTGCAGCGCTGCTACCTGGAAGCCCTACACCGGCTGGCGGCAGTGCTGGAGGAGTGCGGCGAGCACGAGGGCGCCTTGCAGCATGCTTATCGGCTGGTGGAAGTGGAGCCACTGGACGAAAGCGCCCATCGGCAAGTGATGTGCCTGCTGGCGTTCAGCGGGCGGGGGGGTGAAGCACTGGCGCAGTACGAGGCCTGCCGGGAGGTGCTGCGAGCCGAGCTGGGTGCCGAGCCTTCTCAGGAGACTGAAGAGCTGTACCAGGTGCTGTTGAGTGGCGAATTGCCTCCGGCTGGTATGGAAACCCTGCAGCCTGAGCGACCACCCCGGCAGGTAGGAGCCTGCCCTTACCGGGGGCTGGCGGTGTTCCGCGAACAGGATGCGCAGTTCTTCTTTGGGCGGGAGGATTTCACCCGCCGCCTGCACGAGGTCCATCCACACAACCTGCCTGTCCAGCTCACCAGCTTCGTGGGTCGGGAGCGTCAGGTGGCAGACATCCAGGGGGCTTTCCTGCACCCAGTCTCACCTACCCGTCTGTTAACCCTGACTGGCACCGGCGGTACTGGCAAGACCCGTCTGGCCCTCCAGGTCGCTGCTGAGATGATCGATGAGTTCCCCGACGGTGCCTGGTTCATCGATCTGTCGCCTCTCACCGATCCCGATCTG
>CP070639.1:1546230-1552878 GCA_020354045.1 Anaerolineales bacterium | reverse complement strand
CCTTGCTGGGTTCATTCCTGACAACCGATCTTATCTTGTGGGGCATAGAGAACAATCTAGACCATCAGGAGTTGACATGCAATTTTGGGGAAAATAAAGTAAAACGGGTCTTGAATCTGGTAGAAGCCTCCAGGCATATGCGTGAATCCCCCTACTTCTTAACGTAGTAACAGGATAATCGAGGGATTCTGAATATCCCGCAGTAAGTCACCTGTAGAGGGGTGACATACTGCGGGATTTGATCAATATTTTCCCAGAGAAAGGGAAGTCCACTGGATAGCGCTTTACGAAGCGGAAGTGACAAACGCCGCCAGGTCAGCCTTGAGTCGTTGGAGCGAAGGCAGGTGAACGTACATCATATGCCCGGCTTCGTAATCTGCCATCGAGATATTACCTTGCAATTTCTCGTCCAGCCCCAGATGATCAAAAGTGTAACGGGTAGCAAGATATGGGGTCGCCAAATCATAAAAACCATTGGCAACAAACACTTTCAGGGCTGGGTTCACTGAGATTGCCCGGCGTAATGTCTCGCCCACATTCACATACTGATTCTGATAAATATCATATTTCCATTTCTCGTAAATTGGAGCCAGTATTTCATAGGGCAAATCGCTCTCGTATTGCAGATCAACGCGCACATAATGGTTTAAAGTTGCGGTGTAAACGCCCTGAATGGCCGCGTAGCTGGGATCAAACTCGTAGTTCTCACCCGCCGAATCGCGATCCACACTGGTATAGCGGCTATCCAGGCGACCGACTGTAAGGGCTTGTTCGCGCAGTAACTCTTTAGTAAAACGGTGGATCTCAATGCGCAGGTCAGTTTGCTGGACGTATTTCTCAGATAATCCAGTATAGCGTGCCAGCTTTTGCACGATCCTGGCATGTTCATCTTTTAGCAAACGGGCACCCTGCATCAAAGCGAGGGTATATTCGTTGAGTGCGAATGATTCTACTTCAGCCAGTGTTTTCTTCAGGTCAGCCTGCAAGTCATCATCCAGTTGCTTGTGATACCAGGCGGTCGCGGTGTAAGTAGGCAAAAAGAGGATATAAGGCAGGTCATTGCCAGGGCTGAAACGCAGTGTTTGAAAGTTGAGCACCACGGAGACGAGCATGATGCCGTTCAGGTACATGCCATATTTCTCCTGCAGGTAGCCAGAGAGCGCCGCCCCACGGGTAGTTCCATAGCTCTCACCGATCAGGAACTTGGGGGAAGCCCAGCGCCTGTTGCGGGTTGTCCATAAGCGAATAAACTCGCCTACAGCTTCGACGTCTTTCTTGATGTTGTGAAACTCCTCCGCTTTCTCGCCGGGCACGGCACGGCTGTAGCCGGTACTGACCGGGTCAATAAAAACCAGGTCTGTTTGATCCAGCAGGGTAAATTCATTGTCCACCAATTTATACGGCGGCGAGAACGGATTGCCCTGCTCATCCATCAACACCCGTTTGGGACCTAAAACCCCTAGATGCAACCAGACAGAAGACGATCCTGGCCCACCGTTGAAGGAAAATGTCAGCGGACGCTGGCTGGGCTCATTAACGCCATCCAAGGTGTAGGCAATATAAAAAATTGAAGCCTTGGGTTTTTCCCCTTTTTCCTCATCCTCTTCTTTGAGAATCATGGTTCCAGCGGTGACAGTGTAACTGAGCTCCTTGCCGTCCAGCACGATCTTATGCTGGGTTACAACGGACTGCTCTTTCGGCGCTGACGTCTCTGCTTTTATTTCTTCGGTGTTACTTTTTCTTTCATTCTCTTCAGGAGCCATCTGAGTTCACCTCTTATTTCTTGTAGAAATGGAATGTTCCACTAACCACGGCATTTTACCACCATACAAGCATTAACCATCCTTCATGTCAACCCAGAGAATTCATTACAGCAAATTTTACTTAAATTTACATAGCTGAGCGAGGGTTGATAAACGCAACCTAGAAAACCTGATTTTTTCAAGAAGGTCTTATTTTTTTTCCTGCCTTTATCTGTGATATCCTTGTCTACACAATGATTACATGGGGTCTGCACTTTGAACCAAACATCTTGATCTATTTCGGATCGACCCTGGTGCAGGCATTCCTGGGCAGTAAAGTTTTTAGCGCCTCAGCACCGCCTATGTGATGCCACGCCGCAACAGCAAGTTCACAGGCACCTGGTAAGATGGTTATCTGGGTGGCGCGCAACCAGCGGTGCGAAACAACCTAGGATTGAGGTTGCTCCCGCAGGTTGGCCGTGGCAATAGGATTGGCGATCACCTCTGCGGTTCGTTTTTCCGCCTATGGAGAAACTGGGGTGGAGTTAGGCAAATTAATCATCAATGTGATTTGCGCCACCACTTTTTTAGTCCATATCATTGGGCCGATCTGCGTTAAGTTCACCACCCAGCGTTCCGGTGAGGTCGGTATGGCCAAGCTTGGATCGGATGTTTGGGTTTCGGAAGGAACGGCGGAGCAGCAACAAATAGGGATGATAAAATTACTTTAGCGTGGTGAGCCACCCAATAAGAGTGCAGGTTAAACATAATCCGGAGGTCCGATGACAGTTTCTTTTTACATCAAGCTCTACTTAGCTACTCTGGTGGCCTTTTTCCTGATCGATATGATCTGGCTGGGATTGGTGGCGCGCACCTTTTACCGTAAACACCTCGGTTTCTTGCTGAGCCCCAGTCCAAACTGGATAGCCGCCAGCCTGTTCTACTTGCTATTTATTGCAGGGATTATCATCTTTGCGGTCGTCCCCGGATTACAGGCGGACTCGCTTGGCAAGGCGCTGCTACTAGGCGCTTTATTCGGCTTGATTAGTTATGCCACCTATGATCTGACCAATCTGGCTACGATCAAGGATTGGCCCTTGATTGTCACCGTAGTGGACATGATTTGGGGAACTGCCCTTGCCACTACTGTTGCCTGGGTGAGCTTTCTGGCAGGCAGGTGGCTGATGTAACTGGTCAGGCAGGGAAATGGCATACTTCATTTTCCGGCCTCAACACCATCAGTCCCTCTCATCGAATTGAGCTTACTGATTCCAATAAACATAACAAAAACTTTCTTGACTTCCCAGCCTGGGCAGGGCAGTAATATTCCCAGTGAGACCACTGACGGCCAGTCGTGACGGATAAAAAAGAACAGTTATCCATAAAAAAATATTGGCACTTGCTGGTAGATTACTTGAGACCACAGAAGCTGCGCGTCTCGATTCTGGCTACTTTACTGCTGGTCGGGATCGGTTTGCAATTGATCAACCCGCAAATCGTGCGCTTTTTCCTGGACCAAGCCGAGACCCAAAGTGGGCTGGAAAGATTAATGGGTGCAGCAGCACTTTTCATGAGCATTGCCTTGCTGCACCAGATCGTCCAGATCGCGGTGACCTATCTTGGAGAGAACGTCGCCTGGGTAGCTTCGAACATGCTGCGCACCGACCTGGCCTTGCACTGCCTGAAGCTGGATATGTCATTCCACAAGCGCTACAAGCCTGGCGAGTTGATTGAACGCGTGGATGGCGACGTAAACCAGCTGGCAAATTTCTTTTCCGAGTTGGTGCTGCGCCTGGGTGGCAACCTTTTGCTGGTGGCAGGGGTGCTAATCATCCTGGGATTTCAGGAATGGCGGATTGGTTTGTTGACTACGCTGGTGGCTGGCATCGGCGTCATTGCCCTCGATCGATTGAACAGGTTAACCATCCCCCGCTGGCAGGCTCTGCGGGAAGCAGATGCCAGATTGTTTGGTTTTTTGGAAGAATGGTTGAACGGCACAGAGGAAATCCGCACCAATGCCGCGGAATCTTATATCCTGTTGCGCCTCTATCAAGCCTTGCGCCTCCGCTGGAAAAAAATCCTGGCTGCCATGCGCATCCAGGTATTGGTAGCAGATTTACCTCACGGGGTTTTTGCCTTAGCCTACGTAGTCGCACACATACTGGGCAACACATTGTTCCGTGAAGGTCAGATGACCATTGGTCAGGTCTACCTGATCTTTTATTACCTGGAAGTGATGAAAGAGCCTTTATGGGAAATCTTGCGCCAGGTGGAAGACCTGCAGCGGGCTGCGGCCAGCATAAACCGGATCAGCGAGCTGCGCCAGGTGCAACCTACCATTCGTGATGGGCCGGGCGTTAATTTCCCCCTTGGACCGTTGGGTGTCGCCTTCGAGGACGTGATCTTCCAATATGAAGATGACCTTGAGACCAAAGTGCTGCATGATATCTCTTTCCATCTCAAACCGGGTACTGTGCTGGGTTTATTGGGTCACACCGGCAGCGGCAAATCCACGCTTAGCAAACTGCTGTTTAGATTCCACGATCCTACCAGCGGGGTGATCCGTCTCGGGGGCAGCTCACCCGCCGATGATGGTCGCACAGATTTTTTCGACATCCGCCAGGCAACCCAATCCCAGCTGCGCCAGTGCATCGGTATGGTAACCCAGGATGTTCAGCTTTTCCAGGCAACAGTGCGGCAAAACTTGACCCTGTTCAACGAACAGATCTCCGACGAACGCATCCTGGAAGTGGTCAGACAGGTTGGGCTACAGGAGTGGCTGAGCTCACAACCAAAAGGTTTGGATACCTTCGTAGAGGCAGGTGGTAAAGGTCTCTCAGCCGGAGAAGCACAATTGCTGGCCTTTGCGCGCGTTTTCCTGGCCGACCCTGGTCTGGTCATCCTGGACGAGGCTTCCTCCCGGTTGGATCCAGTGACCGAACAGCGCATTGAAAGCGCAGTGGCTAAACTGCTGGAAAACCGTACCGGTATCATCATCGCCCATCGTCTGGGTACGGTGCAAAAAGCAGACGAGATTATGATCCTAAACGATGGGCAAATTATTGAGCATGGGCAACGCGAACAGCTTGCTGGTAACCCAGAATCGCTCTTTTACCGTTTACTGCAAACCGGCCTGGAAGAGGTGATGGTATGAACCAGGCTGTTAGTAGATGGAAGACTTATAAGTATTTCTGGCGGTTGATTGGTTACAGTTGGAAGTATTTCCTAACTGATATCACAACTGCATTCGTTTTCTGGCTGTCCTTCACCGTGCTGGGATTGATCCTGCGAGCTTACTTCAATTACCTGACTGGTGAAAGTGGTTTTGCCCTACCAGTTGGACCAGTGGTAGGTTTACAGCTTGGCTACGCCTTGATTGCCAGTCTTGCGATGGCTGCAGCCATCCTGGCTAACACAGCTTTACGCTACCGCAGCATGGCTTTATTAATCCGGAACATGTTTGCTCGCATCCTGCAAATGCCGGGCGCGAAACCACTACCAGCTAGAGAGGATGGAAAGACGATGTCGTCAGGGGAGGTGATCAGCACTTTCCGGGACGATACCAACGAAATGGTAGATGCTATCACGGTAATTGAGGATGCCCTGGGTTTGGGGATCACGGCCGCCATTTCAATGACGATCATGTTGCGCATTAACGTTTTAGTGACGCTGGGCACAGTTTTGCCGTTGATGATTATCATCGTGGTGGCCCACCGCCTGGGGCCGCTGGTAGAAGAGACCCGCAAAGCCAGCCGCGAGGCCACCAGCCGGGTAACTGGCATCATCGCAGATATGTTCAACGGTACCCAAGCGATCAAGGTAGCCAATGCTGAAGAGCGCATCGTTAGTTATTTTCGCCAGCTCAACGACCAGCGCCGCAAGTCAATGGTCAAGGACAGATTACTGACCCAGTTGGTGCGCGGCTTGAGCAACGGAGCAACCGATGTTGGGCTAGGCGTAATACTGCTGCTGGCGGCGCGCAGCATGTACTCAGGCGAGTTCACCGTGGGTGATTTTGCCTTGTTTGTCGCCTATCTATGGCCCTTGACTCAATTCATGCGCATGACTGGCTGGGTCTTCACGTTGTACAAGCAATCTGGTGTATCGCTGGATCGCATGGAGAAGATGATGCAAGGTGCTGAACCTGGCGAGCCGGTGGCCCACCACCCGGTTTATTTATCCGGCAATTACCCGCAAATAACACATGTACCAAAAACTGTTGAACACCAATTGAAGACTCTTTCGGTACAAGGCCTGACCTGCCAATACGCGGGTGAAAACGGACCCGTTCATGGGATCGTAGATGTCAGTTTTAGACTGTCACGCGGCTCATTCACAGTCATCACCGGGCGCATCGGTTCCGGCAAAACCACCTTACTCAAAGCACTGCTGGGGCTGCTGCCATACCAATCAGGCGAAATTTATTGGAATGAAAAAGCCGTTACCCAACCAGCAAACTTTTTCATTCCACCGCGCTGTGCCTACACAGGTCAAGTGCCGCGCCTATTTAGTGAAACGGTACGCGACAACATCTTGCTGGGTCTGCCTGAAGAGGAGGTAAACCTGCCACAGGCCATACATAACGCGGTGCTCGAACGCGACCTGCTCGATATGGAACAAGGCCTGAACACGCTGGTTGGCCCGCGTGGTGTGCGCCTGTCGGGTGGACAGGTCCAGCGTACTGCAGCAGCGCGCATGTTCGTACGGGGGGCTGAGCTGCAGGTCTTTGATGACCTGTCAAGTGCTTTGGACGTAGAAACGGAGGCTCTGCTATGGGAACGTTTATTTAACAGTGGCACAAGCGGCGCCAGACCTACCTGTCTAGTTGTTTCTCACCGCAGGGCAGTACTGCGTCAGGCAGACCAGATCCTCGTTCTCAAAGATGGTCGTATTGAAGACGCTGGCA
>CP070639.1:1539379-1546130 GCA_020354045.1 Anaerolineales bacterium | reverse complement strand
TCCAACGGAAAATATCACAGTTTGGGTGAGTGGTATGAAGAGTTTGATGGTCAGATCACCCGCATTAAAATTGATCTGACAAGTCTGGCTGGCCAGGAAGTGCAATTTGTCCTGGGCGTGTCCAATGAGGGTAAAGCTGGCATGGGGAACGCGTTTTGGCTGGTGCCGTCCATCCGCAATATCAAGCCCTCCCCGTCACCAGAACCAGTCTGGACATCCGCTCAGAAGGCAGCCACCCAGAAAATTGCGCAGGATTTAAGCCTGGACGCTAGTACACTCAGCATGGTCAGCGTTACAGTCGCCGAGTGGAAGGATAGCTGCCTGGGTGTACAACTGCCTGACCAGGTGTGTAGTGAGGTGGTCGTGCCTGGATACAGCTTCGTCTTTGAAGCAGCCAACCGGCGCTTCGAAGCCCACACTGACAATGACGGCACCCTCGTGTTTTGGTTCGAGCTGTAAAATCAGGGTTCAAGAGCGCCTCGCAGAGACTTACCCATCCTCTTTGCCAGGCGCTCTCAATATAAGCTCAAATAATTTTTACACAAAAGGAGAAAATACCATGTTCGCTCAGATCGGATATACCAGAAGTCAGAAATGGGTCGTTAAGGTGTTCAGCCTGGTCCTTGTGCTAACATTCCTGGCAGCTGCCCTGCCTGCCCCCTCCTTGGCAGCCTCCGCATCGAAACCCCAATGCTCTACCTATCATAAAGTAAAATCCGGGGATTCGCTGGTGAGCATTGCCAAATATTATAAAGTAAATTGGACGAAAATCGCTGAAGCCAATAACATCATCCCTCCCTACACCCTCTATGTTGGTCAGTCATTGTGCATACCCAAGGATAAAACGGGTGTCGTGAGCGGGGCTCCCACCGCGCAGGCTGCCAGCTTCAAGGTGCTCCGCAATGGAGATAACCTGGTCATCCGTGCTTATAACTTCCCCACCAAGAGTTTCTACTACGTCAAGGTTGACGATTTCAAGGTGGATGGATTGAAATGGTATAAGCTGGGCATTTTACGCACGCGCAAAGCAAATAATGTTGAGGCTAGTTTTCAAATTCCCAAGGACCTGCGTAAGGCATATTACTTTTACGTATGTCTGAAAAATGCTGTCACAGATAAGGTGACCTGTCAGGCAGTCTACGCCTGGTAATAGTAACCAATCCCACATAAAGTATTACAGCAGGGAGGTTGGTAATGCCAGCCTCCCTGCTACCTTATACCCATCCAAACGAACATCTGCCAGAAATCCGCTGGTACACCATACCAGATACAAAAGAACCGGGACATACGGTCAGGTCTTTAAGGTACAATACATCGCAGTAATCAACCCTTCAGCCACACAACCCTTTCAGGAAAGGAACCCCCCGTTTGTTTGAAATTGTATTTTTAGGAACTTCTGCCTCAGCCCCTTCTATCCACCGCGGCCTGTCTGCCCAGGTGGTCATGCATGATGAGCATCGTTTCTTAATTGATTGTGGTGAAGGCACTCAACGACAAATCTTGCAATCCGGGATCGGTTTCAAACGCCTGAACAAAATCCTGATCACCCACGGGCACCTGGATCACATCCTGGGACTGGCGGGCCTGCTTTCCACATTCTCTCGTTGGGAGGCAATTGATGAACTGGAAATTTACGGTGGACCTTGGGCGCTGGGGCGCATTCGCGATCTCTTGTTTGGTGTGGTGTTGCGTGGGGCGCGCCCACCCATGGACATCCACCTGCGTGAGATTGAGCCCGGTGTGCTGTTTGAAGAGGACAGTTTCACAGTTTCAGCCTTTTCTGTCTACCATCGGGGACCTGATTGTCTGGGCTACTTATTCGAGGAGAAATCCCGTCGACCGTTCCTTATTGAGCAGGCCGAGGCCCTCAACATCCCTCCAGGTCCTTGGCGTCGCGACCTGGTGAATGGGATGTCTGTCACTCTTCCAGATGGGCGCCAGGTGAATCCCGATCAAGTCCTTGGGCCTGCGCGTTCAGGTACACGCTTGGTTCATGTAGGCGATGTGGGTAGGACCGATGAGCTCACCGGCATCTGCCAGAATGCAGACGCACTCGTTATCGAAGCCACTTACCTGGAGGAAGAAGCCGCGATGGCTAGGCAATTTGCCCATTTGACCGCCCGGCAGGCTGCCGATTTAGCCATTAAATCCAATACACAGCATTTGATGCTGACTCACCTCTCACGACGATATCGCGAAAGAGACGTCCTGGCAGAGGCACAGGCTATCTTCCCAAATACCAGGGTGGTGCGCGATTTCGACCATTATCAGGTGCGCCGGGGGGAATGTCTCAAGATTGAACCGCATCAGCTGGATTCTCTCTAAACGGCAATTCCCATGGAAATCAATCCTGTCTGCTGTGTACAACACAGCAGCAGGTCACATTTATTCCAGAACCATGGCTAACCTTGAGTTGGGCAGTTTATTTTAGAGTAAAGCTCTCTCCGGGCTTCAATACATGAGCCTTGGCATCAGTTTCTGTGTTCACCTGCGCTGCCCAGGCATCCGCATCTTGCGCGATCAAATCCCAGGTGCTGTAGTGGAACGGGATGACATGCTTGGGTTGGATCAACTTGACCGCCCGCAGGGCATCGTCCGGACCCATGGTGTAGTTATCGCCAATTGGCAGAACTGCCAGGTCGACCCCTTCTTCACCGATCAGGCGCATATCACCAAACAGACCGGTATCACAGGCCATATAGATCTTATATCCCGCTTTGGTCGTGAGTAGAAAACCCGCAGGATTTCCGCCGTAGGACCCATCCGGCAAGCCCGAGCCATGGATCGCAAAGGTAAGCTTTAAGTAGCCGAAGGGATGATGGTAGCCGCCACCCAGGTGCTGCGCATGCGCCTTCAGACCTTTTTTGCTGATCCAACCAGCAATTTCCGCATTAGTAATGACCATCGCACCGGTCCGTTTGGCAATGGCAACCGTATCGCCGACGTGATCGCCGTGCCCGTGACTGAGCAAAATATAATCGGCAGCGACACTGTCCTGGGAAGTGCTGGCGGCAGGGTTATCTGAAAGAAACGGATCCACCAATACTTTATAATCATCCACCTCCAGACTTAAAGCGGCATGGCCCAACCAGGTTAGTTTCACGCTCATATTTACCTCCATAAGACTGATAATGATTTTTGGGCAGCTATACTGCTGAATGCTCTCAAAGCGAAGGCTGGACACACGCTAAAATGGGTGCAGGGTTTGCCCAACTTTCCTCTCTGGCAGTGCAGAAAGTATAGTCCGAAACGCTGGAAAGCGTCAACTCCCATTGCTCAGAAAACGACGGCTTATTAAAACCACGCCGCTGTCAGGCACACCCAACCGAGGATAAAAGCCAGCCCACCAAATGGAGCAACCGCCCCCCACTCTTCAAATTAATGGGACCATTTCATGTTTCCACATTTCGCATATGGACCACCTGGGTGGGAAACGGCATCTCGATTCCAGCCGCCTGGAAGGCTTGATTTATCGCAATAATACCTTGGTCTTGCGCCTCAAAAACACTTGTTTTTGTTGTATCAATCCAATAATAAATCGTCAGATCGAAAGTGGAGCTGCCAAAGTTATTGAAAACAACCTGGGGAGCTGGCTCTGCCAGTAAGCCCGGAACCGTTTCAAGCGCTTTAATGGCAGTCAGACGCACTAGATCAGGATCGCTTTCGTAAGCGACACCCAGATTCACCTGCAGGCGTCGGTTTTTGGCACGCGTGTAGTTGGTGATCGGATTAGTGAAAACATCGGCGTTCGGGATGACTACAATGCGCCCATCCAGGGTCTGCATCTCGGTCGCCCGCAGGTCAATAGCCAGCACCTTGCCGGTAAAACCCTTGACTTCGATCGTCTCGCCAATATCGAATGGCTCCTGGATCAACAGCAACAACCCGGATACAAAATTTTTACTCACATCCTGCAATGCAAAACCAATGGTAAAACCCACTACACCCAAACCTGTCAGAAAGGCTGTCACGTTAAACCCGACCTGCTGCAGCGCAACGATCAAGCCCAGGATGATCACCGATAGATAGATTGATTGCGTCAATAGTGGGATCACCTGGGGATCCATCTTTCGTCGCTGCATGCCCAATCGCACCGCCCGGCGAGCTAAAACGGCAAAATAGAAAGCAATTACGAAGATCACTAGAGCCGTGATTACATTGGGTAGGCCATCCAAAAACTTTTGTACTAAATTTTCAAGCGCATTAACCAGATCTGGCATGCTTTGCCTCCACGATCATAATTCTCATCGGGTACAATCATACCGCAATCATAGACGGTAAGCATATTGCAATGAAACCAATATGAACAGCGAACCCCTGCTCTCCGTGTTGATGCCGTGTTACAACGCCGCGCAGACACTGCCTGAAGCGCTGGAGAGCCTCTCCAGCCAAAGCTATCCGCACTTTGAGATCATCTTGGTGGACGATGGCTCCACTGATGCTACACCCGCGATTCTGGTGGGCTGGAAATCCCAGGAGCCACGCCTGCGCGTCATCTCCCAGGCTCACCTCGGGATTGTCGAGGCGTTGAATACCGGGCTGGGTGCCTGTCAGGGCGCATATATCGCCCGCATGGACGCCGATGATCGCTGCCACCCGGAAAGATTTGAACGCCAAATGAGGTATTTACTCGCCCACCCCGAGGTCGCCATCGTGGGCTGCCAGGTGGCAGCCTTTCCGCAAAGCCAGGTACGGGAGGGCTTCCAGCTCTATCTGCAATGGCAGAACGCCTTGCTCAGCAATGCAGACATCCGCCGGGAGATTTTCATCGAAAGCCCGCTGGCACACCCCAGCGTGGTCTTCCGCAAAGACTGGATCGCCGATGTGGGCGGCTACCAGGAACATGGCTGGGCAGAAGACTATGACCTGTGGCTGCGCCTGTATCTCGCTGGGGCGCATTTCGTCAAGCTGCCGGAGGTCTTATTACATTGGCGTGAAAGGCCGCAGCGCCTGACCCGTACCCACAGCCGCTATTCGCTGGAGAATTTCCTGCGAGCCAAAGCCCACTATTTGATGCTGGGCCCGTTAGCCGACCGGGACGCGGTGATTATCTGGGGGGCAGGTATGATCGGGCGGCGCCTGAGCAAGCACCTCTTGCGGGCAGGGGCACCGCTGGTGGCCTTCATCGACATCGACCCGCGCAAAATCGGCAATACCCGTCGTGGGCTGCCTATCTTACCCCCTGAGGCACTGCCCGAATGGTGGGGGCGATATCATAGCCCCGTCTTGCTGGCTGCGGTCGGAGCGCGCGGCGCGCGCCAGCTCATTCGCCACAGATTGGTAGGCATGGGGTTGCAGGAAGGGCAGGATTGGTGGGGCGTGGCTTAGGTCTCGAGAAATTCATGCATTAAGGCTGGTAGAACCCCTTTCCAAACCACGCCGGGCTACTTACAATCAACACAAACGCGAACTATTATAGGGTACCTCACTGATAAAGATTTAGGAATTAGAACAGGGCCGAAATGATGCTCTCGAGCAATGTGATAAGCTAATTGCCCATTTCAGAAAAAAAGCTCGCGAAGGTAAACGCGCCTTTCAGGTTTTTAAACTCTCCAGCCTCATTCTCACACATATTTACACTCAAAGTAAAATTACACAACTTGGAGTACATGACAATCAGCTCGCTATACTTAATAAAGAGTACCCTGACCTATGAATGAATATCTTCAAGCCAATCAACAACGCTGGGACGAATTGGCAATTGAACACCAAAAATCCGAATTCTACGATTTGGCGGGGTTCAAGGCTGGAAAAGACCGTCTGCGCTCGATTGAGCTCTCGGAGTTGGGGGATGTGGGAGGAAAATCACTCCTGCATTTGCAGTGCCACTTTGGCATGGACACACTTGCCTGGGCACGGCGCGGTGCGATTGTAACCGGCGTGGACTTCTCTCAAAATTCGATCGCTCTGGCCCAATCGCTCAGTGAGGAACTCAATCTCCCCGCCCGCTTCTATTGTACGGATATTTATGCGCTGCCGGACCTGCTATCCGGCGAGTTCGACATTGTCTTCACCTCCTACGGCGTTTTACACGGTCTTCCAGATCTTAAGCGTTGGGGGCAAATTATCGCCCGCTACCTCAAACCCGGCGGGATCTTTTATATCGTCGAAGATCATCCCTTTTTCCGCGTTTTTAGAGCCAAACCCGAGGCAGAATTCAAAGCAGAGCGCTCCTACTTCTTCTCGAAAGAACCACAGCGCATTGAAGCGACAGGTTCATATGCAACCGCTAACCTAGGGACAACCGGCGTGTCTTACGTTTGGGACCACAGTCTGGGCGACGTGATCAATTCGCTCGTCAACGCTGGTTTGAGCATAGAATTCCTTCACGAGTACCCCTTTGCAGCCCGCGCCAAGTTCCCCTTCATGGAACAGGGGGAGGATGGCTGGTGGCGGTTGCCCTCCCAGCAACACGGTACTATCCCATTCTTGTTTTCACTGCAAGCCCGCAAGCCGGTTTAAACGGAAACTGGTCGTTCTATCAACAGGTATTAACCAGGGCAAGAAAAAAGCCCTCACCATTTTCTCGAATGATGAGTATGCGCAGCGAACAGGAAATGTATGACCTGATTGTGAATATTGCCCGCAACGATGAGCGTATTCGAGCCGTAATCTTGAATGGTTCACGTGCCAATCCCAATGCACCGCTCGATTTCTTCCAGGATTTTGACATTGTTTATATTGTTACGGAGCTCTCGTCTTTCAAGCGGGATCCTGAATGGATAAAATGTTTCGGCGAGATCATGATCAT
>CP070639.1:1532501-1539279 GCA_020354045.1 Anaerolineales bacterium | reverse complement strand
AAGATCCCGGAATACAAAGTATGCGCCGTCAAGGTCGAGGCGGTGGCTTGAGGCAGTCAAGAGAATTTATTGGAGAGAGGCTATGCTTTCAGAACCCGATGTGCAAGTGAGCAATCCACGATCGCGCGCCCTGCTGCTCTCAGCCCTGTACAGCGCTCAAGAGCAGTACGGCTGGTTGAGCCCAGAAGCCATCCAGCACGTGGCTGACCAATTAGAGCTCACCCCGGGGCAGGTGCACTCCACCGCCAGCTTTTACAGCATGTTCAAGCTGCAACCGGGGGGGCAGTACCTGCTGCAGGTGTGCGAGGGGCTGTCCTGCTACCTGCTAGATGGCGCCGATACACTCGTAGCGCAGATTCAAAAACACCTGGGGATTGCCCCCGGGGAAACCACCCCGGACGGCAAATTTTCACTGCAGATCGTGCAGTGCATCGCCGCGTGCGATTATGCCCCGGCCATACGCGTGAATGACGATTTACACGGTCACATCACGCCAGAAAGCCTGGACGAATTGTTGGCGCAGCTTTCCGCACAAGAAGAAGGAGCTGAACATGTTTGAGCCTGTCCTGACCCAAAATGTGCAGCGAGCTGATTCGGAAAAAATCGCCACCTACCTGGCGCATGGGGGCTATGCAGCCACGCGCCAGGCGCTGACAGGACTCACACCCGGAGAACTGGTGGAGATGGTGAAGCAGTCCGGTTTACGCGGGCGCGGTGGGGCGGGCTTCCCGGCCGGGGTGAAGTGGGGCTTCATGCCTAAAGATCCAGGTACGCCGAAAATCGTGGCTGTCAACGCGGATGAAGGCGAGCCGGGCACATTTAAGGACCGGCTGATCATCGAATGCGACCCACACCAGCTACTGGAAGGCACGATTATCGCCAGTTATGCCGTGGGTGCAAACCAGGCGTATGTATATATTCGTGGAGAATTCTATCTGGGCTACCAACGCCTGGTACAGGCGATTGCCGAGGCCTATGAGCACGGTTATTTAGGTAAAAACATCCTTGACAGCGGCTTCGACCTGGATGTCTCCGTGCAGCGCGGCGCAGGCGCATATATCTGCGGCGAGGAAACCGCCATGCTCGAATCGATGGAGGGCAAGCCGGGCAACCCGCGCTTGAAACCCCCCTATCCTGCCCAAACTGGCCTGTTTGGGCTGCCCACCCTGGTGCAGAATGTCGAGACGCTGGCCTGCATCCCGCATATCGTGCTACGCGGCGCGGAGTGGTTTGCCAGTATGGGCACGGAAGAGAGCAAAGGACCCAAAATCTTCTCGGTCAGCGGGCATGTCAACCGGCCCGGGAACTACGAGCTGCCGTTAGGGACAAAGTTGAGCGAAATAATATACGAACACGCCGGGGGCATACGCGGGGGCAAGCAACTCAAAGCAGTCATCCCGGGGGGCGCCTCTACGCCGGTCTTAACCCCTGAACAAGTGGATATCCCCATGGCTTTCGAGACTCTAGCAAAGGCAGGCTCGGCGCTGGGCACCGGCGCCATTGTGGTGATGGATGAAAGCACCTGCATGGTGGAAGCAGCCCGCCGCACCGCCAAGTTCTTCGCGCACGAATCATGCGGGCGCTGCACACCGTGCCGCATCGGCTCCATGCGCCTCTATGAAGCCCTGGAGCGCCTGGAACGCGGCGCAGGCCTGCAGGACGATATCGAGCGCGCCCTGTACCTGTCTGACAATATCGACGCACGCACCTTCTGCCCGATGGGCGCGGCGCTGGTCAACCCTGCCCGCTCAACGATTCAAAAATTCCGCCCGGAGTTTGAACACCACCTGGAGCACAGGGAGTGCCTGGTAAGGTTGCATTAAGTGAACCAACGGATTGCTGATAACGGATATTTGGAACGGATTGAACGGATTTTCTTGTAAATCAAAGTGATCTCAAGAAAATTTCAAGACCGGTCTCCGAGAGACCCGCTCTACGCAACAACAACCAGTTTTTATATCACCCTAACTGGTATGCTTGCGTAATTACCGCTTAGGCCTGACCTTCCTCCCGCTCAGTGGCTATCTGCAGGCGATAAGCAGCGAGCCGGTCTTCAGCCAGCTGATTGTATTCAGGATCGACTTCGTAGCCAATGTATTTGCGGTCGGATTTCAAGGCTGCCAAGGCAGTCGAGCCGCTGCCCATGAAGGGATCCAGGACCACCTCCCCCTTATAGGTATAGAGCTGGATCAGCCGGTAGGGCAGCTCAACCGGGAAGGGCGCCGGATGACCGACTTGCCTGGCCGACTCGGTGTTCATGTCCCAGACCGACTTGGTCCACTCCATGAATTGTTCCCGGGCGATCGTATCTTCTTTATGCTCAGATTTTTTGCGCCTGAAGGAGCCCTTTGAAAACACCAGGATGTACTCGTGGGTATCGCGCAGCACGGGATTAGAGGCCGACTGCCAGCTGCCCCAGGCCATGGAAACGCCGGCGCCGGCGCCCTTGTACCAGATGATCTCGCCGCGCATCAAGAAACCAATCTCGAGCATCATGTGCGAGATATGGTCAGATAGCGGGATGTAAGGCTTGCGCCCCAGGTTGGCGACGTTGACACAGGCCCGACCGCCATGGACCAGGACACGGTAGGTCTCGGCAAAGACATTTCTCAGTAACTGGAGATATTCCCTCAACGAGAGGTCCTGGTCGTACTCCTTGGTGACATTGTAAGGGGGTGAGGTGACCATCAAGTGCAGGGAGTTATCTGGGATCGCCTGCATGTTTTCGGAGCTGCCCAGCTGGAGGGTGTTCTCCAGCTGGGATGGAAACGGGTTGTCAGGGACGGGTTGCGATTCAGCTTCAGCCGACAGCTCCGCATATAGTTTTGTATCGTAATATGAAGAGGAATCATGGCTGATGCGCGAGGTGGTGCCGAAACTGCTGGTCTTGGAGCCTTTTTTCATGCTCAAGTGCCTCTCCTTCATCCTACGATTCTAAACACTGTCTATGTGGATGCATTTCAACCGGTTCATGACACCATTTTAATGGAAAAGCAAATTTACAGGGGAGGAAGTGAAGATCGGTCCTATGCGATAGCTTTCGGTATTCATTTTCAGAAACTACACCGTGGGTCTTACGAGGATATAATTATTTCAACAAGATTAAATTCCGCCCATTGGCATGATATACATCAGTTTATGGCTCTATAACTCAGATGGAGATGATTGTGGCAAAACTGTGGAGATTGATCTCTGAGGAGCCCTTCCAATACCTCTTATTCCTCAGCCTATCTGGAATTGTACTTATCCTGACCGGCATAGCGTACTCAGCGAGTAGCACTTCGTTTCAGAAATACTTCGGCAGAATATATCCTCTGGCGGTTGTTTTCGTCGTATTTATCCTCGGGCTAATCCTGTTTGCTTTTCTCCTGCTCGACGGTCAATTTGCCATTTATCGGGGCGGGAATTTCAAGGGTATCGTCGTGGCGGTTGGGCTTGCAGTCCCTCTGGCAGCGATAATCATACTCGTCGACAGGAGGAGCCCTTTTCCGGTTGATATGAATGTGGCATATCCGGCTTCATTATTTTTCTATCCTGCTATTGGATATGTTGTTGAGCTCCTTTTTCACATCCTGCCCTTTTGCCTGCTGTACTTTATCCTGGGTTTTCTGACCGGTGAATCAGGCAACACAAGAATAATCTGGGCAAGCATCCTGACAGTGGCATTAATCGAGCCGATCTTTCAGGTTGTTTTCACTGCGGGTGGGAATACGAACTGGGTGGTGGCGTATGTTGGTCTACATTTATTCTTGTTCAACTTCATCCAGCTGCTTCTATTCAGACGATATGACTTTATCACAATGTATTCGTTCAGGCTCTCATATTACTTCCTATGGCATATCATCTGGGGCCATCTACGATTAAAGCTTTTATTCTAGAGGAGCGAGCATGCCCCCTTCGGCTTCCAATCTGTTTTCTCACACCGGGTTGATTAGCAGGGAGATGAGCAAGGTCAAGCCCACCTGCAAATCCCGGCGGGCGTCTCACCTGGCTCAACTCAGTATGGCGCTGCTGCTGTTCGCTACAGCCGCCTGTTCTCGCGCTACTCCTGCACCCACCAAGATGCCCACAAGCACGCCCTCACCACCACCCACAGCCAACACAGGCACAACTGAAGCGCTCCAGCTTGACACGCAAACCATCGCTTCTGCCAGCGCCGAGAACGGCATGGTGGTGGGCACGGCGGCACCGGATGCCGTCCAGGCAGGCTTGCAGATGATGCAGCAAGGCGGCAGCGCGGCAGATGCTGCCCTGGCAACCGCACTGGCGCAAGTGCCGCTGATGCTGGGCAACTTTATCTCCTACGCCGGTATTATGGAACTGCTCTACTTCGAAGCAGAGAGCGGACAGATCTATTCAATGAACGCCGGGTGGGATATCCCCCGCGCGGAAAACGATCCACTCTCGATACCACGCACTCAATACCCCTACACAGGCAGCAGCCGGCCCAGCGGGCGCACCGCGCTCGTGCCGGGGTTTATGGCCGGGCTGGAAAGCGCCCATGCGCGCTTCGGCAGCCTACCGTTCCCAGAACTGTTTGAGCCGGCGATCAACTTTGCCCGCCAGGGGGTGGTGATCGATGACCTGCAGGCGAGTTTTATGGCTACATTTGAACCCGTCATCACGCGCTTACCAGAGACAGCGGCACTCTTCACCCGGGAGGACGGGCAGCCCTACCAGGCAGGGGACCTCTACCGCCAACCGCTGTTAGCCGAGGTGCTGGAGCAGGTAGCCCGCCAGGGTGCTGAGTATATGTACAGCGGTGAATGGGGACGTGAATTCGTCCAAATCATCCAGCGCGAGGGCGGGGTGATCACCCAGGAAGATCTGGACGCTTACCAAGCAATCTGGAGCGAGCCGGTCAGCACCAGCTACGCGGGCTACGAGATCTACAGCTCCGGATTGCCGGGTTTTGGCGGCGTAAACCTGGTGGAAGCCTTCAACCTGATCGAAGCTGCCGGGCTGCGAGAGCACGGTCATTTTTCCGAGGATCCTGAGTCCCTGTTCTGGCTGATGCAGATCGCACGCGCCTCGGTGCTCAGCTCCCTGGACAGCGGGCAAAAAGGAGCGCTTTTCCCCGGACTGGAGCTGTCGCTTGAAGCGCGCCTGAAGAAACAGACCTCCTTAATGCTGTGGGAGCGCATCCAGGCTGGGGAGACGCCTCTTTTCACCCCGAAGCAGGGTACAGCAAACACTCACAGCGCGGCGGTGGTGGCGATCGACAGCCAGGGCAACATCGCAGCCCTGACCCACACCTCCAATGCTTACTTGTACGGCGGCAGCGGGATCACTGTCAAGGGGGTCTATATCCCGGATCCCGGCTCCTACCAGCAATACCCCATCCTTTCAGCCGGAGCAGGCAACCGCCTGCCCAGCCCGATCAACCCGGTGATTGTGCTGCGCGATGGGCAGCCTGTGTGGGCTTCGGCCTGCATCGGCAGCGTACACTACGAGACACTGCAACGCCTGGCCAGCGTGCTGGCCTTTGACCTGGACCTGCTGCAGGCCCAGCAGGCACCCAGCCTGCTGGCACCGCGCTTTGAAGACGGATTGGTGGAGATCATCGAACAGGTCTTCCCTGGAGAGCTTGACCAGGAAGTGCTCCAGGCTGTACGGGAAATGGGGCAGCCGGTGGAGGAGATTCCACTTACTTTTAACACTTACGCACTGGGACGAGGGGTGCTGGCAGCCATCAGCATCGAGGCGCGGACAGGGAAGCTATCCGGCGCGGTACCAGCGGTATTCGGCGGTTTTGCAGCCGGATATTAAGGGAGGGACTGACCGGGAAGCGAATGGAGAAGGAGCATGCCAAACAAGCACTTATACGCATCCAAACACTTCACGCTGGAACAATTGACCCAGGGCGTGTACGCCTGCATCCACAAGCAGGGAGGTGCCGCCTATTCCAATGCCGGCATCATTGACCTGGGCGAGCGCACTATCCTGGTGGATGCGCTCAACAGCCTGGCGGCAGGCCGCGATCTGCGACAGGCTGCCGAAGCATTATTTGAGCGGCCGGTGGAAACGATCATCCTGACTCACCCTCACAGTGACCACTGGATCGGCGCCTCCGCCTTTGAGGCCAGCACGACTTTGTTAGCCAGCCCGACAACGCGCCAGGTATGTCTGGAATGGGGGGCGCAGATCGTGGAAGATTACCAAAAACCGGATGAATGGGAAGAATGGCTGAGGGAAATGGAACAGCAGCTGCAGACAGAACCAGAGGCGCGCCTACGCGCCGGGCTTGAAAACAGCATCCTGTCAGCCCGCTATACCCTGGCTGAAATGGCAGACTACCAGCCCCGTTACGCAGACCAATCCTTCGAGGATATGATTTTATTCCAGGGCAGCGGGCGAAACGCTGAGCTGCGCTCCATGGGGCGCGGGCACTCGGAGGAGGATGCAGTCTTGCTGCTGCCAGGGGATAACATCGCTTTCATCGGTGATATCGGTTTCTTCAACAGCCAGCCGTTCTTCGGTTTCTGCGACATTGACCTGTATCGCAAACAAGTGCAATTCTTCCAAGAGGCTGGCTACCGGGTGCTGGTCCCCGGTCATGGTCCGGTGGGTAGTAAGGCTGATCTGACACTACAGCTCGCCTACATGGATGTAATGGAGGAGCTGGTGGGGGAGGTGGCCCACAGGGGTGGTTCGTATCAAGAAGCCCTGCAGATCAAACTGCCGGCACCTTTTGACCAGTGGCTGTATGGAGGCATGGCGAGGTTTGAGGTCAATGTACGCTACCTGTTTGCACATTTCGGTGGCGAGGTGCCCGAAG
>CP070639.1:1525615-1532401 GCA_020354045.1 Anaerolineales bacterium | reverse complement strand
TGTGGTACCGGGATGAAGAACAGGGGTGCAATCGCTAACAAAGCCGTGCCCACGTCAATCGCCAGCACGCCCTGGACGGGTAATACCTCCAGCAGCAAGGCACCCAATGGCGCCGAGATGATGTTCAGGCCCCCATTAGTCATCTGGTTTATGCCCTGGATGCGGGACAGCTGCTTTTGAGGCACCATCAGGGAGGTCGAAGCCTGCATTGCTGACCAGTGGAAGCCACCCGCGGCGGAGCGAATGAACATCAGCAAGTATACCTGCCATATCTGTACCTCGCCCCGCCAGAACAAGACGGCTAGAAGCACTGTCATCAGGGCGATGAGGCTGTCCGCCACCATCATGGTCACCCGCCGGCTCCAGCGATCAACCAGGGCTCCAGCCACTGGCATAATAAACACCTGTGGCAGCATACCAATTAAAGAAGCTGTCGCCAATACCGTGGCCGAGCCGGTGGCTTTGGTCAGCCACCAGATTAGGGCAAATTGGACCAGCTGGCTGCCCAGCAACGAAATAGTCTGACCCGACCAGATGGTAAAAAAGGGCAGTGCCCACTTTTGTTCAACACCCTCATTTGCAACCACCATCCTATCCTCCTTGATTTAAACTTGCCTAGTTTACCAGGACCCCCCTGGATTAGATTGTATACATTTGATAAACTTACAACATTATAATAAATAATTCTTATTTAGTCAAGTATTTTTATTAATAATTTCACTGATAAAATCAATAATCCTAAAGCGAACTTTGAAAATATTTAACCCATATCAAACAACTTTGTCACTCAGGAGTGCGATCAGCCGATTCTCTTAGAATCCGCAGTAATTAATAGTCTCTTGCGATAAAATTAATTTGACACAGCCACACCATTTTGTCTATACTTAAACCACCAAGTTCAAAAGCAATTACCCACCCAAGCGAGTAAGACTTTGGGCATTTCGCTGCCTTACATTATCCAGCCAGGAGGATGAACATGACAGATCATGAATTAGCCGCACAGACCAAGCAACTGCACACCCAAGCCATTATGTCCAAGCCCAATGTGGTCGGTGTTGGCGTTGGAGAAAAGATCAGCAAAGGTCAAAAAACCGGTGAGATCGCTGTGGTTGTGCTGGTGCGCCAGAAGCTCCCCCCCGCTGGCTTACCTGAAGAGGCTCTGTTGCCGAAAGAGTTTGACGGCGTCAAGACGGATGTTATTGAGGTAGGAGAGATACGTGCCCAGCAAACCCGCACCGACCGCTGGAGACCCGCCCCAGGTGGTGTGAGCATCGGTCATTACCAAATCACTGCCGGTACTCTGGGCTGCATCGTGCGTGACCGCTCGGACGGCACGCGCTTGATCTTATCGAACAATCACGTGCTGGCGAATAGCAATGACGCCCAGCCCGGTGATGCGATCCTACAACCCGGCCCTGCCGATGGAGGCTCAGCCAGTAAAGATACGATCGCCCACCTGGAGCGTTTTTGCCCGATTCAGTTCAGTGTCTCGCCACCGACCTGCAGCCTTGCCTCCGGGTTTGTCAGCTTCGGCAATTTCCTGGCAGAGCTGGCTGGCTCAGGTCACCGAGTACAGGCCTACAAGGCTGCTCCACAAGCCACCAACCTGGCAGATGCCGCCGTAGCTCGCCCGGCGAAAGATGCCGATGTGCTCGATGAAATCCTTGAGGTTGGCGTTGTCAGTGGGACACTCCCAGCCGGTTTGGGCATGAAGGTGCGTAAGTCGGGTCGTACCACCGCTTTCACCACCGGTGAAATCACTGTCTTGGATGCTACTGTGAACGTCAGCTATGGGGCGGGTAAGGTAGCCACCTTTGAGAACCAGCTTGTGGCTGGTCCCATGTCACAGGGTGGCGACTCGGGCTCTCTCGTGGTGGCGGCCGATGAACTTAAGGCGGTTGGCTTACTTTTCGCTGGCTCAAACCAATCCACGATCATCAATCCCATCCAGGCTGCGTTGGATTGCTTGAATGTAGACCTATGACCCAGGGAGAGCAGGAGTCGAGCTTGCACGCTGCTACTGAGAAAGCGCGTCAGGTTAAGAACGCGTATCTGGCGGAGCTCATGGCAAAAGCCAATGTAGTGGGGGTGGGCATTGGATACTGCCATCGAGGCGGGGTTAAAACAGACCAGGTGGGTTTGGTAGTAATGGTCAGCAAGAAGGTCCCAGCCCATCAACTGGATCCCCAAGACAGGCTCCCTGATGAAATTGACGGTGTGCCTGTTGATATACAAGAGGTAGGTGAACTGCGTGCCCAGTAACACCAGCGCTAATGATCTTTCTCCATAAGTTTAAAAAAGGAGTTGAGAATGTCCGAAAGTGTTTACAAGGTTATTGAATTGGTCGGCACCAGCCCAGATTCATGGGAAAAGGCTGCTGCGGCAGCAGTAGAAACCGCTGCGAAAAGCTTGCGCGACATGCGCATCGCAGAGGTAACAGACCTGGATATTCAACTAGAGAATGGCAAAATCCGGGCTTATCGCGCCAAGGTCAAAGTCTCCTTCAAATACCATGTCGAGGAAGACTGACGAATAATTTGACAAGCAATCTATATTGACTGGCAAGCTTCAGCCAGGAAATATAGATGTACATGCTATGCATTATTGACGGGGCTTTTAATTGCTCCCCGGAGGGTTGACGCGCCAATATATTTTTGTGATCTGACTATCCTGGTGAATATCAGCGGGAAGTGTAACTACTTACAATTTTGTACGTTATATATTAAGGGACGGTTATCCGGGCCCTGTATGCGCATCTTGCCTGTCAGATACTCTCCCTGGAAGAGCGCAAACCAGATCGCTGCCCACTTGTTCGTAATAGTCTGGAAGCATTAGATGCTGGAGGTCTTTAGGCTTAACTGTAATCCCACGCCAATTTGACAACTCTTACAGGAGGCGCTGAACCGATAGTCAAATATGGACGTTTGTCCTGTCTAATTAAATAGGTAAAACTATCGGGGAGCCAGTAGCGAAACCAGCAGAGTGCCGGTTTTTTGATAACCACGGCAAAACACAGCTCGAAAACTAGCCTGGCTTGAATTTTTATTAAATAAGTGTATTGAAATGACTTACTACATAAGTATAGCCAATCAAAAAGGTGGGGTCGCCAAGACCACCTCGGTGATTTCTCTGGGCTCCTGCCTGGCAAAGAGTGGCAAGAAAGTACTGCTGGTAGATCTGGATGCTCAGGCAAATCTGACGATGGCATTAGGCATCAATCCGCTCAAAACGCATCAATCCATTGCCAGCGTATTCCTGGGCATGGAAAGTATAAACCGTGTGTTGCGCCACTCCAATATCCCCGGTCTGGATATCCTTCCCAGCAACACCGAAATGGAGATGTCAGAACGATTCCTGCCTATACGTAAGGATTATGAGAACATCTTGCGCAACGCCTTCATGCATAGCGCGCTGAACGGCTCGAACCCATACGATTATGTGCTTTTCGATTGCCCGCCCTCCATGGGTGCAGTCACGACGAATGCGCTGCAAGCCTCGCAAATGCTCATTATACCCACACAGGCTGAATACTTCTCGCTCCTGGCTTTGCGCAATATGTTGGGATTGGTACGTCGGATCCGCGAACAAGGCAATCCAAATCTGATCTACCGCATCTTGCTGACCATGTTCGATATGCGCAATCGAGTCCATCGCAACTTGCGCGAGCAGCTTGAAACCACCTTCCACGAAGGGTTATTTCATAATGTTATTGGTGTCGACACAAAACTCAGGGAAAGCTCGCTTGTGGGATTGCCAATCACGGACTACCAGCCCACTACCCGCGCCGCCCTGCAATACCAGGCTTTGGCAAAAGAGGTGAACCAACATGTCCATGAATACGTCGCTGAACTTGTTTGACCAGATGGCAATTGATTTTCAGGATGTGGAATACACCCCGCCTGATGTCAGCTTGCACCGTCCGCTTGGCTGGACCTGGAGCTGTGATTCTCAAGGATGCTACCTCTCCTGCAGCCCAGAGATTCGCGAGATTCTCGGATTTGCGGCGGAAGTCTTTGTCGGTAAAACGCTGGCGGATTTCGCCTTGACACCTACCTCAGCCGCAACGCTTAAAGATGCACTGGATGAAGGGGGGCCTTCCTTAGAGATGCGCCTGGAATATGTCCATGCTGATGGCACCTTAATTCCCGTTTCCATGCACATAACCCAGACATACACTGAGACCGGTGAAAAAAACGGATGGCACGGATTTGCCTTGAAATTATATTCCGAAGAAAAACATCCGGCAGCCCCAAAGAAAGAAACCCCCCAGCCCGCACTTCACCATGTCGCCAGTTCAATGATCCTGGATATCCTGGATAACTTCAAAAATACCTCACCAGTTATCCAGCAATTCCCCAAAAACAGTGTAACATTCAATGAGCTGCGTGAGACATCCTTTGACAACCAGGGCAACATTGCCACAGCATATCCAGTCATCATTGAGCATAAGATCAAGTGGGGCTACAAATTCGATTTTGATTATGATGAAGATCTATTCATTCGGCGTAGCAAGTTTAGTACCTCCGGTTTGCGCGGTTACATGGAGCGCCTATCCGCCCCCAATAATATTCTGAAGTGCGATCTGCGTTGGATCGCGGTGATACTCGAAATTGACGCAGCTGGAACTCAGATTTGGGTCGATCATCCCCAGGAAGAATTTAAGTCACGCAAAATCGAACTCAATGAATTCCTGGAAAACAAAGATGTATTAATTTCAGAAATTAACAGAGCGCTTGAAAGGCCCTGGGAATCTGTCATCACCTACCGTATCGGTGTAGACTACCTGATCAACCCGGAAACCGATGTGTTTGGCAGTAGGGTCGTCTCGAAAGGCCAAAATGGTACCCACAAGCAAAACCGCCATTAAGTAAATTGTAATTTACCCTTTATCGATTTCCTTATCAGCATACTCCACTTGAGAACAGACCTGGGCATAAGTATCACCAGGTCTGTATGATTCCTGAATGGCAGTGAGCTGATACAAATCCTTACCACGGCAAGAGTCTTTGGAGTATACTCCAGCTTGAGGTATGTTATGGATTTAGGAGTTTATCGGCAGTACTTGGAGCAGTACGTGCGCGAAGCCGTGGACAACAGCGACGGAACAAATGTTAGCATTTCCAATTATCTCTGGGAAAAGAAGATTACCGGTCTGTGGGTACGCCACCGCCAGGAGAAACAAAAAGCGCTGAAAGAAGCCAGGAAGGCGTTTGATGAGCATCGCCATTGGCCACTGGAAATCGTACTCTCACACCTGGGAGTCACAACTACAACCCAGCCAGAAAATTAATTGGTCCTGCAACGAGGTATGATACATGAAAGCAGTCAGGTTAATTGAGCCCGGTCAGCCTCTGGAGCTGCAAGAAATTCCCACACCCACCCTCGGTCCAGGGGATGTATTAGTCTCGGTTAAGGCAGCTGGTATCTGCCATTCAGACGCCCACTACCGGGCAGGTCGTTCCTCAACTCACCCATTGCCGCTCACCTTAGGTCATGAGGTAGCCGGTGTGATTGTCGAGGTGGGCAGCCGGGTTGGCTTCCTGAAAGTTGGCGAGCGCGTCTGTCTGCATTACATGGTTACCTGTGGCATATGCGAATACTGCCAGCGTGGCAACGAGCAGTTTTGTAAGAACGGCAAGATGATTGGTAAATATCGTGATGGTGGCTATGCTGAGTACATCGCTGTGCCGGCTCGCAGTGTTTTTCGATTACCGGATGAGATACCCTTCGAACACGGGGCGGTCATGATGTGTTCCTCGGCTACATCGCTGCACGCTCTCAACAAAGCCAGGCTCCAACCTGGTGAGACCGTGGCGGTGTTTGGTCTAGGAGGGCTGGGAATATCAGCGCTGCAACTTGCCCAGGCGTATGGCGCCCGGCAAGTGTATGCGGTTGACATCCTACCGGCTAAGCTGGCGCTGGCCTCTAGCTTGGGGGCCATCCCTATCAACGCAGTCGAGACAGACCCAGTTGCAGAATTGCGCCGTCTGACGGCGGGACGGGGTGTGGATGTGGCCCTCGAGCTGATCGGCTTGCCGATTACCATGGAGCAGGCCTTTAAATCGCTTGCTATCCTGGGGAGAGTAGCTATCGCTGGCATCGGTGAAAAAAACCTGGAAATTGCCCCTTACCACGACCTGATCAACCGGGAGGCTGAGGTTATCGGTGTCTCAGACCACCTGGCTCAGGAAATCCCCGGCTTGCTCGACTGGGCTTTGCAAGGCAAACTCGATTTGAACCCGGTGATCAGCCGCACCGTCCCTCTGGATGCGGAGACGATCAACCAGGTATTGGATAACCTGGAACAGCCCGGCCCTGAGATCAGGGTGGTGATCACACCCTGAGATACAGGTAGTCTGTGCTTATCTCCCAATTCAAAAATTGGACCTTCTGATCATCCTGCTTACACTCGGCGCGCTGTCTGTATGCCAGTTGTCCACACCTACCGTAACACCCCCTGCAATCAGGCAAAATACCAAGGCGATCCATCAGCTCAGCCAGCGTGTCTGATTCTTCGGGGTGTTCTCTTTATTGTTCCCACCATTGGTAGAAACCTATATTCGAAGCCGCTCTTTCGCCTCATATGCCATAGTGGAGATTAAAAATAAAGGCTCTCTACTCCCCCTGGTTTGCTCTTCTCCCAGTATGCCAGGCTGAGCTCATGTAAAATCTCCTGTTTACGCTGGGTGATATATTTTTCCAATCGGTGCACTTCCCTAGGCCTCGGGTAGAGCCGGATGCCTAGCAATGACAAGGATTTACCAGTCGCATTTATATAGATAACCG
>CP070639.1:1518644-1525515 GCA_020354045.1 Anaerolineales bacterium | reverse complement strand
GTGAGACGCTCTCCGCGCAAACCCTGCTGGGCGGCCTGCTGGTGATAGGCGGTGGTTTATTGGCAGCCCTGTATGGCAGCCGACCACGCCATCAAGCTTCCAAGCCTGATCTATCCTTGAACCAACCTGACTCTAATCGCTAGGAGAAAATACAACTTATGCAAGTATCTGATGCAATCCTCACCAAGCGGGCCGTACGGCAGTTCCAAGATAAGCCATTGCCCGAAGATGCCGTGCAGGTCATCTTGAACGCCGGGCGACGAGCCCAATCCGCCAAGAACATGCAACCCTGGCACTTCATTGCCCTGCGGGAGAAAGCCACCCTGCAAGCGCTCTCCAGGCTAGGTAACTGGGCCGGGCATATGGCTGGCGCCGCACTGGGGGTAGCCATCATTACCCCACACCCGGATACCCGCTTCAGCGTCATGTTCGATGCCGGGCAGGCCGCGGCTTATATGCAGCTGGTTGCCTGGGAAATGGGCATCGGCTCCTGCCTGGCGACCATTTACGAGCACGATGCTGCTCGCCAGTTACTCGGCTTCCCCGAAGACCTGCATATACGCATCGCTATCTCCTTCGGTTATCCTGCCGAGCCGGAGCTGCTCACAAAATCTCCTCAAAAGGGAGGCCGGCGCGTTGTCCAGGAGGTCATCCATTGGGAGCGTTGGTGAGAACAGCTGGAAATGCGCGTCTTCTACTCTGACCACTTCCGCGTTCCACTGCCGGAAGGTCACCGCTTCCCCATGGACAAGTACGCGCGCCTGCGCGAGCGCGTGCAGCAATCTGGATTGATCCTCAATGGGCGCTTACAAGTACCGGAGGCCGCCAGTGATGAGCAGCTGGCTCGCGCCCATCACCCAGCATACATCCACAAGGTGGCCCAGGGACTTTTGAGCGATAAAGAAGTGCGCCGTATCGGCTTTCCCTGGTCACCCCAGCTGGTTGAACGATCCCGCCGCTCGGTTGGGGGCACCCTGGCTGCCTGCCGGGCAGCCTTGCAGGACCAGTTCTCCGCCAACCTGGCAGGCGGCACGCACCATGCCTATGCCGACCATGGCGAGGGCTTTTGTGTTTTCAATGATGTTGCCGTAGCCGCTCGCGCCATGCAGGCAGAGAGTCGCCTGCAGCGGGTAGTCATCCTGGATTGCGACGTCCACCAGGGCAACGGGACTGCAGCCATCTTCGCCGGTGATGCCAGCGTGTTTACCTTCTCCATTCATGGCGCCAGGAATTTCCCTTTTCACAAGGAAAACTCGGACCTGGATATCGCGCTGCCAGATGGCACCGGAGATAAAGAATACCTACAAGCGCTGGAGTCAGGGGTACGCCGCTCGCTTGAGCTCGCTAAAGCCGAGCTGGCCATCTACCTGGCTGGCGCCGACCCATACCATGAAGATCGCCTGGGGCGCCTTAGTGTCAGCAAAGCCGGCCTGGCTCAGCGCGATCAGCTGGTATTCTCGCTGTGCCGCCAACACGCTTTGCCCGTCGCCATCGTCATGTCGGGTGGTTACGCCCGCCAGGTGGACGACACGGTTGACATACATTTCCAAACCATCCAATTTGCCTTGGAGTTTTCCAAAAATGACCATCTATAATGACGCCCTCAGTACTTATATTCAAGACCTGTTTGTGCCGCAAGATCAGGCCCTCCAATATATCCAGGAGGTGACCCCACAAAAAGGGCTGCCCAGTATCAACATAAAACCCGAAGAGGGGCACTTCCTGCAGATGTTAGTTCGCATGTGTGGAGCTCGCCAGGCGGTCGAGATCGGCACCCTCGGAGGGTATAGTGGCACCTGGATTGCTCGTGGGTTACCCCCAGAAGGCAGATTGATCACCCTGGAAATCGAGCCACACCATGCCCAAGTTGCACGGGAGCATTTCCAGCTCGCAGGCGTGGCTGACCGGGTCGAGGTGCGCGTGGGGGATGCCCATCAATCTCTGAAACAGATCACACCCGATGGACCTTTCGATTTCGTCTTCATCGATGCAGAAAAAACGGGCTACAAGGCATATTTCGACTGGGCGGTGGAGAATATCCGACTTGGCGGGGTGATTACCGCCCACAATATCTTCCGCAAAGGCGGTATTCTTGAAACCGATTCTGAGGATGCGTGGATTCTTGCCACCCAGGAGTTTAACCGTGAGGTAGCTGCTGATGCGCGCGTCCTCACCACCATTTACCCCGCTGGAGATGGCACCCTGGTCTCCATTAAGTTGAGCAATTAACCCCCTGCTCTTGTGCAACTATTGTTCTATAATCCCGTATATCATCATGAAGTGGTAAGAGGATTTTCCCTTAAGTACCTGGGGATCTTATCCTCATGAAGATAGTTACTTATTAGTTCATACGGAGGTAGTATGTCACCCACACGGCAACCCCTGCGCCGCTCTCGACGCAACCGGGTCTTTCTAGGCGTATGCGGCGGGCTTGGTGAGTTTTTCGGCATCAGCGCTTTCTGGTTCCGCTTGGCTTTCCTGATTGCATTTATCCCGGGAGGCTTCCCCGGTATCCTGGCTTACCTGCTGCTCTGGCTGATTATCCCCAGCGAGTAAAGACAACCAGAAGTACGCTCTACTTCACCAGGACCAAAACGCCAGATCGCCGTC
Organism: Anaerolineales bacterium; assembly: GCA_020354045.1. GTDB lineage: Bacteria > Chloroflexota > Anaerolineae > Anaerolineales > UBA4823 > DSOS01. The sequence continues at coordinate 1,522,905 of CP070639.1, read as the reverse complement.
CACCAACCAGCGTGGCTCCAGTTCCCCACTGGCATCCAAGATGTAGATCCCATTTTGGCTATCCTGACCTACTGCTGCGATCACCAAATTACGGCTGTCTGGAGACCAGATCGTCGCCGATCGTTGGTACTGGTCGAAGTAGGGGATTACATTTAGAAACTGACCAGTCGGTGAAAAGATTGCTACCTGCCTGGTTTCACCACTGCTCAAATCGTATACCAGCAAACGGAAAAACAATTCCCGCTGATCTTGCACAGTCTCACGCGAGCTGGGTGGCGGCTCGAAGGTCGGGATCAGGTAAGCAATTTGCTGGCTATCTGGAGACCAGAAAAAGGCCACCACCTCTTCCTCAGTCAGGCGCTGCACTGCCTCCGGGCGCTGCGGGTCGAGCAGGTTCAGAAAGCGCAAAATGCTCGTTGGCGATTCAGGAGCCTGGTCCAGATATGCCACCCACTTGCCATCTGGGGACCAATCAAACGCCACCAACCCGCTGACCTCTAGCAGTTCCGATTGCACGGCGAATCCCGCGTCAAGCATCAGCAAGCTGTCGCCGCCTGTCTGCGATTCGACCACCAGTAGCAAATTCTCACCGGAAGGAGACCAGGCTGGCGCCTGGAAATAACCGGGAGGCAATTCCAGCCCCTCTTCACCGTCCATCTCCAGATCCAAAAAGGTCAGCTGTGCGTCAGGTTGGTCCCGTCTGGCTCCGCCTGTGTGCATAAGAATAGAAAGATTATCCGGTGACCAGGCCCAATAGAAGGGCTGGCCTGTTCCCAGCACTCTGGCTTGCCCCCCCTTTGGTGAGACCAAGAGCAAATCCATGCTTTGCTCAGGCAGGTTGGCAGCCAGGACCGTCAGCTGTGAGCTATCTGGAGACCAGTAAATATAAAAGGGAGATTGGTCTGTGCTATTGAAAGCCTCGGTCAGAGAGCTGCCATCTGGCGCAGCGGTGAACAGCCGGGCATTTTCAGATACCCCCCCACTTTGCTCAGAACGCAAAAAAGCCAGCCGGCTGTTGTTGGGAGACCAGGTGGGAAACTGGTAGAAGCGCAAATCGCCTGAGGTCTCCAGTTGGGCGTCATTTGTCACCGCCTGGCGATTGCCGCCCTCACGGTCGATCGTGTAGATATTGCCATCTAAACCTTCATAAGCGATCAAGTCCGTCCGGGTGCCAGGCTCATTGGTCTGGTCAGGCGAGGCAAGCAGCCGGGTGAACAATGAGCAACCCAGGCTCGCCAGCGCCAGGGCTGCCAGAATCCAGCGCAACCCGGGGCTGGCGGGCCACCTTCCAAGCGCCTGCCTTGTCATTGAGGAGGGGTCTTTCATGACCGCTCCCCACTTGGATTATGTGCGGATCCTGCCATGGCGATGCGCTTGTTCAATGCCGGATGCGAGTACAGCAGCAACTCCACCCAGGGCTCCGGATCGGCGTCTGCCAGGTTTTGGTTGGCAAGCCGGGTGAGCGCCGAGGCGAAGGCCTCGCCCTTGCCGGTAGCTGCCAGTGCATAGGCATCGGCTTTACGCTCCCGCCAGCGTGAGTAAGCGTTCTCCAGCGGCATGGTGAGCAGCCCATATGCTCCGATCACCAACGCAAACAGCGGCAAGGCAGCCACATCGGCAATACCTTGCATGCCCAGGGTCGCCACCCCCCAGCGCAGACCCAGTGCAGCCAGGTACAAGCCCCCCACCGTAAGCAGGCTCTCAACCGCGATCGCCATCGGGATATCTTTGTGAACATGATGACCCAGCTCATGAGCCAGCACCGTTTCAATCTCATCATTGGTAAATTCCGCGAGCAGGGTATCCCCGAGGAGGATGCGCCGGGTATTGCCCAACCCGGTCAGGGCTGCGTTAGCTGCCTTGGTGCGCCGGCTCAAATCGAACTTAAAGACGCCCTGCACGCGTGTGCCAGCCTGGTCTGCCAGCTTCAGCAGCCTCTCTGCCAGGTCAGCGTGCTCTTCGCCAAGCGGCACAAATTTGTAAAAAATCGGCATGAGCAGTACCGGCGCCAGGTTCGCCAGCAGCACGCTGAAGACCAGCAGAAAACCCGCCGCCCATAACCACCAATAATCCGGTGAGAGGCGCAGCACTGCGTAGATCACCTCCAAGACCAGGCCTCCCAGGAGACCGCCCACCAACAAGCCTTTGACCTGGTCGCCTACCCAGCTTTTCATGGTCTGGTTGGAAATTTCGAAGCGGTGTGGCAACACAAAGCCAGAGTAATAGGAGAGCGGCAGATTGACCAACAGGTAGATCCCCCCAAATACCACCCCAAAGGCAGCTACCAGCAGCCATTCATTGCTAGTGAACCCTTGCAGGTAAGCTCTCAGCCTCAGCGACCAACCAGTGAGCAGCCAGAGCAGAATGTAGACCGCCCCCAATCCCAGGTCCACCAGCAGCAACCGGCGTCGCAGGCGAGCATAGCGCTTGGCTTGTTTTTGGCGTTCGTGATCCAGGTTGATTGCGGACATATCCGGTATTATAACCGCTCAACTGTTTAGGAGGCTTCAAAGTCCGGCTTATCAGCTCTGCCAGTTCCGCCCATCAGAGCTACTACTTCGGCGGCGGTTTCTTCAATTGGCTTGGTGGTCACATCCACCAAAGGCCAATCCCGGCGCCGGTCAAAAATCTGGTAAGCATACACCACCTCCTGGCGGATATACTCCAGGTCGGCGTAGCCTAGCGGGCTGGTCTTTAAATGCTCAGCGCGCACATGACGAAGCTCCACCAGGCGCTCTGGCTTGACCACCAAACCCACCACCCGGCGGCGTGGCAGTTTGAACAACTGTGCGGGTGGCTCCACATTCAATACCAGCGGCACATTAGCAACCCGCCAACCGCGGTAAGCCAGGTAAATGCTGAGCGGTGTCTTGGAGGTGCGCGATACGCCCACCAATACGATCTCTGCCTTGTCCAGGTCATGCGTGTTACGGCCATCGTCGTGCCAGACCGTGAAATCAATCGCGTCGATGCGTTGCAGGTAAGCCGGGTCAAAGATCTCAAACAGGCCTGGCTCGGCGCGCGGCTGCGCGGCCAGCAGTTCCGATAGGCGCGCCAGCATGGGTCCCATCAGGTCAATCGTGGCGACATTGGCTGCCCGGCCTTCAGTGAGCATGGCACGGCGCAGCTCCGCCGAAACCAGGGTATGCACCACGAACCCGCCCTCATCTCGCGCTTCAAGGACGATCTCCCTCACCCGGCTGGCTGTGCGCACTCCGCCATAGCGTCTGATGGTGACCTGCGAATCATCGTACTGGGTCAGGGCAGCCCGCAACACGCCTTCGGCTGTCCTGCCGGTGGCATCTGAAACCGCGTAGATGTTATACATGCTCTTGCTCCTGACTGGTAGGGTGCGTCCCTGACGCACCATTGTCCTTTATTCCAACCCCTGCTTCACCAGTGCGGTGCGTTCAAAAACGAACGCACCCTACGTCTGCTTCAATCGAACATCGCCTCAGTCATTGGTTGGGTTGCTACCTGAGAATCGCGCTCCCGCACAGATGCCCAAACCGGTCGGCTACGCCAACGCAACCAGACACTCTGGACAGCCATACTGATCGTCATAGCAGCCAGGGCAACAAACACACCAGTGGCTCGGCCCCAAATGACCCCTGCCCAAAGCAGAATGCCTATCACCAGCAGATAAATCACTACCGCCTCGGTGATCCCGCGTGTCCGCCGACCGTGCAGGATCGCGCCCTGGTACCAGCTCTGCAGGACCGCCAAGGCCGGCACAGGAATTGCCAGCCACAAAGCCTGCCCACCCAGCTCAGCCAGCTCGGGTTTTAAGCCAATCACCTGGACAAACCAGCGTTGCGAGAACGGTGTAGCTGCCATGAGAAACAGCCCCAGGCTGGTGATAAATGCCAGCCAGTTCGTAAAACGCAGCAGGCTGCGGGAGGACATGGGCTCATCTAACAACGCCACAACCACCTCGTTAAATGCCATCCCCAGGCTGCGGAACAAAAACACAAAGCTGGAAACGACCAGCCAGACTGCCAGCGACTCAACCGCCTGGGGCATGCGGTTGAGGGCCGCGCTGCCGATTGGCTGGGAGAGCAGTGTCAGCAATGAAGTCATCGCCAGGGGGATATAAAAACGCAGGAAGCCCCCCAGCGTCAACGGGTCCTTCACGGCGGGCGCGGGGCGCAGCTCATAAGCGAGCACCGGGCGGACCACCCAACCCACATACAGGGCCTCGCTCATCACTCCACAAGCCACCGCGCCAGCGGCTACTGCGATACCGGGCACATTACCCAGC
>CP070639.1:1511592-1518544 GCA_020354045.1 Anaerolineales bacterium | reverse complement strand
TTGGTAAATTGGAGCGTTGCTGATAAACTTGCAACGATACATTGCCCAACCCTGGTCATTGCCTCCGACCACGATTACACGCCGGTGGAGGCCAAACAAGCCTATGTGGCACAAATGCCGACTGCGGAGCTGGTTGTAATCGAAGATGCCCGGCACGCGGTGACAGTAGAGAAGCCAGCAGAGTTCAACCAGGTCCTGAAAGCTTTTCTGGCGAGGACAAGCTAAAAATATTGAGGCTATTCCTGACAAAGAGGAAAATTTCACCAATTCTAATAGAGCTCAAATACTTTGACATCAAATCATTTGTTATAATTTTGATGGTATTTATCTCGTTTAGACAGGAATAGATCAATGAACAATACACCACGCAGAATCAAACAAATCATCGAGCCGCAATACGTCATCGAAGGCGCCGGCGTACTGCTGCGGCGTGCCTTCGGACCGAAGCGCACCAACCTGTTCGACCCATTTTTGCTGTTCGATCACTTTGCTTTCAATGACCCGGTTGAAGGACCCATCCGCGGCTTCCCTACCCACCCTCACCGCGGCATCGAGACCGTCACCTACATGCTGGAAGGCAACGTGCGCCACCGTGACAGCCTGGGCAACACCGGCATCATCGGACCTGGCGATGTGCAGTGGATGACCAGCGGGCGCGGCATCCTGCATGAGGAGATGCCCCGGCGTGGTCCAAGCGGCGCCATCTACGGTTTCCAGCTGTGGGTCAACCTGCCCGCTGCACAGAAGATGAGCGAGCCGCGCTACCAGGAAGTAAACGCTGATAGCATCCCTGTTGTGGAGGTTGAGGGCGCGCAGGTGCGCGTGGTGGCTGGTGAATTTGGAGGAGTGCCAGGACCAGTGACGGAGATTGCCGCCCAACCATTGTATATGGACGTGACCCTGAAACCTGAAGCTGAATTTAGCCTGCCTGTACCGGAGGGGCATTTCACCATCGCCTATGTCTTTGAAGGTGAGGGATTGTTTGGCCTAGATCAAGCAGGGCAAGGTGAGTTTATTCAGGCGGTTCACATGCTGGTCTTTGAGGATGGCGACCACTTACGGGTTCAGGCAGGCGCTGGTTCGAAGGTTCGCTTCATGCTGATGGCAGGCGCGCCTTTTAGGGAATCCATCGCCCCCTACGGGCCCTTTGTCATGAACACTGTGGAAGAGATCCAGCAAGCCCTGTACGAGCTGCGCAACGGCACTTTCGTAGAGAACCCAGCGATTAGTTAGCAATTCAGAGAAGAACCAGATTTTTTCGAGGTCAGTATTGCGAAAGTAGTGTTGACCTCGTTTTATTTCCTGAGAGTCGCTATTCATATCAATTCGGTTTTCCTGGGAGGGGTCGATTTTTTTAATCGGTTTATTTTGGATGGTAATTTCCTATCATACATTGAGAAGGGAAGTCTTCAATCAATGTAATGCTTTATTGTAAAATAAGGAAACGACAACGAAAATGAAATACCAACGTAGTTGATGACAGAGATGGAAATCAAACACCATATTTTACTTATTGAGGACGACCCATCTGTAGCAAGAAGCCTTCAAAAGGGTCTTGTGCAGGATCACTATGAAGTCACCTGGAAAGAAACTGGTACTCAAGGTATTGTCTTTGCATGTGAACACCACCCACATCTGGTTATTCTGGATGTGCGCTTACCTGATGGTTCGGGTTTCGATTTCTGTCGCCAGATGCGGCAACTAGGCTTAAACCAGCCAATTTTAATGCTTACCGTTCAGGGGGAGGAAACAGACAAAGTGTTGGGGCTGGAGATGGGTGCAGATGACTATATCACCAAACCCTTCAGCCTCAGGGAGCTGCGGTCTCGTATTAGGGCTCACTTGCGGCGTGCTTATGGTGAATTTTCAAGCGCCGATGCCAACTTGCTATACGTCAATGATTTAGTCATCGATCAAACTCGCGGTCAGGTGCTGCGCGCAGGGCAGAATCTCAACCTCACACCGACTGAATTTCGCTTGCTGGTTTATCTGGCTCGCCATCGCGGCCAGGCACTCAGCCGATCCTTGATCGTTGATGCAGTCTGGGGCTACACATCCGATCTCGAAAGCGAGCGCACTGTTAATGTCCACATCCGGCGACTGCGCGAAAAAGTGGAGCTGGACCCAAGCAAACCGTCACTGATCTTGACAGTTCCTGGCATCGGATACCGGCTGTTAGGTTAATATTTCGGGGATTACAAGACTGTAACCACAATCAAACCTGATTGTAATCACAGCTGGATATATTCCTCCTTAGCAAAAGCGTGTAAGGAGGATTTTTGTTATGAAAAGAGGCTGGATATTTCTAAGTTTACTCCTGGTTGCCGGTCTGGTCATTAGCGCTGGCTATATGGGATTTCAAAATGGGCAACCCGAGAGCCAGTTAACTTCTTCTGTCCCTAATACGATCCCCATTACAACCTGTGATGTCACCCAGTCCGTGACTGCTCCAGGCACGCTCGTAAACACGCGCGAGGTGGCGGTAGAAATGCCCATGACAGCCCAGCTGGGAGAAGTTCTAGTCCGCCCCGGCGATTTTGTCCAGGAAGGGCAAATCCTGGCAAGATTAGCTAACTACGCTGAGTTGGCTGCAAATGTTTCCGAAGCAAAGCTGGAATTGCTTAAGGCTGAGGGTGATTTGCTGGCATTGACTGCTGATTTACCCTATTTAATAGCCAGGGCATATGTAGATATGCTCGACGCGCAACAAGCTTTGGAACAGGCTCAAACAAACCGGGACCGATTGGATTTACCAAGAGCCGATGTCTATCAGCTGGAGCAGGCCGAAGCATACCTTAAGTTGGCTGAAGCCCGTTTACAAAAGGCACAAAAAGCATTTAACAATGTAGCTAAGCTATCTGTTACCCATCCGAAAAGAATGGTTGCCCTGAACGCGCTTCTGAGTGCGCGAGCATATCGCAATCAGCGTATGGCTAATCTCAATTGGTACCTCGGCAAGCCCAGTGAACAGCAGCTTGTTTCATTAGAATCCCAAATCGCATTAGCTCAGGCTGATTTTGAGGCGGCCCAAATGAAATGGGAAGGTCTGCAGGATGGTCACGAATCACTTGACATGAAATTGGCTGCGATGCTGGTAACCCATGCCGAGACGCGTTTGGCTGCAGCTGAAAAAGCTCTCGCTGCCGTCGAGATAAAAGCTCCTTTTAGTGGTGTTGTTTTGCAAGTTAATGCCCGGCCTGGTTCTACAGCTACAGCTTACACGCCATTGGTTGTACTAAATGATCCAACTGCCGTAGAGGTCGAAGCTACCATCATCGAAGAGGACTACCCCTATATAGAGATTGGTCAACCTGTCAACTTGTTTTTTGACGCCCTACCAGATGCCGAACTGGTTGGCAAAACTACTCGCATCCTACCCAAGCGCGCCTCGGGAGATCGGCCTCTTTACTTTATCTATATCAGCCTGGATCAAATTCCTGAAAGTTTGGTTGGTGGTATGAACGCAGATTCCTCTGTCGTAATCAGCCAGCTTAAAGATGTACTATGCCTGCCACGTTCAATGGTGAGCTCATCCTCCCAGGGACAGGCGATTGTTGAAGTATGGTCAGGCGAACAGATTGAAAAACGCGCAATCAAAATTGGCCTGCGTGGTGATGTGAATGTTGAGATCATATCCGGTTTGGTTGAAGGCGATCTGGTCGTGAGTCGTTAACGGGATGCAATGCAATGAACAATGAGAGCGATTATCCTGTAATTTACACTGAAGCCTTGACAAGGACCTACAAGATCGGTTCGAACCAGGTAGCGGCGTTACGAGGCATTGACTTGTCCATTTATCGAGGTGAATTTGTAGCCTTGATGGGCGCATCGGGGAGTGGAAAATCGACTTTACTGCACTTGTTAGGATGTCTGGATAATCCGACTTCGGGAAAGTACTTGCTGGAAAATCAGGATGTATCCACATTATCAGCCGGCCAGCTTGCTAACCTACGTAACCAACATATTGGTTTTGTCTTTCAAAGCTTTAATTTGCTGCCCCAGATGACAGCGCTAAACAACGTAGCCTTACCCCTTCAATACCGCCAGCAGGCGAATGACTCTAAGGCAAGAGCAATGGAGGTGCTGAAGCGAGTGGGCCTAGCAGAACGCATTCATCATCTGCCAAATGAGCTATCAGGGGGTGAGTGTCAACGAGTCGCCATCGCCCGCGCCCTGGTTGTTGATCCTGGCATCCTGCTCGCTGATGAGCCTACCGGTAACCTAGATTCGCATACTGGAATAGAGATCATGCAACTGCTGGTTGAACTAAGCGAGGAGGGACGCTCCATTTTTATGGTCACACATGATTGGCAGCTTGTCAGGTTTGCTCACCGTTGCTTGTTCATGCGCGATGGGCAATTCGTTCAATCCCTTAACGCTTATCCAGGTGCGCATTGCACCAGGAGGCAATATGAGCGTAATTAACCTCTTTCACACAGCCATCCAAGGTGTTTCAGGAAATAAATTACGTGCTGTTTTGACCATGTTAGGCGTCGTCATCGGGGTGGCTTCAGTGATAACCATGTTGTCCCTGGGTAACGGAGCCAGGGCAGCTGTCGAAGCTACCTTTCGTCACCTGGGCTCTGACCATGTCATGATATCTGCTAAGCAGATTTATGAAAACGGTGAATATATCCCTGTTGGTAGTACTTTAACCTACCTAGACGGATTACTACTTCCTGTGCGGGTAGAGCAAGTGAAAAAAGTTGATCTCAGCCTAAGAGCGCATGCTCGCCTCCGTTATGGTCGGGTTGCCCTGGAGATGAACATTTCCGGGGTTACTGCCGGGTACATTGAAAACCTCCTTAGTCAGGCAAAAGTTGTTCCACTTGGATGGGATGATAACCACCCAATAGAACCAAGCGCATATCTTGCCTGGGGTCGCTCCTTTACTGCTACCGAGGTGCTGGAGGGAGCCAAAGTTTGTGTCCTTGGAATCAGAACCGCGCAGGACCTTTTTGCATGGGAAAATCCCATTGGCGCAAAAATACGAGTGGGTCGCTGGTCTTGTCAGGTGATCGGTGTGTTAAAAGAACTGGAATCAATCGACACCGAAGGCCAATTTACCAGCAATCCAAATGAGGCTTTATTCCTTCCCATCAGCACTTTGATTCAAATGCATTACGAAGATGAACCATCGGTTTCAATAACGGCCTATGTCAGGGATGAGACCCAGATGGAAGCAGCCAAACAGGAGATTGCCGCTTTCCTACGCCAGCGACATGGTATCCAACCAAACATTGATGGTCAGTTTAACGATGATTTCACTCTGGTCACCCGTAAAGATGTCCTGGGTTCCCAGCAGGAGGCTGCTCGCACGTTTTCACTATTGCTGGCTACCATGGCTACTGTATCACTTATCGTGGGCGGGATTGGCATCATGAATGTGATGTTGGTCAGTGTGACAGAGAGGACTCGGGAGATTGGTGTCCGTATGGCGGTTGGTGCCCGTCCAAGGGATATCGTGGCTCAATTCCTGTTTGAGGCAGTTCTGATCAGCAGTCTGGGTGGGTTGTTGGGTATCGTCCTGGGAGCGCTGTCGATCCCAATGGCTGCACGCCTCAACCAGGGAATTGCTTTGCTCGACCCAGGAAGCCTACCGCTTTCATTGGGTGTAGGGATGCTGACTGGAGTCATCTTTGGATTGTACCCTGCTGTGCGCGCCGCCCGTCTCAACTCCATTGAAGCGCTGCGATATGAATAAATTGTTTAAAGGAGTAAATAATGAACGAAACACTAGGATTTTCAAAACTTTTGTCGACCAGTAAGAGCCGATTCGCAATTATCATCTTGTTGATCATTGTACTGGCATTGACTTCCTTCATAGCAGGCAAATGGATGAACTCAATAAAACCTCCTATGGATCAGATGATGATATCGGATGGAAATTCTGTTGTTGGCAAGGGGATGTTGATTAATCTTGAACCAGCTGCGGAATTACCTCAATACGAACCCGATGCAATAGGTATGTTTGTAAGGCGAGAAGATAACAGCATATTCATCGGCACCGGTATCAATTCTTATGGTGTGGAATTGAGTCCTGATGGCCCGATTGCTATTTATGATGGACCATTGCTGGAGGTGGTTGTTGCCAAGGAGACCAAAATCTATTGTGATGATACTGAGGAACCGATAATTTATAACAGCACAACTAAAATTCAACAAAAAATCAAGCCAGGCTCGCTCGATGAGCTTGTCAATGGCAGCCAGCAGGTACAGGTCTGGGGTCGCAAAGTCGGCGATCGTCTGATTGCCGACACGGTGCTTTACAGACCACCCTGGGTGCCCCAACGACCATAGCCGGGCAAGTATTCGATGAGGTTGTGCAGGATGGTACGATCACCACAACCTCATCCTGTATTATTCTTAAGTGCAACAGAATTCAATCCTATCTGCATTTGTCTTCTGAAGTTGAGACCAAAGTTCAGATAATGCCGCCCCAGGCGATCATCGCGAGTGGTAATTGCGAAGCATTGCTAAAGAGAGAGATTGCCACACCGCAAGTTTTCCACTTACAGTGTGGCAATGACGATCAAACATCATGAATATCCGACCTTTTGCCTGCAGGGCTGTTTCTTCCCTTGACATGCTGTTGTTTTCGTGTAATCTCTTAATGGTTATCAGTTTGAATAGGAGAACAGAATGAATCTAAGGTTGATACGTTGGCAATTGCCACTCAGCTATGCAGCGATTGCACTTCTAGCCATTTTATTGCTGGGTGTAATTCTCTCAACAATTCTGATGCAATTCTATTCAGACCAGGAAACCAAGTATCTTACTGATAATGCCTTAGGGATGGAACTATTAGTTAGTAAGGCTCAAGAAAGTGAGCTATCGCGAGAGGTAATCCAACAACTCCTGGATAATTTCTCGATTGCATCGAACATTCAGGTCCGGTTGCTGGATAAGGACGGTGAAATTTTAATTGATACGGGATCACCAGTGACTCGCA
>CP070639.1:1504430-1511492 GCA_020354045.1 Anaerolineales bacterium | reverse complement strand
GTGAATTACCCCCGGTTCTCAGTATTGACTCTGGAGATACTATCAGCTATCAAATACCTGATGCCGCTTGGGGAGAAATTGACAACCCCGATCCCTTCGAAAATCCCCCAAAAATACCCGGCCGGGATCGGGAGCTACATCCCGGCCATGCCTTATGTGGCCCCGTCGAGATCAGGAGGGCTAAAGCAGGGATGACACTTGAAATCCGTCTGAAGACACTCCGTGCTGGGAAATGGGGCTGGTCCAGTGGGGGTGGCTATGTCAGCAAGATCAATACCAGATTGGGCCTGGATGAACCCCCTGAATGGATAATGCGCTGGAAAATCAATCAAAATCTAGCCATTAATCAGTGGGGACAGCAAGTTCCTATCCGCCCTTTTTTAGGAAATTTGGGGATGCCTCCCGATGAGCCAGGAAAGCACTCAACATTTCCTCCACGCTTTTGTGGTGGGAATATTGATTGCAAAGAACTGATTGAGGGAAGTGTGTTATTTCTTCCCATCCCAATTGATGGGGGCTTGTTCTCGATTGGAGATGGACATGCTGTGCAAGGAGATGGTGAAGTCGCCGGACCTGCGCTTGAATGCCCCATGGAACGCGTTGAAATTGAGTTGATCTTGCATGAGCAAATGCACATATCTTTTCCACACGCTTTGGCTCCTGTTGGGTGGGTGACCTTTGGCTTCCATGAAGACCTTAACGAAGCCGCTATGATTGCGCTAGATGGCATGTTGGATTTAATGGAAGATAAGTTTTCTGTCGAACGGAAAGAAGCTCTGGCGTGGGCCACATTAGGGGTTGATTTGCGAATAACCCAACTTGTCAATACCGTCTGTGGGGTGCATGCCATTTTGCCAGCTAAGTTTATGGATGGGTTATATGTATGATAGCCGCGCAACCCGCCGAGCTGATCCAGATCGGCACAATGGACCTGCTCTCCTTACTTCATACCGAGGTTCAATGATCTTGCTGCAACTGGCTGAAAAGCCGGTAACACGGTATGGAAAACACGGACAAGAAGGACATGTTTACCGCCAAAGGTAGGGCATAACAGAAATCTACCCCTACCTGTGGATAGCGGACGTAGTGGACAAGTCCCCGATATCTCCTACACAGAGAAGTTCGCAGGTTCGAGTCCTGTTCCGCCCGTAGCCCTCAAAACAAACCCTCTCCCATACTGGGAGAGGAAAATTGTTTAGAGGCGAGTGACCAGGTGTTACGGAAGCATCTATGTTCGCCTTAGGATTGTGTTATCCCCTAGCCTAATCAACTATCTACTGGTCTGGGGTAAGTATTGTTCCTTAAGGGCAGCTCGTCTGCCACTGGTCGCTTGGGGCGGTTTCCCGCCACTGGCCGCTGGCGTTTAGGTAGACCGCCACCACATAGTACGACATACACGGGTCGTCGCTCGGGTCAAAATACTCCCGATCAGAGCTATTCAATCGATCCTCTGCGGCGATCACGGTGAAGCCAGAGCCACTATTGCGGTAGACGCGGAATCCGATAATCTGGTTCTCAGCATCGTAATCCCAGGTAAGCAGGGTGCCGTTGTCTGGCGGTGGGTTAGGATTTCCCTCCAATTGACCAAATAGATTATATGCCGACGGCAACACACGGTTCGGTGATTCCTGCAGTCGCACCTCCACTGTGCGGATTGCCTGCTGATCGCCGTTGAAGGCCTTAAGCACAAATATAGCATCCTCGGTGAGGAAAAACGTAAAGCTGTCTTCCGATCTAAGTTGAGAGACACCATCCCTATCAAGTGGACCACCTGTCAGGACGATGTTCGTGGTCCTGCCGGATACTACCCAATCCAGGCGAACCTCAACCTCCTCGTTACTCACCTGTATGGGTTGGGATGGTGATACGGTGAACAACTCGATTTTCGGGGCCAACGGGGCGGGAGTAGGGGTAGGTGTTGGTGGTATTGGATTGACCGTGATCTGCCGCAGGGCATGTGTTGATATCTGCCCGTTACTAGCCGCAAGCACATATAACATTGTTTCCGTAGGAGTATGGGTTACTGAACCGGATGGCGGCAGTTGATCCCCAAGAGGTTGGATCGAGACTTCCTCAACACCGCTCACTTGCCAGGAAATGATGACATCCTGTCCTTCTGTGATTGTAGAAGGCTCTACACGAAAATCAAGGATCACAGGGGCTGGCTTACCAGGCGGTGGGCTTACAGCTACGCTCAGCTCTTGCTCAATGACCTTGCCCGGCAGGGAATTGTTGTAAGCTTTTATCGTAAAGACGGTCTGCTTTTCCACGCGGATCTTTTGCGAGCCTTCGAGGCTATCCAGCGTTTGAGAAACATTCTCGCTCACCAGCACAAGCCTATCGGCGTCCGTTACCGACCAGGAGATTTCCGTATATTCGCCACTATTTACCTGGGGAGGTTGGGCCTGGAACCTGCGAATTTCGGGAGTGACCGGCGTGACGTTCACCGTTCTGTCAATGGTGATCGGGTTATTGGAGAACAGGCGCGAAGCCCATGTATCTGCAGTAAGCTGGTAGCGAGTGGTCGCCAATGGTTGTTGGGTTAGCTCGCCCCGGGTGTCTCCCAGCTGCTCACCATTAAGTTTGAGGGTCATGAGGATAGGCGGCCAGGAAGTCCACTTGATTTCCACCGGCTGCCCGGAGCGAATTTCAGTGGGGCTTACGTTCAAGCTCATGCGTGGCCAGAATCCAAAAACGGCTAGAGCAAAAAAGGCGACGAGAATTAATAAAGATAGCCAGGGTCCAATCAACGGGCGGACAGACAGCCTGCCCATCACTGTGCGTGGTGGTTGAGTACCTTCTAAAGGAGTAGCGCTAATGGTGAATGGCACGTCGCGGTTACGCAACCCAACCAATTGATGCTTTCGGGCGCTAATAAAGACAGGTAGGACAACGGTCGTATCTGAGGCGAGGTGGAAATCGGCCTGGTTGGCCAAACGCACATTTTCACCCGGCAATTGAAACTCGAAGCTGCAGGCATGATCATCATCGCTACCTTCTGTACGATAGTGGGCCAGACTATTGCTCTGGTTGATCACTGTCAGGGTGGTCGTGGCAGTGCGATGTTTCCAGGAAATAGTGAGCTGGCGTGGGGTGATCTCGCCGATGGTAAACTCGTAGAACGGATTAATGATTAAGGTGGCACCTCGCCGGCTCATACGGCCAGGGTAGTTGGGGGAGGTGACCATCACGGCGAAATGGTACTGACCTGCTCGGCTGGTCGGATCGCGTGGAGGGGTAATCGAAACCGTAACACTTGCCAGCTGGTTGACTAGCAGGTGCACTCTAGCAGGTGTAATCGTCACCCAATTTGGGTCTAGACCCTCCAGGCTCACGTCGAAATCGGCGACCGTCTCGCCACCATTGGAAATGGAGAAAACCAAGGTGAGGGTTTGTCCGGCATCGATGGTGTATTCGGGCACAACCGGTTTGGTAACAATGGCATCATCGACCTGATCAGGAGGGCGCACAGCCAAGCCAGACGGCGGCATCAGGGCGGTTTCACTTCGTCTGGCCAGGGATCGACTCGTGCCTTCATCCGGCATTTGCATTATTGTGCTCTCGGGAGGCGGGCGCTTCTCCACCTTCTCCCATTCGATCAGTGTGATTCGATAATCACCCACCTCGATCGTGTCCCATGGATGCATCTCGCGTGATGCAGAAGGGGAAAGGATCGTTTCACCGACTTTCGTTTCCCCCGTCTCGCTGAGTTGCTTAAACTGATAAGGTTTAAGGCGCAGATCCAACATAGCGTGATACGGCGCAATTCCAGGGCCAGTGATGACGATATCATTTTCGGAGTGGCTGCCAATATTAATGACCTCTCGATTGGGATCAATTTCGCAAAAGAAGGTCTCTCCGGTTACTTTGATGACTTCGAGTATCTCGCGTGTAGTCATATTGGTTTAGAAATTTTGCATTCTCTAGAACTTAAGAAACGCCGGCCAACATTGGTTATTCTATATCAAGTTATTAAATTATAAAGGATGATTCACAATTTTACCCGATCAATAATTGTGTGGGGCAAAAAATTGACGATTTATGCTTCATATCGTACCATTT
Organism: Anaerolineales bacterium; assembly: GCA_020354045.1. Classification (GTDB taxonomy): domain Bacteria; phylum Chloroflexota; class Anaerolineae; order Anaerolineales; family UBA4823; genus DSOS01. The sequence continues at coordinate 1,507,430 of CP070639.1, read as the reverse complement.
ACAGTCCCTGCGAGCCTAGGCACTCGCCAGTACAGGCCTAATACTTTGTGATAATAGAGATCCGTATGTAGAAGATAGTGGGTAAGGGTGATTTAATTGCAATAATAGACGCATTATTTGTGAAAATATTCTCAATGTTGACTTGACCAAAAATTTGTGTATATTGAAATTAACAATTTTGAGTATTGTTCAACGATTTGCGCTTGCTTTTCGGGTACTTCGTCGGGAGGGATTGATCTGGCTTCATATTACGCTCTAAGACGATGTGCTTTTTATGCCAATTTAGTGCTAGACAAATCATTTTCAAAATTCATGCCAGATAATTAGGAAAGGAGCATGAAATGTAATTATACCTTTTACCATTTCCTGTTTTATCTCGAATTCAGCAACATTTGTGATTACACTCCGAATGCGATAAGAAAAAATTTCATCTATTATATACATCTTGGATAAGATTCTGTCATAACCCTGGGAGGGATATAATGTCCAGATTAGCACGTACTTTCGGGATCCTTCTAGTTGCCCTATTAATATCGGCCTGGATTGTGCCAGCTGTTGGAGTAATGGCGCCGGAACAATCTGCAGGGCTTGGGGTCACGACATTGGCAGCTGGAGGGGGAAACGTTCGTCTGATTGTCAACAATCGAACCGGAGCGGTAATTCCCCAACTGGTGTTGACTGGGGCAAAGACGTATACCTTTTACGATGTGCCCCAGGGCAGAAACATCTTCGAGATTAGCAGAGGTACATACAAAATTCAATATCAGGCCTGTGGGGCAAAAAAGGCCAAGAAAGTCAATATCCAGGGAAATACCAAATTCTCTACCGTCACATGCCCGGTCGTTAAAATCCAGATCTTGAATCAGACGAATTCCAATTTGTACCTGACCCTAACAGGGCCAAGCACATATCGCTTTACTCTTCCGCATGGGACTACGCCGATCATCGTGCTGAAAGGGGTTTACAAATACACCATGCAGACCGCGTGCGGCACCGAGCGGGGGACCGTCGCAATTAAACGGAAAGCTCGCTGGACTTGGTGGTGCAATTAATGCTTGGAAAAGACAATACATACCAATTGGATATTGGGAGATGAATCCAAGTATCTAAACACGAATAAAAGCAGATGAAAATGGGCTGGGGTGTTAGAAGCTTGAGCATTTGTTGTAGAGATGAAATCAGCCTATGAACCCAGCCCAATAATATACCTCGCTCTGCAGGCTGCAATTAACTATTGAGATGCTTTTGTTGCTCAGGATGCACTAAGGGCTCTCGATGCCGATGTACACAGTGAAAGCATTCTAAAGACAGAACCGACTTGCATTAATCAACAAATCGAGCAAGCCCCGTATTTTCCTCTGATAATGGAACAACGCACAAGTCGAGAGCTAATGATTTTCCGTAGCCTAAACAAGAAAATAAAGGGGGTATGGTCGTTCCTTGCTCTCTTGTTCCTCGCGTTTGGGCTTATTTCTTGGCAGGTGGACAGGTAGGAAATGCGAGATATTTCAGCCTACCTACCGGTAGGCAGGCTGGGCCATCCAACAGTTCCCAGAAACCTAGTACATTCAAATTATGCGCATGACGCAGGAAGGCATAATTTTACTGGCTGCTTATGGAAGTGTACATCGTTGACAAGGTGTTTCGGGTCGCTGAGAACGTTTTGATGTATCAAAATACGCTTGAGTCTGCTTATCGATATCAAGTTTCTAGATACTTATGACTGTCTACGTAGGAGTTACAGTAACGGTGCAAAGGCGTCTGTATTGGGTACACACATAACGCAGCGTACTCCTCTTGTAAGACCGCATTATCAGCAAATTCGCAATCTAGAACAAGTCCGAGATCAAAGTATTAGGCATAATACATTATGATCTATGATTTTGATGGCAAAAAATATGAGAAAGCCTCAATTCACCAACAAGAATGGGGCAATAAATTGATTTCCGAACTAAATCTTTTTGGAAACGAAAAGATTCTTGATCTTGGATGTGGCAATGGAACTCTTACGGCAAATCTTGCAGATTTAGTGCCAAACGGAAGCGTTTTAGGTATTGACGCCTCTCAAGGTATGTTAGATGTGGCGCGATACAAAAAAAGGGATAACCTAACGTTTAAATTAATGAATATAAATAAACTGGAGTTATCGGGAAAATATGATGTTATTTTCTCAAATGCGACCCTGCACTGGATAAAAGATCATCAAAGTTTATGGAAAAATGTTAAAAACTTATTATCTGAACAAGGCATTGTGCGCTTTAACTTTGCAGCGGACGGCAATTGTCAATATTTTTTCAGGACCATACATAAAGCAATGATGCTAGATGAATATAAAAAATTTTTCAAGCATTTTGAATGGCCCTGGTACATGCCAAGCATCGAAGAATACAAAAAACTTGTTAAACCTTTCTCCCTTTCAGAGATAAAGATATGGGGTGAGAAGGCTGATTATTTATTTCCTGATAGCGAATCGATTGTTGGATGGATAAATCAACCGAGCATTGTTCCATTCTTAAAGCTATTGCCTGAAAATCAAAAAGAGCTGTTTCGAAATTTTGTGATTGAGCAGATGCTAAAAAACACAGCCCAAGAGAATGGTGGATACTTCGAAACATTTAGACGCATTAATATTTACGCGAAAAACGCAAATGCATAAAAATTTGCTGAACTTTTGAGGCAGGCGGTGATTGCTGCCATGCTTCCTGCTCCCCAATTGCACGGGGAGACGCGTAGGGTGGCACCCGAAAAGTGGGAAAAATTTATGCAACTGTGAAGCTCCAAGTTCACTAATGGGCCGCGCCACTCACATATATATCCATGTGACTAGCGGGCAGGAATTGATTCGGGATAAAATATGACGAGACGGGTTACACTGTAACACGTTTTTCAAAATACTTGAGATTGTAAATGATCACAGGAATTGTCTTCGATATCAAGGAGTTTGCTGTACACGATGGACCTGGATTGCGCACCACGGTCTTTCTAAAGGGGTGCCCTCTT
>CP070639.1:1497251-1504330 GCA_020354045.1 Anaerolineales bacterium | reverse complement strand
GTGCAGACCGCCCAGGCACTGGCGACGGAAGTGGGGGATTCCGGCTTACTTGAGACTGCGCAGGCTTACGCCACCGAACAGGGTCCGGCTTTGCTTGCCACCGCGCAGGCCCTGGCAACCGAGCAAGGTCCTGGCTTGCGGGAGACCACCCAGGCACTCGCCACACAAGCCGCTTTGAACTTGGGTGGGGCACCTGAAGACATCCCTGTTGTGGAGGGTGAGCGCCAGAATTTCATCGCCTCCTCCCAACTGGTTTCCTATTTCACCCGCTTAGATTTTCAGCAAGTGGTTGATTTCTACCAAGCACAGATGCCTGCCAACGGCTGGTCACTTCTGGAGGAAGGCATTGTACAGGCAGAGAATACAGCAACGTTGAACTATGTTAAAGCAGACCGCCTCGCCTCAGTTACCCTGACTGTAAACCCTCTTGATAACCAAACCATTGTCGTGATCACAATCCAGAACAGATGAACGACTCACTCGCCGCTTTTTTCAAACCAGGTACAGTAGCAGTCATTGGTGCTTCTACCAAACCAACCAAGCTTGGGCACGCTGTCTTGAAAAACCTGGTGGAAGGTGGCTACGTAGATCAGGGCACCATTTACCCCATCAATCCCGGCGCGGATGAGATTTTGGGGCAGACGGCTTACGCTTCCGTCCTGGAGGTACCCAATCAGATTGACTTGGCGGTGATCGTCATACCTTATCCCAACGTCCCTGCAGCCCTGCGTGAATGCGGGCAGAAAGGCATCCCTGCCGCAATCGTAATCAGTGCCGGGTTTCGAGAGGCAGGTATGGAGGGCCTGGAGCGTGAGCGCGAGCTGGTCCAGATCGCCCAAGAATTCAACATCCGACTGATCGGCCCCAACTGCCTGGGTGTGATTGACACCTTTACCCCTCTGAATGCCTCCTTCTCGGCTGGCACACCGCCCTCGGGACCTATGGCTTTTATGTCACAGTCTGGTGCCCTGGGCACTGCGGTGCTGGATATTGCCCTGGCAGGGCGGCTGGGTCTTTCGAAATTCGTCAGCCTGGGGAATAAAGCCGATGTGAGCGAAACAGATCTGTTGCAAGCCTGGGCAGATGACCCGCACACCCGGGTGATCATGATCTACAGCGAGGGTATGCCCAACGGGCAGGAATTCATCCGTGTTGCCCGCCAGGTAACCCAGAAAATACCGGTGATCGCCATTAAATCCGGTGTCACCCAATCTGGCTCGCGAGCGGTCTCATCCCATACTGGCTCTTTGGCAGGCTCCGAGCAGGCGTATCAGGCCGCCTTTAAGCAAGCTGGCATTCTGCGTGCTGACTCGATGGAATCCCTATTCGACATGGCCCTCGCTATCGGCTACCAGCCTTCCTTGAGTGGTGAGCGTATTGCCATCGTCACCAACGCCGGTGGACCCGGTATCCTGGCTACCGACGCCCTGGAAAGGGCGGGCTTGAGCATGGCACGCTTTCAATATGAGACCATCCACGCCCTTGAGCAGTACCTGCCAGATGCTGCCAGCGCTGCCAACCCGGTGGACGTACTCGGAGATGCACGCGCCGATCGCTATCATTTTGCTTTAGAAACGGTCGCAGCCGACCCGCACGTGGATGGGTTGTTGGTACTGCTTACACCACAGGCGATGACTGAAATTGAAGCGACTGCACAGGTGCTGGGAGAACTGGCTAAAAACATCAGCAAACCTATTTTAGCTTGCTTCATGGGCGAGGCGCGCGTCCAAACCGGGATTGAGATATTGAACCAGGCAGGTATTCCCAACTACCCCTTTCCAGAACGGGCTGCCGGGGCGTTTAAAGCCATGGCCGATGAGCGGCAAAATCGCTCGCGCCCTGCTTTGGAGATCGTACAATTTGAAGTTGACCGTCCTGCCGTAGGAAAACTATTCAAGCAGGTGGAAAGCGAGGGCCGCGTTTCCATTGGTGACGCCGAGGCGCGCACCGTGTTGCAGGCTTATGGACTGCGCATCCCCCGCTCTGAAGTCGCTGATACCCCCGAAAAAGCGGTCGAAATCGCCAGTCAGATTGGCTTCCCGGTCGTGCTTAAAATCGCCTCTCCTGATATCCTGCACAAGACCGATGTCGGCGGCGTGAAGGTGGGTTTGCAGGATGCGGAACAGGTGCGCGATGCCTATGAGCTGATGATCTATCGCGCTCAGCGCTACCTGCCTGAGGCGCGATTGTGGGGTTGCCTGGTGCAGGAGATGGTACCCGCTGGTGGCGTTGAAGTGCTAATTGGCATGAATCGCGATCCTCAATTTGGTCCGCTGGTGACTTTTGGCCTCGGTGGTATTTATGTCGAGACCCTTAAAGATGTCACCTTCCGGGTAGCACCTTTCTCACCCAGCGAGGCGGAGCAGATGCTGGATGAAATCCGTGCCCATGCCATCTTAGATGGCGTGCGTGGCAAGCCTGCGCTTGACAAATCCGCTATCGTGGATGTCATCTTGCGTGTCGCTCAGCTCGTTCAGGATTTCCCTACTATTGCCGAATTGGATATCAACCCCTTGATGGTTTACCCACGCGATCAAGGTGCGATTGCCATCGATATGCGTCTGATATTATCCCATGAACCTGACATGCCTTCAGGAGCGCACAAATGAAATCTTTATACATCACTTCTGTCGAACGTTACTCTGGCAAGACAGCTACCTGCCTGGCAATCGGCAAACGCCTGCTGGCAGCCGGCTATTCCGTCGGTTATCTCAAGCCGTTAAGCTTGCAACCCTGGCGGATTGCAGGTCACTTAGCCGATGAAGACGCGGCGTTTGTCAAAGAGATACTCCAGCTTGAGCTACCAGCGTGGGAACTCTCACCTGTCGTTGTGACACCAGAAGTGTTGCGAGAACACTTGCAAAGCCAGGATGCCACTGCTCTGATTGAGCAAGTCCAGCGCGCCTGCCAATCCGCTGGAGCGGGAAAAGATGTACTGCTGCTGGAGGGAGGTGCCAGCTTACGCGAGGGTTATGCGGTCAGCCTGCCCACCCCGGCCGTCGCCGATGCCCTGGACAGCCAGGTGCTGGTGATTTTAAAATATCATGACGAGGTGCAAATCCTGGATGACGCGCTGGCATCCTACCAGAGGCTTGGTCCGGCATTAAAAGGTATCCTGATCAACCGGGCTCCCCCAGAGGCAATCACTTTCCTGCAGCAGGTTGCCGCGCCATTTTTAGAGCGACGCAGCATACCGGTGTTTGGCATCCTGCCCGAAACGCGCGGCCTGGAAGCCCTCACAATCCAGGAGTTAATTGATGTTTTAGGTGCTCAGGTGCTCACCAAAGAGTACCGGTCAGAAGCCCTGGTAGAGACACTTACCGTAGGCGCCATGACTGCCGACGCCGCCTTGAGCCGCTTTCGGAAGCAAACCAACAAGGCAGTCATCACAGGTGGCGACCGTACCGATATCCAGCTGGCAGCATTGGAGACCTCCACCACCTGCCTGATTTTAACGGGCAACCTGCATCCCAGCCCATTGATCGTTAAACAGGCTGAAGAATTCGGCGTCTCTGTACTGCTGGTGCCCACCAACACGATGGAGACCGTTGAAGCCATCGAGCATATCTTCGGCAAAACCCGCCTGGGACAACCAAGCAAGCTGCGCCAGTTTGAAGCTCTGCTGGCTGAACACTTTGACCTTGGGCGGCTATACCAGGCCTTGGGCTTACAAGCATAACTGGCAAGCATGTTAGACTCCTACATCTGCTGATTACCAAGAGCAGAAGAAAAATGGACCACACTCCACCATGCCAGCATTAAGAACTATCAGCGTATCCACACTCCAGCGAGACCCAAGGGTAGCCTACCTGTTGGTAAACCTGGCCACTTTACTGTGGTCCAGCAACGTTGCCCTGGGCCGTCTCTTGCGAGATCAGATCGGACCGGTAACGCTGACCGCAGCCCGCTTCACCCTGGGGTCTTTACTATTTGCTGTGTTGCTCCAGCGTGCCTCCCCAAGAGGCCACGCTGAGCGCAGCCCGTTCACCCGGCGTGAGCTGCTCATCCTGGGTGGGATGGGGCTTTCCGGCGTCTTCACTTTCCCGATCCTGCTTTATTTTTCCCTGCGTTACACAACAGCCACCAATGTTGCCCTAATCAACGGCACGGGGCCATTGCTCACCCTGCTTTTAGCGGCTGCGTTCCTGGGTGAGCGGGTCAATTTAGCCCTGTCTTTGGGAGGCCTGATCTCTCTCACCGGTGTAGCTTTGCTGATCAGCGGGGGCACTGCCACTGGTCAAATTTCCATACTGGGATTCAACCGCGGCGATGGGCTGGCCTTGTTGGCTGTAGCCTTATGGGGGGTGTACTCGATCCTTGGCAGGCTGGCTACCCGCCGCCACTCCAGTCTCAGGGTCAGTGCAATCTCCGCCTGGATGGCCCTGCCGCTACTGCTGGTTGCCGCCATACTGGAATGGCGGGTCAATCCACCCCAGCTCACCCCGCAGGTTTTGCTAAGCGCGGTTTACATCGGCATTTTCCCAACAGTCATCGCCTTTCTATCCTGGAATGAGGGGGTGCGCCGGGTTGGACCCAACCAGGCCATGGCCTTCTATAACACCCTGCCGGTTTTTGGAGCCATGCTGGGGTACTTCTTCCTGGGTGAGACGCTCTCCGCGCAAACCCTGCTGGGCGGCCTGCTGGTGATAGGCGGTGGTTTATTGGCAGCCCTGTATGGCAGCCGACCACGCAACGAAAGATCTGAGCGTGATTAAACGCGTGGATCAGCGCAAGATTTGTAGTTGGTTCGTATGATGTTTCGTTAGGTCTTCTGCCTGAGCCGCCACTCTTGGAGAATCTCTCGATGGGCATGCACATTTTCCAGATATGATCTCCCCAGCTCTTCATCCTCGAATTTCTCAGATATTTTGAGGAACAAATCATACACCTTTTGTAATAGGATATCCGCGCGGCTGTCTCCACAGGCCTTCAACACTTTATACCCAAGTGTATATATCCAATCCCCTTCATAGACAATGATATTGCTATTTTCCAGATCAGGATATAGAAATTCTATCTCCTCCAAAGCCTTATCAAGATCACCCTGTGCAAACAACAATTGAATCAAACCAGCTTTTGCCTCTTGCTTATATCCAGTGAAGCCAACATCAGCGATTAGTTTCAAGGAATCCAGGTAAGCCTCGCGCGCATCATCCCAATTCCCCAGCACAAATTGTGTGTGACCATGGATGTTCAAACTGTGTAGCTTGCATGACAAAGACCCAATCTCATCGGCTATGTCTAAAGCTTGCTTTCCGTATATTTCGGATGCTTGAAAATCACCCAAATAACGATGACAGACACAAAGGAATATAAGCGCACACCAATACAGATATCGATTATTGATCTCTTCATTGATGAGCAGTCCTTGCTCGAGGTATAGCTTGGCGGTTGAATAATCCCCATAGCTCATATAGTAAAGTGGAAGATTCGTCAGGCCATATGCTTCTCCCAGCCTGTAGCCATGCTGACGAGATATGTATAGTAACTCATCTATACATTCTTTCGCGCCATTAAAATCATATTTACTCAAACGAGACAAGGCGTATGTGTTGAGAGTCAACGCCATTTCATAACTAAAACCGAGTTCATTGAAAATGGTAATCGCTTGGTGAAAATACAAGTCGCTTGATTCCGGACTCGTTTCGTCAACATAATTAAGATTAAGTAAATAGTATAATGCCAAGCCTTCAAGGTGACGGTTTTGTGCCAGACGCGCGAGTTTAAGACCATTCTCCAGATGAAACTGTGATTCTTGATAACGATCAATACGCAGGAGTGCATGGCCTAGCTCCAGGCTCGCAGATGTCTGGGTGATAATATCTTGTAGCTTTTCCCCAAGGTCAAGGGCGGATTGCGAAGCGGCAATTGCAGCAGGGTAGTCACTGCACCAAGTCGCGTACCTGGCCTGGCGCAATTTAACCTCTGCCAAATAGAATGCATTCCCTTCTTCCTGAGCACACAAAAGATCTGCTAATTTTTCTAACTCTGATAAATCCTCCCACTGCGCATGACGATTCCCTAAATTATCAAATATCTTTTCACGAGCTAGTATCACTTCAATTCTATCTTGGTGATTTTCCATCGGGGTAAATTCCAAGGCAGTACCGAAATAATGCAACGCTTCCTGATGGGCAAACTGTGCTGCCGCATACTCTCCCGCAATCCTGGCATACTTCATTACTTTTTCACGCTCACCCGCATAATGAAGTACTAACTGGTAAGCAACCACTTCAAGTTGCCCTTCGTAAAATTCTTCAAGCATTTGTGCAATTCTTCTGTGTAATGCTATCCGTTCTTGTTGACCAAGACGATCATAGAGGTATTGTTGAATTAAGGGATGAGCGAATCTAAATTGGGTCAGAAAAGAACCGTTTAGGCGGAAACCTTCCTTCTCCACTACCAGACGATAACGGTTTGCCAGTTCCTGACCTAGCCTTCTGGAAAGATGCTCCTCGGAGATTCCTAGTACACCCGCAATGACCTGGGTAGAAAACTGCAATCCCTCCACACTCGCAACAGAAAGGATTTCTTGCAGGTTTGCATCGAGGTGAGATATTCGTTCCTCTATGACACCTTCAACACGAATCGGCATAAATTCCCATTTCAAATTCTCCCTCTCGATCCAAAAGCCGTCAGGATCTTTGCAAAGCTGCCCCTGATCTTGCATACATCTCAGCATCTCAATCGTATATAATGGATGCCCTCGTGTGCGTTCAAATAATTTCTGGCGAAAAACGCTCCCTAGATTATTTTGTTCAGTATCAAGAAACCTGTCTAAAAATTCTCTCCTTTCTGACTCACCAATATTGTCCAAATCCAACAAAATATCTCCCATCTGAGCTTTAAATTCAGCGAGGATTTTTTTCAAGGGATTGATCCCTCCATCTCGTGCATTTTCGATTTCCTCAGGCCGGTATGCACAAACAATCATAATACGGCTATGGTGTAATCGTCGAACCAGGTGAAATAGCAATTCTAACGAAGATACATCCGCCCATTGCAAGTCGTCGATAATTAGCAGAAGAGGGTATGTATTGGATAGATCGAGTAGTGTATTCGTGTATTGCTCATATAGC
>CP070639.1:1490027-1497151 GCA_020354045.1 Anaerolineales bacterium | reverse complement strand
TGCCTGGTTGATGAGAATCTGGGTATTGTCTGCGTCGCCAGTGTCGAGATGTTTCTTGGCGAGGATATGCATCGAATTCACCTCGCCAACCGTGATTTCTACCAACCCGCGCATATTGGACAGGGAGAGGTGAGCCGGAGTGTGCACGGAAAAAGTGTGTTCAACAGACTCGCTAGTCATAGTATGGTTCCTACTCAATATAAATTTCGATGTGTTCGCCGTCTTCTTCGTCCGTCACATCGATGATCTTGCCCTCGGCTCCCTCGTTAATAGCCTGGATTAATTCGTCAAAGGCAATGCCAGGGGCGTACTGGGAGGCGATATTCAAGCCTGCGTCCACCAGTCCGAGGGGCAGGTTGACGGTTGCCTTGGCTTTTCCGCTGCGCATGTCTGTCACCCGGACGCGTAAAAAGCGCGCCCCTCCGCCTGAAGTACGCACAGCTGTTTTGCGCTGTGGTTGGCGGACTTCGGATAAGGCACTCAGCAGCCTGGCACCTTCCTCGGCTGTTATTTTGCCCTCATCGATCATTTTAAGAATTTTTAAGCGTTCTTCACTCGTTGTCATGCGATTTACTCCTCGATCAGCCTATAAATACTTCCACACGTTCGCCGTCTTCGCCTTCGTCGACTTTAACGTAGAGAGGATTATCAGCTGCGGTGGTTTTATCCAGTGCCAGGATCAATTCATCGATGGAAGTATCCTGAACACCGGGGATTTTCTTGCCAAACAAGCGGAAAAACCAGGCGGTAATGTGAATGGGCAGGGGGAAGCTGATGGCAATATTGCGTGGCCAATCCCCTTCCTTTTGCTGGATGCGCAGGTGTAGCCAGCGTGCCGTTCGGCTTTGCCAGGCCAGTACGATTAGAAACAGCCCGAATATGAAAGGCACCCATGCGCAATAGAACCAGAAACCCAAACCAGCAGACTGTAGTGCCCAGAACATGAGTGCACCTGCCAGGGTCACGAACACCACACCGGCCCATATGGGGTACATCCACCAGCGGCGCCATTTCTCCACATCGTTGGGTAGTATCACTTGTTCGGATGGGCTTTCACCCTCTATGGGTTCGGTTTGTTCTGTGGTTGGCTCATCGCCTCCAGCTGCCTCGGCGTGAAAAGATACCGGCTTAGCCTTGTTATCTTGGACCTGGGATTCTTCAAAGCGCAGCTCATTGAGCGTCTCATCAGCAGTCTCATCTGCCTCTATATCGTCACCCTCCCCTAGAGCTTGAATCAGGCGCAAGCCTTCGTCAGCGGAGATCTTGCCGCTTTCGATCATTTCCAGAATCAAACGGCGTTCATTGTCGCTGGCCATATTTGCCTCCTCAGGCTTTGCCTTCCAGAGCTGAAAGCAGTTTTTCGGCCTCATCCAGGCTGATTTTCTTCTCTTCCAGCATGCGCAGTATCATCAGGCGTTCCTCGTCTGCCACGGGTTCTTTCGGGGGGTGTGTGGCCGCCTGTGGAGGTGGTGGCCACTCCACACTCCAAGAGCGCCTACCATGGCTGCGCTTGTGTCTTTCAGTAGCTCTGAGTTTCAGCTCGGCTTTGCGCTGGGCGGCCTCCATTTTGCGCTCAAGCTTTTCCTGGGCGCGGCGTATCTTTTCTTGAGTGCGTGCTGTCGCGCGCTCACTGGATGCGCGCGCCTGCCTCATGATGCGCTCTTGTTGGATCTCAGTTAGACCAGTTTGTTCCAGCTTTTCAGACAACCTGGACAGGTTTTCTTCCAGCGTTTGCATGTGGGCTTCCAGTTGGGCTTCGACCTGCTCTGCCATGAAGCCCTCTGAGATACCAGCAAAAGCGCCTGCAATCTCAGCCTGTGCGCCCTCAATTTCGGCCTGCACATCATCCATCTCAAATAAATCTGTATGCTTGCTGTCCACAGATAAGTTGCCACCCGCAGACAAGTTAATCGTTGCCTGCCCATCCAGGAGCGTGAAACTGTAGCTCTCTTCCTGGATAGATTTGTGCTCTTCTGGTAGCCTGACGCGGATCATATTAGCCTTGCTGCTCAAGTTGAGGCGTGCACTGGAGTCGGGCGGCAGGCGAAAGGTAAGGTTTCCGTCAGCAGAGATTTCATATCGCTCACCGGTCAATAATCCCAGGCGTACATTGGCATTGCCTCCGCTGGAAATGATCAGATCGCCCTCAGCATCTTTCAAGTCTAGATTGCCTGAGACCCTCTCGAGTGTGCAGTGGCCTTGAATATCCCTGAGCACCACATTACCAGCGATGTGGTCGGCATGCAGATCGCCGAGCACTTGCTTGGCGACCATTTCACCAGCCACTGTTTCGATCCGCGTTTCAGCCACATTGCGCAGTACCAACGAGCCATTGATTTGCTCAATTTGCAACCGTTCGTCCAGTAGCTTGAGAACCGCCTCACCACTTACGTTTTCGACTTTTACTGCAGCTTCGTGGGGTAAGCGGATAAGGCAATCGCCAGCGCAGCGGATAGTGACAACATCATCCTGTTCTTCAAGGGTTGGGATGACGTCCGCCTCAGATTTGACCAGCACCTCTGGACGGTTCCAGCCTTTTAACTGTAAATTTCCGGCGATCTCTTCGATCACCACTTCCGGTGCCGAGCTGGTGTTGACATTCATCTGAACCATGTTTATTCTCCTTTTTCTTGCAGCAGGAGCATTGCTTTTTCAACACTGATGTTCCCCTGGTCGAGTTGCTCGAGGATGCCCTGGCGCTCCCCCTCGGAAAGACCCACGGGTTCCTCGCTTACTCCCGGTTCATATCCCAGGGCGCGAATGACATCGTGCAAGCGGTTGCGGATCGTTGGGTAAGACAGCCCCAGCTCATCTTCCATGCGTGTGATCTTGCCCTCGCACCGCACGAAAGTTTCTACAAAGTCTAATTGCTCGGGCGTGAGTTGCGAGAACATGCCGACGTTGAAGCGCCCCTCAATGGTCGATTCGCAGTCCCGGCAGTAGATGCGGGTCACAGTGACCTGTCCAGAGCAGATGGGGCAGCTGGTTGGCAATACATTCATGGTACCTTCCTTGTTACCTGGCCAGCGATGGTGCTGGTTTGTATATCAGCTTGAAATTACTTTAATTGTTATTATAACAATATACAAGAAAATGTCAAGTGAATTTTAGAAAATTGAAAGTATATATTAATATTTTTTAGTATACCTTATTTTCCCCGTGTTGAATCGTGCGGCTCTCAAGTTCTGGACGAACCGCGTGGGCTGTTGCCCCTGCGGCTATTAGTTGTGTATATTCCCGATTGAGGCCGGGTTTCTGTCCTTAAGAACGTTTGTGGGGATTTAGCGTCTTTCAGACTGGATAAAGCTGGCCTGGTTCGAGCACTCGCAGGCTGTAACGGTGCTAGAGAAGCGTGTCAGGGTGCCTAAATACGGTCGAGAGCCGTTGTGAGCCACCCAGCCCTCCAGGTTGAAGGCTAGCAAGCCTTCGGCATGGATCCATTCTCCGTTGTATTTGCGCGCCATGTGCACGTGTGTGCCGGTACTGCTGCCACCCTCGCAGGAGGGATATCCTACTGGTTGGCCCGTTTGCAAGACAGCCCCAACTGTCACTCGCTCTTCGCTGCCAACATGCAGATAAAATATATTCCATCCTGTCCGCTCGTCACCATCGCCATCCAGGTCGAGCACAACTTCCCCGATTTCTGAGCGTACTATGACACCATCTGCGACCGCGGTTACTTTCTCCGAGGATGGCTGGCAGCCCCCTTTGACCAGGGGTGGGGCAAAATCCAAAGCGGTAAGCGGTGGGCCATTTCCCCAGGCTGTGTGTGGTCCGCCTGTAAATGCCCAGGTTTGTCCGGCTTCAAATGGCAACGCCAGGGGGGGCTGTTCCAGGCTACCGGGGATATGGGGCTGGTCTGTGGGCCACGGGTCTCCAAATAAAAAGCTGTAAGTCTGGAAAAAACCTGTGGAACTGGTGGCTTGCTCGTATTCAGCCTTGCTCATCAGAGTATTGAAAAAGTTGCGCAGGCTGACTGTGGCGGCATTTTGCCAGGGATCGAACCTTTCCAGGCGCCCATCTTCGTGTTCGATAGAGGTTAACTCAGCAGTGCGCCAGGAGTAATACCCGTTATTTAATAGGTTTGCCCCCCACAGCAGTTGGCGGTATAAGCCTCTTCTATCACCCGCCACATAGCTCAATGGGTAAGTTTGAGCTGAGACTGGCGGATCAGGCTGGCTCAGTGCCTGGCTTTGGTATTCAAGCAGTGCCAGGAGTAAACGCGGGCTGAGGCTGAATTTGAGAGCAACCAGATCAATGACCTCAGCCGCACTGCGGTTTGCACCTGCCGCGTACTCGCTATACCTGCGCAGCCAGCCCGGTTGACCCGCGATGAATCCAGCCGTGTCAAACCCAATTTGGCTTGGTCCGTTGATGAACTGGCTGTCTGGCAGGATGCGGTATGGGCTACCCCAGAAAGGCAGGTAATAAATGGGGATTTTCATCGGCATGCCAGGGGGCAGGGTGGTAGCGCTGGCAGGGATAAATGTGTTGGCCTCCAGAATTTCAGCCACGCGGGTGTTGAACCTTACTGCCAGGGCTGGTAGGGTATCACCGGTTTGGGCGCTGTAATCGACCAGTTCTCCGGGTGCGTAAACTGGGCGGGTAGGGTGTGGTGTCGGTAGCTCTGCAGATTCAACCATTGCATCCTCCACCACAGGTGTGTTCGCTGACAGCGGGAGTTGCAGAGCAGGTGAGCTGCTTTGGGCCTGGCAAGCGCTGAGCAACAAGGCTGATAGAATGATAAACTTCAGCCATAAAATGGCGAATTTGGTAATCATAGCAGATCAATAGCCTGCTTCGTAAGGATCACCGGGGGAGCGCGTGATGCGGGTTTCGAACGAGGCGCAGGTGCAGGCGGGGATGGTCTCTCCATCGCGGGTGAGCTTGCCTTTGTATGCCGCTTCACCAGCATATGCCTGCCAGCCGCTCAGTACAAACGGCATGGGTCCATCAGCTGCAATCCACTCGCCATTATACTTACGGGCGATATGCAGGTGTGTGCCGGTTGACATTCCACCTTCACAGGAGGGATGACCAAGTGAGTCGCCGACTGCTACCCACGTCCCGACCGGGGCGCGTTTCTCGTTGGACACATGCAGATACAGCAAGACCCAGCCGGTTTGTTCGTAGCCGTCGCCATCCAGGTCGAGCACGACCACACCATTGCCAGACCGCACGACCTGCCCGGCTGAGGAAGCCGTCACCCAGGCGTTGGATTTCGCACAGCCAGGCTCTGAACTGCCCGGCGCAAAATCCAGGGCTGCATAGGAACCATCATGCTCCCAGGCCCCATGCGGTCCGCCCGTAAAGCTCCACAAACGGTCTATCTGAAAGGGCAGGATCATGGAAGGTTGTTCCAAACCAGGAGGGTATAAGGGTTCGACAGTCTGGGCGCGCATCCAGGGGCTGCCGAACATGCGCTCATACAATGCCGGGAAGCCTTGCTCCATGTCAAGTGCCTGCACCCAGCGTGCTCCATCATATAACTGGGCGAAATAGTATTGCAATGCTACCGTGCCGGCATTTAGGTCAGGCGCCAGTCGGGCTGTCAGACCATCAGAAAAATGTAATTCGGTCATGCGCCCTTCTCTCCAGCGATAATACCCAATCGAAAGCTGGTTGACCGCCAGAACCAGCTGGTGGTACAGGCCCTTTTGATTCAGGTCGATCACACCCATGGGGTAATCTGTCTCTGCCAGGCTGCTCGGCTGTCCAAAAACCCAATGGCTCTGGTATTCCAGCAGGGCCAGTAGCAGTCGGGGGTTGATGGAATTCTCCAGGGCAACCCGTTGTATGATCTCGGCTCCTGTGGTGGTTTTTGTGGTTTGCAGCCATTCTTTATACCGGCTCAAGTAGCCACCGGCCTGTTCGACATAAGCACCCACATCGAAATCGATCGCGGAGGGTGAGTACACCAGTTCACTGTCGGGCAACAGGTGCTGGGAGGAGCTGGTGTTTGCCAACCGACGGGGTATGATCAAAAGCTGGTTAGGCGGCAGCAAATCGGTTGGGTGGATTGGTTCTGGGGAGGTAATTTCTTCTGGTTGCACTCCAAAACGCACCGCGACTACGGGCAATGTATCCGCAGCCTGGGAATAATACAGCATGGGGGCAGTCGTCACCGCGGGGATGGTTGAGGTGGGTAAGCTGTAGGGTGCTTCGGTTGCCTCCCGGGTAGGTTCCGGGTTTGTTTGTGTGGTTGGGGCAGCCTGGTTTTCCCCAGCAGGTGTATCGGTAGCGAGCAGCTCGGATAAAGGGATAGACTCTATTGGTGAGGGCTCTTCCGCTTGCGGGGGAATCCAGTAGCCACCCCGTGAGCAGGTCAGGGTCGCAAATCCGATCATCAGGCCTGCTGCCAGTGGGCGCAGGAATCTTGCCAGGTAGCTCATTCTAACGCTGGATGAGATTTTCGCCTGAACGGCCTTCCCAGGCTTCGATCGAATGTCCACTGCGTTCGAGAAATCCATCGTACTCTTTTCCTGCCCCGCGCGAAACCCAGTTATCCAGCACAAAAGGCAGTCTCTGATCGGCGGGGATCCACTCCCCATTATACCGTCTGGCGATGTGCAGATGCGTGCCAGAGGAGATGCCTCCCTCGCAGGATGGGTGACCGATCCTTTCTCCTGCCTTTAGAAAAGTGCCCGCCTCGACACGTCCACGGCTTTCTACATGCATATAGAAGACCACCCAGCCAGTTTGTTCGTATCCATCCCCATCTAGGTCCTGTATGACTGCACCATCCCCTTCACGAACGATCAAGCCGTCGGCAACCGCCACGATCCAGGAATCGCTGATGATGCAACCCAGGGCTTCCCCCGGGGGAGCAAAATCTAGGGCCGCCCAGGCAGAGCCATCATCCCAGCCGCCATGTGGGCCACCAGTGAATGCCCATTCTGCGCCAGATTCAAAAGGAAGCTGCATGGCAGGTTGTTGCATCCCAGTCGGCAGCAAAGGTTCAATTGCCAGGTCGAAGGGGTAGCCAAAAAGAAGGGTATAGGTTTCGAACACTCCGCCTTCCAGGACCGCATTTTCCCAGCCATTGCGATCATACAGGGGGGCAAACATGTGCTGCACACCGGCGGTGCCAGCGTTGATTGTGGGGTTAATCGGAACTACGCTGC
>CP070639.1:1482787-1489927 GCA_020354045.1 Anaerolineales bacterium | reverse complement strand
GCCAAAGCGAGCGCAAAAACCCGCCCAAATCTACCAGTGTGCGCACTAGCCACTGGATAGCCAGCGTAGCTAGTGGGAAAGCGTAGAAAGCGATCCACAACGCTGCGTAAAGGCTGGCTAGCGCCATCAGCGTGAGTCCGATCAGGCGCAGATATTTGGACGGGGTGCTACCTCGCTGCAGTTCGGGATCAAGCAGCTGCCACAAAAAGGCTGCCATGCCTAGGCCTGCAAGTGCCAGCAGATAGGTGAAGCCTGGTGTTGCCTGGCGGATCAGGAAGAAGCGTATGGCGAGTATCAGCATCAATGGACCCTCAACCACATAGCCTAACGCGAATAACCGCGCCGGAGCGCGGCGTAAAACGGTCAGGCCAAGCACCACGGCCGCAGCCGGGATGCAGGTGAGTACCAGCGCATAAATGAGAAAAGCAGCTGGCACAGCGCCCGCCTGCACATCGATGAGCAATGAGGGCAACATGTTTGGCGCAAAACCCAGCGTCATAAAAGCCAGGAATATCACATTCCAGGACCAGAACAGGCCATAAGCCCAGCGGTCCCGCGCTGTGGGTTTGGGTGAGATCGTGGTCATAGGTTAAAAACCTCCCTCCAGATTGCGCTGGACCGTCTGGCGCAGCCTGGCATAGAGATCAAGCAGGGCATCATCCTGCGGATTGTAGGCCTGGTCGAACAGGATCGTCACCAGCACCCAGGGTTCCTTCTCAGTAGGCAGGTCGGCCCACATGCGCGTGCCGTAATCATCCGTCACTTGCTGGCGAGATTGGAACCAGTAGACGGCGGTATATAGGTTGCGGTATTTATCTTGACCCAGTGTTACCTGCCGGACGGGAAAAGCTGGCGTGGCTAGCATGGCGTGTGAGTTTTGAATACTTAACCCGTAAACCTCGAAGCAGCGCTCTGGGCGATGGTGGGCGCGCCAGGTCTGGCTGGTGATGAAAAGCAGCGAGCCGCTGAAGCCGCGCCATTGGAAGCGCCAGCGGTCTGCAGTCAGGGGGATATCTTGCGACAGCCAGGCGAGTTCATCGGGGGAAAAGGACCATGTCTCTGTAGCCAATTGGGGGTCGAATTCCCAGCCCGGCATCGCTCGCGCAGAGGCCACTAAGGGGCGCGGCGTATAGAGGGATACCAGCAGTATCAGCGTGCCAGCCAGGGCAGCTGGTAGCCAGGTGGGTCGTGGAAAATAACTGTCCTGTGCTTGCCCTTGAGTATTTGAGGTTGTTTCTGCTGGTTCGTCTTGGGCTGCCGCGAAGGGCTGAAATTCAGGCACCATCCAGCGTAACAAGTAAACCGCAGCGGCACAGGCAGCCACAAAGCCGATCACACCCAGGGGGACGTGTAGCATCTCCGCCAGTAAACGCCAGCCCATTACCTGCCCGGTAAAGACCAGGATGGCAACCCGCAAAAGGTTTGCACCCAGCAGCAGAGTGCTGAAACACAGCGCAACAAATATCCAGCGCGGGTTGATGGGCCGGCGTTCGATCCAGCTGGCTGCCAGCAGGAACAATCCCCCCGTCCACAGGCTCTTCACTCCGCTGCAGGGCAGATCCACCTGGGATATGCCGTTCTCGAATACTAATATGGTCTCTACACTGATGGTAGGATACCCGCTAGCTGCCAGTCCATCGCCCACGATCCTGGCGGTCAGGATGCGCACCGGGTAACCCACAAAAGTCTCCATGTGTTCGCCAAATGGCAGTGCACCGATCAGCAGCAAGGCAGCTGGTAATCCTTGCCGCCATAGGCGTGGCCGCATCCACAGACCGAGCAGGCCATAGCACCCCAGCCCAAACAAGCTGGCTGATAAGGTGTTGATATCTAAGAATCGCTCGGCTGCCAGGAAAAGCGCTGATCCGACCAGGGCCAGAGCCAGCGCTGGTGGGTATAGCTGCGGCAGCGCATCCATACGCAAGCGCAGATCACCTCTGCGCACCTGCATGGCGATCAACGCGATCACGCCCACCAGGACGATCTGGTTGGTGCGGAATTCCTGCCGGGTGAAGATCACCCCCAGGTAACGGTAGACCGGGCGGTAAAGCCAGAACCACAGGATTAAAATGCCCGCGTTGGCTGCCAGCCGGGCAGGTAGAGTCAGGCTCGCTGTGGTATCGTGTTGGTCTTGCTGGTCAGGTGATTGCATGGCTTAAACTTTGTGCCTCATTGCTGTCAGGTCCGGGAAAGTTGCTTTTGATTCACAGGCCGGGAGACTCCTTGTAACGATCAAGCTCCTGATCACACATCCAGTCACCTGCAGGTGGGGAACCAGTATTGTGAAGAACCTTGATTTCATAGTATGGTGTCGGGAAACCCACTTCGTAATAGCGTTGGAAGAAAACGTACCCCAGGCGATAATAATCCGGACCACTATCGTAGCACCAGGCTCTGCCGCGCCCGTTGAGCGGACCGTACAGGAATGGTAAGTAAGCGGGGGTGAGATCTGTCAGGCTGGCGGGGTATTTGCCGGTAGCCGCTTTATAATCCTCAATCGCCCGGGCATAGCGTTCAGCACGCCGCCCCGTGATACCATGTGGATCAAACCACCAGCCAGTTGAATAGGCGCCCATGATGAGCAGGGGTACCATCACCATATAGCCGAAGCCTGCCAGTCGGGCTTTCCCCTTGTTTAAGCCTACGAGTATCATCGGGATACCCCCATTCCTTGTTTGGTTAAATTGGTGCCCTCCACTGGCGCACCTGGCGCCAGAGGGCTAACAGCCATAGTGGAGCGGTGAAGACCAGGATTGCAGCGTAGTTGCCGATCACGCCGATCAACAGGCTCATGCCATCAGGCTCGCCTTGCTCAATCGTCGGGGCGTTGTTGAATAAGGATGTGCCGTATGAGAGTGGCAGCCCCGCAGCCAGGATGACAGCCAGGATTAACCACACCGCTGTCTGCCAACGGCCTACACGCACGATCGCAGCTACTGCCAGCGCTACCAACAGGCCGATACTGATATACAGGATGCTTTCAGCAGACCTGTTGCTGGTGCCCTCTATGCTCATCCGCCAGACCCACATCGGCGTGATTGGCAAAGCTGCCAGCAGGCCTCCCAGCCAATCGCGCCGGGCCAACCATAACAGGGTGATCAGCACCAATGTCAGCCAGGTGAAGATCATCATTAGTGCCAAAGGACCTGATGGAAAGAGGGCGTTCAATTGATGCAGTATGAATACCAGCCCGTAGCCAATCCAGCTGTGCGACCAGCGCGGCCAGCCACCTTTCCAGGCATATAGGATTGCCATGAAAACCAGCAACCAGAAAGTAAAACTGCTAGACAGTAAGCTGATCAAGGGATTGAAACCATGCCCTGCTATCGCTGGCAGGAATAGTCCCAAGGCATACAGTAGGTGAGGGCTTCCAGCCAGGATGGCGCCACGCCATGAATCGGGTGGCTGGTCAGCCAGCAGGCTGTTCTCGAGTTCTTGGATGCTCTTGCCATCAGCAGGTATGGGCCCATCGCGGCTTTCCCTTGCCAGGTTAGCTGGAAGATCGTGCAGCTCACGCCAAAAGACCAGCAGCATTTTTCGCCATCCCTGGCTGGCGGCTTCCTCCAGTGCCTCGTGGAATACCTGTTGCATTTCCTCCCCATACTGGCGGCGGAAGGGTGATTGATAGGCGCGCAAAAGCAGTTCATACAGGTAGCTGAGCAGCCTTATCACCGTGTTCATGCCTCTAACCCCTGGGGCGCAATACCCTGAGCTGGCTCTTTATGCGTCGTATTCACCAGCTTACCCTGTGGGAGGCGTATTCACGAGGCATCCCCAGCCACGCGTAGCTGAGCTGCGCTTACCAGGCTATCCAGTCTTTCCAGTTCGGCTTCCAGGATCTGGCGGCCCAGGTCGGTTAACTGGTAGGCCTTGCGTTCGCGCCCGTTGTGGTTAGGTAGTGAGTCGCGACTGCGCAATATCCACCCCTGCTCCAACAGCCGTTTGAGTGCGCCATACAACGTGCCGGTGCTTAAGACCACTCGCTCATTGCTTAGCGCGCGCACATCCTTCATGATGGCATACCCATGGCGAGGGCCGGGCGCTAGGCTGAGCAGGATGAAGTAGGTGACCTCGGTTAGAGGTAGATAGGTTTGGAATTCTGGTGAAGTGTTCATGGCCCTCCTCTAATATGTAGACAAATGATATGTCGCTAGACTACATATTACAGAAAAAATGATCGCTTGTCAATAGGCAATTTAAGAGATTGAGAAATAATTCACAATATAAATTGTAATTGAATTACATCTGTCAAATGAAATTATGACGAATGTCATGAGAATATGCAGTGGTTTCTTGCTAGAATTATTCCAAAACGCTGACAAGTTATATCTAACTCGGGCTTTTCTTCGTACCTGCACGCTTATGGCCTGGGTTAGGTTTTTCCCTGGACAATTGATCGTAATAACATATAGCCAGACTGCTGGCGTTGTGTGAACCTGTCTGCTGTACGTCGTTTAGTCGCACGTAGCATGTTGAAGTCTTTGATCATACGCTTGGATCATGCAGGCTAAAGGAGGCCACCTATGACCGATTCCAGTGTGCAGCAAGTTCTGACTGAGCGAGGGCTTACCCGGAGGGATTTCCTTAAGTTTTGCTCGAGCATGGCAGGTGCCCTTGCCCTGCCGCGTCGGTACTCTACCCGCATCGCACAAGCCCTGGAGGCACCCAAGCGCACACCGGTGATCTGGATGGAATTCCAGGACTGCGCCGGTTGCACCGAGGCATTGTTGCGCGCTTCCAGGCCCACCGTAGCCGAGATTGTGCTCGATATCCTTTCAGTGGATTATCACGAGACCATCATGGCAGCCTCCGGTCACCGAGCCGAAGAGGCAAAGAAACAGACCATCGATGCTGGCGGTTACATCTTGGTGGTGGAAGGCTCTATACCACGTGCTGAGGATGGGGTGCATTGTTGCATCGGTGGGCGCACCGCCCTCGATTTACTGAGCGAAGCGGCCTCCAATGCTCTGGCGGTGATTGCTGTCGGGCACTGTGCAGCTTTTGGCGGTGTGCCTCGAGCAGCGCCTAATCCCACCGACGCAGTAGGTGTGATGGACCTGGTCAAGGATAAGCCGGTGCTCAACCTGCCTGGTTGCCCGTACAACACGGTTAACCTGACCGCCACGGTGGTCCACTTCCTCACTTTTGGTGAGCTGCCAGCCATGGATGAGCTGCTGAGACCGCTGTTTGCCTTTGGGGCGCGCATCCACGATAACTGCGAGCGGCGCGGTCACTTTGACGCCGGTCACTTTGTGATGGAGTGGGGCGATGAGGGTCATCGTTTGGGCTGGTGCCTTTACAAGATGGGCTGTAAAGGTCCTGTGTCTTTCCACAACTGCCCTGCCGTGCGCTACAACGATGGCGCCAGCTGGCCGATTGGGTCCGGGCATGGTTGTATCGGCTGCTCTGAGCCAGACTTCTGGGAGTGGGGTGCTTACAACGTCACCGAGCTGCAAAAATTTACCCCTCCAGACACTTTTGCGCCAGTCCAGCTGCCTGTTCAGCAAATTGCGCCCGCCAGCGCGGCTTTGATGGGTGGTCTGGCGGGGTTGGCGGTGGGTGCCGCTGGTGCCGCAGCCTATGCCTCGCTTTCCAAGAAGGAAAAACCTGAGGCTGCTGAGGATGCCCCAGCGGAAGAAGAATAAGGAGGCGTCTATGTCATCCCTCAGTCGCAGGGATTTTCTCAAAGTTGCTGGTCTCGGTCTTGGTAGCGCCATGCTGGCTACTGAAGCGGCTCAGGCGGCGCCTCCAGCTGAGGATGCCAATGATCACGTTGGCATGTTATACGACACGACCCTGTGCGTCGGCTGCCATGCCTGTTCGGCAGCCTGCCGCGATTGGAATGGCACCGAAGTGGATTTGGATCCCAGTGGCCTGTATGACGCACCGACGGAACTGACAGACGATACGTGGACTCTCATCCTGCTTCATCAAGGGGAGAACGGCAACTCTTTTGTCAAGCGCCAGTGCATGCACTGCGTCGACCCGGGCTGTGTCAGCGGCTGCCCTGTCCACGCGCTGCAGAAAACTGCTGCTGGTCCGGTCACCTATGATCCCAGGCGTTGCATTGGCTGCCGTTACTGCATGTACGCCTGCCCCTTTGATATCCCGCGCTTTGAGTGGGAGGAGGTCTTGCCGGAGATTACCAAGTGCACTTTGTGCGCTGACCGGGTCGCAGCTGGGGATGGACCCGCATGTGCGGAGCGCTGCCCCACCGGGGCGCTGATCTGGGGACGCAGGGGTGACTTGCTGGAAGCAGCCGAAAAACGCTTGGTCGATCACCCCAATCGTTATGTCAATAAAGTGTATGGCAAAGACGATGCGGGTGGCACTTCGGTGTTGTATCTTTCCCATGTGCCATTTGAGGACCTGGGTTTGCCAGATCTTGGAACCGAGCCGATCACCAGGCTGAGTGAGCGCATTGGTAATGTTTTTATCCCCTCAATACTCCTCGGTGGACCTTTGGTGTTGGCCGGCATTCGCTTTATCTCCAAGAGAGATGGAGAGGGCTAAAAATGGCTACAATTGCGAAAATTAGAGATACGAAAACAATTCCCTGGAGCTTCTACCCGTTGCTCCTGCTCACACTGATGGGTGTGGGTTTGTCGATCTACCGGCTGGTGGTTGGGCTGGGGGTTACCACGAACATGAGCGACCACTACCCCTGGGGTATCTGGATCTCGATTGACCTGTTCTTGATCCCGGTCGCTGGTGCAGCCTTCACCATTTCTTTTATCAGCTATTTTTACGGGCGTGAGCGTTACCACTCGGTCATCCGCCCGGCTGTCCTGGCAGGCTTCTTAGGATATGGTATTGTCGGCATCCTGCTCTTCCTGGACATCGGTCGCTGGCACCAGTTTTACAATATTTTTGTACCGCGCTTCGTCAATGTCCATTCTTTTCTTGAAGAAGTCAGCCTGTGTGTCACCCTGTATGCGGTCATCCTGCTGGTTGAAGTCACCCCGACCTTCCTTGAAAAATGGAAGCTCGAGAAGCCTATCCAATTCATTGAACGTTATATTTACTGGATCGCTGGGGCTGGCATTGTGCTCTCAGCGCTACACCAGTCATCGCTGGGTTCTCTATTCTTACTGATGCCTTATAAGCTACATCCTCTGTGGTGGACACCTGCGTTACCTG
>CP070639.1:1475536-1482687 GCA_020354045.1 Anaerolineales bacterium | reverse complement strand
AGAGCCACATGTGATTAAAGTGACACTTTTTATGACTGTGATCGTCTGTAGTAACATTGCAGAAGATATGATGTTTTGGAAGGCAAAACCGACACTTTGTTGGTCTGTGGTAATAACACCGAGCGGCGACATCACCTGACTCATTTGGTCAGATCGGCTCGATGTTTTCGTTTTATCTCTGTGCGCTGGAATGTACTTTCCGTTTGCATATCTTATACTATAGGCGGCAACTTTATAAACATCAGCACCTATAGCCTATCCAGCCCAGGTAAAGGATTCCTTTACATCGCTATTTTAGCCATTCCGCACTCTTCACTCTCCTGCACAGCTTGACACAAATTTACCTCGTATGGTAGACTTTTATGTGTGTCCGGTAATGACCGCATTTATGCTTGGCACGCTAATCTAGATTGAAAGGAGGCGCACTCAAATGCATAAAAGTATCTATCAAAGTGTTTACAAACACATAGTTTGGGTGCGTCTGTAACCAGCTTATTAAACTCGCTGAATAAAACCATGCTTAGCGACCGCAGGCGCGCTCTCGCCCTGCGGTTTTGTTTTGTCAGGTGCACAACCAGGTGATGGAAGCTTTATACCATCAATCCTGAAAATTGCGATCAATTATGACAGGCCGTGGGAATCCTCACGGCCTGTTGTTTTAAGGAGGTGGCCGATGCTTGCACATGGATACTTAGGATTATTGAAGAGAAACAACTATCTAGAAAAGCACCTAACCGAGTTACTTACGAAGAAGGAACAGAATGCCGAAACTAAACCTAAACCTGTTTATTGATGATGAGTACGAATATCACGAAGCTCCTCATCGAAAACTTAGATCAAAAGCGAGCCAGAAGCCGAAACGCACAAGGCAACAGATTGTGGCTGAATTGGCTGAACAGCAAGATGTGATAGAAACCTATAAATTTACTTATCGCGCCTCGCGGCATGAGCGTGCCTGGTTAATAGGATCTTTAGGTAACTTTTATGAGCAACAGTGGTTTAGTGATGTCCTGCGCCTGGTGAAAGGTGGTAAAGAAGCCACTGTTTACCAGTGCCTGGGGAACACACACACTGGCGCCCGTCTTCTGGCTGCTAAAATTTACCGACCACGCATGTTTCGCAACCTGAGAAAGGACCATATTTACCGGGAAGGCAGAGCGAGCCTGGACGCGAATGGCAATGAAATCACGGAAGATGGAATGCTGAACGCTATCCGCAAGCGTAGCGCTTATGGACTGCATCTTGCCCACACTTCCTGGCTGGCATACGAGTATAAAGCTTTGCAGGTGTTACATGCGGCTGGAGGGGATGTACCTGCAGTTTATGCCAGTGATGATAACTGTATCTTGATGGAGTACATTGGTGGGGAAGAACTGGCAGCTCCAACCTTGAGCGAGGTCGAGCTGGAGCGGGAGGAGGCCAGAGCCTTGTTTGGGCGCGTGCTGAATAATATCGAGCTCATGCTGGCAAACGACCTGGTGCATGCTGATCTTTCTGCCTACAATATTTTGTATTGGCAGGGAGAAATCAAGTTGATCGACTTCCCCCAGGTGATCGATCCAG
Source organism: Anaerolineales bacterium (assembly GCA_020354045.1). GTDB lineage: Bacteria > Chloroflexota > Anaerolineae > Anaerolineales > UBA4823 > DSOS01. The sequence goes on along the minus strand of CP070639.1, from coordinate 1,481,124 downwards.
ATCAGAACCGCAATGCATATAAGATCTTTGAGCGTGATGTAATCCGTGTGTGTGACTATTTTGCGCGTCAAGGAGTGCCCTCCGGGCCGCGTAGAATTGCTGCTGATCTGTGGACAGCACATAACCGCCGCTTGCATCCAGAGGTACACCCGGCACTCTTAGATGATCAGGATGAACAAGACCGGGCTTACTGGGACAAGTTGGTTGATGAGGGCAGAAGAGGATAGTTGATTTGTACTAAACTAACTTTGTAAACGCCTTCTGGATCTATCCATAACCTGGATTGAGCGTCCTGCAAGTAAGATTAAAACAGACCGCCGGACGTGGGGGGGGCACGCCCGGCAATCTAAGGAGGTCCACCGGATGCCATCAACACGGGGGGGACGTGCTGAGAACATCTCCGGAGGCAGACACCTGATATACCAATAAAAGGGAGGGCAGGTGTCAATATTTATACTATACCTGATAACCCTAAAGATTTCATTAAAACCAGATTAGAGTTATCCAAATTATCCTATTCACGGGTTTCTGCTTCATCAGAACCAAAAATCTCCAGCCAATCCTCGATCTCATCGGGTCGGAGTTCCTGGTCTGCGCGTGCATTATTTTCTTCTGTGGAGGTTTGTAGCGTTTCCCTGAGCAAGTGTGCAAACTTCTCAGATGTGATCCAGTGGGCTCCCCATGCTCGTCCAGCTGCTTTTACCTGCCGGTCGGAACTGACTACAGTGAAGTTGCGAGCCGAGCGCCCTAATTGCTCGAGGCGGCGGAAGATGGCTTGATCAGCTGTTTGTCCCTGTTGGATAAAACGAGCTTTGACAGACCCAAAAATTCGGGCGCGTGGCTGACCAGGCGGGGCGTTGTCAAAGAATACTTCCACGGATTTCCTGCGACGACGGCAAAATTCTTGCAACAATTCTATGAGTTGCATTTCGTCGTCCAGCATGTCCAGGCTCAGTCCCGTAATCTTTGGGATCAGATTGTGCCCATCGATCAAGTAAGACATGCCAGACATTGTAAGAATAAACCAAAGACAAGTCAATATGGTAATTCCTGGATTGTCCCTTTTCAAGGATTATGCTATGATTTGCCGGGGAGCGCACTGCGATGAAGCAATCTAAACGCCTGCTTTATTATCTATTGATCAACATCCTGGTATCAGCCTGTACAACGGTGGCTGTCCTGGTGATTTGGGATCGGACTCAAGCACCCGTATCACTGTTTGCCAGGCGAACCCCAGAGTTAGCTGTCGTCAGTGCTCCAACCTCCACGGGAGAAGCTGATCAAATCCAGGCCACCTTACCACCTGTAGAACCTGTTCGCACCCCGACAGCTACCCAGGTCCAAAATGTGGAAGCCTATGAGGTGCTCTTTGGTGACACTCTGGGCTTGATTGCGGAAAAGTTTGATGTAAGTATTCAAGAATTGCTGGATGTCAATCAAATTCCGGATCCAAATTCCCTGCCGGTGGGTATGGTTTTATATATCCCGGTTACACCAGAGGTGGTGCCAACTTCTAATTCTTTGCCCACCAGCACCAGTGCCTCAACCCTACCGGTTACCCCCTCGGGACCGCAAAGGGAAGCCGGTGTAGTTATTAACGGGGTAATTGGTGCGGGTAATCTTGAGTCCGAGCGGGTTTTCCTCACCCGGACAGGTGATGGTGAACTGTCGTTAGCTGGTTGGCAGTTGCGGGATGAGGATGGCAATGTGTTTGTTTTTCCTCAGCTCATCCTATTCAAAGATGGCGGTATTAATATCTGGACTACCTCAGGCTCGCCAACCGTAGTTGATTTATATTGGGGGATGACTGCCCCAGTATGGGATTCGGGCGAGCGCGTAGAGCTTCAAGACGCCCAGGGAAGAAAGAAAGCCGAGTTCACAGTACCTTGAGGAACGATTAGGGTCGTCGCTTTTCAGGAGCATTGTATTTATGCCGAACATCGAAGAGCTTATCCGCAAGGCAATCGAAGAGGGAAAGTTTGAAAACCTGCCCGGTTCTGGCAGACCGCTGCATCTTGATGATAATCCCTTTGAAGACCCAGATTGGCGCCTGGCAAATCATGTTTTACGCAATGCTGGCTTTACCTTGCCTTGGCTGGAAGCGCGCCTAGAGATCGAGCAAGCCTTGGTTGCGGCTCGAAATGATCTGAAACGCGCCTGGAACTGGCAGCATGACGCACCGGAGAAGGGATTTAATCCCAGTGAAATCAGCCATCAATGGCAGCAGTCGGTTGAAAAATTTGTGGGGCAGATTGCGGAAATCAACCAGCGAATTGCCTCATATAATTTAATCACTCCTTCCACACAATTTCAGCTTCCCAAAATTAGTGTTGAGCGCGAGCTACAGTTGACCACCTCTGATCAATCTGATACACTAACGGGAATATAAATCTGCGCTCACTAGAAAGCTCCATGTCACAGGCTCTCTATCGAAAATGGCGTCCCCAACGCTGGGAACAGATTGTTGGCCAACAACACATTGTGCAAACCCTGCGTAATGCTGTTGTGGCCGAACGAGTTGCCCATGCTTATTTGTTTGCCGGCCCGCGAGGGACTGGCAAAACGACTGTGGCGCGCCTGCTTGCCAAAGCAGTAAATTGCCTTGAATCGGATCTGGCTGGGCGTCCTTGTGATCAATGTGATCACTGCCTGGCTGTGAATCAAGGTCGCTTTCTGGATATGATTGAGATTGACGCGGCTTCGAATACCAGCGTGGACGATGTCCGCAACTTGCGCGATAAGATCAACTTTTCTCCAAATCAGGGTCGCTATAAAGTATACATTGTGGATGAAGTCCATATGCTCTCCACAGCTGCTTTCAACGCGTTACTTAAGACGTTGGAAGAACCACCCCGCCATGCTATCTTTGTTCTGGCAACCACAGAAATTCACAAGATACCTGCTACGGTACTTTCGCGTTGTCAGCGTCACGAATTTCGCCGTATACCTGTTCCAGACATTGTGAATTCCCTGGAGGAGATATCGACAGCGGAAAATATACGTGTCCAAGCAGAAGCGTTGGTGTTAATTGCTCGCCAGGCCACAGGCTCGATGCGAGATGCTATCTCACTACTGGACCAGCTTGCATCCACTGACCAGGAGATCACCCTCGAGATAGCCCAACAGGTGCTTGGCACTGCCACAAGCCAGGCAGTCATCGACATTGTGCAGGCAATTTTAGATCGAGATTCGGCCTCAGGGCTAGAAAAGATCCACCTCACACTGGACAGCGGCTCCGACCCACGCCAGTTTGCACGACAGATTGTTGATTATCTGCGTAATCTGCTCCTGGTGCGCATGGGTAACAAAGACCAGGTCGATGCTACGCAGGAAGTTCGAGCTCACATTGCTCGTCAGGCGCAGTTGTTTGATCTGGCCGAAATTCTATCCATGATTGAGGTATTTAATCAAGCTGCCTTCGATGTACGTAATGCCTGGCAACCTTCACTCCCAATTGAGGTTGCCTACATTGCAGCATTGCAAAATCATGACTTTACTCCCGAAGCGGTTATAGAAGAAGTGCCAGCAATCAAGAAAAGTAAGCGAGTGCGCAAGACATCTGAACCGGCACCTGCTGCAGTTGTGGAAACCCTCGAAGGTGGTGACATTCAGAGCGAATCTAAGTTCGATGAATCGGATGGTGGCTTAACCATCAAAATGGTGAATGAAAGGTGGCGCAAGATACTGGCACTTTTGAGACAACACAATCCAACGGTGGAAGCCTTAATGAGGTCTGGACGGATTCTGGGTGTGAAAGATGGTGCGTTATATATGGGGTTTTCAGAAGTTCTAAAATCCAAAATGGAGAAAGGTGAAAATCTACACCTGGTAGGGCAAGTCTTAAGAGAAGTTTTCGATAGGGAAATCCCATTTCGATGTGTTGTTTCTACTGGCAAAACCTCAAAACTACCACCAGACCTAGATAGTGAAGGCATGGTGGCGGCCGCGTTGCGCGATCTGGGTGGTGAAATTGTTGATATTCAGTAAGTATGTCGAGGATATGAACATCCTTTTCGTGCTTATACCCTGCAGGATTTTAAGTGAATGTTATTGAGCTGATGCTAACAAGCGACTGCTCATACGCAAATGTATGGAGGTAATATGGCAAAAGGCTTCAAAGGTAAGGGTGCGAAGGGCCCTGGGCAGATGGGAATGATGCAGCAATTGCAAAAACTCCAGGAACAACTGGAAGTTGCGCAGGCTGCCCTGGCAGATGAGACAGTAACAGCCACGGCAGGTGGAGGGGCAGTTTCTGTCACGGTGACAGGAGATCAACGCTGCCAGGAAATCAAAATCGATCCTAACTTAATTCAGGAAGGCGATGCGGAGATGCTACAGGATCTGATTATGACTGCCTTCAACAGTGCCCTGGAGATGTCGCGCAACCTGGCTGCTGAGCGTTTAGGACCTCTAGCGGGTGGTTTGCCCTTCTAGTGCACCGTGATGAGGTTTTGCTCCCATCCTTATGACAATTAATATATGCCCTGATATGCTGCGATGATACTCCCAGAACCAATCCAAAGGTTAATCGAGGCGTTCTCCAAATTGCCAGGAATTGGTCCCAAAACAGCCTCACGGCTGTCTTTTTACTTATTGCGTTCCTCCGAGGACCTTGCGCGGGAATTGGGTGAGGCGTTATATGGGTTGAGGTCAGGCACAGCATTCTGCCAGACATGTTTTAACATCACGGTCAGTGGACGCCAGGAGTGTGAGGTATGCACCAGCACAGATAGGGACGGATCTGTAATTTGTGTTGTCGAAGAACCGCTGGATGTGCTAGCGTTGGAACGCACCTCGGGATACTCTGGCAAGTATCATGTTTTGCATGGGGTGTTATCACCCATTGAAGGTGTGAGCCCAGAAGATCTAAAAATTTCCGAGCTGCTGGATCGAGTTGGTGAAGGTGAAATCCGTGAAGTCATCCTAGCAACGAATCCCAGCCTGGAGGGTGATGCCACTGCCATGTATCTCAGCCAAAAGTTGCAGTCGTTGGGTGTCAAAACCACGCGTCTGGCGCGCGGCTTGCCAGTGGGTGGGGATCTAGAATATGCTGATCCAAACACCTTATTGCGAGCGCTAGCTGGGCGTCACGAGATGAACTAAACGTTAGAAAGAATCCAAGTAGTTATGGGGGATAATTGATTTTCTATTGACGTATGGGGGGATTCCTGATAGACTCCTGCCCCGCTGCAGGATGCACCTTTCAGTGCTTCTAGAATTACGTAGTTGAAGCAGGATATTCTCCCACCGAACTGCGTAGGCTCTAAGATTAATAACCTTGTCTGAGATGGTAGCCTCTGGTATAATCCTTTCGCTCACCGGCAGGTTGTCACGGTTAACTCGCCGACGTAGCTCAATCGGCAGAGCGACCGCCTTGTAAGTGGTAGGTTATGGGTTCGATTCCCATCGTCGGCTTCCGTTGCGGGTTGGTGATCAGAGCTGGCATAGTCGGCTCTGATCGCAAGTCAGTAACGGTGTTAATACAATAGATGTTTTTCCACATGGGCGGTTACCCAAGTGGCCAAAGGGGGCTGACTGTAAATCAGCTGGCAAAAGCCTTCGGAGGTTCGAATCCTTCACCGCCCACT
>CP070639.1:1468245-1475436 GCA_020354045.1 Anaerolineales bacterium | reverse complement strand
TGTATGCAAATTGTGACGGATTTGCAATAAATGCAAATATGATTGAGGGCAATCACGGCTTGGATGCGCTCATGTTGGCGGTGCGTATTTCATGCTCTTCATGGAGCGGTAGTTCTCGCCAGTGGTAACATAGTCCAACAAGGCTTTTCTGTCTTCGGATTCCATATATTTCAGCAATGGCTGGGGCACGCTGGAGAAGTACTTAAGAGCTTCCTTGATCTCCGCATCCCACTGGTCGACGTAACGATCAAAATCCCCCGGTCTGAGTATTTTCCGGCAATCTGGGTAATGACAGGCTAATTCCATGGTTTCCTCGAAAGTGTAGGAGGCGTAATCATCCGTGATCTCCTCCTCAGGCTGGATATCGCGCACCGCGATTTCAAAGCCATAAGCAGAGCCCACCGCGTTATAGTGGCAGCAGTGGTTGACATGCTTTGCTAGATCCCAACTGATCACGAAGGTGCCATCTGGCTCGACAAAAGAGAATTTTTGGATAATTGGGGCGAAATCTGGGTTTTTAAGCAGCTCGTGCTCTGCAGCAATGCGAATCTCCAACGGGTCCTCGACATAGACCAGGGTGCCGCGCGGGATCACGCGGGTGGCATATACACCATAGCCGATTGTTGGGTTGACATACCTGAGCTCTGTATCTGGGTGCATCATGGAAGCAGCTCCTCTGCGAAGGATGGAAAAGGGATAAACTGGCTCCGTTCCTGCTTTTAGCAGCGTATTTACGGGTTGTAATACTATAGGGCAGCTGGTCTGTATCTCGACCAATGCCAGAATGGGGTAGTATAGAGCAATCCCACCAGTTCTGCAATAGAACTGGGGAAACATCTCCCTTTTCAGTTTCAAGTGCAACCAAATGGATATTTATCCGTAGATGTCTGTAGATATGACAACCTTCATTTATCTATTTGAGGAGCAATGTGATGAAATCTAAAAATTTATGGCTGGGATTGATCGTTGTTGTTCTGGTGGTCAGCACTTTGGCTTGCCAGGTAGCTTATAACGTCGACTCTAACCCAATTACTATTAGCAGCCGCACTGTGCGCGGCTCTGGTACCCTGGTAACCGAAGAGCGCTCGGTGAGCAGCTTTAACTCGCTTGAGCTTTCTTCTGTGGGCAGGCTGGTGATCGAGCTTGGAGACCAGGAATCGCTCCGCGTCGAAGCGGAAGAAAACCTGCTGGAATACATTGAAACCGAGGTGCGCGGCCGTACTCTGCAGATTGGTAGCCGTCGCGGCGTCAGCCTGATCCCCACTGAGTCGATTAATTTTTACCTGACCGTCGTGTCACTCGATTCGATCATGATCTCTGGTCTGGGGGATGTGCTCGCTCCCGACCTGCAAGCTGAGACTTTCTCGATCGATATAAGCGGCGGCGGGAATTTGAACCTGGACAGCCTGGATGCCGATCGGCTCAGGGTGGGTATTAGCGGCCTGGGTAGTCTGGACATTGATGGCGGGCAGGTGCGTGACCAGGATATAGAGATCAGTGGGGCTGGGGATTACAATGCTGGCCAGTTAGAGAGCCGCACTGCCGAGGTAGATATTTCCGGTCTGGGCTCTGCCACCCTGCGGGTGAGTGACCACCTGGAAGCCAATATCAGTGGCAGCGGATCGGTGAGCTATTACGGTAATCCCAGGGTGGATGAGAACATCAGCGGTATTGGCCGAGTCGAGCAAATCGACCAGTAGCAATCCAGGGCTTCTATCATCTCACGGGTGTTTCCGAAGAAACACCCGTGTTTTTAATGAAATAAGTGTAGGTGTCTCGTACACCCACACTTATTTCACAGCTTCTCGCCCGGTGCCCGCTAATGGCTCTCTGCGGATCTTGCACAGCGATTTCCTTTATTGATTGAAATGTTGCTGCGAGCGAAGCGTGGCACTCTCCTGTATCAAGTCTGCAAAAAATCATTTTGTTTGGCCCGTGTTTGTGCGGGCAGCTTATAAATCTGTAATTAATAGAACAAAAGTTCTGGTAAAATAAAAGACAAACGTTTCTTGACGATACACACCTTACGGAAAATGTCTCTCTGGCAACAACTGCTGCGCCTTCTTGGCTATCACAAAACCACCGACCGTTTCACCTTCGAAGCGGACGCGAGCTTGATCCATTCTTTGCAGGGCTTGGCCAAACAGCAGCGGCGACCGGAGCACGAGGTCGCTGCCGAGCTGCTTTCCTTTGCGATCGCTCAACGTGATGCTGCTGAGCAAAACCTGCAGCGTTGGGAGCAGCTCTCACCGCGCGAGCAGCAGGTCGCTGCCCTGATCTGCCTGGGTTATACCAACCGCCAGATCGCTGCCCGGCTGACGATCTCGCCAGAGACGGTCAAAACGCACGCCCGCAATCTGTTGCTCAAGTTCGGGCTGGGCAGCCGCGAGGAGTTGCGCTTCGCCCTGGCTGGCTGGGATTTCAGCGCCTGGGATCGGTAGTATTCGCCTCCTCGTGATCTTGACCCGGTCTCGCCACCCAGATCATCTCGCTGCTTTCGTCTGTCAGCGTATTCCCAAGAAAATCCCCGTAAACAGCCTCGCTTTGTAGCCCCACTCTTGCCAGCAGGTGCTCCATCTCGTGTCGGAAAACACAATGCAGCTGCACTGGGCCTCGTTCCCAGCGTTCGCTCACCCGCCCGTTTTGGTCGACTTCCTCCCAGACTGTCTTCGCACAGGCGGTTTGGGTGGCCGGCTGGTACCACCAGGCTCTCGAGACGCGCACTTGTTGGCCGGTATGCGGGTCGCTTACTTCTCCTGCGGGCTCGAACAGACCGCCTTTACCCCTCTGCAGTTCCCCCAGCCAGCCGACGTCCTGGTGATCCAGATGAATCACCAGCCTTCCTCCTGGCTTCAGATGGCGCTGCAGGCAACTCAGGCAGGCCATCTGGTCTGCTGGTGTCAGCATGAACTGGAAAGAGTGTCCCGGTATGATGACCAGCTCGAACTGCTCGCTGAGTTCAAAGGCGCGCATATCTGCCTGGATCCAGTGTGGATGTGCCCTCTCGCTGCTCTTCCTGCGGGCCACCTGTAGCATCTCCAGGGAAAGGTCGATCCCCACCACGCGCAGCCCCTGCTGTGCCAGGCGTAGCGCCACCCGACCTGTCCCGCATGCGATTTCAAGCACGCTGCCATCACAGGCTTGCACAGGCTCAGCCAGTCTCAGGTAGAAATCGATCTCTCCAGGCCAGTCTGGTACGCTGGCATCGTACAGTTGGGCAATCCGCTGACTTTTTGACACCTTCATGTTTATACCTAGTTCTTAATTTTAATCCACTTGGCTTTGACAGAGTAAGGCAAATCAGCGTACAATAAGATAAATCGCCCAAGGAGACCCCCATGATCAGCTGCATAGTCCCGGTCTACAACAACGAGAATACTATCCTGCATGTTCTCACCACACTGTTAGCTTGTCGGGCGATCGGTGAAGTCATTGTAGTGGACGATTGTTCGCAAGACGAGTCTGTGAACCTGATCGCTTCTTTAGGCTCGGCGGTCAGGCTTATCACCAACCCGGTGAACCTGGGCAAGGGCGGGGCCGTTGTCAAAGGCATTCACGAATCTCAGGGGGATACGATTTTTACCTGCGACGCCGATCTATCCAGGCTTGGTGCACATCACCTGGAGCGTCTCATCGCCGAGTACCAGACCGGCAGCTATGATATGGTCATTGCTGGTCGGGAGATCGATCGTGGTTGGGGGGCTTTGATGGCCTCCATATCAGGGGAGCGCATCTTTCGCCGGCATATGATTGAGCCATATCTGGATATTATTGCAACTCATGGCAATGGGCTCGAGCAGATCATCAATTATGCTCACCGGGGTAGAAGTGTCAAGGTGATTGTCTCCAGGGATATTGGGCATGTGCTGAAATTCCAACAGCTTGGCCTCTGGGGGTCCATACCAGCCTATGCCAAAGAGGTCTACCAGCTACTCGAAACGGAGTGGCTTCTCAGGAAGCTGGCTCTAGCCCGCAGGTATAAAATCCTGGTCGACTAGTTCGCTCTAAAACTCCTCCGCACTACGAGCTGGGCCTATCGCAGTAAAAATCGATAATATGCCCATACTCCCCAAAAGAAGACGAAAATCCCCAGGAATGCCCATGCTGCCGCTGGGGCACCAGCCGCCAGGCCTAATCCAATCCCGATTATGGCGCTGCTTGACCAGATGATCTTCAGATTGAGCATTGCCTGGTAGGTTTCCAGGCTGGCATTCCTGCCCAGCAGCGACTCAACCCCAATGCCCATCAGCGCCGCACCCACCAGACGGCTTGTAACTGGATCAACGCTTGCCCAGCCGAACAGCGGCATAATCTGCTCTGGCACCAGCAATAGTGGCACCGCGAAGATAAAATCCAGGGCAAAATGAACCACGAACCATGCGCGTAAGCTTTTGGGAACCTCTTTCTCTGTTGCCCCTGCGATGTGCTCCTCTTTTCGTGGCATTGCATTGTTTCCAGGATACATGCGATAAACCTCCTCTTTGGGTTCTCCTAGCTACTATATCCCATGCCCTGATCACAGTCAATTATTTTGAAACGGTACTCCTCGATCAGTTATAATCCAGATGCATAGATGTAGATTGTACAGCCCAGTTGGATGACATCATCCAGAATGGAGACAGAATATGAATTACTATTATCTGCGTTACAGGTTCAAAAACAAGGACGAGCGCAACCGCGTCATCGATAATCTGGCAACCTTGCGCCAGCAGCTCGACCGAGATATCCCCGATAAAGATGCCGAGAACAACTTGTTGCTGGCGACCTGGAATATTCGTGATTTTGGCAAGACCAACCGCCGTGGTTTTGGCGACCGGATGACAGAAAGCCACTTTTACATCGCCGAAGTCATCTCACGCTTTGATTTCGTCGCTGTTCAGGAAGTTAATGAGCTAGAAGAATGGGAGAGCGTGATGAATATCCTGGGTGATAACTGGGATTACATCGCCACAGATGTCACCGATACCAAGCTGGGTGGCAATGGTGAGCGGCTGACCTTTGCCTTTGATAAGCGCAAAGTCTTCTTTCAGAACATTGCGGGCGAGATTGTGCTCCCGCAAGACATGTTGGTTAGCAATGTCAAGCTCGAGGTTGACGGCGAGCGCTTTTACACAGGCAAACAGTTCCACCGTACGCCCTTTTTTGCCAGCTTCCAGGCTGGCTGGCTCAAATTCGACATCTGCACCGTGCACATTTACTATGGCTCAGCTTCGGGTAAAAAATTGAAGGAGCGCATTGATGAAATTGGTAAGATCGCCGAGTACCTGGGTGAGCGCGCTGACGATGCCCTGCAGAAGCGCAAAGCCTTGATCTTACTGGGTGATTTTAACATCGTGCACCCTGAACACAAAACCATGCAGGCTTTACTGGAACAGGGTTTCATGGCGCCCAAGACCCTGCGCAACCCCACTAACATAGATAAGACGAAATTTTATGACCAGATCGTCTTTAAAACCAAGCCTGAAGTCGTCGATTACGTGGAGAAGCGTTCCCCCAATCCCAAAAATCGCAACGCGGGGATCTTTGATCTCTTTGAGAATCTTTACACCGAATCACATTTCGATCAATATCTATCTGCTGCCAAGGCGACCTCGAATGGCAAGAAGGCCGCGAATGATGCTGAGCTGCGCGATTACTATTTGGACTGGCGCACTTACCAGTTCTCCGATCACATGCCCATGTGGGTGCGTCTGCAGACCAATGATAGCCAGACCTATTTGGAGTGGCTGAAAACCCAGGGTTAATCTCGGCACTTGCATAGTTCGCCAAAGTCGGTTATTCTCCCTCCCCCGTTTACGGGGGAGGGCTGGGGTGGGGGTCACTGCTTTAAAAACCACTTGTAAATAATGCCTCCAGCTCCGCAGGCAATTTAGGTCTGCCCATGGCGTTGATCGATGTGCCAATCACCCTGGCGCGCATTACCGGCTTGTCATCCGGGAGCAGATAAATATCCTGCTTGAATCCGAAGCGCAGGCGCGAGACCTTCTCGGTGTTGATGCCCACGTAGAATCGCTCGCCGCTCCGCAGTGGATAGAGGTAATCCAGCTCCATGCGGATCACCACCAGCGAGATGCCGCGCCTGAACCAATCTGCAAAATCAATGCCCTGCTGTTTGAGGAATACATGCCGGGCGTGTTCCAGGTAATGCTGGTACACCGCGTTGTTGACAATCCCAGATAGATCGCACTCATAATCCCGCACCTCGAATTCAAGCTTGAAGCGGTAGTCTGGCATACGTTTTCTCCATGATTAATCCATAGCTTAAGCAGCCGAGCCCTAATTATACTGTCAGGCTTGGCGCCTGGACACACCACACAACACCTCCCGCAGCTTGGATTTAGCGCAAATCTGTCTGATCCAGCTCTCCTGCGGGAGGTTATTTGTTAATACCTTTTTTGTACGCACTGCCCTGACAGATTAACCCCCTGGGTTAACCCTCTTTTCCCCCCTGAAATCCCCTTCAGGGGGGATTGTGAATTGGACGTGCATTTGCTATCTTGTTGTGTACTCGCTGCCGTTTATCTTGGAGGTTTCACAATGGATATTGGTACTGCCTTTTTGTTAGGTGTCCTGGTTGGTCAGTGGGCGCTGCTGTTTGCCATCGCCAGGACAATGAACAGGTTGTTAGTGTTCTTGACAGAACAGGAGACAGAAGCAGATAGTTTTACAAACAAGGAAATCATCAGTTACCCATCCCGTGATCAGTACCGGGATAGCGGTTGAGCAGCTTGTGATGATGTATAAGTTCATTCGACCGGCTACCTTGGTTGAGGGTCAGTTTTACATGTTGTCTGCCAGAAATGGTAGCCAGACCCACCTTTCGCCTGTCACTTTCCTGGCTTACACCTCCTGTCCTGCAGTCGTTATTTATTCCAATGGAGCCGGTCAAAAGTTGCGCGGCCCGCGTGCACATCTGTTCCTGTGTGCGGATGGCAACCAGTCATGAAAACAGACGAGATTCCGAGCCCGATATTATTCCACGACCTTGAAGGTCTTGCCGAGCTATGCAGAGCAGGTGGGGCAGTGGTCTCGACGGTCATCAATAGCACAGGAAAGGTCGTCCTCTTTTACCGTGACCCCCGTACGAAAGAAGCTCACCAGGCTGATTTTGTCGATGAGCTCCATATTCGGCACGCAAAAAACGCCCGCCTGCTCATTGCGGTTTTTCGGGATTAATTTTCTGCTTAATAG
>CP070639.1:1460849-1468145 GCA_020354045.1 Anaerolineales bacterium | reverse complement strand
AATGGGGTGGTTTTACCAGGGTCCGGTGCATTTGCCATGTGATCTCCTCTCACACTCACAAATTGAGACGACGCGCCTCGTTAAGTAGCAATTCCTTCTCAGCTTCGTAATTCATGCGTTTGAGCGCTTCCTGGACAGGCAGCCAGAGCACCTGATCGCCTTCATCCGAGCTATCTGATTGCATTTTGAGGCTGAGATCCACTGCGCTTACATGCATATTCCAAAACAGCACGATCTTCGGCTGCTCAGCGTGATAATAAAAAGTGGTGCCGGCAAAACTCCCCAATTTTGGTTGATATCCGGTTTCCTCTCCCACTTCGCGCAATGCGGCTTCTTCCCAGCGCTCATCGGCTTTCAGTTTACCCTTGGGCAAGGACCAGTCATCATAGCGGGTGCGATGAATGATCACAATTTCTCTGCCATGCTTGGTATCCCGCCAGAGCAAACCACCTGCCGCGCGGATCAAAGGAGGTTTATCAGTGCCAGTCAATAAGATGCTCCCTGGTGCTCAGATGATAGATGCCAATTGATTTTAACATATGAATATTCGTTCATCGTACCAATGCGTGAGCATATAACCCTTTAATACCATGCGACGCACCTGCCAGGTGCGTCGCAAGAACTTACTGCATTGGGATCATAATATAGGTTGTTTACTGGGTTGGTTTTGCTCCATGTGGGCAGACGCTGGCATGGAACACGCAGGCGGTGCGTGTACAGCGCCAGGAGGACTGCAGGTCTGCCATCTTCTGCTGGTATGCTTCTTTCAATTGTTCATTCTCTTCCTCGTCCTGAGAACGTTCTCTGACAGGCCATTCGTCAAATCCCATCCATTTCTTTGCCAGCGCCAGCGCTTCCTGGTCTTGCTCATCACTGGGTTCCCTTTGCTGTTCGAGATGTTCACGCAATGCCCACAAGGTGTTGTAGCAGCCCATGGTCAGCATCTTGAGCGCGTTTTCCTGGCGGTAGCCAAAACGTTCGGTAAACTGCAGCGTGCTGAGGGGCATGGCTTCTGGGAAAATCCGGACCATATCTACATGCAGTGGCAGGCTATCCATCCTGTCTGCGCCCCACTTCTGCAGATCTTCGAGCAAACCATCCTCAGCCTTGCTGGGTAAGCGATAGACATCCGCTCTCTTGGCCTGGCTGGCGATATTCTCCAGGGCGGCTTTCTTTTTTTCCGGGTCCAGATCCTTCAAGATCTGTTGGGTGCCGGCTAGCAACGCCTGGAACGCGTCTCCTAAATCTTCACCACGCTTGCCAAAAGTATTGATCGTCCCGACGACGACCGAGTCGCTGGAGAGTTTAGCAGCGCCCTGGATCTCCAGGGTGCGACCGACCACTTCGAAAATGGCCGGGTCTTGCAGTTTTTTCGGGTCCAGGCGGGGTTCTGGATGCAGCCAGATTACGAACAATTCCAGCTCGTAATCCCGCTTGGATTGCTTTTCCCGTTCTAACCACTCGCGGGTGGAATCGACCGCACTGTTCGAGGGCGTGTTGTCGATCGCTCCACCGTCCACATAGGCATCCCTGTGATTGGGGAAAAATTCCTTCAGGTTTTCAGACTTGCGCCATCTCTTTAATTGTTTCTTCCAGCTCTGCTGAGACTTTTCTGTATTCCCATAAACGCTCAAATATGCTTTTTCCAATGCCTGGGCAGCTGTCTCGTCATCGAACGAACCAGCCAGCAGGTGCTTGAGCAGCTCATTGTCCGTGTGTTCCAGTGGGTAAATCCCATCAATGGGATAAGGTCCAAATACGCCAGGAAAACGTCCGGATGCCAGCGCTCCGTTGATGGCATTCGGGTTGCCTGGTATCTGCATGCGGAAGCTGCCTAAAGGCAGAGTGCGCGGGTCCTGTGCTTCCAGCCGCCAGGCCTGGTTTTCCATGTAGCGGATAAAATCCTCGTTGCTGAGATACATGGAAATTTCCAGGCGACCGGTGCGGTAGTTGGCCCGGGTTAGGCGCACATCGACACCCGCTTCGGCATATTCTCGCATGGTCCGTTCTGGGAAAACCAACCGGTGCCCCATCTCTTGTGGATCCAGCTCTTTGCCAATGCCCTGGCTCAGGTGCTCTGGACGCAGTGGAGTGACCGGTTCGGTGAATATCATGCGCAGGTTTTGGTCATCTCCAGGGGGAACCAGCGAGCGCTCAAGCTTGAAACGCTTGAGATATGTGATCAATGCCTGGCGGGCAAATTCGCCCCGATGATCCTTGAAGATGCGCAGCAGCTGTCCAGCACCTCCCAGCCGTTCGACCAGTTCGCTGAGCAGTTTGGTTAATGCCGGCCAGACACCCGGTTCAGGGATTTTGCCTTTCGCTGGATCGGTATTCCACCAGGCAATACGCACGAGCTGAGGCAGGTTGAGATTGAACTTGAGCAGGTCATCCTTTAGCTGCCCAATTGGCCCTTCTTCGCTGTCATCGATGACACGTTTTTCAGGCATTAATAACCAGGCACGATGGAATGATTTTACTAATGGGTCCATTGCCTCCACGGCTTCGGCGCGCTTCCCTGAAACGTTCGGGAATTTCTGTTTTTTGCGTAGCAGGTAATCGGCGTAAAAGGCGCTGTTCATTGCCCCAATGGAGGAGCCGGTGATCACGTCGAACTCCATGCCAGTGATGTGAAAAGCATGGATTACGCCAGCTTCGTACAGACCTTTGGCGCCGCCACCGGTCATTACAAAACCGCGGCGTTTCTTTTTAGTTGCCATAAACTGCCTCCTATGAAAGTTGTAAGAGTGATTGAGCCAAAATCCGCCCATTTATGAATCTGGCATCGGGTTGGGCGGCAGGGAAGTTATTATCTATGTGATACTGCATTGTTGTGGTGCTAAACAGCATATTCATCATATAGAAATACAGCCTGCGAGTCAAGCTGGTTAGGCCAGGATCTCAGCGGTATTTCTTGCCTGCAGACGGTGCATCCAGAGAATGGTTGCCAGCACAAGCAGCAAAAAAGGTAACGTGGACAAAACCAAGACATTCCAGTTCGCCAGGTGGATGACAGTACCCGCAGACAGTGAAGCGAAGGCCTGGATGCCAAAAACCGAAAAGTCGTTCACTGCCTGGACTTTGAAGCGCTCAGAGGGACGGTAGGTGCTGGTCAGTAAAGCTGTGCCACCCACAAACATGAAATTCCAACCTACGCCGAGCAGCACCAGTGCACCCCAAAAGTGCATAAACGATTCTCCAACTAAAGCGATCGACATGCAGACCAGCATCACGCCCACCCCGATCAGCATCATGCGTTTTAATCCCAAGCGTGCGATCAACCAGCCGCTGAACAGTGATGGCACATACATGCCAAGTACATGGGATTGGATCACGATTGTGGTTTGCCCAAGCACAAATCCATGGGAAGTCTGCATATTGACGGGTGTGGCGGTCATGATAAAGCTCATGACACCGTAGCCTATAGCGGCACTTAACGCCGCGACAATAAACGCTGGTTGGGCGATGATCTCCCTGAGTGGGCGGGCTTCACCTGTGACGGCTTCCTTCTGTTGAGTTGAATTTTGGTAGAACAGCATGAGCAGCACGACCGATGTGAAGAGTAATGCCAGAACGGCAAATGAGCCGGTATACGTGCCATAAGGCAGCCAATTGCTCGCCCGCTTGCCCAATTCGGGGCCGATCACACCCGCAACAATGCCTCCCAGCAGTACGTAAGAGACTGCCTGCCCCACCCGGTCGGGAGAGACACTCTCCGCAGCGGCGAAGCGATACTGTTGGACGAAGGCATTATTGGCGCCCAACAGCAGCGTGGCAAGACAGAAGAGCGTAAAGCTACCAATTGCCACTGCGTAAGCAGCCAGCACAGCCGCCAGGACAGCTATCCCAGCCGCAGTGATGAAGCCGCGCCGCCTGCCAATGCGTTGCATGAGCAGGGCGGCTGGTATGCTGGTGAGTGCTACACCCACGATCATCACCGAGATGGGCAGGGTTGCCAGGGCAGGTGTAGGGGCCAGCTCTCGACCGATCAAGCCACCCAGCAGCACGACCATGGAGCCACCGGAAAGAGCAATGGCTTGCGAGAAGCTTAAAATTACTACATTAAATTTTCGAGGCGGGGATGGAAAGGACAAAAAAAACTCGCTATCGATAAGGGTTGCAGTTATTTTACCCCAATTTGGGTAAATACGCTCATAAAATTCTGGATTTCAGCCTCCAAATCCAAACACACCTCCTTGGGTTGCCCTCCCGAGAATCTTGAAAGAGACAGGTTGCCTTTCAAGTATAATCATGTTTGTTTAAATGAAGGCGGCATGATTTTCCTTCATAATCGTGGTTCACAGGTACCAAGATTATATAGAATATCCAATTGAGCATGATGAAAAGCATAACCTACAAAATTTTCCTGGGTCTGACCACATTAGAAGGTGGGCTGGTTCTGTTTTTCTTATTACGCATCCCCTCCATGGATAGGAATGCACGCCTGCTCGGGTATTCCCTCGCTCGCTTGGGGATGGCCTTCATCGCCCTGCTGCTGCTGCTGTTCTGGGGCACCCTGACGATCAAAGCTTTCCGCACCCCAGGCTGGTTAGACCGTCTCCACCACTGGCTGGAGAACAGATTGACCCCTGGCGATCGTCTGCTGGTGGTGACACTCACGCTGTCTGCTATGTTTTTGCTGGGAATCCTTTTGATCATCATCTGGAATTTGCCAACCATCCACGAATATACCTGGTATGCCAGCATTTTTAAATACAATCTGCATGTTTATGAGGCACTGCTGGCAATTTTGGACCGCCTGATGCCATTACTGGTTTGGTTTGTATTGATAATCATCCAATTGTTATTCACCCTCCTTTTCACCCTTCGGGAGCGGTACAGGGAAGCAGGGTTTTGGAACTGGTCAGTTATCTCGAAAACCATCCTCGTGTTGGGGATGGTAGTCCTGAGTGCCATCCAGTGGACTGTGTACGCGCTGGGCGTCTGGCTCTTGAAATTGCTGCCGGGTTGGTATTGGGACGTGTTCATACGGCCGCTAAACCCGCGTATGTTCTTATTCTTGGGTATGCTTGGGCTGTCAATTTTCGCTGCCCGGTATGTTTTACGCCATCATCACCGCACAGGGTTAATTCTAGCGCTTATTGTCGCCTTAGGATATTTGCTCCAAGTGAGTTTTGGCTTTATTGAAGGTCAGGGTTACGAATACATCCGCCTCAAACTCACGGATACAGGACATCGATCATATGCCAATATCGCGGTAGCAGATTTCGGAGACCCATTGGCTGCGGTCAGGGAATACGAACAAAAATACGGACAGAAGATGTTCCCCAGCACTAAGCCGCCCGGGGTGGTGTTATTTCATATCCTGCTCGAAAATGTTGTCAACACTGTCATTCCACAGCCTACCAAAGAGGGGCGCTTCCTGGTCTTGACACGCTTCATGGCTGTAATATTTCCGCTGGTAGCCCTCCTGGTTGTAGGCGTCATTTATGCTTTTCTTAGGCGGGTTGTTAAACTTGAACAGGCGATTGTTCCCGCACTATTGTTTGTGTTTATCCCCAACATCATTTTGATCCCCATGTTCTTGGATCAGGTGCTCTACCCGTTGTTGTTTATGGCTGGTGTCTGGCTCTTGTGGCGCGTGTGGAAAGGTCGTTCGCTGCTGATGGCGTTTATTGCCGGCCTTTACATTTATATCGCGGTGTTCCTTACCTTTGCGATGGTTCCATTGCTGCCCTTTTTTGTTTTGCTGGTTGGCCTGGATTATCTAGCGAACTATAAACACCGTCGCATCAGCCAAACCGTGTATCTGTTCATAGCACTGGGTCTGGGCCTCCTGTTCGCCTTGATCTCATTCCGCCTTTTGTTGAATTACGATATTCTCTTGCGCTATGAGACTGCCAACCGCGTGGTGCGCAACTTCGATTTTGTTTTACGCACCGGTGGCAAGCTGACCGAAGACCTGACCACCACTGCGGTCCGCCCTGGTGTGGGACAGATCTTGCGTGCCGCGTTTCTGAATAACCTGGAGTTTGCCGCTGCGGTCGGTTTTCCAGTGTACCTGTTATTTCTGTGGGGTGCCTTCCGGACGCTCGCCCGCCTGGCCCGGCGCAAGGCGACGGAATTAGATCTGAGCCTCGCTGCCCTGCTGCTCACCTTCCTGGCTTTGAACGTCTATGGACAGATGCAAGGGGAAGCCGCCCGTCTGTGGATGTATTGGGTCCCGATGGTGGTCATCTTTGCGGGACTCGAGCTTATCCACCAGTTCAGGCGTAAGGAACTGGCCTTTTATCTGGTCGTCACGCTCCAGCTGCTGACCATGTGGGCGACCTTCATGTTCCAGGATTTCCTGGTATAACGGTTCACCTATCCGGTGCGCAGCTCGACAATATCCCCATCAGCCAGCACGTAATCTTTCTGCACCATCTGCCCATCGAAAGCCGAGCTGCCCCACACCCGGGCAGAAGCCAGCCGGTCGTAAAAATCGCGGTGTACCTTGATGGCCAGGTCTGCTACGGTGCTGCCGCGTTTCAAGATAAAGGGGGTCTCCAGGTCTGGCTCACTGCCAGGTGGCTTGGCGTAAACCCGGATCACATCCAGCGCAGCCAGCAGCCGCTGCTGCATAAAGCTTAAATTTCTACCACTTGTGGCGCTGACTGGCAGGCAGGGCCATTCCTCCGGCAACAGCTGGCAAAAGATAGCATACAGGTCTTCCATTTCGTTATCGTCGCATTTGTTAGCCAGCACCAGCAGCGGCTTGGAGGTCACACCGCGTTGACCTTCAAAGCGGGAGGCCCGCTGGGAGGGCACGATACGGTGCTCCTCCAGGATGGCGATGGTTTCCTCAAGCTGCTGTACCGGGTAAGTCTGCAAATCCACCACTACTAAGATGAAATCTGCCAATCGGATCAGGTTAAAAAGCTCCGGCTCCACATAACTGCGGTCGAGCGCTGGCGTGTCCACCAGCTGGACAGGTACATTTTCGACCAGCATCATGCCTGGAGTTGGCGTGCGCGAGGTATAAGGTGTGGGTGATATTTCTGGCAGGGCGTTGGTCAGCGTGGTTAACAGGCTGGATTTTCCCGTATTGGTAGGCCCAACCATGACCACCTGCCCGGCGCCTTCCTTATCGATCTGGTATGCAGAAGCAGCCCCACCGGCCTTTTTGCGTGTCTGAGCGGCGGCTTTCATTTTCGCCAGCCGGTTGCGCAGGTCGGCGCGTAGATGGTCGGTGCCTTTGTGCTTGGGGATGGTGCTGAGCAGCTCTTCCAGCCGGAGGATTTTCTCCTCCGGCGTGGAGGCTTCGCGGTAGCGCTTATCAGCCTCAAAGTACTC
>CP070639.1:1453184-1460749 GCA_020354045.1 Anaerolineales bacterium | reverse complement strand
CAGGGGTGCGATCTCAGGAAAACCATATATGTAGGGTGAGGTAGCTTTGAATCTTTCCACGGCTTATCTGGGGATAAAACCTTACCAAAAAAAAACATTTTTCCCATTCCCCAGGCATACTCGCCTATATCGGGGCTCTTGAAAGACACCCCCCACATATGGGGGTATCTAAAAAAGGAATAATTCGCACAAACGATCCAGTTATCCCCATGACACCCGATTTATCCACAGTTTTTCACAAGTTATCCACAGAAAACGGATTTTCAGCGTCCTGCTTCACCTTTTTTACTACCCCCACCCCTGGGAGTTCCCGGACGGTGAAATACTAAAAATGAGGTTTAGCAATGCTGGGTGTAATCAAAGAATATGCCCTGAATTTAAAGGCGTTTAAACCAAATGCGCGTTTGTATCTGCTCAATGTAATCATTACCGGGGTAACGATGGGGGTTTTCCGGTTGTTATTCAACTTCTATATCCTCAGCCTGGGTTTCGATGAGGCTTTGCTTGGCAAACTGATCACCATCAATAATCTGACTGCTCTGATTGTGGCTCTCCCGGCGGGATATCTGGCTGATTTGTTAGGGCGGAAAAGAGCGCTGCTCCTGGCTGGAGGTTTGGTAAGTGTGTCCATCATTGTCATGGTCTACTGGCAGCAGGAGCAGGGTTTTTACGCCATGAACGTACTTTCGGGCTTTGCGCAGAGCCTGGCAGCCGTGACGATGGCGCCCTTTTTGATGGAAAACAGCCAGGAAAAGGAGCGTACCTATCTTTTTAGTTTGAGTTCTGGATTGCAAATGGCGATGGCCTCCGTGGGCAACTGGATTGGAGGGCACCTGCCTAGCTGGGTAGCCATGGCTCGCATGGTATCGCCTACCAGCAGTACTGCCTATGCAGGTTCCTTGCTGAGCATTGGTCTGCTATCTGGTTTGGGCGTGATCCCTTTGATTTTTTTGCAGATGACGCGATTGGAGAGGTCTGAGCGAACATTTTTTGCCCCGTTAAGTTATGCTGCCCGCAATCCGAGTTTATTAGGAAAATTAATTTTGCCCATGTTGATAACCTCTGTAGGTGCCGGATTGATCATGCCTTTTATGAATGTGTTTTTCCGGGTAGTTCACCAAAAACCAGACCCGGTTATTGGAACGCTGTTTGCCTGGGGGTCATTGGCTATGGGGATTGGTTTGATGATTGCCCCGCCTATTGCTGATCGCATGGGTAAGATACAATTTGTAGTCGTCACCCAGGGATTATCGATACCTTTTTTAGTCCTGCTGGGTTTTTCTCCGTTGTTCTGGGTGAGTACGGTCGCTTACTATGTGCGCCTGGCATTGATGAACATGAGCGGTCCAGTGTACCAGACCTTCGTCATGGAGCGCGTTGAACCAACGGCACGCGCGACTGTTGCCAGTCTGGTGAGTATGTCTTGGAATTTCGGCTGGGCGTTCAGCCCTACCATCAGTGGCTGGATGCAAGTGCGTTATGGCTTTGCTCCACCCTTCATTGGAACGATTATTCTTTATACCATCTCGACTGGTTTGTATTGGGCTTTCTTCTGGAGGAGCAAACAACTCCAGGTCTCGGTGCCAACAGCATAAGATTGATACTGTAACCTTTTGGGGGATTGTGCATCAAAAAATCAAGGAAAGAAACACTCGCTAATATAGATGGAGGGCAGTTATTTTATGGAAATGATGATAGATTTTCCCGGTGGGGCCCGCGTGGAAGCTCATTTTGGACCGTTTACGGTCAGTACCGACCAGCCCCCGGCGATGAGCGCGCCAACACCTTTTGCTACATTTTTGGCCTCGATTGGTACCTGTGCAGGTATTTACGTCTTGGGTTTTTGCAAGCAGCGCGGCTTGCCAACTGAGGGCATCCGCATTGTGCAACGTATGCATACGAATCCCCTGTCTGGCATGGTTGCTAAAATCGACCTTGAGATTCAGGTGCCACCAAAATTCCCTGAGAAATATTTGCCATCGCTGGTGCGTTCAGCGGAATTATGTGCGGTGAAAAAACACTTTGAACAACCACCACAAATTGATATTACCGCAGGTGCGGTTGAGCCGGTCTAGCTCGAGTAAAAAGTACCCGAAACCGGGTACTTTTTTGTTCAATCAGTCAGCGATCTGCAAGGCCTAATCTGGACCAATATATGTCCCTGGGTGCAGGACAGTGCTCTTGGGGATAACCACAATCCCATCTTGGACCACCCAACTGCCGGTATCAATCTCTGTGCCAGGAGGAAACGGCAGGATGGTAACCCCTTCGCCCATGCGCACATTCTTGTCAATAATTGCTCCCTCGACTCTGCAATCAGTACCAATGCCGATGGGCAGGCCTCCACGTGGGTCTTCTCCTGGAGGATCATAGTAATCGGCGCCCATCAGGATAGAATTCTTCATTTGCACGCCGTCAGCGATCTGGCTGCGCAAACCGACAATCGAATCGCTGATTTCAGCATGTCGTATCTGGCAGCCGTCCGCGAGCAGCACATTGTGGAGTGTGGCACCGTCGATCACAGAGCCTGGCAGGTAGCGCGGGCGTGTGTAGATCGGGCGCACCGGGTCATAAAAATTGAAAGGTGCATCCGGGCGTGTCAGGCTCAAATTCGTCTCGTAGAAAGAACGGATGGTTCCAATATCCTCCCAATAACCGTCGAAATCGTAGCCTAAAACAGTATGGGAGTGAATGGCGTTGGGTATTACTTGCCCGCCGAAATCGTCATAGTTGGTGTCTTCCAGTAGATCGATCAGCACCTGGGTGTTGAACATGTAGATTCCCATCGAACCGAGGTAGGGGCGCAGGTCATCATCGCGACTGATAAATTGTTCCAGCACCTCTGGATCGCGGGGTTTCTCAACAAAGGCACTGATATGGTGATCAGCGCCGCGCTTTAAGAGACCAAAGCGGTGAGCGTCTGTCGCCGCGATGGGCTGGACCGCGACGGTGATAGCGGCCTGTTTTTCCCAGTGGAAGTGTGCCAGCGCATCATAGTCCATGCGGTACAGGTGGTCACCTGCCAGGATGAGCACGGATTGAGCGCGGGTGGCTTTTATCTCAAAAAGCTGTTTGCGCACCGCATCGGCTGTGCCCTGGTACCAACTCGTGCTGCGCGGCGTCTGTTCCGCAGCCAGGATCTGGACATAGCCCCTATGGAAGTCGTCAAAGGTGTAGGTTTGGGTGATGTGGCGGTGCAAGGAAACCGAATTGAATTGGGTCAGCACCGCAATCTGATTGATATCTGAGTTGATGCAGTTACTGATCGGTACGTCAATCAAACGATATTTACCAGCGATAGGGACCGCTGGTTTTGCACGCTGCTTGGTTAAGGGATACAGGCGCCTGCCAACCCCACCCCCCAGGATCACTGCCAGGATCGAGTTCAGAGAAGACATGACCACAACTCCTATACAAAGAGAAAGGGTTTCGTGGATAGCCTCAGTTTTGAGCTATCCCAGCGACACCCAAACAGCCCGGAGTTGTTGGGGCGACGCAGTAATGATTATACTGCGTGTATATACTCCAGCAGGGTTGCTAGTGTGCAGTTCCCCATTGTGGAGACTAACTGCGTGAAGCCAGGGTGCTCAACAGGGCGTTCAGGATGCGGGCGCGATAATCGATTGCGGTGCTGACATTTTGCTGGTGCAGTTCGAAGAGTTCGGTGTCCACAACCGTGCTGCCAGCCTCGTTTTTGCGCATGGGCAGGATGGTTTCGCTATCTCCATCCAGCTTGATGATCGTCCGGGCTACGGGTTTTGCCGCATCAAAACCAGACGGCCCATCCTCCGCAATCTCAACATAACGCGTCTCGACCTGCATCATGCTGGCATCTTTCACGTACTGTGAAATACTGGAAGCGACATTCTTCAGGGCGGTATCAAATTCGTTGGCCATTCATTTCTCCTTAGGGAATAGTAGATATCATTGTTTTCTCGAATGTAGACTAACGAGCAGTGACAGCTTTATACTTCTCAACTTCTGAAAGCATCTGGTTGACGTACTTCCATACAGCTGGCAGTGATAGCAAGGCACCACCGGGGGTGGCCAGCAACAGCGACAGGCGGGAGGCCGTCGCGACTGTGGCTGTAAAGGCACGGATCAGCGCATGGCGTGCCACCAGGGCGATCTCGAGCGAGTGCCTGTGCAGGTCAAGCTGTTGTGGCAACAGGGCAATGGCGTACAGGGTCTCCATATCACCTGCCCAGCCCACCGAGGTCCGGCCGATCAGGCGTCCTGCCTGGCTGGTCTCTACCCAGGCCAGGTGGCTGATGGATCGCAAGACACGCGCGGCGGTAGATTGGAATTGCTGGTAAGGAGCCTGCCAATCCTTGGGTAATTTCTCTTCCAACCCAAAACTGACCTGGGTCTCCATACGGTCGATCTCAAACAGAGAGTCCAGCAAGTCTGCCTCTTCAAGTGGCAAATCGCTCTGTTCGATTGTGCTAAATGAGACACCGCTGGCGTTTGCAGCCTGCACGCGCGTCACCAGGTTATCTATTCGCTCTGGCAGGTCTTCGATAATCTGTACCGAGGCTTGAGCCTGGTATGAATAAGCTTCTAACACCTGGGAGGCGGCTTGTTGATCCAGGGGGAGATCCAGGTGCCAGGTGGCAGAGGGAATATCTTCTGGCGCGCTCGCTCCAAACGCAACTGCTGATTCAGGGATTGTTTCGGAGAAATCCCAGAAACTGAAAACCGGATTATGCACTGTTCAAAACTCCGCGGATGGTTTCGGCGGCTCAGGGCTTCAGGAAGCTGCCTAAATTGGAGGCCGCTGAGACCACAGTTTTCATGAATTCGGCTCGATTTGCCTGCGCCTGCTGCACAATCTGCATGTGCACTTCCCATAAATCTGTATCCACTTCGCCATCTTCTTCAGGCAAGATCACCAGTGTATCGCCATCCATCTTGATGCGCGTGTAAGCCCGCAACAGAGCACCCTCCACTTTGCCTTCCTTGAGCTCAACAGCAGAGATGTTATCACTCACGTAGGTGGTGATTTCTAGATTAGTAGCATCTTCCAGCGCCTCCGATAGCACCTCGCCCAGCTTGGTCATAAATTGCTGCAAGGCGGTGCTCACGCTGGCACCAGCCTGGCGCAGGTTATCCATCAGTCCGTAGTCAACAGCCATCCCAGGCGCGCTGGGGGTTTCTTGGGGAGCTGATTCCGGCTCAGGTACAGCTGGCTGTGGGCTTGGGGTAGAGGCTCTACTGGAGGGCAGGCTGGCCAACTCGATCACCTGGCGCTCTGCAACCGGGGACTTGCCTTCTGCCAGTGGCAGGCGCACGGCGGGATCGCCCAAAACCACGTAGTTGCGCGCATCATTATTGGATGTCCACATGCCAGCCAGCTCAAGGTCGTCGGGTTTCTTGCCAAAGGAAATATCTTCCAGCATGATGCTCAGGTCCGAGGCCAGCTCTGCATACCGCTCATTGAACTTCTCGACCGCCGAGCCGATCGGGTGGCCCTCCACCAGGCGCTTGAGCGTGCTTTCAAAGACCGCCAGCTGTTTGCCAGCTTTCCCCCACAAGAAGGAATAGCCCCAGGCACGTTCGACATGCCCGACCACCGCCAGTGCCCCCCCTTTCGGGTGGGAGAGCATGCGCTGGGGCAGGCGCGCGATGAAGTTGTGCGGAGCAATCTCAGCGCGCGTGGTTTTAAAGGCCTGCCGGGCAAACTCGTCCAGTTGCGGTGTCCCCGCCCCATAACAGGCGAAATGAAAAGCAATCAGACCCATCAAGCGGGCTTCTTCGCTTAGATCTGCGGCAGAGAAATAAAAATCCTCGTTGATAGGCCCCTTCCAGTTTTTTGGTCCGGGCCAGTCCTGGCAGAGCGGGGCGCCCTGGCTGAGAAGCTGGCGCGGATCGCCATTGGGAAAACCCATGCCATGGCTGGCGCTGAACAGCAGGGCAGGCGTCTCATCGCCACCTAGCAGCGCACCCAGGCGCGCTTTGGTGGCTTCTGCTGCCATCACAGATTTAACCTGCCAGTCGGGCTGGTCCTGTGCCAGGTATTCCGCCAGGGGCTTCACCAAGTATTCAGCGCTTAGGTTGGTGGCGCGGTCGTCCGGGTTGCTGACGCCGAAAAAGGCTGCCTGGCGCGGCAGAGCTAATTTTTGTTTCTCTGCTTCCACCACGCTGTGAGCGTAATAGGCATACTCATCCAGGCTTTCGAAGTGGATGCGCCCGACCGCGTATTGCACATCGAGCTGGTACTGGAAGCGGTACGGGATCGTATCCGGATCACCTACAATCAGCAGGTAATAAGGCACCTTCTCGGGGTCAGCTGGTCCTGGACCTGCCCCGTGTCGCTCCAGGAAAGCCTGCTTGGATTCTTCTGGACGGTAGCCTGCTGCCCCGGTATATTCTTTGTAATAATGCTCCTTCTTAGCAGCAGCCCCTGCCTGGCGCCAATCAAGCAGCTCGCTCAGAGCTTCTCGAATGGCCGGGTCGGCGTCATGGGCAAAGATGACACCCCAGCCTGTCTCAGCCAGGTTCTTTACATCCACACCTTCCTTGACGCCATAATGTCCCTGGGTAGTGCGATCAAACCACCATTTGAGCTCTTTGAGGTGTTTGTCGTCGGATTCATTTAAGGCTTCACCACGTACCAGGGCGGAAAATTGCCCCGGGGTCATTTCGGGCAGCAGGTATTCCCCGCTGGCACCGTCGATGCCATTGAAAGCTAAAAATTCTTCACTCATGCTGTTCTCCATCAAGGATCAGTGGAAATTCAAGTGTAAATTCCAACGTTACGTCACAACTAGGGAGTGGGTGTTGGCGTCGGCGTTGGTGTGGGTGTAGGTGTAGCCGTTCCTGCCGGGGAAGTCTGCTGGCAGGCGGGGCTGTAATCCCGGTCCGGGAAAAATTCTCGCCATTCTGATTCGGTGAAATTACGCCCGGCCAGACGGCAAGCGCGCTCGATCCATGAATTGAGATCTACATCCCAGAACAGGACTGCGCCTTCCTGGGTGCCTGAATATAATGACAGGCTGTCAGCGCTGAATACCAGACCGGTCACAGCGGAAGTAAGTCCGCTCAGCGGGTCTCCAATGGGCTGGTCTTCATCCACATCCCATAAGATGATTTTTTGATCTTGACTGCCAGAGGCCTGCAGTCGTCCATCCAGACTAAAAGCCAGGCTGGTCACGCCGCCCTTATGGCGGCTGAGAGGCAGACCCTCGGTTTGGCGCGTATCCAGCTCCCAATGGATGATGGTTTGGTCCAGGCTGCCGGAAGCCAGGGTGTTGCCATCGGGTGAAAACGCCAACGCAGTGATCAAGTTCGTGTGTCCGATCAGTGGATTCCCACTAACTTCTCCAGTAGACAGCTCCCATAACCAGATTTCATTTTGCGGGCAAATATCTCCACCCTCGCTCGCTTGCGTGCAGTGGCTGGAAGCCAGGTAGCGATCGTTGAGCGCCAGGGCGTCGGCTGGTCCAGGCGCACCGCGGAACTCCAGGATTTCTGCGCCGCTCTCAATCTCTACTATGATGAGGCGGCCATTATCGGTGCTATACGCCAGGCTTTTGCCGTCCGGGCTGAAAGCCGCGCTTTTCAAC
>CP070639.1:1445493-1453084 GCA_020354045.1 Anaerolineales bacterium | reverse complement strand
TATACACCCGACAGCAATTCGAGCAGGATATCCAGGAATATCAGGAAGCGATTGAAAAGGTGCTGTTGGATACCCTGGCGCGATCGGGATTGCAGCCCGCTCAGGTTGATGCGGTGGTCAAAACGGGCGGTTCATCGAACATACCTGCTTTCACCCGGATGCTGGGCCACATTTTTGGGGCAGAAAAAGTGGTGGCTTCGAACACCTTCAGCAGCGTGGTGGCGGGTCTGGCAATCAAAGCCAGCCAGGGATAGGGCGGGAAAGGTATGACAGCAAAAAACAATACCAGGGGGGACAAGCTGATCTGCGCGGCGTCAATGTTCACGGATCAAGACTCACAAACCAACGGCTTACTGCTGGCGGAAAGCCTGCGCGCTTTTGCGGGCGAATTTTCCAAAGCACCACTGTGGTATTTTATTCCGGAGGATGGCATTAACCTCACCGCGGCGATTGAGAGACGGCTGCGAGCTTTGAACGTCCAGCTGGTCAGGGTCAATATCGAACCAGAAATCTTGCGCACCCCACTGGGAGCAGAAGCCTGCCTGGCAGCCCAGGCCGAGTTGACCCTGGAAAGCGAGGCCAGCTACCTGGCCTGGCTGGGCCTCAACAGCATTGTGCTGCAAGCCCCGGTTGATTTCCTGCTGCCGGAAGGGAAACAGGTAGGGGTCAGACCAGTGCACCACACCTTGATCGGCTCTCGCTTCGACCAGCCGCTCGATGCGTTCTGGGAGCTGGTCTATGACAGCTGCCATGTGCCACGCCAGCACATATTTCCCATGATCACCCATGTGGATGCGATTGTAATCCGCCCCTACTTCAACGCCGGCCAACTGGTCGTGCGCCCTGAGGAGGGCTTGCTGCGTGCCTGGCGCCGGGCATTTGTGGATATCTATTGGCAAAGCGCCATGCAGGCGTTTTACCGGAAGGAACCGCTCTACAAGATTTTCGTGCACCAGGCCTTGCTGACAGGTGTCATCCTGGCGAAGTATGCGCCCAACCAAATCCACATCTTACCACCCACGTACAACTACCCTCTTCATTTATATACTGAGGATATCAGCGGTACCCGTCCAGACCAGCTTGATGATTTGGTCACTTTCCGACATGAGGGTTTCTATCGTGACCCAGATTGGAGCATAAAGATGCCAGCGCAGGAGACACTTAAGCACTGGCTGGCAGAACGGCTGGCTTAGAAAATTAATTCTGCTGGTTATATCCTTAAACCCACCTGAGGCCTGATGTGCAGGGTGGGTTATTCTTTTAAAATCTATACATAGGATAACTGCGCGAGGGATAAGCACGCAAGTGCTTGCACTGGAACTAATTTTATTATCGGTATATCGATATGCTTACGTGAGGTGGCTGTGACGATAAAATTTTGCATTGCAGATCGCCAACCCCGGGTGCGCTACGGGATGCGCGTCTTGCTTGAACAACAGCAGGGGTGGAAAGTCATCGGAGAGGCCGCTGAGGCAGATGAACTCCTTATGCTAGTACAGGCTGGCTGTCCGGACATTGTCTTGCTCGAATGGGAGCTGCCCGGAATGCCAGCTGAAGAAATCATTGCCCAGCTGCGCGGCTCACACCCCGGCTTGCGAGTAATTTCGCTCAGCGGGCAACCCGAAGCCCGCCAGGTCGCTTTGAAAATGGGGGTAGACGGCTTTGCCAGCAAGACTGAACCTCCGGAAAGATTGATCCAGCTAATCCAAAAAAACCTGCCAGTCAGCCGCATATACTGAAGTCCATCCCCCGGAATATCAAGAGCAGCGAGATTTCCTGAGAAAGTATGATCAAGGGCTCGAGACTGTGCCATTTATCCCGACATGTGCTATGATTTAGTCATAAACATTGTCGCAGAACTGGTTTATGATCAGGCACATCCAATCAGGCTATGAAGGTCTATACCATGCTGTGCTGGCTGGTGGCAGTGAGCTGGTTTACCATTACAAACTCACCAGTCCCTGGCCTGCAAGCACCTACGAATCCAAATATTCCGGAGAATTTACCTAGCAGGAATCAAGAGGGACTCCCGCTAAATACGGGTGTCACAACGCGCGACGGGCGCCTGGCTTTCAAAAAGATTTCGATTGAACAAGGTCTATCCCAAAGTTCAGTCCAGGCTATCCTGCAAGACAAGCTCGGCTATATGTGGTTCGGCACAGAGGATGGGCTAAACCGTTTCGATGGATATACTTTCCGCATCTTCAAGCATGACCCCGAAGACCCTACCAGCCTGAGCAACAACAATATCCTAGCCTTATTCCAGGATCAAGAGGGGAGCATATGGATTGGGACAAACGGCAGTGGCCTGGACAGGTACGACCAACAAAACGGTGGCTTTGTGCACTATCGTGCGAATAAGGAAGACCCTCACAGCCTGAGCAATGATTTCATCCTTAACATCAGCGAGGATCGCTCTGGAAACCTGTGGATTGGCACCAGTGGCGGCGGTCTCAACCGCTTCGACAGGCAGAACAACAGATTCACAACATACCAATTTGACAAGCAGGATCCGGGCAGCTTAAGCGGGAATCGTGTACTCGGCCTGTACGCGGATCCAATGGGAATGCTGTGGGTAGCTACGGAGGGCGGTCTAGACCAATATGATTACCAGAGCGACCGTTTCACCCACGTGGAGCAAATCGCTTCACTACCGATGAAATTTCGCTTCAATGAGCTGGCACCCATGCTGCGGGACCAGGCGGGCTTGCTGTGGGTGGGGACCTCGCAGGGTGTCATCCGCTTGCATCCTGAAGATGGAAGCTACACCGTTTTCCAACATGAACCCGAGGATGAAAACAGCCTGAGCGATAATGAAGTGCGCTCCATCCATGTGGATGGCTTCGGGGCACTGTGGATCGGCACATACGGCGGCGGGCTCAATCTGTTCGACAGCCAGCATAATACGTTTACGCGCTTCCAGTATGACAGGCTAAACCCCGACAGCCTGAGCTCGAACTTTGTATATAAAATCTATGAAGACCAGGGAGGCTTACTGTGGATTGGCACGTTTGGAGGGGGCGTTAATATTTTCGATCGCAATCTCGAGCGCTTTGCGCACTATTTTGCTGAGCCCAATAACCCAAACAGCTTGAGTGAAAATTCCATCTTTGATATGCATGAAGACCAGCAAGGTTTTCTCTGGATTGCCAGCTATGGAGGGGGTTTAAACCGCTTCGATCCCGAAAGTGGACATTTTTCACACTTCAAGCACGATCCGAATGACCCTGGCAGCCTGGCAGATAACGAGGTCTGGGCAGTCTATCAAGATCAACAAGGAGAGATATGGGTCGGGACCAACAGCGGTCTGGATCGATTTGACCCTACCAAGCAGCAATTCACCCACTACAAACATGAACCAGGCAATCCAGTCAGCCTCAGTAATAACGTCGCAATGGCAGTGGTTGAAGACCAGCAACAACGCATTTGGATAGGCAGCGAACACGGACTCAATCTTTATATCCAGGATGAAGATAATTTCAGGCGCTATGTACATGAGCCTGATGACCCCAACAGCTTGAGCAACGACTCTGTCTGGTGCCTGCTGGTGGACTCGCAGAACACGTTATGGATTGGCACAAATGGGGGCGGGCTCAACCGGCTGAACATCGAGACGGGGGCCTTCTCCAGCTTCCAAAACGATCCTGAAAACCCCAACAGCCTGAGTCACAATACTGTGCTGGCAATCTATGAAGACCACCTGGGCAGGATTTGGGTCGGCACCTGGGGAGGTGGCCTGAACCAGCTGGACCGCCAGAGCGGAGCGATCACCCGTTATACGGAGAAAAATGGGCTGCCAAACGACGTGGTATATGGAATTCTGGAAGACCAAGATGGCTATTTATGGATAAGCACAAATAAAGGTTTATCCCGCTTCGATCCAGCAAATGAAATCTTCAAGAATTTCAGCGCAGTGGATGGTCTACAGAGCAACGAATTCAACCTGAATGCGCATGTAAAAACCCGAGAGGGAGAACTGTATTTTGGCGGGATCAACGGATTGACCAGGTTTTACCCATCACAAATTACAACCAGCACCCACATCCCAGCGATTACCATCTCGGCCATGAGCGTCAACAACCGAGTATATCGTGAGGATCTGACCGACAACGACGAAATCCGGTTGGGTTACCAAGACAATTTCCTGTCATTTGATTTTGTCCTGCTGGATTATCGCGCCCCGCAGAACAACCAATTTACGTACAAGATGGTGGGTATCGACCAAGACTGGGTTAACGCAGGTACCCGCCGACACGCGGATTACCCCAACCTGCCTGCGGGAAACTACACTTTTCAAGTCAAGGGTGCCAACAGCGAGGGCGTGTGGAATGAGCAGGGATCAGCAGTTCGAATTACGATCACGCCACCTTTGTGGGGCACCTGGTGGTTCCGGGGCGGCTTGATCCTGCTGCTGGGCATAGGCGTGTTCACAGGTTATCGACTGCGAGTCCAAGGGATCGAAGCCAAACGGCGAGAACTGGAGCTGCAGGTTGAGGAGCGCACCCAGGCCCTGGCAGCGCTCAATGAAATTGCTGCGACCGTGAGTGAATCTTTGGACCCGGATGAAACCCTCAAAAGCGCCCTGGATCACATTTTGCAGATGATCAAGATTGATGCGGCCGGGATATATCTTGTGGATGAGAAAAACCAGGAGCTACACATCGCTGCCCAACAAGGGCTGAGCCAGGAGCTGGTGGATAATATCAACCACTTACGCATTGGCGAAGGTTTTTCAGGGCAGGTTGTGCAAACTGGCGAGCCGCTAGTGATAGAAAATATGTCTACCGATGCGCGCCTGACACGCACACAGGTGCTGGCATCGGGCTATCAATCCATTGCAGTGGTACCGCTAATTACCAAAGGCAAGGTGCTGGGCACACTTTTCGTGATCTCCCGCACCCCACAAGTATATGGAGAAAAGGCGCTCACGCTACTGATCTCAATCGGCAACCATTTAGGTATTGCGGTTGAGAATGCCCGCTTGTACGAAGACACCAACCGGCGTCTGAGCCAGCTGGCCGCTTTGCAGGAAACGAACCAGGCACTGGTCAGCACATTGGAGCTCAATGACCTGTTGAACCTGATCGTCGAACAGGCAACTACCTTACTCCAGGCTGAGGGAGGCATCCTGAACCTGGTGGACTGGGAGCTCATGGAAGACGAGGTGGTGGCGTGTGTTGGATCGATACCAAACTTGCGTGGTCAGAGAGCCTCGCTGCACAACAGCCTGTCCGGCTGGGTGACCATGCACAACCAGCCTGAGATCTCTAACCAGCTGCGTGAAGACCGACGCGCTGACCAGCGGGCATTTGTTGAACGCACTGGTTCAGGCCTGCAAAATGCTGCCCTGGCTCCCTTGACGATTAAGGAGCAGGTGATAGGAAGCCTGGTGGTGGTCGATAAACTAGGAGGTGCAGGGGATTTTGACGAGTCCGATCTACACCTGCTGACTGCCTTTGCCAATCAGGCAGCTACCGCTATCGAAAATGCCCGACTGTATTCCGCCGAGCACCGCAGAGCAGAACAGTTCCGGGTGATCGCTGAAGTGGGGCGGCAGTTTGCCTTTGTAGCGGATATGGAGGCAGTGCTGAACCAGGTAACGCAGGTAATCCAAAAAGCATTTGGATACTATCACGTGGGAATAGGCATCGTTGAGGACGGTAAAATATATTATCGTGTGGGGGTAGGGAAGCTGTGGGATAACCCGGGATTTGAGTTCCGTCCCAACCCGCTCGAGATCGGCGTGGAGGGCATAACTGGATGGGTTGCCAGCACAGGAAAACCCTTGCTGGTTCCGGACACCAGCAAGGAGCCTCGCTATGTACGCATGGAGGGTAGTGCAACCCGTTCCGAATTGGTGGTGCCAATCATCGTCAAGGGGCATGTGATCGGCGTGCTGGATGCCCAAAGTGACAAGATGAACGCCTTCGACCAGTCGGACCTGGCCGTGCTGCAAGCACTGGCTCACCAGGCTGGCGCTGCTATAGAAAACGCACGGCTTTACGAGCAGTCTCAACGCCTGGCTGTGTTGGAAGAACGCAGCCGTCTGGCACGCGAACTGCATGACGCGGTAACACAAACCCTGTTCTCTGCAAGCTTGATGGCTGAGGCGCTGCCATCTGTGTGGGAAAATGACCAGTCTGAGGGTTACAATTTACTGCAAGAGCTGCGCGGCTTGAGCCGGGGTGCCCTGGCAGAGATGCGCACGCTGTTGCTAGAACTGCGACCGGCTGCCTTGGTAGAAACCCGGCTGGAAGATCTGCTGCGACAGCTGGTCGAAGCTGCCAGCGGCAGAGAAGGCATTCCAGTTAATTTAATCATTGAAGGAAAAGGCGAACTGCCTGAGGATGTGCACATTGCGCTTTACCGGATCGCCCAGGAGGCGATGAACAACGTGGTTAAACACGCTCGAGCGAGCCAGGCTTCCGTACGCCTGTGCTTCACCTGTGCTGATTATGAAGAACTGGAACAGTCACCGGCACTGAGCGTGCTACTTTCAATCAAGGATAACGGGCGCGGTTTCAATCCAAAAAATATACCCCAAGATCGTCTGGGGTTGGGGATTATGGCAGAACGCGCCCAGGCGATTGGGGCTTCTCTCACGGTTGACAGCAACCCCAGGGAAGGCACACAAATCAGCGTATTATGGGAACAAAAAGGTCAGGAGGATGCATGACGGAAACTGCCAGAATTCGAGTGCTGATCGTGGATGATCATGGCATGGTGCGCAAAGGACTGCAGACTTACTTAAAAAACAAGCCCGATATCCAGGTGAGCGGTGAAGCGCGCAATGGACATGAAGCAGTTGCTATGGTCGAAAAGTTAAATCCGGATGTGATCCTGATGGACCTTGTGATGCCGGAACTGGGAGGCGTGGCGGCCATCCGGCTAATCCACCAGCGCTGGCCTGAGGTACAGATCATCGCCCTGACCAGTTTTCAGGACAAGGAGCTGGTTCATGACGCGCTGCAGGCTGGAGCAATAGGTTACCTGCTGAAGAATGTCGCCGGGGACGAGCTAGCAGAAGCTATACGCGCTGCCCAGGCTGGACGTCCCACGCTGGCACCTGAGGCTGTCCAGGCCTTGGTACAGCCTGTATCCAATGAACCACCCATCGGAGAAGACCTGACGCGACGGGAAAACGAGGTGCTGGCATTACTGGTCAAGGGGATGAGCAACCCGGAGATCGCTGAGCACCTGTACCTGAGCAGGGCGACGGTAAAGGTACATGTAAGCAGCATACTCTCGAAATTGGGGGTATCGAACAGGGCAGAGGCTGTTGCCCTGGCAATCCAGAACAAGCTGGTTAAATAAGCTCAAACCAGGAACATTCTACGCTGGGTGGCAAATTCAATTTCTTACTTTGCAGTCTAAGCACTGCTTGCTTGTGCCGCCAGAGTGGTTTGATGGCGGCGCCAAGCTTCCTGCACGCTCTCCGGTTTTGCTAACAAATCGACCGCTGTCATCGCCATGGCTTTGGCAGCATCCAGCAAGGCTGCCTGACCAGCTGGCGAGATGCAGGCTTCCCGAAATTCAATGGAGTGTCCGGAGATGTCCTCCGGCACCACTGCAAGGTATGGATGCAGCGAGG
>CP070639.1:1437735-1445393 GCA_020354045.1 Anaerolineales bacterium | reverse complement strand
GTCCACCAGATCAATACGCAAGCTGCCCTTAGCTTTTTCAGGGGAGCTACCGTTTTGAGGTTTAGAGCCTTTGGCCATTTTTGTTTTTCCTGCGCTACGGGTTTCCAATTCAACACATAACTTGA
Organism: Anaerolineales bacterium; assembly: GCA_020354045.1. Classification (GTDB taxonomy): domain Bacteria; phylum Chloroflexota; class Anaerolineae; order Anaerolineales; family UBA4823; genus DSOS01. The sequence goes on along the minus strand of CP070639.1, from coordinate 1,445,268 downwards.
TACAGAATGGGGTTACACCTAGGCAGCTGCCTAATCAAAGGCAGAGATGGTAGATTTCATTTTCTCAAGCTTAAGCTTCTCGAGACGGCGATGACCGAGTATGGCCGCCCCTAAAGCAGACGTAAACTGGACCATGTCTCCTTCAGGCACATTGACCTCTGTTCGAAGTTCATTGCGAACAACATCTGCCATTGTTTTGAAGCGCAGAATGCCACCGATGAGTGTGAACTCTGGTTCCATGCGGACACGTTTCATCAATTGAACAGAACGATCCACCAGAGAGACGATCGCGCCGTACATGATGTCAGCGGGAGAGGCACCTTGCGACAGGTGATTGATGACTTCAGACTCTGCAAACACAGCGCATACACCAGAGATTGAGACATGATCCTTGGAGGTGGCGACGAGTGCCCCGATTTCCTGGGTTGTATATCCCAGATAGCGAGCAGTTTTTTCCAAAAAGGCTCCTGTACCTGCGGCGCACTTGTCGTTCAGACGGAAAGATTTCACCATTTGATTAGCACCGAGCCGGATGGCTTTCATCGTCTGCCCGCCTACATCCAGGATGGTCTGGGTCTTTGGGTAAAGAAAGGCTGCCCCGCGTGCGCTAGCAGTTAAGTCTGTGACATTAACATCTCGAAAAGGCACCTGGTGCCTGCCAAAACCAGTGGCGACGACGTAGGTCACATCATTTTCGCCCACATCGGCCTGTTCGCGAGCTTGCTGAAAGGCACGTTGAGCTGCTTCAGCCAGTTTAAAACTGGTATTGGTCATCCCTTTACCGAGAATCTGGTTAGCTTCATTGAGAATAACAGCTTTTGTATAGGTAGATCCAACATCGATGCCTGTAACAAGTGTGCTCATGCGTGTTCCTCCCTGGCTCCCAGTGGGGCACGGCTGGCCAAAATATGGTCCAACGCAAAGAGAGCTGCCCCTAAAGCACCCATAAAATGAGATTCTGGACTGACATTCAGGTTGAGGCCCAGATTTTGTTCCAAGGCTTTCACCATGCCCACGTTTTTTGCTACCCCACCTGTAAATGTGATCTGTTCATCTATCCCAACTCGGCGCAACAGACCAATGGAGCGCGATGCGATGGATTGGTGCACTCCCAAGAGGATATCCTCAATTTTCTTACCTTTACCCAACCAGGAGAGGACTTCAGACTCGGCAAAGACAGTACAGGTGGTGCTAATACGCACAGGTCTCTCGGCTTTGAGAGCGGTTGGGCCGAGGTCATCCAGCGGAATCTCAAGGGCAGCGGAGGCAGCACCCAAAAAACGTCCCGTACCAGCGGCACACTTGTCGTTCATGCAAAAATCAAGCACATCTCCATTTGCATTTACCCGGATGGCTTTGGTGTCTTGCCCACCCATATCCAAAACAGTGCGAGTATGAGGGAACATATTTACAGCACCGCGTGCATGACAGCTGATCTCAGTGATTTGGGTATTTCCAAAGGTGACACGGTAGCGACCATATCCTGTGCCGATGACATATTCCACTTCTTCTTCGCGTAAATTGCCGTTGTCCAGGCAAGTCTGGTAGGCGTTTTCAGCAGCCTTGACAACATTTGCACCCGTATCGATCAATGCACGGCTGATTATTCGTCCGTGTTCATCCACGATTACCGCTTTTGTTTGCGTCGAACCAACATCCACACCAGCAGCATAAGCCATATTCTCACCTCTCCTTGTTATCCAGCCAGAGCTTCGCGTTGCTTGCGGGAGGCAAGCCCCTCAAAGAAAGCATCGATCCGGTTTTTCATTTGGGCTTCTGAGACGACCCGCCGATCCATCATATCGGATTCAATGAATAAGCTGGGGATATCGCGTGCTTCCATCAGTGCCCGGCGACCATCAGCTAAGCCCGTGGAGACTGTGCGGCAACTCTTGATAGGATGAAAAACAATGCCATCCACGTCATACTCATCGATGATTTCCTCAAGTGCCAGATTGTGATGGAACATGCTATCCATGGCGTCGCGTACGCTTAACAAGAGACCCTCAGCCAGGCTTTCCAAAGGACGGTTCAAGTCGTACTCAAAACCACGGTTGGCGCCTCCAGAGGCAAACCACAGGTAGGTAGAGTTCACAAAAGTTCCACCCCACTCCGTGAACAGCTCATTAAATCGCCTGAAGATAGGGTAACAAGGTACACCTACAAAGACCAACCGATATTTCTCATCTACCAGCGTGCCAATCCCTTTCGAGGCCTTATACTCCATTTCTTCTCTAAGTTTTTCAAAGAACAAGCTAGCCTCTGGATTGCCGCGTAAGCCATTCGATACACCCAGGTAGATGGTGCCATCCGTTAGCGCATTGAATACAGAGGGGTGATTTCTGTTGAATTCAATAACCTGCTTCCAGGCAATGTTCATCCTGTTGGTATGATGCAGGATTTCCCGGAATCGGTCGATGTCGAAACTCAGGCCGGTGAGTTGCTGGCAAAGGTCAATCAACTCATTTAATTGAGCCTGCACATAGCGACGGTCGCGCTCAAAATCAGAATCACCTGGCAAGAAGGACTGACCAGCCTGCCGGGTACCAGGAATGTCGATAGTAAATACGGGCGCGTGGAACATGCGCTCCCAGATTTCTGCCCATTTAATGTAAGTGTTGCAGGCATTTGTTATCACCGCCAGGGTAGGCTTGGGGATCATTCCCATGGGATGATCTCCACCCCTGATTTGCAGGGCAACATCAGCTTTCACATACCCACAGATATCCGGTGAATAGCCATAATCTTCAGCCTGTCCCAGATATTCATGGGCGACACGCCGCACAGCAGTTTGCAGAGAATTGATTTCAGGAAAAACTAAAGGTAGGTCGAAAACCCTGAGTATCTCGGCGATGCTTCCCATAACAAAGACATAGGCAGATGGACCTTTGTTTTTGGCGGTCTTATCCAGTTGATCGAACCAATCGCGGAAAAGATCTGCCCCCTCTCGATTACCGCGTCCGACAATACCATCCGGGTTTTTTCCGTCACTCATTTTAGATGTCCTCAACTAAATAGAATATTCTCGACGAAAGTTTCCAACTGGATCTCGATGTGGTCGAAGCTGGTCATATTCTCTTCAAACTCACTGATAAAGTAGGGGGTACCCAGCTCATCGAGGGTGCGGGTGTAAGCTACTTGCTCTTCCAACCCCGGCTCACACATTTTGGCAGCTGTGACAATGGCGGCTTCAGCGCCGGCATTTTTAATGCGTTCAAGGAGCATTTTTTCTTTTGGCTTGCGCAGATCATGCTGGACTGGGCTATAGGTGGACTTTTCCAAATAGGCATGTGCCAGATTGAACAGAGGGTCACCTTCCAAAGATACGTCTTCCAGGATATAGCGCAAGCCGATGAGTAGGTCATCATCCACCACATAACAAGATTTCCCCAGCATCCTGATCATATCCAGGGGAGGCTGCTCGCAGAATCCGCCCTCAAAAACAACCCGAATCCGGTCTTGCTGTTTGTTGGCTCGCGACTTTAGCATGGGAAGGACCGTTTTCAACAACTGGTTGTGTTCCTCCCGTGGAATCAATCCGCCGATGGCTAGCAAGGTGTAAGCTTCATCGGCGGAGCATAACCAGGGCTTTTCACGCTTGAGGGTGTAGAGCTCACGGATCAGCGAACGGTTCTCATTGAAAACAGACATCGAATGGCGCAGGTCGTCTGCACTTACTTTGCGATCAACTACTACCTCGATGTCTTTCAAGAGCCGGGCGTATTCTTCGCTCAAGTATTGGGCCGCATAGGATGAGTTTGCATTTTGGGGTAAATAAAGAATCTGGCAGGGATAAGAGAAATTGCGCCCCCAGATGGCAGCCAGGTTACGGGCTGCATCACAAATCGGGTGGGTCACGAACATATCCAGTTCAATGTTGTGGCTCAGTACAAGCTCCAGGGAAGACTTGATGATCGAGCAGAGATACGAGCCAAAGCGAGAGTCTGCGTGCCGCGGCTCCACAGGAGCGCCGCGCAGCTTAAAGGGCAATGCCCCCGCAGCATGTGCGATTTCTTCCGGGAAATAAACCTGGAAATGGCCGATAACTTTTCCCCCTGACTCCCGCCAGCGCTGTACAGTGGGGAAACTCATATCCTCCAACAGTTCACGGCTCTCATAAAGGATTTCATCGAGTGGCTGGTCTTGCCATTTGTCAAAGGTACTCACCGTCATAAGAGGTTTCCTTTTAGGCGTAGTGTGAAGATGGAGTGTTTACAGTTATTTTGAGATTGAATCGGTTTTTTTGAGTGGGCTTGAATATGCTCCGATTTGATTGATGATCGTCAGATTAATGCGACACATTGATAGTATATCTAATTTTTGTCATTTGTCAATTGAATTCATTATTAAGGTTGTTAGTTTAGCGAAAATATTCTCGTAACGCTCCCCGTAACGATCTGGAGACGACCCCCTGTTATTATAGAAGTAACAGGGTATTAATTATCTATTTATGCTTGCCTCGATGCTTTGTTTCAGTTTGCTCAATGTTGCGTCCGAAACCATCGATTTTTATCCTGGCAAACGGGGAAGGTCATTTAGAACAAGCATAAAGCAGCAGAATCTCATTCCATTGAAGGGAGGTGACATAGCGATATTTGTCATGAGCAGAGAAGTGACCGAGGAACTCCTGTATGGATAAAGCAACCGAAGGCGATCTGGAGGTCGGTTGCTGTTAGCCGTATAGCTTTGAACTGACAACTTCACCACAAGGAGAGAAAGAAAAAGGAGAATACCATGTATTTACAACGTGTCAAAAATGAATCAGTCTGGCAGTCTTTGAAGATCCTGTTCATGGGATCGTTATTAATTTTTCTGATCAACATCTATTTTGGTTTTGACAATTCGCTGACCGCCGGGGAAATCGAACGCTGGCAGGTATTGATCCACTTACACGGTGGCAGTATTGGCTGGATCACCCTGTCTGCGATCGGGATAATGATCTGGTTGGTTAGCGGGGATCGCAATGTCGATACAAATTACGAAAGACGTGTTCGCACCCTGGTGTGGGCAGCGGTCTTGATTTTCGCTGGCTATGTGCCTTCCTTTGGGCTGGCATTCTCGCGGCCCAGCGGTTTCCTGGTGGCCCTGCTGCCGATCTTCGGCAGCGGCGCGGTGATCGTGCTATGGGTCTCGGCCATCTTTGCTTTTTCGCAGTTCAAACACCAACCGGTCGTAACTAGCGTTCATTTTTTAGCAGCAGGCGCGCTGCTGACCGCCGCCATAGGCGCAACAGTCGGTATGCTGCTGGGACTGGAGCGGGTGATTGGACAGTTCCTGCCCCTGCCTGCCGGTGACCGCGTGGGCGCCCACGCGGGGATGATGGATACCTATTTATTCCTGGTAGCAAGCGGAGTCGTCGAATGGGCAACACGGAAGGAGGCAACGCGGTGGAGCTGGGCTGGGTTATTGCAAGCGTTATTTTGGATGGTCGGTGCAGCGCTGGTGCCAATTGCGTTTTTCCTGAACATGGTTGAACAAATCCTGCCGATCTTCATGCTGATGCTGCTGGTTGGCTTGTTGTTTTTCCTGATACGTTTTGCCTGGCGGGCACTGGCTAATTTCTCACTTAGCCCAGGTACAAAATCCTGGACTTTCTTTGGGACACTGTGGCTGATCATCTACATGGGCTTATTCCTTTACGGCATATCCCTATTCATGTCTGGGGGCGGTTTCGAAGATGTCTCCTGGTTTGCGGCAGTTTTCGCTCACTCCGGTTTTGTCGGGATGATGACGAACCTGATTATGGGGGTGATTGCTTCCCGGGCTCAGGATGGTCGGGAAGTACTGCCCTGGGGAGAGAGTGCATCCTTCTGGCTGATAAATCTCGGCATGCTGACGTTCTTTGTATTGAAGATATCCAGCGATATCCGGTTGGGAGCGATCGTGATGGGCCTTGGTGTGCTTTTAGGTGTATTCACCATGTTCCGCCGCTTGCAGGCGAGCTGATGCCACTCTCGAGACGAGAGCAAAAACGAGAACCATGCGCCTCCAATTATTTTTCATATTCCCAATCCTCGCTGTAATGGCAGCCTGCAACAGTCTTGTTCCCTCTGCGACCCCCACACTCACGCCCCTGGAATCTCAGGGGCGGAGAGTGTTGGAGTCTTACTGCTCGCGTTGCCATGGAACGACTGGTGATACTGTCATCGTGGGACCCTCTCTGGCTGGTATCGCCACGCGGGGCCGCGAGCGTATCCAGGGAATGGATGCTGAAGAATACATCCGCAACTCGATCGAAGACCCAACAGCTTATACTGTGCAAGGTTTTTCTGAAGGGTTGATGCCCTTGGATTTGAAGGATCAACTGTCTGAAGAAGAACTGGAAGCACTTGTGGCATACCTGTTGACGCTGAAATAAGATAGCTGCCCGTTATGGTAAAAAGCCAGGAAGATAGCCAGGCAGGTGGTGTAAAGTATTGGTCCGCCTTTTTGGAATGGTGTTCGTTAATCGAAAGGAATTTAGTTATGTATCGTTGGATTGTATTCCTGCACGTTTTAGGCGCGTTCGCATTCGTGATGGCCCATGGTGCCTCAGCAAATGCCGCTTTCAAATTGCGGGGTGAGAGGAGTCGCGAACGGATTGCGGCGATACTTGATCTGTCATCAGCCTATCTCAATGTTATGTACCTCACCTTGCTTGTGATGCTACTGAGCGGCATATTGGTGGGGTTCTTGGGTAAGTGGTGGGGTCAGGGTTGGATCTGGCTATCGTTGGGATTGCTGGTTATAGAGTTCATCGCCATGTGGATTGTGGCGACACGACCGTTTGTGCAATTGCGTAAAGCTGCAGGGCTGCCATACTTCGATGGCACCAAGTCCCACCCGGCAGTCCAACCTGCTAGCGAGGAAGAGATCGCAGCACGTGCATCTGCCATCAACCCCATGCTGATCACAGTTGTGGGCTTCGGAGGACTGGCGCTCATCGTTTGGCTGATGATGTTCAAGCCATTTTAAGCGCTGGCGAGGATTGTAAGAAAGCACCGGTGTAGAAAGCGGATATAATTTTCTGTAGCCATACAACGCATCGATAACACAGGTGCCTATGACACAATCAAAACTGATGACTCTGGCGGAAGCCATCTCTCGATTCGTGAGCGATGGCAGTTCTATTGCCCTGGGTACAGCCCAAGAGACACTCATTCCTTTTGCAGCTGGTCATGAGATCATCCGGCAGCGTAAGCAGAGCCTGATCCTCATCGGTCCGATATCTGATATTTTGTTTGACCAGATGATTGGCGCTGGCTGTGTGAAAAAGGTGCAGGCCGGCTGGGTTGGCAACGTGATCACCGGCTCGGGATACAATTTTCGGCAGGCGGTCGAGTCAGGTGAGCTTGAGATGGAAGATCATTCCAACCTCACCCTGGCGATGGGGTTACGTGCGGGGGCACTTGGGGTTCCATTTTTGCCCACATATACAGCACTGGGCAGCGATTTGAGGCTCACCAATCATAATCTAAAAACCGTAACTTGCCCCTGTACGGGTCGAAACCTGACAGCTGTGGCCGCGATCCAACCCGATATCGCGATAGTCCA
>CP070639.1:1429970-1437635 GCA_020354045.1 Anaerolineales bacterium | reverse complement strand
GTGGCATACCATGAGGAAACGGTGAAATTCTGGAAATACGAACCATTATCACCTGCTGGCAGCAATTCCCAGTCCAGGAACTTTTGGGCGATATATTCTGCAGCCAGCTGTTCTCCTTCTGTCCCTGCCAGTCGCCCTTGTAACTCATCTGAGGCCAGGTAACGTGTGAACTGCCAGATACGTTGGCCGTTGATCTGGGTAGTGATTTGCCTGGCTCCCACACCAGGATCAGGCCCATGGGCTTGTACGAGGCTGATGCTTAGGGTTAGCAAGATTGTCACAATTAGGGATATATACAACTTCCTTGAGTATTTCATCTCTTTATCCTCCAATCATTTAACTTGTAGTTATCCATGTTCATCTTGACAGAGTGATTGCCTGAAGAATCTTTAGATTGATCTGGAAATATCTCTCGTTCCCCACGTGCTGTTCACATTTCTTGTGATGTTAATAGCAAGCCGTAACTCCTAACTTGTATAAAGATAAAGAGGAGCTACCTTTTCGCATAAGACCTCCTTTGCTTTAAATCAAAAAAAGCTAACTTGTTGTTAGCGGATTTATCGAAAGCTGATTTGTTTTCAGGCCTGTGAGTCTACCTGAGTCCCGCCCTGATTGTGAGCCAGAATGGATTATTTTTATTCTTTCACATTGTACAATAATTCACTAGGCAAATCAACATTGTGACCTGTTGCACAATTAAGGCATCAATGAAGGAGTAAAAGACAATACCACTGAGAAGCTATATAAGCGGGTGGAGGTGAGATAAATTACTGCGGGGTCTGCCTTGCGCGCAAAAAATGGATCACGCCTCTCACCAGCAACGGAGATAGGAGAAACGCCGTCAGTACAACCCCATAAGCCATCAGCAGTAGCAGCACAATGATGACCCCTATCAAGGTGGAAGCCATGCCCTGGAATACGGGAATCATGTAGAAGAACAGTCCGGTATATGTCCCCACTAGTAAGGCTACAAGGCGCATGAACGCGGAGCGCAACCGCAGGTGAGCCAGTGCGCTGCCCAGGGCTACCAGGGAAGGCATCAGCACCACCAGGTTCAGCCTCGGAGTCTCGTCATAGTCGACCGAAAAGAGGATATACAGGACGATCCCATACAGGCTGTAAGAGAGCAGCGTCCAATCCTGGCCAATATGGCTGTAGAACGAGCGGGAACCTGGCAGCCTCAAGACGAGCAAGGTGGCTGCCAGGAACACGAACAAGCTGTATTGCCCGTTGATGTTCCAATGGAAAAAGTAAACCACATACATGACCAGGAGATAGAGCGAGAAGGCCAGGTAAATCGTGTAGGGATAAGCCCAACGGGGGAACTTTTTTACGACCCCCAAAATGAGGCCTCCAAAAATCACCAGGGAGCTCAGTATTAAGAAAAACAGATAATACTGCGAGAACTGCCCCGGTTTCCAACCAGGCTGGTAACTCAGGATGATCCGTAATGGCCCGGCGACGAAGAAGGGCAGTAAGCTGAGCAGGGCGGTAGGCCAGCGGGTTTGATCAGAAGTCGAAGGAAAAATCGTGTTCATGTCACCTGCCTCAACGGGACAGTTGCTAAAAAGCAGTCAAAACGATACCGGTTATGACCATGACCATCCCAGCCCCTTGCAGCGTGGTAATTTTTTCTTTCAAGAAGATAACCGCCATTGTGATCGTTACGACGGATAACGCCGAGGATATGGGGGTGACCAGTATTACATCTCCCACAGTCAATCCCCAGTTAACGCACGCCACCGCAGCCGCTTCCAAGATACCCGCACCAAAGATCATCACCCTGGTCCGGGGAGCGGTATTGGCTACCCCAAGCTCACGCCTGACCAGCACAGAAAACAACCACAAGCACACAACAACTCCCACCTTTACAAAAAGGGTGGCTGCTTCCCAGCCGATATTTTCAGAGATAATCTCACTGATGGGCCAAAAAATGCCAAAAAGCAGGGCTGCCAGCATAGTTTCTTTAATGCCCGCAAATAGCTTTAATCTTTGCTCCCTAATCTCGCTCCATTTCAAGGATACCAGGGCCACACCTGAAATGATCATCATGACCCCCACAAACTGCAAAGTGGAGAGACGTTGACCCAATAAGATATATGCGAAAACCATCGTAAATACCGCATATAAATTCATGGTGGCTGAAACAATCGATACATTGCCCAGCTCAAATCCTCTAAAGAATAGCAGGTAGGCGGCAGCATAAAAAATGGCAGCCACAATTATAAGAATCGCTATCCATGGGGGCACATTTAGGCTTGCTCCAAAAACAAAAGGCAGCAGCACAGTGAAAACCAACCCTGCCAGCTGCGACCAGAAAAGGGTTTTAAAATTACCTATCCTTTTCGAAAACAGCCCCCCCAGGAAATCGTATAGCCCCCATCCAAACATGCCACCTAATCCAGCCAGGATGCTTTGGACAATTGCGCTCATCCGGATAGTATACCTGTTGCTTTGATTTTATAGAACTGCTTTGGATACAAAAAACCTGGAGCAAGTTAATTTGGGCCTGGAGTGGTACGAGAAAAGACCCGCGCCCTGCTCGCACCCGTCATCGTCCATAGCCTCCCCGATGCGGTGGAGGAGCCGCGGAAGAAATTATTCGGCTTCCGGTGAAAGGCTGGTTGTTATGTGCTGAAATGGCCCCTCAGCTGGCAATCTCGGGACCCACTGAACCGGTCACATGCCAGTTGTTGCCAGACTCGTTCAAGACAAATGTCTTGCCGATGCCGCACAGGTCTCCGCAAGCCATGAAGAACGAGAGCAGCACCGAGCCATCCTCTTGCGGGTGGATGTTCCCCAGCGTGATGACGATGCCCTCCCCCTCCGCGATCTGCCGGTTGCTCGGGTCAATAGCAGCCTGATCCAAAGCCTCGATCCACACCAGCTCGAAGCGTTCCTCTACCAGCTCGTCTTTGATCGTTTCGCGCAGGTCACTGGCGAGTTCTTGGGCAGGCGCCAATGGTGCCTCATCGTAGACCAGGTCCTCCGTGGTGGTGAGTACATACACAACGCTTCTGGTCCGGGCGAAAGTATGGATCTCTGCGATCGCCGCAACGTAAATTTGGGCCACAGCCTCGCTCTCAAGTGACTTAGGAGGCTTGCTCGCCACGCAGCTGGCACTTACCAGCAGAAGCAACAGGGTCAACAGCAAGAACTTTCCTGGTCTCATGTTATGTCCTTTCAGGCACGCATCTAGTCTGCTATAGACGACGCAAAGTGCTGCCTGGTTCCGAGGTCAAGATGATAAAAAGAGAAACCTGTTAGTTACATCTGCTTCTCAGTGAAGGGCAGCATATGGCACAGGCGTGGTGAAAGTCCAGCTTGAGCCGCCAGGGCGAGGTCTCAGCTGTATTTTTTGACCCCAGGTTTGAGGATAAAAAATGCCAGGGCACCAAAGATTGGGATGGTCAGGACCAGCAAGGTCCACAGGAATTGAGGCAGGGCTGTGAAGCTGCTGTGCTGCATCGTATACAGTGCCGCAAGACTGAGCAACGGCCAGACACCCAGGATGAGCACCTGGATAATCAAATAGCTCAAGTTTATACCCATTGCATTCATAACATTTCTCCATGGTTTGAGGTGATGTGAATTGTTGTGAGATCGACCTGCGCTGCCTCTAAGAATCGAGAAAAGTAAAACTGGCAAGCATCCATTGGACTTCCTCATTGGCTGGCTTGTCCGTGGAAAGCATGTAGAGGCGATCCCCACTGGGGACGAAAACCTCCTGCCGCCCGAAGGAATAGACGTATTTAACCGTCGGCTGCCCATTGAAGACGATATCTTCCCTGAGCGCATCCGGGGCATTCTGGGCGTATTGGGTGGTAATCTGCTCGAGGGTGCGAGTCTCCAGGCTGACGGTCAGGTAGGCAATAAACGGCTCGGCATCGCCAGGGATGAAGATGACTTCCTGGTTGAGGTTGGACAAACCTTGCTCATCCACCTCCCAACCGGGGAGCAGGGTGAGCGCTATGCCTATGGTGGAGTTTTCGTAGTTGCGCAAGGGATCGGGCATGGTCGCCACGGGTACAGGTGCGTCCTGTTTGAGCCATAACTCCGGTCCGTTGGGGAGAGAATGCACGCCCGGGGCCAGATACTCAGCGACAGGCCTATCCAGCAGCACTGTGCTGCCGAGAGGCATATCGATGTTGATATCCGCAAACATGGTCCCGAATGGTCCGTCCGTCTGGTTGATCAGTACGAGGCGTTGGCTGGGCTTGATCACAACGCAGCGGCCGGCCAGGGGCATACCGCTCTGGTCGCTGCCCAGCACAATCTCAACCTGGTCACCTTGCGGCTCCTGGCAGATACCTGCGGCCGGTGCGTCACTCTCGTATGGCTTCAAACCGCCGGGCGCGTAGGGCTGCAAGGTGCTCAGTAAGGACTTACCCAGGTCGAGATTGCCTTCGATGGTAATCTCGTAACTGCGCCCGTCCAGGATGGTCAGCACCTGGTGGATGATCCCCCCCGAACCGGATACAAGGGTCAGCCGCGCGGCTGGCTGGTTGGCGATCGAGAGCTGCTCTTCTTCGAACAGGGAGAGCTGCGTATCCACAGCGGCTTGTTTGGCAGTTTCCACCCAGGCCTCCAGGGTTTGGGGAACGGAACCAGCAGGCAGGCGCCGAAACTGCATGCTGATGGTCTGGGCAGTCCACTCCAGCTTGTGTGGAGCATTGGCTGGATCGAAGGAAGTCACGCTAACGGCTGGGGGCTGGGCATCTGCCGCCTCCTGAAGGTGCCAGTCTGTTGGGTAGCTGATTTGAAAGCCCAGGCTGGGTGAGAAATAAATCGCTTGAGAACCTGAAATCACCGGTAATGAAGAGGGGGTGACCTGCAGGGTAGTGCTGACCGAGGCGGCGGTTTGCGTGAGGGCGCCAGCCACAATCGTTTCTATCTGCTCCTGAGGCTCAGCTTGCGGAGCACAGGCTGCAAGCAGGATCAAGAACAGTGGGATTAGCACGAATGTAAATCTTTGCATAAAAGCATCCTTTAAAATGTTTCCATTGACACCGTTGGTGAGCTATTCCTTTACTGAAGCATCACGCGCAAGAATGAGGCACATCCTTCTAAAGACGAAAACCGGGCGAAAAAGTTCCTTCAGCGTGTATTATTGCAGTCCCAGGCCAGCTTGGGGACATGCAATTGGCTGATTTAGGCCTCCTACCTTCGCAGGAGGCCGGGTGAGCTTTTCCTCACCAGATGTGTGGGGCAAATCTGTCGGCGTCCTGCTTTGGAATATGAGCGGGGCACAATTCCGCATTTCTTGCATAAACAAATGGCGATATGTTCGGGGCACAGGCTGTCATCCACTGTCATCCCCCACTTTGATCACCACCTTTCCCTGGGCGTGTTTACCTTCAACATACCGGAAAGCTTGAAGGACTTCCTTCAATGAATAACGATGATCGATGACAGGGAAGATCTTTCCGTCTTCCAGCAGCTCCCCCAGGTAAACCAGATCCTCCTGGTTTACTTTCGCTAACCCCATGTTGCTCATTTTCTTCCCCCCTTTTTTTGACATCCAGCTTCCCAGCAGCATGGCTTGAAAAATTTGGGGCAGGGTGCCTCCTGCGCAAACATAAGCCCCTTGCGGACTCAACGCCCGCCGATAAGCTGAAAGTGAATGGTAACCATTAACCGCCAGGATCAGGTCGTAACTTTGCTGTTTGCGGGTGAAATCTTCCTGGGTGTAATCAATTACATGGTCTGCCCCTATGGAGCTTGCCATCTCCAGATTCCGCGTGCTGCACACGGCGGTCACCTCGGCTCCGAACGCCTTGGCAAGTTGCACTGCAAACGTACCCACACCACCCGAGGCGCCCTGGATCAAAACCTTTTGCCCGGGCTGTACCCCTCCTGCGTGGCGCAGACCCTGCAGCGCGGTGAGCGCCGCCACAGGCACAGCTGCGGCTTCCTCGAATGACCTGCTGGCTGGCTTGAACGCCAGATAAGCCTCCCTGGCGAGGGCGTATTCAGCTAGCGCCCCCTTGGCGCACCCAAACACCACGTCCCCTGGGCTGAAGCGGGTCACATTTTCACCAACCGCCTCGACCCGCCCCGCCACGTCAGATCCCACGCGCTGATTTTTTGGTTTCCCAAATCCTCCCATCATAATGCGCATCGCAAAAGGTTTTCCTACCCGCACCCGGTAATCACCCGCGTTAATAGACGTGGCATGCACTTTGACCAGCACTTGCTTGTCCTGCGGGGTTGGCTTTTCGAGCTCCACAATCTTTAGCACCTCTGGAGGTCCGTATTCGGTGTATATAACTGCTTTCATTTTAGTTACTCCTTATTTGATTGGTTCGTCATTATGAAGCGGCTCTTTGCTGCAGCAGCCCTCATCATTTTGCGTGGCCCACCAAACCCCCTTTTTTTCGGCGAAATAACCAGCCGCTCCTCGCTGCCGGCAAACAGAGAGCTTCCTGCGTAAGTGAGCACTGGAATTGTCAGGAGATACCCTTTTCCCAGGATAAGTGCCGAGAGGCCTCCCAGGCGATAAATCTTTTTCCCATGGGCAACCTGTGAATTGCTTTTTTCGTTCATTCCAATTCCCATTTTCAATACATTTAGGAGTTACGCACTTCAGGGAAATATCGCTTCTTCCGCTTGCGTCAACCATTTCCGATGCGACGATGAGCGCATTAATATAATCCAGCTCGCCTTCGTCTGCCATTTTCAAAGTCAGTACCATTAGGAATTCTCTTCGGGCAAACAACAGGAACCTATCCTTTAATTTATTCTGTGCGAAGTGTTTTGGTACTTGACGAGATAAACGCCGAGGACGAGCATCCACAGCAGCCATAGCAAACTGCCATAAAACCCTGCCCAATCGATCACAGGGAAACTGGGAATAGCGGTGGCGAGTAACTCGGTTTGAGCGAGCAGGTAAACAGCGGAGGCGAACCATCCGAGCCAGGCAACCCATTTGCTGAACATCTTTGAGCGATAAATGATGCCGCTGATGAGGCTCATCCAGATGATAGTGAAGAATTGCCCGAGATGCTCGCCAAGGACAACGCCTCCGTATTGGTGGACGGCAACGAACACAGCGGAGACGGATGTCTTCGTGACTGCATCAGTCGTCGGGTCGGTGAAGAGGCGGGTGAGGACGGGAACCACAAAGACCCAGCGCAAGAGTCCGATTACCTGGACGATAAATCCGATCACACCGAGAGTCGTCGCCGTCTCCAGAAAAGGGGAATTCTCCCGTTCAAGAATCCGCTTGAGCATGATCGCGCCCAGCAGCAGGGGCAAACCAACCCAGGCAATGGCAAGCCAGGTGTAAATCAGCGAGTTGCCGCCTGCCTGAAAACGTGTAAGAATTTCAGCGGTCGGCAGGCGTAGGATGTCGGGATAGTCAAAGTTCATCACGAGCAGCGTGTAAGGGATATAGACGAGAATTGCACCGATGATGAAAAAGAACCCAGTAAGTTTGCGAAAATTTATTTCAGACATGATGGTCTCCTATTTTTGGATATATGGTTCGAGAATTAGCATCATCAATTGAACGCCACGTTCCATTTGCGATTCATCCACAATCTGGCCACTGACCTCGATGCTGCTCAACCAGAATTCGGTAATCATCCATATGATCTCGGCTAGATTTGAAACAGTATCACTATTTGCAGGTGCATTGAGGACCCCTGCAGTTACATAGGCATT
>CP070639.1:1422180-1429870 GCA_020354045.1 Anaerolineales bacterium | reverse complement strand
CTGCGCACTACATCCGGATAGCCAGAAACGATTGGACAATTGAAACTATTAGTAGCATCGCAGAACTCCTCACCTTCGTAAAACACCATCGGGTAAAAGATGCGATCAACCCCCTTAACAATCAGGTTTTCGATATGACCATGTACCAGTTTAGCTGGAAAACAAATGTTTTCAGACATCACACTGGCTGTGCCTTTCTTGAAAAGCTCGTTGGAAGACGCCTCAGATAATTCTATCTTGAAACCACACGCCACCAGCAAGGCATTCCAGAAGGGGTAATTCTCATACATGTTCAGCACCCGGGGAATTCCGATTACCTGGCGTGGGTTGCCCTCTGGCTCAGTCTCGCGCTCAAACAGCAAGCGGTATTTTTCATCATGGACACTGGTTCCTCTGATCACCCGCTCTCCACGGTTTGTGTAGATCCGCTCACAGCGATTACCTGTATAGAATACATTCTCGCTTGGAAAGATTAGCTTGGTGACCGAACAGCGGTTTTCACATCCCCTGCACTGGATTTGCTTTTTCTGATAATGAGTTACGCTTTCTATCGCTCCCAGGCCGACAAAAGTACTTTTTTTGTGCCCGTTTTGAGTATACGCATCCCGCGCGGTTAGCGCCGCTCCATATGCACCCATCAACTCCGCCAGATCTGGACATGTCACTGCCTTGCCCGTCAGCTTCTCCATGGCTTTATGCACCGCCGGGTTGCGGAATGTCCCCCCCTGGACCACAATATGATCACCAAGAACCGCAGGATCCACAATTTTAAGCACCTTGTGCAGCGCGTTTTTGATCACTGAATATGCCAGGCCAGCAGAGATATCGCCCACCGTAGCAGCCTCGCGTAGTGCTTGCTTGACCCGCGAGTTCATGAATACTGTGCAACGCGAGCCCAGGTCGCAAGGCGCTTGTGACTCGCAGGCTACCTCGGCAAAATCTTGCACTTGGTATCCCATCGAACGGGAAAATGATTCAATGAATGAGCCACAGCCCGATGAGCAGGCTTCATTAATTTCAATATTCTCGATAAACCCATCCCGCACATAGATGGCTTTCATATCTTGCCCACCGATATCCAGGATAAAGGACACCTGTGGATCAAAAGCCCTGGCAGCCCGAAAGTGTGCCAGAGTCTCTACCATACCCGAATCGAAACCGAAAGCACAGCGTATCAGATCCTCTCCATAGCCAGTCACCATGCTTTTTGCAATAATTGGGGGTTGCTCACAGGTCATCATCTCGTCACGCAGCTGCCTGAGTCCCTCTTGGACCGCCCCGATAGGATTACCTCTATTATTGTTGTAATACTTGAATGCCACCCTGCCGCGCTCATCCACCAGCACGATCTTACTGGTTGTTGAGCCTGAATCTACACCCAGGAAGCACCTTTCGTTCTGTAAGTCTTGGATCGGTATCTGCTCAACAGTATGCTGAATTCGTGATGTTTGCCAGAGTGTGCGCTGGATTTCATCATCAAAAAGAGGTTGCAAGCGCTGGTTGTGATCTGGGGAGAGGCTGCCCTCATTCTCCAATCGTACAATTAGTTCAGAAAGTTGGTATCTATGTCTGCCATCACCTTGGGCTAAAGCTGCACCAATGGCGGTCAGCAACTCGCTGTGTTCAACTTTCAAGATATGCTCTTCACCTAAACCCAGCACCTCTAAAAATGCGTCTCTTAAAGCTGGAATAAATGTCAAGGGCCCACCGCTAAACAGGATCAGTGGTTCAGGGTTATAGCCGCGTGCAAGAGTAGTCAGGGTTTGTAGCACCACGGCATGCAGAATCGAGGCAGCAATATCCGTATGAGGCACGTCTCTGCTGAGCAGGTTCTGCACATCGGTTTTAGCGAACACACCACAGCGCGAAGCCATTGGTTGGATCGTTGAGTGTTTTTCAGCCAAGCTGTCGATCTCGGTCACAGAGATATTCAGCAAGGTCGCCATCTCATCGATAAAGGCCCCAGTCCCACCTGCGCAGGATCCATTCATGCGAATGTCCGGTACACCTCCCGAATTAAAGAAGATCATTTTGGCATCTTCACCCCCAATATCGATCAATGTTTTAACCTGTGGGTAGACCTGCTTCACAACTTCTGCCGAGGCAACCACCTCTTGAATGAATGGCAGGTCATATTTTTCGCAGATCCCCATCCCTGCCGATCCCGTTACAAACAGGTTGACAGGAATATTGCCCGTTTCGACCAGTGCCTCTCGCAAGATCTGCAAAAGTGCACCCACGGTATCCGCTTTATGGCGCCTATAGGCAGAAAAATGGTTTGCTTGCCCGTTGCTAAGTACAACAACCTTAGCGGTTGTTGAGCCGATGTCGATTCCCATCTTGTAAGCCATTTGCACTCCAATTTGATGTTATGTACTCAATGCGAATATCGTGATTGGTTTTCTTTGATGGCAAGAAGTTGATTTTAGATTACGAACCAGCAAGTTTGCCGGGTTGTCGGACTCGGAACTGCGTACCAATTCACCGGGCGGTTGGAAGGTATATCTATAATGTATATCAAATTCAGCCAGATTTCAACTATCACATAACCTTTTCTCATAGTGATTTTCGTCATTGCCTAAGGGTATAATACTTCCATGATCCAACTTTTTACAACTATTGTAGCCAGGTAATATGGACCTCTTCGAACACAAGATGCAGCAGCGCATGAAATCCGAAGCACCTCTTGCAGCCCGCATGCGTCCGCGTACCCTTGAAGAATTTTACGGGCAGGAGGAAATTGTCGGTCCAGGCAAGCTATTGCGGCGCGCCATCGAAGCAGACCGCTTGTTTTCATCCATCATCGTGTGGGGACCCCCTGGCACAGGTAAGACAACCCTGGCAATGGTGATCGCTAACTTGACCAAGAGCCACTTTGAAACTCTCTCTGCGGTCTTAGCCGGTAAGGCCGAACTCAGGCAAGTGATTGATAAAGCCCTTGAACGCCGGCGGCTGTACCAGCACCGCACGATCCTGTTTATAGATGAAGTCCACCGCTGGAACAAAGCTCAACAAGATGCCCTCCTACCGCACGTTGAGAATGGCACCATCACGCTCATTGGCGCTACCACAGAGAACCCTTACTTCGAAGTCATCGGCGCACTGGTCTCCCGTTCCCGCGTATTTCAATTACGCCCCCTGGAGGATGACGACGTGCGCCACATACTGGAAAGCGCCCTTAGCGACCCTGAGCGCGGTTATGGCACGCGAGAGATACAGATCGATGAAGAGGCAATTGAACACCTCATCCGTGTGGCTGGCGGGGACGCTCGCAATGCACTTAACGCTTTAGAGTTGGCTGTTGAGAGCACCCCCGCAGATGAGCGTGAGACCATCCATATTTCCTTGGAGGTGGCTCAGGAGTCCATCCAGCGCAGAGCAGTGCTGTATGACAAAGATGGTGATGCCCATTACGATACAATATCAGCTTTTATCAAATCGGTGCGTGGCTCCGATCCCGATGCCGCCCTCTACTGGCTTGCCAAAATGCTTTATGCGGGTGAAGACCCACGCTTCATACTGCGCCGCCTGATCATCCTGGCAGGGGAAGACATCGGTCTCGGAGATCCACTCGGTCTGGTGGTCGCCAGCGCTGCGGCACAGGCATTCGACTATATCGGGCTTCCTGAAGGTATCTATCCCATTGTAGAAGCCACACTCTACCTGTCAACCGCGCCAAAATCCAATTCTGCTGGGGCTTATTTCAAAGCCTTCCAGTTGATTGAGCAAGCTGGTATCACTGCAGTCCCTCAGCACCTGCAAGATAACAACCGGGATGCCAAAGCGTTGGGACATGGTAAAGGCTATAAATACCCTCACGAAAATCCTGATCACTTTTTACCTCAGCAGTACTTGCCCCGCCCTCTACTGGGAACCTATTTCTACCAGCCATCAGATCAGGGCTACGAAGCCCAGGTTGCCCAACGGCTGGAGCGCTGGCGCACAGCTCAGCGACAGGCGCTTGGTATCACCAGCTCTGAGCTGCTACCCGATCTCTCTGAAGAGAACATCAAGAATATTAAGAGCAAGCACAAAGCCTCTGGTAAGGCTTCGGGATAATTACGAGTACTCACTCAGTTTACCAAAAGGTGGAAAACACAATCAATGCCGGTGTTATTACTTATACGTCACGGAGAGAATGAATATGTCAGAAATGGACGTCTTGCTGGTCGTATGCCTGGCGTTCATTTAAATGAAAAAGGCCTTTCTCAGGCGCAAGCCATCGCTGAGCGTTTGAAATCCGCGCCCCTCAAGGCCATATATACGAGCCCGCTTGAACGCGCGTTGGAAACCGCCAAGCCCCTCGCAAATGCTAAAAATCTCATCATTACTCCACGTGAAGGTTTGTTGGAAACCAATTTCGGCGATTGGCAGGGAAAAACTCTCAAAAGTCTGCGCCGTCGCAAACTCTGGCGATTTGTACAGAGCTCCCCCTCTATGGTACGCTTCCCTGGCGGAGAGACCTTTGCAGAATGCCAGCTGCGTATCGCCCAAGAACTGCAGGCAATCGCAGCCTTGCATAAACCCAAAGAAATGGTTGCTTGCTTCTTTCATTCCGACCCAATTAAGCTGGCAGTCGCCTATTATCTGGGTATGCCTCTGGATAATTTCCAGCGCCTGATGATCGCGCCTGCTTCGATTACTGGATTGTTTATAAGCGATTCAGTCGCCCGACTGCTCAATCTCAACTTTGATATTTCTCTTAACTTATCCAAACCTTGAGTCTGGTATACTTTTGAGCTAAGTTGATAACCCCACTTCCGGTGATAGTATATATTCTGAAAGTGTTCTAAAGCTAATTTCTGTAAATCACACAAAACATGCCTGCCTCCGAAACTGACCTCAAACCTGTTACTCATATTACTGTCGATGCCATTGGGCCACCGGGCAAACGAGTATTCTACCTGCAAGGCTGGCAGGGTGAGCGTACAATCACCTTAATTGTTGAAAAATTCCAAATCCAATCTCTAGCTGTAGGGTTTGAACAATTCCTGGTTGAGATAAGCCAAAAATATCCTGAGCTGCCAGAAGCTACAGCCCAATACGAAGAAGGTCATATGCGCATCAATCCACCTGTTGACCCGCTGTTCCGCACCGGAGAACTGGGATTGGGTTATGACCTGGATAACGACCTGGTTGTACTGATTGCCCGCGAGCTTATGGCAGAAGACCAGGATCCGACTGAAGCCAGTGTGGTACGCTTCTGGTGCGCACGCTCTCAACTGCGCGCTCTCTGTCATTGGGGGGTTGAGGTTGCCTCACGTGGACGTGAGCTGTGCCCCCAATGTGGGGAACCCATGGACCCAGCTGGTCACTTTTGCCCTAAGAAGAACGGACATCAACACTGATCTTCGACGACCACATCAAAACACCCTCCATCCCAACCTGGTGTTTGCATAGATAATTATCTCTTGCCGTTAAATTTACCACCCCCATCATGACTGAAAATCTCGAAGCGAACGCTATGGCATGCCTATCAGAAGGTAAGCTTACCCTGCAAGGTGAATTCATGTGGGGCTCGAATTACACTTTCCTTTTGAAAGTGGATCATCCGTTGGGTGAATATCAGGCTGTATATAAACCTACCAAGGGTGTGCGCCCACTATGGGACTTCCCATCGCCAACATTAGCCCGGCGCGAGGTAGCAGCCTATCTGGTAGATCGTGCTTTGGGATGGAATTTGGTACCACCCACTGTATTTCGGCTGGATGGCCCTTTTGGGGCTGGCTCTATCCAGGCCTTTATCGAGCATGATCCTGAGTACCATTACTTTAACTTCAAGGTAGAAGATCGTCAAAGGCTACGCCCGGTAGCGCTCTTTGATCTGCTCATCAATAACGCAGATCGCAAAGGCAGTCATATTCTGATTGATTCAAATCAAAAAATTTGGCTGATCGATCATGGCATCTGCTTTCATGTCCAGGAGAAGTTGCGCACTGTGATCTGGGACTATGCAGGTGAACCAATTCCCGAGGAGCTCTGCCGTGACCTGAGTACACTCCACCATCATGTCAACGCTTCAGAGGGTCAAATCCATGCATACCTGAGCGTGGCAGAAATTGCTGCTCTTTTACGACGCGCCGAAAACCTGGTGTCTGCTGCGTACTACCCAAACCCTGACCCAAGCCGCCGGCATTACCCCTGGCCTGCCATTTGATGGCTTCTTATCAGTACGCCGTAGCGATCTATAAAGTTGTAATCTAAATCTTATACTTGTTTTGATAATTTTTGGAGTGCTATGAACCATTATAAGCTGGCTTTCATCGGATTTGGTAATGTAGGCAAAGCGTTAGCCCGGCTGTTGCTGCAAAAGCAAGATGAGATACGCAGCCAGTACGGCATCACCTTTTCCACAACAGGTATCACCACTGGCAGGCATGGGAGCGCGATTAATCCAGACGGGATAGACTTGGAGAGTGTGCTGGATTTGCTCAACGCTGACGGTTCGCTGCAAGATTTATCAAAATTACCGCAGATACAGGATGCCAGCAATTTTCTGCAGCATTGTGACGCAAATGTGCTTTTTGAGAATACACCGGTTAACTACGCCAATGGTCAACCGGCTCTAGATCACCTGAAGGTGGCGTTAGAACTGGGAATGCACGCCATTACCGCCAACAAAGGTCCAGTTGTGCATGCTTACCGCCAGCTTAGTGAACTGGCTGTTTCTAAAGATCGAAAGTTTCTGTTCGAATCAACCGTCATGGATGGCGCACCAATTTTTTCTTTGTTTCGTACTGCCTTACCTGCTGCCCGGGTGAGAGCCTTTCAAGGTATTCTCAACTCTACCACTAACCTCATCCTGTGCCGCATGGAGACAGGTGAGTCCTTTCACCAGGCAGTTGCTTTCGCCCAATCCATCGGCATCGCAGAGACCGATCCAAGTGGAGATATTGAGGGTTGGGATGCTGCCATTAAAGTTGCCTGTCTGGTAAATGTATTAATGGGGATTCCACTCAAGCCAGATCAGGTTGCGCGGCAGGGCATTCGCCAAATCAGCCCCTCAGACCTGGCTCAAGCCCAAGCACAGGGGAAACGGTGGAAGTTGGTTTGCAGTGCAAGCAATGAAAATGGAGTGGTCCAGGCCCAGGTGAAGCCTGAAATGATTGGCCCAGACTCACCGATGTTCAACATCGAAGGCACCACTAGTATTGTTCAATTTGAGAGCGATGTGCTTGGCTTGCTTTCTATTATCGAATCAGATCCAGGTCCGCATACGACCGCGTATGGTCTTTTAGCAGATTTTCTAAACGCAGTGAGACCTTAAATAAAAAAGCGGGTTCGACTGTCTGTCGTAACCCGCTGAAAGAAACACAATTCTATTCACCAACAATCATGTGAATTTATTCTATCGAATCGACTCTGACCTCACCGTTATTTTCGCCACTGGTCTCTTCCGTGTCTACATCACTTACCTCGATCGCAATTTCATCCTCAGTCTTTTCTGTAACTTCCCCCTCTACCTCAACGGTAATTTCATCGCCGATCTCATTTGTAACTTCTACGCTTGACTCGGCTGTAATTTCACCGCCGGACTCATCTATACCTTCGTTTTCTGCAGCTTCGGTAATTTCACCGCTGATAGTTTCTTGTGCTTCCAAAGAGGTTGTGTCTTTTTCCTGCTCCGGCAAATCGGTTTGCTGATCCAGATTTCCAGCGATCCAAGCCAGTTGCTCATCCCTCGGTACCC
>CP070639.1:1414350-1422080 GCA_020354045.1 Anaerolineales bacterium | reverse complement strand
GCATCAATAATCGTTTACAGCGATGATAACAACTATATTCGTCTGAGTCGCAGATTTGCCTCTCCAGCATCTGGGGATGAAGTGAATTTCCGTCACGAGAGTAACGATGTGCTCGTAGTTAATAACGGCGTTAATGAAACTGCGACTATGATATATCTCCGGATAAATAAAGAGGATGAATTGTATTCAGGATATTACAGTGTAGATGGGAATAGCTATACTTATATTGGTCAAACGTCAACAACAATGACTAACCCCAAAATAGGTATACTAAGCGAGAGTGGCCCATCTACAACTGAGATTCCATCTGATTACGATTTCTTCAGGTTAGAAACTGATAGCCATCAATTATTTTTGCCTTTGGTAAAAAGATAGGCTACTACACAATATTCATTTATATATTTTTGTAATTAGGCCACCACTGCTGGGTTGTTGAGCAAGCGGAATGTTATCAGTAGGGATCAGAGCGGTCCACAGGGCTTCCCAACCAATGCGCTTGCCAGATGTCCTCGTAGTTTGGGTCAGGTAACGTTGGAGCATCTGAAAATCTGCATACCCCATGAGTTTTAGGAGGCTGTTTATATCCCCTATTAGGTTGGAGGAAGCACAGAATCAGTGAGAATCTCTATAACCTCCACTTATCAGTGGATGATGCCCAACGATGAGCGTCCATTGCATCAGCCTTAGCCAGTTGTAGATAGCACTTTACCATTTCCAATGAGCTATGACTATGTATCATCTGCAAAGTGAAGATATCACCCTCATTGCGCAGGTATTCAACCACCAAGGTGTGCCACAAGCGGTGGGGGTGACAGTTGTTCACACCTGCTTTATCTCATAGGTCTTTGAGTAACAATCGGATTGAGTTAAGCCCCATTCTTCTGCCTGCAACCGTGACAAATAATGGTTCGTCTTGCCGGGTATCGTCGAGGCGGGTCGTGAGATAGCGTCACAGTGCTCGCCGGGTTACCTTTTCAATGGGGATAACTCGGCTTTTTAAAACGCGAGCACCCAGGTGAGGGGGGCACCCGGGCGCTCGCGAGTTAATACTATCATGATTCCACAAGAAATGCAAGATCAATTTTTAAAGAAATAACATTTTCTTAATAACCATATGGCTTCTGGTTCCTGCTTTATAATCACTGCTATCCTTCCAATAATGGTCTTTGGTTGGGTTATAATCCTGCTTACCCTATGGACAAGTCGATCTCTCGCCGCAGTTTCTTGAAGTTCAGTGGCCTGGCAGTGGGCAGCCTGTTTGCTGGGCCTGTCTTCCCACGCCTGCCTGACCGCGATTTCGGGAACATCGCCCGCGTGACCATCGCAGAGATCGATTTGTACGCCCGGCCGCGTGACGATAGCCAGATCATCGGCAAGCGCTACCGCGACCAGATTGTTCATATTTACGAGGAGCTCGAATCTCCTGACGGTCCCGCCTATAACCCATTGTGGTACCGGGTGTGGGGCGGCTACTTGCACAGTGCCTATCTCCAGAAAGTGAAAGTTCGCCACAACCCCTCTCTCAGGAGGATCTCAGATGGCGGTCAATTGTGCGAAGTGACGGTCCCCTATACCCTGGCCTACCAGTATTCCACATTCGACGGCTGGCACCTCTGGGAAGGCATGCCGCTCTACTATGAGACTACGCACTGGATCACCGCCCTCGAAGAAGGCCCCGATGGCGAGCCCTGGTACCAGCTCACTTCTGAAATTGACTCGAATCTCAAATACTTTGTACCAACCGCCCATTTACGCCCCATCACCGATGACGAGATCTCACCGCTCTCAGAATCAGTGCCACCGGAGAAAAAGCGCGTCGAGGTCTCCATTGCCCGCCAGACCCTCATTGCTTACGAATACGACCAGCCTGTGTTCACTACGCGCATTTCATCTGGTATTCCCAGCGCCCGGCGCTCTTCTGATGAGCTTCCCACGGCCACACCCTATGGTCGCTACCGCATTTATTCCAAGATGCCTAACAAACACATGGGTCGAGTAACAGGCAACCCGGATGCAGATAACGGCAACAGTTTTTCTCTGCCAGGTGTGCCCTGGACCTGTTTTTTCATCTTTCCAGGTGGGTATGCCTTCCACGGCACCTACTGGCATAACAACTTCGGTATACAAATGAGTCACGGCTGCATCAATATGCGCAATGAAGATGCTCGCTGGCTTTTCCGCTGGACCACCCCAATGTTCAAAACCCCAGTTGAAACCCACGCGGATTGGGAGCGGCGCGGCAATGGCACGCTGGTCGAAGTACTCTGATTTTACACAGATACAGTTCCACGCATAGCAACGAGCCGCTCTCTTTCCTAAAACCATAGAGCGGCTCGTTGCTGAATCCGAATACCAATAAGCTTTTATGACAAAGCATCCACCATTAATAACAGGAACAAGAACGCCAGATACATGCTGGAATAGCGGTACATCTTCCAGGCCACTTTATTCCCCTCCTGTTTCCAAACCCGGTATGCCGCCCCGCTCAGCCACAAGCCAAGCAGCACAGCACCGATTATGTAGATAGCTCCACCTAATCCAAAGACCGGCAATAACAATGTTAGTGCCACCAGTTCCAGGGTATAGATCAAGATCTGCTTACGGGTTTCGCGTTCACCGCGCACCACGGGCAGCATTGGCACGCCGGCGCGCGCATAATCCGCCCGCCGCACCAGGGCCAATGCCCAAAAATGGGGCGGAGTCCACATAAACACCACAGCAAACAAGAATAAAGATGGTATGTTCAGGCTGCCTGTCGCAGCTGCCCAACCTACCAGTGGTGGGATCGCTCCCGCCCCGCCGCCAATGACGATATTTTGCACCGTGCTCTTCTTCAACAACAGGCTATACAGCACAACATAATAGATGATCCCCACCAGGCTGAGCAAGGCTGCCAGAAGATTGACAAATGCCACCAGAATGTAGAACGAGGCCAGGGTGATCCCTACCCCAAATGCTAAGCCCTCACCAGGGGTCAGCCTGCCCGCAGGGATAGGTCGCTTCTGTGTGCGCTGCATCTTCAAGTCATCGAAGCGGTCGATGTACTGGTTGATCGCTCCCGACCCGCCTGCCGCCAGGAAACCACCCAGCAGTGTCCAAAATGTCAGGCTCAAACTAGGCCAATCGCGCGCCCCAATCACCATCCCGGCGTATGTAGTGACCAGCAGTAAAGCGACCACAATCGGTTTGGTCAGCATGAGCAGATCTTTTAGCGCTCCTTTACGCCACCGTCCAACTGAAGCGAGCTCCAAGTCTTCACACAGGTCATCTGCAGGTCCAATGGACGTGACAGCTACCAGGATCAAAGCCGCCCAGACAGCCACTGCGGTAGCCTCATGCAAAACCAGTAGGTAAACTGGGAATGCCTGCACAAGTTTCGCTCCCAGGAGTGCCTGGGCAGTGAATAAGACCAGCCCGGCGGTTGAGGTGACCATCACTGGTGTTCTGTCCTTCTGTGTCCGCCATGCCCGTGAGAATTGCAGGTACACCAGAATGCCCGCTAACAGCACAATCAAGCGGTGGACCAGGTTAGCCCACAAACCTGGTAAGTTGAGCGCATCTGCACCTGAACATAAAGGCCAGGTAGGGCAGGCTTCGCCAGCCTGCATCCCTGCTACAACCGATCCGCTGATCAGCAGGAGAAACGTCACTCCCAGGGTGGTTAGTGCCAATCGCGAAAACGGGCGGCTGAAACGAGGCTGCCAGCCCGGATCCTTTGCGGTCGTAGTGTAAAAAGATGCAGCGGTCGCTACCAGCATGCAAGCCTGGATGAGCAGCGAGAGCGCTAGATGCATCGCGCTAAGCAACGGAACTCCATTTTGGGGGGCTTGGGCCGAAACCAGCGCACCCAGGATAATTTGAAACAGCAATAATCCCCCGGTTGCATAGATCGGGTAGCTCACCCAGGTTACTCGGTGGTACTTACGCCATGCCTGGTAAGTCGCCATTGCCACCATCAGCACTACTAGAAATGAAAACAATCGGTGCATGTATTCCAAAGCTGCATTGCTTTCCACGGGTGGGGTGAAGCTGCCAAAGCAGGTGGGCCAATCAGGGCATCCACCACCTGAAGCAGTTACACGCAGTATCCCACCCACCACAATCAGCAGAAATATGGCAATAGTAGTTGCAATGAGGGTTATTCTAAAGCTATGCGTATTGTGAGTATCTTTCATGAGTCCCTCTCTGACGGACTTTCATCTGCTTGTGAAACCCTACCTTCCTGCCTGCGCATAAAAAATGGATAACCTACCCCTAGGATAGCGGCAAAGGAAAACCATTGTAGCGCGTAGCTCTGGTGCGGCCCTTCCGTCAGGTCCAAATCAGGCTGCGTACGGTAGGGCAGACCAGTCCATGCGCTGTCTGGTGCCTGCTGGACATATACCGGTAGCAGCGCATAGGGGACTTGTTGTGCGATACCCTGGACATTGGCGAAGAACCAGGCTTCCAGGCGCTCGCCCGGTGACACCGTGGGGTCTGCCCGGCGACCAAAATCGGGCTTGCTCTGGGAGAGACGGATCACGCCGCGCACTTCCACCTGCCCCGGCTCTTTATATTGCTCCCAATCGCCAAACTTGAAATCCTCCGAGGGCACCCAACCCCGCTCCACCAGAATGGCCTGGTCACTGCCATCAATCCGTAAGGGTGTCAGCAGGTGAACGCCCCACTGGTTGCCCCATGACTGGTTGCGCAACGCGACTTCTTGAGAATGATCATAAACACCTTTGACCACCACTGAGCGGTATTCCATGCGCATCAGGTCGGACTCCAGAGCTGAACCTGCCAGTTCGAGGGCAGGCTGATTGATCTGTGCCAGCACACGCGCGTTAAATGCCCGGCGCTGCTCCAAACGATCCAGCTGCCAGATTCCCAGTCTCACAGTAACCACCATGCCTGCCAGCACCAGCAGGGTTGCCAGGATCCAGCGTCGCGAAAACATGCGCAATAACAATGGTCTTTTGCTGTGCGCAGTGCCATCTGTTGCGGTTAACCCGGCAGGCATGCTTTTGCTGGCGCTTCCTGTATTAGATAGGCTGCCCATTTTTATCCTCTACGCGTGTCTCCAACTTTTTCTGCGTCTCTGGACGTTTAATCGGAAATACCAGCAGGCCGTAGATGAACAAGAAAACTGTCATAGTTGGTGTAGCAATCCATAAAGCGGTCAGGCGGGTTGCCAGTGTGGTAGCCTGGCGCACATCCACGCCTAGATATCGGCTGGGGACAAAAGAACAGGTATACGAGTACTTGTCAGCAGTCTCCAATACCAGGCTTCCAGTGGCACCAGCAGGCACCCAGATTGGTCCCAGCTGGTGCGCGGCTACATCTTCGTTTTTGACCTCCAGCACATCCCCGACCACAAAGACCATCGCTTCCGGTATTGCCAGGACTTGTTCACCTGCCGCAACGCTCGCAGCTGTGCCATCAGGGATCACCAGCTGGATCGTCTCAGGCGCGCGGTCTGTTTTTTCTTTTTGTAGCAGGTAAAAACCTTCATTAATCCCAGCCACGATCAGCAGCGAAAGGATCAAGGTAATGATCAAGCGATTGAGATAAGGCCGGTATTCTGCCTTCATAGCTGCTAGTCTTCCTTTAGTAGTTGGCGGATATCGTCAATCACCGCGCTGCGTTCCATTTCAAATGGATAGGTCAAGCGCCAATTACCCTGTTTATCGATGGCATAGATACGTGCAGTGTGGTCCACCAGGTAGCCTGCTGCGCTACCGCTCTCCTGGCGGGCCTGGTACACGCCGTAGCTCTTCCACACCTGTTCCAATTGCTCCTTTTCACCGGTCAATCCGTAGATGCTAGGATCGTAACTCGGCAGGTAAGCATTCAGGCGTTCCACAGTATCCCGCTCGGGGTCAACGGTAATAAACACAAAACGCACCTCCTCAGCCAGGTCACCGAGCTCATTCTTAATGCGTTTAAAATCGGTGAGTGTGATGGGACATACATCCGGGCAGTTAGTGTAGCCAAAAAAGATCAGCACCACCTTCCCCTTCTGGCTGCCTAGCTGGAACACCTCTCCATGCTGGTCTTTCAGAGTAAAATCAGCTGCTGGCACAGCTGGATCGATCAAAGAGCCCTTGAAGGTATACCCTCTGCCCAAGAACTGCCAACCTGCCAGTAATAACCCCACCAGCAACGCTCCCCCCACCCCAATTAAACCAAACCTGGTTTTCATACGCTTACCTTTTTCATGCTGAAGCCCGGCCCTCCCCGCTCAGGGCGCCTGTCTCCATTTTCCCGCAGCGCCCGCAAGCCCGTGACCGGGCTTCATTTGCACATGTATTAGTGTACGGCCGACCCAATCAGGTACAGAGCCGGGTAGAAGAAAATCCAGACCACGTCGATAAAGTGCCAGTAAACTGCACAGGCCTCCACTGCCCAGTGCCGTTCTGCTGAATAAAGACCTTTGCGCCCATTCCGGTAGACCACTGCGAGAAAGATCACGCCGGTCAATACATGAAAGGCATGGAAGCCAGTCATTGCGTAAAACAAGGAAGCTGCTGCGCCATCCCCAGGTCCAAATGGTGCGATCCGCCATTCCACACCGACTACACCGATCAAGAACAGGGTCCCCAGGATTAAGGTGATCAGGGTGCCGTTCAGGAATGTTTTCCGGTCACCATGCGCCATGGCAGTCTCAGCCCGGTTCATGAAGAAGCTGCTCAGTAACAAGACCGAGGTTACGATCAACCCCACCAGCTGGTTTACCTCAGGGCGCGAGCCAGTGCCCAGCAGATAAAACCGGCTCACATATAGACCTGCGAACACGAAGGCATCTGAAAGGATGAAGAGCCATAAACCCAGGCGGTTTGCTGCCGTTTTGCGCTGATATTCTGCCAGTGTTGAAGTGTGTGCTGTCATTCCGAAGCCTCCTCACCAGCAAAAAGCCGTGGCAGGTGCATATAGTCTCGAACTACCAGGAAAGCTTTCAAAGCCGCGATCAAAAGCAGGGGTGCCCACCAGACGGAGGCTACGGATCCAATCCAGTACTCACCCAGGGTGAACACTACCAACAGGATCAAGACGCCCAAGCCAACGCGGAAAGCTTC
The DNA here is from genome assembly GCA_020354045.1 of Anaerolineales bacterium. GTDB lineage: Bacteria > Chloroflexota > Anaerolineae > Anaerolineales > UBA4823 > DSOS01. The sequence goes on along the minus strand of CP070639.1, from coordinate 1,415,022 downwards.
TTTTTTCTTGTCTTCCATTTTCGAATCATTTTGTTCTTCCATTATTACTCCTTCTTAGCGGTTGACAGCGGCTGTTCTCAGCCAGGCACACTCTGTCAAACCATCCTTATTTACTTAATCCGCAGCTGCGGGTGCAGCCGCCTTACCCGGACTCATATTGACGTACACCGAATCCGCCAGGCCGTAATCATAGGGTTCACCCACCACCTCAAATTGCTCTTCATAGTTATGAGCTGGTACCGGCGAGGGTAACTGCCACTCAGGCGACCGTGAGCGCCAGGGGTTTGCTTCCGCCACTTCGCCCCGCCGGGCGCTGACGATGAAGTTATAAATCGCGATCAAAACCGAAACACCTATCACAAACCCTGCAATCGTCACCAACAATTGTGTTGTCTGGATGCCAAGTGCCGGATCATAATCTGCGATCCGCCGGCGCATCCCCAGCAAACCAACCTGCATCTGGCCCAACGATTGCACGTAAAAAGCCGGCAGCATCAACCAGAAATTCAGCTTACCTAGTTTCTCGTTATACATCCGCCCGGTTACCTTGGGGAACCAGTAATAAAGGGCCGCAAAGAAGGGGAACACATACCCGCCGAACATGGTGGCATGGAAATGTCCCACAATCCAGTAGGTATCCTGCAAGTGCAGGTCAGTGGCTACCACACCGTT
>CP070639.1:1406504-1414250 GCA_020354045.1 Anaerolineales bacterium | reverse complement strand
ATGATGAGGCGGCCATTATCGGTGCTATACGCCAGGCTTTTGCCGTCCGGGCTGAAAGCCGCGCTTTTCAACCGGCGGAAGCTCGACAGAGCGGAGCGCAGCTCCTGCTCGCTCCCGTCCACCAGCTTTGTGACTTTCAGATCTGCTTGTGTGTCACTATATCGAGCGAGCAAGTTGGCGCCTGATTGATCGACACCAGAAGCGATAATCTCACCGCCTCCGGTGACCAGCGAGCGGTTGAGCGGCTGTTCCGTAGTCACCTCATACAGGCTGATCGAGGCATCCCGGCTGCCTGAAGCCAGCAGGGTGTCTCCAGCCTTTGGTATAAAAACCACACTTTCTATGGAAAGAGAGTTGTCGCTAAGCTGTGCCAGGGTTTGATAGGTTTGTGCATCCCAGACGATGATGCTTCCGTCTAAGGTGTCGCCGCCCGAGGCGAGCAGCGTGCCGTCAAAGCTGAAAGCCACACTGATGACGTTATCGGTGTGCCCCTCAAGCGTCTGGATAGCCTGGGTTGAGGATACATCCCAGAGCAAGACATTGAAATCATCTCCGCCCGAGGCCAGTAAGGTGCTGCTCGGTGACCAGGCTACGCTTTTGACCTTGTTTTGGTGCCCGGCGAGCTGCTTGGAGATCGCCCCTGTTTCAGGTTCCAGTATGTATACAATTGAATTTTCGCACGCCGCGGCAATCATTTTGCCATCTGGCGACCAGGCCACCTCGCTGACAACGAAGCGCAGGTTGTTATCGAAAACCTGGTCCTGTTCTGTGAAGCGGGTCTTGCCAGCTATGTCCCAAACCACCACGTGCGGGCCGGTTGCGACTGCCAGCCGCTGGCTGTCTGGGCTCCAGGACACGGAAAGCACCTTGTTTAGGTTGGGAAAACGGGCAATTCGCTCACCACTGGCAACGTCCCAGAGGGCGACGAAGCTGTTTTCGCTGGCGGAGGCAAGTATTTTCCCATCCGGGCTGAATGCCACGCTCCATACCCGCGAGGGCGAATCTGAAAGGGAGTAGATGGGTTTCCCTTCCTGATAGTCCCAGACCGTAACCGTGCCGTCCTCGGTGCCCCAGGCCATCAGCCTGCCGTCTGTGCTCATAGCGACACTGTAAACACTCTTGACAGCGGGCGGGATGGGGAGGCGTTTAAACTTGCGTCCCAGGCCGCGCTGCAAGCCGCTGAGCAAGGCACTGCGGGCTTCCAGGGTGTCAGCCGTGCGGTAGGCTTCCACCGCCAGGAGTAAAGCCAGATCGGTCTGCTCCTCAATGTAGCCAACCGAGAAAGCGGCGCGCTGGCGGGAGAGTGCGATGTCCTTTTGTACTAAAGCCTCCGCCTGGGCAGTGGCGCGCGCCACGGCTTCAGTCTCTGCCTTGGAGCGCTGTTCGGCCTCTAGAGCGCGGGCAGTTGAGGCGGCATTTCTCTCTTCCTCAGCCACGGCACGGGCCGTATCAGCCGCGATGCGCTCCTCCACTGCGATAGCGCGTTCAGCTTCCGCTGTAGCCTCGTTATTTTGTGCCAGAACTGCGTTCGCTTCTGCAAGGTTCTGCTGGGTGACTGCCTCGGCTCTGGCAGTGTTGGCCGCCCTCGATTCCTGGGTCGCCAAATTCCCCAGGTAGCCCGCCGCGCCAGCCAGGCCGACCGCTACCAACAGCAGCACCGCCAGGAAGATGGCGCGCTGGCGCAGCTTGCGGGCAGATCGCGCCTGTTCTTCGGCGCGTTTTCTCTCCGCCTCGGCTACTTTCTCGGCGGCTTCCAGCTTGACGGCCTGCTCGGCGCGCTCGCGCTCAGCCTGCTCGCGCTGGCGCAGCTCCTGGCAGGCTTCCAGGAATTCCTGGTCACCAGCGGTGAGCTCATCCGGGTGGGCGGTGGCCCATTCCTCGGCTTCGACCAGAGCCTGGTCGCGCAGCAGCAGGTGGTCGGGGCGGTTCTCTTTCAGCCACTGGGCTGCCTGCCTTTGGAGCAGGATCAGGTTAACCTGGTACCAGTCCAGGTTGTTTCTGCGCACCGGCCCGATCAGGCGGTCGTGGGCCAGCTCAAACCAGGTGGCGCCCCGCCTTTTTTCGCCGCGCACCAGGTGCGCGTTTTCCAACAGGCGGATAGTGCGGTTATCCAGCCCATCGCTTTTATCTGCGCCCATCAAGACCTGGCCGCGGATGCCGCTCTCGGTAATCAGCCTCTGGTCGAACCAGTCGCGCGCGATACGCTCGCTGACTTGAGTTTGTTGAGCAGCCGAGGCAACCCTCTCGGCGTAATACTCGCTCAGCGACTGGTCCACATCCCCCACATTTTCAACATCAGCCTCGGTGATGTTATTCTTCTCGGCTTCTAGATTTTGCCACAGGCGGTAGCAAACCACCTGGAGCTGGACGGGTTCAACGTAGATGCCCAGCTGTTCCTGGAGCGTGCCATCGGGTTGTTGAATCTGGATGCGGCGCAGGTCGTCCACCAGTTTTTGAGCAGCAGCGTTTGTGAAATCAACTTCCTGGCTGCGCGCTGGCATCTGGATCGCCTGGCGTGCTGCCTGCACGCCCAGCAAATCCAAGCGGTAAGTGTTGCCCATTCGGGTGGGTATCGGGCGCAGATATGGATCCAGCGCAGCAATATAATCCTCGCGCATGGAAAACAAGGCCCACAGCTTGCGATTGCGCAACGCTGCCCCCAGCTCGGCAAAGAAAGCCGCCTTGTTCTGCCGGTCGGTTGGGTCAATGGTGAGTATTTCCTCGAACTGGTCAAAGATCAGCACAACCGAGTCAGAGCTGTCCGCCTCCTTATCGGCGATCTCCAGCTGGATGCGTTTTTCCAGATATTCCGGCAGGGAGGTTTGCGCCAGTTCTGCTTCGGATAGCTGCGATTCTGCTGGCAATCCCTCTTCCAGGGAAAGCAGTGTGCTGTAGATATATCGATTGAAGGAACTCTGATTATTCCCTGGATCCGTGGGTGTGCTTGTGGCAGGCCCCGAAGCTGGCTCCAGATTGACCCGGATGAGTGGCAGTACACTGAAGCCTTCTTTCTGTAAGCTTGGGATCAAGCCTGCCTGGATTAAAGAGCTCTTGCCAGCGCCGGAGGGTGAGTGAAGCAGGATGATTCGTTCAGCGATCAGCAGATCGAGCAGTTCGCGCAGCTCACGGTTGCGACCGTAAAGCGTTTCGCCGACGCGGAAGGCACGTGGTCCGACATAAGGGTTGGGTCGTTGGTTGGTAGCATTCATAGGATACGCATAATAGTTGTATGTGAATCAGTTTTTAAGTCACGTTTCAGCGGGCACGTTCAGCAATTTGCTCTACCAGCTCTTTCAGAAAGTCATCGGAGCTGCCCCAGTAAATGCTGATATCCGCACCTTTGGAGAAATAATTCTCCAGGTAGCGGCGGGCGCGCGCTGGCTCCAGCAAGCGGCCTTCCTCTGGTTCGATCTGGGCGGCGATATGGGCGTAGCGGTCGCGGCGACCACCGCCTTGTAAGGAGAGGATGCTGCGGAACAAGATTCGGAAATTCCATTCATCCATCTGGAAACCCAGGAAGAGCAGGGCGGTATCGGTCAGCGCCCGGCGCACGCCAGGTGGAATGAGATCCTTATTGCCCGTTACGCCAATCAGGAAATCAAAGTAATCGTCCTCGGTCAGCACGACCGAGTCAGGCTCATTGAGCTCCCCAAACAGGTAATAAATCAAAGGGCGTTCTGGGGTAGGGAAGTAATCGGGTTCCTGGTCGTAGATCGACTCGGCCTGTTCCACGTAATCGTTCCAGGGGCATAAAACGACCTGAGGGTCTTTCCCGGCCTCTTTCAAGGCCGCGGTTAACAGGTTATCTGGCGTAGTCGTAATAAAGATTGGCAGAGGCAGTTGCGCCAGGGCTTTGTAGGCTTCATTGGGTTCGCGTTCACGGCGCTTGGCCCCGATCGTCTCAAGCAGTTCATCGAGCGAGGCGTAATTGCTCAACAGCTTTTCAGGGATGTCCTCTTTATAACGCCGCTTGAGCTCCTCGCGCAGGTATTCGCCAAGCTCATCGTATGGGAACCCTCGATCCTGGTTGATAGCCAGATATTGGGATACCTGCGGTAACGATTCGCGCTCGTGGGGAGCCATGGGGTAATGGTATGTTTCCGCCCAACGTTGGGCGACGTCTTTTAAAGAGCCAATCACCGGCTCCAGCAAGCCAGGACCCAGGATGGGAGTGCACTGGCCGCGGCGGATGCTGCGTAGCAGCGAGGGCCATTTCTGGAACCCGGCGCGCTCATCTCCAAAACCTGGCACGTACCAGATGCGCCCGCTTCTCAAGCGCATGAACAGCGCTGGCATCCAGTAATCAGAGCGTTCGCGCACCTCGCCGCGTGCTACTGATAGGGCCCGGTCAATTTGACCATCATGCTGCAACTCTTCAAAGAAAGTGGGCATGAAATCAGCCACCGTGTCCATGGTGATATTGCCCTGCATGGCAATCACCGCCGGAATGCCTGCTTCCGCCAGGCGCGGGCCCAGGGCTGCCAGGGCATCGCCGGCGCTGGTGCCAGCACTCTGGCAGGATGCCAGCACGATCAGGCGTGGGCGTTTATCCAGCTCTCTCAAGCGGGTGACCAGGTCGGTACCCGAGGTGCGCGCTACCTTGCCCTCCGCGTCTTCCAGCCACAGCCAGCTTTCGTCACGCACGAAGGCGCCATGGCACACCAGGTACAGGATATCGACCCCCTCGCGCAAGCGCGCCGTCAGCTCGCTCAGGGTAGTATGCTGGTCTGTGCCCGCCTCGGGCAAAACAGTGGCACTGATGGATCCCAGGCTGGCCTGGGAGCGCGCTACCTCGCCAGCCACATCAACGGGAGCCAGATCATATTCTGCCAGGTTTGAGGGGTTTGCCACGGCGATCAGGGCGTGCAGGTCAGCCTTGGGACGCAATTTTACTGGGCGCCAGTCCAGGCTGGATAGATAACGGGAAAAGAGCAGGTTCTCGCCGGTGAACAGCGGGGAATTGTCCTGTGGGTCGCGCAGGGTCTCCCAGTGCAAACGATGTAGTTCGGGGGCTGAAGGTCCCACCAGCAGGCGCAGCCGGATGGGCACGTCCTGTGATTGGGCACTGGCGCGCGCCTGACCAAAGACGGTTAAGATCGCGGGATCGGCGAACAGGCTCTGGCTGAGGGCTTGACCGTAACCGGCTGGATCATGCACCTGGGCATTAAGGGCTTCCAGGTCGAATTGAGCCAGAGCGGGCTTGCCCACACCCAGGCGGATATCGGCGTCGCTATCTGGCAGGCTGAAGCGGAATTCGACTGCGTACGAACTGGCATCGTGGCGGTGCAGGCTGATTTCTAGATCGGCGTATTCATTCATAGTGCTGGTTTCTCGATTTCCTCTAGATACAGATCAGTGGATTTTATACATTATATCCGTTCAGGGGCTTTGAGTGCAGGATGGGTTGTAATTCATAGATGGTAAAAATTGGGCCCACTCGGCTTCGCTTAAGTAGCGACCTTCACCGGCTAGAGCGCAGTTGCGCGCCACCCAGGAGTTGGGGTCAAAATCCCAACGCAGTAGTGTTCCGTCACTGAGCCCGGTATACAAGGCTAATCCATCTGGTGAAAAGGCCAGGCTGGTAATTTTGTCGCTAAAGCCAGTCAAGGGCTCTCCAATGGGTGCATTGGCCTGGGTGTCCCACAAGATTAAAGTCTGGTCTGAACCCCCTGAGGCTAGCAAGCGCCCATCGGGGCTGAAGACCAGGCTGGTGATACCTGCCTGGTGACTAACTAGAGAGACTCCTGCACGTGAACCTGAGACTGGGTCCCATATCTGAATAGAACGGTCATCACTCCCTGAGGCTAATAAACCAGCTTGTGGGGCGTAGGCCAGGGTGCGCAGGTAATTGTCATAAACTTGCGGCATATTTGTCACCACACCGCTCTGAATATCCAGAAAGCCGATCTCGTTTTGGTCGCACAAGGTCTGCTGGGCAAAATTTTGACTCTGCTCAGTGCAGTAACTGAGTGCTATAGTGCGCTCGTCTGGATTCCACGCCAGGGCCAGTACCGGATTGGGTACCGCCTGGAAGGTGCTTGCAGGGGTCCCGGTATCAAGGTCCAATATCTCGATTCTGCCATCAGCAAAACCCAAAGCTAGTAAAGCGCCTGAATTGTTCAAAGCATAACTGATTGGCTCCTCTTTGAGGGCGTAGGATCCTATCCCGTTGCTTTTTGAATCTAGAACGACTGTCTGTGGGGATCCGTCCGGAGAGATGCTCAACCCGATGATGCTGCCAGACTCCTTGCTCAGCTCCTCAGCCAGGGGAGAAGGTTGGGCAAGCTGGAATAATCCCGCCGAATTATCGTAGCTGGCTGAGGCCACAAGTGCGTTCCCGAGGATGGGACTGAAGTCCAGGTCAACCACCATGCGGTTGTGCTTGCTGATCTCGTCTATGGGTTCCAGGTCAGGCACCCGCCACAGCTTGACGAGCGAATCGATGCCGCCTGTGGCGATCACACCCCCATCGCTGGCGAAAGCCAGGCTGTAGATTTCCTGCTTGGTATCCTCTTCAGCTACGAGCTTACCCTGAGAAACATCCAGCACGACAATCTTGCCCGGCTGACCTGCCATAGCCAGCAGGGGAGAGTCTGAGTTGATGGGTGACCAGGCCACGCTCATCTGGCGCTGCCAGGGGGAGAAAGCTTTGCTACGGGTGATGGTCGGCCCAGCCCGGTAGAGGAAAGAAGTTTCCAGCGTGACTGCCTTGAGCACACGCACTGTATTATCCGCTAAACCTAATGCCAACCAGATACCATCGGGTGACCAATCCACACTCTCGATAGTGGCTCCGAATGTGTACCGGCTTTCGGTTTGTCTGGAGGTATCCAATACAACCACGTCGGTGCCTGCTCCAAACGCCAGTCGGTTACCATCAGGGCTGTAAGACAGGTCCGGTATGCGCCAGATGGGCACACGCTGGCGACCGGGGAACAGCTCTTCAGGGCTGGAAAGCCCGGCTTGCTCAGTGCTGGAAGGTAATTTCAGCATATAAATCCGCCCATCACCAGCTGCGTATGCCAGCCTCTGGCCGTCTGGATTCCAGTCCAGTGTAATGATCCGACCGGCCTCGTCCGAATCTTTTTTGAAGCTTACCTGCTGATCGCGATAATTCCAGATCACGATGACTCCCCCTGTGGTGCCGTAAGCCAGGTGCTGTCCATCCGAGCTGAGGGAGACGGCCGAAATGTCATTCCTGTCTGCAGGGATAGGTGGAGCCAGTTCCTGCAGGGTGCCAGCCACTTTTTGTTGCAGGTTGGTGAGCAGCGCATCTCGAGCCTCGAAAGTATCGGCTGAGCGGTAAGCCTCGATGGCGAGCAGTGCTGCCAGGTCAGGCTGGTTCCTCTGGTAACCTTGGGCCTGTACTGCAAGCTGGCGTGAAAGCGCGATCTCAGATTGCCTTTGAGCCTCTTCATAGTTCGCCTGGGCGGTAACCTTTGCTGCCTCCGCGATGGTGCGTTGGTCGACGGCTTCCTGAAAAGCAGCTTGAGCAGTTGCCTGGGCAGCTACGGCAGTGGAGCGCTGGTCGACAGCTTCGAGATAAGCAGCCTGCGCATCCTTCTGGGCAGCCTCGGCTGCCTGGGCGTTAGCCTGGCTGGTGGCTACTGCAGCCACCTGAGTGAGATTAGAGAGAGCGAGTTGTTTGTTGCTTACCTCAAGACCTTGATTTGCATTCACGGCACTAAACATGAAGTAGATCGCCAGTACCGCCGCCAGCAGCGCTCCAATTGCCAGGAAGCGGAT
>CP070639.1:1398638-1406404 GCA_020354045.1 Anaerolineales bacterium | reverse complement strand
TACCGTTGGTATGGCCTTCTCTGGTGGTGGCATTCGCTCAGCCTCTTTTAATTTTGGGCTGGTTCAAGGCTTAGCGCAGTACAACGCGCTGCCCTGGGTGGATTACCTGAGCAGCGTTTCCGGTGGCGGCTTTACTGCTGGCTGCCTGACGACCTTGCTTTCTTTTGATCAGAAGGATGAGAAGGGCAGGCGCGAATATTACCATTTCAACACCCAGTGGGATTATTTCCCGCTCAACCCGGGCCTCAAAGTTTTCGACTCACAGGGTGCTGCGCATACGCGTGAGGCCACTGCAGAGGAAAAGAAGCTGAAAATCGGGCCGCCTTTGGCAAAAGGCACCAATTCTCAGCTGCTTTACTTGCGCAATAAAGGCAATTACCTCATCCCGCGCATGGGTTGGCTGACGCGGGATTTTATGCGTGGTATTGGCGCGGTGCTCATCAGGATGAGCTACACCCTCTTTGTCTTTCTGGTGACCCTGTTTGCCTTGTCGGCTTTGGTGCAGGGATTTACCAGCGCGCTGATCCCCATCCAGGACCCACTCGTTTGGCCAACTGTCGAAAAAGCGGGGGAGTCTGGTGAGATGGCCCAGGTGACAGATACGGGAGAGCTGCTCTACCGGATGTTTGGTTTTTACCAATCGGGACAATTACAAGACCCGCCTGCATTTGCCTTGGACCGCTATCCAATCCGGGAATATGCGCTTACGCTGTTGCTTGGATTTGCCCTCGCCATCGCGACTGGCCTGGGGCTGACCGGCTTTTATTTGGAGGACCCCACCCAGAAAAAGAAGCTGCGTCCCTGGAAATCTAAGCAAGCTGGTGTCACTACGCTGGGTTACCTCAAAATTGTCAACCTCCGGAATTTAGCCCTGCTTGTCTTTCTGGTGCTATCGCTTCTGACCGCCTGGGTGTGGCTCAGCCACTACTCATTTTCCAGCCTGATCAATGCTCCCCAGGTGATTTTTTACTATAGCTGGCTGCTGCTCATGCTGATTTTCTTCTTGGGTGCAATCCGGCTGGTAGCGAGCCAGTTCCAGGATTTCCGCTGGGTTTCACAGGGCTTGGATGAGACGGAACGTTTTGATAACCTGGTTCTCCAGACGGTAGCCTGGTTGAACTTGTGGGGTGTGTCATTATGGTTAGCCTGGTTGCGTATGCGTAGCTTTGATCAAACGGGTGCGGAGCAGGCTCTTTTCTGGGTCTGGCTGCCAGCTGTCTTTCTCTTAGGGGCATTGCTTGGACTGGCTTTGTATCGATTGCTGCAGCTTTCGTATAAGGTTGTGATCGCTCAGGATGGCATCCGCTATGAAGACAGGCTCTCTTCACTGACCAGGAGCTATTATGACTGGATCTTAAGCCCGGACCAGGAGTACCGGGATAGTGTGCGCGCCTTGGACGAGCAGGCGTCGCCTCAAGCTGGTGCAGGTGAGCCCGCTTCGACTGAGCCAAAGAAGGAAGACAAAACCTTCTCCCAGAGCTTCTGGGCTGGGGCTGGCTACCGTTCCATTTTTTGGTCCCTGCAAGGTCTGGCGTTATATGGGCTGCTCGCCTCTCTGTTGTTCGTAGCCTTCACCTTGCCGCATTATTTCCAGAAGGTACAGGAGGCTGGCTCGACCACCACCATTCCGCTGGCGACCGCTCTCATATCGTCGCTCTGGGCTTCTCTGCTGGCAGCTGCCAATCGCCGTCAAGACAGCCCGGCTGGAAATTTGCTTGCGAGAATTCTCACTTTGCCTGAGCGGCTGCGTAATTACGCCTTGGGCTTGCTAGTTTTGCTTTTGGTTTTATCTCTTGTGTTTATCTTCCAGGCTTTGTTGCACGGGCAGAACGCCTACCAGGCGCTTCTCCTGGCGGGTATCGCGACCGCGCTGCTGGGCGTCAGTGGTTGGCTGGTCGACTTCAACTATCTGACACCGCATTACTTCTTCCGCGACCGCATGGCAGATGTTTTTCTAATGACTCAGGTAGAAAAAGAACCAGGGCAGGCAAAAGGCGACGGGGCTATCATTACCGTGCGCGATGACCGGGATGAACGGCTATCTTGGATTACGCCACGCGACTGCTCCGCGCCTTATCACCTCGTGCAGACGACCTTAAACCTGCCCGGTAGCAGTCATCTCAGGCTGAAAGACCGCAAGTCGCAATCCTTCATCTTCTCAAAGTATTACTGTGGCTCGGAGATAACCGGGTATGTAGATAATATGAGAGCCTATCGCGGTGGCAGCACCCAATACGCTCGTGCCATTGCGTTATCAGGTGCCGCGGTCTCCTCAGGCCTGGGTTACCATACTTTCTTCGCCCAGGCCTTCATGACCACCTTATTGAATATCCGGCTGGGATTATGGATGACAAACCCGGCAGAATATGCGGAACAGAAATTAGCCCAGGATCCTAAGCCTCACCAGCGGGTTGAAAAGCCGTTCTGGCCCGCATATCTCTGGGATGAAGCCAGCGCCCAGATCAGCGAGCGTAGAGCCATGGTGAACCTGACCGATGGGGAGCATTGTGGTGACAATAATGGACTGTATCCCTTGTTCCAACGTAGATGCAAGTACATTATCGTAGGGGACGGTGGGCAGGATCCCGAAGGGCGTTGTGACTCTTTGTTCCAGGTGCTGCGCCAGGTGAAGATGGACTTTGGTATCGAGGTCAAAATCAATGTCCAGGGTCTCAAGCCAGCCAAATACGATCGTGAAAAGAAAGAGACCGAGCCGAGCGCCAGGCACTTTGCAGTAGGAAAAATCTACTATCCATCTCAAATAGATGGCGGAGTTGAGCGCCCGGCAGAACAAGGCTGGTTATTTTATTTCAAGCCAGCGGTCACACGTCAGGATCCTGCCTCTATTCTGAACTACTGGGAAAAGAACAGACTCAATTTTCCTCACCCCTCCACCGCTGACCAGTTCTTTGATGAAGACCAGTTCGAAATCCAGCGCTACCTGGGTGAGTGGACCGTAACCCATACCCTGCAAGTGCTTGCAACGCATTACGCAGAGAAAATCTCTGCCTTAGAAAATCAACCGAGGCCAAGCCGCCAGGTCAAAGCCGAGATCGACAAACTGACAACCCGCCGGGATCTTGTGCAGGCTCTCATGGCTGACGGTGAGCTTGATTTTGACACACTCGCGAACCAGCCTGCTGTTTTGACAGAGTTTCTGGAAGACTTGCTGGAGATCTCGGATGCTGGCATCGGCTGAGGGATTTCTTGAACGTCAGGCGGCAGCTGCATAAACCGGTTGGGGAATGTGGCGCGCTTTCATGGAGAAGAGTGAATGAAAGAACAATTGCAACCCGGCATTCATACCTGTCTCTTCCAGGCACGCGCTCAACGTTACACGCTGAGTATCCCTGTCGGATATGATGCAGAAAAGCCCGTACCTTTAGTGGTTGCGTTGCATTGGGGCGGCGTGGTCACCCCCTTTTACAGCCAGCCTTTCCTGGAAGGGCTGGTGGAGCCTGCCTTGCAGGAGCTGGGTGCGTTGATCGTAGCTCCGGATTGCCAGCATGGTGTTTGGACAAACCCAGATAGCGAGAGTGAGGTGCTGGCGCTAGTTGACTATTTGGGAGCTCAATTCAATATTGATCCTGACCGTGTCACCCTCACCGGTTACAGCCTGGGCGGGGCAGGGACCTGGTACTTGGCAGGGCGCCATCAGGAAGTGTTCAGCGCAGCTGTACCCGTGGCTGGTATGCCTCAGGTGGACACTGCTCGGATTGCCTGGGGCATCCCACTTTATGTTATCCACAGCAAAATAGATAATGTTATGCCCTTCTTGCCCACTGAGATTGTCGTCAATGAGCTGCAAAAAGGCGGCATGCCAGTGGAATTTGTCGCCCTGGAAGGTTTGCCCCACTATGAGACCAGCGGTTATATCCCCCATCTTCGCAAAATAGTGCCCTGGCTCAACAAAATTTGGGCTAGCCAATTGTAGTCTGCATTTCATCTCATCTTCGGAAAGGTATAAGGGCATCTTGCCATGCGTAAATATGCGCTCCTTCTCATTGGGCTGATCCTGATCCCTGCTTGCATGCTGTTTCCTGGGGTGGGCCCAACCGCTGACCTTGCTCCCCAGGAAACAGGTACGGTCGCGTTACCAACTGTTGCGCCTATCGCTACACCCACCCACCAGCCATCGACCCCTTCTCTGCCAGCTACTCCTTCAGGTGAGCCTGCGCCGGCTTTTGGCCACCTGCGCATGTTCAGTGGAGGGGTAGGTTGGTCGGTCGGGGACGCCTCTGAGGCTACCAGCCAAATTTTCCGCACACGAGATGGTGGTTTTTCCTGGGAGTACACGGGTCCACCTCAGGCTGAAGCGGCCCCGAATGGCTTTCAGGCCCACGCATTTTTCCTGGATGCACAGCATGCCTGGGTGACCTATTATCCATCAGAAGCCCCAGCTGCTTTAGGACCTTCATCAGTTTGGCATACCAGTGATGGGGGTGCCAGCTGGATACCAGGATTTACTCCACCAACTAATCCGAACATCCCCGATTACGCCTTTGAAGCGCTGTATTTTAGCGATCCTCAAAATGGCTGGCTGATGCTGGCCCACAGCCCAGGCGCTGGCAATGCACCAGTCTCAATATTCCATACCCAGGATGCCGGTGTGCATTGGGAAGTACTTGTTGATCCATTCACTGGAAATGCTGACCGGCTGCATACCTGCTGTCGCGCGGGGATGCTCTTTCTGGATTCCCTGAATGGGTTCGTGCCCTATGGCGGTGGTCCCTATACCATGCCGATGGTGCACGTCACCCATGATGGGGGTCGCACTTGGGAGTCACAAGAGCTTCCGCCTGCAGAACCACACATGTTCGCTCGTGCGGTTTGCGGTTCTGGCTCGCCTTCTGCTCTGGGTGGGCTTAGTGTAGCTCTGGTGGTGTCATGTTTCGATCCAAATCGCCCTGCGCCCATCCCGATACCATATTTGTATACCAGCGATGATGCAGGCGTGAATTGGCAAAGCCAGCCTCTACCCGATGAGACCGTTCAGTCCGCCCCGTTGAGAAACTATCGCCGGGACTACAGTTTGCAGTTCATCGATGCTCAACACGCTTGGCTGTTCGTCCAGGATGAAGACTGGGCTCAGGGTGATCCCCCTGCGGTTTGGACCCATATCTTCCAGACTCAGGATGGTGGCTCAAACTGGGTTAAGCTTGCCCAGGTAGATTGGATCGGGGAATTCAGTTTTACCGACCCGTCTGACGGTTGGGTGAACACTCGTCAGGGCAATATGCTCGCGCTGCTGCGTACCAGCGATGGTGGCGCACTATGGCAGCCTGTTAACCCTGTGTTGCTGCCATAGTTGGCTGACTTTGATATATCGTGGCGGACGAGCACGGAAATGTCCACTTTCCATGCTTTAGATTAGATTTTATCAGGCGGATTCTGGTTCCGTGGGGATAGAGTCTGTACCCTGAGAAACGAGTTGTTGTTTCAGCGCAGCAGCTCGCTGCCGCCAGGTAGGGTTAGGATCGGGGGTGGCAAACGCTATATCGATCTCCTGAATTGCCCTGGCTGGGCTGCCGCGCTTGTGATGCACGAATGCCAGATGGAAGCGGTTCTGAACTATCTTGTCGTTCAAGTTAATCGAATCCTGGAACGCTCTGAGAGCTCGATCCAGCACCCCGTTTGCCAGATAAGCTTGTCCCAGCATGTCTTGAGCCTGCCAGTCGTTTGAGTTTAACTGGGTGGCGCGCGTGGCAGCCACCACGGCTTCATTGATAGCCTCCTCCTCCTCTGGGTAGGCATGCAGTAAGCCGCCAGCCAGATTCATCCAATAATTTCCTACTTTGCTGTTGGCCTGCGTGGCTTTCCGGAACATTTCTACAGCATCTTCGGGGTCTTCAAGCTCTAGCAACACTTCACCCGCATAATTGACGGCCCGGTGCAGGTTGGGGGCTTTAAAGTAACTTTCATTGGCTTTGCGGAGCTCACCATTCCTTTGATAATAGCGACCGAACTTGTAATACAGGTACTCTTGATATTGAGGCGCAGGGTTCCACTCGAGAGCTCTTTCCAACCATTCGTGGGCCGCTCCGCTGATTTTGTCATCCAGCAAGCTCAGCGCGATGTAACCATATGCCACCGGATTCTCAGGATAGTAGCGTGTCGCAGCTTTCAAGTGGTTGCGCGCCTTTTGGGGCTGCCCAGCATAGTAGTTGGCAATTCCAAGGGCATTTTCCAATAATGCCCGTACAATGCGGGTTTGCGGACCCTGGTTGAGCGTCTGGATGATTTGTTGGGCAGCTTGATAATTCAGTTGCACGCTGTGCATCAGCTCCTGGTTGCTCATTGGCCTGCTTTCACCGTTTGGCGGCTCATCAGTGGTGGCCGGTCGGTTCTCCAGCTCTTCCCCAATGTATTGAGCGGCTATGTTTGCCAGTCCAGCATAGGATAATGCTTCTAATAACATGTGCGCTTGATCAACTTTTTGAGATTCGCTCGCTTTTCCAGTGACAAATAGCCTGCTTAGCACATCCTGGAAGCATTCACTGGCTCTTTCGTATGCCCAGGGCCTGAACTCGTAGTAGTATGCCAGTCCCATGTTGTATGTCGCTTCGGTGACAAATTGCTCGTCGCGCTCGATCACCTCCTGGAAAGCTGAGCGTGCCTGGCTGAACAGCCCCAGACGGGTGCAGGTAATCCCCAGGGCATACTCGGCGGTGGTGAAGCCTGGGTCTACCTCTACAGCCTGGCTGAAAAGTGTGCGCGCCTTGTTTAGGTCTTCAATCAGACCGGGCGTGGGATCTCTCTGTAGGAGCAGCAAGCCCTGCGTAAAATACCTCAGGCTGCGCCAGCTCTGGGATTCGATCGTCACTTTTTGGGATGGTTCTTGAGAGGCGCTGATAACCTGGTGCAGGAAGCGGTAAGCTAACTCTTCCACCACTGCCTCCGTTTGTTCAGGAATCTCCCCACGTTGGCTGTAAAGCTGCCAGCTCTGCAAGATTATCTGTGTGGCGGTCTCACGCAGCTCTGCGTATAGCCTGATGGTATCTCCATGCTGGTGCAATGCACCGGTCAGCGTAAACTGACGCAAATTGAGCCGCTGCCGGATAGCAGCGATTAACTTACCGAATGGCAGATCGATGCCACCCAGGTTGAGTGACTCAATCGAGGTAAAGGCCTCTGCCAGGGTATCCTGGGTATCACTCAGGGTGCTCACCAGCGGGAATTCAAGCGTTGCCAGCCCCAGCAGCTGGCTTTGTTTTTGTACATGGGCGAAGGTGGCCTCTCTGATAAAGAAATTCAGCAGCGAGGGTAAACCAGCCCCCAGTTTGCCTGTGGTATGGTCCTCAAACGGTAAGATCAGGTAACCGGGTCGTGTCAGGGGTCTGGAGAGCACTTGCCAGAATCCATACACCAGTGCCAGCACGAGCAGCAACGGGAGTAAATTCTCTAGCAGGCTTTTAGCGATGAGGCGCAGCTGAGCCTGCAAACCCAATACGGTATTTCGCTGGTAAGTCAGGCTTCGCCGTATACCATTCAAGGCAGCCTTGGCGATCTCCTCCTGTTCTGCTAAGGCTGCTTGCTCGTAAGCAGATTGGGCCAGTTCATATTTACCCCGCATTTCGAACTGGAGCCCAAGCTCGAGTTGGCGTAGATATGCTATCTGGCTTCCATCTTTTGCTTCAATCTCGGGCAGTTGCGGTGAGGGTGGGCCGAGCGGCAGCACCGCCAGGAGAATTGCGGCAAGAAGCAAGATCAGCAGGGGTATGAAGCGTTTCACGTCAGCATATAACGGTCAATAAAATACTCCGACA
>CP070639.1:1390418-1398538 GCA_020354045.1 Anaerolineales bacterium | reverse complement strand
GGCACGCACAACCGCAATGGGGAAGGCTCTGTGACCCTTGGCAATGGTGCTACCTACTTTGGGGCATCTGTGGCAACCGCTGTCGGTCCTGCACCACTTGTTGATTCTGTGAATGCTGGCCTTGCGGGTGCCGATCCCAACCAGGTTGAATTGTGTTACCCTGGTACACTCGATCCCGCTGTGGTATCCGGTACGATTGTTATCTGTAAACGTGGTGTGATTGCTCGCGTGGATAAGTCCCGAGCGGTTCTAGAGGCTGGCGGTGTAGGCATGGTTATGTATAACAGCCCCGACTCATCATTGAACGCCGATTTCCACTTTGTCCCCAGCGTGCATGTTACCAATGCCAACGGTTTGGCGATCAAAGCCTATGCCGCCACTGCTGGTCCAACTGCTTCCATTGCGCAGGCTTCCGTTTTATATAACGTGCCCGCCCCATTCACCGCCTCCTTCTCCTCCCGCGGTCCGCTGCTGGCTGGTGGCGGTGACCTGCTCAAGCCAGATGTCATCGCTCCTGGTCAGGACATTCTCGCTGCCGTGGCGCCTCCTGGCAATGCGGGTCGTGACTTTGACCTGTACAGTGGCACCTCCATGTCCAGCCCGCACGTTGCTGGTTTTGCGGCTTTGCTTAAGAGCAAGTATCCTTCCTGGTCGCCGATGATGATTAAGTCTGCCCTCATGACCACCGCCAACGATGTCCTTGATGGGCCCAATACCAACCCGCTGGTGATCTTCCGCCAGGGTGCCGGGCACGTCCGCCCGAATTCCGCGGGGGACCCAGGCCTGGTCTTCGACTCTCGCTTCAATGATTGGTTGAACTTCATCTGCGGAACCCAACCTGGCTCGTTCTGCTCAGCTTTCACACCTATCGATCCGAGCAACTTGAATATGGCCTCCATTGCCATTGGCGATCTGGCCGGCTCCCAGACTGTTGCCCGCACGGCTACCAACGTCGGTGGGAAAGAGACCTACGCTTTCTCTTACACTGGCCTGGCTGGCTTCACGGTCACGCCTAGCGCAAGCTCCTTCACCGTCAATCCGGGTGCTTCCCAGTCCTTTGCTGTTACCTTCACCCGCACGACCGCCCCGCTCAACAGCTACACCGGTGGTCAAATCACCTGGACGGGTGACAAGGGTCATGTTGTTCGCATGCCAGTGGTGCTGCGCCCTGTGGCGCTTGCCGCTCCGGCTCAGGTTTCCGGCAGCTACAGCGTCACCTTTGGTTATACCGGTCCGTTTTCAGCCGCCGCTCGTGGTCTTGTGCCAGCGAATGTGACCCCTGGCACAGTGGCTCAGGACCCGGATCAGACCTTTTCTGCCGCCGATCCAACCGGCACGGTTGCCATCCCTGTCACCATTCCAGCTGGTACCACCTATACTCGCTTCTCGCTCTTTGATGCCGATGTCACCCCCGGTACGGATCTGGACCTGTATGTTTACCAGGGCAGTTCGCTGGTAGGTTCCAGTGGTGGTGGTACTTCAGCTGAAGAAGTGAACTTCACCTTTGCTAGCCCCACGGCTTCACCAATTGCTCTCACGGTCTATGTCCATGGTTGGGGCGTTGCAGGTGGTGGTTCCTCGCCCTTCGCTTTGCACGCCTGGTATCTTGGAAGCACAGCTGCAGGCAACATGACAGTCACCGCTCCAGCAACTGCCACTCTTGGTGCTTCCGGTGCGATCGACCTCACCTTCAGTGGTCTCGCTTCCGGCACCAAATACCTTGGCTCAGTTGTTTACAGTGGCGCGGCTGGTATGCCCAACCCGACTATTGTACGTGTAGATGCACCGTAAGTGATTCAATAAATGTCTATCAGGCTGCCTGGCAGCCTGATAGACTACATACGAACAATATGGCATACCCCGGGCTCTGTCCGGGGTATGTTTGTAGGTTCAGCCGGTTGTTCTGGCGATAATCTCCTCCACACCCAGCCCAAATATATGCGGTGCTTCCACGCCCATCATTGTCAGGTATACAGCCAGCTGGCTGCGGTGGTGGATTTCGTGTTCGACCAGGGCCATCAGCCAGCGCCAGACCTTGATGGGCGGTCCGTTAATCGAAGGCTGGGATTTAAATAGATCCTCGTCGCTTATACTGCCCAGCCGTTTGAGTGCTTCCAGATGGTCTTCTTCCAGGCTTGCTATTGCTGCCTCGAGACTCTCTTGACCAGTGGAGCTATGCCCTGGGTAGCTCCATATCCCTTCTGTGGCTACCCGCGTGAACATCTTTTCTGCTGCGCCAAAATGTCGGATTAGTTCCCCACAGTTAAATTCCCCTGGTTTGGGCGCCCATCCAATTCCTTCGGGCGGGATGGCGTGTATGTAGTTCAGGGTGCGTCGTCGGACACCTTCAAAATAATTGCTGTAGGCGGCAACGCTTTGGAGCAAAGTGCTTACTCCCAGGTTCTCTCATCTTGGATAACCGGGGTTTCAGCGTTGATCTGACCTGCTTCCAGGTAGACAAAATGGTCTACGCTCACGCGGCAGGCAGACCGTATCGCTGTGCTCAATGCTTCGGAGAGCGTTTGGGTATCCGCAGCTGGTTCAGCGGGCTCCACCCGCAAAGTAAGCACATCGCGGTGCTCTGGCCGGTTTACCACTGCCTGGTAAGCACTCACACCGCCCACTTGGGCGATGGCAAAGCGTAGTTGGTTAGGGTGGATGAACATGCCGCGCACCTTGACCGCCTCGCCCACCCGTCCCACCAGTATGATGGCGCGCTCTCCCTGGCGGCTTTCACCTGGTTTAGGATCCACATTGACTGCCAGGTCCCCGGTGCCTAGCCGCACCAATGGGAACGTAGTGTTTAAAGAGGTCACCACTACCTCGCCGCTCTCACCCGCTGGCACGGATTGTCCTGTCTCCGGGTTTGCGACCTGCACCAGGCTGCTTTCCAACAGCCGCATCGCCAGCCCTCCCTCCTGGTTGTACGCCAGGAAGCCCAGTTCCGCCGTGCCGTAGGCGTTGGTAACTTTCAGACCGTATTGCTCAACCAGCGTTTGTCGCAGCCCAGGAGGGAGCGGCTCAGCTGAAACCACTGCCTTGCGCAGGCTGAATTGCTCCCGGAAGTTAAAACCCAGTTCTTCAGCTCTCTTGATCAGCGCCATCAGCCAGGAAGGCGTGCCTAAGTACACCGTGGCTCTCAGATCGAACATCATCTTGACCTGCAGGTCTGTGTTGCCAACGCCAACCGGGATCACCATGGCTCCCACCTTGCGCAGGCATTCATCCAGGCCAATTCCAGAGGGGATCAAATGGTAGCTGAAAGCGTTCAGGGCAATATCTCCAGGGCCGATTTCGGCTACCCTGAAGATTTCGTAAATTGTATCCAGCAAAGCGCTCTCTTCAGCATGTGGCTCGTAGATTGGTCCTGGGGAGAAGAACACATGCTGCAGCTTCTCTGCTGGGACAGCCAGAAAGCCGCCAAAAGGGGGCTTTTCCGCTTGCATTTGTACCAGGCGGTCTTTGCTGGTGATTGGTAGTTTTTCAATGTCAGATAGCGAGTGTAGGTCTTGCGGCCTTAGCCCGGCTTTCTCGAAGATCGCCTGCACGGCTGGGGCGTTTTCATAGGCATGTTGTAGTACAGGTAGGATGCGGGTGAATAATTCATCACTCATAGCTGGCTCCTTTTCTGCTCCTTAACCCAACCAACGCTTGCGCCTCTTGTAATGCTTGACATCGCGGTAGCTTTTACGCTCGCCCACCTGGGTCAGACCCAGGTAGAACTCCTTGATATCTTCATTATCGATTAACTGGTGAGCAGGACCGTCCAGCACCACGCGCCCATTTTCCATCACATACGCATATTCTGCGGTATTTAGGGCCACCCGCGCGTTCTGTTCCACCAGCAGAATTGAGCTGTTTTCTTCCGCGCTAATTTTTCCAATCACTTCGAAGATTTCCTCGACCAGGATCGGTGCCAGGCCTAGGGAAGGTTCATCCAGCAGCATCAGGTTCGGTCTACCCATCAATGCCCGGCCAATCACGAGCATCTGTTGTTCCCCTCCCGATAAGTACCCGCTTAGACGCCGCTGCAGGTCTTTTAACCGGGGGAAGTAGGTATATACCTGCTCCAGGTCGTCTGTAACCGATCCCTTCCCTGATGAGCGCCCTCTCCCGACACTACCTAGCAAGAGATTCTCCTCGACGGTCAGGTGCTGGAATAACCGCCGGCCTTCCAGCACCTGGATAATGCCTCGGGAAACGATCTCATCCGGCGTCAGTCCCTCGATGCGCCGCTCGTGATATTCAATCCCGCCGCGTGTTACCTTGCCTTCGTGGGTGCGCAGTAATCCGGAGATGGCTTTCAACGTGGTGGTCTTGCCAGCACCGTTGGCTCCCAAAAGTGCCACAATGCTCCCCTCAGGGACTTCCAGGGAGACACCTCTCAAGACCTGGACCACATCGCTATAGATGACTTCTACATTGGTGAGCTTTAGCATATATTCACTGAGCGATGCGGGTCTTCAACACCCGCATCGCTCTGGTTTACCATTTACTTTATTCGCTTGGCCGCAGGTCAGGTGTGTCGGCCCAATCCTGCAGTATATTGAAGGCATCAGGCCCGCCCTGGATCATGCGGATTTGGGAAGTGTGTGGGGAGCGGCTACCACCTGAGTAATCCACTCTGAATACACCCTCCAACGCCTCGAATGGGCTCATCTCGATCAAGGCTGCCTGTACTGCTTCTCCGTTCAGGTTTTCATAACCCACTGTGTCAATTGCGTGCGTTATCGCCTTGACAGACAGGTCAACGCCTGCCACCAGCAGCAGGTAGCCCACGTTATGCTCACCAGCGCCGCGTTCATTCGCTGCAAAGAGCTCCTCGGCGTACTGCACGCCGGGGTTATCCGCATCTGTCCACCATAAGTAAGGCGTTGGTGCGATCAGACCAACTGCATAAGCGGGGTCCGCCAGGAAGGCATAAGTTGCCAGGTCCATGGTCCAGTTGGCACCTGCCACAACGAATTGGTCGCGCAGCCCCAGTGCATGCAGCCCGTTGAGTACCGCAGCTGGTCCAAATGCCAGTGTGTTAGTCCAGATCACGTTCGCGCCGGCTGCCTGTGCATTTAGTATCGCAGTGGTGGTATCCGCAGTGGGGGATACATCATATGTCTCTTCCGCCACAATCTCGACCCCCAGATCGGCCAGAAACGCCCGGCTTTCAGTAGTCAACGCACCTTGTCCAAATGCGGTTGGCCAGCTGATGTGAGCCAGCTTAACTTCATCTCCTGCCTCCGCAGGTTTATAGTCAGCCCAGTTATCCACCAGGAACTGCATCACCAGGCCTAGTTGGTCTGGATAGATGGGTCCCAGGCCAAAAGTGTAACCAGAACCAGCGCCATAAAACGCTTTGGAGCTTAAGCCCGCGGTCACATTGACGATTTTGTCTTCGGCAAAACGCTGTGCCAGGGCTTCGGCTTCCCCTGAGCCATAGGTGATCATCACCAGGGGGTTGTCGTCCTCGCTGGTGAAGCGATCGTAAGCTGCCACCGCTTCATCGATGTTCCCGGCATCGTCTGCAAACTGGATTGCCAACATGGCACCATAGATGCCGCCAGCTTCGTTCACCGCTTTGACCGCGTCCTCAGCTCCGTGGATCAAGGGCGCAGTGATGGCCGCGTAAGGTCCAGAAAGGTCGCCAAAATGGTAAAGTGTAATTGTTTCGCCGCTTAGATCTGGCGGTCCTACCGGCACAGGTGTATCCGTCGGAGCTGGAGGTTCAGTGGGAGCCTCGGTGGGGGGCACAGCCGTATCTGTTGGTGGTGGTGGGGGTGGCGGTGCCTCGGTTTCAGGGGCGGTTGTCGCTGCGGTCCGGCAGGCGCTCAGCAGTAGCGAAGCGACGACCAGGCATGTCATCAGGATAAACAGGTTTTTGCGCATAGTCTCCTCCTACAGAGATCTCGTCTTCGGGTTGAATTGTATTTCCTGCTCATTAGAAGTACAAAATATGAAATTTTTGTTGTCTGCATCACCTCCATTCAGTCGGAGCTGCACTTTGCCTCCTTCTTTCAATGTGAAAATGGCCGTAAGCGCCAGGCTGCTTTGAGCAGCTGCCAGCGGTGAGCTAGCCCGCGCGGCTCGAAGATCAGGAATAACATCAGGGTTGTGCCGAAGAACAAAGGTCGCAATGCCTGCACCGCGCCAGCCGCTGTTGATGGGAATAGTTCAATAAAGAAAGGTCCAAATATGGTCGCTAGTTCGATCAGTATCTCAACCACAACTGCGCCAAAGATGGGTCCCAAATTGGAGCCCAATCCCCCGATCACCAGCATGCCCAGGTACATCACCGAATCAATCAGGTTGAAGGTTTCTGAATTCAAGTGCCGGATGTTATGAGCTGACAACGTACCGGCAACGCCGGCAAATACCGCTGCCAGGAAGAAGGCCATTAGTTTGTATTTAAACGGATTGACACCCAGCAGCTCGGCTGCCAGGTCGTGATCCCGGATCGCCACAAATGCTCTGCCCAAACGAGAGCGGGAAACATTATAAGCAACGATCGTCGTGATGATGAGTATGGATAATGTCAAATACAGGTAACGCTGCGGGTTGTTAAATTCCATTCCCAGGATCGTTGGTGCATTTACGTTTAAACCTTGGGCGCCGTTTAGCACTTCAGGGAAGGCATTGCGAGTGAACCAGGGGATGATGAATTGGGCTGCCAGGGTTGCCATTGCTAAATAGAAACCTTTCACGCGCAGTGATGGCAGACCAAAGATCAGACCAATCACACCTGCTCCCAGGGCTGCCACTGGCAGGGCTGCTAGGAAAGGCCAGCCCTGGTTATTAACTAACAGCGCCGAGATATACCCTCCGGTTGTCATGAAGGCTGCCTGTCCAAGCGATATCTGTCCTGTATATCCGGTCAGCAGGTTCAG
The DNA here is from genome assembly GCA_020354045.1 of Anaerolineales bacterium. Taxonomy (GTDB): domain Bacteria; phylum Chloroflexota; class Anaerolineae; order Anaerolineales; family UBA4823; genus DSOS01. The sequence goes on along the minus strand of CP070639.1, from coordinate 1,391,660 downwards.
CCCCTGAACAGCGATGATCGTGATCCCTATCCGGTTTACCAGTGAAACTGTGCTCTGGCTGGCGTATAGGGGCAGCGTATATAGTGCCAGCAGGAACACCGCCAGCAAGCCCCATTGCCAGGGTTGGCGGATGGTCGCCATGTCGGCTGCATAGCTGGTGTCGTACTCGCCTGCTGGACGCAAGATACCCATGACTAGACCCTTTCGATGCGCTTTTGCCCGAACAGACCCTCGGGACGGATAATCAAGACGATCAGCAGCACGATATAAGGCATGATTTCTGCCATATTGCGAACCATGGGTACTTTCGAAGCCGCCACCAGCCCCTGGGATAACCCAATCAGCAAACCGCCGACGATCGTGCCGGGGATCGATTCCAGTCCACCCAGCAGTACCACTGGAAACGCCGCCAGCACGACGATTGAGAGGCTTAAATCCAAACCACTGGAGGTTGCCAGAAGTACCCCTCCAATCGAAGCCACCACACCCGCCAGAGCCCATGACAGCCCAAAGATGCGGTGGATTTTCAATCCCAGGCTTTGTGCCAGCTCGTGGTCCTCGGAGGCTCCCCGCATGGCTAGTCCGGCATTCGTGAAGCGGAAAAATGCGCTGATCAGCAGCACACACACGATGGCAATCACAAACGACCAGACTAGGTTTTGCTTGAGTATCAGCACGATCGGGTTGCCATTGTAGTACAAGGGCGTTGTGATTTTATACGGGTTGGCTGTCGAGAAAATTTGCGGAAAGTTGCGCTGTACACCACCGAAGAATAACAGCGCTAATCCTTGCAATACCTGGCTGAGACCGAGGGTCATTAACACAATCGAGAGTAAAGGCTGCCCCGTCATCGGTCGTAGTGCCAGGCGCTCGATTAGAAATCCAATCAACGCGGACATGAACACTGCCAGGATGATTGCCAGCCAGAGCGGTATCCCGATATCTACAGCCAGCCACCAGGTGAGCAAAGCCCCCATCAGTAAAAGCTGTCCCTGTGCGAAGTTGAAGATATAGGTGGATTTAAAAATCAACACCAAACCCAGTGCAGTCAGAGCCAGTGGTCCACCCGCCAGTAAGCCTGTTACCGAAAATTGCGGGATGAGTTGCCAGTTCATGCGGGCAGCGCCTCCTCTTGCATGCTCTCAATCCGGATGGTGGTTTCTACTACGCCCTCACGGCCATCTCGATAACGAACTGCTGCGCGTACATACACGTTCTCTTCTCCGTTATACATCGCGTCGA
>CP070639.1:1382169-1390318 GCA_020354045.1 Anaerolineales bacterium | reverse complement strand
AGTTGGAAGTTGAACTCGTCCGTCTCCACATCTCTGGAGAGGTAAACCTGGAAACCCATCTCCGCAAAGATGCGGTATATTGAGCGCAGAGTCTGTGTAATTGGGTGAAGCCGCCCGAGCGTGTGTGGCCGCCCAGGCATGGTTACATCCAGTCGCTCAGCTTCTAGGGAGTGGCTCAAGGCATCCGCGCGCAAGGCTGCTGATTTCTCAGCCAGCGCTGCCTCCAGGGCGCGCTTGAGCTCGTTGGCGCGTCGTCCAATCACGGGTCGCTCTTCTTTGGGCAATCCGCCTAAACGGTCGAAAACGCTCATTATTGGTGAACTGCGCCCAAGATGGAGAACACGCCATTGCTCCAGGGTGTTCTCATCCTTCACACTTTGCAGGCGTGCCAGGGCATCTTCTTCGATCTGATCCAATTGTGACAGCATTTCAGCCTCCCATCAGGAGATGTTGGGGTCGGCGCAAATGATCCGGAGAGTGTTCGTCGACCCGTTAAAACGAAAATCCCGCCCGGTAAAGGGACGGGAGTGTAATCCCGCGGTACCACCCTTGTTAGCTGCTATCCAGCAGCCCACTCTGCCACCAACGGCCCGCAAGGATAGGGCGATTGGCTCCCTGGCTAACGCTGGGGTTGCGTCCCAAACTACTGGCATAACCTACTTTGAGGGCAATTCGTGCCTCAACACCGGTTGATGCGTTCCCCTGGGCGGCTCAGAAGGGAACTTCGGCCAGTCTCTACCCGGTCGGGGTTTCAGTCTCTGCCCCTGACCTCCCTGTTGGTTTCCGCTGGCTTACTTTCCTCCGTCAGTGCCTTTAGAAGGTGTTTGTATAAAAGTTGCCCTTATTATCTGCGAAACAGTTAATCTGTCAAGGGCTCTCCTGCCTCAGCAGCAATTCTTTCAGCCGCGGGTGATCAGCATAGACACCGCGGTATCGAGCGGGCAACATAGCTGCTATCTGGCACATGATCTCATCCGTGTTGCGCTGCAAAGCATGGGTGCGGTCACCGCGTTCGAGAGGGGGTAATTGCATGGGTTTCCCAAATTGGATTCTTAATTCCGGGCGGCGTAAGTGGGACAATTCGGTTACTGCTTTTTCGGTTCCGCTGATGGCGACAGGAATGATGGGTACGTCAGCTTTTTCAGCCAGGTAAGCTACCCCTGTCTTGGCGGTGATCAAGGCCCCCGTATGGCTGCGAGTGCCTTCCGGCGCGATCCCTAGCACGCCACCGGACTTCAGAAAATTACGCGCGGCACGTAAGGCGTTGATATCTGCTTCTTCACGGTTGATCCAGATACCATTGACTGCATTGACGATCCAGCGATAGAAGGGGTATCGCAAGTACTTATCAGCCACCAGGCTGGTGACATCCTCCCGGTCTAACAGTGCGAAAACCAGGGGTGGGTCAAGACGCCCCAGATGGTTGACCGCTAAGATGCAAGCTCCTTGGGATGGGATGTTTTCTGCACCGATGACCTCTAAGCGAGTGAACACTTTGAAAAAGAAGCGAGCGATGGCTCGGACGATGTTACGTTGCATACCTTGATGGAAATCTCCCTTGTAGGATTAGTAATTGATCCGGCATAATTGTAACTTCTTTTCTCAAGGGGTTGGGAAAAAGCGTGGCCTGATGCTCTGTGATCGTATAGAATGTAAATTGAGCCTATAAATACCTGGTATGTGAGCACAAAAGATGTGAGCACAATTTATGCAAATTTGTAAGGATTCGAGGCTACTGGAAAGCGTGTATAATGTTCACTTGGGTAGTAGCTCATATGATGTTTCCAGGTAGTGGGGCGTGAGCGTCAATATGCACGCTCACGCTCATCTATCCAGGGCTCATTGCAGGACAGCGAATTTACCCTAGGAAAATCAGTGTTGTGTGGTTTCGGAAGTGGAAATGATTGGCTTTTATCGCCGTTTGTTGTTGCTGGGTTGGGTGCTAACCCTGCTCGTTAGCTGTGCTGGCGGTGCGGGACAGACTTCGGATCCTGCCATCAGTTCCACGATGCCAGCAGAACCAACCCTAACGCTGGCACAACCTGCAGATACACATACTGCCATACCGTCTACTTCTACACCGGTTCCCTTGGCGGCGTTGGTTAACGGCGAGCCGATCACCCTGTCAGAATTCCAGGCTGAACTGGAGCGTTATCGTTCCGCAATTGGCACGGAACTGGCAACTGGTGAGGAAAGACGTGTACTTGACGATATGATCCACCAACGCTTGTTGTCACAGGCTGCTGGGCAGGCAGGTTATATAGTGGACGATGCCTTGCTTGAGGAGCGATATCAACGCCTTGTCAGCCAGCGAGGTAGTGAACAATCCTTGTTGGATTGGATAGCCGCTAACGGATATACGAAAGAATCTTTCCGGAGAGAACTGGCAAGTGCGATTGCTGCCGCCTGGATGCGAGATCAGATCGCTGCGGAAGTTCCCGAGATGGTTGAGCAGGCACACGTTCGTCAGATTCTGCTATATAATTCTGCCGAAGCCAACCAGGTGCTGGAGCAGTTACAAACCGGAGATGATTTTGCTGATCTGGCGGAGGCGTACGACCCTCTTGCGAAAGGCGACCTGGGTTGGTTCCCGAGGGGTTATCTGATCGATCCAAAATTGGATGAGGCAGTTTTTGGTTTGGAACCTGGACAGTACAGCGGGATTGTAGAAACTAGTGCAGGGTTTCATGTCCTCCAACTGGTCGAACGCGATCAACAGCGCCCGTTGAATCCTGATACTCGCTTGGCGCTGCAACATCATGCTGTGCAAAATTGGCTGGAGATGCAGCGCAGTCAGAGTGAGATCCAGATATTTTTACCGTAAAAGCATAGGGGTAGAGGTGGCTATGGATACTTTTGATTATATGGATAATAGAGAGACAAAAGGTAGGACGGCTGCCCTGATATGGAATATCCTGACCTTGCTTACCTTACTGGGAGTCGTTGCGGTTGCACTCATCTTCCTGGCGATTTTTCTTAACCCCTATTCCAGCTTGAATCCTTTCCCGCCCGCTACGTTGCCTGCGGTGATAGCATTTCCGACCCCTACCTCCACTCCGGTCAGATTCCTGCAGCCGACCTGGACGGCTTCGCCGACGTCGGAGCCAACCGTTACCTTAACCCCACCACCTTCACCTACCTCCCCTCCCACGGAAACGCCATTTATCCTGTTTACACTCACGCCTACTCCTGAAGAAACCCCGCAATTTGGTGAGATGCCTTTTGAAATCAGCCCAGGGACACCGGTGAGCACCTCCAGTCTGGCATTTCACCCTGATGCCGGTTGTAAGTGGTTTGGGGTTGCGGGGCAGGTTTTTGACTTATCTGGTGCGCCCGTTTCCGGTCAACAGGTGCAGATCGGTGGTACGCTGGCTGGATCACCGGTATCCCTGCTGAGCCTGACGGGCCTGGCGAACGCCTACGGCACAGCTGGTTTTTATGAATTTAACCTGGGGGATACACCAATAGCCTCCAACAAAACGCTCTGGGTGCAGTTGTTGGACCAGGCAGGTTTGGCTATGTCGGAAAAGATTTATTTTGAGACGTCTGATAGCTGCGAGAAGAACCTGATCTTTATCAATTTCAAGCAGATACGTTAGCTGGCAAGTTATTCCCACGCAGCAGGTGTTTGCTTGTTGTCAGGCATCCGCTGCATGTTTTTACCTTTCACCGCTGATCTCCCACCACATGTTCATCATTATCAGGGCGTCATCTTCCATGACAGGGCTTTCGCACAGGATGCGGCCCTGGCAGCCAAAGGCATGCAGGGCCTGGAAAATTGCGCGCAGGTCTAGATCGGCTTCCTCCACTCGCAGATGTTCCCTTTCACCCTTTTCCCCATAAGCAATTCCGGAGAGGTGAACATGCAAGTCGCGTAGGCTGGCTTCTCCCAACGAGTTTCCCAGGGTTTCCAAGACGCGCGACCATTCTTCATAAGTATTCATGGACCCATCACCAGGTCGGGCATGCAGGTGGGCGAAATCGAGGCAGGGTTGTATCCCAGGGATGGCAAGGCTCATCTGCAGGGTGTCTTCCAAGGAACCCAGCATGGCAGATTTACCCATGGTCTCCGGTCGCAATGTCACCGGGTTGTTGGCGAGACGCAATTCATCTACACAGCCTTGCAGGCGCTGGATAGCCGTGGGCAACACTTCTTCGGGCGGGCGTTGGAAATAGGAACCAGGATGGAATACGATGTCTGTCGCACCAGCCAGGTTGCCGTAGTGGGCGGCATCCATCAATCTTTGACGTGATTTGGGCCATTCCTGATCGTCAGCATTTAGGTTAATAAAGTAGGGTGCATGTACGCTCAGAGCGACATCCTGGGCTTCGCTGGTCTCCTTAATGGCGGCGCAAGTTTCTTCGCTGACGCGCACAGAACGTACCCAGCCCAGTTCCAGGGCATACAAACTCAATTCAGCGGAGCGAATCGCAGCGCCTACGCTGCCGCCTGGTTTTTTGGGGGTAGAAATGGGTGAGCCAACCGTACCAAAGCGAAAAGAAAGTGTGGGCATAGCATACCTCAGTGGAGTGAAATGGTTGCTTTCAGTGATGATCTTATTTGAGCAATGGTGAGAGCCTGTCCCAAAGAGACGGCCCAAGGATCAGCAGGCCAATCAAAACGGAGCTGGCGGCCGCGATCAGCACTGCGGCCGCGCCAACATCTTTTCCAAGTTTGGCCAGCTCGTGTTGCTCGTAATGGCTGGCTAAATCCACAACTGCTTCCAGCGCAGTGTTGATAAATTCGGCCGTCCAGACCATGGCAATGGCGATGATAATCACAGCCCAGTCTCGAGGGGCAAGCTTTAGCCAGACAGAGACCGCCACAACCAGGATACTGACGACGGCGTGAATCCAGGCATTACGCTGGGTGCGAATGACGAACCACCACCCAGCGAAGGCGTTGCGAAATGAATTTGACCTGGATGAGAAAAAAGAGCGCATAATTAATTGTGTGTCAACAGATAGCTTGAAAATCTTATCTCTCTGGAAACAGGGGTGGGGAGACCCCCAATTTTTCCAGGATTTGTGCCTGGAGAGACCACATGATGGCTTTTTGCCCCTCCTCAGCGTGGTCATGGCCGATCAGGTGGAGTATACCATGCACAGTCAGCAGGCATAGCTCTGCTTCCAGCGAATGACCAGCGGCTTCTGCCTGGGCCTGGGCACGAGGCAGGGAAATGAGGATATCCCCAAGGTAAGCACGACCTGTGTCGGGGTCTCTCTCCTCCGCTGGGAAGGACAATACATCAGTGGGAGAATCAATGCCCAGAAACTGGCGACTTAATGCCTGTAGCTGGCTGTCGTCAGTGATCACGATGCTCAATTCCGAAGTCCCAGGTGTATTGGTGTGCACCAGTGCGACGATGGCAGCATTTTCCAGGCGGGTCTGTAGCGCATCCGGGAGTGCAGCGGTTGGTAGGGTTTCAGCAATTTGGATGATGCTCATGCGCGAACCCTGGTCGCTCTCAGGATTCCGCCTTGGGCAGGCTGGCAGGGTCAGATCCAGCTCTGTGCATAACTGGGCGGGTGGGGCTGGTATCCTGGACGAATTCTGCTGGTTTATCAATTTTTGGATATTCTATGCGGGGATGGTACATACCTCGCAGCGTAGTTGCAAAAGAATCAGCAATCACGTCCAGATCGTGTAGGGTCAGGCTGGTGTCATCCAGCTGTCCTGCAGAAACGCGATTTTGGATAACGGATTTGATCAGTTCACGTATCTCTGTTTCGTCTTTGGGCCGTTCGGCCCGGACGCGTGCTTCGCTGCCATCGGCCAGCATAAGGATGGCCGTCTCACGACTTTGTGGGCGGGGACCAGGATAGCTGAATTTCTGCTGGTCGACCTGGCTCTCATCACCGCCGGCTGCGTTTACAGCATTGATGTACTGGTAGCGGGTGATCAGTGTGCCGTGATGTTCGGAGATAAAATCCTGAATGCGGACTGGCAGACGATTCTTATGAGCAAGTTCTAGTCCGTCTGTAACATGTTTCAGGATGATCTGGGAGCTGGAGTATGGATCCAGCTCATTATGCGGGTTGGGGGTGCCTGGAGCTTGATTTTCAATGTAAAAAGCCGGGTTTTGGATCTTGCCAATATCGTGATAGAGGGCACCCACTCGCGTGAGCAGGGTATCCGCACCAATCCGTTCAGCCGCCTGTTCAGCCAGGTTGGATACTTGCAAGCTGTGCTGGTAGGTGCCGGGAGCATTACGAAGCAGAAGCTGCAAGACGGGGTGGTCGGGTCGGGAAATCTCCATTAACTGCAGAGCGGTTGTCATACCCAGGAATTGTGCCAGTAAGAATTGCAGCAGTAAAGCCAGGCTGGCAGAGGCAAATCCACTCAGGAAGGCTGAGCCGATTATGGTTGATACGACTAACCAGTCAATGTTGAGTTGCGGTAGGTGGTACACCAGGGCGAAGACACTTTCACTGCCGGCTATCGCAATGCCTGACCAGAAGAAAGCGGTCAATCGGCGAGCGTTACCAACCGCGAACACTCCAAAATAGCTGCCGATGATATGAAATAGTGACAATTCCAGGCCGTTTGGCAGACCATATCCCACCATGACCGCCAGCGGCAGGGTAGAAACCAGGGCTGGTTCGGGTCCGAAAAGCACAGCTATGGTGAGACTGTAAGCTGCCAGAGGGAACATATACGGGATCACCGCGCTACGGTTGATGACCAGGCGGGCAATGATCAGGAAAAGCAAGAACAAAATGGTGATCATCGTCAAACCACGGGCGTCTCTGCGCAGCCTGGGTTTTCTGCGTATGTAAAACACCAGGAAACTCATATTAAGGACTACCAACGAAGCAGCACTGAGAAGTTTGTTCCAGGTGAACTGGGATTGCACCAGGCCCAGTTTTTGTAACGCTTCCAGAGTGGTTTGGGAAATAATCTGACCGCGTTGGACAACAGTTTCGCCAGTCTTATAGCTGCGCGTGACTGGCTGGACAGATAAGCGAGCCTTTTCTCGAGCGGATTCGGTGAGAGTTTCGCTAAAAAAACTGTTAGGAGCCACAAATGCCGTGACCAGCTCAGTTACTACAGCTGCCTGGCTTTCAGGTAGGGAGAGGCTCACCAGGGTAGGTATGTTTCGACGAGCCTCTTCCAGGCGATCTTCCCGGATTGTGCTGCGCATGACCTGCTCCAAAACGGTGATCGCTTCTTGCTGGACAGCCTGCCAGCGGGAGTCGTTTAAAGCTAGGATGGTATCGGTTGTATCCTGGCTGAGATGGACGCTTTCAAGTGCCGCCAGATCAGCGATTTTTTGTTCCGTTGAGGCATACGCATCAGCCCGCACAGCAGCGATATAGTTCAGCGTAGAGCGCAAATCTTCAAGCTTCTGGCGAGCAACACTGGTATCTGGGGAGGTGAAAATGGGCAACACCGCTCTGGCGGCTTGCTCGCGCTGCTGTTCGGTGAGCACCTCACTTTCGTAGGTAATATCCTTTGGAGCCAGGACATCTTGGCTTGCGACTTGCCCGCTTTGGATTGATGAGGCTGAAAGGGGAATCAGCTCTGGCAATACCAGGGCGATAAGGATTAACCCGGCAGAGACTAAAAAGAGCAGGAAACGATAGAGCCTGGGACGTATTGTGGTTTGAGCGTTTGCGGCAGACATAATACACGAAACGGCGCGCATCCAGGCTAACCTGGATACGGTCCGATTACCCTAGCAACCTGCGGACAATCTGGCTGGCCTGACTGCCGGTAGCTCTGCCTTCCAGGCGGGGTACCAGCGCTTTCATCACCAGACCCATCTCGCGTGCAGAGTTGGCACCCACTTCTGCAATGACTTGGCGAGCCAGGTTTTCTAACTCAGCTTCGGTGAAAGGCTTGGGCAGGTAAGTTTCCAGGATAGCGATTTCGGACTGGGCTTCGGCTGCTAATTCAGGACGGGCAGCACGCTCAGCATCGGCAATGGACTCTTGGCGAGATTTGACTTCTTTTTGCACGATAGCCAGCACCTCTCCATCATCCAGCTCAGCGCCCTTGTTGACCTCGGCTAGCTTTATGGAAGCAAGAACCATGCGCAAAGTGCTCTTGCGCTGGTCGTCCCCGGCGCGCAGGGCTTCTCTCATATCCGTTTGGAGACGGTTTTTCGTACTCATGGAAATCATTATACCGCGTTCATTGGGGATG
>CP070639.1:1373866-1382069 GCA_020354045.1 Anaerolineales bacterium | reverse complement strand
CGATCAATCCGGAAGATAAGCACCAGATTCCACTGGATAAGCCGACCATTTCCTTCAAGGATGGCAGGCTGTTGGAAAAAGCCTGTTGGAAATATTTGAAAGGGCTGGGTGTAAATGGCAGGGTATTTAAACATGCCTTCCAACAGGCATTGAAAGCGCAGGAAACTTTCAAGCAGACGGTGCGCCACTATGGGGCCCAGCTGCTGGAGGAGGCAAAAAATGCCGGGCGACTGGTAATTTTGCTTCAGGGTCGCCCCTACCACCTGGACCCACTCATCAATCATGGCGTGCCGCGCCTGCTCACCGATCTTGGTGTAGACGTTCTCACGGAAGATGCCATTCCGCTTGGGGCTGAACAAGAACTGGAAAACAAACACGTGCTTACCCAATGGGAGTACCTGAACCGGTATTATCATGCTGCGCGCTGGGTGGGCGAGACCGAAGGGGTGGAGCTGGTGCAGCTGAATTCCTTTGCCTGTGGACCCGATGCTTACACTATGGATGAAGTGAAAAGTGTCCTGCGATCCTTTGGTAAGAATCACACCATAGTGCGCATTGATGAAATTGAGAGCAGCGGCTCAACCAAGCTGAGGCTCAGATCCCTGATTGAGCGGCTTAAACAGGATCAAAGCGCAAAGCGGGTGGTCCAGCCCAGGAGGAAAGTGCGTCTTTATCAGGAACATGACCAGCGCAAGCTGGTGTTAACACCATATTTCTCGTATTTTTGCGCCCCACCGGTGGCTGGGCCATTGATTGACATGGGCTACCAGATTGAGACATTGCCTCCACCTGATCGTGAAACAGTAGAGATCGGCTTGAAATACGCACAAAATGAGATTTGCTATCCAGGGATCCTTGTGATTGGAGATACGATTAAGGCATTGCAGTCTGGGAAATACAGCCTGAATGAAGTCGTAATTGGTTCCTGGCAAACAGGTGGGCAGTGCCGGGCTTCGAGTGTGCTCTCGCTGACAAAACGAGCGTTGATCGCGGCTGGTTATGAAGACATCCCCATCCTGGCATTATCTACCAGCAGCAGGCTTCACGAACAACCTGGTTTTAAGCTGAACTGGCGGGAATATATTGCTAAAGCCTTGGTGGCATGTGTGTATTCAGATTCAATCTCCGCCATGTATTACGCTACTGCGGTGCGGGAGCAAGTCAAAGGGCAGGCGCTCGCCTTGGCGAACCGATTACTGGAGCCGCTTATGCAGGGCAAATTTCCTTTTGACCGTGATGGTATGCTGGAACGACTAAAAGCAGGCGTTGATGCTTTCAACCAGATTCCAACCAGAATTGGCGAATTTCCAAAGGCCGGGATTGTGGGTGAAATTTATGTTAAGTTCAATGCTTTCAGCAACAACCGCGTGGCTCAATGGCTGACCGACCATGGCATCGAGGTGATCGTGCCGCCCTTGTTGGAGTTCTTTGCGGGCTGGTTTGTCAGCTCTAGCATTCAGGTACGCGAGCACATGCGCCATTACGACCTGCAATGGTTACTGGCAAAGGTGCTGGACAGGTATGTGCACAAATTTCTAGATGAAGTGGAGACGGTGCGCAGTAGATTCAAGCATTATTATCCCGGTCACTCCATCAAAGACATTGCCAACAAGGCCCAGGAGATTGTCGCTTTAACACACCAATATGGCGAAGGCTGGCTGATCGCCGGTGAGATTGGTGAAATGTTTGAGCATGGGGTCAAGAATGTGCTGTGCCTGCAGCCATTTGGCTGCATAGCCAACCAGGTTGTCGCGAAAGGGGTTGAGAAGCGTATGAAAGAACGATTTCCAGGGTTGAATCTCCTGTTCCTGGATCTGGATGCCGGGGTCAGTGAAGTGAATTACTTTAACCGCATGCATTTCTTTGTGGATCACGCCAGGCAAGCCCATAGCGAGCCATAAAATCACCATTTCATGAAAATTCTAAGGCACTGGACAGGGCTTTATCCAGAGCGATGAAAGCCTGGGCACCAGCTGAGGTTAAGACCCGAGATTTAGAATGCCTGGAAGCAATCCCGTACTGATATAACCCCAGAGTGATTCCTAAAAGGGCCAGAAGTGTTGAGCTTCCTGGGCATTTTTTAACCCGTCTCCCTCCGGGCGGATAGGTAAGCCTGCGATGAGCAGATGACGCTTAACTTGCCTGATGGTCATCACTCTGACTGAAGCAGACAGGCTGCCTGAGCAGAATCAGTCTGATCTGCTGTTTGGATGGCAGCTAAATATTCCAGGCTTCCAGCTCCACCACTGGCAATTCCAGGCACATCAACTAGCTCAGCTACGCTTTTTGTTAGCTCCAAGTCATAGTCGTCCAGGGTGCCATCTGTGTCGATACTGGTGAGCAGAATCTCGCCAGCGCAAGCGATACACCATGAAACGCCCAATCCAGCGTGTTTATCCCAGTGGGTTTACGATCGCCATGCGTGAAGACTTCCCACCAACCCCTGGTGGTGCTGCGAGCGTCGATGGTCATCAAGATATACTGGCTGCCGAAGCGTGCAGTATCTTCACCGAGGAATGAAGGGTTTTCAAACAATTATCCCGCAATGTGGTCCCGCTGGAAACCAGAGCGATGATCAGATCGGCATAACCGATGGTTGGCGCTATTTAGTCCAGCGACAATATCCCTGTCTGTACTCTCGAAGTCAACACACCCATCTCTTACGCTGACAACAATATCACCGGGATGCTGGAAAAAAACAACCATTAGAGGCAGGGTGAGTATGGAGGCTTTATATTGGAAGGGATTTGGCTTGTGAATCTCCAAACCAGATCTGGCGGGTAGTTCCAGAGCGGGTTCGGCCAGCCGACCCTTGCGAGGCAGAGCGTTTCGAATTTCTGTTGATAGATGCTCTTCAACGAGGAGACAGCTTTACCTAGTCTGGAGGAAGTGAACTATTTCAAGTTGATGGAAATGCAAGACAGGGTGGTGAACTTGGTTCATAATGGCAAAGCTTACCTTGTACAATGATTACCTGCAAATTTGAGCTGTACCTGGAAGAACTGCTCTTGATAGTGAAATTATGCTTCCTCACCAGGGGCAGGAAAGTCTCGTCCACCCATAATTTCGATTTATACTTTTTCTGCAGGATGATCGAATGATTTAATGATATTTTTAACCTGTTCTCATCATATTTCTAACAAGCGAGGCTATACTCGTAAGTTGCATAGGAATATTTTCACAATTAAATGGATGAATTCACCAGGCTTAGTAAGGCTGGTTATTACTGGAGGTTAGCTTATGAAAACAAAGAGATACACCCGGCTGGCAGGACTGACTGCTCTAATATTACTGGTCATGTCGGTGTCGATGGCCTGTGGGATCTTCTTCCCGATCACAAGCAGAGTGGAGACAGAAGCGCCGGGGCCAGTTGCAACTGTCGTGATACAGTCAGAAGTGCCCGTACCGTCTTTTCGAATGGAGGACGAGACTGGTCTGACTGTGTTGTATGAGCGGGTCAATCCAGCAGTTGTCAATATCACCGTATACGCCTCACAAGGTGGCGATATGCTGCCTGTTAGCCAGGGTTCTGGATTTGTTTATGACCAACAAAGCCATATTGTCACCAATGCGCATGTGATCCATGGCGCCGAGGAGATTGAGGTGACTTTCTCAGATGCGACCGTACGACTTGCAGAGCTTGTTGGGGAAGATTTAAACAGTGACCTGGCGGTGGTTAAGATTGAAGATTTGCCTGAAGGCGTACAGCCTTTGCCCCTGGCAGACATGGAGTTACTGGAAGTAGGGCAGAGCGTGGTGGCGATCGGGAATCCATTTGGCCTGGAGGGCACATTGACACGCGGGATCATCAGCGCGCTGGGGCGCAGTATCCCGGCATTAACCCCGTTTACAATTCCCCAGTCCATCCAGACTGACGCGGCGATTAATCCTGGAAACTCAGGTGGGCCTTTATTGAACCTGCAAGGGGAAGTAATCGGCGTCAATGCACAAATCGAGACAGACGGCACCTCCCGCAGTAACCTGGGTGTGGGATTTGCAATTCCAGTATCGATTGTAAAACTGGTCGTGCCTGATCTGATTGAGAAAGGTGAACACGAGTGGGCCTGGTTGGGTGTGCGAGGTGGAAATTTGTTCCCAACCCTGGTTGAGGCAATGGATTTGCCGGTCGAGAAAGGCGCTTATATTGCCTCAGTTATAGAAAGTGGACCTGCCGGTAAGGCTGGACTGCGCGGCGCGAACCGTGATGTGACCGTGGATGGCAGGCGGGTCAGTGTCGGTGGGGATGTAATCACTGAGATCGACGGGCAGGCTGTGAGGTCTTTTGACGATTTGCTGATCTATATCTCTCTCAATACTGCGCCTGGTCAAACAGTAACATTGAACATCTTGCGGGGGGGTGAAACGCAGGAAGTGGAAGTCATTCTGGAAGAACGCCCTACCGATTTAAACTCGCTTGAGAACCCGTAGGAAAGGAGCTATTCGCCAATCTCCAGCCTGTTTAAGAGGTCAGGCAGCTCGCTCAGGGAGTCTATCACTGCCTGTGGCCGGATGGTGTCCATATGCGCCCGGTTTCCGGGTGTATCAGCTCTACGGGTAATCCAGATGGAGTAGATCCCCGCGTTTTCAGCTCCCAGGATATCGGCTCCCAGCGTATCGCCCACCATGGCTGCCTGTCTAGGAGCGACTTCCCAATGCTTAAGCGCCCGGTAAAAGATTTGAGGGTTTGGCTTGCGAATTCCCTGGGCCGCGGAAGTGAGAATCACATCAAAATAGGCGCGCAACCCGGCACGATCCACCAGGGTCTGCACATCGGTATCATCAGCTGCGTTTGAAATTAACCCCAGCCTGTACCCACGCTGTTGAAGCATCTGCAGCGTGGGTATAGCATCCTTTTCTGCTTTCCAATGAGCCTGACTGACTGCATACATCTCTGCCAGAGCTTGCTGGATTACCTCATTTCTAATATCAGTAAATCCTAACTCTGCCAGTAAAGTTCTCAGGATGTAGGACATGGTAAGCTCGATAAATTCCGTGTCCCGTTCTTCAAAATATTGTTCCAGGCGCTGCCTGAAACTGTTCAGAAAACTGGCTTCTTCAAGCTGGATGCCATTCTCAACAAGTGATTGCAGTAAGGCAGAGTGGGCATTTTGAATTACTTGAGGCCACTGTCCATCGAAATAGATTAAGGTGCTGCCCAGGTCGAAAAGGACCACCTCAAAGGGATTTGCGGAGTGTGAGCCCATGCCTAGTAGCCTTGCTTGGGGCTGATGCGGTTATGCAGAGATTGCCCAGATAAGAAACGCTGCAGGTTGGCAGCGAACAATTCTACGGCGCGCTCATCATAGTGAGGTGTATTGCCGGATATATGGGGAGTGATAATCACATTCGGCAATTTCCACAAAGGACTGTCAGCAGGCAAGGGTTCTTCCGGGAAAACGTCTAGCGCGGCTCCTGCGATCTTGTGATCTTTCAGAGCTTGAATTAACGCTTGATGGTCTACAATACCGCCACGAGATACATCAATCAAGAAGGCAGAAGGTTTCAAGACCTCCAGCTCTGCTTCAGAAATCAAGCCAGTGGTTGCGGGGGTCTTTGGTACGGTGATGACTACAAAGTCACAATCTTTGAGCATGGAATGGAGCGCCTGATTGGGGTATAAACGATGGACAAAATCGCCCCCAGGATCGCCCATACCTTCAGGAATATAGCCAATATCCTCTGGTTGCATGGCGTTTTGCTTGCTGGCTAGCACAATCGCTCCAAGAGGGTGCAACAGCCGGGCTACCTGGCGTCCAATACTGCCATAGCCAACAATGCCCACAGTGCTGTCACGCAATTCCTTAGGCGAGAAGCGCTCCCAGCGATCAGAGGGCCATTCTTGGTGTTGTTGATGAGCAATCAGATCTGGCAAGCGATGACCCAAGGCAAGCAGCATCATCAGAATGTATTCGGCCATCTGGCTGGCAGCTGCACCGCTTAAGGTGGTGGCGACCAGGTTGGGTTTATGCAGGATGGGATTGTCTATGATATGGTCCACACCTGCCCAATGGAATTGGATCCAGCGCAAGCGCGGCACCAGATCAGTTGGGGGAACCACCTTGTTGGTATATAGAATTTGGACGCGCGACCACAGCTCAGCGGGGATATCCTCTACTTTGGTTGCTTTTTGGACGGTAATTTTCAGGCGAGGAGATACTTCCGCCAGCTGGTCAGTCAGATGCTCGGGAAATGGCATGGTTATCAGGACTTCGATGGGTTCACTCATAGCAGTTTTTGAAGTATTTGTATAGGGTTAGGTAGGCCTAGGATGCGAATAATTCCTTAGTCTGGCACAAGGCGGTAGCCTCTGCCTGGTACAGTTTGGAGGTAACGGGGATTAGAAGGGTCTACTTCGATCTTTTCACGCAGACGGCGGACGAGCTGAGCCAGGCTGTCATCACGAATGCCAACAGTGTAAACACGATCTTCAGGCCAGACCGCCTCGATCAAGTCGTCCTTGGAGCAAACCTCGCCAGGATGATTGCGCAGGTACTGCCAGAGCAGATTCTCTTTGGCGGTTAGCTGTGTGGTGTCCACGGTTAATGGCTTGGGACCCAGGCTGAGCAATTCGATCTGGCTCAGATGGGAATTCAGCAGCGATTGGGCATCTGGCTGGTCGCACCAGAATTCTTCAACCCGACGGACAATCGCAGGGTTGTTTTTAAGCCTGGAAATGTCCAGGGCGGAACCGGCTGCATGCGCTTCGCAAATGGCTCGGAGCAGTGATGGATAGGCACCTGATAGATAAATTATATTTTGAGTAGTTGGCTCATCCCATTCTAACCCCTGGCGTGTGGCAAATTCCTTAATACTCCAGTAGGCGTCGCTTTCTTGCAGAGGACCAAGCCAATATGTGTGCGCATAGAATAATTCGGACAACTCGGTGTGCGGGTCAAGAGGCTGGCGGGTGGCAATAACAAAGGTGAGACTATATTTGTAACGGTCGCGCAAGGCTCGCATAATACCGATGATCGCCGACCTATCGGGTTCTTGCGCCTCAATGGAGAGACTATCAAATCGGTCGAGGAGCAGGCAAATGCCGGCGTACTCTTGCAATTTTTCCCTAACGACCAAATCCAGGGCATTGAATTCGTCATGGGAATGATCAGCTGGCGCAGGCCCCTGGAGCGCAGTGCGGATGAAGCGCAAGATACCATCGGGAGAGCGGTCGGTGAGACGGTTACAGTCCAGCATGCAAAAAAGTGGGGGCCAGTTAACGGCGGGACGTGCGGGTAGTAAATCCGGATAGCGGTGAGCCAGGAATCCCAGCATGTTACTTTTACCTGAACCGCTTAACCCAACCAAGGAAACGCACTCACCAGCCTGCACGGCTGCCAAGATGGTTTGTATTTCGTTAGCGCGATAGTCCAGTGGAAAACGATCCCAATTTGACATAAGCTGTTGACCTGAGGGGTAAACTAAATGTATTATACTATCAGGTTTTCTCGCTATTCTGAAGGATGGTGTGATGTCATTCCGCTTACGCGTGGCGCTAGGCATTCTGGGTGTTGCTATACTGATTTGCTCGGTGTTAGCACTGGTATATTCATTCTGGCCAGGTGAGATCCTGGAGGAGCAAATTCGCCTGGCACCGACGCTTTTTACACCACCATAGGCGGGAACAAAACCATCCTGAATTAGGTTAAATGATTAAGATGGTTGCTGCGAGTAGATCAGCGAAAGAGAGATTGTTCCTGCCAGTACTGCTGGTAATCATGTTAGCAGCATGCTCACCAGCTGCCCCTGCCCAGGAAGTGGTGAAAACGATAGTGGTGACCCATGAAGTTGCTCAAGAGGGGGAGAGTGCTCCCACAGCGGCAGGAGAACCGCAAATATCACCTACCCGGGAATTGCAGGCTACCCCAAGTCCAAAACCTGCTGAACCCACCATAATCCCAGCACCCATAACTGAACAACGCCTAGTGGAGTTGGAATGGCCGCCACACATGCGTTTGGGCGATTCGGATGTGATCCGACTATCATTAATACCATCCGAGCAAGGGTACCAGCTGCAGGCAGATTACCCGGAGCACAGCCTGGATATCAAAGACATCCAGGTGTCCAGGCCCGGCGGGTACGAACTTTTTGCGGTGGCTCGCATCGATGGGGTGGGTTTTGAGATCTCTCCGCAAGGTGAAAGACAATTATTCCTACCGATCGATGAAGGTATAACTTGGATGTGGTCGATCACGCCACGCGACCC
>CP070639.1:1365470-1373766 GCA_020354045.1 Anaerolineales bacterium | reverse complement strand
CTGCCTTGCGAAAGGTGCAGGCAGAGCTGGCCAGCACGCCCCCAGAGCCAGTTGTCACCCTGGTGGACGAGCCTGAAGCCTCAGTTGATACCCTCACAGGCGCCCCGCCTGTAGGGGAAATCAACGAGGTTACACAAACATACCAACCTGAGGTGCAAACGGTAGCCAGCGGTGTTGAACGGGAGCCAGAGCAACCGACAATATCAAACCTTCCCGCTGAGACCGAGATACCATCCAGGCTTGCCCGTACCATTCCAGCAGCGCCTAAAACCGGGTCCAGGATCACATTATCAAAACGCACCATATTCGCCATAGGGGGAGTTTTGGTTGTATTGGCGATAGCGATCGGTGTCACCATGTACCTCAATTCAGAAATATCTCCGCTGCGCCAGGCACCCGCCCAGGTAGCCATCCAAAACACCCAGGAGGTCGTTCCAGATGGGCCAGTAATAACCCCTGACGCAGAAGTGCCTACCCTCACCCCAGATATCTCCACACAGCTCGCCACCCAACCCCCAGTCAACCCCAGGCTGGTTACTACACTTCAAGATGTCAAAAAAGCGGTCGTGCAGATAGAAGCCCAGGGCACCTTTATTGACCCGCAAATTGGTCTGGTAGTCAATGGAGCAGGACGTGGCTCAGGTTTTATCATCGACCCATCTGGCATAGCTGTCACAAACAACCACGTCGTCACCGGCGCAGCCCTTCTGAAAGTTTGGGTGCACGGCGAGTCCACACCACGCAACGCGAAAATCCTGGGCGTTTCCGAATGTTCTGATCTGGCCGTTATCGATATCGATGGTGAAGGATACGATTTTCTCGATTGGCAGTCTGTGCCAATCGCGGTGGGCATGGATGTTTATGTAGCTGGTTACCCACTCGGCGATGCAGAGTACACCCTAAATAAAGGGATCATCTCAAAAGCCGAGGTGAGCGGTGAGACAAATTGGGCTTCGGTGGATAGCGTGGTTGAATACGACGCTACCAGCAATCCCGGCAATTCAGGTGGTCCAGTTGTCTCGGAAGAGGGGAAAGTGCTGGCCGTCCATTACGCTGGAGATGCCAGCACACGCCAGGCATTTGGCATCTCGAAGGATATCGCCAGTGGGATCATCGCCGAGCTAAGCAGTGGCTCCAATCGCAATTCGATTGGCATCAATGGGCAGGCGGTCACCTCAGCAGATAGTTCTCTCACTGGCGTGTGGGTGGCTTCGGTTCAATCTGGCTCACCGGCAGATGAGGCGGGCGTCAAAGCTGGAGACCTCATTACCAGGCTGGAAAATTTGGTGCTGGCAAGCGATGGTACCTTGTCAAGCTATTGCGATATCTTGCGCAGCCACAAGCCTGAAGATACGCTTGCCGTCGAAGTGGTGCGCTGGGCGAGTGGAGAAATCCTGGCAGGGCAGCTCAATGGGCGGGATTTGCAGGTGACTTCCGTCCTAACCAACCTGGATAGCAACACCAACACAAACGACCAGACGAGTGCCAGTACAGATATCGTCAATCCCGCCGCCAGCCAGACTGGCGACTACTATTACTACACTGAGTTTGACGGTAGCCTGGATAGCTGGGAGCAGATAATGATACTTGGTGATGAGCAAGATGTTACTGCAAAGACAGAAAACAGCCGGGTGCGCGTCGAAATCGATAACACAGATACCTACGCCTATTTTGTCTACACTGACTACGATTATAGTGATGTCAGAATCGAGACACTCGCCGAGAACCTGGGGCGCAACAATAACAATGTCAGCCTGATATGCCGCGCCTCGGACCAGGGCTGGTATGAGTTCAATATCGCCAACAATGGGAAATACTGGTTCTATTGGTATGACATTGACACTGGCCGCGGCTACGTCCAGCTATGGGAGGGCGGTTCCACCGCCATCAAGATGGGTGCCAACACGAATGAATACATCGCCATCTGCCAGGGGGCTGAACTCACCCTGTACATCAATGGGGTCAAAGTCAAGTCAGTGACCGATATCACCCTGAAGAGCGGCAAAGTAGGCTTATCCGTCTCTTCTTTCAATGTCACCCCCATCATTATCGAGTTCGATTACTTTGCAGTCACCGTGCCTTAATAGAAAAACAGCATGAAAAACATCCTCATCACCGGCAGCACGCGTGGCATAGGGTTCGGCCTGGCACAGGCCTTCCTGGAAAGGGGCTGCGCGGTCACCGTCAGCGGGCGGGAACAGGCGGGCGTCGAGCAGGCGCTTGAGAACCTGGGTAGGTTACATGAAGCCGAGCGCATTTACGGTCAAGCTTGCGATGTGCGAGAGCCAGGTCAGGTGCAGGCGTTGTGGGATGGGGCACACAGGCATTTCGGACAGGTGGATATCTGGATCAACAATGCCGGTCTCAGTGGTCCGCAAGCCAAAGCCTGGTTGATCTCACCAGAACAGGCCAGCCAGGTAGTAGAGACCAACCTGTTGGGTGCGATTCACGGCTCCCGAGTTGCGGTGGCTGGCATGCTGGCACAGGGTTTTGGGAGCATTTACAATATGGAAGGTATGGGCAGCGATGGTCGTATGCACGACGGTCTGACCCTGTACGGGACAACCAAGTATGCTTTGCGCTATTTCACCGATAGCCTGGTAAAGGAGACCGCCGGTACCGGCTTGGTGATTGGCGCGCTGCGGCCTGGCATGGTGGTCACCGATTTAATCACCCGGCAATACGAGCATCGCCCGCAAGACTGGGAACGGGCGAGGCGGATCTTCAACCTGATCGCCGAGCGGGTCGAGGTGGTAACGCCCTGGCTGGCAGACCAGATCCTGGCAAATCAACAACACGGTGCGCGTTTGCGTTACATGACCACCGCCAGGATGCTCAAACGCATGCTGGTGCTGCCATTCCGCAAACGAGATGTGTTTTCCCAAAAATCATAACATGCCATTTTATATAGCAGAGACGCCCCAGTGGGCGTCTCTTTTCCAATTGACGATAACACCTGTTACCAATCTGTAACAGGCTGTGCGCGAATGGTTACACTTTCGCGCTGGGCATGTAATGGCGACAACATATAATCAAGGCTAACAAGATGCTCTGAATTTATTAAGCTAAACCTGGAGGTAACTATGATCAAGCGCACATACTTCATCTTATCCGTTCTGCTGGCGATGGCATTGCTGACCACAGCCTGTGGGCAAATTATCGTTGGCTTTGAAACAGGCACACCTGAGGCCGGTGTCCCACAGGTGCAGCAAACCGAGCTGTCGCCGCCTACCACCCCATCCACCGAGACTCCCACCCCGGCGCCCTCACCGACCTCAGAGTGGACGCAGTACTGGACGGAGGTCCTGGATCCTTATCACAATATTCGCTTTGCCGTGCCATGTTTCTGGTTGGTGAACTTACCCGCCGAGGACCCTGCCGGCAGCGGCGCTTTCTCCTACGCAGTTAAAAACTTCACCGACGAATATGTTTTCAACTTTCCCAGGAGCGCTATCCCACCCGAGGCTGGCGCGATTAAAATTGACATGGCATTCCTGAGTGCCGCTGACATGCGCGGCCTGCCCCCGGGAACCAGCCAGCTCGACTTTGTGAACGCGCTCTATGGTGATGATCCCGAGGTCAGCCTGATCTCTACCGAGGCAGTCGAGATCAATGGACAGTCAGCGTTAATGGTTACAACGGAGAACAATTTTGGGATTAGCAGCTTCCCCCTGTTCACCGTCACCGACGACTTGTTCTTGATATTTGGTGTCTCTAACGACCTGGAGGATCATCCTGACGTGCAGGGCATCCTGAATTCAATCGCCCTATCCCCTGAAGTCAGCGTGCAGATGCCCGAGCACAAGCCAGCCCCACCCCCCGTAGGTCTGGCAGCGCCCTGCATCCCTGGCTACGAGCAGGCAGTTGTACCTACAGTAGACATCCCAGAAAGCAACACCGCCTGCGGGTTGAGCAGCTTTGTAGAGCTGAATTACCTGGTAGAGTCGGTACAGGATAAACTCGTCGAGCGCAATTACGGCTCCCTCAGGTACGATTACTTTATCAACGATCCCTTTGTGATTGGCTACTGGGGCTCGGAAAGTTCGACCCTGGCGCCCGAAGAGGTTTTTACTGTAATGGCCAACAACCTGCTACCACCCACGGATGCCACCATGACCTTCACTACAGATCGGGCGCAGTTTCCTCCCTTGGCAGGCATGCCACCAGAAAATATGTTCGGCCCAAACGTCAAGGTGGCCCAGGTGGTGTACAGTGAAGGCTGGGGGGCAGATGGTCGGGCCGCGGCATTGCTGTACTTTGCCCAGGATCAGTGCGCAGGCTATTACTGGCATGGGTTGGTGTATTCACAAGGGTATTTTGATAAATAAAAAGTAGGCTGCATTCCTTGAATGCAGCCTACTACACCGCCCAAATCTTGAGTCCGCCTACGGCGGACTCGTTTTCTTTCTCGATCTCCCATATCTCGCTTGCAAATCCCGCCATAAAATACCGGTCGTGCACCACAGCCATCACGGTGCCCTGGTAGGCTGCTACTGCCTGTTCGAAGCGGGCACGCGAGGGGATATCCAGATGGTTGATCGGCTCATCCAGCAGCAAAAAGTTGCAGCCGCGCGCCACCAGACAGGCCAGCGATAGGCGCGCGCGCTCACCATAGGACAGGTTGCGGATGGGCAGGAAAACCTCATCGCCTGAGAACAGGTATTGGTGCAGGAAAGCGCGCGCCTCGGTCTCAGAAAAGGGAGCCAGCTTGCGCACACTGGTATAGGCATCTTGATCAGGGTCAAGCTCTGCCTGTTCTTGAGTCATATAGCCCAGCCGGATATTGGCTCCTAAACGGACAGTACCCGCCAGGGGAGCTAGCTGCCCGCAAATGGTCCTCAGCAGCGTGGTCTTGCCAGAGCCGTTCGGTCCAATCAGCGCCACCCTGGCACCGTACCACACCTGGCAGTTGACACCTGCCAGTAAGGTCTCACCCGGGTAGCCTGCTGCCAGCTCTTGCAGTTCCAGCACACTGCGCCCGCTGGCGGGCGTCTCACCGAAATCGAGTTTCATTTGCCAGGTTTGGATCGGCTTCTCGATGCGTTCTTCGTGCAGCAATTGTTCCAAACGACGCTCCAGGTGTTTGGCTCGGGCGATCGTGCCTTTGGTGCGGTTGGCAAAGAATCCTTTGGCAAATTTATCGCCTGTATCGCCTTTGCCGCCGCGTTTGAAACGTGCAATACCGCGCACATGGGCAGCAGCCTGTTGTAAGTGGGCGATCTCATCCTGCTGCTGTTTGTAAGCCTGCCAGTGGCGCTCACGCTCAGCCAGCTTATGCTCCAGGTAGGCAGTATAGTTGCCCGGATAAGCCTTAACTGTATGGGTCACGGGATCGAGTTCCAGGGTTCCTGTGACCGTGCGGTCCAGAAAAGCTCGGTCGTGGGAGACGATCAGGGCTGCCCCACGGAAGGCGAGCAGCCATTCCTCCAGCCATTCCAGCATCGGGATATCCAGGTGATTGGTAGGCTCGTCCAGCAGCAAGAGTTCAGGAACGGAGAATAAAACACTAGCCAGTGCCAGGCGGGTCTTCTGCCCGCCGCTCAGATGGGCAAGTGGTGTATTGATCGGCAGGTGGGCTAAGCCCAGAGCCGCCAGCACCTGTGGCGCTCTCCCCGCACTCTCAGCCGCTGCCGTCAGGCCGGAGAGTTGCTGGTCATACTGGCGCTGGAGCTCAGGGCTTCCTGGAAATGCCGCCAGGGCACCCGCCAGCTCTTCAAGGCGGGCACTCAACTCAGCCGGGTCGCCATGGATGTGAAATAGATAACTGCCCAGATTCTCATTGCTGGGATCAAGGTCTGGAGACAGGCTGAATCCCTGGGGCAGGTAGCCGATGCGCAAGCCAGGTGGATCACGTGTCAGGCTGCCAGCATCACTGCGCTCCAATCCAGCCAGGATGCGCAGCAAGGTGGTCTTACCGCTGCCATTTGGCCCCAGCAGAGCCACCTTCTCGCCTGAATTGAGGTTGAAGGACACCCTATCCAGGATTGTTTCGATTCCATACGATTTGGAGATTTGGTTAGCGCTCAACATGGCTGCTATCGTCTCAAGATTTAGGTCCTCTGCGGTCGAAAAACGGTCGCAGCAGCCACAAACGCTCCGTCATTTTCTTCATGCCGCGCCAGCGTGGCGAAGAAGTGTAAAGTCCTTCTATATAAGCCTGGTATATGCCAGCCCGGCGCATTTTCAGCATTAACCGCATTTCAGGGATCACCGCCAGCAGGAAAATCAGGTTGACAGCCAGTGCAAAATACAGCTCCTGGGGAGTGCCGCGCCATGCCAGCCAGGCTACCAGCCACCACAGCCACGAGATATAGGCCACCATTGGACTCCCCACGATCAGCATGCCAAAGGCCAATCCAAGCAGCAAAGATAGCAGCGTGCCAGCCCAATCCAGCACCAGGAAACTGCCAAAAATGACCGCAAATCCTCTGCCGCCTCTGAAGCGATAATAGATCGGCCAGTTATGCCCCACCAGCCCCATTGTGGCAACAATAAAAAGGTGGTTTTCATCTGGATAGAGCTCTTTAAAAGCCAGCATGGGCAACACCACCTTGAGCATGTCCAGCACAGCAACACTTAGCCCCCACCTGGGACCCAGCAGCATGGCGGCAGCATTGCCACCCGCAATCCCCACCGGGATACTCTCGTCTGTACCGGATATTTCCACGCGTAAATCCTCAATATTTGTTCCCGGAGCTGCTATCCGTGTCACCACGCGCGCGAAAGAGATCGATCCTAGCAGGTACCCCAGCAGGGCTGCCAGCCCGGCTATGATTGTATTGCTCAACAGTCTGCCTCCAAGTTAATCATCCTTGACTTTCTCTCGAGACCATGCGCCAAATGAGTATGCATGCGCCACTTTATTTTAGCATCCTTACCCTGATGAGTCACACGGGACATCCTTCGCCTTGATAGGTTAAAATGTTCAATTTTTTGTCATCTCTTTGTCAAGCATTCACAAGAGCATATAGGTAATATCAGCATACATATTGTGCGTGACATCATTATTTCATCAAGGCACAAACGCAGGGTACGACATGTTAGAAAGGAGAATGCCATGAAACCCTTGACAATCACCATCATTTTGTGCCTGATCACGGTTGTGCCGTTCAGCCTGGCAACTGCAGCTGGCACTCCCAGCGCAGATGTGGTCGTACTGACCGCTGCGGATGTTCAGGATGCCGTGGATATCGAAGCAGCCATCCAGGCAGCCACTGCCTATGGGACGCGCCCTGGGACAGTTATCCTGGACGGGAGCCGTGGTCCCTTTATTTATAGCGGGATCGATCACACCATCAATATCTTCCACTCGAACATCTCATTACGAGGCGTTCGCGGGGCGGTCCTCCCCGGTGGCGTGTTCTTCGATGACCTACCCGCCGACAACATCCTGATTGAGAACCTGACTTTCTCCTGCCTGATTGACCACGATGACTGCCTTACCTCCTGGGGTGAGCACCGCAATGTCACCCTGCGCGGTAACCTGATCATGGCTCGCCACTTTGGCATCCAGGTGGCTCAAACCCAGGGCTGGACCATCACCCAAAACACGGTACAAGCGGAGGGCGTGGCTGTGCACATCCTGGAAGCCAGCGAGATCAGCGTAATGAACAACCACCTGAGTGGGAATATACCTCTCCAGATCGAAGCCAGTGGGAGCTGTAAGGCCATTCAAAACGCCATACAGGCTGGCTGGCAGGGCATCTTGCTGGCACGCGAAGCCTGGGGCAATAAAGTGATCGCCAACTCGATCATGGGCGTGCAGGCCGCAGGCATCGCCCTGGAGCCCGACACGGTGGGAAATAAAGTACACGGGAATAAAGTGCTATGCGCCGCTGGCAGCGCTTGCCTGACAGTGGATATCTCTCCAGCTGCCCTGGCTGTGAATGCTGTCTCCGGCAACCAGCCGTAATCAGCCAGTATATCCATGCAGACCCGGCTGCCGGAAAGTATTTCTGTCAGCCTTTTCATGCCACCTTGAAATCCTGAAAGTTAGCCTGTAGTTCAGCGGGTTGGAACTCCACACACTGACCTTCAGACAAAAGTTCGAACATCCACAACTTATGCTAGTCATTGCGAGCTGCAAGTGCTCTTCTTGCGGCGTGGCAATCTCCGTCATTGAGAGATTGCTACGCAAAAACCGCTCGCAATGAACGCCTGGGAAAATATTGTCCGAACTTTTGTTTCAACTTCAGCCCACATCAGTACACAAACTTGACTATTTCAATCTTAAAGTATTAGGAGTTGCGCAGTTGAATGAGAAATCTACCGAAAATGAGCCAAAATGGAGGCCTAC
>CP070639.1:1356957-1365370 GCA_020354045.1 Anaerolineales bacterium | reverse complement strand
GGGTCGTTTCCGTGAGTTACTGCGTGAGCTGAGTGAGAAGACCCAATTTATTATTGTTACCCACAACCGCAATACCGTGCAGGTGGCCGACGTGATCTATGGCGTTACCATGGGGCGGGATTCTGCCAGTCAGGTCATCAGTCTGAAGCTGGACGAAGTGGAGCAGGTGGTGTAATTATCACATTGCCCCTTCATTAATAAAGCTAATCCACCAAACCAAATATGTTGGCTGAAAACACCTTTGTTTTACGATATTTCCCATAGGGAACAAAATCCTACTAAAATATGTCTTAAGTTAATGGTAAAACTGGTATATAACCACGCCTGTGAGTATATGTGAGGAGAATGAACCATGAAACGCGACAAATTTTTAATTACTCTTGTCACACTTCTCTCAAGTGTGCTTGTTTTGAGCGCCTGTGGGCTGCTGGGAGGACCCGCTGAGACCGCGCTCCCAACAACGGCACTACCTGTTGCGGACACTCCATTGCCGCCTCTGCAGGATACGCCCACCCAACAAGAAACCGAGCCGCCACTTACCTTCCTGGATGCAGCTGGCGCCAGGGAGGCTGCGATCGCTTACTTGCGCGCTCGTTACACAGAACAAGCTCCACCGTCAGGGTCAACATGGACAGAGGAAAACACCACCCCACAAAATCTGTTGGGCTCTTCCAGCCTGCGTTATACCTCCGGCGATTGGGTGATTGATGTACAGTACCCGGTTGTAGCTCCTGATAGCCTAGTCTACAATTTGGAAGTGAATAATCAGACCTCTGGCTTTCAATGGACGGGTACAGTTAAAGCCACCGATGGGGTGGTGAACGAGCTTTCAGCCGTTATTCCATCCCAAGTGACACCTACTCCAACTTTATCTCCAACTCCTACGCAACAAGCCTGCACTGACTCGGGCGAGTTCGTGCGAGATGTAACTGTTCCAGATGGGACGGAGTTCCAGGCGGATGAACCCTTTGTCAAAACCTGGCGACTGCGCAACGCAGGCACCTGTACCTGGACGACAGAGTATAAGCTGGCTTTTAGCGGGGGGGAAGCCATGGGAGCCAGCGAGGAGATCCCCCTGCCATTTGAGGTGCCACCTGGCGGTGAGGCTAATTTCTCGGTCAATTTGACTGCCCCCACGACTTCTGGGGAATACCGCAGCGACTGGAAAATTCGAAATCCCAACGGTGTGCTCTTTGGTCTGGGTGATGAGAACGATAAGCCATTTTGGGTTGAGATCGAGGTGGTGGCTGGAGAAGGACAATTGCAACTTGGTGCCCCAGACTGGCGCGACCCGATGGATGATGACAGGTTCTGGTTCCTGGTTCAGGATGCAGATACAGAATTCGAGATTGACGATGGCAAATTGAGGATGATGTCTCGCCAATCAGGCACTTTTGATACTTGGGGTTTGGCAACGCGAGCCGCAGTGACAGACTTCTATATGGAGGTCACCTTCATCACCGGTGAGGAATGCTCAGGTCTGGATCGATATGGTGTGCTGGTTCGGGCTCCTGATTCGAACAGCGGGTATGTGTATGGCTTCTCGTGTGATGGGCGCTACAGAATCTATAAATGGGATGGTGAGAATTATCAACCATTGCAGGATTGGACCAGTTCAGGCTTTATACTTTCTGGACCTGAGCAAACCAATAAACTCGGCATCTGGTTGGAAGGTAGGACGATCAAGCTGTATGCGAACAGCAAACTGCTGGCAGAATTGGAAGACCGCGAGTATGACGAAGGTCGCTTCGGTTTGTTCATCGGCTCAGCCAACACGGAGGAGTTAGAAGTATTTGTGGACGAGGTGGTTTACTGGGAGCTAGACTAGGGCACCAGAACATTTCCCAAACAGTAGCGTAGAATAGACTCCTGAAAAACAAAACCCCCCCTTCTCATGCAATAAATTGAGAAGGGGGGTAAATTTTTAATTTATCCTGCAGTCAGTACTCCTCAGGCACAAAGGTCTGGTCGGTGATTGGAGGGCGGATGTAGGCGATGTCGTCCTGACGCGGCGGCAACTCGATCGGTTCGGGTGTCAGGTCTTCGTACGGTATGATGCTCAACAAATGGCTGATGCAGTTTAGGCGCGCCCGCTTCTTGTCGTCTGAATTAACTACATACCAGGGAGCTTGCTTGATGTCGGTGTATTTGAACATCTCGTCCTTTGCCCGCGAATACTGGATCCAGCGGGTGCGTGATTCTAGGTCCATCGGGGAAAGCTTCCAGCGCTTGGTGCGGTCCTCAATGCGAGCTTGGAAGCGGTGTTCCTGCTCTTCGTCACTGACCGAGAACCAGTACTTGATCAGGGTAATGCCGGAGCGCACCAGCATGCGTTCAAATTCTGGGCAGGAACGCAGGAATTCGCGATATTCTTCTTCTGTGCAAAAGCCCATCACACGCTCAACACCAGCGCGGTTATACCAGGAACGATCCATGAGCACAATTTCACCTGCAGCCGGCAGGTGTGCCACGTAGCGCTGGAAATACCACTGGGTTTTCTCCCTTTCGGTGGGTGCTGGCAAGGCTACTACCCGCGCTATGCGCGGGTTTAAGCTCTCGGTGATGCGCTTGATCACGCCACCCTTACCCGCAGCATCGCGACCTTCAAAGATTACTACTACTTTTAAACCTTTATGTTTAACCCATTCCTGCAGCTTGACCAGCTCAATCTGTAGTTTTCCGAGCTCCTTCAGATAAGTTTTGTTTTTTAATTTTTGAGGTTTTGCTACATCAACCTTTCTAACAGGTTGAGTTTTGACTTCTATGGAGTCGTTATTCTTGCTTCCGTCGGGAGGCTGTTCAACCGTCACGAGCGATTCTGTTTTATCTTTATTGTTTTTCTTTTTCTTCACCATGCCCACCTTCCAGGTTAAGCGTACTTCTCATGCGCAGCCGGGATTGATTGCCTAAATTGAATTCTACGTTGGCGCAATTTAGGAGTTGAACTCATAAGTATGGATTGATATGTATAATATAGCCTCAAGACAGAATAATCTTATAAAGATTATAGGGCAGAATTTCCAGGTGTCAACTCAGGAGCACGGCTCATAGCAATCAAGTTGAGTGAGTGCTCAGGGGAGAACCTAATGTCATTCTCGATTATTCTGCACCATAATTGCTTTGGAAGTCGTTTATGTGTATATAGGATAAAGGCTGTACGCCATTGTGGCAATACCTCCCAAGAACTTAGGCGCGAACAACTAATTGTATCCTTGGGGCGTCTTTTGTCTGTTGTGAAGTTGCTGACTGCTCAACGTGGTAAGTCCTGTTAGGAGGAGTATTGTGAATCGAACAGCGCAACCCGTTTACATTACTTATATGGCGGTTCTAGGTCTGGTGCTCTTGGGTAGCTGCAGCAGTCCGGCAGCGACGCCGACGCCCATGGTAATATCACCGACACTCACCACAACGACCACACCCATCCCAAATACTGCTGCCGTCACAGACGCCAGCTTCCCGGCTACGCTGAACATCAACATGACCCAAAACGCAGTCGACTTGGCCACTTCTACGGCCAAGATAACTGCTACCGGCGAGGCGCGCCTACCCACTTCGACGCCAACACGTCCACCCACTACAATCCCAACAGATGAAGGTATGGGTGTGGTGGTTCACGGGGTATTGGTTCACTATGCAGATACTCGCACAGGTTTGGATGATGTCGACCCAATAATTGAAACGGTTTTAGCGGGGGACATGAACGCGCTCCGGCAAAGGATTAAATATACAACCTTAGGTTGTACTCAAGAGATGGCCTTGGGCGGTCCGCCAAATTGTAGAGAGGGAGAGCCAGAAGGTACGCTAGTTGACGTGCTCCCCTTCCTGGGACCCGAAGGTCACTTCCTGCGCAGAGATGAAATATATAAATGGCGGGGGATAGATGTAGCTGGTCTATATGCGGTGTATCGCGTTTCAGATGAAGCGTATTCTCCTAAGGAGTACCCGGCCGGCGAATATGGGATCGTCTTTAGAACAAAGTCCCCGCAGGATATCGTCACTTTGCGGGTAGAAAATGGCCGAATCCTGCGAGTTGACTCGCTCTTTGGCACACCACCGGAAGTAGATTTCGAAAGGGATGCACAAGAGATCATTCTGCCACCTCCTGACATAGATTCAGGATGTCCAGGAGCACCTCCACAGCGTGTGGCGATCGGCATGCAGGCCGCGGTGTGTACGATATCTGATGATTTAATTGTGCGCCAAGGGCCCGGGCTTGCTAGTCAGCAATTGACGGGTATTGAATCAGGCACAAATTTCATGATCATAGATGGGCCAGCATGTGCCAATAACTGGTTTTGGTGGAAAGCTGATTTGGATTCGGGGCTCGCAGGGTGGGTCGCAGAAGGTGGTGACAATATTGACCCATATTTTATATGCCCGGTGAATTAATTTCTGAGATAATTTACAAGCTACCAGCCTCGTGCTTTGCCCAGGCTAATAAGCGCCGAGTTTAAATTCAAACATGTGCCTGGACAATGCTTAAAGTGTTCCCTCATAGCTCAGATCACCTTATACGACTACATTTGAGGGGACACTAAAGCATAGAATTCTTTGACATAAGTCCCAAAAAACAATTCCAATTGGGTCCATTATTTCAAATGATTCGGCTCATCCTGATGTGTCACCTGTGTCACCTGTTTCACCTTGGTTCACAAATAACCCATCTTTCTCATCTTCATGTTTTACTGTAAGTTGCCTTCAGGAACTCATTAAAATTGGATTTTTGTGGAATCCTGGTTTAATATAATAATGCAGGTTATGAATCGCTGCTTTTCCCATCCATATTAACTATATCGAGGTATAGTCCTTGGACAATAGCCATTCAACCGGTAAAAAATTGTCAACAGGCAAGTTGTTATTAATGGTTTATCCTTTTTTCCTCGGTTGGTATCCGATCTTTGCATTAAGAAACCACAATATCAATTATGTTGATCTTGCAACAACCATCCGTACGCTGATGATTGTGACCTTCGGCTTAACGTTTATACACCTGCTAACCGGAGTTGTTATCCGAGATCTTGAGAAACAGAGCGTGATCACAGGTTTAATAGCGATCTTAAGCCTTTCTTACGGTCATATCTATATCCAGTTGGGAGAGTACCTGGGTGAGCCAATCCATCATCGCTACCTCGCTGGGGCTTATATTCTGGTCTTCCTGTGTATGACGCTACTGGCACTAAGAAATGGACAGATTGCAAAAAATTTGGCAAAATTTCTGGCGATAACCAGCCTGGTTTTAATCTTCATGGCTACTTACGAAACCTTAAGCTATGATATTAAGCTTTTCCGTGCCATGAACGCAGCTAAAAAATTGAGCACGACCAATGATCTGACCCTGAAAAAAGAAACCCTTCCAGATTTTTACATGATCATATTGGATGCCCACACGCGCTCGGATGTTTTGAAAGCGCGCTATGGTTATGATAACGCTGCGTTTACCCAACAATTAGCCGAGATGGGTTTTTTTGTAGCAGAATGCAGTCAAAGCAATTATGCCTCCACCAAGTTATCCCTGGTATCGGCGACATTTGGGGATTACATTCGGACCATTGTCCCTGAGGGAGAGACCGTGCCCCCATTAGAATCCAGCCCAGTAAACCAGATATTGAAGTCCCTGGGATACAAAACAATCGCCTTTGAAAATCGAGCTAGTGGGCATTTTGACCTGGATGAGGATCTTCACCTTGCGCGCAACCAGGCGGCTTTTGGTAAGTTTGACATTATAGGGGGCTTCAACGAGTTTGAGAGGATGATGGTTGACACATCTTTCATGAGGTTTGTGTTTGATACTGAGATAATCCCCGGCTTCAATGACCTGCGTTTACGTGACTGGGAATATAAGGAACATTATTATCAAACAAATTATATTCTTTCGGAATTAGAGAAGATTCCTGATATCAGTGGACCTAAGTTCGTTTTTACCCACATCATGGTGCCACATTCTCCATTTATATTCAAACCGGATGGCACATACCAGCATACAACGAGCTCGATCAGCGGATATCGCTCGAATGTTGAATTCATAGACAATCGGTTGCCTGTGATACTACAGACTATCATCGAAAAATCTGATCCACAACCAATTATTATTGTCATGGGTGATCATGGCCCTGCTACGAATAAAAAGGTTACCAGGGAAATGCGGATGGCTACTTTAAATGCATATCTGGTCAACGAAAGAGCAAAAACGCAAATGTACACCAGCCTGACGCCTGTCAATGCCATGCGGATCATCCTGAATGCGCATTTCAATACCACGTACGAACTTCTTGCGGATGTTAGTTATTACGCTTATGGACTTGATCAAATTCACGATTCAAAGATTATCCAAAATGATTGCCTGCCTTCAAAATGATGTCTATGTTCACCGCAATAAATGTTCGCAGATCTCAACTGATATAATATCTGAGTTGTCTTGCAATACTGACCTACCTGATACATTTTTTTCAGTATTAAGGAGAAAAGGATGATGCAAGCAGAATCTAAACCCAAGCGCAGGCTCAAGAAAATTACAAAGGAGACTAAAATGACCCCGTCTGGAGGTCGCTCTGACCCTTATCGTAAGTTCAATTTCTTGGTGGAGATTGATGGTATTGCCACTGCAGGATTTCTAACTGTGGAGGGAATTGAGACGCTCACCGATGTAATTCACTATCGCGAAGGAAATGAAAATGCCGCCCTACGCAAACTGCCAGGTTTGCATAAATATGCCAACATCACATTGAAGCGTGGTGTGACTGCCAACCGTGAGCTGTGGGCCTGGCGCAAGACCGTTCTGGATGGGCAGACAAACCGCAAGAACGGTTCGATTGTTGTGTTAGACGAATCTCGCCAGGAAGTGATGCGTATTAATTTCTTCAACGCTTGGCCTTGCCGCTGGAAGGTGGGTTCGCTGGATGCCATGGAGAGTGAGGTCTTGATCGAGGAACTCGATCTGGTGGTAGAGGGCTTGGAGCTGGCTTGAGTGTTTATGTGACTGAACGCCAGGTCAATCCAGACGTGTGAGCAGAGCTCTCTTCAACTCAGGAGCTTTCATGCTAGCTGGTGGTATAAAACTTGCATGCGCTTAACCTCTAGCGGATGCATCTTTGTGTCTAATTCTTTTAGTTGGATGGTGGCTATGGTAAAACGTCCCTGGATGGTGTTCATCCTGCTGGGCTGTTTGGTCTTGAGTGCCTTTTCTCCGGTTATCCTGCAGCCAGGTCGTGGCTGGGCTCAGGTTTATCCTGCAAACCTGCTGGCTGCCCAGATGCCTGTATCACAAGCGAAGGCATCCCAAGTCACGATTGACATAGAAGGTCAGATTGCCTACGTGGCTACTGATGGCAACTTGTGGGTGCTACGTCAGGGGGAGAATATACCATTTCCTATGACCAGCGACGCCAATCCTGAGCGAGTTTATCTCTCGCCGCGTTGGTCGCCAGATGGATCCCTGCTGGCATTTTGCCGCCAGGATGGGGGAGAAAATGGTAAATCGGGTTTATATTTTGTCCGTACAGGTGAGTGGCAACCGTTTCCATTAGCACAGGATATTTATTGCCAGGACTGGTTAGAGGGTAGTTTTACCTGGTCACCCGATGGTAGATAGATTGTTTATGCCAGGAATTTTGTATTCAATCCCCAAGCGGGTGGTGCTTTATGGGAGTCTTATTATGGTCTTTGGTCGGTTGACTTGCTGACCAATGAAACCGTTGAGTTTTTACCAGCTTCTAATGGGAATCCCCTGGTTCACCCGCAGTGGTCCCCAGATGGCAAGTGGCTCAAGTATTACGAAGTAGCCTACATTGAGGGCCTGGGTGTGCTGCATACCTGGGAAGTGGGCACAGGCAAGCTGGTCAATTGGGTGGATTTGGGTGCGGATATATTCCCGGGTTTTTCCTCTTGGGCTTCAGATGGAACTCGGATCATCTTTGATGTTGTCAGCTATACGGGTTTCCCTGGGGCAGGCATATACCAGGCTAATCCGGATGGTAGCGATATTCAATTAATTTTCTCCAGATCAAACCGGGTAGCTACCAAACCATCGCTATCACCGCTCCGCGACCGGGTTGCTTTCCTGCTAAGTGAATATGGTCAAGCCACAAACACTTTGGTGGTGACCGACCTCGCAGGTGAATCTGCCCAGGAGATTGTCAGTAGTGAGGCAGGCTTGGCCGGCCTGGATTGGTCTCCAGCGGGAAGCCAGCTGCTTTTTGCGCTTCCTTCAGGCGAGGCTGCGGATCTGGTAGTTTTCAACGTAGATACTGGCGACCAAACTGTAATTGCCCAGGCCAAGCCGCAACAGGTGGATTGGGGACCATACTCGGCTGGTTCAACTACTCGTGAAGCTCTGAGCCCACAGACGATCCCCGAGGTAAGCTATAAGCCAAATTTATTAATTTACCTGGCGGAGGACTATCGCTTGGTGCTGCTT
>CP070639.1:1348439-1356857 GCA_020354045.1 Anaerolineales bacterium | reverse complement strand
GGCCTGTTCCTGAAAGGCTGGGGAACGGTATTCAGCCGTCCAGATAATCTACCCGCATGAAACAAAAAAACAGCCCCACTCGCCAATTGAAGTCGAGTAGGGCTGGATAGAAAATCAGCACTTATTCGGCGGGCTTCCTGGATTGAACCAGTACAGCTACTGCAATCACCAAAACAAATAGAAGCACTGCAATGATGAGTCCACCCCAGCCAGACAACCAGGATAAGGGTGTTCGCGTCGTTCCTGGCTGCACGGGCAGTGACACCGTGCTGGCAACAGGCAATGTCATGATGTAGGCCACCAGGTCGTCAACCTGTGACTCGCTGAGCGGGCCACCATTTGCCTGACCCCAGGCTGGCATGGGAGAGCCCTTGATCCCGTTCGTGATCGTGTTCTCAAGCTCCAGGTCCACGCGGAAGGCGGACCAAACCCTGCCCAGCGTGGCACCCACACGTCCCTCGCCATTGGGTCCATGGCAAACAGAGCAATTTTGATCATACAGCGTGGCGCCATTATTTGGATCACCTTCCACGTTTGGAATAGACGTGATCACCGGTCGAGGTCCAAGAGTAGGGGTAGGCGGGATGTAACGTGGACCGCCGGTCTCCCAATTCAAGATATAGGCAACCAGGGCATCGATCTCTTCGGTGCCAAGCGGTCCACCATTCAACTGGCTCCAGGCAGGCATGGGAGAGCCAGCAATGCCATTCTCGATGCTGGCTTTAATGCGCAAGTCAGGCCGGATTGAAGGCCAATTTTGCGCCAGGGTTGCGCCCACGCGCCCCTGACCATCCGCGCCGTGACAGACGGCGCAATTGTCAGCATACAATTGCGCACCCAGCTCAAGCTGGTCCTGGCTGGGCGCTTGAGCGTGCACACTGCGCAAGCTGGCCAGCAAGAATACCAGACCCATCAAAATCAGTGACCCTATAACTCGAATTCGAACCGAGGCTGGCATGTTCACCTCACTTGAAGGTCAGCATGTAGGCAATGATATCAGCGGCATCCTGTGCGGTGAGAGTACTGCCAAAATTAGCAGGCATCAGGTTGTCCAGATATCCCTCAACAACGTAAGCTTTCGGCAAAACAATGGACTCCAGCAAGTACTGCTCGGCGGTTTCGGCTGTCCCGTTGTAATCTGCCTGCTCAATGCGCAGAGCAGACCGGTCGGCAATCCCAGGTGTGCCTTCGCTAGCGGACCAGGCAGGTCCGGTGGGGGTGCTCACATGGCAACCCACACAACCCTTAGCATTTGCCAGGGCTTCCCCATTCACGGTGTCGCCTTCGGGAAGTTCGATGGTTATATCGGTACCCACTGGGGGACCAGCCAGCTGTCCGCCTTCAGTTCTCCGGTCTGGAGCGGTTGGCTCCCAATTCATGATAAAAGCAGCGATATTGCGAATCTGGTCCTGACGCAGCGGACCTGCGTAATCCTCAGACCAGGCTGGCATAGCCGGTGACCCTTGCCCTGCATACAGCTCCGGGCGAGTGGAGGTCAGGCGACCGCTTGAGACCGTGGCAACAATATAATCCTCTACACTGCCGCTCCAACCGACATCTTTCATCCGGTCGGTGAACAAATACTTGTCATTGAGCGGCGGGCACAAACCCGGTACACCTTCACCTTGTGGCCCATGACAACCCTTGCAGTTGTTATCGTACAGCTCAGCACCGACTTCAATGGCCTGGCCTTGCTGCTGACGCTCCAAGCGTGCCATGCGCTCTTCTTCTCCCAGGCCATACACGATGATCAAAGCGCCGGTAGCCAGCACCAGGAGAGTTCCGAGAAAAATTTCAATCTGCACACGAGACATAGTAAATGCTATCCTCCTGTCGTGGACCTGACCTTATTCGCCACCATGATCACGATGAATATACACATGGCGCTCATATGATTTTCTTTCAGCGCTATCGACATCGTCCCAGCCAATGCGCATGGTGACTTTGCGCAAATCTTGCTGCCAATCTTCGATGACCATAACCGCCTGGACATTGGGTAAACGCTCGTTCTTAGGGAGATTGGTAACCGTCGCAGCCCGGATGATGCGATCGTTGTAGTCTTTGAACACTTCGGTTAATTCTGGACAGCCGCGTGGTTGGTCGGAGCCAAGTATCAGATCTGGACATAAGTTATTCGGCACTTCCTGACCAACTTCATAGACACCTGGCTGGAGCTGTTCAAAGGGCACTTCCCGCAAGGGTCCCAGGCCCTCCTCGGGAGCCATATCCTGGATAATCCGGCTGGCAGCTGGAGTTGGGATGCCATACTCAGGTAAGCCCATGTAACTCAATACAACGATCGCCAAAGTCGCCAGCAAGCCCAGCCCAACCGCCCAGGGGCGTTTGAACAGGCTACGGTGGGGATTGCGGTCAATATAGGGAATGCCCACCAGGACCGCAACCATAATAGTGGGCAAGATGATGCCCATCAGGGTTTTATCACCCAGCTTGAGCATGCCTTGTAACCACCAGAAGTACCAGGGGGCTTTGGTGTCCAGCGGCGTTTGCTGAGGATTGGCGATATGCTCGAGCGGGGCACCACCATAAAAATTAAAAGCAATGGCTGCCACCAGGATGAACAAGCCCAGCGCAGTCAAAAAGACTTCATGCGTCAACAGGTCCGGGATGAAATCGACGCGCTGCTTGGCATTTTTCACCTGTTCCGGAGAGGCTTTGCCTTCCTCAATCCGAGCAGGCTGAGAAATGCCATGCTCACGCGCCACTTTGTAATAGTGAATGCTGATCACCAGGATAGCAATTAGCGGCACCAGCACAACATGTAAAAGGTAAAAGCGCAAGAGCCCACCAGCGCCGATATCAGGTGCACCGCGCAACAGCAGGTTAGCTTCGGTACCAAACACTGGCGCGGCTTCCACCATGCTAGTGCCGATCGTCACCGCCCAGAATGCCAGCTGGTCCCAGGGCAGCAAGTAACCGCTGAAGCTGAGCAGCAGGGTAACTCCCAGTAAAATCACCCCGGTCAGCCAGGTGAAGGAACGATCTTTTTTATAAGAGCCAGTCAGGAAGGTACGCAGCATGTGCAGGGTGGTAAAAATCACCATGGCCTCGGCACCCAAGCGGTGGATGTCGCGCAACATCGAGCCAAAAGGCACATTGCTCATCAAGTTCAAGATCGAGCTATAAGCCTCATCCGGTGACGGGGTGTAGTAGATCATCAAGATCAAGCCCGTGATGGTTTCCACAGCAAAAGCAAAGGTAGTGAAAAATCCCAACCGGAATGTGTGGGCAAAGATCGTGCTGCCCCGTTCGTAATAACGCGGCCGGATGTGAAACAAGAAGCTGGTGGTGTGGACTTTATAGCGCGGATTTGGGCGCTCGGTGGGCGGGTCCCCGCGCATGACGGCGCGTAATTCGTCGATTCCCAAACCGGCGGTGATAATTCTCACCCGCTGGTCAATGGCTGCCGACAATTTTTTTCGTAAATCCTGCAATTTCAAAGAATTAAGCATGGGACCTCCCCGATGGAAGCATGGTAACAAATGCAAATAATTTCATCAAGCGTGACGCTCACCCATGATGCGCTGGCCCGTATCGATCTGGATGACCGCGTTGGGATTGCCGGGTAATGGCATGGGCGTACCCAAAGGCGCTTGAGCCAGAACCTCCCCCGAATCTTGATCAACCGCCTGGATCACAAATCGATCCAGCGAGCGTGGGGCCGGGCCGCGGATATAAGTTCCATTTGCTTGAAACTCCGATCCGTGACACGGGCAGAGAAACTTATTTTCCTGGTCGCTCCAGTTATACAAACAGCCCAGATGGGTACAAACTTTATACAAACCAACTAACCCCTCTTCGGTATTTGAAAGCCACAGTTTTACCTTGGGATAATTAACTGGAGGTGAGCCTGCTGGGGGCAGATCAGACACCCTGCCAACCGTAAAAACACCACCAAATTCACCCTCTTTAAATCTCGGCATGGAGAACAGGTAGGTGACCCCTCCTAAGTTGATGGTCAAGAAGCCCAGAGAGGCCAGCCAAGCGAGGTTCAGAAACTCACGCCGGTTGACGGAAGTCTTCTCAGTTTCCGCCTCATTCGGTTTTGCGGTCATAACCTTGTACTCCTTGAAAAATCAGATAATCTTTATGCAAATTAAATATTCGAGAATTATATCACCAGCGCCCCAAACCTTGTTTAGCAGCTTGAAATCCTCAAATAAAAGGATATATCCGGTCATTATTAATCTAGACACCCGGCTGCAGGGAGTGTACCAAAAAACCAACAGGCTGTCATACGCCCCCTGCAACCTGTTGGTGTGATTTTGGGAGGCACAAACGGGTGATCACCCAATCACCCTATCATTATGGTATCATGGGCAAATCGCATCAATGGAGGTCTTCATGTCGCTGACACAGTTCCATTCCAGTCTGGCAAACACCGCCATGTATTATTTCCTGATCCTGGCGCTGTGGGGGTTGTGGCGCTTCGCCCGTAAACAGGGGGTAGACAGCAGTTTTTGGGGTGCCCTGGTCATCTCTGAGGTGCTGGTACTTCTGCAAGGCGGGTTAGGTGTTTATCTGTGGATAAACGGTCTCCGACCAGGCAGAGGCTGGATACATATCCTGTACGGTGTGGTCAGCGCCCTGACCCTGCCAGCGATTTTCGCTTTCACGCGCGGTGATAACGACCGCCGGGTGATGATGATCTATGGGGTGGCCTTACTATTCCTGGTGGGGATCACTATCCGGGCCGCGGGCACGGGCATTTGATCCGGAAGCAGGCTTGTTACTCTATAGCTGACCTGAGTCAGGTAGAATCCATCCTCAAAACCTTGGCCCCGCGGATGCTTTTCACCTTGAGATCCACCAACGCCTGATTTGCCATTGCCAGGGGAAATTCCTGCACTTCCGGCTTGATCCCCATTTCAGCTGCCAGAGCCAGGATCTCGCTTACATCACGGCGAGTGACGTTGGCAACGCTCTTGATCTCCTTCTCGAGCCACAGGTGGGTAGGATAATCTAAACGCAACAGGTAGTCCTTATCAACCACTTCTTTGCGGATCGCGTTGATGACCAGCCTGCCGCCCGGCTCCAGATGCTTTAAAGCTTCAACAACAGGCTTCCAGACCGGC
Organism: Anaerolineales bacterium; assembly: GCA_020354045.1. Taxonomy (GTDB): domain Bacteria; phylum Chloroflexota; class Anaerolineae; order Anaerolineales; family UBA4823; genus DSOS01. The sequence continues at coordinate 1,351,764 of CP070639.1, read as the reverse complement.
GTGGTATCGATTATCGAGTCCAGCTTTTCCGGTGGCTGCTCGGCAGTATCCCCTGCCCAAGCTGCACCAAGCTGCCTGGCAAAGGCTCGCTCCTGCTCACTCCTGGCAAAGACAAAAACTTTGGCCTGCGGGTAACGAAAACCGACCATCTTCAAGACCAGGTGCCCGGAAGCCCCAAACCCGGTCAGCCCCAGCTTCTGCCCATCCTGCAGGCCGGTCAGGCGTAAGGAGCGGTAACCGATCGCGCCAGCGCATAACAGGGGCGCTGCCTCGGCATCGCTGAACCCATCTGGGATACGGTACGCAAAGCCTTCCTTGACGGTCATGTACTCTGCATAGCCCCCATAGGCGTCTCTGCCAGTTGCCTGGAAATCAGAACACAGGTTTTCTTGACCCGCCTGGCAGAACATGCAAGCACCGCAAGCCGAGTAAATCCAGGCAATGCCAACTCGCTCCCCAACCCTGAAGTTGCTGGTTTGGCTGCCTATAGCTGCGACCTGGCCGACAACTTGATGACCAAGCACCATGGGCAGCTGAGGTGGAGGCGTGCGACCCTCAATCTCATCCAGCTCGGTATGGCACACACCGCAGGCAGAAACCTTCACCAGCAGCTCCCCTTCCCCCGGGAGGGGCTCTGGCAGCTCTACCATTTGCAACGGCTGGGGATTTTCATCCAGAGCGCCAAGCGCCTTTAATAACATGGCTTTCATTCGCGTTCAGTCTTCCCTTTCAACCCCTTGCGGTTAGCCATATCTTGCCTGACAAGTGTCGCGCCAACAAAGAACACGATCAATATGTCTAGCATATCATCCAATCCGGTCCTCAATCTCCCAGGCGTGGTCGAGCACGTGCCAGGCTACCCGGCGGATAAAATAGCGTGCCGGCCAAATTATGCCACCGCGCGGACCTTGTTCCGGCAAGCCCTGGCACACTGCCACTTCCAAGGCCGCGATCACTGCCTGCCGAGACCGGCTGAGCTCTTCTATTTGGTCATACGCACCTGCTAGCCTGTACTTCCAGGCTAGGCGCGACAGATAAGCACGATCGGCTTCGATGACATGCGCGATGATCTTATCCAGGTCTCTACCTCCGCCCCGCGGCCCTTTTTCCAGCTCCACACCCGCAGCGCGTTCCACGGCAGCATCAAAGACCCGCCAACAGGCTTGCAATATCGCCCGTAAATGCTCAAACTCACCGTGATCCAGCGCTTCTCGATCGGCCTCCAGCAGCATGGCAGGCGCGCCATAATCTGTGGAAACATTACCAGCGTGGCGTTCAATCACCACAAGGTCAGTTATCTGGGTGGGGGGTTGGAACTCGATGGCACGGCCCTGCAGTACCTGGGCATAGCGCGGCCAGTAGTCAAGCAGGGTTTGCAGCGCAGTGTTCTCATCTCGCCCGCTACGGCACCAACCGGGCCATTGGACCGCGCCAGCAAAGGTTCTTTTCTTACCGGTCTCGATAAATATCTGAAAAGAGTCCATACACGGCTCAGTGGTGATATTTTATCGCCTAATCGCGCAAATCAGCAGCCCTATCAAATTGTCGGCTGCCATTTCCCTTGGATATAAGTAGCCTCTGAATCGCCAGGCCAGGGCGGCATAGAGATGCAAATAAACTTCAAATCTGAGTTTGATACATTACGGTACTGAAAAGCTGTCCCCACCGGAATATCGATCGAGGTTCCAGTGACAAGATCAGTAACACTACTCTCCAAGCCATTGTCTCTCCAAATCTCACCGTGCCCCTCCAGCACATACCAGAATTCGCTAACTGTGGCATGAACCGTCGCTTTATTGATTTGATGGGGTGGAACTGTACTGTGGATCATGTTGCCGGTTGCGCCACTAATGAGGTAACGAATTTCCGCACCCGCAGGCGATTTAGCATCATGTTGGGCAGGAAGTATTACTGTTTTCATGTCTACTCCTTAAGCCGTATCTGATCCATTATACGCTCATTTAACAAGGCTGCATCAATTCTTCTGATTCCCTAGCGCCGCGATTTCCCCCAGGAAAAGCCTGTCTGGGTCCAGACAAGGCAAGGCACTCCGCAGCCTATGTGCGTCCATCACTCGACGCTCGGATTAATTGGCAACACCCTCTGGCTCGCGGATGCCCAGCTGATGCCATATCGCCAGGAACCCCCCGCTACTGACTAGCTCGCGGCCCCCGATGATCTGGCTGAGCCTGGTTGCTGGCGTGATTTGTAATGACTTAGGAACAGGAAAACCCATCCTGTCGTGAGAAGTACCAAAACGTTCATCATGCTCATTGTAGGCAATTCATCAAGGGCTTTCACGAAGCCGTCAGCAGCCTTTGCTCATATGTAAAACGCTGCCATCAACATGAATACATAACCAACCAATTTAAAATCAAGCGCGGTGGTGGACGAACCCTTTAGAGCTATACGTTCTTTCGCTAACAACCATAGTGTCCCTATGAACGACAGGAATATCAAGCTACCCCCTATACCAAACAATGGAGCGGAATAGAAGTTAAGGCCCATGGCAACAAGAGATATTATCAACACGATAAACAGTCCTATTCCAACCTTCCATACTGTTGATCCTTTTGCACTCGAATAGAGTAATATTCCAATCCCAGCCACTATCGTTCCCAGCGGCATTGAAACACCACGTAAACTCATCAAGGGTCCTGTAAGTGCCCAAATCGTCTGATTAAACTCGTCCAATGTTAATGAATGCATAAGCGGGAGAATTTTAACAACCGCTACAATCTCCCAGGCAATAGTCCATACAATGCCTAACCAGAACAGTACCAAGCCAACATTTCGTTTTTTCATTCTACATGTCTCCTTTCTTGATACATTCCATGCGACGCTACTTATGTCTCAAGACTTTTCACTGCTGTATATCTTCGCATGGTCTTCTTTTTCAGTACTATCTAATTCAAGCCGTTAGGGTCTTCAAACATGGCTTGAAAATAGTGCCAGAAATCGATCCACGTCGTATAGTGCTGACTGGGCTGCCGGGTTTACCTGCGGTAGCATCAGATCAAAGGCATGGTCCGTACAAGGATAGACAACCTTTATTGCCGGCACACCAGACTCAACCAGTTTTGTGTATAGTGCACCAGTGGTGTCCACGGGAATAAGGACGTCTTGGCTCCCGTGAAAGAGCAGCGTAGGCGGGCTGCCAGGATGAACATGGGTGGCTGGGGAGCCCAATTGGTAGGAGTCAGGTATGTCCTGAGGCCAGCCGCCCAAGAAGATATCCAAGCGACCAAAATCGCGCCGATCTATGGTCGCCTCCGGTCCGATGGGCACCGGGGGCAGGTCTACCAGTCGGTGTTGTCCCGTATGT
>CP070639.1:1339768-1348339 GCA_020354045.1 Anaerolineales bacterium | reverse complement strand
GATATGCACTTTTACCATCAATGCTGTTTGATTCGAAAGCGAACAGAAAAAGCTTTGGGGGGGAGAAGTTGCCGTGTGTTTATTGATTATGGATTGATGAAATCCAGCATAATTTCGGCAACCTGTTCATGTTGTTCGGTTAAGCTCAATGAGGCAACAACATCACCCTTTTGGGGGCCATAATCGCCAAATTGAGCATGGTTTGCGCCTTCTATTCCAATAAATATTGTGTCTGCTGGTAACAGGTGCTTTTTGTCATTCAAGTTTTCCGTATTTGGAAAATTATTTGTGGCGCTAAATATAGAAATTACAGAAATGGTGTTATCTGATAAGTCGGCACTGTCGGGTGGATAAGAATCCCACAATGCGATTGCGTCAATTCTTTTTGGATTGTTTTCAGCAAATATTGCTGCAGATGTGCCACCTAGAGAATGCCCAGCCAGGACCCAGTTCGATATTTGCGGGTAAGCGTTAATCACAGCATCGGCAGCGCTTGTATTAAAAATAGCCAGGTTTAATGGCATGGGTGTGATGATTACCAGTACACCATTTTCGGCGATTTGATGCAAAATTGGTGCGTAGGCTGTTGGCTCCACCAGGCCGCCCGGGTAAAAAATCAGCCCGGTCTCCGTCTCCTTATCAGGTTCAAAAACAATCCATTCGTCATGTGTAATAGTCACCCGGTCAGTTGATTCGAGGGCGGACAATGCCACCATTCTCGCAGGGTATGTCCCTGTTTTTGACCAAACTAGCAACCCCAAGCCGCCAATCATGATTATTGTTATCAAACCAATTAACGTATATTTGATAAATTTTTTTATGCTCATATAATGTAAGATCAATATGGCGAAAATTACCTTGCTTGCACCCATTGCCAACCAGAAAGCCTGCAGTCTCGCCCGGTGGGCAATCCATATAGGATCACGGCTAATGAGGAACCTTTAGGGATTGATCTTGGGAAGTTTACCAATAATCTTCGCTATCGCAGGTTGCTCCTTATTGGTTAGTAGTCGCCTTTTCTGTTTTTTCTTCTGTATAGGGTTCGTGCAGTTTTACAGGCTCAGCCGACTTTGGAGTCCTTAGGCGTAAGTTGAGCATCTCGACGAAGACAGAGAATCCCATTGCAAAATAAATATAACCGCGTGGGATGTGTTGGTGCAATCCCTCAATGATCAGCGTTGCACCAATGAGTAGTAAAAATGACAATGCCAGCATCTTGACTGTGGGATGGCGGTTGACAAAATCGCTGATTGCACCAGCCATAAGAAGCATAATACCTACCGCAATCACGACCGCAGCGATCATTATTGGAAGCTGGTTTACCATTCCAACCGCGGTAATAACCGAGTCGAGTGAGAAAACCATGTCTAATAACAGGATCTGGAAGATTACACTTGCAAAAGAGGGTGGAATGCGCGCGCTGGCATGACCTTCGGCCCCCTCCAATTTATCATGGATCTCGCGGGTGCTTTTGGCAAGTAAAAATAACCCCCCACCGATCAATATCAGATCGCGCGCGGATATATCTTGACGCAATACCTGGAAGAGCGGTTCGGTCAGGCTGATTATCCAGGCAATAGAAAATAGCAAAGCGATGCGAGTCAGCATCGCCATTGATAACCCCACCTGGCGGGCTCGGGTCTGTTGATTTTGGGGGAGTTTAGCTGCGAGAATAGAAATGAAAACAATGTTATCGATGCCCAGGACGATTTCTAGTACAGTCAGGGTGACCAGACCGATCCATGCCTCCGGGCTTGAGAGCCATTCCATATTGTAGTCCTCCGTTATGCTGATTAGGATGAATTTGTGGTTTCCATTTCACTTTCTGGCATTTCAGGCCATGGGGGAATCCCTTGTAAACGACGGTATAGGTAGCGGCCGATTACAACACTTGACCCCAGCACTGGCACAATAATCAGAGCACCTAATATGCCTTGAAGTACGACAGCTGCCATGATGGCGATAAAAACTACTCCATCGTGCAGATGCACGCTGCGCCCAAAAATGCGTGGACGTAACCAGATATTCTTAATGTTTATCAAACCAAAATAGATGCCCAGTACCAGCAGCGCAAACCAGAAATTGCTGATTGGCAAGTATGTAGACCCTTCGAAAAGTGCCACAATCACAGCCAGGGCAGCAGCAATTGCTGGTCCAAGGTCAGGGATGATGGTAAGAATTCCTGTAGTTATTCCCAGAATCAGTGCTCCGGGCAAGCCAATTGCTACCCAGGCCAGCGTGAAAACTACACCCACGATTGTCATCAATCCCAGATTTCCGCGCAGGTATCCTCGCCATACCTGTTTGATTTCGTAGTAAAGTCGATTGATATCCGATTTTACTGGCTCTGGAGCAAAACTTAACAGCAAGTCTCGCAGTTTGGACCAATCTTTGAGCAGGTAATAGGTCGTCACCAGGATAACCAGCACCCAGATTGTGTTTGTGGTGATAGCCTCTAATAGGTGGAACGCGTTTTCGGTAAGCACAGTCAGACTATTCGAAAACAAGCTGGGGAGGTCGGGTAATAGTTGGTCAAGGTGAAATTCCCACGGAGAAATGATCACCGGGGTTGAAAGTGCTTCTTGAGCTCGTGACAACATGCTTTGCAGGTCAAATATCAACCCCTGGAATTCCGCTAAGAGAGTTGGTAGCAAGAGGGCGGGGATACCAAAGATGGTGGTAATCCCGATGACGAAAGCGATGGTAACGACCAGGGAGCGCGATAATTTTGTGCGTTGGGATAAGAAGTCCACGATTGGGTTGAGAACATATGCCAGCAATGATGCAATGATCAGGGGTGCAATCAGTTCACGTCCCAGCCAAATTAGTATACCGAAAATGATTGTGAGTAAAGTAAGAACCCAATATCGAAAAGTGCGGCTCCAGTTTTTTTCCAATTTTATCTGTCCTCTCTGGGGTTTTTCAATCTTCGATCAACCATAACCAGGCAACATCGAGCTGGCAATAAGTGCGGCCCGATTTACTGAGCGCGAGCATTGCCACCAAGCACACCTGCCTTATGAGCATAATCGAGTGCTACAATGATTTGACGAATAAGTTCAATAGCTTTGCTCAAGATGATCCACCGATATTTCTCTCTCAACTCACCCAGCCTGTTTACCAAATTTTTCCTCCGAAATATCCACTCCCTATTTGTCTGGCTATTTCGTAATGTTCCCGATTATTACCAATTAAAGCAAGAACCTCCTACAACAAACTACCCGCGGCCATAAGCATGGATTTAAAAAGCCTCACTATAAGGCTTAATAACATTCAATCATTATATGTCACGTGATTATAAGATAAAACTCAAGTTTTTCACATGAAAATAAATAGGTGATTACTGAATGAAAATTCCCAGGGGAATCGGGCGTTTGATTGGTGGGATGCTTGTATACCAAAGACAAGAACAAATCCACTCAAGCCCTCCGTCTGGATCCACATCAGGGGAGCTGGGCCGTGTGCGCAAAATTAGGTTGTGTGCTTTCCTTCGATAACCTTATCCTTCTATTCTGCCTTTCATCGCTTGACAATCTCTAAAGTGCAGGTGCTTGGAATGTAGGAGTGTGAACTTATCGGTCAGCATGGCGTGTTCAGTGAAGGTGTGCCATATTAATTGCAGCTATACACGCGAACAGAAGAAAATTCTCCCAGCCCTAGGGGAAAAGCGCTTGAAGTTCTGAGAGTTGCACAAACGGCAGCGTGACCGGATAAGCTTGTCTTATCCGCTCCTTCAGAGTCCCAGCCGTGCGTTACTGCCAGCTGCGGATAAGCGCGACAAGGTCAGCAATTTGTTCATCTGCCAGGGTCTCACCGAAGCCGGGCATCGCTGAGCCAGGCAATCCCTTGGAGATGAAACCGGATAGCCTAGCGTCATCCAGGTTCTTGGCAACATCTTTGAGTGCTACAGTGGTAAATGAGCCTCCACTGCCCCGCTCGCCATGGCAGATAACACAGTACACGTCGTAAAGACCTTCACCCCGCTCGATGCCTGTTCCGGTAGCTGCAGCCCCTGTCAATGTGGTTGCTGGGATCTCGTGGACGATGGGCTCCAGGGAGCTGAGATACAACCAGATTGCTCGCAGGTCGTCCTCATCCCAGCGGTAATATGAAGGCCAGGGCATAAAAGGCAGCAGTACAGTTCCATTCGGCCGGACTCCTATGCGCATGGCGGTCATGAATTGCTCCTCCGTCCAATTGCCGATACCTGTAGCTGGGTCTGGCGTGAGGTTGGAACCAGTTGTGCTGAAGCGCTTGTCGGGGACGGGAGCGAGACCCCCAGCGAACGGCCGGGTCAGGTCGAATTGCCCTGTGCTGAAATTGCGCGGCGTATGGCATCCGACACATGTGGAGGCGTGGTAAACCAGGTACTTCCCATACTCGGCGGTCACGCCTTTCGGTGGTGCTGTTACAGGTTCTGTAATAGCTGGTTGGGATTTAACGATTCCCAATGCCATCAGCGCCTTTGCAGCAAATGTGTATCGGTTTTCTGGCACTTTGTTGCGTACAGGTGGTAGCGAGCGCAAATAAGCCACCAGAGCCAGGGTATCCTCGTCGCTCAAGCCTTGCCACCATTCAGCCTCCATTATGGGGAACAGCAAATTCCCTTCAGGGTCCAGCCCTTCCCGCAGCGCTCGCATCAGCTCGCCATCCGACCAGGCTCCAATTCCGGTCTCAGGGTCTGGAGTAATGTTTGAGGCATATACAAAGCCGAAACCTCCCGGCAGGCCGATTCCTGTAAGGTCGAACTCTCGGCCGCCTGCTTGAGGCTCGTCAGGGCTGTGGCTGCCCTGGGAGCCGTGGCAGTCCCAGCAGTTCAGACTGTATTTATACAGGTATTCTCCTCGCGCCACCACCTGTGCATCGGTTGGCGCGCTCATTTGTGGCACAGCTCTGCTTACTTGGCGATCCCAAGTAAGTTGCACGAAGATGATCAGGATAACGACTATTACTGCGAGTACTCCGACCAGAATGCCAAGTATTTTGAGTAACTTTCGTAACCATGTGTTCATAGCAATATCTCCTTATTAAAGCGGTTGGAGCCTACAAGTTTTGCTACAGTTTCTAATTCACATGGTAGGTGTTTCCCCCATTGTGTACATCTTGTCCTTTACCATGCTTGATGTGAGCTAGACATCAACAGTTGGGAAAGTTACTTGTCGATAATGTAGTAATTTTGTAAGATGCACATGCGGTATGTGACAGATCTTCTGAGCCACAATCCTGAAACATAAGCGCTACATGGTTTCTTCAGCAAGCCTTCCAGCGCATGTTAAATTGACTGATTTAGAGATCCTGTCGCATGCTATATAATATCTAAAGGGATAATTAATGTCAAATTAATGAAAGTTTACACAAGTAATTTGTCCTGTACAGGTCGCCACACATTTTCACTCCAAGGACGGGCTTGAACATCTGCTAGCTCATTCTCTCACCTTGTGTTTTACCACTCCCTAGTAGGTAACCATAACAGATCCTGCGTGCTATAATTTAGGATAGCAGAAACACGTGTCCAGGTAACCAATTTAGCCACCAACTAGGAGGAAAATATTCCTGAGTCACCAGTTATTCAAGGACCAACACTGAGTTGGTTCTTTTTGTTTGCATTCTCTGAAACCCCAACCTCTTCTGTACAGGGTTCTTATTCCTGTCATCTCCATAATCGCAGGCCAATTGAATTAAACCAAAAAATAGACTAGGCTCAGCTATTGTCAATCACAAAAGGAGAAGTTAAACAATGACTACCAACGGGACTATGAGAGCAATCGTGTTTACGGAGTATGGACCACCCGATGTTCTTCAGCTCAAAGTGGTAGAAAAGCCCGCTCCCAAGTCGAATGAGGTACTAATTAGAATTTATGCGGCAACGGTAAATGCCACGGATCCTATAAATCGAAAGGGAGAGCCATTTATTTCAAGGCTATTTACAGGTCTCACAAGCCCAAAAAATCCTATACCTGGGACTGAGTTAGCTGGAGAAATTGAAGCAGTTGGGGTAGATGTAAAGCTGTATAAACAAGGTGATCAGATTATTGCTCAAAACGATTTTGGTGCTTATGCTGAGTACATTTGTCTGCCTGAAGAAGGGGCGCTGGGATTAAAACCACACAATATGAGTTATGCTGAAGCCGCGGCTGTCGGGGACGGGGCACTAGGAGCAGTGGTATACCTTAGAGATAAGGCAAATATTCAAATAGGACAAGATGTGCTTATAAATGGCGCTTCTGGAGGTTTAGGTACAGCTGCAGTTCAGCTTGCCAAGTACTTTGGGGCAAATGTTACCGGGGTATGCAGTACCACCAATATAGAATTGGTGAAATCTCTTGGTGCTGATGAAGTAATTGATTACACGAGAGAGGACTTTACCAAAACCGGTCATACCTACGACCTAATATTTGACGCAGTAAGTAAGAGTTCGTTTTCACATTGTAAAGGCTCGCTAAAGGAATCCGGCGTTTATATTAGAACTATGCCTACAATGTCATTCTTTATTCAAGTGTTGTGGAGGTCAATAATCGGTGGCAAAAAGGCGATGATTGCTGCCCCAGGTATGAGGCCATCAAGTGTAAAAAGGAAAGATTTAGCTTTCCTAAAAGAGCTGATTGAGGCGGGAAAGATAAAATCGATCATTGACAGAAACTATCCGCTGGAACAGATAGCTGATGCACACAGGTATGTAGAAAAAGGACATAAAAAGGGAAATGTAATCTTAACGATGGAACATAGTAATACAACCTAGCAACATGCTGCTGAGTCGGTCCTGTTTCCTTCAACTGCAATTGATTTCGGTAGATTATTTCGCCTGCGGTTTAGAAGATTAGCGCTGAATCGAAACAAATTTCACAGCTGGCGCCGGCAGCGATCATTAATTTCAATAGCCTGTGAGGAGATAAATGAACAACAACACGAAGACCGCCAAGGATGCCTCCTTTTTTCATACTGCAGGTGTTTTAATACAAGCGGCAAAAGAATGGACCAGTATTGTAGAAAACTTTCCATATGGCCTGGCTGCCCTGATTTTTTATTACATGTTATATCAATCCGAACTCGTTCCTCAATGGTTATCAGTTTGGGGTCTTTTAGGTGGCGCATTGCTGATTGCGATGGGCCTGTTACGCATGTTTGGAAAACCCGTGATCTTTTTAGCCATTCCAATATTATTGAATGAACTGGTTTTAGCAGTTTGGCTGATAGTCCTTGGATTCAATTCATCTACGATCGCTTTCTCAATCGTGGGTTTATTATTTATCACTGCCTTGGTTTCGTCAATGCTGAGTGGTGTGTTTGCAGGATCGCTAGATGATACAGATTATGTTACCGTTGTCTCTGCAAAAGGTAACAAAGTGTTGGTAGGAGTGCTTTTACAATTAACTTTGACTGCCTCTGTAGTTGCCATTCCTGTTGTGATGTTTCCAATCTTAAGCGAGTACAACGAAAGTTTGGCTCTTGGATATGTTGGTGCCAGGATATTTGAGGGTTTCTGTGATGCTCTTATGGCAATCAGCATGTTGCTTCTCTTGACATTAAGCCGGGAATACGTTAAAGCTGGTACTCCGGTTGTAGAAATTAATGGTAACGAGCTGGTCTGAGCAAGTTTACAAATATGGCTAGATTTTCTTTCCTGTTTACCAAATAGCTGCCTTAGCCATAAAGCACGTAAAAGACCTTAATCCAGGTGGAGAATAGCAAAACCGAACGGCAATGAGAGATAAAATGGATTCAACCAGAAAAACCGCGAGAATTGTTGGCGTATTATTTATCACTGCGCTGGCTTCGTCTATGCTGAGTGGCTCTTTTTTAGGATCTGTAGATGATCCAGATTATCTTACTGCCGTTTCAGCAAATGAAAGCCAGTTGTTAATTGGGGTGCTCTTTCAGTTAGTGTTGACTGCTTCAGTTGTTGCCATTCCAATTATGATGTACCCAATCTTAAAAACTCATAATGTAAGCTCAGCCATTGGGTACGCAAGTGCCAGGATCTTTGAGGGTTTTTTTGATGCTCTTATGGCGATCAGCTTGCTGTTGCTTTTGACGATAAGTTGGAAATTTGTTGAAGCAGGAGCTCCAAAAGCGACATATTTTCAAACATCAGGTGCAGTATTACTGGCCGCGTTTGACTGGAGCAGTATTGTGGAAAACTTTCCATATGGCCTGGGTGCTCTAATTTTTTATTATTCATCATATCGATTGGATCTAATTCCTCGCTGGTTATCAGGTTGGGGTCTTATTGGCGGCACATTGATGATCGTGATGGGCTTATTACGTATGTTTGGTAATTCCGTGATTTTCTTAGCCATTCCAATAATATTGAATGAATTGGTTCTAGCAATTTGGCTGATAGTAAAAGGATTCAATTCTTCTGTAAACGCTCTCGATTCTGCTAAAATGGAGTTGTAAAATTGTGGCAGAGAGCAACATTTTTTGAGTTCTGCCACGTTCAAGGCAAGACATTAGCTTGGGTGCAGTGTATGCGGTTTTTGCACCTTGCTCTCGAGCATAGATATTTACATCCCGAGAAAAGAATTTGACGACCACCACCCGATATGGGTTTGATCTGCAAACCTGGCAGCG
>CP070639.1:1331002-1339668 GCA_020354045.1 Anaerolineales bacterium | reverse complement strand
CCTGGAAGTGGAGTTGATCGTACCGGTGGCGCTGGAGCAGGGGTCGAAGTTTGCGATCCGAGAAGGTGGCTTGACGGTCGGCGCTGGTGTGATCACCAAAATCCTGGAGTAAAGTTTACATCCCGCCTTTGGGCGTATTTAGGTAGGTAGGAATGGCTTCAAAGAAAGATATCCGCCCGGTAATTACCATGGCATGTACGGAGTGTAAAGACAGAAATTACACCTCTGAAAAAAACCGCCGCAATGATCCGGGTCGTATGGAATTGAAAAAGTTTTGTCCTCGGTGCCGGAGACATACTCTGCACCGTGAGACCAAGTAGAGGCTGGGAGCCAGGCCTTGTATAATGCCTGGCCCCAGTACCACACAGGCCAGTAGCTCAATTTGGTAGAGCGCTCGTCTCCAAAACGAGTGGTTGTGGGTTCAAGTCCTGCCTGGCCTGCCTGAAAAGTGGCAACGCCGTCTCCAAGGGCGGCGTTTTGTCCGTGACAATTTAATGATGGAACTTCGTGCGATAAATTATCCCGCGCGTTGATATGATGAGGAGGCCACTGTGCCTAAAGTCGATCGAAGCAAAGCTGGCGAGCGCCGACAACCAAATGCAATCAGGCGTTTCTTTCGAGAAACAATTGGAGAGTTGAAAAAAGTTAACTGGCCTACTCGCCAGGAAGCAGTAAACTTAACCATTGTTGTGCTTATTGTAACCTTTGGTATGAGCGCTTTATTGGGTTTGTTGGATTTTCTTTTTACCCAGTTTTTCAGGTTGATATTAGGGTAAATCTAACAACCTGATTAATTGAGACGAGCTGTTCAATGAATTGGATGTGTTAATGATGGAAAAGTTAGACCAGGAAGATCAAGCCCCCGAAGCATTAGAGGCGGGAGAGCAGGAAGACCAACCAGCAGTGGAAGATGCTTCGCTGGTAGATATTGATTCTGCCATCGAAGAACAGGAGGTGGAGGGAGAACCCACCGAACCTGAAGATGATCGCGCCTGGTATGTTGTGCATTGCTATTCGGGCTACGAGAATAAAGTGCGCCACAACCTCGAGCAGCGGATCGAGTCGATGGGGATGAAAGATAAGATTTTTGATGTTGTCGTCCCTACCGAAGAAGAGATTGAAGTAAAAGAAGGCAAACGGCGCACGGTTGAACGCAGAGTGTTTCCAGGCTATATCCTGGTTAATATGATCTTATCTGAAGAGTCTTGGTACGTGGTGCGCAATACTCCGGGAGTGACTGGATTTGTAGGCATGGGGAATAATCCCACCCCGCTTCGTCCGGAAGAGGTCGCACAGATTATCAAACGTATGGAAGCAGAAGCACCACGCATCAAGGTTACCTTTAAGTCTGGTGAGCGGGTGCGCATCGTTGATGGACCTTTCAATGATTTCCGCGGCACAGTCTCTGAGATTGACATGGAGCGAGCTAAGGTTCGCGTAATGGTGAATTTCTTCGGGCGTGAAACCCCGGTAGAATTGGATTTCTTGCAAGTAGAAAAGGCGTAATTGCCGGCAGAGGCTGGCAAAATTGGTGGGAGGGTGAATTTGTTTCACCCGATAAAACCACGAAGGAGAGATAGTTGTGGCAAAAAAGTTAAAAACTGTTGTACGTCTGCAAATTCAAGCTGGTAAGGCCAATCCGGCACCTCCGATTGGTCCGGCACTGGCTGGTCACGGCATAAATCTGATGGCGTTTTGCAAGGAATATAACGCCCGTACATCCAACCGGATGGGCGAGATAATACCCGCCGAGATCAGCATTTACACAGATGGCTCGTTTACCTTTGTGCTCAAGACCCCGCCTGCCGCGGTTCTGTTGAAGAAGGCTGCGGGTGTTGAGAAGGGTTCTGCGCAAGCACCACGGGAGGTCGTGGGTAAGGTGACCCGGGCCCAGGTGCGTGAGATTGCCGAGCTGAAAATGAAAGACTTGAATGCCCTTGACATAGAAGGCGCTATGCGCCAGATTGAGGGCACCGCCCGCAACATGGGCCTGAAAATTGTAGAGTAAAACCCCGTGGGAGGGTATATGTTTACCCGTTTGTACCACCAAGGAGTGAATAATGGCAAAACATGGAAAGAAATATTTAGCGGCTGCGGCTAAAGTAGACCGCGATCAGAATTACTCACCTGAGGAAGCTATTGCGCTGGCGAAGGAGACCTCCATCTCCAATTTCGACGCAACTGTGGAGATGCACATCAGGTTGGGTGTAGACCCCCGGCATGCTGACCAGCAGGTGCGTGATGTGGTAGTGTTGCCACATGGGTTAGGGAAAACGGTACGCGTTCTGGTTTTTGCAATGGGTGAAGCAGCTTCCCTGGCACGCGAAGCCGGAGCTGATTTTGTTGCTGATGACGATGAAAGCATCAAGAGAATCCAGGATGGTTGGACAGAATTTGATGTGGCCATTGCGACACCCGATATGATGGGTAAGGTTGGTCGCCTGGGGCGCATCTTAGGCCCACGCGGTTTGATGCCCAATCCAAGGGCTGGCACGGTAGTTGATGGGGAGGATCTCCCTAGAGTGATCAATGAGGCTAAAGCAGGTCGGGTTGAATTCCGTGTGGATAAAACCGCTAACCTGCATGTGCCAGTTGGCAAGGTTTCCTTTGAGCAGAAAAAATTATATGATAATGTGGCTGCTCTGATGGAGGCTATTAGAAAAGCCCGCCCACCAGCGGCTAAGGGCACATATATCAGGCGTGTAACCATTACAACTACGATGGGACCTGGGATTAAAATTGATCCAGCCCAGGCCCAATCCATGGAGGTTCGTGAGTAACTAAGGTTGCTCTTGAATTAAATCTTTGCAGATCGCTTCGCCATAGACAGCAGGTGCTGAGGACTGACTGGTAGCTACCAGATTTCCCTTCAGCTTAATCTCCTGCCGAGGTGGAGATTGCTCCAAACCGGAGTAGTTGCTTATAGCAAGTCCGGTATTTTTCAAAGGAGAGTCTTTGCCCGGTTAGGCGAGGCAAAGACTTTTTATTTGAAAGGAGGTGAACGTTTTGGCTATTACAAAGGAACGGAAGCAGGAGCTTGTTGCCGAATATGGAGAATGGGTAAGCCAGAGCCGTATTTTGATTATTACGGAATATAAAGGCCTGACCATGAAGCAGCTGGACGAGCTTCGCCGAAAAATTCGAGAAGTAGGCGGAGAATTCCACATTGTAAAAAATACCCTTGGTAAACTTGCTGTGGAGAATGCCGGTTTACCTTTGCCGGCAGACTATTTCGAAGGCAGCACCGCGATCGGGTTTACGTATGAGGATGCTCCTGCCATGGCAAAAGCAGTCAATGAATTTGCCCGCACATCCGAATTCCTAAAAGTAAAAGGCGGCTACCTGGGTCAGAATCCGGTCTCAGCTGACCAGATTAAAAATCTGGCTGATCTGCCGCCTTTGCCAGTTGTACGCGCTCAGTTAATGGGCACAATTTTGGCGCCTGCTAGCCAGTTAGCACGAACCCTGGCTGAACCTGGTCGTCAACTGGCTGCAATATTCAAAGCCTATGCGGATAAATTGGCTGCAACAGAAGCTGGATAGAGTTGAAATGAGAAATGGATCAGCTGGGTGTCACCCCGGCAGTCCTAATAAAAAACTAATTATTACCATTTTCAAAGGAGTATAAAAATGGCTGATCTGGATAAAATTGTTGAGCAATTGGGAAAGTTGAATGTTCTTGAAGCCTCAGAGCTGGTAAAGAAATTAGAGGAGGCCTGGGGTGTATCCGCAGCTGCGCCTGTCGCAGTAGCAGCGGCAGCAGCACCTGCAACTGTAGCTGCTGAACCCGAGGAAGAAAAGACTGAATTTGATGTGGTCATTAAAGATGCAGGCCCGAAGAAAATTGAGGTGATCAAGACCATTCGCCAATTGACCAGCCTCGGATTGAAAGAAGCAAAAGACCTGGCTGAAACAGCAGGTGGTAAAGTATTGGAGGCTGTCAGTAAAGAGGCTGCCAACGATGCGAAGTCCAAGCTTGAGGCTGCCGGTGCAGTTATTGAGGTTGCCTGATCTCTAACTGTTGAACTAACTTTTCCTGCCCCGGTTTGTTGACGGCAGGACGAGCAAATATTGTACAAATGGGTGTACAGGCTGTGTGTATTATGGCTTGTGCACCCTTTTATTCCCTGGAGGTAATCTTCTGGATGAATTAGCAATCAGGGAATTTTTTGACAATCCGCCATGAATCTAAATCTGGGTAAACAGTGGGGTATGATAAACTTTATGCATAGATTGTTGGGGTTACCATGGGTCATGGCTATTCCCACAGAAGCTCATAGCTTAAGAAGCCAAGATATCCTATTTGGCTACAAACTTTATATGCTGATATTGGAGGATGCTGGTTTTGAAACTTTCCCTGCTCACGTTGTTTTGTGTTTTTATTATTAGTATCTTCCTGGTTGCCTGCGGAGCTAAAGAAACTAGCAGTTCTCCTGAAGTGGGAAATCCCTCCAGGGGAAAGGAGCTGTATAACAAGACTGTGCTTGGACCCAGGGCTGCGCCCGGTTGTATTACCTGCCACTCGCTTGAACCCGGTGTGATATTAGTTGGGCCATCTCACGCTGGTATCGCTAGCAGAGCAGACTCTATTGTTCAAGGATTATCAGCTGAGGAATATTTACGCCAGTCAATAATCAGCCCAGATGCGCACGTGAAAGAAGGATTTTTCCCTGGCATCATGTATCAAAAATATGAGGAAGATTTGACGGAACAAGAAATACAGGATCTAGTTGCCTACATGATGGCCCTTAAATGAATATTATCAGGCTGCCGTGATTGGAGGTTGAAAAATGATTGTAACACCGCAACGTAATCTTGGCATGGATCTGGTTCGTGTGACCGAGTCAGCTGCAATGTCAGCGGCACGCTGGATGGGTCGGAATCAGAAAGAACATGGAGACCAGGCTGCAGTTGACGCAATGCGGCTCATGCTGTCAAGCTTGGATATGGATGGTGTCATTGTGATTGGAGAAGGCGAAAAAGATAAGGCTCCCATGCTTTTTAATGGTGAGCAAATTGGCAATGGGCAAGGCCCTGTTGTTGACGTAGCGGTCGATCCAGTTGAAGGCACCAACCTGCTGGCGAAAGGAAAACCAAATGCCATCTCAGTGATTGCAGTCTCCCCTAGGGGTACGATGTGGAATCCCGGACCAGCATTCTACATGGAAAAAATTGCGGTGGGCCCTGAAGCGAGAGATGTGATTGATCTGGATGCACCTGTGAAGGATAATCTCAAAAATGTGGCTCGTGCGCTTGGGAAGGACGTGGAAGATTTGACGGTGTTTGTTCTGGAAAGAGAGCGTCACTCCCACATTATTGCCGAAATCGCAGCAGCAGGTGCTCGAGTGACACTCCATCATGATGGTGACGTTGCCGGTGCTCTGATGGCAGCTCTACCGCAGACAGGGGTAGACTTGATGATCAACATTGGGGGAACTCCAGAAGGGGTTATTGCGGCTTGTGCGTTGAAACCACTCGGTGGACAGCTTTTAGGCCGGCTTTCGCCCCAGAAACCCGGTGAGCGAGAAGCTATCCTAGCAGCTGGTATTGATCCATCACGAATCCTGACTTTGGACGACCTGGTCACCTCCGACGATGTTCATTTTGCAGCTACAGGCATTACGGATCCAGGGCAGTTATTGGGGGGTGTTAAGTATGAAAGTGGCGGCGCGCGCACATATTCGCTGGTGATCCGCGGTATGTCAGGCACTATCCGCTACATTGAAAGCATTCATCGGTGGGAAAAATTAATGCGTATCAGCGGTATTGATTATGTTTGAATCAGTTCATGGACTTAGGGATCGGACCAGTTGCGACAATGGTTGAAGAATATCTCAAGCAAATGGCTGCCGAAAGAGCCTTGACGCATGTCCGCAGTGGGATGATATTGGGTCTTGGCAGCGGTTCAACGGCTGCATATTTTATTAACATGTTAGGCGAGCGGATCAGATCAGGCAGTCTGCAGGATATTCAGGCGGTGCCCACCTCTGAAAAAAGCGCTCAGCAGGCTCGCCAGTTGAATATCCCCCTCACTTCCTTAGCAAAGCAGCCAGTGATAGATCTGGCGGTTGACGGCGCCGATGAGGTCGACCCAGATTTGAATCTAATCAAAGGATTAGGCAAGGCACTGCTACGGGAGAAGATCGTGGAGATTCATGCTGCCAAGCTGGTAATCATCGTTGATGAAACGAAACTCGTCTCCCAACTGGGGACAAAAGCGCCTCTCCCGGTCGAGATTACACCCTTTGAACATGCTGCCCATATGCGGTGGCTCGAATCCCTTGGTTGTAAGGTAAGCATTATGCTTGACAAAGATGAACAACCAGTGATGACTGATAATGGAAATTACCTGGTGTGTTGCCGTTTTGTTGGAGGCATTCTGGATCCTGTTGCGCTGTCCAGGATTTTAGCC
The DNA here is from genome assembly GCA_020354045.1 of Anaerolineales bacterium. Classification (GTDB taxonomy): domain Bacteria; phylum Chloroflexota; class Anaerolineae; order Anaerolineales; family UBA4823; genus DSOS01. The sequence continues at coordinate 1,333,256 of CP070639.1, read as the reverse complement.
GACCGCCCAGGGATTGTCGAACATGGTTTGTTCCTGAATATGGCAGATCAGGTAATTGTTTCTGGAACACAAGGCATTACAATTATGGATAAGGAAGCCTGATTCTCCTGCCAGAGGCTTACTGTTAGTGTGCGATTCTGGATTAGAATTAAATGGAACTGATTTCTTGTCTCACATCATGTGTGTTGTAAGATTATTGTTGAACGCAGTATTTACCAAGGGTATTGTGGATCTGGATCAAGCACGATTGGTCAGCTTAGGGCATACAACGTTCATTGATTCAAGGAGGGCTCGATGAGTGCACGCGTATTAGTCATTGAAGATGACGAGGCAATCCTAAAATTTCTGCGTCGAGGACTTGCCTATGAAGGGTATCAGGTTGATACAGCGCCAGATGGCCAAACAGGACTGGTTATCGCTCGCGATAATCCCCCGGATTTAGTTGTCCTGGATTTAATGCTTCCAGGAATCGATGGGCTGGAGGTATGTCGCCGCTTGCGCGCAGGTGGTCCAGTGCCAATATTAATACTAACCGCTAAAGATAGTGTTAATGACCGTATTCAGGGTTTGGATATGGGTGCAGATGATTACATGGTTAAGCCGTTTAATCTTGACGAGTTGTTGGCGCGTATACGGGCATTACTTCGCCGTGCTCAACCCAGCCGACCACAAGTCCTGCGATTCGCAGATCTGACTTTGGATACGGGGACTAGACAAGCCGCGCGTGGAGACCGGGTGATTTCACTCACTGCTAAAGAGTATGAGCTTCTGGATCTCTTCATGCGTCACCCACGTCAGGTATTGACACGTGATATGATCTTTGATCGCGTTTGGGGATATGATTTTGGTGGTGAGAGCAATATTATTGAAGTATATATCCGCTATCTGCGCCAGAAGCTAGAGATGGAAAGCGAACCCAGATTAATACATACTGTGCGTGGCATGGGGTATGTCCTTCGAGAAACGAATTAACCACACGCCCAATTTAGCCTTTTACCTCAGCAACGCAGTTAAATCAGGAGATACCTGAAAAGTGCCGCTGCGGATACGATTAACTTTATTGTACACATCTATTGTAGGGGGTATCTTGCTTATATTCGGAGTTGCTGTTTACGCCTCTGTAAGCTTAAGCCTGATATCGCAGGTGGATAGTTTGCTAAAGCGAACTGTGGATGAAATATTGCCGAATATCATTGTTGATGCATCGGGGAATCTGGTCTTGAGACAGTCAATAGATTTGGAGTTATCGCCTGGTCTGTCTTTTCAAGTTTGGAACCGTAATCGAGATTTAATCTACCCCTTGCTTGCTGCCTTCAGGCGGCCCTTTGACCCTGTTGGATTTCAATCGAGCCAGCCAGAATTCAGGAATGTATATGTTGATTCGACAGTTGGTGAGATTCACATGCGGGTGTTAACTGTCCCCTTAGTTATCGGTGATGGTGAAAGATTTGTCGGAACGATTCAAGTAGTTACCAGTTTGGCAGTGGTGGATGCTACCCAGCGTTCATTAATTTGGGTGTTAATAGTGGGTGCATTAGCTTCGATGGCTGTGGCAGGGTTGGCAAGCTGGTTAAGTACAAAGCAAGCGTTATCTCCCCTGGATGATGTCACTCAGGTCGCTCAACAGATAACGCGGGCTGATGACCTTTCTCGCAGGATTCCCTATCATGGCCCTGAAAGTGATGAGGTTGGGCAGCTTATCAGCGCTTTTAACCTAACCCTCAGCCGATTAGAAAATCTATTTAATACCCAGCGCAGGTTTCTTGCCGATGTAGGTCATGAATTGAGGACTCCTCTAACAGTAATCAGGGGAAATGTGGATTTAATGCGCCGCATGGATTGTATGGATGATGAATCGATGGAGAGCATACAAAACGAGGTAGAGCGTTTATCTCGTATGGTGGGAGATTTATTGTTGTTAGCGCAAGCAGAGTCGGGTAAATTGCCTTTGCACAGACAAATTGTTGAGATGGACACCATACTACTACAAGTTATGCAGCAAATGAGGGTGCTGGCTGGCGATCGTTTGAAATTGCGTCTGGGAGATATAGATCAAGTTATTACCTGCGTGGACCAAGATCGTATAAAACAAGTCCTGGTAAATTTAATCGGTAATGCGATAAATTACACTCCTGCTGGTGGAGAGGTGATTGTTGGTTTAGGGAAAAAAGATGATTATGCCCGCATCACCGTAAGTGACAATGGGCCAGGAATACCGAAAGAAGATCTACCACATATATTTGAAAGATTTTAT
>CP070639.1:1322216-1330902 GCA_020354045.1 Anaerolineales bacterium | reverse complement strand
TCGCGCGCCTGGGATTGGGGAGAAACCGGCACACATCACTCGCCAGGCATCCAACCCGGGGATGTGCAGGAGCTAATAGACCGTGGAGCTAAAACCATCGTGCTCTCACAAGGCGTATTCGGGCGATTAGAAGTCGCCTCGGAAACATTGAAACACGTCAACAACCTGGGTCTGGTAGCACATGTGTTGAGGACGGGCGAAGCAGTAAGCTTGTACAATCGACTATGCGAAACGGAGCCTGTAGGGGCCTTGATCCACTCAACATGCTAATGGGAAAAAGCCTCAATGAATGACGAGATAAGAGATTGGGAATCAGCATATCGCCAGCTACCTTACCAGGAAATTCACCCCCACCCGCTGGTCCTGCAGCTGGCGGAACGCGTGGACCCGACCCGGCACTTGCACTGGCTGGATCTTGGCTGCGGCGACGGTCGCCATCTGGTTTACCTGGCCCAAAGAGGCTGGCAGATGTATGGCCTCGATCTGGCTATGTGGGGCTTGATCCGTACAGGTGAACGGCTGGAAATGGACGACTTGCCCGCCATGCTGACTTATGGGAACATGCAAAAACTGCCGTTAGCCCAAGGCAGCCTGGACGGGGTGATATCCATAAAGGTTATCCACCATCAGGTCTATAGAGACATCCGCAAGACATTCAGCGAAATAAAGCGAGTCCTGCGTCCAGGCGGATTGCTGCTGGCGAGCCTGCCCCAAGCACCCGTTGAAAACTGGAAACAGGGGCGCTACCGCGAGGTAGAAGCAGGCACTTATATTCCGCTGGAGGGTTTTGAGCAAGGCATCCCCCACCACTTCTTTGAGCAAACAGAAATCTCGGAATGCCTGACTGGCTTTGAGGTACTTAACCAAGAAATAGATGAGTGGGGTTATGTGTGCATCCTGGCTCAAAATATTCAAGATGCACAATGAAGCCAAGGCGAGGATAAAGCGCACATATCGCCTGGCAGGCATAAATTAGATCAGGCAGGTCTCCTGGGAAATGGAGCACAATCCGCATGCTTAAAATCAACGCTACTCAAAAGATACGTGTATTCTCGGGCATACAACCGTCTGGGAAAGTGCATATCGGCAACTACCTGGGGGCAATGCGCCGCTGGGTGGCTGAGCAACAGCAGAAAGAGAATTATTTTTGCATCGTGGATATGCACGCCATCACGGTCCCGCAAGATCCAAGCCAGCTAAAGCGCCTGACACGCGATCTAGCAGCCGTTTACCTGGCAGTGGGGCTTGATCCGCGGGTGTGCACAATCTTTGTGCAAAGCCAGGTGCCTGCACATGCCGAGTGCTGCTGGATATTGAACTGTGTCACTCCCGTGGGATGGCTGGAACGCATGACCCAGTATAAAGTTAAATCCCGCGAAGGAGAAAGCGTGAACGCTGGTCTGCTCGTTTACCCTGTACTCCAGGCAGCGGACATCTTACTTTATGACGCCGATGAGGTACCCGTAGGCGAAGACCAATCCCAACACGTGGAGCTGGCACGCGATATTGCCCAACGTTTCAACCATCTGTATGGGGAAACCTTTAAAGTGCCAAAGCTGGTGCTACCTGCGGTGGGCGCGCGCATTAAGGCCTTGAATGATCCGACCCGCAAAATGAGCAAGAGCGAAGCGCACCTGCGCGGCCATGCCATCGGGCTGGTGGACGACCCAGATGAGATCCGCTATGTGGTGCGCCGGTCAGTGACCGACACGGGGCGCGAGATCACTTTCAGCAAGCAAGAAGATAAAGCCGGGGTGAACAACCTGCTGGAGATTTACGAACTGCTGACTGGGAAATCTCAAGAGCAGATTGAAGCACACTTTGCAGGCAAAGGCTACGCGGCGTTGAAAGAGGAGGTCGCGGAAGTCATCATTGCAGCGTTAGAACCGGTCCGGCAGCGCTACCAGGAGCTCATGGATGACCCACACGAGCTGGACCGCCTGCTGGCACTCGGAGCTGAGCGTGCCCGAGGCGTAGCTGACCCCAAAATGGCTGAGATCAAGCGAAAAGTAGGGTTTGTACCCCTCAGCAAGCACTAAAAGCCCGCTATCCATTTCAGTAAACAATCCAGCACTTTTCGATGGAAAATCTGCAACTCTGTCGGAAGGAATGACAGGCCGCTGCAGCAGCACTGTGCAGCTTAGGGTACTCTTGACTTTTTTGGCTTTTCCGATAATATATATCCACAATAGGCTGAGTACGTGTTTAATATGGGACGGAGGGTTGCCAGATGAAACCAGAACTTATTCAAAGTGCCTATACAGCCATCACCAAACACTTTATCCAGAGGGGTCGCGCCCCACACTATACCGAATTAGCCCAAGAACTGGGGTTATCACCTGACACCGCGCGCGAATTACAGCGTGTAGCGGCTGAATCCGTTGATTTTGGCTCTTGCTGGATGAACCACGACACGGATTACATTGAAGCCTGGGGACCCTTTTCAAGCTTGCCGACCCATCACCTGGTCAGCGTGGAAGGGATTCAAAAATGGTACGCGGTTTGAGGGCTGGAAGCGCTAGCGGTTCGCTGGCTCTTCCCTGGTAAGGAAATCCGCCTGGACACCCGCTGCCTGGATTGCGGAGAAGCGATCCACGTGACCATGAAAGACGAGGCTATCCTAGACATTGACCCACCGTCCGCAGTGGGCTATATGATGTCGCCCTTCACCAGATGGAGAGAAGGTACAGCAGCCTTCAACTGAAGCCGCATGAATCTCTTCCGGTCGGAAGAGCATGTGCGGCGATGGAACCTGTATTATCCTGCAGCTGAAGATTACATCATGCCGGTTGCAGACTGGGCGATCGTCTTCAGTGTTGGCTCCTTCCGCAACCGCCTGGATAATGACTATCTGGAGAAAGCTGCCGATTATCTGGTGGAATACCACCAGGCACTCAAGGACCTGGGAAAAACCAGCCCATACTGGCAGTACCCGTTTATCAACCAACTGGAAACCATCAAATTATCGCACTACCGCGTGATTGGGAATTACACGCGCTACGACAAAACGGTACTAAATGCGCTCAAGGATGCCTGCCAGAATATCACCATAGGGTTCATACAGAATGGCAAACGACGAGACAACCACCTGATATGGGCTGCGCCAGGCAGTGGAAAGACATTTTTTGCGCAATCCATCGCTGGTTCCCTCGGCAAGGATTTCGATTATGTAGAAATCAACATGGCGAAGATGAGCCGGGAGGATTTGCACAGCCAACTGGCAACGCTCGAAAGCCGACAAAAACCTACACTGCTGCTGCTGGACGAAATCGACTCACAACCAGAAGCAACCTGGCCGTACGAAACATTGTTGCCCTTCATGGATGCGATCGTTGACCAGGAGCCAAAACTCGTCGCGGTGATGGCTGGCTCCTCGGGCTACAGCCTGGAAGGTATGAAACAAAGGATGGTGGCACGTCCTAAAGGCCAGGACTTGCTCAGCCGGATTCCAAGCCTAAACGAATATATCATCCCACCTCTAAGTTTCAGCGACCGGGTGCTGGTTGTGCTGAGCCAATTTGTCAGGGCAGGTGCAAGTGATGATCGAGAGATCCGCTATGTTGAGAAACTTGGCTTATATTACATCGCCCTGAGCTCCAAGCTAGCCAGCCCACGCCAGCTGTATGAATTTGCTGTCCGGGCGATCGACAGAGGGGTGCGCAGCGATGACCGGGTGAAGTACGACCAACTGTTTGTGCCTGGTGACCCTGAAAACAAACGTTTTTGGCTGGAAGTTTCTTCGGTGGCCGGAGATTTGATTAATAATTATGTTTTGATCGAGAACTAAAAGATTAGACCCCGACCCAGGTGAGGCTACCTGATCAAATCAGGGGTGGTAAATTGGCGAGGCTACTTCTCGGTTGAAACGGGTTGCTCGGGGAACAGCAGCGGTTGATCTGCAGCATAGAGCTGGCAGCTATTTTCAGTGAGCATTTTAGAAGCATACATGGCTTTATCTGCCCGCCTGAGCAGGGCAGCTGCATCATCTCCATCCCCTGGAAACAGGCTGATACCAATACTGGCAGTCAGCACGACCTGATCGTCGTCCAACTGAAATGGCTCAGTAAGCGTGGCAGTTATTTTCCTGGCAAGGTGCAAGGCATCTGCCGAATCAACGATGGTCTCAAATATAAATGTAAATTCATCGCCACCCATGCGGGCGATGGTATCGGAGGCGCGCAATCCGCTCTGCAGCCTCTGTGCTACCTTTTTCAAGACGAAATCACCTTTCTCATGACCATAGGTATCATTCACGGTCTTAAAGTTATCCAGATCTAAGAACGCCACTGCCAACCCAACCCCTGAACGGGAGGCTTTCTGGAGGGCGTGATTTAAGCGATCAATGAAGAGCATACGATTTGGCAATCCAGTCAGGGAATCATGGCTGGCAATATATTGTAAGAAATCTTCAGCTCTTTTTAGCTCGGTGATATCCTGATAGAGGACCAGAACACCCACCTGCTGGTGAGCCACAATAACTGGCACCCCATAAACTTCAACATCTACAGGGGTGCGGTCTTTGCGAAAGCGGACAGATTTATAGCGCACTACCTCTCCGCTTATCATTTTGCGAGTGTGATTTTCTGCATCCGCCTGTGTATTTTCGTCTGTGATCAATTTATCCAGGCGCTTTTTGACAACTTCTTCCCGAGAATATTGAAATAAATTTTCAAAAGCTGGATTACAGGCTGTAATCTGGTTATTAAGGTCCAAAGTCACCACTGCAATGGGAATGTTATCCACCAGGGCTTTGAAATATTGGCTTTGCCTCAAAATCTCTGTTGAGCGCTCCGAGACATGCTGTTCCAAGGCTGATTGGATGGCATGCAGCTCTATATTGCTCTGCTCCAAAGCCAGCTTATTAGCGCGCACTCGAGCGGCAGCTGCCGTAATACTTCTTGCAATCAGATAAATTAACACATAAGCCACTAACAGGTAAACCAGACGCACAGAGGTAACAAACTCTGACGCTGGCAAACCCCATTGTTCCTCCAGCCAGCCGGCCTTACCCACCAAGAAAAAGCCTACAACCGACAGTATGGAAAGCGTGGCAAAGGTATAGCCAATTTCACTGCCAAAAAGCAAACCTGCGATGGCAATTATAAGCACATAAGCATCCAGGAAGGCAGTGTTGAAACCACCCATCAGAACGGCTGCCGAGAGGGTCAAAGCGAACCAGGTTACAAACAGGAAGAAAAGCCCAACCGAACGGGCACGCTCCGTACGCAGGATGAGCAGCAATACAACATAGGTGAGAATCAACACGAAGATAATCCGAGCCGTCAGAGATGGCTGCAAGCTGTAAGAAGGAGCGATGAATAATGAGAGAACTGAAATAAGCACAGCAACAACCAGCAAGATCCGAATTACCGGGGTTAATTGCTGGCTGTTAATATCCCAGTCTTCATTTTTATCGCGCTTGGGATCTTTATTCATCAGCGTCAATTCGTTGGATAGCGAGATCCAATGCAATATAATTTAAGACAATCACAATATATGCAATATTATTACACATTTTCAGCGCACGAAGTATAACAATATTGCAAGGCTGATGATTTTCAAATAAATTATTGCATTTTAGTACTTTTCAGGAAATTCCCCTTGATAAGTTGCAGCAAAGCGTAGCTCCAAAACCCTGCCGAGCACTATGAAGTTCCCATAGGACAGCAACAAGAATTATGATATAATTAGAACTAGTGTTCTAATTAAGGATTAACAGGAATCACCTATTTAATAGTGCTAAAATGAAATCCGAAACAAGTGAAGCAGCACCTACAAAAGGATAATATGACGCACCTTTGAGCCAGGACCAGGAAGCAATGCACGTCCCAAAGAAGTTGATTTTCATCGCCATTTTATTCACTCTGTTTAGCTGGGCCTCAGCAGCACAAGCCAGCTCAACACCTGAATCAGCCCCGGAGGGCTTCAAGCTGATTGATGAGGCAGCGGGTGTACAGCTTTATCGCAAGAACTACAGCAATGGTGTACCAGATTATGTGCAGGTGCTTGACCTGAGTATGGGTGCACAACTGGTACCGCTGCACGGCGGAATCGCAGAGACACGTCCTGGGAAAGGCAGCTATGACGGAGATGACCCACGTTTCTATTCAAAGTCAGTGCAGAAGTACTGGGCAGACTTAAACGCCCAATATCCAAATGCCTTTTGTGTTAGCAACGGTCAATTCTTTTATATGAAAGAATACCCAACCCGGCTACCATTCCCTTTACGGATTGATAGCGAGGTGATTTCCGATGGCTACGATTTGCGCGGCTTTCCAGAGCAGAAACTACTGCTCTTGATCTGGCCCGGTTATGCCGATATCGTGCCTCTGGATAAAGAAAGCCTGTATAACACCACAGCGCTGCATGGCATCGCCGGCCTGGCTGAAGATGCCCGTAAAAGTCCAAGCAAATATGTCGGGCGCACTTTTATAGGTGTTGACGACCGAGATGGAAATGGGCTGGCTGAAATCGTGCTGGTATTCTCGACGCGATCAGCCCGTCAAAAGGATGCAGCCGCGGTGCTGAGAAGTTTTGGCGCTGACCAGGTAATGATGCTTGACGGAGGTGGCTCAGCCCAACTGCACTGCCAGGGCATGGATTACGTCGCCTCTGAGCGTCTGCTGCCGCAAGCGTTAGGTATTGTCGCTGCAGCTAGGGAGGTTGATGCCCTGAGCGAGCGTGCCAGCATGGATCCCGAGATACCTGAAAAAGATAACTCAGCTGAGGAGGAACAGCGCAAAGTCCAAGCGGGTGAAAGCAATGCGCAACCCCGCCAGCAGCAGAAGGGAATCCAGCCAGTCTCAATCCAAAACAGCCCAGAGGCGGTGAACTTGGAGCATGTGATCTGGGTGCCAGTCAGCATCTTGCCGCTGGCTGTGATCGTGCTGCTGGTGGTCGATCGAGTACGGCGAGTTGATTAGGGCAGGATATTACGGGGACGGATTCTAATTTAGATATAATGAGTAAAAAGAGATGACGTTTTCCCTGTTACTAGAATGTGAAACATGGAGGAGCGCTATGAAGATTTTTGTTTTGGGAGGATATGGAAAAACAGGTAAACCGGCGATCGAACTGCTTGCAAGTAGCAGCCTAGTTAGCAAGATCGCAGTTGCTGGCAGAAATTTAGAGCAGGCCGAAAAATTTGCGGAAGAGATTGGGGAAAAAGCGATCCCGGTCCAGGTTGATGGCACCGACGAACAGATGCTGACATCGGCCACGGAAGGCTTTGATTTTATCGTGAACGCGGCTTTTAGCGATTCTGTTGTCTCATCCATTCGTGCCGCGATAAAAAACAGCGCTCAATACTGCGATATGGCATGGGGGAATATCCTTGAACAGGCAAGTCAGCTGGGGCCTGAGGCCAAGGCTGCTGGTATTACAGCGATCATCGCAAATGGTGTTTCTCCTTGTATAAGCAACCTGATTGGCGTGCATGCAGCGCAGCAGTTGGAGGAAGTGGAGCAAGTGCAGATTGGGAGAGCCGATATCCTCAATTTTCAAAGCGGACGGGAGCTATCCCCTCTACAATGGCTGAAGGATCCAAGAGAGAGCTTGGATGTGCTGCAAGAATTCAAGCCGACCATTGGATGGATCTTAAAGAGAGTGGAGGATAATGGCATACGAATTGTTTTGGATTATCAGGATCGGAACTGGGTGGAGATTGATCCGCTCAGAAGCGGGCTGGATGTGCCACTAGCGAAAGGTGGCAGGGCGAGATTACATCCATACATGAGTGGGGATGATTACTGGGGAATGCTTCCAACTGACCTTTCCATGATATCCCCAGTGGAAATGTCCTTCGGCCCATTCCCTCCACAGCTTAATGCTGTTCTGCAAAAACAAGCATTAGATGTGCTGGAAGGTGTCATCGAAGCTGAGACCGCGATCAATACCTTCTTCAATACCATCGAGAGTGATCCTCAGCACTGGCTTACAGTCCCTGATAATTATATTGTGCCCTCAAAACTTTGGATATCTGCCCTTGGTCGAAGAGATGGTCGGGCAGCCCGGTTCGAAGCCTGGTTCACAATGCCCATGTGGAATGTCAATGGGTACTTTCTAACAAGTGTAGCGTTAGTCGCGGCTGTACGCAAGCTTATACTTGGTGAGGTGGGCGAAAAGGGTGTTTTGACGGCAGAGAAGGCTTTCAAACCACTTGCGTTTTTAGATGAAGTAGCGGCACTGATACCAGATCTCCTGCCGAAGGGGGAAATCATCAACAGATCCTTCGATTGGATGGAGTAACAATAGTGGAGTGCTTGGGAGTTGAATTATATAAGTTACTGCTGTAGCTAACCTGCTACTCCCACAGGTTATTAGTAGTTCTTCAAGCTTGAGGCGATTTCAAAAATTACAATGCGCACAAGGTGCTATACTCAGGAACGTATGATAACGAGGTTTCTCCGCGTTATTCGAAGTGACTAGATTTTGTTGTGATAGGCAGTACAAGTTATTAGTGGGTAGCGGGATTAATCTACCGCTTACTTTCTCACTCATAAACAACGCCCAAACCAGTGAGCATGTGCGGAATGACCGACACGTGCGTCTGATTTTCAAAGATGCGTGTTGTGAGTTGCAGGCTATCATAGCCTCTTTCTTTTAGCGCTTTGGACATCTCGCGTGTATTTTTTACAACAGTGTCGGGTTCAAGAGAACCTGCGTTGATAAAAACCTTGGCTGAAAG
>CP070639.1:1313340-1322116 GCA_020354045.1 Anaerolineales bacterium | reverse complement strand
CTGTGTTATACCAGGCATTACGCAAACATTTTGGAGTTTGGATTGGGGCACTAATCAGCTCACTCATTTTTGGTGCTTTACACGGTGAAATATCGATAGCTGGAGCAACCTTTGTGATGGGGCTTGTACTTGTATATTTTTTCGAGATCAGCGGTTCAATATGGCCATCCGTGCTTATCCATGTGTTGAATAACAGCCTAAAGTTAGTGGCAATATACATTATGCTGGCATTCGGTATCAATATTAACTGATTCTGATAATAGCTGCCAGTCGATTCATGTCAATTCGCAGCAATCCCCAAGCTTAGAACAAGATATAATTCTGCCCTATGCTTCAACCTCTTATTGATTGGAGTGTTTGTCAGGTTTGCGAGCCTTGCCAGGCACGAAACGTTTGTAAAACCAGGGCAATCGTACAGATTGATCCTGATGAACCTCCTTATATTGACTATTCTCGCTGCTCAAAATGTGCTGATTGTGTTTTGGGATGTTCGTTTAGAGCAATATATATAAAAAATATCATTTACTGACTTAGTATGAGGTTGCACGGCGGTTACGGGAATTATTGAACGCATTTATTTTTCTAATGACTCTTAAATAATGGGGTAATCTTGTTTCCGTGATAGCGATGGAATTTGACGTCAAGAGCACTATTTCAAAAAATCGCCTATTGGGTTTATGGCGGCTGCTTAGTGGGTATAAAAGTATTTATTCAGCAGCGGTTATCAGTCTTGGAATCGCCGCGCTTTCCAAAACTGGAACTTATATGCTGTTACGATATTTTACTGATCAAGTGTTGCTTGATCCATCCACGCGATCTCAAAATAGCAACCTTATAAATCAATTATTCATAATTGCATTAGGTTTTGTTGCTCTAGCAATTATGGAAGGTGGTTTCACTTATACAAGTGGACGATTAGCCGCCAGGACAGCCGAAGGTATCGCCCTACGTCTCCGAAATTATGTCTTTGATCATATCCAAAGACTCACATTTTCATACCATGACAAAACACAAACGGGAGAGTTAATTCAGCGCTCTACATCAGACATCGATGCACTGCGCCGTTTTTACGCTGACCAAGCGATCGGTGTAGGTAGAATTGGCTTACTATTCATCATCAACCTCATTGCTTTGCTCAATTTAAATACCCGCTTAGGGTTAATCTCCATTCTCGTAGTGCCATTCATTATCCTTACCTCCATCAGCTTTTTTAGGAAAGTAACCAAAGCATATGAAGCCTATCAAGAGCAAGATGCAGTGGTGTCAACGACCCTACAAGAGAATCTCACCGGAGTACGGGTAGTTAAAGCCTTTGCCCGGCAGGAATATGAGCGAGAAAAATTTGAAAAGGACAATTGGGAAAAGTTTCTTCGAGGCAGGCGTTTACTTATGATGCACTCGACTTTTTGGCCCCTTTCTGACATATTATGCGGCGCACAGATGCTAGGTGGCTTTATCTTCGCAGCCATGATGGTTATTAATCAAACAATCTCTGTGGGGACGTATTTAGCTTATGCCGGTTTAGTTGTTTGGTTAATTTGGCCTATGCGAAACCTAGGAAGATTAATCGTTCAAACTTCAACTGGACTGGTATCCTACGACAGGGTTATGGAGATTGTCAAAGAAGAACGCGAAGACTTGATAACTGGGAATTCAATATTATCTGGCCCAGTACGCGGTGAATTTATATTTGATAAGGTATGCTTCGAATATGAGCGGGGGGTACCAGTTTTGGAAAATATAACTTTTCATTGTCCTTCTGGTGCTGTTGTAGCAATCATGGGACTTACTGGCTCAGGAAAATCCAGTTTGATCAATCTGATTCCGCGTTTTTATGAATACACTTCTGGAAAGATATTTTTGGATGGAATAGAACTCAAAAATTACCCGCGTGCTTTCCTAAGACGCCAAATTGGGATTGTAGAACAGGAGCCTTTTTTATTCTCGCGTAGTCTTCGCGAAAACATTATTTATGGGGCAGGTCGACAGGTAACCGAAGAAGAAATCATATCCGCTGCAAAGGCGGCTGCTATTCATGAGACGATATTAAATTTGCCTAATAACTATCAAGCCCGTATTGGCGAGAAAGGCGTCACATTGTCTGGTGGTCAGAAACAACGCATCGCAATCGCTCGAGCCTTGATAAAAGATCCCCGCATCCTGATTTTGGATGATGCCACCTCGTCCGTAGACACCCAAACGGAGTCAGATATACAGGCAGCCTTGAATATACTAATGCAAGGACGCACCAGCTTTGTTATTGCACACCGAGTACAAAGTGTAATGAATGCCGATCTAATCATCGTCCTGGACAAGGGCAGGATTGAACAAATAGGAAAACACAACGATTTAATTCAGCAACCTGGTGTCTATAGATCAATTTATGATATACAAACCCTGATCGAAATTGAGTTGGAAAAAGAAATTGCTTCCGCTGAGCTAATGCATAAATCTATCGAAACTGAATAGAAGGCTTCAGTATGATGGATGAAATAATTGAAGAAGAAGAATATACTTCCCAGATAAATTCACGGACACTCTTGCGAATTCTGGAGTTGACCAAACCATATCGATTGTGGGTGGCAGGTTTTCTACTCACTATTATGCTCGTTTCTGGATTGGATTCTTTTTTCACATATTTAAGTAAACGCATAATCGATGAGGGTATTGTCGCAAAAGATCCTAATACATTATTTCGGATATCTCTAATTTACGGTTCTTTAATAATACTTCAGGCATTGTTCGTTTTTGGGTTTATTTACTTAGCTGGAGTACTTGGGGAGCGAATTAGGTATGACCTGAGGAAAAGAATGTTCAATCACCTGCAGGATTTGTCCCTTAGCTATTTCAATCAGACCCCAGTTGGCTGGATCATGTCTCGGGTGACATCCGATTCTGAACGTGTATCCGAATTAGTTACCTGGGGATTACTAGATAGCACCTGGGGTTTGATGAATATCCTAACTGCCTCAACATTCATGATCCTTATTAATTGGCGATTAGCTCTTATCGTCATGGCAATCATTCCAATACTGATCTTTGTGGCAATACAATTTCGAAAAAAAATTCTGGTCGAGTTCAGGCTTTCCAGAAAATTTAACTCAAAAATAACTGCCGCTTTCAATGAAAATATTACTGGAGTACGGGTTGTTAAAGCACTTAGCCATGAAGAAGAGAGCATGAATGAATTTGCGAAATTAACCAGCCAGATGTACAGTTCTAGCTATCGGGCTGCCTGGCTTTCTGCTTTGTTTCTTCCAGCGGTACAAATGATTAGCGCCTTGGCAATTGGAAGTATAGTATTGTATGGTGGTCTTCAGGCCCGATATGGAATGATAACAATCGGTGGTATTCAAGCGTTCGTTGCTTACATTACTTTCATGATGTGGCCAATTCAAGATCTTGCTCGTGTTTATGCTGAATTACAGCATGCCATCGCCTCCGCTGAGCGCATGTTCTCCTTGTTGGATACTAACCCTGAGGTACTTGATCGCCCTGATTCCATTAGCGATTGGAAGATCAGAGGGGATATTGAATTTAATAATGTGAACTTTGCCTATGAGGATGACGTCCCTGTTCTAAGCGAGTTCACCCTAAAGGTTTCTGCTGGAGAAATGATTGCTCTGGTAGGACCAACAGGTGGAGGCAAATCAACAATAGTCAACCTGATGTGCCGGTTTTTTGAACCAAGATCTGGAGTTATTACAATCAACGGAATTGACTATACGAAACTCACACAGGAAGCAATTCAGTCTAGGATCGGGGTTGTGCTTCAAACTCCTCACTTGTTTTCAGGAACCATTAAAGACAACATCCGTTATGGAAGGTTAGAGGCTAGCAATGATGACGTCGAACAGGCATCTGTTCTGGCTGGTGCGCACGAATTCATTAGCTCCCTCGAGAATGGATACGATGAACAAGTTGGCGAAAGTGGCAATATGCTATCTACAGGACAAAAACAACTCATAAGCCTTGCCCGTGCTGTTTTATCTCAGCCAGATATATTTATTATGGACGAGGCAACTAGCTCGGTAGATACCCTAACAGAATCAAGGATACAAAAAGGTATGGAAAACCTGATGAAAGGGCGAACATCTTTTGTTATTGCTCATCGTCTTTCAACCATTCGTAAAGCAAATCGCATATTATATATCGAGGGGGGAAAAATCGTCGAGACCGGCACACATAGTGAGCTTCTGAACAAGCGTAATAAATACTATCGTTTATATACTCAGCAATTTCGGCATGAATTAGAACTCGAATACGGTCCTATATACACGGGTTAGTGTGACTCCTCAACAAGAATACAACTCACAGATTTGTAAGATACTCGATAATTTATCTTTCTTACAATTTCCATAAATTATTCCCATCATCTTTGGTTTATACTTGCAGTAGTCTTATAACACAAGGCGGGAATTACAAATCAATGATACATATTCTTCGTATTAGAGTATTAGATATCTTTCTTGCTAATACCATATGACATCTAAAGAAACCATATTTGTTGTCGATGACAATCGGCAAATATCTGACTTTCTATCTCGTAAATTATTACCCAGTCTTGGCTATGAAACGACGGTTTCATACGATGGCCAATCTGCCCTAAAATTCTTAAAAGACAAGCAATTTTCTATTATGTTGTTAGACTTTCAACTGCCTGATATGACTGGCATTGAAGTACTACAAAATCTAAGTAGTGAAGGGCGAAGCATACCGACCATCTTTATGACAGCCCATGGGTCAGAACAGGTAGTTGTCGACGCTTTTAGGCTGGGTGTATACGATTATCTATCGAAGCCCATTGATGAAGAGCTCTTAAAATTCGCCATTGAACGTATTCTAAGAGAAACTCGTCTTCAGCGTGAAAAAAGACAGCTCACAACTCGATTAAGAGAACAACTAGCATTACATTCGGTCTTAACTCAAGTGGGTAAAAGCGTTACATCCACATTGGAGCTTGACGAAGTATTAAAGAGGATTGTAGAAGCTGCTGTACTTTTGACAAAAGCAGACGAAGGCTTTCTGGCATTGTTAGATGGAAAAACAGATCAACTTTATTTACGTGCCGCAAAAAACATCGATGAAGATCGCAGTAAAACTATTCGCTTGCCCATTCAAGATACCTTGGTTGGAGAAGTTTTAAGCAAAGGCAAGCCAGCACGTATCAATCAGTCCCCTAACAATAGCCAGATAAGAGTATCAACAGGCTATCTCGTTCAAAGTATTTTACACGTGCCGCTCATTGCAAAAGGGCAGCGTCTCGGTGTCTTATCAGCTGTAAATCGATACAATCAGCAACCATTCAAAGAAAAAGATGAATCTTTGCTCATTTCTCTCGCAGATTACGCTTCTATTGCACTTACCAACGCAAATTTGTACGAAAAATCTCAGCAGGAAATTACAGAACGCAAGCGCATTGAAGATACATTACGAGAAGCTGAAGGGCGTTATGCACTCGCTGTCCGTGGGGCAAATGATGGCATTTGGGATTGGGACCTAAAATCAAACAAGATCTACTTTTCCCCACGGTGGAAATCTACACTAGGATATGGCGATACCGAAATTGGGGATTCGCCTAGCGAGTGGTTTAGCAGAGTGCATCCAGAAGATATCGAACGTCTGAAGCTCGAGTTGACCTCGCATTTCAACCGGGCAACTGCACATTTTGAAAATGAACATCGCATGCAGCACAAAGACGGAACTTATCGATGGATCTTGAGTCGCGGTTTGGCAATCTGGGATAACACTAATGTCGCAACGCGGATTGCTGGCTCGCAAACAGATATTACCGACCGTAAATACGCTGAGGATAAATTACTGCATGATGCTTTTTACGACAAATTGACAGGTCTCCCCAATCGAGCTCTTTTCATGGATCATCTCAATCTGGCCGTCGAACGGTCCAAACGAAGAGATGATTATACCTATGCAGTTCTTTTTATGGACCTTGATCGTTTTAAGGATATTAATGATCGCTTTGGGCATTTAACTGGGGATCGTTTGCTTGTCGAAGTATCTAAGATACTTGAAGGACGCATGCGTTCCACTGATACAGTTGCCCGTTTCGGTGGAGATGAATTTGTGATCTTGCTCGAAGACATCGACACCCCTGAGAGTGCCCAATATATTGCCGATTGGATTCAAAAAGAACTCAGTTCACCTTTCCATATCTCCAATCATGAAACCTACATCACTTCAAGCATCGGGATTGTTTTGAGTAATAAAGGATATACCAAAGCAGAAGATGTACTTAGGGATGCAGATATTGCCATGTACATTGCTAAAGGCAATGGCAGGGCTAGACATGAGATTTTCTCACCACCAATGCGAGAAAATATCATGAACAAACTTGAATTGGAGGCTGACCTACGCCAAGCGATAGATAAAGGTCAGCTCAGTGCACATTATCAGCTGATTGTTTCTTTAGAAAGTGGAGAAATCGCTAGTCTCGAAACTCTAATCCGATGGAATCACCCCCAAAAGGGTATCATAGCTCCCCCTGATTTTATCCCGCTTGCCGAAGAAACCGGGTTAATCATCGCAGTGGATCGATGGATTCTGCGTGAAGCATGTAAACAACTAAAAAAATGGCAACAGGAAATCCCATCTTTGTCAAAGTTAAAGATTAGCGTCAACGTCTCTGGCAAAAATCTGTCTCAGCCTGATCTGATCGATTACATCGAAAGTGTTCTGAACGAGACTGGGCTTGCTGGAGAGAATCTAATCCTAGAAATTACCGAGACGAATTTGTTGGAAAATTCAGAGATGGTAAATTCAATCTTTCAAAAGCTAAAAAACTTAGGGGTAGAAATTCAAATAGATGATTTCGGAATTGGATATTCTTCGCTTTCCTACCTTTCGAATTTTCCAATTAATGCGCTTAAAATTGACCGAAGTTTTGTCAGCAATATTACTGAAGACAGTAATAACCTCAAGATTGTTCAAGCGATCATCATGCTTTCTCACAGGTTGGGAGTAGGAGTGATCGCAGAAGGCCTTGAAACAGAAAATCAACTTAACAAGCTGAGATCCCTAGGGTGTGAATTCGGTCAAGGTTTTTTTGTTTCCAGACCTATCGCAGGCCATGATACTCAAACACTACTGGCAGGTATCGCCAGTGGTAACGAAATGCCTATTAGGGAGTATTTCGAGATCAATAAACAATGATTCACTGGCTTCTCGAAGCATCAATTTTGAAACAGAATTTTTACTACGCAAGACTAATATTACAGCGCAAAGTTGCGCTTGACGGTTATAAAACAGCAAAAAATAACGGACATGGTAACCTACTCCAAACACGGTCAAGTGAACGGAGAAAGGAATTACCATGTCCACGGAAATTGTAACGGATATATGCCCGCCACCAGAATTGAATCTGACGGAAGAAGATATACACCAAATGGTGGATGAGTTGAAAAGCTACTATCAAGACTTCAAGCCAGCCTTTGAGCGCCAAGATCAGGCGGCCCATGGTTGGGTATATCTGAAAGGTTTGTTGAGCGATCTGCCGCGCAAGGTGACGGAGCGGATTGCCCTGCGGTTTGGAGTGAATGTGCGCAGCTTGCAGCACTTCATCGGTCAGAGCGAGTGGCGGTGTGAGCAATTGTTGAAAAGGCATCAGGCACGGGTAGTCGAAACCCTGGGCGAAGAGGACGGGGTAGTATTGGTGGATGAATCCGGGATGGTCAAACAGGGTGAACATTCGGTTGGGGTAGCCCGTCAATGGTGTGGCTCGGTGGGCAAGGTGGCCAATTCTCAGGTAGGGGTCTACCTGGGGTATGCCAGCCGGAAAGGACACAGTTTTTTGGATGCGCGCCTGTTCCTGCCGGAAGAGTGGTTTGCAGAAACGCATACCGAAATGCGCCAGGATTGTGGCGTTCCGGAAGAGCTGAGCTATCAAACCAAACCCGAAATTGGGCTGGAATTGTTGCAAAATGCGCTTCAAAGAGGTCAATTGCCTTTCCAATGGGTGGTGGCGGATGAATTGTACGGCGATTCGCCCCAGTTTCGGGTGGGCATTGCTGGCTTGAACAAGTGGTACTTGGTGGAAGTGCGCTGCACAACTCAAGTCTGGTTGGAACGTCCTGAAGTGGGGATCCCGCCTTGGAAAGGTCGTGGTCGGCGTCCGACCCGCATCCGTTTGCTCAGATCCGAACAGCAAGCCATGCCTGTGAACGACCTCGCCCAGAAACTGCCTCGGGCGGCTTGGGTACGAGCGAAAATCAAAGAAGGCGCTAAGGGTCCGCTGGTATGTGACTTTGCCTGCTTGCGTGTGATCGAAGTGCGGGAGGGTTTGCCAGGCCAGGAACTCTGGCTCGTCCTTCGTCGCAACCTGGAAGATCCTACCGAAATCAAATACTACTACAGCAATGCCCCGGCCACCATCGACCCGGCTGAACTGGTGCGTATCAGTGGTATGCGTTGGCCGGTCGAGATCATTTTCCGAACGGGTAAGGTCGAAGTCGGCTTCGACCATTACGAACTGCGTAGTTGGTCGGGTTGGCACCATCATATGATGTTTGCTTTCCTGGCTCATCTCTTCCTGGTGCGAATGCGGATCTTTTTCAAACATAAAGCGCCTGGTTTGACCGTTTATCAGGTTCGCCTACTTTTGGTCAGCGTGTTGCCGATGCCTAATTTCAGTCCCACTCTTGCCATTCGTATGGTTCGTTATTATCAACGCAGAAATTACACTGCCTATCTTGCCCATCGAAAAGGCCTTTTGGAACGGCTTTCGACTAACCTTGCGCTGTAATACTATATAAATCTAAGA
>CP070639.1:1304328-1313240 GCA_020354045.1 Anaerolineales bacterium | reverse complement strand
AAATGCATTTTCCAGGGCGGTCTGCTGTAGGTTTAGTATCTGTAAGGATGAATTCACATCAAATCCTGCTCGGTGTATGGGATGACCTTCAGGGTGAATGAAGTCTCGCGCATGCCAGGTTGTCCGCTCTGGGTTAATGCGTATGGGAAAACCTAAAACCGAGTCCTGCGCATAGCCGTTATAATCAGTATTAATACCACCACCTAGAATGCCTCCAGTAGCTAATATAAACGTCTGAGCTTCATTCAAGTATATACGATGGGAAGTTAACGTGTTAATACCTGTTATTTTGTTAGATTTATAAATTGCACCGCATGCAAAAAGCCCGTTTTGAATAACACCATGTAAAGATTGGATTGCATTTACCAGGATGTTATGCAAGCGAATTCCTGGAATTGAGGGGGGAAGGGTGGGAATTTCAAACACGGGACACCCTAGAAAATCCGCCAGTAGTTTGTGGTTTTCCTTGGCATGTTGGATGCCAAGGACAGCTGGAAAGCCTACGCGTTTTACATCTTTTAGTTTTTCTTTTATGGCCTGGTAGATCTCCTCGATGATAGCTTGATCATCAAATAGTTTAGCCAGAGTGTTGTTGTTAATCAATTTACGAGTTTGCAACGATGGCAGTGATAGAGTAACCCCCTTGGCTTCAAATCCTTGGGAAACCAAATTATCAGCTATCAAATCAGGATAAAAATCATGGTAGCCATCAAATCCAACGATCAACATGGGGTCATCGCTGCGTAGATCTCCAGCGATCATCGTTTCTGGAGCCAAGCATGTTGGTCGGATAACTCCTAGCGTGGTCGGGAGTAGCCAGTTGTTACTTAATTTACCTATGAGAGGATATCCTGCCTTCTGGCACAATTCTTGGAAACTGATTAGCGCTTGCTGTATGGCATCTATACCAACCATGGAATAGGGGTGAAAACGATCACTTTCTAATACTCGTAATATAGTTTTTCTTGGATTAGAAATAACCGTATTTGGTGTCGTCGCACTCATTCCATAAACGTCTATACATCCGCTACCCCAGTGATTTGTACCCCATCCTTTTGAGACAATATGAACATTGCGTCCTCGGGAAGAAAATTGCCAGGCTGCAACTAAACCAGCCAACCCTGCTCCGATTACAAGTACATCCACTGGCTCTGCTTTCGCATAAATTCCACCCTCATTGTCCATGGTAATTTCATTTGTAGTTGTTGGCCCTATATCAAGTGTACCTGCTTTGGGAGGGGTGTAGTTCAAGGGGCTTATCAATGATTTGTGGGATCCTGGAAGCTGGCCAGCGTTTAAAAGGTATAAGTAAACAAACTCATTAAAACGTTCCTGGCGAAGTTGTTGTCCCCACAAAACAGGTAGCAAACCTTTCCAACGTTCCTGGAGAAAGTCTCGCAATGCAAGGTTTGATTCTGGCAACCAAGATTCATCACCGCTGTGATTTTTTTCTTTTGACTTGATCTCGTGTAGAATACCAATTGCCCGAATAGCACAGAAACCTCCTTGACACGGACCCATTCCCAAACGAATATCACGCCGAATGTCATCCAAAGAACGAGCATCCTCTTCGATGATGGAACGCTCTACATCATGCCTGGTTGCCAACTCACATTCACAGACGAGTTCGCCATAAGTTTTCTGCGATTCAATATCTTGCAACCTGTGACCGAGTTGATAAAAGGTAAGCTGTCCATGTCTCGAAGGCAAACTCTCTTGATGAGTTCTACAAGCACGTTCAACATTGAGTTTGTGACAGACTAGATCTACAGTGGATTCTGCCATTTTACGGTAAGTAGTCCATTTTCCACTGGTTATCGAGAGGAATCCTTCAATGCCATCACGATTAGCGTGGTCCAACAAAACGAAGGCGCGCGTTATGTTGCGAGTATCATCATTTTTCGTTTCTTGATAAAGCGGGCGGACACCTGCCCAGGCTCGCAACATACGCATTTGCTTAAAACCAGGTATTAGCTTCTCGCCCTCCTCAAGGCATAATTTTACTTCCCATGGTTCTATAGCATATTGATCAGGGTCTTTAACAGGTATGTCAGTTGTTCCAATAACAGCAACAGTATGCACAGGCACAAGAATGTCACCATCTGCGGGCATTTTGCAACGATTTATCACAGTATTGACGATCCTGTGATTGACTGCTACCATCGTGCCTTTTCCACCAATAATTGGAATATTTACTCCAATTGATCCTGCAATCAAACCTACCCATGCTCCAGTTGCGTTTATCGTAATATCTGCGGATATGATGAGCTGCTCATCCCTCAACAAGTCGTGACATAAAGCACCGGCAACACGTACCGGCTGTTTCGAGGAACTATCACTTGGGTTGAATTGATGGGAATTGGGAATTAGACGAATCACCTTGTGGTAATTCAAAATTTTAGCGTTATATTGCCGGGCAGATTCTGCATTCAGTTCAGCACCTAGAAATGAATCAGCTGAGGCATCAGGGACTCGAAAACACCTCGTGATCTTAGGATTGAGTAAAGGCTCCTCTCTCAGCATCTGGCTAACAGAAACTTCTTCAATCGGAATTCCTACTTCCTGACAACCAGCAAAAAATCTATCTGCATACTCAGGGTCATCCCACTCTGTTAGTACAAAAAAACCACCTGTGTCCTCGATGCACTGAGGCATGATTCGCCGAAGTATTGAATTCTCTTGGATGCATTCTAAAGCAGCTTGTGGATCTTTTATAGCATATCTGGCACCACTATGAAGTAAACCATGATAGCGACCTGTAGTGCCATGAGTTAGATCACCTTTTTCAACCAGGATTGTGTCAAATCCACGCATTGCCAAATCACGCGCAATACCTGTCCCTGTGGCACCCCCACCAATTACTAGGACTTCGGTTTTAATGTTTTTCATTGATCCTAATCAGCCCAGTTGAAAGTTCTTTCAACTGCTTTCAACCAACCCTGATAAAGAACATTGCGGTGATTCTCTTTCATATCAGGTACCCAAGTTCTGTCCACTTGCCAATTATTGCGTAAGTCCTCAATATTATCCCAGAATCCGACTGCTAAGCCAGCTGCATAAGCTGCACCAAGCGCTGTAGTTTCTGCTACTTTCGGTCTCACAACCGGTATATCAAGGATGTCTGCTTGAAACTGCATCAAGAGTTCGTTATAAACCATGCCGCCATCAACTTTTAATGCTTTTAACTCAACACCCGAATCGTTTCTCATAGCCTCCAGGATTTCTTTGGTTTGGTAAGCGGCTGCTTCCAGGGCCGCTCTAGCAATGTGACCTTTGTTCACATAACGCGTGAGACCAACAATGACGCCTCTTGCATCCGAACGCCAATAAGGGGCGAAGAGACCAGAAAATGCGGGTACGATATAAACGCCGCCGTTGTCTTCCACTGTGTTAGCGAGCGCCTCAATTTCATGTGATTGCTTAATTAATCCCAGATTGTCACGCAACCATTGGATCAATGCACCAGTGATCGCTATAGAACCTTCGAGTGCATATACAGCCGGATTATTTCCAAATTTATAAGCTAATGTTGTTAACAATCCATGCTTCGAATGATTTATCTGGTTGCCAGTATTTAACAGCATAAAACAACCTGTTCCGTATGTGTTTTTTGCTTCACCGGCATTAAAGCATGTCTGTCCAACCAGGGCGGCTTGTTGATCGCCAAGGTCACCACAGACAGGAATTTGTGATGAAAATGGTCCGTCAAGGGTTGTCGTTCCCCAGGTTTGAGAATCGCTCGATGGAACAATGTTTGGAAGCATGTATTTGGGAATCCCAAAAATGCTTAATATGTTATCGTCCCATTCAAGGGTTTCTAGGTTCATCAACATTGTGCGGCTTGCATTGCTCACATCAGTCACATGGGAGCCTCTACCTGGTCCACCAGTCAGCCACCATATCAACCAGGTATCAATATTTCCAAAAAGTGCCTCACCGTCTTCAGCAGCTTTACGGATACTCTGGTTGTGCTCGAATATCCAGCGGATTTTGGGGCCGGATGGATAGGTTGAAAGAGGTAATCCTACGATAGAGCGAAATCTATCCTGACCGCCATCCGTTGCTAGTTGATCACAGGTATCTTTGGTGCGAGTATCCTGCCAAACAATGGCATTTAGGTATGGCTGACCAGTTCTTTTATCCCAAACAATTGTGGTTTCACGCTGGTTGGTTATCCCAACCGCGACAATCGACTTTCGGATACCCTCTTTTTTTGCCAGAGAGGACTGAATCACTGCGCAAGTATTTTCCCAGATTTCCATGGGATCATGTTCTACCCACCCAGGACGAGGGTATATCTGTCGGTGTTCTTGTTGAGCCACGCTAATGACCGAGCCTTGATGATCGAATATCATGCAGCGTGTGCTTGTAGTCCCCTGGTCAATTGCTGCTACATATTTTGACATTAATTATCTCCTTTCGTTGAACAACTCAAGACATTAAAAGGCAGGTGGCACTTTTTGGGGCGATTTGACATTGAGTATAGCAATGACAGAGAGGAGGAATAATCCTCCATAGATCGTGAACAGTAAAACATAGCCTATACCAGGTATTGAGGGTATATTTAGGGTTATGTAATCAGCAATTGGACCACCAATGTATGCGCCTACTGCCCCCGCCCCAGCCCCGGCAAGATTTGAGATGCCCAGATATTGAGCAGCCTGTTGTTTAGGGATGATTTGCGTGCCCAGTGCCCAATTTGCAGAATAAAATATGCCAGTAGCTAATCCTATCAAACAGCCTCCAATATAGATAAGTGCTAGGTTGGGTAATACCAGGGCGACAACCGTTCCTAAAGTGGCAAGTCCACCGGCAAATGCCACCAATACTTTATGTCCAAAACGGTCTGCTAGCCAGCCACCAGGAAGAGCTGATAGCAGAATAAATACACCTACCAGAAGCATAAGATTAGCTGCTGGTTGGGCGGCTTTTTCCCTAATGAAGCCAAGGCGTGCCTGTATAAAAAATACAGCGAATGTTGAAAGATTGATGACTCCAACCAGGTATGCCAACCGATTTATCACCCACCAGGTAAAGGATGGGTTGGTGGAGGCTTCTGAACCCAGACTTACACGGACGCTCATCCAAACACCAATAACTACAGACAAAATCATCGTTGTCAGCCCCGCTAAACCCATCCCAAGAACGATCCATCTCGGATCTACCAATCCAATAAGAGCAATACCTGTGAGATTAATGAGCTGACCAGAACCTAATATGATTAGGGTGAACAAAATGGTCATGATCATCAAACGGATGAATGGCGTCCAAACGATATTTCTTGGAACCCGTTCCAAACCTCTCTCCGGAACAAACATTGTAACTATCATGGAAATTGTGAGAACCGCCATGGACACAAGTATTCCAGCCCAAAAATTTCCTCTACTGACGAGTCTAGCAATGGTAAAAGAAACGAGCAGTAAGGGAAGAGGTAACTCCAATATTGCTTTTACTGCACTGAAGCGACCACGTTTCGCCTCTGGCACGAGATCTGGAATTAATCCTTGTTGAGCGCTATGTGCGATATTCGAAGATATTTGTAACAATATTGCCATTATAAATAAAAACCAATACCCCGATTTACCTTGTAATCCAAAGGAAAACCCAATCGCCGTGATAAATATTAAATCAAGCATGGTTCCAGTGAAAATGAAGGGACGTCGCTTACCCCACCGAGACTTGCTATTGTCGGATATGATTCCCATAGCGGATTGAACAAGCAGTGCTGCCATGAGAGTCCAGAGACGTAAGTTTCCAAAGAAGGTAGCCTTTCCACTTTCCCCTATAAATTGTTGTACCAAGAGAGGGAATATTAGACCATTCATCTGGGACAAGGTTGTCAATCCCAGATAATAAATGTTTATGGTTATGAGATCATACCAATAGAGTGCTCTCGACAAGGTGGTATCCGCTGGAATAATTTTATAACTATTGTTTATATGACCTGTTATTTTTGGGGATTTTCTGTCATGTAACCAAATACGGCTTAGAGGCTACATTGAGTTTACAATAAAATCAATAGTTGTACGAGCAACGTCTTTTAACTCATGCTCTAATATTACTGTGTGTGATGATGTTTCCATCCAATGGATTTCTACTTTGCTTGAATTCACATTTTCAGCTATTATTTTTGGAGATTTAGGATGAACGGTCTTGTCTAAGCGTCCCTGGACAATCAGGATGGGTTGGTTAACATGGGGGAGTTTGCATGTGACTTCTTTCTGTAATTTGATCAATTGAATCACACCTTTCAACGGATTGACGCGATATCCCTGCCAAAATTCATTGCTCTCAGGATTCTTTTTGCGGATGTAGGGGACAAGTGGGGAGAATATTCTTAACAAAACTTGTTGATAAAAGGATAATCTCAATCGGAGCACTGGTGCATAGGCTAGGATACCGGATATCTCTGGATGCATTGAAGCTAAACGAATTGCCAGTAATGCACCGGTTGACTCGCCACCCGCATAAACTTGTTGACACTGACCAGCGAGCATCTGGTAGTATTTTTCGACTTCATATGTCCAATCCTGCCATGTAACCTCATTGAGATCGCCAGGCGAGGTGAGATGACCTGGCAAGAGTGGTGCACTGATAGAGTATCCATTTGCATGTAGAATTTTTGCGAGGGGCCTAACTTCGGCGGTCGTAGCAGTAAAACCATGAATTAACAAAATGCCAGTCTTTCCTGCTATCCAATGAAATGGATCACCATCGAGATGTGGATTTACGATGAATTGGTTTTGCATTCAAGTTGATTGTAGAATTTCTCTTCAACCATCTTTTGAGATTAATCTACAGTAAGTGTTTTACTGAGATTTCTGGGATAATCAGGATCATAGCCCAGGTTCATACTCATCTTATAAGAGAGTAGTTGAAGAGGTATGATTGAAAGAATTGAGTTGAAATACGTATTTGTCGAGGGAATAACAACGACATCATGGGCATTTGAATGCAAGCGAGAATCATCCTCACCAATAGTGATGGCATACCCTCCGCGGCAGGTGACCTCGTTTATCCCACTGACAATGATCGGAATATCTTGTGGGCCGGCGATGAAAATAACCGGAAATCCCTCGGTGACAGCTGATAAGGGGCCATGTTTGAATTCCGTAGAGAGCATGCCTTCACAATGTGCATAAGTGATTTCTTTTAGTTTTAATGCTCCTTCGAGCGCCACTGGGTATGTGAGCCCATATCCTAAACAATAGAAATCGTTTCGGTTTTTTATCCTCGAGACGATTTGTGAGACCTTTGGTTCAACGATACTAATCGTTTTAGCGATTAACTCTGGTAATTTGTATAAGCCTAGATCTTGATAGCTTCCAAGTTTCTGGGCTAGATAAAGAAACGCGATAACCTGGTTTGTGTACGTTTTGGTAGCAGGCACACTGATTTCGTAGCCGCATCCTAGCGGTAAGTAAGCTTCACTCGCACGCATTAGCGTGGAACCTATCACGTTTACAAGTGATAGCACAGCCATTCCCCGTTTTTGGGCAACTTCCAAGGCATTCAATACATCCTTTGTCTCCCCACTTTGGCTGACAAAAATGCCCACATCCTGATGGTCAACTGAGTGCGCGTATTGTGCGATGAATTGAGGCGCCAAGACGGGTATAGCTGGTCTTTTTGCCAGTTGGGATAGATACACTGATCCTAGGATACAAGCGTGATAACTAGTTCCACAACCAATCAGGTATACATTACGCGCAGATGAAACTTTATCCAGATATGTCTCTAACTGATCTGAATAATCAAGGATATGGAGTAATTCTCCTGCCACTGTTGATTGTTCGTGAATTTCTTTCAGCATAAAATGTGGAAATCCACCTTTTTGAACGGCTTCCATACTTTCATGTATGAATTCTGGAGGACGGTTTATCCTTTCACCACTTTCAACGGCTCGTATTTCGATACCATCTGCATGAAGAGTAACGATTTCACCATCATATATGCGCACGACCTTTTGGGTGAATGGCAAAATTGAGGGGAGATCGGATGATACACATGTGAAATCATCACCTAGCCCGACGACAAGGCTGGAGCCTTTCTTGATAGCATATAGACGTTCCTCGTGAACTTTACCAATTACAAAAGCGTAATCACCTTCAAGGTCATGGTATGCACAACGTATTGCTTCGACAAAATCATGTCCCTGGTCAATATACAGTTCTACTGCGTGCACACAAGTTTCACCGTCGTTGTCTGACCTGACATTCATGCCACGGGCGATAAATTGCGCACGCAATTCGTTGTTATTTACAACATTCCCGTTATGTGCACCCACCATGTCGCCATCTGAATCCAGGTGGGGTTGAGCATTAACTTGCGAAGGTGACCCGAAGGTAGCCCACCTTAGTTGTAAGATTCCACGTTTTCCATACATTTCCGAAAAGTTAAGGCGTGAGGCAACCTCATCAACTTTACCAACATCCTTCCGGAGATCAATTGTGCCATCATCACTGAGTGAGGCACAACCTACTGAATCATAGCCACGATACGATAGGCGACGGCCTGCTTCGATCAAGGTAGTGCCAAGTACCTGGTTATTGGCGGTTACAATTCCAAAAATTCCACACATGGTTTAGCGGTTTTCCTTGATTATGTATTTTTCGATAATTGCACTGAACGTGATAAGTATTTCCCTATAAAAAATGCGGAATGTAATGTATTAAGTGGGATGTTCAAAGCACAGTTTCCCCAATATTTGGGAATATCAATGGTTTAACCTTGTTTTAGTATCTTCAGAGTTTCGATTTGTCTTTGTGAATGAATAATCCTATTGGCATGAGTGTAGACATTAAATCGATTACGACGGGCGTACCCAATCAATGTAATGCCCCAAATATCTGCCATTTCAATAGATAGTGAGCTGGGAGATGTGCGTGATACAATCACCGATGCTCCTAATC
>CP070639.1:1295314-1304228 GCA_020354045.1 Anaerolineales bacterium | reverse complement strand
AAAGCAACAGTACATTAGCCCAATGCCACGCCCCGGTCCTGTGCCGAAGACGCGACCCAGGCTGTCTGCCAGTGGACCACCCTCCACCAGCAACGGGATAAAGACTTTCTCCGACAGCGGGCCGGAGGCCAGATATGCCAGTGGGATCATTGAAAAGGCAATCATGCGGCGCACGGCGAAAACCCGTCCCTGCACATCCTGGGCGACTTTGCGCAGCCAGATAGCCTGTGTGCAGCCATTGGTGATCGGCATGGCAAATAACCCCAGCCAATATCCCGCCGTGACCAGCGGGATGGAGGCGGACAGTCCGGTGATCACGAAAGACAGGCCGATAACGCTTTCAAAGGTGTAGGTGCCGAAGATCTTGCGCTTGGGGCCACCCCAGGCACTCATCACCAGTGTCCCCAGCAGAAAACCGATACTGGCAATTGAGGTGATGTAGCCGAGCACATCGGGAGTGGTGATCTCTAGGATCATGGGCGTGAACAGGGCGATAGAGACAGAGGCAGTGAAATTGATCACCGCCCAAACCATTTGTAGGTGCAGCAATCCAGGCCGCTGGCGCAGGTAGTGCCAGCCGTACAGCGCTTCTTTCAAAAAGCTGCCCTGTCCCTGGGCACCCTCATCCGTCGCCATGGGTTTGGGGAAGCGCACCAGCAACAGTGTAGCCAGTGCGAACAGGTAGGTCAGGATATCAATGCTCAGGATCAGCTTCAGACCGGCAGTGACATACAGCGCTCCAGCCACCGCGGGTGAGATCAGTGAAGAGATGGCTTCACCCACCTGCGACATCCCTGCCGCACGCCCCAGTTGTTCTTTGGGCACCAGTTGGCTGGTGGCAGCGGTGTAAGCGGGCCACTGGAAGGTGTTGGCTGTAGATAGCAGGAATTGGGCGATATAGATCTGCCAGATCTGCAGCTCGCTGGTAAAAACGATCAGCAGGATCCCCAGCGTGGCTGCCCCGGCCAGGCTGTCGCTCAGGATCATCACCCGGCGACGATCCCAGCGGTCTGCCAGCACGCCTGCCACAGGCGCCACCAGGATGGTGGGCAGGATATATACCAGCAAGCTGATGGCGAACAAAGTTGTGGAGCGCGTGCTATCATAAACACGCACGCCCAAAGCGAAGCCGCTCAGTCCCGAACCTAGCGTGGAGACAAGCTGACCAAGCCAGATGAAAGTGAAAGTGCGCATCTCGCGAGGTATGGTGACGGCGAGGGTTTTGGCAGGCATGGTTATTTCCAGGCGTAATCTTGTTTTCGTCAATTAGTCGCGCAATACGAATCTGATTCTAACACGCTCATTGCAGGTAGCGTTTTATTCGTGTGGCCTGAGGGGTTTGCTCCCTCCAGGCGCATGGGGTTAACAGATTTATCAGATTGATTGACACGGCGGCGTTTTTACGTCATAATCCTGGTAATCCTGGATTTTAATGTGAGGGATTTTGCGAGAATTTTTTCATCGGTTTTATTCGGTCACTCATACCTGCGTGCTGTGGTTAGAAGCACTGGCCCGGCAGGTCTGCGTGACCCCTATCATCCTCGGTCGGCGGTGAAGTGTCTCACCGCCGATCTGCTTTTAAGGAGCCAATCGATGTACACGCTGCGGTTTGATGGCTTATTCATGGAGCTTTCAGGTAGGGCTTCCCGGCGTTCGCCAGCTGGAATTATGAGTTATGGTTGGCTGATCTTTCGGGGTGACCAGGTGGTCGCCCAGGGTCATGGCGCTTATGCGCGTGGTCGGGACGCTTCTTCAAATGTAGCTGAATACCTGGCTTTGATTGAGGGATTGGATGCTTTGAGCGATTTAGAAGTGGGCGGTGAATTGATCAAGGTGTTCGGGGATGCTAAGACGGTCATCGACCAGATGAGAGGTCATGCGGCGGTCAACTCGGAGAGCATGTGGCCTTTTTATGTGCGCGCCAAGAAGCTGGCTAACCGTTTCCTGAATCTGCGCTGGATCTGGACACCGCGTAAAAATAACAAGGCTGCCGACCGCCTGACACGCAGAGCAGTGCAGCAAATCCAGACCGACCGCGACAGCCTGGATGCCTTTTTGGGGACGACCACGGCTCGCAAAGCCAGTCTGAAGCAAAACCGCAAACTGCATTTGCTGATGGACCTGCGCGTCTACCAGCCCTCCAACCGCAGGGGCTTGGGGGTCAGGCCTCAGCCCGCTCCTCTTTAGTTTTCCGTTTGTCGCAATTTTGTTATCCCTGAGCCAGTTAACCGAGCGATTATTTTTCTCGCCAGGGGGCTGAATCGGGGGTGAATAAAGGCGCCCCGAACTTCTCTGCGCCAAATTGAGCAATCTCTTCCTGGGTGGGCACGGATATCAGCCAATCGATGAAGGCATTTGCCAGGTCAGCTTTTATCTGTGGGCCCTTATTCGGGTTGACTGCGAGGACGCCGTAGGGGTTGAATAATATTGGGTCGCCTTCTACCAGAATTACCAGGTCAGTGCCTTCCAGTGTGCGGGCCAGGTAAGTGGCACGGTCGCTTAGCGTATAAGCCCTCTGCTCATCGGCCATAGTGAGCACAGCTCCCATGCCCTGTCCGGCAGACAGGTACCAATCTCCGCTTGGCTCGAGGCTGGCCGCTGCCCAAATGGATTTTTCCTTGGTATGCGTGCCGGAATCGTCCCCACGCGAGACAAAAATTGCCTGGCTGGCGGCGATTTTCTTAAACGCGTCAGGCGCGTCTGTCAAGCCACTGATTGCAGCAGGATCACTGGGGGGACCGATGATCACAAAATCGTTGTACATTACATCCTCGCGGCGAACACCATGTCCACCTTGCATGAATTCGTCTTCGCTGGCTCGGGCGTGAACCAGCAGCACATCGGCATTGCCGTCCTCTCCCAGCTGGAGCGCCTGCCCGGTTCCAACTGCGATCACATCTACGCTCACCTGATAGGCACTTTCAAAGTCCGGCAGCAAGTATTCCAGCAAGCCCGAATCTTCTGTGCTCGTGGTCGTCGCTAGAGTCAGTGTTTGCCCCTGGAGTGTTTCGCTGGCAGGGCCTTCCGTTGGCGGTGTGAGCGCACAGCTGGTGAGCAAGACTAGCAATGCCAGGAATATGAGCGTGTGGTTTGGTGTTAGCTTTGGCATCGCAGCTCCTTGTTTGGTTGATCTGTCATTGTGAAGCGGCTTTCTGGTGAGTTTCAATAGACGGTTTCACCGTTCACAAAGGCCGCAGTGCGCGGGTCGCGGGGATTTTCAAAGAAATCCTCCACACTGGCAACTTCGATGATTTGACCATCTAATAGCAGCGCCACCCGCTGGGCCAGCCTGCGGGCCTGGAAGATGTTGTGGGTGACAAAAACCAGGCTGGTGTTGTGCTCGTGGTTAAGCCCTTGAACGGTCTTCTCAATCAGGCTGATATTGTAGGGGTCCAGGTTGGCTGTGGGTTCATCCAATAGCAGCACGTCTGGTTCCAGCACCATGGCACGAGCCAGGGCTACTCGCTGGGCTTCGCCCCCTGATAACGTGCGTGCGGGTTGATGCTTAAGTGAGTCCAGACCGACCTTCTCCAACGCAGCCAGAGTTCTTTCGGTGGCGTTATGCTGCCCGCGTAGCCCCAACCCGTAGTGTACGTTAGCCCACACGCTGCGGTTGAGCAGCATGGGTCGCTGGAAGACGGTCGTGACCCGCCGGCGGATTTCCACCGGCACCTCCTGCGTGGCGCTGAATTCGGTTGCTTCGAAGTAGATTTTTCCAGCAGTGGGCAGCTCGAGGAAATTGAGCAAGCGCAATAAAGTGCTTTTTCCCGCTCCGCTCGGGCCAACAATCGCGAAAGCCTCGCCACGCTGGATATCCAGGTGCTCGATCTGCAAGACCCGGCGCCCGTTGTAAGCCTTCAAAAGTTGGCGTATTCTGTACACCGGGGTGTTCATTCTTCGATCGATCTCCCCTGCAGGCGCAGCATGACCAGGTTAGCGATGAAGGCAAGCCCCAGCAGTACGAAACCCAAAGCCAGCGCCATTTCGAAATTGCCTTTACGTGTCTCCAGTACAATGGCGGTAGTCAACACCCGCGTGCGACCAGCAATATTGCCGCCGACCAGCATGACCGCCCCTACCTCAGAGATGATGCCGCCAAATCCCGCAATCACCGAGACCAGCACGCCCAGGCGCGCCTCAGATAAAATCGCAAGCACGGTTTGCCGTTCGGTGGCGCCCAATGAGCGCACCTGTAGGCGCACCTGCGGGTCAACTGCCATCACGGCTGCCATGCTGAAACCTGCTACCAACGGAAAAGCGATGATGCTCTGCGCCAGGATCATCGCCTCTGGAGTGAACAGAGCAGGCAGAAATGGCAGGTCTAACCTGCTGAGCGGGTTGCTGTTAGATAAAAGTAGATAGACAAACAGGCCAATCACCACGGGCGGGAACCCCATGCCGGTGTACATCAAAGCCACCAGCAAGCGTCTGCCTGTAAAACGCCGCAGACCCAGGAAGGCGCCCACGGGGATGCCGGTGAGCGAACTGATCAACAGGGCAACCCCGGAGACGCGCAGTGAGAGTAGGACGATTTCGAGTAGTTCGTTTGACATGCTTATTGGCACCTTGCACTCTGATCAAGATGTGGGGGGGCCGGGCAAGGAAAATGCAGTTAAAGTGAAAATAATAAGCTATGTATACTTGTATGAGTACAAGTATACATAAGGCTGGCTGAACTGTCCAGTTTAAGAGTGAACGTGCTCTGTTTGAATGCTGGCTAACCCGCTTCGATCCATTCCAGGCTGCCAGTGATATCCGTCTCATAGCCCCCAAAGTTGCGCATCAGGTCTTTGCTAGCTGGGCTGCGCAGCCAATCCAGTAAGGCAGCCATGGCAGGTGTTTCCAGCCCAGCGGCTGGTATGACCAGGTCGTAGCGTTCGTTTGTCAGTGGGATGAAATCCAGGCCATAGTTGCGGGCAGCTGCCTCTAATCCCAGCCCAACCTGTGCCTCGCCTTCCGCCACCGCTTGAGCCACCTCAGAATGGGTCAGGCGTTCATCGCTATAGCCCATGATAGTATCCGTCTGTAACCCTAGTTTGTGCAGCTGTGCGTCCAGCCAGACGCGCGTCCCCGAACCGCTCTGGCGGTTAGCAAATCGCTGTCCTGCTTGCGCCAGGTCTGCCAGGCTGCTCACCCCCGTGGGATTGCCTGGGGGCAGGATCAAACCTAATCGCCTGTATGCCAGAGCCGCTAAGGCGACCCGCACCCCGGGCAGCAGGCGGCGCACGAAGGGCAGGTTATATGTGCCCGTTTCACTATCCCACAGGTGACAGCCTGCCAGGTCAGCCTGGCCTCTGCCCAGGGCTATCAGTCCGCCCAGGCTGCCGCTGAATGTTAACTGCAAGGTAGTACCCGGGGCGATTTTTTCAAAATGCCCAGCCAGCCAGGTGAGCACCAGGTCGTGGCTGCCAGCAAAACGCAGGCTGCCAGCCCTTTGCGGTATGGGTTGTTGGGTCTCTGTCCGCCAGCGATCTAGTGCCTGGCGCACAGCCTCCTCTACCTCAGCAGGTGAGTACCCACTGGTGAGTACCTCCAACAGGAACGCTTCAGCGCGGTGGACCAGAGTTACACGGCGTAAGGGGGTCTCGTCGAGAGCAGGCGGGTGCTCCACGATCCGGGTGCCCTGCCCTGCCCGGCTGACCACCAACCCCTGGCGGGTTAGTTCCTGGTAGGCGCGCTGCACAGTGCCTGCCGTGCAATCCCAGCGCCTTGTCATTTGGCGTATGGTGGGCAGGCGGTCACCAGGTTTGAGCTGACCAGATAGAATCTCCTGGCGCACTGCCTCAGCTATCTGCTCATAAAGGTAGGTGCCTTCCATCTCAATACGGGCGAGTCAGCTCCAGCTTCAGCCGCATCTTGACGTCGTTGTCGATAAACAATGAACCATGGTGCTGTCGCACCGGGTGGATATCGCTGCCCGCCAGGAAGGCGCTCTGCTCAAGCACAGAACCATCCCCAATGTTGCCGCTCAGGTAGTTCACATTGAGCAGTTTGCCCTGCCCGTCTCTGACAACCGAGACATCTGAGATGGTCTTTATGCCATAACCGAAAATCGAGACAGACGGGATGCTGGCAGATGTACCCAGTTCACTCCGGAACTCCTTGCCCATCTGCAGGAGGGGCAGAAACTTGCTCTCCAGCCAGCTGGTTTCTTTAAGAAAATTGATCTGCGCACCATTCTGGTCGGTACCCACAGCATAATCGGGCAGGATCTGGTAGCTGCTGGGAAAAGTCAGGATAATCTGCCGCAGGCGCTCTCCCATGATGCCAAAGGGCAGCACCTCTGGCGCGACCAGCATGCTGACCAGTCCCTTAACGGCGCCCTTGTGTGGCCCTCCCATCAGGATGGCACGTTCGATGCGCTTGTGACCGCCCAACCGCTCGATATAATAGCGGCTGACCATGGTACCCAGGCTGTGACCGATAATGATAATCGGCTGCTTGGAGGGCAGACTCTCTACCAGCTGGCCCAGCTGGCGCGCTGAAGTGCGCACATCCTGCCGCCAGTCATAGGGAAACTCGAAGAAATCCGCGCCGCGTGTGTAATTCAGCTCTTCCACCAGGTAGTCCCCCAGGCGGTTGTACTGGTCTTGCTTGATCAGATTGGGGACGATCACCACCTCATCCACAATATTACGCGGCTCTAGCGGGACCTCGGAGGGATAGTTGTAAATCTCCGGGTTGGTGAAGATGGTCCTGACGCTTGGCCAGACACGCTCATTACCTAACCAGAGTTCCGAGCCCATCATCCCAGGTACGAACACCACCGTGCGCCGACCTGTGGGTACAGCTAGTTGTTCATCTGCCATGGTGAGCGCTTGCTCCTGGAAGCCGCGCTTGAAAATAATCTGTGCTGGACCAACCCGGAAGACATCGCCATCTTCTAAGATGTGGTGTTCCACTTTCTGGCTACCTATCCAGGTCCCATTAGTGCTGCCGAGATCTTTCAAAACAAAGGCGCCGCTTACGTGCTGCACTTCGGCATGCCGGCGGGAAACCTTGGACGCATCGATGTAAACCGCGCAACTTTCGTCACGTCCGATGATCGCCTGATCCAGATTATTGAGATCGACCCTCCAGGTTTTATCACCAGTGAACACCACCAGGCTGGGTGTGCTGGTTTCGTCAATCATCACCGGCAGGTATTCCTGGTTCATGGTCTGGTCGAACTCCATCTGGGAGTCGATTTTTGTCAGTCCGGCATCTTCACTGGGGTCTTCCACCCGGTACTTTAATTGCTGGTTGCCCAGGCTGATCGTATCACCGGGTTTGAGGGTGGCGCGCTCGATGCGCACGCCGTTCAGGCGTGTGCCGTTCGAAGATCCCAGATCTACCAGCGTGATGCCATGGGGTGTAGATTCCAGAATGGCATGGTTGCGGGAGATACGCACATCATTCAGGATAATGTCATTGGTGTTTGACCGCCCCAACGAGATGCTGGTTTTTGCCAGATCGAATTCCTGCTCCGGTCCATTGGGGTTTAGCAGAATTAGTTTGCCGTAGCTGGTGTCCATCAACGCACCTCCACTTTATGGATTATTCAGGGGAATCGCCTCACTGAGACCCCAAAACTGTACCACGCCATCCCCGGCGACGGAGACCAACAGGTGCCCGTCTGGGGAAAAGGTCACACTTTTAATACTGTCTGAGTACTCTGTCAACGTGCTTAACATTGAACCATCCTGCACCTGCCACAAGCGCAGTGTGCCATCACCTGAAGCAGTAGCCAGCAGCGAGCCATCCGCTGAGAAAGCCACATCATACACGCTTTCAGTGTGATTTTGCAGGTTGCGCAGCAGACTGCCATCGCTTACCTGCCATATTTTTGAGGAGTGATCTTCCGAAGCCGAAGCCAGCAGGGAGCCATCTGGAGAGAACACAATCTCGTAAGCGGGCGCAGTGTGGCCTTGCAGGTTGTGCACCAGGCTGCCATCTCTCACCTGCCACACCAGGATGGAATTATCATCCGAGGCCGCAGCCAGCAAGTTTCCATCTGGCGAGAAAGCAACCGCGTGAATACTGTTGTCACTCTCCCGTAGTGTGCGCAACAGATTGCCATCGCCCACCTGCCACAGATTCACACTCCCGTCCCACCCCCCCGTGGCCAGCAGCAGGTTGTTAGGAGAGAAAGCCAGGTTGGTGAGCCCACCCGAAGAACTTTCGATTTCACGCACCAGGCTGCCATCCGTGACCTGCCAGAGCAGAACTTTGCCATCTTCGGAGGCTGAACCAATAAGTTTTCCATCAGGTGAGAAGTCCACATCGTTTACCCACTGTGTGTGCCCCAGCAGGATATTCTGCTGGCTGCCAGCTTGTACTTGCCACAGGCTGGTGTAAAAGCGATGTTTCGAGAGGCGCACCCAGTCCCGGTTATTGGCTGTTCCCAACAGACTGCCGTCTGGAGAATAGGCGAGTTCCTCAATGTGCGAACCTGTTTGCCAGCTGCCCAGGTTGACCACCACTTGAGCTGTCTCGGCATTTATAATCTCGGAGGGAAGGCTGATCGCGACCAGTTGTACATCCGGTGGTTTTATCGCGTTGGAGTACACCAACCCGATGATCACCACGACCGCCAGGGTCAGCAAACCGACTGTGATGAATGGGACGCGGCGTGAGCCTGGTCGGGATACAGGCTGGACTTCGGGCTGGGTTGCAGATTGCATGGCTGGGACAGGAGTCATTTTAAGCTGTGCATCTTTTAAGGTCGATACTGGCGAAATTTCCTCAATCGACTCGGAAATTGCAGTTCCCGCGCTTGCTTCCTCAGCCTGATCTATCTGTGCAGCCTGTGGGATTGCAGCTTCGGGCGGGCTGTCTGTGAGGGTATCAACTGAGGCTTCAGGCTCGTCCACCAGGGTGACAACTGGCTCTGGGGGCGTGCTGGCCAGCTCTGCCTGCACCTTTCGCAAGGCAG
>CP070639.1:1286289-1295214 GCA_020354045.1 Anaerolineales bacterium | reverse complement strand
GCCCATTTCCGCCTGCCAGTGCAGCCAGCCAGCTGGCAGCATATCCGCCAGTATCTGCACAGCTGGTCATTGCAGGTCTACCTGGCAGACGCTTCGGCGGGGCTGGCTTACACGCAGGCCGATCTACGCGCTCCCCTGGCGCTGGTCATCGGTGGGGAAGCTGCTGGTGCAGGAGCGCAGGCGCTGGATATGGCTCAGGTTCGCCTGCATATCCCCATGCAGGCTGAAGTTGAATCCCTAAACGCGGCCGCCGCCGCGGCTGTGCTGCTCTTTGAGATCGCTCACCAGCGCCACCAAACTGCCGCTCACAGCCAGCAAAATGGTTGAATTCCTGGTAAACTACACGCAAGGTTATGAAAATCCGCTCGATCACCTACTTTTGCAACCCAGGCTGGCCCTTAGATGAGGCAGTTCTGCAACAGGCGGGGACATTCATCCAGGCAGCTCGCTCAGCTTTTGAAGCAG
The DNA here is from genome assembly GCA_020354045.1 of Anaerolineales bacterium. Classification (GTDB taxonomy): domain Bacteria; phylum Chloroflexota; class Anaerolineae; order Anaerolineales; family UBA4823; genus DSOS01. The sequence continues at coordinate 1,294,749 of CP070639.1, read as the reverse complement.
CCGGCTATGAGGTCCAGACCGTGCGCCTGGCTGCCCCACCCTTCCCGCTGCTTATGGGGCTGCCAGACCGGCAGGATGCCAGCCTGGCAGAAGCCCTGCAGCTGGTGGAAAGCTACGAGAAAGCTGCCAAAAACTGGGGCTACGATTACATCTCCCTTGGACCGGCTTTACCTGCAGCACCTGTCAGCTACACCTGGATCCCAGACTTGCTGGCTGCCAGCCAGGACGCCTTTTTCTCCGGTATGATGACCACTGGCCAGCATGGCATCTCGCTGCCCGCCGTGCGGGCTTGCGCCCAGGTCATCCACCAGGCAGCTGATATCACGCCGGATGGCTTTACCAATTTGCGCTTTGCCGCTCTGGCAAATGTACCAGCGGGCGCCCCGTTTTTCCCGGCTGCCTACCATCAGGGTCACCAGCCCAGCTTCGCCCTGGCAATCGAGGCCGCCGATTTGGCGGTGCAGGCTTTTTCGCAAAACGGGGACCTGCAGGGGGCCTGCCAGGATCTGGTCGCTGCCATCCAATCCCATGCACTGGCGCTCACCCGGGTGGTGGAGCAATTAGGGCAGGAGACAGCCGTTTTCGCAGGCTTTGATTTCTCTCTGGCGCCGTTCCCTGAGCACAGTCGCTCGCTGGGCGCTGCTTTCGAACAACTGGGGGTGCCCCGGGTGGGCCTACCGGGCTCTTTGGCTGCCGCAGCCATCATCGCTGCTGCTCTGGACCAGGCCCACTTCCCCCGGGCAGGTTTCAACGGGTTGTTCATGCCAGTGCTGGAAGATGCTATCCTGGCGCTGCGAGCCAGCGAAGGCAGCCTGGAGTTGAAAGACCTGCTGCTGTATTCCGCTGTATGTGGTACCGGTCTGGACACGGTGCCACTGCCCGGCGATACAAACCCTGCCACCCTGGGTGCCATCTTGCTCGACCTGGCAGCGCTGGCCCAACGCCTGGATAAGCCCCTGACCGCCCGGTTGATGCCGGTCCCGGGTAAGACTGCCGGTGATCCCACAAACTTTGATTTCCCTTATTTTGCCAACAGCCGGGTTTTAAAGGTCAACGCAGGGACATTGCAACGCCACCTGGAAGGCGAGGTGGTGTTTACATTACCCAGCCGGAAAGGACGGGGGTCGCGATGAAAAACTATAAATGCTTCATTTTTCTGGTCGTGATCTTGCTGAGCGCCTGCGGTTCGCTGCAGGATGCCGCCATTCAAGGGACCATGCCTCTTCCTGGGGCAGAATTGAGCCGCGTCGCACCACTACAGGGTGCAGACCTAACCGCCTCACCAACCGTCTCACCCACCGGGACTGTCACGGCCACCCCGTCCCCCACTGCCACCACCACCGCCTTGCCTACCCTGACCTCACCACCTACCGATTTACCTACTCCCACACCCACAGACACTGCTGTACCCACCGCCTCACCCACAGCCACGAACACCCTGGAAGTTATTGATCCAGAAATCAAGGTCGACCGAGACCTTAAATTCAAGGCCGAAGACGGTCTCGAGATAATGGGTACCTTGTACACACGCGAAGGCGCACCAAAACCGCTTCCGGGCGTGATCCTCCTGCCCATGCACGTTGAGGATCAGACCGCCTGGAAGCCCTTTGCCAGGCAGCTTGCCCTGGCCGGTTACGCCGCGCTGACGATTGACCTGCGCGGCCAGGGTAAGACCGGCGGCGCCGCCGACTGGCAAAAAGCGGTCTCGGATGTACGCCTGGTCTGGCGGGAATTTTCCGCCCTGGAAGTGGTTGACGGAAACCGCACCGCCCTCATGGGCACCAGCCTGGGCGCCAACCTGGCCCTGCTGGCTGCCTCTGCTGAACCAGCGATCAGGACCGTGGTGCTGCTCTCGCCTGGCTTGAATTATAACGGCCTCATCACACTGGATGCCATTGGGGCGTACGGCGCCCGCCCGATCATGCTGATTGGCAGTAAACTGGATCCTTTTGCTCAGAATGGAGCAGCTGAACTTTCACTCCTGGCCCAGGGTGAAGACACGCGGCTGGAATTCGAAGGCTCTCTGCATGGCACTGTGCTTTTCTTCAGTGAGCCGGGTATCGCGGATGCGATCATTGTTTACCTGGAACAAATCGTGAAGGACGCTGTGGCTGCCCCGCCAGTTGTAGCCGCCCCCACTCATAGCCTGGGTTCATTTTTCCTCAGTCTGCTCACCAGCATAGTAGGCACCCTGCTGTTTGCCACCGGTATATATATGGCTTATAGCCGGCTGAGCAAACCCACCCAGGTCAGTGAGCTGCTTTCCATTCACGAGCTGACCCCCCAAAGAGGTCTGGTATTAATCAAAGGCCTCATCGCTGAGGTGCCCAAACCTCTGGACAAAGATGAGAAAAAACCGCTGGTTGCACTCCGCCTGCTGATCGAAGAACACGACCCGGACAAAGGCTGGAAAACCCGTTTCGATGAGCTGAAGACTACGCACTTCTGGTTGCGGGAAGAGCGCGGCTTAATCTGGGTTGCCGGGGATCACCTGGAGAAGACGCAGCTTGGTGAAGGCTATTTCGCCTCCACCCGGCAGGCTGAGCAAGCCCTTGAGATCCTGGGCCAGGCAAAAAACGTCGCCTGGGGTAAAGGGTTACGCCATAGAATCTGGGAGCTGCGCGCTGGGCAGAATGTTAGCGTGACCGGGCAGGTACGCCAGCGGCTTGAGCTGGTCTCCACTCCAGGTCAACCACTGATCATAACCCCCCTGCTTGGCACCGCCCCTGCAAGATCTGCTCCGCTCGTGAGCGGCAGGACCAGGCTCGGGACGATAGTGTTCTTGCTTGTGGTAGGCGCTTCGATGCTGTGCATCGGCTCATTCAGTGTAGTGAACACCCTGCTGTACTGGTTGGGGTAGACGCTCTTCTTCCACCGCGCAGATGAACGGGCGCAGGTAGTGCCCAGTATATGATTCATCCCGGGTGCAGACTTGCTCTGGCGTGCCCTCTGTTACCACCCACCCGCCACCGTCGCCACCTTCGGGTCCCAGGTCAATCAGGTAATCCGCTACCTTGATGATGTCCAGGTTGTGTTCTATGATCAACACGCTATTGCCCGCCTCCACCAGGCGCTGCAGCACCTCGATCAGTTTGTGAACATCAGCAGCATGTAAACCCACGGAAGGTTCGTCCAGCACATAGAGTGTCCGCCCGGTGGAGCGCTTGGAAAGTTCACGGGCTAATTTAACCCGCTGGGCTTCGCCGCCGGAAAGCGTGGGCGCGGGCTGTCCAACACGGATATATCCCAGGCCCACATCCTGCAAGGTCTGCAAGCGGCTTACCATGGCGGGGAAAGCTTCGAAGGTCTCCAGAGCATGGTCGACGGTCATGTCCAGCACATCAGCAATGTTGTATTCCTTGAAGCGCACCTGTAGTGTCTCGCGGTTAAAGCGTGCTCCATGGCACACGTCGCAGGGAACGTACACATCCGGTAAGAACTGCATCTCGATGCGCAGCTGACCCTGTCCCTGGCAGGCTTCACAGCGCCCGCCATGTACATTGAAGGAGAAGCGCCCGGGCTTGTACCCGCGTATTTTGCTCTCAGGTAGCTCGGCAAATAGCGCCCGGATGTGGTCGAATAGACCTGTATAAGTGCCTGGGTTGGAGCGCGGCGTGCGCCCGATGGGAGACTGGTCAATATTGATGATCTTGTCAATATTCTCCAGGCCTTCAATCGCCTCATGACTTCCAGGTAAGCTGCGCGCCCCATGCAGCTGGCGAGCCAGCGCCTTGTATAGAATCTCCACCATCAAGGTTGATTTACCCGATCCCGAAACCCCGGTAATGCAGACCAGCTTGCCCAGCGGGATGCGCACATCAATATTTTTCAGGTTGTTTTCGCGTGCCCCTCGCACCCAGATCGACTTTCCATTGCCAGTTCGGCGTCTTTCTGGGATAGGTACGCGCAGGCGACCGGACATATAAGCTCCAGTGAGGGAACGCTCGTGCCTTAAGATGGCCTCCACCGTACCCTCAGCCACCACCTCACCGCCGTGTTCACCCGCCAGCGGGCCAAGATCGAGCACCCAGTCAGCGGTGCGGATGGTCTCCTCATCATGCTCCACAACCAGCACAGTATTCCCCAGATCGCGCAAACCTTTGAGCGTATTCAGCAGGCGAGTGTTATCGCGCGGGTGTAAACCTATCGAAGGCTCATCCAGCACATACAGCACGCCCATCAGGCGCGAGCCTATCTGCGTCGCCAGCCGGATGCGCTGGGCCTCGCCACCCGAGAGCGAGGCGGCTGAGCGCTGCAAGGTCAGGTAATCCAGGCCAACATCCACCAGGAATCCCAGTCGGGCGTTGATCTCCTTGAGGATGCGCTCCGCAATCGCCTGCTGGCGTGCGTTTAAAGGTGTCTCCAGGCTGCTTAAACGCTGCACCCATCCCAGCGTGCGCAGCACAGCCCATTGGGTAACCGTGACAATATTGACATCATCAATGGTGACTGCCAGGGCTTCTCTGCGCAGGCGCGCCCCATTGCAACTCGGACAAATACGCTCGCTCATAAACTCGGAGATCTTGTCCCGCATATAGTCCGAATTGGTCTCGCCATAGCGGCGCTGCAGGTTGCCCACCACGCCTTCAAAGGGTGCGTTGAAAGTAGCCCGGCGCCCATCCCGATTGCGGTAGTGCACGGTGACTTCCTTGCCACGCGTGCCGTATAGAATAATACCCATTTTTTCCTGGGGCAGTTCGCTTACTGGCGCATCCAGGTCTATTTTGTACTCGCGCGCGGCTGCCTCCAGCGTTTGCCAGTAATAACCGCCTTCTTCACGCGGCCCGCTCCATTCCGAGATCGCGATAGCACCCTCGTTTAAAGAGAGCCCCGAGTCCGGGATCAGCAGGTCCGGGTCAATCTCCAGCTTGCCGCCCAGCCCCTGGCAATCGGGGCAGGCACCATGTGGGGTGTTAAAAGAGAAGGTGCGCGGCTCAATCTCAGGCAGCACCGAACCGTGCACTGGACAGGCTAAATGCTCAGAGAAGTGCAGGTCCACCGGCTGCTCCGCTTCGGTTACATCCTGGACCACCAGGTAACCATCACCGAATTTCAAGGCGGTTTCAATCGAATCCGTCAGGCGCGAACGAAATCCCTGGGTTTCCTCTGCATTCTCGGCCTGGTGTAACACCAGCCGGTCAACCACGGCCTCGATGTTATGTATCTTGTAGCGGTCCATCTGGATCTCTTCTTCCAGCTCGTAGACCTGCCCGTCGACTCTGGCGCGCACAAATCCAGATTTGCGGATTTCATCCAGCACAGCCTGGTGGGTGCCTTTACGTCCGCGCACCAACGGGGAGAGGATCAGCAGGCGCGAGCCAGCGGGCAAGTTCTCCACCGCCTCCACGATCTCCTGCGCCGATTGGCGGGCTACTTCACGCCCGCATTCCGGACAGTGTGGGATACCCGCCCGGGCATACAGCAGGCGTAAGTAGTCGTAGATTTCGGTGACCGTGCCTACAGTGGAGCGTGGGTTGTGCGAGGCGCCCTTCTGGTCAATCGAGACCGCAGGTGAGAGACCCTCAATATAATCCACGTCAGGCTTATCCATCTGACCCAGGAACTGGCGCGCGTAAGCTGACAACGATTCGACATAACGCCGCTGGCCTTCTGCAAATATTGTGTCAAATGCCAGCGAGGATTTCCCCGAGCCAGATAAACCAGTGATCACCACCAGCTTATCGCGCGGGATTTCAACGGTGATATTTTTTAGATTATGGACGCGTGCGCCCACCACACGGATAACATTTTGGGACATACCACAACCTTTTTTACTTGTTCTGTTTCAAATGACGATTTCAAAATTATATTATAGCACAAATGTTTCAATTTAATTCGGCCTGTTTGTCTGAGAAGTGCCAAACTTTAATTATACCAAGCCACCTCCTCAGCTTGTTTCAGAATCAGATGAGAACTGGAATTTAAGAGATTTTTAGCGTTGGTAACGCGGAATAAATTCATCTATAATAGGTCATACGCCAGTCAAATCCAGGTCACAGGAGTATAAATGGGATTTTTTCAAAAATTCGCCAGACTTCTATCCCCCCAGAAAAATGTCGCAGCCCCGGTCTATTGGGTTCACGCTCGCTGCAGCCGCTGTGGTGAGGAATTGCATGCCCGGGTGAACCTGTACCACGATTTAAGCATTGAATATGCGGGCAAACAGCCCACCTACCACTGCCGTAAGGTGCTGATAGGTGAAAACCTTTGCTTTCAAAAGCTAGAGGTCAGGCTGACCTTTGATCATAAACGTCAGATGATCGATCGCCAGATCACCGGCGGTACATTCATCGGAGCCGAGGAGGAGGCATGAACGAAAGTATTATTTCTATCAAGGATTTCACCAAAAGGTATGGGGATTTCACCGCAGTGGAAAGCATCAGTTTTGAGGTGCAGCGTGGGGAGATCTTTGGCTTGCTGGGCCCCAATGGAGCCGGCAAGACCACCACCCTGGAGTGCCTGGAGGGTATCCGCCAGCCCGATGGGGGCAGTATGAGCATTCTGGATGTGGATCCCAGCAGCTCCCCCCGCCGCCTGGCAGGTGTGCTTGGCGTCCAGCTCCAAACTTCCGGGCTGCCTGCTGAGATGACTGCCCTGGAGGCCATGAAGTTTTTCTGTGCCTACCACGGCGTCGCTCCTCGTGAGGATTTGCTGGAGCGCCTGGGAATGAGCGCGAAGCGCCAAACACAATTCCACAAACTCTCAACGGGGCAGCAGCGCAGGCTGGCGCTGGCATTAGCAATCGCGCACCAACCCCAGGTCCTTGTTCTGGACGAGCCCACCGCCGGATTGGATGTAGCCTCGCGTGCTGAGCTGCACAGCCTGATGCAGGAGCTGAAAGAACAGGGCACCACCATCTTGCTGGCCACCCACGACATGGCTGAAGCTGAGAAGATGACTGACCGGGTTTCGATCCTGCTCAAAGGTAAGATCGTCACCACCGGGTCGCCGCGCGAGCTGACTGCTACCGGTTCAGGTTTCACCAAGATATCCGTGCGCTCTGAAAACTCTGTCCTGCATGGCAATGAAACCGCTTTTCCCGCGGTAAATCAGAAAGCGGTTAAAGAGGATTACGCCATCTTTTTCAGCACCGATCCCGGTCCCACGGTGACTGCTTTACTGGAGCATCTGAACGCTGAGCACGATCGGCTGATCGACCTGCGCGTGGAGCGCCCTACTCTGGAGGAGCGCTTCCTGGAAATCACCACTGAGGGAGGCACCCCATGACCGCCTTTATCAACCACTTCGTCTACGAATTCAAAACCGGGTTGCGCAACCCGACCTTGATGCTGATGAATTACCTCTTTCCACTGGGGTTTTACGCCATGATGGGTGCTGTCATGATCCCGATCAACCCTGGCTTTGCAGACGTGCTGATCCCCGCCATCGTGATCGTGGCGGTCATGGTTAGTACATTACTGGGCTTACCTGGTCCTCTCGTAGAGGCGCGCGAAGCAGGTATTTTTCGCAGCTACAAGATTAACGGTGTGCCCGCGCTCTCCATCCTCTCGATCCCGGCTCTCAGCACGATCTTTCACGCCTTGATCGTCTCAACCATCATTGCCCTGACCGGTGGCCCGCTCTTCAAAGGCGCAGTGCCCAGTTCCTGGCCCAATTTCATCTTTGTCACCCTGTTGGCGGGCTTTACCTTCGGCTCAATTGGAGCCCTGATCGGCGTCATCGCCACCGGCTCGCGCTCGACTGTGCTCTGGTCGCAGATCATCTTCCTGCCTTCTATGCTGGTAGGCGGTTTGATGATGCCGCTGTCATTTTTACCAGAATCAATCCGCCCGTTATCCGGGTTGTTGCCCACCACTTACGCGATGCAGGCCTACCAGGGCCTCGCGTACACCCAGGATACAATTCTCGACCCGGGCATTTCTGTCCTGGTGCTGGCTGCCAGCGGCATACTGGCTTTTGCACTCTCCGTCTACTTGTTTAACTGGGATAGCCAGAATCGCAGCCGCCGCGCTCACCCCCTGCTGGCCTTGCTCAGTTGGATACCTTACATTGCCGGAATCTTCTTAGCCTAGCACCTGGCGCTTCAGGCCAAACAGGAACGTCCCGCAGGTTTTGGTGAGCCTGTGGGACGTTGTGTATCCAAATATCTGCGAAGCTATCACGACAATGCCTGGAAAATCAGCTAGTAAGCTGGAGAGGGCAATCGCCAGGCGACGCGCCTGGCTATGACGGAAAGTGTGTAGCCCAATATTTTTGTGAATTCCTGCTTTGAGGGCCGCCTGGCGAACACTTTTTTAGTCTTCATTGCAGCACTCCCGTTGGAAACTAAATGACAACCTCCGGTTACGGCACCTTTTTTGCTTCGTACGTTACACCGCCTAGCTCCCCCACAGCTCGGTCTACCTCGCCGCGGTCATTCCTGTAGAACCTAATCTCGAGATCAGATACTGGCAGGTAAAAGCGGCTTTCAGAGCTTGCGAACAGCTCATATTCCGGTTC
>CP070639.1:1277068-1286189 GCA_020354045.1 Anaerolineales bacterium | reverse complement strand
CGTTCGTTTTTGCAAAATCCAAAGGTACACACTGCAGGGGTCATCCTGGCTGCTGTTTTGGGATACTATCTTTTGATCAGAAGTGCCAATCAGGGCATTACCACACTCGATATCTTAAAAACTGTGTTTTATCTGATCTTCCGCAGGTTGCAGGATGTCCCCCCGAGTGTCAAATACCTGGTCTCGGATGGATTTTTCTGTTTTTTTGGCATTTTGCTGTGGCTGGCATTTTTTGCCCAATTTGTGCTGCCGGTTCGCAAACTGGTTGATCGCTACCGCGCCTTCGACCGGTTAGTGGTCTACAGCACAGGGGCCTCTGGGCCTACGCTATTTGTGGAGGATGGAAAAACCCGCCTGCGGCCGCGTGAGATGGAGCGCAGTGGCCCAGGTGTGGTTATCCTGGATACCGCCAGCGGTGTGGTACTGCATAACAATGTGGAATATACCCAGGTGGCTGGTCCAGGGCTGGTATTTACCAGGAAAGGAGAGCGTATCGCTGGCACGGTGGACCTGCACCGTAAAGTGGGTCCGCTCCCCGCACTAGGTCCCTTAGGTGATGACCGAGACGATAATCCCGACAACCCCTTTAAACCTCGAGATCCTTCCGGAAAGGAAGAAAGCGAAGCTGCATACGAAGAGCGGCAGCGACGCCGGGCTGAAACCAGCGGGTTAACGCGCGACGGTGTGGAGGTTGTCCCTAATGTCATGGCGGTTTTTAGGCTGGAGCCTGGCGCAGGCGAGAAGAGAGTGGGGTTCCATTACAACGAGAACTCGGTCCGGCAATGGGTGACTGTCGAAGGCCGGAGACTAACGACGGGGCGCGGGGAAGACCAACCGCATGTGCCCCTGGAAAAACTGCCAGCATATCTAGCAGTGGATGTGTGGCGTGAGTATCTGCAGAAATTTAGGCTAAGCGAATTGTTTGCTTTGCCGTCCCCGGATTCACCGGGTGATGAAACCGGCCTGGAAATTATTTTGCGCATGGTACGCCTGCGCCTGGCGGAGAATGAAGTGGATGAGCTGGATGATATCGGTCAGCCCACCGGAAAGCGGGTCTTCAGCCGGGAATATGAAATCTTGCAGGCTTGCGGCATCCGGGTGGATGGGGTAGCCATCAGCAGGCTGCGTTTTAAGCCGCTGGTAGAAAAGAAATTGCGGGATGATTGGGCAGCAAACTGGCTGACGCGTTCTCAAATTGAGCACAACCAGGTGGAACGCGAGCGCGGCTTAAAGGCGCAAGAGGGGAGGCAAGACGCGCTGCTGTGGTTCGCTGAGGCTGCCACCCGCCGCTTCACACCCGATATGCTGGAGTCGCCCAGGCCGCGTGACGCGCAGATGAAGGCTTACCAGATGCGGGTTGCCTTGGAAAAACTGGTGCTTGGAACCCTGGACAGCTGCCGCTCAGACTCACAGCTTTATCCGCGCCTGGTCAATGAGCTAATTCAACTTGGTGAAATCGTTAACTACCTCCGGGAGCAGCGCCCATGAAGGTCTGGAATGGCCTGCTTGAGTTAATCAAGCGTGTGCGGCGGAGTGTCGTCGATTCTGCTGTTGACTTGCTCACCCGCTTGGGCTGGCAAAAACCAGTGGAGGAGGCGGATAATGGTGGAGAAGTTCAGGGTCCAGCAGGTCAGCCCATCCTCCAGGCGTTAGGTGATGAATTCAGTGAACTGTCCGATATACTGAGCCAATTTTTTAATTCTGACTGGGCATTCGGACTGACACAAAGCGGGGCCTGGCGCAGGAGAATGTTTTTTACGATCATTGGCGCGTTATGGTGGGCTTACGACGGGTACTTAACGAAACCGCCAGCCTGGGATGTGGCCGCCTCGATTATTTTTGTGCGCGGTATCTTGCGAGCGCTGTTCGATCCACGCATCTTGCTGCTATTTATCGTTCTGGGTGCCCTTTTCTGGCTGCTGCTTTTCTTTGCCTACCGCTTGCTGGCGGGGAGTGCCCTAGCTAACAGGTTGCGGTTGCTTTCGTTTGGTCTACCAGCGCTTGTAGGAGCGCTGTGGGGTTTCTTGGCTTCGCGTCTCATTTCAGATGATCTACCAATCGACTTTGTCAGGGAATTTGTTGCTTACCCATTTGAAGCCCTGTTTGCGCCGCAGGTATTTAGGCACGTATTGGTGGCAGCTATGGCCTTTTGGATAGCATACCGGATCGCCTCTACTTACCTGGAAGATATATACGAGCTTAACGACATCGGCGTGGCTGAACGTTTTATCCTGCAGGCTGCCTTCGCCAGCCAGTACAATGTGATCCAGATCCTGGCTGGTGATGTAGTTAAGGAACATCATCGTTCGCCCATCTTCCGTATTGGCGGTCCAGGCCTGGTGCAAGTGCACTATGACAGTGCAGCCTTGTTCGAGAGTGTCGATGGTGAGCCGCGCGTGATCGGCCCTACCGTGTATAACGGGGGTCATGTGGAAACTCTTTCTGGATTTGAGCGCTTGCGTAAGCCGTTAAAACTCTATGATCACATTGAGGAGAAATTTCCAGTTGAAGGTCGCACACGGGATGGTCTGCGCATACGTTTGAAAGATGTGAACATTGTGTACAGCATCTACCGCGCAGAGCAAGAAGCTTCCATGACGCATCCGTACCCGTTCGAGCGTGAAGCAGTACAGAATCTGGTGTATAACCAGGGGCCAAATCCTTTGGAGACTGCCATGCGCTCAATGATCCGCCGTGAGTTCACCGGTTTCATCTCCCGGCACACCATGAACGAGTTTCTGGCTTCAATTGGAACACAGGAGGTAGAGGATCACCAGCAGAAGGAAGCCAGCCTGGCTGAAGAAGTTAACGATTTTTCAGGCTTACCTGTTAGCGCTGAGGGCATCTTGCGCGAACCCGGTTTTTCTTTCCATACCCGGCCCGATATCATGACTGAGCTCTTCGCGGAAGAGTTTGACCGCAGGGCTGCCGAGCGGGGTGTTGAGATTCGCTGGATTGGCGGCGGTACCTGGGATCCTGTGGATACCATCGTGCTTGAAAAGCACCAGGAAGCCTGGCGATTGAGCCGCCAAAACCTGATGCGCGGCAATGTGCGCGCCCTGGAACGCTTGCGCATTGAACATGGCTTGTTTGAAAAATTAAGGTTGGTTCAGGAGATTCCCATCCGGATCTTCCGTGAAAACCAAGCAGACTCGTCTACAAACCTGATGCTCAAGCTGTTGGTGGCCTACCGGCATATCTTGAATCAGGCTTACGCAGCCCACCAACGCAATCCGCAAGACCCGGCTCAACAGATCTGGCTGCGGCAAGTCCTGGAGTATCTGTCTTATTTTACAGCACGCTGGTTGGGAGGTGCATAGTGGTGATGGATTTGTTTTCTCAATCACCGGAAGCGCCGGTGCTGGTGATCGGTGCAGCGGGCATTGATATTGTCGGGCGCTTGAAGTCTGACCCGCGTGTTGGTACCTCCAATCCAGGTCAGATCCGTTCATCCTTTGGCGGTGTGGCACGTAATGTGGCTGAGAACCTGGCTCGGCTGGGCCAACCAGTATCTTTAATCAGCGTGATCGGCGAAGACGAGGATGGCGACCGGTTGGTGCAAGGGTTAGAGGCAGCAGGTGTAAATACGGCTGGCGTGCTGCGTTCAGCCCGCCAGGGCACCGGTTCTTACCTGGCAGTCGTAAACCCGGGGGGTGATTTCCATTTTGGTGTGGATGATATGCGTGCCATCTCAGAACTCTCCAGAGAGCACATTTTGGCGCATGAACACCTGTTTAGAGAAGCTTCTAGCCTGTTTGTTGACGCCAATATACCCAAGCACACATTGCGTACTGTCATGTCGCTGGCAACAAAGGCGCGCCTGCCTATCAGTGCTGATCCAACCTCTGTCATCCTGGCGCCACGTCTGCGACCCTATCTAAACCGGCTGACGTTGATCACACCCAACAGTTCCGAAGCCGCCATCTTCTGCGACCCCAACTTCAAAGTGAATACACGTAAAAAAGCACTGGAAGCAGCCAAGGTGCTGGTTGGCATGGGCGTACAGATAGCTATCATTACCATGGCAGAACAGGGTTTATGCTATGCTACCTCGGAGACCAGTGGATATATACCAGCCATAGGCACCGAGATCGTCGACCCCACCGGCGCGGGCGACGCGCTTTCGGCTACTGTGATCTTTGCACTGCTTAATGATATCCCGCTGGATGATGCTGTGCGCTTAGGAGTCTCGGCGGCTTCTTTAACACTGCGCTATCGTGGTGCGGTGGTGCCGGATTTATCCCTCGAAAAACTATATGACCAGCTGGTGATCTAAGTATGAAGGACAATTTATCCGCTTTTATGCATCTCTCGCAAGATGTCAGCCGTGCCCTGGAATTAAATCTGCCAGTTGTGGCGCTGGAATCAACCGTGATCACACACGGTTTGCCCTTCCCGGAGAATTTAAACTTAGCAGAGGATATGGAAAGCGAGGTGCGCCAGTGGGGTGCTACCCCGGCGACGATCGCCATGGTGGAAGGGAAATTAAAGATTGGTTTGGATGCGATCGAACTGGAGAGACTGGCGACGGGCGGAGAGAACCTGCTTAAGATCAGTTTACGCGATATTGCCCCAGCAATGAACAAGCTTGCCAGCGGGGGGACCACGGTCGCGGGTACCCTCTTTGCCGCACACAAAGCAGGCATCCGCGTGTTTGCTACCGGGGGTATTGGTGGAGTGCACTATGAAATAAACCGTAAGCGCAAAGGGAGCTTTGATATTTCTGCTGATTTGCCTGCACTGGCCCGTTTTCCCGTCATCGTGGTATGTGCGGGTGCCAAAGCGATCCTGGACCTGGCAGCCACACTGGAATACCTGGAAACCTGGGGGGTGCCAGTGGTAGGATTCCAAAGCGATAATTTCCCTGCTTTTTATGCTAGTGCAAGCGGTTATAAAACCAGCGCGCAGGCGAACTCACCCGAAGAGATCGCCTCACTGGCCTGGATGCACTGGTCGCTGGGGATGCAAAGCGCTGTGCTGGTCGTAGCGCCGCCACCCGAGGAGGTTGCTTTACCCTCCGACCAGGTCAAGGCAGCCGTGCTATCTGCCTTGAGGCAGGCACAGGCAGAAAATATCACTGGCCAGGCGGTAACACCATACCTGTTACAGAAAGTCAATGAATTCACGGGGGGACTCAGTTTGCGCGCCAACCTGGGTCTGTTGCGGAATAATGCCAGTATTGCCAGCCAGATCGCACGATCGCTGGCTCAGATGGCACCCAAAGCCAACGCTTAGTGCGATCCTGCAGTAATAAATCCTGGCGAATAAATTCGATCAGTGATAGCCCATATCCCATTGTGCAGTCATGGAAAAGTTAACGATCTATGCTGCCTTAACAACAAATTTAAGGTCTGGGTGTGCGGGTAGGTGTGCGCGTCAGAGTGGGTTGCGGGGTAATACTGGGGGTCACAGGTGTGCGTGTCAACGTGGGCCAGGGTGTTGGAGTTAGCGTAGGAGTTGGGCTGATATAGGGAGTCCGGGTGGGGGGTATGGGGGTCAGTGTGCGCGTTGGGCGCAGTGTGCGGGTAGGAGTTTGTGTAGGTGTAGGTGTGGAGGTTGCTGTAGGTGTTTCGGTAGGTGCTGGCGTGGGAGGCTCGCCTTGCACTTCAAAGAAACCGGATACTTTCCAGGTCAGACCTACAAATATTTGAACTGCGTAAGTACCGGGCAGCCATTCTTCCGGCTTGGGTTCCCAGTCGGTGTATCCCAGACCCCCGGTTTCACCATCCCAGGGTATTGTCTCGTAGTGCACCAGCTCACCATCGCGGTACCACAGGGCAGTCCATTGTGAGCCCTTGATCATGCCATCGTAGCTGAAAATGGCGTACATATGTGTGACGGGATTCTCAAACAAGGTTCCAGGGCGCAGAGGACGGTAAAGCGCATCCAGACCATCGGTAAACGCCAGCTCACTAAAAATCGCTTCAGGGTTTGGGGTGGTGGTGCTCTCAAAGCGAGCTTCGATTGCCAGGGGTATGAAGGGCGTGGGTGTGATCGTTGGGGTATTTGAAATGCGTGGAGTGAGCGTGATCGTCGGGCTGAGCGTGATTGTAGGTGTCAGGCTGATGGTAGGGGTAAGCGTGATCGTCGGGGTCAGGGTAGGCGTAGTTGTAGGGGGGAAGAAGCTATAAATCAGCGGTTCAGCCTGGCTGTTGATCAGGAATGCCAGTATGAGTAAGATCAATGCGGCAAAGAATAATCTCCAACCGCGTACCATGCGTTGCCTGCGCATACGAAAAAATGGCAGCTGCCGAGCAGTGCGTATTGATACATAACCGCGCCAGATGAACAGGATGACTAAAAAACCTAATATCGCCAGCGCGGTTTGAACCGCAGTACGGATGTCAAGACTCATTGAGAGGAAAATAGACCGAATTTACTGCTCAGGTTCCTGCGCAACAGGATTTACCAACTCACCAAGACCCTCAATACTGACCTTGACCACGTCACCAGGTCTGAGCGGGCTGACACCGGCAGGCGTGCCTGTGAGCAGCAAGTCACCTGGCGTGAGAGTCATAATCGATGATGCGAATGCAATGAGCTGGCGCACATTAAAGACCATATCGCGCGTGGAGGACATCTGGCGCAACTCATCATTTACATGACAGGTGATCATAGCATCTGCAGCGTCCAGCTCTGTGTCTATCCATGGACCAAGCGGGCAAAAAGTATCAAAGCCTTTGCTGCGAGTCCACTGTCCATCACGGTATTGCAGGTCTCGGGCGGTGACGTCGTTGGCGATCGTGTAACCCATCACATAGTCCATCGCCTGCTCAGTGGATATCCAGCGCCCGCGTTTACCAATTACAACAGCCAGCTCAGCTTCATGCTCCACCTGCTCAGATTGGGGAGGTAAATAGATCGTCTCTCCGGGAGCGATAACCGATGAAGGCGGCTTGAGGAATAGAAGCGGCACAGTTGGAACTTCCGCATCGTGCTCTTTGGCATGGGCAGCGTAATTGCGACCTACACACAAGATCTTGGAGGGCTCCACCGGAGCGAGTAATTTAACCGAAGTGAGGCTTTGGTCTGCATTCAGACGGCGGAACTCATCGAAGGGAGAGCCTTCGATAGGTCCAACTCTGTCCTCCAATACCCAGCCATAGCGCGGTGAATCCGAGCCAGATTGGTAGCGAACGAAACGCATAGTATCTCCTATCAGGGGTAGCTATTCGAGCGGTTGTTGGATGCGGCTAGATAACTCGGCGATGGCTTGCTCGGTACCAGCAAAATGATCAGCGTACTTCCAGTTTAGCACCTGCGCCAAGGTATATACGATGGCCTCGATGGAGACAATTCCCACACCCAGGGAAGGATGAGCCTGGGCTGCCAAAACAATGTCAGCCGAGCGAGCAGAGGCTAATGAGGATGCGCCTACGATTGCGGCCGTGGGGATACCCTTCGAGCGCGCTTCTTCTAGAGCTCGGGCAATATAGGGTGATTGACCAGCAACTTCCATGGCAAGCAATAGGTCCTGCGCGGTGGCAGTGTTGATGGTGCGAGCCAGGTCAGCAACTCCTGATCGGGCAATATAGACAGGGAAACCGCCCTGTTCCAGGTAATGCACCAGACTGTACGCGGTAGGCTGCGCTGGACCTTCTGCCAGGACAATCACCCGTCGCACCTGCCCGATCTTATCGACCAGATTTTCCAGGGCATCGGTATCCAGGGAGATGCGTGTTTGCTCCAGGGCAAGAGAGAGCTCGCGCATAGCCTCTGCCACAATACCCGGTCCTGACTCAGTCACCTCAGCCTGTTTGGGCCGAATCAGCAGGTCGCCTTTTACCCGGTCGCGAATCTCTCGCTGTAGCTCAGGAAAGCCCGCATAACCAAGGAATTGTGAAAATCGCACTACCGTCGCGGCATCCAGATTAAGGGCGTGAGCAAGCTCACTGGCGGTCATAAAGGCCGCCTCAACATACGAGTCGAGCAGGAAGTCAGCCAACCTGGAAAAACTCTTTGACATATTGGTCCGTTCTTTACGGATGCGGTCTTCGTAGAGCATAGATTCCTCCTGCAGATGAGAAAAATGGCTTGCCAATTACCGGTATAGATTCAAATTTTATCACATATAGGTGTGAATTGCAATTGATTGTGTAAAAATGGTGCTTATCAGCAACATTTTTGTGGTTATAATTTCACCTTGAACGTTTGCACACAGAAAGTATTACGCTCCGTAAGAATTACGCTTCGTAAGGATTACGCACCGTAAGGATTACGCAAGGATTGTGTGGGATAATCTTGTAATAGAAAATCAGTTACCCAAATCAGGCGTGTGTTGCTCAAACAAACGGTCAATCGGCTGAGCTTTACACAACCATTTGTACATGTAGGAGTTGGTATGTTTGGAAATATTTTTGGTCGACGCGAAGATGAAGAGCGAGTCAGGCGAGAAGGCCGTTTACCACCAGGTCAATCCCTGACGAATAAATTCCCAGTCCTGCACTATGGACCTGTGCCGCGCTTCAACCCGGCTACCTGGGATTTTAGAATATACGGGGAAGTTGAGCGAGAAGCGCGCTGGACATGGGATGAATTCAACCAGCTGCCACGCACAAAGATCACTATGGATATTCACTGCGTCACTCGTTGGAGCAAGTTCGATACGTACTGGGAGGGCGTATCTGTGAAGACATTGCTGGATGGGGGCATCATCGCGCTGAAACCTGGGGCGGGATATGTCGTCCAGCACTGCGAGTATGGTTTTACCACCAACCTGCCTTTGGATGTAATGCTGGCACCGAATTTCTTGCTGGCAACCCATTTCGATGGAAAACCCCTGGATCCCGACCATGGTTATCCATTGCGCGGTGTGGTGGGGCACATCCCGGGGGCTGAACACAAAACGCCATATTTTTGGAAGGGTGGCAAGTGGTTGCGCGCTTTGGAATTTACGTCGAGAGACAAACCTGGTTTCTGGGAGCAGGCTGGTTACCATAACGAAGCTGATGTCTGGGAAGAAGAACGCTTCGCCTAGCCAACCTGATATCCGCGTCTACCCCGATCCAGCAAGCCTGGCAAAGGCGGCATGTGATATTTTCATAGACCTGGCAGCCAATACCACCGCCAGAGCTGGCTTGTTTTCGGTGGCGCTTGCCGGCGGCTCGACGCCACGGCTTTT
>CP070639.1:1267744-1276968 GCA_020354045.1 Anaerolineales bacterium | reverse complement strand
GCCAAATACCATGATAATCGCTCTCAATTATTGATCCCTGCTCCAATTTCAGCACAAATGGTTGAGCAGGTACAGAGGCTGGCGATAAAGGCTTATATGGCTGTAGATTGTGCTGGCATGGCTCGAGCAGATTTCTTGCTCGACAAAGATAGCAATGAGTTATTTCTCAATGAAATTAATACCATACCGGGATTTACCCAAATCAGCATGTATCCAAAACTGTGGGATGCCAGCGGTATAGATTATCCAACCCTGGTGGACAGATTGATTGAATTGGCGATAGAACGAAAACGAGACCGAGATCAAACTGAACGGGTATATCACAGGGATCAACAAAAATAATCATGGTTGAGCATCTAATAGGAAAAGGTAGATAAGTTATGCCACCATCAACCAATAGAAAGAAGAGAGCGACTCAATCGAGTGAGCGTTTTGGTTTTCGAAATAAATCTGGTTCAGGGAAAGACACGCGCAAGCGGAAATCTCGCCAGTTTGAATCCGCTGTGCGACCTGCGCCTCCGGTAATGTTCCGCGGCGATTTGGGTGGATTGTCTCTACCATTACGCAAAGAGTCGAAGAAGAAAACCCGCCGTCGCATCGATCTCGTGTTGAATGTCCCCGGCGCGGAAATGCGCTTGCCAGCTTTACCTGAATTCTCTTTCAGTATACGCTGGGTTTCCGGATTGGTTGTACTGGCGCTCTCCTTCCTGCTTTACCAATTTTGGAACTCACCATCCTTCCTTATTGAGGAGGTCGAGCTGATCGGACTACAGCGCTTATCGAGCAGGGATGTCAATACCGTTCTAGACTTAGTGGATGAACCGATATTTATGCTGGATATTAGTGAGCTCGGATCTAAACTAATGACTGCCTTTCCTGAATTCTCGCAGGTGTTGGTTGAGGTAGGTTTACCTAATTCGGTACGCGTGACTGTAGAAGAGCGGGTTCCCATTCTGACCTGGCGTCAAGATGGGCGAACCATACTTGTAGATGCCAAGGGGGTGGCGTTTCCGATGCGAGGGGAGAATACCAGTTTGCCTTCTTTGGTTGTGGAGGCTTCCAGTTCACCTCCAATGACCTTAGAAGAGCAACCAAGCATAGGAGCCTCGGCTCAAATTATGACCGTGGAAATGGTTTCAGCGATCCTCTCCATGAGTGGGCAAGCGCCAGAAGGCATCTCGTTGGCTTATGATGCACAACATGGCCTGGGTTGGAAAGATCCGAATGGCTGGGATGTATACTTTGGTGAAATCAGTAATATGGGTGTCAAATTGAATATATATCAGGCAATGTTAAAAAAATTAGATCAAGAGGATATTAGACCTGCCATGGTCAGCGTGGAATATGTTCACTCGCCGTATTTCCGTGTTGAACAATAGGCATTTTTAAGAAACAGGTTTTTGGAGCATTTGGTTAATGGAAGCACCTATCGTTGTAGGCATTGATGTAGGCACGACAAAGATATGTACATTGGTTGGCCGGGTGGAGGCGCCTGGGCAAATCCATATTCTTGGAGTTGGAATAGAACCCTCTCAGGGTTTGCGGAAGGGTGTGGTCGTCGATCTTTCAGCTGCTTCTCAGGCAGTCGCCCGTTCCATTGAAAAGGCTGAGCGAACATCGGGTCTTGAAATTACCTCTGGTCTGGTTAGTTTAGCTGGATCACAGGTGTCCTCAGTCAACAGCCGCGGTGTGGTGGGTATTACAGGGCGTGTAATCGATGAAGATGATATTGCACGTGCAATAGACGCTGCCCGGGCAGTGGCAATTCCTCATAACCGTGAGATATTGCATGTGATCCAACGTGGTTTTAATGTGGATGGGCAGGAAGGTATTCGAAACCCACTTGGTATGCATGGTTATCGCCTTGAAGTTGAGACGCATATCATCACCGCATCTGCTGCTTCGGTTGAAAATCTGCGCCAGTGTGTTGGGGGCTCGGGGGTAGAAGTCTCCCAATTTGTGCTGAATCCGCTTGCTTCTGCCGAGGTAGTTTTGACAGAAACCGAGCGACAGATGGGTGTCATCGTGGTTGACATGGGCGGGGGGACTACCGATATGGCCATTTATATTGATGGGGATGTGTGGCACACCTCGGTGTTGGCGATCGGAGGGAATCATGTCACCTCTGATATTGCACACGGATTACGATTGCCTATGTCGCAGGCAGAGGAGATCAAGATCCAACATGGTCACGCCTTACAAGCAGAAGTTGAACCACAAGAGTACTTCAATGTTCGACCTTTTGGCGAAGAAGAGCCCGTGCAAATAAATCGCCAGGAGCTGGCACTGATTATCGAGGCTCGCGAGGAGGAGATATTTGGAATGGTTTTACAAGAAATCAAGCGTTCTGGCTATGATGGGTTATTACCAGCTGGTATGGTGCTAACCGGTGGTGCAAGTGCTCTTCCAAATATCCGGGTATTGGCAAATCGGGTACTGGGTGTGCCTGTGCGTATTGCCCAGCCGGAAAATTTGCATGGCTTGACGGATCGGTTAGATTCACCTGCGTATTCAACTGCGGTTGGCCTGTTACGCTGGGCATTCCTAATGAGTGAATTCAGCCCACAAGGAGAAAGAAAACGAGCAGGTCAATATATCAATCCTACATATTCACAAGGAGGTGCTACAAATTGGGAAAAGATTAAGAATATTCTGAAACGCTTGTTGCCTTGAAGCAATACACACTAGAGAGTGGCTGATGGGTTATTGGAAATTTGTTATGGTTTATTCAGTTGGTGATGTGAACACAAAAATTTTATGTAACAAAGAATATTAATGAGGAGGAATTTATTATGAGTAGCTCACAAAATTTACCAAACCAACTCGAATCCTTTGCGAGAATCAAAGTGGTTGGAGTTGGGGGCGGTGGCTGTAATGCCGTTGACCGCATGATCGATGAAGGATTGCAGGGTGTTGATTTCATGGCAGTCAATACTGACGCCCAGGCTTTAATGCTATCCAAGGCACCTATGCGCGTCCGCATTGGAGAGAAGTTGACGCGCGGTTTGGGTTCCGGAGGTGATCCTGAAACTGGACGTAAAGCAGCTGAGGAGTCGGTTGAAGACTTATATGAGGTCATGCGTGGCTCGGATATGGTCTTCATTACGGCGGGTATGGGAGGCGGTACCGGCACTGGCGCGGCTGCGGTTATCGCCCAGGTGGCGAAAGAGGTAGGTGCATTGACCATCGGTGTGGTAACACGTCCGTTCACATTCGAGGGTTCGCGACGCATTCAATCTGCCGAGGCGGGTATCACCAAGCTGAAAGAACAATCAGATACACTTATCGTGATCCCCAATGATCGCCTGCTACAAATTGTGGACAAACGCGCTAATCTGCAGCAAGCATTCCGTCTTGCGGATGATGTGTTGCGCCAGGGCGTGCAAGGTATCTCTGAATTAATTACCGTACCTGGCTTGATTAACCTGGATTTTGCGGATGTTCGCACCATCATGTCTGAGGGTGGCGCAGCTTTAATGGCGGTCGGCATCGGTAAAGGCGAAGACGCTGCCCGTATTGCCGCTGAGCAGGCTATCTCCAGCCAATTACTCGATATCACGATTGATGGCGCACGTGGAATATTGTTCAATGTCACTGGTGGTCCAGATTTGACCCTGTTTGAGGTCAATCAGGCTGCTGCGATCATCAAAGAGACCGCTCATCCCGATGTGAATCTAATCTTTGGTGCTGTGATTGACTCTACCTTGAAAGATGAAGTTCGTATCACGGTCATTGCCACGGGTTTCGAGCGAACCGGCATGCCTCGCCGCATTGTTGAGCAGCCGGTTAGCGATAGCCGAGAGCGCACCGCACCTGCAACCAACTCCGCGACACCGGCTCCACGCGAGTTCCAGCCGCGCGCATTCAATACTGAAGATCTGGATATACCGACTTTTTTACGCAATCGATCGCGTTGATGTCTTGAGTAGTCCGGCAAACTGCCGGTAGATCAATAAAGCGACGGAAATCTCACGTCGCTGCCTTCAGATAAGGTGAATTGGCTGGTGGGCAAAACAGGAAACCAACATGCCTGCAACTGCCGGATCCCTCCTCCTTGCACATACAAACCTGTATGTGTAAGCCGGCTGTTGCAGGCTGCCTGTGATTCGCCGAAGCGAAAATTTTAATCTTAAATTATCAAAAAATACCTTGCGGAGAGTACGCAACTATGTTAAAATTTTGCTCGTTTCGTTCCCATATATTCGGGGTGATGGGTAAAAGCCCCCCATCTATGGCGGTTACATATGTTCTAAGTAAGGGGTTCTATGCGCTGTCCGTATTGTAAAAGTGAACGTTCTCGAGTAGTCGATACAACTCATGACTCGCGTGGTGGTGTTAGGCGGCGGCGTGAATGTGAGAATTGTGGTCAGAGATTTAGCACATCAGAGCGACCCATCCTGGCAACCCCTTTGATTATTAAACAAGACGGAACACGTGAAGAGTTTGATCGAGAAAAGCTGATACGGGGAATTCGTATATCCTGTGCGAAACGCCCGGTATCTGCTGCTGATATTGATCGATTGGTTGGAGAGATTGAGGCCGCGCTCCAAGCGATGGGGCGCGCTGAGGTTTCCTCCAGAGTTGTAGGGGATATGGTGATCGCTGGATTAAAGAATATGGATCAGATCGCTTATATCCGCTATGCGATTGTTTATTTAGGCCTGGACGACCTGGGGGCGATCCGGCAAGAAATCGATCGTTTGCTCGAAAACTAAGCTCTCACGATTTACATATTGGGTTCGCCAACCAATCAAATACATAACTTAGTGGTTATTGAGGAGACGCGACTATGATCTACACAACTCCAACTAAAAATTCTAAGCATGGTCTCTTGTCCACACCAGCGCTTCCTGAGGGGCTTATTGATATTGAATTGAACGACAATGCCCGGCAGGTGCTTGTTCGTCGTTATATCCGTCGTGGCGAGGATGGTTCACCCATCGAAACGGTCGAAGAGATGTTTTGGCGAATTGCTTATCATGTTGCCAAAGTGGAAGCCAGCTGGGATGTGGATGTTCTTCAAAGGGCTGAAGAGTTCTTCAAGCTTCTGGCATCAAAAGCATTCTTCCCTAACTCACCCACCTTCACTGGGGCTGGCACTCCTTTAGGTCAGTTGGCAGCCTGCTTTGTCCTGCCAATCAGCGATGACATGGGTAGAGATTCAGCGGGTATATTCCAAACATTACGAGACGCGGCGCTAATTCAACAAACAGGTGGCGGCAATGGTTTTGGTTTTTCACGCTTGCGACCAAAACATACCCTGGTCAAATCATCAGCGGGTCAGGCAACCGGCCCGGTGGGTTTCTTGCGGGTTTATGATAAAGCCTTTGGGGAGATTGCCCAGGGCGGCACCCGCCGTGGCGCAAATATGGCGGTATTGCGCGTTGATCACCCAGATATTGAAGAATTTATCACTTGCAAGATTGATGAAAACGCAATCACCAATTTTAATATCTCAGTAGGAATTACAGATGCCTTTATGCAGGCTGTAGAAAATGATGATCTTTGGGATCTGCGCTTCCCGGATGTCAGCGCGCTGGAATATCACGATTTTCATGGTACGTTAGAAGACGCTGAAAAAGCGGGTATACCTATTCGGACTTATAAAACAGTACGGGCTCGGGAGCTATTTGAAAAGATTGTTCACCAAGCACATCACAATGGTGAACCTGGTATGTTATTCCTGGATGCTGCCAATCGCACCAACCCGGTACCACAGCTATATGCCTTAGAAGCGACTAACCCGTGTGGTGAACAATGGCTGGGACCGTATGAGAATTGTTGTCTAGGCTCTGTAAATTTAGCCCAACACTTTGGACCTAACGGCAGTGTGGATTGGGAGAAGTTGCGCCAAAATGTCGTCCTCTCCACGATCTTTCTTGATGATGTTGTAGACGCGAATGCCTATGTTCCCGCCGTTCCCCAGTTGCGAGAGGCTGCCCATCAAGCTCGCCGGATTGGCCTGGGTATTATGGGCTTGTCTGACCTGATGTATCACGTAGGAATCAGATATGGTTCTCCAGAAGGACAGGAATTCGGCGCGCAAGTGATGGAATACGTGCGTTATCATGCAATGCTCACCAGCATTGTGCTGGCTAAAAGCCGGGGACCATTCCAGGCTATAAAGGGCAGTATTTATGATCCGGATAACCTCACCTGGGAGTCCCCGACGCCTTTGAACGATTTTACCCATGATTGGGACCGCCCAGCAATTGATTGGGAGGTAGTTAAAAATGGGATCCTGAAATACGGTATACGTAACGCTGCTCAAACCACCGTCGCTCCTACTGGCACGATTGCAACGGTAGCCGGTTGTGAGGGATACGGCTGCGAGCCTGTTTTTGCCCTTGCATATTACCGTCATGTGAATGACAACGGCAAGGACCTGAGGCTTACCTATACCAGCCCACTTTTTGAGAAGGCTCTCATTGAAGCTGGTCTTGACGAACAGAATAGGGAGGCTGCAATAGAACATATCATGGAAGTGGGCACCTGCCAGGACTTAGAAGAAATCCCTGTGGATATCCGCAACACTTTTGTGGTATCAGCGGATATTACAGCTGAAGAACATGTCCGCATGCAAGCTGCCATCCAGGCTTTTGTAGATAATTCTCTAAGTAAAACCATTAATTTCCCTGCTGAGGCAAGTGAGGAAGAAGTGGCCACGGCTTATCAATTGGCGTGGAATCTGGGTTGTAAAGGCATCACGGTCTATGTGACTGGTTCGCGCCATAAGGTGGTGTTGGAAACAAAAGCGACTGCCAGACAGAAATCTGAGGTTGTCGAAGACAGCCCTATTCCAGAAAAAGAGGGTGACCAGATCGAGATGTGGCATGACAAGAAAAAACCTCGACCGCGCAGCCTGCGAGGCTTCACTTATAGTATCAACACGCCACTCGGAAAGGCATTCGTCACCATTAATGAGAATGGTGGCAACCAACCCTTTGAGGTTTTTATCAACACTGCCAAGGCAGGATCGGATACAGCTGCAGTTTCGGAAGCCATAGGGCGCTTGATCTCTTATATCTTGAGGCTTGTTTCTCCGATCGCACCGCGCGAGCGACTGAAGGAAATCTGGCGCCAGCTATCTGGAATTGGTGGCGGGCGCTCACTGGGTTTTGGGCCCAACCGGGTGCGTTCACTTCCGGACGGCGTGGCTTTGTTACTGGCTGAATACCTGGAGAACTCTTTAGAGCGTGAAGATCGATCCGATTCCGATCACGAAATCGAAAATGACAATGGATATCACTACAGAATTGAATCCACCCACATTTACCCTAGCGACAGTGACACTTTCCAGAGTCAGCAATCATTCCTGAAGATTGGAGATCTCTGCCCTGAATGCGGTCAAGCTGCGGTGGTGAATGAAGAGGGCTGCCGCAAGTGTTATGCCTGCGGATTCAGCGAATGTTAAGTACCAATCCTGTGATTATCTGTTAAAACTAGAGTAACAATGAACAAAAGACTTGTACTAGTTGCCGGTAATATCGGTGCTGGTAAAACATCTCTCACTGAAAGACTGGGTGCGCGCCTAGGGTGGCAGACTGCTTTTGAATCGGTCACTGATAACCCCTATTTGCCAGATTTCTATGCGGATATGCGTGCCTGGTCATTCCATTTACAAATTTTCTTTCTTGGTCACCGTGCCCAACAATACCTGGATATGGCTGAGTTGCCACGCTCTGTTATTCTTGACCGTAGCATCTATGAGGATGCCTATATTTTTGCGCGCGCCTTGTATCAACTCGGAAATCTGGATGAGCGCGACTACCTGGCTTATCGCCGACTATTTGAATTGGTTGTTTCTAAGTTGCCTGCTCCTGATTTACTCATCTATCTTAACGCCCCAGCCAGTGTGTTGATTGAGCGCATCCAGCGCCGCGGCCGGGCAATGGAGAGCAGCATCACTGAAGAATATCTATCCTTGCTCGAATCTTTTTATGATGATTGGATCCAGGTGTTTGATGTTTGTCCGGTCCTGACCATACGGACGGATGATTTAGACTTTGTAAATAAGTCTCATCACCTGGATATCGTGGTGCAGCGCATTCAGGATAAACTGGCAGGCAGAGAAGTGGTGGTTTTTCCTGACGATTAAGCCAATATTTTCGAAGCTTGAAATAATATGCGCAGATGAAAGAATTTCATCTGCGCATATTATTTACCAGTATTTTACACCCGGTTTGACATGTGTTTAAATAGAACTTTAGAGGCGAAAGTGGCGCTGATCGGCCTGTTGCGCAATCCTGTGGAGGTATCGAATACCTGAAAGATGATTCACGCGACGGTTACAGTTAACAATCCGTGCTTGTGGATCGCATGTTCGTACTTGGTTACTTACAAAGTACCAGGTGCAATGCCTGACACACCTGTTCGACCTGATCTTCAGTCATCACGCTGGAAAACGGTAGCGCAAGACTGCGTTTACCCAAGTCCTCCGTAATCGGGTAATCCCCGGTGCGGTAACCAAAACGCTCTACCATGTAAGGCTGCAGGTGGATGGGCAAGAAGTATGGTCTGGCTGGGATGCCCCGCTCACCCAATAACTGAGCGATAGCATCTCGATCTAGCTCGGGTGCAAAACGCACCACATAAACAAACCAGCTCATCTGGGTAGTTTTTCCGGCAACTTGAGGCACCTCCACAGAGGATATTTGTGAGAGGCGCTCGGTATACCAATCTGCCACCTGGGCGCGTTTTAAGACCATCTCTTGCAAACGGGTAAGCTGGACGCGACCCAAGGCGGCACTCATCTCGTCCAAACGGTAGTTGTAACCCAGGTAAGTGTGCTGGAGCCAGGTATCACCAGGGGCACGCCCCTGGTTGCGTAATGCGCGCATGAAATTGGCTGCCTGATCATCGTTGGTCAAGATCACCGCCCCCTCGCCGGTGGTAATTTGCTTATTAGGGTAGAAAGCATAGACGCCATAATCCCCCAACGTCCCTGCCGGGTTTCCTTTATAAGTTGCGCCTAAAGCCTCGCATGAGTCCTCGATAATTTTCAAATCATGCGCAGCGGCAATATGACAGATGGCGTCCATATCAGCTGGTTGCCCAAAAACATCCACTGGCAAGATGGCTCTCAAGGGTGCACCCGAATGACCGCCGCGCCTGGGCAGCCATTTTTCAGCGGCTGAACCACCTTCAGCGATATCATTAACTGCGTTGGAAACCTTTTCAGGATCGATATTTCCAGTCATTGGGTCGACATCTACAAATACAGG
>CP070639.1:1258357-1267644 GCA_020354045.1 Anaerolineales bacterium | reverse complement strand
GGTTTAGGGAAAAAAGATGATTATGCCCGCATCACCGTAAGTGACAATGGGCCAGGAATACCGAAAGAAGATCTACCACATATATTTGAAAGATTTTATCGGGGAGAAAAAGCCCGTACAAGACAGAAAGGTGGCAAGGGTTTCGGATTGGGACTGTCGATTGCCTATTGGATTGTCAGAAACCATGGAGGCAGAATAGAGGTTGATTCGCTAAATGGAGTTGGAACAACCTTTTGTGTGTGGTTGCCTCTAAGAGAAAATGGCTGTGATGAGGATGAGATAAAATTTTGATGTTAATATAATAGTTTTCATGTTTTGATGACAATTCAAAAACCCCGGAATATCCGGGGTTTTTGAATTCCGCAAAATGTCACCAGTTTCCAAACACCACTTATCTTCGAACCTGTGTTGATCCTCTACCATCATACCGTGATCTCATTGCGACCGGATGATAAGTAGGCTCCTGTCTTGAAAATCCGGGTTCTGAAGCCTGCGTAGGCTTTGGAGCGGGGTTGAAGGAAGAAATCGCTGGATTGACATTTCGATTTAGTTTATTGATTGAACGTGAGTTCTTGGTTGGTACATTTGAACTTTTTCTAGAGAAGAAACTTGAATGCTTATCTGCCTGGCTGAAGAGTCTATCACCTGCTACTGAGAATGTTCCGATGATCAGCACCCTAATCAGCCATACCATAACAGCAACAAAAATGGGTACGACTTTGAGTAATGTTGCCCGTGCTACGACCGCATTTCCCAAGGATTGGTGCTCGAGGATTGCTATTGAGACTCCCCACCAGGTGAGCATAGCATTCATTGTGGCTGCTAACAACCAAGCTCCGAACAAATACCACACCTCTGTTGGTTCATCAGCCCCTTCTTCAGGTGTAAATAAGCGTGCAATACCAGCAAAGTCAATGCCACAAAAAGCAATAGCAAGTATGGTGGCCCAACGCATACCCAAAAAATTCAGGTCACCAAGCAAATCTGACATAGCGAAATCAGTGGTACTGTAATTAAACACCTCAAAAGCTAACAATGCTGCAATGATGATCGCCCCAAAGGCAAGACCTCTGCGTAGACGTATTCGATTATTGAAG
This sequence comes from Anaerolineales bacterium, assembly GCA_020354045.1. Lineage (GTDB taxonomy): Bacteria > Chloroflexota > Anaerolineae > Anaerolineales > UBA4823 > DSOS01. Next base: position 1,266,547 of record CP070639.1, on the reverse strand, counting down.
ACACCAAAACTTTGATTTTTTATATACGAGGCATTCATTGCCATCCTCCTTGTCATATAGTGACATCTTTTAAGAATTTTACGTTCAGGTACTGAAATCTCTTGACTTACAATAATATTGTGACTATAATATAGAACAATTGTTCTATTTTGTCAAGAGGCAATTTTGTGAATCCATGAAAGAACACATGTTCTATTATAACAAAGTGTTAGGTTTTAGAGAAAGGAGCTTCCAATGTGGATTGGACCTGGTTTAGTGGTCAGGGGATTATTTATTGGAATCGTCGCAGTAATATTTTTAACTAAGGCAATCTCAACAGATGCATCAACCTTGGAGAAAAAAAATGATGGGATAGATGTATCAGTGTCTCCGGGTGAATACAAGCAAGATAGAACCGAGACATCAGATCATACAGAAAATGAACTATTGATAAGTTGTGGCGTTAGTAAAAAGTTTCCTGAAGGTATCTTAAAATGGTGTCCATTGATTACTGAACATTCTGTACGTGTTGGATTAGAACCAAACCTAATTGCTGCCCTCATCTGGCAAGAAAGCGGTGGTGATCAATACGCATATTCACGAAGTGGAGCCGTTGGTTTAATGCAGGTCATGCCAAAAGATGGCATCGCTGCTACTTTTATGTGCGTTAATGGCCCTTGCTTCAGCAAGCGACCAACCATAAAAGAGCTGGAGAATCCAGACTTTAATATTAAATACGGAACAAAAATGCTCTCTCAATTATTAAACAAAAAAGGAAATTTGCGGGACGCCTTGAAAGCATACGGACCGATGGATGTCGGTTACTCCTACGCAGACAAGGTGATTGGATTATACAAGCGCTACGGAAAGTAAATTGTAAGGAAAACTAGCCTGAGATATGTTTCAATTTTATTTTGCAGAGTAAAATTCCGTCACTAAATGAAAATGAAGCTGGGAGACCTTTTGATACTTTCCACCATTTACAATAAGTCGATAGCCATGCTCGTCTAATTGATATTCTTGAACCAGGCTCTTTGCTATTTCAAAAACATCAACCAGACAATCATATTCATTGTGTTTTAATTCCATAATACTGGCTATTGGTCTCTTGGGTACGATCAGCACATGGAAGGGATAACTAGGATCAGGATGGAAAAAAGCTATCACATTCTCGTTTTCACGTAATTGTGATAACGGTAACCTTATTTTTGTAGTACTGAATGCCCAACGGAAAATTATTCTACCGATGGGTGATCTGGCAATTTTCAAGCCTAGTCTAAGTATAGAATTGAACATATGGTATCACCAATGAGAAGTATTATGTACTTGCCAGGTGTTTTCTTAAAAAACGATGCTAACCAATTTTTGTGGTCAGTCTTTGCTGCTAAGACACTTCTACCTGGTAATTGTCTTCTTCGATAGTGGCTCCTAACTATCATAAAAGCCCCTAACTGATTGATCTTCTTCACTCGCATATTTTACGCACACTTGAAGTCTATCCTTGCACATATTCAGTTTTCGATCTTTTCTGATTACTGGCATGAGTAAAAAAATTCCATCTATTATCAGCATTGCATTCATGGCCGTGTCGTCGAACTACAGGAGAGAGGGTATTTCTACGTGTAAATCATATAAATTACTTGGCAGCATGAAATTTACGCGATGCCTGATTGCGATGGTATTCACTATATCGGTAGGTAAACTGAACTCTTCAGCAATCTCAATACCATCAATAGCTAGATTGACAGGGTGAATGCGAGCAACTCTAACGATAATCACAGAAAGACGGGGATCATCGCAAATCTTTGAGAACTACGGATTATGGAAAATCACTCTATGCTCAATTAATTTTCCGTTTTTATAGGTGAACTTTCCTGAGAAGAATCCAGGCCTTTCCAGCCAGGGCAAAAATATGTAATCCCCTTCCCACAAATCAAGTTCATTCAACCGCTCATTGTGGACCCACTCTAGGTTACCCTCTTCTGAGTCAATTAATTCCCCTACATAGCCAGTCACAACAAATACATACGCATACCAGTCTTCATTGTTCGCAAATTTAGGAAAAGTCAGGATTCCCTTCATTTTCAGTTCAGTCGCTATCAATCCCGATTCTTCAAATATTTCACGTCGAGCACATTCCTCAGGAGATTCTCCCGCTTCTAGTTTTCCACCCAGACCATTCCATTTCCCATGATGCATATCATTGTCTTTCTTAATGCGGTGGATCATCAGGGTGCGATTGCCGTCTCGAACATAACATAAAGTAGCGAGTTTCATCTTTGATATTCTGTCTCGGGTAATGAAAGGAAAGGGGTGGGAAGGTATTAATGCGCTCCCACCCTTAAATGCATAGAAAGCTGCCTACCGGAGAGTTTGGCTGTATTTCAAGTTATTCCCAGGGATTTTGCATTGTTTGAATCAATATCGGTGTGCCGATTTTAATATTGGGTCTGCGAGTGAGCAACCACAGCACCAGATCTGCAATATCCTCCGGGTAAAGGCATTTTTCGTGATCCAAGCCAGGCGTATCTATGGTCATTTCACTCACGACCATACCAGGGCAAATAGTGTTTACACGTATATTGAAATCCTGGTTTTCACGCTGTACATATTCTCCCAAAGCATTCAACGCGTGCTTAGATACTCCATAGGCTCCATTGCCCTGGTAGTATTCAAGGCCGGATTCAGAGCTGATGTTGATGATGTGCCCACTGCCCTGGGTGCGCATATGAGGCAGGACAGCACGGGTCATTAAAAAGGCGCCACCCAGGTTAACATCCAGGACCCGGTTCCAGACAGCAGCATCGTGATTATGAATGGATCCACCACCACTAACACCAGCATTGTTGATCAGGATGTCAACCTTCTCGTAAGATTCTAGGGTGGTTTTTATCACATGATCTACATCAACAGGTTGAGAGACATCTGCTTCTACTGCAATAGCACCGCCACCTCCACTCCAAATCTGTTCCACCGTTTCATCGATTTTTTCCTTGCGTCGTCCGCAAACGATTACCCGGGTGCCGTGTTTTGCCAACTCTTTGGCGATGCCTCTTCCAATTCCACTGCCGCTACCCGTGATGATAGCGACTTTTCCCATAAGTTGTTCCATGTTTCCTATTCTTCACCAGATCGCTTTCCAAGCTGCTTGTCGAGAAACAGTACCGCAGTGCCTCGCTCTTCAATCAGCTTTAGTTGTTCCACAATTTGAGTGGCATTTTTTTCTTCCTCTACCTGTTCATCGATAAACCACTGGAGCATTACCTGGGTGGCGTAGTCATTCTCATTTAGTGCAGTTTCGTAAAGTTTGTAGATCAAACCAGTGACTTTCTGCTCATGCTGCAGCGCTTGTTCGAACGCTGCCAGATTCGATGCCCACGAGTTTGGTGGCTTGTCAATCGCGTAAAGTTCTACCCTGCCACCTCGATCGTTCAGGTAGTCGAATAATTTCATGGCATGCTCAACCTCTTCGTTGCTTTGCAATCTAAACCAATGGGCAAAGCCTGGCAAGTTCGTGGCCTCGAAGTGTGCACTCATCGCCAGATATAAATATGCGGAATACAGCTCATTCTTGATTTGTTGGTTAATGGCTTCTTGTACGTTGGAATTAATCATGGGGTTTCTCCTTTTTATAAAGGGCTAAGTTAAGTGTATGCCAGTTGGTGGAATACTTGCTTGGAGTGTTATTGTCAGCAATCTCTCAATCAGCAACAACCACCACCTCATCACTATTCTACCTCAGATGTAATTTCCAGCAGATTACGATCAAGAGGTTTCAACCATCGCAAGACCTGGTAATGTGGTCCAGTATCTGTGGTGAATTCCTCACCGCGCGCCTGGAAACCCAATGCCTGGTAGAAGGATAACGCAGTTGTTCGCCCGTTAGCCCAGATAAGTTCTCCACCTCTCTGAGAGACATAATCCAAACAAAATTGTGCCATACGGCGCCCATAGCCTGAACCGCGTACTTTTTCTGCAACGGCTACACCTCGCATGCGCCATGCAGAGGGGTTTTGTAGGCCGGGGGGAGCCTCCCTATTGACTGTCATTACACCAACTAATTCGCCATCCAAATAGGTACCAACATGCAACGTATCTGGATCATCATCCAAAGGGTATTTTGTGGTTTCGTATGGTTGGTCCGGTCGCAATACCGTTTTTCGGATTTGACGAGCGGTTTCAGCGCTGATGGGCTTTATCGTTATCTCTGCCATGCTGGCTATCATACTTTCATTTTGCCAGTACGCTGGCAATTTCTTGGGTGCGAGTGGCGATCTGTTGTGCTACTTCAGCCCGCTCTCCCTCGCCCAGCTCCGGCATGCCCAGGCAGATGCCCTCTACTTCTGCCAAGGCATGGTAGATCAGGCGGAGCAGCTTTTTGGCTTCGTTGATAGGGGGTGCAATAACTGCAAGTACCTTCTCTGCCTGAATGGTATGCTGCCGCAGGTGAGAGTCGAAGCGGTGCAGTCGGAAAAACAGCGGCATAGGTTCCCTTTCCCAGAATGATACGGGTATGTCCAATTCCTCTTCGCTAACCCCGGAAAATTCCTGCATCACCCTAGCATGCAGCTGGTCATAATAGTTCAGCAGATCACCCATTACGCGAGCCTGTAATATCTGCTGGTAGGGATCATTTACCCAGAATTCATTCCAGGCTTCATCTGACATTTTTTGAGGGCGCCCATCCTGGCTGCGCAATCCGTTCAGCGCGTACAAGTTAATAGCAAAAAATGTACCTTCGGCACCCACAATGTGCACCAGCGTATCCCACAAACTCCATTCGCCTTCAGAGGGTGTTTGATGGGCTAAAACCTCATCGCTGCCGAGAAGCACAGCTTGCAGATCACGGTAAGCCAGGTGATGTTGACTGAGGATGCGTTGGGCAGAGCTTTGTGGCATACCCGATTTCCTGCGCATATATCCCAATTGCACCACCAGAGTGCGCAAATCTTCGTAATTCCTGAAAAAGGAAAAGCGTATACCCTCTTCGTAGTCTTGCCACACCCATTTGTGCTCCAAATCCTCATCTTTCAGCGCCTGGGTTAAGCTCGCAAAGTCGAACACAGTTTGTTTCAATATTATTCTGGCCATAAAGCCTCCTCCGGCATCTCTAAACCATCCAATTGTTGCAAGTCATCTGAGTTAAGTTCTAGACCGAGCGCGCCCAGATTTTGCTGCAGATGGGTTATGTTGGCAGACATTGGGATGGTGATCACATTTGGCTGGCGAATTAACCAGGCCAGGGCAACTTGCGCAGGTGTGGCAGAATGGCTGGTGGCAATCTGTTTTACTTGCGGGTTATTGATGATTGTACCTCTTTCAAGGGGTGTGTAGGCTGTCAGTAAGATTTTATTTTTCTGGCAGAAATCTAACACTCCATCACGCACAATCTTGCGATAGTACAAGTTGTAATGCACCTGATTGGTAGCCAGTTGTGTACTGGAATATTTTTGTGCCTGTTCCAGAAGTTCAAGATCAAAGTTGCTTACACCCAGATATCTGACTTTACCTAGATCTACCAGTTCATTCAAAGCCTGTAAAGACTCATCCAGGGGAAAGCTAGTGCTGGGCCAATGGATCAGGACCATGTCAACATAGTCGGTGTGCAGGCGCTTCAGACTTCCCTCAACTGCATTGAGCACGCCCTGGTAGTGGAGATTCGAGTGCCAAACCTTGGTTGTAAGGAACAAATCTTGGCGATTAAAATGCTGGAGGGCGCGACCTAGCAATTTCTCAGTATGCCCACCGCCATACATCTCTGCCGTATCAATATGGGTATAACCTAGCCGGATGGCCTGTTGAATGATCTCAACCATAATCTTATCTTTCGAATAATCTGCCGCCATCCCTCCCCCAATGCGCCAAGTTCCCAAGCCTAAAACAGGTATCTCTTCTCCAGTAAATAGCTTTTTGACTTCCATTACAGCTTTCTCCTACCGGTAAAATTGTCCAAGTAAGTTACATAACTTAACGGAGTATTTTTGTAAAATGAATAAGCCTTTCCATCTCCTGATATCCTAATGCCTGATGGGCTTGCCGGCTGATTTCGTTATCTATCTGGCAATCCGAAGCCATCTCGGACAACCCCTTTTGGCGCGCCCATGTTTCAGCAGCTTGAACTAGCTGCTTTCCTATTCCGAGTTGGCGGATATCATCATCCACATACCAACCTTCAATATATCCGACCGGGCTGGTCTGACAGCCTTCTGCATATTTGCGCACTCCAGCCTCTAGAAAACCGCCTAGACTTCCATCTGGGCGCACAGCCACGAATGTGATGGAGGTGCGGTCAGTGGATAGTGCTTGCATCTCACTCTGGTGTTCATCTCTAGTATGCTCAGGCCAGAGTGTCTGGCGCATTCGCAACCATTCAGGCCAGTCTCCGTTCGTTATGGTTCGAACCAGCGTGTGCATATTCCTATATGGCATTGATCTTAGAAACCCAGTTCTTTCATAATTTTCGTCTGGTCGCGCCTGCCCGGTTCTTTTCCGAGCAGTTCTTCCCAAAAGCGCTCGTCGTAGCGCCGGGAGCGCACGGGCAGTGGCATGGGCAGACCCCAGCCTAACAGGAGCACCTCTTCCTTGGGTTGCAGCCTGGCTAACATACCACGCAGCGCTTCTCTGCCGGCCAGACCAGAGAGCACTGCGCGTATGTCGTCCTCATCACCCAGCCATCCAGAGATCCGTGTGCCTAATTGCGACATCACTTCATCGTATATCTGGGAGGGGCGTTGATCGACGATGAGCAAGGTCACATAATATTTTCGCAACTCGCGCGCGATGGTGCTGAATGTTGTTTGAACCGCCATCTCACGGTTGAGCAGCTTGTGAGCCTCCTCCAGAGCAATCACCAACGGGCGGGGTTCTTGCTCTCCACTGGTACGGAAGCGGTTAGTTTGCTGCTCCCAGCGCTCACGGATTTTGCGTGTCAGTAAATTGCTAACCAGCAGATAATCCAGGTCACTCTCGTACTTGCCGAAGGAAAGCACCACGTGCTGACCTGCTTCTAACGCCTTGATGATTTCATTAACGCTGTCGGAGGCAGGTTGCTCGACAATATAGGGCAGGCGGAAAACCCGCCTCAACTTTGAATGCAGACCCTCGGCAGCCATTACATTAACCCCTGCCGATAGCGCCCAGGCTGCCACACTGTCCGGTGCAGGTATTTTCTTGCCGTCCTCGGTTTCGATGATTGCGCCTGATTTCATGCTCCGGAAAGCAGCAAACCAATTCTCGTAGCCAAAGATGGATACCAAAGCCTCTAAGGTGGTGGGGGTAGTCTCTTTAAGATTTAATTCGCGTGTGAGCAGCTCAATATCCTCAGATTGGATATCTTTCATAGCTATCTCGAGGTGAAAATCGGGTGTCTTTCCGCGAATCATCGCACCCGAACCCAGTCCTACCACACGCACACGGCTGGGGAATTTAGTGCGAAGACCAATGACGCGCTGCCCGGAATCTGAGGCGATATCGTCCAGTCCATATTCGTTATGCATGTCAAAAACCAGCACAGATGCGCGGTTGTAATGGATTAAACCACTCAGCACGATACGAGTAAGAAAGGATTTGCCTGTACCGGTTGCTCCAAACACGCCGGAGGAGCGCTGTACGAACTTTTCCAGGTTCAGGCAAACCGGGTGCTCTTGCTCAAGTGTGTAGCCGATAGTGAAATACCCGGGTTGTTCCGGTTTGCCAAAGATCTCAGCGATATCGCCTGGGTTCGCCAGGCGTACAGAGGCATGATGTGGGGGCAGCGTTTTTACGGGTAATGGGTGGGGTTGCTCCTGTAAGCCAGCCTCGATCGCGTCTCTCCAACTGGCATATTCTGGGCTATCTGGGTCGGGGCCGCGCTCTAACATCAGCGCTGGCAGCACGACCAAGTTTGTATACAAGGTCTGTCCATGGAGCAAGTTAGCCAACTCCAGCGGCAACCTTTTTTCACTCTGTTCATCTGCGAAACGCGGGTCAGTTGCACCTAACTGCATGTCGATGACCAAGCCATAATAGAGCCAATTGCCACTCTCGATCACCACGAAACTGCCTTCCTGCACCTGTTGCGCGGGGACCGTTAAGCGGATGCGTAAATTTTCTTTCAGACCACCACCCACCACATAGCCTATGATCTTTTGATTGTTATGAGAGTTAGTTTCTTGTAATAGCATTGGTGCACCTTTGAGGCTTTCTCGTGATAAAGGTTCGTGAGTATGCCCT
>CP070639.1:1248966-1258257 GCA_020354045.1 Anaerolineales bacterium | reverse complement strand
TGGCCGCTTTGTTCCGCGATGGTCTGGTTGCCCTTCGACGAAAGTGCCACCAGCTCGGATTGCATGGCTTGCCATTCTTCCCAGTATTGTTGATTTTCGGCGTCAGAAAGGGAAGGGTCTGGATAATGAATGCCAGCGCTAAGCACACTTAGCGGCAGGTTCCCAAAACTGGTAATTCGCAGGGCGCGTACTTCAGCAGTACTTTCTGAAATCGAGTTCAATTCGGTAGCGGCTGTCGTAAAATATCCAGTGGTCGCCCAAATTACCTTATGAAGTGCAAACACTTCATCGGGAAAACCTTGGTTTGGGATAGACTGAGGCGCCAGCGCCATGAAACCGGTAGAACTCAGTAATGCCAACATGCGGAATTGCCGCACTTTATCCGGAATTGATTTCATCGCTCCGGGGAGTCGGGTGTACTGCTCTTCATGAACTGAATCCAACAGGACCATCCCGACCACTTCATCCGGGTAGTTATGGGCATACACGCGCATAAGCATCCCGCCTAACGAATGCCCCACCAGCACATACGGACCCTGGACCTTGGCATTGACCAGCAATGTGTGCAGTTCTTCCACCTCCGCATTGGCAGTGCGGGGATGGGAATTGGGTTCGCTCCAGCCATAACCAGCCCGGTCATAAGAACATACACGCGTGGTCTTGGCGACTTCCGGCTGAACGTATGTCCAAGTCGCAGAATAATCACCCCAGCCGGCTTCCAGAATGACAGTGGGGCTACCTTGACCCATGCAATTGATATGCAACTTGTACCCCCCTACATCCACCAACTGGCCCGGGGCTGGATATTGTTTTGCCAGTTTGGATTTGGCGACCATCCCTGCTATGCCCGCCCCGAGCACAAAAAGTATGAGCACCAGCACAACGATGGAAATGATTCGTAAAGCTTTGCTCTTCATAAATTTCTCCTTGCTTTAAGTCTTTGACCAGATGTCACTTTGTCTGACGATGTGTGAGGGAGGCCTTGATGATGAGTAGAAATAGCCCGAGTGGCGCCAGCCATTCAAGCCAGCGCCCGAAAAGTGTATAGATGGTGGTCACATGCTTGGTAGGGACCTGGGCGACCAGCGTTCGATCGCTCCCGCCGAAGAAATCGGTCTGTGCCAGGGTGCGTCCGTAAGGATCAACGGCAATCGACAGGCCGCCCTCGGTCTGCCGTACCAGGGACATGCCGTTCTCAATGGCGCGGAAGACGGCCATGTGGGTGTGTACCGGATCGATCTCCAGCCAATCGCTGCTGGGGTCCAGCATCAAGCCTGTTCCGTTCCGTCCAGCCTGCTGAACGACTGCAGGATAGTCCGCGTCATAGCAGATGACGCCAGAAAGTACGCCAAAGGGTGTATTCACAGCCTGCAGCACCCCATCGCCTTGAATGCGATTGCCCTCAAAGATGCGGCCGCCGTACTTGACATGCTCGATCACAATCTCTCCGGTCGGGTCAAACACCAGGAGCTTGTTTTCAAGCAGTTGACCAGAATCAGGGTCGTCTGGTTCAGTCCAGAAGGCGATGGCCAGGTAGATGCCATTCTGGCGAGCAACTTCTTGAGCGCGGGCGATGCGGGAGGCCTCGTCCGAAGCGCGGGTAACACCCGCCGTCTCAGGCCAGAGGACCACTCTTGCGCCTGCCTGGGCCTCGCGGATCGTCTCGTTGAAATAGGCTTCCCAATGAGTTTCCAACAATTGTTGGAGAGCAGATTCAGGGTCCGGTTGTTGTTGCGAGCGCTCGTACAAGGTGCGTGAGGGGTCGGCGGTGAGGCCGGCTACCCGCACGGTTGCTTCGGTATTCCTGATTGGTGCCAGGCTCAGGCGCAGGGTGCCAAAGATGTACACCATGGCAAAGACCACTGTGAAGGCGCCCAGTCCCCTGAGCAGCCTGCCACCCTGCCCACGGTTCTCCCAGGCCCAATTGGCACTCGCAGCGAACCAGCCCATCAGGAAGGTGATCCCGATCATGCCGGTCACGGAAGCGAGCTGCATGATCGTTAAAATCCCGTACTGGGTGAAGCCAGTCGCGCCCCAGGTGCCCACCGGGTTGGTATGTATGCCCACAAATTCAAGCGTCGCCACGGCAAATGGATAAACGAACGTACTGGAGAAACCCGGGAGGCGGGGACTTAACAGCCGGTCGGCGAGATACGGCAGGCTCCACAAGAATGCGTAGAGCAGGGCAAGCCCTGCCACCATTGTCACCCCCCAGGTATACCAAATCTCGCCAAAACCGACCAGGAACGCCAGGATGTAAGCAATAAGTATGGGCAGGTAGCCACGCCAAATTCTATGATCCCGGGCGTAGCGCAGGATGAGAACCGGGCCGATCCAGGCGGCTAGCGGCGCCAGCCAGCGCCCCGTTGAGAAGGCGACCAGCAAGGTCCCAACCAGCAATACCAAAATGGACAGGGGTTTATTCGATTTCGTTTTCATGCTTTACTCCTTTGACTGCGCCTATTCTTGGGTGGTGAATCCTTGTAACGGATTTCTCTATGAATAGTCTATATAGTTAAAGAAGACCTGTAACCTGTCTCTTTTAATCAAAATACCTGTCCATTTGGACAGGTTCCCTGTTTATTTACGGGCGAGATAGTAGAAGTTATCGATCAGGACGAGCCGTGACTATCTCCAGGGTAAAGCGTATGAACGATACGGCATCATCGAAGAGATCACAATCCCCCCGACCAGCCTGGACAGCAAGTGCCTGCTCGATCGCTGGTTTCCACTTGCCTTCGAATGCCTCTTTAGCCCATTTTGCTGCTTTTGGCTTGGAGACAATGGTCCCATGCTCAAGGGCGTGCAATGAACGGCACATGGTCAAGATGGCATAGGCATGGTAGCCGTTACCACGATTTTTCAGCCTGGGGAGATCAGCCAGCAGAGGAAACCACCAACCATCCAAAAATCCCCTGACAGCGCAGCGGATGTCCTGGGGGCTGACGGGTTCGATCAGTGACTTCGAGTCAGGACCTGCCAGTGCAAGGCCACATTCTCGGATGATATGGCGCTGGATGATCCAGTCGCTGTCATGCGGGGCAAGATAGAACTTACCCTCGTTGACGGTTGGGTATGCGATCCCCGATTTTTCGTAGCGAGGCAGGTGGTTCACGGGAAGATATGAGCCCTCTAATTTAAGAGCACATTTAAACCCTGAGGCCCAGATGCGTTGGTGCATCTTTTCCAGTTCTGTGGTGGCAGTATCATCCAGCATGTCGCTGGTGACGATGAGAAAGTCAATATCACTGGAGAGCGGGTCAAAGTCACCGCTGGAAAGCGATCCGTACAAGTACATGCCCACCAGCTGCTCCCCCAGCACCTCTCGTGCACCTGCTAGCAAGAGATCTAAAACCGCGTTCACCTCGGGATATGGGGTAGGATAGTGCTTTGCCATTAATCAGACGATATACCAGACACTCTCGCCGTCCATGATCCTAGTAATCAAGCCCGGGAAGGCATCGATGTTGATGGGCTTGGCGATGGCGCCATCAAAGCCCCTGTGCTTCAGGCCGGCCACCTCTTCGCTCATCACACTGGCTGTCAGGGCAACTACCTTGCTGTTTTCAAACTGCGGATCGGCACGCAGCATGGACAAGAGTTCAAAACCGTTATAGGGCTTCATCTGGATGTCAAACAGGAAGATGTCGGGCTGCACACCCAGCTGTTTCACCTGCTGCACGAAATCAGGACGGTTCTGCAGCACATGCAGGGTCTGCAATTTCATCACTCGTTCTACAATCGCCTTCATCACGATGATGCTGGCCTCGTCATCTTCCACGTAAACCATAACGGGTTGTCTGCAATTCATGGGTAACCTCCTTACTGCCTTATTGGGGGGTGGGAGGGCAGGGTAAAGAAGATTGTTGTCCCCTCGCCAATCGTGCTCTCCACCCACAGGTCGCCGCCATGTGCCTGGACCAGGCTGCGTGAGATGTGCAGACCCAAACCGGTACCCCCCGCGTGTTTAATACCATCTGTTGATTGGATAAAGGGCTCAAAAATTTGCGTCTGCATTTCCTGGGGGATGCCAGGTCCGGTGTCCATGACGGCAAAGATCGTTTCTTCCCCCTTGTTTTTGGCGCTCAAGGTGATGCTGCCCTGCTCGGTGAACTTGATGGCGTTAGAGAGCAGGTTTAACAGCACCTGGCGGATGCGCCGCCGGTCACAGGCTGTTAAAGGCAGGTCGTCATCGACATCCTGAATAAATCGTATCGGCTGCTCCAGCAGGGTGTTTTGTTTTTGAAGCAAGGGCTCTGCCATGTCCACCACCGTTTGGATTTCAACTATCAGGTCCACATGCTCTTCAATGTACAGGCTCAGCTTACCGGCCTGGATTTTGCTGATATCGAGCACATCGTTGATGAGCTGCAGCAGGTGTTTAGAGCTGTTCAAGGAGGTGTTCAACATAGTCAGCTGGTCTTCCGTCACCGGTCCTGCCACGCCCATGGCGATCAGCTGGGTGAAATTGATAATGGCATTGAGCGGTGTGCGCAGCTCGTGGCTCATACTGGCCAGGAACTGGCTCTTCATCAGGTCGGTGCGTTCCAATTCACGCGCCACATGTTCTTGCTCGCGATATAGCTGCGCATTGCGCACCGCGATGGCGATTTGTTCAGCCAGCGTGGAGAAGATCTGGGCTTCGCTCCTCTGGAAGTGCCCCACCGTCTCGGATTGCAGGTCTAGCACACCGACGAGCTCATCGCTCACCAGCATGGGGAAAGCCGCTTCGGCGTGCGTATCTGGCAGGTAAGGGTTGAAGGAGTAAATCGTAGATGCCCCCGTATCATTGATGATTTCGGCTTTCCGCTTACGGGCAACACTGGCCACCAGGCTCGGACGCGCCTGGATATGAAAGGATTTTGCCTCCGCTTTCATGCGCGTGCCAGCCTGGCCGGTGCCGGCTTGCAAAGTCAGCTCTTCGCTCTGCGGATCGAATAAATATAAGGCGACATAATACAGGTTAAAACCCTGCCGGGTTCTCTCGACCAGTTCTGGGAGCAGAATATCCAGATCCAGCACGCGCGTGATCTGGCGCGAGACATCCGATGCAATCGCCAGGTCGCGGGTGCGTTCTTCAACTTTGCTCTCTAGATTGGTGATCAGGTCGCGCAGGCGGGCGGTCATGTTTGTCAGGCTGTTTGCCAGCACCGCGATCTCACCTTCAAGATCAGTCTGGTCGATTTTGGCCTCCAGGTTCCCTGAGCCGACCTGGTCGGCAAAGCTGGCTAACTGCCTTAATGGGTTGATCACCGCCAGGATGGCTACCCCGCTGACTATGGATGTGATCAGCAGGATGACAGAAAGCTGGATGAAGATGGAACGGGAGAGGGAGTTCAGGGTGTTTTGTAACGCCTGGTTGTTTTTGACAAGAACCATCACCGAGTTTTGACCCGGGATGGCTGCAAAACCGATAATTTGACCGGCACTGCTGTTATCAAGGCTTCCACTTGCGCTAGCGGAGAATTTCCCCAGGATCTCGGGTGTAAAGTCCTCCTCAGCAGAAGTACCGATCTTCTGTGGATTGGTATGGGCCAGGTACATGCCGTCCGTTCCCAGGATGAAGGCGAGCTCTTCCGTGCCGTCATAAATCTGGGTGTGCTGCTCGAAAGCCTCTGGATGGTAGGCGCTCTCTGCAGCATGCAGACGTGCCTCCCTGACGGCAGCTGCCAATTCAACGTTAAGGATGGTCTGGTTAACTTGCCTCTGGACGAAGATGACTACAGTACCAAGCGGGATCAGCGCCAGCAGCAAAAACCAGGCCAGCATTCGCCAAATGATCGAGTTTCTCACTTTCATCGAACACCTTCTTTCCCTTCGGCTCGAACTTCAGGCGCTTGCTTGGGTTGATACCACTGCGGGCGGCGGTAACGCTCGGGCAAGGCTAGCAAGAAGAGAGAGGTGATCAAGGTGACGAGTACGAATTCTAAACGGACATTATTGAAATAGACTGAGTAGGAAGCCCCCAGTCCAGGAACGGCGAAGTTGAATAGGAATACCTGTAATGTGACGCCCACCAGGTAGTAGATGACCATGACCAGGAACCACCCAGCCAGTAGACGTGGTAATTTCATGCGCGGGTAGATGAATCGATAGCCAAGGGCTACCACCAACATCGCCAAAGAATGCGCGATATAGTCAGCCAACATAAAATAGATATCCTGGGAGGCGGAAAAAGTACCTCTGATCAGGTACACGTACCCACCGATATCCATGCCAAGTTGGGTAATCAGTAAGCCAATGGGGCCGAACAGCGCCGCTGAGAGGGTATTGACGATTTCCCAGGGACCGAGGATTAAATCCTGGGAGATATGAACGGTGATGTCCGCCGCAGAAATCAAGAAAGACAGGGTTGCAAAAATAAAGCCGCCAACGAGGGGAATCCGTATCGTCTTTTTCATTTTGAATTCTCCTTGTTTCCATGCCGAAACCTCGGCAGGTAACCATCGGGTTGGTTATCCACAAGTGAGCTCTTGCATTGACAATTCTATATAATTTGCGGAAACCTGTCACCTGTCTCTTTTAAGCAAAACACCTGTCCATTTGGACAGGTGTTCCCCAGGGTAAACATATGCGGGTGCAATTGCCAGCTGTATTATTTGTGGCCAGCTACCCGGCGACCTAAAAATGTGAACATACTGCCGAGTGCCATGCAGATCAGGATCGTTGTCCCCAGGCTGACGGCAGTGTTCTCCGGCATGATTGTCAGCGCCAGCTCAGGTCGTAAGAGGAAGGTTGGAGCCCCTAACAAGCCGCACAGGTACCAGGCTGCAATCAGGTAAAAGACCTGCCCTACTAAAACAAAATCTGCACCAGCCCGGACGGCGCTGTCAAGCCGGGGGCGCGAGCGCGCCCACTCCCAGGCGGATCCCAGAAAAGCCAGGCTGATCAGACCACCACCGATGCCAAAGATTGGTGGAATGACCTGCCTGATCGCGCCCATGGAAAAGAACAAAAATAGCACCACGAGCAGACTCCCCACGATGATGACTGCCTTCCGCGAGCGCTCCACGCCCGCGACAAATGCGGCTCCGATCACAGCCACGAGCGCGCCCACAGGAGCTGCCACCTGCCAAAAGTAAAAGAAGGCTGCTCCGGGCAAGCCTTCAAGCCCGGCTTGGCGGATGGTTGGGACCACCCACCACGAGGACAGCCAACCGAGCACGAGCATATATAGCGCGCCAAAGCCAAAGATTACCCAACCTGTGATTGGTGCTGTCTTCATCTCGCTGGATATACCTGTCATTCTACCGAAAGCTTCCGAGGTCTTCGTTGACATGATTTTCACTCCTTTGGTCGATTGGAAGAAATATGAGGAGGGAACTAAATTTGATTTGCAGAAACCAAATTTAATCTCCCCGCAGGTAGAAACCCTTTACCAGGACGATCACCCCAACTCCAATCAGTACCAGAGGACCAACCAGTGCCCAGGGAATCCTGGCTTCCTGGATGATCCAGATGGCGAAGGGGATGGCGCAGAAAAACGCCAGCGTGCCAATGCCTCGCAGGGTCTTGCCCCGGAAGATCAGCTCCGCGCCGCCGGAGAGACCAATGGCGATCATGATTCCAGGCCACCACCAGCCGGTAAACAGCAGCACACCCAGGCAGATCAGGAAAATGCCTCCGGAGATGGCGCTGGCCCTGCGCTTTTTTTCTTTTTCTACTTCTTGTGGATACGTGTCAGTTGTCACCTAATTCTCCTTGTTTTTAAGCTGTGGGCTCGCTTCCTTCGAAGCGGGTTTAATGTGGATGATTACTTATCGCCCAGGCTGTTTAGCCTTCCAGAACCACCACCAGAGGTGTTGATCGAAGGTCGACCGTAGTAATTGACAGAGCCGCTGCCACTGATGCGTGAATCCAGCCTTTCCGTCGCACAAATCGTTGCTTCGCCCGAACCGCTGACGCTCACCTCGACCAATGGGCTACACACATCGCCAGCCAAATATTTGCCTGAGCCGCTGATATTCACATCCTGCGCATTCACCTCACCGGCTAGATCAATCTCACCAGAGCCACTGATCGTGACACTCAGCTCGTTGGCCGATAGGTCGGCAATCTGAATGTCTCCGGAGCCACTGACGGTCGCCTCCAGGCGGTCCGTCTCTAACCTGTCTGATTCGAAGTCACCTGAGCCGGAAATAGCCAGGCTGGCAAGATCATCCACGCCTACGTAGAAAACGAGTTGGGTATAAGACATGATATTGACTCCTGGCTTGAAGCCAAGTTTGAGCGTCCCGTTTTCCACTTTTACGTCCAAATGTTTCAGGAGATTATCATCGGTGTCAATGCTCAGCGACTCACTCCCACCCTGAGTAACGATCACTTTACCTGACCCGCTCAAGGTAATGCGATCAAAGTTGCTGACTTGCCTGGTTTCGCTGATCACATTACCTGACCCTGTTACGATGCCCCTACAGGCGCTGAGGGTGAACATCGCCAGCAATAGTAGTGGGACCAAAAGATAGTTTTTTTTGTTCATTTTGCTTCCTCCTCTCTTGACTAAAGGTGAATAAAAAGGACTTCTCTATAGCTCATTCTATAGATTTAGAGGCTATCTGTCACCTGTCTCTTTTAAGAAAAATACCTGTCCATTTGGACAGGTATCGATTTCACCATGCATCGCTGTCATGCTTAGATCATGTTATTCTTAGCCGCCAAAACCAGCGCTTCAGAACGGGTTTGAACGCCCAGTTTTTCATAGATATTGTTCATGTGGTACTTGAGCGTGGAAGTGCTGATGGATAATTTCAGCGCGGTTTGCTGGTTGCTTAGCCCCTCTGCCAGGTGCACCAAGACCTCCAGCTCACGATCTGTCAGGTGATAATCTTTGGAGGGCTGGGGCGGCGACACCAGCTGGGCACCAACATCGCTTGAAAAAACCATCTTGCCCTGACAGGTGGCGCGGATGGTTTCTGCCAGGTCCTCCGCCAGTGTGCCTTTGGTGAGATAGCCCACAGCGCCATTGCGAAGCATGGCATATACGCTTTCATGGTCCTGAAAACTGGATAAGACCAGGACCTTGATGTCTGGATAGCGCTCGTGCAATACTTGTGTAGCTTGGATGCCACCCATGACGGGCATGACGACGTCCATCAGGACAATATCAGGCTGGTATTGCTCGCACAGATTGAGGCCTTCCTGCCCATTGGCGGCTTGCCCAACGAGCTTAATGTCCTCTGTCGCGCCCAAGATCGTTTGCACGATCCTGTGCATTTGAAAGTGGTCGTCAACCAGGACAACACGGATGGAACTCTCACTCGTCATTTCTTGGGCCAAATTTGATCCTGATAG
>CP070639.1:1239446-1248866 GCA_020354045.1 Anaerolineales bacterium | reverse complement strand
GCTCAATGATGAGCGCATGGTGCTTAATGTGACCGACAGTTTTGGCCGGCGCTGGATACGTAGAGACGATGATGGCGAAGAATGGGCTGAGTCGATGGGTTTTGAGAAACCTTTTACCTTCGCTCCTGATCGCGAGTGCCGGGCCGATGATGCCCGTCCACAAATTGCTATCCTTGCGCCGCGTTCCGGCGATACCATCACAACCAGCCAGCTGGAGATCTTTGGTCAGGCAACCGCTACCCAATTTTTCGATTACTATCGGCTGGAGTACGGCCTTGGTGAAGACCCCGACGAGTGGAAGCTGCTCGAAGAAAGCAAGCAGCCACTTGCCCAACCGGATAAACTATACACCTGGGATTTGAGCGAAGTTCCTAGTGGTGAGATCACTTTGCGGTTGTATATGCACTCGACCGAAGATACCTATGCGGAAATCAAAGTTCGCCTGAATTTACAGGTGCCTACACCAACGCCTACACCCACGCCAACCGAAACGCCTACTCCCACTCCAACCCAAACATCCACGCCAACCACTACCCCTACGATTACGCCGACACCCAGCGAAACTCCCCATCTCCCCAAGGCTACGCTCACGCATACCCCCACGGCGACGACCTCCCCGGGTAGCCCTTGATATAAACTGGCAATATTTTAAATAGAAAACAGGTCGAAGGTCGTTCCAATAGACCTTCGACCTGTTCTTTTGTCTGCAAAGATAAGTTATTTGGTATTTAATAAGATACTACCCATGCTTTGCACTTGATCCAGCTCATCCTGGTTGACAGTGTGTCCCATCCCTGTGTAGATGCGCGTGGTTACCATACCACCCAGAGCTTCCATAACCTCCGCTGTCTCCAGTACCCGCGTTTTGGGTATATGCGCATCACGGTCCGAACAGCCCAGGAATATCGGTGTGCCTTGTAAAGTTCCTGTGCTTTCCCAGGATGTGCCTGCCGGGCCAATTAATCCACCGCTTAAACCAGCCACTCCACCATAACGTCGTGCATGTCGGGCACTATAATCTAGCGCCAGGCAGGCGCCTTGTGAGAATCCCAGCAGAATTACTCGTTCGGAGGATATACCTTGTTGTTCCAGATCTCCCATGATGGTATTTATTAGTTCCAGCCCGGAGGACAGCCAGGGCTGGTTCGATTCTATTGCTGTCATAAAAGGGTATGGGTACCAGGTGTAGTTGTTTGCCTGGGGGGCTAGAAAAGTAAATCCTGGTAAATCCAGAAAATCCGTCAGTGAAAGGATATCCTCTGCAGTGGCGCCTCGCCCGTGCAGCATTAACATAGCTGCCTGGGCATTTTTTATGGATGCACCTGCTGCCAGGATTGTTGCGTTGCGATGAGGATCGTTCTCACGATCCGTGCTTTGTGATAAATGCATTATTTTTTAACCTATTCTGTGATTTTCTGGTGGGTCAGCGGTTTTAGCATGGCCTCTATGTCAGCACGTTGGTATTCTAACCAGGGTGGCAGCATAAGTTTACTTCCCAGGTGCGGTTCCTCTTCATCTACTGCGAACCCTGGGCCGGCTGTGGCAAGCTCCACGATGTGACCGTCCGGGTCGTTAGTGTAAATGCTCTTGAAATAGACTCGCTCCATTACGCCTGACACCCGGTAGCCCGCCCGCAGCAGTTTTTCACGCCACTCCAATTGCGTTTCATCATCGGGAACCGCTAACGCAAAATGGTGCGTTTGGCCGGCTCCCATGCGGACGCGATTTTCGCGCCCTGCTTTCCGCTCGAAGTAGGTGAGCAGTGTACCAGGCTTTCCCTCCCCAACACCCCAATACCAGTGAGCAGAGCCTGGGTCGTCAAAGTTGCTGGTCATTTTTACTCGCCTCATCCCCAGCAAATCTCCAAAGAAGGCATGGGTGCGCTCTATATTGCTGCCTATCGCGGTGATATGGTGCATACCTGCTGATAAAGCCATGCCAGACTGGATCTCCGCTACAGGTTCAGGCCAGGTTGTCCCGGCGATGCGCGTCTCATCACGGTTTCTCACCACCATCTCTGCCGGAGGTTGGCGGTATTCCATTCCCAGGCTGTCAGGTGCTTCATCGATATCCCAACCAGGTCCCAGGGTGGCAATTTCCAGGATCACGCCATCGGGATCACGAAAATAAATGGACGTGAAATAGTGCCGGTCCAGCGGGCCTTCTACATGCAGGCCCAAATCCGACAGCCTGCGCTTCCACATCAGCAATCCCTCATAATTTGCTACCGATAAGGCAAAATGGTGAGTGCCTCCAATGCCAGGTGCTCCCTGAGCCGCGTACGGCCATTCAAAGAAAGTGACAACCGAGCCAGGACTGCCCATTTCATCTCCAAAATATAGGTGATATGCACCCGGGTCATCGAAATTAACCGTTTTCTTTACCAACCGTAGGCCTAATGCTTGGGTGTAGAAATCAACAGTCCGCTGGGCATCTTTACATACCAGCGTGATATGGTGTAATCCAAGAATGCTCATATTGTGTCCTTTTTAAAAAAATTTGATTATGACTCGTCGCTAATCCACATTGCCGGTGGCGCCATTGTTAGTTTGGCTAGGGTTAGCAGTACATTGTCGTAGTTAACTCGCCATCCCGCAAAATCCTGCCAGGCTTTCTCCCGGTCTTGTTTTATGGCAACACCGCTGTCGACCATATTGTCCAATGCTTGCTCAAACTCTTGGCGGCTGATGCTGATGGGCTCTTCTGGGTAATAAGGGGCGGGGTTAAATGGAATGCGAAAGTAATCTGCAATACTGCGCAAAGCTAAGTAACCTGCCCGGATGCACAAGGCAGCCCGTGGGTCATAAGGCAGGTCCAGGCTGGATAATGTCAGGGAGGCAGCATCCAGAATTGTGCCCGAAGCCGTTACCCAGGAAAGATTTCCGTGAGGTGAGCGGAAAAAGACCAGGGCCGCCAGTGAAGTATGGCTTTCATTTAACTCAGCGAACCAGGCTTCCCAGGATTCCCATTGCTCGCCAAGTTGCTCAAGACCGTGGTTGCGCTGGTAGCGCTGGATCATTTCAACCGCCGAGGGTGGATTCCCCGCCCTCACTTCCAGCAAGGTAACCGCCGATTCCCTGCGCGAAAATGCGCTGTAAATGCTCGGCAGGTAGGCGATGAGCAAAGCCACCAGCATCAGCCCCATCGTGCCCTCTGTAAACTCCACGATTGTTGAGCCCAGGTATTCACCGCTGGCATAGCCCAAAGTTAATAGGGATGATCCACTGATCCGAAATGCCAGCCACCAGCTCTCCACACCCAATGCCCAGTATATCCCTGCATAACCTACAGTCATCAGTGACAGCCATACAGGCAGCAATGCGATTAAGCTGATCGGGGCAAAGTAGGCCATGATGCTATCGCGCTGCTTATATTCTCGTGCCCCCAACAAAATTAAATCAAATACCTTGCGTGTTGTACGAAAAACCAATCCAGTGAGTGCGTCTGGTGCACTGCGCGGTAGCACGAAAGTCTTCACTGCCGAGAAAACCGTCCTCAGCACTAAACCTAGACCTAGAACGAAGCTGATCGAGCGCAGTATGATTTGCACGGGTTCAAGCATAAGGTGTTATCACGCCACTGGTTCGCAGGATATCTTATGGGCTGGTACGCGCCTGTGTAAGGATATTCTCGATCTGTTTAAGGTGCGAGTCGCTGTGAGCTAATCCAGAGATAAAGTAGCCAATTGCATTTCTTGGCTGTGCACCCGGGTAAGCTGGTGTATAGGTGAGCTCCAGGTCAGGTTCAGTAGGCCATGCCTCCAGCAAGGCGTGTTGCATCCGGCGGCTTTCAGCAAGGCGTTTCAGTACCTGAGAGGCTGATTTCACTGATTGCCAGGGTGTTTCATAACGTGAGCGTCCACGAACCTTCACACCGCGCGCCAGGTTGGTGGCTTGAGCTGTGGCTTCTTCTGCTGAGGCGCTCAGGTGCACGATCACATGACCTAGTGTCCAGGCGAGCTTTATCTCAGCCTCGTCAGCAGCATAGGGATCATAAGCCTCGGGGTCTAGTGGTATATACGTTACTTCTGCATCATTAAGACCCTCGAGTTGTGCCTCAATGTAATCATACTGTTCATCCAGCAGTCGGTGCAGGTCAGCAATACCTAGACCGGCAGACATCTCGCTCAGGGTTATTTGCTTATTATGATAAGCAGCAAAATTAATGGTCATGGTCATCCCCTCTTGTGAATGGAACCAGCTGGATTTTCAGGTGCGGTTTCCCATTGGTGTACAAATTCTTCAAATTGCGGGCTGTGGTGCAACTTGGCGAAGCGGGTGACCTGTTTACCAACATCAAGTAGGCGTTCTTCTAGTTGCGGGTCCTTGAGCGTGCCATCAGTTGAAAACTTGCGCCAGGCTTCAGGAATGGATACCTGTAGTGGGACTACCCAGGCATGCAGGGCGCGACCTACCGAGCGTAGACTGTTGAGCGACTCGCTCGCTCCTAATTTGCCTCCAGCTACGCCAACCAGTCCGATTAATTTTCCCTCGAATTCGTCAAAACCCATCAAATCGATGGCATATTTTATGATCCCGCTAAAACTCCCATGATACTCGGGAGTTCCCAAGATGATGCCATGGGCAGATTGTATATCCCGGCGCAATTTAAGCACATTGGGTGAGCTGTCGCGCTTGTCCCACTCTTCCTCGAGCAAGGAGAGCCGATAATTGCGTAAATCCAACAGCTGTGTCTCTGCACCCGCTTCCTGCGCGCCGCGCAGGGCTATTTCCACTGCCATGCGCGTGTAACTGGGCTCCCGGATGCTACCCGGAAATCCAACGACACGAATTGGTTCGATCATTTCTGCATCTGCCATATTAAGTTCTTGTTTTTATGTGCTAATTTTGTAGACCTGCAAACAGGTCAGGTAATTTTGATCCTGGTTCTTGTTCGGGCCAGGCCAGTGCATAATACTCACGGCTCATCAACTTCTTGACATCTTTCTCTGGCAGCCGCTTGAACAGGTTGGCAGGTCCGAATTGTGTTCTATGGCATTCCAGAGCTTCCCACTTGGCCTCTACAGTTTTGGAAACGTCTATCGTCACATTGACCTTTTCGTCGGGCCAGCCACGACCTTCCTCCTCAAAGCGTTCGAAATCGCTTACATTCTCCCCAAGCGCTTTCAATTGTTCGACCATTTCTCGGAAGAAAGAGCGTGGGATGGCGGAGTAGAACAGGCGCTGTGGCTTCCAGGCAGTACCGAGGCCAGGGTGGCTGCTTGGATCGCTGGCTGCTCGGAAGGCTGCCACAGTGTGTTTGTGTATGGCGATGTGGTCAGGGTGTCCGTAACCTCCATTTGGCTCGAATGTCACCACAATGTCTGGCTGCACTCTCCGGATGATAGCGACCACTTTTGCAATCACCTCATCCGCAGGGGCATTGATAAAGGCTCGCGGGTCCTCGTTTTCAGCTGTCCCTGCCATACCTGAGTCCCGGTAATCCAGGAATATCACTTCAGATATTCCCATGGTTTCCGCGGCGCATCGTAGTTCGGATTCGCGTACCTGTCCCAATGTCTCTGGGGTTGCGTAGCTTGGGTCGGATATTTCGCCTACTTCTCCGCGCGTTGCACAAACCAGCACAACCCGTATACCCTGGGCAGTATAGTGTGTCAGTGAGCCCCCAGTACCAAAGGCTTCATCATCAGGATGAGCATAAACAGCCAGCAAAGTTTTAGTCATAGCACAATTCTTTTTAGAAAATATTTAGATAAAAATCCTGTTCCGCTGTTTTGATTTTGAAGGAATTAACGAAATTTGAAAGTCTCGTTAGATTAATTAGCTTGACTGGTACGTACCTAATTTACGGCATAGCCGCCCCAGCTCTTCCTGTTCATGCGGCTCGAGGGCACACATTTCCTCGGCGATGGCTTGAACGTGACCCGGGAGCAGCTCTTCAATAAGCTCCCGTCCTTGTTGTGTCAATACTACTTGTACCATACGGCGGTCATGCTCATCGCGCATTCTGCGTACCAGCCCTGGCTTCTCAAGATTGTCGATTACCAGGGTGATATTGCCGCTGCTCTTAAGGACTTTGGCGCTTATCTCACCCTGGCTCATCGTGCCCAGGTGGTAGAGCGCCTCCAGCACACCGAATTGGGTGGGGGATAATTCCCCTTGTGTCTTGTGGCTGTTCAAGCGGCTTTGGAATGAATCAGCTGCCCTGGTAAGCTTAATATAGGTGTTTAGTGCGCGTATTTCCTCTGAGTTTCCCTTATAATGGGTTGGCATATATATTTCCTTGATATCAAAACATTTGATATTGAAATATTATCGGGTTATCTGTTACCTGTCAAGGGTAGCTAGGATTTCTGACAGATTTCTAACCTCTTCCAGGCAAATCTGCTCAGTGATCACTGCAATTATTGACATATAATTGGTTTTTTGGCAGGTTATTAGTAGTAAGAATTACGCACTTCAGGGGAATTTCGGGGGGTATTTGGGCGGGCGTCGCCCCCCCCAAAAAAATACCCCCAATCTCCCGTCGATTGCGTAAGTCCTCAGTAGATCATACAGGCGTTGGTGCCTGGAGGTTTACACAAGGAAATTACGAGTTTGGAGGTGTGTTTATATGAAGCTTGTTGAATTGGCTTTCTTTTCAGACGATGTGGATCAAACGGCTGCCTTTTACCGACATCTGCTGGGCAAAGCACCGGACGTTCAAGGAGACGGTATGGCGATTTTTTTGCTCGGTGACACCAAGATCTTCATTCATCGCTCCTATCCACCTGCTGAGGGTGAGCTGCCGCCCGAGGACCACCTTGCTTTCAAAGTTGAAGATGTCGATGCTGCCTGCCAGCAATTGATCGACCGCGGCTTAAAATTTGAGCATTTACCCAGGGATTATTATTGGGGACGCTCCGCGTACCTGCGGGCTCCCAATGGCACACAGATTGAGATCACGCAGGAGTAAGATTGATCTGCATATTCACATCTTGCCTTGCCAGAATATCTTGGGATCTCTAGAGAAATGAAAACCAACCCTGCCTATATCACGGAATTGATCCAGTTTGTAAACCGCAGTCCTTTTCCCATGCACCTGCCATTTAGGCTGGTTTCGATCGAGCCAGATCGTGCGAGGATCGAGCTTGAAATCGCCGCTAGCCATTTGCAGCCGTTTGGTATGGTGCACGGCGGTGTCATCGCTACCCTGATCGATACGGCCACATTCTGGGCAGCATTCTTAAATCTTCCTCAAGAGTACGGCCTGGTAAATGTCGACCTGAAGCTTAATTACCTTCGATCACCTGACTCGGGAAAGCTATTCGCCTTAGGACGTTGCCTGAAAAATGGACGCACACTCAGTTATGCTGAAGCGAGTGTCACGGATGCCCAGGGAACTTTGCTGGCCCATGGCACCTCTACTTTAATGGTCATGCCCGGCAAAGGGCTCGACATTGGGGTTCCAAAATTTCTGGATTAATATCGCCTATTTTCATTTATCTGTCTTAGATGCATTCTCTGGCGATCTTCTCGATAATTACTCTGGCAGTCTTTACCCAAAGTGTGACCGGTTTTGGGGTCGCCTTGGTTGCCATGGCGCTCTTGCCTGCTATCTTGGGTTTACAGGTGGCTGTCCCGCTTGTCGCTCTGGTGGCGTTGTCGTTAGAAACATTGCTGCTGTTTCGCTACCGTCGCTCTGTGCAATTTCGTACTGTTTTGCCCTTGGCCTTGGGGGCTTTAGGTGGTATTCCCTTGGGAATTTTGGTTTTGCGCAGCTTAAATGAAAGACTTGTGCTGTCAGTTCTGGGTCTGGTCATTGCTGCTTATTCAATCTATTCATTAATCGAGGTCAATCCCCCACGCATGTCTCAGCCTGCCTGGCCCTATGCCTTTGGTTTTCTGGCTGGTATGCTGGGGGGCGCCTATAATGTTTCTGGCCCACCCGTGGTAGTGTATGGTACTTCTGCCAGATGGCCTCCGCAGCAATTTAAGGGCAATTTACAAGGTTTTTTTATCTTTAGCAGTCTGGCGGTAGCCATCAGCCATGCTTTTAGTGGCAATTTTTCAGGACAGGTTTTGCGGGAGTTCCCCCTGGCACTGGGGGCAGTTGGCATGGGATTCGTTATGGGAGCGAGCCTTGACCGCTACATGAACCCCTTGTATTTTCGCAAGGCGGTGCTCTTGATGCTGCTGGTTATGGGAGTTAAATTGACTTTCTTCGGTTGACGACTCGGCGCGAGTTAATTCAGGTTGATGGTCATCACGCACAGCCCAATGGCAATGGCCATGATGAGTAGCAACAGTGGATAAGCGCGTATATTGATCTGGTTCATGCTGGGTCCTTCTAGCCGTGGATTTCCCTGTAGGTGCCTCAATTGTAGAAGATCACTTGCAAGACGTCAAGCACCTTTCCTGCTTTTATCGTATTTACTGCCCCGTTTTTATTCAATTTAGTTGAGCATATCATGCACAGCTTTTCAGCTCTGTATGTAACATATGCAACGGCCTCTCGTTCTTTTGGCTACATAGAGGTTTGTGCGTATGTTCAATTTTTCCCTTTTTATGCCGCCTATCGAGGCGGTCCAGGTCATGCTCATCTCTACGGGTGCCTTTGCCCTGGTTGTTATGTGGATCAAGATCCTCCAAAGCGCCCTGGATGTGATCCTGGGTGAAGCGCTGGTGTAGGAATACCTGTTGTCAACCTGGAGATAATAAGGGGGAAAATTCTTGCCTCCTGAGATGTAAACCAGGAGCGTACAGGAGTAAATCGCCGTGTCAAGTTCAGGTTAGAACTGCCACCACACGGCTTTATTGCTGTTCACCTTTTCCGTTTGGCTTAGCAGTGCTTAAACTCGCAGGTTCTCTAAAAGTGAGCCTGTCAAATTGCCAGTCTATCAGGGCTGGATCAGTTTTGTTCGCTCAGCCAGCTGTTCACGGATTGTTCTAGCAGGTCAAGTGGCAGTGGACCACTGGACAAAATCACCTCGTGGAACTCACGCCGATCGAAGCTGCTGCCAAGTTGTTCTTCAGCCCTGGCTCGTAATTCGCGTATCTTGAGTTCCCCAATTTTATAAGCTAGGGCCTGTCCCGGCCAGGCGATATAGCGGTCGACTTCGTTGGTGATATTCAGGTATGTGGAGCACGTATTTTCTGCCATGAAGTCTATTGCCTGCTGTCGCGACCAGCCCAATGCATGTATGCCTGTGTCAACTACCAGCCGGCACGCTCGCCACATTTCATAGCTCAGTCGCCCGAAATCGCTGCTGGGCTCCTGGTAGAAGCCAACCTCTAGTCCTAATCGTTCGGCATACAGCGCCCAACCCTCGATATAAGCGGTGGAGAAGCCCGTGTAGCCCACAAAACGGCGGAAGCCTGGCAGGTCATCCAGCTCTTGCTGTAATGCGATTTGCAGGTGGTGCCCGGGGACTGCCTCGTGCAAAGAGAGCGCCTCAATCTCGTATAGGGGCCGGCTGGG
>CP070639.1:1229617-1239346 GCA_020354045.1 Anaerolineales bacterium | reverse complement strand
ATTCGCTCTACCTAGGCATATTCTGGCACTCGATACGTATCGCGCTGGTGGTCACGCTGGCTTGCATCGTTCTCGGTTATCCGCTGGCTTACTATATCTCGAAACGGGATGCACGCCGCAGGGATGCGTTGCTCTTGCTGGTGATCATACCCTTTTGGACGAACTTCCTGGTGCGCACATACGCCCTAAAATCTGCACTGGCGACGGATGGCTTGATCAACTCGCTACTGGTTTCCAGCCATTTGATCAACCAGCCTCTAAACATGCTGTTCAACGAATTTGCAGTAATCCTGGGCCTATGGTATGGATATATCCCTTTTGCTGTACTGCCCATGTATGCCTCGATTGAGAAGTTTGATTATTCCCTGATGGAGGCGGCCGCAGATCTAGGCGCGAACACGCGGCGAGCATTTTTGCGAGTAATGCTTCCCATGACGTTGCCAGGGGTGGTGGCAGCATTTGTGCTCGTTTTCGTCCCGGTGGTCGGAGCGTTTATCACACCAGACCTATTGGGGGGTGGGAAAGTGGAAATGATTGGCACGCTGATCAACCGCCAGTTTGGAGTAGCCCGGAACTGGCCTTTCGGCTCCGCCATCTCGTTTATCCTGATGTTGCTGGTTCTGATCGGTGTCACAGCATATTTCCGCTCCGGTGGAGAATCAAGGCGAGCCTTATGAGTGCCGAGCGCATCTCTCCACTAGCAGCCCCAAAACAAAGGTTGGCGAGCCGGCTTGGGAATGGAGTATTGAGCGCCAACGCCCTGTTGATATTTGCCTTGCTTTATTTACCAGTTATTATCCTGGTAATCTTTTCCTTCAACAACACCCGTTCCATTGCCGTGCTAACCGGGTTTTCACTGGAATGGTATTCCAAACTAATCCAAAACGTTGAGCTGCTGGATGCCGCCAGAAACAGCCTGATCGTGGGATTGATCTCCACGGTTGTTTCAACGGTGATCGGGACATTGACAGCCCTGGGCATGGAGCGTTTCAGCTTCCGAATGCGCACGGCATTTGATGCAAATCTCTACCTGCCAATCGTGATTCCTGAAATCGTGATGGGTATTTCACTGCTGCTGTTCTTCAACCAGGCACTGTTCCCATTCATTGAGAAGCTCTCTGGTTACCGCGCCTCTACAGGGCTGCATACCATCACCGTTTCGCATATTGCCTTCAACATCCCATTTGTTTACGTGATCGTCAGGGCGCGCCTGGCAGATTTTGACCGCACCCTGGAAGAAGCCGCTCAGGATCTGGGCGCTAATGAATGGCACACGTTTCTCAGAGTCACACTGCCATTGCTCATGCCAGGGATCGTTGGAGGGGCGCTACTGGCTTTCACACTCTCATTGGATGACTACCTCATCACGGTCTTCACTAAAGGGGTGCAATCACAGACCATGCCAATCTACATCTACAGCCTGGTACGTCGCGGGGTTACGCCCGAGATCAATGCACTGTCAACAGTCTTACTGGCTGGATCGATCAGCCTGGTGGGTTTATCACTGACCGCCCAGGGAGGTGGACCACTCTTCACGCGCGCCATGAGCAGTGGCGTCGCGATCGGATTGGCGGTCTTCGGCCTGACTCGCATACTTGGGGTTGTTGCAACTGGTGTGTTTACGCCTTCCAGCCTGGTTTACATTTTGCTATTGCCATTAGGAGCTTTCTGGTTCTGGGGGTCCATTAAAGCCTGGTTCGAGGAATTCAAGGAGGTGAATATCACAGGGAAGATACTATCTATCATCACAATCATTATCCTGGGTCTAGCAGGCTATTTTTCATTGCTGATCATGACCGGATAAGCTTCCGCATTGCTAGCCCTGAGCAAATTCAATTCGATTTATTAATGTGAGAGGAGAGAGAAATGAAAATCAAACCGCTATATATCATACTGATCCTAGTAATCATGCTATCGGCCTGCGGGCAGCAAGCCACACCCGAAGAGCCAAGCGTTGTAGCAGAGACGCAGGCTCCGGAAGAACCCCAGGAGCAGGTTTCTGAGCGCTGCGGAGACGCTACCCAACTCTCTGATGAGCTGAACTTCTACACCTGGGTGGAATATATTGACCCTGAAATCAAGGACCAGTTTGAAGCCGAATGCGGCGTCAAGATCAATGAGACTAACTTCGACTCAAACGAGACGCTCCTGGCTACCCTGCAGGCAGGCAGCACCGGGTATGACGTTATCGTCCCATCAGATTACATGGTGCAGATCATGATTGAAGAAGGCATGTTGGAAGAGCTGGATTTCAACGTAATCGCCAATATCAAGAACATGGATTCCACCAATGTGAACCAATATTTTGACCCAGAGCAGAAATACACAGTGCCATATTTCTGGGGAACATCGGGCTTCGCTGTGGACACTAACGTGATCAGTAAGGTTGAAGATACCTGGAAAATGGTCTTCGAGCCGAGCGAAGAGGCTTGCGGCCAGATCAGCATGCTAGATGACGAGCGCGAGACTCTAGGCGCGGCCCTGATGTACCTAGGTTATGGCATTAATGACACCGATCCACAGCACCTGGAAGAAGCGAAGAACTTGCTGGTTGAGCAATCCAAATGCGTAAAAGCTTATGACAGCCAGACCAACGATGATCTGATCGTCTCCGGTGAAGTCTTGATAGCGCATATCTGGACCGGTGATGCTATCCTGTCAGGAGATCCTGAATATGGTGGTCGAGACGGAATTGTTTATGTGATCCCGCAGGAAGGCTGCACGATCTGGCAAGACAATTTGGCGATTCCTGTAGGAGCGCCTAACAAATACACAGCCATGGTATTCATTAACTATCTATCAGATCCAGAAATTGCGGCTCAAAATGCGGAGTGGGTCGGGTATGGCACTCCCAATGAGGCTGCCAAGGATTTCATCGATCCGGAAATCCTCGCAGATGAAGGTATCTACCCTCCAGACGATGTAGCTGAGCGCCTGCAGTGGATCGAGGATGTAGGTGATGCCCTGGAACTGTACGACCGCATGTGGACGGAATTCAAAGCCGGAGCAGGCGGTTAATTACCACCAGGATGTAACGATGCCCGAAATTGATCCGGCTCTCTCATACGCCCGGCGCTGGCTGGAAATCATCCAAAAGCCACGCCTGACCCAATCCGAAGCTGAAGAAATCGTCCAGGAGACGGTCTCCAACTTTGCCAACCACTTTAACCGCGGCTTTTTAGAATACCGCAAATCGGTCACGGTTTTAGGCGGTTATGCCGCTACAGAGTGGCGCGGGGAAGGAGCACTGGTCGAAGATGTCTTTGGACGCCAATGGATAGATTGCCTGGGTGGCTATGGTTTGCTCGATCTGGGCTGGTCCCATCCCCGGGTGGTTGAGGCCGTGGAGGCACAATTACGCCGATCACCCATGCCGAGCCAGGAACTCCTTGATCCTTTGCGAGGAGTCCTGGCTCGCTTGCTGGCAATGATCACACCGGGAGATATCCAGTATTTTTTCTTCGCTGCCGGTGGAACTGAGGCGGTTGAAGGCGCCATGAAGCTGGCGAAATTGTACAGCGGCAAGAGCGGCTTCATCACCTCTTTGCGTGCTTTCCACGGCAAGACTCTAGGATCATTGAGCCTGATGGGGAAAAAAGACTTTCGCAAACCCGTTATGCCGCTCTATCCCAATATAACCTGGGTGCCATTCGGTGATGCACAGGCGGTGGAAAGGCAGCTTGAGATCGCGGAGGCAGTCGGATTAGATATCGCCGCGGTAATCATGGAGCCCATCCAGGGTGAAGCCGGGGCGATTGTACCTCCGGAGGATTTCTGGCCACGCTTACGCCAGCTCTGCGACCAGTACGGTGTGCTCTTGATCGCGGATGAAGTCCAGACCGGCATGGGACGCACCGGCAAAATGTGGGGAGTAGATCATTGGGAGGTAGTGCCAGATATCATCACTCTGGGAAAGTCGCTGGGAGGCGGCGTCATGCCGGTCTCATCATTCGGCGCTCGGGAAGAAATCTGGCAGGTCATGATGGAGCCCAACCCCTTCATCCACACCACCACTACGGGAGGCAATCCACTGGCCTGTGCTGCAGCGATCGCTGCGATCACAGTCACACTAGAAGAAAACCTACCACAGATGGCTGCGGAAAAGGGCAGCAAATTCAAGGCCGGGCTGGAGCAGCTTGCCAGCAAATACCCAAACTTCTATGCCAGAATCACCGGTCGTGGCCTGTTGCTAGCCCAACATTTTCATACGCCAGAGATCGGCTACCAAATCGCCAGTGGGTTGTTCAAACGTGGCGTGCTCGTGGCAGGGACCCTTACCAATGCGAAAACCATCCGGATAGAGCCTCCCATCTATATCAGCTACGAGCAGATTGATACGGTGCTCAATCATCTTGAGGACACGCTGAGAGAAGTCAACGCATGATCAAGAACAATCCCGCACCCAGGAGGTGCAAATAAGATAAAGCTAATCGATGACGAACTCTCTCAGCGCTGGCTTAACCCCAGCAGTATTGGACACAAACCAAAATATCTTTTCGCCAGAGGAGAAAACACGTGAACGCTAAATTTTTACTGAAGTTGGTTAGTCTTTTTATAGGTCTCAGCCTGGTGCTATCGGCATGTGGTGGTGCTCAACCAGCCGAAACAGTGGGCGGACCTCTGCAGGAAATTGGTGAAGGTGAGGGCCAGGTGGATATCATCGCCTGGGCTGGATATATCGAAAAAGGGGAAACTGACCCGGCATTCGACTGGGCAACCGACTATGAAGCCGCGACAGGTTGCAAGGTCAACATAAAGGTTGCCGCCACCTCCGATGAGATGGTCGCCTTGATGAACGAAGGTGGATTCGATCTGGTGACTGCCTCCGGCGACGCCAGCCTGAGGCTGATCTCCGGCGGGAAAGTTCAAGAAATCAACACCGACCTGGTGCCGCGCTGGAATACAGTAGACTCGCGTCTACAAAATGCCCCATGGCATACAGTTGACGGGAAGCACTATGGTGTACCATACCAATGGGGCTCTAACGTTTTGATGTATAGCACAGAAGCCTTTGGAGATTCCCCACCCACCAGCTGGGAAGTGGTTTTCAAGGAAATGAGCTTACCAGACGGGGAATCAAATAAAGGCAGGGTGCAGGCTTTTGACGGACCCATCTACGTCGCGGATGCTGCCCTGTACTTAAAGCAAGCCCAACCTGAGCTGGGTATTGATGACCCCTATGCCTTGACACGCGATCAATTTAATGCCGCACTAAATGTGCTGCGCGAGCAACGCAAGATCGTGGGACGCTACTGGCATGATGCCTTCGTCCAGATGGATGACTTCAAAAATGAAGGTGTGGTAGCCTCCAGCTCCTGGCCATTCCAGGTCAACCTGCTTCAGGCTGAGGGCGAGCCCATTGCCAGCGTTATCCCCGTGGAAGGCGCCACCGGGTGGGCAGATACGACCATGATGCACATCGAAGCCCCCCACCCCAACTGTGCCTACAAATGGCTGGATCACTCTATCAACCCCAAGCTGCAAGGAGACCTGGCAGCCTGGTTCGGTTCTGTACCGGTAGTTCTGGAAGCCTGCAGTGGTAATGCCTTGCTGGGAGACCAGGGCTGCACAACCAACGGTCTGGATAACTTCGAAAAAATCTGGTTCTGGAAGACACCGGTTGCAGATTGCGGAGGTGGGAAGGAATGTGTACCCTACCATGAGTGGGTAACAAATTACATCGCCGTGATCGGTGGGCGCTAGTTAACACCTGGTTTATACAGCCGTGCGATCGATGCTGGTCGCACGGCTGCCAAACTTGGAGGAATATATATGCAGGAATATAAATTGTGGATCGACGGAAAATGGACAGACAGCCAGGGTGGCAGCCAGATGGAGATTGAAAACCCGGCCACCGGGAGCAAGATCGCTCATGTGGTGAATGCCAGCCAGGCAGATGTCGACGCGGCTGTGCAGGCAGCCAAAGCCGCCTTTTATGATGGTCGCTGGTCGCGTAAAACACCCAGCGAGCGCTCCCTGGCATTGCTGCGCCTGGCTGATCTGGTCGAGGCGAACGCCGAAAAGTTAGCCAAGGCAGAATCGGAAAACACAGGCAAGCCCTACGCCTTCGTCAGCCTGGGCGCGGACCTGCCGTTCATGGTTGACAACCTGCGCTTTTTCGCAGCTGCGGCACGCGATACGCACGGCTCCCATGCCGGAGAGTTCATGTCAGGCTACACCTCGATGTACCGGCGTGAACCGGTAGGGGT
Organism: Anaerolineales bacterium; assembly: GCA_020354045.1. Lineage (GTDB taxonomy): Bacteria > Chloroflexota > Anaerolineae > Anaerolineales > UBA4823 > DSOS01. The sequence continues at coordinate 1,233,137 of CP070639.1, read as the reverse complement.
GGTGGGGCAAATTGCGCCCTGGAACTACCCGCTCATGATGGCAATCTGGAAAATCGGCCCAGCCCTGGCTGCTGGCTGCACAGTGGTGCTTAAACCCGCGCCGACAACACCGCTCACGACCCTGATGCTGGCAGAATTAGCAGCTGAAGCTGGCATCCCAGATGGCGTGCTGAATATCGTCAGTGGTGGTAACGAGACCGGGCAGGCAATTGTCGAGCACCCCGATGTGCGCATGGTGAGCCTGACAGGCTCTTCAGGCACAGGCACGCGGGTGATGCAAACGGCAGCCAAAACGCTAAAACGCGTGCACTTAGAGCTGGGCGGGAAAGCCCCCATCCTAGTGTTTGAGGACGCCGATCTGGACCTGGCAATCGAAAAGATCACACTTGGCGCTACTTTTAACACCGGTCAGGACTGCACGGCGGCAACGCGCGTGTATGCTGCCCAAAATCTATACGAAGATGCCAAGGAAGCCCTGGTTGAAGCCATGCGGGCTGTCAAGGTTGGCGACCCGTTCTCTGAGGATACCGAGGTAGGCCCACTGATCTCACGCGTGCAGTTCGAGCGAGTGCAGGGATTCATCGAACGGGCTCGCAAGACCTCCGCACAAATCCTAACTGGCGGTGGTGTTCCAGCGGGTCTGGAGAAAGGCTATTACTTTTCCCCAACCGTGATCAGCGATGTGGACCAGAAATCCGAAATCGTGCAAAGCGAAGTATTTGGCCCAGTGATCACCGTCCAGCCATTCAACACCGAGGAAGAGGCTGTTTACTTTGGTAATGACGTGCTCTACGGGCTGGCTGCTGCTCTATTCACAAAAGACCTGGGAAGGGCTATGCGTGTCTCCAGCCAGCTAGAATTCGGCACGATCTGGATCAACGATCACATCCCCCTGACTTCGGAAACGCCACATGGTGGCTTTAAACAGTCAGGTTTTGGGAAAGACCTGTCCGCAGAAGCAGTCAATGATTACCAGATCACCAAGCACGTAATGATTTCACATATTTCGTGAAAGGTCAGATGCAAACAGCAATCAGTTTCATTCATGTAAGCCGCCATTTTGGCGAGGTTAAAGCGGTTGACGATATCAGCCTGGATATTTTCGACGGGGAGTTTTTCACGCTGCTGGGTCCATCCGGATCTGGCAAAACCACCAGTTTGCGCATGGTGGCTGGGTTTGATCGACCGAGCCAGGGTGAAATCTTCCTGCATGGGGTGAATGTATCCCAGCTACCACCCTACGAACGGGCAGTCAACACGGTTTTTCAGGATTACGCGCTGTTTCCACATATGACAGTCGCAGATAACATCTCGTACGGATTGATGATCAAAAAAGTACCCAAGGCGGAGCGATTGCGCCGCGCCGATGAGATGTTGGAAATGGTGCGCCTGCCAAACCTGGGAGGGCGCAAGCCCTCCCAGCTATCAGGCGGGCAGCGACAGCGAGTGGCCCTGGCGCGCGCCTTGATCAACAAACCACCAGTGCTGTTGCTCGACGAGCCGCTGGGTGCTCTCGATCTTAAACTACGCCAGCAGATGCAGATCGAGCTAAAAACCATCCAGCAGCAGGTTGGCATTACCTTTGTCTATGTGACACACGACCAGGAAGAGGCGCTCACGATGAGCGACCGCCTGGCTGTGTTTAACCATGGCAAAATCGAGCAGGTGGGCTCACCCGCAGAGATCTATGAACGCCCGGCTACCGCATTTGTGGCGGGTTTTGTGGGTATCTCCAACCTGATTAGCGGTAGCGCCGCACAGGCAATCAGCGGATCAGACGAAGCATTTGCAGTGCGTCCAGAAAAAATCCACCTATCAAACGATGAAAATCCGGTGCCCGAGGGAATGCTGGCAACTGATGGAGTGGTGCGGGAGGTGATCTACCTGGGGATGTACACGCGCTATATCGTGGAGCTTGATCTGGGAGGCGAACTGACGGTTGCCCACCAGAACCTGGAGACCACCTCCATGGATGTGCTGGCAGCGCGCAACCAGCGCGTCAGGTTATTGTGGAACCGTTCCCATATGAGACCCATCGGTGATTAAACGCCAAGAGGAGTTCAACCTGTGCAGGCCCTCAAAAACGCATCCTTAAGCCAGCGAATATCGAATTTCCTGTTCCTCAGACCGCGCCTGTTCCTGGCGCTGCTGCTGCTACCCCCTGTCTTCTGGCTGGGTGTTGTCTATCTGGGGTCACTGCTGACGCTGTTGGTGCAAAGCTTTTATTATCTGGATGGCTTCACCGGACAGGTGGTGCGCAAATTCACCCTGATCACTTATGGTGAGCTGCTCACGCGATCTAATCTAGATATTATCGGTCGCACTGCAGGAATGGCAGCTACGGTAACCCTGGCAGCCGTGTTGCTAGCATTTCCACTGGCTTACTACACGACCAAGCACGCCTCACCACGCTCCAAGGCAATCCTATACCTGTCCGTCATGCTACCGCTTTGGTCAAGCTACCTGGTGCGCGTGTATGCCTGGAAGCTAATCCTTTCCAAAGAGGGCATTGTAAGCTGGTTCTTCAACCAATTGAGCCTGAGCTGGTTACTGGAGGGTATCCTGCAATTGCCTGCCATCGGGGGACCATCATTGTCCATATCCCCGATCGGTTTGTTCGTGGTGTTTGTTTATGTGTGGCTACCATACATGGTGCTACCCATCCAGGCAGCCCTGGAGCGAGTGCCAGGATCGTTGCTCGAAGCCTCGGAAGATTTAGGCGCCAACTCCCTGCGCACATTCTTGCATATCACCTTACCGCTGGCATTCCCTGGAGTAGTGGCGGGGTCAATCTTCACTTTCTCTCTCACTCTGGGTGATTTCATCGTCCCCAGTGTGCTGGGAAACTCAAGTTTCTTTATCGGTCAGGCGGTTCTCTCACACCAGGGGACATCTGGCAATATCCCCCTGGCAGCAGCTTTGACCACCGTCCCGATGGCAATCATGGCAGTTTATTTAATTATCGCACGCAAATTAGGTGCCTTTGAAGCCCTATAACCGCACCATTCAAAAGACCAGACAGGTATGAAACAAAACCGTTCCCCCATACTCTTAAGATTAGCAACGCTGTTCGTGTTACTGTTTCTCAATCTGCCGGTGTGGATTATCGCGTTGTATGCCTTCACTACAGATGAGACCACCTACACATTCCCTCTACCCGGCTTCACAGCTCGCTGGTTCGGCGTAGCCTGGAACCGAGCCGATCTGTGGCAGGCACTCGGTCTCTCTTTGAGAGTGGCAGGAATTGCGACCATACTGGCACTGATCATCGGCACGCTGGCAGCAGCCGCCGTGAGCCGCAGCAAGTTTTTTGGGCGCGAATCGATCTCCTTTTTACTAGTCCTCCCGATTGCGCTGCCCGGAATCGTGACCGGCATCGCCTTGCGCTCGGCCCTGGGCTTGATGGACATCCCTTTTTCGTTCTGGACAATTATTGTTGGGCACGCCACTTTCTGCATCGTGGTGGTCTATAACAATGTACTGGCACGCTTCCGGCGCACCTCCTGGTCCCTGGTGGAGG
>CP070639.1:1219713-1229517 GCA_020354045.1 Anaerolineales bacterium | reverse complement strand
ACCAAAGAAATACCAGCGCAGGCTTTCCAAAACGGCTTTCGCATTCTGTGCTGTCAGGTGCGAAGCTTGCTGTGTATCAATGGCACCCAGATACCATCTGCCAGAGGCTGTGAAAGCTTCGATCTCGTAAAAATACCTGAGCCAGTACTGACCACAGACTGAACACACCAGGAGGGAGATTTCAGCGAAGTAGCCATCCATGCCTAATTCCTGAACAGCACCAAGTGTCTGTTGGGGCGCGGTGAAACAGACGCATGGAGCGGTCTGCTTGAAGTGATGATGATCTGCTGTCACGATGGTATGCCCCTAACGCAAGCCTGTTTCCCATTGAAGTATATCAATGCTGACCCCAGCGCCTAGCGGGGTTTATCTGTATTTGCAGAGCAACTGGCGAGGCTCTAAAGTTTGATTATATCCTGACAATAAAATAATGGTCTTACCACTCGATGAAGAAGCAGGCTTAGATACAAATGAGTCTGGCAGATGGAAAGTATGAGCGGTGCCAGCCCATGATTAAAACGGTATAATTCCGATATTAAAGGACCGAAATGTCCAGAGTAGCGATTGTCTTTCCCTATTTTCGCACCCGGGCATACACGGAGATGCTCTTTCCTCCACTCGGGGCGGCTTTCCTGGGTAGCCAGCTACGGCTGCTCGGTGTGGAGACACGCATCTTTGACTGCACCTTCTCCAGCTTTGATCAGCTTCAAAAGGATCTGCTTGCTTACGAACCCATAGTGGTGGGAATCTACTCAATGGTCAACCAGAGCCGGAACACCTTCCGCATCGCTGATATGGTGCGAGAATGTTTGCCAGGTTGCATACTTGTTGCTGGAGGCCCGCTGCCTACTCTCTATCCTGAACGCTACAACGTGGCTTTCGATGTTGTTTTTCGGGGCGAAGCGGACCTGAGCTTTCCCAATTTTTGCAGGGATTTCATTGAGCAGAACATCGATCGCAGCAGGTTGGCAGAAATGCCACTAGACAGTTATGCAGGGCTATTTATTCAAAATAACGGCTTGCAGGTTAACAACCCGACCATCCACTACCGGGAGCAGGAGATCAACAATTTTCCCTTGCCGGATCGAAGTGACTACCAACATGCAATTTACCAGCAGGAATGGCTGGAGAAGACCGGAACAAAAACCACCTCGATCATGACCACTCTTGGCTGCCCATTCAACTGCGATTTCTGTTCACGGCCCGTGTTCGGCAACCTGTTCCGCCGCCGCAGCCTGGACCTGGTGTTCGCTGAAATCGATCAAATTCGCCGCCTTGGATATGATAGCCTATGGATCGCTGACGATACTTTCACCCTGGATCTGGCTTATTTGAGTAGATTCTGCGAGCGCATGACTGACCAGCAAATTGGGTGGACCTGCCTTTCACGTGTCACGGGCATCAACGCCGAGATCGCCCAGATGATGAAGACAGCCGGTTGCCGACGGGTTTACCTTGGGCTGGAGACAGGAGCCCAGAAAACGCTGGAATTAATGAACAAGAAAGCTACTGTGGAAGAGGGCGTTCAGGCTGTGCACCAGTTTCACCAGGCGGGAGTAGAGGTGGCAGCCTTCTTTATCGTCGGTTACCCTGGGGAAAGCCTCCAGTCTATTGAGGAGACTTTCAAGCTGGCTTTATCCCTACCCCTAAATGATATCTCCTTCAATGTCCCCTACCCGCTGCCTGGTTCGAGCCTGTTTAAGCGCATAAGCGGACTCGTCGAGAGCGACTGGAACAAAGAAAACGAAGTAACCTTCCTGTATTCCTCAGAGTTTGATCCAGATTGGCTAAAGCGCCGGATTGGTGAGACCATGCAAGCCTTCACCGAAAAGAAGCCTTGAGAGGACTTCCTAAAAGTTTCTTGCTTATTTCAAGAGCCTCAGGATGGCATCAGTGGGCTTTTCGAACAGTTTCAGCAAGACGGGTGCAGCCCTTCCAAAGCGCTTTTTGATCTCGAACTGGGTATGCCCTTTCAGGATGCCGAACCACATCTTGGTTTCCGAAAACTCAGAATCGTAAATCAGCACATGACTCCACAAGTAGCTATCGTTGGGCCGCCAAGTGCGGAATATCTGAGATCTGGTGCGATCATACAGCTCGGTCCCCGGTAATGGATATGGCATGGTCAACCCCAGATAATCCAACGGAAGCGAAGTTGCAAAGCGCAGGGTATCCAGCACGGTCTCAGTGCTCTCCCCCGGGTAGAACAGGATGAAGAAGGCACCAACTTCCAACCCGGCACGATGGGCAGCTTCGACAGCCTGGCGGGCCTGGGCAGTGGTGATTTGCTTCTTCATTAACTTCAGGATGTGGTCATTGCCGGACTCGATGCCAAAATAAATGCGTGCGCAGCCAGCCGACTTCATTTCCAGTGCAGTGGCGTAGTCCAAGGTGTCGACTCGTCCCAGGCATTCCCATTGGAAGTGCAACCCCCGCCTCTTGATCTGCGCGCAGACCTCCCACACCCGGCGGCGGTTCAGAGTGAAGACGTCGTCGGCAAAGGCGATGCGGTCATACCCCAGCGCCAGTGCCGCCTCGATCTCATCCACTACACTACCTGCCTGACGCTGGCGGAAGGAATTCCCGAAGACGACGTTGCTGCAGAACTCGCAGTGAAACGGGCAACCGCGCGTGCTCATGACTGTGGTAATTGAGTAGCCATATTTCTTTTTCCCGAAACGGATGTATTCCTGGTTTGGAAACATATGGCGGGCAGGAAAGGCGAGATGATCCAGGTCCTTGATAAAAGGACGCACGCCTGTATCGATGTACTTGCCTGTGCCTGCCTGGTGCTCTACAGCGGGGTCGCGGTACACCAATCCAGGCAGCTTGCTCCAATCCGCATGCGCCCCCCAGGCATTCACCAGTTCGACCAAGGTTTCTTCGGCCTCCCCGCGCAATACCAGGTCAAAATCCTGCAGAAAGGGGAGTGGATCACAGGTTGGCAAGGGCCCACCGGCTACCAGAAGCTGACAGTGTGGGCGCAGTTTGCGGGCAAACCAGCGGCAGTCTTCTACCATGGTCACCATGCAGTAGATGCCCACGACGTCTGCCTGCACCGCCATGGCCTCCTTAAGGGCAGATTCTCGATCCTTAAATGTGCAGTCCAGCAGGTGTACCTGGTGTCCAGCGCGTTGCAGGCTAGCAGCCAGATAACCCAGGCCCAGGGGTGGAAAGCGAAACACCGAGCGATCGCGCCTGGGCAAGAAGAAAGGATAAGTCAACAGGACAGTGCTCATGACAATCGTTTGATCTGCAACGAGTATGCGATGCGCGGGGGGGCTAGGGAAAATGAGTAACCAAAACCTGCCCAAGCCAGGCGGGAACCAACCAGCTCCCTGCCCCGAAAGAGACGTGCTCCCTCCAATTGCGGTAGAGTGAAGGCCACCCCATGACGGTGACTGAGAAAAGAGGCGCTCTCAGCGGTCACCTGCTCCCAGCTGCCAATCGCACCTCCGTGCAGGCGTACTCCACTCGAATCTGAATACGTGTCAAAGTGATGGGCACCTTGCTCATTCATCACGACCACTTCAGTCACATCTTCCTGTGGCAGGGCAGTCACATCAACTTCCACTGAGACAAGACTGGATTGCCAGTCAAATGTATAGTGCACTCTCACCGGGTAATCCCAACCGGCATTTTCATAGCTGGTCTGCCAGTTGAAGGCGTGCCGCATGCCATTGGAAAGTGTGGTCAGCCAGCGGCGCATGGCGGGATACCGCCGGTAAGCCTCAGCAAGGTAATCCTTGAGACGGTAGAGCAACTGGTTCTCCACAACGCGCTGGTTTTGACCGGCAAGCCTCTCCTCCAGGTTCATATGATAGACAGCTGTCAATTCCTGGTCTTGCTTCCAATCAGCCAGCTGGATAGCTCCTGGAAAAATCGTCTTCAGCCCTTGTTTGAGCACTGGCACCCCGAAGCCCACGCCCTCCTCCACAAGCTCCTCGCCATTGACAACCAACACCAGCCCTTTCTGCAATTGGGAGGTGGGGTAGTCTATCTGGTTGTGGGCAACCGGCGCAAGCTTCAGGTAGATGCCTGAATTATGTGGAAAGGGGATCTGCATAAATGAGCTTGATTCTAAGGTCAACTTCACAGACCTGTGCATTATCCCGCGAGGCATAGGAACCTGTTCCAGCGCCGCACCTCAGACCTGGCCTGTGAGAAATCTATGATGGGTTATATCCCTCCAGGCAGGCCTGGCTTTGAAACACTCAATTACAGTCCACCAGCCAACGATTTGCCATGGTAGCACTAAGACGATGCGCGCCAGCAGCCTGAAACTGCGAAATTCCTCCATCCAGCTCTGCCACGCCTGATTGACTTGAGGAAAATTTAACCAAAGCAGTTGAGGTGGCGAGGCATTGAACACTGTAAAGAGCAGTGGGAGTATCCACAGTGTATGGAACAACCGGGGAGGCAGCTCGCCCAGCGAGGCCAGGATCAATGCCAGAGCCAGGACCAACAGGACATTCGGTTCAGATAGCCACGTCCTGGTAAGGTAAAAAACCAGTATCATGCCCAGGCTTTTTCGCAGCAGATCCCTGAAACCAAAAACCCCGTGCCGGATTGAAAGCAAGGCGATCCCTAAGGCTGGAAGCCAGGCGAGTCCCAAAAGCCACCATGTTCCCGGGAGCTGATAGGTATCCTTAAGAAGCTCGAAAAAGGTCATAAACGACAGGGCCCCACCTACGGTAAAGTGCGCGTTCCAACCGGCAACAATTGGGGCAGGATCCCATGACAGGAGCACAAACGGAAGCACGCAAAACCCGATCAGACTGGCCGCGAACCAAAGCGAGTAGGTGATCGCTTGGCGAGGTGATTTTTTTGCCAGGAAGAGCATGGCAATCGGAAAGACAGGCAGCGCGATCGGTTTAAAGGCTATCCCCAAGGCGAGCAAAACCGCTGAGCCAGACAGCCTGCCATGTTCCAGGTGCACCAGCGAGAGCAGGGTGAGCACAACGACGATCACATCAAACTGCCCCCAGGCAGGACCAAAATAAAGGATGAATGGACACAGCAGCATGAAAATCCAGGCCCGCTTCGCCGCCCAGATTTCCATCGCCAAATCCCTCAGCATAGCACGCACCAGGTAAGCCAGGTAAATATTGGCCGCGATGATCGGAAGCTTGATGGCCAGGTTGTAAACCAGCAAGTCAGAGGTGAATGAATTTACGCTCCGATAGATCAGCCCTAAGAGCAATGGCCAGGGAGGCAGGTAGCCGATGCTGGTCAAACTCTGGAACGAGTTGTTTTTAAAAACCCCGGTCAGGTCTTGAGAAATATATGGGTTTTCTGCATTGCTTACCAGATACCCGGTTGCCATGGCAAGGCGCATGTCGTAGGCATGCCCGAACCAGAGCCCAAGTGCAATTTGCAACAAGAGGCTAAGTAGCAAGATAAGAAGATCCTGATTCACGCGCCAGATGCGGAGCAGGGGCACCTGTATTTTTGGGCCTCGCAATCAAACCTCCTGCCGGCTTTGCAAGATAGTCAACAGCAACACAAAAATGTAGGCAATTGTAAACGGCACCAGGATCAGCAGGACCCCAAAATTTGATTGTGAAATCGAGTAACCAGTTGCTAACAAGCCCAGGCTGATAGACAGCAGCTCGATCCACCAGACAAAATCCAGCGCTACCTGGTAGCGTTTATCGCGCCATTTATCCACGCCATCTTGAACGGCGTATTTGGGTGTGCGCCTGAAAGCCCAGCTTCGTTTGGTCAGCAAGGCTTTACTGGCTTCGATGGTGTTACTCAGGCTGATCCCACAACCAAGGAGAAACAAGGTGATGAAGTTAAAGAGCTTCCGCCACCAAGGCAACGGTTCGGTTTTCAAAGCCACCAGTGGAGGGATCCAGGCTGCTATGGTGCAAAGCAAGATTAACACACCTGCCAGACTCCACACCAGGTAGCTAGGGGAGAAGGAGGCTACCGAGCTCAGCATCCCTGACGCGAGGCTGCTTCGCAGGTCAGCCAGGAGGAGGCCAAAGCGGAAGACATCTACTCTCAGCAGGGCTGACAGGCAAGCCAGCAAGAAGGAGGCAAACATGAGGGGGTGCACCAGATAACCGGTTAAATGGATGAACGCCTCCAAGCGCTGCTTAGCACCTAAATTCCGGCTGGAGAGCAGTTCGGGGAGCAGCTTCCTGGCTGTTTGTAGTGAGCCGCAAGCCCAACGCCCTTGTTGCCTTTTAAAGCTGGGGATGGTCGGTGGTATTTCTCCCGGGCTGTGCAGGTCCTTCAGGTACAACACGTGGTAGCCCTGCATCTGGATGCGGTAGCTGGCATCCAGATCCTCTGCCAGGGTATCCGCGTGCCAGCCGCCTGCCTGCAGCAGGGCATTTACCCGCAGGATCCCACCGCTGCCATTGAAGTTCTGCAGGCAACCCGCCGCATATCGCCCGGCTTGCTCGATGACGAAGTGCACATCAATGCCCGTAGCGATTGCCTCCGTCAAGAGGTTGTAGTTACGGTTGGTGTGCGTCCAACGACTCTGGAGGATGCCCAGTTGATCATCCTGGACGAAGAAGGGGATTGTTCGTATCAGAAATTCTGGTCTCGGGATGAAGTCAGCGTCAAAGACGGCGATATACTCCTCTTGCGCCTGATCGAGCGCAGCCTGCAGAGCGCCAGCTTTAAACCCTTGCCGATTATCCCGGCGCAAGACTTCTACTTGGAAACCCCTGCTCCGCCACTCGGTTATCTCCTGATTGATAGTATGGACAGTGTCATCATCCGAGTCATCCAAAATCACAATCCTTACCCGGTCGACACCATAAACTTCCGCCATCTCTGTGCAGGCTGTAACCAGGCGATGGACCACATATTGCTCGTTATATACCGGTAAGTGGACAGCGACACGTGGTCTAGGAGCCATCAACTCTACTGGCGCGCCAGGAATCTTGTACCGACGAGAGGCAATGAGCAGATAGTAATGGTTGAACCCGTACAGGAAGAAGAGCAATGTAAGGGTGATAGATATTAATAAAAAAACAGTGTGAAAGAACAATTCGTATCCTTCAACTTTTAGCCGGGGAATGTTGTTGCCATTGCAAAGGTATATTATATATTCGTCTTTAAATACGGAAAGATCAGATAAACGGTTCTTGAGTACCCGGGTGGGTGAGGAGCTGGTGAGTATCAGGGTTTGGATGCTGATCGTGTTTATTAGTAGCGACCAATCTTTATTACTGGATATCCTTGGACATTCTGGGGGTTTCCAAATCCCGGAATATTTGGAGGGGGCGTATAAAATGCCACGGACCACTTCAAGGGGATCAAGGAGCACCTCAATCTTCACCAATCATATCAACCAAAACCGCGCCCGTCGCCCAGGCGCCACATACGCATCACTCCTGAAACAATAATCAGCAGGGTGAGACTGGCGAGCAAATAAGAGTTGAGGAGGGTTAATCTCTGTCTGAAGGTTTTTAATTATCTGGCGCGAGGTGGAATGATATACGGTGTGGGCTTTAACAGGTATCAATACGATGACAGAAAAACATGTGGAGCGATGAAGGTCGTAGAGCTATGGCATCCAGCTGCCATACAGCATGTTGACCTCCGAAATCCAAAGGAGGATGATCGAACCAGCAGTATCGTGTTGACAAACCTGTCCAAAGGAGTTAGTTCATCAACAGCCATATTGCATCCTTTTCTGTGTCTAAATCCAATACGGCGTTGTGATGAGTTCGTTATTATGTTTATAGCAAAATTCTAACCACAAATCAGTCGTTCAATTTGATTTCAACCAGCAATCCTGTGTGGTCCGAGGCCCATTGCCAGCCATTGCTCACCGGGAAAGGCTTGTCGAAGACGCGCTGGGCATTGACGACCTTACCAGTTTCCCCGCTCATCTTGACCAGGAATATATAGTCGATGCGCTTTTCGAGAGGCTCTTCGGGACCAGCAGCCAATTCATCGATGCAGCAAGTCAGGCCCTCATCGTTTGGGTGGATCGCTCGATAAACATCGCTCCAGGTGTCTGTGAGTGCGATGATCTGGGGCGAATCTTCTCGGGCGTTAAAATCCCCAGCCACTACAGCCAAGCTGTTTGTTTGGGCTGCCACAAAATTTCTCAAAGATTCAGTCTGCGTGCGAGCGACTTGCGGATCTTTGTCTGTCAGGTGGGTGACAAAGAAATCCACTTCTCCCCAGGGCGTAAGGGCACTGGCACCCAGAACGACCCGGCTCTCAAAAAAACCCGGCCGCGGCTGCAAGATGGTGAAGCGGGGATTATTCAGTGGGAAGCGGCTGAAGATCGCTTCGCCTTCTTCAAAGAAGATCAAGCGACGATTGCCGTTTGCACGGTAATACAGGTGGTTATAACCCAGCTCACCTGCCAGGTATGCGGCGCCATTGCCTGCCGCTCTCGTCCAAGGTATTTCCTGGAGGAGCACTACGTCCGCGTCCAACTGGCGAATTTCGGCGGCGATCAAATCCAGCCGTGAGGGCAGGTCTTCGAAATCCGGATGCCCATGCAGCATATTTAGGGATAAAACGCGCAGCTGACCAGGCTGACGTTTGGTTTGAACAGCACACCCCTGGGGGCAACCCTCCACTGTGTCTCCTGGCTCGCTGGCGTTCAGCAGGAAAGCGACCAGCAGAGATAGGGCGACGAGCGGGAGCAGGAACTTCCAGGTAGAATGGATACGCTGTTTTGCTACCATTGGCAGGCGTTACAGAGCCAACAAGGCATCCTTTCAATCTCCAAAATATCTTCCCTTGTAAACCCGGTAAGCGTCACCCACTGTTTGATCAACATCCCGGGCAGTCATTATGATGCCCATTTCCTCCAGATGTAGCATCAGACCCACCAACGTGATTGAGTCGACCAGGAGATCCTTAACAAAGGAGGCCTCAGGGATGATCCTACCCTCAATCACAGAGACCCCCGGCTATACGGGGTAAAGGGTCGCGCTGTCGTCGATAACTAAAACGCACCTCTCTGTTGTACACCATCGCTTCCTGGTCCATGCGAGTTACTGCCAGCCGGTATAAGGCATCTGCCATTATCATCTGCGCGTTAAGCATAAAAATCCTTCAATGTTCACCCATCGCCAGGTCCTACAGGTATCATAGCTCGATTTTGTAAATTCGGTGCTGCCTATACCTTTCTGCTCCCAGACGATTTGCATTTCTGTAAGTTAGAAATCTAGAATCATGCCTTATGATGTTTTTGTATTAAGGGAGTCAGTGTGCTATTTGGTGTGGGGATAAACCTGAATGTTTGAGGGTGTTTACGCTCGGCGCTGCTAAATAGGCCTGGTTTACAGGGGGCGAAGGAGGATATACTCATGTCCCCAAATTATTCGCCAGTTACCGAGGATGTATTATCCGTTATCGGGTATCTTGGCCAGCAAAATTCCGCTCTGGAAGTGACAAAAACCTACAGGGGGATCGTGGTTCAGCAGGATGTCAACATCCTTGAGATAAATTCCGAGGAAGTGACCCTGCGAGTTACCGACATCGAGACGTGTACAGCCCTAAAGGGCGAGGTTTACCTGCACAACCCGTTATTTCCTAAACCGGTGATGGCCCAGCTTAAGAGCATGGATCTTAACAAAGGCTTGTTTGTTCTCTCGGGCTTGGCTTATAAAGATAGTGATTGGAAAAAACGCCAGTATGAGAGAGTACAACCAAAGCACCCCACCTATGTTAACTTGCATTGGAAAGGGATAACGGTGCGCGCTTGCCTGGCAAATATCTCGGTCGACGGGATGGGGGTGACAGCGTATAAACTTGTTGAAAAGGGGATCAAAATCCAGCCCGGCGCGAATATCAAACTGGATTTTCAACTCC
>CP070639.1:1209775-1219613 GCA_020354045.1 Anaerolineales bacterium | reverse complement strand
TCCAATAAATAGTGTTGTTCGTAATCGGACACAACGCCTCCCTTTTTTGTGTTTTCAACTAAAATATGTCTAGCCCGCCGTTATGCTTAAACTCAAGGGAGAAGTCTATGCATGCTGTTGATGTTCTCATGTACGCACACCGCACCGTGGAAGCAGCTCTCGAAGGTTTGCCCGATGAAACCTGGGAAACCCCCGGTGTTTGTGGTGTCTGGTCGCTAAAATCTATTGTCGCGCATCTGGCCTCTTATGAGCATTTGTTGGTAGATGTAGTCATGTCGCTCACCCAAAGCTCTCCCACGCTCACATTGCAGCGCTATCTTGCCAGCCAGGAATTTAATGATCAAGAAGTAAACCGTCGTAGCGCTTTAACAGCACGCCAGACCTGGGATGAATATGCCAGCGCTCACACTCATACTTTGGAGTTGCTGGCTACGCTCTCTTCTGACAAGCTTCACCACGTCGGGTTATTGCCCTGGTATGGTGAGCAATACGACCTGGAAGATTTTATTGTTTATTCCTATTATGGTCATAAGCGCGAACATGCTGCCCAGATTATGGTCTACAAGGATCATCTGGCTGGACGTGGGTACGCATCCTTCACGAGTGTGGATACTGAACTTGGCTGACGTGGACAATATCACCTATCGCCGTGGGACGCTCGAAGATTCCTACTCGGTCTTCTATCTCTTTGAGCAAACGCTGGCAGACCTGTTGCAAAACTTGGGTTTTCACGAACCCACCAGTTTCAGTGACCCGCGAGAATTAAATGCGATGTGGGAGCAACGTCGCAGCCTGTATGAGCACCTGGCGTTACACGCAGATCAATTTTGGATTGCAGAGTCAGCTGGAAAGATTGTCGGTTTTGCTCGTTCAATACTGGAAGATGGTGTGTGTGAGCTGACCGAATTTTTCGTGCAGCCTGGTCTGCAATCTTCTGGGGTGGGCAAGCAGCTTTTAGCGCTTGCGTTTCCACTGGAGGGATTCCGGCAGCGCACTATTATCGCCACGCCCGACCTGCGTGCCCTGGCTCGCTATCTAAAAACGGGTGTTTATCCACGCTTTCCTGTCGCTTACTTTGGCAAATCGCCGGAGCTGCTCCAGAGCCAGACTGATTTGAAATTTGAGAAATTGCTATCTTCCCCTGGCGCCCTCTCGCAGCTGGCGGTTTTGGATGAGACTATCCTTGGATTCAAGCGTATGCTCACCCAGACCTGGCTGTTGAAAAACCGCCAGGGTTATTTATACATGCGTAATAACCAGCCGGTTGGTTATGGCTATCAAGGGACAGCCAATGGTCCGTTTGCGTTATTAGATGCCGCAGATTTTCCAGCAGCCCTGGCACATGCGGAATCTCAGGCATTTCAGCGCGGCGCTGACCACTTTGGGGTCGAGGTGCCTTTAATTAATCGAGTGGCCGTAGATTATTTGCTCAGCTCTGGTTTTCGCCTTGAAGGTTTTCTGGCTCAATTTATGGCCGACAAGCCTTTTGGTAATTTCGAGCGTTACATCTTGACCAGTCCCCCATTTTTTTTGTGATCTGCTGCTACTACTTGAGTTCTTCTGCCACCTTGGTCATGTGGGCGACTCTTTCAGCCATTAGGTTCGCCATTAATTTATGGAAAAATATGGCTGTCTCGGGGTTGTCCCTCTCCATGCGGTTCAGATCTGTCCTGGTGAGCCGGTATACCGTGCTGGGTTGTTCAACCACTACAGAGGCCGTGCGCGCCAGGCCGCTGTAAACGCCCACCTCACCCACCACGTTCTCGCCGCTCATAGTTTGCAGCCGGAGCGGTTTCTTACCTGGTCTTTCAATTTGGGCAGTAACCTGTCCAGATTCAACCAGATATAGACTATCGGCAGGATCTCCTTGTTTGATTAAAATGTCTCCGCTTTCTAGCACTAACCTTTCCAGGTAACCCATCAGAAGATCTATTTGTGCCGGGTTATTAATGATTTCTGACAATTGCTCTTTGATGGTGCGGCTTGGTGTCACACCAGATTCCTCGAGCAGTTGATTTTCACACCATTCAACACCTTCATCCAGGTTTTTGAAGACTTTTATCTCCTGGTCGGATGGCGTAAGTATCCCAGCTCTTTCAAGTTGCTGGGATTGATAAGGCGACAGGCTTGTGAAAACCAACTC
This sequence comes from Anaerolineales bacterium, assembly GCA_020354045.1. GTDB lineage: Bacteria > Chloroflexota > Anaerolineae > Anaerolineales > UBA4823 > DSOS01. Next base: position 1,217,470 of record CP070639.1, on the reverse strand, counting down.
GGTATCTCGTTCTTTAGCCAGTTGTTGTATCTTATGGAAGCCGAAGGTAACCGATGAATCAATCCCGCTGACTCGGCTAAAGTCCAGTATCAAGTAACACCGCTTTTGTGTTTCAGCGAATTGTGCTTTGATGCTGTCTAGTATCTGGCTTGCAGTCCCAAAAAAGATGAAGCCCTGCAGCTCGGTGATAGCAATGCGCTTGCCTATATCTACCAGCTCGCGCCTTTGGGAGTGTGGTCGCGTCTTCGTAGAATGGTACACGTTGCCCAGGATCGACCGTTTCACCACGGTCACCCGACTGTAAGCAACAGCAAACATCACGATAGCTGCCAGTGTGCCTACCGCCACACCCTCTAGGAACCCGAATGTGGCAATTGTTCCCAGGATCAGCATGATTATCAGCCAATCGAGCTTGGGAATCTGGAACCACATTTTGTAGACCCACTGGGTTAGGAAATCAAGGCCCAGGGTTAAGAGCATTCCGCCAACAATGAGTTTAGGCAGAAAGGTCAGGAAGGTTGCCCCAAAAAACAACGCTCCAAAAATGACCAGGCTGGCCAGCACTAGGCTCAAGCGACTGCGAGCTCCCAATTTGTGCAGTAAAGCTGAGGAGCTGATCATGTGGTAGCCAGGTAAGCTTCCTAATAGTCCTGTGACAAGGTTTGCATAGCCAGCCGAGCGCAGTTCTCGGTCAATATCCAGATCCTTTTCCAGGACCATCTCCAGCCCACTGGTGTTTAATAGCAAGGCAATCACGCTCAGTAACATAGCTGTTATCAGGCTGCCTGTCTGCCCGAATACTTGTCTCCATTCGATGCTCTTCAGTTCAATCCATGTAGGTGGTTGGTATAACCCTCCATTTGGAAAAGGTCCCATCAACCATCCAGCCTGGCTGAGCTCGCTGGGTGAGCTGCCCAGAAGTACCGCGATCAGGTAAAAGAGAGCCATGGCTCCTACGATAACACCCGGAAAGATTAAGGTGTGCTTGCTTCGGTAAAGTAGGATGATGAAAATCACCGCAAAGAATAAACCTGGTAACCAGCGCGCCAGCAGTTCTGGCTGCATGAGTAAATACAAATTGGTCAAAGTAAGATTCGAGTCAATCATCACGCCGATACCACCCAAAGCCAGAATCCAACCTGTGCCTGCTAGAAACCCACCTACAACCGGGTAGGGCAGGTAACGGATGAGTAACCCCAGTTTTAACTGTCCAAGTAAAAGGAAAGAGATGCCTGTGATTAGAGTTGTTAGACCAATAGTGGCAGCTACGGTGGAAAAGATGTTTTCTTGTGATGTGTTGAGACTCATGGCTCTGGCGATCTCAGCAGCAGACAGAGCCATGATCACTGCCGGTGCATCCTGCACGCTGGAAAAAATATTGGGATGTGAGCTTGTCAGCCCGACGATTAAAACCAGGATCGTCGCACCAGCTAGGGAGAAGCCAATTGCGCGTGGTAAAAACTCAGTCAAGCCCCCAGAAAATACCAGGCTAGCCAGCGAAACAACGGCGACAATCTCGATCATGCCAGTCAGTACGCCGCCAATGATTTCAGACGCCATGGCAGACGACTTAAGATTTGCGTTTTCTTCGCTGGACCTGGAGATGCTCATTTCATGAATCAGCTTTCCTACAAATTATCCAGCTCGGGCATTGCGAAGCTCAGCGGGTGCTCTGGTTGGTAGGCAAATGACGGCATGACGAACTCTTGCAGGTATTGTTCTGCAAAATCGATCCGCAGCTCAACCCACATGGGCAGGTGATCAGATATCTGGAAAGTGCGCCAGGTGTTCAGATAATATTTCTGGTTGCTTTCATTGTCCAGCGGCTGGCTCGCTGCGTCCAGTTCCAAATTGTCCTTGTTGGTCATCAACGGGTAATATATCTGGCGGTCGCTCTCTGAAAATAGCGTCAGGTATGGGTTGAATACTCCAGAATTTCCGCTGAATTGCACCTGCCCCTCCCGGGATTTGAAAGCGATCTGGTCATAATGTTTATCCAGGTGGATATTCGAGGCACTTAGGCCCTCTGGTAACAGGAAGCCGTGTTTTTTTAAAGCCTGCATGGTCTGGTGTTCAGGGCTGACGATGTTGAAATCCCCTAACAAGATGTAATTGGCTGCTTCATCATCTGCCCGTTTTGAAAGAAACTTGGTGATGGCTTCGATTTCAGCGATGCGGCGCTGCAGCTGCTCACCCGAGGCGCTGCCAAAGTAAATGTGCACCGTGCAGATCATGAACTTGAACCACCCGGACTGGAATGCTACCAGGAAAGGTGTTCGGGCAAATTGCCTTTCATCGCTGACTAATTGCTTGAGTGGCAGCACAACTTCGCCCGCGATCTTCAAGAAGCGTACCTTTCGTGTATCGTAGACAAAAGTCATTCTTTCGTTGTTGCCAGAGGCACCCTCGGTTTTATCCGTAGTGATGTAATCCCAATCGGGTCCCAGGATGCGTAAAACTTTATTTAAAGCGCTGAGATCTTCGTTGATCTCTTGTAAGGCAACCATATCGAAGGCGGAGATAATCTCAGCAATGTAAAAAAAGGATTCTTTCAGCCGCGGCCCATGCTTGAACTTATTAGAATCAAAGTCCCGCAGGTTCCAGGTTGCCAGCAATAGTGTGTCGTTCACCGTTCGCGCCGGTATTTCAGCTCGCAGTTGGCGGCGCAAAGCCAGCAAATTTTGTGCCGCTCGTTGGCTCTCGTCTGGACCGAAATTGTGTTTAAGGGGAAAGTAATATGGCATTTTTTACTCACATTCTAACTGCTTGGGTAAGGGTATATTCTGGTACCTGAAAGCTTATTTGTCTCAACAGTGAGAAGTTCCCTCAATTATAACCACGGTTAAGCCTATTGATCACGCGAGTGGAATAAACGCTCAAATAGCTGGAATTTTGATTATCTCAAGGTTCAATCTTCCCACTTGCAGCCTGTGGCATATGTCAGCACTTCGAAACCATGATGCTCAAGTATCGGTTGGCTCATCGGGCTGGCATCCATTGTCAGGTACCGGTAATTGCGCCGATGAGCTTCCTGCACGCGCATGGCCAAAACTGCGCTATACAAACCCTGGCCACGCAGCTCTGGGATGGTAGAGCCTCCCCACAAACTGGCGATCTGGCTGTTTGGGTTGAAAATGATCCAGCCAGTACATGCCGCTTGGCCTGCACTGTAGGCTACGTACACCTTTACGTAGCCCGGAATTTCCAGGTGGTCGCCCAGTCGCCCATAAACCCATTCAAAACTACCACCCCACACCTTCTCTAAAATCGCAACCACATCGCCAAGCTGGTCCCGATGCTCAATTGTTTTAACTTCTACGCTTGGCGGTTTCAGCAGGGAGGCTGGGGTTTTCTTTAATTCCATGAGCATAACCGCCTCAGGCTCTTCCAGGCTGAAGCCTTTGGCCACCAGCCTGTCTTTCAGGTCAGCTGGTTGGTCATGGGCGTAAACCTTCCACTCGTAGGGTTGGTTAAATTGTCGCATATCAGCCAATTGCTCATCAATGATGCCTTCAACGTTGTCCTCATTCAGCTGGCTGTACAGGATGAAATTCATCCCCGGGGCAGGTCTCCTGAACCGGATCACATGCGGGAGCACCTCTTTAATCATGTCAGGATATTCGATTTCAATCCGCTGTTCACGATCGAATAGCGCTATAAGCTGCTGCCTTTTCATAAAAATTTTCAATCCTTTTTTGTCAAGGATATTTTACTTGGCTTTAATGCCTGTCTCACTACGTTTTGAGTGCTGGGTTTCGCTCTTGCTTGGTGAAAAAGCATGAGTTATGTCGATAAATTCGGTCAATTCTAATCGAAATTTAATCCTTGACCATCTGAATTTTCCTTGATACACTCATATGCAGCAGGATGCCAGTAAGTTCTCGTTGGTAGTGGTAAGGCGATGGCTCAAGGCACCATATTGAGCCATTTTATATTGACTGCTCCGATGGAACGCACGAAGCATCACCGGATTTTTTCTTCTTAGTAGGAGGCAAATCGTATGTCAGAACGGATCATCGGAACGGTCAAGTGGTTCAACGACAGCAAGGGCTATGGCTTCCTGGCTCGTGAAAGTGGCCCAGATGTTTTTGTCCACTATACCGCCATCCAGGGCGAAGGGTTCCGCACCCTGAAAGAAGGTCAGCAGGTGGAATTCTCCATCGAAGATGGCCCTAAGGGTTTGCAAGCCTCGAATGTTGTTCTAGTCTAATAACAATCACCTGGAAATCGAACCTGCCGTATTAGACGGCAGGTTTTTGGTTTAACCAGTTTATGCAGCGCGAGATAATTGAGCGGTATTTTGGCTTCAAGCTCGCACCCATATCGTTATCGTCCTTGCTCGGAATGCAATCCATTCCCTAATTGAAGATGCCCGAAATGTAAAGCGAACTTGACATTCTGGCGTTTTATGGTTATACTATATGTAAAGTTAGCTTTACTTTTGCAGGTAATCATGGCCGAAGATGTCCTTAACTTTGTTCGAGAATTCCGCTTAGAGCGCGGTCTGACGCAAGATGATTTAGCCCAGGCAGTGGGCGTTTCTCGCCAGAGTATCAACGCGATCGAACGGGGTCGTTATACCCCCAGCTTGCAGTTGGCGCTGCGCTTTGCTCAATTTTTTGGTTGTCAGACAGATGAGCTGTTCCAGCTCGAGGAGGTGGATCACCATGCTCGCTAATTGGTTTTCAAATTTATTTTCTGTCGATGAGCGCTTCATCATGCACCGTTACTATTCCACCCGCTGGTCCGTGCTTGTGGGTGTGATTATGATGGCCGTCTGGGTCAATTATGAGTACTTTGTTAACCAGGTGCTCCGTCTTGACCTGGTGATTATCCTGGCGGTTATGGCGGGGACGAAAGTTCTCGCCATGCTCTATTTCCGTCTTACACATTAGCTGCCTGGGTCATGGGCAGGTCTTCAATATCGAAGGGTATTAGCATGTTTCTAAAACGTAAAAAGCATGATGTCCAGAGTTATGTCCGTGCCGGCATGGCTTTTTTCCTGCTGGGGATCTTGGCTTCGCAGGTTGCTGACGCCAGGATAATAGGGGCTTTTATAGCCAATTGGATTGCCAACGCAGCGTTGTTGAATTTCATCCAGGGATTTGCACAGGGCTTTTCCTTACCTCTGCTTCTTGCTTCAATATACTTCAATTTGCGTGGCTTAGCCTTGTGGCGCTCCACGAATAATATTTCAGCCGGTTAAAAAGTGCTTTGCGCATAGCCGGCTTTTCGATGGATGGCACACGCGCTTGTTGTATCGCGGCATTTTGAATTTGTGGGTATACTTGCGCAGTCAGGAGTTTTGCGAACCCGGTGCAGAATAAGTAAAATCAAAAGAGGTGCCATAAAAGTATGGAAAACATAAATCGCACTACAGAAGAGCTCTCACCAGAGCAGCGTGAAATAATACTCGCCACCTTGAAAGCCCGTTTTGAGAAAAACATGAACCGCCATGCTGGTCTTGAATGGGTTAAAGTACAGGCTAAGCTGGAAGCTAATCCTGGTAAACTGTGGTCACTGAATGAAATGGAAAGCACAGGTGGTGAGCCAGATGTTGTTGGCTACGATGAAATAGGGGGCGCATACCTTTTTTATGATTGTTCAGCGGAAAGCCCTAAAGGTCGCAGAAGTATTTGTTACGACCGCGCCGCCTTGGAAGCCCGGAAAGAATATAAACCAGAAAATAGCGCCCTGGATATGGCTGCTGCCATGGGCATCGAGATCTTAACGGAAGAACAATATCGCCAGCTGCAGAAACTTGGTAATTTCGATACGAAGACTTCGAGCTGGGTCAAAACACCCGCTGCGATTAGAAAACTTGGTGGCGCTATCTTTTGTGATCGTCGCTATGATCATGTTTTCGTGTATCACAATGGTGCAGAATCTTACTACGCCGCCAGAGGCTTCCGTGGCTCGCTAAGAGTTTAAATTTCTCACTGCCAGCGAAGTCGTTCTGCGGAGATGTTGCTGCTTTTTGTTTGCGCTTTATTCCTGGAATGTGCTCGGGCGGAAAACAGAAAAATATAGCAGCGGGCGGTAGCCATACTTTGCGTAAAGGCCCTTACCGATTTCGGAAGGAATTAAGAGTATGTGTTTTTTGCCCATTTTCCAGCCGGCGGAATGTATGCGGTCTATGAGTGCCAGTCCTATGCCTCTTCTGCGGTATGCTGTCAGCGTGTATAGCTGGCTCACGTAGCCTGCTTCCTCATTTACTGTGACTAGCTGTGCCCATCCCGCTATTTTCTCGTCTAGAACCGCGTAATAATTCCGGATGTCCTCGTTGTCAACTGTACTCGCAGCGATCGTTTCCCCTTCCAGCTGGAGCGCTGGATTAACCGTTGCGAGCTCCTCGACGTGGCTCACCCGGTGAATCTCAATTTTCTTGTCACCGGCTTTATCTTGTGGCAGGTCGACGCCAAAGATGGATTCCGTGCGTCGATATTCCAATCCAAATGTGCGGTACTTATCCGCTAGGTCGGTCGGGTTTCTTTCCTCATGGAAAACATCCAGCACGAAGTTGATGCGCGGCTTGGGGGTATAAGCCTTGATTGCGCCAGCTACCTCTTCTGGATCAGCATCGAGTGCTAAAAATTCTACTTGAAATGGCGCGTCATTTATCCCTTCGCCATGCTGAGAGACGCCAATCGGGCCACGCACTTGAAAGGATGTCCCTGCAATGACTGCATTCACATGCGTATGACTATCGATCATCGCCTGGGCTGCCCACCAGTTGGTCAATTGGCTGCTTGTCATCTCGCTCTCGCTTCTCTTGTCCTTGGCTGCAGCTTATCCCATTTGCAAAATAGTTCGAATTTCGGCTGCATAATTTGCGCTCTCTGGATCAGCCGTGATGATCTCGATTTTTTCAGGGCTATCTACACCTAGACCTAACTTTACCGCTCGCTCAATTTGATCTTGTTTGAAGATTTTACCCCGCGTGACTTCTTTTGTTGTTCCGAAGTAGCGCAGCAAGGCTACACCCACCGCATCGATGGCAACCCGGTCAGTTCCAGCTAATACCACTTCGCTTGCCACCCGTTTGCCCTGTGCTGGACCTCCATTGACAAAGGCTTCGACACCATCCAGGACGATCAAGTCTGGCTGGTAGGCTGTGTTGATTTCGGCGATCATGCGCCGTTGGTGTGGTGAGTTGTGCAACTCGTTCATGTAGTTGTACCCATCACTTGGGTCGATCTTGCCGACCAGGCCAACCGAGTTCTTTAGTGAAAGCGTAAAATGACCGCCATAACGGTGGGTTTTCAAACAGCACGTTTGCACCATAGCCTCGGCTTCCAGGCATGGGCGTGCGAAAGGGAATCCCTTTTTCCAGTGACTGCCAGGCGAGTCAACCATCGCCCACTCATCTGCAGGTAATTCATCAAAGTTGAGCGTCTCGAATTTTAAATCTTCAGCGAATTCAAAGATTCCTAGCGCCTGCATTACCTGCTGGGTATTCCCCATACCGCTTCGGTCCCCCACAGTTATTTGATCACTGCCCAGTGAGGTTAGCTCATTTATCAGGGTGAGTAACACCTCTGGATGTGTGCTGCCAGGCGTGGGGTCGGCGCTGTTGAAATTTGGCTTGAGGAACACCCGTTTGCCAGCCACTGAGGACATGCCCACCATCTCGATCGCCTGGCGGACTCCTTGGGCTCGATCGCTTGTTTTCACGAAAGCCACGCGTGTTGCCCC
>CP070639.1:1199729-1209675 GCA_020354045.1 Anaerolineales bacterium | reverse complement strand
TTGAATATATTAATCACGGATATGGGTTTGTCAATGGAACGGATTCTTATGGATCCAACCACTGGTGCGCTTGGATATGGCATTGAGTATGGTTACTCCGTCATGGAACGCTTGCGTCTGGCTGCCCTCCAGGGTGATTCGATGACACAATTACCGATGATCGTTACACCTGGGTTTGAGGCATGGAAAACCAAGGAAGCGAAAGTAGGTGAGGGTGTTCCTGCTGCGTGGGGAGACTGGCTTTCTCGGGCGATCAACTGGGAGATCATGACGGCGGTATCACTGCTTGAATCGGGTGCAGACATACTTGTTTTGCGTCATCCTGAAAGTGTCAAGCAGGTAAAGGCTGCAATTAATGAACTAATGGTAGTTCCTGAAAGATTTTAATAAATCAATCATGTTGCTAATCCAGCAGAGATAATTTGATGGAGAGATAAATATGGCTCTATCCGGAATCCAAATTTATAAATTGTTACCCCAAACTAACTGTAAAGAGTGTGGTTTTCCGACCTGCCTCGCCTTCGCGATGAAACTAGCGGCGAAGCAAGTGGAACTATCAGATTGCCCGTATGTAAGCGAAGAATCTAAAACGCAGTTGGCTGAATCCGCTGCTCCACCTATCCGGTTGATTTCATTGAAATCGAATGGTTATGAAGTCAAAGTAGGAAATGAGGTTGTCCTCTTCCGGCATGAAAAGACTTTTTACAATAAACCGGGTGTATTTATTAAATTCAGCGATGATATACCAGCAGAAGAGATCAAAGCCCGTGTTGAAAAAGCTGATTCATTCGTGGTTAATTACGTTGGTATCGATTTGACCATAGACGGCTTTGCTATGGAATGTCTGAGTGGAGATGCGGATAAATTTGCGGCTGCAGTGAAGGCTGTTCGGGCAGCCAGTAAGCGCCCCTTAATCCTACTTAGCCAAGATCCAGCAGCAATTGAATCAGGTCTGCAATCTCTTGATGGGGAAGCCCCCATGATCTATGGAGCCAATGCAGATAACTGGGAGAAAATGGCAGAACTCGCCAAGTCGCATAAGGCTGTGCTAGGGGTAACCACCACTTTCCTGGAAGAAGCTACTGATCTGACAGAACAAATCAAGGGGAAAGGTGTCGAGGACATTGTGCTGGGGTTGTCTTCCAAGAATTTGAGCACAAACCTCATCCAACAAACTCAGATCCGCAAATTGGCTTTGAAGAAAAATTACAAACCACTTGGCTATCCAACGATCACTTTTCCAACCAGCGCAGCTGAGGCTGCTCAAGCGATAACTAAATATGCTGGTTTTCTGGTGCTAGATAGTTTTACAGAGGATTTCGTATATCCATTGCTGGTTTTACGACAAAACATTTACACTGATCCTCAGAAGCCAATCCAGGTTCAGCCCGGTATTTATGAAATTAATAACCCGAAACCAGAGGACCCCGTGTTGGTGACAACAAATTTCAGCATTACCTACTTCAGCGTTGCCAACGAAGTGGAAGGCTCGGGGATGCCAGCCTGGCTGCTGGTTACGGATGCGGAAGGAATGAGTGTGTTAACGGCATGGGCAGCTGGCAAATTCGATGCTGAAAGAATCGCGAAGGCGGTGAAAAGCTTTGATGTAGCAGACAAAGTGAGCCGCAAGAGAATTGTCCTGCCCGGGGCAGTGGCAGTCCTCTCCGGTGAATTAGAGGCGGAATTGCCAGATTGGGAAATCCGGGTCGGACCTCGGGAGGCAGTCGATATCCCGAAATTTATGAAGTTGGTATTAGCTTAGTTGATTCACTCAGGTCTTCCTGAAACTGGTGGATGAATACAAGTTTTTAGCATGGCCGAACATTCTGTTGTTTTTGATCTGGCTGATCAGGCGGTACGGGTAAACACTGGCACGTTACTGTCTGAGGCAGCTCAGCTAGCGGGAGTTGAAATTTCTCAACCTTGCGGAGGGCAGGGCCGCTGCGGGCGGTGCGCGGTTCAAGTTGTTACTGGGAGCGCGCGCCGCCGCAGCACTCTGCGTCTCAGCCCAGAGGATATTGCAAATGGCTATGTATTAGCATGCCAATCTGTTGTTGAGGGCGATATCGAGGTTGTAGTACCACCGCAAGAGAAGATTGAGAGGCGCCTGACAACAGACCGTACTGCGGCAGAGGTTACTGTCCCTACTTGGTACGATTTCGATCGCGACCAATCCATTCACAGATTAAACTTGACAATTAATCCTCCGAGTATGGACGACCAGACTGATGATTGGGGGCGATTACAGACCACATTACGTCAGCATACGGGCATTGGTGATTTGCAGGTATCCTTGGAGACCCTGAGAAAGTTGTCCAATGTGTTGCGAGAAGGGGATTGGACAGTTACTTTGATTCTGGATTCACTCTCCTGGGATTGTGCAAATTGTCCAGCGCGGCTCATTGATGTCCTGCCGGGTCAAGTTACAGAAGAAACGCCGCTTTGGGGGGTGGCGATTGATATCGGGACCACAACGGTTACTGTCTGGCTGGTGGATCTGGTCACTGGAGAGGTGCGCGCCCAGGCTTCTGAATATAACGGCCAGATATCTCGTGGAGAAGACGTGATATCTCGCATCATTTATTCTGGGAAAAATGGCGGCAGCCAACACTTGCGCGCACTGGTGTTGGAAACGATTAATGAACTTGTTGAGCGTGCATGCAAGCGAGTGCTTGCCGATCCTAAGGATATAGTCAAAGCAAATATTGCTGGCAACAGTACGATGATGCATCTCTTTCTGGGTATACCCTCCACAAGCATACGCCTGGCTCCATTTGTGACTGTTGTAAACCATATCCCCACTTATTTAGCAGGAGAAGTGGGATTGGCAATCCATCCAAACGCTACCGTTGATTGTTTACCAGGAGTGGCCAGTTATGTGGGAGCCGACATCAGTGCCGGAGTTCTGTCTTCTGGCATGGACGACACTGAGAAGCTCACCTTATTCCTGGATGTTGGGACAAATGGCGAAACAGTTTTAGGTTCGCGCGAATGGCTGGTCACCTGTGCATGTTCTGCCGGCCCGGCTTTCGAAGGCGCAGGCGTAACCTACGGTATGCGTGCTACCAAAGGTGCGATTGAAGAGGTATGGATAAACAGTAATACTCTGGAGCCCACTTACCGGGTTATTGGCGGTATCAAGCCACGCGGATTGTGCGGTTCAGGCCTGATCTCGTTGCTGGCCGAGATGTTCATGACCGGTGTTGTTGATAAAGGCGGACATATCAATACGAATGTGGATTCAAAGCGTATCCGAGAGGGGGAGCATGGTCCAGAATATGTTATCGCCTGGGCTGATGAGTGTGCAGGTGGAAAAGATCTCGTTATTACCTACGTCGATATCGATAATTTACTGCGTGCAAAAGCTGCAATCTATGCTGGTTTTTCTGTTTTAGCAGAAAGTGTTGGTATTCCCCTTGAATCTGTCGAGCAAGTATTAATTGGTGGTTCATTCGGCAAGTATATTAATGTGGAAAAAGCCATACAAATAGGCCTGTTGCCAGATATGCCCTGGGAGAGGTTTAAGTTTTTAGGGAATACCTCTGTACGTGGCGCTTATTTTGGCCTGCTCAGCATACAATCCAGAGAAAATATCAAAGCTATTGCCTCCCGTATGACGTACATTGAGCTGTCTGCAGATAATACTTTCTACGAGGCATTCATGTCCGCGTTATTTTTGCCTCATACGGATCTAAATAAATTTCCGAGTGTAGAGGTAATGCTTGAAAAAAATGGAAATCCAATCAAAACTTCAGTTGAAAAGGGAGGGTAACCCCATGTACATCATTGGTGAAAACATCCATATCATCAGTGAGAAAGTCAAATTAGCTTTGAAAGAGCGCGACAGCAAGTATTTCCAGGAACTCGCTATTCAGCAAGTGGACGCAGGTGCTCAAGCTCTTGATCTCAACCTTGGACCTCGAAAATATGATTGGCAGGAGGTGTTTCCATGGATGGTTGAGACAGTTGAGCAAGTTGTAGATGTACCTCTGAGTTTCGACAGCACGAACCTGCTTGGTATAGAAGCAGGATTGAAAAAGGTTACCAAGGCACAACCGATCATTAACTCAACCTCTGCAGAACCCGAGCGACTTGAAAAAGTACCCTTGGTGGCTAAGCAATACGACGCCAAACTTATAGCATTGACCATGGGTAAAAGCGGCATACCCGTTGCGGCGGACGAACGCGTGAATATCGCCTTAGAAGCTTTAATTCCACGCATGCTTGAGATAGATTACCCCATTGAAAATTTAATCATAGACCCTCTAGTTCTGACAGTCTCTGGGTGCCAGGAATACTGTCCACAACTTATTGAAGCTGTCCGTACCCTGGAATATGCCTGGGATCCACCGCCAGCAATATCTGTAGGTCTGTCGAATGTATCCAATGCAGTACCGAAAGAAAATCGAACATTGATAAACCGAGTTTACGCGGCCATGTTAATGGGTGTTGGTTTGAAAACGATGATCGCAGATCCATTCGATGGAGAACTAAAAGAAACCATCAGGATGATTGAAGAGCGTGATGAGTCAACTCCACTGGGAAAATTATTTATAAAGATCGCAGACAGAATTGCTGAAGGTGATGAGCCTACAATTGATGACGTGGATCTGAGCGATCCAGAGCAGATGAAAGTTTGGAAAACTGTCCAGGTACTACTTAACAAGGTGATCTACGCAGATGGCTACCTGAGCCAATAAATCAACCCTTTTTACCCTTAAGCGCCAGGATTAACAAAACCTCCCTGGCGCTTTTTGCTTATATGTGAAAAATATTGCAGATATGTGACGGAATAAGGGTGGATATCCTGACATTTGTCATTGGTGAGAATGAAGCTCTGAAGTTACAATCTAGACCATGTGTGTCTTTATTGTTATATATTTTCTTTAAGGAGGTCATGAATGCCTGGATTCACACCTGGTCGACGCTGGCAACCTGCTTATTGGCCATTTAAAAACGAATCCCTCAGCCGTAGGGGAATGGCTGCCATCGAACGCGCCGTGAAAGTACCATTATTTGGATGCCGAATGTGTGGTAATTGCTTGCTTCAGGAGACTGCTTTTATTTGTCCTATGGAATGTCCAAAAGGGGCACGTAATGGCCCTTGCGGAGGTTCCACTTCTGAGCATTGCTATGTGGATGAAACCCGCCCGTGCATCTGGTATAAAATTTTTGAACGTGCACATGCCATGGGCAGGGAGGAAATGCTTCTGGAAGTGCTACCTCCCCTTGATTGGGATAAGGTGGGAACTGAGACCTGGGGTGACGTTTTCCGGCAAGCTAAAAAGACAGGTATAAATAAGGTCTTTTCGGGTCTCCTATCCAAGGATGTAGATGAACGAAGCCAGGTATGGGAAGCTGTTTTTCGTCCAGTTCGTCAGCCCGAGTGGTGGGAGGGAGATGCTGAATACCACCCACCCGCATATGAAGAACCAGTTTCAGAACTCGAAGGACGTTTAAAATCTGGTGAATTTGTTGTGACTGCAGAAGTGGCGCCACCTCTCACCGTAGCTACAAAAAAATTAACCAGCAATATCGAGCTGGTGAAACCGTATGTGGCTGCGATCAACTTTACAGATAGCCCCTCTGCAACACCCAGAATGTCGAGTTGGGCTTGCAGTTCAATTGCTGTCCAGAACGGTGCTGAGCCCGTCATGCAGATTGCTGCGCGTGATCGTACCCGTACGGGATTACAGGCCGAGGTGCTGGGAGCAACCGCCCTTGGGGTCAAGAATATTTTGTGTTTATCTGGTGATAGTATGCGCATGGCACCCGAACCGCGCGGGCGGATGGATGTCATTGATGTTGACTCTATTCAAATGCTGTGGATCTTACGCCGCATGCGCGATGAGGGAAGATATCTGGATGGGCGCAGCCTCAAATTCCCTCCCAAGTATTTCCTTGGTGCAGCTGCCTCTCCCTTTTCTTCCCAGCCGCACTTCCAGGCTATCAGAGAGCATAAAAAAGTTAATGCTGGTGCACAATTCTTTCAGACCAACCTGGTCTTCGATGCTGAGGGACTTGATGTGTGGTTGAATGAACTCGCAAAACGCGATATCCTGGATAAAGTCTATATATTAATTGGTATCACACCTCTCAAGAGCCTAAAGATGGCGCTATATATGCATCATGAGGTTCCAGGAGTTTTTATTCCGAAAAATATTCTCAATCGAATGGAGAATGCTGGCGACGGCGCGTCTGAAGAGGGTGTGCAGATTGCTCTGGAATTGATCGAGGCTGTACACCAGAAGCAAGGTGTCAATGGCATCCATCTGATGGCGGTTGGTTGGGAAGAGATTGTGCCGCGCATTGTTGTCGAAGCAGGTCTAGCCAGATTGGAGGCAGCCACCCCCGTATAATTCTGCCGAAGGAATAATTACTGGTGAAAAGAGGGCTGTTTACCCCCAAAACGGCCCTATTTTCTTAATCCTGTAGATTTGTTCTCATCATATTTTTATCTAATTTGTAATAATATTGTAATCTCCAGCTGGTAAACTAATTATTGGAGGTGGTAATTATGGTTAAGATTGCGTCATCTGATATTACACCAGAAGAAGTATATCTAAGCCGCCGGCAGTTCATGAAAGCAAGTGGAGTGATAACAGGAGCTTTTGCCCTGGCTGCATGTGGTTTGAATATAACAGAGGAGGAAAATCCATCTATTGGATCTCAAAAAGAATCTCCTGGAGTTATGTCAGATAAAAGATCCGACGGTTATATGGATGAGCTGGGTGACCCGGTTAATTCATTTGAAGAGATAACGACCTATAATAATTTCTATGAGTTTACTACGGATAAGCAAGGTGTCGCTCGCTTAGCTGAAGATTACATCACTCGTCCGTGGACGATAGAGGTGGGAGGATTAGTACGCAATCCCAAGATGTACGACATTGAGGAGATACTGAAGAATTATCCGCGTGAGGAGCGTGTATACAGGCTGCGATGTGTGGAAGGCTGGTCCATGACCATACCCTGGATGGGGTTTCCTTTGAAGAAGCTGCTCTCAGATGCTGAGCCATTAGCAGACGCAGGTTTTGTTCGCTTTGAAACAATCTATGACCCAGATCATATGCCTGGACAAAGAAGCCGCTGGTATAACTGGCCTTATGTTGAGGGTCTGCGGATCGATGAAGCCATGCATGATCTAACCCTGATAGCAACAGGATTGTATGGCAAAGAGTTGCTCCCTCAGAATGGTGCACCACTTCGCCTGGTTGTACCCTGGAAATATGGTTTTAAGAGCATTAAATCTATTGTAAAGATTGAGCTGGTAGATAAACAGCCCACCTCATTGTGGATGGCTGCAGCCCCCAATGAATACGGCTTTTATGCTAACGTTAATCCAAAGGTAGACCACCCACGCTGGTCACAATCGTCTGAGCGCAGGATAGGGGAATTAGGCCGCCGTAAGACTTTGATGTTTAACGGCTATGAAGAGGAAGTTGCCAGTTTATATTCCGATATGGATTTAAGTGCGAACTATTAGTTACACGAAGTTTTTCCAATGCGTTTGTTAAAGCTGTCCCCCTTTCAATGGATAGTGCACCTGGGTGCATTGACGCCTTTGGTGGTGTTGATCTTGGATGCTTTACGTGATAACCTGACCGTCAATCCGATCCAGGACATCACCTTCCGAACTGGTAAGACAGCATTGGTCTTGTTAGTGCTATCTTTAGCGGCAACGCCAATAAACACAATGTTTGGTTTCCGACCAGCGCTAAAAGTGCGCCGTGCTTTGGGACTCTATGCGTTCTTGTATGTCAGCCTTCACTTTCTGATTTTCATCGGATTAGATTATGCATTTGACCAAGGGTTGATCTACGAAGCCATTCTGGAAAAGCGCTATGCCTTGGTAGGTTTTGCAGCGGGATTGGTATTACTTCCCCTGGCGATTACGTCTACCAAAGGTTGGATGAAACGGTTGGGGAAGAACTGGAAGCGACTGCATCGGCTAGTGTACCTCGCTGCGCTTCTGGCAGCTGTACACTATATATGGCTGGTTAAATCTGATATCAGAGAACCCCTCATTTTTAGTGGCATTATCATAATCTTATTGGTGCTGCGGATACCATTTGTGCGCCGACGGGTCACTAATAGGCGCTTAATCGTTCGGTCAAGAATCACAGGTATTTTTGGGAAAAACGCAAGCCAAATAATTATCGAGGGAAGTAAGTGCGATATTAAAAAACAAAAAGCATGAATGCCTTTGGCATGAATGCCTTTGGATATTTAGGGGGGGCGAAAATATCAGCTACTTGAAATAAATGCATCAAATTAATTTGACTCTGTAGATGTTCTCTGCTATACTACTAACACGTGTTAGTAACGCGTGTTAGTAGTATTTATGATGAATGCCAGACGTGTAACCAGCCAAGATGTTGCGGATGCAGCAGGTGTCTCCAGAACAACAGTCTCTTTAGTCTTAAATAAAGTCCAAGGAGCTAAGATCAGAGAAGAGACACGCCAACGAGTGATAGCAGCTGCGCGGGAACTGGGTTATGTGCCTGACGCAGCCGCGCGGGCACTTGTCAGTCGGCGTGCCCAAATTATTGGCTTGGTGCTCACCAGGAGACCTGATCAAGTAACATCGGATGGCTTCCTTACCCAATTATTAGATGGATTATTAGGTGTTATCAAACAATCCGGTTTACGATTGCTCATCGAGATCGTAGACCCGGAACACCAAAAAGAGGCTTACCTGGAGTTGATTCGAGCAAAGCACATTGATGGTGTTATTCTCTCTGGACCTCGTTACGATGATGATGCTTTACGGACTTTGGAGGAAGAGGCATTTCCAGTCGTCCTGTTAGGACAGCTGCCTGATACAAATCACTATTCAGTCGATATTAACAATCGGGTCGCAAGCCGGATTGCAGTGGAACATTTATTAGGTCTGGGGCATAAAGAAATTGCATGCATCACCAATGCAGACCTCAGCTACACAGCTGCTACTGAAAGGCTGATAGGCTATCAAGAAGCCTTAGAAGCTGCTGGCTTGTCGTTAAATGATGAATTGGTTGGATATGGAGACTTCAGCCCGGAGAGCGGGTACGCAGCCATGATGGAATTATTGGGGAGAGATGTCAGATTTACGGCTGCATTCATCGCTAGCGATGAGGTGGCTTTGGGAGCTCAAGCTGCTATACGCGAATGCGGTCTAAGAGTTCCTGACGATATTGCCTTGGTTGGTTTTGATGATTTACCCCTATCGAGATATATGGATCCACCTCTGACAACCATTTCAGTACCTGCAGTTCAATTAGCCCGCCAGGCCAGCACATTGCTGATTAAGCTACTCAAAGGGGAAAAGTTTTATGAACGGCATGTTGTCTTAAAGTCGCCTCTCCATGTACGTGAATCATGTGGGGCGAAATTGAGTAATTGATCACAGGTAAGATCGAGACAAAGCCGATCATGCTGTGTGATAATTAGATCTTATAGTAAGGAGGTATTATCGATTGATATACAAAATTATGGTAAGTTCCCCACTATGATCGAACCAATATGAATGTACACTAAGAAGGAGAAGGATCATGAATAAGCAAAAGTATGTGTTTAAATTTTTTGTATTGCTGGTTGGTTTATCCCTGCTGATATCAGCCTGTGGTCAAACTACCCCGGCGCCTACCACAGAAGCACCTCCAGTGCAAGAAACCGAAGCACCTCAGGTGACGGAAGCTCCAACAGAACCTCCCGTTGAGGCTCCATCGATCGACTGCATGGGAGCGGCGTCAGGGGATGAACTGACGGTGATGTACCAGTGGTCTGGAGCGGAAGAGGAGAAGATCAATGCGATCTTCAAGCCTTTCGTGGATGCGTGTGGTGTGAGCATTGTAGCAGAGTCGACCCGCGATGCGGCGGTCTTGGACACGCGTGTGAAAAGCGATGCACCGGACGTGTTGTTCTGGCCGTCGACAGCGCCGCTGAACCTGTACACAGACCAGCT
>CP070639.1:1189632-1199629 GCA_020354045.1 Anaerolineales bacterium | reverse complement strand
CAGCAAGCACTGAATCCAATTTGACCAGCTTATTGTGCTCGAAATAGGATGTTATTCTGGTGCGAATACCAAAGTGGGTCAACAGCTTGCGTGTCTGGCGGGTGTCCTCAGCAGCGATCAGACGAACCTGCTGAAGAATACGTATCGCCCTGGCGCTGATATCCTCGAGATTTCCAATAGGTGTGGCGACCAGGTATAAAGTACCCATGATATTGACCTTACGCAGTTGATTGGGAGATGAATTGTTCGAGTTTCAATCGCGCGATTACTACCCTAATCATATCAGGGTATCAACCAGGTGAGGATATCAAGGGAGAGTGCGTATGTATCAGTATTGAGATTGATCAAGCGCGCCCGTCCAGGCAGCCCCTGTCCGGTCTCATAGCACAGGTAGGTGAGGAGTGGGGTGTCTTCAATAACGATGGGTGAAGCGGATAAATTGGCATTCTGGCAGTTAACCAAAGAGGGCTGGCTTTGCCCGTAAACACTTGCCATTGAAATGCCGAGCGGCAACAAGATGTGCTGCCCATTCGCGTTGCCATTGTAAGAAAGATCCTCCCCCCCATTGTTTCTCTGATTTGTATCCAGATTTAGGTTATCGCCCAGTTCCAAGGTAACTGGACCACTGACCAATACAGCGGGTGTAGAAGTGGCAGTGGGGGTAGCGGTGGGGGTCTGTGGGGTGAGTGTCGGGGTTGCAGTTTGAACAACAACAATACGCACCCAAAATGGAGCGCTGCCACTTGGCCCGATGCCAAATAGTATATTGTTTGCATTCTTTAATTTCCAGTTGCCCTGATATTTGCCTGCAGAATTAGGTGCAACCATATCTACGGAAATATCAATGCTTTGCCCGGGTGCAACCTCTCCGGGCAATGGTACATTGGCGATTGCCCCCATCGGCTCTCCAGAGAAGAAGGTTATCGCATAATTCCTTGTCCATGTGCAAGTGCCTGCATTTTGCAAGCGCCATATTTTGGTGAAAGATTGATTGGGCTGCATGGTGGTATCATCGGGGATGGTTACGTCGATCAGATTGCCAGGAGCAGCCTGATCGCAAAGACGTGAAGAGGTAGAGGTTCGTAGTGGCGGGTTAGACGTGGTCGTGATACCGACGGTTGGTGTGGGGGTGGCAGGAGTGACACTAGCAGTTTGACTCAGAATTGTCGCAGTAGGTGTCATGGATTGTGGTGTAAGTTCGGTGGACTCGGTCAAGCGAGCCTCTACAGTTTGATAGGCTTGTGTGACGCTCAAAGTTTGGGTGATGTTTTCTGAAGAACGTGGTAAATTGCAGCCGGTAAGCACGGCAGCAATCAGGATAATGAATAATATCTTGGTAATGTTAAGCGGTTTCATTTTGGTATTGTTTATGGAGCCTAAGAAATTGGAATCCCCACTTTTTCAACCAGTATTTGGGCAATGTGGTGTGCTGCATGTGGCCTCGCCAGACGTTGACAATGTAAGCGCGCTTGCTCAAGATTTAAAGGATGGTCGATCCAGTGCCTGATGGCTGCCACGATCTCAGTCACTTGAGGAGCCCATATGCCGGCGCCCTCTGACGTGATGTAGTCAATGTTGCCACTTTCCTGTCCGGGTAAACGGCTGTACAACACCATTGGCAAGCCAGCATTCAAAGCCTCACTGATAGTTCCTGGCCCAGCTTTGGTTACCAGGATATCTGCTGCCTGCATGAAGTCTGGCATCGATCGAACAAAACCGTAGATGTAGGTTGGAATTGACCAGTTGTAGGATTCCAGGCGGGCTTTTAAGCTTTCATTACGCCCGGTTATAACAACCAGCGAGATAGGCAGGTCGGCCTGCGCGATGGCATGTGCCGTTTTCTCAATAGGTCCCATTCCCTCGCCACCGCCCACCAACATGATGAGAGGTCGATTTGCTGGCCAGCCATAAGATGCTCTCAGGTGTTGTTTGTCCGAGGCGGGCTGGCAAAAACGATTAGCAACCGGAAGCCCGGTCACCTGAACAATTTCTGGTTTTAATCCGTAATGAAGCGCACGCTGTCTGGCGTTCTCAGTGGGTACCAGGCATAAGTCTGTTTGGGGGTGGTACCAAAAAGCATGAGTAGAAACCAGATCAGTCACTACAGTTATAAGCGGTGGCCTGGATGTATTATTTAGGGCTCGGATGACGGGTGCGGTTGCAAGGGGATGAACGGAAACGATGAGATCACAAGGATTGTTTGCAACCAGAGCGCGGATGGACTTGCTCACATAGGGCCAGGAGCTCGCATTGAGCAGGCGGGCTCTGTGGCGACCATCACTCAAGCGGTATCCAAAACCCCAGACCCGGGGGAGGCGCACCATACTTGGATACAAATCTGGCAATCGATTTAAGGGTCTGGGCGCATACTGTTTTATTATATCCACCATCTCTGTGCTGATTGCATCTCCAAAGTTCAGGTGAAGGGCCTCGATAATAGCTTCCGCAGCACTACGGTGACCACCGCCCGTATCGGAGAATAAGAATAGGATTTTTGGTGAGACAGTAGGAAGCTGTACCATTAAGTTTTTTCCGGCAGGATGGCTTTCAAACGGCGAGCCAGTTCTCGTCGTGTCAGCATGATTCTACGTTCACATTTCAGACACTGCAAACCAATATCAGCTCCAAGCCGCACAATTTTCCATTCATAACTACCACAGGGATGCGGCTTACGCAATCGCACCAGATCATTGAGATTCAACTCTGGGAGCATGGAGGCATTATATCACGACGTCACTTGAGCAAGCTGCACGGTCAACCGCGATCCTTGATCTCTTAGAACAACACCAGGCGGCAGGTTGTGAGCTGGTTTGGAATGGTATAATCTGCCTCAGAAGGAAAATAATATGTTTGATTTAGACCCCTCTACCCTAATATCCCACCTGTTTGTGTTGGTGATTGCATTTTCGATTCATGAATTTGCCCACGCCTGGACGGCAAATTATTTTGGAGATGATACACCACGCATGAACGGGCGCTTAACTCTAAACCCATTGTCACATTTGGACCCGATCGGGTCATTGTTACTATTGGTGGCTGGCTTCGGTTGGGCCAAACCAGTCCCGGTCAATCCGTATGCATTGCAGCGGCGCTCTCCAGCTGCCTTAATGTGGGTTTCTCTGGCAGGTCCTTTGTCGAACTTAATGCTGGCAATTCTGGCAGCCATACCATTTCGTTTGGGCTTGCTCTCGGTTATTGATGCCCAACTGGCTTTGTTTACCAGCGATAGCCATTTTTTCCCTACGATATCGCAGCTTCTATATACGTTCATTTACATAAACCTGCTATTGATGCTGTTTAACTTGCTGCCAATCGCCCCATTAGATGGCGACAAAATTGCAGAATATTTTTTCCCCCCGGCCTGGTCACGCTTTTTAGACACTATTCGCCCATACGGACCGATTATATTGCTGGTAATAGTGTTCCTGGGCGTCCTTCGCTATATTATTTTCCCGCCCCTCACGTTGTTGATGGGGTTGTTGGTAGGATGAAATTTAACCGGATTATTTACCGGATTGCGCAGTTTTGGAATGTAATTCGTGCCCGTCCTGCCGGGATGGATCTTGAGTGGGCATTATCCAAACTAACACCAGAACAGAAAACCTTGTTCACTCAATTACATCAAAGTGAGCAAGCTCACAGCATCTCCGTTTTAAGAAATCTTGTGCAAAACAATCATTCGATCTTGGAAAATGAAAACCAGGCTCTGGTCGTGGCTGCCCTATTACACGATGTAGGAAAGACGCTTTACCCGATCGCAATTTGGGAAAGGGTTTTGATCGTGGTATCTAAAGCCTTGATTCCCGAGCAGGTCAAACAATGGGGCAGAGGCCAGCCGGCGGGTTGGCGGCGGGCATTTGTGGTTGCTGAACAACACCCGGAATGGGGTGCACAACTGGCTGCACAAGCGGGTGCCTCGGCTTTAACCGTAGCGCTAATACGAGAGCACCAGAATCACTGCCCGCAAGAATCGGTTGATCGCAATGGTAATGGATTTAGCGATTTATTATTCAGATTGCAAGCAGCAGACAGGGAAAATTAAGCGAACAGGAAAGTAACTATGGCAATTCAAATCACAATCGTTGGACTAGGCCAAATCGGAGCCTCTATAGGACTGGCTTTGGCACAACATTCAGAAAAGTTTGAACGGGTAGGGCATGATCGCGATATTGGAATTGCCCGCAAAGCCCAGAAGTTGGGCGCGGTCGATAGAGTTTCGTTAAATCTACCTTCGGCGGTTGAAAAAGCAGATATCATTATTCTGTCCGTGCCCACGGATCAAATTCAGGAAACCCTATCTTTAATCGCTTTGGACATGAAACAGGACGCGGTTCTGTTAGATACCGCTCCTGTCAAGGAAGTGGTAGCGGCCTGGGTCAGTGAATTATTCCCTGAGAAGCGCCATTATGTTGGATTAACTCCGGTGATTAACCCGGCTTATTTAATCGGAGTAAACTCAGGTCTTGATGCGGCGCGAGCTGATTTATTTCATAAAGGTATGCTGGGGATTGTAACCCCACCACGGACTGCTTCTGAAGCGATCAAGCTGAGCGCTGACCTGACCCGTTTGCTGGGCGCGGAGCCATTTTTTATCGATCCCAGCGAGATGGATGGGTTAATGGCAGCCACGCACACCTTGCCCGAATTATTATCAGCGGCTTTGCTCAATGCAACCATTGACCAGCCTGGATGGAGGGAGGGGCGCAAGGTAGCCGGGCGCATTTATGCAGAGATGACCAGCCCCAGTATGCACATCAGTGATCCATTAGCACTCAGCCAAGCTGCCTTATTAAACCGGGAGAATGTTGTGCGCAGGATTGATGGCCTAGTGGCTGCATTACAGGCTATTCGCAACGATATTGAAAGCGAGGATAGCGTGGCGCTAGAAGCCAGGTTAGAGCGTGCCCGGGACGGCCGCGTCTTATGGTGGCAGCAGCGGCAGGCTGCAAATTGGGCGACGGAGGAAATATCTAATACGGCTGCGGAAATCCCCACCGGGTCGGAGATATTTGGGCGCTTGTTAGGGATAGGGCGCAAGCGCAAACCAAAACCAGGGAAGTAGTTAACACAGCTAAACATGGACTGTATATCAGTGTATAGGGAAGAGCTGTAGTTAGATTAAATCTGATCCACGTTGAGAATTATGAGCAAAGAGGTCATCATGTCAGATAAGTTGCAGTGGGTGGAAGATGAACTGCGGAAATTACAAGAGGCGGGCCTGTACAACCGTATTCGCACCCTTAGCTCGCCACAAGGGGCATGGTTGTCAGTGGATGGTCGGCAAGTTCTCAATTTCTGCTCAAATAACTATTTGGGACTGGCGAATCACCCGCGCCTGGTGAAGTCTGCCAAAGAGGCGGTGGACAAGTATGGGGTCGGTCCGGCTGCGGTCCGAACGATTGCCGGAACTATGGACCTGCACGTGCAGCTTGAGCAGCGCATGGCAGCATTCAAAGGTGTGGAGGCAGCGATCACTTTCCAATCTGGTTTCAACGCAAATCTGGGCACGAGTCCAGCGCTGGTGGGCATAGCGGATGTGATCTTTTCGGACGAGCTCAACCACGCCAGCATCATCGATGGAAGCCGCCTCTCAGGTGCGCAGATCGTGCGCTACAACCATTGCGATCCAGTCGACCTGGAAAAAGCATTGGAGGAACATCGCGCCAAATATCCCCACGCACTGGTGGTTACTGATGGCGTGTTCAGTATGGATGGAGATGTAGCCCCGTTAGATAAGATCTATGCAGTTACAAAGCGTTATGAGGCTATCCTTATGGTTGATGACGCACACGGAGAGGGTGTGCTTGGCAGGGGAGGGCGCGGCATTGTCGATCACTATGGACTGCACGGCAAAGTCGATGTGGAGGTAGGTACACTATCGAAAGCTTTTGGTGTAGTAGGTGGGGTAGTAGCCGGCAACCCGCTGGTAGTTGAGTGGTTGCGGCAGCGCGGCCGACCGTTTTTATTTTCCTCGGCAATGACTGTACCTGACGCAGCTGCCTGTCTTGCCGCCATAGATATCCTGGAAGAAACTACCGAATTGGTAGATAGGCTATGGGAGAACACGCGCTATTTCAAGGATGAAATGCAACGCCTGGGTTTTGATACAGGTCAAAGTGTCACACCCATCACGCCTATCATGCTAGGAGAGGCACCACTGGCGCAGCAATTCAGCCAGCAGCTGTTTGAAAATGGTGTCTTTGCCATGGCGATTGGTTTTCCTACGGTACCGCGGGGCAAAGCCAGGATCCGGGTAATGATCTCGGCTGCCCACAAACAAGAGGATCTGGATCAAGGACTAGCGGCGTTCGCGCAGGTAGGGCGGAAGCTAGGGGTGGTGTCTTAATTTCTCAAACTTACTGCAGCGGGCTAGTTGACGGCGAGTTTGACTGCCGCCGTTAATCAGCCCGTTATGTATTCGAGGGTTAATAACTGGATCAGATTGTTTCAGAAAATGGATCATAGGCGGGGTTAGTGCCTGCCCAAACACAGCTGGATCTGCCATCCAGGTTACAGGCGATCGCTCGCGAGCAGCGGTGGCCACTCACTCTGGGTCCCTGGTCTGGAAGCAAATCTGCAGGGTAAATTACCTGGGCTTCCAGGTCAACCTGCGCATCCACATGATGGCAGTAGCGTACTTTGATTGTTTGCCAGGTTCGATAAGCCATAGATTCTCCTTCAGCATGCTGCAATATTAAAATGCTATTTTGAGTATACAAGGAAATTCAACCTGGGCATAGTGTCAGGTGTCATAGTTATAACTGGACAAATTGCGTCTATTATGACAGGTTCATGCCAGGATATACAGCGCGAGATAGCAGGTTGTGAAAAGAACAACAATAATGAGCAGCAAGCGCAGCGCACGTGGCTTGAGGACCTCCAACCGTTTCCCTTCGCTCAAGTATCCTTCGGTGAACATCACCCAGCCAAGCCATAATATTCCTAAAATCAGCCACAAAAGGCGGCTCAATCCGTAAATTGTGTTGGTATTCCAGCCGGGGGGACGAAGTGACGGGTTCTGAACCGCCCAAAGGGCGATCGCAATGATTGTGGTGTGAACCTGGAAAGCGGTAATTGTGACCAGGACTACCAATGCCAACCAAAGCGCGTATACGCTCAAGTTGTCGATCAGGGATTTTATCCGCTCAAGCATAAATGGTCTGGACGAGTTATGCCCAAGCCATCCAGACTATCAGCGACCTCGCAGCCTGGGATCCAGGGCATCCCGCAGCCCATCACCGATGAAGTTCACACTTAAAACTGTCAGCGAGATAAATAAGCCAGGCCAAAACACGAGCGAGGGTGTCAAAGTAAGGAAGTCCTTGCCATCATAAAGCAAGCGACCCCAGGTAGGAAAATCGGAGGGAAAGCCCAGGCCTAAAAAGGAAAGCGCTGATTCATTGATGATGGCACCCGCCAGACCCAGGGTGGCTGAAACCAGGATGGGACTGAGGACATTGGGGAAGATGTGGCGGATAAGAATACGATAATTTCTGGTCCCAATACTCTTGGCGGCGAGGATGAACTCTTGTTCTTTGATCGATAATACTTCGGCGCGAACGACGCGGGCGGTGGGCATCCAATTCAAGATACCGATAACAAAGACAATCAACATGAAGATGCCAGCCTCCGGGCCAAAAGCGGCGCGCAAAGTTTCGCGCAACAAGAAAATGGTCACCAGTAATAAAGGCAGTTGCGGCAATGCCAGGAACATATCGGTGATACGCATCAAGGGGCTATCCAGCCTGGGGTAGTATCCAGCTAATAAACCTGTGACTGTCCCAAAAAAGATGGCAATCAACATGGCGGTTATACCAACAGAAAGCGAGATGCGCCCACCAGCCATGGAACGCGCCAGGGTATCCCGGCCGAGGTTGTCTGTGCCAAAGGGATGCTCACGCGATGGCTGGGCATTGGCTGCAGTCACATCGATATACTTGGCATCGACCGTGTAAATCAGTGGGCCGACTGTCACCCCCAGCACCAGGATTGCCAGGATGCCCACACCGAGCATGGCTAACCGGTGCTTGCGGAATTGCAACCAGACATCCCCCCAAAGTGAACGGTACTTGCGTTCGGGTAACGTGGGAACCTCGACAACGGATGAAGCGGTGGTCATAGTCTGCCTCTCTGATCTTTAGCAGCATCAATCATAGTGGATGCGAGGATCCAGAACACCATAGATCACATCTACCAGGATATTAAAGCCGACAATTAATAAAGCATAAATGAATGTCAATGACTGTACGAGCGGTATATCGGCGCCCTGGATGGCGATGATCAGCAGGGCACCCAAGCCGTTGACACGGAAGATTTGCTCCGTGATGATCGCGCCGGCAAATATTTGCGGGATACCGATCGCCACCAGCGTCGCTACCGGAATCAGGCTGTTGCGGAGCACGTGCCCAATAATGACCACGCGTTCCATCAGCCCTTTAGAGCGGGCGGTGCGCACGTAATCAAGATTCAGGTTGTTCAACATGGAGGAGCGCGTAAAGCGGGCTAATTGAGCAGCACTATAGAAAGCCAGCACGGTCACTGGCATGATGCTCTGTTTGACTTGAACGATAAAACTGGACCAGTCTGTGACCTTGTGGGTCGTGTTATACACGGAGGGGAACCAGCCCAGGTAGACACTGAAAATGACGATGGCTACCAGGCCAGTAAAAAATGTTGGGACAGAGAATCCGACCATGGAGACAAAAGTGCCGACCTGGTCGAAGATCGAATACTGTTTAACAGCAGATATCACTCCAATGGGTAGAGCGATGAGAATTGCCAGCAGATAGGACAAGCCAACCACCCAAAGTGTCTGGGGCGTGCGCTCGATGATCAAATCAATAACCGGGCTGCGGGTAGCCCAGGAACGTACACGCAGCCGATTTTCCGAGTCACCAATCTTGACGTCAAAAACCTCTTCGATGATGTTCAGTGGTTCGTTGACAAAAAATTGCTGCATCCACTTTACATAGCGGATATGGAAGGGCTCCCCAAATCCAAGGGATTCCCGAATTTTAGCGCGTACTTCGGCTGGTATCGTTAAGGGTAAATTTCCAGTGGGATCATTGGGTGCCAGGTCGAGGATGGCAAAAACCACAAAGCTGATGACCAGTAACGTGGGTATGGCAGTCAGCAAACGGCGAATGATATATTTTCCCATACACACCTTGCCCTGAAGATGGTAACCAATATACAAAGCGGTCTGCGGTCATTACCGGCCGCAGACCGCTTTTTCATGGTGATATGCATGCTAAAAAAATTCTATCAGCAGCGTATCCTGCGGCTTATAAGTTACTGGCTGGCGCGTGACCAGTCAGCGACGTTCCACAGCTCCGAGTCCCAAACGTTGAAACGCACGCCCAGCAGGGTATTGTTTACGGCTGAGACATCACCGCGGTGAATCAACGGGATGAGCACGTAATTTTGCATCAGCATATCGTTCATCTGCTTGGCAAGCTCGGCACGTTGCTCCAACGCGCCGGTACCTGCCATCTCGGCTACCAGCGCTTCGTAATCTGGGTCGCACCAGCGCGAATCGTTGTTGCCGATCCATTGATTTTCGGGTCCGGCGATTTCTGCGCAAGTCCAGATAGCCATGTATGCTTCGGGGTCGGTGCCGGGGAAGGTATTGTTGTACATTTGGACGTCGGCGTAGAACTTGCCATAGGTGTCCGGGCTGGCTGGGTCACCGCCGAAGAATACGGCCGAGTCGATGTTGCGCAGCTCGGTCTCCACACCAATGGCTTCCCACATCTGCTTGACCAACGCCTGGGTGCCCTGGCGCACCGAGTTGGTGGAGGTCTGGTACAGGATGCTCAGGCGCACACCATCCTTGGCGCGGATGCCATCTGCGCCGCGCACCCATCCGGCTGCATCCAGAATACTATTCGCCTCAGCGATATTTTGATTCAAGCAGGCATCATTGGCGGCCGAGACGTAAATCGCAGGTGCGGGCAATATGTTACAACCCGGTGTGCCCGCGTCACCATAACCCACC
>CP070639.1:1179509-1189532 GCA_020354045.1 Anaerolineales bacterium | reverse complement strand
ATGCGATAGGAATACCCGTCATTGATTTGTGGAACGTAGAAATTCACACCTGGCAAATAGAGCATGGGTATGACAGAAAGCCCCGCCTCCCAGTAAATCGTCGAATTGGGAGGAATTACTTGGTTCAGGTATTCACCAACTTGCTCATAGGTTGAGATGACATCTCCTCCACATCTCTCAATTTCGCTCTCGATAATCAGGACAGGTGTAGGAGACAAAATTAATCCTATAAACAGGATTATATTGATGGTGAGTAAACCGAAATTTTGCATGCTACCTTGTCTGACCTTGAACCTTTGGGTAACTAGGAGGACGACCAGTACAAGGATGGTCGCAATTAGGAAACCGGCAAGTGTAGGCAAAAGGAGTTTTGCATCCTTGTATTCAATGTGGAGCAGGTTCTCCAAATAGGACCATAAAGGGGCACTCCCACTTTTAATTTGACCACCGCTAAGGCGCGGCAATGGCAGTTCAAGCAATCTTGGGCCAATTTGTTGGTAGCTTCCATATCCTACAAAGGTTGAAACCAGGATCACCATGACAACCGAGAATCCTGTGTACAGACGGGATTTCTCGAGATGAATAGACTGGTTGATGATGAAAATTGAGAGAATCCCAATGACCGAGAAGAACATCAGGTACCCTGAGAAGCAAAAGATGCAATAGCTCTTCCAGAGCGAGGCCCAACCATGGGCAATAAATAGAACCCAGAAGAGTGTACTTAGAAAAATTGTCGCCTTCCAATTTGAGTTAGACTTCCAAACTCGCTTGAACAACAGAAGAGGGGAAAAACAGAACATGCCAACCAACGGGACAAAGTTGCTCCTGAGCCCTTGTGCAAAGCTGTATACTCGGGAATCGAGAGATAGGTTAGATGCCCAGATTTCTGTCCCACCACCTTGTATTCCATACGGAGACAAGAAATTTAAAGGTAACCAACCTGCCCACACACTAAGTATCCCTGGCCAAAAAATGGCATGAATTATGCCTGTAGTGATGATCCCTGCAGTTGTGGCCCGTACACCAGCACGAAATCCATGCTGCCAAAAGACATAAATCAAGAGTAATGGCAACAAGGGTAAGATGTTTTCACGCGTAGTAATTGTTAACCCGGCTAGTACAGCTCCAGTAATAATTTGCCATGTTGGTCGCTCATGTCCCAGTGTAAACACCAACGTCCAAATCAACATACAAGCGGTAATGATTTGTGATACGGCGATGCTGTAGACGAGTACCACATTGGGGTTCAATGCTATGGCAGCCACAGCCGCGGCTGCCCACCAATTCCCTCCGAATCTGCGCACCACAATCCATAAGCCCAATAACAGCAATAGGCCCAAAAAAATGGCGAAGTAGCGCCCGCTGCGCAAGCCGGGAGGAAATACGACTTGTGTGGCCCCTGGTATCAGGAAGGATAAAGGCATGTGGTTTGTCCAGGGGCCGTAATCCTGGTAAGGCCAGTAGCGGCCGGATGCGAACAGCAGGCCTTTATACAGGTATGCCCCCTCATCCAGGTTGGAGCCACTTGTGTGAGCGTAGATGATTGCCTGGATCAAATAGATGATTCCAGCCAATCCAGCAACCAGATTTGCCGCTGTCTTTGATGCGGCCGCGCGTTTGTAAAGCTCGCTGATAGGCATTACGAAATATCCTTGGCGACCAGTTTAAGATCCGCGTCTACCATGAGCTGCACCAATTCTGTAAAGCTGAACTTGGGTATCCAGTTCAGCTCTCTCTTGGCCTTGCTGGGGTCTGCTACCAGCAAATCCACTTCGGCCGGACGGTAGAAGCGTGGGTCCTGGATAACATAATCGCGATAATCCAGGCCGACATAACCAAAGGCAGCTTCACAAAACTCGCGCACAGCATGGGTTTGACCGGTTCCCAGCACGTAATCCCGTGGCTGCTCTTGTTGCAGCATCAGCCACATGCCCTCCACGTAATCGCCTGCAAAACCCCAATCACGCTGCGCCTCCAGGTTCCCCAGGTGCAGCTCCTTGGTGAGACCCAGCTTGATGCGCGCTACCCCATTGGTGATTTTGCGCGTGACAAACTCCAGGCCTCGCCGCGGGCTCTCGTGATTGAAAAGAATACCAGAAACCGAGAACAGGTCATAAGATTCGCGATAATTCACGGTGATCCAGTGGGCGTAGACTTTAGCCACACCGTAAGGGCTGCGGGGATAGAACGGGGTTGTTTCCCGTTGTGGCACTTCGCGCACCTTGCCGAACATTTCACTGGAGGACGCCTGGTAAAAGCGCGTTTTGGGGTTTACGTGCCGGATGGCCTCTAACAGCCGGGTTACACCCAATGCAGTCACTTCGCCGGTGAGCACCGGCTGGTTCCAGGAGGTGGGCACAAAGGATTGTGCCGCCAGGTTGTATACCTCCTCTGGTCGATACTCTTCCATTACATCCACTAGCGAGCTTTGATCGTGCAGGTCGCCCTGGATAATGGTGATCTCGTCCTGGATATGCTTGATGCGTTCAAAAGTCACGGTGCTGGAGCGGCGCACCATGCCAATCACCGTATAATCTTTGGATAGCAAGAAATCGGCTAGGTAAGAGCCATCCTGTCCAGTAATGCCAGTGATCAGCGCGGTAGGCATGGTATCCATCTCCTCTGCAAAATTCAACCACTGAATTATAACTGCAGATTTGGAAGGGTCAAGAGGTCAGGAACCAGTTGCGCGCAAAGAAAGGGCGTACATGCTATAATGAAATACGTTGAAAAAGGGCCTTAGCATCAAGGAGAATGAAAAATGGACTTCGGAAATGTTCTTTCACGAGCTTGGCAGATCATTTGGAAACACAAAGTGCTGTGGATTTTTGGCATCCTGGCAGGTTGCGGCAGTGCAGGCAGTAGTGCTCCAAACGCGCGCACCTCTTTCGAGAGAGATCTACCGCCGGAGCTTCAACGCTATTTTCAATTCGATATTCCTGGCTGGCAGGTTGCTTTAATTGTGGGCGTAGTTTTGCTGGTTGTGCTCGTCTTGATCGTACTGGTGATTTTCTTGGGTACGATTGGACGGGTTGGTTTGATCCGAGGGACTCAGCAGGTTGAGGGCGGAATTGTCAGCCTGGCATTTGGAGAACTGTTCAACGGTTCCATGCCATATTTTTGGCGGGTATTCGGGTTGAACCTGTTGGTTGGGATTGTCTCCGCAGTTGTCATCGGTGGGGCTGTGGTGCTGGGGGTTTTTGGTACATTTCTCACACTTGGGTTAGGTGCTTTATGCCTGGTGCCATTCATTTGTTTGCTGATTCCTTTATCGTGGTTCTTGAGCTTGGTGGTCGAACAAGCCATTATCTCGATTGTGCTTGAAAACCTGGGAGTTCTAGAAGGTTTGCAGGCGGGATGGAATCTGGTCAGGGCTAACCTGGGTGCGATCATTGTCATGGGTTTGATCCTCACTCTGGGTGTAGGTCTGATTGGCGGTTTTATCATCGGTTTGCCGGTGGTTCTGATCATTATCCCAGCCGCGATTGGTGCCATGGTGGATTCTCGAGCGGCTTTAGGAGGTGGTTTCTTAATCGCCGGTCTGTGCCTGGTGGGCTATTTGCCAGTCGCCATTTTCCTGAACGGCATCCTGCGCGGCTATATTGAGACTGCCTGGACTTTGACCTATATGAAACTGACAGGAAAAACCCTCTCAACTGAAACAGCTTCCGCCGAACTTGCCTGATAAAAGGTGATTCTGGATCCTGGTATTGTTCAGGTCAACTGCTGGTTTTAATTTTCAGGGGTTTGTTCGTCTGAGCTGGACGAGCCTGCTTTTCTTTTGGCTTTTTCTTGGCTTGGTGCCAGCTGGCGCACAGAGCTCCGATAGCGCCTTCCTATATCCTCCAGATATGCGCGCTTTCCCCCGCGTGAATATCTATTTCGATGTTCGTGACGGACAGGGAGAATTCATCCATGGGCTGAAGACTTCCGACCTGGTGTTAAAAGAGAATGCGATAAGCCTCTCGCCTTTGGAGCTTATTGAGCTGCGCCCGGGTGTCCAGACCGTTTTTGTGCTCAATCCTGGCGACTCCTTTGAAATCCGCAACAGTCAGGGTGCCTCGCGTTATGATTTTGTTGCTGAAGCTTTGCGTACTTGGGCTGCCAGCCGCCAGGGCTCTAGTGTAGATGATATCAGCCTGATGATCTCTACCGGTATTGAGCGCACGCATTTTACGAATCCACTGGATATCGTCTCGGTGTTGGAATCTTACCAGCTGGACGCCAATGCTGTACCACCCAACTTGGAGGTGCTCAATCGTGCTGTAGACATCGCAGCTGATCAGGCTCCAAGATCAGGTATGGAAAAGGTGATCTTATTTATCACCTCACCCATCGAAAGTGATATCACCTTTGGTTTGCAGAACCTGGTTTCACGCGCCAACCAGGAGCGAATCCACATCTTTGTCTGGTTGGTGGCTTCGCCCGAGATTCTGGAAAGTTCCACCGCAAGTTTATTGGCTCAGCTGGCTCAGCAGACAGGCGGCGAATTGTTTGGCTTTTCTGGCGAAGGCTTGCTGCCCGATCCTGAAAGGTATTTGAATCCACGGCGCGATATCTACCGTCTTGTTTATGATTCGCGCATCACAGTTGGAGGTGGACAGCAACTTGAACTGGAGATCTTGCACGCTGGGCAGATCATCACTGCACCCGCATTGGCCTTCGATTTCGATCTGCGCCCACCCAACCCGGCCTTCCTCTCGCCAGTATTAGAGCTTGAGCGGACGCTTGTTGTAGACCCGGCCTCAGTGCAAGTTGGGGAGCTAAAACCAGAGCAACTCTCCCCGCGTACACACAACTTGCAAGTCCTATACGAGTTTCCCGATGGGCGTACGCGCGCGCTGGTACGAACGGCTTTGTATGTGGATGATGTGCTGCAAGCGGAGAATCTCCAAGCCCCATTTGACCGTTTTACATGGGATCTCAGCCAATATCTGGATAGTGGTCAGCACATCTTGCAAATTGAGGCTCAGGATGCGTTGGGCTTGACTGGCAGAAGCGTCCAGTTGCCAGTTGATGTCCACGTGAGCTTACCAGAGATAACCCCATTGAACTCCATCCTGCGCTATTGGCCGGCACTGGTTGGATTAGCGGCCGTGTTGTCTCTATCGGTATGGTTGTTGGTGCAGGTGATGCGTGGACGCATCCAGCCTCAGATTTTGAATATGGCAAAGGGTATCCGGAAGGGACGCCGTTTGTTGTCGGGTGTTTCTAGTTTAACTTCTGCTCTTTCTGAGGGTCGCAGGACATCCCTGCGCCGCATACGGCGTTCACCAAACTGGGTGAACAGGTTGAGTTGGCCGCAACGCCGCCTGGTAGCCAAGGTAGATGCTTATCTCTTGCCTATAAACGACGGTGAAGAGAAAACTTCCTCGTTGCAGATTCCCATATCAACCGATGAGCTTACCTTTGGCAGGGACGCAGAGCGGGCAATCATCGCCATCAACGACCCCTCCTTGGATGGGTTGCACGCCCGCTTGGTGAAGAATTCCGTTGGTTCGTTTCTTCTCCAGGATCAAGGATCGGTGGCGGGCACTTGGGTGAATTTCTGTCTGGTTTCCAATGAAGGTGTTATTCTGAAAAATGGAGACCTGGTTTATCTTGGACGAGTGGGTTTTCGATTCACCGAGCGTAAACCAAAGCATGTTCGTAAGGTATCTATGCAGCAGGGGGATTCGCAGTGATACCCTCCGAGCGCGCTCATCTTCTTCTGGCAGCCCATACTCATCCTGGGATGAGCGGGAAAGACAACGAGGACCGCTACGGTATTTCGGCTTTCTTCGCAAGTGAGCAACAAAAGATTCCGGTAGTCTTGGCTGTTATGGCTGACGGCATTGGTGGGCACAAAGCGGGAGAGATCGCAGCTGAGCTGGCAGTTGAGACCATTAGCGAGGTCGTGGCAAGTGGCGATGTCAGCCAACCAGTTGACCTGCTTATACAGGCTATCGTTCAAGCAGGTCAGTCGATTAGTGAAAAGGCAGAAGTGGATATTGCCTACCGGGGCATGGGATCAACTTGTGCCTGTGCACTGGTCGTGGGTTCACGCTTGTATATTGCTTCAGTTGGGGATTCGCGCATTTATCTGATCCGTGGGAACAAGATCCAACAGCTCACAACCGACCACACCTGGATACAGGAAGCAATCGATCATGGTGCGATCAAGCCCGGACAGGCTCACAATCACCCCAATGCACATGTCATCCGGCGCTATCTTGGTTCCAGGCAAGAGGTTGTCCCCGACACTCGTTTGCGGCTCAACCCGGCCGAAAGTGATGGGCAGGCCGTTTCCAACCAGGGCTTATATTTGCATCCTGGTGATTTGATCTTTTTATGCAGTGATGGGCTGACAGATCTGGTGAACAATACCGAGATATTAACTGCTTTCAAAGGGCAGGGTGATCAAGCGGTGTTGGAGAGCTTGGTGGAATTAGCCAACCAGCGTGGCGGTCACGATAATATCACAGTCTTATCGATGCGCTTACCTGTACAGGCTCGTGGTAATCGCTGGGCTTCTTTCAGGGACTGGTTAAAGTCCAGGAGGCGGTTGGCTCTTGCTTGTGGGGTCGTTTTCGCCCTGCTAATTATCGGTGCTTTGGCCGCAGGCGGGTATTATTGGTTGTCCAATCGTGCTGATCGCCAGATCATGCCAACCTCTACAACTTTTGCTAGGCAGCTTACTCCTGCGATAGGGGGGACGACTATGCCGGGAGCAGCTCCCGATGTATTCTCGTCAACTCAATCTTTACCAGGGGATGTTGAAGATGGGTCTGCTGTGCCTGCAGCTACCCAACCGACTTCTGTAGTTTCCACCCCCATGTCTGTCACCCTGACCCCCTGGCCTACCAATACACTAGAGCCCTGAAAGCCTATTTCAAGGCATGCCCGCATAACTTAGTAAGTTTCCAAAAGCCATAAAAACAATTCGTTTATCCGGTGTGATGCCAAAGGCTGTTGCCGGTGGGGCCGCTTCGAGTTGAACACCACTGCTGGATTGAATACTCGGGCGATATTGGCGTTGGAAAGCCAGGCGCAGGCTGAAGAGATAGAGGGACTGCTGTTCAGGCTCTAAGATCAGCAGGGAAGGGTCCGGTGGTTGCGTAGAGATGATCTGGCTAAAAGATGGCAGGCTGGTAAATATCTGCCCCTCCCGGCCGGGTCGAGAATCAATGTAAGGGAGTGGGTCACTACAGCGGGTAGGAGAAACTTCCAGCTCGCTGTATGCGCATTGGGTGATGTGACCATCGGTATGTAGCAGGAACAGATCGTTCTTATCAATTGCCAGATCGATCACATCTGCCATTGGGGGTACTTCCTCGGCGAAAAACAGCTGTGGCTGCTGGGATAAATCGTTGTTCCAGTAGATCCATACGGCGTTAACCTGTGGATCAAGTACGTATAAACCATCCAGACTCAGGGTGAAAGCCAGCGGTTTACCCCAGCCTGTGGAGGGGGGTGCCATGGGGGTGAACACTGGTGGCTTGCCCGGTTGGCACGTGAGCGTATAACCATTGGCATCCATGCCTATGATGGTTGCTTCGCCTGTATTGCTTTTCGATAGCAATTCGATATCCATCAAGGGTCCGATGTTCTGGCTGCCCACCAGGTCTGGTCCACATTGGTAGGTCGGGTCAAGTTCATATCCCCGGGCTACGGCAAATGCCCTCAGCACGCTGCCGCTGGCAGCATCGAGTAAATACAAGTCCGACTCGCTGGCTGTGATGCGGCTGATGATCGTCTCCTCGGGTAAACCGTTGACAATCGCGGGTTGGAATTCCAGGCGTATAGTCAAATCCAATGTATCAATCGCCTGATGAGCGCTGAGTCGCAGGTTTTGTGAATCTTGCGAATTTTGGTATTGATCAGCCTGGTCAAGATAAGAGATCACCGCCTGCCAGGCCTCCTTGCGAGCCTGGGGATCCTCTTGTGCTTGAGCATACCCGGCCACCTGTACGGCCTGTGCATAATAAGTATCAAACTGGGCTGCGCGCCCGCGCCGGAAGTACACTACAGTCGCCACAGACACGACCACCAATGGGATCATAATAGCAATCAAAGCCATCACTGGCCCCGGAATAGTGAAGAGCGACTCGTCGGGCAGCATCCTCCGGATCAAGCTGCGCAGGCTGCTTGAAATCGTGCTGAGTGTTGCCAGAATAGCCCCACCCATCGTTACCAGGGCTTTAGATAGCGGGTTTGCTTTAGGACGGAGTTGATCTGGGGGCGCTGCAGTGGTCGCAACGCTCTCTGTTGCAGCCAGCCTGGTTGGCAGATCTACAGGCTCTTGCTGGTAGGGTTCACCCGCCTCCTGTGATTCGACGACGTCGGGTTGAAGCTCGGGCTCAGGCATGTCGCCCTCACGCGGGCTGATTTGTTGGCTGGTCGTTGCTGCCAAACCAGTCGGCTCGGAGAGGCTGCTTGCCATGGCCTCCTCTCTGGCCACAGGGGCAATCGTTTCCTCAATTGCCGGGCTTCGAACCACCGCAGTTGCCGGGGTGGTTTTTGGTTTGAGCTGGTAGATTTTGCCCGGTCCGCTGCGAACATGGATCAGGGCAGCCTCCAGATCGGGCCCAGAGATCGCCAATACGCGCTGGAGCAGGTTATCCTGCCCCTGTGCAAACAGGCTTTGTAAGGCTCCTTCGCTCCAGCCAGCAGGGGCTTGGGCGGAGAGCAACAATATGTTATCTGCTTCCAATGCAACCTGTGAGTAATAAATAGGGGGGGTTCGCCCGATGCCAAGGCCACGCCCGGCCAGTGCTGAATCGTGGATATGTTGTAATTCACCAGCGCTGATCAGATAGGCATGTACAGGACCCGATTGTGCCAGATAAGCCCGCTCATCGCGTAAGACCACCAGGCTCAGTAAGCCCACAAATTGACGCCCACTGCCAGCCTCCCGTAGGTTGCGGTCTAGAAGCTGCTGGTTGAGCGTCTCTGCTACTGTCCGCATGGCAGCTGTGACGGAGCCGGCCGTTTTATAGTAAGTTTGTGCCAGCTGTTCCAGGATTTGTTTGGTCTGGTCAGAAGAAAACAGTGTGTTGCCTTCTAACGCAAAATGCAGTATCAAGCGGTCTTGAGCTCGCCCACGCGCCGCCCGTCGCGGTGGGACCGCGGCATGCAGTCCAGCCAGCTCGTGTACGTCCTGGTTGTTTTGGCGGGCAAGAGGGTATATATTCAGGTCCATAGCGTCTATGTTTTTGCTAATTGTTTTCTTTGACTTTTTATCTTTCGCTTGTTTCTGACATTATACTGGTAAAATGCTGAGAAGGACCAAACCGGAACCAGTCGGGTTTCTGGCTGTGTCTATATATCTCAGCGGGAGAGGTTATGCACATTAAAGCCATCCGTACATACGAAGAATTCGAGGCGCTCGAGGTTGAATGGAATGACTTGCTTCGTCACAGTGCAAGTCATGTGCCATTTTTGCGCCATGAATTCCTCCGTACCTGGTGGAGCACATTGGGTGGTGGGGAATGGGAGCAGGGTGACCTGTTTATCCTGGTAGGACGTAATGCGGATGGCGCTTTACGTGGGATTGCGCCCTTATTTCTCACGAAAAATCAGCAGGGAGAAAAGGCCCTGATGCTTTTAGGGAGCTTTGAGATTGCGGATTACCTGGATATCATCGCTAGGCCAGAGGACTTATCAGCTTTTGTCTCCGCAGCTTTGAAATTTCTTCATGGTGA
This sequence comes from Anaerolineales bacterium, assembly GCA_020354045.1. GTDB lineage: Bacteria > Chloroflexota > Anaerolineae > Anaerolineales > UBA4823 > DSOS01. Next base: position 1,179,849 of record CP070639.1, on the reverse strand, counting down.
GGATGCTTCGAGTTGGGATGTGCTGGATTTGTACAATATTTTGGAAGATTCGCCTACCTTACTCGCATTACAAGCCGCCGCAGAACAAAACGGGCTTCAAATCACCCAGGATAGACTCCAGCATTGCCCTTTTATCCCTCTCCCAGGAGATTGGGAAACCTATCTGGGGTCCATAGACAAAAAGCAGCGCCATGAAATCCGCCGCAAAATTCGCCGTGCCGAAAGTAACCTGCAGCCTGTGCGCTGGTATATTGTGGAAGACGGTAGCCGGCTCGAATCTGAAGTAGAAGCTTTTCTAGATCTGATGGGCCAGGACCCAGAAAAAAAAGCTTTCCTGACG
>CP070639.1:1169253-1179409 GCA_020354045.1 Anaerolineales bacterium | reverse complement strand
ACCCAAACTGTGGGTAGCATTAGCCTCCGCCCGCTGGTAGGAAAAACGAATTATTTCTCGACAAGACGGGGTGCTTCACCTGGCGCCTGGCGACGAAAGTCTACAAAACGATAACCTACACCGCGCTCGGTGAGTATATATTGCGGGTTAGATGGATCTTGCTCCAGTTTCTTGCGTAGATAGTTAATATACAGGCGGACATAATGGGGCTCATCGCGATATTCATATCCCCAAACTTTGGTCAGAATTTGCTCATGGGTGACAACCCAACCAGCGTTTTGAACCAGATGGTAGAGCAAACGATATTCGGTAGGACGCAACTGTACCAATTCGTCTTCAACCCAGACTTCGCGGCGATTGAAATCGATCTTGAGACGATCGTCGACGACGATCAGATCCGAGCTGCTGCCACTGCTCATATCGGTGCGGCGCAACACCGCTTTTACCCGGCTGACCAATTCACGAGGGCTGAAGGGTTTGGTGATATAGTCATCAGCTCCCAGCTCCAGGCCGCGAATGCGGTCTTCTTCCTCGCCTTTGGCAGTTAACATGATCACTGGAATTGAGCTAGTCTCCCTGATCATGCGTAACACCTCGAAACCATCGATATCTGGCATCATCACGTCCAGCAAAACTAGGTCGGGTAAGCCCCCGCGCAAGCGATCCATGGCCTGGGAGCCACGAAAAGCCTCTAATACCTGAAAGCCATCATGTTCCAGGTTTAGCCGAATAAAGCGCACCATGCGCTCTTCATCATCTACCGCCAGAATGCGGCGGCCTCTAAAGGGGTTATCCATACTCACTTACTCCCAAGTTAATCAGCGTTTTATTAATGAATGTGGTTTGTTATGTCTCAGCAGAATAGAAACAAATATCTTTGGGGGCTGACATCAGTGTCCCAAAGGGGGGCAGGTCAACCGGGCGAATATATCGACGTTGCCAGAGACGGGTCGAGATGGTTAGAGTACTCAGATGCCAAGAGCTTTCTCATTCTCTCACAAAGCCAATAATTTCTTCTTCATCCCTGGTGGACAAGACTTCAATGAAATTTATCTTATCAACAGGCCAGAGAACTGACAAGACATTGTCCTCGATGTAGGGAAGATCTTTTCCGTCTCGTAAGCGTGGATTCTGCACGGCTATCAAAGTATCTGAGGCGGAAGGTAGCTCTTCCACTTCACCAACGACAGGATCTGTATTTTGAATGTGTATGATGATTGTATAGGCCACAGATGCCTCCAATTTTATCTGAAGTTTCAAAGATCGCGAATATAAATACACGCTTTAAAATTTCCCAGCGAAATGATGTCCCCATCTTGAAGGGGATATGGAGCGTGGGCTGTGACCCGATCGCCGTTAATGCGAGTGCCATTGGCAGATCCAAGATCTGTGATGGTAATTTTATCTAAATCAAGCAAGAGGAGGGCATGCAGACGGGAGACACCTGTTTCATAGGCTTGATAGGGAGTCAGGTCAATATCCGGAAGAATAGGCTGAGTTCCGCTAATTCTGCCCAGTGTAAACTCACTCTTTCCTTTTAGAGGTAGTTGGTCGCCAGTGGAAAGTACCTGCAGGGTTACTCTGATGGACGGATCGAATTTTGGTTTAACCTGGGCATCAGATTTAGGCTGCTCGGCATCAAAATTAAAATTCAAGTGATCTGGCTGGAGATCGGCTTCTGATGAGGAACCCTCAACGGAAGCGAGATATGCCCCACAATGAGTGCAAAATAATTCCCCCTCCTTCTCCACGTGTCGACAAGCAGGACAGACGGCCATTCAGGTTTGATCAACTGGGTAAACGGACGAGCACGGCTGTGATATTATCAGGCCCGCCAGCAGCATTGGCTGCATCAACCAGTTTTTTGCAGGCTGATTCCGGATGGGGGTTGTTCATGACAATCGAGTTGATCTCGGCATCAGGAACTACACCCCATAGGCCATCTGAGCACAATAAAAGGCAACCTGATTTGGGCAATTGCGTGGTGCGAACATCGGGTTCGACAGGTTCACCCTGGCCCAAGGCTCTATAAAGCACATTACGCTGTGGGTGCGTGGCAGCCTCGTCAGTGGTAATTTGTCCTAACTCAATCAGCCGATTCACCAGGGAATGGTCGCGTGTGAGGGTTTCCATATTGCCATTGGGGCCGATCAAGTAGGCGCGGCTATCACCAACATGGGCGATAGTTAGCTGGCTCCCCAGGATGAGAGCAGCAGTCATGGTGGTGCCACCCCCCGGAGTGGAGCGGATGATGCTACGGTGAGCCTCTTGAATGCCTTTCTGCATGATTTCCTGGAGCGACTCTTGTGGGGACTCGGGCTTTATACTCAAAAGTGGCGTATAAAGCTGGTTGATGAGATAGGTTGCCATCGTGCGAATAGCGATGCCGCTTGCAAGCTCTCCGTACTGGTGCCCACCCATCCCATCTGCAACCAGGAAGAGACCGAAGGGGATATTACTGTATTCGCTCGTAAATGTGGTCGCCAGCGTAAACAAGGCGTCTTCATTGTGATCGCGTTGCCGTCCAACAGATTGTCCGCAGCCAACAATCAACTGAGGAGGCTCAAATGTATGGGTATCAGAGCTGTGCTGTTCTATTTTAGGGAGTGGCTTTGTGGGTACATCTGACTCACTCTGTTCCGTATTCCTGCCGAAAAGCTTTTCAACAATTTTCATCAATTCAATGACCTCCCACGTGGGATGTAGATATATACTGGTTGCTATGCCTGCAGCGCGTATAGATGGTGATCTGTCGAACCAATATATACCATACCTTTAGCAACCACAGGGGTTCCGGTAATGGGGCCTTTAGATTCGAATTTCCAGCGCAAACGCCCGGACTGGTAATCTAGGCAGTACAGATGCCCATCCACTGAGCCACAGTATACTGACTCCTGTGAAATTACAGGCGAACCAGTAACTTGATGTCCCGTCCCAAAGGTCCAGATTTCTTTGGCAGATTTTATGTCAATCGCATAGATCAAACCATCTGATGCGCCAGTAATAATCATATCATCGATTATGACTGGTGTCGAAATAGTTGGCTTGCCCAGACGAAAACGCCAAATCACCCAGCCGGTTCTGGCATCCAGTGCATACAGGGTGGAGTCCAGCGAGCCAATATACAAGATGCCGTCTGAAATGACCGGAGAGGCAGTAATCGCGCGCTTGGCTGAAAAACGCCATTTAAGGTGACCTTTGAAGTCAGCGCATAAAAACTCACCCGCCTCTGATCCAAAATACACCAGTTCCTCGTGAACCAGGGGCGTAGAGCGCACCGGTGCACCAGCCTCTATCTTCCAAGCTAGGCGACCGGTATAAGAGTTAACGGCATGCAGGTGGGCGTCATCGGAGCCAATGAAAACATGGCCTTCGGCAATATGGGGAGAAGAGCGCACCGGCCCATCTGTATAATATGTCCAATATACCTGACCTGATCGGACTGATACGACATGCAAGCGCTGGTCTTCTGAACCAAAGTAGATATTGTTGTCAAAAACCACTGGGGTGCTGACAATGCCCGCATCGGCAGAATATTTCCAGAAGCAATCTCCTTCCCTGGCATTCAATGCGTAGAGATTATGATCATAGGAGCCTACAAAAAGAACTCCGCTATCATACGAAGGGGTGCCGCGTATCTCGTCCTGGCATGCAAACTCCCAGATAGGTTTGACCGTCTTTTCTTTGGCTACCTGGCTGACGGCCGTGGCTGAGGAGAGCATACCGGTTCGATGGGCAGCTTCCAGCAAGGCAGTTTTCATCTCCTGGGCGCTTTGATAACGATCATCAGGATTGTACTGCAAGGCTTTGTATACCACTCTCTCCAAGTCCTGAGAAATTTTTGGATTTATCTCATGGATCAGGCGCTCACCGAATGAAAATGGCGGCTCAAGGCGGGGGTCACGGCGGGTCAGCAGATGATGCAAGGTGGCGCCTAAGGCGTAGATATCGACCAGGTGGGTGGCCTCACCGCGATATTGCTCAGGTGGCGCGTAGCCTTCTGTGCCGATCATGGTGCCTTTCTGGTTGCCTTGAAAAGGTTTGGCGATCCCAAAATCAATTAAGACCACATGGTTATGAGCATTGATCATCACATTGGACGGTTTCATGTCCCGGAAAATGATTTGCTCCGGATTGTGGTTGTGCAAAAAAGCCAACACATCACATAGCTCAATGGACCACTGGATCACTTTCTGTTCAGCAAAGAAATCTTCAGATTCTTGCAGGACTGCTTCAAGGTCCTTGCCATTAATGTATTCTAAAACCAGGTAAGAACGTTCATTGTGGGTAAAATAGTCGTAGATACGCGGGATGGCGGGATGATCCAAAGTAGCTAAAAGGTTGGCTTCGCGCTCGAAATTGCGCACAATCGTGCCCCTAACCATCGGGTCACGTGCCTGGATAATCATCTCTTTAACAGCAACCAACTTGACGACGTTTGGGAAATGCAGATCTCGAGCGCGGTAGACCGCGCCCATGCCTCCTATACCCAGCACTCCCTGGATCAGATAGCGATTTTCCAGAGTGCTGCCTGTTTGGAGCTGCGTGGTTTGAGGTTTAGAAACTTCGTTTTCTTCCTGGCTGATAATATGTCGCGTTTCCAGTATTGTATCTCCCGTCCGTTTGTTGCATGAATTATATAATATAAAATCTTTCAACTTGCAACCCAACGAATCTCTTAGGTTTTGTGCAGTCGCGTGGTTGATTTACTCAGCTACGTACTATAATAGTTACACTGCCTGGGTGGTGCGCTTAGGCATTTAGAAAACGCTCTTTTTATCAAATTTAGCGGACAGCAGATATGACTTACGATTATGAAACCTACCTTTCGCCGATGACATGGCGTTATGGCTCAACCGAGATGCGCAGGCTGTGGTCTGAAGTCCACAAAAGGCGTTTGTGGCGGCATATCTGGGTTGCCCTGGCTGAGGTTCAGGCAGAGTATGGCCTAATTAGCACGGAAAAGATCGATGCACTACACAGACATATCGAGAGTGTGGATATGAACCGCTCTCTGGAGATCGAAGCCCAGATTCACCATGACCTGATGGCGGAGCTGCAGGTGTTCGCAGAGCAGAGTGGCGAGGCTGGAGGTATCTTGCATCTGGGTGCCACCTCTGTGGATATCGAAGACAATGCAGATGCATTGCGGATCAAAGCTTCGCTTGACCTGGTGCTAAACAGGCTGCGCCAGCTGCTGGGGAATTTCTGCAAGCAGATTGAGCGTTGGGCTGCGACACCCGTGATGGCATTCACGCATCTGCAGCCAGCTGAACCTACCACCCTGGGTTACCGCCTAGCGTGTTATGCCCAGGATCTGCAAACGGATTGGATGGTTTTAGAGCAGGCTCGAGAAGGGATGCGCGGCAAAGGGTTTAAAGGCGCAGTTGGCAGCGGGGCATCGTATGCGGAATTGATCGGCGTTGAGAATCTCGAGGCGTTCGAAATGCGCCTGTCTGCAAAGCTGGATATGAATTTTTATAGCATCACAACCCAGACATACCCGCGCTTGCAGGAATACCACCTGTTAAGTGGTCTGGCAGGGTTGGGCGCCACGCTATACAAATTTGCTTTTGACCTGCGGCTGCTGCAATCGCCGCTAGCTGGTGAGCTAAGTGAGCCGTTTGGGAGTCAGCAGGTGGGTTCCTCAGCGATGCCATTCAAGCGCAACCCAATCAATGCAGAAAAGATCGACTCGCTGGCGCGTGCCCTGGCGCAAATGCCGCGCATCGCCTGGGATAACGCGGCCCATGCTTTGCTTGAGCGTACGCTGGATGATTCAGCAAACCGGCGCAGTTTGCTGGCGGAAAGTTTTTTGATTATGGACGAGCTGCTGCAAGTAGCTAACCGGATTATCGCAGGCATACAGGTGGATGAGAGAGCTCTTCAGCGAACCATGGAACGCTATGGACCCTTTGCGGCAACTGAGCGCCTGCTTATGAATCTGGGCAAGCAAGGCGCGGACCGGCAAGAGATGCATGCGCGGCTGCGCGAACATGCTCTGGTAGCCTGGCAGGCAGTTGGAAAGGGTCAAGGGAACCCGCTGGTCGCGCTGGTCGAGGTGGACTCAATTTTCTTGCAGTACCTGGGCAAGGAACAAATCAGAGCCTGCATGCAGGCAGAACAATACACGGGTGATAGCGCAATAAGAGCAACCCGGCTGGCAAAGGAAATACGCAACTCGCTCACATCGCCACGCCTGTCCCCCGATCATTAAGATTAAACGGCAGATTGAATGCTGCTTGTAAGGGCAGCTCGTACTCACTATTGAACAAAATAGGGGTCTGCATGCCGACTGGGTTGCTTTCCCTCTCTGATAAACGCGGCCTAGTTGAGTTGGGAGGTGGCTTAGCCGATCTGGGCTGGGAGCTGCTTGCCAGCGGCGGCACGGCACGCGCCCTGCGCCAGGCGGGAATCGCAGCCCTGGAGGTAGCTGAGTACACTGGCTCGCCGGAAACCCTGGATGGGCGCGTCAAAACACCGCACCTGGCAAGTACATGCTGGGCAGTTTGTGGAGTGTATTTCTGCGTCGGATTTCACAGCGGAGGCGCTTGAGCAGTTCAGCAGGCAAAAGAACCTGCGCTTACTGGCAATTCCAGAAAGCGAGCAGAAAGCAGGTTATGAACTATGATCCATCCACCTGGGTGTTTTACGCCAGAGCTTAGATCTGGGTGCCCCGGCCGATATTGACTGGCAGGTGTTATCTGAGCGCCAACCAACCGAAGAGGAATGGCGGTCGTTGAAGTTTGCCTGGAAAGCCTGCCAGCATGTCAAATCAAACGCAATCGTGTTCGCGCCCGAGGAGGCCACAGTGGGTATCGGCGGAGGGCAGCCAAACCAGGTGGACTGCGTACGCATTGCGGCACAACGCGCTGGGGAAAAATAGGCGCGCTGCGGTCATAGCCTCGGATGCCTTTTTCCGCTTTCCAGACTCAGTGGATGAAGCTGCCAAAGCTGGCATGACGGCCTTTATCGCTCCGGGGGGCTCAGTGCGGGATGCTGAGGCGATTGCGGCGGCGGACCAGGTGGGGATGGACATCGGAAATAAGGTGTGGTTGGATACTGCCTTGTTACCAACAGCAGTCCCTGGTGCGCTAAACACACAGGGTATCTTGTGATCTCAGTTGGGACAGCAGGTATTTTTACTGGCAGGGATTAGGATTACGCCAGGTTAATGACCCTGGAGCGAAAAAGTAAGTCTCAAACTGGGAATATAGGACGCAAGTCAGACCTGAAAACACCATTCAAGTAGCTTCGGGTTTCAAGTGAAGACCTAATTACTTATTACCCTGTGCGATATGAAATCCATAGGGAACTAAAGTCCCACCCTTGGTTTGAAAAGGCTGCATGGCCTCGCGGATATCTGACACCACCGCTGTGCGAATTAATGGCTCCAGACGGGCATAATCTTCTTCTGTGATGAACTCTTCCGGGGTTCCACGCCTCATTTCGAAGAAACCGTTATGAATATTTATGGCATTAAACCCAGCTTTTGACAGAAGCATTTGTAAATCATCTTCAGATCCATCGTAAAATGGAACCAGCGAGCGTTGGTTTTCCCCGGCATCAACGCTCACATGTTTCTTAAGCGCTTCAACTTTTGCCCATTGATAAGGCTGGCTTTCCTCGCTGACAGACCGCCAAATAATCATCGCCAACCTGCCACCCGGTTTTAATACCCGATACATCTCACGAAGTGCAGCAGGTTTGTCTTGAAAAAATTGAAAACCCTGCTGGCAAACCACCCAATCAAAGGTGTTGTCAGCTAGGAAGGGCATGGTCGTCACATTGCCGATATGCCAGGTTAGCGGTGCGCCAGGCGGCGTTTGTTTGTGGGCTACCGTGATCATATCTGGGCTGATGTCCACTCCCACGACAGACCCTTTATTCCCAATGTGTTCGGAAATCAAGCGAGCGACAATCCCGGTACCGCAGGCGACATCTAAAACTGCAGCACCTTGTGCGATAGGTAAATGTTCAAGAAAAAATAAGGCGAGGGGCAAAAACATGCTGGGGACTTTGTCGCGTTCGTACAACTCTGCCGGGCCAATAACTTCTAGGTGTTTGTCTGCGCGTTTATCTGCACTCACAGTTCTATCCTCCTTCGGCCTGGCGATAACTGGATACCCAACAAATTCTCTCCATAATACCAGATAAATATCTAGTGGACTTCTGTGAGAGCGCTGGCGTTTTCGAGGAGATCGACGAATTTTTTGGCAAACCTGGCAGCTGGGGCGCCATCGACGATATCATGATCGAAGGAAATGGTCAGGTTTAAATACTCACGGATGCTGATCTTGCCTTCATTCACGCCGGGTTTTTGGGCGATGCCTCCGATGGTAAAACCCAAGGTGTGAACGGGGAGAAAAGCCAGCCCCCAGCCCCCGCCTTTGCCGAACATACCGACGGAAGTGATCACAACCGTGCCTTGATAGCGCTTCATCCAATGGGGATTCTTTTTCACCAGCTTGAAGAAGAGCAATCGGAGTGGACGCGGGGCACGTATGCCCAGTTTATATAACGAACCGCGTTGCTCGCTAGCATTTGGGTTAGACTGGACATGGCGTATCTCGGCAGTGATCTCGCTCACAGATTTGTTTTCAGCATTACGGATGATGTGCGGGATAGCCACCGCGCCTGGCTCAGGCTCGATCATGGTAACGACATCTACATCGTGAAAGACTACCAAGCGACCACGCCAATCGCGATAGGCCTGAACCTTGGGGATGGATTTTATAGCCCGAGCGAGGCTGGCGACCAGAAAAGCAGTAAATGATAGCCTGTTTCCTTCTTGGTCTGATCTATCCCGGAGGATTTGGCGCGCCTGGGTGATATCCACTTCGAGGAAGCCATAAATAAGGTGCCTGTGTGCAGCGAGATAGCCAGAATCCACCACGACTCGCCTCTCGGGTGGAAATGGAAGAATTTCAAAGTTGCTCATGGTGTTTTTTCCTTTTTTAATGGGCTGCTGGTCACCTTTCTCTATGGGTTCGGCCTGGGATGGCAGGTGCAGAACGACCGCGGCGTGGTGTGGGCGATGATCCACCACGCTGCCATGCAGGCGATTCTGCGCCTGTTCGCCTGGAAGTGATCGTATCGAAACAGGTCAGTCGCGGAAATCGCTCTCCGCTTTGGGTTTGTTATCCAGGATGGCATCGAGACGGTCCATGACCTCCTGATCCAGCCGGGGGAGCACTTCTAAAGCTGCCATATTCTCAACCACCTGTTCGGGGCGGGAGGCACCAGTTATGACGGTGCTGACATGGGGGTTTTTCAAGCACCAGGCGATGGCAAGTTGTGCCATGCTGCAACCGAGTTCTTTGGCGATGGGGATCATCTGGCCAACTTTCTCGATCTGCTTTTTTGCCTCTGCGCTTTCGAAACGCTCTTTGAGCCATTCATAGTCTTGCAGGGTAGCACGCGTCCCAGAGGGTATGCCCTGATTATATTTACCGGTCAATAGCCCGCTTGCCAGCGGGCTCCAGATGGTGGTGCCCAGACCGATCTGGCGATAAAGGGGTGCGTATTCGCGCTCGACACGCTCACGGTGAAACATGTGATACTGAGGCTGTTCCATCAGGGGCGGGATAAGGTGCTCGCGGCGAGCGATACTGTGGGCTGCCATGATCTGAGCGGCGCTCCATTCACTGGTGCCCCAATAAAAGGCCTTACCCTGCCGGATGACCTGGTTCATCGCCCAGACGGTTTCCTCGATGGGGGTGTGCAAATCAGGGCGATGGCAGAAGATTAGGTCAACATACTCCATCTGCAAGCGCTGCAAGGCAGCATGCGCGCCTTCAATGATGTGTTTGAAGGAAAGTCCTTGATCGTTAGGACCATCGCCGCCCCAGAATATCTTGGTCGATACCACCAGGTCAGAGCGCTTCCAGCCGGCTTTGCGGACGATATTCCCCATCATGATCTCCGCCTGACCGCTGGCATAAGCCTCGGCGTTGTCGAAAAAATTCACTCCAGCATCGTAAGCGGCCTGCATACAGGCATAAGCTGGATCTTCCCCCACCTGGTCGCCAAAGGTAACCCAAGCGCCAAATGACAGGGCGGATACCTTCAACCCCGATCTCCCTAGAGAACGATATTCCATTTTGTCCTACTCCTTTTGAGAAAAATTTGACCCATTGGCAGTATCAATGGTCAC
>CP070639.1:1158804-1169153 GCA_020354045.1 Anaerolineales bacterium | reverse complement strand
TGTGCAGATCAGCATCTTTTGCAGTCTGGCGCGCGCTGCTGGTATAACCAGCAAGGAATATTTAGGTGGTTGCGGCACAACCTCGGACTTGGGTCTGAGCGACAGGGTTGATAAGAGATTCCTGCCCACCTTGCTCACTGCCAGCAGGTCATAGTCTCCGCTCTCCAGTTCATGCAGCATTGCCTGGGTTGGCTTGGGACCGAGAAGTACCTTTTTCTCAACGATTGTATCGCGCAGCATTTCTCGCACCAGGTCCAGGGTCCCATCTGCAGCACGTCGTTCGCGTTCATTGGTAATAACCATCAGAAATGTAAGTTTGGCGCCCAGCTGACGGGCAAAGAAGCCAGCAAAGCGCACCAATGGCTCGGCAGCTGGCAGTTCTTTTAACCCAATCAGGATATGGTTAAAGACCTTTTGGTTCATGGCAAAGCAGTCTCAAATCCAAGCAGGCGGAGGAGGACTGCCGCGGCCCCAATGAGAGGCAAGATGGAGAACAACAGGCGGATGCGCGGCCCGCTAAAATAACGCGTGGAGACAGCACCTACTTGGGCACCAATAGCAGCTCCGGTATGCATGACCAGTGCCATGAGCACATCCACGTTGCCTTTTAAGGCATGGGTCAGCGTTCCGTAACCCGCCGAAATCACAATTTCAAATAGATCGGTTCCCACGGCGACGTGGGTGGGCACGCCTAACAGATAAATTAACATTGGCATGCGAATAAAGCCGCCCCCTACTCCGAGAGAACCTGCCAGCAACCCTGTTACCAGTCCCACACCTATCACGGTCCATAATGAGACCGATTCGATGCCAGAGCCAGGTAAGGCGATCAGCGGACGTATTTTAATTCTCTGCATCTGCCGGGTAATACCATGGAACCCAAGCACATCTTTTACGTCCATACGCTCTGTGTTGATCATACGGATGGCGCGTATACTTTCCACTCCAGTAAAGACGCTGATGCCTGTTAAGATGAAAATATATGCGATCCCGATCACCCGGTCAACTTCACCCACGGCCTCAAGGGCTTCTATTACTCTGGCTCCAATTTCTATTCCAACCACTGTCCCCACAACCATGAGGAGACCTAACTTCAGATCTACCTGTCCTAAGGCCCGGTGTCGCTTGGCAGCCACGATGGATTTGCCGGTCATGTGGGCGAGGTCGGTGCCGATGACAAAATTCATGGGCACGCCAGACCAAAACATAAGCGGACCAGCGATGAAACCACCACCCACTCCGAAGAATCCTCCCAGGATGCCCACCAGGAATCCAATACCTGCCAGGATGAGTGGGTTAACCGTTACACCCGAGATGGAGAATTCCATGGTTTACCCCGACACTCGCTACTCAAAACGCTCCAGGTTTAATCGCTCAATCAGGAAGGAGGTGATTGCCTCCAGAGTGAATCCTTGAGCAACAATCAGCACCAGGGCGATCACAGCATAGATGACCGGCTTTTCACTGAAAAAAGATGTAAGCCAGTCTCCCAGGTATCTCAAAACCAAAAGGAAGTAGACTACCACGAGCATTGCATACAAGATCAATTCGATGATAAATTTGCGCAGCAGTGATTTCCACATTGTCTGCATTTCTGAATAGCCCTGTTTCTGATAGTAAAAAAGGTTGTTAAGAACAAGATACGGATACTTTATAATCATAGCATATCCTTGCTGAGTCTTAGAGCTGTAAGGCATTTGTTCTACAAAAAACGCATAGGCACAAGCTGAAACCAGCACCCCGCTCATATCCCAACCTGTTAATTCAGGGCTAATGAAGTGAGGCTTATGTGAGAAAACCTTTACAGCCCGGTATGGCAGCTCTGCTGGAGGTTGGCCTGATGTTCATGCCAGCCATCCCGGCTTACCTGTGGGTTTGGCCCAACCTGGAGGGAACGGCAGAGCTGTTGTGGCAGGCTCTCACCTATGTCTACGTGTTGGCGGGCACGTTGTATATCGGTTTACGCCGCTGGAGCCTGAGCCTGTTAGGCTTAAATCGGAATGGCCTGTGGTTGAGCCTTTTATGTGGGCTAGCCGTCCTGCTTGGACGGCTGCTGATCATCCTGGCGATAGATTGGGAGATCTCTCCACCGCAAACAAGCCTGCCGCGTCTGCTGGGAGATATCTTGTTTTACATCGGGCTGGTTGGGCTGGTAGAGGAATTGCTTTACCGCGGCCTGGTGTACCATGCTCTGGAAGACTGGCTCGGCACGCGCTGGGCGATCTGGGGCTCCAGCCTGGGTTTTGCCTTGTGGCACATTTTTGGGCAAGGCCTTCTGATGGGCCTGGTCAGTTTCTTCATCGGTTTATATTTTGCGCTGTTCCGCTGGCGGGCTGGGGGTATCTTGGGGCTGATCTGGCTGCATGGTTTGTGGGACCTGGAGAGTGTCTGGCTCATCGCCAGCTCAAGCCAGCAGATTCTCGGCGCTGCCAGCCAACTTACTGTTCTCCATACCGGTTGGCTGTACCTGGGCACCGCGCTGCTCCTGGGTGTGCCGGTTTACCTGTGGTGGCTGCACCCATTGGTGATACGCCTGCTGCCACGGCGCACTGGCAAGAGTTCCACACGTTAGAATGCTGGTATGATATCAAAACTTGACAATCACCGGGCAAACATCACAGGAGATAAAGGTATGAAACCAGAAGCATTAGACGAAGTATTGGCTGAGCTGCGTATTTCCCTTGAACGCGATGACCTGAACAAGGCGATCGCCATTATCGAGGCTTTGAGCCCTGCGGACCAGGCTGACCTGGTTGAGGTGCTGGATTCACCCGATCAGCTGGCCCTGTTTGCGCATCTGGATCCGGCCGATTCAGCCGACATGCTGGAAGAAATGGAGAATCAGGAAGCCGCGGCGCTGGCTGAATTGCTCTCCTCTGCCCAACTGGCAGATATCTTGGACGAGATGGAGGACGACGAGGCCGCCGATATCCTGGGTGACCTGCCCGCGGAAAAAGTTTCTGCAACCTTGCGGGAAATGGAAGAGCCGAAGGATGTCATCCCGCTGCTGCGCTACCCGGATGATACCGCAGGTGGCTTGATGACGCGGGCCGTGATCACCTTACGCCCCGGGTGGACAGCGAACGATGCCCTGACCGAATTACGCCGCGTTGGACCAAGGTCTGATAGCACCTACTATCTTTTCGTCATCGATGAGCAGGAAAAATTACTGGGCGTGATCGGTTTGCGAGAGCTGGTCACCGCACCGGTCGAGACGCGAATTGCAGACCTGATGTGGACCGATGTTGTCTCGGTCATAGTCACTACCGACCAGGAAGAATGTGCACTGGTCCTTTCCAAGTATGGCTACCTGGCTTTGCCAGTTGTTGATGAGATCGGGCGTTTCGTGGGCGTCATCACAGCGGATGACTTGATTGAAGTCGCTGAAGACGAAGCTACCGAGGACATGTATCTCATGGTGGGTATCACAGGCGAGGAGCGGGCATTTGATCCCGCCCGCCAGTCGATCCTCAAACGGTTGCCCTGGCTGGCTATCAACATCGTGACGCTCTTCATCGCTATTTCGGTCGTGGATGCCTTTGAGGCGGTGATTGCTGGCATGGTCGCTTTAGCGGTTTTCCTGCCGGTGGTGTCGGGGGAGGGTGGGAATGCTGGCAGCCAGACAGCCACGGTGATCGTGCGCGGTATTGCCCTGGGAGAAGTCGGGCCGCGGGATGTCATGCGCTCATTGACCAGGGAACTGCGCATCGCGCTGGTAAATGGGGTTGTCATCGGTCTGGGCACCGGGCTGGTGGTGTATATCTGGAAGGGTGACTGGCGCATCGCAGTTGCGGTTCTGTTGGCGATGATTCTCAACTTCTTAATGGCGGCGGCTACAGGGGTGCTGATCCCCCTGGGATTGCAGAAGATGAAAGTCGATCCAGCGCTGGCCTCGGCTGCCTTCGTGACCGGTTTTACGGACACGTTTGGTTTTCTCTTCTTCCTGGGGATTGCCTCTTTGTTGATGTGAAAGCAAAATAGCTTACGTTGATTTATTGAAAATATAATCCGTGTAACCCCCTGAAAAACTGGTCAGCTGACCGCTCTCCAGTTCAATCACCCTTTCCACCGTTTGGTCCAGGAAATAGCGGTCGTGGGAAATGATCACAAGCGCTCCTTCGAACTCATCCAGGGCCTGTTCCAGCACTTCCATGGATCTGATATCCAGGTTGTTGGTTGGTTCATCCAGCAGCAGGCAGTTTGGCTGGTTCAACATGATGTTCAACAGCTGCAGACGACTGCGCTCACCACCACTCAGCGTGTGGATGGGCAGGCGCACCTGCTCGTATACGAAGGCAAATTTAATCAACTGTGCTACAGCAGCATTTTCAGACATCGGCCGGGCATGGCGCACATATTCCATAGGAGTGCGCTCCCACCAGCCATCCAGCGATTGGTGCTCCTGGGCATAGTAGCCAAGCCGGGTGCTCGGACCGAGCCTGATTTCACCCTCTTGAGGGTGTAATTCCTGGCGGATGACTCGAAACAGCACCGATTTGCCCGCGCCGTTGGGGCCCACCAGACCCACTCGATCGCCATGGTAGATTACCAGGTTGAGGTGCTGGAAGAGCGGCAGGGTGTCAAAGCGCATGCCCAGGTCAAGTAGCTCGATGGCCTTGGTGCTGCCCCGCCAGCCCTCAATGCGAATATCCATCACCCGCTGCTCGGTAACTTTTTGAATGATTTCACCATCCGCTTCCATCCGCTCCAGCATTTTGCGCCGGTGGCGCGCCTGCCGGATGTGGCGCTCATCGACCACGATGCGCGCCCACTGTTCGAAGCGCTTGATGGCAGCTTCAATGCGGGCGATCTCTTTTTGCTGGGCGCTGTATAGCTGCTGCTGGCGCAGGCGACGGATTTCGCGTTCCGTTTTATAGGCCGTGTAGTTGCCCTTATAGATCGTGAGCTGCCCATTTTCCAGTTCGGCGATCTGGGTGGCAATCTCATCCAGCAGGTAGCGGTCATGAGAGACAATCACCACTGCACCCGGGTAGTTACGCACGAATTTTTCCAGGTAGCCTTTGCCGCGCAGGTCCAGGTGGTTGTCCGGTTCGTCCAGCAGCAGCAGGTCTGGTTTCTCCAGAGCCAGTTTTGCCAGCGCCAGCATTTTCTTCTGTCCCCCACTCAACCCCTCAGTTGGAATGGCGTAATCGTCGGTCGTGAAGCCCAGGTCGCTCAGCAGCCCCTCGATCCGGTTTTCAAAACGGGCGATTTCCAGGATCTCATAATCGACCAAGACCCGGCTTTGGCGGTCAAGCAGCCGGGCAAGCTTCTCAGGGTCACCGTAGACCTCGGGCTTTTCCAGCTGCTCTTCGATCTGCTTGAGCTGCTGCTCCACCTGCGCTAGCTTAGAGGGCATCTCCAGGGCGATATCCAGCAAGCTGCGCCCGGTCTCGAAGCTCAGCTGCTGGGGCAGGTATCCCAGGCTGAAGTGCGGGTAGCGCGTGATCGTGCCAGCGTCAGGTGAAACTTCTCCGACCAGCACTTTAAAAAGGGTCGATTTACCGGCGCCATTGGGGCCAATCAATCCCACCCGGTCGTTTTGCTTAATCGCCCAGGATAACGTGCGGAAGATCTCCCGCCCGGCAAGCTTTATGGTCAGATTGTTAAGGGTGACCAGGTTCATAAGTATTGTGCGTTTAAGGGCCTATTCGCCAGCCAGTCGCGAGAGCAGATCGAGGGAACGCCGTCTGGACCTGGCGGTTTCCGAGATCTCAACTTCATCACTGGTTTCCGGCTCCGGCTGGGTGTGCATGTTGAACTGCATGCGGTGCAGCCGGGCGTAAAGACCGTCGATCTCTAACAGATCGGTGTGCGTGCCCAGCTCTACCAGGCGCCCATCTTCCAGTACTGCGACCCGGTCGGCATTCTGGATGGTTGACAGGCGATGGGCAATCACGATGCTGGTGCGGTTATGCATTAAGCGTTCCAGGGCTTCCTGCACCAGGCCTTCGCTTTCGCTGTCCAGGGAGGAGGTGGCTTCGTCCAGCAAAAGAATGCGCGGGTCTTTCAGGATTGCCCTGGCGATAGCAATGCGCTGGCGCTGCCCGCCGCTCAATTTCACGCCCCGTTCACCGACCAGCGTATCATAACCTTTTGACAGTCCCAGGATAAACTCATGGGCATTGGCAGCCTCAGCCGCAGCCACTAACTCGGCTTGGCTGGCATCTAAGCGTCCATACAGGATGTTCTCGCGCACACTGCCGCCAAACAGCAGCGTCTCTTGGGGTACGATGCCGATCTGCTGGCGCAGGCTCAACAACTGAACTCCCCTTAAATCATGTCCATCGATCAGGACCCGTCCCCGGGTTGGGTCGAAGAAACGCGGGATCAGGTTGACCAGGGTGGTCTTGCCAGCTCCGCTTGGTCCTACCAGCGCCAACACCTCGCCTGGCTGGATGTCCAGGTCGATATCGCTCAGTATGAATGTATCTGGGTCGTCTCGGTAGGCGAAAGAGACACGCTCAAAGCGAATCCGGCCTTCCACGGATGGTAGGTGCTGCGCCTCAGGCTGTTCTTCAATATCCGATTGCGTGTCCAGGATTTCAAACAGGCGCTTGGTGGCGCCGAGGGCTTCTTGCAATCCAGTCCATAGACCGGAGAACTGCCCGATCGATCCAGCGATGGTCAGGGTGAGCACCAGGAACATGAACAGTTGCCCGGCGGTCAGGCGCCCCGCCAGCACCTCTTGCCCACCAAACCAGAAGATGGATACTACGGTGGCAAACCCCAGGAAAGAGACCGAGGGGCCAAAGGCAGCAGACAGGCGGATGCGCTTCATAGCCAGCGCAAAGGTGCGCTCGATGCTCTCGGTGAAGCGCCCGATTTCATAGTGCTCGCGAGTGAAGGACTTCACTACCCGCACCCCACCGATCGATTCTTCCAGCACGGTGGTGGCATTCGCCAGTTGATCCTGAACAGAAGAGGACAACGCCCGCAGACGGCGCCCAAAGTAGATAGCAATGCCCATCACGATCGGTATCAGCGCAAACATGAACAGGGTCAGGCGCCAATCAGTGATGATGATGATCGCCAGCGCACCGAAAAAGGTCAGGGTTTGCGACAGCGCGGTGGAGATGTCACTAGTCACCACGGCACGCACGGTGGAGACATCGTTGGTGAGCCGGCTGACCAGCTCGCCAGTGCGCCGCTCGTTGAAAAAAGAGAGTGATAAACCCTGCAGGTGCTCAAACAGTCTCAGGCGCAGGTCGGCCATCACCCGCTCTCCGATAAAGGCCAGCAAGTAGGCGCGCACCAGGTAAATCAAGCTTTGAGTAGCAAAGATGGCAATCAGGATGAGCGTGATGCGGTTGAGCAGCTGGCGATCATTGCGCTGAAAGACGGCGTCGATCAGGAATTGCAAAGTGTATGGCCCTGCCAGCCCTAATGCACTGCCAGCCACGATGGAGATCAGCGCCAGCATCAGGCGACTCCGGTAAGGGCGCACAAATGCCAGCAATCTGCGGAATTGAGCCATGCCTGCCAGCGGGTTTGTCCGTGGGTTTGATGGTGTGTGCATGCCTGCAATTAAACCACTCAATTGTGATTTTGCGGAAGCCTGCAGGCTATTGGCTTGTATCTCTCTAATACAGGCAGAGAGAAAGAAAAAGGAACGTACTAGTATCAATTGCCCAGGAGGGATATTCGCAAGCGATGTTCAGACTGAGTTCAAGCTCCAGTTATAGGGCGTGAATTTAACCCGCACCGATGCCCGGGCTTTTTTTCACGAAAGCCCTGCTGTGGTCATCGGGAAGATGACAGCGGTCAAAAGTGAGCATGCGCTCGCGACCGCCGAAATCTCGTTCAAACCAACCAAAGATTTGAGAGAGGCAAACCTGGTTTGACCCCCGGGCGCACCTCCCCACGATGGACGTGCATAGGTCTTGCGAGTGCCTTCACGGGAGCTAGCTTCAGGCCAGCACAGATCCAGTATGAGCCAGCAGCGCGGCTGCCCTGGACTTGAGTGCAGGGCGGGGTACAGCGCCTACCTGCCGGTCGACCACCTGTCCATCGGAGATAAACAGCAGGGTGGGGATACCCATGATCCCGTAATGCATCATCCATTCCGGGTTTTCGTCCGTGTTGACCTTGGCAACCCGCAGCTTCCCGGCGTATTCTGAGGCGATTTCGTCCAACACGGGCGCGATCATGCGGCAAGGCCCGCACCAGGGCGCCCAAAAATCGACAATCACCGGCAGCTCCGACTGCAGCACTTTTTCTTCGAATTCATCATCATTTACATGGATTGGTTTAGACATCAGGTCAACTCCTGTTTGTTCTCGTGGGTAAATATTTTCTCGCCTGCCCGGATAGCTACCTTCAAACGGTTTTCGGGCGGCGTCAGCGGGCAAGACCAGCTATCGTTATAGGCGCAATAGGGGTTGTAAGCCAGGTTGAAATCTACCAGAAACTTGCCGTCTGGTAACAGGGTTGGCTCTAGATACCTGCCAGCTGGGTAGGTCTGCATGCCCGCCAGGCTGTCCACGAACGGCAGGAAGAAACCGTGCTGGTCGGCATAGATCGTCAACTCGGCTTCTTGCCCATCGACCTGGAAGTGGAATCTTCCATAGCGCTGGTAGGTCTGGATATCGCCCGTTGATGTCTGGAAATGAACCACCTGCTTTTCTGGAAAATGCTCCACGGTCACCTCCAGCTTGAGCTCAGGCGCTTCAGGGAAATACTCCAGAGCCTGGAAGATTTTCTTCTGTTCACGTGTCAGCGGGCTTTGCGGATGATGGGCGAAAAAAGCATCCTTCTCAGCCCGGATTGTTTTTAGATCCATTTGTTCCTCCAAGGATATAGATGGATTTACACAAGATAATCTTACCTGTCCCACGATGAGCAGGGCAAAACGAATGAAAGAACCCCCTCACCTGTTTATTCACACAAAAGGAGTTTTTACCAGAGGCCTGGTATCAAGCGATAGCGCACCTGCCGGGCGTAATCCGAATAACCGGGCAACTCTTCCAGCAGAGTACGGTCTTCAAAGACTGTACGCACCACGATGATCCCAGAGGCCAGCAAAGCGGGAAGCAGTGCCCAATAGGAACCCAGCAAAAGCGCCAACGCGGGCCAGCTCAGCACCAGGCTAAGGTACATTGGGTGGCGCACGTACTGGTAAGGCCCGGAAGTCGCTACCTGGTGGCCGCGCTCTTGCGCAACCTGAACGTATAGCGAGAGGAATTTGTTGTGCGCCATGGCTCCGTAGGTTAAGGCGCTAGAGAACAGTGTCACAAGAGCCCCAACCCCGTGCAGCCAGAAGGGCACGACCGACCAACTAAAGCGAATATCTAATCCAGAGAGGACATACACGCCGACAAACAGCGAGGCATACACAGACATGAGGGTCTTATCCCAGCTCTTTTGACTTTCGGCTGGGCGTCCACGCTCGTTGATTGCCTGGGGGTTGTGCCTGAGGACATAGATTGCACCGAAAATCAGCGATACCAGCGCCAACCCCAGGTAAGCCCACCCCCACAGGAAGGTGAGGCGACCGGCGGATATGAAGATCACGGCTGTGGCTATCGCCAGCGTAAGCAATACCTGGATGATGCGCCTGCGCCCATAATGATCCAGGCCTGAGGTGGTTTGCTGAGAGTTGAAACTGGTCATGATTTTTGTCTTCCATACATAGCCATGAGCAAGATGGACGCAGTAAAGGTCTGCTGCCGCGCTGTGATGTGAAGATGCCCTTGCTAAGGCAAGCCATTATTCGTCGCGCGCTCCCCTTAGAATTTGCGCGACCATTGTTTCGGCCAGCGCTCGATAACGACTTTCTTTTGGGTGAAAAACTCGACCGCGTCCATGCCCTGACCGTGCATAATTCCGAAGAAAGATTCCTTCCAGCCGCTAAAGGGGAAGAAGGCCATCGGCGCGGCCACCCCGATGTTGATGCCCACGTTACCGGCGTTCACTTCGTGGCGGAACTTGCGCGCCGCAGCCCCGGATGAAGTGAACAAGGAGGCCTGGTTTCCATACGCGTGGCTGTTAGCCAGTGTAATGGCTTCCTCAATGGTATTCACATGCATCATGCTCAGCACAGGTCCAAATATCTCGGTCTTCCAGGTTTCACTGCCTGCCTGAACATCCCCTAAAACCGTTGGGCGCGTGAAATAGCCGCCTTCAAAGTCTTTTATGGTTGCCCCACGCCCATCCACCAATGCTGTAGCGCCTGCCTCGATCCCCTGACCGATCATCTGTTCAATGCGCTGCTTGCTATCCCGGCTGATCACCGGGCCCATCTCTACACCCTCCTCTAGCCCATAGCCCACCACGCGATTTGAGGCTGCTTCACAGATCAATTCGGTAAATGGGGTGCGTGCTTCAGCCACCGTCACTGCCAGCGAAAC
>CP070639.1:1148295-1158704 GCA_020354045.1 Anaerolineales bacterium | reverse complement strand
GGTCACCAGCCGCGGCCTGAATAACCAGCATAACGAACAATACCGCCCACCATTTCAAGCGACCATATTCTAAGCGACCGCCAAATACCGCTATGCTGGCTGGTTTGACCGGGTGGGTAGCCCTGAGGATAGGGCGCAGGTAGTTCCCCAGCCTGGCATAGCGCTCTTTGAACTTCAACTGACCTGCTACCTCGGGCGGCCTGGGCAATTTTTCATCCACGGTAACCGGCACGCCTGCCACGTCCATCTCACCAATTTGAGTCAGGCTGACTGCTAAGACAAATACCGCCAGGGGGATATGCTGGAAGGCACGCCGGTGAGCCCGCAGGAATCGCAAGGCATGGCGGTGCCAGCCCATGATCATGGGTGCGCCAACTACGACAGCGTCATACGCTTCGATGTCCGCGACTTCATTGATCGCCAGCACATCCACCTGCACACCACCCTTGGCAAGCTCCTCACCTACCACCTGGGCGACCTCAACGGTCGAACCAGCCATGGAGGCGTAAGTGACCAGGATTTTCTTCATGGCAAAATCTCCAAATTCGGGCAGAAATCGCCCAGCAGGTTCTCGGGAAACAAGGTTACTTGATCACAAACCTACGGGTCGTTCTTAGATAGCCATCAATTCACGCTGTGAAAACCAAAAGCGCGGAACATTACCCGCATCAGGGTATGACCAAAGTCCGGCTTAAGGAATTGATTCGGGCAGGTGCCAGGTATCACGGTGATGCCATGTTGGCGACACAGCGCGACTGCCTCCTGCGACACGCTGGTCATACTGGCTGCCAGGCCAGGCTTGGTACCCATCAAGCAGTGCATCCAGACACGCTGGATGCCGAGATCAACACACTGCTGCACCACCTGTTCGGTGACTTTGGGATTGGTGAGAATAAAAACTGCGTCTGGTTTCTCGGGCATGGATTGCAAATCCGGATAGCACGGGTCACCTTCGAAGGTGGTCAGGCGCGGGTTCACCGCACTGACAGCATACCCCGCTTCCTTGAACTTGCGGTAGGCCAGGTTGCAGCCGGTCTCGCGCTTATCTGAAACGCCGACGACCGCGATCTTTTCCTGTGCGAGAAAATCTTGCACCAACGTATCAATTTTGGACATGGGAACGCCTCCTATCTTGCAGCTACACTGGGTTGATGACCAGATTATTCAGGGTGAGTAGCAATCTCACAGAAACTAAAAGAGTATTTTAGGTGAATATATTGAGAGCAACAAGGAATAGTATTCCCAATACTGGCATGATGAAAATCATGTTTATGTCTTATAATGCTGGGGGCGGGTGAGGCTGGTTGCCATCCAGGGAAGTTTCTCCCAGGCCACATCGCATCAGGACTGCACATGCAGAAGAAAACTCCCAAGGCCAGAAAAAACGGAAACGAATACGAGCTGCCGACGACGGTGGGGATCATCTTCAGCGATGTCAAGCGCGAGTATTTTCCCACCGAAGCACAATATATCACCGAAAAGGACGCCAAAAAGGATGCGGAATTGATCGGCCAGTACCTGGAGACCCTGGGAATCACCGTGCTGCTCTACCCGGGAAACGCCGAGTTGCCCAGGCGTCTGCGCAGGGATAGGCCCGAAATGGTGATCAATATCTGCGACTCCGTCAAAGGAGACGAGAGCCTGGCAGCGGCAATCCCAGGCGTGTTGGAACTGCTTGATCTGCCCTACACCGGTGCCGATATCCTGGGACTCTCGCTGGATACCAACAAGTTCGTAATCAAAAAGCTGCTGGAGCAAAACGGCGTGCCGGTGCCGCGCTACCAGCTGCTCAATTCACCCACGGACTACCTGGACCCGACGCTACGCTTCCCACTGATTTCAAAACTAAACGCCATCCACGGTTCGGTGGAGATCACCCGGGAGGCTGTTTCTGAAACAGAAAAGCACCTCAGGGAACGCCTGCGCTATCTGATCCAGACGTACAAACAACCGGTGCTGGTGGAAGAATTTATCGCCGGTCGAGAAATTACAGCGATCTTGCTGGAGGGCATGATCAAGAAGGTCTACCTGGCAGAGAAGGTGTTCCACGAGGCGGAGGAGAAGTATTTATTCACCACTTTCGAGGACCAGTGGCTGGCAGAGGGCAAAGATGTATTCCAGTATGTCAGGATTGACGACCCGCTGCTTAAAGAGTTTGTCAAAAAGGCCTTTGATGTGACCAAAATGTACGACTACGGCAAGTTTGATATCCGCCTGGATCAATCCGGGCGCTACTTCTTCATTGACTCCAACTGCAATCCCGCCTTTGGACCCAAAGAGCTGGATATGGCCCTCTCGGTGATCCTCGACCTGTATGGAATATCCTTTTACGAGATCCTCAAGCGTCTGCTGTTGAATACAGTGCGGGATTGGTACGGTAAGGAGCGCCTGCCGCTCCCTGCGGAGAGCGAGGCGTGAGTGCCTACCGGTTATGGCTCTCCTTCAGCACGCCTGAATCAGCCACTGTCACTTTGCGATAAACCTGCCACGGGGCGCGAGCTTCCCCACCCACAGTTAGCAAATCCCGCAGCCTGATCTCGAACAAGCGCTCATTCTCTCGTAAATACGGCTCAATCAACTCCCAATCTTTCTCAGTTAGCTCGGTAAATCTACCGCCGTTGAGCTGCTCAGCCGAAACATGGTGATCAGGATCTCTGACATAGATCGCACCACCGGAGGCCAGGGAGAACAGGTTACCACCCGGATACGGGTTGGGCAATTCGGACAGGTTGCCATCGAGGTCGAAAGTTACCCCATTCAAGATCACGAAGCCGCCCCCGTTAAGAGGATCGCCCGCCATAAAAGACTCCGCCAGGTAGTCCAGGCAGGTACCATTGATCACAGCACGCGGCCTGCCTACAGCATTGATCAATGGCCTGCCGGCGGCAGAACCGCGCACATAGATCTCCCCGCCCTTGGCCCCATACAGGAAGGTCTGCCCGACATCACCATGAACCACCAGCTTGCCCGTCTTTAGAATCTGTCCAAGCTGGTCCTGCCCATCACCGTGGATATGCACTTCAGCACCATCCAAGCCGGAGGCGGCGTAATCGCCCACGTCTCCATAGAGGTCCAGGCGCAGTCCCTGGCTTTCAGAGCCCAATCCGCTGGCCGCAAAACGCCCTCCCTGCCAGTTATAGGCAATTATCTGCTGCCATCCTTGCCTACTGGCAGTGGCGATCAGGCGCGCCGCGCTTTGGTCGCCTTCCGGCGGGAAACCCAGCGTATCGATCAGGAGCAAGTTTTCCGCGCTCCGGGGCGGACGCACAGCGTGCCTCACATCCCAGCTCACCCGCCTGGCGTCTGATGAACCTGAGAACAATCCGTTCCCATTGATTAGCCGCACAGCATCGAATAACTGAACATGCGCCCGGTCAACCAGAGCCAGGATGGAGGCGCGTTTTTTGTTTCCGGTGGGGTAGTGCTGATCGCGCAGCAGGTCCAGCGTGCGCCAGACGAAGCGCCACTCCCCTGTGCCAGCCTGGGCAAACTCATTAAGCCAACCCAACCCCCAGCCCAGCTCATTCCAACCAATATCTGCCATGGCTGGCTTCAACCAGTGCCAGAATGACAGGACTCCACCGTTGTCGTAAGCGTGCAGCGCCTGGTTTTGCCACTCTCGCACCAAGGTTTGGGAAGCCCCATGCGGGTCAAGCTGGCTGATACGTACCTGCTGCTTCCCGGCAGGTAGCTGTACCTGGGAGCCGAACTTGTCCATGGCGGTCAACCCCTCCTGGGGTGTATAGCTGAAGCGGAAGGAACCCCCGTCGGTATGCGAGCCACCGCGGGCTACCCAGTAATGATCGGCAACCGGCTGGAAGCGCTCGTCCTGCGCGGCCAGGGAGCGCAGGCAGGCATTGATGGCCTGGCGCTCGGAGGCAATCAGCCCGATCTGTACCTGCTCTCCATTGTCTGCCTTATGCTCGTACAGGGCAAACACTTGAGGGCGCAGCATGCTGGTATCGGTGATGCCCAGCAGCTCAAAGCGCGGCTGGTCCGCCAGGGAGCGCGCCAGGATAAAGAACCAGGGTCCATCCGGGGAGCCATGCATGTGTGCCCGCTGCACAAGGCGGTATAACTCCTGTTTTTCCGGCGTCAGCATGAAGAAATCGTACTCGGTGGTGGGCGCCATGGCTTCCAGGGTAACCTCCAGCGGGTAGCCGTAAACCCGCTCCCACAAATCGAACAGCTGTACGCTGACCTCGGTATCAGTCAGGAAAAGCTGCCCGATATTACGCTGGCGCAGATATTCGCTCACGGCATGATAATTGGCAAAGTCGCCATTATGCACCAGGGCTTCGTTCAAACCGATGAATGGATGCGCGCCACCCGGGTGCCAGACGCGCCCCTTGGTGGGGTAGCGCTGGTGGGCAACCCACACATGCGCAGTCTGGTCAGCGAGCTGGTAGTAAGCCACCACGTCTTCAGCATAACCCACGATCTTGAGCACGGATAGATTGCGACCGTGGCTGAGCACGAAGGCACGCTTTTCCCCCAGGCTGGCGTAAAAGCGCAGGTTCAAGCGATAAGAGTTCTGGTAAACAAACTCATCTTCCAAAGCGCGCAGCGGCAGCCCGACCAGGTTCTTCTGAGCAGCAAATTGATCCAGGACGCCAGGTTTCACGCGCACGAAATAACGCCAGACATCCGGTGGGCACACTTCCAGGTCGGGGATGAGACGATAATCATCGATATGGGCCAGTGGGTAAGCCTGGGCGATCTCAAAACAGGGTTCGATGAACTCCTTCTCGACCTCGCTGCGGGCGCTGGCATCCAGCAAGGCGATTTGCAGCAAATAATGACTATTGAGCGTAGCCTCGTCCACTCTGGCCTGCTGGGGGTCCAATCCCACCATGGCGATGCCCCCACCCTTGCCATTGCCGCGGTTATGCATCTGGCGAGAGGCGGCCAGCACATGCTGACCAGCCAGGGGGAGGCTGGCACAGAAGCCCAGCACTCCGCAGCCGCCTTCGGCCGCCTCGGGCGATTTACCTGTGTTCTCCACAGCGGATATGTTAGCCATCAATACCTGGCGGGAGGCTAATATCCGTTCTGCAAATGTATTGCTCACCTTAGCCTCCTAATTATTTCCATGTAGCAGCGGAGCCACCTGGGGTGTTTTCGGCCGTCGTGCTCGTTCCAGATTGGTCAGGGCCACCGCGCTCAAGATCACCAGGGCCGAGAGCAACAGGCGCGGCGAGAGCGGCTCAGCCAGCAGCAAGTTACCGATCAGGATGGCAATCAAGGGGTTGACGTAAGCATAGGTTGCCACTAAAGGAGTCGGCGCGACCCTGAGCAGCCAGGTGTAAGCCACGAAGCCGACCAGCGCACCGCCCACCACCAGGTAGGCCAGCCCAACCAGCGAGCGTAAAGAAATGGCGGTCAGCTCCAGACGGCTCCATTCACCCGTCAATGTGCCAAGCAAAAACAGCCCGGCGCTGCCGATTAACATCTCCATGCCGGTACCCAGCAAAGGTGACTTAGGCAGCGCCGCACCGCGGTTGTACAGGGAGCCAGCTGCCCAGAGGAATGAAGCGAGCAGCAAGACAGTGATACCGCTCATATTCAGATCAAGCGAGCCCCCCTGACCGGCGGTTGGGCTGACCAGCAATATTATCCCGCTAAAGCCCACCAACAGGCCAAAAGAGGCAACCCAGCCTGGCTTGCGCCCACCCGGGCGCAACAGATCGATCAGCGCCATCATCAGGGGCGCCGACGCCACGATCAAGGCAGCGATACCCGAGGTCACCCACTGTTCTGCCCACACCACCCCGCCGTTGCCACCAACCAGCAACAGCAGCCCCACAATGGAAGCCGAGCGCCACTCCAGGCGGCTGGGACGGGCATCACCTGCCAAGCGACGCCAGGCGTACAGGATAAATCCGGCGATGAGGAAGCGCGTCCCAGCCATCAGGAAGGGTGGGATGGTCTCGATGGCGACGCGGATCGCCAGGTAGGTAGAGCCCCAGGCAATATAGACCGCCAGCATAGCCAGCCAGATACGCGGCTTCATAGCGAAGCTCCGATGTAGGCCGCTGCACCAGCCATTTCGCGACCCAGCAGGGCTTTCTTACGCGCCGTGCCGTAGCGGTAGCCACCGAACTCACCCATTTTACGGATCACGCGGTGGCAGGGGATGAGCACCGGCAGGGGATTATCCGCAATGGCATTGCTAACGGCGCGGGCAGCCCGCGGTTGCCCAATCAGGGTGGCAATCTGTTCATAGCTGGCAACTGCGCCAGCCGGGATGCGCAGCAGGGCCTCCCAGACCTTGATCTGGAAGTTCGTCCCTTGCAAGTGCAGCGCCAGCGAGCCCTGCCCACCGCCCTGCAACGGTTTGAAGATCTGCTCCACCAGGGAGGCAGTCTGCTCCTGGCTTTGGTTTAAGCTGGCTCGCACCCACCTGCGTCGCAAAGCTTGCAAAGCCGCCTCTCGATCCCCATCATCGACAAAGATCAGGTGGCACACGCCACGGTCGGTGGCAGCCAGCAAGCACTCCCCAAAAGGAGTAGGGTGAAAACCATAGGCGATCTCCAGCCCCTCCCCACGACTGCGAAACTCTCCTGGTGTGACCGCTTCGGTGATGATGAACAGGTCGTGCAGGCGACCGGGACCGGAAAGCCCGGTCTCGTATGCGGCCTCCAGCACGCTGGTTGATTCAGACATCAGCTGCTTGGCATGTTCCTTGCTCAGGTACTGCATGAAGCGCTTGGGGCTGATGCCTGCCCAACGGGTGAACAGCTTTTGAAAGTGGAATTCACTCAAGTGCAGGTGAGCGGCAATCTCTTTCAAGCTGGGCTGCTCAAGATAATGGGTCTCCAGGTAGTACAAGGCCTTTTCAATACGCTTGTAGTCCTGGGCTGCTTGTTCATAATTTATCATCGTTCTCTCCATCGGGTGTTTTCTCCTGTAAGGTTTGTATGGCCGGTTACATTGAGATTATAGGCAACCCATCACAGAAATCCACCCGATTCTTGCGCTCCTATCCTTCCAGGTAGACCAACAAATCGCTCCGACCGCGCAGCTCCGCGATCGAGCGCATCCCCAAGATATCCAGGATGCCCGCCAGCTGCCAGAGCCAGGAGGTATACAGATTGACGATCTGCTGGAAACCGACATCGGCGTCAATCTTCTGGGCGTGTTCGGGGTCAGTGGTGGTGATGCCGAAGGGGCAACCCAATCCCTTTTCACACTGGGCGATGCGGATGCAGCCGATCGCCACCAGCTCGGCAGTGCCCAGGATGGCGCCATCCGCGCCCAGGGCGATGGCCTTGGCAACATCCCAAGCGCTCCTCAAGCCACCGGAAGCCATCAGCGTGACCTCCGCGCGGATGCCCTCTGCCACCAGGAAGCGATGTACCTTGGGCAAAGCGTATTCGATGGGCATGGCAATGTTCTTCTTGGCGATCTCCGGGGCGGCGCCAGTGCCGCCATAGGCGCCATCCAGATGGATGATGTGCGCCCCAGCGTAGTAAGAGCCCACCGCCACCATGTCCACATCGGTGGGCGTGGAGACCTTAACACTGATCAAGGCCTGCGGGCTGACCTGCTTGAGCCAATCGACATGCTTTTTGTGGTCCTCGACCGAGTAAACGCTGTGGAAGGGGAAGGGCGAGAAGAGCGAAGTACCCTCCACCGCCTCGCGCAGGCGCGCCACGCTATCGGTATTCTTGTTACCCAGCAGGTGCCCACCCAGGCCGGGCTTAGCTCCTTGAGCATATTTGATTTCAATCACCGGAGCGCGCTGCAGGGAAGCCTCGCTGACACCAAATAAGCCGGTAGCGACCTGGGTGATGATATGCCCGGCATAGGGGATCAGTTCGTCCGGATAGCCACCTTCGCCAGTGGAGGTCAGCGTGCCCAGCGCCTGGGCAGCGCGGGCGCGTGACAGCATGACCGGCAGGCCAATGCTGCCGTAGGACATGCCCGCGCCGTACCAGGGCACGGGCAGCAGGCGTGCGGGTCGGCCGGGATCACGCCGGTTGAGCGGGAGGCGAAAATCGAATCTAGAGGGGTCGGTGGAGATTACAGGGAGCGGATCTCTGTCCAGCTCGAAGGCAAAAGCTAGCCGGTCGAAGCCACCCGCGGAGGCACCCAGACGGTGCTCCAGCTCGCCGGAAGGCGGCCTGCCGGTGCGGGCCTGAGCCTGCGAAGCCAGTAACAGGGCGGTGGGCCAGCGGAAATCACCCTCGCCGCCCGCGGGCTGCGGCAGAAGCGGGTAGCGGCTCAGACTGGCGCTGCCACCCAGGGCTTTCCGAAAAGCGGTTTCTTCATGGGTGTGCCAGATGGTGCGCCCAACCTCGCCGCGCAGGCGGCGAACCTCGCGCATGCCCATGGCTCCCAGGGCTTCCAGTAGCTGGTCGCGCCAAGCGTTCATCAAGTTGACGACCCGCTGGGCACCCCAATCCGGATCCAACTCGTCGCTCTCCACCGGGCAGCGACCGCGATCGGCCCACAGCGAACAGCCCCAGGCGATCTGCAAAGCAAAATCGACCGCCAGCAAGTCGGCGCCACAGGCAATGGCTTTAGCCACATGCTCAGCGGCAGCAATACCACCACTGACCAGCAATGTGACCTGGTCGCGCAGCGAGCCGCCCACCAGGGTTTTGTGCACCTGTTGCAGAGATTCGGGCAAGCTGCTCCCG
The DNA here is from genome assembly GCA_020354045.1 of Anaerolineales bacterium. Classification (GTDB taxonomy): domain Bacteria; phylum Chloroflexota; class Anaerolineae; order Anaerolineales; family UBA4823; genus DSOS01. The sequence continues at coordinate 1,150,059 of CP070639.1, read as the reverse complement.
TCCAGATCCCGCCCGACCTCGTCAGCATACAGGTGCAAGACAGGGAGACCGGCCTCAACCCAGGCCAGCGCCATTTCAGGCGCCCGGGAGGAGAGCGGCAGGAGGGCGGCGCAAACCGCCTCGGGCCAGCGCTCGATTATTTGTTCGTATAGAGGGAGAACCTGGGCAAGATCGTGGCTCTCGATCTCGATATAGCGGGGCTGCCAGCTGGGTGGTATTTGCGGCAGCATCTCGGGCGTGACTCTCAGGCCCAGCCAATCAGCCTGCTGTTCTAGCAGACCATATTCCTGCGGGTAGAGAACCGCCAGCGTGCCGAGCTCGGCAGCCGCCTGGGAGACCGCTCGCAGCGCGCCCTCACCAGGCAAGGGCATAGGCAGCGGGTTGAAGAGCACCGGCAGGGGCAGGCTCAAGGCAGGCGGCGGAGTAGAGCGCAGGCGGCCAGAGGGGTCGAACTCAAGCCTCATCAACCCGGCACCCAAATCCACCTGGGTGGAGATGTACTCGCGCCCGTGGATACCATCACGGGTGGGGCGCACGATCTCGCTCATATCCAGCCAGATGCCTTCAAAGCCCTGCCCGGCGAATTTACCCCCGTAGCCAGCACCCGAGATGGGGATACGCCCGGTCTCAGCCATGTACCAGGTCTGGGAGACGATCTCGGCGGTCCAGTACTCGTCACCGCGCTGGTTGCTGCCCAGGAAGACCTGGTGCCCGTATTTGACGTAGGCACCACCATCGTCGAAGTGAAATTGGGCCGGGTAACCTCCGGCTGGGGCAGGCGCCGGAGCAGTGGTGATGTGGTAGCGGCTGTGTGCGTGCATATGAGCCTCCTGAAGTGATCTGCCAAAAACACCCGCTGGAGTGGTCCGGTAAATGCAGGGCTTAAAGCAAAAAGCACGCCCGGGCGTGCCCAATTCAGTTAAGTTGGTATGGCAGGGCAGCCCCTCCAGACGGGAAAAACCAGTGGAACTGGTCCTCTGGTCGCCAATGCGGGGTGTTTTGTCGGACGGTTACGCGCCTCGGTTTGTCACACCGCGTTCGGAGGGGTAAATTCAGGGCATGGCGGCCCCGGGAGGCATCCGCTGATCTCTCGATTTTCGCACCCAGAAGGTCAACCCTGGGCGCTTGGCCTCGCCGCGCGGCGAGCAACCTCCACCTCGTCACCCCTGTATAAGACAGGGGCCTTGCGCTGTCTACCCGTTATGCAATTGTAAATCCTACCAACTCGCTCGATTTTACACGAGGAGCGGGGATACGTCAAGAAAAATCTAACGCGGAGAAATGACTCTTCGACTACCACTTCGACGATCCTTCGCAGGCTCAGGGCAGGGCTCTATCAGCATCCGATCAGGACAGGTGGGAGATTCTTTTTTAATAAAAAACGCGGATGAGGTGTGATGATCTGGATGAGCGCCCCAGGTCTACTGCCATCAAGACGGTATGCTTGTGTTTATCCCAACCTTGCATATAAGCACCATCCAATCCCAATACCCAGCGCAGGCTGACCAACTTACACAATCGCTGGGTTTGGTCAGCGCAATCCACGCCTTGCGGGTAATGGCGAAAGGTCCGGCGACATAGACAGCAGCGGTAGCGACAGGTTGGTACGCTACGATATCGATTGGCGCGCCCAGGCTTGCGCACCTTGCCTCACCGCGGGAAGGTCTCACCCTGGCAATATGGGTATGCCCCAGGACGATTTCCGGTTTTTCGGTTGAATTTTGGCAGCTGAAGAACGACAATTGACACGGCGAGTTCCTGTCC
>CP070639.1:1137784-1148195 GCA_020354045.1 Anaerolineales bacterium | reverse complement strand
GAATATGACCAATTGTTGCCAACCCATTATGTGATCGAGCCATTTCATGGAAGGGGTGCATTGCTACATGGAGGCATGTCCCCAGCTGAGGCGACCTATGCGAAGGGCGAGATTGTCAGCTTGGGCAAGTTTGCACAACTTCGGGCACACCCAGATGGGCGTAGTCTATCATTGCAGGGTGAGGTTGCACCAGGACAGCCGCCTTTACGGGTACGTTGGCTTGGCCGGAGTGATCCAAATGGCTCATCTGGGCGGATTGTTGCCACACGCTGGACGATCTTACATGATGTTGTTGAAAATTTCGAGCGTTTTCAACTTCCAGATCCACTAGCCAGGTTAGCTGACACGCTGGATCAAACCGTCAGCGGCACGCAGTCCACCATTCATGGAGATCTCAATCTTGAGAACACCCTGGTAGGTCCGGGTGATTTTGTCTGGCTGATTGATTTTGCGAACACGCGAGAAGGTCATCCGCTGTTTGATTTTGCCCGTCTTCAGGCTGAGATCATTGCTCACATCATTACCACGCGCCTTGACTCAGCTCAAGTGTATTTAGAGTTGCTGAGAGATGGTCCGAATTCGCGATTTCCTGAATTATGGGCTCTCATTGAGATGGTCCAGACGATTGCTTGGCGCTGCCTGTTCAACTCAGCTGAGAGACGAGAATTTGACCAGGTTGCTTATCTTGCATGCCTGGGTGCATTGAAATTCACTAACCTGGGAGCTAAACAAAAACATTTCTTATATCTCACAGCCGCGCATTACTGCCAGAAATTGTAAGTGGATAGTGGCCTGAACGGTTGTGAGGGCTTCTATAAGTGCGCCTCACCGAACTTGATAAGTCCTACCTGAATCGATAGGTCAGCTTAAACGGATAAGCCCTGGATGGATAAAATCCAGGGCTTATCCGTTTAATGTCAAGTTTTTGTTATCAGACTGTCAGGCAGGTGTCAAGCCAGGGTAGGGCAAATTTGCTATGGTTTTTACAGGTTACCCATCTATCACTGTATTCTTTAGGAGGTAATTATATGAGGACAAAATTTACACACCGCTTTTTGACGCTTGCGCTGCTGCTTGCAGCTTGCTCGTCAGCAGGTCAGGTTAAATCTGATGCAGAACAGCCGGACTCCGAACGGGAGATGGCGGCTGTAAGTGATGAGCCAGGCTTAATCCAATCGCTGGTGAGTGAAAACCAGGATATACAGGCTTATAACAGCGAACGTAACAGGCTGGTGATCAAGGACGCCAGCATTGATTTACTGGTGAAGGAGGCTGATCCGGTCATCTTTCAAATCAACCAGATCGTAGCTGATTATGGCGGCTACATTGTGGGCTCGGATACCTGGATTGAGCGTGAGCACAAGTTTGCCACAATGCGATTAGGTATTCCGGCAGCCGCTTTCGAAAAGTCATTGAATGATTTACGCAGCCTGGGTGCACAGGTGCTGAAAGAGACGGCTTCAGGTCAGGATGTGACCGCAGAATACGTTGATTTGGGATCAAAACTCATCAATTTGGAGGCTACAGCAGCGCGCGTGCGGCAGTTTTTAGAGCGAGCGAATACAGTTGATGAAGCACTGCAGGTCAACCAGAAACTGTCCGAGCTGGAAGGACAGATTGAGGAAGTCAAGGGTAAGATGCGCTTTTATGAAGGGCGTGCCGCGTTCTCTACCGTAACCATCAACTTGATCCCAGAGATCCCCAACCCTGTTCCGGAAATAGCACCAGGTTGGAACCCTGGGACTACACTCAACCGGGCGATTAGCGTGCTTGCTGATCTTGGGAAGGTACTGCTGGACGTGGGGATCTGGTTGCTGGTGGTGGGTGGACCGGTGGGTCTGATCGCAGTGGCCATGACCTGGGTGGCTAAGCGCTGGCTGCGCCGTAGACCGACTTCATCATTGTGAATAAAGGAGGCTGTCATGTACTCGCGAAGCAAGATTTTCTTGATCCTCTCGCTAGTTTCAATGTTGATCGGGTGTTCATCGCAAGGTCCTAAGTTGATCGCAGAGTACCCAGTAGGGAACCAATCTGAATTACACGAAAAGATCTGGCCGCCTATGCCTGAATTTCGGCTGGTGTACTACGCTTTCCTGGTTTTGGAGGTTGCCAACCTTGACCAGGCGGCCTCTAACGCGGAGGCAAAGGCTTACGAGCATGGTGGCTATCTGGTGCGCTCTGACTCATGGAACCGGGAGGGGCGCAAACAAGTGACACTGGTGTTCGCGGTGCCCATGCCAAACTTCGAGGAATTCAGGCGTTCTTCACTAAATTTAGGCAAGCTGCAAAACGAACGCGTTTGGGGTGAATGGATGCAGCGTAGCCCGGGTAACCTGCCAAATTATGCTGAGGTTACGCTACAACTCCAGTCGAGCAGCCTGGATTGGCCTTCATTGCCATTTACAGGTTGGAATCCGGAGCGCACGTTTAGACAGGCTTTGGAGGTTTTTGTGACAATCTTTGGCTTCCTGGTGGATATTTTGATCTGGCTTGGCGTGGTCCTTGGACCTTTCGTGGTGCTGGCCTGGTTGGGCTGGCGGCTGGCGATGCGATTAAAGCGTAAGACCTAAGAGATTGTTAATAATGTCAATGGACTGTCAGACAATCGTCAAGCGCTTATCAAGCGAATCAGACAGATCACGAGTATGCTGAAAGTAAAAGTTAAGAGGAGTATTGAGATGAATACCAAAAATACCACTATCGTACTTATCTTGCTTGCCACGTTGCTGGCTTCTTGTTCGCCTGTTGCGCCAGCCCAGGAGGTTGCCAAGACTGTAGTTGTAGAAAGGAAAGTTGAGCAATCGCAGGCGGGCAGTCCAGCGCAATGGCCCACCGGTGTGCCACCGATCCCAAGTGAAGGCGAAGCTTATGCGCCTTATAGGCAGCTACCGGGCCCTGTTCCCCCACCTATGGACAATTACTTCCAGGATTACGGTGTCAATCCATACATCGATGCTTATGAAGATCACCTATCGACATTCTCTCTGGATGTCGATACCGCTTCTTACACGGTGGCACGCCGCTACTTGATGGATGGCAATCTACCCCCGAGCGATGCGGTGCGTGTGGAGGAATTCGTTAATTATTTCGACCTGGGTTACCCGACACCTGAAGACTTGGCTTTTGGAATTTACGCCGATGGCGCGCCATCCCCATTTCATAATGATGGCACTTACCTGTTACGCTTCGGCATCCAGGGTTACCGGGTGCCCGAGTGGCAGCGCAAGCCAGCCTCTCTAACTTTTGTGATTGATGTCTCGGGCTCGATGAACATGGAGAACCGTCTGGAACTGGTCAAGCGTTCTCTGCAACTTCTTGTAGATCGCCTGCGACCAGAGGATAACGTGGCGATCGTGGTCTATGGATCGACAGCCAGAGTCGTGCTCAACCCGGTGAGCGGGCAGGAACGCGAGACGATCTTGAGAACGATCTACTCTTTGAGTCCTGAAGGGTCCACCAACGCTGAAGCGGGTCTGCGTTTAGGTTATGAACTAGCCATACAAGCCTACCGCCCGGGAGCGACCAACCGGGTAATCCTATGCTCCGATGGGGTCGCGAATGTAGGTCAGACGGGACCAGACGCCATCCTGGCTGAGATCCGAGGGTATGTTCAGGAGGGCATAACCCTGACCTCAGTGGGATTTGGTATGGGCAACTTTAATGATGTGCTGATGGAGCAGCTGGCGGATAATGGCAACGGGCATTACGCCTATGTTGATAGCCTGGAGGAGGCCCGCAAACTCTTTGTGGATGATCTGACCTCCACGCTGGAAGTGATCGCCCTAGACGCCAAAGTGCAGGTGGATTTCAACCCGGATGTTGTGGCTTACTACCGCCTGCTCGGTTATGAAAATCGAGATATCGCTGACCAGGATTTCCGGGATGACAGCGTGGATGCTGGTGAGATCGGGGCGGGACACAGTGTAACGGCGCTGTATGCGGTGCACTTCAAACAGGGTGCTGAAGGACGCATCGCGACCGTTCAGATGCGTTGGAAGGACCCGCAGACGTACCAGGTGCGCGAGATCAACGGCAACTTCAACAGCTGGGATCTGGCAGGAAGTCTTGAGCAAACCAGCCCACACTATCGCCTGGCAGTGATGGCCGCTTTCTACGCTGAAGTTCTGCGTGAAAGCCCATGGGTCAAAGGATTGAGCCTTAATGAGCTCTATAGTCGGTCGGTAAGCCTGAGGGAAGAACTCCCCTGGGACTCTGAAGTGGCTGAATTTATCGATTTGCTGGACCGCGCCAGCCAGATCAGCTGGAGTAGGAACTGGTGAAATCAGTTGCCTATATAGAAAGTGTCTTGAACGATTTGCGCTGAGAAATTCGATGAATTGGTAAGATTTGGCAGCGTTGCAATACTCCCAAGCAGCGCTGCCAAATTTTAATTTATTTCTGCTTCCGCCAGGTAGCCAAGCTCTGCCAGTATCGCCAACACTTTCTGTGCTGCCTCGGGCTTGATGGTGATCACTGTGGGACCAAGAGGTTCACCGAGAAACCTGGCGGCGCGCGAGGAGCGCACTGCCTGGAGAATCTCGGGTGAGCGCAAGCGCAGAATGGTGGCTGTTTCAATGCGAGCTTCGCTACCACTTTCTTCCCAACGCTGCAATGCCCGCACCAGGCTGGGAGGCACAACTTTAGCATAGCGGTTTAGTAATGTGATCAAGTGACCAGTCTTTAATCCTTGTTGGCGAGCGCGCAAGAGCGAGACGGGTGTAACCCAATAGTCGTAGACGTCCTGATCTGCCTTTTCCCAAGTACAAAAACGAGCCAACTGGTATCTGACGGAGCGAGGCGCTAAGCGTGGGACCCTGATATGGGCATTTGAGCTAACCAGTAACTTACCTTCTTCGGTAGACAATCCTCCTGGTGGTGAACCCGCCAAAAGATTATCAGCCCAGGGTGAAAACCGGAACGCCGTTGGGGGCGCATTCTCTGCAGTAGCAGCTAGGTCGAGGATGCCGAGCCAGTGGAGTGGTCCGATGATCATGAAGCGGATCAAGGCGCCCTCGACCTGGTCCCAATTTTTAAAACCGCGCAGGTATTCACCACTTGTCAGATCACGCAAATACCAGGAGTCATAATCCCCGGCAGGGCGTTGAAAATCAGGCTGGGTGGTTTTTACGCCACTGATGAAGGCTGGTAGACTCCACCAGGATGCCTGGGGAATATGGGCGAGCAGGTCTAAGAGCCAGTTGCGCGTACGCAAAGGGTCATTCTGCCAGCCTCCCTCCAGGCTGACGCCAGGCAGCTGGCTCAATTCATTGTATGAGGTGCTTTGTTTCCAGGACTGGAATAAATAAGCCAAAGCCTGACCACGGGGCATCTCGAGGAATTGGCGAGTAATTTCTGGTTCAGGTAGTTGGCTTCGAGCTTCCAACCATCCCAGGCTGACGAGCAGTGAAAGTAGTTGTGAAGGCGTGGGGGTGTGATCAAAAAATTTGTCCCAGGCTACTGCCTGCACTTCAGGGCTTTCGAGCTCCATATTTAATCGAACAGCAGCCAAAAGAGTGCAGATGTGATCAAGTATACGGTCGTTCGTTTTAATGAGGTACGTCCGTTCCGCCGCGGTTGCAGGTCGACCGATTGGTTTATCCGCTCCTGAGAGTTCTTCGGGCAGCAAGTCTGCTAGATCGCTGGGAATATATGCAAATTCCTGGGGACCGGAGGGGGTATCCAGGAAAGTCCGAAAGATGAAAGCCCGGTACCAGAGTGTTTCCACAGCGGAGCTTGGGTGGAGGTAAGGTTTTTCGCGGTCGCGCTTGCCTGGGCCTATTTCCCGAATATCCCCATATTTGCGGATGAATTGGCTCCAGGGCATAAACCCCTGGTTGGATTGCAGCTCCATCAAAGCCGAGCGAGATTCAATGGGCAGGGTTTCGAATATTTCAGATACAAGAATTCGATCCAGCATTGCCCGAGAAATTCTTTGTATGCTCTTTTCTGGCTGACTGGCAGCCTCAAGGGGCATCTCCAGGGCAAGTCCCCACAGTTCTGCGATAATACGTAAATATCCTGAGTCGCATTTTTCCAGGCTTTGGATCAGGGTGAGCATATGATCTGCTTCTCGGAAAAGATTATATAGATCAGGAGTTGTGAAGGGAATGCAGAAGGTTACTCAGACCATGACTTCTAGGGCATTTGGCATAATATCAAGGGACAACTGACGCACATCGACACCAAAACCAGCGAAGATTTCCCCATCAATATGGATCGGCAAGGAGCGGTCTGACTCAATCTGCATGCGCTGAAACTGGCCCATGCGAACCTGGGAAAAACGCCCGTGTGTTCCGCTCATCACCTCTGGGATCAAACGCATCATCATAGGGCGGGAAACCCGGCGAATGCCTGTGTAGTGCAGTATGCCATCATTATTCCTGGCTTGTGGCTGGACATAAAATCCACCCCCTTCGCGTGCCCCATTACAAAGCACCAGCATGAGGGTATCTTCTTCCCATTGCTCCTCATCGGTTGAGATGTTTAAGTGTGCCGCATCGTGGTTGAGAATCACCGTTTGTAACACTGCCAGAAAGTAAATCACAAAGCCGCGCAAATAGGTGAACTTGCGCGAGCGAATGGTGACCGTGGCATCAAAACCGATTCCCACCGTATTATCCCAGTATTCTACACGCCCGTGCGAGTCTTCCAGCTTGCCAATATCAATACGGCGAGGTTTTCCGCTCAGGATTTGACGCATAGCGATTGCAGGCTGAGCATCCATCCCAATAGCATGGGCAAAGTCGTTGCCAGAACCCATGGGCAGCACCCCCAGGCGCGGGCGGCGCTCCGGAGAAAGCTGCATCAAACCGTTGATGACCTCGTGTACTGTACCATCACCTCCAGCGGAGATGACAAGCTCATAACCGTCCTCAGCAGCCTGGCGAGCTAATTCAACTGCATGGGTGGGATATACTGTGCCTGACCAATCAGCGCCACCAAATTCATCCACGATTGGGCGGAAGTCAGAGGCAGAGCGCCAGGCTCTACCAAGGTCGGCATTGGGGTTTAGGATGATTTTGACTTTGTGAGCAGGCATGTGTGAAGTGCCTTTCTAAGAGTGATATTTATTGGTCGCATCGGGACAGATCAGTAATGGGGTTTTAAGGCTGGTACAGGTAAGATAACCTGACCTTCTTCAGCGTTACCAAGGGCAAGTACCTGATCGGGTTGGGTACCGGCTGACCAGGCAGTATAGGCTGCTATCAGGGCGTCCAGCTCATAGGGAGAATAGATCTGTTCGTCGGATAGAATACCGTGCAGCAGGCGGTGGCGCGTGATCTCTTCGAAAAAGCGCATTGGGTCATTGATGTTTAAATTTTGTTCAAATAGCAATAATTGACGCTGCAATCGACCTTCCAGTGAATGCTTCGAAAATGGGATGGTCTTGAGCAACACAGTATAGCTGGCGTGAGGGTAAACCTCCAGGTACTGGTGGGCTAAGTCTTCTTTAGGCCAGAGGTGATAGGAGAGGCCTTGCAATCTTCTGTACAAGATAAAGCCCATTTGCATCCAGCGCGGGCAATCTTCTGCTTGTGAGGCAGTTTGCGGGATGATGATGTTGTGCTGGCGGAGAAGATACTCGCACAGGCGAAAATTTGTCCACCGCCCAGGTCGTGGTGGGGGAGACAGGCTTTCCCTGACTTCTGGACGATCCATCAAGCCCTGGTTGGGTTGGCGAGGGGAGGAAATTGCTACTAAAGCCTGACGCTGCCCGGCAAGAAATGCCAGTACTTCATCCAGCTCTCCCTGACCCAGGGCAAGCAATCTCAGGTTCCCGTCCAGGGCGGCATATGCAAATGGACGCTGTCCAGCAGTTGGATCAATCCCGATATAGGTGACTTCAGTAAAGAACATCAGCTCTCCACCACGGTGTACATGTGCTCAGGAGTAAGCGTGTGGGGGAATTGGGATCTTACTTCACGGCGAGTCATGTAACACAGATGGCAGGCATCTGCGTAATGCTCCTGGTTTGGTGAATGATATCGTCGAGCCAGCTCTGCTGGACCTCCCTGCAGAAGTGGTCCGATGATTGGGTGGGTCTCGGGATCATAACGCTGGCAGATGTGCTTAAGCGGAGTTTCAAACAGATTGCCTATGGAGATGCCTTGACAGACGTGCAGATTCCCAAAGGGGTCGAGATGCACACGACCTGGATCGCGCAAATCCTCGAACGGGCACTCTGTGAATGATTCCCAGGGTTGGAGTTGGGCGTGCTGCACAAGTTTTTCGGCAGCTCGGCCGCGATACATCACTGAAGATTCACCCAATGGAAGCTGACCCTCCACATATTCACCCCGACCGGGCTCGGGATTTGCGATTGTGATCAACCCCAGCGGTATACCTAAGCTATCGGCTGCTTGACTGGCATTACGCGCTTGCTGGCTGAGTTTTTCACTGTAATGGAACAGGTCACTGCTCACTGATAGGTCCTCGATCAGACCTTTAAAGGGGGTCAGCCATTCCATGGCGTCTTCCTGATTGGTTGCCCAATAGGCATTGGAGACGATCCCGACTTTAAATCCCATCTCTGTTGCTAACTCGACAGCCCTGCGCAGGATTGTGTAGTACAAGAATGGCTCGCCCCCCTCAAAGTAGATAGAGCGAATGGTGCTGGCCTCATCAGCCTGTCTCAGAATCTCGCGGATATCTTGCAAGGTCATCGTCCCAGTTTGCCAGGGACTTCCCCATACAAAACAGTGTTCGCACTCGAACGTGCATTGGTAGGTAAGCAGCAGGTGCAGTCCAGAAAGTTCCATCTCAGACCTCCATTCCTTTGGCGCAGCTTGACTACAAATTATCAACAGTTTAGCTCAAAAGCTATGGAATGGCAATAAAATACAGGAAATCCATCACGGTAAGATGGATTACACTTGGCTTTTGACGTTGTTGACCGCCTCGAATATACTATAATTGCTAAGTAAATACGCGTCTCAACGCGGCATTTTTCCAACAATTAACCTTATCAAGGAGATACAGAATGGCTGAAACATTCAAGCTTACCTACGCTACGATGTTCAACCCCCCGGAGGAGCTGCATACACGCTTTGAAGAAGCTCTAATGAAAGTTAAGGCAGGCTTGGGGAAAGAATATGGGATGCTGATCGGTGGTAAGGAGCACTTCGCAAGCGAAAAGTTTGAAGACCGCTCACCTGTGAATACTGACTGGGTGCTAGGCGTATTCCAAAAGGGAACCGCACAGGATGCACAGGCAGCCCTGGCAGCCGCCAGGCAGGCTTCCCCAGCCTGGAGCAGCACTCCCTGGGATGAGCGGGTTGCATTATTGCGTAAAGCTGCCGATTTGATCGACCAACGAACTTTTGAGATTGGGGCCGCCATGGCGTTGGAAGTTGGCAAGAACCGCATGGAATCCCTAGGTGATGTGGCAGAAACTGCTGATTTAATTCGCTATGCCTGTCACCAGATGGAGATGAACGAGGGCTATGAGGTTGCCATGGGCCGCGATCCACTGGTCGGCTACAGCGCAATCAATTATTCCTATCTGCGCCCATATGGTGTCTGGTTGGTCATCAGCCCGTTCAATTTTCCAACTGCGCTGACTGGAGGGCCGGTTGGCTCTGCGCTGGTGACTGGCAATACAGTGGTGATCAAACCAGCAACAGATACCCCCTGGGTCGTGCGCATGCTGGCTGACTGTTTTCTCGATGCAGGCTTGCCGGAAGGTGTGGTCAACTTTGTCACCGGACCAGGCAGCACGCTTGGACAGGCATTAATCGATAGCCCTGAGGTAGATGGGGTCACATTTACTGGATCATTTGATGTGGGCATGAAGATCTATCGGGACTTTGCTCAGGGGAAGTATGTGCGACCGATTATTCTGGAACTGGGTGGTAAAAACCCGGCCATTGTCTCGAAAAACGCAGACTTGGAAAGAGCTGCAATTGGCATCTTGCGCTCAGCGTTTGGGTTGCAGGGTCAAAAATGCTCAGCCTGTTCGCGAGTATTTGTGGAAGAACCGGTTTATAACAAGCTGGTGCCACGGCTTATAGAGTTGACAGAAAAACTAGCGGTAGGCGATCCGACGGATCGCTCGGTGTACATGGGTCCGGTGATTAACCGCAGTTCTTACCAGGATTATAAAAATTTCAGCGAGGAGTTGTCCCAAGGCGGTACTATCCTGGCTGGCGGCAAAGTGCTCTCCGAGGGTGATTATGCCAAAGGATATTACTGCACGCCTACACTGGTCGCAGACCTGCCTTTAAGCCACCGCCTGTGGCAACACGAAATGTTCCTGCCGATCACCACAGTTGCCAAGGTCAGCAGCCTAGAGGAGGCCATGAACCTGGCGAATGATGTCAATTATGGTCTTACCGCCGGATTTTATGGAACCAATGAGGAAACCAAATGGTTCTTTGAAAATATCCAGGCAGGTGTTACCTATGCCAATCGA
>CP070639.1:1127230-1137684 GCA_020354045.1 Anaerolineales bacterium | reverse complement strand
ATTTGTGCACTTGCCATTTATGGCTCCCTAAATACCGGGTTCGACATTGATCCTTACTTGTCGCTACCTGATCTGAGTTCTTTTTCATAGACGATATATTCGCTCTCCACCTGCATTCCAACGCTTTCGTAAAGGCGCGTTGCCCCAGTAGGATTGTGCGCATCAACACCTAAGCCAACCTGGCGCGTCCCACGTCGGTAAAACTCGCGCAAAACCCGTTGCAACAAGGCTAAGCCTAAACCTCTTTGGCGCCAGGCGGGGCGCACAGCCAGTTGCACCACCCAGCCATTCTCTTGTCGGTAACGCCCAATCACACCGCCAACAATCTGCTCATCTGCCATGGCCAGGAACCATAACGATGGATCAAAACCCTCACTGTGAAAACGTCTCTCACGCCAGGTATCAAAGTTCCAGGGAGCATCTCCCCAATGATCTTGAAACGCCTCTTTGAAAGCTTCATACAAAGGTTTTTCATCTTTTACCGGGATCACATTGCGAACCAGGATACCCTCTGGCCAGCGCGGCTCAGGTGGGATTTCGAGCATGTTGATCTCCATCCTCCAGAAGTAGCGCACGGGGGTATAGCCTTCATGCTCGTGCAGGTCTCGCCCGGCCTGGTCAATGGCACTGACCCCATTACGCAGGGTCACTTGCTCTCCCGGAGGCGCCAGAGGTATATGCTGGCGCGCCCGTACTTCCATCACTTGTAACAATCTCGTCCCAATACCCTGCCCACGATGTTCTGGATGCACATATCCATCACCACTCAGGCGATAATGCTTTTTACGGTTAAACACCTCTTCGTATCCAACCACATTCCCATCAGGCGCCAGCACTATCCAGGCGTCCTTGTTCAGGTGAAATTCAGGTCTGCGCCAATCCATTTGTAATTCTTCAACGCTGTAATCTGACTCTGCGCGCTCAAATACATCACAGGCACTGATCAATTCCGCCACTCCGATCAGATCCTCTTGGGTAGGATGGCGTAAAGTGTATTGGTCCAGGTCTTTCATACGATCAGCAATTTCATCCGTTTAATCGGCAAGCGCCTCTTTTTCTTTCAGAATATCCTCCTGTAATACATCGCTATGCGAATCATCTTTCTGGCGGGCAGCCTTGGCGAACAGACCCAATACAGGGGAGAGAATTATTCCTGAGGCTGTCAGCGCGGCTCGTACAGAGAATGTGTTGCCAATCACACCCAAGACAGGTCCACCAGCAATCTGCCCAATGGCATCTACCTGGCTGGTCATGGAAAGCAGGGTAGCCCTGACTTTGCTATCGATCCTACGATTGACCCAGCCTGTGTAAACCGGATATATTACCTCGCGTGCCATCCCAATCAACCAGATCAGGATCAACGCCAGACCAAAATTAGCAACCCAGGCCAATCCGATCAGGCTTAGCACAAGAACGCCCGTGACCAGCATGAGCAGACTGGTGATATTTCTCTGGTGATTGATATCAATCCTTCGTCGCACGATCTCCGTTGATATCAGGCTTAATATCAAGCCAACCGCATTGATAATGCCAAACCAGGCCACCGGTTTTAAGCCATTTAATACCGGCAGAGTAACGTTTTCCAGAAGATGCTTGGTCCATAAGCGATCGTACCCCTCACTGTACAACCCATAAAACAGGCCAATGAACAGGATAGTGTACAGTATCGGTCGCCGGTTGATCATTTTTAGACCACCACGAAATGTGGTTGCCATTTTCCCCCAGGTGGTGCGCTCATCCGACGGGGTAGGCTTGAAACCCTGCTCCGGCATCACCAGGACCAGGAAAGCACCCAAAATCACAAACAATACACCACCTGCCAGAATCGGGATGTTGACCTGGAGGCTGCCTAACCAGACACTGAACACAATACCGGTCAGCGCGCCAACCATGCCAGCTTGACTGCCTCGTATGAAGGCATTTCCCGCCGCTGCCTCGCCAATTTCATCACTGATCCATGCCTGCGTGGCGCCACTCGTAAATGTGTAGCCCAATCCCCAAAGCGCCTGACCACCCGCAATCGCCCAAAAAATGGGGATCGAACCTTCCAGGATGAACCCCAGGCCGATGATGAAGTAGCCCACGATCACTGATAACCGGCGGCTGTACACATCGGCAACTACTCCAGTGGGTACCTCAAACAGAAATATCGTCGCCTCCAGCACTGTTCCTACTAACACCAACTGCAAAGGTGTAAGCTGAGCCACCGATACCTGGTAAACCATGTTGACGGTAAAGATCAGCGAAAATATCAACGCGGCTGCGCTTTCCAGCACTAAATACACCTTGTATGCATCCAGCCTTAACAATGCCTAATCTCCAATACACATTCTGGTTCAGCAGCTTTAAACAGGCAGCTCCGGCTTATGCGTGTGCCACAGAGTCCCCTGTTCGTACGTATATGCAGCCCGAAACAAGGCAGCCTCGGCCCAGGCTGCTGCCACAATCTGCATGCCAATTGGCAACCCCTCATCGGTAAATCCACAGGGAACAGATATGGCTGGCAGACCCGTAAGATTAAACGGCGCAGTGAAACGTGTCAATATTCTAGCTTGCTCGATAGCATCTGGCCCTTGAATCCGCGGCGCTGGCATTGGTGTAGTGGGTGTTAGCAAAAGATCATAATCACTGAAGATCCCCTCAAACTGCCGGCGCAATTTCACCTGTTCCCAACGGGCCAGTATATACTCGCTTGAGCTGTAAGCCTTGCCTGTTTCCAGACGCTGGCGGGTATCCTCGCCAAATTTTTCGGGTTGGCTCGCCAGTCTCTCCTGGTGAACCGCAGCCGCATCACTGATTACCAGCAACCCGTTCGCTTTGGCTGCTTCATATAAACCGGGCAGTGAAATATTGCTTACGATCGCCCCTTGCTCCTCAAAGAATTGAGCCGCTTTTCGAACTGCCTCCATTACTTCTGGATCGGTGCTCGTCTCGACATACTCATTGTCCACCAGGGCAATTTTCCAGCCTTTCACGCCCCTCTCCAGGTTTTCCAAGTAAGCAGGTACCGGGATATCAACTGAAACTGGGTCTTGGGGATCATAACCGGCGATAACCTGTAAAATGATCGCCGCCTCCTGCACACTCCTTGTCATTGGACCAGCGTGATCCAAATTCCAGCTGAGTGGCAGCACTCCCTGCAGACTGACTCTGCCATAGGTCGGTTTCAATCCCACAATTCCGCACAAAGCAGCTGGGACACGTATCGAACCACCCGTGTCACTTCCCAACGAAGCTAGGCACAAACCCGCTGCCAGGGCGGCTCCCGAGCCACCCGATGACCCACCTGGAATCCTTTCCAAATCCCACGGGTTTCGACAGGCGCCAAAATGCGGGTTTACATTCGTCAACCCCAGGGCGATTTCGTGCATGTTCAACTTGCCCAGGCTGACAGCACCGGCGTTAAATATCTTCTCCACAACGTATGCATCTGCTTCAGGGATGTGATCAATCCAGAACAGTGAACCAGCTGTGGTGCGTAAACCTCGGGTCTCGTAGAGATCTTTCAAGGCAAACGGGATGCCATGCAAGAATCCCCGCCATTCACCTCTCAGCAGTTCCTCTTCAGCTCGCTTAGCGCGTTGCAAGGCTGCTTCAGGTGTGATCTGGATGAAGCAGTTCAGCAGCGGATCCAGCTTTTCAACACGCTCCAGATATACTTGCGTCAGGTCAACAGGAGAAATTATCTTCTTTTTCAATAAATCGCTGGCTTCCATGATCGTCAAGTTGAAAAGTTCCGTCATTTCAATTTCTCCTGTTTATAAGTAATAACTACAATGGAATAATTATGTACTTTTGAGTATCAGCCAAACCTCTCAGTGATTGGTATTCAATACCATCTTCAACTCATCCAGTGCCTGTTGTGGGGCCCGGAAATGCACGGCCTGCATTCCCACCTGGCGCGCGCCTTGCACATTCTCGATAAAGTCATCTACAAAAACGGCTTCTTGAGGCAGCACACCCAAGCGTTCCGCTGCCAGCAGGTAGATATTCGGATCAGGTTTAGCCAGGCCTACCTCCGCAGAGATGACCACATCATCAAAAGCGTCCGCGATTTTCCATTCATTAAACAGCATTGCGCGTAAGTCATCCCAGGCGTTGCTGAGCAAGCCTGTTTTATACTGCCCGCGTAAGGATCGCAGGTAATTTACCAGTTCCATATCCACAATATCGCCTCCCCAGAACTCGTTCTCCACGTGCTGATATTGGTCTGGATCCAGCGCCAGAGCACTTCGTACCGCCTGCCAGTGATCTTCGGTAGTCAGCTTGCCTAACGTTGCATTTTTAGCCGATTCACTATTAAATATCAACTGACTCAGGGACTCATTCGTCAAGCCTAATTCCTCTGCCAACCTCAGGCGGGGCTCAGGGTTTTCGGTGCGCACAATCACACCCCCCAGATCAAAAATGATAGATTTAATACCCATATGAAAATGCTCCAGATCACGAAGTATTAGGGATTGATGTCTTGATTTCGGGACATGCTCACTATTCTACCTGCATTTATCTGTGTAGTTTTGGTAACTTCATTGGCGCTACTCGACCCTTAAGCCGTTTGGGTGCTTAGTTCCACACCCGGGCGCAATTCCTTTTCATAAAGGTCAAATTGCCGGGCCGGGTCTGGTTTCATACCAGCCCTTTCGTAAAGGCGTGTGGCGCCTGTTAGGCTTTGGGCATCCACACCCAATCCAGCCCGCGGTTTTCCACGATTATAAAATGCCTGGAAAGAATGGTGCAATAAAGCCAATCCCAGCCCCTTACGCCTCCAGGCTCGACACACACCCAGTGTGCCAACCCAGCCCATTTCTGGGTCATCATAGATTTTCGCACGGCATAAGGACAGGCCAGCTATTTCATCCCCATCCATTGCAAGAAACCAAAGTGAGGGATCGAAGTCTGGATCCGTTTCAACTCGGTGCTTCCAGCGTTCAAGATCTTCCTCGAAGGGTACTTCCACATAGCCCCAATGATCTTGGAACGCCTCGCGCACCGCCATGGTTACCCCGACCTCATCTTCCCCAACTTTGAACGTCCTGTTGGTCAGGCCAGCTGGCCATTGTGGCTGCGGGGGTTCATCATTGATATCAATCACCATGCGTAGAGAGTGGCGAATCATTCGATAGCCGCAATCCATAAATAACTCACCAGCCGCCTGGTTAATGGTAGGGATATTGGATTGAATGATCA
The DNA here is from genome assembly GCA_020354045.1 of Anaerolineales bacterium. Classification (GTDB taxonomy): domain Bacteria; phylum Chloroflexota; class Anaerolineae; order Anaerolineales; family UBA4823; genus DSOS01. The sequence goes on along the minus strand of CP070639.1, from coordinate 1,132,497 downwards.
CCCTGGCATCTTGCGGGGCTCTTTCCACCGCCAACCAGGCTCGTTCTTCTGCCCAATGTAGCAGATAGCTCCCGATCCCCATGTTGCGATGCTGTGGGTGTGTCAATCCCCACACGCTTACACGCACAGATGGTTTCAGCAGATCCCAGACCTCATAGTAACCTGCGATCTCGCCATCAGGTGCCATGACCAGGCGTGCATCCGTCTCCAGGTTGAAACCTGGGGTCTGCCAATCTGGTCCAAATTGGTCGGGTGTGAGTATCGCCACGCCCTTTAATTCTCGATAAGCAGCATTGATGGTGGCTACGCAGGCCTCAAGATCTTGCATGGTGACTGGCCGAGTGGTATAGCCTTCAGGCAGACCTGTTTTCTCATTGAGCCTAACTTTTGTGAGCATAATGTAATCTCCTCCAGGGATTAACCATTTCTATGCAGCTTGCCGGTGCGCTTGGCATAGCGCTCAGCCTGACCAAAAATCCACAGACCGACTGGTATTGCGATTATGCCCATAATCAGAGTTGGCCAGGCGTACTGCCACAGTTCGCGTGTAGGCAGACCTTGTAGCAATGCGCCTCGAGTGCCATCCAACACGTATGTTGCTGGGCTGAATACTGCCAGTTTCTGCAATATAGGCGGAAGCACGTCAATGGGATAATAAACTCCCGATACCAGAAGCAGCAGGGCAATGATTACATGCGTCATCTGCGCACCTCGCTCCGGGAAGAGCAAAGGCAAGATTGAGCCCATCACCCCCAAACCGATGAAAGACAGGCTACCAGATATCAGCATGGCAGTTCCGCCAAACAGATTCGCCTGGCTTAAATCGATATCGAACAGCGCCACAGTGACCATCAAGATCACGCCCGTGAACAACAGACTGTAGACCACAGCAAAAAAGGTCTGCCCAGCCATATGCGTCAAACGCCGGATTGGCGCCATCAAGGTGTATTCGATCGTGCCTTCCCAGCGCTCTATGCTTATCACTTCCGTGATCCAGTAAAAAATCATGGATAGGTAACGCCATATCAGGGTACCGATAACTAGGTAAAGCACCAGATAACGCCCATCCACATTCTGCCCACCCCCCAGGCGCTCCATACCCAGCCCGATGTAGCTGACCGAAAGGCTATTAGCGATGGAATATGTCATCCATACCAGCTCCCAGGTCCAATAACGCTTGACCAGGTTGGCATTGCGTTCCATAAATGCATATGTCGCTCGAAATTCATGTAGTAATGCACTCATGCTCAAGTTCTCCCATAACACTCAGTTTGTTGTTTTTTCTGCCTGGGCATGTTCCAACCATTCCTCCCGCAGTATCCCCATCACAATTACATCCCAGCGCTGTCCCTGGCGATGTAAATCGCCACGCACGCGGCCCTCCAACTTGAACCCTGCTTTGGCATACGAGCGCTGTGCCCGCGTGTTGTATTCGAATACACTCAACGTCACCCGGTGTAAATTCAATTCCGTAAAGGCGTAGCGCAGCATGACCTGCATGGCGTCAGTGCCGTAGCCATTACCCCAATAGTCACGTTCGCCCAATCCAATGCCAATCCAGCCATCTGCATGCAACCAATTCACCCACAGGTCAACAAACCCGATCAGCTCATCACCTTCCAGGGTGCGGATACCGTATAGGAATCCATTCGCTTGTTGTTCTTCTAATTGTTTTTCAATCCATTCTTTGGTTTTTTCCACCGACCACATGATGGGTGGTGCGTCATCCAACAGGCGCTTATATCCAGTATCACGGTCCCACTTAGCAAACGCTTTGGCAAGTACACCCGGGTCTTCAGCAGTTAACCGCACTACCGTTCCAAAAAAGATATTTGTGTTCATTCTCTGTCCTTATCCAGTGTCACATAGTCGTCAATTGTCGAGCTTGGATTGCCATTCTTCCTTAAGCAAACCAAGGTGGATTAGATCCCAGCGACGAGCATCCCTGGCAATCGCCTGTCTCCGGCGCACTTCTTCCAAGAAGCCAAACGACTGAAACATCTGTAGGGCTTGCTGGTTGTATTCTGGGATGGTGGCACCAACGCGGTACAGGTTGAGTTCTTCGAAGGCATACTGTAAGAGCAAAGAAAGGGTTTCACGCCCGTAGCCCTTACCGCGGTCTTGAACTTCACCAATTCCAAGTTGGATCAAGGTATAACCATGCGTCCAACTGATCCGGAACAACCTGGCGAAACCCACCAGGCGACCATTCTCCCGCATACGGACAGTAAAGTAATACTGATCCTTGTCTTTATCCATCGCTTTCTCAATCGCCTCATACTTTTTCTTAAGTTGAGCTGGAAAGAGTGGGCGTGCGGGTTCCGGGCCAAGCATGCGTAAGTAAGCCGCGTCATGTGTCCACCTGGATTCGATTTCGGCATCTTCTTCACGATCGATGTGCGCCAGGCAGATCCGTTTTCCTTCAAAGAGTGGTTTGTCGACATTCATGGTTAATCTCCTCACATACCTACTCGAGTTATCTTGCAATATTAATCCTCAGCCTCTTTTACAAGCTGCTTACCAGTAAGCTCCAGGAACACATCCTCCAATGTTGGCTCGTGCCCATTGCGAGGGATTGATCCCTTGAGAGAATGGGGTGTGTCCAATGCCACAATTTTGCCACCATCGATAATCGCGACCCGCTCACACAGGGTATCGGCCTCCAGCATATCGTGGGTTGTCAGCAAGATCGTGGTTCCATAATCCTGGTTCAATTCGCGAATAACAGCCTGTACTTCGCGCTTTGAACGCGGATCGAGCCCGGTAGTAGGTTCGTCCAGCAATAATATCTTCGGTTGGGAAAGTAAGGCCCGGGCAATTGCAACCTTCTGCTGCATACCTCTGGACATCTCTTCCATGGGCTTGTAAATGGAATGCTTTTCCAGTCCCAGACGGGTTAGAATTTCCACTACCCGGCGTCTGATATCCGCTCCAGCCATGCCGTACAGGCGCGCACCGTAGATTAGGTTTTCCATAGGAGACAATTTCTTGAAGAAGCTGGCCTCCACTGAGACACGATTGATCAAGCGCTGCACCTCTCTGGGCTGGCGAACGACGTCATATCCGAAAACCTGAATTGTGCCTTGATCGGGTAGCAGCAGGGTTGCGATCAAGCGGATTAAGGTGGATTTCCCTGAACCATTGGGGCCCAACACGCCAAATATTTCACCTCGTTCGACCGCAAAGGAAACATGGTCAACAGCAACGACAATGGGCTTATGATCTCCATTCAATCTGCCATTGCTCATGGCAGGCTCTTCCTTACCATTTACCTTTTTCCGTCGAAACAATGCAACCCGGTCTAACCATTTTTTGGACTTTCCAAATTTTTTGTAAACCTCATGTACGATGATTGCATCAGACATCTCATACTCCTTCAAAAAAATAAAAAGCCACGGGGTTACCCGTGGCTGGTAGAGCACCTAAAAATAAAAAAACCACGGGTGTGAGTACACCCGTGGCAGATCTCACTCAAAAACCGTGATTAACGATCGACAGGCGCACTCCGCGAAGGCAAAGCCTCACCGCTAGGATTAGCGGAGACACGAAGCCTGATAACATGCAAAAATGTCATAAACATGAAGCGCGTCGATCCTTTCAAGTGAATTTTCGAACGAAGTGAGTTTACCACGCCACGCCGACCTGTGTCAAGGCTTGGGCGTTGTTTTGGAATAGAGCCACTGCTGATAAAAGTCCTCTAATTTTTGTCCGGAGGCAGTTTCAAATTCGACCAGCAGGTTCTCTGGCTTTGCCAGGCGGTATTTTTGGTTTTCAAAATAATTCTGCAGGGCTTCAAAAAAAGCCTCATCACCTATCTTTTCTCGTAAGGACTTGAAGAATAAAGCGCCTTTGGTGTAAACGACACGTGAGTAAATACGTGGGTCTCCCAAAGCCTCAAAACCTGGTAAATCCAGGGTTATCACTTCGTCTTTGCCCGCTTCCAACAGCTCGTCGTAACGGTTTTGCAAATATTCGCTATACCCCTGATACCCACCTTCCCCGAACTTACTCTCGTAGTATAGACCAGTTGAATAAGTCGTCAAGGCCTCATCCAACCACGGGTCGTCAAAAACATCGTTGCCAACCAGGTTGTACCACCACTGATGAGCAGTTTCGTGTGCAATTGTGGCGGCGAAACTGGTGTCATCAGGTTCAGAGTATGATTCTGACGTTACCATAAATATGCTGGGGTATTCCACTCCTAGAGCATAGCGCATTGGTGCTTCCACCAATTCCAGCTCCGAATACGGGTAGACAACAAAACGCTCATTAAAGACCAGCAAAGAATCGCTCGCAATTCTTAAAGCCGTTCTCCCTGCGTCTTCATGTCCTGGTAGATAATAGGATTTCACCAGTGTGCCTGCTACCTCCTCGCTGACTACTTGATAACTGGCGCTCAGGGCAAGAAAATAGTCGCGCACTGGACCGCTAACCAGATGGTAGCGAGTGATCCCTTGTTCATCGCGCCGACCAATTTCCACACCAGTTGCAGCCACCGCTAAGGATGAGTCGACCGTCAGATTAACGTTGTAAAAGGCCATCTCACTGTATACCGAATCCCCAAGTTCAGAGACCGGATCCAAATGCCAGCCATCCTCATCATATACCGCCAGGATGGGATACCATCCAGACAGCGCCAGGACACCATCGCTGAAATTAAATATTCCATAACCTGCCCCTGTCTCTTCACCACCGAAATCCCTCGGCACCTGCCCTTGAAATGCAATCTCAAAAGTGGTTCGATGACCTGGATTCAACGGGTTCAGCAAAGTGACATCCAGTACGGTGTCAGATTTTGAGAGTTTTGTCTCAACAGGCTGACCATTCACATAAACCGCAGTGACGATCAATGACCCATCCCCGTAAGTTTTCTTTCCATTGGGAAAAAGACGAAAATATATTCGTTCTAATGATATATTCTCATTGTTTAAAAAATCGATATGAGCTATTCCCTCAAAGGTCAGCTCGTTGAAATTGACAGTGAGATCAATCCGATAATATGGTAGATCCCGCAGCGCTTCCAGGTCTGTACGAAACTCCGGTAGCACTGCCTGGCTTTGCTCCTCGATGAAATTTGTCTCCGCCTGGGTGGTGAAGTGGGATGGCGTTTCCAGTACTTTCGTTGGTTCTACTGGTACACCAGTATTTGCATTTGTGGGCGAACCTGGGGTCAGACGTACAAGGCAACCTGAAAGCAACCAGATAGATATGCTGCAGATCAGCGCTATCAGATGCACTTTCTTAAAATCCGTATTGATCTGAAATAC
>CP070639.1:1116603-1127130 GCA_020354045.1 Anaerolineales bacterium | reverse complement strand
TACGGTACAGATTACACTATCTTCACGTATTCGGGCAGCACAAACACCTCGGCTGAGGTGGTTTTCGCAGGGTATGGCATGAGTATCCCCGCCTATAATCCGGCAGACTATCCTGGCTGTCCGGCTCCAGTGTCGGGGTATGACGATTACGCTGGCGTTGACGTGACAGATAAGATCGTGCTTGTATTTCGCCACGGGCCACAGCAAGATGACAACTGGTATTACTACTGTCCCAATACGGTCAGCCCTGGCTACTCGGTTGGGGGCCTGTGGTGGTTCGGTTACAAGGCTTACAATGCATATCTCCACGGAGCCAAGGGTATGATCCTGGTCAGCGAATACAACCATGGTCACCCTCCAGAGCCTCTCGCAGGCGGCACATTGTATGATTTCCATTACGCAGCGGAAATGGGATCCGTTTTTGCCCATCGCGCCATCGGAGAGCAGCTGGTTCCAGATCTGCAGGCTCGCCAGACTTCAATCGACAGCACGCTAACACCAGCCAGCATTCAGACTGGCCAGTCAGTTAACATGACGGTCACTGCAATCTTTGACCCGGCTGCCCCAAGCCAGAACGTTTTGGGCGTTATACCGGGGGTGGATCCTGAGATTGGTGATGAAGTAGTCATTATCTCGGCCCACTACGACCACGAGGGTGTAGGGCCGACGGGAGAGGTTTACCCTGGGGCAGACGACGATGCCTCGGGAACGGCGGTGATGATGGAGATCGCCAAGATCATGTCTAGCGGTAGCTTCACACCCAAACGGACAATCCTATTCGCTGCATGGGGAGCAGAGGAAGCAGGCCTGGTCGGCTCCTATTACTATGTAGAGGAAGACCCTAAGTATCCATTGGAGGCTACGCTGGCAGTGCTTCAAATGGATATGGTAGGTGTGGGTAACCGCACCGGTTTGAACGTTTTCGGTGGCTCAGTCTTTACCGACCTTTTCAGCCAGATACAGGCCAACGCAGACGAAGTGCTCGTCAGTGCAATGCCCTTTGCTCCTGGAGGAGGTAGTGACCACGTCCCCTTCATCAATGCAGGCGTACCGGCGGTCATGTTCCAAACGATGGGACCGCACGAGTACTACCACACTCCAGATGACACAATTGATACCATCGACCGCTACGAATTGGAGCACACGGGACGCGTGGTTGGAGCTACAGCCTATGAACTAATCATGGACGAGACCTTTGTAGTGACCAAACCAACTGGTTTCATCTACCGCCATATGCAAGGAGAAGATTAGCACGTTGACAGGACACAACTCACTAGCAAACTAGGCTCGTGAGTTGTGTCTTATATCTCAACAAACAATAATGCATATCAATGAGTGAAGCCAGGCTGACCGCGGTCGCAAAAGAAAGGTGAGTATGATGCAAGCGCAGTTACAGAGTTAGCAAACCGGCGTCCGACCAAAACGACACCATGAGATGGATCTGATGGGCATGTTGGTCGTCGTCGGGCTTGTATTTTTTCACAGCGCGTTGGTCTTCAGTGGCAGCGAGCATTACGTAGAGAATACACAATAGGGCATGCCTGCGGTACTTTTAGCCAATCTATTGCTCGCCTTTGGAAGTTTATGGGGCATGCCTCTGAGGATGCTCATCGCTGGAACGGCCATTTGGTGTTCGCTGCGTAAGCGCACGGTGGGTCAGTTTTTGCTGAACCGCATCCGACGTCTGCTTATCCCGTTTGTCACTGGGATGGTGCTGCTCTTACCTCCAATGGTGTGGCATGCGCACAAATTCCACTTACCCGCTTACAGCGAGAACTAGTGGCAGCTCCTGATTCGCTTCTTCAACATCAGGTTCTCAATCAGTGCGTTTCCAGAGTTTCTTGTAGGTGCGCCACCCGAACCACTGTGGTCGACCGGGCATCTATGGTTCCTGATCTACCTGTTCGTTTATACCCTGCTGCTGTTGCCCTTGTTTTGGTATCTGCGCGAACCCTCCGGGCAGCGCCTGGTGGCACGCGGGGCAAGCTTTTTAACACGGTCTTGGGCAATCTACCTGCTGGCACTGCCGATTGGCCTGACAGAAGCCTTACTCGGGACCGAGAGCGACGGGGTCTGGAACCGCTTTGTCTGGCCGTTCTTCATTGTCTATGGCATCCTCCTGGCCAGCGACCGACAATTCAGGCTGGCACTCGAGCGCCAAAGAAAGAGCGCTATCCCCCTGGGCGTGGTCGCTTTTCTCATTTACTTCATGGGAGTAGGCTACCTCACTACAGTGCTCGAAGTGGATGCCTGGACTGACTACAGCGCTGTGGGGCTTCTGACCCGCTTCACCAAAGAACTAGGCAGCTGGTTCTGGCTCGTGGTTTTTTTAGGAGCCGCTGAGCATATAAGCCAGCGGGGCAGGCGTCAAGACCGGGTTGTAGCGGTTAACCATGGTGACCCGGACCATGAAGCGCTGAAGACTTCGCGCCGACCAACCTGGAGGGACCGTTTGGCCGACTATGCCAAGGAAGCACAGTTACCCTTTTACATGCTCCATCAGACGCCCATCATCATCATCGGATACTACGTGGTACAGTGGCAGGGTAATGCCCTGGCCAAATATGTCGTGATTGTCCTAGGGACACTGCTTTCCAGCCTGCTTTTCTACGATATCGCCATCCGGCGCACCTGGCTGACCCGCTTTCTACTTGGCTTGAGACCGGATAAAACCACGAGCTAAGGGGTGGCACAGGCTCATCGGCGCCTTATACCGTCAATACATACCAAAGTGATTAAAATGCCCTATTTGCCAGCAATGGGGGGATAGATTCTTTTGGTTCAGCTGCTAGCTTTGGAATTCTCTAACGAGCTGCCGGATGTGCTCTTTTGAAGCGCCGTAGCTTACTATGGCTACATCGAGCTCCCAAGTCTGGTAGAGTTCCAGCGCACGCCGGAGGGACTGAGTGATCCAGTGAGTCTGGTTTCCAAAGGCACCACCGCCGAGGAGTGTGAGGTAGAGGCTCTTGTTGCCCGTGCGCTGGGCATTCAAGATGGCAGCGCAGATGGTCGCTTCGTAGCAGGCTTCCAACACCAACCGGGCAAAATCTTCCCACAAGTCAGGGGGGTGCTCGGAATATGCAACGGGTAAAGCCGAACAATAGACCTGGGAAACCTTGTGAGCTGTATTCTTCCAGGTCACCTGGGTATCCGCTTGAATGCCAACTCGCAGCAGTTTGCGCAGCACGTCGCGCACATTTTCTCCGCCAGCACGCAGGCGATTCGATATTTCCTCCAAGCCAGCCGCGGAAGCCAGCGCATACCCGTTGCGCATCTCCCAGAGACGGTTGTTAGAATTCCCTAACGTTCTCCCAAGGTCAGCCAGGCAGTCGATCTGGTTCTCCTTCGACTGACCGATTTGACCAGGCAGCGGTACGAAGTAGTTGCGGTAGATCGTGCCAGCACCTGCTGCGATGGCACAGGCGGGACCCTGGGTGTGATCGTTTTCATAAATGCCCACACCATGCTCGGGCATAGCCTGAGGTGAAGCCATCTCCAACAAGTTGAATTGGGAAGCGACCTGGAAAAGCGAGCCAGCGTTAGATGCGTCTACATGTAAATCCTGCACATTGGCGATCACTTCGCGCAGGGAAAGCGCGCCTGCACCGCGCCAAACAGCGCGGAGCTGGGCGCGCAGCTCTGCCAGGGATGGGATTTCCAGCCGACCAGCCACAAAAGTACGGCCATTGACGTGGGAAGTCAGGGTCTCGCCAATCACAGTGATATTCTGGCGGACCTGTTCTGGAGACCGTTCTTCAAAACCAGTTAGTTGTTGAAACCAGGTCATGGAGTCTCCTGGAAGGGTTTCAATGTGATATTACCGGGGATGCGAGCATGGCAGGTGAATCCGCCCGGTAGGAAGATTATATTTTATTTTGGGATTCAGAATTAGGAACAAAACTGTGACCACCCTGGTTTCTGGCGGGCTTCGCATAAGGATCGTTCGGCCGCGCCATCGCCAGCCCACGCCGAGATAGAGGGGCGATGCCAGCAGTTGGAACCACCATATTGCGGATGAATGCCGCTTGACTGGCAGGGGTAATACTGCTATATTGCTAATAATAAAGAACATAGCGTTCATTCTTCCATTGTTGAAAAAACAACTTTTCCTTTGACTGGTATATTGGCCGGACTCCTTATCCTTGATGATCGGTGGCGCGGTACGCTGACGGCGGGTTATTGATTCAAGGCTGCCATTTACACTGTTTGTGTGAGTGCAGCAGACCATGGAGGCTCAAATGGGAAAGCATATACTTCTGCATGTCCTGATGATCTCAGCTGTGCTGTTGGGTCTTGGAGGAGGCGCAGTGGTGACCGAGCCAGCGCTGGCTCAAACCACGGGCGCCATTTTATACGTCAATATGGACGCAAGCGGAAACTGCAGCGCGTGGGCTCTGGCTTGCGATCTGCAAACTGCCCTGGGCACTGCTAAAAGCGGGGACGAGATCTGGGTGCAGGCAGGCATCTACACGCCCACGACAGATATCAACGCTCCGAGCGCCACCTTCCAGCTCAGAAACGGGGTGGCAATCTACGGGGGTTTTGCAGGAGACGAAAAAGAGCGGGAGCAGCGTGACTGGACCAGCAACATCACGGTACTGAGCGGGGATATCGGCGGGGACGATACAACCGACCTCCATGGGGTGGTGACGGATACGGCCAATATTGTTGGGGAAAATGCTTACCATGTCGTCTTCAGCAGCGGGGTGGATACTACTGCAATCCTGGATGGCTTTGTCATCACGGCTGGATACGCCAGCCAAACGCCTCCCAATATTCATGGCTATGGCGGCGGCATGTTCATGCAGGCTGGCAGCCCCACGCTCAACAATCTGGTCTTTTCTGGCAACACCGCCGGCAAAGGAGCAGCTTATTACGGTGGGGGCGCGATGTACATCTCCTTCGCCAGCAACCCGGTCCTGACCCATGTAACCTTTGTAGCCAATACCGCTGGCAGCGCGGCTGGCATGTTCAACGATCGCGGTAGTAATCCTGTGCTGAACGATGTCCTATTTTCAGGCAACAAGGCTATCGACGCCAGCTGCATGGGCAATTACACAAACAGCAGCCCTGTGCTGAATGGCGTCGTCTTTGACGGTAACTCCTCAAGCAACAAGGGCTGCATGGTCAACCACGAAAACAGCAACCCAACCTTGACCGCCGTCACTTTCTCCAACAATTCAGCTAGATATGGTTCCGGCATGTATAACTATATGAGCTCGCCAACCTTGACGGAAGTCGTCTTTTCCAACAACGCGGCTGGTCACGTGGGCGGCGCAATAGAAAATGAAACCTCCAGCAACCCCATTCTCAATAACGTATTGTTCTCCGGTAATTCGGCTTATCATCAGGGCGGTGGGATGTTCAATATAGTAGGCAGCAACCCCATGCTTACGAATGTGGCTTTCATCAACAACACGGTGACTGGCGACGGTGGTGGTGGTGGAATACAAAACTCGAATAGCAGCCCCATTCTTGTGAATGTCACTTTTTCGGGCAACCATGCTGTTGTCGGCGGTGGAATCGATAACTGGCAGAGCAATCTCGCCTTGACAAATGTAACCTTTAGCGAAAACACGGCGGAGTTGTACGGCTCAGCGATGTACAGCCAGGAAAGCAAACCCACCCTGATGAATACAATCATTTGGGGAAACACACCAAGCGATTCTCAGCTGTTGGGCGATAGCACCGTCACCTACAGCATCATCGCAGGCGGTCACCCGGGCACGGGCAACCTGAATGTTAACCCGCTGCTGGACGCTTTCGCAGATAACGGTGGATTCTCCCAAACTTATGCCCTGTTGATCGACAGCCCGGCGATTGACACGGGTAACCTGGAGTTATGCCCGGAGAGCGACCAGCGCGGCTTACCTCGCCCGGTTGATGGTGATGAGGACGGCAAAGCCATCTGCGATATGGGGGCGTTTGAATACCAACCCCCTGCCCTTGCCAGTGAGGAAACAGTCGAGGAAGAACCGGCCAGGGAAAGCCTGATACGGGCGCAGGTTGACTGGGAGCTATTGACCAGGGTGGAGATCATCAATAAGACTGAACAGGCTGTATCCATCATCCTGTCCGGCGAGAAAGCGAATTATGTATTAAAGGTGGATGCCAAGGCGACGAGGATATTTACTGTCGAAAGGGCGAATTACAACCGTAGGACTTATGCCTGCGGCAATGCCGACACAGGATTTTTGGATGCCAACAGGCAGGTACGGTTGGTGTTCACCCCTTGTTGGGGTCCTGCCCCTAATAGGGGTGAGCCATCGATGGAAAAGATCCATATCCCGGAATCGCCGGAAGGCAAGCGCTGGCGTTATAAATGATCGATGTGCCTGGGTAAAACCAGCGGCGTCTGAAAGCAACCTGCCTTGCCTCACCAGACACCCTGGGCGCGCAGCTCCTGCATGGCAGCTTTATGCACCTCAATCAGGCGGGTGATATCCCCATCGGTGTGGGCGGTGCACATGAAGCCATGGTTGGGCGGTATGTGCAGGCCATGCTTGCGATAGAGAAGCCGCAAGCCCGGGCTGGCGAAGTGGTCTGCCCGGCGCGCATCCCGGACGCTATTGACTGGTCCGGGCGTGGCGTGCATCCAGAACATGGAACCAGCTCCAACGGCTAGCGCTGGGAAGCCCTCTTGCTGGGCAAACTTATTGATCTCCGTCCGAAAGCGATCGCCCATTAAGTTTAAGCGCTCGTACAGGCCCGGTTCGGCCCTCAAGCGCTGCAGGACGGCTGACCCGGCTGCGGTAACCAGCGGGCTGCCATTGAAGGTGCCGGCCATGAGGATTGAGCCAGGCTCAGTATCGTATTCCATCAAGCGCATGGCTTCGGCATTTCCACCCAAGGCCCCAAAGGGAAGGCCGCCGCCGGCTACCTTACCGAAGGTGCTGACATCCGGTATCACCCCATAAAACTCCTGCGCCCCGCCAGGAGCCAGGCGGAAGCCGGTGATCACTTCGTCAAAGATGAGGAAAGCGCCGATTTGGCGTGTGACTCTGCGCAGCTCTGCGAGGAATTCTCGGTCAGCCGGGATGGAGCCAGCGGCACCCTGGACGGGCTCGATGATCACAGCGGCCAGCTGGTCTGCATGACGCATTATCTTGTCGAAGGCCGCAGGGTGATTGTAGGGCAGGACGATGGTATCGCGCCAGGCACCGGCGGCAAAACCTGGGCTCTCGGGTATGGCAGCGGGGTCTTCGATGGGACCATACTGCTTGGCGTGGGGACCCGGCCGGCCGAAGCTGACAGCCAGCAGGTCATGCGTGCCGTGATAGCCGCCCTCAAATTTTGCCACCAGGGGCCGCCCGGTGCTGGCGCGCGCCAGGCGCAGGGCATACATGGTCGCCTCGGTGCCCGAGTTGCAAAAGGTGACTTTCTCCACACCTGGCACCATATCGCAAAAAAGCTGCGCAAAGGCATATTCGTGCTCATGGCATTGAGCATAATGAGAGCCGCGCGGCAGGGCCTCCCGGATCGCTTCCTGGACCTCGTCCGGCGTATTACCCAGGATCATGACCGAGAAACCAAGCATGAAGTCAAGATATTCGTTATCATCAGCATCCCATACCCGGGCACCTTGGGCTTGTTTGATCACCATGGGGAATGGGTCCGCCAGCCGGAAGAGGCTGCCGACCCCCGCAGGCATGACCGTGCGGTTTTTTTGCCAGATCGCCAGTGACCTTGGGCTTTTAGCCATGATCTCGCCGCGGTAGGTGTCGAGAAGGGCTGCAAGGTATTCCTCGCCAACCATTTTATGCTCTCCTTTCAGCGGTTGATTATTATTCACCTTACCCACCGCAGCGTACCCACTCGAATGTGAGCTTGAGGACATTTAGAAGCGGCTCAAGGGTCAGGACTTCGGGTGTGTCCCATCGCTGGTGATAGCAGGCCACCATCTGCTGGGGAAATTTGAACGGATTAAGAGTTGTGGCTTTGAGTCCAGCCCGGCTGAAGGGACCAGCATCGCCCGCAATTCCGAGGGTGGCAGGTTGCAGCCTGTAGGGGACCCGGGCCCGTTCCGCGGCGGCGACCACGCTTTTCACCATCTCAGGCGAATTCTTGACCGTGCCGTGCACTTCTGAGGTGAGGATGGCAATTTCAGGATGGGCAACCATCTCGTAATTGAGCACCCGCACGTCCAGGCGTTTCAGCTCGTTCAGGTGGCGCTCCACATAGCGCCGCGAGCCGCGCAGCCCTACTTCCTCACTTCCGAAGGTTACAAAGCGAATTTCTGTATCTTCTGGAATGTAGGCGGGGTTTTCCACCAGGAACCTGCACATGGCTACCGTCAAGGCGCAGGCCGAGAGATTATCCATCGCGCCGGGTACCATTCCCCCGTTCTTCCCTTTCCGATGCCAGAACATAGCAAAGATAATCGCCGGTACAATCGGATAGAACAGCATGACCCATCCCAGCGTTCCCATACGGACGATCTCGGCACTGCCTGTGATCACGCCTGCCAACTGGATAATGTTCATTGCCAGAAGGGTCAGAACTCCGATAAATATGGTCGCCGTGGCAAAAAAGAATCCGTAGCCCAGTAGACGCAGCCAATTGTCTTCCCAGGCGCTATCGTGGTGGCCACTCAGGATCAGCAATCGCTTCACGTTTTTTATTCCCGGCTTGCGTAGAGCGCCAATTACGTTGATGGACTGTTTCTTCCTAAATAGTGGATCGGTGAACTCAAAACTGAGGATGAACTCGAAGATGAGCGGCAATATCGAGAGCATGGAAAACAAGAGGGCGGCAATGGAAGTTACCCAGGGCGAGATTCCGGCGACGCGCCCCGTGGAAATATTCAGTAGGATGGCCAGAATCATGAAGAGCACGACGGGGAATGGACTTAAATTGGCGTCCGGTGCAAAGGTGAATTCTTCCACTGCTACATTTTCAGCACCCAGGTGCGATTCCAGCTCCTTTTTGATTATTTCAGCGCGCTCCCGTTCCTGAGGACTACCAGGTATACCGGGACCCACCTGAGTGCAAATTGTCTTGACGATATCCAGGGCGTACTGGGCATCCTGGGTAGTAATTGTCTCGGGCATGTGCTGATATTCCTTTCAGTTGCTGGTCATATTTCAGGGGGCATCCATCTCGGCCAGCTCGTACCCGCTCTCGATCAGCTCCACCAGACGACGGGTGAAGCGGGTTGCGGGAGCCCCGTCGACCACATCGTGGTCGAACATCACTGTCAAATTGAGGATCTCGCGTGGCTCAATGCGCCCCTCCACTACGGCTGGCTTCCAGGCAATGCCTCCTACCACCAGGCCAAGCGATTGAGGTGTGGGCGTGAGCCCCCAGCCGCTGTGGCTCCCGCCAAACATACCGACTGAGGTGATTGCCACCGTGCCCCCCATGGACACAAAGCTCAACGGATCGCGCCGCCTGTTCATCCGAAGAAGTGCCATCACCAGACTGGAAAACGGCCACGGCAGCAGCATGGCAGAACGGAACCAGGACGGCATGCCTCGGCCTGAGGGTACCGGGGCGGACTGTACCGAGCGGATCTCGTCGTGGATCTCACGGTAGGTCTTGTGGTTGGCGGCCTGGATCACGTGCCCCATTAAGGCACCCTTCCCTCCAGCCTTGTGTTCGACCATCAAACCAATGTTCACATCGTCGAACATCACCATCTGTCGGCGGCCCTTCAGGCAAGCCTGGACCTCTTTGTGCTCCTCGACGGCACAGGCCAAACAAATCGCCAGGTAGGCCGTGAAGGACAGGCTCTCTCCAGTGCGATTCCTGTGCTCGGCAATGTATTTCCGAGCGGTCGTCACGTCCACTTCCAGCAGCCCGTAGATGGCGTGCGCTGTCCAGGACAGCTCGAGGGTATTCAGCCAAATCCGGCGCCCGGGTGTGAGGTCAACTACATGGTAGGGGATTGTTTTCGCATTCATTCGTTGGTACCCTCCATCTGGTGTTTCAGCGGTGGAATTTTCGTAGCGAGTGAAGGATCAGCCCGTTGCGCAGAAAGCTCCATGCGACCGCAAAGCTGCCGCAGATCCAGGCGATCCACGAAAAGTCGGGCATGAATAGTCTTACCCAGCCGCGCATTTTGCTCAGCATGGGGGCCAGCGTGAGGGCAACCAGCAAGTCAGGGAACGAAGGAAGAAGGATATGCTGCACCCACATGCGCCTCCGGCTTGGGCGATGCTCCGGATCTGCCCTCCAGCGGCGGAGCAGCCGCAACGTGGCGATGAGACTGGCAATCTGGAAAACCGGGATGAGCAACATCGCGCGCATCCCCAGGTAGAGCGCCCCAAAAATGGTCCCTTCCCGGCGTTCCCCAGCAAGCTGCTGCGCGGCACCCAATCCGAACTCATCGAGAGCCGGCTTGATCATGGCATGGTTGGCATTGTAGAGCAGGACAATGCCTTTTTTCTGTTCGGGCACGAGACCAGCAAAGGCGCCAAAGTCAGGGACGATGCCGCTATGGGAGACGATCGTTGACTTGCCAAACACCTGGCTGACCCAGCCCATGGCGTAGTACCCGAAGTCTATACCCATCTCTCTCCAAGCCAC
>CP070639.1:1105916-1116503 GCA_020354045.1 Anaerolineales bacterium | reverse complement strand
CCCCTGGTAAGCAGCAGGTTTTAATCTCCCATTGTTCCCTCTAAACACCGTATCGGTTATGAGTGCAGGCATCTATTGACAGCCTTCGAGCACTCAGATACAATCATCCCACTTTGATCAGGGCCTGTAGCGCAGTTGGGAGCGCGCTTCAATCGCACTGAAGAGGTCGCGGGTTCGAATCCCGCCAGGTCCACTTGTTGACGGATTGAACGAATAAAGGTAAAATTCAAAACTTGAGAACAGGGCCCATAGCGCAGTTGGGAGCGCGTCTCAATGGCATTGAGAAGGTCGTGGGTTCGAATCCCACTGGGTCCACACGAACCTGAGCAATTCTATAATTGAGATTAGTTGTGGAGGTTTAGCCTGACTACTAATCTTATGCTATATGATTAATGTCAAGGTAGGAGTATTAAGTTATCTGCCAGCGAGTCGGGAGAGAGAGGTGAGAGCCCGGCAGGGTGCCTGCAGAGCACGGTGGATCTTTGATGGAACTGAACTCGCCTGCCGGCCTGAATAAGGCAGACATCTCCGGTGAACAAAGTACAAATCTTTAGCCGGTGAC
Source organism: Anaerolineales bacterium (assembly GCA_020354045.1). Taxonomy (GTDB): domain Bacteria; phylum Chloroflexota; class Anaerolineae; order Anaerolineales; family UBA4823; genus DSOS01. The sequence continues at coordinate 1,115,941 of CP070639.1, read as the reverse complement.
GTTACTCGCACGTTAGCGCGAGATTAAGCGGTCCTTGGAAACCAAAAGATTCTTCTGGTTTCTCAAGGGCAAGCAGGGTGGTACCGCGGAGGAACCCTTCGTCCCTGGGTGGACGAGGGGATTTTTATTTTTGGAGAAGAGAAGATGCCAATTCCACAATCTGATTTTATCTGGTATGGAGGGAAGTTTGTCCCTTGGGACGAGGCAACGATCCATGTAACTGCACATGTCTTGCATTATGGATCTAGCGCGTTCGAGGGTATACGAGCATATGATACCTCAAAAGGCCCAGCTATCGTCGGACTGAAGGAGCACATACGACGTTTATTTGATTCTTGCCGTATTATCCGCTTAGAGGTGCCATTTACCCAGGAACAGATGATTGAAGCTTGTATCGAAACTGTCCGGCGAAATGGTCACAAAAGTTGTTATATCCGACCTCTCGTTTTTCGTGGACCAGATTCATTCAGTCTGAACGCCAGATCATGCCCTACTGAGGTCGTTATCATCACTTTCGAATGGGGACGCTACCTGGGAGCTGAAGCCATTGAAAATGGAGTAGATGTCATGGTGAGTTCTTGGCGAAGAATGGCTCCAGACACTTTCCCGGCCATGGCTAAAGGAGGCGGTAATTACTTAAATTCCCAGTATGTTGCTATGGAAGCAGCTGATCACGGTTATGTTGAAGGTATCGCATTAGATGTGAATGGTTTTGTGAGCGAGGGCAGCGGCGAGAATATATTCGTGGTTTATCGAGGGGAGATATATACCCCACCAATGGGTGCTTCAATTTTATTGGGTATAACGCGAGAGTTCGTGATTGCTCTTGCAAAGGAGATGGGTTACGTAATTCGTGAGCAATTGTTTAGCAGAGAGCTACTTTACGTAGCAGATGAAGTATTTTTTACTGGTACCGCGGCTGAGATCACACCTGTGCGCTCTGTAGACCAAATCCTGATTGGCAACGGAGGGCGAGGCCCAATTACTCAACGGATACAAGATGAATATTTTGGAATCATTTCTGGTTTGAAACCCGACAGGTATGGTTGGTTAACTTTTGTGAAATAGGCTCATATTTCTAAGCCCTAGCGAGGCTAATAATAGAGCGCAAAGAAGATAATGATGACAGTTGAAAAAAAGCGCTGGCCGAGATACAACCCGAAAAAGATCGAGCCAAAATGGCAGGATGTTTGGGAGAAAGCCGGCATTCATCAAGCTCAAGATAAAGGTAATAAACCAAAATTTTACTGCCTGGATTTCTTTCCATATCCTTCTGGGGAGGGATTACACGTAGGTCATTGCAGGAATTACGTCCCTACGGATGTGATCTCACGTTTTTACCGCATGAAAGGCTGGAATGTTCTACATCCTATGGGATGGGATGCGTTCGGTGAACCGGCTGAACAGTACGCGATTACGCATGGCGTCCACCCGAGAATAACTACGGATAAAAATACAACCAATTTCAAGCGGCAAATGAAATTAATTGGCACCAGTTATGACTGGACACGTGAGATAGATTCCTCCAAACCAGAATTCTATCGTTGGACCCAGCATTTTTTTCTGATGCTTTACCGACGCGGGCTAGCTTACCGGGACATGAACTGGCAGTGGTGGTGCCCAGTTTGCCAGACAACTTTATCCAGCCACGAGGTGGTAGGTGGTGTTTGCTGGCGTGGGCATACAGGTGTAACCAAAAAAGAAATCCCAGCCTGGTATTTCCGAATCACAGAGTACGCAGAAGAGCTACTCAATGATTTGGATCGAATTGATTGGCCTGAACCAATCAAATTAATGCAACGAAATTGGATTGGTCGATCTGAAGGATGTTTAGTGAACTTCAAAACCGAACAAGGTGACCGCATATCTGTTTTTACCACCCGCCCAGATACCTTATTTGGAGTGACCTTTTTTGTCCTGGCTCCTGAGCATCATCATGTGAATAAAATTACCAGCAAAACCCAAGAAAAACAGGTAAATGATTATGTCCAAAAAGCTGCTGGATTGAGTGAGATCGAACGGATGCAGGAGAAGCGCGAGAAAACGGGGGTTTTCACGGGTGGATATGTGGTTAATCCGTTAAACCAAGAACCTGTACCCGTTTGGGTGGCAGATTACGTGTTGCCTACTTATGGAACAGGGGCTGTGATGGGCGTCCCAGCTCATGATCAACGTGATTACGAATTTGCCCGAAAATATGAACTGCCTATCCGGGTAGTGGTCTCCCCGGATGATGAAGAGGCCAGTTTCGATGAAATAGCGCACACTGGAATGGGGATTCTTACGAATTCAGGTATATATAATGGTTTGGCAAGTGAAGCTGCAATTGAACGTATAACTCGTGATCTAGAAGCGCAAGAAATAGGCGCAAATAGCGTCCAATATCGCATGCGGGATTGGCTTATCAGCCGACAGCGATACTGGGGTACGCCTATACCAATTATCTATTGTCAATCGTGTGGTCCGGTTCCTGTTCCTGAAGATGAGCTCCCAGTGCTCTTACCAGACACAACTGATTTCAAACCGGATGGAACCGGAAAATCACCATTAGCAAGGCTTCCAGAATTTGTCAAGACTACTTGCCCTCAATGTGATGAGCCTGCAGAACGCGAAACAGACACCATGGGTGGATTTGCCTGTTCTTCCTGGTATTTTCTGCGATTTACTAGCCCCGATACGGTGCAAGGTCCGTTTGATCCGGAGGCTATGAGATACTGGATGCCAGTGGACCTGTATGTGGGAGGAGCAGAACACGCAGTTCTCCACCTTTTATATGCTCGATTTTGGGTCAAGGTAATGGCTGATGAGGGTTTGCTGCCTTTCCGTGAACCCTTCCCCCAATTAATAAACCAGGGACAATTAATGGGTCCAGATGGCATGCGCATGTCCAAGTCACGAGGCAACGTTGTCATTCCAGATACCGTTGTTGCCTCGTATGGTGCAGATGCCTTGCGTATCTATGAAATGTTTATGGCACCTTTTGAATATGACGTGAATTGGACAACAGATGGCATCAACGGTGCCTGGAGATTTCTAAAGCGAGTCTGGAACTTGTACGAGAAATCGTACACAACCAGCATTAACGCACTTGAACGCGATCCCGAGCTTGAGAAGGAGCTGCACAAAACAGTACAAAAAGTTACAGAAAGGATACTTGGTTTTTCTTTCAATACGATGGTTGCAGCCTTGATGGAGTTCTTCAATATTCTGAGTGAGCGTTTTCGCATAGATAAATGGCAAACGAGCTCATTTCACGAGTCCTTAAATACTTTCTTAATACTCTTGGCTCCTTCTGCACCACATATTGCTGAAGAATTATGGCACTTGACTGGAAATAAAGAATCTATTCATTTACAGGGATGGCCTAAGTGGGATGCAGATATTGTGGTAGATGATATGGTGACCATTGTTGTGCAAATTGATGGGAAAATCCGAGATACTATTGAAGTGTTACCTGAGATAAGCATAGAGGAATTACAACCACTTGTGATGAGCAGAACAAAGGTAAAGCAGCATATAGCAGACAAAACAATCAAAAGAATTGTTTTTATCCAGGACAAAATATTCAATATTGTCACACGTTGATACTACGTAATTGGTTCAGCAAAAGAATCTGACTAATAATGATCTAATTGTATGTATCGTATCTATCCTGCAATTGAAACCAGATAGGGAGACTGTATGAGAGAAAAATATGAATACCAGCCTAAGGAGATTGAGCCACGTTGGCAATCTCGTTGGGAGATGGATGGATTATATCGTTCAGTTATTGATCCGACGCGCTCAAAATATTACGCGCTGACCATGTTGCCCTATCCTTCAGGGGACCTTCACATCGGACATTGGTATGCAATGACGCCCTCAGATGCCCGGGCGCGGTACATGCGCATGCAAGGATATAACGTCCTTTTCCCGATGGGCTTCGATGCTTTCGGATTGCCTGCAGAAAATGCAGCCATAAGACGTGGGATTCATCCGAAAGAGTGGACTTATGCCAATATCGAGCGTATGCGCGCTCAATTGAAAAGTATGGGTGCGATGTATGATTGGGAGCGTGAAGCAATATCTTCAGACCCCGAATATTATCGTTGGAGCCAGTGGTTTTTTACTAAATTGCGCCAGCATGAATTGGCTTATCGCAAAATGTCTCCGGTGGATTGGTGCCCAAACTGTAACACGACACTGGCACGTGAACAGGTATGGGGTGAAGATCGGCATTGCGAGCGATGTGAAACGCCGGTTGTCAAGAAAGATTTAGAACAATGGTTCTTCCGTACAACAAAGTATGCTGAAGAACTGCTGGATTTTTCAAATCTAGACTGGCCTGAACGAGTAAAAACATTACAGACCAATTGGATCGGGAAATCTGTGGGTGCGTCTGTTATATTCTATACAGAACAGGGCGACCCTCTAGAGGTATTTACCACACGTCCAGATACCTTGTGGGGGGCTACTTTTATGGTACTTGCCCCAGAGCATCCTTTAGTGGAAAAAATTAGCCATATATCTCAGAAAAGCGAGGTGGAGGCATACATCCACGAAGCACTTCGGAAAACGGATATTCAGAGGGAAGCCATTGATAAAGATAAAACAGGCGTGTTTACCGGTGGCTACGCGGTCAATCCCGTGAACGAAGAACGGATTCCCATCTGGATTGCTGATTATGTGCTGATGACCTACGGCACTGGTGCGATTATGGCGGTGCCCGCGCACGATCAGCGGGATTTTGAGTTTGCACGCAAGTACAATCTGGTAGTGCGGGTGGTTATCCAACCAGACGATTTGTCCCCATTAGACGGAGCCACCATGCTAGAAGCTATGCCAGCCTATGGGATGATGGTGAACTCAGGACCACTCTCAGGTGTGGCTGGAAGCGAGGCTTTTGATCGTACGATTGAGTACCTTGAGGAAAAAGGTGTTGGCAAACAAGCAGTCAATTATCGCTTGCGGGACTGGTTGATTTCGCGCCAACGCTATTGGGGTGCTCCCATCCCGATCATCTATTGTCCTGAGCATGGACCAGTAGATGTGCCAGATGACCATTTACCTGTGCTATTGCCTGAGGATGTTGAATGGCTCCCCACTGGTGAAAGTCCGCTGAAATTACATCCCACCTGGAAACACACTACCTGCCCAATTTGCGGACAAACCGCTGAGCGAGAAACAGATACTATGGATACTTTTATGTGCTCATCCTGGTACCATCTACGTTATCTAAGCCCACATTTCGGTCAATGGCCCTTTGATCCTACTGAATACGCCTATTGGATGCCTGTAGATACATACACGGGTGGGATTGAGCATGCGACAATGCATTTGATCTACACACGCTTTTTCCATAAAGCGGGGCGTGATATGGATATTATGGAGGGCGTGGAACCGATGATCCAACTCCGCAATCAAGGAATAGTTTTGGGAGAGGACTCGGAAAAAATGTCTAAGAGTCGCGGTAATGTCGTTGCACCGGATGACTTAGTAGAAAAGTATGGTGCTGACACTGTACGTGCTTATCTAATGTTCTTCGCTCGTTGGGATCTGGGTGGCCCCTGGAACAGCAGTGGAATTGAAGGAACAGCGCGCTGGTTGCGCCGTGTTTGGAACCTGGTTACTGAGAAGGTTGAGAGCAACAGCGATCCGAACACTTTGCGTATATTACGGCGTAAGGTACATCAAACGCTGCGGAGTGTACAGCATGATTTTGAGGCTTTTGAATTTAATACCATCATCTCCAGCCTGATGGAACTATTGAACGAGATGTACAAAGCCCGTGACAATGGAGCCTTTGGCACATCCGAGTGGTATGAAGCAATTGAAATTTACATACGCATGATGGCACCCGTGACCCCTCACATTGCTGAGGAGTTGTGGGCATATTTAGGTAAAGGATATTCAATCCATCAGCAAAGTTGGCCAGCAGTAGATGAACAGGCTGCGGCGGAAGAAACAATAACTCTGGTTGTCCAGGTAAATGGAAAAATCAGGGACCGGATAGAGGTTCCGGCAGATATCAGCGACGAGCAGGCTAAGAACTCAGCCTTATCCAGCCAATTTGTATTGAAATATCTGAATGGAAAAAAACCTCGAAAAGTTATTGTGGTATCTGGTAAGTTGGTGAATATCGTAATCTGATATATACCCTGAAATTAGTTTGAAGATAACGGGGCAAACTCACTGATCATCTTTGAATTTGCCCCGTTTTAATACTTACAATATGTATCTTAGATTTACACCCGGAAATTTCCATGCATTTTACAAGTTAGATACACTTTGATGTATCGAATCGTCATACATTGGAGGGAACATGCGTTTTGAAGACATGAATTGGTTTGATGTGGATCATTATTTGAAACAAGATGACCGGCTGATGCTCGTATTGGGTGCTTGTGAGCAGCATGCTTACTTAAGTCTGCTAACTGATGTAAAGATACCCCTAGCTCTGGCTGATGCTGCCTCACAAATCACAAATGTACCTGTTGCCCCAACAATGAACTTTGGGTGCTCACCCTATTTCCTGGCTTATCCAGGCACTTTGAGTTTAAGAGCCAATACTATGATGGATCTTGTCGAAGATCTTATTCGGTCAGCTTACCAGCAAGGTTTTCGGCGCTTCCTGATTCTAAATGGCCATGGTGGAAATGACCTTGTGCGGACACGTCTATATGAGTTGCTGAATCGCCAGGAAGAATTGAAAATAGGCTGGTACTCTTGGTGGACATCTCATAGTGTTGAACAGGTTGCCCTTGCTAACAATCTGAAGCCTACGCATGCAAACTGGTTAGAAGCTTTCCCATTCACTCGAGTGGCGGACTTACCAGAGGATAAGAAGAGCCCCCCAGCCATGCCAGGATTGGTTGGATCAATGGAGGCGCGCTCAATATTTGGTGATGGCTCATTCGGAGGTCCATATTACGCGGATACAACGATTATGGATAATATATTCAAAACGGCTCTTGAAGATGTGCTCCAATTGTTGAAGTTTAATGTTACCTAAGCGATTATGTGGAGATAGGTTGAATATTGGCCAATAAATTATGAAGGAAGGATTTGTGGGTCACGGTTCGAGAATTCTTTTGACCATATACTTACAAGGCATTAAAATGTGGCTGGGTAATTGATCATCCAGGCGAGACCTGAATGAAATTTGCGTATACATTTCTTTGGATTGAAAGGATATTGTGATGGAAAAAAAAGTCATCAAATCTTCTAAAGCCCCAAAAGCTTTGGGTCCTTATTCTGTTGCAAATCGGGCTGGTAATTTTATTTTTTGTGCAGGACAGCTGGGTCTGGATCCTGATACCGGGAATTTGGTCAGCGGAGGTGTAGAGGCTGAAACAAACCAGGCATTGATGAATCTCACAAATGTCCTTGAAGAGGCGGGATCGAGCATGGAAAAAGTTGTAAAAACTACCGTATTCCTTCGAGACATGGATGATTTTTCAAAGATGAATGCAGTCTACGCGCAATATTTTGCTGCTGATTTTCCGGCCCGTTCTACTGTTCAGGTGGCTGCCTTACCGAAAAATGCTGCTGTTGAAATTGAGTTGATCGCTGTTGTTTCAGAATAACATATGGCCACTTGTATTTAAGTTGGAATTGATGCTCCCTGAGATCGATAGTTTGGAAGTATGTCGTCAATTACAAGCTGAAGAAAATCCCGTAGCAATTCCATTGTTGACTGTTCGTGATGAGGATATCGAGAAAATCTTGGGCTTAGGGCTAGGCGCGGACGATTATCAGACAAAACCATTCTCCCACGTGAGCTGGTAGCCAGAGTCAAGGCAATTTTGAGGCGAGGGAATAGGAATATGCGCAACCAGTTGGGGTGTACTCCGAGGCGGAAATATTGTAATTGATTCAGCCGAGAGTTTAGTCACTTTTGGGGGCAAAGCCTTGGTACTTCGTACGAAGGAGTTTGATTTATTTTGGGAGATGATAGCGCATAAGGGACTTACCCTCTGCCGGGAGAGATTACTAGAAATTGCTAAGATAGGAGAATGGATTTTTTCCGTGGTCGCGAAACAGCGTGTGGGAGGTGTTGCATTATTACTTAGACATTAATTTAGAGAAATATGGCGTCACGATCTTTTACCGCCAATTTTACAAGCTGGAACGATTAGTATGTTCATTGCATTGGTGCTGGCACGTTGGATGTCACAATGGATAGCCAACCCACTCCAATGAATAGCCATTGCGGCAAGCGGGATAGCTAAGGCGGGATTTTCTAAGCTCGGGTTGGAAGGACCTGCAGAAGTTAGGCATCTTGCCACCGACTTAATAAATATGACCGAACAGGTGAGGCTTAGCCAGCAATCTAAGCGTGAATTGGTCGCTAATATTGCTCACGAGCCTCACTTCAATCCAAGGCTTTTTTCAAGCTGTCCTCGATGGAACAGCGGCTCATAATGAGGATTTATACTCGGCTGCCTCGATTAATTAGTCGGAGTTGGAAAGAATTCAACTCATGGTAACAAACCTGCTTGATCTGGCTCGTTTTGATGCTGGAATTCTGAACTTAGAGAAACAGATAATTGATCTAAATGTATTGTTGGATTCGGTAATTTCCAAGCTGAGACCAATCGCGTGTTATCATTCAATCAAAGAAAAAAGCCCTACCTAAGATCGTTGGAGATCCAGATCGTCTCCTCCGGGTATTTAAGAAATTAGTTGATAATTCCATAAAACACTTTAAACCGGCAAATACTGTGGAGATCAAATCTGTACAAACTGGTAGTATGGCAATCGTATCGGTAAGTGAGAATGGGAAAAGCATTTCTTCAGCTGAACGCAATCGAATTTTGGAGCGCTTTTTTCAAGTGAACAAATCAAGAACACGAGATAAAAATAAGGGAGCGAGGTTGAGGCTTTCCATTGCCAGGGAGATTGTAATGGCTCATGGTAGCAATATTCGTGTGGAAAATAACGCGCCACAGGTACGTGTGTTTTTGGTAAAACTCCCACTTATATGATTTTAGGTCAATTTGAGTAGCTTTCATGCGAAGGCAATTAAGCATTTTCAGTATAGTTTCGTTCATTGGTTTGACTTACCGAGGCGGATTTTAGCGTATGGCTAAAGTCTCAGTTATTGTGCCTTGTTACAATGAACAAGCAACTATTAGATTGTTGCTAGAAGCGATAACTCAACAAAGTTTTCCGCTCGAGGATCTTGAGGTAGTTATTGCGGACGGCTTGTCAACGGACATGACACGTGAAATTATTCATGGTTTTCAAATTGATCACAATGAACTAAACATTCAAGTTGTAAACAATCGAAAACGGATAATACCCGTGGGTCTAAATCTGGCTATAGAAGCGGCAAAAGGGGATTATATTATTCGCCTCGATGCGCATTCAATACCAGATAGGAATTACATCAGGTATTGTGTAAAAGCTTTAGATGAGGGTAAAGGTGACAACGTAGGAGGTATTTGGGAAATTAAGCCTCAAGTTGAGACCTGGATCGCAAAATCAATTGCTGTAGCTGCTTCCCATCCCCTGGGAGTTGGCGATGCCAGATATCGCTTGGGAGGGGACGCCAGACTGGTAGACACTGTACCATTTGGGGCATTTAGGCGGTCATTGGTCCAAGAAGTTGGTCCTTATAATGAGGGACTGGTGACAAATGAGGATTATGAATTCAATGTTCGGATAAGAAAGTCAGGGGGCAAGGTATGGTTGGATCCGCGTATACTATCTATATATTTTGCTCGTCCATCACTAAAAACTCTTGCTCTTCAGTACGGACGTTATGGTTTTTGGAAAGCACAAATGTTGAAAGAGAACCTGAGTACTATCCGGTGGCGGCAGTTGCTGCCACCTGTGCTGGTATTAAGTATAATATTCCTGATGATTGGCTCTGTGCTATCACCGTTTTTACGACCCTGGTTGTTTGCGGAATTAGGCTTGTACGGATTGGCTTTGATTATGGCTGGAGTCCAATCAGGTGTCAAGGCGAGATATTTGCCGTATGTCCTAGGAGTGCCATTGGCGATCGGTACCATGCATTTGGTTTGGGGAAGTACATTCTT
>CP070639.1:1095063-1105816 GCA_020354045.1 Anaerolineales bacterium | reverse complement strand
AGCAGAGGTTTTCGATGCGGTCATCACCGAGTCTGTAACCGCCTTCCCTGAAGACAAGCAAAAAGCAGTCAACGAATACGCTCGCGTGACCAAGACAGGAGGCTATGTGGGACTCAATGAGTCCGTCTGGCTAAAGTACCCACCGCCACCAGACGTGGTTGCCTGGACAGCCCAGGACATAGGTGCCAATGTAGAACCACTGACAGTTGATGCCTGGACGGGATTGCTGGAGGGCGCCGGGTTGCAGGAGATTACCGTGCAGGCATTAGAAATCAACCCTCAAGCAGAGGCCAGAGGCATATTTCAGCGCTATGGGATAGGTGAAATGCTGCGCATATATGGGAGAATTCTGATGTTGTATGTGAGAAGCCCAGCTTACAGGATTTTCTTGAAGCAGGTGCGGGAAGGTGGGCTCGTGCCGGAGAACCTTAGGGAATATTTTGGATATGGGGTATTTGTCGGGAAGAAATAAACATCTCATTTATTTCTGGACCCCCTCTAATCCAGCGGCTTGGTTGCCAGAGTGAACAACACAGACCACATCTGCTGGAAGCCATCTGCTTGCTTTTGGTTTTGAAGTATTCTAAAGGCTTCTGCTTTGAAGTGCTGCAGGGCTTCTCTGCCGGCTGTGCGCTCGATTTTTTCAAGCCTGGCCCGCATTCCGTGTGACCACAGGGAAGCCCACCAGGCTTCTTCATCCTGGTAAATGAACCCCAGCTCTTCTCCAACCACGCGTATATCGGCAAACCCGGCAGATTTCATGACTGCCTCCATCCCTGCCTGGGAGCTAAAGTCAGGTTGCGGAGTTTCTTCTTCATCTTCGGCAGTGGTTTCATCTTCCGAGGGCTGCGGTAGATATTTTTTGAAGAGATCTCCTAACCATTTCCAGCGCTCATCATCATGCCAGAATGTGGTCGCGCCAATGACGCCACCTGGCTCCAGGACGCGGCGCATCTCAGCCAAGGCGCGCTCGAGTTGGGGGAAGAAAAAAATCGACAAACCACATAGCACGTAATCGAAGGATTCCTCAGGGAATTGCAGTTGCTCCGCATCCATACAGTGCACCTCGGCATTTGTGAGACCTCGTTGTTCGATCTCCATGGCGGTTTGATGTACCATGGGAGCGGATAAATCGATGCCAATCGCACAACCTTTAGGTCCAACTGCCTCAGCTGCCGGGAAAAGGATCGCGCCCCGACCGGTAGCGATATCGAGAACCCGGGCTCCCTTGGGAACACGGGCCAACTCCACCAAACGGCCACCAAAATGACTGAAAAACATTGGGCCTACGCGGTCAAAAGTCGCTGCAGAACGGCCAAAGAGTTCCGCCCAAAATTGTTTGAATTTTGCATCCTCTGGAGAATCATGGGTAGTCACCGCTTTCGCCACCTCCTTGTGCTAGCTGTACAGAGTATACAAATTTTTACCCTCAAAGTCAAAATTGTGTTTATTGGTGAGACTGTTTCAATTTAGTAGGTGGAGAGAAGAAGCCCATGGATCTGATGTATCCTCCAAAGGATAATCGACAAGAATGGAGGTAGACCCATGGGCAAATCAATTGTACTTCTTGATGGGGCGTTTGAACTGGAAGAAGTGCGGGGGTGGGAAGGGAAGATCTTTCAGCAGGTGTGTGAACAAGGGAGGCGAGAGGCGAAGGCATATCTGGAGGAACTCGAAGAGGCACTGTATGAACAACGACCAGCAGGTTGGGAGGTAGTGGGGTTTCGAGAACGAGTGCTCGTGACGCGCATTGGAGAAGTGCGCCTTCGCCGTCGATTGTATCAAGAAGGAAGTGGATCGTACCACTTTCTGTTGGATGAATACCTGGGTTTGAAAACCCATCAAGCGGCCACACCGGAGATGCAGGCTATGTGCACCAAGTTGGCAGGTGAGATGTCGTTTCGAAAGGCAGCGGACATACTGACAGAGTGGTTGGCAGGACTACTATGCCACAGCACGGTCTGGCGCTTGTTACAACGAACAGGGGAAGCGGCCATATCTGCCGAGACTGCGGCAGTAGAAGCGGTATTTGCCCGCGGAGAGGTTGGGCCTGAAGCGGGAGAGCGACGTGTGGAACGCCTGTACATGGAAGCCGATGGGGTCTATGTCCGTTTGCAGAGACAGCCGAACAAGCATCTGGAAGTGCACAGTGCCATCGCTTATGAAGGCTGGGAACGCTTGCCTGCAGCCCGGGAAAGCTATCGCCTGTGCGAGAAACGAGTGTATTGCCATGCTGGGGAGCAGTTTGCGTTCTGGGAAGGTGTCAGTTTAGCCTGGGCACACAAATGGGATTTGAGCAGTGTGCAGGAAGTGATCCATGGTGGAGATGGCGCCAGGTGGGTTCGGGCTGGCGCACAGGAGTTCCCCGGAGCGATTTGGCAGTTGGATAGTTACCACCTGGCACGGGCCTGCGGACGGGCAATGGGAGCCCAGGTTGGCCAAGCGCTCTACCAGGCGTTACGAGAAGGGAAAACGTCCCAAGCTCAGCAATTGCTCCACGCCACCGATGCCCCATTGAGAGAAGGGAAACCAGCCCAGCAAGCTTATCGTTGGGTGAACAAGGTTGCCCAAGAAGGATGGGGTGTGGACTGGCGCATCCGCCAGAACGTTACAGACGATGCGGCGCGGGGATTAGGCTGCATGGAAGGCAACCTGGCTCATTTGTTGGCAGTTCGCATGAAAGGAAAAGGCCGCAGTTGGAGCCCTTCCGGAGCCCGTAACATGGCTAAAGTGCGAGAGCTCCTTGCCAACCAAGAAGTACAACGTTGGTGTTTCCGGCAAGCCCACACAGAGATTCCCCGCAAGCACCGCATCCAAACCCGTCCACAGGGCATCGATCCCGGTCAGTATATACAAGCCTCTGTCCCCGCACTCTTGGGACCTTTTCCTAACAAACCCTGGGTTCAGCGGTTGCGTCAACTGATCCACTCCTCTCACCTACTAAACTGAAACAGACACTTTATTGGTACAATCTGGGCCTCCGATTTTAACCTGGCATCCAATGTCCAGTATTCAAGCCTGTCTAGCCAAGGCAGGCTTGAATACTTGCGCTACTCTCTCATCTAGGCTTAAGCACCCCATTCTTAGGCATCTATTCTTTCGATCTAATACAAACCTTTTCGGGGCAATAAGGTATAATTACTCTACATCGAGCATGCGCTGGGGGAGACCCTTCCTGGGCGAGCGACACGACTACATTTTCATTTTATTAAGGCGAGGTGCGGCTATGCGGATAAAAAATATTTCCTTGCTTTTCCTTGGTTTAGTGGTCTTAGCGCTGCTGGGGCTGTTCCTCTGGCCTTTGCTTTCTTCCCTGGGTGAGAATCCCGGGAATTCTTCTGCCCGCGCCCAGCAAGGCTGTCTTCCGCTGTCCGATCCCAAAGAGGTCCCGGCCCCGGCGTTGATCGACTTCGATGACCTGCCCAATGCCCAGGTGATTGGCACACATTACAAAGCCTCGCGCGGCGTCACCTTTGAAGACACGCGCATCACCCGGGTGTTGACCTATAGCGATCCAGCCAATGCGCCTTCTCCACCCAATGTAGCGATCAACGACGCCGCCCCCGGTGGCAGTAGCAATAATGTGCCCATGGTGATTTATTTCGACTCGCCGAAGTCGCATGTCGGCTTCTGGATTGGCAACGGTGAAAATCAGAATCCGTCTGCTACACTGATCGCCTACGATGCCAATAATACTCCGGTCTGCGAGTGGCTGGACATCCCGGTGCCCGAGCCGCCGACTAAATTCGTCGGCTTCGCCGATCCGGATGGTCGCATTGTCAGAGTCGAGCTGGATTATGGCGATACCGCATTAAGCGAAACGATCGACGATCTGTATTTCTCTCCCCGGCCTGGCGCGGCTCCCACTCGCACCCCCGTGCCCACCTGGACGCCAGTGCCCACTCTCTCCCCCACCCCTGGTCCAGCCCCCACAGCCACGCCGGTGCTGCCGATGTTGGCCTACAAGCCGCCTAAGATAGTCTCCTACCAGCCGCTGCCTCTCTTGCCAGACCTATCCATTCACGGGATAGAGATCATCCAGGGCATCCAGTGCTTCAACACCGGCCAGGGGCTGGCGGGCTGCAGCGATAATTCGCTCCCCATGGTCGCCCAAAAGGATTCGACCGCCCGCATTTATCTGAAATTCAGCGGACTCACGGGCAGCAGCATGAGCAATGTGCCAGTGAGGCTGTACATCTGGGCGAATGGGACCTGGTATAACGCGCTTGTCAGCGGCAAAGCCACTACCAGCGTGGACCAGGCAACCAACGACAGTGCCAACGTCTACTTCAACGTCAATTTCCCCAACGGCATCCAGAATGTGAGTTTTTATGCTGTCGTCGATCCAGACGGCCTCATTGCCGAGACGAACGAAAGCAATAACCGTTTCCCCGCCGCCGCCAATACGTATATCACCCTGAATTTCCAGAAGCGTGATCCCCTGAAGATTGTGGGCCAGCGCTTGCGCTACCATCCCAGCGGGTACACCGGCGCCCAGTATGCTGGCGGCTGGGCGGTCAACGGTGGGGCCGCCGATTGGTTCGAGCAATTGCTTCCCATCCGCAATAACGGTGTCAACTACTCGGTGAAGAGCGGCTACCTGGATTGGACCCAGAGCCTGTCGCCCTGCAGCAGTAGCTTGGGCTCGGATAACCAGCACCTCCTGATCCAGACCTTGAATGTCCAGTGGATCCTGCAGAATGCCCTCAGCTGGCTGTTTGGCAGCGGGGCGTTTACCGGGGCAGACCATGTCTATGGCTGGGTGCCAGATGCCGGCTACCCTTGCGGTCATGCCGATATGCCCGTCTACCCGCATGCCGGAGGCCTGGGTGTGGTCGGCATTGGCACTGACGCGCCCGGTACCAGCACCGACAACCCCGGCGCGGGTGCCCTGATCTTTGGCCACGAGCTGGTACACGATTATGATTTGAAGCATACCAATACTGCCGATGCATGCGGCTCGAACGACGGCAGCTCTGATTTCCCGTATTCCAGCTCCAGCATCCAGGAATTTGGGTTGAACCCCTACACCGGCAAAATCTACAATCCCAACAACACCCACGATCTGATGAGTTACTGCCCATCTGGTGGTTCAAGGCTGGGCTGGATCTCCCCCTTCACCTGGACGCGCATGTTCAACAAGCTGGCGCCAGGCACCGCCATGGCTGACCTGCGCAGCCCCGCCGAGACTGCTCCCGGCGTCTTTGCACTCACTAACAGCAAAGAATCTCTGGTGGTGAATGCCACCCTTTTCAATCCCAAGTACGAGCCTTCCAGCCTGGGTGAGCTGGATGAACTCTATCGTATCGAGGGTGGGCTGACCTTCAGTGTTACAGTGGGTAATGAATACGCAGTTGAACTGCTTAATCTGCTGGATGAGAAGCTGGCAAGCTACTCCTTCAATGTCAACTTCGAGAGTGAGTACGATGCCCATCTGGGTACACCAGGGACAACCACTGATTCACCACCCTTCTCCCCTGAACCGACTACACAACAGGGCGTATCGTTCATAATTCCCTGGGAAGATGGCACCGCTTCAGTGGCTTTGCTGTACCAGGGCAACCAGATCGATATAAGAAAAGTCAGCAACCATCCTCCCAAGGTGACCATCACCGATCCCAGTGCTAGCGCGACATGGCCAGCAGGTTCAACGCAAACACTGGTCTGGTTTGGCAGTGATGCTGATGGTGATAGCCTAAAATATACACTTATGTATAGTCACGATGGAGGTGCAAATTGGGTCTTGATCGCCAACGATTTAACCGAAACCAAATACGACATTCAGGTAGATGCGATGGCTGGTGGGAACGATGCGCGCTTCCGCGTGGTGGCTACTGATGGCATCAATATTGGCTATGACGAGACCGATGGACCAATTGTGATGCCCAACCATCCCCCACTGGTAACTATCTTAAACCCAAGTGATAAGCATGTGTACCTACCCGGTGAGCTGGTGGTGTTGCAAGGTTACGGGACCGACATGGAAGATGGCAGCCTGCCTGACGGAGCTTTGCTCTGGGTAAGTGATGTCGAAGGTGCGCTGGGGATTGGGCCTTCCGTCCCGGTGGTCAGTCTCTCGAAGGGTTGGCACACGATTTCCCTGATTGGGACAGATAGTTTTGGCATCTTGACGGAGGTGCAGGTGTATATCTTTGTCGGCTACCAGACCTTCTTGCCCAATTTAAATCGTTGAGGCAATCAAATTCATCTGGACAAACGCGAGGAGCCTGGTAGGGGATACCAGGCTCGTTTAATATTTCTGCGCTCTGATGGCTGTATTGCATGGGTTATTTGTTCGCTGTCTGGGTATAGCTCCTTGGCTCGGCAACACTGATGCGTGTATTTTCCCCGGGGATTAAGCTCAGATCTCGATAAAATCCGACAGGGCTGCGCCAGAGCTGGCTGAAACCCCAGCCGTGCCAGCGCCAGACTGTCAGGGTGCGCTGATCGCTGGTGCTAAATGTTTCCAGTGTGATCAGTTCCTGGATGCCATCCCCATTTACGTCCCCCAGCTCTACTTCGAGGATGGGATCCCGGACCGCAGAGCCACCCCAAAGGAGCTGATACATCCCGCCTCGGTAGCCCAAGATAAATGGATGGCTGGTTTCTATGTTGGGTGGATCTCGTTTATTCAATGCCAGCAGGATCTCAGCGCGCCCATCATCGTTTGGGTCACCTAGGTCTAGGTCTAGCACATGCCACTCAGGCGGGCTTTGCCAGACAAGGCGATCTCCCTGGTAGATGCTAACAGATTGCCCAATGCGGCGAATTTTCTCCGGCACACCATCGCCAGACAAATCGACCTGACCCGACCGGAATATACCTGATGTATTCGTCTGGGGAATAGCGACTGGCTGGCAGATATCTTCCTGGCAGGTGAAGCCCTGGCGCGGTGGGGCTGGCATAATGCGTCCAAACAACGCGCTGGCTTGTTCTGGAGTCATCCATTGTGGACGGGGGCTGGTCACAACGGGTTGTACTTGGACCGCTCTCAATCCCTGCTTATCCAGGTAAATTCGCAAAGCCAATCCCTGTTCAGTCCCTTCCCAGCCTTGATCGAAGGCAAAGTTACCCAGGCTGTATGCGATCAGCTGTGGGTGGATGGCAGGATATTCACCTGTTGGCTCGCTGAGTTCGAGGCTCTGGACGACATGCGGGTGATGCCCGAGGACCACATCCGCACCAGCCACCAGCATCAGCTCAGCAAGCTTTTTTTGGCTCGGGTCGGGTCGCAGCTGATACTCTCGACCCCAATGTACTGAGACGATCACACCATCCGCCTGGGCGCGCGCCTGGCGAATCTGTGCGCTTATGCTCTCTGCCAAGTGCTCCACCTGGCTTTCTGAGGCAGCATGGGCTGTATCCACAGTCTCCTGATATAGATTCTCGGCCAAAAAATGAGGGACTGAGATAAAGTTAAAGGCCAGGAAAGCGATGTTTAATCCTTTGAGCTTCTGCATGGTGATTTGTGAGGCCTCAATTTGGTTATCAGGCGTTCCAATTGGCTTTATCCCCGCGTTGATTAATAGAGCGCGGGTATTTGCCAGCCCAGCCTCGCCTCCATCCAGGGTATGGTTGTTCGCCAGGCTTAGGATGTCAAAACCGGCTGCGCTCAACTCCTCGACAGCGCTTTCGGGGATCAGCAAGCGGTAACTTTCATAGGCGGGATCTCCTGGCAGATTTGCTGGATCGCCTTCAGTACTCGGGATAGCACCTTCAAAATTGCCCAGTGCCAGATCTGCGGACCGGATTTGTGAGGCCACCTGAGTAAATACTGGTGATCTGGAAGTCATGCCCCGGCCTAACATCAGATCACCCACCGCCATTAGCACGACCACGTTTTCGGTGGGGTCAATTGCCTGTGCGTCACGCAAGTACAGCCAGGGATAGCCTGGCTCTTGTAAGTGTTCTGGATCAGTGCGAAGATATAACCCTGCGGAGCTGCTTGTCACCAGAATGAGAATAAGCAGCAAGATCCGTCCTGCGTAACTGTACATCTCACTAATTGGGCATTCGCCAATTTTGCTCACCGGTCTGGTGCTTACCACTCCGGCGCTTGATTTGCGTACACGAGCCTGGTAACCTGCCAGTGTAGCCAGGTGCCTTCCTCTTTAAACTCCAGTGTATAAGTGGCATCCAGATCGTAAGGTCCGCGCTCAGCTTGCGGTATTTCATCGTAGTTTGGATACTCACCCTGGTAACCATACAGGCTGTCTTTCCAGGTTTCGCGCACAGTGATTATGGCTTTTGACGGCGACTCCAGGTCAAAGGAACGGATTTGTGAGCCTAGCAACTGGTGACCGAGGTAGCGTTTCTCTGCCTGCCAGCTCTGAATCTGGGCATTAATCTCAGCTGCTAGATTGCCTTGCTCTGGCTGCATCAACTCCTGCTGGTACCAGTATGTGCTGGTGAGTGCTTGTTGGAAATTAAAGAGCGACTGGCTTAGCTCATCATATTCCGTGGCTGTAATTAGAAAGCTCTGCGTCCACTCTGGAGGTGAAGGCGCTTCGCCATCTGCCAGCATCTGGCGCCATTTCTCATCAGTCAGGCGATCCTCGATTGGCCAGGGAAACTCGTAGTAGGAGAAAACACCGCCTTTAGTCACCTGCAGGTAGCTGCTCCCATCCGCTTCGATAATGGGAACGACCACATAAATTGGATTCACCCTCCCTACCGCCTCCTCCAGCACAGTGGCAGGCGGGTTGGGGTTGGTAGCCACATCGGCTACCACAGCGGCTTGAGGTTCTTCTTCCATAAAGCGCGGGGCGTTGGGATCCTGCATATCAGTATCGGCTGCCGCCATGGTCAGGTTTTCGATCTCACCGCCATAAAAACGGATACGAGTATATTCCTCTTCGCTCAGTGGCTCACCGCTCAGTTCTTTCTCTGCCATCACCTGGAGAGATCGGGCCAGGTTTTCAAGAGTCTCCAGGCTTTGCCGATCCAGCTCATCGAGTAAACCCCGGTTCTCCAACCCGCTGCGCGTCATTTCTGTGAGCGCTGCCAGACGGGCGAAAAACTGTGGCACCGGCTCGACGTAGCCTTTAGGTGGCAGAGGCGGTGGCGGGGGAGGTCCACCCCCCAGCTCGGCATACACTTGTTTGGCGTACAGAATGGTGTCGTGTTTCAGCTCTGCCCAACTGCCCAGCACAGTGTTCAGCTGCTTGTCCATCCAGGCTCCCGAGCGCATGAAAGCTGGGTAACCCTCTCCGGGAACCTCCAGCAGCGGGTAAAAGCTATATAGCCAGGTGTTATACAGGGTCTCTGTCCAGTCTTCCTGGGTCAGGCTGGCTGTCCAGGAACGCATTTTCTCCATCTGCTGAGGATAATTTTCAAAGCTGGTCTCATTCATCTGTTCCAGGATCTGGTATGCCCGTTCGGAGCCCATGGCTGCCGGGATATCCATCCCCTTTGGCAGAGGACGCGGTCGCTCGCGTGTGCCCACATTGCGGTAGATAAGCTGTCGGAAGATGTAGGCATCGGGAACAAAGCGTTGGCCCATGAAGCGCATTCCCTTGGTGGTCTCCTCGATATTGTCCGTATCCCAGATTACGATCCCTAAGATTTGCGGTGCTGGTAGCAGGTTTGCTTGTTCAATGAAGGCTTCCAATTTGCTGTCGTCTGCCAGTGCTGAAAGGGCTAGCTCGGGACCATAAAGGCTATCCATGATATCCAGGTATTGCAGGGCAGTCAGGTCATCGCTTCGCCCCACGAAGAACACAGTGGGACTGTATAGATCCATCCAGTCTTCCAGGGCTGGTCTGCCATTTACACTAGCCTGGCGCAAGGCGCGAGCCAGCAGTAAAGCCGAACGGGTCTCCGCACGTCCAACTTCGGGGTCGTTGGTTTTCAACCGAAAGGTCATGCGCCCGTACCACATCATGCTCTTAAAGTACGCCTTCAGTTCATCGCTACGTGTGTAGTGCCCGCGCGGGATATACTGGGTATAGTCTTCGCCATTCTCTAAACCAGGGAACAGGGGCGAAAGCTGGATATTATCAGCCGCTTCGATTTGCGCTAGCTCCGCCTGGACCAGGTCAAGGCTGTAATCTGGCACCTGGACATTGGCTTCTAATAATTGACTGGCTATGGCGACAAAGGCTACCGTGCGCCGGGCAGCTTCCTCCCAGGCGGTGCCAACAAGCTCCTGGTATTGCCGGTCCGTTTCAGACAGCAGGGAGGCGTTCAAATTGCGTAAGAGTGGGATGAAATATTGGACTTCAGCCGTACGCAGTACTTTGTCAAACAGCAAATGGTAAACGTGCAATATGGAATCGCTGGTGACAAAGACAGGTAAATTGGCATAGCGCGCCTTCTCATAAACGGTGAAGAACTCTTTCTCAATACCCGGGCTGACCACGAAACCGTCCTGAGCCAGGTGCTGGCGATGCGCTTCAGAGAGTATGAAAGCATTGCGTACATTGCTCAGGTCCGTAGCGATCGGCTCATGGAAGAGGACAGGCACAACCTCCACCACCGGTTCCTGGTAGTTGGCAAATTCCAGCCTGCCAAGGACGCTTGGTTTGCCTGTGGTGGGCGTCTGCTCGCCAGCAGCAGGCAATGACGGCGATGGGATGAGGCGATCATCTGTCGAGGCTGCCGTTTCAGTTGGTCTGGATGGAAGTGGTGTTTCAGGAGCCGGACCGGGTGCCCGGCAGGAAGTAGTGATGAACACCAGGATGATGAGAATGCTCCCCCACGGACGATTGGATTTCGATTGTTTCATGACATTGCCCTCCACTCAAAGCACCTG
>CP070639.1:1083923-1094963 GCA_020354045.1 Anaerolineales bacterium | reverse complement strand
TCTTCGTCCGATTCGTCTTCATCTGATTCGTCTTCGTAATCGGCTTCTTCAGCATCGGCTTCTTCGTCTTGGTCCTCTTCTTCGTCAGACGAAAGTTCTACAGGACGGGGGGTCAATTTGGCCAGTGTGGCCTCACCAAGCAGCTCCTCGTCAGTTAATTCAGGCTCTTCGGCTACCATGGCAACTTCTGCAGGAAGGGCTTCTATTTCTTCTTCCTTGCGCAAGGCCTTGCCTTCCTGCACAGCATCGGCAATTTTACCGACCAGCAGCTTAATCGCCCGGATGGCGTCATCATTAGAGGGAATGACATAATCGATATCGCGTGGGTCGCAGTTGGTATCCACTAAAGCCAAAACCGGAATATTCAGCAGATTGGCTTCATGAATGGCCGTCGCTTCGCGGCGTATATCGACCACAAAGAGCATTTCGGGAACACTCGCCATCTTGCGTATGCCGCCCAGCAATGTTTCGAGCCGTTCCATTTTGCGGGTCAGGATCAGGACTTCCTTCTTCGGCAACCGTTCAAAATCGCCTTTATCTCGCATGCGCTCCAGGCGATCCAGCTCATTGATGCGCTGGCGGATAGTTCGCCAGTTGGTGAGCATACCTCCCAGCCAGCGAGCGGTGACGTACGGCATGCCACAGCGGGTAGCCTCCAGCTGGATCGTTTCCTGTGCCTGGCGTTTGGTACCGACAAAAAGCACCGAGCCGCCTTCGGCTACGGTGTCTTGTACCAGTTTGTAGGCCTGGTCAATAGCCCTGGCCGTTTTTTGCAGGTCGATGATGTGGATACCGTTGCGCTCTGTAAAGATGTACGGCTTCATCCCCGGGTGCCACTTGTGTGTGCGGTGACCAAAGTGCACACCGCTCTCCAAGAGCGCTTTCATAGATACTACTGCCATATTCAATTCTCCTTTGCGTTATTTCCTCCGCTTCCTTCCACCCTTTTCGGAGCTGCAACAGGGGCACATCCTGCAAGTTGTCTCCTGTTTTGCGCAGCACGCCCGGTCAGGTCGGGAAGCGTGTGAGATGGTTTGGCCCACACAGCGGGCACAATTTCTCCCGCTTGTGGGCGGGAGCGGGCGTTATTGTATCATGGTGCTGGGATTTCGTCCAGAGAATATCAACTTTGCGTGGAGCGTTACAGCGGAAGCTGCCGTTGGACTCCAATGCAAGATGCCAGTGAGGTAGAATTACCTTGTGGATCAAATTGAGCTTGAGCAGTACCTGCACAAGCTACCTTTAGGCGCGATTAGATATTATGATCGGGTCGGCTCGACCAATGACGAGGCGGCACGTTGGGCCGCGGCCGGTGGACCACACCTGGGGCTGGTGGTGGCTGATGAGCAAACCGCCGGGCGCGGTCGTTTGAACCGGCACTGGTATACACCGGCAGGGTTGGCACTGGCTTTCAGCCTGATCTTGCAGGGTCGAAGACTCTCGTTTAGCCAGGAGACCATTTCACAGATCACAGCCCTGGGCGCACTGGCGGTATGCGATGCCCTCAACCAAGATTTTTCTACCCAGATTCCAACCCAGATCAAATGGCCGAACGACGTGGTCGCCGGGCGGCGTAAACTGGCGGGTGTATTGGCTGAAGCTCACTGGCAGGGTCAAGCTCTACAAGCGGTTATCCTGGGAATCGGCATCAATGTTGCACCTGATTCTCTGCCGGCACCAGAAGAGCTGGATTTCCCGGCTGCCTGCCTCTCGGACTTGCTCGGGCAGGATGTGGATCGCTGGAAGGTGCTGTGTCGCGTATTGGAAAAATTGTTCGGTTGGCTTCCCAGGCTGGGAGAACCAGCTTTCATCCAGGCCTGGGAACAACGACTCGCTTTTCGAGGTGAGTGGGTGCAGGTCAGCACAGGGCTACAGCCACCATTGGAGGGGCAAATTTTGGGTATGAATCCCAATGGTTCTCTCAGGCTTCAACTGCCCGGTGGTGAGGAGAGAGAACTGTTAATTGGCGATATCCACTTGCGTCCGGTTGACAGGCTGTAAAAATCGGCTAAACTTACTGTATTGGATTACTGGGAGTCACATCATGTTTGATGATTTGCGTGAACAGGCAGATAGCGCTTCCTTCTTGGACGAAGAAGAGGATGCATTGCCAGAAGTCAGTTCCCTGCGATCGAGGTATTGGCTTGGTATGTCGCCAGCTCAGCGCTTTATCATTGCCCTGATGCTGCTGCTGGCAGCCTGTATTTTGAGCGCCTTTTGCTTGTTGGTAACCGAGAAGGTAGTTTTACCGTTCATTTAAAAACAAACAACCGCAAGTGCTTCACCAGATCATGGCTGGCACTTGCGGTTTTGCTATTTCGGATGACCAGTTAGTCGACGGCACCCACCCGGCGCAGGTCGGCAGCTGCAATGCGGGCCAGGGAGGCCACCACATCACCCGTTTGCAAGTTCATCAGTAAGACACCACGCGTAGCCCTGCTGGAACGGGAGATATCTTTTACCTTGGTGCGCAGCACCACACCCCCGGCGGAGATCATGGTTAGATCATCGGCTTCCTGTACCACGCGGGCTGCAGTGACCAGGCCGATCTTTTTAAGCGCTGTCTGGTTGATAGTTTTGAGGCCGCGCGTGGCACGGCTGCGGGTGGGATATTGTTTGAGCGGGGTGCGTTTGCCATACCCACCCGTGGTGACTACCAAAAGATCTCCACCAGGCTCGACGATTTCCATACCGGTAATAAAATCACCTTTACTCAGCCGCATACCGATCACACCAGCTGCGGTGCGACCCATCGGGCGAACCTGCTCTTCAGAAAAGCGGGTAGCCTGACCTTTTTCGGTTACCAGGATGACCTCATCTCCACCACGTGTCAGGCGTACCCAGCCGAGCTCATCCCCTTCGTCCAGGTTGATGGCGATTAAGCCAGAGTGGCGTACAGAGGCAAACTCAGAGAGGATGACACGCTTGATGCGACCTTTACGGGTAGTCATCAGGCAGAATTCTGCTGCCTCAAAATTCGGCACCGGCACAACAGCAGTGACGGTCTCATTGGCATCCAGGGGCAGCACATTGACGATGGGAATGCCGCGCCCGGTCCGGTCGGCATCGGGTATCTGGTAGGCTTTTTCGGAGTAAACCTTGCCCTTGTCAGAAAAAAACAGCAGCGTATCCAGCGTGCGGGCCGGGAAAAGCATCATTACTTCATCTTCATCACGGGTGGCATGCCCTGTCACGCCGCGCCCCCCGCGCCCCTGCGCCCTGAAGGCTTTGGCAGCCACCCGCTTAATATAGCCGCGTTGGGTAATGCTGATTAAAACCGCCTCATCTGGGATGAGATCCTCCTCATCGAAATCTTCGCTGGCATCGTATGCAATGTGCGTACGGCGTTCATCGCCGTATTTTTCAGACACCTCGGCTAAATCGGTCTTGATCAGCTCGAGAATCTTCTGCGGGGTGGCAAGCAGGTCCTCAAGATAGGCGATCCGTTCCAGGATCTGGCGCTGTTCATCTTCGATCTTCTGGCGCTCGAGGGCAGCCAGGCGGCGCAGCTGCATATCCAGGATCGCCTGGGCCTGGCGATCGCTTAATTTGAAGCGCTCCATCAGGCGTTCTTTGGCGACATCGGCATCCGGCGACTGGCGGATGGTCTGGATAACAGCGTCCAGATTTGCCAGGGCGATCAGCAAGCCTTCCAGGATATGGGCTCTGGCGCGAGCTTTATCAAGCTCAAACTGGGTGCGGCGGGTGACGACCTCCCGGCGGTGCTCGATGTAAATTTGCAAGGCGCGCTTGATCGATAGCAGCCGCGGTTCGCCTTCTACCAGGGCTAACAACTGCACGCCATAGGTAGATTGCAGGGGTGTGTATTTGTAAAGCTGGTTGAGCACTTTTTTGGGCTGCGCGCCGCGTTTCATCTCCACAATGATGCTCATGCCCCGCCGGTCCGATTCGTCGCGCAGGTCGGAGATATCATCCAGCCTGCCGCTGCGGGCCAGCTCGGCAATGCGCTCGATCAGGCTGGATTTGTTGAGCTGGTAGGGGATTTCCGTGATGACGACGCGGTGCCGGTTCGAGCCCAGCTCCTCAATATGAGCCATACCGCGCAGCACGATGCGGCCGCGCCCGGTGCTATAAGCCTGGCGTATGCCTTCCGAGCCAACGATCACCCCGCCGGTGGGAAAATCGGGTCCTGGAACAAATTGGAGAAGGTCCTCAACCGGGATATCCTCGATGGTGTCGTAATGGTCAATCAAATAGGAGAGTGCAGCCGATAGCTCACGTAAATTGTGTGGTGGGATATTGGTCGCCATGCCCACGGCGATCCCCGAAGAGCCATTGAGCAGCAGGTTGGGCAGGCGGGCAGGCAGGACATTGGGTTCCTGGAGCGAGTCGTCGAAATTGCCGGTGAAATCGATGGTCTCTTTCTCGATATCGGCGAGCATCTCCTCAGCGGTGGCTGCCAGGCGGGCCTCGGTGTAGCGCATGGCGGCAGGTGCATCGCCGTCAATGGAGCCAAAATTGCCCTGACCGTCCACCAGCAGGTAGCGCATGGAAAAGTCCTGCGCCAGGCGCGCCATAGAATCGTAAATTGCGGCATCGCCGTGCGGGTGGTATTTGCCCAAGACCTCGCCAACAATACGGGCTGATTTCTTGTATGGCGAGTTAGAGCGGATGCCCATGTCATACATGGCATACAAGATGCGGCGGTGTACAGGTTTCAAGCCATCGCGAGCGTCAGGCAAGGCGCGCGCCATAATCACGCTCATGGCATAATCCAGGTAGGCGGAGCGCATTGAGTCGTCGATATTTACCTGTTGAACGGTACCAATATCCATAAAAAACGTCTTCCTTCGTTCAAGAATTTAAGTAATTTGCGGCTTGAAAACGAAGAAAAAATGCAGCAAAAGAATCGCAAATTACTTCTGGCAAATGCTGGGATCGCACATTTCTAATTTCGATTTCATACCAGCATTGGCTTAGATTGAAGCCCGGGGTCGTTGGGGCTTAACAGGTTAATTATACCCCGCGGCGGCATGCACGGCGAGATTTGCGAGCCCCATTTGTGCAGGTTACTTTTACTGCCAGGTGGGTGAAACCAGGCGCAGCTTTCGACCGGACCTGGGGTTGCTGGAGGCTATGCTACTCGTGATGGACGACTAGGAAGTCTGCAACAGGGTGTGTCAATAGCGGCGCCGTGATCAGCGACGCTGGAAGCGGTCTCCCCTCTAACTGCTCATATCACTCACCCCCTTCGTTAGCCTGGTGAGCCTCGCCTTCAGGTTGGCGATTGCGCACCTGTTCTAACAAAAAGGTGACCAGCGCCTCTAAACTGGGAAACCCCTGGCGGTCACCGGTATGAGAATCCTCGAGAGAGGCGCGCCAAATCAGCTTTCCAGCGTCTTTGACCTGCCACAGGCGCAGCAGGTATGCCAGGTAACGACCTTTGATGGCAGCCATGGCAATCTTTCAATATGCGTGTGATGCACCTGAACAGTGCATCACACGCAGGTGGATTGGGTGGAGCTCAATCCTAATGCTCCAGGATCGAGACCTGGCAAACATCGTAATTCTTGTCCACCCAAATCTTCATGCCGGCATACAGGCCGTACCCGTCCCCGACCGCGTTATACCAGGAGCCTTGCTCTGTATCCCTCCCGGCCCAGGTGCCTTTCCATAAGCCACCCTCATCGGTTTCAAGACTAAAGGTGCCCCACATCGGCCCGGCCCCGTCCTTGCCCCAGTTTGCGTTCATGACGATGGTGTTGTATCCTTGGTCGCGCGGATCGGAGGCATTATTACGTGTACGCAGGACCATCCCGCGAACATGTACATTGCCGTCCGGGAAAGTCCATACGCCTGGATTGAGTAGCTCAGTACCTCCATCAACGCACGAGAATACTGTCTTTTCAGCCGCCATCGCCGGCACAATCCCTACCAGGAGCACTGCCATCAGGGTCAGTATGGCGCCGAAGCGTACGTATTTTTTCTTCATCTCAAATGCCTCACTTTCTATTTTAAATTCATCGCTTGTTGTTGATTAGCTTGGTGTGTTCTTTCACGCGTTTCCTTTCATAGGCCTCCTTTTGGTTGCAAGTAACCCCAAAGTGCCAGCGTTCTTCTCTCCTATGAAGACTGTCATTGCGATGGAGCGAAGCGACTGTGACAATCCCCTCCCGCCATAGCAGGAGACTGCCACGCCCCTGCGGGGCTCGCAGTGACAGTTGCTTAAACGTGAAGGGCGTCAGACTCCCTAGTTCCTGGTGCGCGGCCCACTATGTGTGAACTGCTTGTGTGCTAATCGGCACCTGAAACTTCCTAACAAACAGTCTAACAAACCAGCGCGGCGAGATCGTGACGAAATCGTGGCTTAAGATGATTGCGAAACATCAAAAATATCTCTATAATGAGGTTGGGCTACAATAACAGGTTCAGTCAAAGGAAACATATGGGGCGCTTGTCGATTCGGCTGTTGGGTGGCTTCCATGTAGAGCGGGATGGGATCCCGCTCAATGACTTCAAGTCGGATAAGGTACGCGCTTTGCTGGCTTTCCTGGTGCTCGAAGCCGACCGACCTCACCTGCGTGACACCCTGGCCGGCCTGCTTTGGCCGGAGGTCTCAAACCAGTCGGCGCGCACCAACCTGCGCAGCACGCTCGCCAATCTGCGCAAGGTGATCGACGACTACCAGGCCTCACCCCCTCATCTGCTCATCAACCGCGAGACGGTTCAATTCAATCGGGCCTCCGATCACTGGCTCGACGCCGCCGCTTGCATATCCCCACCCGTCGCTGCCGAGATCGATTCCGTTAAACTTGAGCAATTCGAAAGCGCCATTGCGCTCTACCAGGCACCCTTTCTGAGCGGTTTTTCGGTCAGCGATAGCGCGCCATTCGAGGAATGGGCGCTGCTCAAACGCGAGCAGATCAGCCGGCAGGTGATGGAGATGCTTTTTCGACTTGCAACTTGTTACGAGCAGTACGGTAAATTTGATCAAGCGGAAGTGTACGCCCGAAAAATGGTCGAATTAGAGCCCTGGAATGAAGAGGCCCATCAGCAGCTCATGGGCCTTCTGGCGATGAGTGGGAAACGCAGCGCCGCGCTGGTCCAGTATGAAGCCTGCTGCCGGCTGCTGGCGAAGGAGTTGGGGGTCGAACCTTCTCAAGAGACGGCACGTTTATATGCAGCAATTCGAGATGGCGCATTTATTCCCGTCGCGGTTGACCAGGGGGAGCAGCCCACCCCGGGAGCGCCTCCTTATAAAGGTTTGCACTATTTTGATGAACAAGATGCCGAGTTCTTTTTCGGGCGCGAGCTTTGGACTGCCAGGCTGGTGTCCCACTTGGGAGAGATGCTCACTGCCAAGCCAACGGCAGAGGGAGCGAGTACAGGTCGCTTTCTGGCGGTGGTCGGCGCTTCTGGCAGTGGTAAGTCATCCCTCGTGCGGGCCGGATTGATCCCTGCCATTAAGCGTGGGCAAAGGCTGGTAGATGGTACCACCTCTCCTGAGGGAAGCTCTGCCTGGCAGGTGTCCATCCTGACCCCCACCGCGCACCCGCTGCAATCCTTGGCGCTCTGCCTGACCCAGGCAGAGCAGTCGCTGGCAGCCGCCCTGACGTTGATGGACGACTTCCAGCGCGACCCGCGTTGCCTGCATCTATTCGCCAGCCGGTCGGCCCTTGCCAACGGCAAGCGCAGGCTCCTGCTGATTGTCGACCAGTTCGAAGAGCTTTTTACCCTGTGTAAAGACGAAGCAGAACGGGTTGCCTTTGTCGATAACATGCTGGCAGCGACGGCTGGAGAGGGTCCAACGGTAGTGGTGATCGTCTTGCGAGCGGATTTCTATGCTCACTGCGCCCGTTACCCGCAGTTACGCCAGGCGCTCTGCGAGCGGCAGGCATTTATCGGCCCAATGGACCAGCAGGAGCTGACCAGGGCGATTGAAGAACCAGCCCGTCATGGCGGCTGGGAGTTCGAACCGGGGTTGGTTGAGTTGATCCGGCGCGATGCCGGTGATGAGCCCGGTATGCTGCCGCTGCTCTCGCATGCGCTGTTGGAGACCTGGGAGCGGCGGAGAGGCCGCATGTTGACCCTGCAGGGGTACGCCGAGGTGGGTGGGGTGCACGCGGCTATCGCCCGCACCGCGGATGCCGTCTTCACCCGCCTGTCACCCGAACAGCAAGGCATCGCCCGCTGGATTTTCCTGCGCCTGACGGAACCAGGAGAAGGCGCGCCGGATTCACGCCGCCGCGCTTCGTTCGGGGAGTTGGTCTCTGCTGCCGGAGAGGCCAGTCCCATCGCAGAAGTGTTGAAAATCCTGGCCGATGCGCGCCTGATTACCCTGTCCACCGATGCCGCTGAGGTGGCCCATGAAGCCTTGATCCAGGAGTGGCCGGCGCTGCGTGAGTGGCTCGATCAGGATCGAGAGAGCCTGCGCCTGCATCGCCATCTTACGGAGGCGGCGCTGGCATGGGAAAAACTGGACCATGATTCAGGCGAATTATATCGAGGCGCCCGCCTAGCGCAAGCCCTGGAATGGTGCGAGCAACCAGGGAACGCCGGTGCCGTGAACAAACTGGAACAGGACTTTTTGTCTGCCTCCCAGGCCCTAGCTGAGCAGGAAGCCACCGCGCAAGAGGTACAACGCCGGCGCGAGCTGGAAGCAGCCCAGGCGCTGGCGCAGGCAGAGGCGCAGCGCGCCCAGGAGCAGACGCAGGCTACCAGACGCCTGAAGCGCCTGGCTGCCTACCTGGCGGTGGCCCTGGCCCTGGTCGTGATCCTGTTGGGCGTGGCCTACCTGTTCGCCGGGCGCAACGCCAGCCTGGCTGAACAAAACGCGGCCAGCGCCAGCTTTGCCCAAACCCAGCAAGCAGAGGCGCAGTTCGCCAGCACGCAGGCAGTTACAGCCGCTCTAGCGCGCGCCACACAGCAGAGATTAGCCGAGAAGGAGGCGAATACCAGGGCGACAGCCGAAGCCAACGCATTTACCCAGCGCGACCTGGCAGACCAGCAGGCCCACCTGGCTCGTGCCCGCGAACTGGCGCTGGCGGCAAACCTGAACCTGAATACAGACCCGGAGCTCAGCATCCTGCTGGCATTACAGGCTGTATCGGAGATCGACGAGGGGGGTGTCGATGTGCCCGCCGAGGTGCAGCAAGCACTGCACCTGGCGACCCTATCTTCACGCGCCCGGCTCACTATCCCTGCTCACATCGGGGATGTTTATGCGCTGGCTTCCAGCCCGGATGGCAGCTTGCTCGCTTCTGCGGGTGAAGACAAGCTTGTCAGGTTATGGGATAGCAAAAGCGGAACCTTGCAACAAGAGCTAAGTGGTCACACGGCGCCAGTGCTCGATGTCGTCTTCAATCCGGACGGCACCCGCATTGCCACCAGCAGCGAGGATCAACGCGTCAGAATATGGGAGGTTTCGAGCGGAAAACTGCTGCAAACGTTAGATAATCTGGCTTCGATTTCAGAAGCAGTACAGTTCAGCCCGGATGGCAAATGGCTGGCCACAAGCGGGGGGGATGGCTCGGTCACCTTGTGGGCGGCGGATAGCGGCCAGGAGTGGCTCAAGCTCAGCGGGCATACGGAGGCGGTTTATGCTGTCTCCTTCAGCCCAGACGGGGCGAGGCTGGCTTCTGCCAGCGAGGCTGGCACCGCTATTGTTTGGGACCTCCAGAGCAGCCAGCAATTGCTGGCCATAAATTTGGAGCAACCCATTTATAGTATCGCCTTCAGCCCGGATGGTAAGCGCCTGGTCACTGGAGATCACAACGGCGTGGCTCATGTCTGGGATGCCACAACTGGACAGGAAATCCAGGCCCTGGCCGGCCACAATATTATGATCAAGGAAGCCCTCTACAGCCCAGATGGGCTCTACCTGGCTACGGCCAGCCAGGATGGGCTGACCAAAATTTGGGATGCCAGCAGTGGGGCTGAGCTGTACCCCCTCGGTACCAACGCAGGTGCAGTCAATGACGCCGCCTTCAGCCCGGAATGCGGCGCTGCTCCTGGCAGCCCGGCTGAATGGTGCGGCTCGCTCCTGGCTACCGCCTACCGGGATGGCACGATCAAAATCTGGGATGTGACCCCGGAAGCTAACAGCGAACTGCTGGTTTTACCCGGTTTTGATGGGCAGTTTCTTGAGCCAGGCAGGTTGTACACCAGCCTTTTCAGCGGCGGCGAGATGGTCGGCCAGATCTGGGATGTCGCCAGCCAGCCAGCCGGGGAGCTGTTGGCCAGCATCAATTTCACCGGTTTTCCCGCCCCGGTTGCCACCGGCTGCCTGAGTCCTGATAAGACCCGCATGGCGACCGTCACCCAGGATGGGGCCGCCCAGTTGTGGGATACCTCCTCGGGTAGGTTGGTGAGTTCATTTGCCCTGTCCGGCCATACAGCCGCCATCAATGCAGTTGACCTGAGCCCGGACAATCGCTGGTTGGCTACAGCCAGCGACGATGGCACAGCCCGGGTATGGGATACAGCCAGTGGAGAAGAGCTGCTTGCCCTGGTCGGTCATCGGGAATATGTCTGGACCGTCGCCTTCAGCCCGGATGGGAGCCAGCTGGCGACCGCTGGCACTGACCACACGGTCAGACTCTGGGATGCTCATAGCGGCGAGATGTTACGCATCCTCAGCGGGCATACCCTGCCCATTAACGTCGTCGCCTTCAGCCCAGATGGGGAGGTGCTGGCCTCGGCTGGCATGGAGGGGACAGCCAGAATTTGGGATCTCTCATCGGGAAAAAGCCTGGTGGCACTGGAGGGGCACACTGCCTCGGTCATCGGCGCTGCTTTTAACCCGGATGGCAGCCGCCTGGTCACCGGCAGCTATGATGGGACCGTCAAAGTCTGGGATCTCTCCAGTGGGGTAGGCAGTGTGCCCCTGTTGCTCAGCCTGCCGGTTACCGGCTGGCCGATTTATTCGCACTTCAGCCCGGAGGGGAGGTATCTCTCTGTGGGTGGTTTCCCAGACCAGCTGGTGCGTGTATTTATCCTGGATATCAACGAGCTGGTTAACCTGGCTCGCTCTCGGGTCACCCGCAGTTTCACCTGCCAAGAATGCCAGCAATATCTGCA
>CP070639.1:1072769-1083823 GCA_020354045.1 Anaerolineales bacterium | reverse complement strand
GGCTGGAGCGCTCCAGCCAGCTTTTTCTATAGGTGCTTCTTGAGCTAAAGGTCTCCGCCCAGTACTTTTTCTCCCGTGGGGCCAGGACTGCCCCCGGCGGGCTCAACGGTGATGCCGAAACTTGCATAGCTTGCCAATGGCCGTGGTGAAGAAATCCACAGCGAGCCGTATCCTTCCTGGTCGACTGAAAATACGCCACCGTTGGTGCGCTGGCCATCGCGAATCAGCCAGAGCTGGTACTGGGAAGTCGGGTCTAGCGTTGCCAGCCCATCCACGATCAAAGTGCCGTGTTCCCCATCCCGGCTGATGACCAGCAGCCCTGAGGCATCTGGGGAAGCTTCAGTGCCTGTCATGCTAACTGACATAAAGGGGGCTTGTGAGTGGCTTTCTATTTGGTTCACTCGCTGCCACAGGAACAGGTTGTTCACCCCCAGGAGCAGGATCAAGACCAGGCTGGCCAACCCCCAGACAGGTGCTGTCTGGCGCAAATATCCAGCCAGTTGCTCCCACCAGGAGGCTCTCGTTTGGGCAACCGGTCTTGTCTGAGACTGCCTGGCGCTGCGCAATATCTGACCCTTCAAGCCCGATGGGGGGGTGTTTTCCTGCATGGCAAGTGGTAAAACCTCCACAATGTCCTGGTAGGTCTGCAGCTCGGCGCGACACTGCTGGCATTCCGATATATGCGCATCAACCTGGATTTTTTCATCTACATCCAGGCAATCTAAAGCATATGCGGCGAGCAGGTCAACAACATGTTCTTCTTGTACCATATTATCCATACCTCTAACTGATTACCCTGTTTGGGAAGATACGCACAAATGGTGTAATTGGATTTGTTTTATAGGTGATCCTTCTCTTGTAGCAGTTGGCGGAGTTTTTGCATTGCCAGGCGAATGCGGGTTTTTACCGTACCAAGTGGCTCACCCAGGGTCTCTGCAATTAAGCTGTGTGTATAGCCCTGGAAAAAAGCCAGTGAGAGTACCAGGCGCTGTTCGTCGGGTAATTGCGCCATGGCTGTTCGTATTTGTCGACTACTATCCAGTGTTTCTACTTCTGATTCCACATCCATGCCGCTGGGCAGGTCAAGACCTGGATCCTCGATCCAGGTAGCCTGGTTTCCTTCGGGACGCACGTTCTGCCGCCGGATGACATCGATCGCACGGTAGCGCGTGATGCTGGTCATCCAGGTGACTAGCTTACCTTGCTCGGCTCGGAAGGTGTCGGCTTTATTCCAGATTCTCAGAAACACATCCTGGGTGATTTCCTCAGCCAGCGCCTGGTCTTGCAGCGCGTTATATGCCATGCTGTAAACCAGTCGACCATAGCGGTCATACAGCACGCTCAGGGCTTCTTCCTGGTTTTGCTGAACTAAGCTGATCAGCAGTTCGTCATCCAGCCTGGTGTAATCCAAATAATCCTTTATGCTCGCATAGTTGTGAGAATTCCTGGAAACTCAGCAGAATTATACCCTCTCACATGTATAGCCGGGTCAACAAGAATAGCCTATCTGATGGCTAACAGTATGAGAATTTGGTTAAAGGTTAACCCATAACCATAACTTTTTTGCCACTGCTGCGACTGAAGTAGCAAAGCAGTATGGTTTGTAATTTCACTTTTCCTACCAGGAACGTCACATTTTTATAGCCTTCACGTCTTATAAGGTGAATAACCATGAGCATAAACGCAATGTCGATCACAACCACGAATTCCTATGATGTACACTCCCTGGTGAAACTGTATGACCAGCATAGCTCAGGTATTTTTCGTTATGCCGCGCGCTTGCTTGGAAATGGAGACCTGGCGGAAGAGTGTGTCTCAGAAACCTTCAGCAGGTTTCTGCAGGCACTAAAGAAGGGGCACGGACCAGCCGAAAATGCAAAAGCCTATCTCTATCGCGTCGCGCACAATTGGATCACGGACTATTATCGCAATGATCGCAACACCATTTCGCTGGAGATTGAAGAACCAGCCGACTCGGACGAGGGTCCCTCGCAGGTTGTCAGCCGTAAACTACTACGCCACCGTGTGCGGACTGCCCTGCTGAATTTGCCCTATGAACATCAAAGGGTGATTGAATTGCGTTTTCTTGATAACCTGTCCCACGAAGAGGCCGCTCAGGAACTTGGCAGGTCGGTAGAAGCAACCCGGGCGTTGCAATACCGGGCTTTGAAATCCTTACGGGAGTTGCTCTACGAAGCAGAGGAGTAAGTAGAAATGACGAATCCAGAAAAGAACACCGAATCGACAGAATCCCAGATTATTAAGTTTCTCAAGCTTCTGCGTCCTGTGCCTAAGCGCGAAAAAGAAGCGGCTGCGCGCTCGCGAGCCAGGTTCATGGCAGAAGCGGAGGAACTCTTTGCAACGCAGGAGAAAACGCCAATTGCCTGGTTGACCAGGTGGCTGGCACCTAAAAAATACGCACTTACGGAGGAAGACTCAATGAATGTACCTAATCGAAGATTTGCTTTTACCGCTCTGGCAACTGTGATTGTGCTTGCCATACTGCTGTTTGGCGGCGCTGGCGCGACCGCCCTGGCGGCTCAATCCGCATTGCCAGGAGACGCACTGTACTCGCTTAAGACCGGTATTGAACAGACACAGGTCAGCCTGTCTAGCAGTGCTTATAACCGTGCCCAGTTACAAATGGAATTTGGTGAACGCCGGTTAGATGAGATTGCTGCCCTGATTGCTGACGGGCGTTTTAATGACATTGGTCAGGCTGTGGCGGAATTTGAGAGCCATATCCAGAGCGCTATTGGTGAGCTGCAAGCTGTGGCAGCTGGTGACCCGGCACGTGCCTCGGAACTGGCAAATCAGATCACTGCTGCCCTCTCGCGCTATGCTCTCACTTTGAGCGGTATGCTTGCCAATGTCCCGGATGCGGTCAAGCCGGAAGTAGAGCGCGCGTTAATGGCTTCCCAAGGTGTTACTACCATGCCAGATGAAGTTGAGTTCACAGGGACTGTTGCGGAGATCACAAAAGAGGCCTGGAAAGTCGGTGACTTCACCGTAGCGATTTCACTCGCAACAGAAATTAAAGATGTTATCGTGGTAGGTGATTTTGTCAAGGTGCATGCCTTCGAAGATGACAACGGCATTTTGACTGCCAGGGAGATCGAGCTTTCGTTGGGTGATGACGACGTCAACACCAATGCGAATGAAAACAGCAACGAAAGTGACGATAATGCCAATGACAATCAGAACGGCAACAGCAATGATGACAACGGCAACCTGAATGACAATGACGACGATGATGGCAATTTAAACAGCAACATGAACAGCAACGACGATGATGATGATAACCACAATACCAACGGCAATTCGAATAGCAACGATGACGACGATGATGATGACGACGACAACGGCAATTCGAATAGCAACGATGACGATGACGATGATGATGACGACAACGGCAATTCGAACAGCAACGATAATGACGACGACGACAACGGCAATTCAAACAGCAACGATAACGACGACGACAGTAATTCAAACAGCAACGATAACGATGACAACAGCAATTCAAACAGCAATAGCAGCGATGATGATTAAGTTGCCCGAAAGCTCCTTACAATACGGTCAATGAAATTGCACCTAGAAAGATAAGTGTGAAAGCCGGACTGCAGACTGGTATGATTGAGTCTGCAGTCCGGTATTATTTATAAGTTCCACATGACCAGTAAACTGCCTGCAGTTTCGAAAAGATTGATCCACCTTGTTCCAGGCAAAGCCATGCAATTCTCACGCTTAAAACAGATACTGGCCAACCCGAAGGCGCGCGCCTGGCTAGCAGGCTTAACCCTGGTGGGCGCTTCCGCTCTCTTCCTGGCAGTGGTGCAATTTGCCACTCCGGCTCTGGCCGGGACAGATGGCTATTACCATATTAAGTTCGCGGCGCTGATGCGCATTCAGGGTTTGAAACCCGATTTCACCTGGCTGCCGCTGACCGTGCTGAACGCTCGTGAATTTTACGATCACCACTTTTTATTCCATGTGGCGCTTATCCCTTTTACGTTGGGTGATTTACGTCTGGGGGCAAAATTAGCCAGCGTGGTCTTTGCCAGCCTGGCTTTCTTGGGCGTCTGGTGGCTTTTTCAACGGCAGCGAGTGCCCTATGCCCCTCTGTGGGCGCTGGGTTTGCTGGGGATCTCCGAGGCTTTTATCTACCGGCTCAGCCTGGTGCGTGTCCAATCACTTTCTCTCCTGGTTTTGGTGCTGGGGCTGCACTGGATGCTGACCCATAAATACCGCTTCTTGCTCCCGTTGGGATTTTTATATGTCTGGCTTTACGATGCCTTTCCCCTGCTGCTGGTTTTTGCCTTGCTCTATACGCTTGCTGTGGCGATCATAGAACGCCGTCTGGATTTTCGCCCCATCCTGTACGCTGGTTTAGGGATTGGCTTGGGATTGCTGATCAACCCCTACTTTCCCGATAATATCGTCTTTGTCTATCGCCACTTGCTACCTAAATTAAGTGAAGCCACTGCGGTGAGTGTGGGCAATGAGTGGTACCCTTATGAAACCACCCAGCTGCTGGAGAATTCTCCACTGGCTCTGGTCGTTTTTGTATCTGGCATATTTGCCCTGGGCTGGCGCGATCGTCGCATGGATACCCGTACCGCCACCGCACTATTTATTACCCTGCTGTTTGGGTTGATGCTCTTTCAAGCGCGGCGCTTTATTGAGTATTTCCCACCATTTGCGTTGATCTTTGCGGCACTAGCCTGGGCAGGTGTCCTGCCAGGCTCACCGCTGCCTGTGAACGTGGACCGACCTGCTCAGGCACCTGGTAGCCCCATCAGGATGGGGCGGCTGGGCTTACTGAAGCAGTGGGCATCGGCTCTTTTGGTGGTCATCGTATTAATCTTTGGGGTGTTGAGTACATTAAAGGAGGCGCGTGCCAGTCTGCGCGGTTCAACCTCTTTCGAGCGCTATGCCCAGGCCTCTGCTTGGCTGGAGGCAAACACCCCGCCAGGCGCCCGGATTTTCCAAACTGATTGGGATGACTTCCCGCGCCTGTTCTTCTATAATACTTATAATTCCTATCTGGTGGGATTGGACCCAACCTACCTGCAGCTTTACGACCCCGATCTGTATGATCTATGGGTGGATATCACCCAGGGTGATGTGGAGTCACCCTCTGAGTACATTTACCCCCGTTTTGGCGCCCAATTCGCCCTCACTGATCACCGGCATGCTGATTTTATCCAGGCAGCCAGTGATGACCCTGGCTTGAAACTTGTATACCAGGATGGTGATGCGCTCATTTACCAGGTCATTGAATAAGCGCGCCTCTCTTCTTAACTTAAGGATATTCTTTAGCCACCTTGAGGGTAAGAAAGCTCAATTCAGGTTTACTGTATAACCCAAGCCCGGTACATCGCTGGAGATCAACCAGCCATCTTCCAGGCGAAAACCTGGTAAGCTGGGATCGTTGAGTAAGTCCAGGTGCCCATCCAGGTCAGCATAGCTGACATTGGGGCTGCTCAGCGCGAAGCTCAAGCCTGCTGCAATGAGCAGGGCAGGTTCGATCAGGCAGCCAACCATGGTGGACAGATTAGCAGCTCTGGCGATCGCATCGATCTGCCGGGCGCAGCGTAATCCCCCGCAGCTTGCCAGTTTGATACTTAATCCATCTGCAAACCGGTGCGAAGCCAGCTCCAACGCAGATGACGGACCAGCCAGGCTCTGATCTGCCAGCACGGGCACCGGGCTATGCTTGGTTGCCTGACCCAATGCGCCTAGGTCGTGAGCTGGCGTAGGCTGTTCCAGCATCTCCAATTTATCTCCCAGGACACGCGCTACATCGAGCGCCTGTTCAACAGTGTAACCGCCGTCTGCATCCAACCGGAGGGTGATATTGGGAAGAGCCCGGTGGATAGCCTGGACCCGCCGCACATCTTCCTCTGGGTTCAGTCCACCCTTGATTTTCAACTTGCGAAAGCCGAGCTTGGCTTTGTCCCGCGCCAGCTGGACGCTTTCCTGCACATTGGAAATAGGTACAGTCACAGAGGTTTGAATGCGATCGCGATAGCCGCCGAGGATCCGGTACAACGGCATATCAGCCGCCAGGCTGAGCAGATCGTGGAAGATTAGGTCAAAAGCGCACAGAGCAGCATTTGAACCAGCCACCTCAGTTGATAGCTTGCTGAGGGAATATTCAATGTTGGTGGGATGCAGGTCAGGCAGCAGTGTGGCACCTGCCTGGCAGGCGCGCAATGTCTCTTCGGGATTCTCTCCGCTCAAGATGGGGTGGGCAACCGTACAGCCCCAGGCATTTCTGCCATCCAGGGTTTCTGCGCGGATAAAAATGGCGGTGATTTTAGCGATTTCAGCAGAGGTTGCCATGCGCACGGGTTGGCGCAGCCTCAGCTCAACCGGTGTAACTTCAGCATGAGTGATTTGCATGCGGCACCTCCAGTATCTGTCGGGTAATACGGATGTGAGAGTGCAACTTTCAAGATTATAACTCAACCATAGTTTCCTAATGGCGATTATCTTACGGTGGGACGTGGCAAGCGTGTGTGCTACTGGAAAAAGCCCTTTGCAAATTGCTAAAAATCGGATCTGGATTTATAATAGTGGTATAAGACATGTATACCACTAATCCACATAACCATCTGCTTTCTTAGCACAGCTGGCTTAATGTCGATGAGCATCGATTCGGTGAAGAATCTCTCTTACTCCCTGCCTCTGTATGTCCAGATTGCAGAGGGGCTAATCGGTCAGATCGAGGCAGGCGCGCTCGCTCCCGGAGCTCAACTGCCGCCGGAACGTGATTTGAGCGCAAAGCTGGGTGTCAACCGGCTTACTCTGCGTCGCGCCCTGCGTGTCCTGGAAGCCCAGGGCTTGATCATACGCAAGCACGGTGTCGGCACTTATGTGGCTGATGCCAAGATCGAGCGCCAGATGGAGGTCGTTTTCCGCTTCACGCGGGGTATGCAGAAACGCGGTTTTACACCGGCTGCAAAAGTGATCTCGCTCGAGGTATCCGTCTTGGATGCCTCTCTGGCTCGTGAGCTCGCGGTCCCGATCTCCTCTCTGGCTTATCTGATTATGCGCCTGCGTTTGATCAACCAGGAACCTGTTATGCTTGAGAGCTATACTATACCCACACAGCGCTTTCCTGGTCTTGATCAATACGATCTGGAAAACCGCTCCATCTATGAGGTCATGGAGACACAGTATGGCGTTGCTATCGTCCGGGCTCGCCAGAGCTTTGAACCAGTGGTGGCTTCAGCTTTTGAAGCTGACCTGCTGGGCACCGAAGTAGGTGCGCCGTTGATGCTTGAACGGCGTCTCTCCTTCGATAAAGATGGACGACCGGTAGAGTTCGGCAAAGATCGCTATCGGGGTGACCGGTTCCGGTTTGTGACAGAAGCACAGCCTTATGATCTGTAGGAAAATACTTGTGAAAACAATACGATTTGGAAGACTAAAAGGAGTTGCTGGATGATCCCTACTTTTGCTGCTCTCTTGACTCAGGAGCAAGTGGAGCGAGTGCACTCAGCGTCGCTCGAGATCCTTGCGGAGGTCGGCCTGTTGGTTCGCAACCAACGGGCACGTCAGATATTTGCGGCTCACGGTGCTCAGGTCGACCACCAGACCGAGATTGTCAAATTGCCTCCTCAGGTTGTTGACCACTACCAGCAGATGTTCCCGCCCACCTTCACCTTTTACGGGCGCGAGCCTCGCTACGACCGCACCATTCCAGGAGATAGCCCATTGATTTTGACTGGCAGCTCAGCGCCTAATATCATTGATCCTGTTACTGGATCCGAGCGCCGCGCCCGCTCGGATGATCTGGCACGCATTGCCCATCTGATCAATGAGCTGCCGGGTTATGATGTGTTTTCCATCTCTACCCTGGCCGATGACGCCCCCAAGGGGCAGTTCAGCCTTTCGCGCTTTTATCCCTCCATTAAGAATACCGTCAAACCAGTCCGGGCTAATACCCCGCCCGCCGAGGCCGAAGATATGCTGCGCCTGGTTTACCAGGTTGCAGGTGGTGAAGCCGCTTTCCGCGAGCGCCCCTTTGTGACTTTCCATTACTGCCCGGTTGTTTCCCCGCTGACGATGGA
Source organism: Anaerolineales bacterium (assembly GCA_020354045.1). Taxonomy (GTDB): domain Bacteria; phylum Chloroflexota; class Anaerolineae; order Anaerolineales; family UBA4823; genus DSOS01. The sequence continues at coordinate 1,075,742 of CP070639.1, read as the reverse complement.
TTTTGACTCCACGGAACTGTTGATTTTCTTCGCCGAGCGGAACCTGCCCAGCTATTTTTCGATTGTGCCAAATGCTGGCCTGACCTCTCCCCTGACCATGCCTGCTACATTAGCGCAGTGCAACGCGGAGTTCCTGGCTGCGGCGACTCTCACCCAGATGATTCAACCTGGCAAAGCCATGATCTACAGCACCTTGCCAACTGTGGCAGATATGCGCTCTGGTGCCTACTCGCCGGGTGCTATTGAGACAGGCATGCTACATATGGCCTGTGCGCAGATGGCGCGCTTTTACAATATCAGCGCGGGTGGTTACATCGGGCTGACCAACTCCAAGATTAATGACGCCCAGTCTGGCTATGAAAGCGGCATGTCGGTGGTGGCTGGCTATCTGGGCGGTGTGGACATTTACAACATGGGTGGCTTGCTGGACGCCCTTATGGCTTTTGATTTTGCCAAGGCGGTCATCGATGGCGAAATAGCCCTGATGTTGAAGCGCATTCGCCGTGGCTTTGAGTTCAGTGAGGCCGAACTGGCGCTGGATCAGATTGCAGAGGTAGGGCCGGGTGGAATGTTTGCTGGCACAGAACACACCCTTGAGCGCATGCGCGCAACCATGTACTTGGCTGATATCGCTGATCGAGACCCGCGCGCCCAATGGCAGGAGCGTGGTGGGTTGGATGCACACGCGCGCGCCTTGCGCAAAGCAAAAGAGATCTTAACCCGCGCGAATCTTGCACTGTTGCCACCCGAAGTCGACGCGCGTATCCGGGCGGAGTTCCCTGGCATGGTGGCGGGCGATTCGCTTCCACCAGAGGGTTGGAAGCGAGTCCAGCGGGAGGACGAATCCGAATCTGATATGGGCGACCGTCGCAGAAGGCGCCGCCATGCGCGTGGGGTCACAGCCTGAGCAGTTGTCAGGTTTGTATCGCTTGGTGTTGGTAAACCTGGTAGGTTTTGATTTGACCCGCAGCATTCGAGCATCTTGAATCATGATGGCAGATAAGACTGATAAACAGGACGAATATTACAAGCTGGTGTTGATGCCCTCTGGCAGGCAGGGGAAAGTCCGTCATGGGACTGACTTGCTTCAGGCTGCCCAGGAACTTGGCGTTGAGCTGGAATCAATTTGTGGTGGGCGCCAGACCTGTATGAAGTGCCAGGTTTTTGTGGAAGAAGGGCATTTCCCCAAGCATGGGCTCACCTCGCAGTCTGGAAATCTCACTCCGCCTACCTCTGCAGAGCTTACCTATCAACAGGCAGGCGACCTGCCCTCTGGTCGCCGCCTGGCCTGCGCAGCCCAGGTGCATGGGGATGTGCTGCTCTCTGTGCCCGAAGAAAGCCAGGCGCGCAAGCAGATCATCGCCAAGGCGGCTTCTGATCGCGTGATTGAGATTGACCCGGCGGTCAGGCTGGTTTACGTCGAGGTGGAGCCGGCTGAGTTGGGTGATCCGCGCGGGGATTGGGAGCGCCTGGCGCTGGCTTTAGAAACTCAATGGCATTTGCGGGACCTGCACATAGATGGCAAAATTCTTCCCACGTTGCAGCAGGTCTTGCGCGCCGGTAATTTTGCAGTCACTGTGGCCGTCTGGCAGGATCGGGAAGTCTTGCGCATCCAGCCTGGCTACAGTGAGGGTGCTTATGGTCTGGCTGTCGATATTGGCTCCACCACCGTAGTGGCTCATCTATGTGATTTGCGCACGGGTGCTGTACTTAGGACCGAAGCAATGATGAATCCGCAGGTGCGCTATGGTGAAGACTTGATGAGCCGCATCAGCTACGCAACCAGCCAGACACAGGGGATGGCGCGCTTACAGCGAGCCATATTGCGCACTCTGAATGAGCTTTTTGAAAAAGTGGCCGAAAAAGCGGGTGTGGCCCTCGATGATATTTTGGAGGCCGTTCTGGTGGGCAATACAGTCATGCATCACATTTTGCTGGGGATTAACCCGCAAGAGCTGGGCGGAGCGCCCTTCGCCATGGCCCTGGACTCTGCTCTGGATATCAAAGCGCGTGATTTAGATCTACACATCAACCCTGCTGGGCGCGTGCACACCCTGCCGCTCATCGCTGGTCACGTTGGCGCGGATAATGTAGCTGTTTTGCTGGCAGAGGCCCCGCATGACCAGGATGAGATCATGCTGGTGGTGGATGTAGGTACCAATGCTGAGATCCTGCTGGGCGACCGCCAGCAGGTATTGGTGTGCTCCAGTCCCACGGGGCCGGCTTTTGAGGGTGCTCAAATCACGCATGGACAGCGCGCTGCGCCAGGCGCGATCGAGCGTGTGCGCATCGATCCAGAGACGCTGGAACCCAGGGTCAAGATTATCGGTTATCCGGAGTGGATTGCACCCGCGGATGGGCAGGCGCTGCCCCAGGCCGCGCGCGCCACAGGCATCTGTGGCAGCGGGATCATCGAGGCGGTGGCTGAGATGTATTTGGCGGGTATGATCGGCTCAGATGGGCTTTTCATTGAGGCGGCAGCCGAGCGCTCAAGCCGGCTGCGCTACCAGGGGCGCACAGGTGAATACACGCTGCTGGAGGCGGCTTACACCGTTACGGGCGCACCGATCACTATTAATCAGAGCGATGTGCGCGCCATCCAGCTGGCAAAAGCCGCTCTGTATGCCGGATCAAAGTTGTTGATGAACCACCGGGGAGTGGCAAAAGTGGATCGGGTCGTCCTGGCGGGTGCCTTTGGCACATTTATCAGCCCGTTTCACGCCCTGGTGCTGGGCCTGATCCCAGATTGCGACCTTGAGAAAGTGGTCGCGGTTGGCAATGCAGCCGGCGATGGGGCGCGCTTTGCCCTGCTCAACCGCAAAATGCGCCTGAACGCGGCGCGCCTCGCTCGCTGGGTGAACTACGTGGAAACACCCCTGGAGGCCTCTTTTCAAGAAGAATTTGTGGCCGCTTTAGGGCTGCCGCATTCTCGCGATGCCTTTCCTACGCTGACGGGCGTATTGCCAGATGGCG
>CP070639.1:1061571-1072669 GCA_020354045.1 Anaerolineales bacterium | reverse complement strand
AGCAGGATATCCAGACAGTGCAGGGTCATGCGCACGCGCATTCGCTTCCGCAAAGCCGCATCATAATCATAACCAGCAATTTTCAAGAAAGCCTGCCTTGACTCTGGTGGATAGTACCACCACAGGAGCGAGCCCATATCATGGGCAGGGTCATCCAGGGACATGGCCTCCAGATCCACCAGATAGATCTTCCCATCTGAAGCGATCAGCCAGTTGCCATTACAGATGTCGTTGTGCGAAGACACCAGCCCAGCCCCGACAAAACCTTGCATCTCCTGATGGAGGTGGGTCAGCGTTTGATCAACTTCACTCGCCACGCTCAGGACCTGTCCCCGGTACACTTCCCATTTGTGTTGAATACGCCTGACCGCTGCCAGCCCAACTTCTCGATAGGAATCAGTTGAAGCAGTTGGTAGGGTGTCCCTTAGCGCCTGGCTATGGTGCATCTTATTCACAACTGTGGCTATGCTTGGCAGATAATAACGGAAATCTTGCCAGGAGGGATGTCTGCCTTCTATGTAGGGCTGCACCAGGATTGAGGTGCCATCTTCAAGGTACCCGGACGCGACTGTAGGAGGTGTCAGGCCCAAGGAAGCCATTACCTGATAGCGGGCAGCCTGTGCCCCTAGCTTAATGAAGTAGCTATCGCCATTATCCCGAGCAATATAAGTCACATGTCCACGTCCTGACGATGGAAGTGTAAGCTCCCAACGCTGGTTGGTCAAATGACGTTGGAGAAAAGCTGAAACTTCTCGGTGATGTTGATATCTTCCCTGCATAGTGAGTTTTGTTTCATCATTCATTGGGCAGTGAGCTTCCCAAACAGTCTGACAGGCGCTGCTCTTTACCCGTGCCGGAGGCGGTCAGTTAAGGTCACTGTTAGGTGGTTAAGCAAAACTGGATTACCTCAAACCATATTCCTATGCTTTCGAGCTTCCAGCATAATCCAATCCATATTCCAGGGTAGATTATTCCTGTGCGGCACCGAGGTGATAGAAAAGTCACGAAAACCTGCTCGCTGCAATCGAGTTTGAACCACATCTGCAGTTGCAAAGTCGACGGATTGTGCTGGATTTACCAGTGAATACAGAAAAGCCGAGAACAGACGTGACGGCGGTGCGTTGGTCCTGCTGGGAGCGAATTTATCTACGATGACCAGACGACCCTTCGGGTTCAATACTTTATAGATCCTGCGGAAAAGGTTTTCGCTGAACACGCCCACATCACAGAGCATCACCATATTAAATCCGGTGGGCAGGTCATCCTGTAAAAAATCGGCAGCCAGGTACTTAATCCTCCTCTCAAGCTTATTCTCCGAGGCAATCTCTCGACCAGCCTGGCAGACACTTTCGACATCCACCACTACCGATGTCATATCGGGTTGTTTGCGGAGAAGAGCGAATGACACGACGCCTGAGCCACCACCCAGGTCCAGCAACGATTTGACTCCCCGCAAGTCAAGCATCTCAGCCAGTTGATCTGCGAGCAGACAATGAATTTCGTAGAGCTTGCGTGTGAAGCGGGCTGCATAGCTGGGATCTTCCTGTATTTGCTGGAAATAGTCAGGTGGCGTCAGTTTCCATGTTTCCCAGCCTGATATAGGCTTGGTGATATTCAGAGCCAGGTTTTGGACGAGCAATGAGCTATCTCGATCCTCTCGCGCCTGAAAAGCCCAGGTGTCTTGACTCTGCACATTCAGTATCGCTTCTCGCGCGATGATAGAAGGGGCATAACCTTCGGTGCTTTCCTCCAGCAAGCCAAGCTTGCATAATATCTGTAACCAGTTATGGCAGCGGTTCAGCTGGATGTTCAAGCATTGAGCCACCCTTGTCGTTGACAAAGGTTTCTCAGCCAGTAGCCAAAAGACCCCCAATTCCATGGCTGTGCCTAAAGCGGCTGAGGCGATATAGCCATTCATAAGCTCCAGGATATCTTCTGTGGTCTCAGGTTTCACTGCAGACCTCCTTTTCAACCGATATCACAAAAGCCTGTAACTTTTGTAGCCCAACGATGAAGCTCACTGGCCGGGCTGGAATTAGCTTACCCAAGAGACTGCAGCCCAGATTCCCTTGGCCTTGGGGCTCTGCGAAGCCTAGTCGCTACACCGGGTGTTGGGCGGCGATAAGCTTCAAGTTGCTCAATTTTCAACGCAATTGGACGCAAAAAACTGCTCAAGCTGATTTTTTCGCTTGTTCCACTCTATCCTTAAGTGCCTCGTCCATTGCGACCATGCCATCTTTGCCATCGGTTGCCAAAAAATTGGTAAACAATGGCACAAGTATGCCTTTGAAGATTTCCACATTTATGAATCGAATAGATTTACCATCGATTGGCTCAATCGTAAATGTGTGTTCTCCCCTAAACAGAAATGGAAAAACGATGTGCCATTTCCACTGGAACTCTCGATTTGGTTCCACCTTAACCACTGAACAATTATAGTTCATGTCAATAGAGCCTGATTTGGCTGCCAACCTTACTCCTTCACCCAATTCGATTTTTCCCTCTGCGCGATAGATCAATGGATTCCATTCCGCATGTTTACCAAGATCGGTCAGAACATCCCATACTTCTTCAGGTGCGGCTTGAATTATGATTTCATCCCGATTCTCTCTCATTTTGCCTTCTCCATTCTTGCACTCAATTCACCTTTTCGTGAGAGGGTATTTCTGCTGGCGGGCGTGGATTCTCTTTGGGATGTGGATTCCGCTTGGGCACAGGAAATGCCTGATAACGCCGCAGAATCCAGCCAGTCAGGTACACGCTGCGTTGGGTGGCTATCGGTTAACTATCGCTATGAGGCGGGGGTAGACCATATCTACTTGTTGATATGGTTGGTTGGGATCAATAAGATCATGGTGAAGGTGTAGATTTTCATCAAATTCAAATGTGGTTACATTTGCGCCACGAGCCTGCCACTTATTTACAACTGACATCACAAGTATATTGTTGACAGATTCATCTGTCGGGTTTAATACCATTACGATTTTATGAGCAGCCGGTTTCGAGCGGTTTGCATCAGTTTGTATCGCGAAACCAAGGCGCAGAATTTGCGCCAGAGCATGCTTGGAATAGCGAGGATAAGCATATGATGGAGTGACATTCGTTTGTAACACTGGATCGAACCACACAAATGAATCAGGCAGGAATGGAGAGATATTCGTGACAGCTGCTGTTAAAGGCGTAGGGATTTGTTTAAATCCGAATGCGGGTGAAATGATGACCGCTAGATCTAAGTCATTGCGGTTTTGGGCTGCCCATGCTGTGGTGACTGCTCCAGCAGAAATTCCCATCATAACGACTTGATTTCCCAAGCCCTGCGCTATATCTATGGTCTCATCTGCGTAGGCAGTTAGTTCTTCGGCTTTGAGCAAACCATGCTCTTCTGTCATGCGGTCTGCCAATCCATGATGAGGGAGAGGCGCAATCAGAACGTTATCACCTAAATCATAGAACTGTTGTCCTAGCTCGTTAAATTGTTGCGGACAGTTTGCATAACCATGAACTAAAATGATGACCCGATCCACTTTTTTATCATGGGTCATCAATTGAAGCTGGCAGGCTGGATTCATGCCTGCCAGCTCCTGCGCCCGCAGGTTGTCAATCCCGTGCAAAGCTTCAGCATAACTTTGCACGGGGATGGGGTGAGATGATAAATTTGAAATATTCCATGGTGTTAGGGTGACAGCGACGGTCACCAATACAATCATAAGCACTATTAGACCAACCCGCCATCGACGGATGCCATTTATTAGCTTTTGTTGTGCCATGGAAAACTCCTTTCGTGTCAACGAGTTGATCCATCTTGCCACGGAACAAATACTAAACTAGCACCCCAACTAGTGCATAACACGCCACGTTACGATATTTTTAGCTGTATACAGACCTAATAAATATTATACTTCCGGGCTGGCATACTTGCAGTGAAAAAAGACTCCTTGACCAGATCCGAGGTTGGCTACGCTTGAAGAATTATGCCTACCAGATTGAGAAAGCGTATCTATATTGGATCAAACAACACGTTTTGCTTTACAAAAAAACACCTGGACGAGATGGGGGTTTCAGAGATCAAGCAAATTCTCACCCGTTTGGCTATCAAGAAAAATGGGCTGAGCTAACGCCGCCATTATCTGGCGATTGACCTCTATGGCGGGTGGCGCACTGGAAATCGTATGCAGGTGCAAGCCTTCAGCCAGGATGCGGAATGCCTCCAGCCTTTCCCTAAGCTTGCGATCGCCGTGCAAATCTGCTCGCCGCAGGCGCAGTGATTCCAGATCCAGGTCCAGTATAAATAATCGCGCTCCCGCTGGTAAAAGCCTCAAATAAAGTGATCCAGGCCAGCGAGCGTAGAAGTGCGGCTCTCCATAAGCCACCCCCAGGTCTACGAGCATATCCAGCACGAAGCGCTCACACAGCACTGTCTCACCCCGCCACAGCGGCAGGTAGATCATCCAGCCAGCTGCCAGGGCGGCATCCAGCAGCATTACATAGGGAAATGCATGCTTCATCAGCCAGGAATGGCGGAAGTCCCAGTATCCATGACGAGTCCCATCCACCACTTCCTGCCGGCTATAGCCCCTCAGGCGGGCATAAACCAGTAGCAGCGCGCTGAAGAAAAACGGGAAACGCAGCCAGACCTGCCGGGTTTTCACAGCCTTAGCCTGCATCTCCTTCTGCAATAGCTGCACCTGCGTGGTTTTACCCGTACCGTCACAGCCAGTGAGGTAGATAAATTCCCTGCGCTTCACAATCCCTCCAGCAAGCGCGCCCAATCTCGACCGACCGTCTGCCAGGAGCGTACCATTGGGGCTGTGACCAGCTTTCTGCAGGATAGCTCGCTAACTGCCTGCAACAAGGCAGAAGCCAGCGCATCTGAGTCACCTGGTTCAACAAGATAATGCGCCCCTCCAGCCACCAGTTCAGGCAGGCAGGCTGCCCGCGTGGTCACCAGCGGTTTACCTAATGCCTGGGCTTCCAGCAGGCTCAACGGGGCATCGGAGGGCACCAGCTCAAAGGGTAAGGCCACCAGGTCACAGGCAGCCACGCACTGCACCAGCTCTGTCACAGATAAATATTCATCCACCCAGCGAATATAATCGCTGCTCCCATTTTTAGACCAGCTGTACCTTCGCCAGGCTGGTTCCTGCCCTGGCACACCCGCTCGTTTGCGGACCAATGCCAGTAATTTCAAAGCAGGTCGTTCACAGCGGGCTTTGTTAATCGCCCGGATCAGCAATGGCAGGCCACGCAGCGCTGCTGGCGAGCCAAAATACGCCACCACCTCATCATCCGGTTCGTATCCAAGCTCCTTCCGCTTGCGGGCTGCCTCTTCCGGGCGGCAATTACTCCAGGCACGTTCTACACCGGGAGGGATCACCTCTATTCGCCCTGGCCACAAACTACCTTCTAAGAGCTGTTGCCGTGTGGTCTGCGTCTGCACCACCAGGGTGCGCAGCCCGCTATTTCTCATCTGCTCACGTAGCAGCTTCCTGGGCACCAACGCTCCCAACAAATGCATAGATACCAGCGAGCGCTCTCGCCATATCCGCACCCACCCTAGACGACTAAGCTGATTTAAGTTGTATATTGGGCTGGTGAAAATCCCCACCGTAGGCCATTCCTGCCACAAGGGAAAATCCTGGTGCAGGAAACTGGTCAAGCCCAGGTGCAGCACTATCACTTCGGGTCCTAACTCTTTTAGGGTCCCTGCTAGAAAACTTGCCCTACCCCTGCTGAAGGTCCACACACCTGGCAGACGCACCAGTGGCAGCCCTGCCAGGCTCTCCCGTCGTGGCTCTCGGCTACCATCGCTGACCAGGGTGACCGCATAACCTCTACTTTTCAAACTATGCCCTACCCCCAACAGGTAGCGCCAGGGCTGCAACCGGATGTTGGCTATTTCCAGCCCACCTGCCACCAGGCAGATGGAGACATCCCCTGGCATCAGGATTGGACTCCACTAACCAGGCGCTGGTATTCTGCTAGATACCCCTGGCTGACTGCCTCCCATGAATAGTGCTTCTCAATCGTTTGGCGAGCCGCTCGTCCCAGGCATTCTCGCAGGGCAGGTTCCTGGAGCAGGCGTAAGACCGCAGTAGCCATCACTTGCGGCTGACGTGGTGGCACTAACAGGCCATTTTCACCATCCTGCACAACATCCAAGGCTCCACTCACTGCCGTGGCAACCACTGGACAGCTACATGCCATCGCCTCTAACAGGACAGTCGGCAGACCCTCGTAATGGGCAGGGTGCAGGAAGCCCATTGCACCCTGGTACAGGCTCATCATCTCTGCACGGCTGGATATATGACCTAACAGGCGGACGCGCTCACGAAGTCCCAGCTGGCGGATCAAGCCATCCAGCTCATTTCTGAGCGGGCCCTCACCTGCCACCCAGAACTGCACATCTGGACGCTGTTGGGTGACGATTTGCGCGCAATTTAATAGATCCGCCAAGCCCTTACGCAGTCCTAAGCGACCGACTGTGAGGAAATAAGCCGTACTTATCTCTACCTGCGCCTGCCTTCGTTGGAACACTTTCGTGTCTACCCCATTACCCAGCACAACCACTCGTTGTGGATCGATCCCATATTCCTCTAATTCGCTGGCAACACTTCGCGCCACCGCTACAATTTTGTCCGCACGCATAAACAGCTGCCTTTCAAGATTGACGCTGAATGGCAGCTGCAGCCTGACCAGCCAACTTAATCCATTCTTTGCTTGTATAGAACCTGTGTCCGCTTTCATTGGGGTATGCACAGTGACGAGAAGAGGTTTTTTTGTCTCCGGCACTTCCACCAGCGGTGTGTGCAAATGGTATAGATCAACCTGCGCATCGAGACGCTGGATCAGATCATTAACAAACAGGTTGTGGAGATGCACATGAACCGGATATACAGGAAGAAAAGTTGCTCTCCAGAGTTTAATACCATCCACTAGTTCGCACGTTGTGTGCTGTGCTCGACCGCGTGTGATTAGCTGTACCTGGTTACCTTGACTGCTAAGCTGTTTAGCCAGGTTCCAGGCATAAAAGCCAATCCCCTCCTGGGGTGGCAAGGGCGCTGAAAGAATCATAACGATACGCACTGCGCTAATACTGCCCTTCCCATGATCTCAGGCGTACTCGTAATGCCTGCTTTAGCATGTTGGCTTGCGTGGTGTGGAACTTGAGCTGGGTTGCCTGTTCGATCCCTAGGCGCAGGGTTAATGGAGTAAGTTCAAATAAGGCAATAGCCTTGCCATCACTTGCCAATATCTTCGCTAATTGCTCCTGGTGATCATCAATCACCTCTCGCATCATTCTAAGCCGAGGGGTCACCACCAGCGGTTTTGCCATCTTCAAAGCCAGGATAATCGCTCCTGCAGCAGCATGGGTCACCACTGCCCTCGCCTGGCTGGTCAGTTGTTCCATTTCTTCACTCGTAGTCCATGAGAAACCCAGGGCATGCCTAAGTACATGCATTGAAGCACCATACTGGATAATCACCTGCTCATCCAGGTCGCCTGCCAGCTCGTCCATGGCACACACCAAACGCTCGAAAGATTGGTGATGTGTCCCTACCGTGACCAGGATCATGCCACTGCTCCGTGGTACTCCACCTTAAATCCGCAGACTTCCAGCAACTGTGGCCACTGTACCCAAAATGCGTCCGCCACCGGATAAACCAGCCTTCCAGTTAGTGACAGGTTTTCCACCCGGCACCAGCTCTCGATGAAGATCGTCTTGGCGCCCATCGCCTTACCAAAATAGAAAAATGGCAGGGCAATCTCAGCCCCCAGGCTGACAATCACTTGTGGGCGCTCAATAGCCAGAACATACAAGGCCCAGAATGAGCCCTTTATCATGTTGCAGAAGCTGGCACCCATGTTATCCGTGAAGTATGCCCTGGTTGTTTTGCTCATCTCCTGCTCCCGGGCGCAATGGTAAGTGGCCAAGAAAATATCATGCCCCTCAAATGCGTCCAGGATCTGCAGCATCTCGGTATAATGGCCACCCTGAGAACAAATCAGTCCAATTTTCATTTCAGGCAATTCCGATCACAGCCAGGAATGTTTTTGAGAGAAAAAAAAGTGGGTCAAATATCAGCTTGGATAATCTCATCATCACACCTTGCTGTGTCTGACTGAAATTCAGTCTCCAGGTTGTGCTTGCAAGCATGGCGCGCTCAGTATGAAATTTTCTACCTCTTGAAAATTGGTGTGTCTCATTGATTGAATGCCAATGCCTGAGGATCCAGGCATAAGCCCTGATCTTGTTGTTCAGATTCTGCCGGTCTTTCAGGAGCACAAAGCCCCAGGTGACCACCTCTGCGAACAGCAGTACTGGCAGCATAGCCAGGAGTGTGCGCCTGCGCAGGCACTTTAGCAGCATCAAATAACGGTTACGTTCCTGGTAAAAGGTTTTTTGCGGACCGAATGTTAAGCAGTAATCATGGTAGACGATCGAACCTGGCACATACAGGCAGCCAAAACCAGCTAGACGCGCCCGCCAGGAAAGATCGGTATCTTCCATGTATAAGAAGAAACGCTCATCAAATCCGCCTAGCGCATCAAACAGGTCTCGGCGAATCACGAAGGCTGCTCCAGAAACAGCACCCACCTCCTCAAGAATTGTGAAAGATTGGCGTGACTCACCTATGCCACGGCATAGAGTGATGCCGCTGATATGTACATCGTTGCCACAAGTGTTGATAACCTGTGGATCATTCAGTAACAAAATTTTGGAGGTCGCCAATCCGGCTGCAGGATTATTTTCCAGTACCAAGATCAACGCCTCCAACCAGCTTCGTTCTACCGTTGTATCGGGATTCAAACAAACCAGGTATTTCCCGCTGGCATGGGTTGCGCCGAGATTATTTCCCCCTCCAAAACCCAGGTTCTCCCTGCTTATGACCAGGCGAACTTGCGGATAGGTTTGCCCCAACCATGTGGCAGTACCATCCTTGGAAGCATTATCCACCACAATCACCTCATCCTGTGAGCCCAGGCTGGGCAGCAGCGAGGGCAGGCAGCGCTGCAGATCTTCCCGGTTGTTATAGTTCACGATAATCACGCTGGCTCGCAAATCACTCCCCACCTTTGGCTTGCCGTTGGTCTCTCAAAAGGTTAATCAGCAGGCTGCGAACTGAGTGCAGGGTCAAACCGGTGGAAAGCATTATCAAGCCAGTGATGAACAACACCTCACGAATAATTGTGGCTAGATCGTACATAAAAATTGAGTGATCCATCACCCAAAGGTTCCAACCCAACCCCGTCACCATGCAAACTGCCCCTGTCAGGCCAAAGAACAGCAGCGGGCGATATTGGCCAGTCAGCCGCAGCACCCCGTTTAGTACGTTCAAACCTTGCTGCCACACTGACCGTTTGGGTTTTTCATCGTAGCGGATGGTGATCGGTACCTCCATCACCCGCAGACCATGCTCATGTGCAAGGAATTGCATCTCCGCTTCCACCGAGAAATCAGAGCAATGAAACCATCCCGAGTTATAGGCACGCGGAGAGAATGCCCGGTAGCCCGATTGCGAATCGCTCACACTGATACCAGAGGTCAGGCGTGTCAAATGGTTGAAGAACCAATGCCCCAGCAAGCGGTGAGGTGGTACCTGGCTGGTCTTCTCCAGGTAACGCGAGCCCACCACGATATCTGCTACACCTGCCAGCACCGGACCCACCAAAAGCGGCAGCTGCTCAGGTAGGTGCTGACCATCCGCATCAATCACAACGATTACATCCGGTTGCAGCCGACGTGCTTCACAGAAACCTGTGTTCAGTGCCTCGCCTTTCCCCTTGTTCTGGCAATGTCGCATCACCAAAGCTCCAGCGGCTTCAGCCACCCAGGCGGTATCGTCGCTGGAGCCATCATCCACCACGATGACCTTGACCGGATGATGGAACAACTTCAGTACCACGCTACCAATATGGTCATCCTCGTTATATGCTGGGATGACCACTACCACCCGGTAAAGGCGCAGATCTTCCAGCGTTAGCCATTGGCTCGCTTGAGCTGCTACTCGACCAGGCAATTTCACCCTGGTGGCTATCTCCCCCTCCTGATCTCAGGAATCTTCCCGCGCTCCGCCCCTCCGACAAATTGGGTTTTTATAGAGAACAAGAAACACACACCCAGCGGTGGCCTCGCCACCCATTAACTAAAATATGACATTTTCTTTGATCGGGTTCGTGGGCGAAAGAACAGCCACGGGCTCCATGCGGTCCCCGGGCTGCGCCCCCCTCAATACTTCTGCTAATAATTTAATTGGTGGTAATAATTAGGAATGGGCGAAACCTGCCACAACCGCTCCTGTCCCATTGCTGGAAACACTCTCCCCCTCTCATGGCAGCGCCCCTAGATATTTTTTGCTAGGTTGTCCCTGAAAGACGGAGCTAGGTTGATAATCCAAGCAGGTCCAAATCGGACAAGCTGCTCCAATTAAGCATAGCGAAAATTATATCTTGTGTCAACTGCCTGCAATCATAAATGCTGTCACCTCTTCAGGGTGACAAATGTCGTTGCTTTGCCCCTCTTCACCCCCCGCCCTGCGCTAGCCTCACCATCCACTCAAAATCCTTTTCCGCCGCCTGGCTGCGCGCTGCCTCCACCTGCTCGGGGTTTAACTGCCCTTCCAGAGTATTGCGCAGCTGTTCTGCGCGGCTCCTGGTCTCGCCTTCACTGGCGGGGTGGCTGAGGATATAGCTGCACAATACCAGGGCGTTCTCTTTTTCGCCAGCCTGGGCCTCCAGGTGGCTGATCCCCAGGAATGCATCCAGCGCAATCGGTATCGACTGAGCCTCTAAGGAGGCCTGCAGGGTTTGCTGGTAAATCTTCCTGGCCTCTGCGGGGTCGCCCTCCAGCCGCGTGGCCTCGCCAAGATAATTCAATGTTCGTGCGTGGTCCCAGCCTTCCGAGAATTCGTGAAAAATCTCCAGGCTTTTCAGCAGGTGAGCCTTTGCTTCAGTGAATTGTCCGGCACCCAGGCAAGCCCAACCCAAATAGCGGTAGGCGGTGCCCAACCCCCAGCGGTTTTTGGATTGCTCGCACAATTGGATGCTTTCCTGCATAGAAGCCTTGGCTTCCTCATAGTGGCCCAGTTGAATTTGAGTA
>CP070639.1:1050232-1061471 GCA_020354045.1 Anaerolineales bacterium | reverse complement strand
ATCGTGCACACCCCAGTGAGATACTCGCCATATTCCAGGGTAATACCGGGCTCTAGATCAGGCGGGCGGGGAGCATCGTGGTCGATCAATTCTGCGATCAAAATCGGCTGCTGCAGGATGAACAGGCGTCCCATCGGGCCAAGCCTGATCTCGGGCAACTCGTTATCTACAGGGGGGACATTCTGCAGATAAGCAATGATATAACCCAGGTCAGCATCGCTCAAGCGAGTAAACATATCCGCTGGCATGACGATCAGGGAAGTGCCATCCTCATCAACACCGTGGCGTAAAGCACGCACCCAATCCTCGGTGGTGAAGTAGGCGCCTTTGCCACCTTTGCCGCGCGTCAAGTTGGGGGCGACCAACCGCGCCATCAAGGGGTCATCTTCCATAATCTGACCGGCAAAATTTTGACCGTGGCAGTCCCGGCAGGCGTTCAACATCACCTGTGGATATCCACGGTCTATAGTGGAAATATCATCTGGCAGCTCGATGGATTCCGCCTGGATAGCGTAGGTTTTATTCAGCTGGCTGCCCGTCACAATATAGATGTAAGAAACAGCGAGGACGACCAGGACCAGAATAACACCCAGAAGAATACCAACCCACTTAAGCACTCTACGCATAGTTCACCTCTATTTTATAAAAAGTATAGCGCCAAAAACGAGGCACACCAATATAAATGCCCCCGGGAGCTTTACAAAGACATATCTGGACAAATTTTACCATCTTATTCCTTCTTAACCAGAATTTAACTCCCCAGGGACTACACTACAATTGAATCGTCCTGGCAGGCAGATAACGCTGCAGGAGCAAACCGACTACGGCGCCACCCGCCAGCGCGGCACCCAGATTACCGAGCAGCATAACCGTCAGCATGGTGGCGCGTTGGGCGGCACCTGGCGCGCCCACCCGCCAGCCCAGCGCATCCATGACGATATCCACGAGCAAGAAAGCGCCCGCGGCTGCCAAGCCCACCCAAAAACCCAGCTTCCCTGCCAGGGTCCAATCGCGCTGGGCGATGCCAAGCGCCAGCCCACCCAACCCGGCGACAATAAACGCGGCGGGGACAAATAGCAACGTGAAGAGCTGATGGATTGGCAGATCCGGGCCAGCTGCGCGCTCGACCAGCAATCCTTCGAGTGAACCCAGGGTGATCCCGGCCAGGATCACAGCCGGTGCAAAGCTCAAGGCACCCGCCCAGCCCATGCGCCAGGCTTCTGGCGAGCCGGTGATACGGGCCACAGCCCGGCCCCAGGCCGCCCCACCGGCGAACATCAGCACCAGCACCGGTAGAGCGGAAAGCAGGTTGCGAGTAGCTTCCGGCATGTGCATCGGCAGGCCGTTAAGAGCAAAACCCAGTAGCAGGCCCACGAGCTGGCTGCCTAACAGGTATAGAGCGGTCGCCAGAGCGCTGCGCACGGGCACTCTATTTAAGAATAGCTTCGTTATCGCAAAGGCAGGCTGTCTGACCATATTCACTCTCCATTCCGATAAAAATGAGCTTCTGATTCTTTCCCTTCTCGCAACCATAAACTCACCTGCTCCGGCTGCATGGTTTGCTGCACGATGCTCACCACCTGGGTGGTGAGGGTTTCCAGGTCAGTCTCGTCCCGGGCAGCGGCAGCAAACTGCGCCAGGGCCTGCTCGGCGTCATATTTCTGGCGGTAGAAGCGGCGATCAATTGCAGCCTGCACGCGGCGGCGCAGGGGGGTAAACAGGGCAGCGATGCCCAGCGTGGAGACCACCACAGCCGCCTGCGAGCCCTCCACCTTGCCGATTACGCCCACCAGCGCCTGCAGGGAAATCACCCCGGCGAAGTATATGCTACTCAGTAAAAGCGTCAGGACAGTGTAGACCAGGGTACGGCGGATGATCAGGTCGATATCGAACAGCTGGTAGCGCCAGATGGCAATCCCCAGGAAGAATGGGAAGGGATACGTGACCAATCCCAGCGCATTCGGGCTGAGCAGCGGCTGACCGAAGACCTGGTTGGGCAGGAAATAGAGCACAAAAGACAGGAGACCAGTGGTGAGGCCGCCAAACACCGCCCAGCGAATCTTGATCTTTTCGACTGCGGAGGGGCTGTGGAAGTACTGGTAGACAAGCAGCAGGATAAAGACAGGCATAATCCAAAGCGCCACCAGGAATTCACCCGTCGACCAATCATTCCACCAGTCCAGGAGGTTGAGGGCGTAGGTCCAGCGCCAGGCAAGGTAGGCAGCAGGGATGAGAAAAGCCAGCAGGTAGGACAAGCCGATCAGCAGGCGCTGCCGCTTACCGAAAAATAACGGCCTGGGAAATACCAGGGCGAAATGACCGGAGGCACCCCAAAAAACAAACCAGAGGCCGGTAGCGGCCAGGCGATAGGACCAGAAACCGTAGCCACCCAGGATATCACTGACCTGTAAGCCAAATGCCCAGGTGTAGGTGTGGCTGGCGCTGAAGGCCCACAAAAACAAAGCCGAGGCGGCTGGATCGGCGGGACTCTGCAGGTAGACAAAGACCGCCAGGGCCTGGATGAGCAGGAAAGCCAGGATCACTCCCCAGTGCTCGCGCAAGATGACCTGCCAGGGCAGGCGCTCCAAGGAGACCGCCAGATCGAGCTGCTCACCGTCCCGCAGCACGGTATAGATCACCTGATCGCCGAGCTGCCAGGTAGGGCGCACCAGGCGCGGGTCAAACAGGCGCTTCATCCAGTCCAGCATGCCCGCCCCTTCCACCTCCAGCAGGATGTCGCCAGATTGGAGCGGGCTCTGCCCCGGCTGGTAAGGCTCCAAAACGGGCCCTTGCGGCGTGATACCCTGCTCGCTGCGAACCAGCCTGGCACCATCGGAGGGCGTTACCAGGTGCAGCCAGATGTAGGAGACTGGCAGCGCCAGAGAGAACAGCGCGAAAAGCAAGAGCCCCGGGTGCAGCCGTTTTCGTCCCTGTGGATCTCTCATAGCCTGCTCCTTGAAACGGGCGACGAAAGGTGATCTGAGCCTCTCGGCTGTTCGCCTTGTTCCCGCAGCCACAGGCTGACCGCCTCAGGCTGCATGGTGTCCTGGACAATGCCCACCACCTGGGCGGTGAGGGCTTCCAGGTCAGTCTGGTCCCGAGCGGCAGCGGCGAACCCCGCCAGAGCCTGCTCGGCGTTGTATTTGCGGCGGTAGAAGCGGCGGTCGATGATCTCCTGCACGCGGCGGCGCAGCGGGGTGAACAGGGCGGCAATGGCCAGGGTGGAAATCACGGTGGCGACCTGGCCGCTGCTCCCCACCAGTGCACGCAAGACTCTTTCTAATAAAATCACCATCACAAAGTATACCAACGCCAGTGAGAAGGTCAGCACAGCATAGACCAACGTGCGGCGGATGATGACATCGATATCCCACAGCCGGTAGCGCAGGATGGCAACAGCGAAAGAGAGCGGGATCAACGGGAAAACCAGAAACTGAGCATGCAAGCTGATCAAATTCAGCAGAGATTCATCCTTAATAATCAAGGAAAAAAGGATAATATTTGGAAATGTAACTGCCATAAAGAAAAAAGCCAACAGCACCCATTTCATTTGCTGGCGGTAGATAACCGAGGTATTCTTACGGTAACGGTAAATTTGGCCGATAACACCTACCAGTAACATGAGGGCAAAAGTGAGGACTGCTGCTAACCAGTAGTTTTCATTCGATGCGGACAATCTAAAGAATATTAAAATCAAAACAAAAGCCGCACTCATGAACGGGAACAACCAGGCGGGCTTAAACACCCCATCGGGAAAGGAGGAGAATAGAACGAGTAAACAACCGATGGCCGTCATTGTCAGTAAAGCCTCTAAATTGGAAAAGATGACATCCCAAGGGACGGGAACGAGAGAATTCTGCGAAATATTACTAAAAAAGAAGGTGACTGGCAGGAGAACAAGCGTGATCGAAACGAGCAATGCCATCCAATCCTCCGTCCGGCGCCAGAGGACCAGCAAGGCAACAGCGATAAACAGAAACAGGATTAGATGGCGTACAAGTAGCAAATAAGCGAGGTAGGCCTTAAAACTAAGCAGATGCGCCAGCGCCTGGTAGCTCGTGATCACCAACCATTCTTGGGATCCATTTTGCAGGCTGACGTACTCACTTACAACGACCACCACGAAGCAAAGCAGGACTATGATCGCCCAAGCCAAACGCGCTAACAGCAGTTTCCTACTGACAGATTGGGCTTGTGAAATTTCAGACGACATTTTGGAGATCCTTTTTTGAGCGTGACTCAGGCTGTCGCCCGGGATTCAAATCCAAAATCCACAGGCTGACCTGCTCGGGCTGCATGGTGTCCTGCACGATATCCACCACCTGGGCGGTGAGGACCTGCAGGTCGGTCTGGTCGCGTGCATCGGCAGTGAACATTGGCTGCTGCTTAAATAACGAGCAGCGAATACCAGATGCCCTGAAAGCTGAACGGCAGCTTTTGCCAGGTATCGCCGTAATCCGAGGTGTGCCAGACCCCACCGTCCTGCAACCCGGCGTACAGCTGACCTGGCGCAGCGGGGACTGTGGTGAGGGCCGTCGGGGCGACGGAAAGTGGGTGCGGCTCCCAACCGATGGGCTGCCAATCCCCGGCAGCTGTGGCCCGGTAAAGATAGATTTCCGCGTGCTCGCCAAAGGCGTTAAAAGGGCTGGGTGCGACACAAGCGTACCAGATTTGCGGATTTTCCGGGTCGGCCGCACAGACAATGCCATAATTTTTAGCCAGGCCACGTTTCGCTTTACGGAAGGTGAGGCCGCTGTCCCGGCTCACGGAGGCGCCGCCACCGGTGCCGCCAGCCTGGTAGACCCAGTTGCCATCCAGGGCATGAAACTTGAGCGAATGGCAATCGCGCAAGGCGCCAGGGCGGTGGCGAGACCAGGTCTGGCCGCCGTCCGCGCTGCGCACCACCGCGCCGAACTCCACACCCGCCAGGATCACGTCCCGGTCGGTGGGCGAGGGGGCAATAGAGATGACGTAAGGGCGGCGATCGGGCGGCTCAGCGGGGGAAAACCACCACCAGCGGTTGGGAATGCGGCGGAAACCTGCCAGCTCGGCCCAGCTCCCTCCACCATCACGCGAGAGATACATCAAGGCTGGTTTCGTGCCAGCATAGACAAGATTGGCATCATGAGGGCTGACCGCCAGGGATTTGACGATGTGACCCTGCATGCCTGCAGGGCGCCACGTCAAGCCAGCGTCGTCCGAGCGGAGGGCGCCGTTACGCGTGCCCGCAAAGAGGGTTTGCGGATACGACGGGTCGGCTGCCAGGCAGGTGACCTCATGATCGGCAGTGTACCGCTCGACCGTCCAAATCGGCGAACCGCCTTGCCCATCGGAACCACGCATGGCGCGGCTGATACCTTTGCCGTCCGTTGCCAGGAAAATTTTATCCTTCATGTTTTGGTGCTCCTTCCTCTAGTTGAACAGGCACGCTGCGACTGCCCCTTTGACCTCGCTAAGGATCCGCTCAGCGGGCCTTTGAGATCTGGAGGGGTTGCAGATATAGGGTGGAGACTACGTTTCACAGGCGCACCGGCAGGGGACTGCACTGCAGCACACCTCCTTGATGGATTAATCAGCATAACTCCTCTCCTGTTCCCGGTCCATGAAGGCCTGCAGCCAGGCATGCCCTTCCACCAGCACAAGCGCAGAAACCAGGATCACAGCGCTCATGATCAGGAGCTCCTTCATCACGCCCGGGGTGCCGCCAATGAAGGGAATATTGTGCCCGGGACCCAGAGCAAATACGAAACCCGCCAGAGCCGTAGCAAAGGCCGCCCGGCGGGTGCGCCCAACCCACCAACCCAGCACGCCAGCGGTTAACGAGGTGGTCAGGAGCAATTCGAACGAAAACCGAAATACAGCTTCGGGCAAGCCCACCGCCAGGTTGGTCACGCCCGCTGCTGAAACCGAAAACATGGGCTGGCGCAGTTCGGCCAACACCACAGCTGGTGACAAAATCGCCCCGATCAAGAAACTGATCGCCAGGGCTGTCCAGGGTCGTTTTGGCAAGCGGTGGCCCAGCTCTGCATAGCTCCAGCCCACCGCCAGGCCGCCTACTCCAGCGATCAAGAGTCCCAAAGGGAAGATAAACCAGATCGGCAGGATCCACATGGCGTGAATGATGAGGAAGGCGAGCAAACCTGCCACACCAGCGCACACCCCGGCAGCCAGATGCGCCGGCTTCGCCTGCTTCATCGATTGCTCTCTTTCAGCCACAGGGTTACCTGCTCGGGCTGCATGGTGTCCTGCACGATGCTCACCACCTGGGCGGTGAGGGCCTCCAGGTCGGTCTCATCCCGGGCGGCGGCAGCGAAACCTGCCAGGGCCTGCTCGGCGTTGTAATTGCTCCGGTAGAAGCGGCGGTCGATCAGATCCTGCACCCGGCGACGCAAGGGGGTGAACAAGGCGGCGATAGTCAGAGTGGATATCACGGTGGCGACCTGGCCGCTGCTCCCAACCAGCAGGCGCAATGCCGATTCGAGCACGATCACCAGCCCAAGATAAAACACTACCAGCGTGGTGGTCAGAACAGTGTATACCAGCGTACGGCGGATGATAACATCAATATCCCACAAGCGGTAGCGCAGGATAGACAACGCCACTGAGATAGGCAATACAGGCAACCCGACCAACAGGGTAACCGTCAGGAAGGTAATCTTAAGCTGCATTACAGCAACCGGAGAGAGGTTCAACATCATCTGCAGGGAATTAGCCGAAAAGGTAAGATAAGCCACCAAAAAGGAAACCACAAGGCCCCAAACAACATACTTGGTCTGCTGCCTTTGGGTAGCCGTCGAGACAGATCGATAACGGTATACCTGGGCATAAACGCCAAGCCCCATCCAGAGAAAAAACCAGATCACCACTGGATAATCCTGTGGTTGAAGAACAGTGAGGCCTTCCGGTGGGGCAAAGGCTGGAATCAAGGTGGCCAGGAGCAGATACGTTACCCAGAGAAAGGCTGCCCAACGCGTCCAGCTGGGGATAAAACGACCATCGGGAAAAACAAAGAACTGGATGATCAAGCCAAGCACTGCGGCATTACGCAGCAACAAAGCAGGCGTACCCCAGACTGGCTGGCTGGAAACCAGCGCCTGCACAACTGGAACAGCCAGCGTACCCGTCAGCACCCCGGTGAGAGAGATCAGGAATACAACCCAATCATCCGCCTTGCGCCAGAACAGCGCACTGGCCACCAGTAGAAAGGGGATGGCTGAGAGTATTTCCAGGGTGGTAAAGTAGCTGGCGTAAACCTGCGGCGAGAAGCCCAGGTCGAATAATGCCTCGGCTTCCTGAGGAAGAAGCTCTCCCACGCGGGTATTGGCCTGTGGGGATACAACCTGAAGCTGGGCGTGCCGGGCGGGCAGCGCCATAACAAACAGCGCCAGAGAGATCGTTGTAACAACCAACCAGGTGATGCGCAATATCATCTAGTTACCTTCCCAGATATTATTCCCGGCAACCCGTTCGACCTGTTTCTGGATAAGATCGATGTAGAGCAGGTCCCCTTCAATTTTTATCGCGTAGCGCGGCAGGCTTTGTTTTTCCGGAGGCTGGGCATACCCATAGCGGCGCTTGGGCATGCCGCGCAGATCAAACTCCGTGCCACGATTGGGATCGATAAAAGCCCGCTCTTCAGCATGCCACCTGACATTAAAACCGCGCGGCACCTGGTTCAGAGGGTCCAGCACCAACAGCTGGCTGCCATCGTTGACAACGAAGACATGTACCGGCGAGAAGACTTCATAGGGCTGCTCCGCCGGGGGAAAATCCGCCAGCCCACCGACGGCAACCCACTCCGCTCCGGGCAGCGCCAGGCGCAGCACTATCCAGGAAAAACCGGCGCAGAGCAGCAACAAAGCCAGCAGGAAACCTAGCTTGGGGATAGCGGGGCGGTTCATGGTGCGCTGAGCTCCTCAGTCGGGTAAACTGTCATTGCGAGCAAAGCGAAGCAATCTCTCTCTATGGCAGGAGATTGCCATGCTTCGCCAAGCTCAGGACAGGCAGCCGGGCAAAAGGCGCCCGGCTCGCAATGACATACAAGCCTAATGCCTACCATCTGGAAGGCACTCCTGCCTGGGTCTTTTCATCACTCCTCAACCACAGGCTGACCGCCTCGGGCTGCATGGTGTCCTGCACGATGCCCACCACCTGGGCGGTGAGGGCCTCCAGGTCAGTCTGGTCCCGGACGGCGGCAGCGAAACCTGCCAGGGCCTGCTCGGCGTTGTACTTGCGGCGGTAGAAGCGGCGGTCGATGATCTCCTGCACGCGGCGGCGCAAGGGGGTGAACAGGGCAGCGATGGCCAGGGTGGAGACCACGGTGGCGACCTGCCCGCTGCTCCCCACCAGGGAGCGCAGCATCCCTTCCAGCAGGATGACCAGGCCAAAATAGACCAGACCAAGTGTAGCGGTCAATACGGTGTAGACCAGCGTGCGGCGGATTATCAGGTCGATGTCGTACAGGCGATAACGCAGGATGGCAAGGGCAGTAACAAAGGCCAAACTTGCAGGTCCCCATAACCAGATGGTGTTGATGACAGCCATTAACGGGATGAGCAATACCTCAGGAAGCACGGTCGCCAGCAAGATACTCAAAGCGCCTCCTCCTAAAAACAGGCTTATGATCACAAGAGCTGTAAAAACGAACCATTTGATCTGCTGGCGCTCGACCCCTCTAGACTTGTATGCACGCACGACCAACATCGCCACAGTGCCAAAGAAACCAAAAATTAATAATGGTCCCCCTACCGCATTCGTGACCGCTAACACACTAGCAAGCACGGGTAAACCGGCTGGATTAGATATGGAGTAATCCTCCAGCTGTCCAACATAAAAAGCCCGGGATATAACTTGAGCGGTAATCCCGGCAATGAGAGCCCAAGCAACAGGGCGCCAGCGCCTCGATAGTATGCGACCTGAGGGGAAAAGCAACAATAGGAACAGGAGCGTGGAGAGGGTAACAAATTGAGATAACTGGGCGACCCAGGCTGCCCATTCACCACCTGGAAGCTGAAGGGATGTGCTGGTGAAGCTGGTGGTCGCATACTGACCCGCCATGTCTTGTATGGCACCAGCAAGTGCAGCCAGCGCATATAACCAGCCGACAAGATGGTCAGGGCGACGGGTCGTGATCAGCAGACCCACAATGGCATAGGCTGGAATAAATACACTCTCGCGCCAATAGCCATAACGCTGAATTCCCGGATTGATGGCTGGCAGGACAAAGAAAGCGACCAATAACAATGCATAGAGGCACAATGTGGTCACGCCAATCCCAACCGCCAGCCGCAAATTCATGGGTCGCTTCATTATTGATTTTCTGACACCTTCAGCCACAGGCTGACCTGGTCCGGCTGCATGGTGTTCTGCACAATATTCACAACCTGGGCGCTCAACGCCTCCAGGTCGGTCTCGTTTCTAGACGCGGCAGCGAACCCAGCCAGAGCCTGCTCGGCGTTATACTTGCGACGGTAGAAGCGGCGGTCGATGGTATCCTGCACGCGGCGGCGAAGGGGGGTGAACAGGGCGGCGATGGCCAGGGTGGAGACCACGGTGGCGACCTGGCCGCTACTCCCAACCAGGGAGCGTAGCACCCCTTCCAGCAAGATGACCATACCAAAATAGACCAGACCAAGCGTAGCGGTCAATACGGTGTAGACCAGTGTGCGCCGGATTATCAGGTCGATGTCGTAAAGGCGATAACGCAGGATGGCAAGGCCAATCGACACAGGTATGCTCGTCACGAGCGTTATCCAGATCAGGTTGAACCAGATCTCGGCAATTTGCATGAGATCTAGGATCGGAGAGAGCACCAGCATTAAGCCAACCACCAGTCCGATCAATCCCGCCGCATAAGCCAGCCACTTGATTTGCTGTCTTTCGGTCAGGGTAGCCCGGCGATAGCGCAAGATCAGTGAGAGTGTGCATGCGAGAAACACTACAGAGAAAAGAACCTCACTCAGTGCGTCGCTGATCTCAAAATAACCTGCCAGCCACCCCACCCCCAGCGGGTTTTCCCAATCATGGAAGAAAGCCAATGGTCCTGGACGAAAAATCTCCACAACCTGCATTGCCAGGATCAGCCCGGTCAACCAGGCAATCGGTCGCCAGCGCCGGGACAATAGCCGCCCATTGGGAAAAAGCAAGAACGGGAAAAACAGGAGCAGTCCAAAACCGAAATTGCCCATGCCGTTTATCAGAGCAGCTACCACACCCGCGGCGGGCAGCGAAGCAGGTCGCTCCTGCAATCCCACCCTGGCGTACCAGCTCAGAAAGCCATTTAGGGCGTGGATGAAGACGCCTGCCAGGAAGAACCAACCAATGGCATTCTTGGGCTGGCGAGTAGAAATCGAGCCACCCACCACCAGGAAGGCCGAAAAGAGCAGCAGCCCCAGGTATCGTTCAGTCTGAGACCCATTTATCAATGATCCGAAGAGCAACAGTCCGGCGGTCAGCAAGGCAATGCTCCAGATGAGAAGGATGCGTTTTTGCGTTTTCATGTCATAAACCTCTGAACCTTCAAGATTTGGATGACAGTTTTTCAGGGGTGCTCTTTTCCATACACCAGCTCGTTTTTTACCCAGATCAATTGCTCGCGCAGCTCAACTGGAAGCTGGTCCAGGTCGCGCGGCGAGGGGCCGGCTTGATAGGCGCCATCGAGGTCGAAGCGAGATCCGTAACAAGGGTCCTCAAAGGCACTACGTTCAGCCACATAGTTCAACAGGCAGCCGCCATGGGGCGAACGGGCCAGGAATGCCCGGACAGCTTGAGTTGCCGGGTCGTACACCACGTACACGTCCACCGGGAAGAGCACTTCGTCATAGGTTGCAGGTTGCAGGGTCCCATCCGCTCCAAAAGAGTCGAGCTGGAAGCGTTCCACGTGCAGGTGGATGGGCAAGCTACGACGAACCACGCCACCGGCTCCTACCACCCAATCGACCGGCGCAAAGGGGGTGAAGGTTGCCCGGGGTGATGTACAGCTCGTTACACAAACAAGTAAGAGTACAGGTCGTATCCTCCAATGGTTGAATCGCAACCGCATCATAACGCCTCTACCCTTTGAGCTGCCATGCACGTATGACGTACGCGACAGCTGGCTGTAATCAGGCCGCATGCCTGTCATAGAGAAATCTCTCTGCTAACATTGTCTTCGCTCCGCAGCCACAGGGTTACCTGCTCGGGCTGCATGGTGTCCTGCACGATGCTCACCACCTGGGCGGTGAGGGCCTCCAGGTCGGTC
>CP070639.1:1038851-1050132 GCA_020354045.1 Anaerolineales bacterium | reverse complement strand
TGCGAAAAATTTTTCGCACCTCTGGATTGATGGCCAGATCAGCATAACGCTGGCGGTAACGTGTCTCTGGGTCTGTGAACGTGGCATGGCGCACCACCTTACCATCCACCACCTCATCTTTAGCAGCTGGCAAGGGAGTGATGGCCTTTGCCAGCAGTTTGAAGGTATTTACCCGCAACGACACTTCACCCGTTCGGGTGCGGAACATCTCACCTTCCGCCTGGATAAAGTCGCCCAGGTCAAACTCGCGGCTAAACAGATCCAGATTTTCCTGGCCCACCTCATCGGCACGCAGGAAAAGCTGCACGCGGCCATAGCCATCCTCGATATGCGCAAAGGTCAGCTTGCCCATCGGGCGCATCGATCGCAAACGACCAACCAGGGTAGCCTTGACCCCTTCACTTTGACCAGAGGCCTCCGCCTGCTCAAATGCCTGGATGGCTTGCAGATTGGTGGCTGTGCGCTGCGCCTTATTGGGATATGGGTTAATACCCAAGGCACCTAAGCGCTCCAATTTATCCAGTCGAATTTGTTCCAGGTGTGTATACTCTCTAGGCATTGGCTTCTCTCCCTTACTTAAGAAAAAACCCCGCGCAAGAACTGCCTGCGCGGGGCCTAATGGCAAGCCCCAAGCTAATCTACCTTCACAACTTTCACAGTAAACGACCCGCCCGGCGCATCCACTTTTACCATGTCTCCGGCGCGGTGATCCATCAGGGCGCGTCCCAGGGGTGATTCGTTAGAGATGCGACCATTGCGCGGATTTGCTTCAGCTGGACCTACAATGGTATAAATCTCAGGCTCGCTTCCATTTTCTTGAATGGTAACTTTGGCACCAACCTGGACATATTCGAGGTTTTCTTTTTCCTCGATCACCCGCGCATTAGCCAACAGAATTTCCAGCTCTTGAATCCGGCCTTCTACAAAAGCTTGCTCATTCTTGGCTGCTTCATATTCAGCATCCTCGATGAGCTCACCACCATCCATGGCTTCATGCAGACGTTGTGCGACTTCCTGGCGCTTGCGAGTGCGCAGGTATTCGAGTTCCTCTTGCAACTTCTGGTGACCCTCACGGGTCAAAAAAGATGGGGGCATACTACCTCCCTTAGACAAGAATTTCAAACACAAGCCCTGGACAGCTGGCTAGTTTTCTCCAACCGTCGCAGGACTGGCTAAACAAAACGAGATGCGGCGTACCGCCAAACCAACATTGGCTGCTTCGCCGCGCTGTGATTCTAGCATAAGTTATTTTTAAAATCAAGATTAGAACAGATATTCTGACTATTTTATTCGGGTGGCTGCCACAACCGGACGCCTTGTTCGCGTTGGATGTAATATCGCACTTCTGCCCTCATGCTCTCTAGATCTGGCCAAAACGTGCTGATTTGAGAAGTATGGGCTGCAATCGCCTCCAGCCAGATGTCCACCGCCCGTTCAGTTAAAGGAAACAACTGCCACTGCCATCCCTGGCCCTGTAATTGAGTAATTGCGTGCATATTTTTAAGCACATAGGGATAATCGGCGTAGTACCACAAGCGGCGCCTCAGGTTTTCAGCTGCTGTGCGGGTCAGGTTATGATCTACATGGTTTCCTAAAGCCAAGGGGCTGACCACTACTGCCTGATCAGAAATGCTCGCTGCCAGATCAGCAACCAGGTTATCAATCAGCCCAGCTTCATCCTTGTGCAAAGCGCCGAATATCGCCTCCTCCGAAACGTAGAGAGGTTGCTCATCTGGCCCTCCCCGCCGGTAGATACAATCCGGGATCGCCATGTGGTGTGCTGCCGCACCCATCAGCTGGCAGGAAGCCAAATCTTCCTGGCGCCGCTGGTTTATAGCCTGGACGCCGGTTTTCCAACGCAGGTGCAAGGAGCGTGCAAATGGTGAATATTCACCCGGTGGCGGATCACCCGCACAAATGGTAATGATGCTGACATGCTGACCGGCATGAGATTGTTGCCACACCAATCCACCACACGAGAGGGTAACATCATCCAGATGAGGGGAGAGATAAACCCATTGCATATAGATTATTGTATCCAATAAACAAACATTGGCGACGCACAACACAACCAGTGACCGGCTTGCAACAGCTATGCCAATAAACTTTCCTTGCGTCCTCAACACGCGGGTGGTATCATCTACTCGTTTGAGGACCCGCTTGCATGCTCAAAAACCCTTTCGCCCGCCGGCGTATACGTCTGATTCTGGCTACCATCATTCTGGCAACCATACCTTGTTACTGTATCGGAATCTTTGCTATCACGCTCTCGCCCACTCGCACTGCCCTCCCTACGGCAACAAAAACAGCCACGCGCACGCCCAGTCCCACAGCCACACAAATCTGGACCGCCTCCCCAACCGCAACAATCATCACCGCAACGCCGACTGCTACAACGACAGGAACAACCACGCCGACCTTTACGCCTACACCAAGCCAGACCCCAACCCCTACTCCCACGGCTACTACCCCTGTTCCCCCCACCGCGAGTCATACACCCACATTCTCACCAACGAGTACGACCTCGCCAACCTGGACCTCCACATCCCCGCCATCTGCTACACCAACGGAAACACCTACGATCACCGAAGAATCTCCCTAGATCACGTGCACACGCCATCCTAACAGAAAGACTCGTCGCCTAATTATGAATGATCTCATCCCACACTTAAAAGCGCTTATATCTGTCCCAGGACTTTCTGGATATGAGGCGCCTGTACGCACTTTGATCGAAGAAGCCTGGCGTCCTTTGACAGACGAGATCAGCACCAGCCGCCTGGGAAGCCTGCATGCCCTACGGAGAGGCACAGGTCCAGATCCGCGGCCAAGCCTGCTCCTGGCAGCCCACATGGATGCCATCGGTCTGATCGTGACAGGGCTGAGTGGTGAATTCTTGCACATCACGGAAGTTGGTGGAGTAGACGCCAGGGTCCTGCCCGGGCAACTCGTTACCATACACGGGCGTCAAGAGCTAAGTGGCGTGATCGTACAACCACCCAGTCATTTGCTGCCGCCCAACAACCGACAGGGTCCGGTATTGTTGGAGAACTTACTGATCGATACAGGGTTGGATGCCGAAGAGCTAGCACGCCTGGTGCGGCCCGGTGACCTGGTTTCCTTTGCTCAATCGCCTATCGAGTTGTATGGCGATATGCTGGTAGGACATACGTTGGATGACCGTGCAGGAGTTGCCGCTCTGACCTATTGCTTAAGTGCACTACAAGGACGGCAGCTGGACTGGGACATATGGTTTGTGGCAACCAGCCAGGAGGAGGAGAATTTTGCCGGTGCAATCACCTCGGGTTACCAGCTCCGTCCCAGCCTGGCAATAGCAATCGATGTCACTTTCGCCTCTGCGCCTGGCAGCCCTGCCCATGAGACTTTCCCGATGGGCAAGGGCCCGACACTGGGTTGGGGTCCGAATATCCATCCCTCTCTCTATCTTGCCTTTAAGAACCTGGCAGAGCGACTGGAAATATCGTATAAAACGCAAGTTATCCCGCGCCACTCAGGAACGGATGCTTATGCCTTACAAATTGCTGCCGAGGGGGTACCGACCATGGTGATCGGCATACCCTTGCGCTACATGCATACCCCCGTAGAGATGATATCCAGCAAAGATGTGGTCCGTACCGGGCGCTTGCTGGCTGAATTTGCTGCCAGCCTGGAACTGGATTTCCTTGAGACATGGAGCTGGGATGAATAACTCGCAAGAGACCATCTTTCCGTTTGACTTGAGAAACTTGCATGCACACCACTAACGAATCTAACCAGACGCCTCAAGTCGGTGCTGGTCAAACCAGTCTGCTGGAACGCTTGTGCAATGCTAGCGCCGTCTCAGGTGATGAACACGAAGTGCGCCAGATTGTAATTCAAGAACTACAGCCTTACGCACAGGCAATTAAAATCGACTCCCTAGGTAATGTTCTTGTTACCCGGGAAGGTCGTGGAACAAACCGCCTGAGAGTCATGGTGGCTGCGCACATGGATGAGGCCGGGTTTATACTGACCAACGATGAAGACGATGGAATTTATCGCTTTGAAGTTGTTGGCGGCATGGATGTTCGCTTCTTACTCGGAAAACTGGTCTGGGTGGGTCGGTCACATACTCCAGGGGTAATCGGCGCCAAACCCGTCCACCTGCTCACCTCGGAGGAAAAGAAGAAAACAATCACCTTGGACTCCTTGCGCATTGATCTCGGCCCCGGGAATGGCAATCAGTCAAAAATTGGTGAGCGCGCAGTGTTTGCAACCCCCTTTATACACCTGGGGAATAGTCTGCGTGCCAGAGCACTCGACAACCGCCTTGGGGTCGCCACTCTCATTGAACTAGTTAAGCATCCCCCAGACAATATCGATCTCCTGGCAGCTTTTACCGTCCAGGAAGAGGTGGGCACGCGCGGCGCTAGCATCGCTGGCTACAGTCTAAACCCTGACCTAGCCTTCGTACTTGACTGCACCTCCGCTTACGACCTGCCAGCCTGGGACGACTCAGAGAACAGCCAGTATAATACCCAACTAGGAGCAGGACCGGCAATTCATATTGCCCATAAGCCATCATTGTCTGATCCGCGACTGGTACGGCATCTGGAGCAAACCGCTAAGGTTGAGAATATCCCTTACCAGATTCGCCAACCGGGTAGCGTCAGTACAGATACCGGCACGATACACAAGCAAAGAAGTGGTATACCCAGCGTAACCGTGTCAGTGCCTGGCAGGTACCTGCACAGTCCAGCCTCTCTCTGCCGCCTGTCAGACTGGCAATTCACCTTGGCGCTCATCCACGCAGCTCTTGCCCGCTTGACCCCACAGGTGCTGGCAACAGAGCGTTAGCCGAGAGCCTATTTCTAACCATCTTAGCTTATGCGGAGCATATATGAAGCAGCTCATCCAAAAATTGGTTGAAATACCTGGTCCATCCGGATACGAAACTCAGATTCGTGCCGCTATCCGTGCAGAAGTACAGCCATTAGCGGACGAAGTGTACGTGGATGCCTTGGGGAACCTGATTACTCGCAAAGGCAAGCTACGCTCCGGGCAGCACAACTCTGGGGAAGGTCAGCGCATCATGATTGCAGCCCACATGGATGAAATTGGATTGATGGTCACGCACATCGATGAGAACGGCTTTGCACGTTTTACTAATCTCGGGGGCATGCGCACCCGTTCACTGCCTGGGAGCAGAGTGCGTTTTGTCAATGGCCCCATTGGGGTAATTGGTTTGGAACGAACTATCGGGACAAACGACCACCCCACCATGACCCAAATGTTTATTGATCTGGGTGTAACCGATCGGGGGTCATGTCCGGTGCGAGTCGGAGATGTAGCTTGCTTTGAGCGCCAATTTCTTGATATGGGGAATCGTTTGATTGCCAAAGCCATGGATGATCGCATTGGGATCTACGTATTGATAGAGACGATGCGCAAAATAAATTCCACACCGCATGAGCTCTATTTTGTATTTACAACCCAGGAGGAAGTCGGTCTGCGCGGTGCTGCCCCGGCAGCCTTCAGCATTGACCCTGACCTCGGCCTGGCAGTGGATGTAACCTCCACTGGAGACACGCCCAAAGACAAAAAGATGGAAACCACACTTGGTAAAGGTCCGGCAATAAAGATTCGTGATTCTAAGATGCTCTCCGACCCCAGAATTGTCGATTGGATCGTGCGTACAGCTGAAAAATCAAAGCTACCCCACCAGTTTGAAATCCTGGAAGGTGGCACCACTGATGCCAGCGCCATTCAGCTCACCCGCGCCGGTATCCCTTCCGGCTGTATATCCATCCCTTGCCGCTATATCCACTCACCTTCAGAGATGGTGGATCTGCATGATGTGCAAAATGCAATCGAATTATTAACTCAGTTGCTCAGCGAAAAGGTCATATTGCAATGAAAATTTTGCGCCAAACCATGCTGCTCATGCTGGTCCTGGCAGCAGGCTGTTCTGGGTTAACAGTGGCTAATGGCACACCCACCCAGGTTCCTGCTCCTACAGCCACATCTACTTCTCCCTCCGCACCACAAATCACAAACACCCCCGCCGGACCCAAGATCCTAAAAATCTGGTTGCCGCCCCAATTCGATCCAGAATTAGATGAACCTGCCAGTCAGATTCTCAAAGCCAGGCTGGAGGAATTCAATGCCCGGCGCCCAGATGTACGCGTGGAGGTGCGTATAAAAGCTCTGGATGGGGCTGGAGGCTTGCTGGACTCGCTCACTACGGCGAATTCAGCCGCCCCACTGGCGCTGCCAGATCTGGTTGCCTTGCCGCGCCCCATTATGGAAACCGCAGCCTTAAAAGGCCTGCTGCGCTCCTTCGATGAAGTTACTGGTCCTATAGAACAATCTGATTGGTATGAGTTCGCCCGTGAACTGGGTCGCTTGCAAGATAGCACCTTCGGTTTGCCATTTGCTGGAGATGTTTTAATCCTGGTATACCGCTCAACCGTTATCACAGAGCCCCCCACCGACTTGAATGCCCTGTTGCAAATGAACGGCCCTTTGGCTTTTCCAGCTGCAGACCCGCAATCCCTGACGACCCTGGCTCTCTACCAGTCATCTGGAGGCGCCATCCAAGATGAGGAGGGACGCCCCACTTTACAGGTTGCCCCTTTAACAGAGGTCTTCACATTCTACAATCAGGCAGCTACCAGCGCCCTGGCCCCTTTCTGGCTGACACAGTATCAGTCTGACGGGCAAGCCTGGGAAGCTTTTCTGAACAACCAGGCAGAGATGGTCATCACCTGGACTTCTCGCTACCTGAACAATATTCAGGCAGATTTTGCCGCCACGCCCTTACCCACTACCAGCGGGAACAGTTATACCCTGGCAACTGGTTGGGTCTGGGCGCTGGCGACTACTAACCCAGACCACTATGTACTCAGCTCCCAACTGGCTGAATTTCTGAGCGAGAGCAATTTTCAGGCTCGCTGGACCACAGCACTTGGTTATTTGCCCACTCGTGAGAGCGCCATGAATGCCTGGGGCAGCACGACGCTTCGCTCATTTTCAGCCCCGGTGGTCGAATCAGCCCGCTTGGTCCCCTCCGAGGATCTTCTGACCATTATTGGTCCGCCGTTACAGCAGGCCGCTGTCCAGGTGCTTAAACTGGAGGCTGAACCGGATGGGGCAGCTCAAACTGCAGTAGAGGGGCTGAGCGGGCCATAAGTCCTCGATTTTCCCCAAAAATCTTAATTTGACGAAAATTCCAGGCAGTGATATTATGCTTTTCGGAGTAGTTTGATGCTCGAAAACAACTCACAACCACATACACCTGCTTCGAACGCCGAAATTTCCGACTCTGCTACCGGGCAGGATAAACCCGAACTCTCAGAACCACATAAAAAGAGCCGTTTCTTCGAGCTATGGGAAGGACTCAAGCAGGCCGGCCTGGCTGAAACGACCTTGCGCCTGGGTACCCACGCACTGTTATTGGCTTTAATTTTGATCGTCGCCGGGGGGATGCGCCAATTTTATCGCTACACCCAGGTGGAGGACCAAACCAGCGAGGCGGCTCTGGCCGCTCCGCCTCCCACCCCCACACCTTCTCCCATCCCGGCGCAATTACCTGTTTATCCAAATAGGTCAGAGCCTATCATGGGCGTCAGGCGCGGGGTTTTATTACACACCACTTTGCCTTCTCTGCCACGCTCCGAGATCACAAAATACATGGTCGTTAATGGTGATACAGTTTTTGGCATTGCTGAAAAATTTGGTCTGGACGCCGAAACCATTCTGTGGGGAAATTATTTTACACTCCGTGATGACCCTCACAATCTGAAAGAAGCTCAAGAACTGAATATCCTGCCGGTCAATGGCACATACTATGAGTGGCAGGCAGGCGATGGCCTGAACGGTGTTTCAAAATTCTTTGGTGTAACACCCGAAGACATCGTCAATTACCCTGGCAATCATCTCAACCCAGATAAAATCGGTGATTATTCCAACCCGAATATCGAGCCTGGCACCTGGCTGATAGTGCCTGGCGGCAGACGCGAATTTATCACCTGGAGTGCTCCCGCTATTCCACGTGACAACCCGGGTGTTGCCAGAGTATTGGGTCCTGGCGCCTGTGGACAGATTGCAGATGGTCCAATCGGAGCTGGTGTTTTTATCTGGCCTGCCAACAATCATTTCCTTTCCGGGTTCGATTACTCACCCTCCACCAACCACTCGGGAATTGATATCGATGGTGAGACCGGTGACGCGGTCTACGCGGTCGATAATGGGGTCGTTGTGTATGCAGGCTGGAATAACTGGGGGTACGGGTATACAGTTGTGATCAACCACGGCAATGGCTGGCAAACCCTCTATGCTCACCTGAGTGCCTACAACGTGGCCTGCGGTCAGAATGTCTTCCAGGGCAATGGCATTGGCGCCATCGGAAGTACTGGCAACTCCACAGGCTCTCACCTGCATTATGAAATGATGTACAACGGCACCAAGGTCAATCCCTGGGACTACCTGCCCTAAACATGTACATTGCTGTTGAAGCCCCGGAATGACACACACCCGGGGCTTTTTTTGAAGCTATCCAAAAATCAGGGCAAGTTTGGTTATTGGGATAGTTTCTTGTTATCCAGGTTTGTAGCCCGATATCCTGGCGCTAAAGAGCGCCCGGTATATGGAGGGATCAGTTCGGTCTTCGAAACGAATCGTTTCTCCCAGTTCCTCTACTGCCTGATCAACCATCTCTGCAGGAAAGTACTCTGCAGTGTAGTTAACGTTTACAAATCCGGCGGCTTCTATCGCAGCGATATAATCGTGGATATCCAGCGCACCTGCCACACATCCTGCCCAGGCACTTAAATTGGTTTTGATGTATTCAGGAAGAGGTCCATCGGTGACCATATCGCTGACCGCCAACCTTCCACCAGGTTTAAGCACACGATAAGCCTCACGAAAAACTTGTGGCTTATCCGGGCTGAGGTTGATCACACAGTTTGAGATAATCACGTCCACACTGGCGTCAGCGACCGGCAAATGCTCGATCTCCCCTAATCTGAAATCGACATTCTCTGCACTCATTTTACCCTGGTTGGCACGCGCCTTTTCCAGCATGGCTGGAGTCATATCAACCCCGATTACATAGCCAGTCGGCCCTACTTTGCGGGCAGCCAGAAAGCAGTCGATGCCACCACCCGAGCCCAGATCCAGCACGGTTTGTCCTGGTTGTAACTCAGCCAGAGTAACCGGGTCGCCACATCCCAGCGATAACCCTGTTACGTCCTCGGGCAAGTCAACGAGCGAAGCCTCGTCGTACCATTGAATCGAACTTTCAACTGACTCGCTCTCGCAGCAGTCAGAGGGTCCGCAACCACACGACGAGCGTGCAGGTTCACTTTCTGCATAGCGTCCATAACGCTCGCGTACGGCACTACGAATATCAGAGGCATTCATTGGTTCCGTCATTTTGTGATTCTCCATTTCGTATTGATATATAGACATAATTCGATATGTCTGCCTAAAAAAAGACTATTTGTCCGTATTAAGGACTACCAACTCGTGATCAGGCGCAAAGCTCTCTGCCAGCGTGCAGCACCCCTGTGAAATGCGTCTCTGGTTCAAGGTATAAAACACCTGCTTGCCCTCCCGCCTTACCATAACGAGGTCCGCCTTGCGCAAAATACTCAGGTGGTGGGATACGGTCGGTTGTGTGACGTTTAACGCCTCTACAATCTCTCCAACACTCAGCCACTGGCAGCAGCATAGACTCATGATAGCCTGGCGCGTCTCGTCAGCCATAGCCTTTGTGAAATCAACGGGATTAATGTTTTGCGAGGACATATCGACCTACATCTATATGTTATTCTAATAGATGTTTATCTATATGTCAAGGTTGACTTGACATTAAAATCAATGGATTTGACAGCTGTCATATACCAATAACACTTTAACCGTTTCAGCGGCGGTTATTATAACCATCGTTAACGCGCAGCCACGATAGCGGTGTGGGCTTTACCTTAAGATTGATTTTTAGCTCTCATAAACAGCACCTTTAAGGGTAAAATCCAGGCCACCTGGAGACACACATGACAATCAAAAACGTTCCTTCTTCAATCATTTGGTTGCTGCTGACCCTGTTTGTGATTGCGGTCGTCACTATGTTTGGGCCCGCGGAATCATCGTTGGGCACCAATGTGCGCGTGGTATATCTGCATGGAGCCTGGGTTTGGACAGCCCTGGTTGCATTTGCAGGCGCGGGTATAGCCGGTCTGGCAGGTTTGATCCTAAAAAAGGATGCTTACCAGCACTGGTCACAATCCTTAGGATATACGGGATTATTGTTTTGGATTACCTACCTGCCCATTTCCATGTGGGCCATGCAAACCAACTGGAATGGTCTGTATCTGGCTGAGCCTCGCTTCCGCCTGGCTGTGATCTTCTCCGTTTCTGGCTTGCTGCTGCAAGTTGGGTTAGCACTCCTGGATAAACCAGCCTGGACCTCCTTGGCAAACCTGATTTTCGTTGCTGCTTTGATGGTCGCGCTTCAGAACACAAGCAACGTAATGCATCCCCCTTCACCGATCCTGGAATCCGACTCGTGGCGGATTCAACTTTTCTTCCTTGGGCTGCTGGGGCTCACACTGCTGGCTGCCTGGCATACCATGCGCTGGTTTTATCAGATCAACGGTCATGGCAGGCATGCTCTTGAAATAAGAGGTTGATTTTCAGGACACTCACCCATTAATCTATGAACTTTAGCTTGTCCAGGCCTCGCAGTGTGACCCGACTTCGCACCCAGGTATTAGCCTTTACGTTCACCCGTGTAGTCCTCAATACTATGCACCGCATGATCTACCCCTTTTTGCCTGCCTTCAGTCGCGGTTTAGGGGTAGATCTTCAAATGCTTTCGCTGGCAGTAACCGCTCGTTCCGCACTGGGCGCATCAGGTCCCTTACTGGCTTTCATTGCCGATCAGCGCGGGCGCAAAGCGGGCATGCTCACCGGGCTGGCAATCTTCAGCCTGGGGGTCTCCATTGTCTTTATCTGGCCAACCTTCCCGGGCTTTGTCGCCACCCTGATCCTGACCATGTTGGGGAAATACGTATTTGATCCTTCCATGCAAGCCTATTTGGGAGATCGAGTTCCATACCAACGGCGGGGGTTGGTGTTGGCCGTCACTGAACTGGGCTGGTCGCTGAGCTTCATCATCGGTATTCCTCTGGCTGGGTTTCTGATTGCCCGGGGCGGCTGGCTTTCCCCATTTCCAATACTTGCGCTGCTGGGGTTATTCACACTGGGAGGCCTGATTTGGATTCTGCCGAAGGATCCAGCTCCA
>CP070639.1:1027416-1038751 GCA_020354045.1 Anaerolineales bacterium | reverse complement strand
GGTGAGGGCCTCCAGGTCGGTCTCGTCCCGGGCGGCGGCGGCGAATTCGGCCAGGGCCTGCTCGGCGTTGTACTTCTGGCGGTAGAAGCGGCGGTCGATGATCTCCTGCACGCGGCGGCGCAGCGGGGTGAACAGGGCCGCGATAGCCAGGGTGGAAATCACCGTGGCGACCTGCCCGCTGCCCCCTACCAAAGCCCGTAAAAATCCATCCAGCAGGATGACCAGGCCAAAATAGACCAGGCCGAGCATAGCGGTCAGCACGGTATAAACCAGCGTGCGGCGGATGAGGATGTCGATGTCCCACAGCCGGTAGCGCAGGATCGCAACTGCCAGGGATACTCCCATCACGGACTGCCCAACGACAGAAATCAGGGAGAAGAAATCATTGAATACTTGAGGACTCAACCTGAATAATCCAATTGTGTTACCCAGGAGCGCCAGTCCCATCAGACCAAAATTAAAAATCAGGCCACCCAAACCCCAGCGCAGCTGAGCCCGGCTGACGGCATCCCGCATGGTGAAAGCATTATGAATAAGAATGCCCACTACCAGGAAGAATGAGAAGACCAGCCAGAACCAGGCAAGCGGGCTCTCATCACTTGAAGCGACCAGGAGGATCGGGCCGACAGCCCCAGCGGCATAGGGCAGCCAGGGATGACGCTCGTAGATAGGCTTGGGGTGTGGAAAGACCAGGGCGAATTGAATCAGGGCAAAAGGAAACACAGTTATCAAAATAGCCAGGTCGATTTCGAAGGACAAGAAGCGCGCCAGTGGAACCACCCAGGTTCCGGTACCCTGAGGAGACCTGTCTCCCAGCCAGGTAGCGGTAAAAAGCGTCATCATAAGCAGGAAAGCCTTTGCAGATGGATTCCCAGGCTGGCGGAACACGATAAAAACCGCCAACCCAAGCAGCAAAAAATGGGAAAATAATTCTGCGAGCTGGGCCGGGTTGAGCAGGATATTCAAGAACCATTTCCCAGCCTGCCATTTCATCAGGGTCACAGGAATGTTTAGTTGTTGCTCATTGCGGATCACCAGGTAATCGATCACCGCGCCCACCCGCCAGCCACCGGCAAGTGCGGGCAATTGGTCCATCATTTCAACCGGGATGCCATCTAAGGCGACTACCCGGTCGCCAGGCTGCAGGGCGGACACACCCCCCATCACATTTTCGATATAGTTCTTGCCCGGCAGATCAGACGCCTCGTTGACCAGCCAGCCGTCGGTGGGCAGGGCGAGGTAATAAGCCATAGCCAGGATGGCGTAGAGGATCATAGCCAGCGAAATAATCATGACCAGCCAGGCCGAGCGGTTGAAGCGCTTTTCCGGATAGGTTCGAGCTGTCATTGTGGTCCGATCTGCCCCCTATCTAACAAGGATTGTCTCTGGCTTGCAGTTGGCTGCAGCCACAAACTGACCGCCTCCGGCTGCATCGTGTCCTGCACGATGCTCACCACCTGGGCGCTCAACGTCTCCAGGTCGGTCTGGTCCCGGGCGGCGGCTGCGAAACCCGCCAGGGCCTGCTCGGCGTTGTACTTGCGGCGGTAGAAGCGCCGGTCGATGACCTCCTGCACGCGGCGACGCAGGGGGGTGAACAGGGCGGCAATGGCCAGGGTGGAGACCACGGTGGCGACCTGCCCGCTGCTCCCCACCAGGGAGCGCAGCATCCCATCGAGCAGGATGACCAAGCCGAAGTAGGCCAGCGCCAGGGTAGCAGTCAGCACGGTATAAACCAGCGTGCGGCGGATGATGATGTCGATATCGAACAGCCGGTAGCGCAGGATAGCGATGGCCAGCGAAAAGCTTACAATTGGAAATCCCAGGCTGGCAACCGCCAGAATAAAATCGCGGTGCTCCACCTGGTAAGTCGCAAAGTTCAACATAAACAAGGCAACGCCAGCGACCACCCCTCCCACCGCCCAGCGCAACTGCGCCCGGCTGATCGCATCGCGCTGGGTAAACCCGGCGTGGATCAAACTTATGACACCGAGCAGCAGCATCAAAAAGGTGAAAAGGAACCCGATCACGGCCTGTTGGGGAGCGGTGAAAAGCAACAGAATCGTGGTTGAACCCACCAGGTAGGGCAGGAGCAGCCAACGCGGCTGCCGCCGGATGAATCCCTTGGGCTGCGGAAAGGTGAGCGCAAAGCCCAGGAAAGAAGGAGCCAGCAGGTAGGCAAAAATGATATTACTAAAGAAGACCTTGGCGTACCCCGCCGGCAGGTCCAGGTAATACGCCATTGGGTCCGGCACAGAGCCACTGAGGGTGCTAGACAGGCCAGCCAACCCAAACGCCAATAGGAAGCGGCCAGCCAGGCTGCCGGGACGCTTGAGAAAGGTAAAGACCCCCACCCCAAACAGGAGCAGCGTGGTCAACCACAACCATACTTTCTGGATATTCCTCAGGTTCACTGATATCCAGGCCGCTGGAGTCCAGCGGACCAGCGGTGCGTCCACATTCAGCGTCAGGCCGTCCCGCTCAACGGTCAAGGTGATGGTTTCGCCTATCTGCCAGCCGGCAGGTCGGTTGAGGCTGGCAGGGAAATCCTTTAGAATGGTTTCGGTCGGCACCTCACCAATGGCCACTACGATGTCCCCGGGCTGCAGGGCGGAGGGCGCTCCGACTGCATTGGTATCCAGCAGAAAAACAACCTCTTCGAAGCTCTCATCATCGGGGTCGGGGCCAACCCAGCCCAGACTGGGTAAAGTGAAGCGGTAGGCCATCTGGGCAAGGTTCAGGGCTATGAACAGCCCGGCAGCTAGCAAGGTCAGCCAGGCGCTGCGGTCGAACTTCATTTCAGGATTGACGGGAGCTTGAGTTTTCAAAGCGTCATCCTATTTTTGAGAAGGCAGAAACGACCGCTGACTTGGGACCGGTTTTAACCATAAACTGACCGCCTCCGGCCGCATGGTGTCCTGGACAATGCCCACCACCCGGGCGGTGAGGGCCTCCAGGTCGGTCTCGTCCCGGGTGGCGGCGGCGAATTCGGCCAGGGCCTGCTCGGCGTTGTACTTCTGACGGTAGAAGCGCCGGTCGATGATCTCCTGCACGCGGCGGCGCAGCGGGGTGAACAGGGCCGCGATCGCTAAAGTAGAGATGACCGTGGCGACCTGCCCGCTGCTCCCCACCAAAGCCCGTAAAAATCCATCCAGCAGGATGACCAGGCCGAAGTAGACCAGGCCAAGCATGGCGGTCAGCAAGGTGTACTGCAATGTCTTGCGGATGATAATGTCGATTTCATACAGTCGATAGCGCAGGATAGCGATGGCAATGGCGGTGGGGAAAGTCAACATGCCGATGGGGAGCAGCAAGTTCCAGAAGTTTTCGGCCTGGCTGTAGGTGTTACCAATAAAAGAAGGCATGTAGAAGACAATGAAGATCGCCCCGGCGTAAAACAGCCACTTAATTTGTTCCCGTTCCACGGCCCGCGCCCGCCGAAAGCGCACAAACAGGGAGACAGCGCACAGGAGAATCCAAACCGGGAAGAGGATCATGAACGGTCCAACGATAGTGTTGATCCACTCGGGTTTCAGAAAGCCAATCGGGTTTGGCACGGACCAGGGGAGTGGGTCCACGTTGGGTCCCACTACCTGGGCAAAGGTGATCAAAAACACAAACACCACCACGATACCCAGGCCAAAATAAACCAGCCATTTCCAGCGTGGGCTGAGCGGCTGGCCGGTCGGAAAAAGGAGCATCATGAACATAACCGGCAGGACTAACAAAAGCCAGTTCCAATTGCTGAACCATAAAATGATGAGAAACAGCAGTGATGGTGTGGCAGGTGGCGGCAATTGCCCACTGAGATAAGGAGCCAGATAAGCATCAACCACAAAAGCCAGCGAAAGGCCCGGGAGCATCATCACCAGGCCGATCACGTTGCGGGGTTGGCGTGAAATGATCAGCGCGCCGACAAACGCGAAAAACACAGGCACAATGGGGAACACTAATTCTAGAGGTGTGGGCTTATCTCTCACCGGAATCTTCGAAATCAAATTGATTATTGCTATGACGTTAGAAGCAGTAATCAACCCAAACAATATCCAGGCAAAAAAGGCTTTCCGTTTATCGATCACATCGTTCTCCCAGGCCGTTCTATGGAATACAAGAGAAACGGCCCCAAATCAGTGGGGATAAGGTGTCGCAAGAGTAATCGCCTGGTTGCCAGAATCAGCATAGCGTATTTCGCCTCCAGCAAAGCGAGCGCATAAATGAAGCGAGGTCAGGATGACTTGCTGGCGAAGAAGCCCAGGATCAATCCATACAGCAGATGCCCCAGGCTGAACTGCAGCATGGGGATGCCCAGCAAGGGAGATGCTACACCGGGCAGCAGCACGTAATGGGCCACAAGCGCCAGCAGCAAGCCATACACCGCGCCCAATGCCAGGGGCGCCCAGGCTGGCCGGCTCGCCCGGCGCAGAACCGGTATCGAGAGCAGGCCGAACAGGGCGCCATAAATGCCCGATACAGCCAGGTGCGCCAGCAGCCCGACCAGCGCCCCCTCGCCCCCGGCCGGGTCGAAGCGAGCAACGACGCCCAGCGGCGAGTCACCATAGGTAAGACCTGCCAGGGCTAAAACCACGAGCATGGCAAGCCCGGCGAGCACGCCGCGGAACAGCCCATCCACGACGGCGTCGCTGGCTTTGATTTCTCTTCTTAACATGCCATTTAATTGGGTCATCGTTTACCTCATTATCGTTCTCGAATCCTCATTTTCAATCCGTCTCGCGGGCGGAGGGTGACGCTGGCGTGCAGCTCAAGGGGATGATCGGGTACTAACTCCAAAGCATAGCGCTGCAACACGGTCGCCAGCACCAGGGTCGCCTCCAGCAGGGCAAAGCCCTGACCGATACACTGGTGCGGACCGCCGCCAAAGGGGAAATAAGCAAAGCGCGGGCGCTCAGCCGAGCGCTCAGGGGTGAAGCGCCCCGGGTCAAAGCGCTCTGGTTCGGGCCACAGGGCCGGGTCGCGCTGGGTGACATACGGGCTGACCGCCACATACGAGCCGGCCGGGATGTGATAGCCGCAAATCTCATCATCCACCAGGGCGGTGCGGTTGGTGATCCAGGCCGGCGGATAGAGACGCATGGACTCCTCGATCACCATACGGGTGTACGGCAGGTTAGGGGTGTCTGCCACGGTGGGGAGGCGACCTGCGAGGACCTGGTCGAGCTCAGCCTGCAGGCGGCGAGCCACCGCTGGATGCTGGGCGAGCAGGTAGAAGGTCCAGGTCAGGGCGTTGGCGGTGGTCTCGTGCCCGGCCAGGAACAAGGTTAAGACCTCATCGCGCAGCTGCTTTTCAGTCATGCCCTGGCCGGTCTCTTCATCGCGGGCCTCCATCAGCATCGAGAGCAAATCGGCGTTTTTCACAGGGTGCTCCTGGCGCTCGTGGATGATGGCATACACCAGCCGATCCAGCTCCTTCAGGGCGGCCCGCAGGCGCAGGTTGCGCGGCAGAGGCACCTGCATGGGCGGGTAAAAAGGCACCTCGAAGGTGAAGGCCACATGGTCCAGCAGGGTGGTGATGGCGCGCTTGATAGCCTGGTTGGTTTCCGGCAGCCCCGTGCTGAACAAAGCCTGGGTGACCACCTGCATGGTCAGGCTGGTCATCTCAGAGAAGACCTCGATTGGCTGGTTGGTGTCCACAACCGCCTCCCAGCGCGCCAGCATGTGCAGAGCGTTCTCAGTCATGAGCTGACCAAAAGCGGCAACCTGCTGGCGGTGAAAGGCGGGCTGCATCAGGCGACGCTGGCGCAGCCAGACCGAGCCATCGCTGACGAATAAGCCATGACCGAGAATATTGTTGAAGTTCTCCCACAAATCGCCCTTGACATAGTTGTGATAATTATCCTGCAGAACGCGCTTGACCCCCTGCGGGTGATTGACCTGGATAAAGGTCAGGTTGGCGATGCGGTATTTGACGACCTCGCCATACTGGCGGGCAACCTGCAGGATAAACGCCAGCTGGTCCTTCTGAAAGTCCAGCATGCTGCCCCACAGCGGGTGGCCGCGCGGGCCAGGGGGCTCTTTTTTATGGGCCTTACGCGTATCGATTTGTGCAAACACTTCCTTGTTCATAGTCAACCTTCATTTAACATTCCTAAGGAGCGCGGCACCCCGGGGATGGACCGCTCCTAAACAGAAACCTATCAGTTACCCGTCTGCACCGGCTCAAGCGTGCCCAAGTACTTGAAAATGGCAACCAGGTCTTCGTCGTTCATCTGATAGCGCGGCATACCCTCGGTCAGCCGCCTGCCAGGCGCCTGGCCCTCGCGCACCGTGGCGATGAATTCAGCTTCCGACCAGAACGGCAGCCGCCCGGCAGGGGTCAGGTTGGCAGCAGGGGCATCGCCTGGGTCTGAGAAAGGCAACGCACCGCCTGCCAGGTCGGCACGATGACAGCCACGGCAGTCTGCCAGGGAGACCAGGTAAGCGCCGTACTCCACCGAACCCGGCTGGGGGGCTACCTGGGGCGCGGTGATCGGCTCACCCACAGATGAGCTGGGTCCCAACAGGCCCAAAGCCAGCATCACCTTGCCGACTGTGTTCAGGGAAATAGTGGGGACCTCGTTCTTGACCGGCTCAAGGCTGCGCAGATAACCCAGGATGGCAGCCATATCCGCATCACTGAGCACGTGGTAGTTGTTGGCGGGCATGACCACCAGCCCCACGCCGTCTTTATCCACGCCCTCGCGGATAGCACGAGCGATCTGGGCATCACTCCAGCCACCCAGACCAGTCTCTACATCTGAAGTCAGGTTTGGCACAGCAAAGACAGCTGAGATGGGACCTTCGTTTACTTCATCATAGCCACCGGCAAAACGGGCACCGAACTCGGAATGGCAGGCTTTATCACAGCTCATGACGCCTTCCATCAAATATTTGGCGCGTGCCTGCGCCTCCGGGCTGTTATCCGCCGTAATCTCATACAGAGGCCGGTTTGTATAGCTGCGCTTAAAACTCATCTGGGCGAAGATCACCAGCCCAATGAGTACCACGACCAGCAAAGCGACCAGCCCAGCCAGGACGATACCAAACCATTTGAGTACTTTTTTCATAACTTTATATCTCCCATTTTTTGATTTTAATCCTCTTGCCAGATCTTATAGGTCTAAATAATCTCAATACAACCCGATTCTAATCATCCAACGTATGCAAAGCGTTACGGGAAGCGTTACGATGAAAGAACGTTACGAAATTGAAGTACAATATAGGCGTTTTGGGAGATATTGTTTTGTCTGCGCTTAATTTCTACCTGCTTGGCGCCCCACGCCTGGAAAGGGATGGGCAGCCTGTTGAAGTGGACACCCGCAAGGCGATCGCCCTGCTGGCCTACCTGGTCATCACAGATAAACCACATACCCGGGACACACTGGCAACCTTGCTGTGGCCAGATTACAACCAATCCAACGCTCGCGCTGCCTTACGGCGCACCTTATCGGCGCTACGCAAGGCACTCGAGCCAGACGCGCTGGAGATCAGCCGCGATCTGGTCGCACTGGCCCAACCGGTCAAGCTCAAGTGTGACCTGTGGGAGTTCCAGCGACTGGTTGCCAGCACAGACTCACACGGACATGACTCCCACCAGGTGTGCGCACAATGCCTGGAGCCGCTGGAGGAGGCGGTCAGCCTGTTCCGGGAACAATTCATGGCAGGTTTTAGCCTGCGGGACAGCCCGCCATTTGACGACTGGCAGTTCTTCCAGGGCGAGGAGCTGCGCCACCAGCTGGAAACTGCCCTGGAAAAGCTGGCACACGGCTACCTGGCACGCCGCACTTTCGAGCCAGCCATCATGCACGCCCAGCGCCGGCTGGCGCTTGACCAGCTGCACGAGCCCTCCCACCGGCTGCTGATGGAAGCCTACGCGCGGGCTGAGCGGCGCAATGCCGCGTTACACCAGTACCAGGAATGCGCGCGCATCCTTGAAACCGAGCTGGGCGTCGAGCCTTTGGAGGAGACCACCCAGCTTTACACTGCAATTAAGGAACATAAAACGCCCTGGGAATCAGGCTCACCCGAGGCGCGCATCCAGGTACTGTCCTGGCAGGAAAGTACAAGCGAGGCTGCTGCCCGCGCGTTTGAGAGCGGAACTACCCTGGCGGTGACACCCCTGCCACTGGTCGGGCGCCAA
The DNA here is from genome assembly GCA_020354045.1 of Anaerolineales bacterium. Classification (GTDB taxonomy): domain Bacteria; phylum Chloroflexota; class Anaerolineae; order Anaerolineales; family UBA4823; genus DSOS01. The sequence goes on along the minus strand of CP070639.1, from coordinate 1,030,620 downwards.
ATAGAATGGAGAGAGCTGGAGGGGATCTATGCACAGCTACCGCGCAATGGCCAATTTGTCGTGATTGAGGGGGAAGCCGGGATTGGTAAAACCCGCCTGGTGGAGGAATTCCTGGCACACCTGCGCACCCGCCAGGCACTCACTATCACCGCCCGCTGCTATCCAGGCGAGAGCAACCTGGCGTATGCAGCATTCGTCGAGGCGCTGCGCGGAGCGCTCGAGCAAAATCCAGACAGCGAATGGCATACCAAGCTGCCAGAGGCATATCTGCGAGAGGCAGCGCGCCTGCTACCTGAACTGACCGGTCTGAGAGCAGACTTACCAGCTCCTGCCTCGAAAGAAAGCCCAGGGGCACAGACTCGCCTGTTTGAAGCGGTCAGGCAAGTGGTGTTAGCGCTGCTGGGAACACAACCTGTTGGGGCGCTGTTTTTTGATGATCTGCAATGGGCGGACGAAGCCAGCCTGGATCTACTGACCTATATTGTCAGGCGAATGAAGGGCAGCCCGGTGCTGATCCTGGTCACCTGGCGGGAAGAGGACCGCGAGTCCAACCCGCACCTGCGGCAGCTGTTAGCAGACTCTCAACGCGATAACACCGGCGTAGTACTCAACCTGGGGCGGCTGAGGCCAGAAAACGTACAGGAACTGGTGCAATCGCTCTCACCAGCGGCGGGAGATATCAGCCCGCGCCTGTACCAAGAGACCGAAGGCTTGCCGTTCTTCGTCACGGAATACCTGGCGGCTTTACCCGTGGTAAGGTCAGCGGAGAAGGCAGCCATCGCGAAGATGGAATGGGAGATACCTCACGGCGTGCGCGACCTGCTGCGAGCGCGCCTGGAGCAGATCTCTGAAACCGGCAGGCAGCTCCTGCAGACCGCGGCGGTCATCGGGCGGTCGTTCGATTTCGATACTTTACTGGCAGCCAGCGGTCGAACAGAAGATGAAACTGTAACTACACTTGAGAAGTTGATGCAGCGCGGCTTGATCCGCGAGACCCAACCGGGCAAGAATGGACCACAACTGGACAGCCTGCGCGACCTGCTCTACGATTTCAACCATGACAAGATGCGCGCCCAGGTGTACGCTGAGATCAGCCTGGCACGGCGTAGATTGCTGCACCAGCGGGTGGCAGAAGCACTGGCCAGGCGCGGGCGCGGGCGGCGGGAACAGGCCTACCTGGCGGGCCAGATTGCCACCCACTACAAGCTAGCTGGGCGCACACGCGAGGCAGCCGAATACTACCAGCTGGCCGGGGAACAAGCTCGCAAGCTGTACGCTAACCAGGAAGCCCTGGCACACTTCCAGGCGGCTCTGGCATTAGGGCACCCGGATAGCGCCGGGTTAAACGAGGCGATTGGCGACATGCATACTTTGCTGGGTGCCTATTCGGCCGCTATCACCGGCTATGAAAACGCCCGTGCCTACCAGCAGGATGAACCAGCCTGCCTGGCGCTACTGGAGCAAAAATTGGGGGATGTTTACCACCGCCTGGGTGAATGGGAGCAGGCGGAGGACCATTACCAGGCTGCCGAAGAGGCCCTTAAAGAACAAGAAGTGCCATCTCTGCTTTCCCGGGTGTTCGCGGACTGGAGCCGCACACTGTACCGGGAAGGGCAGATCGTCCTGGCAGAACAAAAGGCCGGGCGCGCTCTGCAACTGGCGGAAAATTCCGGGGACGAACTGGCGCACGCCCAGGCGCATAACATGCTGGGTATGTTAAATCGCAAGCAGGGGGACCTGGAAGCGGCGATCCACCAACTGCAGCAGAGCCTGTCTGTGGCCGAAACGCTGGCCGATCCCGGGCTGCGGGTGGCGGCCTTGAACAACCTGTCCCTGGCGTACGCCGACCTGCCAGACCTGGAGCAGGCCATCCAGCACGCCCAACAGGCGCTCGAGCTGTGCAGCCTGCAGGGTGACCTGCACCGCGAGGCCGCGCTGCACAACAACCTGGCCGACCTGTACCACGCGGCCGGCCAAAGCGAAAACGCCATGGGGCATCTCAAGCAGGCGGTGGTGATCTTCGCCCAGGTGGGCGCAGAAGAAGGGGAAAAGCCGCGCCCTGAAATCTGGAAACTGACCGAGTGGTAAGCTGACCTGCCCTTATCCCCGCCCCCAACCTAAGAGGTGCCTGTTGCCCAGGCGCACATTAGTAAGCCCGGCCTTGTGGGAAACCTGCAAAGCCTGGTAGGCGTGCTCGCGGGAGGGGTAGGGCAGATGCGGCAGACAAAAATGAGGGGCAAAGGCCAGTAAAGCGAGCAAATCAGCAGCTGGGGTTGGCCCGGTTCTATTTGACATGCGGAGCTACCAAACCTGAAGTTCAGGGTACGGTCTCAAATTGATTATATTCGATATAACTGAGGTCCAGACCGTAACCACAAGGCCCGGAACCCAGGGGACAACAAAGGCCGAATAACTACTCGCTGAAAAATAATCCAGAAAATAGGTCAGGTGGCTGATGACCGGCTCGTTTGATTGCTATATGATCAGAGAAGAGGTACATTTTTCGAGTAAGGCCTTTAACTTCGACCGCCTGATCGTCGAAATGAGGCAAGTTTACATTTTAATGAAACTCATTAAACTTTCCTCCTTCAATCTCTTGATACCACTTTCGATTGTGGCACATTTTATCTATCCGATACAGTATATCGTTTACGCACCATTAAGGTATGTTGGGGTTGGGGTTATTCTCTTGGGTTTGATCATTAATTCCCGCGCGGCAAACCAGTTGAGGAAGATGCAGACATCCGTTGAGTTTGACAAGGCCGCCTCACGCTTAGTGACGGATGGAATCTTCCGGTTTAGCAGGAATCCAATGTATCTGGGTGGCATCCTGGTTTTATTCGGTATCGCAATTTTTCTCGGTTCTGGCATAACATTTTTCTTCCCTGTGCTCTTATTTCTCATCCTGGACAACATATACATCCCAATTGAAGAAAGCCGATTGGAAGAAATATTTGGGACCGCGTACCTTGCGTATCAACAAGCTACCAGGAGATGGATTTGATCAGTAATGCGTTTCAAGCCTTTATTAATGAAGCTCCACAACAGGCCCGGGCGCCACTGATCTCCTCCATCTATGCAGGCCTGCATGGATTACCACCCATTTTCATCCAGGTTAGCGATTGAGAGATCTTGATGAGTGATACGCTTCGCCTGGATGGTGTCAGTACAGAACTGGAAGTGTGGGAGGGCAGGTGGCATGGG
>CP070639.1:1015938-1027316 GCA_020354045.1 Anaerolineales bacterium | reverse complement strand
AAAATGGACATAGTCAAAAGCATGCAGTTCTGCATTTTTGTCCCCATATCTGGAACATCGCTTCAGTGCCGCTTCAAAAACCTGGTCGCGGATGCTTTATAGGACGCAGTTCCAGGAGGGTTTTACTTGCGTATTTAAAAAAAATATTCCAAGACCAGGCTCCTCCCGAGGCTTAAGATTCAGCGCAATTAAGGAAGAGAGGCGCCTATCCTTGTTGGTGCAACCTGCATAGAATCCATCGAATTTATCGATTCTGTAGATTTAACCGCCATATTTGGGGGCATCACCCTCGATATTTCCACAGATTAAGGGGCATCTCTACCACACCATTTGTTGGAGAATATTCCTTTGTACTGCATATGCCGAGGTTCAAAAGCTTTTATTGATCCAGACAGGTAGTGTGCGATGAAATAAAAAAACAGGGCAGCAAAGTACAGCTGCCCTGTTTTCGATTCATGGTTGATCGTCTATACGACCATTACGTCCTGCGCTTGCGGGCCTTTTTGGCCTTGAACGACAGTGAATTCTACGCGTTGGCCTTCATCAAGATTGCGGAATCCATCGCCAATTATGGAATTGTAATGGACGAATAAGTCTTCCCCATCTTCACGTTCGATGAAACCGTAGCCTTTGCTACCATTGAACCACTTCACGGTGCCTTGTTGTTTTTCAGACATGATTTGGAACTCCTTTCATAGATTTTTGCCAGGTCAAGCATGGGTTCCAAATCAAAAGAAAATCCTCTACATTTAGAACAAATGTTAATCAAGCATATTATCTTAGCACACTTTTTCCAAATGAATTCTAATACTTTTATTAGAATTCCCGAAAATCGACCCTGCTATCCAAGGGTCAGCTGACAATTGCAGCGAAGGTGTGCGCTTTACCCGCCATCTTCGGCTTAACTATTACAGCACACTTATTGAGACTTACTAAATTTTCAAGGTCTCCATAATAGTCCTGCTGTTGTTGGTTCCTGAACCACGGGAGCCAGAATTTTTGCTGTTTCATTTTCTGCTTTCAGGTTGTTTTCTGTTGCCCCTCCAGTACAACCTGTGGCTGTTTTTATCTGATTCAGGCGTTATGAGGTTAAGCGGCGTTCTGAAAATGGGTATGGCTCTCACGAAGATAAGCTCTGAGTCTTGGGCGGATTGATTTCGCTTCAACCTCTAAACTAGCTGCCCATTCTGTTAATAGGCGATTTTTCAGATTCTTAAGTGCTTGAGCCTGGTTCGGATTGAGTTTTTTTATGGCTTTCAAAGCAGCCAAATCACGAACCAGGCTGCTAACGGCCAGAAAATCCCCACCAGATTTAACTTCATCAATTCTTTCTTTCCACTTAACAGGATCATTTTCTAAATCAAGAGGAGCACTTTTTAGTATTTCAATAGCCTTTTGAACAAGCTCTTGAGATGCCACTGGATTGACGCGCGGGTTATCCACAGTATCAGTTGGAAACCAATAAACTCCGTTCTTGGTTTCAACCTTAAAACATTCAACTTCAACTCCATTCAGATACTTACGTTCAATTCCAGCAATCTGTCCAACACCATAGTTGTGATGAATGATTCTATCCCCTAGCGAGTACCTTGGCGTTAATTTCGCCATTTTGACCACCTTTCTGTCTCCTTGCGGATTAGCGAGTAATTTGCGGAATGGATTATTAAACAAATCTGGTATCAAAGCCGCAAATTACTTAGAGCAAATGCAGGCTTAGTATTCTTATATCCAAGCTGCTTTCCGGCATTGGCATGAAACGTAAGTTACTTTATGAGAATCTTCACGTTTGTAGCGAGTTAAGGTAACTACGCAGTTTGACCCGGATTTCAGGCTGGCGTAAACGACGAATGGCCTGAGCCTCAATCTGCCGGACGCGCTCACGCGAAACACCTATTTTTTGACCTACTTCTGCCAATGTATGTGTCTCGCCGTTAGATAGACCAAATCGCAGTTTTAATATCTGCACCTCTCGAGGGGGTAACATCACCAATACTTGTTCTATATGTTGTCGTAACAAACTCAATTCAATAACTTCATCAGGATCCGGAGATTCGTAATCCTCAATATAATCACCCAAAACACTATCATCCTCGAACGAGATTGGCATATCAATTGATAAAGGATATTGTGCGTCCTTGGACATTTGCATAATTTTCTCTGAAGATAACCCCATTATGTCGGCTATCTCAGCTACCTCTGGGTCTCGTCCCAGCTGCTGTCTGAGTTGGTGCTGTACAAGGTACATCTTAGAGACCAGACCACTTATATGAACTGGCAGGCGAATTGTGCGGCCTTGTTCTGCCAGAGCGCGGCTCACAGCCTGGCGAATCCACCAGGTAGCGTATGTACTGAACTTATAACCCCGTTTATAGTCGAATCTTTTTACCGCCCGCATTAAACCGATGTTCCCTTCCTGGATTAAATCTAAAAAAGGAACCCCTCGATGTGTGTATCTCCTGGCAATACTGATAACCAGGCGTGAATTGGCAGTGATGAGATGGTCAACGGCAGTCCAGCTATCATCAATTAAATACAGAAGCTTTTCACGTCTTTTGGCGGGCATGTTTTTGATACTTGACAGCTCCTCCCTAGCCAGCAGGCCTTGCTCAATCCGCTTTGCCAACTCCACCTCTTCCTCGGATGTGAGCAATGGAACACTCGCTGCTTCGCAGAAATACAAACCAACCAAATTATCCGGTTCAACATTTGACAGAAGATGATCTTCCCAAATTACAGACTGGCGGTCATTTGTTCCATTTTCATTATCCTCCGCGGAATCCTCATTGGGAGCATCAGTAAGACTGTCATCCTCAATAAACAAGATTCCCGCTTCGAGAATGGCTACGTAAATTTGGGCTAAATAATCAACCTCTTGTTCGGCTTCAGGAAACAAGTGTAGTATGTTTTGGTAAGTGATATGTCCTTGCTTGGTTCCCAATTCTTTTAGACGCGCAAAGGAATCCGGTGGGTTATCCACATCGAAATCGATGATTAAGTTGTCTTCAGCTAATGCAATCATACCAAGTAATAGTACAAATTCCGTGAACCGGATTCAGGGTACATCTTGGACAGGCAGGGCATCCGGCCATAATAAAGGCGATAAACAGGCATATCCAACGTTACCGGGTCACCTAACAACACAAGATTTCAATTTCCACTTACAAAGAACGCAGGACCTTGAAAAACGAAATAGATTATCTCAACTCGCACCCCCATAAAGTCGATCTATCTTTAAGACTCTTTATTAAGACTTGCGCAACGTTGGCCCCCTCTTTTGATCTCCTATATCATAACATATTGCCATTCAACCGATAATTAAGAATTGAATATAAGTTGGACATCGAGTCCTTCCTTCTTCCAAATTATTTCCCATTGTGATGAATTTAATTTGAAACATATGGTATACTCCGCAGCACTGCTTGTTACAGAGCAAATCTTGGCAATGTTGATTTTTGGTTTACCTTGCCTTTTTGGGCAAGGTTTTTTTGTTGTAACAGAATCGCCATCGAAAGAGCGAAATAATCATGAGTAAATTCAATCAATTTTCATTCGACCCGCGCATTCAAGCGGGTATTACAGGGGTCGGGTTTACAGACCCCACCCCAATCCAGAAGCAGGCCATCCCGGTTGTAATGAAGGGGGATGACGTGCTGGGTCTGGCGCAGACCGGGACTGGCAAGACAGCAGCTTTCATGCTGCCCATCCTCGAGCGCCTGACTCGCGGGCCTCTGCGGCGCATCCGCGCCCTTGTGCTCGCTCCCACCCGAGAGCTGGCTGAGCAGATCCACCAGGCAACTATCGCGTTCAGCGCAAATGTGAATGTCCGCAGTATAGCGATCTACGGCGGCGTCGCCAAAGGGCCGCAGATCAGCGCCCTCCGCCACGGCACAGAGATTATCATAGCATGCCCAGGCAGGCTGCTCGACCTCATCGGTGATAGTCAGGTCGACCTCTCGAACGTAGAAGTATTCGTGCTCGACGAGGCGGACCGCATGTGCGACATGGGTTTCCTCCCCGATGTGCTCCGGATTGTCAAACGGCTGCCGGAACAGCGCCAGTCCCTTTTCTTTTCAGCCACCATGCCCAGGGATGCCCGCCAGCTGGCAAACACCATTTTGCGCAACCCGGTCACTGTGCAGATTGGTATGACAGCCCCGGTAAAGACAGTGTCGCACGCGCTGTACCCCGTCCACCACCAGTCGAAGAAAAAACTACTCCTGGAGCTACTCCACCAGACGGCAACCGGGCGAGTGCTGATCTTTACCCGCACCAAGTACCGGGCCCGCAACTTAGCCCAAGATCTGGACCGTAAGGGATTCCGCGTGGCCGCCCTTCAGGGCAACATGTCGCAGAACCAGCGCCAGCAGGCCATGGATGGCTTCCGGAAGGGGAAATTCGACCTTCTGGTCGCCACTGACATCGCAGCACGGGGCATCGACGTGACAGAGATCACCCATGTCATCAACTTCGATATGCCGGATACGGTGGATGCCTACACCCATCGCATCGGTCGGACGGGGCGCGCCCAGGAGACGGGTGAGGCTTTCACCTTCGCGACCCCTGATGATGGGCCAATGGTACATTCCATTGAGCAACTGCTGGGCTACCGCATCAACCGTCACCAATTGGACGGTTTCGAATATGAGAAATTTGAGGTCGGGAACCCCCCAATTCATAAGAACTCGAACGGCAGTTCCCACAGAGCTGCTGCTCCCAAGGGAAACCAGAAATTCCGCCAGCGCCGATCCAACCGCAAATGGCAGACTGGCGACAAGAGCAACAGCCATACGCAGCGCGGATAAAAAATCGAGTGCCCTAATGCCATCCGTCGCTTTTATATTTCAACCCTGTAGCTTTGCTGGGTGGTAGAGCCGCCTTTCATTATCGCGATAATCTAGTGTAACCCACTAGAGTCCCTTGAAATTATGGATTCTATAGAAACTTAAGACGCCATGTGCGGGTGTATCAACCCACATATACCGGGCAGAAGCCCCGCTGCGCATCAGTGTTTTGTGGGTTCGAGTCCCGCCCGGGAGCGCCACATATGGGGGCTTGGACCTGTCTATTTAGCAGGTTCTCTTTTTTGAGACCCTTCCTCTTGCGTACCTGGGTGGTTTTCATATCCTCATATGCTTTGTGGCAACGGGAATAGGTCTGGGGTGATATTTCTAGTTTCCGAGGGCAGGTCACAGATGTACCATAGAGAAATAAGCGTTCGCTCACTTGATATAATCTCACCATGAAGGCAGACAACCCAATAAACAAGCGGGAGCAGCTTGAACAGGCCATTGCTGCCCAGGAGGGGCTGCGTGGCATCCTTGATGACGCTATAGTCGACGCTACCATTGCAGCCCTGCGAAAACAACTGGCAGAATTGAGCCCAGAACCCGTTGTAGAGCAACATCGCAAGCAGGTAACGATCTTGTTCATGGATGTGGTCGGCTCCACCAAGTTAATGGGAGCGCTTGATCCAGAAGAGAATCTGGCTATCATGGACACCGCCCTCCAGGATCTAGCAGCACCTGTTAACGCTCATGGCGGGAGGGTGACACGCTTCATGGGGGATGGATTCTTGGCTGTTTTCGGTTTGCCGAAAGCTCGGGAGAATGATCCAGAGATGGCTGTCCGAGCCGGATTGGGAATTCTGGAAACAGCTACACTTATCGCCCAGGATTTGAAAGAAAAACTTCAAATCGAAGGTTTCCAGGTGCGAATCGGTGTGAACACCGGTCTCGTTGTGGCTGGTGGGGTAACTGAGGCAGATGGCACTTTGATGGGAGCGGCCGTCAACCTGGCCGCCCGCTTGGAAAGCGCTGCACCCCCTGGCGGATTGCTCATCTCACAGCATACCTATGCCCACGTGCGTGGCATCTTCGATTTATTTCCAGGTCAATCGATCAGCATGAAAGGATTTTCCGAACCTGTCCAGGTCTATCAAGTTAAAAGAGCCAAACCGCACTCATTTCGATTTAAGACGCGGGGGATTGAGGGTGTCGAGACGCCAATGATTGGGCGTGGCAAGGAATTAAAAGCCCTGCAAGACTCACTTGACACCCTCGTTCACCTCCGAAAAAGCCAATCTATCACGGTCGTAGGGGAAGCCGGTTTGGGCAAGTCTCGCTTGCTTGATGAGTTTGAAAACTGGTTGGAGAATCAACCCACCAAAATTTACCTTTTTAAAGGCCGCGCCACACTCGATACCTTGGATATTCCCTATGCTCTCCTCCGAGATATTTTCGCTTCTCATTTCGCGATCCTGGATGATGACCCAGTACCTGCTGTGAGAAAGAAGATCGTTGATCGTTTCAAGGATGCGTTCGGAGGAGCAAAAGAATATAAAATCAAGGCACATTTTGTCGGACAATTGCTGGGTTATGACTTTCGTGACAGCCCCTATCTGAAAGGTGTGCTCGAGTCACCTCAACAAATACGCGATCGGGCGTTGGTCTACTTGATAGATTTGATTAAGGCTTATGCTAATCGCATTCCGGTGATCATCTTCTTGGATGACATACATTGGGCAGATGACAGCTCGCTTGACATCCTTGAGCGGATGAATGACGAACTTGCTACCCAACAGGTCCTTTTTGTAGCCTTGACCCGCCCTTCGCTCTTTGAACGGCGACCGTCCTGGGGATCAAAACTCTTACAACAACGGCTGGAGCTGCAGCCATTATCCCACCTTGAAAGTGAACACCTGCTGAAACTGGTTTTACAAAAAGTTCAAGGGGTACCTGGTCAACTTTTTGAATTGATTGTCAGAAACGCAGAGGGCAATCCATTTTACCTGGAAGAATTAGTCATGATGCTCGTGGAGGAGAGTGTGATCGTCAAGAGTGAACCAGCTTGGCGAGTACAATCTGACAGGCTGCTGGAACTACATATTCCTCCCACCTTGACCGGAGTGATCCAAGCCAGACTTGACCGGTTACCAGTCTACGAACGCAAGGTGTTGCAACAGGCTTCGGTGGTGGGAAAAGTCTTTTGGGATGCAGCAATTTCTTATATTAATCGGGATATCCAATCGGCAGGCATACCGAGCGGTCCGCAGTCACTGGATATTGCAGAGTCTTTAAACACTTTGCAGCTACGGGAAATGATCTTACAGCGTAACGAGTCAGCCTTTTCAGATACCGTCGAATACTTGTTTTCGCATACGATTCTCCAGGAGGTGACTTATGAGAGCGTGTTAAAACGCACGCGACGCTTATATCACGCCATGGTCGCCGATTGGCTCATCCTACAAAGTGGAGACCGAGTGGGGGAGTTTACCGGGCTGATCGCGGGCCATCTGGAAAAAGCTGGAAAGAATAAAGCAGCACTGGAATATATGTGCCAAGCTGCTGAAATGGCCGCATCGAATTATGCGATTGATGAGGCCGCGGATTTTTACACCCGGGCGATTGCCCTCGCTCCCGAAGATGATCTGGAAAGACGCTATACCCTGTTAATCGGGCAGGAAACAATCTATAGCCTGCAAGGCAACCGGGATGGCCAGCGAGAAATCTTAGAAACCCTGGCAACAATTGTGGATACCCTGGCTGACGAGCGGAAAAGAGTAGAGTTGCTGATGCTAAGGGCTTGGTTCGGGTTTTGGACCAGCGAATTTCCAGAAGGGCTTGCTTCAGCACACAAGGCAGTGACTCTCTCTGAAACAATCGGGGATCAAAGCCTTTCCAGGCAGGCATATTATGTTTGGGCCTGGATGTTACATCAAAAGGGGGATGCAGATCTCTCCATAGTCCAAGCCCAGATCGCTTTATCCATAGCTCGCCAGGCCGGTGACCGTCGAGCAGAAGGGAACACACTTAATATCCTCGGTCTGAACAGTCTAGCCAAGGGAGATTTCTTTACAGGTCTCGGTTACCTGGAGGGGTTTCTGACAATTGCCCGCGAGATTGGGGATCTGGAACGAGAGATCACTGCGCTCAATAATCTAGGAGTAGTGCTCACACGCCTGGGGGATTATCAAGCCGCGCGCGATAATTTTCAACAAATCTTGACCATTGTCCTCGAGACCGGCAACCGGAGTGCTGAGGGTACTGCACATACCAACCTCGGTTGGGTTGCCGCGGCCCAGGGGGAATGGGATTTGGCTCGCAAGTATTGTGAGTTAGGTGTTGCAAAAAAACGTGAACAAGAACAAGTTGAGGCTATGGCTGAAGGATTGCACTGGTTAGGACATGCCTGGTTGGGACTTAGCCAGTCCGAAAAAGCTGTAGATGCATATCGCCAGTCCTTAGCCGTACGGCAGAAGCTCAACCAACCTCATCTTGCCATGGGGGTTAGGGCTGGATTAGCTCAGGCTGCATTGGCTCAGGGTGATTTGGCAAATGCTTTATATCAAACGAATGAGATACTTTCCTACCTTGCCGCTGGTGGAAGCCTCCAAGCTACTTGGGAGCCTTTGCGGATATATCTAACTTGCTATCAAGTTCTTCAACTGGCCGGAGACCCACAGGCCGGGGAAATTTTAGAAACCGCTTTCAATTTGCTGCAGGACCAAGCTTCCCGGATTCCCGACCAGGCGTACAAACGTCTCTTCCTGGAAAACATATCCTGGCACCGTGAAATTATTAGTACCTGGGAGGCCAGGCACGCGTGAAAAAATGATGGTATAAGGCAAGTGCGTCCAGGCCTCAATTGTAGTGGCAGCATCAGAAGAGAATAACAAATCGAAGGACTTGATATGCGACAAATAAAAGAAGTTGCCAGGGTAATACCTGTTTTTGCCGAAACGGACGTATTGGTAGTTGGCAGTGGTCCAGGTGGTTTGGCAGCCGCGATAAGTGCGGCGCGTGCGGGTGTAAAAACGATGCTGGTGGAGCGCTATGGGTGTTTAGGAGGCAATCTTACTCAAGTCGGGGTGGAAGGGTTTGCCTGGTACCGGCATGAGCGCACCATAGATTCAGAAGGTATTGGGATTGAATTTGAAAGGCGCGCCAAAGCGATGGGTGTGACCCAGCAAGAACCCCAATCGTTGAGCGAAGCTATTAACGCAGATGGCTTTAAGTACGTTGCAGATGTCCTGGTTCAAGAAGCTGGTGTCATCCCCCTGCTGCATTGCCTGGTTGTAGACGTTATTATAGAAGACGATGCGATCATCGGTGTTGTCACAGAAAGCAAGGATGGCAGGCAGGCGATCTTGGCAAAGCGAGTGATCGATGGGTCTGGCGATGCCGACCTTGCTCATTACGCGGGGGCGCCTTACATTAAGACTCCCAAAGAGGAAATGTTGCCCGTCACCGTCATGTTTTCCTGCTCAGGTGTTGAAAAAAAGCGTTTCCTTGAATATGTCAGGGCGAATCCCACCACCTATAAGGATTGGGGGAAGAATTGGGAAATGCAGACGGATGGCAAAGAAGATGACCTGTTCAGCCCTTATCTGGAGGAGCCTTTCAACCAGGCGCGAAAAGACGGGGTGATCCCAGCAGGGCTGACGAGCATCGGCGGTACCTGGAGTTCCATCACGGACAGCGGTGAGGCAACCTACTTAAATATGGTCCACATGACGGGATTTGACGGGACCGATGTTTGGGATCTTACCCAGGCAGAGATCGAAGGGCGGAAACAGGTCATGCTGGCCATCAACGCATTAAACCGCTATGCACCCGGTTTCGAGGGTGCCAGGCTGAGAACTTTCGGCATGAGCGTGGGTATCCGAGACACTCGTAAAATTATTGCTCAGTACAATTTAACTGAGCATGATGTGCGCAACCAGGCTCGTTTTGAAGATTCCATTGGTATCTTTCCCGAGTTTATTGATGGGTACGGGGTTCTGGTACTCCCCACCACCGGCAGATATTTTCATATCCCTTATAGAATTTTGGTGCCTCAGAAAGTCAAGAACCTCCTGGTCGCAGGGCGTTGTGTTGCGGGGGATAAAATATCTCACGCGGCTGTGCGTAGCATGATGTGCTGCACGGTTACTGGGCAAGGAGCAGGGGTTGCAGCTGCAATCTCCATTAAAGACAACGTGGATTTCAACGCTGTCAGCATTAGTAGCATACAAACAGCACTTTTACAGCAGGGGGTTCGAATTTATTAATTTTTCCAACTACCCTGTGCAACTGGACAGGCAAGTTCGCAGTACCGGCAAGGTTTCATGACCAGGCTGGGCTCATCGATCCCCATGACCGAGCCGTCTATCATTTCCTCATTGGCATAGCGTTCATCGTTTTCTTCCTTGCAATACCGCCTCTCAAAAGAGCCGCTTCGGAAAGCATCCCTCGGGCAGACTTTGTGACAGGGCATATGGCAACCCTTGCATGGATCGAAATCGATCGGGCCAGTCGGCTCGAGCTCTGTCTGCATAAAAATGCCTCGCAGGCGCACGCGCGTGCCAAATTCCGGTGTGACCAGCAGATTATTTTTACCGATCACCCCCAACCCAGCCAGATGGGCGCAATCCTTGAGGAAAGCCCCCCCGTACTCGATCTGATACGGCAGCGAAAGGGCCTGGATGCGGAGCTCTTCACCTAACCAGATCCTGAGCATTTTCGATTGCCTCCTCAAAACACCATTTCCTGGCGTAAAGCCTGGCACTTTCATGCTCCACCAATCCAGTACAGGTTCAGAAGCCGGATGGACTAAAGCCCAAACCAGCACGGTTTTATGCTCTGGGCGCCATTCCACTCCCTTGAATGCATGGTAATCCGGGGATGAGCGATCGTATTCTTCATAGAACGGCTTTCTACTGTAGACTTCATAGGAGGGGGAAGCTTTCAGATCTTCAATCCTGGCAATTCCCGCCAGCGATGCGCCAAATTCTTTCGCCTTATTGACAATGATTTTCTCGATTTTCGTGTGGTTAGGTTTCATTGTCTTCCCTTTCTACTTTCCCTGCCAATCAGGCTGCCTCTTCTCTACAAATGCTTTTGCACCCTCTTTGGAATCCTCGCTCGCGATCATTTTCATGAATGCCGGCCAGGATTTAGAACGCAGCGCCGCGCAACTTTCTTCAAAGTTGAGATCCTCTGTCAGGTGTACAGTTTCTTTGACTGCTGCCAAAGAGAGCGGCGCGGCGCGCAGCAGCTCCTGGGCAAACCCACGCGCCCGCTCCATTAATTGTTCTACGGGTACGACCTCATTGACCAAGCCATAGGAAGTCAACTCTTGTGCGCCGTATTGCCTGCCTGTCATCAGAATTTCAAGTGCCTTCTGGCGTGGAAGCAGCTTGGGCAGCATGATCGAAGCAATATCGGGTGCTACCCCAATCCGAACCTCTGGCAGCATGAATCTCGCGTGCTCAGCCGCAATAACGAAATCTGCTCGCAGCAGCATTTCAAATCCAGCTCCGACCGCCATACCGTTTACAGCACAGATGACCGGCTTGAGCAGGCCTTTCAGCTCCGCAAAGCCACCAAAACCACCTTCTC
>CP070639.1:1004230-1015838 GCA_020354045.1 Anaerolineales bacterium | reverse complement strand
GGGGAGGTTCGGGTAACAATACAGGCAATGGAGTGGGACTGATAGTCGGGCTGGGGGTGACGGTTGGTTGATCGGTTGGAGTTATCGTTACAATTTCTCCATTTTCCGGAGGTATTTCAAAACGTAGAATTTCTGAATCCTTTGCTGGTTCACTCTCAACCCTGACAGTAAAAACGCCAGAGCCAACCACTTGAAGAGAGGTACGCGCAATACCTGACTTGGTCGCGATCGTCTGTGGAAGCCCGATGAGTTCACCGTTTAAGGTTACGATAAATTGTACAGGGGTGCCATCTGGCACAGGGTTGCCATTGTGATCTGAGACAACACCTGTCCGAACAGGAATTGTGTTGCCAATTTTAAATTCAGGTGTGGGTTGGGGTTCTGGTGTTGAGGTACCCTCTCCAATTTCTATAGGGGGTAAATCGAGGCTTAGCGCAATGGTTTGATTGGGAGAAGGAGAGGTTGCTGAAATCAGATCATACCCAACTCCTGAAACAGAGACAGGCAATGCTCCACTAGGGGTAATTTCACGGAAGAGCAATCGAGCTGCAATGTTAATAGCTGCAGGTGTTTTGTTATATAAAGCATAATATGCGGTGAGTTTAGAGATATTGGTCGCGTCCAGATATAAAGGGGCATTCAAGGAGAATGCAATCAGACGTTTCTGTTGAAACAAATCTGGCCTTTCCGCCAGAAATCGGTGTAAAGCCCTAGATGATGGAATCTCTGAGTTTTGGTCCAGGAGAGCAAATACAATCCAGTGGGCTCTGCGCAGATCAAGCTCTATCTGGTATGCCTCCGGATCTTCATCTAAGAGTCTTTGCAGGTCAAAATAGGAATAAGAGCGCAGAAAATTAGGGTTTACTTGATTTGATGCCTGAGGTCCATATAATCTCTGTACTGCCTGTTGTAATGCATCGACTTCTGGTGTAAATACCTCGGTGCAGGTGGAACATTGTTTTGATACACGCTGGTCCGTGACAAAAACAATCCGATCAGCCCGATTTGGGGCATCGGGTACTGCGCTATCCAATTCTTGCAAGGAAGGGCTGATCAGCGTGGCGGCTTCGCGGGAAACCTCGAAGGTTACCTCGGTTGAATCCGGAAGAATTTCGATCCCTGATAAGGGTGGTTGGGTATTACTCAAAGAAAATGTGTCAAATAACTGGTATTTAAGGCGTAAAATCCGTAAAACGGATTGGTCAACACGCACTGCAAAAGCTGGGTCTTCTCGATATTTTTGAGCAAAAAATTCCTGAATATTTGCTGCTGTGGTGTAGGTGTTTTCTTCTTCTTCTTCTTCACCTTCTGCTTCGCCAGCCACTATATTACCCAGATATAACAGGTCATTGCCTGCTAAAAACGCATTAAGAGCAATTCTGCGGGCATCAAATGGTTGGTTAGGATTGGTCAGCTCGTAAAACAAGCGAACAGCCTGACTACCCAAATTATCACTGATCATGACTCCACCACCAGACCGCCACGTAGCGAGCTCTGGTTGCTCCATCAGTAAATTAAAAGCCTGCTGGTCAAAGCTTACCGGTCGTGTTGTGGTGCGGATATTACCCTGGAAACCCTGATAACGTATATGTGAGGTCAACAGAGCATCAGCTGTATTTTCTGGACTGCTTGCATTTCCGGTAACATAAAAGAACGGTGACAAGTCAAATCTTTGCAATTCTTCTAAGGATTTTCTGATCGTCGATATTTCCTTTTCAGGCAATCGATCTGCTGCCCCAATTCCTGGAAAATGCAAGGCGGTTACTGCAATCTTTCCGTCGCTGCCTTGATGAATGCCGTTGATATAAGATCGACCCATTTCACCTACCCAGAAAGGGTCACCTCCAAAGGAGCGAACGCCAAGGCCATTTGTGCCCTCAGGAGGTGTATCCTCTAAAACATCAAGGGAAGGTCCAAACAGCAAATTGAATCCCAATGCAGACAACTCCTGTCCAAGGACTCTTCCAACCTGAGTTGCCAATAGCGGATTCCATGTCGCTCCTAAAGTCATCTGGTTAGGCAGAGGGGTAAGTTTATTGAGAATCTGATCGTTGGGGTATCCATCTCCTGGCTGTGTAATACCGATGAATAATGGAATGAAGGTTGGTGTAAAAGTTGCCTCACTTGTTGGATTTGTTTCAGTTTGTTGTGCGTATGACCAACGATTTAACTGAATTTGTCTCACCAGGGAGATTGTGTCTGATAAGGCTGTCTCACTATCATTAAAGTTGTCATTCGATGCCAGGAAAATAACACCACCAATGTGATGGCTGGTTATCAGGGAATGCAACGGACTCTCTGGACCTACTTCGGTGCCCAGGAATGTGATGAGAAATAATTGACCAACGCGTTCCTCTGGGGTTAAGTTTTCGAGAAGGGCTTCTGCCTGATCAAGCGTTGATTCCTGCGACCTAGGCTTAGAGAGGGCCACAATAGAAGGATTTAGTATCCCCAAGATAAGGGTGAAATATAACAAATGCTTAAGAAAATATAGTTTGGAGAGCCGATCAATAAAAAATAATTGTTTCATAAGCTAAAAAACAGTGTATACCTTTGAGACAAGACCTTGATTTTGTTCCTCGAGAGTGATGATCTCGTGCAGTAGTTGCTTCCTGGCTGGCCCTCCCAATAACTCTAACTTACGGATGCCAAGTGGGTCGATAACTTCCCTGATTAGCTCAATCTCTTGTGGGGATGGTAATTTCGTTTCGTACAGCTCGGCAGCGTATTCGAGTTCAAAGCAGGTGTGCTTTTGAATTTTTCCTGGGCTGGTGCCCGGATGGTATGAGATCAACCGCATCCGTCCATTGGCAAAATCGAATTGACCCAAATCAGTTACCAGGTATGCAGGACCAGATCCCTTCCGGCGTTCGGGGGAGTAGCCTAAACCAGAGCGTATATCGATTTGATTAACAAAGGTAGCTCGAGAATGGCGCGGGACATAAAGGTAGATATCATCTATGTAGGTGGTCACATCTGGAATACCGCCTGTGCCTGGAAGCCGCAGGCGAGGATGTGAACGTCCTGCGCCGAGGTAATCTTTACCAAATGCAACGTTGTTGAAATTGCCGTGGGCATCGATCTGAGCAGGTCGGAAAAACTCTTTGGGTCGCAAGCTTGGCAAAATATCAGCAGCCGCTCGGGTAAAACCTACATCCGTTAAGGCGCGGTCTAACCAAAGTGTTTCTACATTAATCAGACTTAGAGGTGCTGGTTCCCTACAAATACTTTGACCGATTGCGGAAACAAAATATAAGTTGGGAGCATGCGTCAAGCGGGCTAGCAAATAACCCGCAGCGACCAAGGGTGTAGCCAAACCTTGGGCCACAGTTTCTCCATCCACTACTTGATGGGCGATACAAGTTACCATTATTTCGTCAGTAGTTATCTGTTTTTCCATCAAGTACCTATAATCGATGTTCCTTTATGATATGCTCATGAACTTCGGTCTGGATGTTTCCACCTGAAATCAGGCAGACAACAGGACGTTCTGATATCTTATGGTGCAGGAGCGCGGCTAATGTTGTGGCAGCTGAACCCTCAATTTTTTCATGATAATTATGCCAGGCGAAGGCAATAGCGTTTTTAATCTCGTCCTCGCTGACGAGGACGAGATCGTCGACATATTTTTTTACCAAAGGAATTGTAATCGAATTACGCTCAACTGCACCAGCAAGTCCATCAGCTAAGCTGGGTAGATCCTTTACATTGTCCTGTGTGCCGAAGTGGAATAGCTGGTACATGAAAGCAGAGGCTTCAGATTGAACACCAATCACCCGGGTATTTTTATGTCTCATTGAGGAAGTCTTGAGTGCAACAGCGATGCCGGAAATTAACCCTCCCCCACCCACGGGAACAAGCCAGATTGCATTGCGAAGCTGAGGCCAAGTCTCCTGATCTTCAAGAGCAACAGTGGCCTGACCGGCAATTACCCGACCATCATTGTAAGCTGAAACCCAGGTTGAACCGCTTGAGGTGGCAAACTCAATGCCCGCCTGTTCTGCTTGTTCGTAGCCACCATCTACGGAGATAATACGTGCACCTAAATTACGGATTGCACGGATTTTTTCTGGTACAGCGGATGCTGATACAAATACGGTAACTTCTGCTTTCACCAGTTTACCTGCCAAGGCTACACCCTGGCCATGGTTGCCAGCTGAAGCGGTGATAATGCCCTTTTGTTGCTCCCAAGGTTCCAAGCTGAGGATTTTGTTGAGCGCGCCTCGAGCTTTAAAAGAGCCGGTAACTTGCCGGTTCTCCCACTTGAAGTAACACTCGTGAGCTGGATCGTAGGTTACTGGGGTGTGATTAACAAGCCCAGCGAGGCGCCTGCGTGCTTGCTCAAACCATGCAATAGGTATCATGGCATGAATTCTACCCGATTGTGGGATGTGTCGGGAGATATGGGATTATAAGTCTACAAAATAGGATTCAGCAGCCAGGTTTATCAATTCTCGTGTCATACCCGGTTGTAGGGATAGATAGCCGGCAATATCGATAATTTGATCACACAGATCGCGCGCATGGGAGGCGCGCAATTTGCGACCTTTCTTGATATACCACTCTTGGAGAAGGTATGCGAGACCATGATCACTATAGGCTACGCTTTTGGAGTCTGCTACTCTGCGGAAAATTTCGCGGTATTCCTCATAGCTCGGGTCTCCAATTTCTATCTTATGCCGTAATCTGCGTAAGAATGCTTCATCAACCAAATCGCGCGGAGGTAGATTGGTTGAGAACATAACCATGACATCAAAGGGAACATCGACTTTTCTACCTGTGTGCAAGGTCAAATAATCAATACGATTTTCGAGGGGTACAATCCAGCGATTAAGTAGATCGCGTGGGCGAATTTGTTGGCGCCCGAAATCGTCAATCAGCAATATGCCACCATTTGCTTTTACCTGGAAAGGCGCCTCATAGAATTTGTTTACATCATCAAAAACCAGGTCCAGACCAGCCATATTCAGCTCGCCTCCGACGACGATGAACGGACGGCGAATGCGCACCCAGCGCGGATCACGTCTTGATCCGGTGCGCAGTGACCCAGTTCCGATTGGGGTGACATCTTCTTCCCTGGAGAGCTGATGATTCACTGAATCGTATAACTTAACTACCTGCCCATCGATATAAACTGAATAGGGGATGAACATGTTCTCACGTAAAATCAGGTTGCCAATTGCCCGGGCAATACTCGTCTTACCGTTGCCTGGAGGGCCATACAGAAATATAGATGTTCCCGAATTGACAGCCGGGCCAATTTTTTGAAAGGTTTTATCCGAGAGGATTAAGTGCGATAAAGTTTGACGCAAAACGCGACTCACGATCGTGGGACGATTTTTGCTTTGTCTCAAGACAGCCTGATTATAAACTTTCAATGGGATGGGGGCAGGACCGGCATACTGGCTTCTATCGAGGGCTTCACGCGCTCTGGCAATACCAGCACCAGTAATCGCGTATTGATAAGAACCTTCTCCTAGGCCAATCTGATTAGAAGATTTCACCTCTATAAATTTTTCGCGCTTTAATGACTCAAGGAGTTGATCTACAATTCCTGTAAAGGGTAGCGCGATCTCCTCTGCAAGCTTGTAACCACTAAGATACCCTTGAAAATAAAAAATCTTCAGCACTAAGTCCTGGAGCCATAGGAAAGAAAGCCCTGTGTCTTCGACCTGCGTGATCGGGGCAGGTATAAACAGGCTTGCATTGGTTGCTTTAGGTTGCTCCAAATTCATCATTGGACGGTTTAAAGTCATCCCCACTTCTCCAAGATATTGTTTTGGAAAATTATAGCATGCAGGTGTAACTACCTCACAGAGCTAGCATATCTGGAAGGTCAACAACCCTGATTTTTATAAGGAAATTTCTTTACACCTTCGGTACGAAGGATATTAAGTTTGTCCAAGTACAGAAAGAATAAGTATGCTTGCTGTGTCTAATCTAGATACCCCGAGGGTTTAATATCCCGTATATTCAACTGCAAGTTCACCCGACCATTGTATTCGTTTTGTTCGAAGCTATAATATAGATCGATGTTCGAGGGCATCTGATCGTACCAATAACCAAGTCTGAAAGCGATAGCATCATATGTAATGCGACCATCGGTAACAGCAAGTTTAAGATGGTTGTCCTCACGTCCGACAGTGCGACAACTTGTCACTTTAAGCTTGCGGCTTACAAAATATGCCTGACGATTTCCATATCCGGTGGGCTGCAACAAAGACAGATAATGCAAAAGTTCAGGTTTCAAATCAGAAAGAGGTAGTTCCATATCTGCATACAACTCATGGCGTAAATCCAACTGTGCTAATTTTTCCACTGCTATTTGTGAGAGACGCTCAATTAGAATGGGGAGATTAGCTTCTTGAACCGTGAAACCAGCAGCAGCTGCGTGTCCACCATGATGGTCTAGCAAATCTGAACACTGATCTAATGCCTCGGTTATGTGGAATTCGGGGATGCTCCGACACGATCCTCGGGCATATCCCTCACCTAGGTGAGCAACGATTGCTGGTCGATAATAGGTTTCCACGAGTCTAGAGGCTGCCAAGCCAACCACACCTGGATTGAAATCTGGATGAGCGGCAAAGAGCAGGTATGGATCTGGATCTCTGGAGATAGCAATCTGTTCGGCCTGTTGTTGAATTTGTTGGGTAATTTTCTGGCGTTCCCGATTCTGGTTATCAAGGAGTTGGGCAAGCTGAGCAGCCCGGACAACATTTCTAGTTGTCAAAAGAGTTAATGCTGCTAGAGCAGAATCCAATCTGCCAGCGGCATTCAGCCGTGGACCCAGCATAAAACCAATATGGGAGGCAGTAATTTTGGATGGCTGCAAGCCGCTAACACCTGTCAAAGCCATTAACCCTTGCCGTTGGGGGTGCTGGATCATTTGAATGCCTTTCCTAACCAGCGAACGGTTTTCACCTACCAAAGGAGCCAGGTCAGCAACTGTCCCAAGCGCGACCAAGTCTAAAAACTGGTCGGCTTGATCTGTCTGGAA
Source organism: Anaerolineales bacterium (assembly GCA_020354045.1). Classification (GTDB taxonomy): domain Bacteria; phylum Chloroflexota; class Anaerolineae; order Anaerolineales; family UBA4823; genus DSOS01. Next base: position 1,008,838 of record CP070639.1, on the reverse strand, counting down.
TAGCGCCGATGAAAGTTTGTATGCCAGACCAACACCCGCCAAGTCTTTATGGGGGTAGGGATCACGTGGTTGTTTTGGGTTAATTACCGCTAGAGCAGGCGGCATATCTGGGTCAGGATGATGGTGGTCGGTGATAATAACATCTAAACCGATCTTACTAGCATGCTGCACTTCATAAGCCGAGCGGATGCCACAATCAACGGTTATGACCAGGCGAACACCCTGTTCTACCAGGGAGTTAAGTGCTTCGATATTTAATCCATAGCCTTCATCAAACCTGTTTGGAATATAGCCCTGTACTTGTGCACCTAGATTTTCAAGTGTTTCAACGAGAAGTGCCGTAGCAGTCACACCATCCACATCATAATCTCCGTAAATAGCTATCTTTTCTTGCTTCGTAATGGCGTGTCTAATGCGGTCAACTGCTGCTTCCATACCCATTAGGTAATATGGATCTGTTCCGGGCGGCATTTTAGCTTCTAAATAGCCTTGTGCCAATTCGGGAGTCGAAAAACCACGGTTATATAGAATTTGCCTTAGAACAGGATGGTAGTAAAGCAAGTCTTTTTCAGCTTCGGGAGGTAAAGACGGGGCAACGACCCAGCGTTTTGGAGCGATATTCATGATTACACTTGTTATTCTCTATTACTGGAATAATTGATTAACTATTCCAATTTACTGATGATAGATGATCTGTCTGAGCGAATAAGGGCAAGTGCACCCAAAAGACCTGCATCGTCCCCTAAAGCCGCTGGTACAATTTTCAAGTTATCCAAGTAATGCGGATCGAAGATAGCATTCTGCAATGCTTGCTCAATTGGTATGAACAGTAAGTTCCCACTTCGGGATACTCCTCCACCAATGATTACGATTGTTGGATTGAAGATATGCACGTAATCAGCGATTGCCTGGCCAAGAAATGTGCCCGCACGCATCAAGGCTTTAATCGAGAGACTATCTCCAGCATTGGCTGCTTCCGCAATTTTTCTAGCAGTAATTTGAGTGTTGATGCTTAATACGGAAGAAGCACCCTGTGCAATTTCTTTCTCTACCCATTTTGCAATGGCAGTACCAGAGGCAATAGCTTCTAAATGTCCAAATTTTCCACAACTGCATTGAGGACCATCACGCAAAACTGTAACATGACCCAGCTCGGCTGCTATGCCTATTTCCCCTAAGAGCAGCTTATCATCGATAATGATACCGCTTCCTATTCCTGTGCTGACCGTAAGATAGATCAGGTGATGATGACCTTGACCAGCACCAAATTTCCATTCTCCCAATGCTGCCAGGTTAGCATCATTCCCCACTAAAACTGGCACCTGGAAGTGATCTTGTATGATTTGGCGGAGAGGGAAATTCACCCATTCAGGGATGTTGGGTGCTGACAAAATTACTCCCTCAAAAGGGTTCAGCGGACCTGGCGCAGCAATAGCGATCCCAGCCACCTGCTCGTTTTCTGGCCATACAGATGTAATGATTTCAACCACGCGCTCAAGTAGTGTGCGATCTGCATGTTGGGTTTGAACACGAGTGACTTTTGTTGGTTCTGTGGTATCGTATGGGTAGCTCGCAGCTCGCAACTTCGTTCCACCAATATCAACGGCAATATGTGTGAGCATGGCGAAAAGTATAGCATACCCAGATCAAAAGCAGTTGACGAGTTTATTAAAGGCTGCTATGATCACCAAGCCATGGAGAATAGAATCCTTCAATTCCCCAAATTGTTGTGGGGGAATGCCAGAAGATCCCTGCGTTGGTTAGTTCCAGGACTTGGTGTTAAACGCTGGTTTCTATTAATCCTCATTGGAACGACCCTAATTGGAGTTGGCTTAGCCATAGTGATCCTGGATATTTATCGTACGGCTCCAGATACCTGGTGGTTACCAGCACTCTCAACTGCCTCACTGCGTTTCATTGCACGACCATTGCGCGCTTTAATCTTTGGTGGTCTGGGTGTGATGTTGATCCTATTTGGAATTCTAGGTGTCAACAGATCATTATTAAAACCATTTATTAGACCTGGTCATCCGGTGGTTGATGCGTTAACTCTCCACCGACGCAGAGAACGGGGACCGCGCATCGTTGTCATAGGGGGTGGGCATGGCTTAGCAACATTATTACGAGGCCTGAAAGAATATACACACAGCATTACTGCCGTCGTGACTGTAGCTGATGATGGTGGTTCATCGGGGCGCTTACGGCGTGAGATGGGTATTTTACCGCCGGGTGATATCCGCAATTGTTTGGCTGCTTTATCCAATGATGAAGCATTACTTACTCAACTGTTTCAATATCGTTTTGCGAATGGACAGGATGGCTTGGAAGGTCATTCTTTTGGAAATCTATTCATTAGCGCGCTGGCAGAGATCACAGGAAGTTTTGAAGAGGCGGTTGCAGAATCGGGCAGGGTACTATCTGTCCACGGGCGTGTTCTGCCTGCAACCTTGCACGACGTTCGATTGGTAGCTGATATCATGCTACCTAACCTTGTGAATGAAGTCAGGATAGAAGGGGAAAGCCAAATACCCGGGGCATCGGGCGAGGTAAGAAGAGTTTGGCTGGAACCCAATAACCCACCCGGATTTCCCCAAGCACTACGTGCAATCTTATCAGCGGATTTGATTGTTATCGGTCCTGGAAGCCTGTATACAAGCATACTACCAAATCTGCTTGTGCCAGACATCGCTCAGGCGATCCGTGCCAGCCGAGGGTTAAAAATTTATGTGTGCAATGTTGCTACTCAACCGGGTGAAACTCATAATTATACCTGTGGTGACCATGTGCGCGCTCTGGAGGAGCACACTGGTGGTGGATTATTTGACTTAATTGTTGCCAATAATGAGTGTGGTGGAACTTTGCCTGAGTATTCACAATGGGTTACAGTGGAAGATGAGCTTCAGGATGATTATCTAGTGTATAGCAGAGACCTGGTGGACAAGGATTTCCCATGGAGGCATGATTCCAATAAACTGGCTCAATCATTGATGGATTTATTGGAAGAGCGTACCGGACCTCTGGTAGAATCTGTGTGAATAACAGGTAAAAAAATCAAGAAGCTCTAACTTTAGATCGCAGATTTTGCCCAAACACACTCCTAATCGGTTGGGTATCCGAAATGCGCGTAGATTAATCAGCGTGACAACATGAGATTCCCTCGGGTGATTCATGATGTAAAAACCATCAATATTCTGGAGGCTTAGAATGAGTACAAAAGTTGGGATTAACGGATTCGGTCGTATTGGCAGGCAGGTTTTAAAAGCGATAAGAGACATTTATCCAAATTCGCTTGAAGTCGTGGCTTTCAATGATATTGGCGATTTGCCTACCATGGCACACCTGCTCAAATATGACACCAATTATGGTCGCTTTGACGGGACAGTTGAGGCTGGTAATGAAGAACTCATCATTGATGGTAAACCAGTCAAAGCATTTAAGGAATCTGATCCAGCAAAAATACCATGGAAAGAGCTTGGGGTTGAAATTGTCGTTGAGAGCACAGGCATCTTTACTATAAAGAAAGATGGATTGAACAAAAAGGGGAAAGAGGTTAAGGGGGCAGAAAATCATATCACCAGTGGCGGGGCTAAGAAAGTAATTATATCTGCGCCTGCACAGGGTGAGGATTTAACCATCGTTTTAGGGGTGAATGATGATAAATATGATCCCGCTATTCATCATGTGATCTCAAACGCATCCTGCACAACGAATGGACTTGCACCAGCAGTCAAGGTAGTCCATGATGAATTCGGCATTGTGCGTGGATTTATGACTACCATTCACGCGTATACAAATGATCAGCGCATTCTGGATCTTCCTCACAGCGATTTGCGCAGGGCGCGCGCGGCAGCCATGAATATTATCCCTACCACAACGGGAGCTGCCCGAGCATTAAAGTTAGTTATACCTGAGATGGATGGAAGGTTGGATGGTTACGCACTGAGAGTGCCGACATCAACTGTTTCCGTGATTGATCTGACCGTGGAGCTTGAAAAATCTACCTCTACCGAAGATTTGCGCCAGGCGTTTCGTGATGCTGCCACTGGTCCTCTCAAAGGAATCCTGCAGGCGGTAGAGGAACCTTTGGTCAGTATTGATTTCAAAGGTGACCCGCATAGCTCCTCCATTGATTTACCATTCACATTGGTTCTTGGGAAGGGGAAAAGCAACTTTGCCAAGATTGTTGCCTGGTATGACAACGAATGGGGGTATTCTGTCCGAACGGCAGACCTGGCCAATATGATGGCCAAATCTTTATAAAGACTTCAACTTTCCAGGTATCAGGCACGGTTTTATCTCGCCTGATACCTGGAACTTTCTTGGAGGTCACATGTTCAATAAAAAAACGATCACCGATATCGATGTAAGTGGTAAGAAGGTGCTCGTTCGGGTTGATTTTAATGTACCGATGAAAGATGGTGAGATTGGAGACGATACACGCATAAGGGCCGCATTGCCCACACTGGATTACTTGTTAAAGCAGAATGCCAGCTTATTATTATGCTCTCACCTGGGCAGGCCCAAAGGCGAGGTTAAGCCGGAATTTTCTTTACGCAAAGTAGCAGATCACCTTAGCCAAATCCTCAAAAAACCCGTTATTTTTTCAGA
>CP070639.1:992204-1004130 GCA_020354045.1 Anaerolineales bacterium | reverse complement strand
AAGCTTTGCCACACAAACTGCGATCGCAATGTCCGGCGGTGCGCCTGAAGCCCAACCTACCGAAACCGAAGCTCCCGCTGCTTCCGTTGCTGCCCCACAAGAAGTCAGTCCAACTGCGACCCCAACCACTGCTCCACAACCCTCCGCGTCGGTTGCTTCAATCACTTTTGCCTCGCCAACTCCCGGTATTCCTTCAAATTACACTTTACAAAAAGGCGAACATCCTTATTGCATTGCCCGCCGGTTCAATGTCAACCCCTTGGATATGCTCAGATTGAGTGGCCTTAGCGCCAGTGGTAATTACGCACCCGGCACCGTCTTGAAAATCCCTCAATCTGGAGGCAGCTTCCCGGGTCCTCGGTCTCTAAAATCACACCCTACCACCTACACGGTGGGTTCTGGTGACACGATCTACTCCATATCCTGCGAATTCGGTGATGTCGATCCCAACACACTCGCAGCTGCCAATGGGTTAAGCTCACCTTATCGACTGGAAGCAGGCCAAAAACTGACCATACCGTAGAGGTGATTTCCTTCGTAATCCAGTTACTTGCACAGAAAATATCTCCATCGATTTGGTAGCCCGACCAAATAATTGGGTATCAGATGGGATATAATCCTAAAGACCGGTTCGATCAGGCCATGTCCTTAACATCGAACCGGTTTCTCATGTCCTTACAAGGACTGCGCAGAGCAACACAAGGATTATCATTATTTCGAAATTGAATAGCCCAGGAGCAGCCCGTGAATTTCAAAACAATTGCTACCCAAGAAATTTTCCAAGGACGAGTGTTCAGCGTGCGTCAGGAACAGGTGCAGATGCCAAATGGCAACCTGGCACGCCTGGATATCATCGATCACCCACCTTCAGTCTTAATGATACCTGTAGATGAAAACAATGATATTTGGTTTATTCACCAATATCGGCACCCAGCAGGAGAAGAATTATTAGAATTACCTGCAGGGGTGATGGAACCGGGTGAGTCTCCAGAAAGCTGCGCCTTGCGAGAGATCCGTGAGGAAATCGGTATGTCTGCAAAAATTATCGAAAAGATAGGTGGTTTTTTTATGGCTCCCGGATATACCACAGAATTTCTGCACGTCTTTTTAACCCGCCAATTGCAGTCAGACCCATTGCCCGGGGATGTCGATGAATTTATTCGTGTGGAGCGTATACCTGTGGCAGAAGCTTTTATGAAAGTCGAACGTGGTGAGATTCGCGATTCGAAGACCTTGGCTGCCTTGTTGCTGGCGAAATCTCGCTTCGCTTAAATACTGCCGGTTAGCGCGGATCTGCAAAGGATTGTTTTCAGCTTGAAGGCGCGTTCCGCAAAGCCCACAATTTTTCAACCGCTTCCATATTGAGCTGGCTTGGCTCCCCTAGCTGGTAAGCCAGGGCAAGGGTGCGCGCTGTGTGTTCCAGGGTCTCCAGCCGCATATAGGCCTGAAGCAAATCTTGGCCTACAGTGATCGATCCGTGCTGAGCTAAAATGATCGCATCATGGTTGCTAATCAGACCAGCAATAGCCTGACGGTTTTCCTCGCTGGAGGGTGTGGCATATTGAGATGTCGGTATTGGACCCAACATAACCAGCGCTTCGGGGATGAACGGCACCTCCAGAGAAATGCCTACCATTGAGAGAGCGACACAATAGACCGGGTGTGCGTGGATGACTGCACCTACCTCGGGTCTTTGCTGGTACACCTCCAGGTGCATAGGCAGTTCCGAGGTAGGATGCAAATGTTCCGCTCCAGCCAGTTTGACCCCCCTGATATCGACAACCAGCAAATCCTCTACAAGTAGGCTGTTCTTAGGTAGTCCCGCAGGTGTGACCAGCAGATTGCCATCAGGTAACCTGGCAGATAAATTGCCCGCGAGTCCGGAAATATACTCGCGGGCATACATTTGTCTGGCAATTTCTAGCAACTGCTCTGGCAGGGTTTTTGGTTCCACAGACTAATGTGCTTCGTTCTTAACAAGCCAGCAGGCAGATATTGGCTTAATTCGGTAGAGCGCGATCTTGTTGGGATGGAAACTTACTGCGCTGTGCTGACCTGCTGGACACATCCGCACGCAGGAAAGTTTTTAACCATTTTTTAGCGCTGGGGTCAAAGAGACGGTGACCACATAGGTCACAAATCCAGGCCGGAAAATTTGGTACAGTTATCAGTTCGGCGCTCAACCAGGTGAAATATGTGAGCCGCCTCAAATGGAGAACTCCCGTGTGGCATTCAGGGCACGGGGCAAGGGTGCTATCGGATTCGTCTGCACGCTTTCTAATCATAGTTATCAAAACAATTATACGCCACTTTCGTGTGGATAGAGATAATGTTTTTGTAAGTGTTTCGCGAAGTGTAGTTGGGTATCTTGCAGAGTCTTCTTACACATATACATTCTCTACAATGGCATGTTAAAATCACGTAGTGCCTGATTTTTGGTCACCTCGATATGGTATATTGTAGGTATTTAGTGGAATATATAGCGCTGGTCCTGGCGCATCTATTTACAGGATAAGGAAATTCGCATGGATTCCAATCATAATCGTAACCAAGTGATGCCACTCGATCTGGGCTGGGTGATGCGAGCACGCGTCAACCGCAGCGCTGTGGAGCGACGCATCACCTCTCTTCCCGCACGGCGCTCAATTAAAAAAGAATGGCAAGCTGCTTGGTTTTTGCGTGCCATCACCTGCCTGGATCTGACAACCCTGGCTGGTGATGACACTCCGGGCAGGGTAAGGCGTCTATGTGCTAAGGCTATCCAACCGCTACGACCAGACATGCTCACTGCCTTAGGGATCTCCGACCAGAAAATCCATGTCGGCGCAGTTTGCGTGTATCCCAGCCGTGTCAGAGATGCTGTGGAAGCCCTCAAGGGCACAGATATCCCCGTTGCCTCTGTTGCGACTGGTTTCCCAGCCGGGCAAACACCACTGCCACAGCGCATTGCGGAGATTGAGCAAGCGATCGAAGCCGGAGCCAGGGAGATAGATGTCGTCATCACTCGCACGCATGTACTGACCGGTAACTGGCAAGCACTTTATGATGAAGTCCGCCAGTTCCGCGAGACCTGTGGCGACTCAGCCCACATGAAAACCATTTTAGCCACCGGAGATTTGGCAACACTGAAACAAGTCTACCAGGCCAGTCTGGTCGCCATGATGGCCGGCTCTGATTTCATCAAGACCTCAACAGGTAAAGAATCGGTAAATGCCACGCTCGAATTTGGGCTGGTGATGGCGCGCGCCATCCGCGAATACTGGGAGCGAACTGGCTATCAAGTAGGCTTTAAACCCGCTGGTGGGCTCAGCAAAGCCAAGCAAACCCTGGCCTGGCAAGCCATGATGAAAGAAGAATTGGGCGTAGATTGGCTGATGCCAGACCTGTTTCGCATTGGGGCTAGCGGGCTCTTGACCGATCTGGAGCGCCAACTCTACCATTACATCACCGGGCATTATGCGGCACGCCATCACATGCCAATGGGTTAGGCTGAATATACGGAGCGAAAAATGAGCATTCTCAAAACTTTCGAAACCTTGGATTATGGACCTGCCCCGGAATCCCCAGCGGCTGCCAAAGCCTGGCTGGAGGACCACAAGCGCAAGTTCGGTCTCTTCATCAACAATCAATGGGTAACCCCTCCAGATAGCACCTATTATCCCAGTTACGATCCTTCCAGCGGAGAAAAACTGGCGGATACCCTTCAGGCGGGCCAAGCAGAGGTGGATGCTGCGGTCTCAGCCGCACGCCAGGCTTTTACCTCCTGGGGAAAAACCCCGGGGCAGGACCGTGCCCGATATCTTTATTCCATTGCCCGCAACATCCAGAAACACCACCGTCTTCTGGCAGTGCTGGAATCTATGGACAATGGCAAACCGATCCGCGAATCGCGCGACATTGATGTCCCCTTGCTCGCTCGGCATTTCTATTATTATGCTGGCTGGGCCCAGTTAATGGAAACCGAGCTGGATGACTACCAGCCAGTTGGTGTGGTAGGACAAATTATCCCCTGGAATTTCCCATTACTGATGTTGGCTTGGAAAATTGCACCTGCTATTGCTATGGGAAATACTGTCGTGCTGAAACCAGCCTCCTATACTCGCCTGTCTGCTCTGCTTTTTGCAGAGATTATCGCTGAGGCTGGATTGCCGCCAGGTGTGATTAATATCATAACAGGCAGCAGCAAGGCAGGGAACATGATTGTCACCCACCCAGATGTGGACAAGATCGCTTTCACTGGCTCAACTGATGTCGGTCGCATACTCCGACGCCAAACTGCCGGTTCAGGCAAGAAACTTTCCCTGGAATTGGGCGGAAAGTCCCCCTTCGTTGTATTTGAAGATGCTGACCTGGATGGTGCCGTAGAAGGCGTGGTTGACGCAATCTGGTTCAACCAGGGACAGGTATGCTGTGCCGGTTCCCGCCTGCTGGTGCAGGAAAATGTGGCAGACACTTTTTTAAACAAGCTCAAAGAGCGGATGGGGCACCTGCGTGTTGGGGACCCGCTTGACAAATGTATTGACATGGGCGCCATCGTCGACCAAACCCAGTGGGATACGATTGACTCGTGGGTCAAAACAGGCCTTAAGGAAGGTGGAGAGCTGTTCCAACCTGATATCGAGCTCCCCAAAAAAGGTCTCTTTTACCCACCCACCCTGATATGCAATCTTGAACCTGCCGCTGAGACAGTGCAGGAAGAGATTTTTGGCCCGGTTCTGGTCTCTCTTACCTTTCGCTCTCCATCGGAAGCAATCGCACTGGCAAACAACACCCGCTATGGTCTGGCGGCCAGCGTCTGGAGTGAGAATATCAATCTTGCACTGGATGTAGCCAGCAAAATTAAGGCTGGCTCAGTTTGGGTCAACTGCACAAACTTGTTCGATGCAGCCTCCGGATTTGGTGGCTATCGAGAAAGCGGCTTCGGCCGCGAGGGTGGTATAGAGGGCTTATTTGAATACCTGCGCCCGACCTGGCAAGCGCGCCCTCGTCCTGAATATGATCCAAATGCAACCCAAAAGAAGAAAACCCCTTGGGGCGAAACAATTCCTGCCCGCCCCACACTGCCCGGCAAGGATGGCATGGATGGACGAGCACTAAGCCAGATCGACCGCACGCCCAAGATGTATATCGGCGGTAAGCAGGTGCGTCCAGATGGACATTACACTCGCGCAGTGTACGGACCCCGAGGAGGTCTGGTTGGGCAGGTAGGCGATGGCAATCGCAAGGACATACGCGATGCTGTGGAAGCTGCCCATGCTGCTCACATCGCAAAGCCAGGCTGGGCAATGCGCCATGGCTTCAACCGTTCGCAAATTCTGTATTTTATTGCTGAGAATTTATCTGCTCGACAGGATGAGTTCGCAGACAGGTTAGCCAGCATGACCGGTCGTTCGAAAAAATCTGCTCAGGAAGAGGTTGAGACCGCCATCAAGCGCCTATTTACTTATGCTGCCTGGGCAGACAAGTATGGTGGGGCAGTGCAAGAAACCACCTTGCGTGGTATTACGGTTGCTGTCAATGAACCGATTGGCGTGATCGGTATCGCCTGTCCAGATGAATATCCGCTGCTCGGTTTTGTTGCCCTCATGGCCCCTGCGATTGCGCGCGGCAATACCGTGGTGATGATCCCCAGCCAGAAATATCCGCTCAGCGCCACAGATTTCTACCAGGTTCTTGATACCTCCGACGTCCCGGCAGGCGTGGTCAATATTGTCACCGGAGATCGAGACCACCTCACAAAAACCCTGATCCAGCATGAAGATGTGGACTCAGTCTGGTATTTTGGCTCCGCGCAAGGCAGTTATCATGTTGAATACGAATCCGCAGTCAATATGAAGCGCACCTGGGTCAGCTATGGCAGTAAGCGCAATTGGCTGGACCAGCATCAGGGTGCTGGTCATGAATTTCTGCATGAAGCTACCCAGGTCAAAAACATCTGGGTTCCCACAGGTGAATGAGTTTAGCGGTTAAGGTGTAAGGAGCACTGGTTCTACGTGTTCGATCAAACCGACATCTGATAACGGCCAGTACACAAACACTGCTTTGCCGACCACATTAGCCATCGGAACCGGTCCCCAAGAATGCGAATCCGATGAATTGTTACGATTGTCTCCAAGTACAAACAAATGTTCTTCAGGGACGATCCAATCTCCCTGATAATCTGGCCAGGCTGCGACATATGGCTCAACCAGCACCCGATCGTTTACAGCAACCTGTTGATTTCCGATGACAATGTGATCGCCGGGTAAGCCGATCACGCGTTTGATATACTCCTGCTCAGGGTCAATGGGGAAATGAAACACAATCACATCGCCTAAACTGGGCGCGCCAAACCTATACGCCAGACGGTTCACAAGCACAAATTCACCATTATGCATCGTGGGTTCCATGCTGAAGCCTTCAACCCGGATGCGAGCCGTTACGGCATTAATACCCAGGAACAGCAGCACCGACAAGACGATCGTTTCAATGACATCGATCAAAAAACGCCAAAGGCCAGTTTTTACCTTCTGCGGCTGCTCGGTGTCCTGGTAGGGATCATCCCTATAATTATCTACTTCGTTTTCCATGCTTTACACCATGGTTTTGACTGGTTCTTCCCCATCACCGCCTCGGGCGCATAACAATCCGGATAGGTGTCCCAGTAAAATGATGAGCTTCCCGGATGCGGTTTTCCAGATAACGATAATAGGTGAAATGGCTCAGCTTGGGGTCATTGACATATAACAAGAATGTAGGCGGGTTGTTGCGTACTTGTGTACCATAGTAAATCTTCAATTGGCGACCTGCATGCGAAGGGGCAGGGTGAGTTACTTGAGCGCGTTGTAATATCTGGTTTATTTGGGAGGTCGAGAGGTTCACCAGCCTTTCCTCCTGAACTCGCAGCACCAAAGGCATAACCTGGTCTACGCGTTGGCCAGTCTTCGCTGAGATGAATACAATTGGCACGTATGGCATAAAATTTAACTCCTGACGCACATGCCTGGTAAATTCATCCATCGTATGGGTATCTTTTAAGATCGCATCCCACTTATTCACAGCAACTACCACACTCTTCCATGCCTCCAGGATAAACCCTGCGATGTGTGCATCCTGTGCGGTCAAGCCCGTTGTGGCATCCAGGACCAGTAAGCCGACATCTGCACGCTCGATGGCACGCATGGCGCGGATCACACTGTATTTCTCCACCCCTGGTTCGATGCGCCCGCGCCGTCGAATACCGGCTGTATCAATCAATGTTATCGGGATATCGTTGTATGTGATATAGGTATCCACGGCATCGCGCGTTGTCCCGGCGATTGGGCTGACGATCACCCTTTCCTCACCAACTAGTCGATTAAGCAGGCTGGATTTGCCAACATTTGGTTTGCCAACAATCGCAACCTTTACAGAATCGTCTTCCTCTTCCTCCCCAGGGCTGGGTAAGACCGCCACCAGGGCATCCAACATGTCACCAGTACCGGTACCATGTAGCGCAGAAATTGGATATGGCTCGCCCATCCCTAATTCGTAGAATTGATAGACTTGCTGGCGGCGTGTTTCACTGTCTGCTTTATTGACCACCAGCAAAATGGGAGGTACAAGCTGCCCCTCTTTTTCTTGTTGGTGGCGTCGGAGTATCTGCGCGACTTCGATGTCTGCCGGTGTGACGCCACTCTGGACATCTGTGATGAAAAGTACGGCATCCGCTTCCCGGATTGCAACTTCAGCCTGAATTCTAATTTGATCAATAAAATCGGATGAGCCTACCGAGAGGGGTTTGCGCTTACCGCCTGGGCTTACCTGGGTGGGATCAATACCGCCAGTATCAACAATATCAAAGATGACCCCCGCCCACTCTGCCTGCGCAACCAGCCGGTCCCGGGTTGTGCCGGGTATATCATCAACAACCGCCAGGCGTTCCTCAGCAAGACGATTGAACAGCGTACTTTTCCCAACATTGGGTCTACCCACAAGTGCAACCACAGGTTTATGCATGCGTTTCTTCTCAGGGTACGGCTGTGGTCGTCGGCTCGAGTGTTGGAGTGGGGGTGGGAGCCACCCGGATGGTCACCTCGACATTCGGTGTCAGTATTGAGGCGACCTCTACCTGGCTCGGAAGCAAATCAACAACAGGAGCAAGCTGGTGAACACCAATCTCCAGGCCAGTGACGTTAACAGACACGCGTATTCCCGCCGGGTTTAGGTTATTCAAGATTGGGAGAGGGCCGGTCAGCAAGATATCCACCGTCTCAGGTGAAACAATAGCTTCTAATTCCGGCGTTAAACCTACTACCTCGATCGGCAAAGAGATAGGCAGACTGCCTTCAAGTGCCGCGATGCTCAGTCGCACCAGTACGCTCTCTTCGCCGGCGAGACTTACACCCTCGGGTAAATCCAGTGTAGCCCGGATATCCACATCATCGCTTAGACCAGTTAAATCGATCGGGTTTGTCTCAACAAAACCCGGCAAGGCATTAACCAGCTGAGGATTTGAAGAAAAAACCGTGACATTAGGTGGGGAAATTGACACATTCGTCAGCCAATAACCTTCATCCACCTGCCCGTTCGTAACCACTTTGACAACTACGTTGCGGTAACCACCCTGTAGATTGATTGGCAGTGTGACCGAGACCGAAGCAGGCGTCAGAGTAACTCCACCCACAGTCTCTCCAACCTCATCAATTGGGATCACCGATGCCAATCTGCGGACTGTATCGTTTGCACCTGCAATATCTAAAAAAGCCCTGACTGCCACTACCTGCTGAACGAGCGATTCACGCCCAGAAACATTGATTTGGGCGGGTTCAATTGTTGCTGGGCCTCGCCGATATCCCAGGGCTGGATCGCCATTTATCCTCAGCTCAACCTCATGCGTTTGAGTCAGCGCGGGTTCTAGTGACAGGCTGATCTCCGCAGGCTCTAGATTAACCACGTTTAGCGGCGACAGAGCGATTTGAGTCTTTACCTTCACTACATGTTCACCTTCACCCAAGCCCGAGAGATCTATCCAGGCTGTCACCAGTTCCGGGTTTGATTCCAGTTGACTCCAGAGCGATTGTGGGGCATTCAGAGTCAATTGTACTTGAGAGGGGATGTTTCTCACCAACAGTAAAGAAGGGTCTTGCCCGATAATCTCGATATCGACCGAGCGCGCATACACCTGCTCTATATTAGGGTCTGTTGAAATAACAGCAGCCACCCACACAAATAATGCTAGCAGGAAAGCTATCAATAGGGTGCTCAAATTTCGACCCAACCAACGTAACATCTACCTCTCCTCTTGACCTTCAGGCCTTGACCTGGAAAACCAGCGGTTCAGGAATCCCATCAGGCCTTTCTTTTCTTCAAGAGGCCGGTAGAAAGCCAGCAGGATATTCTCTAATCGCTCTGTATCCAGTCGCCGGATCATTCGCCCTCCATGAACTACCGAAATCGCCCCAGTTTCTTCGGAAACGACTACAGCCACAGCATCGGTGACCTCAGATATACCAAGCGCGGCCCGGTGGCGTAAACCCATTTGCCGTTCTGGGGAACGAGTAAGTACACCACTGGAGGATAAGGGTAGTACGCAAGAAGCGGCTACCAGATTACCGCCAGCCACTAACACCGCACCATCATGCAGAGGTGTATTCGGATAAAAAACCTGTAGCAGCAACTCGGGTGTTACTACTGCCCCAAGCTGGACACCCGTTTTGATATACTCTTCCAGACTATCCGTCCGTTTCATCACAATCAAAGCACCATGTTTACGGTCAGACAGACGCGAGGCTGCGCTGACAACTGCGGATATGGACATGAGCGTTTTGGACGAAGCCTTACCCGATGGCACGAGTGTACCAGCCCTACCAAGACGTTCCAGTGTCCGGCGGATCTCGGGAGCAAAGATCACCGGAATTGCCAGCAGCAATGCCGGTAAAGTGTTGCGCACCAGCCAGGAAAATGCAGGCAGCACTTCCAAAGATGTGACCAGGCTGATCAAGACAATCAACAGTAGAGCCCCTCTAATCAGCACCATCGCCTGAGTGTCGCGCAACAATAACAAAATACCCCAAAATACCAGCGTAACCAGGATTAAGTCAACCAGATTTAGCCAATCCAGACGCTGAAATATAAAATAAAGATTGTTGATTAATCGATCGAATATATCAAGCACGGTCCGACCCCCCGCCAACCAGATCAGGTCAGCAGGTCAATGCACAAAGGCATTCAGGTTGAAGGATAACTTGGTCTTAATTATAGTAGGACTTGCACAATTATACCGGGCGTAAAACGCGATCCCTGCGCAATTGCTTAAAATACATCACCGTATCAGTTGGCATAGACTCCTTTGCTGCTTCCTGCCAGGCACGCACATTCAGGCTCCCCGGTGAACGTTGCTGGTAGCCCAAGCTATGAAGTATCTGAGCTCGCCGGGCATATTTTTTCGGTAAGAAAAAGAGTGCAATCTCACATTGCAGCTCCTTGGAAGCCCTTTCCACTTCCTGGGTCAGCACCCGAAAGGCTTCATCATGTGGCAGATCAGCTTCGAGGTAAAGGTCATTGACCCGGGCCACCAGATTCTCGACCTGCCAGCCAGCCAATCCAAGTAGCTTGCTATCCCTCTTGAGTAAAAGATAAGCCTTATCGCCAAAGGCTGCCATCACATCCTCACGCTGATAAGCTCGCCTGCCCCCGCTATTATGCGTAATAAATGCTGCAATCTCACCAGCCTGGCGAGGTCCAGCGCGCTGTACAACCAGCTCACCACTAGGTGCTTGTTGCTCTTCAAGAATCTCCAACTGAGCAGCTGGAAAGATCTTTTGCCAGGCTGCAAGGACTTGCTGCCAGGTATCTTCAAAACCACCTTCATTGCGAATAATAACATCCGCTGCATTGATCTTTAATTGTTGGGAGGATTGCGCCGTTATGCGCTGGCGCGCGACCGCTTCACTCAATTGGCGCTTCTTTGTGAGACGGCTTAATTGTAAGGCTTGGGGAGCAGATGTCACCCAGATTGAATCGCATCGCGAGCGCAGATCCGACTCTAACAACTTAATAGCTTCCAACACAATCACTCTTTGTTTGGAGCGGCGAACCAACAAATCTACTGCCTCACCCACCAGGGGATGTACTACCTCCTCCAGCTGTGTCAAAGCTTGAGGATCCAGGAATACGATGCGCGCCAGTTTGGCGCGATCGATCTGGCCACTCTCACCCAGTATCCACGTACCAAACATATCCAGCACTGGTTGGTAGCCAGGCGCCCCTTTGGCAATCGCCCGGTGACCCAGCGCGTCCGCATCAATGCCATAGGCACCCAGATGTTCGAGCATGCGCCTTACGACGCTCTTTCCGGTTGCGATATTGCCCGTCAAACCGATCACATATTTGCCAGGCCAGGCACTCATAGTTTCCTCCAAAAGCTGTCACAACTGTATTTACCTTCATTTTAGCCTTGCCAGAACAGAATGTCAAAGGTGCTCACAAAACCGTAATGTCTCGCTTTTCCAGGATTGTTGCTGAAAAACCGGATAAAGTTTGGGGTTTCTCAAGAAGTCAAAGCTAAAACCATAACCTCATTCGCCCGATGGGGTTATATTTTCATGGAACTATTTCAAAGTCATAAAACCAAAAAGCATGGCTGATAGTATATATACTAAATTATGAATCTATGGAAACCCAATACAGGCTCATTCCATTGAGGCTTGGGGACAAGTTGCTGGAGCGCATATCTTCTAACCTGAATTAAGCCAGCTACATTATTTACGAAATATTATGAAACAGATCATAATATAGTGGTAAAATCAGCAAAATTAATAATGTTGTTTCAAGCTTCGCGCACTTGCCTTCCCTTGGAAGGCAGATCAATAAAATCCCTCTTTCTTGGTAGTATCCTTGGGAAATAAAGCCTAGCTCGCTTCTCTTTAGGAAGCTTTTACAAAGTTGGTTTCATCCAACACAATCT
>CP070639.1:980107-992104 GCA_020354045.1 Anaerolineales bacterium | reverse complement strand
TCCGTAGGAGAGTCTGTAATCGCGCCTGAATCGGAGGAGACAGTTTCAGGTTTTTGGACAATATGGCGATATATTGAAGGTGCACTATTGGTTATCGGAGCGATAACAGGCGCGCTTGCCCTTTATCTACGGCGAATCGGGCGAGCATGATAGAGGGGGAGGTCAAATATTGTCCGAGGTGCGGTACTGCGCTTACGCTGAAATTGCAGTACAGCCGTGAACGCCCAACCTGCCCCGCCTGTCATTGGATTTACTTCCCAGATCCTAAAGTAGCAGTGGCTGTTTTGGTCGAGGAGAAAGGCAAGGTTCTGCTAGTTCGGCGGGCTATGGCTCCAGAACGTGGTCGATGGACTTTGCCGGCAGGATTTCTAGATGCTGGCGAGGATCCAATCCAGGCGGCTGAACGTGAATGTTTAGAAGAGACAGGGTTAAATGTAAAGGTCTCGAATTTATTAGATGTAATCTATGGACAGGAACATCCCCGTGGGGCACATATCCTCATTGTTTACCGGGCGAACATCATTTCCGGGACGCTTTCTCCCGGTGACGATGTGGATCGAGCCGCGTTTTTCTCTCCTAACGCACTGCCAACCTTAGCGTTTGAGAGCACAAACCGTATCTTGTTGCCAGCCAAGTAGTCAGCGCTATGTATGTGATCGTTGATTTGTGTTGTACATTAACAATTTTATCAGGAGCTGATTTAGTGTATCTGATTAAGAGCTTTTAATGGTAAACTGTCGCAAAGGGAGTAGAAATTCATAGAACGTTTAATCATCTAGTGAGGAGATATACGATGAGTGTTAAATCCCTTAAGCCTTTAATCTGTTTAATGGTTCTCATCTTGATCACAGGGGTAGCATGCGGCTCTTCGCCCGAAGCGACGCCTGAACCCCCGACCAAAGAAGTTGTAGAAACAAAAGAGCCAGAGACGGTTGAACCTGTCGAAACTGAAGAGCAACCCCCCACATCTGGGGCGATCAGCTTGTTACAAGATGTTAAAAAGGCGATCGTTCAGATTGAAGCGCAGGGGACTTTTATCGATCCTGAATTTGGGCTGGTACTAAATGGTGCTGGTCGTGGCTCGGGATTTATTATTGATCCCGCAGGTATTGCCATCACCAATAACCATGTCGTGACAGGGGCTGCGCTTCTAAAGGTATGGGTGGGTGGGGAAACCTCGCCGCGCAATGCGAAAGTCTTGGGTGTTTCCGAATGTTCTGACCTGGCAGTCATCGACATAGAAGGGGCTGGCTATGACTATCTGGAGTGGTTCCCTGGAACTATCGACGTGGGTATGGATATGTACATCGCTGGTTTTCCGCTTGGTGACCCGGAGTATACTCTGACAAAAGGGGTGATATCCAAAGCCAAAGCTAATGGAGAAACCGCATGGGCATCGGTTGACTCCGTGGTTGAATATGATGCTACGAGCAACCCTGGCAACTCAGGTGGCCCTGTAATTACCCCGGATGGTAAAGTAATAGCGGTGCACTACGCTGGCAATGCGAGCACTCGCCAGGCTTTTGGGATATCAAAGGATATCGCGGGTGATATAGTTGAACTGCTGCGCACCGGTAAAAATAAGGACTCGATTGGCGTCAATGGGCAGGCAGTTGCCAACGAGGATGGTTCCCTGACGGGCGTTTGGGTATCTTCTGTGCAATCCGGTTCCCCAGCCGACCAGGCAGGTGTCGAAGCTGGCGATATCATCATGAGCTTGGAAAATTTGGTGTTGGCAACTGATGGCACACTTTCCGAATACTGCGATATTTTGCGCAGTCACCAACCGAGTGATACACTCTCCCTCGAGGTGCTTCGCTGGGCTAATGGCGAAGTGCTGGAGGGGCAACTCAATGGACGTGAACTTGAGGTGGCATACACATTTGAAGAGGGGGAAGACAACACCAATGCCAACGACAATACCAGCGCCAGCACGGACCTGGTGAATCCCAACGCCAGCCAATCGGGAGATTTCTATTACTACACAGAATTTGACGGTGGTTTATCGAGTTGGGAATATTTTCTTACACTAGGCGAGGAGCAGGACTTCATCGCTGAAACGGCTAACAGCCGCATGCGGGTTGAGATCGATGATACTGATACCTACGTGTATTTCATCTATAGCGATTACGAGTACACTGATGTGCGGGTGGATACCATCGCTGAGAATCTGGGCAGGAATAATAACAATGTCAGCCTGCTTTGCAGGGAGTCTGCTCTTGGTTGGTATGAATTCAATATCGCCAACAATGGGAAATTCTGGATATATTGGTACGATGATACTGGTGGTGGCTACCAACAGTTGTGGGAGGGCGGCTCTAACCTCATCAAAATGGGACGGGATGTGAACGAATATACCGCTTATTGTGTGGGAGATCAGCTCACTCTAGCGATCAATGGTGTAGAAGTGAAGACTGTTTCCGATAAAAATTTAAAGAGTGGTAGAACAGGATTGTCAGTTTCCTCATTCAATGTAACGCCGATCATCATCGAATTTGATTATTTCGTTGTCAGCGTGCCATAGCACATATATTGTACTGTAATAGATAAACCCACCCTGAAGATTGCCTTTGGGGTGGGTTTTGTTAAGATATTTATGGACGGATAGAGAATTGAAGCGAGGCTTCGTTCGAGTTGCCTGCCTGATCTTCAGCAATGATACTTAAATTGTGTTCCCCGGGAGTGCTGCGCCAGTAATATATGTATGGTTCCACCGCTAAAAGCGCTACTTGCTTTCCATCTAACCAAAATTCAACGGAGTTGAGTGCCAGATTATCATGCGCGTCAACCCGGAAGAGAATTCTCTCAGTATTTTCGGGGAACTCTTGATTGGTGGATGGGTAGTCGATACGTACTTCGGGAGGCTGATTATCTACTGTGACCTGCACTACAGCGCTTTCTATGCGACTATCCTGATGGACAACGAGCAATTCAAGAGCATATAAACCACTTAAACCTCGCGTGTCCCAGAGTCCCAGAACATCCTTATCCACGCGGGTCGTTCGATCAGAACCAATTTGAAGCCATTCTTTTGGATTTAATCCCTTGCCTGCCTGCAAGCGGTAGGATACAAAATCTTCTCCCATGGCACTCCCCTCAATGGGCACGACACCCTGCACGTATGCAAACATAGCAGGAGAAGATATGTTGGTCTGTGTAGAATAGCTGATACCATCTGGGATAACATCATAGGCATCGGGTGGGGTTGCCAGGCCAGCCTGGCGAGCCCAATCAGCTGCTTCTGGTGGGAAAGCTAAAAATGTTTTTGATTCCACCATCTCTGGTGGTGTAAAGACTGTCGCCAGGCGATTGGTTTCCCGGTTTATTTGCACGCTGCGATACAGCGTGTCCAACTGGGTTGGCTCACTCCCAGCCTGGAATATTTCATTGACTGTAGCTGGACATTCTGTGCTGGGTAACATGCCTGACGGGTCGCAAACAGCCAGGGTGTTCACGCCTGTAGGTGCTTCCCATCCTTGTGCGGGATAATCCTGGCTGGCAAATTTCATGATCGCGTTCCAGAATACCGCGGAGTGATCTGGTGAGAGGGAAGGGGGCGATTGGGGATTGTTCGAACCGATCCACGAGCCTACAACGAGATAAGGCGTATAGCCAATGGTCCAGGAATCTGTTCGTTGACCAGTAACACCTATCTTGGCTGCCACAGGGCGACCAATCTCAAGGGGGTTTGGGTGACCCAAGGTAGGCCAACGAGCAGGCTCATCGCTTAAGATGTTGTTCATCAGGTAAGCGAGTTGGGATGTGATCACTGGCTGAGACTGGGAAAAGTTGCTGTCCAGCCATGAACTGCCTGAATGGTCCTGAACATCAATAACACTCGAGGGACTCAATAATCTTGGACTGGCTTGCGAACCTGGATTTATGCTGGTAGATACGCCAGTAAGAATGCCCTGATTTGCATAGACTGCATACACCTGGCTGATCTCAAGTAAATTCACCTGACCCTCGGTTAGAAATGATTCAATGGTCTCACCTTGAGGCAGGATTGCAGAAGTAAGTCCCATTTGCCTGCTGATGCGCCAAACATTTTCGACCCCTACCTGCGCCAGCACTTGATTGGCGGCTGCCAGATAATCATTGGCCAACGCCATCCGTAATCTCTGTGGTCCATGGAAGTCAATTTCAGTTGACAGGTTGGATGGCAAATTGCTAGGAATATCCCAAAGCAAAGAAGCCGGACTGAAACCGCGTGTAAATCCAGTTAAATATATGAGCGGCGTGAGAAGCGTACCTGGGGGATGACCGGGCATGTTGGTGGGGTCCAGCCCGGGTGTGGGTTCTCCTATCAGGGCAAGTATATGCCCAGATGTGGGGTCTAGTATTACCAGATTGAGAGCCAAATCTGGCGCTGATTGGACTCCAGCCTGAGGAATGGTTGCCAGCAACCTGGCAGCGGCGCAATCGTAATTAAATACGGGATCTGGGTTGTTAGCAGCCTTAAAGCGAGCCAGGTGCACAGCAGCAGTGCAGTCTGCCTGGCGCTGTAAGTCAAAATCCAGTGTAGTCGTGATGCGGAAGCCTCCACGAGCCAGCAAAGCGGGTTCAATAATGCTACTTAGTTGTTGCAAAACCAGGTTGGTGAAAGCAGGAGCAGTGTTTTGTGACTCCGGGAGCTCAGACACGAAATTTAACTGGGACTGCATTGCATTCTGAGCTTGCTGTGCGTTAACTATTCCGGACTTTAACATTAATTGAATGACTTGTTGCCCTCGTTCCTGAGCAAGATCTGGAGTGTCCAGGGGATTTAGTGCTGGTGACTGGGCTACTGCCGATAGAACAGCAGCCTCTGCAAGACTTAGCTTCGAGGCTGGTTTTCTAAAGTACAGGAAGGCAGCGGCATCCGCACCGATAGCTGAGTGACCAAAATTCGAATAATTGAGAAACCAGGCCAGGATTTTTTCGCGACCAAAATTACTCGTTGCCTGTGCGGCAAGCAAGCGCTCACGTAAAGCCCGTTGAAGACCGGGTGGCTCTTGCCATAACAACAGGTCGGAAACGATCTTTTGGGCTATTGTGGGATAGCTGTTCTCTACCCAACCTTCCAATAAATAACCAGCATGCTGCCAGAAACCTGGATCGTGCATTGCTATTGTGGCGGAAATTAGCGTTGTAGGTAAGAAATTCGGTTGGGAAGTATCAGTGGTCAGGAAAACACGAGCCTCTGAAGGCGCGCTGTCAAGTTTCAATAATATATGTTCACCAGTGCGATCGTACAGTGTGGTAGGCTGTAATAAAGCGGCATTGGGAGGCTCCAGCAGATACGGAAGAGTATCCAGGGAGGGTAAATTACGAGTTATACCTGAATAGAGCTGGACTGTTATTAGCAAGATCCCTGTTGCGATCAAGCTTACCAGTAAACTGAGCAGAAAAGCAAAACGCTTAAGTGGGTTGCGCTGGTGTCGGATGCGCTGGCGTTGGCGCATGCGAGATATTTGAGTTATATCCGGCATAATCGAGAAACGGTGACGGGATCAGGAGACAGATATATCACGTGCAGCTTGCATGATCTCGCGCGCAGATTGGATTGTGCCGTCACTGGCGCCTCCAAGCATTTGGGCAAGTTCAAGGATGCGGTTCTCTCCATCAAGTTGCGCTACTCTGGTTAATGTGCGACCATCCAGTAATTGTTTTTCGACACGGAAATGCATGCTCCCAAAGGCAGCCAGTTGGGGCAGGTGTGTTACACACAAAACCTGGTGGTGTTGCGACAAAGACCATAGTTTTATGCCCACTACTCTGCCAACCCTACCCCCGATTCCCTGGTCAATTTCATCAAAGATCAAAGTAGGAACCTGGTCGGCTTTTGCCAGCACATTTTTTAGCGCCATCATCAGCCTGGAAGTCTCACCACCTGAAGCTATCTTGACCAATGGTTTGAAGCCCTCTCCAGGATTTGGAGCAATCAAAAACTCCACCTGTTCAAGACCGGTTGAATCGAAGGCGACACGTTCTTCATTATCAAGGGATACCCCAGCTGAGTCGGGGCGCACCTGAAAGGCTACTTTGAATTGCGTCTTTGACATCTGCAAATCATCTAGCTCAGATTCTAATGCCTGGGATAATTTATTCGCCTGTTCATGTCTATACCGCGAGAGAGCTTGGCCTTCCACGCTCAGCCTGGAGAGCAGCTCCACCTCTTCCTTTTCCAACTCTTTAATGCGCTCTCCAACGTGGCTGATCCTTTCCAGGTCCTGGCGGGCATTTTCTGCAAAAGATAATATCTCTTTGATTGACTCCCCGTATTTACGCTTGAGGTTGAAAATCATATTCAAGCGTTCTTCTACCTGGTTCAGCCGCTTGGGATTAAATTCGATGCTTTCCTGGTACGATCTCAGGTTACTAGAGAGATCGTTAAGGTTTTCCGACATGATTTGCGCCAGTTCTAACAGGCTGGTTTGTGATGGATCCAGACGGGCGAGGTTGGTTAAGGCATGCACGACCCGGGCGAACAGATCAGTGACCGCTGGTGTTTCTGGTGTGCCTTCATCCAATGCGTATATGGCTTCCTGAGTTTGTAACGCCAAACCCTCGGCATTTGCCAGACGGTTTCTCTCATCCTTTAGAGAGTGTTCTTCATCAACTTTAAGACGAGCGGTTTCAATTTCGTTAATCTGGTAGCTGAGGACATCTGTGCGACGAGCGGCATCTAGCTCTGTTTGACGCAATTCTGCCAATTCTTTGCGCACTTCTATCAGGCGATGATAGGTGCTTTGATATGGGCGCAGCAGGTGTTCTACCCCGGCATAATTATCTAATAGACCGAGATGCTGACTTACCCGCAGCAAGGAGAGATGCTCGGATTGTCCGTGAACATCGATCAGATGCTCACCAATTTCCCGAAGTAGCGTTGCGCTGACACTATGCCCGTTCACCCTGGCTACATTCCTGCCAGTTACGCGAATTTCCCTGGAGAGTGTCAGAAATTCTTGATCGTCCAGCAAGTTTTCAGTCTGTAAAATCAATAAAATATCCGAGTGCATTTGTGGAGAGATTTTGAATACTGCTTCGATTGTCGCAGTCTCTGCACCGCTGCGTACCATAGTGGATTCGGCACGCCCACCCAGAATGGTTTCCACCGCGTCAATCAAGATGGATTTACCTGCTCCGGTTTCACCCGTAAATGTGATCAAGCCGTAATCAAAGTGCAGCTCTAGCTGATCGATAATGGCAAAGTTTTGAATGCGAAGTTCAATTAGCATAGGTAAATATTCAGGTGCGAATGTTTATTCCAGCAAGCCGGTAGTATACAGTCGTAGTAACTGTGAAGGTGTAGAATCCATGCCACAGCAGGCTTGCCAGCAACCATACTCCGCCCTCGGATAAGAACAAGATGGCTTGCATGACATATATGATTAAATACGGCAAGCTCCCAATTGCTGTGGCAATCGCAGTCAACTGAAAGAGGCGCTTGGATCGTCTGCGCTTAATGATGGCGCGCACCACCTCCGCGATGATTACCCCTGCTATGGGAGCGATAAAAAGGGTGAAAAAGCCGAGTCGAGGGACAATACGACTACCTATAAAGGACAAAATAACAGCTGTTATGGATGCCAGGAGGTAGTCATACCATTGTGAGGTATCAAAGACTTTTTGTTGATTGCGCACACATTCTGGACAACGATAGCCAGTGGGAGTAGGGCGAGCGCATCTCGCACAGATAGGTTTCTCGCAGCGACTACAGCGCAAAGCTGTGGCTTTATCTGGATGTCTGTAACAATAAAGGGTTGAATCTACTTCAGTCATCGATAATTACCTGTAGAGGGGTTTTGTTCCATGTGGGGAGTAAGATTTCTGTAAAAATATCCAGGATCCTGGAAGCGCACAAATTGGACAAAGTGTTCACTAGCACGCACATCTATCCTGTCGCCGTCTTTTACATCTAGCGGCGTCTGCCCGTCCACACACACAACAGCCAGGTGATCCGTGTGGATCGTGATGCTTACCGAAGAACCCTCTGCCAGCACAATGGCCCGATCAATAGATAGGTGTGGTGCAACCGGAACGAGTAATATGGTGCGCATCTCGGGAGGCAAAATTGGACCACCTGCAGCCAATGCATAGGCGGTGGAACCGGTTGGGGTCGAGGCAATCAGTGCGTCAGCGACATAGGTGGTGAGAATACGGCCATCTACTTCTGCGACCAAGTGAACCGGTCTTACTACCTGCCCGCGTCCCACAACCACTTCGTTGAGCACATCCCATTTACCAAGCGAAGCGCTACCTCGGAATAGTTGAGCACTCAGCATCATGCGTCGTTCAAGCCAGAAATCCCCTTCTAATAACCGCGGGAGGACTTCTTGCCATTGTTTTTGGCGGATTTCCATTAGAAATCCAAAACGTCCCATGTTGATACCTAAAATTGGCAGGCTATAAGGTCCGCATAAGTGACCGGCTCGCAACATCGTCCCATCACCACCTAACGCGATGAGCAGGTCGAAATCGCCAGATTTGATGCGATGGATTAGACCTTCGTCATAAAGCAAGCAGTAATGCGCGTAACAACCACCTGCTTGCAGGCGAGTCACGATCTCTTGTGACTCCTGGATAGCATCCTCCAGCTTTGGATGAGCCACAACCGCAATATGGCGGAAGGTAGGTGTTTCGGTGGACATACTAAGGCAATTATAGTTGGTATATCGCTCTATGGTCAATTTGACCTTATTATTTCAGTCTCTGGTCACAAATGGATCGATAACCACAACCCAGGCACCGAGCGGGTTCTTGATGGGAGCGATTGATAGTTTTATGGGTATCACGGTTTTGCATCTCGGATAATAAATTCAAGGTAGACTGCTCTAGTTGGTTTGTGAACTCGATTTTAAACGTCCGGGTTGGGTAATGTAATATACCACTCTTGGGTCGCACGCCATATACTTGATCGACAAGCAAGCAATAAGCTGCCAACTGAAAAATATGTGAGTCGTATGGGCTATGAGTAATTCGATTAGACTTTACTTCAACGGGTATGATCTGGTTTGTATCTCGGACAAGATAATCTGGTTTGCCAGTCAGTCCCAGCTTTGGGGTATAGAGAGCTTCCTGCATGGGCATCCAGGTGCTTGTATCTGTATAAATGATTTTTCCACCTGGCAAGCCACTTGCTCTTTTTTGGCGACCGGCTTGCCAGAAAAGCGTCAGACCTAATATAAGAAAGATAACTGCTATCCAGACCATACCAGTCGGTGTTCAATCTTCCCAAGCGTTATGGAGATGTATATCAACTCAAGAAGTGCAGTGAAGCATTTATGATGATCAACAATATCCCCATCACAATGAACGTGTAAGCCAGAACCCGTAGACAGCCAACCTTGGCTACCAGCCCAGCGTGTTTTTCGTGCAGTCTTTGCCCGCTGGCCAGTTCAACCTGGTTATCTGGTTGAAAACCCTGGCTTTGATACCACCAGGCTCTCTGGCAGAACAGGTATGAGCCGATCTCAGAAGCTCGGATTGTTTTCATCTGTTAAGCGGTGTTCTAATCGGTGCAAGCTAGCCTCAAGACGTTCTTGACGCAGGCTGATGGTCATATCTCCACGCGTGCGCTCATTGATGCTGCGAGCGATATCTGTCAAGCGCCGCAGGCCGCCTGTTACCGCGTCTGGGTAGTCCATCGTTACCAGGACAGCGTAAATATCGTCCATATGGCTCAGCAAGCGCTCGGCTTCTTCAGAATGACCGTGACGCAGGATGTCCAGACAGCGGCGGCGCAACTCGCCAACAGCCTCCGCCAAGCCTCTTAAATAGGTGGCATACTCCATACCGAGCTCTTCTGGAGTGGCAGGGTCTTTATGGTTGATGAGAGCAAAGACAATGCATGCTTCCGCGTACTCTTTGAGGGCATCTTGAGTATAGCCAGCATGATATAAATCTGGGTACTCTTTCAAATTATCCCTCAATTTCTCAGCCAGATTTCTAGCATGCTCCAAATTCTGCTCAACAATGTCAGTTTCATCACGATGAACAGCTCGGATGGCGTTGGCGCAGTGCCGGGTCAATGTGCGGGTGTGTGCTAAAGCCTGATCGCGCCTTTGGGTGCGGTCATCGAAAGAGGCACGCACACGTTCTGCAATAGAATCCAGATTTTCCATGAAGGTTACTTCTCCGGTGGTTGATTTGGTGGACCGGGTGGGCGGAATAGCTGATCAGCAAGCGAGGTGCCACTGGGGATGGAAATTTCCCCATACGCAGCTTCATATTTTGATAGATTTTCTGCTAGGGCACGATAGAACAATTTGGCACCCAGAGGGGACATAATAATACGAGACTGGACCCTGGCAGGTGTGGTTCCCGGTAACAGGTGAGCAAAATCGAAAACCAGCTCGGAGGGAGAATGGGCAATCCGCACCAGGTTGACATATTCGATCTGCAAATCACCAGGAACTTCTAATGGAGGAAGCTGAGGAGGCGGCTGTTTTTGGGGGTTAGAGGCCATAATAAACTCCGTTTTGGCTAAACAATGCGCATAGCCCGCGCTCTCGCCAGAGAGCGCGGGAGGTGCGCGATCGAGTTTTGATGACCCTTTTTTTCAGTGGTCACCAGTTAGCAGATGTTTAAAAAGGAATGTCGTCGTCACCAGCCGTGTCACCTGCATCTCCAAACGGCAAATCGCTTTCAACTTCACCGCGGCTGGAAAGGAATCGAACAGTATTGGCGCTGATTTCGAAGGAAGCTGCCGGTGTGCCATCCTGCCGGGTCCAGATGCGCGGCCCACCGGAAGCTTGGTCGGGAATCAGGCGTCCTTCAACCAGTACTTTGCTGCCTTTGCGCAAATACTGGTTGCAGGTTTCAGCATTTCTCCCCCAGGTTGAGACACGAAACCAGATGGTCTCCTTCACGGGAGTGCCATCTGAGGCAGTATACTGCCGGTTCGTGGCGACATTGAAGTTGGTCACCGCCTGACCTCCTGGAGTATAGCGCATCTCCGGATCGCGGCCTAAATTACCAACTATAAGAATGGTGTGGTACATGGGATGCTCCTTTTTTCGACGAGCGGTCTGTCTATAAATTCCGGGCGACCACCGCGCGGGGCAGAACCTGGTTTCACTCGCCGTATATACAGAACAATTGTACACTAAATTCGCGAATCTTTGTAGGGGATTGCATCAATCATTTCTAAATTGAAGACAGTAATGATGAAATGTGTTGCTGACCCAGGCGCTGCCCATCCCAAAGGGTGAGAGGCGTTGATTGTCTTGAACCCAAATTTTTTCATCCTTCAGCGTGTATATTTTTCCCAGCTGTCTTGCCAGATCCCAAGCCAGAGGGTAGATCACACCACCTTTTTTGACATTCTTTACAATGATGGTTAGATAGGCCTTGGGCTTTAAATTTGGCTGGAGAGCTTCATAAACGCGGGAAAGTTTTTGAATGAACTGATCATAATCTTCCACATTCCCTAGGTCGTTTGGATCATCTGAGTAAACCACATCCAGCTGAGATGAAGCGCGACGCTTGCGCTGCGTCTTTGCACCACGGGCATGTAGCATATCCCAATAGGGGGGTGAGGTGATCACATAATCAATAGCGGGAATATCCTGTTGGCGGAACATTTGTTTCAGGTGTGTAGCATCGGCATGGATTACCCTGGTGATTACTCCTGTTGCCTGGTTGCCAAGCTTATCACGTTCATCTTCCACGATTTGGGTGGCAATTGCTGCATAAGTTGAATTCAGCTCAATACCATAAGCGTGCCTGCCACATCTGAGGGCGGCTACCAGCGTGCTGCCAGTGCCTACCATGGGATCGAATACCACTTGACCACGTTTGGTAAAAAATTCAATAAACTCCTGAGCTAATGTTTCTGGATACTTGGCGGGGTGAACCAGCACATCTTTACGCCGGGGAGGCGGGTTGTGTATGAACCAGGATTTCTGGAACTTGATCCACTCTTTGGGTGATAGGTCATTAAGACGATTTACAAAGGGTTTCTTCGGCATCTTATTTTCACGGTTTAAATATATATAGGTCAATCGACCAAGT
>CP070639.1:967997-980007 GCA_020354045.1 Anaerolineales bacterium | reverse complement strand
AAATTTAAGCCCTCAGACTGTTCTCCAAGCCCATAAATACACTCTGCTGGGGTCAAGTTAGACTGGAGAAGCCAACCTTTATCGGTCAGCTGTGGGGATAGATCGCGATGTACAACGTGCCCACCCGGATTGAGAAATAATAAATCACCCTTTTTACTTATAAAAATTTGTATTTGTTCGCTAATAAATAGTTCACCATTGAGAATTGATCTATGCTCAATTGTGATTGGGGGCCATTTTGTCTTAGCGATTGCATATGGAACAGGCTCCTTGCGTGCCCCAGCGTGACTTTGCCATCTGACACGAACTAACCTTTGGGTCAGAAACTGGATCTGCAGTTGGAAATTTGTGAAAATTATTTGCTGCACGCCACTTGGCTGTGATTTGATCTCTACAATGTCTCCCGCAGTTTGTGGCTTATGGAGTGGAATTTGCCTAGAATAACTCCAGTTGAGCCAATCTCTGTAAAAGGTATATCGGATTGTACGCAAGGTGTTCTTGAATCCCCAAAATTTCAGGGCGATAAAAATATCCGATAATTTAGGCATGGGTTATCAAATTGAAGGAGCGATAATTAGGGGGGCGAGTAAATTGATATAAGTTATTGCTTGGATATTAAAAGATTTTCTTGTGCGGTTGTACTTATGTTCTTGATACAAAGTAGAGGTGGCAAGCATCGTCAATGAGTTCTTGAGTGAGCTGGGGGGTGAGAGAATCATATTCACATAAAGAAACAACAGTGCGGATTAAATCGCGTGGGTGTACGGCTTGTAAATTTCGGTTTTCTTGGCGATACCATGTTTGCAACAAATATAGGAAAGAATGGCGATCGAAAGGTAAGTTATAACGTTTACATTCATTGACAAAAATTTGATAATAGATTTTTTCATCCGGGGAGGCAACCTCAACCTTCATCTGTATACGCCTTAGGAACGCATCGTCTACGAGTTCCATGGGATCGAGGTTTGTGCTGAAAACAATGAGCATACGGAAAGGGACGACAATGGTTTGGCCGCTATGGAGGCGTAAAAAATCCACCTCGTCCTCTAACGGAACAATCCAGCGATTTAATAAATCCCCGGGTCGAATTTGCTGCCTGCCGAAGTCGTCAATCAGAAACATACCGCCGTTAGCTTTTAGTTGAAGCGGAGCCTCGTAAAACTTTCCAATGGGATCATAGCGCAAATCCAACGCGTCCATTTTTAATTCACCACCAACCATGACAGAAGGACGGTAGAACTGTCCCCAGCGTTGATCAATCCGACCCAGTTCGTTACTGCGTTTTGTCTCTTGGGGAATATGCTTGTGTACTAATCTGTCATGAATCTGGATTATATAACCTCCAGCCGTTAAGGCATACGGTAGCCAGATTGGATCCGTCCCGCTGATGAGCTTTGCAATCGTCTCTGCTATGGTTGTCTTGCCATTTCCAGGTGGACCATACAAGAATAAAGAAGAACCAGAATTTATCGCAGGTCCAATACGGCGATGAAAATTATCGGGTAATACTAGGTGATGCAAGGCGTTCTTAACCTGCAAAGAAGGCACGGTTCTTTTTTGGATTGTCTGTAGCTCGATACCACGTTGATAGGCATTTATCGAAATCGGGACTGGTCCAATGTATTGGCTTCTCTCGAGAGCGTCCCGCGCTCTGACCTGCCCTGCATCCGTGAGCGTATAAACATAACCCAGGCGACCGATTTCGGAGCTGGCTTTCGATACCTCTGCCAGATGCTCTTTTTGCATCCAAAGCAGGATGGAATCTATAATCCGACTGGAAATTTTTAACACCTCAACAAACCTACTCAGAGCTACATTTCCTTCGTTGAAGAGCAACTTGAGAATTAAATCAATGACAATACTCTGTGGGATGTTTAATTCTTCAATATCTTGCGGTTCTGCCAGAAGCTGTTTTAGTGTCATGCTTTCGTACATGTATGATCTCTCCTGCAATTATCCCCAGATATAGAGTACGTTAGTAAAAACATGTAGGAGCAATATGTAATTCTATCATTACAAAAACTCCCCGCATTGTCTCAGGCGAGTTTAAACCCACCAGTATTGTTAGGTTGAGCAGCAGCATCTTAGGCAGTTAAACCAAAAGGCTGTCTAATAAGTCACTACTCTTATTAGACAGCCTTTAAACAAGATAATACTCGCTAATGTTTATAGCCTGATTTTATAATTGCTGATTTACGCAAATTCTAAGCTTGTTTCTGTTTCGTTATTGATATCTTCCACAAGCTCTATCATTTCCTGAGTGCCTGGAATGTCTGACATTGAATTACCGTAATGCACAAATCTCGCTATGCCGTGTTTGTCAATCAGCACCTGAGCGGGCATGCGACCAAGCTTAAAAAGGTCAACTTCCTGTCCATAGAGTTTAAGTACTGTATGTTTTGGATCGGGAATCCCTATGAATGGGTTGTCTAAGATACTCCAATAGGCATTGAATTGATTATTACCTTCTGGTCCAACGACGATTACTTCAGTATCTCTTTCTGCAAATTGGTGGTAATCACGGCGCAACTGCGCCATATGCCTCTGGCAAAATGGTCAAGCAAATCCACGGTTGAAGACTAACAACACGTTTTTCACGCCTTGAAAAGACGACAACCTAACTAACCTGCCAGTGAAATCATCCAGTATGAAGTCTGGAGCTGGTTTATCTAATTGTATCCTTGTCATTTGTCACTCCTATATGTAAGAAAGGATTCATACACCCGAGAATCGAATTTTAACTCTTGTCTAACATAACCTGATAATTTGAAAATACCCCATAATCCTCAACTTTGTTCAATCGTTTCTGCCTGGCGTGGAAGTGAACCTGGACAGGTGCCTGATCAAGTTCTGGAAGCCGTTGTATTAGCTCCAGGTCTCCGTAGTAAAAGGCTTCCAGCACCATGCGCATATGCTGCTTGAAAATGTTGTAACGCCAATGGGCATTGCCAATAACCACTCCACCACTGACGTGGCAATGAACATACAGCGAGGGTTTCTCCATGTTAACTTTCCATTCAGCCAGGACTTCGTCGCGCATCAAGCGTGTATAGATACCAGATACCTGTTTTTGGTTAAATGTTCTGCCAATGGTCAAAAACAACTCCCCCGTTGTGTCTGAGTGTGTCAATGTATAGCAGCGGGGTGTTACCAGACTTTCTTTATTTTCGTAACCATCCAAGTATCTCACGTGCAACTGGCTGGGATTTAAATCGCTCATATACATTACTATACCATGATGTATAAATAATGTCAAGGTATTGTATATTATAGTAATACAGGTTAATTATAAATGGGAGTTAGGAACTCAATATTTACGCATTAAATATCTTTTTTGAAAACGCGGTGATTCTTATAGGCTTTTCCACCAATATTTTCGAGGTCTTTACGCATCTGTACCGCCGATTCGGCTACCTGAGTCAGGTCGGCGTGCTGATAATTGAATTCCCTGATGGTTTTTTCCATCTCAGAGTAGAGTAAAGCGTTACCACCTCGCCCCTGATGATCTGGCAAAATTCCAGCCCCGTTTAAAGCCAGCCACTTTGTGCGCTTCATTTCTAAGAGAAGGTCGAGTATCCCAAATGGAAGCAAGCGTCCTTTGGCGCGTTGAAGTGCAGCAGATAAATCTGGAAATCCAAACAGGAAGCCAACCGCCTCGTCATGATGCGTGATGACCTTGATAAGCCTTGGATCTGCAACGGTAAGAATGTTTTGCAAGAGAAAATTGATTTCGTTATCTGTAAGAGGGTAATATTCCCAGTTGTTTACAAAAGCTTTATTGTAGGCTTGGCCAATGCGATTGGCCCAGGCTTTTAGCTCCGCTTTGGTTCTAAAGCGTTGAACTTTTAGGCTACCTCTCTGCTGTACTCGATCAGCAATGCTGTGGATTCGCTCTGGCAAACGAAATGTATCTACTCCCAGGTAGCACGAAACAAAGTCAACGAGTTTGGTAAACCCCAGACTTTCAACCAGTTTTGGGTAATAAGGATAGTTGTAATTCATCATTGTCATGGCCTGTCGATACTCATAACCCTCCACGAGAATTCCGTATCCATCCAAAGCCCCAAACCCTTTCGGACCAACCACCTGATTCAAACCGCGCCTATGCGCCCAGTCAAATACGCGCTCAAATAATGCCTGAGCAGTCTCCTCGTCATTGAGGCACTCAAATAGATAGAATTGAGCCTGTCTAGTGTCGTGATACTGGTTATATCTGCGGTTTTCAAGAGCAGCGACCCTTCCAACAACTTGTGAGTCACGTACGGCGATAAAAAAATCTGCATCTGAATGTTCATAGAAGGGATGTTTCTCTCGATTCAGTTGTATCTCTGCATCGATAAATAATGCTGGAACCCATTGAGAATGATCTTTATAAAGCCGATATGGCAGAGTAACGAAACGCCGCACCTGAGATTTATCCCTGGTGTCAATTTTTTCAATAGTCAGCATCAAGGCCTCCAGTGAAACCGCGATATTATTTTGCCTGCGCGAACACAGATAATACTCTCTCACGAGCCCAGGCATGATCGATAATTGGGGCTGGGTAGGTTTCGCCAATTTTAACATCGATCGTTTTTTGTTGCTGCAAGGATAATTCCCATGGGCTGTGTATGTATTCAGTGGGGACAGAAAATAATTCAGGGATCCATTTGCGTACGAAATTACCAAATGGATCGAATTTTTTGGCTTGCGTGACAGGGTTGAAAATGCGGAAATAAGGTGCAGCGTCCGTGCCGGTACCAGCGGTCCATTGCCAACCACCATTATTTGAAGATGGGTCTCCATCAATGAGATGCTGCATGAAGAAATGTTCCCCCCAGCGCCAATCGATCAAGAGATCCTTAGTGAGGAAGGATGCGACAATCATTCTGGCCCGATTGTGCATCCAGCCTGTTTGTGTCAGCTGGCGGATGGCCGCATCAATGACAGGATATCCGGTTTGTGCATTACACCAGGCTTCAAAATTATCTTTGTTATTCTCCCAGCGAACATTTTCCAACCGGAAATTGCGCTTCCGGACACGCGGGAAGTGATACAGGATATGTATGTAAAAGTCACGCCAGATTAGTTCATTCAGCCAGGTTTCTGCTCCTTTCTGTGCAGTATTATCTGGTGCATTTTCAATTGTCTTGACCGCAAGATGTGCCAGATAATGCGGTGAAACCATCCCAAAGCGAATGTATGGCGAGAGTCTGGATGTGCCGTCCAGGTCAAGACGATTGCGATTGTCTGCGTAGCTATAGATATTGGAATTGTCGTCTGCAAGAAAATAGCGAAGCCGCTGAAGGGCAATATCTTCACCTGGAACAAATGAATCTGCGCCTTCAGCAAAAGAGTGCGGTGGAACATCTTCGCTGGTAATATCTGTGTAGAAAGTGAGCTTCTCACGGGTCAAGAAAGTGTCGTTTTCAAGAATTGCAGTTTGTGATTTCCATGCTTTGCTGAAGGGTGTGAATACAGTGTAAGGCGTACCATCCGATTTTAGAATGCTTCCAGGAGGTTGTATTGCGGGAGAACCAAAATACTTTATCGGTAGAAGCTTTGCGATACTTTCGTCCCGCTTTCGAGCAAAAGGTGTGGTGTCAGCCTCTGCAAAGATCATCTCTGCGCCAGATTCTTCCAGGAGAATCTTTAAAACTTGCTCTGGATGTCCACTGCGGATTATCAGCTTACCACCCAGTTTTTCCAGACTGCTCCTCAACGCATTTAGACCTCCGAGGAGAAAATTTAAGCGCTTTGCTCCCGTTCTTGGTGAGTCTAAGATACGTGGATCGAGAATAAATACTGGCAATACTTGTGCGCCTTGTGTGGCTGCTGCGCGGAGGGACCAGTTATCTTTGAGGCGTAAATCTCTGCGTATCCACCAAATAATGTTTTTCATGGGAAGTCTATGAAGTCAAGATTGACCTGGTTCATGTAAATTCGTTATTAGGTTTTTCTGGCGGTTCAACTCAGATCTACGCGGGAGTTTAGCCAGGATATTATCTGATTGACCCAATTCGCTGAGCATATCTCGGGCTACGCGCAGGCCCCCCAAGGCGGTTGCGGCAATTGACTGACCTGGAAAAATGCTGTCTCCAACCATCCAAATGTTACGCGACAGTCTTGGCCCCCAATATTTCAGCAAATTGGTTTGTGGAAAGCCTCCCACCCAGCCCATGTGCCGGCGAGTGAACCTTTGAAAGGTGATAGGTGTGCCAGGAAGAATCATTCTGGCAGCCTCTCGAAGCCCTGGTAATGCAACCTCAGCTGCCTCCAGAATCCTGTCTACATATTGTTGTTTTCGGGATTCATATGCGGCGGGATCAGTTTCAAACAGGTGCCACCATTTCTTCAAATCCGTGTGAGTACTGATTGTCATGGCGCGATGATCCCGCGGAGCACGTTGAAAATCCCAATCGGGACTTAGCGAGAGAAATACGGTGTTCCCTTCGCCAAGTGGTCGCTTTCTAACGACTTGATGGTGTAGAGGGTAGGCATCTGGCACAGCTGAATTATCAAGGCCAACGTAAACCATAAACGCCCCCCAACCCTCATTTGGATGAACAGACAGGTTTCCCAACTTCTCAATATGGTTATTTCCAAGGAGCTTGGCAATGTTCCAAGGTGGTAGATTGGCTATGACAATGTCCGCAGGATGGCTATTACCACGTTTGGTTTCCACCCCTATGATCTTGTCTTTTTCTATGATGACCCGGAGAACTTCACTCCGGTAGTGCAGGCTGCCACCATGATGGCGCAATGCCTGCGCTAACTTCTGAGCGATTGTACCTATGCCACCTTCCAAGTGGACGACACCCCTGCGCGGTAGATCTAAAGCTGCTGCACTGAAAAGTGCATTTGCAGACTGACTAGTGGTCTGGGCAGAAATTAATAATTGAGCGTCAACAAATAAGCGTAGTAGCTCATTATTTTTAGGAAGGCGAGCTGAAACTGGCTTAAAGGCGTCGAATGCTACGCTGAGTAAGGCCCGTATACCTTGTGCGCCAGACCTTTCTTCAATGGAATTACGCAGCCATGAGTATCCAGATCGACCCAGACTCAAAAGTTGTCGCAGATTTTGAGGCGGCCAGGATGGCAAATTTAATGCAAGCTCCCAGAGCAGATCAGCAGTGTTTTCTTGCCATTGCCAAAATTTGTCCGAGGATAGGCCGAAACTGTTAAGATATTCTTCCCTGTGTAGATTGTCACTGCGGCGTTCGAGAGAAAAACCTCCGGGTAAATGGACAGTCATCGCTGGTTCGGCTTTTCTATCTGACCAATGCTCAATGCCGAGAATTTCAGCGAGCAGAGACATGGGTCCATCCGGGTAGAATCCGCCAGCTAAAGTTGCACCAGCGTCAAAGCGATACCCCTGATGGTAAAAAGTACCTGCGCAGCCACCCGGGTATACATGAGCCTCCAGCACTGTTACGTCCAGTCCAGCTTTCGCCAAGACAGCTGCAGCCGTCAAGCCTCCGATGCCTGCTCCAATGACGACAACCCGAGGTGTTTTATCTGCTCGCATAGATAAAATTATGAATTTGATCGTATCCGCAGCGTGTATTCACTGAATTTTACTTTCTAGCTCACGCCTGGTTTTCCAGGCACGATATGCGAATAAGACGGGCATTCCAGCCCACAGGAGCCTTCCAATCAACCTCCACCATAGGCCTGACTTAAATTCGGCATGGATTTCATCGATTATCTCTGTTTTACCCAGACCGATGTCATGATATGTGTGCTTGTGAACCCAGGTTTTATAGGGCCCGGTGAGTTGACGGTCGATGAAACCATTGGGAGACAGATCCTCAAAACGAGCATGCCAATGTAAAGGAATGAAACCGAACCATAATGTAAACTGCATCTCTGCTCCCTCGAAAATTGGGTTGGGCGCGTACTTTATGCTCACCAAGATTGGCGGAGGGGTTATTTTGCTCATATTGGATGAGTCTTGATGAAATTGGGATACCTTATGCAGAGAGGCGTTGACAGTTACCTTGTGGTGAAATATCATGTTGTTAGGCGCTTATCGAATTGAGCTTATTTATTAAATATGTCATTTAGAGCCGTCTTGACTTCAGGAAAATCGAACTTGAATCCCAGTGCTTGGAGGCGTTCAGGCACCTGACGCTGGCTGGAAAGGATGATTTCTGCTTGTTCTCCAAAGGCTATCTTAAAAAAGAAGACTGGTAGAGGCAGCCAGTATGGGCGATTTAATACTTTGCCAAGAGTTCGATTAAAGGTCGCATTGGTTGTCGTGCCAGGTGCAGCCAGGTT
Source organism: Anaerolineales bacterium (assembly GCA_020354045.1). Lineage (GTDB taxonomy): Bacteria > Chloroflexota > Anaerolineae > Anaerolineales > UBA4823 > DSOS01. The sequence goes on along the minus strand of CP070639.1, from coordinate 971,748 downwards.
GAATGCTCCACTCGCTTCTGGGTTATCAATCAAGAAGCGAATGGCTCTCACCTCATCCTGCAAATGCACCCACGAGAACCATTGTTTTCCGCTTCCAATTGGACCGCCCGTAAATAGCTTGAACGGGATGACCAGAAATGGGAAAGCGCCTCCATCAAGGCTTAAAAATATACCTGGGGAGCGAATTATTGCCCTGCGCACCCCCATGCTTTCTGCATCTGCTGTGGAAGCCTCCCATTTTTGGACGACGCCTGGTAAAAATCCAGGGCCAGGGGGTGAATTTTCAGTCAAGATCTCGTCACCACGATCTCCATAGTACCCCACTGCGGAGGCTTGTATTAAGACCTGGGGTTTTTTATCGGCTCTCTGGATCGCTTGCAAGACTGCCTGGGCGGCGTTCAATCGACTTTCTAGAATGACTCGTTTGCGTTCTGGAGTCCAGCGTTTAACCACCAGTTCCCAGAGGTTGCGTCCACCGATATATTCGCCTGCTAGGTTAACGATTGCATCTGTATTGTTCACCAGAGGCCCCCATCCAGCGTCTGTACGAGCATCCCACTTGACCACCTGCACTTCTGCAGGGAGTTTATGAGGTTTTTCTGGGTTCCTGCTGAGCGAGATTACTTGATGCCCATCAGAAATCAATGATTTTGCCAGAGCTGAACCAACAAAGCCAGTACCTCCAGTAATAATTACGCGCATCTTTCACCTCCATCAAATTACTAAATCGATGTATTTAGAAAATTATTATATCCTTGTTTCTCGAGAATGTCAATGTATTGTATAAATAATGTAGAATTATATTGACAAATCAAGCTATTAGTGGTAAATTTTATGAAACAATAGTTTGACAACAGAGGAAGTTATGATGAACCTGTTACCCGAAGTGCAGTTAGCGAATGATGAACCACTCTACAACATCGGCGTTGTAGCGCGCATGACTGGTATATCCATGGCAACACTGCGCGCCTGGGAGCGACGTTATGATTTTCCGGAAGCCAGCCGCACCAGTGGTGGTCATCGACTATATTCAGAGCGGGATATTATCCGGTTGCAGTGGGTTAAAAAACGCATTGATGAGGGAATGCAAACCGCACAATCTATTAATGCGCTCCGTCATCAGGAACATACCGGTCATGTGGTTCAGACTGGAAAAGATACTTTGGAAACAGTTGAAGAACGGTTTCAAAAAGTACCTGGTGGTATTTTTGAGCAATATCGCTCAAGGTTAGTAGAAGCGTTAATAGAACGCGATACGTCTCGTGCTGATCGAATTATTACAGATGCATTATCTGTTTTTACACCTGAAGATATTATCCTTGAGTTGGTTGCACCCACGATTGCTCGGATGGGTGACCTTTGGGAGCAAGGCAATATTTATATTGCTACGGAGCATATGACAACCAACTATTTGCGACATCGTCTTTTGATGTGGATGTTAAGCGGTCCACCTCCGTTGCCTATCAAACCCATTATATTGGCATGCGGACCTGATGAATGGCATGAAGGTAGCTTGTTAATCATGGGCGCTTTGCTTCGGCGTAGACGCTACCCAGTTGCTTACCTTGGACAGGCAGTTCCACTGGATGATTTAGCGGAATTTGTGGGCGAATTGGATCCTGCGATGGTAATCATGGTAGCAATGACAGAAAATAGTGCCAGCAAATTGAGTGAATGGCAAGAGAAAATGCCCGGTATCGCAAAAAAAGACAAGCCTATTATTGCTTATAGTGGTCGAGTATTTGTAAATAAGCCAGAGTGGCGTCAAAGGATGAGGGGAGTATTTCTGGGAAATACTTTCCAAGAAGGGCTGGAGACGGTGGAAAAGCTACTACAAAGTAAATGAGATCTCAAAACAAAGAGCCCTCAGGCGTCAGATGAAGGCTATTCAATCATGTACTTGCACTGTCACAATGGTAATATCGTCTTGTTGGTTGTTGTGGCCACGATAGGATGAAACTCGTTCCAGGATTTGCTTACATATCTCCTGGGCAGGACTTTTACTCAAATCTACCACATCATCAACAATTCGCTGGGCTCCATACAATTTCTCTTCAGAATTTATGGCCTCTTTGACCCCGTCAGTGTAAAGCAACAGCGTACTTCCAGATGACAGCTGGATATAATTTTGATCTAAGGCAGGCGCCTCTAATATTCCTATTAATTGACCTTGTCCTTTTGGGATCATAGCCAATTTTCCGTGGGGATCGCACAGAATAGGAAGCTCGTGTCCAGCACGTACATAGCTGAACACCCGCGTCTGGTAATTCAGTTCGCCATAAAGGATGGTAACATATACCCCCATTTCGTTCATTTCAAGCAGCTGCCGGTTGATGTTCAATAAGACCTCCCGAGGTGGGAGAGAAACTGCTCTTCGTGCTTCGGCACGTAACAAAGTAACAGTCATGGCCATAAATAAGGCGGCTGGCACACCATGATCGGAGACATCACCGATAGCGATCCCTAGTCGATTATTACCAAGATGGATAAAATCGTAAAAATCCCCTCCAACTGCACTCATTGGCACCATTAACGCTCCAAAATCGAAACCACTACGCTTGGGTAGTTTGTGAGGCAAGATACTGCTTTGAATATCTCGAGCGACTTCTAATTCACGCTCCAGCCGCTTTTTTTCAATCAGAGCTGCCTGAGCTGCCTCCAATTCCTTATAAGCTTGCATCAATTCTCGATTCTTACGGCGCAAATCACGGATAGTCAGGTTTTCAGAATGGTCCAATCGTTTACTAAGCGTACGTACCATTGCATAACCCAGGGAGGGGTGGCGGTGCAATAAAGCATCGAATTCCTCCTGAGACATTTCTAGTGCGTTGATATTTGTTAATGCTCGCACAGTCGCGGTATGCAGGCCCTGTTCGCTCAATAAACCCATCTCACCAATAAAGGTGCCTTCCTTGCGCACAGCCAACAAGCGCTCATCCTTGGTGTCAATGGCCTTGATGATCTCTATTTGACCTTTAATTAGGATATGGAATCGACTGGCTGGATGCCCTTCACGAACGATCAGCGAGCCGGCTTGATAAGCGCGCTGAGCTAAGGTTTCAGCAAGATATGAGACTTCGCTCGCGGGCAGTGACTGGAAGAGAGGAATACTTTGCAGGAGTTTTAAGACCATTGATCAAGCTCTGTTGGAATATGCGCGTATTTATATCACTAGTATACAGAAGTATCCCTAACAAGGCAATGGATTAAGTAAATTGTTGTTGGAACATGGAGATATATTCGTTTTTTTTTTGGCTCACTAATCTTAAGTGCACACCAGCATTTGCTTGTGGATGATTTTATATATGGGCATGTAAAAAATCAGGGGCTATCCAAAAAGAAGGGCAGCCCCTCAAAATTTCTTTGTGGTGGGAGGTGATTCCCCAGTGCCTCACCTTTACAAGCACTAAATGAGGTTGTACACGACTAACAGTCCGTGCAGGACTGGTAGCCGTAATCCTCACACTTAGCGCGTGACGATAGGCAGGAATATCTCATCCGTCCAGTATGAAAATATAAAAAACCCGCTTTCATAGCCACCAGCATATATCTTGTGCCGAACTGCATAGACTTCATAAAGTTCTCCCGGGGTATCAAAGTAGCCCACCTCAACAGGATTGGCTGGATCACTCACATCCAATACTCGCAGACCAGCTTCATAATTAGCTATGTATGCTAGGTTTTCATACAGGTACACATCAAAAATCCCTCCCCATGGAAAAGTACAATCTCCCAAGTGACAGTATTTTTT
>CP070639.1:955881-967897 GCA_020354045.1 Anaerolineales bacterium | reverse complement strand
GGGGTGGCTCCATACTTTCCTGGGCAATAGCAGGTGCCTCTTCAACTGCGGCTTCTTCCATAGGCTGGGTAAGTTCCTGTAATGCCTGCGAATCTGCCATCATTGGCACGCTCCTGCCTGCCTGGCTTCCAAGAAACACATCCCCAAGCACAATCATCACAAACAGCACAGTCGCTAACGATGATGCCAGGCGCATTGAATTAAATAAACTGTAGGCACTGCGCTTTCCCGGGCGTGTGCCTGTCATCTCAGGTGTTAAAGTGAAATTGCGGGGGGAGCGTATTGTTGGCTGGGCACGCAATAATCTGCGCGTTTTTTGTAATTCGGTTAGAGCAGCTTGTAAATAAGATCTCTCCTGGAGCTTTTGTTCCAGTCGAATTCTCTCTCTTGGATTGAGTTCTCCATCCAAATAAGCTGATAACACCTCCCACTCGCGCCCGGTGATATTCTCTGTCATGGTGTTTCCTCACCTACCAGACGAAATTGAGCAGGTAAAAGTTCCCATACGTCTTGCAGACAATCGCGCATGCGCATACGGGCGCGTGCCAACCGGCTTTTAACTGTTCCAACCGGTTTATTTATCACCCTGGCGGCTTCCTTGTAATTCAGAGATTGCAAATCTACAAGGATGACTATCGCTCGGAAATCTTCCGGCAGATCATCCAGGCACCTCTGAATGGCAGTGCTTAGTTCTTGACGCTCGGCCGTCTCCTCGGGGAGTTCATCATCATCGGCCAGCCATTGCGGTGATTCGATCTCCTCTTCTTCACTGTCTAATGGTTGCAATGGTGTCGTTGGTCGGCGCTTGCGCCTGCGATGCTCGTCATAGCAGGCATTCGTGACAATCCGCAGTAACCATGCCCGAAATGAACCCCCTCGAAAATTGCCCATATAGCGAAATGCGGAGATGAATGCTTCTTGCGTCGCATCAGCAGCTGCTTCTGACTCACCCATCATTCGGAATGCTTGTGCATACACAACATCCTGGTAAGCTAGAACCAGCCGGTTGAAAGCGTCTAAATCCCCACTTTTGGCTTCCCGGATCAGGGCTACCTCATCCATGTTTGTTTCTCGCTCGGTAAAACATGAGCCAAAATAAAGATCGCCATGCTAAAATTGCCAGCGCGCTGATTCCCCCAATAATGACGACAAATATTGGCTGGATGGGCGTTTTTAACCAGGCCCCTCTCATCCAGGCGGCCAGTGGCGCTGCCAACACCATCGCCCAAAATGATCGCCACAGCTGGCGAGGCTCTTCTAGACGCTGGGAATCAAACAAACCCAGGTGCGGCGAAATTAAGATCCAGGCAAACACCAGAGGCAAGAAAGTTGTCAATAAACGCAAGCCCGCTGTTTCTAACTCGTCGTGGCTGGCAAATCCGTACAAAGTCACCAACCCCAAGGTGATAGTATCACCAATTATCAACACCACCATTCGAAGGTTGCTCATACATCCACTATCCTAACCGAAAGCACATCTTTGAGCAAGGAAACGATTCGTTCTTTGGATACTAACCGAGTAGGTCCAAAGCTCTAATTCAAATAAGGGGCCATATTATCGGGACCAAAAAGATGGCAATCAGAAAAACCACGATTGTAAGCAGTGAACCAACTTTGACGAAATCAAAAAATTTATAATGACCTAACCCGTAAATTATCAGGCAGGCAGGCTCTAAAGGTGTGATGAATGAAGTGCTTGCAGCAACGGCGATCATGATAGCAAAAGTTCTTGGATTTAGACTGAGCTGTAAAGCGGTCTGGATGGCAACAGGCAGTACCACCACCGCAGCCGCCTGGTTCGACATGGGTTGGGTCAAAAGTACCGTCAGACCGAAAAAAGCTGACAAAAGCCAGATCGGATTTGCATTTCCGACGATCTGAACAATCTTCTGGGCAAGATATTGCGCCGTACCCGTATACTCCATCGCGCTTCCAAAAGCCAACATACTGCCTATCAGTATTATCGCCTTCCATTCAACTTCTCGGTACGCCTCTTCTGGCGTGATACAGTTTGTCAAAAACACCAGCACTACCCCTACCAAAACTGCAACGGGTAGTGATACCATATTAAAGGTCGCTAACAGTAACGCCCCTAAAAATATCGCCATTGACATGCGAGCCCGGGAGAAATCTGGTACGCTTGTATCCAAAGTACCAATGACGCGAAAGGTATTATTTCGTTCCAACATGGATATATTAAGATGAGGCCCTTGAACAAGGAGAACATCACCCATGCGAAGCGGAATCTGGCTGATCTTACGATGAATCGTATGCTCGTGGCGATTGATAGCTAGGATTTGTAAACCAAAGCGGTCTCTCAATTTCAGAACTCGCGGTCGTCGACCAATAAACGGCGAGCGCGGAAGTAGGATTACTTCAGCTAATTGAATATCTTCGGTTTGTAAATCTTTCTCGCTTAGTGAATATTCATCGGCTAAACCTATGCCAACCGCGTCTTTTACCTTAACAATTTCATCGCGCCTGGCTTCCACCAACAGCACATCACCCGCCTCTAGTCTCTCGTCTGCTTGCGGCGCGAGCAATATATCATCATCTCGCACGATTCGTAAGACGGTGATGTCCAGATCGCGACCCAAACCCGATTCTGATAGAGTCTTCCCTACGAGTGGAGAGGTTGACATAATCGAAATTTCTGTGAGGTACGAAGGCAGGTTGTACTCAACGGTTAGATCTTCCTGGCTATTGCGTTGGGGTATTATCCGCACACCTATGGTCACCATATATAACAAACCTGCCACAACAATCGGCAGTCCAATTGGGGTTAGCTCAAACATACTTATGGGAGGCAAACCATATTGAGTCAATATGCCACTAACGACAATATTCGTTGAAGTGCCTACCAGCGTTACAGAACTTGCAAGAATCGCTGCAAAAGCCAGCGGCATCAATAATAATGAAGCGTTGATTTTCAAGCGCTTTGTCAATCCCATTACAATCGGCACAAAGAAGGCAGCTGCAGCGGTATTACTCATAAACGCGCTCATCCCAGCAGCCGATCCCATCACCATCCACAGCAATCTATTCGGATCACCGCGCAACCGTTTCAGCAACACTCCGCCTATGATTTCCACCACACCTGTTCTTGTTAGGGTAGCTGTGAGAATCAATAAGCCCAGGATAAGTACTACCGTATCACTGCCAAAACTGATAAAGGCTTGATCCAAAGGGATAAGCCGGAAGAGCACCAGCGCCAGCAATACGGCCAGGGCTACAATATCCACTGATAGCCACTCAAACATAAAAAACACCAGCGCTGTACTTAGAATTACCAAGAGTAAAATGATCTGAACCGTCATGAGAAGGGTATTGGATAAAATGTGGACTGTGCTTAACTAAGTTTCTAGTTCCTGGAACAAAAACCAGTTACCTTTTCTATGATCAACACTTCTTGGAGCGCGATCATAGTACAGGTCGAAAACCCTCTGTGCATTCGTGTTTACCCGATAGTAATCCTTACCAACCCCCCAGGAACCGCGTCTTTCCGCTGTTGAGGCATGGGTTTCTCGCATATTACGAGCATAACGACCTCGACGACCATAATCATGCCACTCTGCGAGCACCTCCGTGATTTGAAATATCTCACCTCTCCAATTAAAACCATCTGGACATCCCGGTTTCTTTTCCAGGAGAGGAGCCTCACGAAACATCACTTCGACCTGCTCCTCGATAAATCGAATGGGTTTCATTTCACTGCTTTTTATGTGGTCACGATACAGGAATTGATCCCTTTTATGGCCTGGCTTATCTCCTGTATTCTACTACAAGCATTTCCTTGAGCGGTACATGTCTCTAACGAAAAATCGGCAGCACAAACCCAGGCTGTTCATCCAAAGACAATAACCGACTGTACTAAAACCTATCACATTTGCAGTTTGTTGCCCTTTCCCTCAAAGGCGGTTACAATGCGAGCAATGGCAAATCGTGGACAAAGATACCTGCTTTCCTGCCTGACACTGATTATTGTGTCATGTTTGTGTCTTAGCGTTGTAAACATTCTCGGGGTTATTATTATTTTCCGCTAAAAACCCATGACTCTGGACATCAATCGTATTCAAGGATTATGTTTCGATGTAGATGGTACATTGCGCGATACGGATGACCAGTTTGTTGCCAGCCTTGCCAAGAAGTTAAAACCATTTAGAATTCTATTCCACCAGGGTGACCACCATGCAGTCGCTCGCCGGATTGTTATGGCTTCTGAGACTCCGGGCAATTACTTACTCGGTCTCTCGGATCGGCTTGGGATTGACGGCATATTAGCAAAAATCTCAGATATCATTTACCATTTTTCGCAGGGGAAAAATTCCAGTTCCTTCAGCCTGCTTCCAGGTATAAAGGAAATGCTCGAGTTATTGAAGCCTGCTTATCCGATGTCGATCGTAAGTGCAAGAGGCGAACGCTTAACTATGCAATTCATTGAACACTTTGGATTGCAAGACTATTTCACCTGCGTTGTTACAGCTCAAACCTGTAAACGGACAAAACCATTTCCTGACCCCATCCTCTGGGCTGCCCGTCAAATGCGCCTACAACCAGAAAACTGCCTGATGATTGGCGATACTACTGTAGATATTCAGGCTGCCAGGGCTGCGGGGGCGCAGAGTGTTGGCGTCCTGTGTGGATTTGGGGAGGAATACGAACTCAAGCACAGCGGTGCAGACCTGATTTTGCCCTGTACTGACCAGTTATCAATGCATTTGGTTACTTAAGAAGAAAATTAACCTGCATAGGCTATTGTAATTAATGAGATTTTTGCATATAATCATCTTGTGCATATGAAGGTCCACAGATATCTGCTTTTTCTAGCCGTTATTGTTGTCGTGGGCCAGGGCTGGATACCAACTGTAGCGCAGAGTTCGCTCCAACTGGCTAGCGATCAGAGGTATTTCCCCGAAACTGGACACTGGGTTGTTGGGGAGTTTCTTGCCACCTATGAAAGCGCGCCTGATCCTGCCAAAGTCTACGGCAACCCCATAACCGAAGCCTACCAGGAAGCCACTGGTGGGCGATATGTGCAGTATTTTGAACGCGCCCGCTTTGAATTAGTGCCTGACAACCCCGCTGAATTCCGCGTCAAAATTACCCTGCTTGGTGAACTGATCTATACGCCCGGACAAGAGTTAAAGCCTTCCGCCAATCTACCCGCCTGCCAGGTATTTGTAGAAAGTGGGAAACAAATCTGTTACGCCTTCTTGGATTTTTTTGAGGCCAATGGAGGCGCCGCCCAATTTGGCTATCCCATCTCAAACTTTGAAATTCAGGATGGGTTAATCGTCCAGTATTTCCAACGCGCCCGTTTCGAATGGCATCCTGAGTTACCACCCGGCAAACGGGTGACTCTCACCAACCTCGGTTACCAATATTTTTACTTCATACGCGAAAATCCAAAACACTTAAGGCCTGTTCCCGGTCCAGAATCAAGGCTTAATCCAATGGTTCAGACAGTCCTGGGCGTTCGGGCGCGTGCCTTTGTGCAGCAAGCTGTGTTACCTCAAAGCGGTTCACAAACAATCTATATCATTGTTCAAGACCAGAGGCCTTTACCTCTCTCAGATGCGGAAGTCACACTCACAATAACCTGGCCTTCCAAAACCAAGGAGCAGCTAATCATAGGTGATTTGACCAACGGGATGGGTATCCTTACACACACGATTTCTTACTCTAACCAACCGGTTGGTCCTGTAGAGATAGTTGCTACCGTCACCTACAATGGTTTCCAGACTCAAACAGCAACTTCCTTCCGCATTTGGTATTGATTTTTGGTTGGCGCTCTAAATTAAATTCCCCTTCTTAGTTGTTCTAACAATGTCTGATAATCGTTGGCTTTTGGTGGGTTTAATGCCAGTATCGCTTCGATAATTTTCACTGCCTCTGAGACTTTCCCTGATTCGACCAGCAATTCGCCCATGGCGTCCAACTCGCTTATAGCATCGGATAGCCGGCCTTGCTGCTTGTAAAAATTAGCCAGGCGTTGTCGTATTGCCATTCGTTCAGGATAATCGCGCGCAAGGCCTTCTAAAAAGGCGGTCATCCGTTCCTTGGAACCTGATTTAACCAGGTATGATAGATAGTTATCGATCTCTTCTATGGATTTCTGCTCTTGCCCAAGACGAGCATTAAGCTCAACCAGCCGATAACGGGCTTTCTCATCATCAGGTCGAATCGTCCGAATCTGCTCATATACCTGTATCGCCTGGCGCCAGTCCAGACTCTGCAGGTCAACATCCGCAATTTGGTGCAGGATATTAACGCGCTGCAACCTATCGATGTTAACTTGTTGCGCCAGGTTATAGGCTTCAATATAGGTCTCTCTGGCCTTCTCCAGGTCAGCTAGGTTGTAATACACTTCCGCAATATGCAAAGATTCTTCTACAGCTTCCTCAACCTGACCATGAGAAATCAATAGCTGGATTAATGAATTTCGCGGTGCTAAGTCAAAGGGAGTCAGCTTTATCACTTGGTGGTAGATATCGATAGCCCGACTTAGTTCCCCGCGCAGTTTGTATGAATTTGCCACAATGAGCAGCTTCTCAATGGCTTCCTGGACCTGCCCCTGACTCAGCAGTAAACCTGCCATTTGCATGTGTAATGGCAGGTAAGTCGGCGCAATATCCAGTGCAAAGTAAGCTTCCTCCATGGCAGTACGCAGGTGACCAGCTCGCTCGAGCGCCGAGATTCTGCTGACAATCTCAACAATACGGCTGCTTCCAGCCTGGATAATTAATTCAGCCAACGGGATCAGTCTTTCATCGCCTTCATGCATCGGCAGTTCGCTACGGGACTTAATCATATTATTGCGCCAACCAGGTTGGACTAATAAGCTGGCTATGTTTTCGCTTACTTGTTTATGGATTTGTGGATCGGCTTCTTGCCTTTGCGCTTCGATCAGCGGATCGTATTGTTGGTACAGCTCATTCCATTGAGTTTCAGGAATTGCCTCCATCTCAGCTAAACGTAAAGCCCCCAAAAATTCCAGTGAGGCTTCTTTGTATTTTCCCGATTTCTGAAGCGCCTGTCCCGAAACGAGCCGGGCACCCAGAGCAAACTCAGGATTCTGACTCGCGTTTCTCAAGTGCCTTAATGCTTCCTCCAGGTCACCGTTCAAATACTTCAGCAAACCCAAATCAAAATATGCTGCTGAATGATCCAACCCCGCTTGAATTGCCTTCTCAAGTTCCTGGGCAGCCTGAGCCACATCTCCGCGTGTCTGCAGATCGATCACCTGGCTTACGTGCAGAACAGTACGAGATCGATCCAAGTTTGCAGACATCAATTTCCCCGTCCCGCGCACAATGGAGCTGAAACCAGGTCGCCCTTCACTGGTCTCTTCCTCCTCTTCAGTCGCCTCAAACAAAATACCTGCTAGCGTAGACAGGGCTTTCTGGCGGGCTTCAGTTATTGGATCTGATTCCTCAGTAGTCATTTCAGAGTTCGCCGGAGTGGTTAACTCAGAAGATTCAGCCACTTGCGCACTGGTAGGCTTGCTGCGGTAAAGTTCCGGCATGGGCAGGGGTTTAAATTCTCCCAGCGCTGTCAATGCCTGCAGAGCTTCAGCACTTCCAGGGTATATACGCAAGGCATAGTTGGCTGCTTGAACCGCTCGTTCGTTATCATTCCCCTTCTGAAGCAGGCTGGCAACCGCCAGGTATTCAATAACCGCCTCCTCTTTTTGCCCAAGTCGTTCATAAATTTGTGCCAAACGTGTATGTGCCTGGAAATTAGCAGGGTTTGTGACAGCCACAAAACGCCAATTTTCTAACGCTTTATTCACATCTTGATTCTTTAAATAAACTTCTGCTGCACGGGTCGCGGCAGCCTGGGCAAATTTATCATTGCCTAATTTTTTGTAAATATGGGCTAACTTCTCTAATGGCAGCGGATCATTGGGTGCTAATTTTGCAGCCTGAACATAACAGCGTAATGATTCCTCGTACCTATGGAGTTCAAATAAAGCTAATCCCAGGCTGGTCAGGGCGGTAAAATTCTCCGGATGTTCTTCCAGTGCCTGACTGTAGAATCCGGCTGCCTGGTCCCAATTTTGATCCCAGGCAGCAGTATGCCCTTGGTCCATCAAACGCTGGAATAATTCTTCTCGTCCAGTCATAACAACTCCTGTAATCAACCCCTAAAAAATTTTGGAGCAAACTACTAATATCCGGGCTACATTTAGTGTGATAACCCTGTAACCGGTACCATTTCTCCCCAATTTAATCCACTACGCGCATCTGTTGATAATGGAATCTTCAATGTATATGCATTTCCCATTACCTCTTGAACCAGGCGGGCAGTGGCACTCACCTCTGCCTCTGGACACTCCAGCACCAATTCATCATGTACCTGTAGCAGCATACGACCGGATAGGCCCGCTCTATCCAGCGCCTCATCCACATGCAGCATGGCGATTTTCATGATATCTGCAGCAGTGCCTTGGATTGGAGCGTTAACTGCCTCTCGTTCTTCTCGATTGCGAATATTCCTGTTGCTCTGCCTCTTTAGCCCCGGGAAATAACGCCGCCGCCCCAGTAGCGTTTCCACATATTCACGTTCAACCGCCTGGCGACGCACAGAATCGAGGTAGCGCTTTACACCTGGAAACTGACGAAAATACGACTCAACAAAATCTTCAGCTTCAGCCAACGTCAGGTCTGTTGCACGTGTCAAGCCAAAAGCGCTCATCCCGTAGATCAAGCCAAAATTAATCGCTTTGGCATGGCGACGTTGATCCTGATTGACAGAGCCAAGCGGAATACCAAATATCGCTGCAGCGGTAGCTGTATGAATATCCTGTCCAGCTTGAAATGCGGCCAGCATAGCCTTATCCTCTGCAATGTGAGCGACAATACGCAACTCTATTTGTGAATAATCAACAGATAGTAATCGATGTCCCGGCGCTGCAATGAACCCATGGCGAACTTGTCTGCCCAGCTCGGTTCGAATGGGAATATTTTGCAGATTTGGATTTGAAGAGGCAATCCTGCCTGTTACCGAACCGGTTTGATTGTAGGAGGTATGCACTCTCCCAGTGACAGGATTCACCTGCAGTGGCAAGGCATCTACATAGGTTGACTTCAACTTGGAAAGCTCTCGGTATTCTAAGACCCAATCCACCACAGGATGTTTCCCACTCAAGGCTTCCAGTACACCCGCAGCCGTGGAATAGAATCCACTGGCAGTTTTTTGGGTTCGATCAGGTGGCTCAATCCCAAGCCGGTTAAATAGCACCTCAGACAGCTGCTGAGGCGAATTGATGTTGAACTGCTCACTTGCTGCCTGGTAAATTTGAAGCTCGATTTGATATAGCCTGCTCTGCAATTTTTCAGACATAGCATCGAGAAATTGCTTGTCCAGCCCGATCCCATTCATCTCCATGTCTGCAAGGACTTCAACCAGAGGCATTTCGATTTCATTAAACAAATTTGTCCCCTGGCTCTCCTCTAATTCCCTTCGCAGCATAGGAATTAACCGTAGCACGACTACCGCGTCAGCAACTGCATAAAAGGCTGCTTTATCAATCGCCACTTCTGCCATACTGATCTGGTTTTTACCCTTTCCAATCAGCTCTTCGATATCAGTCATTTTCGTATTCAAACGGATCCAGGCCAGGTTCTTCAATCCAAGATTGCGTGAGGCAGGATTTATCAACCACTCCGCGATCATGGTATCAAAATGAAGTGGCGATACACGTAAACCATTGCGAGCCAAAACAATAAAATCATATTTCAGGTTATGGCCCGCTTTCGGAATACTCGGATTGGTCAGTGGTTTCCGCAAGGCATCCAAAACAGCTTCCAATTGCAGCTGCTCCCCCAATTCCTTTTCATGTCCAACTGGGATGTAGTAGCCACTATGTTCATCAACCGCTAATGATATACCTACCAGTTCAGCCTGCATCTGGTCTGTGGAGGTGGTCTCCGTATCAAAGGCGATTACTGTTGCCTGCTCCAGGTGTTTTACTAAAGCTTGTAAAGATTGGGGAGAATTAACAATTTGAGTGCTTATTCCTTCCGAATGAGCCTCGGGTTTTTCCACTACCTGTGGCACATGCTCCTCGAACATATCCAGTTGCTTAACTGATTGGCCCTGGGGTAGTCCATAAGATTTCATCAAGTTACCCAGCCGCTCCATCAAGGTCCGGAATTCCAATTCCCTGAAGAGGGCTTCAATTCGCCCCGGATCAAAAGCATGAGGTCGGGCTTGTTCAAGATCCATAGAGATCGAGAGATCAGTGACGATTTGAGATAGCTCCCGGCTCAGGTACGCCTGCTCGCGTCCTTTAACAAGCTTATCACGCACACCCGGTGACAAATCATCCAGGTGTGTATACACTCCGTCGAGAGTGCCGTAAGATTGCAAAAGAGATGCAGCGGTTTTCTCACCAATACCCAGCACCCCTGGGATATTATCTGATTTGTCTCCAACCAGGGCCTTGAAATCAACCACCTGATTTGGCTGTACACCTAAGTACTCCTTAACATCTTCAGTCAGGTAATCGCGCGCCTCAGAGAGCGAGCGTCCCGGCAGGTTTACGATAATACGCTCCTCCACCAGCTGGAGCAGATCGCGATCCCCGGTGATGATCTTCACTCCCAAGCCCTTATCCACCGCCCACTTTGCCACACTCCCTAAAACGTCATCTGCTTCGTAGCCCTCAACTTCCAGACGAGGGATATTGAATGCATCCACAAGCTCCCGAATTCGCTCGATTTGAGACCTAAGATCATCAGGCATCTTTTCCCGCGTCCCCTTGTAATCTGGGTATAGGTCATCTCTAAAAGTCTTGCCAACATCGAATGCGACTGCCAGATAGTCTGGGCGCTCTTGCTCTAAGATGCGTAATAATACACTGGTGAAACCAAAGACTCCAGCTGTAGGCTCACCCTGACTGGTTGTAAAGCCGGTTGAAGCGCGTAATAAGGCAAAATAGGCACGGTATGCCAGTGCGTGACCATCAATTAAATATAACTTAGGAGGCATTTTTCACCGAAAAAAAAAGATCAAGCAGACGCCCCCTGATTAATCCGGGTCTGCTGTACAAAAGACTTGATGATTTGTTCAGACAAAGGTCGGCTGCTGCTCAATACCAGGTAACCCGGCGCCCAAAAGTCACCAGAAGGATTTTCTCGCCTCAGATGCACAAAGCGAGAGAACAACCGTTTGGATGTGTGTTCCCGGATCAGGTGTATCAAACCACTGGGCGAGGTGTTGGGGGGCACTTTGGCTATCCACTGGATATGATCATGCTGGATGAACATTTGCTCTAACCGCCAACCAAAAGCCATCGATAATTGGTGCATATCACGATCCAATTCTGTGGCCAGCTCTCCATCCAGAAGATGGGTCGGCAAACGAGGCACCAGCAAGAACACATAACTGATGTTGAATTGAGGGGTTACTACTTTAAATTTGGGTAATTCGAGATCAAAATCTCTTTCTAACGAAGTTCGACTCTCGGTCAGTGTATCTTCCTCGATTGAGGCAATATTAGCTATAATATCATCTGTATGGTCAAAGTCCGGTAATTTTGCGGGAGTAGCTGCCTGGATATCCAGCTCCCAGGTAGGCTCATTCTCGTGGTCAAACTGGCTAGATTGTGGGATCTCAACATACTCGTTACCGGTTTGAGGTGGTACTGTTGTCACATGCCCTTGGCTATACTCTTCTTCATCTAATCTGGTCTGATATTTCGTGCTCAGCGTAGGTGTAGGCGGTGGGACATCATCCAGAGGGAATAATGGCTCTAGCAGTATTTGAGAAGGCTCTGCCTCCTCCAGCCAGTTTTCATGCTCAGCCGGGCCTTCCTCAGGAAAAGCCTTTAATGCGCTCGCCAAACGATTGACCTGAGACCTGATCTTACTGAATGGCACTTTTACATCGAACGCGAGCACCAGCACCACATTTCCACCCAAATGGGTGGCATACAACAGGTACTCGCTGCTGGTGGAATCTAATGCTATGAACTTGGCAAAATCTTTACTGCCCCCATCTGACAGGGTCT
>CP070639.1:943693-955781 GCA_020354045.1 Anaerolineales bacterium | reverse complement strand
ACGCTGGACGAACTGCTTTCCCGCAGCCCAGAGATGCAGCGACTTTGGCAAGGGGTAGATGCAAGCGAATGATATGTAAATTCCTCAGGCTGGTCCGTTGGTTGTCCCCGTGAACATTCTCACAGCTTATCACTATCCCACACCAGATTCTCCTGCTCAGCATATTTATCAACGGGTTAAATCTGGGCAGGTAGCGGCACTACGTTCTTTCTGCCAGCAGCACCCACTGCAAACCATATCGGGGGAAGGTATGCAGTGAACAGCGGACTTTTTACAACCCCGGTCATGAAACACTAAATATCAAGGGGCGAGATATTTACGCCCAGCTTTTTGTTGGGTATACGAAAACAAAAAGCTGCCTGGTCATCATTCCAGACAGCCTCATTGACAGTCTATCTTCATTGCTTACGAGGGAGTAACTCGCAGTCGCGTAAAGGTTATTATTGTCCTCCATTTTGCAGGTAGGCATGTATGGAGTCAGCCGCCTTGCGCCCAGCGACCATAGCAGTCACCACCAGATCTGGGCCAGTAACTACGTCTCCGCCAGCAAATACGCCAGAGCGCGAGGTGGCTCCTGTGGTGCGGTCGGTGACAATTAAGCCCCATTTATGGGTTTCGAGGTTTGGTGTGGTTTCGCCGATCACCGGGTCGGGCCAGTAGCCCAAGGCTAGGATGGCAGTATCGGCTTCCACGATGAAATTAGTGCCTTCGATGGGTATTGGACGACGGCGACCCTTCGCATCCGGTTCACCCAACTCCATGCGAATACACTCAATCTGGGCCAGGCGACCATCCTCCCCAGCAATAAACTTCACCGGTTGGGTCAAGAACTGGTATTGCGCACCTTCTTCGCGCGCCAGATGGCGATCCTTGCGACCGCCCGGCATTTCTTTCTCAGTGCGTCGGTACAGGCAGAATACCTGATCCGCACCCATGCGCAGCGCAGTTCGCAGGCAATCGGAAGCAGTGTCGCCTCCACCGATCACCGCTACTTTACGACCAATTTCCGGGCGTGTGCGCATATCAGCAGGCAGCAGCTCAAGATCAACGTTGGCACGGATCAGGAACTCGGTAGCTTTGTAGACGCCCGGCAAGTCCTCTCCAGGCACTTCCATGGGAGCATCGATACCAGTTCCAACACCTACAAACACAGCCCCAAATCCTTCAGCAAAGAGATCATCGATGGGCTTGTCTTTTCCAATATAGGTGTTGCCGATGAATTCAACTCCTGCCTTCGCAAGATCGGACCAGCGGGCTGATACGACCTCTTTCGGCAATTTAAAGTTGGGGATACCATATACTAGCAAACCACCTGGAGCCGGCTTAGCTTCGAAGATTGTGACCTGATACCCCTTTTGCACCAACTGTTCAGCACAGGCTAATCCTGCCGGCCCCGCGCCTACAACCGCGACCTTCTTCCCATTGGAGGGGACAACCTGAAGCGCTGCCCCATTCACACTACGTGCGTAGTCTGTCACAAAGGCTTCTAAGGCTCCCGTCAATACAGGTGCATGGGTCTTGTTGCGCACACAGGAGCCCTGGCATAGCTGCTCATGGGGGCAGACCCTGCCGCAGATTTCTGGTAAGGAACTGGTCTGCCGGTAAAGCTGAGCTGCCTCAACAAAGTTGCCTTGCTCGATCAGCCACATGGCTGAGGGGATATCATTGTGAGCAGGGCAAGCAGTTACACAGGCTGCCGGGTCGGGGCAGTGAATGCAGCGAGAAGCCTCCAACATGGCTCTTTCTGCATCCAATGAAATCACCACATCCTCAAAATCACAAATCCGCTCCTGGGGATCGCGGTGATCAACGTCAAGGAAAGGAATGAGCGCGCGAGCTTTACGATCAATAGCTAAAAAGTCGCTCGGGATAGCTTGCATATTAAATTTCCTCCATTTCGTATACTCTTTCGCTGAAAATAATACTGACAAAAGTGGTTTAATTTCAGTCCCAGATGTCATCAGTTTTCGTGACAGTTGTCACTTGCAGAGATTGATGACCGGACCGAGGTTGAACCATATAGACCACCAAGTTCTTTATATGAATTATATTAATCTTGGCTAATGCAGACAGGTTGGATTGTTTTGTGATTTATAATACACGACGAACACGCATAGTTGAGGCAAAGGGAACTTCTCAACAATCGAAATATATGCTTGGCAACGCATTAGAGCTATCGATTCGGTTGCCAGGGTTGGAAATCAATAATAGTAGCTATTCAGGGGAAAGATCTGCCCATAAGCAGAGACCATAAATGGTGTATGAAAAAAGTTGTCCTGATCACGATCGGGCTGGTTTTGCTGGCGGCCTGCCAGACCGCACCAGCCGGTTTTTTACGAATTCAGCCAGATGAAATAGAGCTAGAACCCGTCAGGCGAGGGAAGCTGGAAGTGACAGTAGGTGCCGATGGGATTGTGCGCGCCTACCAGACCGCCCTGCTGGTATGGGGGACTACTGGAGAAGTTGGGCATGTCGCAGTGAATGTAGGCGATCAAGTGGTGAAGGGCGAACAGCTCGCTAGCCTTGAACAAAACACCTTGCCCCAGGCTGTTATCTTGGCTCAGGTCGAAGCGATTGCAGCCCAACAAGCTCTGGATGATTTGAAACTCTCACAGGTACAGCGAGCCCAGGCTAGGCAAGCTGTTGAAGTTGCGGAGCAGGCGCTTGCAGATGCAGAAAATCCAGTTGCTGCCCAGGCTGAAGCCCAGGCTCAAGTTGCAAACGCACAGAAATCCGTGGAAGAAGCCCAGCGGCTGTTCACTATCCTCACTACACCACCACCAAAATCTGCCATAGACCAGGCCTACGCCAATCTGGTGCTGGCTGAAAACGTATTGAATGCCACTCACCTGGATATCGAGCGCATAAATAAAAAGATTAACAAGTCACCAAAAAACTATATGCCCTGGGAAAGCCGCAAAATATATAAAAGTATTCTCGAGGGACTGGAATTAAAATTAGTGAGAGTCCAACGTTCGTATGAAGAGGCAGAGAAGAAATATAACCGATTATTGGAACCCGCCAATCCAAATGATGTTGCTCAAGCACAGGCTAACCTCGCCACAGCAAGAGCTGAGCTTGCTAAGGCTGAACAGGATCAATTACGCTTGCAAGATGGCCCTAGCCCAGGTGAGCTGGCTGTACTAGAGGCTCGTTTACAGGATGCCCAGCGAGAATGGGAACGGCTCAAAGATGGGTCAAACCCGGAGGATATTATTGCAGCTCAGGCACGTCTGGCAGCGGCTCAGGCGACCTTGGAATTAGCCCGTCTGGTGGCACCTTTCTCGGGGAGTATCACCATGGTGGATGTAATCCCTGGTGACCAGGTCACTCCCGGTATGTTGGCATTCAGGCTGGATGATCTTTCGCGCTTGATTGTGGAAACCCAGGTCTCTGAAGTTGATATCAACAAATTACAGGTTGGGCAGTCTGTGGTGCTGACCTTTGATTCGATCCTGGCAAAGGAATATCAAGGTCAAGTTATTGAGATACCTGCAGTCGCTGACAATGTGCAGGGACTTACGAGCTTTACAGTTAAAGTAGAACTGCTTAATGCCGATGAACTGGTAAAACCCGGCATGACTGTCAGTGCAACTTTCGTAGTCAGCGAACTAGAAGATGCACTCCTGATACCCAGACAGGCACTGCGTAATATCGACGGTCAACGCGTTGTGTATGTCTGGCGAGAGGAACAGGAGATCCCTGTAATGGTCGGCTTGGGTCTTTCATCGGGTTCTTATGCGCAAGTCATAGAAGGCATCTTGAAACCCGGTGATCAAATCATTCTCAACCCAAGCAGTGAGGTCCAAGCAGGACCATAGGCTTCGCTATTCATAACACACCGATGACGCTCTGTTTAAATCGTAGAAAGCAGTATATAGCTGCACTATCACAAGCTGCTTTTACAAAGGAAAAGTTTTTGGAGGAAGTATGAGAAAGTGGATTGTAGCGATTGTTCTAATCGCCATTGTATCGGCTGGTGCCTATTTCATATGGACAACTCGCAACCAGCAACAGGCGGCAGCAACAGATTTCCAATTAGTGGCTGCCGGGCGGGGTAGCCTGACAGCCACGGTAGGCGCAACTGGTGAAGTGCGGGCCAACCAAACAGCCACCTTAAACTGGCAGACCTCCGGGACAGTGGGTCGCGTAAATATCCTGGTTGGCGATACTGTCACCACAGGGCAAATTCTTGCCTCCATTGAACAGACCTCCCTACCGCAGTCAATCATTCTGGCTCAAGCTGATCTGGTCAACGCCCAAAAAGCTTTAGAGGATGTGCTAAATTCAAAGCTGCAGCAGGCTATGGCACTGCAAGCTGTAGAAGACGCCCAGCAGGCATTGGAGGATGCCCTCAATCCCGAATTAGCCCAGGCTCGGGCGTCAGAAGCCATCACTAACGCTCAAAAATCCGTAGAACTTGCGGAGCGAAACCTGAGATGGACACAATCCCCAGCCAGCCAGAGCTATATTGACGAAGCTGAAGCTCAGGTAGTATTGGCGAAAGATCAGCTGGATAAAGCCAAAGAGAAATTCGCCCCCTATGAAAACAAACCAGAAGACAACCTGACCAGGGCACGTCTACAAACTGAATTATCCGCCGCACAACAACAGTATGATTTCGCGGCGCGCCAATTAAATAGCCTGACGGGTACCGCCAGCGAAACCGATCAGGCCATCGCCCAAGCCAATCTGGAAACAGCCAGGGCACAACTGCTTCAAGCCCAGCGAGATTGGGAGCGCATCAAGGACGGCCCAAGCCAGGCGGAGATCGCTCTATTGGAAGCCCAATTAGCTGACGCGCAGCGTGAATGGGAGCGCTTGAAAGACGGCCCAGATCCTGATGACATCGCCGCGGCCGAAGCTCGAGTCGCTGCCGCTCAAGCCTCTCTTCGCTTAACCCAGCTGGAGGCTCCATTTGCTGGAGTGGTCACCGTGGTTAATGGCAAGCCAGGTGACCAGGTGACCCCCGGTGTTCAGGCACTGCGTTTGGATGACCTTTCCCGGTTATTGGTGGATGTGCAGGTGTCCGAAGTGGATATCAATCGCATCCAGGTTGGGCAGCAAGCGATTATGGTATTTGATGGGATCCTGGATCGCGAGTATCAAGGGATCGTAACAGAAGTCTCCCTGGTAGGTTCGCTCTCCCAAGGCATTGTAGATTTTACAGTCACGATCGAATTAACCGATTTAGATCAGGCTGTCAAGCCAGGGATGACAGCTGCGGTAAATATTGTGGTCAGCCAGCTAGAAGATGTCTTGCTGGTGCCTAACCGCGCTGTACGTGCTTTAGAAGGCAAGCGTGTGGTGTATATCCTGCAAAATGGCTCACCAGAGCCCTTGGAAATCACCCTGGGCGCCTCCTCGGAAACCATGAGCCAGGTGATTGAGGGCGAATTAAAAGAAGGCGACCAGATTATCATCAACCCACCCACAGTTTTCGAACAAAACGGTCCGCCACCCTTCGTTCAGAGGTAATCATGAGTGAGAAAGTCATCGAAGCGATAAACCTTACCAAAATTTATAAAATGGGTGAGGTTGAGGTGCATGCTCTACGAGGCCTCACCATGAGTGTTGCCCACGGTGAGATAGTGGCAATCATGGGCCCCTCCGGCTCGGGCAAATCAACCTTGATGAATATGATTGGCTGTCTGGATCGACCCACTTCGGGGGATTATCTGCTGGATGGTGAGCGGGTTTCAGATCTAAAAGACGACCAGTTGGCGGATATCCGCAACCGCAAGGTAGGCTTCGTCTTTCAAAGCTTCAACCTGCTACCCAGAGCGACAGCACTCTCCAACGTGGAGCTCCCAATGCGTTATGCTGGCATGAAAAAGGGCAAGAAAGACCGCGCCAAAGCAGCTCTGGAAATGGTTGGGCTGGGGGACCGGATGTTCCATCGACCCAACGAGTTATCCGGAGGCCAGCAACAACGTGTTGCCATCGCCAGGGCACTGGTAAACGAACCGGCTATCATCCTGGCGGACGAACCGACTGGCAACCTGGACACAAAATCGGGGGAGGAAATCATGAAACTCCTGCTGTCCTTAAACGCCGAGCGAGGCACCACGTTGATTATCGTTACTCACGACCCCGACGTAGCTGAGCATACTCAACGTATCGTCCAAATTCGTGACGGGGTCGTTGTAGAGGCATAGACAATGAATTTCTGGCAATCTTTTATAGAAGCCATTGAGAGCTTGGCAGCCAATAAAATGCGCTCCGGTCTGACCATCTTGGGGATTGTCATCGGTGTAGCGGCGGTGATCGCCATGGTCTCAGTGGGACGGGGGGCTGAAAACACAATTACAGGCTCAATCCAGGGCATTGGTACCAATCTGTTGTTTGTCTTTCGGGGCGGCTCGGAGGATGTCCGCAATCCAAAACCGATCACGCTTGGTGATGCAGATGCAATTGCCGACCCGTTCCAAGCGCCCTCGGTAGCTGGAGTAGCCCCCGTTTTGCAGGGCAACGCTACGGTAACATTTGCAGGCGAGACAGCGGTGACACAACTTTCTGGAGTGACACCTTCCTATAGCCCGGTGCGCAACTTGTTCGTTACCGAGGGGGAATTCATTCGCGAAGAGCATATCCTCGGGCAGGCTTCAGTGATCTTGCTTGGTCCTGAGGTGGCAGAAAAGCTGTTTGGTAGAACCGAGGGCCTGATAGGAGAAGCGGTGCGTATTGAAGGCCAGCCCTTCCGTGTGATCGGTATCCTGGAATCCAAGGGTGGCTCAGGTTTCTCAAACGAGGATGACCGGGTGCTGGTACCCTTAACCACGGCTCAATCCAGGTTGCTACGTCGCTCAACACGCGATCGAGTTGACCTGCTATTGGTTCAGGCAACCAGTGCCCAGGCAGTTCCCCAAGCCGCTGAAGAGATCGCCCAGATCTTGCGCACCCGCCATCGCACCCAGATCGGTGCAGACGATTTCACCATATTGACCCAACAAGATTTCCTGGATACTGCCCGAACCATTACCAGCGTGCTCACTATCTTTCTGGGAGGCATTGCGGCGATTTCTTTGCTGGTGGGAGGCATAGGAATCATGAACATCATGCTGGTCTCTGTCACCGAAAGAACGCGCGAGATCGGCCTGCGTAAGGCGCTGGGAGCGCGCCGGTTGGATATTCTGATCCAGTTTTTGACAGAATCGTCTGTCTTGAGCCTGGTTGGAGGCCTGGTTGGTATTGGGCTTGGTTGGACGATATCCTTCATTGTCGGGCAAATTGCCGCGGCAAATAACGCCGATATCACCCCTGCCATCGGCCTGGATACTGTGCTCTTAGCCACACTTTTCTCGACTGCGGTGGGACTGTTCTTCGGTCTCTATCCGGCGAATCGGGCAGCTGGACTGGAGCCAGTCGAGGCATTGCGCTACGAGTAATTTGTTCCTGGCAGGATAGCTTTCTCAGAAAAGAGATCTCAGGGCTTGGATTAGGTGTTGCGCTCGGTTAGTGCCTTACGCATGCGCTCCAGGGCTTCCTCCAACATAGCTCGGGGACAACCAAAGTTTAAGCGCACAAAACCTTGTCCACCCTGACCGAAGTTAACTCCGTCATTGAATGCCACTTTGGCGTTCTCTAGGAAAAATTTTTGTGGATCGTTTAGCCCAGTATCCCGGCAGTCTAACCAGGCGAGGTAAGTCCCTTCCGGTTTAACCATCGAAACGCCCGGTAATTTGTTCTCCACAAAGTTTGATAAGAAATCCCGGTTAGCTTCCAGGTATACCAGCAGCTGGGTCAACCACTCCTGGCCGTCCTCATAAGCTGCCTGCGCAGCCACCCGACCGAACAGGTTCGTCCAACCAACCAACCCTTTGCTTGAATTCCAGTATGTTTTTCGCAAACCTGGATTCTGAATAATGGCAAAAGAGAATTTCAGCCCAGCCAGGTTGAAAGTCTTACTTGGCGCCATCAAAGTGATTGTATGTTGGGCGATCTCTGGGGCTAATGAAGCGATCGGGAGATGCTGATGTCCTGAATAAACCAGGTCACAGTGGATCTCATCCGAGCAGATTAACATCTCGTGTCTGAGACACATTTCTGCCAGTTGCTCCAGTTCATTCTGATTGAACACCCTGCCCACTGGATTGTGTGGATTGCATAATAACAGCATACCCGTTTGCGCGTCGATCGAGGCATCTAACCTATCCCAGTCTAAAGAATATGCACCTGCAGCAGATTGAGCCAGGGGAGCTTGCTGGTCGAGTTTGCCCGTTTTCTGGGCCGCGTTCAGTACAGGAGGGTAAACCGGAGGTTGAATCAGCACCCCTTCCTTGGGAGCTTCCATCATGTGGCAGGCCAAATTGAAACCAGTTACCACACCTGGTACAAAAATCAGGTCCTCTGGCTCAATCCGCCAGTGGTAGTGTCCATCCAACCAGGCAATAATAGCAGAGCGAATATCGGTCATTGTGTCCAGCTCGCCATATAAACCCCTTGGATAACCATAAACACTGTGCTCCACTCGATTGAGCAGCGCCTGTACCACTGGCTCTGGAGAGACAAAATCCATATCCGCCACCCACATGGGCAGCACATTTTCTGGGTAGCTATGCCATTTCTCACACTCAGTTGCCCACCGTTCAGGAAGCTTATCGAAATCGTATTGCATAATCGGCCCTCTGGTTATATAAATGTCAGTACAGTGTTATAGACAGTCTTAGGGTAATTACCACTCAATTCGCTTGCGTTTCCTCACCAATCCAATCCAGGTAGCTTTTTGAGCCCATTAAGATCGGGAGAGCGATGATTTCTGGCACATCGTAAGGGTGAAGCGCTTTTACCGCCGGTGCCAGATGATCCTCAAACAAATCCAATCGGCTTTTGACAACCAGCAAGGCTTCCTGGTCATTTTGTATCTCACCTTTCCAGGCGTAGATAGAATTCACTCCCGGGATAATATTGACGCAGGCAGCCAGCTTCATTTCCAACAACGCCTCCGCGAGTTGTTTACCCACCTCCGCGGAGGGTGTGGTGATGAGCACTAATATGTATGGAGTAGTCATGTGCATGGCTCCTGATTGAATATCTCTTTTGAGTATCAGTTAATATTACAACAGACCATTATGATAGACAGGCGATAGCAAAGCAAATGGCTGTAGTGAAAGAGTGTACGCCATCAGGCACCCATTTGGGATATGTTAGGCATATATAAAATTATATCGGATAATCAATTGGGGACGTACAACGAACGAAGGCACCTTGCTAGAAAAACGGAGGCGAGAACATCCACATTAAAGATGGTTGCGGTGGAAAATATCATCCAATATCGAGTAGAATTGGATATTGTCAGCCAGCTGGAGGGCCATGCAGTAGTAATTCAGCTTATGGGAGACGTTCAATGCCTGACTGGAAGATCATGATCGCAGACGGCCTGGATGAATCCGGGCAATCCATCTTACAGGCTGAAGCGCAAGTAGATGATCGCACAGGTATCACCGCGGATGCATTAAAAAGCCAAATCTCCGCTTATGATGGGTTGATTGTGCGCGGCCGCACCCGAGTAACCGCTGATGTTCTAGCCACCGCGAAGCGCCTGCAAGTTGTTGGGCGAGCAGGCGTGGGAGTGGATAATATCGACTTGGCTGCCGCCACTGGCCATGACGTGATCGTTGTAAATGCCCCGCGTTCCACAACACTGGCTGTGGCAGAACACACGTTGGCCTTGCTACTTGCTCTGGCGCGCTCCATCCCCCAGGCGGATGCGGGGATGAAAACCGGGCACTGGTTGAAGAAAGATTTAATGGGTGTTGAACTTCACGGGAAGGTATTGGGTATTATCGGTGTCGGGAATATTGGGGGCCAGGTAGCCCGCCATGCCCAGGCGCTTGGAATGCAAGTTTTAGGGTATGATGCTGTACTATCAGGGGCCGACATCCAACTGCACGGTGTTGAGCCAGTCGAACTGGGTTATTTATATGCCAACAGTGATTTTATCAGCCTGCATGTCCCCCTGTTGCCTGAAACACGCAAGATGATCACTGGACAAACCTTCGGACTGATGAAAAAGGGGGTATGCCTTGTGTGTACCGCTCGCGGCGGCTTGATCGATGAAACCGCCTTGTTGGGGGCTCTCGAATCCGGCCAGGTAGCTGGGGCTGCACTGGATGTCTTCGCCAACGAACCGCCCGGCTTGACGGCCTTAGTGTCACATCCCCACGTAATTGCTACACCCCATATTGGCGCCCAGACCATCGAAGCACAAAAGCGCGCCGCGCAGGATATCGCTCAGGAAGTTATGGCTGCATTGCGCGGTGATCCCCTGCGTTGGAGGGTTGTCTGATGCCATTTGTAACTGTCAAAATTTCTAACTTTGGAGCTTAATTTGATGATAGAAAAACTCAAGCAATTAAAAAGTAAACTGGCAGAAGTATCCGACCTATATTCCACCGCTGCTTTGCTAGGTTGGGATCAGCAAACTTACATGCCGCCCGCAGGGGCAGAAGGGCGCGGACATCAATTAAGCACCGTCTCAACGCTAGCCCACATAAAATTCACCTCGGATGAGGTGGGTCGCTTGCTAGAAGATCTGAAAGGACCCGCGGCAGAATTGGACCCAGACTCAGACGAGGCGCGCCTGATCAAAGTGGCTGCCAGGCAGTACGAGAAGGACACCAAGGTTCCTCCAGAGATGGTGGCTGAATTCGCCCAGGTGACCACCATGGCCCACCAGGTCTGGCAACAAGCACGGGCGGAGAACAATTTCGAGAAGTTCCAGCCATATCTCGAGAAGATCGTCGCTTTGCGTCGCCGCTATGCAGATCTGTTTGCACCCTACGACCATGTTTACGACCCACTGCTTGACGATTTTGAACCCGGCTTGAAAACCGCCGATGTACAGACGATCTTCAACGCCTTGCGCCCTCAACAGGTCGCACTGATCCAAGAAATCTCTTCCAGTCCACAGGTGGACGATTCATTCCTGCATCAACCCTTTGACGAAAATAAACAATGGGATTTTGGTGTGGAGGTAATTACCAAGTTTGGCTATGACTGGAAACGCGCGCGGCAGGATAAATCCGTACACCCCTTTACCACTAATTTTGGCATTGATGATGTGCGCATTACCACCCGTATTATGCCTGAATTTTTCAACCCGGCCTTTTTTGGCACTGCCCATGAAGCCGGACACGCTTTCTACGAGCTGGGAGTGGACCATGCTTTTAGCCGCTCCCCGTTAGCGGGTTCTGCTTCTCTCAGCATACACGAGTCACAATCCCGCATGTGGGAAAACCTGGTCGGGCGCTCGTTACCATTTTGGGAGGGTTTTTACCCTCACTTGCAGGAATACTTCCCATCCCAATTGGGGAATGTGAGCCTTGAGGCTTTTTACAAGGGCATTAACAAGGTGGAGCCTTCCCTGATTCGTGTTGAAGCTGATGAAGCCACTTACAATCTGCACATTATGCTGCGCCTGGAACTGGAGATCGCGCTCATGGAAGGCAGCCTGGCAGTTCAGGACCTGCCTGAAGCCTGGAATAGTCGTATGCACACATACTTGGGCCTTACCCCACCTGATGACACCCAGGGAGTGCTTCAAGATATCCACTGGTCTAGCGGCATGATCGGATATTTCTCCACTTATGCTTTAGGGAACCTGGTCTCAGTTCAACTATGGGATTGCGTTAATCGCGATATCCCGGATCTCACCGGTCAAATCCGCAGGGGTGAATTTGCGGCACTCTTGAACTGGCTGGGTGAGAAAATCCACCGGCATGGGGCAAAGTTCGAGCCGCAGGAACTGGTCGAGCGGGTGACAGGTTCGAAAATTGATCCCAACCCTTATATGCACTACCTGCAAACCAAATACGCTCAGATTTACGGATTTTGATGGTGCAGTGTAAGTGAACTTCAGGCCAAAAAGATTACGAATTTCTCAATGGGGGATTCTGGCCTCCTTGCTTCCCGCCCTGCTGACTGCTTGCAGCAGTTTGCAGGGTCCAGCGCCTGCCACCCCGTACCCAACGGAATACCTTCCCACTGTAATTGCACTTACCCTGGGTGCTGGCAATGTCACTGAGACATTTGTTAGTGAAATCCCTCAAGAGTTTACCAGTACACCTGAGAAAGCAACTGAGAATCC
>CP070639.1:931349-943593 GCA_020354045.1 Anaerolineales bacterium | reverse complement strand
GAGAAAGTCACTGCGCAGCCTTTGCTATCTGCCAGACAGCCTACATCCGCCAGAAAGTGATCGTATTCCCTGATCTTGTATTCTGGATAGATGCCGCTGATCCAGCCGTTCCGGGTCGCTTCGGGTCGAATCCAGAGGGTGGACTCGTTCTCGGTGCGGTCATTTTCCAGGTTCGGACGGTCCAACAGCACAACAGAACCGGCATCACTTGCGCTGTCCCCTGGACAGCGCAGGTCTCCAGCGCTGCTTTCCCAGGAGGCTGCGCACAGGTTGACAGCGAAATCATAATCAAAGCTTGAGTTGGGTACCTTGACCCGAATTTCAACCCAGAATGCATCCCTGGCTTGCTTGCCAATCCCGAAACGAGCACCCGTGTGGTCGCTGAGCATCCAGAAGCCCTGGTAGCGCCCCGCAGAGTTGGGGGCCTCAAGGTCTACACTGACATCCAGGCGCCCTCCGGGTCGAACCACTTCATCCAACAGCAACTCTCTAGTCCCTTTCATGCGGTCCCCGCTGACATATACCAGAGAATAATCATCATCCCAGGTGCAGGACCCCGTATTGCGCAAGCGCCACACTTTGGTGAATTTAGAGCCGGGTGTGAAGATCGTGCCATCGGATATGGTTACATCTCCTACAAACTCCGCCTGATTACACGGTATGGGAACCGAGGTGGCGGTTGGTTGCGAGGTTGGCGGCGCCGAGGTGGCGGTTGGCACTACCTGGGTTGAGGTGGGCAGGGTTGCCGTCGGAGAAGCAGGTGGGAGTGTGGCAGTAGCGGTAGGCTGCGCTGCAGATTGAGTCAACTGCTTGACCAGATTATCAAAAGCCTGCTGGGTGAGCTGCGCCTGCAGTGTTTGCACAGCCTGGGTGTAGACAGCCTGTGGGTCTTCACCAGTTCCCAGGGCCTGTGTGCCGAGCAGGCCACAGCCTACGATCAGAAACATGACCGCCACCAGTAATATGGATAAATATCTAGTTCTGTTCATTTTTCTCCTCCGTAAAAAACCTTGCAGTCTATCAGACGCAGTATAAGCAGAGCTTGTTCCGTGCATGTTTCTATCGGGTTACAACTTGGATACTCAATGTATCGGTTTGGTAACCACGTTCGAGACTCAAAATCCGTTCAGTCTTTCACTATAAAGATAACGGATTCTTTTGTCAGGGTCATCGTCCCTGGGATTGGTTTTTATCTCCAACTTTTGAAGGATTTCCTTTCCACCCTGAAAGCACAGTTCCCTGGTCATTGTACAGGGAAACTGCTTCAGCTCTCTGGTGCAACAAGCAATCTGCAGGTTTGCTTAATGATCATTAAGCTGTGGAAGGCGTGATCTGAATGTTGATGGGGATTAACCAGGGGCGAAAAAACGGTTGTTTTAGGGGAAGAAGAGGGTTAGATAGAAAGTAAGCAGATATTCAACTACTGATTGACTGGAGTTATGTTCTGCGATTGAGCACAATCCCCGCCAGGATGAGTATTGCCCCAGCAGCAGTGAGAATGGCAATGAAGATCAACACGGGATCCCAGGAAGCGTTTTCAGCAGGTAGGGTTGCTTCCTCTACTGGCAAGTTTTGCCCGAGCTGCGGGGTGATAGTTTGGGCCTGGACGGAGGTTGGGGTTGCGCGCGGGGTACGGGTAGCCCTGGCTGTGGAGGCTACTCTGGTAGGTGTGGACGAGAGTGTGGTTGGAGTTGCGGTTGCCAGAGTGGGGGTCGGTTCTGCTGGCCTGATTACCAGCCTATCACCCGGGAAGATAAGCGAACTGGTAGTGAGATTATTCAGCCTGAGGAGCTCTGAGAACTCAATCTGGTAAACGGTGGCGATACCAATGAGCGTCTGTCCCGGCTGGACTACATGGGTGATTGAACCATCTGGAGCGGGGGTGGCGGCTTGAATGGGAATGACCACCTCCTGGGTGGGAAGCGGACTTTGTGTCTCACCCGGTGCCTGGGTGGGATTGGGGGATTTCTGGCCCCAGCCCTCGGTCCATAGAAAACTGACATCGATCCAATCATTTTTGCCGGGTTCCAGGCCGATGTCGATACTGACCTGGCGAGCGAGATCGATGCCAAAAGGTGCGATGACCTTCCGGCCATACTGGTCTTTACCGCCGTTGTAGCCATCAAAATAGGCTGCCTGGGCTTCAGGCATTCCCAGCGGCAGGTCTGCGAACATACGGCGCGGCTGAGGGTCTCTGGTGGTGGCCCAGTAGTTGTCATCCACATTCCAGGGGCCGGCTTCCAAGACAGTGGCTGCAGTGCTTTTCTGGTAACTGATGAACACAGAGTAACCCTGACCTACCTGGTAGCCATCATCATCGCACAGGTGATAGCCTGCGTTGGCGAATTTCAGGCACTGGTCTGGCAGTGCCACGGTATATGACCCACCGGAATCGTAGCGGGTGGCGAACACCTGGAAGGTGCGCGTTGCTTTTACAGGGGCTGGCTTGCCATGTAAGAAACGCTCCACCACCCAACGATTTTCAACCCACCCGGTGAGCCTGAGGTAAGCGGATCTTCCGAGAGCCTGTTCCAGCCGGTCAGCTGAATTTTGCAAGATTTCATCGACCTGCTGGTTGTATGACATTGCTTCAATGGCTTGGATTTTTTCTTCCAGCGACAATAACGGGTTCTGTATGATCTCCAGACTTTCCAAGTACAGATCGTTCAGCTGGTCCACCTCTGCCTGGGCAAACTGTTGGACGATCTGGAATTCCATCTCAGATAATTTTGCCCCAGTGCGCAGCAAATCTACCCGGCTGGGAGCATTGACAAAATAACCCAGGACGGGCTGCCGGCCCCATATTGGAGCGGTGTTAAATGGTTGGCGTCTGGTAACATTGACAGGCGCTTCAACCAGTGTCAAAATAACTATCAATGCCAGAGTGAGCAACCCAATTAGCTCTGGGCGGTGCATCTGTGGGGCGGCAGCAACCTTGCCGTATTCTAGATTCGTTCTGCGTATCGAGAAATTCATGCCATGTCTCTATGCGAGGCATCCGTTATACCATGAAATGGATTTAGCAGTGCACTGACGGTTATAGGTAATAAATGGCTAGCGACTCCATAAACTCCACCTCACCTGGGCGCTTTCTTCTACCTCTAGGGATTGGCACAGCCCTCTCCTTGATGGGAGATGCCACGTTATATGTGGTGCTTCCCACCCATACCGACCAGGCCGGGATTGTATTGGCGAGTGTTGGTATTCTGTTAGGTGCAAACCGTTTCATTCGACTGGTCCTTAACGGCCTGTCTGGCGTGGCTTTCGACCGGGGGAGGCGCAGAGGTCTATTCCTGGTGGCTTTGCTGGTGGGGGTGCTGTCCACGGCGATCTACGCCGCCACGCGCGGATTTTGGGCGCTTCTGTTTGGACGGCTGGTATGGGGTTTAGCCTGGTCTGGCATCTGGGTGGGAGGTACGACCATCATTCTCGATGTCTCTTCGGAGCAGGAGCGCGGCCGCTGGGTTGGTCTCTACCAAAGCTGGTTCTTGTTTGGTTCCTCATTTGGGGCGCTGGCAGGTGGCGTGCTAACGGATTGGCTGGGTTATGGTGTGACAATGTGGGTGGCGACAGGCGTGAGCGCGCTGGGATTAATCATCGCCACCGCCCTGCTGCCTGAGGCGCATAGCCCACGCACAAATCCTGCTAGCGTTGAAACATCCGTCAGCCACGCGCGCCTGTGGTACTCTCACCCAAACCTGTGGATCGCCACACTGGTGCATGGTCTGAATCGCCTGGCGTTTGCCGGGGTACTGGCTGCAACCGTAGCCTTGCTGGTGGAGACCCACCTGCAGGGGCACAGTGCGATCATCGGTACGGCTACAGTTACTGGCTTGTTACTGGCTGCCCGTTCTGTTTTCAGCATGATTGCTGCCCCGCTGGCGGGTACACTTTCCGACAGGACAGGCAACCGTTGGATAGCAGTCCTGGGTGGCCTGGGGATGGCAGCCGCCAGTATGTTCCTGGTCGGGCTGCCCAGCTTGACGGCTGCCATGATTGGCATTCTCTCCAGTGCCTTTGCCACCGGTTTCTTGCAGTCGCCAGTGGCTGCTATCACTGGGGACGTGGCCAGTGGCCAGCGGCGCGGGCGCGCAGTGGGTTTCTTGCAGACCGGTGGTGATTTAGGCAGCGCGATCGGTCCGCCATTAGCCTATGCCTTGCTGCCTGTGATCGGCTTATCAGGTCTTTATGGGGCTCTGGGTGCGTTTTTTCTCTTGAACCTGGCCGGAATTAGCTGGTTGCTGCGTTCTGGGCTGGTTTCTGTAGAGAATGCCCGATTTAGAAAACCAATTCCATGAACCACTTTGATAAATGTTTAGCTCAAGCAGTTGACTCTGTGATAGCTCCGCACGGGTCAGGAGAGCGGTGTTAGTTTCAGTTCTCCAGTACCTGTAACTGCTCAATCAGATTTGTTCGACCGTCCCGGTGTGAGCGATAGAGCCAGATGGTACCAGGAGCTGATTCTCCGCGCAGATATGCCAAAATGGGCTCGCGCATCACCTGCCAGGGCAACGCTGAGAGCGCTTCTAAGGCGGATTTAACTGTCATGAAGCGGGCTTCTAAAATTAAGTGATCAGGGTCATGTGGCACGATTTCACCTTGCCAGCGCTGGGCTTCAAAAACAAAGCTGGTAGTACGTTGACCTGTCTCGTATTCCTTCGTTTCGGCGGCGTAGATGACAGGACCGGTCTCCAGAAGTTGCAGGCCAGTCTCCTGGCGGAGCTCACGTCGTAGCGCTTCCCCTAAAGGCTCATCCTGTTCCACTACACCACCTGGTAAAGCCCAGGTTGGGATAAGATCATCGGGACCTTGCTGTTTGACCAGCAAGATATTTCCACTTTGGCGGAGCAATACAGCTACGATGATGCGGTAGGGTGGATAAGTGCTCATTGTTCGAAAGGGCTCCTAGCTGCAGATGATTGATACATTTGTTCTTAAGTCCACATTATCCCAATAATCCGGATCAGGGTGTACGCGGTGACATCCGTCCTAAGATGATATTTGCGCAATTCCTGCGATTAATTCTTGCAAAGAAATACCTTCAAGTGTATCCAGCTGGCGGTCAGCATGCCCGAGAGACATCTGGCGTGTCAGGTCATTGGGGACAACGATACAATACAAGCCTGCACGCTTGGCAGCTGTAACCCCGATGGGGGAATCCTCGATCACAAGCGCCTCCTCAGCCTGTACACCTAACTCTGCCAGGACATTCAGGTAAAGCTCTGGTTCTGGTTTGACATGGCTGACATCATCCCGCGCCCTGAGGCAGTCGAAGTAATCAAACAAGCCCAGACGCTGCAGGTGGCCTTCCACCCAGGCACATGGTGAACTGGAGGCCAGCCCAATTTTTAAGCCATGTTGCCTGGCTTCCTTCAGCAGACTCTCTACCCCTGGACGGGTAGGTTGTTGGGCGATAAGCTCCAGCTCCCGAGCGCGGCGCTTGGGGCTCAAGCTGGCGCGATCAACCGGGTGCCCAATCTGTTCCTCAAGCTCCTCAAAGTGATCATATTCATTCGAAATGGTGCCAATGATTGTTGACCAGCGTTCAAAAGTAAGTTGGCCTCCATAGGACTGGTAAAGTTCCTGCCAGGACTGAAAAATTGGACCCTCGGTATCCAGGATCAGTCCATCGAAATCAAAAATCAAGGCTTTTATCATATTTCCCACTTGCCCCTGGTAGTACCTAATTTATTGTGACTTTAGGCACGTTTGAACAAAGGCCGGACAACCATCCACAAGCCCAATAAAATCAGCAGCACTGGCCAGTAGGCACCCAGCAAGTTGTTGCCACCCAGGAAGGAGGAGAAGATGGCGAACAACACCAGGCTGATAACGATCAGATTGCCACCTTCGCGCAGCCCCTGGCGAGGGGTTTTCCCCAGCAGCCCGGCGAAAATCACTCCCAGGCCCACAAAACCAGGGATCAATGCCCAGGCGTAAGCCCAGCTCTCCCAGTTGCCAGTAGCATTTTGCCAGTATAGCAAGCCGCCAATACCGCCGACGATGGTTGCGGGTACGGCCATCCCGGTGGCGCCGGTCAGCAAGCCGATGAACAAGAGCAGCACCCCTGCACCCACGACAAAGATGGGCCAATCAAACCAGAAATCTGCCCAAACCTCCAGCCCTGGTACCAGGCGCAATACCAGGAACCAGCCGCCCAACAATACCAGTATCAAACCCAGTGCCAGATTGTTTTTGCTGCGAGTATTCATGTGTGCCTCCTTATAACCACTAGCTCAGTTGTCCGCGTTGCTCATGCGGAGCGTAAAGCGGATCCATCCGTTTCCTGCTGTGATCGCAGTTACCGTGTTTTCTACCAGGTTGGTCACCAGAATGGCAGTCTGCACTTACCCAACCCTTATCAGCTGAATAAGCCTCGGGCAATTACCGTTCATTATAGCAGCGCCTGAGGTAGAGGACAACCGGTTTTTGAAGTATTTGTATTTCTACTTGACCGTCCTGGCTTAATTGGTTAGAATCTTGGCTGCTGCAAAAGAAGCAGTATGCCAAACCAAAAGCCCTCGTAGCTCAGTGGATTAGAGCACTTGCTTGCGGAGCAAGGGGTCGCGTGTTCGAGTCGCGCCGGGGGCGCTAAATAAGTGGGTAAGAACCTGCTATTAGGGCAGGTTCTTTTTGTATGTTACTAGCAGACCTACATTTACAATTTGATAGATGAGGTTAGCGACAGGCATCAAAGGCGATGGATGGTGATAGTCAGCATGACATATTAAAGACGAGAAGATACCACCTGGAGTGCTTCATAAATGGCTTCCTTGCCTCTCCCTCACCCCCATACATAAGACACTTATCACCAAGTTCCATGGCGCCGATTGCTAAATCACAGGCTTTTTTTTGGAGATGGCTTATCCTGGTCAGTATATAACCAGCAACGCACCTCGTGACCATCCGCGATCGGAGTCATATCAGGCATCTGTTCTGCGCAAATCTCAAGCCCATTGGCGGTCCTGGCTTCGCAACGGGGCGCAAAGGCACACCCTTGGGGTAAATCAATCAGGTTAGGAACTACACCTGGTATGACTTCCAGGCGGTTTTTGACCCGACCCAATATCGGGATTGAGTTTATCAAACCCTTCGTATAAGGATGGCGAGGGTCCTCGAAGAGGGTCTCAACAGTAGATTGTTCCACAATTTTTCCGGCATACATGACTGCCACGCGGCCAGCGATGCCTGCAATTACGCCTAAGTCATGAGTGATGAGGATAATGGCGGTGCCCATCTTTTTGTTCAAGCCACGCATCAAGTCTAAAATTTGAGCTTGGATGGTGACATCCAGGGCAGTGGTTGGCTCATCAGCAATCAGGAGATTTGGTTTCATGATTAACGCCATAGCAATCATGACCCGCTGCGCCTGCCCGCCAGACAATTCATGCGGATAGGCAAACGCGCGCTTCTCAGGCGAGGGGATACCTACCTGGCTCAGCATCTCGACCGCGTGCTCCCAGGCCTCCTTGGTGCTCATCCCCCGGTGAATTTGAAGCACCTCCGCCACCTGTTCACCAACGGTAAACACCGGATTCAAGCTGGTTTGGGGTTGTTGGAAGATCATGGAAATGCGGTTTCCGCGTATATCGGACAGCTGCTCGTAGGATAATTTCAGCAGGTCCTGCCCTTCATACAGGATTTCACCATCAACAACCTTTCCGGGTTTGGAAATCAAGCCGATGATAGAGAGCGATGTGACGGTCTTGCCACATCCAGATTCACCCACCAGACCCACGATTTCACCCTCATTTATGTGAAAACTGACATCATCCACAGCTTTTACAACGCCATCTTCTGTGAAAAAGTGTGTTTTTAGGTGTGATACGGTAAGCAAGGATTTAACCGTTTTATCGCTCACGCGGCATTTCCTCAAGTTGCGAATTTACAGGTATATCAAGACCTATATGCCAGCACGCCACCCAATGATCGGGTTTTACTTCCAGGAAGGGTGGTTCTTCTAGCATGCATTCCTGCGTGGCCAAGGGGCAGCGTGGGTGAAAGTGGCAACCTGATGGAGGGTTAATTGGGGTGGGAACTTCGCCTTCTAAAATAATGCGCTGGCGGTTGGCTTTTGGGTCAGCAATGGGTATGGCGGACATAATTGCCTGGGTGTAATAATGTAATGGATGCGAGAAGAGCTCTTCGCGAGCTGCCAACTCAACGATCTTTCCAAGATACATCACTGCTACCCTATCCGAGATAAATTCAACCACGGATAGGTTGTGCGCGATGAAAAGATAGGTCAAGTGATATTCATCTTGCAAGTCCTTAAGCAGGTTAAGTACTTGCGACTGGATAGACACATCCAGGGCAGAAATGGGCTCATCGCAGATCACGAATTCGGGTTGTAAAGCCAAAGCACGGGCGATCCCGATTCTCTGCCTTTGACCGCCAGAAAACTCGTGAGGAAAGCGATGCGCGTAGTATCCTTCTAAGCCCACCTTCTGAAGCATATCCAGCATAATGTCCACCCGCTCGTGCCGGGTGCCAATGCCATGAATGTTTAGACCTGCCATGATTGACTCGCCAATCGGTTTACGAGGGTTGAGAGAGGCATAAGGATCCTGAAAAATGATCTGCATTTTCCGGCGCATCATCTTTAATTGCTCTGTATTCAGGTCATAGATATTGACGCCTGCAAAGTCGACCTGCCCACTGTTCGGTTTTAACAAGCGAAGCATGGTGATTCCCAGAGTGGTCTTGCCACAGCCAGACTCCCCTACGAGACCCAATGTCTCACCTCGCCGGATTCCAAAGCTAACGCCATCTACGGCTTTTACCCAATCCACAACGCGCCTCAACACCCCTCCTCGTATGGGGAAATACTTAACTAAATTCTTCACTTCAACCAGGATTTCCCCGGGTGCAATGTGTTCAGTGTCGAGATGCATGTTGTGATCCATACTGTATCTTACCAATAAGAGCAGCGATATAAGAGTTGCTCACATCCGACTGGAGTCGTTAATGGATTAGGCGTAAGGCGCAACGGAGTGTTTATGGTCAAGCCTCTATCTCCAGCCTCATTTCCAGTTCCTTTAAAGCGCGATCCACCTCCTCAGGTAAGGGCAAGGGCATGTAACTGGCAAGCAAGGATTCTACTTTTTCGTGTGCTTCTTGCAAAAGAGTCGTGCCGCCGGAATCTTTCCAGGCGAGATAAGGACCATGATATCCAAGCTCAGGCAGGTACAATTCGCCATTGCGAATAGCTTTGACCGTCGAACGTTCTCCCAGGTAGTGTCCACCTGGGCCAATCTG
The DNA here is from genome assembly GCA_020354045.1 of Anaerolineales bacterium. GTDB lineage: Bacteria > Chloroflexota > Anaerolineae > Anaerolineales > UBA4823 > DSOS01. Next base: position 934,335 of record CP070639.1, on the reverse strand, counting down.
TTGAATGAGTCTGTCTAGCCAGTTTTCTTCTTGGGTATCAATGCCTCGATAGGCGTGCTTGCTCATCCGGAAAATCTCAACATCGATGACGAGTTGCTCCAGGCTCAAGACCATGGAGTTTCCGACCAAACCTGGTCCCACAATCAAGTCGGGCCATTTCAAGGTGGGCATAAAGCCGGTCAAGACACGCTCATAGCCTGCTTGAATACCCGGAATGAATTGGGAGGTGCCTCCCCCAACCCCCTCGACTGGCAGTCCATAATAGCGACCCATTTCAATGGCTGCCACGCCCAGGATGCCGTTCTCGATCGCCCCCCCACTGTACAAACCCGAACGTGGGTCCATGGTGGCGAGTACCGGGGCATAGATCACGGGAGTGCCCGCTGCTGCTGCCTGGACCAAACACAGCATGGCGAGAACTTCGCAGTTCCCCTGGATGACCATTGAGATCATATTGGCGGGTCCTGTACCGCCCATTAACGGCATCGGCATGATCGCCACAGGGATGTCCCAGCCAGCCACAGCAAGATAAGCATCAGTGTACTGTTTGTCTATGATTAAGGGCGACTGTGGGCATAACAACAATGAAAGCGGATGGTTCTCGATTATTGCCTGTTTATCCCCAAAGACGATTTCTAAGATTTCCAAAACCCAGGGGGCCTGTTCCTTGGTATTGATCACGTCCTGAATGTGTTTTGAAAAATTGTTAACCAGATTCCTCCAATATTTCACTAAGTTGTGGTGAGTGCTATCCTTCAATCCGCTTTCCACCATTGCCCAGTACACACCAATTTCATCTATGCTGTCCAACAAACGGGTAGCGATCAGCCAGTCCTGCAGGGTGGCGACACGACGCTCCTTAGCTTGCCAGTCTACTGCGTAAGTTGCCTCCCCATCTGCCACCAGCAGACAATTCCCCCCATTCATTTCGAGATCCCAACCCGGCCTGCGTGCGCCCAGCTTAAAATGTTTAGGAGCCAAGCTCAGGCACTCTTCTACGAGTTGCCTGGGAAAGCGTACGACCTGGCTGTTTTCATTGACCTCTGCACCTGCCTCAGCCAGAAATTTTCGCCCCAAGGAAGTGTTCACCCTCACACCGGTATTCGCGAGAATCTGAAGGGTGCTGTCATGCACCCGATCCTTCTCGGAACTTTCCAGGACTTCGAGCTTGGTTTTCATGCCTGGACGAGATCCTTTTCTGCCTGCTGTAAGATGCGTTCGAGCTCACGTCTCTTTTCTGGCTCTAAGGGCTGGGGGTAATGATGGTTGAGGATGTATTCCACCTTCTCACGGGCAACCTCAATGGGATCCCGCATGCTGCCGTCTGGCAAAAGTTGGGCTACCAGATCGGAAAATTGACGTTTGCGCATATGGGTGCGGGTGTGTTTTTGGCTGAGATAATTGCCGCGTGGGCCAACTCGCCGAATGACATCGAGGGCCAGCATTTCTTGACTGGTATCCAGGCCACCTGCCTCAATCCTCACACGGTGGTATATATCCGAGTCCAACACAAGCGCCTCCGGGTAGAGTAGCATGCAGCCTTCCAGTAAGCCTAAACCTGCGCCAGTATCCGCACCACACAAGACGCACATCATCAAGGAAGAAGCTGCTTCAGCCGCAGATTGCCAGCCAGGTACCTGGCCATCGGTGCCAAAAACACCAGCCAGGGTTGGCACACCCCAGTGATGAGCGATCTCGGTGCCATATGCATAGATAGCGCTTCCTTCCCAGGTAGTCGCCAGGTAAGCCCCAGTGCGGGGGTGCATGATCCCAGGCATCAGCGAGTGATAGACAGGGGCACCCGGAAAAGCCAGTTGTATCAACACCAAGGCGGCGATGATCTCAGCATCCGCCTCGACGATCGTTCCAGCAATGGTGGCTGGACCGGTGGAACCCACATTCGCCATCGACATGAAGCCCACCGGCAAACCGGCTTCTGCAAATACCAAAGCCGATTCAAGCCCTCCCTTATCTTGAGCGAGTGGCGAAATGGTACAGATCAATGAAGAGAGAACCGGTCGCTGGCGTAATTTTTGCTTATCGCCGGCTACTACCGTTGCCATGTCGACTGCATGCCAGGCCATCACTTCATCCATCACGGTCTCGGTTTGGATGTGTTTGACAGTGTTTTCGAAAGAGGCTTGAAGCTCATGCAGTGGCGCCGTCTCCGGGAAATCTTGTGCGGAGACGATTGGCCAGTAAAAAGCAATCGAGGACAGGTAATCTGACACCCGGGCCATCTTAGCTACATCCTCTTTTTGGGAGTTCCTTCTGGCGCGCGTGGCAAAATCGATCGTCTCAATCCCACACCCATCCGTGGCGCAATAGGTGGCAGTGCCATCCAGGTTAATATCGTGCTCGGGAGAGCGAGCAGCCATCGTGTAGAAGCGCGGTGCCTGGGACATGGCTTTTTCAACCAGCTCCGGTGCTAAGCGCACAAGCTGGTTCTCAAAATCTACCTGACCACCATAATCGGCATAAATCCTTAACGCCTTTTCAGAAGGGCAGTGAAAACCAACTTGATCTAAGATCGTCAGGGTAGCTTGCTTGAGATCGTTGAGCTGCCCGTCGTCCAGCAGGCGCAGGTGATGTTTCGGTACAATTGGCTCAATAGGTGGTGTTTCGCTGAATCCGGTCATGGTGTTCCTCGTCCCAAGGCTTGTTCCGCTTCTTGTAAAAGTGATTCGATTTTCTCTTCAGCACCCACCGGCAGTGGGGGCGATTGGTGGTTGTGCAAGATATCCAAGGCTTCGCTGTGAACCAAAGCCAATAAATCTTCCCCATGTGGCGGCCATAGGGGGGTGTACTCTGCCCGTGTATATCTGAGGGTTTCCCTTTGGCTCAGAAATTCGCCACCCACACCCACGTGCTTGATTGTATCCACTTGGAGATGTTCTTTATCTACCTTAATAGGCGCAAGCATGATCTCAATCTGGCGAGCAAGATGGTTATCCAGTACCAGCTTGTCTAAAGATAAGATTTGCGC
>CP070639.1:918538-931249 GCA_020354045.1 Anaerolineales bacterium | reverse complement strand
TCGCCTGATAGGTAGCCAGCCAGATTTGTTGGAAAGCATACCGGTTTTAATAGTCACCGCGACCTTTATCGGTGTTTTAATGACCAGTTTTGGTGTGTTATTGCAGGTGCTGTATTTAGCAGGTGATATGGATTTTCTGCTTACAGCACCTATACCTACCAGGGCTGTTTTTATTTTCAAGCTGTTACAGGCTATCCTGCCGAATTTTAGCCTGACCCTGTTGTTTGGATTACCGGTGCTATTTGGGCTTGGAGCTTCAGCGGGATATAACTTGCTTTATTACCCGCTGGTATTAATTATGTTATCTGGGCTGGCCTTGGCTGCAGCTGGTTTATCCAGTCTGCTGGTCATGGCAATAGTGCGTATTTTCCCGGCTCGCAGGGTTGCAGAAGTTCTAGGCTTCCTGGTAGGCCTGCTTTCGTTTATTTGCTCGCAGTCTGGACAATTAACCAATTATGCAGAACTCGCACCCCAGCAGGCAGGTCAGGTTTTCCGTTTGACCTCCAACTTGAATTCGGATTGGTCCCCGCTAGCATGGGCGGGCCGTGGTTTGGTATTTGTGGGTGAAGGTCATTGGACCAATGGGATCGGTCTGTTTGGCCTCTCACTAGGTCTCTCCTTAGTAATTTTCCTGATTTCCCTGGTTGCAGCGGAAAATCTCTACCTGGCTGGTTGGACAAATGTGCAGTCCATACGTCCCAAACGCAAAGTTTCTCGTAAAACAAATAGAGTCTCTGGTTTGGGTCTTTCCTTGACTAAGATGGTAGAAATATCTATCCCCCAGGTGCTGCGCGGGATTGTTATAAAGGATTTTCTGGTGTTGCGACGTGATTTGCGCAACCTTTCGAACCTGGTAATGCCGTTGATTTTTGGGGTTGTTTATACAGTCATGCTGCTGCGTTCCGGTGGTGAAGCGTCACTTGGACGCGGAGCGGGGCCTGAATGGTTCAACCAGGCCGCCAGGAATTTCAATCTATATGCAAACGTAGGAATATCGCTATTTGTCAGCTGGTCACTGGTTTCCAGGCTAGCTCTTATGTCATTTTCGCAAGAAGGCCAGAACTATTGGGTTTTGCGTAGTGCCCCAGTATCAACCTTCCAGTTAATGACAGCCAAACTTCTGGTTGCTTATTTACCGGGCTTGGTTTTGGGCTGGGTCTTTATCTTGGTGATGTACCTGGCGAGGCCAGGTGGTTTAAGCGTGTTGGTATTCAGTTTACTTGTGGTGGCATTGTGCAATGCTGGTATCGCTGGAATCAACCTGGGGTTTGGGATTGCGGGAGCGAACTTCACCTGGGATGACCCGCGCCGGATGGCGGGTGGGATATCTGGTTGTTTGGGAGCGATAGTGAGCGGGCTTTGTCTGGCACTGTCATTACTTTTCTTTTTTGCTCCAGTGTTGTTCTTGCCAACATTAGGCGTCTCGCAACTATTATCTCAACTAATAGGCCTGGGACTTGGTGGAGTTTTAAGCCTGGTGTGTATGGTTGTGCCCATTTCTTTGGTGCGTAACCGGGTGCCGCGACTCGGCGAGAGTTGATTTACTCCGTCGCTGGTTCATCCGGACATATCCACATTTTTTAGTGGACAAATTTTATTCATATGTATATCATATTTAGTAGGACAAGGATATTGTATTGAGGCCTGTCATGAGCACATTAACCTGGCGTATATTGCTGGGCATTGTAATATGTCTCTTATTCGCGTTTGGTGCATTCACCTGGGCTACCAGCCTGATGGATTCCCTCTATGCTTATCGATCTCCGCTGCGTGAAAACCCGCCTGCGCCAGGGTCTACCCTGGGGGAACCGCTTACCCGGCGGTTGGTTTTTGTCTTGGTGGATGCGTTGCGTGAAGATACATCAAGAGATAAAGAGGTAATGCCTTTTCTAAACCAGTTGCGTGAGCAGGGGGCTTGGGGCCTTATGCACAGCCAGCCGCCCTCTTATTCTGAGCCAGGTTACAGCGTGTTGCTCACTGGCGCCTGGCCGGACATAAGCGATGGACCGGCAATGAACCTGCCCTATGAAGAGATTCCCGTTTTCACCCAGGATAATTTATTTTCTGCAGCTCATCGAGCTGGATTGAGCAGCGCCGTATCGGGGTTTTACTGGTTCGAAAAATTAATTCCTCAAGAGACAGTCGCTGCCAGTTTCTACACACAAGGCGAAGACCAGGCAGCTGATCGGGAAGTAGTTGGCGCTGCTATGCCCTGGTTGCGTGGCGAAGATTACCAGCTGGTGCTGATCCATCTCGACCAGATTGATTATGCTGGGCATTATGAAGGAGGCCCGCGCGACCCGCGTTGGGATCAGGCTGCCAGCCGAGTTGATGATTTGCTGCGCGAAATTTCAGCTGAGTTGGATTTCAACCTGGATACGCTCCTGGTGGTGAGTGACCATGGGCAGATTGATGAGGGTGGTCATGGAGGACATGAAGCGGTTACGCTTTTAGAGCCTTTTGTGCTGACAGGCGTAGGAGTCCGCCCTGGCTTCTATGGTGATTTATACATGGTGGATGTCGCCCCGACTCTTGCAGCTTTATTAGGGACAAATCTCCCAGCCACTAGCCAGGGAGCAGTTTTGACTGAAATGCTTTCTTATCCAGAAGAGAGATTGCAGTCCCTGGTTGATGAAACCACCGCCCAGCAGGATCGCTTGCTCACTGCTTATAAAGCCGCATTGGGGATCAACAGGAAATCTACCCTGACAGTTGAGCAGGCACCGAAGCTTTCGCCGGGCAGGGTTGTTGATACCTACCAGCAGGAACTCCGCTTGCTAAGGGAAACTCGTTTGAGTGCAGAACGCCTGCCACGCGGCGTGCTTGCTATATTTGTCCTGTTGGTGCCAGCAGGGTTTTACATCCGCAGGCGCAGCCAGTTGTCCGGCTGGGGCTTGATTGGTGCATTGTTATATCTAGCCCTATTTCATTTACGCTATGGGTGGATTGATGGAAAAACCTACTCATTAAGTTCGGTAACCAGCGCAGAGGGTTTAATCAGCTATGTGGTCATTACCAGTCTTGCCGCGTTAGTTTTGAGCTGGATGGTTTTTTCCTTTGGCTCACAGATACTTCGGCAGAAACCTACAGGGGTTTTTGAGCTCAGCCTTCAATTTGTGTTCCCAGTAATTTACTTCGTCTCTTTGCCAATTTTGCTCAGCTATACGTTGAATGGATTTACTGTCCAGTGGACACTCCCGCATTTCCCTACAATGTTCATGGCTTTTTTATCAGTGCTTCAGGTGCTGGTGATATCAGTGATGGGGTTAGCAATTGCAGTACTAGCAGCGATATTTGCCTGGATGGTCGGGCGGGCAAAGCCGTTAATACGATAATAGTAGGCTAGGCATAAAAGCAGCATATCACCAAACGAATATATTCCCAGTAACGAGCTAACAACTCTGTAACATATAACTACCTTAATCGTTAGGATATATGGATACTAAATAATTTATACTTATCTTGTCTTTATTGGTATACGAATTAGCAACTGCGAAATCTCATTTCGGAATTTTTGAGTAGCGGTGCGTGGGGGTTAGGACCCACGCACTCCTGGTTCTAAAGCTTCTTAGTTTGGATAAATTAATTGCTGGAAAGTTAGAGATTGGGTGGCCAAACACTGGTACGTTCTGAACTGTAAATTGCACAAAGGTCATATCGTACAGCATCAGCTGCAGTCTCAGGGGATTGAAGTGTTTTATCCATTGGCGAATTCCCAACAGGGGAAAACACTCAGGTCGCAGAATAAGCCGTATTTCCCTGGCTATCTCTTTGTGCGGGTGGATTTGCAAGAGGTGAGTTTATCCACCTTTCAGTGGATGCCTAATACTGAAGGTCTGGTGTGCTTTGGGACAAAACCAGCATATGTTCCAGATTCCTTGATTAAGGCGATCGGTAAACATGTCGGCGCATCCTTTCGGGAAGAGATAACCCTGGCAGACCAATGGGATGCCTTGGGACACACGGACGACCGAGAGAAGCCTGTGGATGGGTCCGAGGCGATATTTGACCCGAGGCTTTCCAGTGATGAGCGCGTCCAGAAATTGTTACGGGTTCTAGAGGGAATGACAATCCCTCCCCACCTGGGCGACTAGAAGAACCTACAAAGCGGATCCAACCTGAAACCCGGCAAGGTGAAGGGGAGGAAACGTCACAGAAAAGCGATCACCAGTCCGGCATTCATGCGTTGTGAATGTCGGTGGGGCGGAGCATGGCTGTTGACTGCTCCAGCCTGACTCAAATCTCAGGGGGGGGAACATATTACCCCCACAATGTACTCTTCTAACAATCCCCGATCTGCACTTCAAACGATTAAATTATATCTATCTCGACAGGCTACCAGCTTCTGGCGATACCTGCTTGAGCAAACCCTGCTGCTAATGTTTGGTTGGGTGCCCACAATTGTAGGGATGGGCTTGAGGGGTATTTTTTACCGTCTGATGCTCAAGATGGATGGTTGGGCCGCGATCGAGAGTGGTGTGCGCCTGCGTTTTGCCAATTACATCACTTTGCACCATGGTTCTTACCTGGATGAGGGCGTTTATTTGCACGCTTGCCCACAAGGGATCGAGATTGGCGAGCGCACCATTGTGATGCATGGCGCAGTGTTGCATGTCTACAACTTTCGAGACATGCCTAATTCTGGTATTCGCATTGGTAAGGATAGCCTGGTGGGCGAGTACAGCGTTTTGCGAGGCCAGGGTGGTATTCAAATTGGTGATCGGGTATACACATCTCCCTTTACTCAGATTGTGGCGGTGAACCATGTTTTCGATGATCCGAGCCGCCCATTTGTTGAGCAGGGTATTACGGCTCAGGGGATTGTCATTGAGGATGATGTCTGGATAGGTTCGGGGGCGATCATAACGGATGGTGTCCGGATTGGAAAAGGATCAGTGATTGCGGCTGGGGCTGTAGTTACCAGCGATGTCCTTGCCCATTCAGTCGTTGCTGGGGTGCCAGCGAGGTTAGTTAAAACGATTGATGGCAGCCAGCCAGCAGGCGATGAGCGCACTATTTATTAACAAAGGCGGGACAAAAAATATGACAACTTTATCTGTGGTAATACCTGCGTATAATGAAGAAGATGGGATTGAAACCATCGCCAAACGCGTTTTAGATGTTGGTGAGGCGCTCTCCCAGGTTGGTGTGGATTCTCTGGAGCTGATCGTGGTCGATGATGGTTCACGTGACCGCACCGCCGAGATCGCCGAGGCGATCAAGGGTGTTCGTTTGCTACGCCATCCTAAGAATAGAGGTTACGGTGCGGCCTTGAAAACTGGATTTTCCCAGGCACAAGGGGAGTTGATCGGATTCCTGGATGCAGATGGCACCTACCCACCGGAATACTTTCCCAAACTTTGTCTACAGGCGATGAATGGCAGCGACCTTGTGATCGGTTCACGCATGGCAGGTGCAGACTCACAAATGCCGTTTACCCGCAGGGTTGGGAATCTGTTTTTTGCCGGTTTGCTCACCCTGGTGGGGCGCCAGAGGGTTTCGGATAGTGCCAGTGGTATGCGGGTCTTTAAGCGTGAAGTCTTAGAGCGACTCTACCCACTGCCGGATGGCCTCAACCTGACACCGGTTATGAGCACGCGGGCGATCCACGAAGGGGTCAGAATGACCGAGGTGCCGATCCCGTACAGTGAGAGGCTTGGTCGATCAAAACTCAGTGTTGTCAGGGACGGCTCTGTTTTCTTGCAGTCCATGATCTGGACAGTGCTGGCCTATAATCCAGTACGCATTTTGGGTCTCTTGGGTCTAGGTGGTTTTGGGATATCCTTATTGGTGGGGCTTGGTCTTGGCATAGCCCGTTTAAGTGGAGTGACAACTCTGGGACCCTGGGGGGTAGCTGCCGTTTTCTGGGGTGTTGTTTCTGGTGTGATAGGCGTGAGTTTATTTGCATTGGGGGCTACATTTAACTATCTGGTTGCATTGTTCTATAAAAAGCCAATCCGCCAAGGTTTATTTGGTAAGCCAATTTTTCAGCCCTCACTAGACCATCATTTTGGCTGGCTTGGTGGGCTGGGTCTAATAGTAGGTGTTTTCCTCGGTCTGTTCAGTTTGATATTGGGAGTGAACGGTTGGGAAATCGCCCGTCTATGGTTATACCTGCTAGGAAGTGCGATGTTTATGCTGACTGGATTACAATTAGTGATTTATTGGATTTTGATGCGGGTGCTGGACGAGCTGAACCAGCGTGATGCGTTGATAAAATCAGACTTGGAAATATAAGTGCGCTCTCTCATGAATGGATTTAACAAACTTAAAAAAAATATTCATAAGCAGTCTACCAGCGGGTTAGCATTTATAACCGGTATAGTCCTGGTTTGCACGCTAATCTCCATCCTGGGTATATCCAATGTGCGCCTGGTCTTTGCTCAGCTTGAAAGCAACATCTGGACGGAACCCGTAAATGTCTCACATTCTGGTTCAACAAGTGATCCAAGAATTGTCATCGATGACTTGGGAACATTACATGTTGTCTGGTTGGATGGGTTCACAGGTACAACACACGCAAGTCTGGTAGATAGAGAATGGACAGCTCCACGTTCGTTTACAGCACCTTTCGTTGATATTGTTCCACAGTTTGTGTCAGACGATAGCGGCTATATTCATGCCTTTTGGATAGAAACCGACCTGAGTTTAATGTATAGCCGGATACAGGCCTCCAGTTTCGGGAACCAAAATGCATGGAGTGCTGCAACACAACTCGACCTGGAAGTGATCAAATTCAGCGTCGAAGTAGGCTCTGAGAACCAGCTGCATGTTGCCTATGTACGCAACGTTGATGTAAATCGCGAGGCAGGGATTTATTACATTAACTCCTTCTCAGAAGGTGTTGGCTGGAACCAACCCGTCTTATTGTATTCTTCAAATTATCTGCGCTTATCAGACCCTGCTACTGCCAATGTTCAGGTGACTTCGAATGCTGTGGGAGACTCTGAGCAGGTATATGTTGCCTGGGATGAGCGCCAGAGAAAAAGAATCTACCTGATCGGGTCATCAGACAGCGGTGCGACCTGGGGAGGACCGCAGGAAATTGATCAGCCGAATATTAGTAATCCCCAGGTGCAGCCACAAAATATCCGGATCGCATCCAATGACAATGGCCTGGTCTTATTCTGGGAGGATGGGAACCGGGATGAATTTAGCTGCAGATTTTATTCCCAAACTTCACAAGATCAGGGGATAACATGGAGCAACAGGAATGCAGTAGAAATTGGGGTGCTGGGGTGTTTAGATGATAGCCAAATGGATTTATTGGATGATGGAAATGCGCTCTTCATTGGAAGAATACAAAATCAAATCACGTTCCTGGCCTGGAATGGCGCTACATGGAGCGAAGCCCAACCTCAAACAGGGTTGAGCCGATTTACGAATCAAGATACGCTGACCCCGTTAACGCTCGGTTGCATAAATCTATCACTTGCTAAAAATATTTTGTACCTTGTGGGTTGTGATCAAGGCGGTTCAGGTGATATCTGGATGAGTATCTATAGCCTTGAGGCAACCGATAAGTGGTTTAACACCCAAATGGATTGGAATACGCCTGCTTTAATTCAACAATCAACTGCTGGAATTAGTTTTCCTTCGGTAATCGTGGATTTGGTGGGCAACGACCACGTTTTGTGGAGTGAGTTGGAGGTAAACCCTGATAATTCAGTGACAAGCAGACTGGGTTATGCGGTGAAAAATGGTTCGGGTTGGTCCCAGCCAATTTTTGTCTCCAGATCCCTCGAGGGAAATACTGCACATGTAGATTCGATTATAGACGTAGACGGAAACTTGTTGGCTGCATGGAGCGGGGGCGAATTCGGTGATATCTATTTTATTGAGGCTGATGCACAACGAGCGAACAATCTTAACGAGTGGTCTCTGCCCGCGCTAATTTCGTTGGAAAAATCTCTTGCTACCTCCCCAGTTATCCAGGTCGACCAGGATGGCGTGGTTTATATTGCCTTTGGAATTGCCGTAAATGAAGAGCGAGGCGTATATTTCTCAAAATTTGATAGAGGCAATCAAGAGTTGGAAGGTCCCTCACTTGTTTATGATGCCTCTTTGGAGGGGTATGAAATTGTCAGTGATGTCAGCTTTACTCGTGATGCGCAGGGAAATCTATTTATATCCTGGATACAGAAACCGGTTGAGCCGGATGTCGTGGCTGGAGGTGACCTTTATTTTATAATCTCCTATGACAATGGATTGACCTGGAGCGCCGCTGAAAAGTTTGGTTATGATAATGTCGTCTGGAGTCATCTTGCCGTCCAAGATGATCAAACTGTGCATTTGTTTTACCAGGAAATCGCCAGGGTTGGTTTCTATGGTCTGAAGCACATGTATTCAATGGATAGGGGAATTTCCTGGTCAACACCGACCGATGTCTTATCGCACATTGGGGAAAGTCCAGGTTACTTCATTCCGGTGCTGGATCATAATGCGGGCCTCCATTTGTTGCGGGCCTACACCGAAGAACGGTCAGATAGGATCATAGTACAGGAACTTGGGTGGAAAGATCAAGATTGGGAATTTGAGTCGGACGCCAGTTTTCCGATCTATGACAATGGGGAAATCATCGGTATTGATGGTTGGGCCGCTGGGGATAAGATTGTATTGGTCTATGCGGTAAAAGAACAGCAATACATCACCGCACCGGCGAACTACTTTTTGTATTCTACGGAACGCAGACTGGAAATTTCAAGCACTACTAGTGCCCCAACACCAGAGGGATCACCAACTGATCAATTGCCAGAAGCCCCCACTGCCCCAGTCACTACCCAAAGCACCGAAGCCGGCTCGTCTCAAAATGAGACCCCCACCCCCGTGCCCAGTTCAGATCTGGCAGAGGTGCTCATGCCTGAGTTGACCTCAACAGCTACTGCTCAACCAGGGGGCTCCAGGCTACCCGGATTTTTTGGGGATTATGGGGTTGGATTGGCAATTGGCGGGGCTGTTACTGCGATTGTTGGGATCGTAGTATGGATGCGTCGAAGGAATCTTGGGAGAGGGAAATAATATCTGTATGCCTGAAAAACAATTTGGTGAAAAGGATCATGGGCAAACCATTACCATTGTTTCTGGATTGCCTCGCTCTGGTACATCACTGATGATGAGTATGCTCTCAGTTGGCGGATTAGAAATCCTGACAGATAATTTAAGGGAGTCTGATGAGGATAACCCGGAGGGCTATTATGAGATGGAGGAGGTCAAAAAACTCATCCAAGGTGAGCATGCCTGGGTCCCACGTGCACGCGGCAAGGTGGTGAAGGTAATATCCACGTTGTTGCCCTATCTTCCCGGTGGTTATAACTATCGCATCGTCTTTATGCACCGTGAGATGAAGGAAGTATTGGCTTCCCAAAAGAAAATGCTCATCAATCGTGGTGATAACCCTGATAAAGTCAGCGACGAGTTAATGGCGATGGTTTTTGAAAAGAACCTTCAACAAGTTGAGGGATGGATAGCTGCTCAACCTCATGTGGTCAGATTGGATGTCAACTATAACCGTCTGATTGGTGAGCCGCGGCCGATCGTAACACAGATAAACACCTTTATGGGTGGGGGGCTGGATGAAGAGAAAATGCTGGGGGTGATCAACCCGGATTTGTATCGTCAGAGATTCACAAGTTAGTATCCAATAGAAAGTAGCCGGTTAAGAATATCCTTATCTGAGGAGCGTTGACACGAGTTGTTTGCGCTAAATGTGCGACATGCGTGATAAAATCGGAAATCTCGTGTTTGAATACATAATATCTTACCTGGGAACATCGCTGAATGAAAATTTCTATTGTGATGCCATGCTACAACGAAATCAAAACGGTAGGGGAAATCATTGAAAGGATCCAGCAAGTTCATCTCGAATATGACAAAGAATTGATCATTATTGATGATTGTTCTACAGATGGCACACGTGAGTTTTTACAAAATTTAAAGGACGATGGCATAGCGATCATTTTTCATGAAAAGAATCGTGGCAAAGGTGCAGCCCTTAGGACCGGTTTTGCACATGCTAGTGGTGACATTATTATTATTCAAGATGCAGATCTTGAGTACGACCCCAATGAATATCCAAAACTTCTCAATCCCATCATTAGCGGAGATGCCGATGTGGTCTTTGGCTCGCGCTTCATGGGCAGCGAGTCGCATCGCGTGCTGTATTTCTGGCACTCGTTGGGCAACAAATTTCTCACCTTCTTGTCGAACGTATTTACGAATTTGAACCTGACCGACATGGAGGTTTGCTACAAGGTGTTTAAGAAAAGCATCCTTGATAGGATTGAGCTGAAAGAAGACCGTTTCGGGTTTGAGCCTGAATTCACATCAAAAGTTGCGCGTCTTGACTGTGTCGTCTATGAAGTGGGGATCTCTTATCACGGTCGCACCTATGCTGAGGGGAAAAAGATCAATTGGAAAGACGGTTTCCGGGCTATCTACGTCATCTTGAAGTATGGGCTTTTTCAACGGGGATCAATTAGCTGAAAGCAAGTTGTTTTAGAGTGTTTTGAAGGTGGCCATTATCCGTAGATTATCATTTTTATTTCCATTGCTTGCAGTTGTCATTGGAGTATTTGGGGGTATATATGCAGTTCATGCAGATGGATCTGAACACTGGGAAATTCCTCAACAAATTCCTGCCCTGGAAGATTATAACCTGACACCTGTGTATCTAAGTTGGCACGAATCAGTTTACTGCTTCAGTGTGCAAAAAATCAAAGACCAATTTGCGATTTCAATCAGCCAGTGGAAACTTGGCCAAGGCTGGACCTTGCCAAAAGATATTTTTACCAATCCTCTTAAGAATGAGCTGGATGTACTTGATGTTTTGCTGGAGGAGGATGGTACAGTTCACCTGATTTTATTCGCGGGCGATCAATTTGTTGCCAATATTTACTACTCTCAAGCAAAGATATGGGATGTTGACCGCGTCCAGGCGTGGTCCCCATTAGCAGTGGTAGGGGAAATTGCCACTCCACCTCCAGCAGGACAAATTATCCGAGACAGTGAAGGTAAGCTGGTTGTCATTTACAGTGGGAAATTGGATGGGAATGGTTTATATGCGGTTTTTTCCAGCGATCAGGGAGTCACCTGGTCAAATGAGCCAAGCCTGATCTACGCAACCAACGAGGAACGGTTGAAGCCATATTCTCTGGAAATTATTCGGGATCAAAATGGTGATTTGCATGCTGTCTGGAGTGATGTAAACATCAATGGCAACGGCGATTCTGTCTATTACGCCAAATCACAATCTGATTCGAAGATTTGGACTGCGGATAAATTAGCAGTAGGTTTTGGTACGATTGGCTCGTATACACCAGCAATCACCGTGTATCGAAATGAACTTTTTGTTGTATATCATAATGATGCACCAACTACCCGGTGGATGCGCCGTTCCAAAGATCTTGGCCGGACATGGGAGCCGGCTGTCCGTCTTTTTCAACAAATCGGCTCAAATGGACCGGTATCTTTCGTAGTAGATAGCAGCGACCAGCTGCACATGTTTTTTGGTAATCGTATCGGCAACCCTGCCATCCATGGTATGTGGCATTCACAATGGGATGGAACGCGTTGGTTTGAGCCCGTGGCGGTTGTCTCAGGTCCCAGGATTACTGATATGGTAGGGGAAAGCAGTTTCGATCCATCCTTCGCCAGAGCAGTTATTGTCGAGGGTAATCTCATTTTCCTTGCTTGGCGAACAGATCCTGGGGGACGGCCGAATGGACATTGGTATACATATGAGTTTGTAGATTCACCCAGAGTTACGAGTGGGCTATCTTCTACATCCATGACAACCCAATTGCCATCTTCTACGAAAACCGCACCAATAGCCACTCCCGAGGGAACTTTTCAACCAGACCCATCCCCAGAAATATTCCCAACGTCCTCTAGTAGTGCAAATAATGAGCCAACCGTAGGTTTGATCGTTGCCCTGAGTGTCATCCCGGCACTTGCAATTGTTGCTGTTATCCTTGCGACGCGCTTGCGACTCCACAGCTGATTTCTGGTTATTATTTGTGTCGGTCTTAGATTTTTCTTCTTGGCAATCTGAATTGCTTTTCACACCCGCATTCTCTGTAGTTGTGGATCTTGTTTAAGCTAAACTTTGTGGAGTATATTGTTTAAATAATGAAGTCGTTGGATCTCTACCTGGAGGTTAGCGGTAAATATTGAAAATGGCAAGTGATCCCAGGTGCACTGCAATCATCGCCCCACACGATTTCTAAAGTTGGTCGGATGTTTCCGTCCCAATCCGTAGAGTCAGAGGTCCAAAAGTATTTGCCCGTATGCTGTTCGCCATCCGCAGAATAGAGCGCCAGGCGCAGCGGTTGGCCAGAATTGTAAGCTGTCTCTACAGCCGGCCTGATTTCCCATGTATATGTCTCATAGTATAAACTGTAGTCCCTGGGTTTCACCCAGATTCCTGCAATATTCTCTTGTGCCAATGGAGCATTATTCCAGGTTAGCTTTGCTTCATCCCAGATATCATTCACTGTCAGCACCTGGATGAACGAGTCTGGAGGATCACCCCAATTTCCGCCACCGGCATTGCCGAAGAGGGTCATGCTTAATTTGGCAGAAATGATCGTTTTACCCTTTGGAAGGGTATCAAGCGGAAAGGTTATATAAAACTTGGAGAAACACGGCCAATCTGAAATATCCCATTGATTTTGTACGTTGATCTGGCTATAGCTGGCGTAATTGGTGTTGCCC
>CP070639.1:905585-918438 GCA_020354045.1 Anaerolineales bacterium | reverse complement strand
AGAAAATCAGGTGCCAGTTTTTTAACCTGCCGGCAAAGCGCTCACTCCAAACACCGATAGAATAGCACACCAGGGCCAGGGTAATAAAAATCATTGATAGGAAGGTCCATGTTGACATTATTGAATACTCCTGTGAATCGCGTGATTGTTTGATCGTCTCTCTCTGGGACTCGCTGGTCACTTACCAATACGAGAACTATAACATGCCCAGAGAACCGTGGAAATTATATACCCAACCTGCGCCCACTGCGTCAGCACCACCCTCGAATACAGGCTCACCTTGGAGACAGCTATGAAAAGGACAACGATACGCGCACTCCCCAGCAAAGAGATGGCAGAAGTGCTGTATAAACTGGAGACTTATGCACTCCAGCCCTCTCCCCCGCGCAGGGATAAAGAAGAGTTTCAAGACCTGCTTATAAAACGGCAGGGGTGCACATATTTCGCACTGTACGAAAACGAAGAACCTGTGGCCTGCGTGGCCAGTACTGCCATGACACAAAATGTGCGTGGCAGCCTGTTTGCTATGGGCGGTGTGTGGGGTGTAGCCACTGCGCCTTCCGCTCGCCGCAAGGGGTATTCCCGCCAGTTGCTAACCCAGTTAATGAAGAGCGACAAAGAAAATGGTCGACCACTTTCCTGCCTGTATCCCTTCCGGGAAATATTTTACGAGCGCCTGGGGTATGTGAATTTTCCCCGTTCACACAAGATGCATCTGAACATCCGCGCTCTGCTGCCTCTGGCAAAAAAAGATTTTGGCGGTGAAGTTGAGCTGGTGATGTTGGGAAACGGCTATGAAAGATACTTCGCTTTGCTCAAGCAAATTCGCGAGCGCACCCACGGGATGGCCTTGTTCGACATCCCAGATATTGACAGAGCGCAGCGCAGCCAGCTATGGCTGGCTCTGGCAAAAGTCGCCGATCAGGTCGTAGGCGGCATGCTTTACCACATCAAGGGGGAGCGACCCACTGAATACCGGCTGCGCGCCTTGCGTTTCTATTACACTACCAGCCAGAGCAAATTTCTGCTCCTGGGCTGGATCGCACGCCACATCGATCAAGCCGCTGAGGTAGAAATACACCTGCCTGCAGACGAGCTGCCTGAGACCTGGATGGCAGACCTGGTAGCAGGCATGGAGCCAGCCTGGCGGGGGCCCATGGGGCGTGTTCTGGACGTAGCCGGGATAGCCGGCATGCCAACAGGCACGGGCCGCTTTTCCGCCCGCATAAACGACCCGTTATGTCCCTGGAATGAGAAAACCTGGCTGTTTGAGACAGTCAATGGCAAATTGCAGGTGACCTCAGCCCGCGACGCAGAATGTGAATTGAGCATCCAGGGCCTATCTGCCCTGATCTACGGCACACACAATCCGGCGGATTTTGAAATCCTGGGCTGGGGCAACCCCTCCCCTGAGCTGCAGCACAGCCTGCACAGCATGTTCCCCAGGCGCATGCCTTACCTGCACGAGGATTTCTAGCCTTCCAGGGTATGCCTATGGAAGAGGCACAGAAACTCAAAGCTTTAATTGCTCAGCTGGAAGCCCGCCTGGCTGATCTGCAGGCCCGGATGCCTGCTCACTCGGTAAAGCCTGCCCTGATCGCCGAGCTGGATGAATTGGACGAACGCCTGGCAGATACCCGCAGGCGCCTCGCTGAGGTGGAACAGGTCAACAACCAGTAAAATTATTCTAATAACCTTCGGGGAACACGATTTCGCGCCAGCTCTGCCCACCATCTGAGCTCGCCAGCAGGCGCATGCTCTGCTCGCAGCGGAAAGGCTGCCCGCTGGAGGCAGAGCTTTGACCCACTGGCGTCTTCTCACCGAAACAATTGCCCTCTTGTACCAGCGCCCAACCACTATGGGAAGCTTCCATCTCAATCGCCATAACGCCCGGTGGCAAGCTGGTCGATTTCACAACCTGTAGGTTAGCCTGGTCCAATGCGCTCGTCAATAATGCCTCACCCGTCCCAGCCCACCACTTGCCATCAGGTGCCAGGCTGAAAGGCAGTGTTGTGCCAGGCATGTATGTTGGGTCGGTATCGAACCTTTTCTCCAGCAACCAGCGATCACCTTGGGCCTCAATCCGGTATACCAGCAGGCTGGTGGTCTCACTCGTTGACATGGTCACTGACAGGTAGCTGGCGCCGTGTGCATCAAACTGCGGCAAGTCGATCATAACCTGCTCGGGATCCAGCTCGACCGGTAGATCCAGCTCTTGCTGCTGCCAGGTGTGCCCGCCATCCAGCGTCCGGTACAGCTGGTCGCCCGCCGGTCCACCCGCCGTCCAACCTTGCTCAGCATCCAGGAAGGCAACTGGCTCACCCAGTGGCAGCGAGCGCTCCTCCCAGGTCTGGCCTCCATCTATTGTGGCAAACAACCTTCCCAGACTGAAGCTGCTGCCGCTTTGCAACTTGAGCGCCAGGAAGCCAGTATCTGGGTTGCTGAAATCCAGGTACGCTTCTGCGATCGGTTGGTCGCTCAGCCCTCCTGCCAGCGGAACGATGAAGCTTTCCCAACTCGCCCCGCCATCTCGGGTACGTAATACTTCAATAATATTTGGCCGCTCAGGCTCTGGAGCCTGTCTTACCAGCCAGCCTTGCTGCTCATCCAGAAATTCAGCCGCCAGCAAAGGGCTTGCCTGACCATCTGTAGGAGTCAGGTCGCGCCAGCTGCTTCCAGTGTCATTTGTGTACAGCAGGCGCCCCGTGCGCAAGACCCAGCCAGACTGCGGTGAAATTAACTGCATATCCTGAATCTGTGGCGTTGTGGATAGCTGCACAGCGCCAGCTGCACTGCCCGCCCCGGTGGGTATTAGACCCGGTATAGTAGTCACCTCCCCATCCAGCGCGTTGCTGTCCATCACCAAAGAAACCCCGCCCCAGGTTTCTTTATGCCCACCAGTGTACTGTCTCAGGCGCTGGTGATTTGCCCATAATGTATTCGACAAATAGGAACTCCATACGGTGGCGTCCGGATTGTAGCAAAAATAATACTTATCACTGCTGTCTTTACAGTAAAACACCCAATGGGCTATCCATACATCATCTAGCACCGGGCTATTGTTAGCCCAATCCGCGATATGAGATGAGGCTGGTGAGCCGTACCCACCTGCCTTGACGCCGAGCTCGTGCAGGCGTTCAGTCCAGCCAAGCATGAAAGCATCCACCGCGTTGCGGCACGAGCTTGAGGCTGTAGAGCCGTAACCCTCCATATCGTAGTAGAGCACCATGTTGCCCAAAAATCCCATACCCCTGGCAGCATTGAATGCTGCCGAAGCCTCCGTCCGGCCTTGCTGGTAAGCAGTAGCGCTGTTTGAGCTCATTTTCAGAGAGAATACGGAGCACGGCGCTTGAGGTCCTACCCAGGTCAGGATGAATGCCCACCCTTGCTGAGAGACTTGATTTACCCAATTGACATCAGGCATATTGTTGCGACATGCAAATGCACCACCACCCACATAAATATTGTAGACCCAGTACGGGCTGCTCGTCCACCAGGTCTGCATTTGCTCGACAGTGGGATAGTTGCACAGGTCAAAACCCTGTCGTGGAAAAGCCATGTTGATCACTTCGCTGGGCGGGTTGATCATGAGCAGCGCATCTAACTGTTTGGTTTCATTCCCAACTGTCATCTTTGCTGTCGCTATATGATATCCAGGACAATTCGGAGCGGGCACATTGGTGCTGTGGCTCCATGCCCCGGAGGCTAGATTGATCGTGCTGTTGAAGATTGTAGTGACCCCACAGGGACCATCCAGAGTCCAGCGTAAATCCACGGAAACATTCGAATTGGCACTGCCACTCAGGTTATAGCGCACCATAGCACCTGGCAGGAAGTAGTTTTTGCTGCTTCCATCCGGGTTGTCCACCCAGGCAGAATTCAAGGTGACTGTAAGCGGACTGCTGATGAGTGGAAAATACAGCTTGTTGTCACTCAGGGCTGAGCTGGTATTCTGACTCTCTGCCCCGCCCCCGGGGACAGGCCTCGATGGAATTTGGGTTGGTTGAGAGGCCTCGAAGGATAGTGCTGGAAACGTTTTTAGCACCGCGAGCAACCCGATCAAGATCGCGGTGGTTATCAATCCCTTCTGAGCAATAGTAAAGACGCGTTGATTCAAAGGTCTACCTCAGCCCGCAATTATAACCTCACTAGGTAAAAAAACACATCGCGATCTTATCAGCTTTCGTATCTGCCTGAAAATGAATAGAAGGCCCCCCAATTTTCAGATAAGCTCTCAGGGAATATCGTTGGAGTATAGAATCAAACCAAGAGCAAAAGACCTTTTGGAGGCAGAAATTCCCCCCACCTTTAGCTCAAGCCGGGGATTTTGTTAGCTCAATGATGGAGACTTTATAGCACTGTTCTTAGGTCGATACCCCGCACCTGGGCGCGCTCCTGGAGCCAGGCCATCTCGTCACTCGGAGTAGTCTGGATTTCTTCAGCAGGCCTGCGAACCAGCACCAGAGCTGTCTCCGGGCAAGCAGGGACACACACCCCGCACCCCACACAGCGGATTTCCTTAACCACCGCCAACCCCTCTTCAAGCGCCAGGGCATCGAACTGGCAGTAATCCAGGCACAATTCACACCCGTAGCACAGCGCTTCATCTACCTGGTTGACAAAAGGTGAGCGGGCCACCACGTTGGCGATACCCAGGTCAGACATGCCGCGCAAAATGCCGCAACCGCAGGTGCAACAGTTGCAGACGTATCCAAACCCACTCTGGCTGTTACTGACTGAGTGCACCAGACCTGCAGCCGCGGCTCTTTGTAAGGTGTCCAATGCTTCATCGCGGGTGAGCGCCCGTATCACCGGGCCCTGGTCAAAAGCGCCCGGTCTCTGGCTCAATGCCAGGCACACATCTAAGGGATGGTCGCAGGGGTCACCGATCAAGGCTTTCTGCTTGCGACAGATACAATCCAGCACGCCCCAAGCTTGGGCACTATCCAGGATATCCACCGCGCTCTCATACGGCCTGATCTCCATATCCATACGTACGCTTTCCTTGACTGGTATAACTCTATGCACCGAGGGTTGGATGCTCAACACCTGTCCAAACGCGCGCTGGTAGTATTCCTCGAAAATCTGGGCCATTTCTGCATCCAGCCGGGCGACCTGGTATTCGTATATACCCACCACAAACGGGATCAAGCCAAAACCAATTCCCGCCTCCAGGCGTGTGGCACCGATCAAGCCCCGGCGGGACATCCCCTTGAGTTGCTGGCGCAGTTCACCGGGATCGCCTCCGAGCCGGTCTGCAATTTGCTCGGGGGTCTCCCGGCTCAGGCGCAGTTGGGAAGCTAGATCAGCCTCTTCAGGCGTGAACAGCAAGCTGAGTAAGCGTAATTCGATGCCGTCATCCGTGGGGGGAAAGCCGTTGGGTAAGCTATCCAGGCGCTCAGCAAGTCGCTTGTAGGCCTCAGGGAACATGGTTTCCTCCTTGGAATACATTCTTTGGCGGCAGTTAGAAAATAGTTCTTCTGCGTTAGGGAAATATCGATTTTGCTAGACAGTTCTTAATTGAGAAATTAGAGTCATGTATACAAATCAAAGCATACAGGAAAAAGCGCTTCCCGACAAGTGACAAATATCACCCTAAAAATCAGGTGAGAGCCGCTTGACAAACACCTTGAATCGGAGTAATCTATCAATATAAGTATCTCTATTGAACATATAGACTTTTAAAGGATTTAAGAATCTTACACTTATGAAGCTTTCCAAACGCGGTGAATATGGCCTGCGCGCCATGATCGACCTGGCAACCTGGGACTCGGGCTCCGCCGTAGTGCAGATCAAGGAGATCGCCGAGCGCGAGCACATCCCTTCGAAGTTCCTGGAACAGATACTGCTCACCCTGAAAAACGCTGGACTGCTGCACAGCAAGATGGGTGTGGGTGGTGGCTACTATCTGGCCAAGGCTCCTGAGCAGATCAGCCTGGGGCACATTGTGCGCATCCTCGATGGCCCCCTGGCCCCGATTCGCTGCGTCAGCCAGATGGCTTACGAGCCTTGTGGCTGTCCAGACCAACAAAGCTGTGGCTTACGTTTGGTGATGCAAGACGTGCGCAGCGCTGTCGCTGAAATATTAGACCATACCACCTTGGCCGACGTCACCAGGCGAGTCGAGCAC
The DNA here is from genome assembly GCA_020354045.1 of Anaerolineales bacterium. Lineage (GTDB taxonomy): Bacteria > Chloroflexota > Anaerolineae > Anaerolineales > UBA4823 > DSOS01. Next base: position 912,308 of record CP070639.1, on the reverse strand, counting down.
ACTCGCACCTTACTAGCAGACTGACCAACCAGCTACACCCCTGCCAGACGATCTTTTACGAATAACAACCCGATGCGTCGTTTGAGTTTAAATAAAAGTATACTAAAAGACTAGACTATATAGACATTTTCCGGAGCGACCAACAAAATGTGGCCAATGCTTGGAATAATCTCACCCACCCCCTCCTCAAACCAGTTAACAAAATGTAGAATGGCAAAACAGGCATACTATCCATTAAGGAGAAACCTGCTATGAATACCCTGAAACGGTTCAAAGTGATCATCCTGATCACCGCACTGGTTGTAACCTCAGGTGCATGCAATCGCGCTCAGAATGGAAGTTATCCAGATAATCAAGGCACCATCGTAATCTCGGGAGCCTGGGCGCTTTACCCGATGATGACGCGTTGGGCAGAGGAATATCAGAAATTGCATCCCGGGGTGGAGTTTGACATCTCAGCGGGCGGTGCTGGCAAGGGGATGGCCGATGTCCTGGCAGGTGCGGTGGACATCGGCATGGTATCGCGTGACATCACCCCGCAGGAAGAAACAATAGGCGCCTATTGGATCGCGGTCACTAAAGATGCCGTTTTCCCCGTGGTGAATGCCACCAACCCTGCCGTGCCCCAAATGTTAAAAAAAGGTGTGTTACGCCAAACTTTTGAGGGCATTTTTATCACTGGACAGATAACCAGCTGGGGGCAGGTGATCGGAGATTCCCTGATGAGCCAGGAAATACACGTCTATACTCGCTCCGATGCAGCAGGCGCGCCCGAGACATGGGCCAAATATCTGGGGGGAGTACAGGAGGACCTGCTGGGCGTCGGCGTTTTCGGCGACCCTGGCTTGCTGGAAGCGGTTGTCCGGGATCCTTTGGGCATCGGCTATAACAACTTGGGCTATGCATACGATAACGCCTCAGGGCGCCCAGTGACGGGGGCAGTGGTTGTGCCGATCGACGTAAACGAAAATGGGCGCGCCGATCCAGAAGAGCTGCTTGAAACCAAGCTCGAAGCTGTGGAAATGGTCGCCAAAGGCTTGTACCCCTCGCCGCCAGCTCGCAACCTCAACCTGGTGACCAAGGGAACCCCCAGCAGTTTGGTGCGAGCATTTATTGAGTGGATTCTCACCGGCGGTCAATATTTTGTCGGCGAAGCCGGCTATGTCCAGCTCGGTCCCGATCAGCTTAGCGCTGGACTGACCAAACTACGCTGAGGTTGTACGATGAAATCCTCACTGCTTGAAGAATCGATGGGCACCCGGTCTACAGGCAAACACAGCCAGCCAATCCCAAAACAAGTCAGAAATCGTAGCAGGGTAGATCGCCTGGCTGGGGTATCTTTATCTTTGCTGGCCTGCCTGCCTGTGTTGCTCCTGATCGCCATCATCAGCGCCCTCTGGGTGCGTGCCAGGCTTATCCTTGCAACTGGCTCGCTGTGGATGTTGCTAAGCTCAGAAATCTGGCATCCTATGCGCGCTGAATTTGGTTTCTTGCCTTTCATCTTGGGCACACTTTGGGTCACCGGTGTTGCCATGTTCCTGGCTGTGCCTCCAGCTTTATTGAGCGCGATCTATCTGGCGGAGTATGCCCGGCCACGCGCCCGGTCTTTGGCCAAACCCCTGATTGACCTCCTGGCAGCTATCCCCTCTGTAGTCTATGGGGTTTGGGGGGTGATCGTGGTTGTCCCCTGGGTGGGAAGTTCGGTCGCTCCGCAGCTATCACGGTGGTTGGGATTTTGGCCGCTTTTCAGCAACCGAAACCCGACAGGGTTTGGGATCTTAGCTGGTGGCATCGTGTTGGCGGTGATGGTAGTGCCCTTCATCAGCTCTGTCACCTACGAGGTCTTGCAGGCGCTACCTGCAGGTATGCGGGAAGCCTCCCTGGCTTTAGGCGCTACCCGCTGGCAGACGATCAAGCACGCACTGTTACCCCAGGCTCTACCCGGGGTGGCTGCTGGTATAGTGTTCGGAGCTTCGCGCGCCCTGGGTGAGACCATGGCCGTATTAATGGTGGTCGGCAACGTCATCCAGGTGCCTCATTCTATCTTCGATGCAGCCTACCCTCTGCCAGCCCTGATTGCCAACAACTATGGCGAGATGCTTTCGATCCCGCTCTACGATGCAGCCTTACTGGCGGCAGCTCTGGTGCTGCTTTTAATTGTATTGATTTTTAACCTGCTCTCCACCCTGGCTCTGCGCAGGATCATCAGGAGTTGGTCCCAATGAAAAAATCCTTGCCGCGCTCCAATCATCTAGAAGAGGGCTTCATCAAGTTTCTGATGTTGCTCTCTCTCGGCTTCCTGGCGGGCAGTCTAAGCCTGATCTTGATCACAGTAATTGTTAAAGGCCTGCCAGCGCTCAACCTGGCAATGCTCACTCAAACGCCAAAGGGTGGTTATTACCTGGGCAAAGAGGGGGGCATCCTGAACGCAATTCTCGGCTCGCTCTATCTGGCCGCAGGCGCTACTTTTTTAGCCTTGCTGCTTGGACTGCCTGTGGCCTTGTACCTGCACACGTATGCCCGGCGATCACATTGGGCAGACGGGGTGCGCGTTGTGCTCGATGTGCTCTGGGGGGTGCCTTCCATCGTTTATGGCGCCTTCGGATTTACCATCATGCTGGCGCTTGGCTTGCGTGCCTCCATGCTCGGTGGTATCCTGGCGCTGACATTCTTGGAGTTGCCTATCATGACTCGGGCGATGGATGAAGTCATTCGCATGATGCCATGCGACCTGGAGCAAGCCTCCTATGCCCTGGGGGCAACCCGCCTGGAGACCGCCCTGCGGGTGGTCATCCCACAAATGCTGCCTGGCTTGACAACCGCGATCCTGCTGGCTTTCGGGCGCGGTATCGGTGACGCCGCCTCTGTCTTGTTCACCGCCGGTTATACCGACCGCCTGCCCTCGTCACTTCTGCGTCCGGTGGCTTCCTTGCCGCTGGCGATTTTCTTCCAGCTGGGCACCCCCTTCCCAGAAGTGCAGCAGCGCGCCTATGCCTCTGCCCTGGTCCTGACAGTGATAGTACTGCTAATCAGCCTCGGATCACGCTGGTTGGCTGGACGCCTTGGACGAAACGTGATTCGCTAAGGGTTGTATGGAGGCATAATGGACACTCATATTCAGCTACAGGATGTCAATGTTTATTACGGTGATAACCACGCCCTGAAGAATATTAACCTGGAGATACCCAAAGGCCAGATCAGCGTCATTATGGGACCCTCGGGCTGCGGTAAGACCACCCTGCTGAAGAGCCTGAACCGCTTCTTGGAACTGAGCGACCATACCTGCATCTCGGGAAAAGTGCTGATCGAAGGTATGGACCTTTATGCACCTGGTATGGATGTGACCGAGATTCGCAAGAAAGCCGGTTTGTTGGCCCAACGCCCCCACCCTTTACCCATGTCGATCTACGACAACGTGGCATATGGCTTGCGCATCCACAAGATGTGTAAAAAAGGGTGCGATCTCGATAACCGGGTGCAGCAATATCTGGAAATGGCTGGTTTATGGGCAGAGGTTAAAGATCGCTTGCACGCCCCAGCAAGCCGGCTCTCCATTGGTCAACAGCAACGGCTATGCCTGGCGCGCGGCCTGGCTGTTGAGCCCGAAATCTTGCTCGGTGATGAGCCCACCTCGGCTCTGGACCCCCTTTCCGCCCAACACATCGAGAGACGCTTGCTGGAGTTAAAACACAGCTACACGATTGTGCTGGTCACGCATATCCTGCGGCAGGCGCGGCGACTAGCAGACTTTGTGGTCTTCATGTACCTTGGCGAAGTGGTCGAAGCAGGGCTAGCCGAGCAGGTATTCGAGCGACCCTGCCAGGCGCGCACACGCGCTTACCTGCAAGGCGAATTCTGAGCCAGCCTCTGGTGTATATGCTGGCGGCTCCTTAAAAGCGGCTATAATACTCTTTGGAAGGCGCCAATTGCCAACCTGGAGTACAAGATGCTTAAACGTTTGTGGCTCACTCTCCTCCTTTTTTCTGCCTTCGTGGTCATCCTGCCACACTCCTCGACGCGCGCCCAGGGCAGCCTGCCTGAGGTTAAGCTGCTGACCGCTGACGGACCCCTTACCCCAGCCATGTATGAATACCTCAAACGCGGTATCCGGGAAGCCGAGCGCGATGGCGCCGAGCTGCTGGTCTTCCAGCTCAATACCCCGGGCGGCAGTATCGACCTGATGCAAGATATGGTCGAATCCATCCGCGCCAGCCAGGTACCCGTCGTCGTGTATGTCTCGCCGCGCGGCGCCATGGCGGGTAGCGCCGGCACGCTCATCACCCTGGCAGGACACGCCGCTGCCATGGCGCCCGAGACTGCCATTGGGGCTGCCAGCCCGGTCGGCGGGCAGGGGGAGGACCTGGGTGAAACCATCGCCGCTAAAGAGAAAAACATCCTCAAAGCCACGGTGCGCTCGATCGCAGAGCGCCGCGGGGAGGCTGCCATCCAGCTGGCAGAAAGTACCATCGAAGAAGCCGCCGCGGCCTCCGCCAGCGAGGCGCTCGCGGTCGGATTGGTCGATTTTATCGCCAGCGACCTGGATGATTTGCTGGGCCAGCTCGACGGCTTCACGGTATTCATCCAGGGTGAAAGCCTCTCGCTACGCACCGCCAATGCCCAGGTCAACCCGGTCAACCCTTCTTTCATTGAAAGCCTGCTTGCCACCCTGACCAATCCCAATATTGTCTTCTTGTTAATTACCATCGGGGTGCAGGCCATCTTGATCGAAATTTCCAGCCCTGGCGGCTGGGTCGCCGGGTTTATCGGGGTGGTTTGCCTGACCCTGGCGACTTACGGGTTGGGCATCCTGCCCGTGAACTGGTTCGGCCTGATCTTCCTGGCTACTGCCTTTGTGCTCTTCCTGCTGGATATCAAAGCGCCCACGCACGGCGCTTTGACGGCAGCCGGGGTGGCCTCCTTGATCGTGGGCGCATTGGTGTTATTTAACTCGCCCGGCGTACCCCGCTTTCAACGCGTGTCCGTGCCGTTGATCATCGGCATGTCCATTGCCACCGGCGCTATCTTTTTCATCATCCTGGGCTTTGCCCTGCGCGCCCAGCGCGCCCCTGTCCGTATGGGTATAGAGAGCCTGGTCGGGCGGACAGGCAGCGCTCGTAGTGAGCTGGACCCGAACGGCGCGGTGCAGTTGGGTAGTGAGTTGTGGACTGCAGAGGCAGCTCCAGGCGAGGCGCCCATCCCCGCTGGTAGCCGGGTTGAGGTGGTGCGCGTCGAAGGCCTGCGGCTGATCGTCCGCAAAGCCGCATAGTATGCCAAAGTTCTACCATACCAGCGCCTATCGCTATCCAAACGAGCTGCTGATCCTGGCGCTGACCCTTGTGTTGGTTGCGCTGGTCATCGCCTTGACTGCCACGGCTACGCTGTGCACCAGCGTGGTTTTTATCGCCGGCATGCTGGCCCTATCCTACTCCGCCAGCCGCTCGCGCCATCAAGCCCTCATGCAGCGTGCCGTAGCCGTTAGTCCCCAATCTACACCCGAGCTGAATGAGCTTGTCCAGGGATGCCAGCAACGCCTGCAGCCTGGAGAGGTGCGGGTTTACCTGCTCCCCAGCAAAACGCTGAATGCATACACCTTCGGTCTGGACGATCCTAAAGTAGTAGTGCTGTACTCAGCCCTATTGAAGGTGATGGATGCTGACGAGCTGCGCTTTATCATTGGTCATGAGATGGGACATGTACGCCTGGGTCACACCCGCTTGAACTCCCTGGTGGGTGGTATGGCTGGCATACCCAGCTCTTCAGCCGCTTCGGCCTTGCTGGCGCTGGCTTTTTTGGGCTGGAACAGGGCCTGCGAATATTCCGCCGACCGGGCGGGTTTGCTGGCTTGCGGCAAACCGGAGAAAGCCATCACCGCCCTGATCAAGCTGGTTGCCGGCCCGCAAGCCCTGACACATGCTGGTATGCAGCTGGCTTACCAGTACATTGATGCCCAGGATGATACCTTCCTGGGTACCCTGGGCGAGGCCTTGGGCACCCACCCGATGATCATCAAGCGTATCGGGGAAATTCGCCGTTACGCAGCCTCAGCTGAGTACCAGCGCCTGCTGGCGCGCCTTGTCCAGAATGAGGCGGTCTGACCCCTCGCCTCGGGTTAACCGCGCAGGTCTTTGCTCAGAGCCAGGTCGTGGTGCAGGTAGCCAAGGGATCGGTACAAACCCAGCGCAGCCTCGTTATAGAAATCGGTCAGGATGATCATCTCCGCCGCGCCCGACTGGCGCGCTAGCTCTTCAGCAAAAGAAATTAATCCACCACCCACTCCCTGGCGGCGATAGGCAGCGTCCACGAAAAGCTCAGTTAGCTCGGCATACGGCTCAGCATAAAACACGCACGGCGCCAGCCGCAGGTTTGCCAGTCCAATGGCAAGCCCGTTGTTTTCCGCCAGGATAGGATGATCCACCCGCCGTGGCTCCAACAAGCGGGAGGCATAATCCTCTGCTGGAGCCTCGACCCCATTGAACAAAGCATTCAGCCGGGCGATCTCCGCTGCATCGGCAGGCTCAACCAGGCGGATCAAGAAGGGGCGTATTTCCATGTTTCCTGAGGGCTGGGTTATTTCAGCGCCTTATTAAAGAAGTCTGCCAGGCGGGTGTACAGCACCGCCTGGTTGGCAGGCTTGGCGATGCCATGGCCCTCATCCTCAAAAATCAGCTCTTCGTATGGGATAGCATGCGCCTCCAGGCGTTGGCGCACCTGGCGCACGTTTTC
>CP070639.1:892591-905485 GCA_020354045.1 Anaerolineales bacterium | reverse complement strand
ATAGCAGCCTGAACCACCGCCTCAAGCTGAATGAGATTGGTGATATTGAATGCACCAACTGCATACTTGCCTTCAGCGGCCTCCAACATAATTTCTTTTGCGTTCACAATAGACATGACATGCCTCCTGTTTTGATGTACCTGGTTTCAAGGTACAGGCCTGTTGCCGCGGCCTTCCCGGTATTATTGATATTGATCCAGATTTTTTCCGTCCTAGCTAGAGATAAACACTTACTGTATTCATCAGCGCAAATGTAGTTCTATCACGAGTTCATCTGGTAATTTCAAAAACTGTACGATCACTTGACTTTCAACCAATCTTATTATTCAACAATTTTCATGCGCTCTGAAATATAGGCTTCCAAACCAGAGAAACCTTTCGAGAAAGCCTGGACTGTGCTGACTGTAGCAGGGTGGTCATTGAACTGCTCTAAAGCCAGACCGTTTGGCTCATAAGCCTGAAGGCAATAAGGTATCTGGAGCAGTTTCTCCATCACGGCCCAAGGCACTTGTTCCTCAATTTCGGGTTTAAAGATTAAGTGATCACCAAATTCGAACAGTGGTTCCAACACATAGGGTGGGCAGGTGTAAACAATCTCTCCACCTGCGAGCTTTTCCACGTCCCAGAATCGACGTTTACCAGCCACCACCGGTCCATCGCGCAACGAACAAGCCAACATTTTACTTGGATAACCACCTTCATTAAGCATGCGATAAGCCCGGCGGAAGACAGCAATCCCAAACCAGTGTTTATCTTGCCAGGAAACTTGGATGTGCCTGCGGGCAGCCTGTAACTCTAGGGTTTCATTTTCTGTCAACCGCCCTACCATCATGGTGATGACTGCTCGCCAGTGGCTCAAATTGACACCACTTGTGGATGCCTGCTCTACACCTTCCAGGGTTGCGTTGGCAGATGCCATGATCTGTGACAGTGTGAAGCACACCGTCGTATTGGTCGAGATTCCCTTAGCAGCCAACTCACGGATCACCTGGATTCCCTGCATGCTCGCAGGCACCTTAATCATCACATTTGGACTGAGGGCGCTCAACTCTTCTGCATCAGCAATCATTTTTTCGGTTTCACTGACCAGCCTTGGATCCAACTGGCCGGATATCCATCCAAATCGGCCTTGAGAAGCTTCAAAGATCGGCAGGTACAGCTCAGCTCCGCGGCGGACGACTTCTTTGTAGGTCAGCCAGGTTAGCTCTTCCAGAGAAAAATATGGGTTTTTAAAGATCAGTTCATCAATCCAGGCATTCCAACTTTCCGGGTCGCTTTTCACTGCTTGCAAGGATAGCGGCGGGTTAGTGGTGCAGCCCCGGAACAAACTTTGGGCGGGGTCGCCCGCCACATATAAGCGCTCAAGCTGGGCTTCTAGCACAGGCCGTCTATCCGGAGTCGCTCTATCCAGCATTTTGGTTACCCACTGGCGATAGACCAGCGGGGACGAATCCCACCAGATTTCCAGGTCTGGGTTAGTATCTGCCAGACGTTCTAAGGGACTCTCAACCATGACCTTACTTTCTTTCCTGAACCACCATTTCAAAAAAGTGAGCGCAAGCCGAGCAATTATGCTTTGATCCGCTCTCCTTTCGGATCCCACAATGGAGCCTGTACCACCACCGCCTCAGTCCATTCTCCGAAGAATTCGATCTCGAATTTGGTGCCTACCTTGCTGAGCTCAACTGGCAAATATGCATATACGATGCTTTCGCCAACCGAATAACCATACCCACCCGAGGCAACCCAGCTGATGATCTCTTGCTGCCCGGCAACCCGAATGGGCTCTTTACCCAGAGCAATGATGCGCGTATCTGCCAGGGTCAGGCAGCATAACTTACGCTTTAACCCTGCCTGCTTCTGCTGCACCAGGGCCTCGCGGCCGATGAAATCACCCTTATCCAACTTGACGGCAAACCCTAAGCCAGCTTCATAAGGTGTGTAATCAGGACTGATCTCGCCGCTCCAGTAGCGATAACCCTTTTCCAGTCGCAAGGTATCAATGGCACGGTAACCGGCTGCCACCATACCCTCTGGTTGCCCCGCCTCCCAGAGCGTATCCCACAGGCGCAAGCCATACTCGCTGGGGCAATAGAATTCCCAACCTAATTCGCCTACGTAGGTCACCCGAGAAGCCAGAACTGGTACATCCCCTACCGCGAAGCGTTTGGCAGTCATGTATAGGAAGGCCTGATTAGAGACATCCGCCCGTGTCACTTTCTGCAAAATCATCCGGGCTTTGGGTCCCCATAACCCAATACAGGCATAAGCTGAGCCCACATCTTCGATAGTCACCGAGCCATCCTCAGGTACATTGAGCGATAACCAGGAGAGATCGTGCTGGCCGAAAGCTGTGCCGGTGATAATAAAAAAGCGGTCTTCCGCAAGGCGCGTAACCGTAAAATCACACTCAATGCCGCCGCGTTTGTTGAGCGCCTGGGTGTAGATTACGGTGCCTACGGGCTGGTCGATGTCATTGGCGCATACATAATTCAACAAAGCCAATGCGCCTTGACCGCGCACTTCAAACTTATTGAATGAAGTTTCATCGAACAGGCCGGCATTTTCACGTGTCATCAGGTGTTCGTAGCCAATCGCGCGCGACCAATTATGCCGGAACCAGCCCTTGGGTTCATGTCCGTGCTTGGCGAGCGCTTCGTAAGGCTTAAACCAGTTGGGGCGCTCCCAGCCGGTTTTCTCGCCGAAAACTACCCCCAGGTCGCGCAGGCGATAATAGGTAGGCGAGAGGCGCAGCATACGACCCGAGATGCGCTCCTCGTTAGGGTAGTGGATATCATAATATTTTGAATAGGTTTCAATCGTGCGCGCCACAGTGTAACCCTGGCTGGCATAATTCGAGCCAAAACGGCGTACATCCAGGCGCCACAAATCCCATTCAGGATGCCCTTCAATGATCCATTCTGCCATCACCTTCCCAATGCCACCCGCTCCAGCCAACCCATGTGCACAGAAGGCGCACGCTACCCAGAAGCCTTTGACCGTGGTGGGTCCTAGCAGGAACTCGCCATCAGGGGTAAAGCCTTCTGGCCCGTTTAATAGCTGGATAATTTCAGCGGTCTCAACGGCAGGAACACGTTTGATCGAATTTTCCATCAAAGGAGTAAAGCGCTCCCAATCGGGCGGCAGGAGCTGGTATTTAAAATCATGTGGGATACCACCCAAACCAAAGGGAGCCGGATCGCGCTCGTAACCTCCGGTGACAAGACCACCTACCTCTTCCCGCCAGTACACCAGCAGGTCAGGGTCTCGCAAGGTGGGAAAATCGTGCCCCACCCCATCGATCGGTTTGGTGATGATATACAGGTGCGCCATCGGCACCACGGGCAGAGTCAAACCCACCAGCTTGCCAACCTCCCCACCCCATTGACCAGCAGCGTTAACCACGATCTCTGTTTTGATCGTGCCGCGATTGGTAACAACCTCGCTGACACGCCCATGTTTCAGGTGGATTGCTTCCACGTTGGTCTCATTAATAATCTGAGCACCGCGGCTCTTAGCTCCCGCAGCCAGGGCGTTGGTTAAACCGGTCGGGTCAATCACCCCGTCGGAAGGCGTATACGCGGCACCCTTCACCCCATCTAACGACATCAGGGGGAACATGTCAAAGGCTTCCTTAGGCGTAATCATCTCCATCGACATGCCGAAGGAGCGCGCCATCCCTACTAGGCGCTTGACATCTTCCATGCGCTCTGATGAAGAGGCCAAACGGATACCACCGACTTCCCGCCAGCCAGTATCAATACCTGTCTCATCCTTGAGTTGCCGGTAAAGATCGGTGCTGTAGTACATCATGCGGGTCAGGTTGGCGTCGGAACGCAGCTGACCGACCAGACCTGCCGAGTGCCAGGTTGACCCCGCGGTCAGCTCATGTCTCTCCAACAATACGATATCTTTCCAACCCATTTTAGTGAGATGGTAAGCAATGCTACAACCGCCAACCCCACCACCAATGATCACCACGCGGGCATGGGAAGGTAATTCAGTCATGTGCAATACTCCTCATATCATAAATATCCCCTCTTTAATGAAAGCTAAATAGTCAGAAAGTTGATCCTGCATAGCGCCTTCCCATACTCACTGGAAATACCATCTTTGCCTAGGCATGATAATCCTGTAAATTTCTCAAGCAACCCAGATACAAATGACCCTTGTAGTACTACTAATCTCGCAGCATGAAAAACTTGGTGATCATTCTTTCATCAAAACAGGGTTACAACTTTCTAATTACTGCCAAACCGATCCTGGACGGGCCATTTCAGCCACAATATCGAAAGAGGAAATGATTCCCACCGGAACCTCGTCCGGGTGGTCTGGGTCGATAACGATCAACCGATGATGATGTTGAGCGATCATCAGCTCAGCTGCTTCTTGAATCGTGGCGCTCATCGTGATGGTGAGCGCGGGATGCATGATCTCTGAAACAGTCAGCTCATCACAGTTTTCCTGACCACAATAATCCAGGAGATCCAACCCACTGACCACGCCCAGAGGTTTTCCAGTTGGATTTACCACCAGAACTGAGCGCCATCCAGCACTGGTCATAGCCCGAGCGGCGTTTTCCACGGGGGTTTTGTCTCTACAAACCAGGATGGCATCCGACATCACATCGCCTACGGTCTGGCGGTTTAATTGGTATCCTTCTCCAATGCTAGCTACTATGTCAGAAACAGAGATAACCCCGACAGGCTTACCCTTTTCTGTTACCAGCACCCGTCGGATGACTTTTGTGCGCATGATCCTGGCAGCTTCACCAACGGGCGCGTCAGCTTCTACGGTGTCTATAGGGGTAGACATCAACTCCCCAGCAGTCATTCGGCGCATCACATCCAGACTCTGCCTGTCCGCGGATAGCCATTCACCCGCCAGCAGATCAAAATCTGTGATGATGCCTAAAGGCCTGCCATCCCGGTCTGCAACAATCAATCCATGAACATGATGCTGGTTGAGCATCACCGCAACCTGGCCCAGGGTGGCTTCTGGCTTACAGGTGATCAAACCGGGATGCATATAATCACGCACAAGCTTGCTCATAAATTCACTCCTAATGCACTTCGTCGACTTCTTTGTACCACTTGACGCGGTCGCCCACACGCGCCCGCAGACGCCAGGCTAACGTTTTTTGCTCAGCTTCAATGCGAGCCAGGGCGGTTTCCACCTGTAACTTCACGAATGTTTTTTGCTCGTCTGATAGCTGAGCGTAACCCTGGGCTAGCTGGCTGACCTTACCAAGATTCATGGTGGACGTTCTCCACAAACCCCAATCCTTGGCACATAGCTGGGCTACCCATCCAATATTAATAGTCTCATTATCACTATCGGCCAGGGGATGTTCCAATAGCAGCATGATGGTGTCGATCACGTCTTTTTCATTAATCTTGACGATCTGCATTTTTTCCAGCAGCAACTCTGCCAGCGGAATGGTAGGGCTGTCCACTTCCAGACGTCCATTCCAGCTGATCACATGGCAGAAATCTAATTTCTCATAGAACACATCGACGTGCAAACCGTTGCTGGGGTTGTTGAAGATCGATCGGTCCCCCTCACTGACGATAAAAACTTCCTGATCCTCTGCATAACCCAAGCCAGACATCAATTCCTTAATACCTTTCGCTTGTTTGCGGTAGGCAGCAAAGTCAATATCGGTATATGCCCGTCCCATGGCCTGCTGCAGGTAGCCATATTGCGGGCAATGCATCTGGAAAGCCAGGGAACCAATAACTCTCAGCAACAGGCCAGCATCCTCACTCGCCTCTATGATACGCTTAAGTTCCTTTTCGAATCTCTCACGCTCAGCGGAGTCTTGCTCGCCCATCCCTATAGAAGAACTCGTCATTGCACACTCCTGTGGAGTAACAGCCTATGAAGCAAAAAGGTGACCGCACCTCAACCGGGTCTGGTCACAACTTTGGCACAATAATTATAACTGAGAACCCAAACTCATGCAAATTTCTTCAAAATTTTCGAAAATTAATGCAATATCCTTCAATTTCCGTCATTAATCATCACAGTATCGCCCGCAGTTTAGCCTGGTTGATCTCCACATCCAGCCATTGAATTGTACTGACGGCATGTTGTAAATAAACCAGATACTCTACCGGATCGACCAATTTATGCGCGATATCCAGCAGGGCCCAGTTAAACACATACAGGTTGCCAGCCGTGATCATCGCAGGCAAACAGCTTAGCTCCAAGGCAGATAGTGGACCAATGCCAGCTGTATCGTCAAAGGCGGCCTGGTAGCTCTTCAGGAATAGTTCAGCACCCTCTATATCTAAGCGCCCATTCTGGTCAGCATCCCAGGAGACGAAGAAGTAGAACATAGCCAAACCAACATCAAAGCAACGCGCATCGATTTTGGACCAATCAAAGTCAAATAGTGCACTCACCTGCTCGCCAGTGAATTGCAGATTACCTGGATGGTAGTCACAATGAATGACAATTTGTGGGCATACCTGGCATTTGAGTTTTTCAAGTTCAGATTGCGTCCACTGAACGTTCCTGGTAATGAGTGTTGCATAGCGCTTGAGATACGAGTTAAGCGCTACCTGATTTCGGCTAGCTAGGCAAGCTTCCAGGTGAGCTGGGATTGATCCAAGTAGCTCTAAGATCTTCGGCTCTTTCTTGCTCCCATGTGGGATTAAATCGCTGACTGCCTGGTGAAACTGTGCCAGTGCAGCCGCCGCGCTATTCAGTTCAGCTGGACTGCATTTGGGGTTGATCCAGGTATAGCGGTCTTCCCCGCTTAGGAATTTAAACAGAGCATAATAAATCGGCGTATCCTGCCCTTTACAGATGAAGGTCTCACCCGCGGTCGTTTTGATTACTGGGGCAACGATTTTAAACTCGTTGGCAAGCAGATGCTGAATGATGGAATGTTCAAATTGAATCTCTTCAATGGAAACCCCGGTTTTATACCGGCGCAGAAAATATTTCTCTCGCTCACCACGCCTTTCGATCTGGATGACAAAACTAGTATTTACATACCCGCGCTCATTGCGCTGAAAATCCACCAGTTCACCCACCGGGTAATGATTCAGCACAGATTGGATCTCAAATTCAGCGTTGGAGTTCATCTCAACTACCGGGCGATTCTTTGGTTGAACGGGAAACATCATGGATAAAAACATTTTCTCCATGAGTGCTCCCATGACTATTTTAATTGTAGCGGAAACAACAAAAACTTGCAAATCTATGCAAATATCGTTATAATACTTGCAATATTCCGTCAATTTTCGTCAAGTCATATAGAGTTCTCTGCTAGAGCCAGCATCATGAGCAAACCTCTCATCCCTGCTCAAAGGCGCGAACGAATCCAGGCTTACCTGACAACCCGCAAGATAGTTGCCACAGCTGAGCTATGTGAGCTGTTAGATGTTTCCGAGGCTACCATTCGGCGCGATCTGGAGTGGCTGGAAGAACAAGGCCTAATCGAACGGACACACGGGGGTGCGATAATAAACGAACGGATCAACCTGGAGCAAGAATACCAACAACGCGCCCAGCGCTATCCAGAAGAAAAACGCAGGATTGGTGCTCTGGCAGCTAGACTGATTACAGATGGTGATATCGTTTTCATAAACAGCGGAACAACCACCACGCAGCTCATCCGCCAAATTCCCAGCCACCTTGATGTCAGCATCATTACCAACAATATCATCGCGGCATTAGAAGTCGGAGAAGTAGATTATGAACTGACGCTGCTCGGTGGATCATTCCAATCGCGATCGAACTCCGTAGCCGGACGATTTGCTATGAGTAACCTGGCACAAGTTTATGCCACCAAAGCGTTTATTGGCGTGGACGGCATTAGCTTTAAACATGGCTACACGGTGCCATCTAATGCAGAAGCGGAGGTGGTGCACCTGATGCTCGAGCGAACACAAGGAGAGGTTTACGTGGTAGCAGATCACAGCAAATGGGGGGTCGTCTCCAATTTTGAAATTGCCCCCATCCATAAGGTCAAATACCTCATCACAGATGAGGGTTTGGAAACCAGCGCCCGCTTCTCGCTGGCTTCGGCCGAAATTGAAATATCCATCGCCTAAGTCTGTCTGGGTAGGCTTGTTGATTCGATAGGCCCAGATACTTTCGGCCAACACAGAAGCCGGTTTTATAACTGATTAATGTATTGAGGTCTTTTTATGATTGATCAAGCCAGAGTTGCCGTCATCGGTGGGGGTATTTTTGGAGTCAGCATCGCTTATCATCTCGCCAAGCAGGGCTGGACCGACCTAGTCCTGCTTGAAAAGCTCGATATCGCCACCGGCGAGACCGGGCATGCCGCTGGTTTGGTGACCCAGTTCGCTACCTCCCAAACCTTGATGCAGTTTCGCAAGTACAGCATCGAGCTATACAAAGAATTAGGTCTCTTCAACACGGTCGGTAGCCTGCGGGTAGCTTCCAGCCCAGAACAACTCAAGGAGCTGCAACGCAGCGTCAGCCGGGCGCGCGCCATTGGCATGCAAGTTGAGATTATCTCGCCAGCCGAAGCAGTGGAGATCATGCCCGAGCTGAGCGACAAGGACCTCTATGGAGCGGTATACCTGCCTGGTGATGGGCATCTGGACCCGTACATGACCACTACCAGCATGGCCCGGCTGATCCGGGAGATGGGGGCCAGGGTTCTAACTGGCAGGCGCGTGACAGGACTCCAGCTCTCACCTCAGGGAGAGATTGAGGCCGTGGTCACTGACCAGGGGACGATCAAAACTGAGATCGTCATCAACGCCGCTGGACTGTGGGCACCGCGTGTGGCTGCCATGGCTGGCGTCCATATCCCCACTACACCCGTCGACCACCAGCATATTGCCCTGAAAGCTGTCCCTGGTAAAGCTTTTGCGCATCAAACCCCCTGCCTTCGGGACCCCGACAACCTGGTCTACATGCGCGAAGAAGCCGGTGGGCTGGTGATCGGAGGCTACGAGCTGAACCCCCTGGCACGCTGGATCGATGGCGTACCCTGGGAACATGGCGGGCAGACGCTGCCAGCGGATTTTGACCGCTTCGAGCCGCTGATGGAAGGCGCGATCCGCCGTATTCCTTTCCTGGAACAAGCCGAGATTGTCACCCTGGTTTGCCATCCAGGTGCCTATACACCCGATTGCCAACCCATCATTGGACCCATGCCCGGTGCCCGCGGGTTCTGGATGGCGGCTGGGATGTCGCTCAACGGATTCGGTGCGGCGGGGGGAGTAGGCAAAGTGCTGAGTGAATGGATCATCGCTGGTGAACCCTCGCTGGACCTGTATTCCTTCCGCGCCACCCGCTTTGGGAACTACTTTAGCAGCCCCACCTACGCGGCTGAGCGCACGCGTGAGAGCGTCAAGCATTATTACAAGCTCAAATTCCCACACGACGAAAACGAGTGGGCCCGCCCCCAGCGCCTGAGCCCGGTACATACACGCCTGCAAGAGCTGGGAGCAGTCTTCGGCGAGAAATACGGCTGGGAAAGAGTCAATTATTTTCGCCCTGGCAGACCCTGGCAGCGTGCTGGGGCTGACCAGCACAATTGGGGTTGGGGTAAGCCGCCTTTCTTCGAGCGCGTTGGTCAGGAACACCAGGCGGCGCGTGAACGCGTTGCCCTGTTCGACCTGAGCTCATTTGGCAAGATCGATGTCAGTGGTCCCGGGGCATTAGGATTGCTCCAACGACTGGCAGACAATGACCTGGATAGGCCAGTCGGCAGCGCTATTTACACCCAATTCCTCAACACTCATGGTGGCATTGAAGCCGATCTGACCATCACCCGTCTGGGTGAAGATCGTTTTCAGGTGATCACCGGCTCTTCCTTCATTTCTAATGACCTGGGCTGGATCAAGATGCACCTGCAGACCAATGACGGAGCCGTTCAAATCCGCGACATAACCGCCGACTTTGCCTGCCTGGCATTGTGGGGACCCAAAGCTAGGCATGTGCTTCAAGCAATTACTCTGGACGACGTCTCCAATCAAGGCATCCCGTATTTACAGGCGAAAAATATCACCATTCATGGCACAACCGTGCTTGCCCAACGGGTCAGCTATATCGGCGAGCTGGGCTGGGAGCTGTATATCCCAGCCGAAAGAGCCGTGCAGGTGTGGGACACGCTGGTGGAAGCCGGGCAGGAATACGGTCTGGAGGTGGGCGGTTACAAGGTGCTGGATTCTCTGCGCCTGGAGAAGGGCTACCGCTACTTCACCGCAGACATCACGCCATTGGAAAACCCGTACGCGGCTGGTCTTGGCTTCTGCGTACGCCTGGACAAGGGCGATTTTACCGGTCGCGCGGCCCTGCAAGCGATCAAAGCGCAGGGTATTACCCGTAAGTTGTGCACGCTGACTCTGGATGGGGAAGAATTTGTACCCCTGTATGGTGGTGAGGCCGTTTATACGGATAACAAAGTCGTCTCCCGGGTGCGCAGCGGTGGTTATGGCTATACACTGCAGCGCAACATCCTGTTTGCATATCTCCCCTCAGAACTGGGCACCCCTGGTACACACCTGCAAGTAGAGGTTTTTGACCAGCGACACGCGGCTGAAGTCCAACCAATCGTACTTTTTGACCCAAAAGGCGAACGTTTACGCGCTTAAGGTGTTATAGCTTATGTAGTAAATTTTAAAAGATATGGTTTACCTTGGTTAGTTAAAGGAGAGTTACATGAAATTATATTATGCCACCGACCTGCACGGATCCGAGATATGCTGGAAAAAGTTCATCAACGCTGGCAAGTTCTATGAAGTCGACACACTGATCCTGGGTGGCGACATGACCGGCAAAGCTATTGTCCCAATCATCGCCCAGGGCAACGAGCGCCACAAAGTGACGCTCCTTGAGCAAGAGACTATCCTGGATGGGCAGGAAGCAGTCGACAAGATGGTACAGACCATCCGCAACCGGGGTTATTACCCGTATATCACCGATCCCGATGAGGTCGCTGAGCTCACGGGCACGCCTGGTCGCCTGGATGAACTTTTCCTTGAGCAGATGCTCGCCACCATACAGCGTTGGATGGATTACGCCGATGAGAAACTCTCCGGGACCGGGATCCGTTGTTTTGTCTGTCCTGGCAATGACGATATGCTGGAAGTTGATGATGTGATCGCAGCTTCCCAATCGGTGCAGCTGGCGGAGGGCAGGGTGATCCAGCTCGATGAACACCATGAGATGGCCAGCTCTGGTTGGACCAACCCGACACCTTGGGATACCCACCGGGAGGAATCCGAGCAAGCGTTGCTGGAGCGCCTAGAAGCGGTTATCAGCCAGGTGGGCAACCCGCGTAATGCAGTCTTCAACCTGCATGCGCCGCCTTACGGCAGCGGACTGGATGAGGCTCCCGAGCTGACCGAAGACCTGCGCCCAGCTTACGCTGGCAGATCCCTGGTGGCAGTGGGTAGCAAAGCGGTCATGCAGGTAATCGATAAGTACGAGCCCTTGTTGAGCTTGCATGGGCATATCCACGAGGGCAAAGGCACCCGCAAATACAGGAAAACCCTGTGCATCAATCCAGGTAGCATGTACGAGCAGGGTATTCTGCACGGCGCGGTGATTGAACTCAAACCTAATAAGCTCGGCAATTACATCTTGACCACCGGATGAGTAAAAAACACAAACCGATAACCTGGAAAATCGGATGAACAGTCAGGCAAATGAAGCCTGAGAAAGGAGGTTTACTCAAAATTACTGGATGGGCGACCATTGCATCACAGGACATCAACATCCATTCGTTCAATAAGTTTGCCAGCCCTGGACAACCCTTGGGCGGCAAATCCAGTGAAAATAAGGAGCAAATCGATGAGTGAGGTAACCCTTTTTGTACGTAAAGCCAGCGGTCTGGTACGGTCCTGGTCGGTATTTGATGCCTTTATCTACGCGACCTTCTCGATTAACCTGATCACGCTGGGGTTGTTTATCTTCTCCTATTGCTGGTACTTTGATGGTAATCTCGGTACTGCCATTGTCATCGGTGGGGCCTTCACGATTTTTGAAGTGATCGTCTATGCTAGCTTAATCTCTGCTATGCCACGTGCTGGTGGTGACTATGTCTGGCAGTCCCGCATCCTGGGGCGCGGGATAGGTTTCCTGCTGACAGTCACCGGTTGGTGGTTCATCCTGTGGCTGTGGGTGCCGCTCTATGGCCAGATGCTGGCGTATGAGTTCTTAACACCCATCGCAGCCATTCTCGGATTTCCTGATTTAGCGCTGTGGTTTACCACCTATCCGAATGGGCCACTGTTCAGTATGCTGCTGGTGTGTTTGATTGTCTTCATCTACATCGCCATCGGTATGAAAGCCTATGCTCGCGTGCAAAAATTCAGTTTCTATGTGGGCATGCTCGGGCTGGCGGCTGTGTTTGCCTTACTGCTATTTGGGGACAAGGCTAGCTTCATCAACGGTCTCAATACAAATATCCCCCAGTTATATGGTGTTGAATCTGGAGTCGACTATTACAATGCGACGATTGCAGCGGGACAGGAAGCTGGTGTGTTATTTGGTGAATTCGGGTCCGTCGCCTTTTTAGCCAGCTTTGCTTTGATCCCAATGATCGTGTTCTTCAACTTGTGGCCAAACTGGGGTTCCACCCTGTACGGCGAAGTGCGCGGCGCTTCGGATTACAAACGCAACTTCTGGGGTATGGCTTCAGCCGTCATCGTCACGGCTGGGCTGGCGTTGGTGTTCTTCCTGCTCATCAACAAAACCATGGGCTGGGACTTCTATATCAATGCCAATGGCGCCTTCTGGAGCAACATCTTCTACGGCACCGAGGTCCCCATTCCAGTCTGGCCATACCCGGTGCAGTTCGCAACCTTCCTGACTGGGAGTCGGGCGCTCCAGTTCCTGATTGTCCTGGCTGTCAGCTTCTGGTGGTTTGGTTGGTCAGGCACGGTTTTCTTGAGC
>CP070639.1:879473-892491 GCA_020354045.1 Anaerolineales bacterium | reverse complement strand
GACAACCTGATAAAAACCATCTATATTATCTGATATACAAAATAAACTCCATTCAGAGGGAATTCATATTAATGGAGAGAATATTGAGATAGCTTCGTTGTTTTGGGGAGCTGAGTTCTATTGAAACCACATGTTTCAATAGGAAGGGAGATGATCTGCGCATAAAAAAAACACACACACTAAAAACCCAAGATCAAAATCACACTGCCATTTATCCGGGAGAATACATCGGGGTATCCATGCAAAACATCCAACTCCCAACTCAAAGTATAGATTCCTTCTTGGAATTTTCCACTTGTATTCAACTTAATAAGGAGAAATGAACCATGAAAAGTATCCGCATTTCAGTAATGATCATTTTCTTGCTGTCCCTGTTGTTGAGTGTGTCAACAGTCCTGGCGCACCCGGACGGTGAGGACGACGGCGCCGAGCATGAGCACTCGATGCTCAATGGTGGGGCGCGCTATGACCCCAGCGCGGCGTTGATAACGCACGATACAGCGGTGGCAGATGTGGTCAGCAGCGGGCCTACTGCCAAGGTGACCAAGAACCTTGCTTCGGCTGGCGCGGGTGAACGAGATGTCGCTGGCGCCACCACAGACGTCTGGGCCCATGACGGCTACGCCTACACCGGCACGTTCAACAGCCCCTGCGGCGGCGATCCGGAGGCTGGCGTGTGGATCTGGGACGTGCATAATAAAAACAAGGTGAGTTTTGTTGGGGTGATCCCCTCCCCGACCGGTAGCCGTTCCAACGACGTCAAAGTCGCGGCGATGAACTCCGGCGATATCCTGGTCCACAGCAACGAATCCTGCGCTGGCGGTCCCGGTGGCTTTGAGATCTACAACGTGGATAACCCCACCAACCCAATGCACCTGGCGCATGTCCAGACCGATGACGTGAACGCCTTGCTGCGGGACGCATTCGGTTTCACGGACTTTGGCGTACACAACCTGTTCCTCTTCACCCAGGGCAGCAATGATTATGTGGCGGCAACGGTCGAATCCGAGTTTGGCAACTTCCAGATCTTCGATATCACCGACCCGACGAATCCATCGCTGGTCGGTTTCTGGGGCGCAGAACAATTGCACCGACCGGATGTCACAGATTGGGCTACCCTGAACGATTTTGGAATTATCCTTGATGCGGATGCCTACCTGTTCAGCGGCTTCGGCGCTTCGCAGAACCGCTTCCTGCACGACATCACCATCACCGCCGACGGCAACCATGCCTACCTGGCGAATTGGGATGCCGGCCTGGTGCTGCTAGATATCAGCGACCCGACCAGCCCGAGCCTGGTTTCGGTGGCCATTGACCCGACCAGCGAGGACGGCGAGGTCAACAGCCACTCGGTGTGGCCCAGCGAGGACGGCAGCATCGTGATCGAAGGTGAGGAAGATTTTGCGCCCTTTGCATCGATATTTACGATCGATACCGGTCCTAATGCCGGGCAATATCCTGCAGCTGAGGGTGCCATCACAGTTGATATTGCCAGCTTACCTGGCGCAGCCATGAGTGGGCCAACTACCTATGTTGGGCTTGCGTGTACAGGTGGGGATCCCGTTCCAAGTGGCAGCGGCATTGCCCTGATCCAGCGAGGTGTATGCGCATTTACTGATAAGATAAATAACGCTGAAGCCGCTGGTTATAGTGGGGTAGTGGTTTTCAATGACGCTGCCCGGGGCGATGCTCTGGTGACAATGGGAGGTACAGCTGTAAGTCTGCCGGGCATGTTCGTAGGCCACTCCACCGGCCTGAAGATTGCTGGTGTCGCTTCTGCAGGAGATCTGGTAATTGGTGCCAGCGGTGAGGAAGTCACTGGCGCCGTGGTTCCCAACGGCTGGAGCGGCTTCCGCGTCTGGGACTACTCGGATCCTGCCAACCCGGTGCTGGCCAGCACGTTCAACACGGTGTGCAGCGCCAACCCAGTGGACCCGAGCTGCGATCCAGCTGGCACCTACTCCAGCCACAATGTGATCGTCGAGAGCACGGATGATGGCCGCGTCAAGGCCTACATCGCCTGGTACACGGACGGTATGCTGGTCCTGGACATCTCCGACCCCTACAACCCGGTCGAAGTAGCCCGCTATACTGCAGCAGGCGAAAACTACTGGGGTGTATACAAGGTGCCGGACCAACCCTGGATCTACGGCGGTGACCGCAACGGCGGATTACGAATCTTCAAAGAATACGGTTCTGGTTCAGGGAAATAACGCCAGATATAAACCATATGTTTCGTACAAGAGGCGGTGCATGCACCGCCTCTTTCTCGTTAGTCAGGTGTTGGTGGCTGTCACCGAAGTGGCCCCCATTCCCACTCGCAAGCATTTTATCTAAGCGCTCTCTTTGTCTAGTAATTGTATTGTAATTTTGTACAATAGCTTGACAATCTGGCGTCTTCCAGTTATAATTCCTATATTAAATCCAGTAACTCCCTACTATTCACAAGAATATTGCAGGTAAGAAATTTACAGCAAGAGTATTCTAAGATTGCAGGAAAAAAACACAGAAAGGAATTTATTGATTGATGACAATGCCCTCAATTTACACTAAGGTCGCTGAACCGCTTAAAGATTTCGTGGTTGCTGAAGAAGCGCACGAACAAAATGAAACAAACATTCACAGTGCGGTGCGTGATATTCTGTACGAGATCGGTGAAGATCCACAGCGCCAGGGCCTGCTGAAAACGCCTGACCGAGTGGCGCGCATGTTCGATGAACTGACTGTGGGCTATCGTACAGACCCAATCAAGTTGATCAATGGCGCATTATTTGACGTGGAGTACAACGACCTGGTGCTGGTCAAGGATATCGAGTTTTACAGCCTGTGTGAGCATCACATGCTGCCATTTTACGGCCGCGCTCACGTGGCGTACATCCCGGATGGCAAGGTGATCGGGCTGAGCAAGATCCCGCGCATCGTCGAGATGTTCGCCCGGCGCTTGCAAGTACAGGAGCGCATGACCTCCGAGATCGCCCACTTGCTGGAGGAGGTGCTCCAGCCTCAAGGTGTAGCAGTAGTGGTGGAAGGCTCTCACATGTGCTCGATGATGCGCGGCGTCAAGAAAGCTGAGGCCACGATGACCACGCGTACACTACTGGGAAAATTCCATGATGATCGCGAGCTGCGCTCTGAACTATTTGCCCATATTGCCAAGGACAGCGGCAATTAAAAAACCAGTGTTGCTCAGGCCTATCGCGGCCCTAAAAAAGTGCCACGTTTCTAATATCTTTGATAACCTGATCTTCCGCTCTTTTACGGCTGGAAAAATACCATACCGACCCCCATGCGCTCCAGACCTTCTCCGGCCCAATACTCCAATAAGGCCGAATCGCGTTCGCAGGCAGCAAACAAAGCCGGGATAGCGCGGGTGTCGCCGATCAAAGCCAGCGCCCGGGCGGCTTCCAGTTGTGCTGGTGAGGCCTCGCCCTCCAGCAGTTTTAGTAAGTCGGGCACCGCTGGCGCTCCAGTCGCCACCAGGGCGTTCGCTGCCAGCCGCAGCATCAGTGAGTCCCCATCCTGCATAAGTTCCACCAGCTTGGGGACCGCGTTGGAACTGGGATTGCGCTGCAAGCCCAGCGCGGCGCAGTGACGGATAGCGGGATCTCTTTCTTTTAAGGCTTGCACCAGCAGTGCAGCTGCTGCTTCACCCGAGAACTCAGCCAGCGCACGTACCACCCACCAGCGATCATCGCCCGTGGTACCATCCAGCAGGTCACGTAGGGCGGATAGAGCCTGTTCACCCCAGGCTGACAGTTGCCTGGCAGCTCGCTCAGCACGCTGTTCGTCGCCGCTAAGCAGCTCATCCAGTAATAAGGCTACTTCTCGCATTTTGTTTATCCAAGCACACCCATAACTTACGGGTGCGCATAGATCAGTTTATTCAGGCGGTGGGATGGGCAAGTCTTCCTTGGTGGTGTTGATCCACTTATCACCCTCATCGATCAACATGACCGGGATATCGTCCCGGATGGGGTATTTGCGGTCGCAATCCTGGCAGATCAGCCAGGTTTCTTTGTAATACTCGAGTAAACCATCTTTTTCACGTACACAGTTGGGGCATCGCAGGATATCGAGTAAGTCTTGACTGACCATGAAATTCTCCTGTGTAGATTAAATTCGCGAATTAATGATATTCTAACCCAAACCATGCTGTCTGGTAAAGCTGGTAACCCTTCGTATCAGGCACAGGCTCACTCGTCATTATCCCTATTATCCTTGGGGATTTTGGTGCCGGGACCGTATTCATACACTGCTCTCCAGGGTAAGTAGTGAGTGCCGAAAGTGTCCTGCAGGTAGACCTGATCACCACGTTTCACTGTGCGGTAAATAGTTACATCCGCACCATCGGCTTCCCAATCCACCTGCTTGATCTCCCCTTTATCCAGATCGGGATTTTCCTGGTACAGTGGTTCAGGTGCTGCCTCGATATTTTTTAAGCCAGTGGTATCCCAGTCAACCGAGCGCCCATCCGAAGTGGAATAGAATTTCCAGGTCAGCCTGCGGGCAGCGACATTTATATAAGTCTCCATCAGCAACCAGTAGGGGGTGTCATTGGTGAACTTGAAATCGACTACCGGGACAAACACGGTTGCATCCAGCCCAGCCAGTCTCTCGTTCACATTGCCCGAGGCAGTTTGTTCGTAGTAGGAGACCCGATAGGCATGCGGATGGCGTTCATTGATTGGATAACCGCCAAAGAAAACAGTGCGAAACAGCGTGGTGCTGACCTGGCAGACTCCGCCCCCTACGCCCTGGATGGTGCGGTTGCCAAAAATGATCAGCGCCTCAGCGTAGCCATTATCCAGACTGACATCTCCCAAGACCTCTCCCATAGAAAAGGTCGCTCCAGGCGGCACAAGAACGCCATGGAAACGTGCCGCCGCGGTTTCGATATTCTGGAGGCGCGCGCTGCTGGAACCATAAAAATACGAGGTTTCTGAACTGACCAGTTCGGTGATGCCCAGCTGTTCCCCAGTCATGGTATCAACGACCGCCGGTTCCTGGTAATCAAATGCCAGCGTGATGGTATGCTGTCCTTCAGCCAGCTGCTGGTTGACCTTTTGAATAGTGGCATCAACATCCAGCTGGCGACCAATCACGGCTGATTGGATGACTTCCAGCTGGCGGGTGTCATCATTAAAAATAAAACGGGCGTTTTGCGGCTGGCGGGCTAGCTGTGTGGCAATATCCTGCAAAAAGCCGCGCAGGCTCTCAGCGTTCAACCCGACCTGGTACTGTGCACCTTGCTGTGTTTCCAGGCGCTCAATGGTCACCATCCCGGCCAGAGTTTGCTGGTCAAATACCCACGGGCCTGGGTCGTTCTCCTGGGCTCCTTCGATCTGGATCGTGAGCGGGGCGCTCAAGATACGCCGGGCAATCTCCGCCTGCTGGCGGGCATCTAAAATTTCGGGCGGCACCTCTTTAATCACAACAGGCAGCAGCCCATCCGTCAGGCTGCGCAATTGGGCTTCCAGAGGCGCCAGGGTCGCTTCAATATCCACAACGCGACCTACCTGACCAGGCACCGCAACCACCTCTGTGCCGTTGATGCTCAGGGAGGCTTCAACGGTGGGGATGAATAACTGGGTTGCAATGCTGGATACAAAGCGGTAAGCGACACGTTGGTCAAAGATGTGTAAGGGCGGCAAATCGATGCCGTTGTTCCAGGCTTTGAAGCGGTTTGCCCAGCGTGAGAGGTAACTGCCCTGACGTCCGAGGTTATATGCTGCCAGTGCGCTGGTCTGGGGATCCAGGTACAGCCCTACTTCGGAGGGCTTGGCAACCCAGGCTTGTTCAGCTTGAAAGATGATGTGTCCACTTTCCGGGTAGCTAAGTTGTTGAGAGAGCAGTGCATTGGCTTCCTCCAAGGTTTTTCCGGATAGCTCCATCCCGGCTACCGAGACCCCCGGATATATCCTGCCCGCGAAGTACAATCCGTATCCAGTGGTGAAGGTTAACAACAACAATATGAAGAGCGCCAAACCGCCCACCAGTACCATAAATATCTGCGGTAGCAGACCTGGCTTGGGTAAATTCATTTGGCGTGTCGCAGTGCGGGTGCTCATACTTGTTTTCGGATTACTCCTTCATAGAGAAAGCTGTCCAGAAAAGTATATACCCGCCTATTTTACCAAAAGACCAGTTCTGTAAGATGTAGTGGTGCTCTTTGGAGTTAAGATAATAAAATTTCTTCGGATTTGCCACGCTATCCATCCTAGGCAGGCGGTACAATAACAGGCAGTGTCTTAGCATACCTGATTAATCAAAAATGGGCCGGTGTTCGCGTTGCCATTGCTCCAATAATGTCCAAGCCTGATAATCGTTCGAAATGAAAATCATGCCTTTGAAGAGGGAGAATTCCTTCTTTTGACTGATATCAGCTACCGATTGATCGGATAAACTATACTTGGTAAGTTGTCACGAAAGCTAAATGGATATCACAGCAAGGAACGATTACATCTCGATCGACGTCTCCATCAGGTATAAATGATGATCTACAGGATCACCAAGATGGCATAATAATATAAGAACGAGGTTAAAGATGACTACCCCGAGAAAAGTTCTCCTCCAATTATCAGGGCTGTTCTTGGTCTTGGGTATATTGGCTTGTTCACTGCCCAGGCTTTTCGGGCGAGATACGGCTACGCCAGTCTCTACTACCAGCCTGCTACCTACCCTTTTGCCACCCAGACCGACTCCCCAACCATTGCCACCCACATTGGTGGAGAGCGATCCATTGCCGGGTGTTGAGCTGCCATTAAATAGCCCCATCTCGCTCTATTTTAACCAACCTATGGAGCGTTCCTCGGTAGAGGCTGCCTTGAGTATCCAGCCCACGATTGCCGGAGAGTTGACCTGGCAAGATGAAGCCACATTGATATTCAGCCCCTCCCAGCCTTTGGCTCCTGAGAGCGAGATCAGCTTGATTATCACACCCGAGGCGCGCGCCCGGAATGGCTTGAGTCTGCCACAACCCGTCGAGCTGAGTTTTCAAACGGTCGGCTATCTACGCCTCACCCAATCCCTGCCAGAGGCAGATACCGTGGAGGTTAATCCTACCTCGGCAGTGGTGGCTGCTTTTAACCGCCCGGTCATCAGTCTGGGTGCCGAACCAGAGAGCCTAGCTGTGCCGTTCCAAATCGAGCCGGCGGTGGTGGGTAGCGGTGAGTGGATCAACACCAGCACCTATATCTTTTATCCCGAGCCAGCGCTGGAAGGTGGTAGGACCTACACAGTGCAGCTTGACCCTAGCTTGCTCGGTGTGGACGGCAATCCTCTGGCAGAGGCCACCAGCTGGTCTTTCACTACTGCTATGCCGCAACTTGTTTCGGTGCACACCCAGCCCTCTGAAGACGAGACCGCATCTCAATTCATCGATCTGGATACCCCCTTTACGCTAACCTTCAACCAGCCAATGGATACGAGCAGTGTGGAGGCTAATTTCAAATTATTGGAATCTGGGAGCGTCTTGGTTAGTGGCAAGATCAGCTGGAACGATGATGCCACGGTCATGACCTTCGAGCCAGCGGATTTACTGCAACGCAATACGGTTTATACGGTCGCTTTGAATGCGGGAGTCCAATCCGCAGGTGGCGCAGTGATCGAATCAGAGCAATCAATCGCATTTACTACCTACCCGCCCCTGGAGATAACCGGCAGCACGCCGTTTGAGGGGGGCGTTAAGGATGCCTATAGCTTGGTAACCGTGTATTTTAGCGCACCACTTGTTGAGGCAGATTACGAGTCCATGCTCGCGGATATCAAGAAGTACATCCGTTTAGATCCATTGGAATCAGCGCCAGACCTGTGGTTTGATATATACAATAACTCTTTGAACCTGTATGGTGAGCTTGAACCCGAGAGCGATTATAAGCTCACCATTTCCCCTGATATGCCGGATCGCTGGGGAGGGCGCCTGGGTCAGGAGTTTGAGTTGAACTTCCGCACCGCGCCGCTCCCTCCCAACTTGTTCATTACCTGGAGTACGGACGTGTTTTTCCTTACACCAGAGGATAGCAGCATAACCGCCCAGGTGACCAATCTGCCCCTCCTTCCGACCTCGCTCGGCAGCCTGTCACTGGCTGATTTCTTCTCTGTAGCCAGCGGGGAAGATTCCTATAATAGGCGCATGGCTTACCACTCGGCAGACGAGCGCACCTGGCAGCAATCTTTAGATATAGTTCCTAATAAAAGCCAGCCCGTCGAGATTCCCATTAACCCCGAAGGGCAGGGTCTGGATCCTGGTCTGTATTACCTGCGTTTCTCTCCCAGGATCAGGGAGTATTATGCTGCGCCCTCCCTGTTGGCAGTTGCCAATGTTCAGGTGGCTTTTAAGCTAAGTGCCACGGAAGCGCTCGTTTGGGCTGTAGATCTACGGGACAACCAGCCTATACCGAACGCTCCTGTGGTTATTTACGATGAGACCGGCACTCCCATGGCTAGTGGGGAAACGGATGCTGAGGGCATTTTCAAGGGTTCTTTCCCTAGCCCCAAAGACCTATACACTTTCTTTTACGCTGTGGTCGGGCAGCCGGGTGAAGAGCTTTTCGGCATGGCGCTCTCTGTCTGGAACCAGGCTGTCGCCAGCTGGGATTTCGGTATCCTCAGCGATTTGCGCGGCCCTCGACTGGGGGCTTACCTGTACACTGACCGTCCTATCTACAGACCGGGACAGACTGTCTATTTCCGGGCTGTGGTACGCCAGGAGTACAATGGGCGTTACGAATTACCAACGATCGGCAGCCTGCCCCTTACACTATACGACCCGGTCGGTGCGGAATTGTTCACCCTAGAGCTGCCAATTTCTGCCTTTGGGACCGCGCATGGGCAGATCACCCTGCCCGCAGAGGCGCAGCCCGGTGAGTATCGCCTAGCCAGCAAAGAGAGTGACTATTTTGTTTCCGTGTATTTTAAAGTCGCAGCATATCGCAAGCCAGAGATAGAGTTGCAGGTTGGGTTTGATGCACCCCAGGTGCGCCTTGGTGAGACTGTCCGGGCTGAGGTCAATGCCCGCTATTACTTCGATGCGCCGGCTGGGAATATCCCGCTTAAGTGGGCGCTCTATGAAGCCCGCTCTGATTTTGAGCTACCCGGCTACCAGGTAGGAGTGATCGATGCATCCTGGCTCTACGCGGATTTTTTCCCATTTTTTGGTGATCGTTTGGGCACGCAGATCCAGGAAGGTCAGGACACCACCAACCAGCAAGGTATATTCGAGCTCGAGGTGCAACTCCCGGAAAGCGAGCAGCGCAAGCATTTCACATTGGAGGTGACGCTCCAGGATGAAAGCGGCTTTCCGGTCAGTGCCAGGGCGAGTCTGGAAGCCAATCCGTCTGATTTCTATATCGGGGTTCGCCCAGACTCCTGGCTGGGCAGGGCTGAACAAGCCAGCGGCTTTGAGGTGCAGGCAGTAGATTGGGAAGGGGAACCGGCTGGCAATCTGGCGTTGCGAGCTGAATTTATGAAAGTGGTCTGGATACGCCAGGATGCCTCACCCGACGAAATAGGGGCGCCGCCTGAATTCAAACCTGAATACACCCTGATAGGCAGCACCGATTTTGAAACCAGCGAGACAGGTTTAGCTCGCGTGGCTTTTACTCCCCTAGAAGCTGGCACCTACCAGCTGAATATATCGGGTGCTGGGGCGCGCACCGAGCTGCTCTTGTGGGTGGCAGGTCCAGGGCAGGCGATCTGGCCTAATTTACCTAACCAACGTATCCGCTTGAGCGCAGATCACCAGGCTTACCAGCCTGGGGATAACGCCCAGGTCTTTGTGCCGAACCCATACGGCTCAGAGACTCTCGCCTTGCTGACCATCGAGCGCGGGATTGTGCTGCGCCACCAAGTACATCGGATCCAGGCAGGCGGGCAGAACCTCAGCATCCCGCTGGGTACTGAGGATGCGCCCAATGTTTATGTCTCGATTCTGTTGTTGGGTCGGGATACTCAAGGGTACCCGGATTTTCGCCAGGGGTATCTCGAGCTGCCCGTTTCCCCAGCTGAACTGACTTTACAGGTTGAAGTAGTCAGCCAACCTGAAAGAGCCGGACCAGGAGAGGATGTGAATTTCTCGGTGCGGATCACCGATCATACAGGTGCGCCCGTGCAAGGAGAGTTCTCCTTGAGCGTGGTAGATAGAGCCGTACTGGCGCTGGCAGATCCCAATGTGCCAGATATTGTCTCCGCATTCTACGAAAAGCAGCCATTGGGTGTGCGCACCGGCCTTTCCCTAGCCGCGTACACCCGTCGCCTGGCATTCATCCCTGGTGGCGTCGGTGGTGGTGGTGGTGATGGCTTGGGTATCACACAAGTTGTGCGCGAGAAATTTCCTGATACAGCTTTTTGGCGAGCTTCCATCACGACTGACCAGGATGGCCGCGGCCAGGTGAGCATGTCTCTACCGGACAGTCTGACCTCCTGGCAGGTGCTGGTACGCGGCGTCACCCAGGATACGCTGGTTGGTGAGGCTGAGGTCCAGATCATCACGACTAAAGAACTGATTGTACGACCGGTCATCCCGCGTTTCCTGGTTGTGGATGACCGGGTACAGCTGGCGGCAGTCGTGCAGAACAACACCCAAACCGATCTAGCCGGTGTTGTTACCCTGCAAGCCAGGGGATTCACCATAGAGGATGCATCGGATTCCACGCGGCAGGTTTCGATTCCTGCCATGGGACGTACGCGTGTCGAATGGTGGGGGAACGTCGAGGATGCGGAGAGCGTCGAACTGATCTTCACAGTCCAGGGTCATGACCCGGCAGGCAATGTTTATCAGGATTCAATTCGCCCTGCTTCTGGAAAGCTTCCTGTTTTGCGCTTCAGCGCACCACAAACATTCGGCACCTCCGGTAGCCTGGGTGCTGAGTACAGCGAAAGCGGTGGCGAGTTGCTTGAAATCGTCAGCTTGCCGCGCTCGTATGACCCGCGCGGCGGTTCGCTGAAGATCGAGTTGACTTCCTCGCTGGCAGGAGCAGTGATGGATGCCCTGCAGGTATTGGAAGCCTATCCCTACGATTGCACCGAACAGATGCTCTCGAGTTTTCTCCCTAACCTGGAGACATACCGACTTTTGCAGGAGTCCGGCGTAGATGAATCTGAGCTGAAGGCGCGCCTGGATCGCACACTACAAACTGGCATTGAACGCTTGCAGACCACGCAAAATGCCGATGGAGGCTGGAGCTGGTGGTCAGGGTCACAAAGTGATCCATTTGTAAGCGCCTATGTGCTCTATGGCCTGGCTAAAGTTGGACAGTCTGGAATCAGCCTGGATGCGGCGGTTATCCAACGAGCAGTGGATTTTCTCTACGCTACGCTAGTGACTCCGAGCATGACCTCGGAAGGCTGGCAGCTTGACCGCCTGGCTTTTATCCACTTCGCTCTGGCCCAAGCCGGGAGCGGCGACCAGGCAGGTCTCGAGGCATTGTTCGAATCCCGCCAGGCGTTAAGCCCCTGGTCTCAAGCGTTACTAGCCATTGCAATAGAGAGCCTCTCTCCGGGTGATCCATCTGCCCGCACATTGATCTCAGACCTTGAATCAGGGTCGATCCGTACTGCTACGGGCGTGCATTGGGAAGAAAGTGAGCCAAGCTACCAGAACATGAGCACCCCCGTTTCCACCACTGCCATGGTCGTTTATGCCTTAGCGCAACATGCCCCGGGATCACCTCTGCTGGCGGATGCCGTTCGCTATCTGATGGCACATAGGCAGGCAGATGGTATTTGGAGCTCAACCTATGGCACTGCCTGGACTATCCTGGCGCTTGGGGAGGCGATGAAAGGCACTGGAGAACTGGGAGGCGATTTTGATTTTGGAGCCAGTATCAATAATGTACCCTTGCTGAGCAGGGAAGCTGGAGACGGCTATACCCCTGTGGCGGCTGAAATACCCGTTGGAAATCTTTACCCTGCTGATCCAAATGCATTGCGAATTTCACGCTCCGCTGGCCCAGGCAGTTTGTATTACAGCGCGGCATTGAAAGTCAATCGCCCGGTGGAAGATATTGCTCCCTTGCAGCGGGGAATTAGCTTATCTCGACTTTACTATCGCTACGGTGAGTCCTGTTCTAAGGGGGGTTGCGCTCCACTTGAGTCCATCAACCTGGATGAAAAAATACGAGTTCGCCTGAATATCACCTTGCAAGAAGCTGCCTATTACCTGCTTGTTGAGGACTACCTGCCGGCAGGCTCTGAGATTCTGGATGTCACCTTGAAATCCAGCCAGATCGGAGAACCCAAGTTCGAGGAGCCTCAGGAAGAGGAACTCTTTGACTCGAGCAACCCCTTCGACGAAGGCTGGGGATGGTGGTATTTCAGCGCGCCGCGCAACTACGATGATCATATTGCCTGGAGCGCCGAATATCTCCCGGCTGGATCGTACGTCTTGGAGTACACCCTGGTGCCGCTGCAAGCGGGGGAATACCGGGTTTTACCCGCACGTGCCTGGCAATTCTACTTTCCCGAGGTACAGGGGAACAGCGGAGGTAACATATTCACCATCAATCCATGAGCCTGAAATATGCCAGAATATCCTAGACTGATTTTGAGACACTGACGTATATGGCGGGTGTAAAAGAGCTGGCGGGTGTCTGGAAAAATATCAGAGAGGTTGACCTAAGGCCTTTCATTGCTGAAGCCCAGCGCGGATTAAAACTTGCGCTGCTCGGGGCACAACGTGACAGGTTGAATATCCTGGCGGATCAGCTGGGCGGTGATCCCTCCCCCCCAGAGAAGAGCGCGCTCACCCCGTTGTTGCTGGTAGACCTGCTGCCAGGAGCTGAGGTGGGAGCCTGTCTCGCTGAGGCTAACCAGGCAGACTTGCGGATTTTTCTCATCGAAGTGCACTCTGATGCCTCATATACGGCCTGGGTACACGACTGGCTGGCTGCCAGCCAGGCACCCACAATTGTTATCCAGGAGGTCTCCAGTCAGGATGAAGACCTGCCGGTTAAGTTAGGCGTGCAACGTTCGAATAGGGCCAGGCATCAGTTCATCCAGGGTTCGGTTGATTCGACCGACT
>CP070639.1:865614-879373 GCA_020354045.1 Anaerolineales bacterium | reverse complement strand
CGGCATGGCAGCCACATTCAGTGCTAGGAAAGGCCTGCCTCCCATAGCATAGACATCAGAGAGGGCGTTGGCAGCCGCGATAGCCCCGTAGTCGTAGGGGTTATCCACCACCGGGGTGAAGAAATCGGTGGTGGCCACCAAAGCCCGCCCAGCCTCCAAGCGCCAGACGGCAGCATCATCCGGGTCGCCGAGCCCGACCAGCAGGTCGGGGTAATCGGCGGGGTTAAAGGAATTCTGGATTGGACGCAGAACCTGCGCCAGCGTTTCGGCGTTTAGCTTGGAAGCTCAACCCGCGCAGCTGGACAGGCTGGTCAGGCGGATTTGCCGCCCAGATGGAGAAACCTGGCTCATGTGACTGTTAACCCGATAAAAATTAGCAACTACTCACCCTGAAAGAGGGTCATGGTGAAATCTTTCAAGGCGTTGTAGCAGGCGGCTGGGTGACAGGTGGCTGCGGGGCAGGCTGCGTAACTGTCGACGGCTCCAGCGTGGGCAGCGGCAGCAGGTAAGGGGCATTGTTCGGCACCAGCATGACTTGCACACCGGGAGCCAGCTTGGTAATGTACTGGTAGGTCAGCAAGTCCGGGTTTTCCTGCAGGGCTTCAGCGATTTTGCGCAGCGCCTCGGCCTCAGCCTGGGCTTCGATGACGCGCGCCTCGGCGGCGCCTTCCGCCTCGATCACGACCGCATCGGCTCTACCCTGGGCAACCTGGCGAGCCTGCTCGGCTTCCTGCTTGCGTTGCTCTACGACAAAGCGCGCCTGCTGGGCCTGCTGCTCGGCGATCTGCTTTTGCTCAACCGAGGCGGCGTATTCTGGCGAGAAGGTAATATTGCGCAGCACAAAATCACCCAGGAGCAGGCCATTCTCGTTCAGCTTACGACCCATCTCATCCCGGATTTGCTGGGCCATGACACCGCGCTGGCTGCTATACACTTCCTCAACCCCGAACTGGGAGATGGCATCGCGGATAATGCCACGCGACAAAGGACGCACCAGTTCGTTAGCAAAACGGTTCTGCCACACGATGTGCACCTGGACCACCTGCGTTGGATCAACTGAGAAGATTACCGAGGCATCCACCAGCACCTCCTGCCCATCGGCGGTGCGGGCCGAGATCGAGTCATCACCGATGATGTTGCCTTCCATCTGGGCGATGGACATGGTGTAGGTCTGCTTGGAAATCTGGTAGGTGATCACATTTTCAAAGAAAGGGATGATCCAGCGCAAGCCAGGCTGCAAAGCCTGTTCGCGGTAGCCCTTGGGCGCCACGGCAGAGATGACCACGCCACGTTGCTCAGGCTGGATGAAGACCAACCCCGCGCTGGCACTAGAGAGCAGCAGGGCGACCACACCGGCGACGATGATCAGCGTGACAACCCCTTTAAAGCTCCTGCGGCGGGTAGCCTGCATGACGGCAAAGATGATGGCCCCAATAAACAACAACCAGGATAACCCGGCGATCATCTGGACAACACTAGCGACGTTCATAGAAATCCTCCTAATTCAACGTAATTTAACACAACACGCCTTGATTATACCCGGAATAACGCCCGTTCATCCGGAGCTGGGTGAAAGAAAGCAAGCCCCTGGATGGCAGCAGGAAAAGAGAATATATTAATTTAAAAAAGAAGCATGAAATTTGTGCGACGAATGGCCTGGCAGGCGGGGAAGCGGGCGAGCAGTGGAGGTAGGAGGAGCTGGAAGCGCTAGCAGCGGAACCCCTACCCCGTTACCGGCGAGCGCGCCAGACCGCGACCGCCGAGCGCCAGAGAGTTCTCCAGGAGCCAGCTGGGGTGATCACGGAAAGCAGGTAGCCACTCGAGCCGCAGAGCTGCCCTTTAAGGGCAAACATAAGTTAAAATTAGGAGGCTTTGTATCCGTTACTATACCGCAATGCGGTAATATTGGCATTAATTGAGTTGGCATGCTAGCATATCCAAGAAAAGCAATGAAGAAATCTATAAACGCTACAATGTACTTGGCTGTGATATTTATGAGTATTTTTCTTACTTATTGTTCTTCGCCAACCCAACTTCCACCGGACGCAGAAAAAGCTCTAGAGTCCTATTGGCAATCGCTTCCTTCTCACCCAACCATCACCCACCAAATTCTCCAAGTCTGGCAAGGTGTTGTCCCTGCGGAAACAACAACGCCTCGAACTTCTATTTTTGAAGTCTGGTGTGTGGAAACAGAAATAACTGAGGCAGTGGAGGTTTCCATTATTGGCGAAACGGTGACCTGGATTGTTTTTCGGGACGATGAAGAGGCAGATTGGATGGTAGCCATGCTGGCCACGATGTCTTCTACCTGGCCATATGAAGCCTGTGGGAAGGGCCCATAATAGCCGCCGCCATACGGTGTGAGGAGGCCGTGCTTGCCTGTCCGCCAGCAGCCCAACACAACGTGCAGTCGGCACGCGCGACTTTCAGGCATTTTCCTGGCTTCGGGTTTATACTGCCCTCAGGTTGAATCCAGTCCCGCCCCACTTGCGGCTTAGGCCAACCGTTATGCGGCCATAGTTTTCGAGAAGTTGAAAATTCACCGCTTGACCCTCATCCAGGATAAATGGAAAAGTATACGAACCTTATTGCGGAGGTGTGGGATGTTCGCACTGCCGATGATTCTTTGAGGAGTACGATAGGGTCATTCGAATTCAACCTACAAAAACTCGAGGCTTCTTTTAGCGAGTTATGGAATTACCCCCGAACAACTCGCTGGAGTGGATGCAGCCTCAGCACGCCAGCATAAACGGAAAAGCTAGGCTGCACAGTGGAAGGCGGAGGAGCAGGGTTGGAAAATGCCACCCTGCATCACCTCGTCACTGCCTCTCTCCCACCAAAAACCACGTTTCCACTTCCCCCACGCCTTTGACCTCGAGCGTGCCGCGCGGCTCGCATACGAACTCATCCTTGAGCAGCTCGTAGGTGGCCTGGGTGATCTGGACCTTGCCCGGCAGGCCATGGGACTCCATCCGGCTGGCGGTGTTGACCGTCGGTCCCCAGATGTCGTACTGGAACTTCTTGTGCCCGATGACGCCAGCAACCAGCGGGCCGGAGTTAATCCCGATACGGAAATTTACTCCGTCACTGGCAAGCCGGTCTGCGCCTTTGAAGTAGTCGCGCATCTCGAGCGCCATGAACGCCAGAGCCTTGGCATGGTCGGGTCTGGGGCGGGGCACGCCGGAGGCGACCATGTAGTTGTCACCAATGGTGCGGATCTTCTCCAGCCCGTATTTCTCGGTCAGCGTATCGTAAAAGGAGTAGATCATGTTGAGCAGCTCGACCATCTCTTCCGGGGTCATCTCCGCAGAGAGCGGGGTGAATCCGACCATGTCGGCGAACAGCACGCTGGCCTGATCGAAGCGCTGGGCGATGGTGCCGGGCCTCTCTTTCAAAGCCTGGGCGATCTCGCGCGGCAGGATGTTCAGCAGCAGGCTTTCCGAACGGGCGCGCTCAAGCTGCAGTTCATGGGTGCGCACTTCAATACGTTTCTCGAGGTCATGGTTCAGATCGGTCAACCCCTGCAAATAGTACTTGATATCCTGCGAGACCGCCCCAGCCACATCCATGGCGCGCAAATTCCCTGCCTCAAGCTTTGGCACATTGATCACGCCGAAGCGTTGCAATGGATCAAAGGGGTCAGCCACCTGGGCGTTGTATTCTTCGGCATGCGCCAGGCAATAAACCAGGGCCGTGGCGCAATGATCGGGTGGCAGCAAGCCCGGATAGCCGGGGTTTTGCGCCAACCCGGCTTGCAAAACATCCACAGGCAGGCCCATGACCTGGCTCATTTGTGGCAAGAGCACATCGTGGATCAGAGGCGTGTCAACAATTCCAGGCACGAACGAGAAGGCATACACCGGCACGCCGGGCGGGATCTCTTGCGCCACCGAACGCGCCATCGAGCGCGTGGCGGATTTGGTGGCCGCATAGATCGCTGCCAGCGGACTTCCCTCATAAGCGACCACATTTACCAACGTGCCGACGCCCTTGGCGATCATGCCGGGCAGGAAAGCTTTGATGAGCAAAAAAGGTGCGCGAGCGTTGACTGCGAAGGTGTACTCCCATTCCTTGAGATCATAGGCAACCAGAGGTGCGACACTCACATGCACCGCATTATTGATCAAAAGATCCACTGGGCCAAACACGGCCTGGGCACGTGGGATCAAACGGGAAATTTCACTTACTTTGGATAGGTCGCAGCGAAGGAAACGCGCCTGGCCACCCGCTTTCCGAATTGAAGCTGCGACAGCGCGCCCCTCTTCGACCTGCCGGTCAACAATAATGATCTTGGCGCCCAGGAAGGCTAATGCCCGCGCCGTCGCTTCTCCGATGCCCCTGGCCGAACCCGTGACCAGAGCCACCCGTCCAGCAAAGATACCCTCAGCTAAGCCCAGTTTTACCATCAAGTCTGAATTAACGTCTTCCACTTTGCTCTCCAACTGTGATCCTGTTCGCAAGGTTTTTCTACAAGCTACCATTATAACTTGCCGAACCCTCAGTTGCCTGCCTCCGAATTAACAAACCATGAAAACATTTCTATTGTAAGAATTGAGATGCTATCCTGGCTACCTATCCTGCGGTTTATCACTGTTCGGTCAGAGACGTAGACCCCAGGCAAACGATCCCGAGGGAGACACATAGAGAAGTTTGCCAATTGTCTACAACACGTCACAGGGAGACTATCGAACCGCGAAATACGCGAAAGGGCAGCGACTCATTTCGTGCCTTTCGCGTTCTTTCGCGTATTTCGCGGTCCAAGTTCTTGCCCCCCATTTGAATTCGCGTGCCCGTTCAATTTACTGCCACCTTAACTTTTTCGGTTCAGTGTTTCCGTGATCCCGAG
The DNA here is from genome assembly GCA_020354045.1 of Anaerolineales bacterium. Classification (GTDB taxonomy): domain Bacteria; phylum Chloroflexota; class Anaerolineae; order Anaerolineales; family UBA4823; genus DSOS01. Next base: position 874,527 of record CP070639.1, on the reverse strand, counting down.
GTTTGAAGCACTGAGCGGAGTGAGCGCGCTGCGCTTGGCGCACGCAGCCGCAGGGTCTTTGCGTTGAGAATAATGAAGATGCCCGGTGCCCACTGAGTGCAATGGGAGGGCATGTCTTTCCTTCGACAGGCTCCCTTGCCAAGCTCGGGACGAGTTCAGGACAAGCTGCTACGCTCGCGCAATGACGGGCAAGAAGCAGAGTACTGCAGCGGCTGCGCCATGACAGGTAAATTGGGGGAAGAGAAAGTGCACCCAAGCCCAGCGGGCATAACTGTGATATCATGCGGGCATGCGAACGGGCGTGGGATTGGTCAGCGAGGTGCGGGTAGATGAGCGGGGGGAGCATTCAGCCTGGATCCGCTGCGAGGAGAGCATCAGCCCAGCGCCGGGCCAGTATGTCATGGCGCGCGAGCGGCGGGACGGGGAAGCCGTGAGCAGCACGGCGCTGTTCGCAAGCGCCTACGACCAGGATAGCTTCCTGGCGCTAGATCCCCAACCAGCCTGGCAGCCGGGAACCCGGCTCGAGCTGCGTAGCCCACTGGGGCGCGGGTTCAATACACCAGCTCAGGCGCGCCGGGTAGCGCTGGTCGCCCTGGAGGGACAGGCCGGGCGCTTGTTACCCCTGGCCCAGATGGCCCTGGAACAAGGGGCTGCCGTGGTGCTGTACTGCGACCCTGTGCCGAGCGGCCTGCCGGTTTCACTGGAGGCCTTCCCGCTGGCAGCCTTGCCGGAGGGGCTGGCCTGGGCTGATTTTATCGCCGCGGATGCGCACCTGGCTGCCCTGAGCAACCTGGGAGCTCTCCTGGGCTTGCAGAGCGGGGTGAAAGCATCCCTGGTTGGACAAACCCTGGTGCGCACGGACATGCCCTGCGCGGGGATGGGCGAGTGCGGTGTGTGCGCGCTGCTAACCCGAGGCGGCTGGAAGCTGGTCTGCAAAGACGGGCCGGTATTCGACCTGCAAGCGCTGGACTGGGAACATGCTGCGGAGGGATGATGCCCAAATATGACCTGTTCCTGCCGCTCCCGCTAATGAATGCAGCCGGCAGCCTGGGATTTGCGCCCGACCCGACGAGCGGGGTAGACCTGGAGCAGCTGGGGGCTTTCGTGACCAACCCGATCAGCCTGCGGCCGAGAGCGCCGGCGCAAAACCGGGCCTACCTGCCATTCCCAGGCGGCTTCTTGCTGCACAGCGGGCACCCCAACCCAGGCTTCCGGGAAGCCGTACGGCGCAACCAGGGACGCTGGGCGCGGTCAGCGCTGGCCATCATCGTGCACCTGTTGGCAGAGAGCCCGGAAACACTGGCCAGCATGGTGAACCAGTTAGAAGGTATGGAGGGGGTGATCGGAGTGGAGATCAGCCTGCCAGCTGATGCGGACGCCCAAATGGGGCTGGATTTTACACAGGCGGCGGTAGGGGAATTGCCTGTGATCGTGCGCCTGCCGGTGGAAAGCGCGCTGGAGCTGGGCTGGGCGCTGGCAGGGAGCGGCGCGGCGGCTTTCAGCCTGGGCCCGCCACGCGGCCGGATGCCATATACACAGGGTAAAGCCAGGCACGGCCGTTTATATGGACCAGCTGTCTTCCCGCAGGCGCTATACCTGGTGGAGCAGCTGTCTCAGGGATTGCTGCCGGTGATCGGCGCGGGCGGGATCTACAGCCAAGAGGACAAGGAGGCCATGCTGGCGGCAGGCGCCATGGCGGTGCAGCTGGACGCAGTGCTGTGGCGCGGGGGCTGGTGAGGAGCGCTCAGCGCTCCATCCAGATGGTGACCGGACCATCGTTCTCAATCTGGACCAGCATGTGGGCACCAAACTCACCAGTCTGGGTCGGCACACCTCGGGCGCGCAGGGCGGCGGCAAAAAGCTCAACCAGCGGGCTGGCGAACTCAGGCAGGGCCGCCTCGGTAAAGGAGGGGCGGCGACCCTTGCGGGTATCAGCGTACAAGGTAAACTGTGAGACCACGATGGCCTCGCCCCCGCAATCCAAGAGCGAGCGGTTCATCTTGCCCTGCTCATCTTCGAAGATGCGCAAATTGGCAATTTTCTCCGCCAGGTAGTTGATCTGCTCCTGGCCATCCCCTGGCCCAACCCCCAGCAGGATCACCAGGCCCGCTCCAATTTCGGCCCGGGTTTGCCCGGCGACCAATACCCGCCCGTGGCTCACCCTTTGAATGACTACTCGCATGAGTTCTGTTGCCTAACGACGAAAGATAAGCTCAGTCAGGCCTGCCAAGAGCGCGACTACTAGGCCAGGCCAAGCGCCTGCTTCACCTCAGCGATGGTCAGGGCAGCAATTTCCTGGGCGCGCTGCTGACCATCCTCGAGCACATCCCAGACCTCACCAGGGTTCCTGTCCAGCTCGAGGCGGCGGTCACGGAAGGGCTCCAGGTTGTCGTTAAGATTGCGCGCCAGCTTTTGCTTGCACTGCACGCAGCCGATGCCGGCCCGGCGGCACTCAACATTGATCTCCTCTACCTCCTCTGGGGAAGAGAAGACTTTGTGGAGCGAGAACACATTGCACACGTCCGGATCGCCTGGATCGGTGCGGCGCAGGCGTTGGGGATCGGTGACCATTTGCATCACCCGCCCCTGGGTCTCTTCTGGCGTGGCGGCCAGCTCGATGTGGTTGTCCAGGCTTTTACTCATCTTCTGCTGCCCATCGATGCCCAGCACCTTGGGGAACTCGGTGGCTTTCATGTGGGGCTCCACCAAAACGGCAGCATTGTAGCGATAATTGAATGAACGCACGACCTCGCGAGCGAACTCAATATGGGGTTCCTGGTCAATACCCACCGGCACGGTATCGGCCTTGTATAGCAGAATATCCGCCGCCATCAAGACCGGATACCCCACCAGACCGTAGTTGACATTGTGCGGCTGCATGCGCACCTTTTCTTTAAAAGTGGGCAGGTCGGTAAGCTTGCCCAGGGGTGTGACCATGGAGAGGAACAGGTGCAGCTCGGTGACCTGGGGAATATGTGACTGCACAAATAAGATCGACTCATCTGGGCGGATGCCGGCTGCCAGCCAGTCGAGCGCCATCTCGTAGGTGTTTTGGCGCAAATTCTCCGTGGTATCCACTGTGGTCAGGGCGTGCAGATCGACAATGCAGTAAATGCACTCGTATTCATCCTGCAGGGCGACATAGTTCTGGATCGCCCCCAAGTAATTCCCCAAGTGCTGGCGGCCGGTAGGCCGGGCGCCAGAAAAAACGCGGCCTTTTTTAGGGGTTAATGCGGTCATACACCCTCCTCGATAAATTTACGCACCAGCCCGTTCACTTCACCTGGCTCAACGTGCCGGCGAGTTTGCAACTTGGAATAGAGCAACTTGCCATTCACGGTAACTTCAAAACGACCCCCATCAGAAGGTACCAGGGTAAACGACTCAATCTCAGGTTCAAATTCTTTGAGCAGTTCAGCTGCCTGACCGACAGCCCGATCTAGGTAGTGTCAAACGCCGCAGTATACCAACTCTATTTTCAACAGCATAATCCATCTCCTTATTGAAGAAAAAACCCGCCGGTGATACGACGGGGTAAGAGAGCCAGTTTCACTCGTTGGGGTACGCTCCCCAGAGGCTGAAAACCAGCCGCTGCGGATAAATACCCTTTGCCCTGATAACGGTGGCAACTCCGGCCCAGGCTATTCCACCCGTGCGGGTGTTTCACCTAGCAGCTCCAAGGCCCATTCAGCACCTGCGCACGGGCGGAATTCCCAGCAGTTACCGCTCTCTGTGCCGCCGCCTTGATGCGTACTAGCCCTCATCAGCGCCGATTTTTCTTTACTTGGCGACGGTAGTATATCACAACTTTGGGTCTTTGAGAATCGCCGGTGAGGTGGCTACCACAAGCCACGTTTTTAGGGCGTTCATCCAGTAATATGCTAAAATCATGATAATAGGAGTTTGGCTATTAAAGATGTGCACCAGGTGCAACCCAGCAACGCCTGAATGTGATTATCGCCAGGGTATACCGTCAAGGAACCTGACAGGAGGTTGAATATGGCTCCTGCACTTGACATACGTCCTTCCCCAATCGCCGGACAGTGGTATCCGGCAGACCCCAGGCGCCTGGCGGAAAGCGTCGACGAGTATATCCATGCCGCCGGTTCGATCAATATCGAGGGTGAAATCATCGCCGTCATGAGCCCACATGCCGGGCACCGTTACTCTGGACCTGTGGCAGGCTACGCCTTTGCCGCCCTGCAAGGCCTGAAACCGGAGCTGGTGGCAGTGGTCTCGCCAATGCACTACCAATACCATGAGCCGCTGCTCACCAGCGCCCACGAGGCTTATTCCACACCATTAGGCAGCCTCATGGTGGACCGCCAGGCCCTTGACGCCCTGGAGTTGCAATTACAGGCTTCCTTGGGTTTTGGATTGGCGCCCATAAAAAACGATCCAGAACATTCCCTGGAAATCGAGCTGCCCTTCTTGCAACGCGCCCTGCAATCAGAATATCGCCTGCTGCCCGTCATGGTGCGGGACGTCAGCCCGCGCGTCACCCGAGCCCTGGGCAAGGCGCTGGCAAAGACGCTCTCCGGGCGGCAGGCACTCCTGGTCGCCAGCACGGACTTCTCTCACTTTTACCCACAAAATGTAGCCAGAAACCTGGATGGGGAAATGCTGCGCCGAGTGGAGACCTTTGATCCCGCCGGTCTGTTAAAAGCAGAGGAAGAGGGCAAAGGCTTTGCCTGCGGCAGGGGTGCGCTGGCGGCGGTCATGTGGGCCGCCCAGGAGCTGGGTGCCAACCGCGCCCAGGTGTTGAATTATGCTACTTCAGGGGATGTGTCGGGCGACCTCAGCCAGGTGGTCGGTTATGCGGCCGCGGTTTTTTATCAACAACAATAGGGGCAGGCAATAGAAGTGTGTAAAAACTGGTGGTTAATCGAGATTTCAACAGGGGGTGATTTTGAAGGGTGTACAGGCAGCGTGAACATATACTGGCGTCAGGTAAATTTTAATGGATAACACCTTAGGAATTGATCTATTAAAACTATTGGCCGTGGTACTGCTGGTGCTGGCAAATGGTTTTTTTGTGGCAGCCGAGTTTTCACTGGTCAGCGTGCGGCGCACGCGCATCACCGAGCTGGTCGCCAAGGGCAACACTCGCGCCAACTGGGTGAACAAGGCCATCCAAAACCCGGACCGGGTGATCGCAGCCACGCAACTGGGCATCACCCTGGCGAGCCTGGGTCTGGGCTGGATTGGCGAGCCTGCCCTGGCCCACTTGCTTGAACCGGTCGTCAACCTGTTTCCGCAGGCGATCCAATCGGGTATCTCGCACAGCCTGTCAGCTGGCTTGGCATTTGCGATCATCACATTTTTACACGTGGTGGTAGGTGAATTAGCGCCTAAGTCCATCGCCTTGCAGAACCCTGAAGGCACCTCCCTGGTGATTGCCCAACCGACAATTTGGACCGAGTGGTTGTTTAAACCCTTCATCTGGGCGCTGAATGGGACGGGTAATACCTTACTGCGTTTGATTGGCATCCAGCCCGCCTCCGGCCACGAGCTGGTTCACTCGGTCGAAGAGCTGAAAATGCTGGTCACCGCGAGCGCAGAAGGCGGGGTGGTCCAGGCGGAAGAGAGTGAAATGCTGCACGCCATTTTTGGACTGGGCGAGCTGCTGGTCAGGCAGGTGATGATCCCGCGCACAGAGATCATTGGGGTCGAAGCTGATGCGCACCTGGACGAGATCATCAAACTGGCCACGCAATCGGCGTACACCAAGCTGCCAGTTTACGAAGACAACCTGGACCAAATCCTGGGCGTCGTGCACGTCAAGGACCTGCTGCGTATGCTGCAATCACCCAACTGCGAGGAATGCACTGCCCGCTCACTGGCGCGCGAAGCCACGTTCGTGCCAGAGACAATCCCCATCAGCGTGCTGCTGCGCCAGTTTCGCGAGAACCGGCAGCATATCGCCATCGTGATGGATGAATACGGTGGCACAGCGGGCTTGGTGACCTTGGAGGACCTGCTGGAGGAAATTGTGGGGGAGGTCAGTGATCCATTTGACAAGGTCACCCCGGAGATCCAGCTGCTCCCCGATGGCACTGCGCTTATCGACGGTTTAGCGCTCATTGAAGAGGTCAACCAGGAGCTGGGGCTGGAGCTGCAAGACCCCGACTATGATACCATTGCCGGTTATGCCCTGGGAAAACTGGGGCGCATTCCACGCCAAGGTGATTTCATTGAGGCAGACGGGATACGCCTGAAGGTGGAGGGCATGGATGGCTTGCGTATCGCCAGGCTGCAGCTCAAGCGCACGGGGAACAATCCTGAACAGCAGGTCAAAGACAGCTGATCGACCAATTGACAGCGTACAAGCCACCCGCCCTGACCAGACCAGAGCAAACCTGATCTCATGCCAACTTACCTAGAAATCGCCGTGAATGTACCCCAGGTGGCAGGGGTTTTCCACTACCACCTGGAAGGGGAACTGGAGGGCGAGATCCAGGTTGGGCACCTGGTAGAAGTGCCTTTTGGGAACCAGCAAGTGCAGGGCGTGGTGCTGCGGTACGTGGACAAACCTTCCGTGGCCGAGACGCGCCCGGTGACAGGGTTGATCGACTCACAGGTGGTTTTAACCCATTCCCAAATTCAACTGGCAGAACACCTGGCCCATGCCACACTCACACCGCTGGCGACCTGCATTGGCTTAATGTTGCCGCCTGGAATTGGACAGCAAGCGGACAGCCTGTATACGCTCCAGCTGAAAAGCACACTTGCCACCAAGACGGCAGCAAGCGAGACACAGAAACGCGTTTTGGGGCTGCTGGAGCAGCGCGGCCCGCTGCGCGGCCGCCAGATCGATCGAGCCTTGCCGCGCACCAACTGGCGTGCGGCGGCGCGCGCCCTGATTCGGCGCGGGCTGGTGACCAGCCAGCCAGTGCTGCAACCTCCCAGCGTGAGACCGAAAACCGTGCGCACTGTGCGCCTGGCGGCCACACCTGCCGTAGTGGAAGCGAGCTTGCCTGAGGTGGGCAAAGCCGGCTCCGCTGCACTAGAGCGCCGGCAAGCGATCTTACGTTATTTGCTCAGCGAACCGGAACCCGTAGAAGTGCCCTGGGTGTACGCGGAAAGCGGGGGAAATCTCTCAGACCTGCGTAAATTAGAGCAAATAGGCCTGGTGCGGCTGGGAGAGCGCGAAATCTGGCGCGATGCCCTGGAGGGCATAGACTTCCAACCAGTGGAAGCACCCGTGCTCACGCAGGACCAGAGGACCTGCTGGCAGGCGATTGAGGCAGGCTTTGAAGGCCTCGCCAATGGCAAACCCTATTTGCTACATGGGGTAACCGGCTCGGGTAAAACTGAGATCTACCTGCAAGCTGTCAAGGCGACCTTACAACGGGGCATGCAAGCCATCATCATGGTGCCAGAAATTGCACTGACACCACAGACTGTGCGGCGCTTCATGGTACGTTTTCCAGGACAAGTGGGATTGATTCACTCCGGTCTCTCGCCTGGCGAGCGCTACGACACATGGCGGCGAGCACGAGCAGGTGAATTGAGCGTGGTGGTAGGGCCGCGCAGCGCACTATTCACGCCATTTGTACATCTCGGCCTGATTGTGGTAGACGAGTGCCATGACGACAGTTATTACCAGAGCGATCCCCCCTTCTACGATGCCCGGGAGGCTGCGGTTGCATACGCACAGCTGACCCGCTCAGTATGCGTGCTGGGCTCGGCGACGCCCGATCTCTCCAGCACATACCTGGCCCAGCAGGGGAAATGGCACTATTTGGAGCTGCCGGCGCGCATCTTGGCACATCGCCAGGTGATCCAGGCCCAGGCCAAAAAATATGAGCTGGCTTCTCGCTTTCGCCCCTACGAAGAACAAGCTGAGACTATTGATCTGCCACCGGTTGAGATCATCGATATGCGGCAAGAGCTGAAAGCCGGCAACCGTTCGATTTTCAGTCGGGCATTACATAGTGCGCTTGGAGAGACCCTGGCATCCGGCCAGCAGGGCATCTTGTTTCTCAACCGCAGAGGCATGGCAACCTATGTATTCTGCCGCGATTGTGGGCTTGTGCTTAAATGTCCACGTTGCGAGGTCCCGCTCACATACCATGCCCCCAACCAGGCACTCACCTGCCACCACTGCAGCTACCGGCGCAACATGCCAAAGCAATGCCCACGTTGTCACAGCCAGCGCATCCGCCAATATGGAACCGGGACTGAGCGCGTGGAGGCTGAAGTGCAGGCTGTCTTCCCCGCGGCGCGCACACTGCGCTGGGATTACGAGACCACGCGCCAGAAAGGCGCGCACGAAGCCATCTTGAACCATTTTATCTCCCAGCAAGCGAATGTATTAATAGGCACGCAAATGCTTGCCAAGGGTTTAGACCTGCCGCTGGTGACACTGGTGGGTGTGGTGCTGGCAGATGTTGGCCTGAACATGCCAGATTACCGCGCTGCGGAGCGCACCTTTCAGGTGCTCACCCAGGTTGCAGGACGAGCCGGGCGCAGCCCTCTGGGTGGCAAAGTGATCTTGCAAACCTTCCATCCCGATCATTATGTCATCCAGTCCGCTGCGGGTCACAGTTATAAGGATTTCTATCAAAAAGAACTGGCTTATCGGCGCCAGCTGGCTTATCCACCTTATACCCAGCTGGTGCGCCTGGAGTACCGCCACCGTGACCCGCTTATCGCAGAGCAGCAAGCCAACCAGCTGGCAGCCCAGCTTCACACCTGGATGAAGGCGGAAGGTTATCGCGCCACTACCATGGTAGGACCCGCACCGTGTTTCTTCACCCGCCTGGCAGGTCTTTATCGCTGGCAGGTGATCCTGCGCGGTCCTGATCCTGCTTCCCTGCTTCGGGGGCGCACAATTAGCGATTGGCGTATTGAAGTAAATCCACCATCTTTGCTATAATTAGGTTTTAGACAGGAGCCTGAGACAGGGTG
>CP070639.1:851738-865514 GCA_020354045.1 Anaerolineales bacterium | reverse complement strand
GATGCCTTTACGGAGCGCCGGGCGGGTCACCTTTCGGGAGGTATGAAACAAAAACTGGGATTGGCTGCCGCGCTGGTGCACAGGCCGCGCATCTTGCTCCTGGATGAGCCCACGACCGGTGTCGACCCGGTAACGCGCCAGGATTTCTGGCGGTTGATCATCCGCCTGGTCTACCGGGGATCTGGCGCGGGGGTGGCAGCCCTGGTCAGTACTCCTTACATGGATGAGGCCGCACGCTGTACAAGGGTGGGTTTTTTGCAGGCTGGTAGCCTGGCGCTGGAGGGGACTCCCTCTGGATTGTGTGAGCGTCTGGAGGGGCGGATCCTGGAAGTGCGCGGTCACCCGCTCCTACAGTTGCGCCAAATGGCTGAGGCATTACCCGGCGTGGAAGGGGTGCAGCTTTTTGGGGATCGCCTGCATATCAGAGTGCAGGAAAAGCAGGCCTCTGCTGTCGTTTCAAGTCTTGAAGCTCAGGCTGCTGAAGAACATGTAACCCTGCTCCAGCTGCGCCCAAGCCGACCTCAGTTAGAAGATGTATTTATCTCACTGTTGGAGCGATAGTGCCTGAAATCAGATCTGTGAGAGAAGTGATTGTCGCCCAGGACCTGACCCGGCGGTTTGGCGATTTTACTGCTGTGGATCATGTCTCGTTTACGATTGAGGCTGGGGAAGTGGTTGGGTACCTGGGTCCAAATGGTTCTGGAAAGACTACCACCCTGCGCATGCTGTTGGGTTTGCTGTTGCCCTCGTCGGGTCAGGCACAGGTCCTGGGCTATGATGTGGTACGCCAGGCTGAACAAATCCGCCGCCAGGTTGGATATATGTCCCAAAAATTTGCCCTGTATCACGATCTTACGGTGGGAGAAAACCTGGCTTTTTATGCTGGTGTTTATGGTGTCATGGGTCGCAAACCCCAGGATGAGGTGCTGGATTTGGTTGGATTAAGGGGTTTAGAGCGGGAGCTGGTCAGCAGCCTTTCCACTGGCTGGCGGCAGCGTCTGGCGCTCTGTACTGCGATTGTACATAAGCCACAGTTGCTGTTCTTAGATGAGCCTACCAGTGGTGTGGACCCGGATGCGCGCCGCGCTTTTTGGGATTTAATCTACACGCTGGTCGATCAAGGCGTCACTGCCTTGGTGACTACCCATTACATGGATGAAGCTGAGTATTGTAAAAGGGTGGGCATTATGCGTGCAGGCAGGCTGCTGGCTTTAGAGACCTCCTCCATCCTTAAAGAGCAAACCATGCAAGGCAGCACGTGGGATGTATTCCTGGATGGTCAACCCTCACAGGGGTTGTTGCCCGCACTGGATGCGCTGGAGGGATGTGCATGCGTCAGGAGAGCTGGTCTGGCGGGGGACCATCTGCGAGCCATTACACCGCCAGATGTCGCCCGCGAGCGACTGGAGGCAGAATTGCTTCAGGCAGGCATCTCAGAGGTGCGCATTGAACGGGTCGAACCCACACTTGAAGACGTGTTCCTGGCTCTGGCAGCCCCTGACTCATAATGAGTGTTAGATATCTTGTCTAATAACTGAGTTCAGGTATAGCAGCGAAATTTACGCCTCTGGCGTATAATTTTCTCATGGAAATCGCCACCCCCCGTTTCATCTTTGCCGGCCAGTTGTTGCGAGAATACCTGATATTGCCGTCGGATCAGGCTTTGCTGGATGTCCCTGGCGGCAATCTGCTTTATGCTGCCACCGGACTGATGGTATGGGAGCGGGAGTTCCCGCCGGGCATAATCGCTCGCGTGGGGGAAGACTACCCGCGCTCCTGGTTAGCTGATTTCGAGCGTCGCGGGGTGGATGTGCGCGGGGTGAACATTTTGGCGCAGGCTGTGGATTTGCGTTCTTTCAAAGCCTTTGCCAGCCTGAGCAGTTTTTTCACTGAAGAGCCTGTAGCGCATTTTGCCCGTCTGAGCCTCCCATTTCCCAAGGGTTTGTTGGGGTACCGAGCTCCTCAAACCACGATTGACAGCCGTACCCGCTTGCTGGAAACCTCCCTGCGCCAGAGCGATATCCCATCTGATTATTTAGATGCCCAGGCGGCCCATCTTTGCCCTCAGGATTACATGACCCATAGCTTGCTGCCAGCTGTGCTGCGTCAGGCTGAATTTACCACCGTCACCCTGGACCCTTCACCTGGGTATATGAACCCGACCTACTGGGAGGAGGTCCCCGCCTTGCTCACTGGGTTGACCGCCTTTTTGCCTTCCGAAGAAGAATTGCGCTCGCTCTTTCAAGGTCGTTCAGCTGATCTATGGGAGATGTTAGAAGCCCTGGCAAATTATGGCTGTGAAATTGTGGTCGTCAAGCGTGGTGAGGGAGGTCAGTTGCTTTATGATGCGGGCACACGCTCCCGCTGGGAGATACCGGCTTACCCCTCACGGTTGGTGGATCCGAGTGGGGCAGGTGACGCGTTTTGTGGTGGCTTCCTGGCTGGGCTTCGAAAGACGTACGATCCCTTGCTGGCGGTCCTTCATGGCAACATATCTGCTTCGCTGGTGATTGAGGGCGTCGGACCGTTCTATGCCCTGGATGCTTTGCCAGGGCTTGCAGAGGCGCGCTTGGAAGCTCTGCGCCAGTCCGTGAGAAAGGTGTGAACATGATCTCTTCGTTAATCGAGCAGGTAATTGAGTTATCCCTTGCGGTGCAACAAATCCCGGCACCAACGTTCTCAGAAGCCCGCCGGGCAGCTTTTGTGCACCAGGGCTTTTATTCGCAGGGTTTGTTAGATGTATCTATGGATGACACGGGCAATGTCTATGGTCGTCTGAAGGGCGAGGGATTGGGCCTGCCGCTCGTGATCTCGGCGCATTTAGATACTGTTTTTCCGATAGATGAAGACCTTTCCATTACACGGGAAGGAGATCGGATCTCCGGGCCAGGGATTGGAGACAATTCGCTTGGCGTTGCCGGGTTGTTTGGTTTGCTCTGGGCTCTAAGGCACAAAAAGGCAAGCTTGCAGCGGGATATCTGGCTGGTGGCGAACGTGGGTGAGGAAGGCCTGGGGGACCTGTGCGGAATGCGCGCTGTAGTGGATCGCTTTGGGGACGAGGCGTACGCCTATATCATCCTGGAAGGGATGGCCTTGGGCCAGGTATACCACCGCGGCCTGGGGGTAAAACGCTATCGCCTCCTGGTTGAAACTCAGGGTGGGCACTCCTGGGTGGACTACGGGCAGCCCTCGGCAGTGCATGAGCTGGGGAAGCTGATCACCCAGCTGGCACAGTTAGTTTTGCCTGAAAAGCCCCGCACTACTTTAAATGCGGGGGTGATAAGTGGCGGCACTACGGTCAATACCATCGCAGCCCAGGCCTATCTGGAACTGGACCTGCGCTCTGAGTCGCTCGAAGCTCTGGCGCAGCTGGATAAACAGGTCGAAGCGCGAGTCCAGGCTGCCAACCAACCGGGTGTTCGTATCACGGGAACTGTGATTGGAGAAAGACCCGTGGGGGAGTTGGCTTCAGACCACACGCTGGTGCGCGCTGCAGTTGCAAGCCTGGAGTCTCAAGGCCTGACTGCCCGATTGAACATTGGCTCTACAGATGCCAATATTCCCCTCAGTCGTGGGCTGCCGGCTGTCTGCATCGGTCTGACCAACGGTGGGGGCGCCCATACCTCCGGAGAGTTTATCCAGATCCAACCGCTCTCCCAGGGTTTGAAGCAGCTGGTAGCGCTGGTGGAAAGTTTATGCGAATAATCGCTGGGGTTTTTTGAATAAGCACATCACCAATTGATGGTTAGTTGTGCCGTTTGTTGGAACTCCACTAAAAACCGATAAATGTGTTCGTGGTGTGTTTGCCAGCTCAAAGGCTGCTGGTTGAGAAACGCACTCCTGGGAGGGGCCGGCAGGCTGAGCTCCAGATGACCTTGCGCCTGCCCGGGTCTATGCAATTGCAAACTTAGGCTATCTGTCGCAGGCTCCCAGGCAGATACTTCCAGACCTTGGGAAATATGCAAGTCGCTTCCTAAGTATGTGGGTCCCTCGGGAGAGACGCGGCGCACGGCTACCAAAGCCACGCCATGGGCTGGGATGCCAGCCAGAGTCAACTCGCCTTCCAGTAAGGGCAGCGTCTCCGAAAATGCAGGGGGTATATACGCACTTTCAACACCCCAAAATGGTCGTGCGTAATACTGGTTTGATGAGATGGCCGCCGGGTCAATGTCGAAGTCAACCAGTACAAGCTTAATGTCCTGGGCGTAATCCTCCCAGTTGAACAGTGCCAGCAGGTGCCATTTTCCAGTGCTGTTGTCCAAATCCAGGCGCACCCGGCGAGGGGAGCTTGCCTCGAACCAGTCTATCACCTGGGGTGACTTACCGATCAAAGGCATTAAAACTTTCGCAATGTGCTCGCGCTCTTTAGGTAGCGCTGGTAGATCATCTGAGAGTAAGAAGGAGCCTCCACTTAAGGCAATGGCGGTGGCAATGCTGCGCACCTCAGCCAGAGATAATCGGCCGGTTTTACGCAATTGCAGGCAGTCAGGGTCGTTTACCCACCAACGACGGTGGAGTGGGGCACGTGTCAATGTGTTGTGCACCGCGTTGCGGGCAGAAGGCAGGCTCGACTCTTTCTTGAAGACAAATTCAACGCGGTTGAAGTTGGCGTGCCAGTCCTGGCTTGTGTCCGGGCTGATCCGCATGGCATCGACCAGGCCGATAGCGCTTCCTAGCGGGCAGCTGCAGCCCAGCAGGTAAGCCTCCTTACCGGCTGCGCTGCGTAGCGCTTCAAGGCCGAGGCGCAGCACCTGGGCCCTTGTGCGTGTCTGATCGAAATACCTCCCTGGCAGGGCAGCGGCATAGAGAAAATCAAGCTTCAGGTAGGAAAAGCCCCACTTATGTGCGGCAGTTTCGACCACCTCACGCGTATATGCCAGAGCTTCTGGGTGAGTCAGGTCAAGAGCAGTATTGAAAGTGTTCCACATAAAACCAGCATTGACTGGTCGGTTGAAGCGCCCTCGCAGCAGCCAATCGGGATGTGCCTTCACCAGGCTTGCATCGGGGTGAACGATATAAGGCGCCAGCCATAACCCAGCCATCAAGCCCTGCTCCTGGATTTCTTTGGCAAGTGGTGCCACACCCTGGGGAAAACCAGGGGTGAAGCGCGACCAATCTCCCGCCCGGGTCTCATAGCCGTCATCGATCTGGACTACCTGGAGTGGTAGTTCGGATCGCATGCTGGCGATCGCCTGTAGATTTGCCAGGACATCTTGTGCGGTTACGTCGCCCCTGAGTTGTTGGGAGGAGAATTGATACCAGGAACACCAACCGGAAGGAATTTCCCTGGCAGCTGCTTGATTAGCCTGGGTGGGGTCCATTCCATGCTCACGCGCGACTGCGTTCAGGTAAGGGTTGAGAGAGCCGCTGTCATCGAGATTCATAAACGAGAGGCATGCCCAGTCCGTGGAGATGCCCGCTCCTGGGGGTAGCAGCGCCATATCGCCATTGGCCCACAGGTTGAGCAGTGGCTGGCGAGTGACCAGGTGGGCTTCCAGCGAGCCGAAGTGCTGGCGTTGGGAGAGAAAGCCCAGCAAGATGCCCGAGCGGAGCTCCTGGTCACCCAGCACTCCAAACATGTCGCTGGCAAAATGCCCGGCGCGATTTGGGCGTGGCGTACCAGGATTAGCCTCCATGGGCACCCGTATCGGTCCCAGTCGTGAACGACGGTAGCGATCCCCGCTACCGTAGGACCCACAATAGGACCAGGACTGCCAGCCGTTTGAAAAGAATCTCAAAATGGGGCTCTGAGAGGCAGCAGGATTGGTCCCCCTGGATTTCCCGGTCAAATGGATTTTGCCCCCTTTTGGCCCAATGCGCAACAGCTCGATACGCTCTACTGCTAGGGGACCTTCGCCTTGATTCTCAAGTTGAACTTTCCACAGCAGCAGCGTGCGCCCTTCTGCCAGGGCAAAAGTGATCCTGCAAAGCAAACCGTTAGAATCCGGTCCCAGGTACAGGTGTCTTTGGCGCAGCGTACCATGTGGCGAAGGGACCGTCTCGATTTCTGTGATCTCAGCAGAGGACCAATCCTCCAAGGACACGAAGCGAAATCTTCCGCGCCGATAAACAAGCCGGAGCGAGACATCGTTTACTGAAGGTTGTTTTATCCCCTGACCGATCAGGTTCCAGCTGCTACTTGCAGGGTCTAGGGTCAGGCGTAGGTAGGCGTTTTCGAGTTCAAGATCCATGTAGAGTGTTTGTCTGTCTGGCTGGTCAGCAGAAGCCGGTGAATTGCTCTTGGGTAATACTTTACAGCATGTTTGCTTAAAATGCAAACGATCCAGCCCGATTGCCAGCAGGCTGCTATCACTCAACAGACTTCCTGTTAAGACGTTGTCTTATCCCCTTTGCCAAATTCAGATGGCTTTGTTGTTCAGGGTGATCTGTTTTGTCAATCGATTGAGCTTTTTGGGAGTGTCGTAGGTCTTTAGTCTTTTCCAGGACAGGATTAGTAAATTGCCAGCGATGACAAGCATCACCCCTAGTATCGCTGAGCTATTCCAGGCATAGCCCTCAAAGAGTGTGGAAATTCCGAGCGCGACCAGTGGAAAGAGCAGGCTGGTATAAGCTGCCCGGTCTGCACCAATACGCCCAAGTAAGGTCAGGTAAGCTCCAAAAGCGATCATAGAGCCGAAAATAGCCAGATAAATGAGAGATCCAAGGTATGCAGGCGCTACTGAGAAGCTAAACGGAACCCCTGCAATTACGGCATATGCATACATAGCGATAGCGCCATAGCCCATTCCATAAGCGTTCGTCTGCACCACAGGCAGCCCTGAACGCTGGTTGCGCGCCGCGGTAATATTGCCTAAAGATGCTAATAGGGTTGAGACAAAGCTCAATAGTAGCCCGGCAATTCCTTTATCTTGCAGGCTGTAATCTCTCAATTCGGGAAAAAACACCAGCGCGACACCGATCAGCCCAAGTGCTCCACCAAGCACTACGTTCCATCGCACCGGCGTTCCAAGCAATAATGCCCCCATGAATATATTCATAAATACCAGCGTTGAAAAGACTACTGCTACCAGGCCGCTGGTCAGGTGCAGCTCAGCCAGGTAGACCAGCAGGTAATTAATCGAAAACAGCAACACGCCTTGCAACGCGATGAGCAAGTGCTGTCGCGGCGAGAAGCGCAGGTTTAATCCGCGTAGTTTACTGAATCCGAGTAGCAACAAAGAAGCCAGCGTAAAGCGGTATGCTACTGAGAGCACTGGATCAGTTTCACCGAGCTGGAACTTGATCGCTAACCAGGTGGAACCCCAGATCAGTACGGTTGTAAGATAGAGTAGCAAGTTTTTCATGTTATACCACCGGACAATGATTGGTACCCGTCAATCCAAATCCCAGGCGTTGGCAGGCGGGCTCTGGAGTGTGCGCTGCAGAGTCGATCTCAATGACATGAGCCTGGATTCATTCTTTTGATCATTCATCGCGGACAATCCTTGTTGTTTTCTGGTAGGTGCTCACTTTACGCCAAACATTCGGTATAACCATCTATTCTTAAAATGATGGTTATATCATACCACGATAGATGTAACCTGTCAAGTTGCTTTAGGTGGTTATGTCGCGTGTGATGACAAATAGGAGGCTTATCCAGGAAGGCCGTGATCTTTAGATGTGATCGAAGGTGTCGGGGTAACCTATGCCAGACCAAGCACCGACTCGGCTTGATGCAGGTAATCCTGTACCTCAGCATAGTACCGTGCCATGTGGATTCCATCCATCAAGGCGTGGTGTCCCTGTACACTTAATGGCATTTTCAAGGATTCCCCCTCTGGGAAAATTTTCCCCCAGGCAAAGCGAGGCACCGAATCAGCTGGGTGTAGCTGCATCGGATGCATGAAGCTGGTAAAGGATACCCAGGGTAGCGCGGTCATATATAACAGGTTATCTTGTCCGGGCTCATCTGACAGGGTGGGATGCTCCTTAACATTGGCTATCACCTGGGCAGTCATCGCTGCAAATTCAGAGAAGTCCTCGCTATAGTTAACTGTGCAGAAGCTGAACAAGTCCTCCTCCACCAGAATGGTGAAAGACGGGTGAACGCTTTCGTGCTCGATCACTTCCTCCCCTCGGATGCGGTAGCGAAACTCTGGTACAGTATTAGCCGCCCTTGAGAGCACATAAACGATCGCCGCAGTCAGTGAAACACCGCGCTGCTTGACAGTTGGGTAGAATGTTGTCAGGTCCACGTTCGCGCACATGTTAAAGTGCGGGTGGTCGAAGGTACGGAAGAGTTTGTAGTGCTCGCGTCGAGGCCAGGTTTTCAGGTTAAGCTGGCGCATATTTCACCTCCTGATTAATACGCCTAACATGATTGCACGCCGGATATGGCGAGTTGAAGTGTTTGCCAGCTAATCTCCTTCAGCCTGCACGAAATATGGACCTGCCTCGAAGATAACTGTGGACACTCTCTTGACTCTTCCTACTGATGAGTGCGGTTCAGCCCACCTCAGCCAAGCAGGTTGAGCGGCACCCAGAATGAGCCCAACCCAAGGAAAAGCAGCAGCAGCGACATCAGCAGGATCACACTAATGAGCACCCGGCCGGTTTTTTCACCTTTATAGCTGCGCGGGATCAGGCCATTAATGCAGCGGATCAGGGTGGTCTTGCCGCAACCGCTGGCTCCGGCAATGAGCAGCAGCTCGCCAGCTGCAACTTTTAGCGAGATGTCTTGGATGGCAAGCTCCTGCCGGTCGCGGTAGCGAAAGGAAATATTCTCAAGGATCAGAGGTGCTTCGGTGTTCAAGTGAGGACCTTTACTTCTACTGGGTCTCCGGGTTTGGCTCTCGTGCGTTTTGCTGCGCTGCCGTTTACCACGGAGACGATCAGGTTTCCGGTGCTGCCATACAAGGCGACCAGCTCGCCGGGTGGACGCTCGCCAAAGGTTTTCACCATTCCCTCGATGGTGAAACCGCATAACTGTACCTGTACCTGGGCTGGCTCGCCAAGGTGCTCGTGGCGGATGTTAGCTGAGATGTTCCCAAAATGGTCAACGTGGATCACTTCCCCTTTCCAGCCGTATTCCATGCGCTTAGGGGCTGCTAACGCCAGCCGGACGGGATTATCCAGGGAAGTGCCCAGCGCCTCTAAGGTTGCCCCATTCGCCAGATGGCCAGCCAGCGGGGCAAAGATATCGCGGCCGTGGAACACGTGGCTGATCTCAGGCAGCCAGTAGTGCGGGTTGTCTGCATGGATGATACGAATAGATTCACCTTCTGCCTCGGCATGCTCCAACATCATGGTTAGCACTCCGTTGTCCGGGCAGACATAATAGTGGGCGCCAATTTGGGCAACAATGGGTCTGCGAGAGGTTCCCACACCGGGATCGACCACGATGACGTGGATGGTGCCAGTTGGGAAGTAAGGCGCAGAGCGCCTCAATATCAAAGCCGCCTCGGCTACATTTTGTGGGCTGATCTGGTGGCTGAGGTCGGCGATCTTAACCCAACGGGCTATGTTCCAGATCACACCTTTCATCACGCCTACATTGCCGTCCTTGAGGCCGAAATCGGTTAGCAGGGTGATGAAGTCCAAACGTTTAAAGGGGGCTGGTGATGTCATAGGTGATCTTAGACTGGGCGAACAGCAACCTCTGGTAGCACCACTCGCGTGATAATATGCGTTTTGGCGTGATGAGGCCTCCACGATAACTATGAATGATTCTATTATACTTGGATGTAGGACGGAGTATATGTTGTCAACTTATCCTGCACCTTGAAGGAGGTCGCCATGAAAGGTGATTTTTCTCGCTCAACATTTAACCGGGCAAAACATTACACGCGCCTCTTGATGCAGCAAGGGCGTGTGCACCTGGACGCCGATTGGAACGAACAGGCGGACATCCAGGCTTACTTCCTGCGCTCCCTGGCAATGGACCTGATTGGTGCCCATGGTGGACCTGTGGACAATTGTGGTTTCGAAATTTCCGCTCCGGCTAACTCGGGACATAATGGGATCTCAAAACCAGACCTGCCCAGAGCAGGAGATTTTGTTGTCGGTCGCGGCCGCTACTATGTAAATGGAATCCTGTGCGAAAACGAGTCTGATTGCCTGTTCTCAAAACAGCCGTATGCATCCCCGTCTCTCTTAAAGGTCGGCAGGTATCTTATCTATCTTGACGTCTGGGAGCGGCATATTACGCACCTGGAAGATCCCTCCCTGCGCGAGGTCGCGCTGGGTGGTCCTGATACAACCACGCGATTGCAGGTTGTATGGACCGCAAAAGCCAGGCAGCTGGATCTGGGTGAACCCTATTTGCCAGCCTTTTTGAAAAAGTTCTACTGGCGAGCCTGGTTAAGGCGTACTTGGAAAAAGTGGTTGGGAACTTTGGACCCAGACCAGCATGGTTACCTCAAGGTTCGCTGCGAGTCGCCCGTGGCAGAGGCTCTGGCGTCCCTTAGCCACTCCTCTGCAGGAGGCTATCAGGGTTTGGAAAATCATCTCTACCGGGTTGAGATTCACACCAGCAGCCTGGATCAGCCTGGCGTACCTGCTGGCGCTACGTTCAAGTGGTCACGTGAGAATGGCTCGGTTGTGGTCCCAATTATCAACATGAAGGCAAAAAGTACTTCCAACACAACCGATATATTCATCCGGCATGACCATCTGGGTCGCTCGCTTGAACTGTTTGAGGGTGATTGGGTTGAGATCGTGGACGATGATTCTGTACTGCAAGGCATTGCAGAGCCATTGCACACTGTGATAAGTTTTGATCAAGAGCAAATGTGTGTGACCGTGGCAGGACAGCCTCATTCCGGTACAGGCAAGGACTCGGGCAAGCGACCGTTGCTGCGCCGTTGGGATCAGAAAGAAGACCAACTAGGAGGTGGCGGTGACTTCATCGAGGGTGCTGTTCGTCTTGTAGAAAAAGAAGCCGAAAACGAGAATTGGCTCCCCCTGGAGCAGGGTATTCTTGTCCAATTTCAACCCGGTGGTTTGTACCGCACGGGAGATTACTGGCAGTTTCCTGCCCGGACAGAAACACGTAATGTGGAGTGGCCGGCTGAGCCGGACGAGCTGGGTAATCCAACACCCCTGGCGCAGCCGCCAGGGGGCATCCACCACCATTTTGCGCCCTTGGCTATTCTATCAGTGCATCGAAATGGGAAGCTGGACATCACCGATCTGCGGCGCACTTTCGGGCTTATTCGCTGAAGTTGATAGTGACGGTATGATACAATCTCTGCGCCGTAGTGATCCGCCTGATCTGGTTGCGCGGCGTAACCTTTTCCGGATAGACGCATCTAAATGAGTAATCGTAAGACAAAAGAAGTATTTTCGTTGGACGCCTTGCGCGCCGGCGACCGGGCTGAGTTTGCACGCCTGGTTGAAACATATTATGAGATGATTTACCGCCTGGCGCTCAAAATGTTGAACGACTCTCAAGATGCTGAGGACATATTGCAGGAAACATTCATCAAAGCCTACCAGCATATCCGGAATTTTGACGGGCGCTCTGAGTTATCCACTTGGTTGTACCGGATTGCGACGAACGAAGCCTTGATGCAACTGCGCCGCAAGCGTCCCCAAACCTTTTCTATTGAGAATCCTGAATTTTCAGACGAGGCCGAACCGGAACCGGTACAGATTGTGGATTGGTGCTGCTTGCCAGAGGAAGAATTGATCTCAGCAGAAGCCCAGGCGCGCATGGATGTAGCCATCGAGAAATTGCCTGCCAGTCTGCGGGTGGTATTTGTGTTGAGGGATATCCAGGGGCTCTCTACTCGCGAAACGGGAGAAGTGCTGGATTTGAGCGAGACAGCGGTCAAGACCCGCCTGTCGCGGGCGCGCCTGCGCTTGCGTGAAGACCTGTCCAGTTATTATGCTGAACGGCTGGGAGAGGAGAATCGTCCGTGAGCGCTCACCAGAGCTGTCGTCATCTGCTGGCATCGCTCTCCGAGTTTGTGGATGGCGAGTTAGATGAAAAATTATGTGCTGAGATCGAGCGGCACCTGGCGGATTGCGAAAATTGCCGGATTGTGATCGACTCGCTGGAAAAAACAGTCTCGCTCTATCAGACGGTATCTAAAACGGAGACTGTACCAGATGAGGTGCGCGAACGCCTGTTCCACCGTTTGAAGCTGGATGAATTTTTAGAATCATAACTGTATGCACATCCATCAGAAAGAAAAGTCAGCTGCATCCCCTTTTATCCTTGCAGAAGAGGCTGCAAGGTTTACCAGAGTGGTTCACGAGATTCGCTCGGGAGATCGCTGTCCCCACTGTGCACAGGCCAATCTGGATTATGATGGCATGCTGAATTTGAGCTGCCCTGCTTGCGGTTATGCAGTGGGTGGCTGTTTTACCTGATAAAATTTGTGCCTGCCCTGGATGGGCGGGTTAGAATGGAGAATTGATGGCAGAAAAATTGTTAAACCAAGGTATTGTATCTCAGATTAAAGAAGTATTTAGCCAGCTCAAGGAGCCGGTCGAGGTCCTTTTCTTTGGTCGTAAAGAAGGCTGTGACTACTGCGCCGACACCCTGCAGCTGGTTCAGGAAATCGTCGATCTATCCGACACGCTGGGGCTTAAAGTGTATGATCTGGATGAGGATGCCGACCTGGCTGAGCAGTACCATGTGGATAAAGCACCAGGGTTAGTGTTGGCGGGAAGGGACGGAGAGCAGCTGACCGATTATGGTATCCGCTTTGCGGGCATACCGTCCGGGCACGAGTTTAGTTCCTTGATACATGATCTGGTGCTGGTCTCCAGCCGTGATTCTGGGTTGGACCCAAAGACGCGCGCCTTTTTGAAGGATCTTAAGCAACCGGTCCTGCTGCAGGTCTTTGTTACACCTACCTGACCATACTGCCCGCGAGCCGTGGTGCTCGCTCATCAGATGGCCTTGGAAAGCCGGCTGGTCCAGGCGGAGATGGTCGAGGCGATGGAGTTTCCCGAGCTCTCCCAAAGACACCGGGTCAGCGGGGTGCCGCAGACCACCATTAACGATGGTGCCGGGTCGGTGGTTGGCGCGGTGCCAGAGGCAAACCTGGTCGCAGAAATTCGGCGAGTGGCGAGTAAAGCCTGAAGCTGGATTTGGGCTGGTCTTAAAAAATCATTTTGCAGGTTTGAATTGAGGGTATGATGACACGAAAGATTGCTGCGGTCACCGAAGACGGGCAGACATTGAGCAGCCATTTTGGCATGGCACCCCAATATGTGGTTTTTAGCGTTGAAGGGCAGGAGGTGTTGTCTGGGGAGAAGCGCTTTAAGCCGCACCATCAGCGCCATCCTGATCATCGTGCGGGTCACCAGAGCGGCCACGGGCATGAGGATATGTTTGCCCCAATAGCGGATTGCCAGGTGCTGTTGTGTGGTGGGATGGGCACACCGGCCTACCAAAAAGCTTTACAGGCTGGCTTGGAAGTCATCCTGGTAGGCGGTGAGATTCGCACTGCCTTACAGGCGTACCTGGAAGGAAAGCTTTCAAGCGATTTGCGTAGAGTGCACCAGCATTAAGCTGGTTTATTGGATCGTGGTTGGCGATGAAGGGCAGCTTGGGAAGCAGGAATTTGCAGATCGCCGCGCTGGCACTCACTGGCGCTGGCTTGTTAATCATTGGGGTGCTCGCCCTGGTAGTGTGGCTCAACCCGGCGGCTTCTGCGAGCTCGAAGTACCAGCGCCCGGTTGCTCCAGCCCGGGTGGAATTACCCGCTCCGGCACTGGCCTTGAGCGATCTGCATGGAGCTCCGGTCGCGCTGAATGATTACCTTGGCCAGGTCGTGTTGGTGAACAATTGGGCTACCTGGTGTCCGCCCTGCAAGGAAGAAA
>CP070639.1:837746-851638 GCA_020354045.1 Anaerolineales bacterium | reverse complement strand
CCAGAAGTACAGATCTCCCAGGAATACCAAAGGGAAGAGCACAGCTGGTAAGGCGAACAACGCAGCATATTGGTTGTGGATCATTATCGCTGACAAGACCAGCAGGGAAAGCACGGCGATGGCGAGTATGCTGAGGGAGCGCTCGAGCTGGGCAGCTTCACGCAGCGGCCGCATGCCAATATAGTGGTTCAGGCCATCAATCTCATTGACATCGCCTTCCAGCCTGTTCAGGTAGGCCTGGACTGTCAGGCCTTTCGGGTACTGTGGGGCGTGTAAAGTCATGCGCCAGTAGGGCAAAAAAATCGATACCAGCAGCAGAAAGGCTGCTACACCCAGAAAAATGGAGGGGAGCATGTAGCGCAAACGATTTTTCTCCCGCTCGCTGGCAGGGACGCGCGGTCCAAACAGCTTCCCAAGTTTGTCAACAGACATGCGATGCAATCCTTTATCTCGTTTCGAAGATTGGGGGCAGTTTCCAGCCTGCCCCCAAAATCCATATCCAACCGCCTGGAAGCGGGTTTACCATGAAGTGTTGAGGCTTAAGGTGCGATCAGCAGGTAGCCAACCATCTCCAGGTGGAGCGCAGAACAGAATTCCGAGCAGTAGTAGCTGAAGACACCGTCCTGGTCGGCATCGAATTCAAAGGTGATCGATTCACCAGGTTCGATGCTCAGGTTGATATTGTAGCCCGGCAGGGCAAAGCCATGCGTGGCATCGTAAGTGCGTTCTACGTTCGTGATATGCCAGACCACATGATCACCCTTCTGGATTTCAACATGCTCAGGAGTGAAGTGACTGCGGACGGCGGTCATGAAGACCTCGACATTGTTCCCATCACGAACAATCTTCTCCTCACCCTGGGCGACAGCGAATTCATCCACGCTGTTCGTATGCGGGTTCCAGCCTACTTCCGGGTAAATTTCCCAGGGTTGCAACTTATCGGCCTTGATGATCTGGGCGTAGTGCGGCTCACCAAACCCAATGGGCATATCGTACAGCACTTTTAACGTGTCACCAGTTGCGCCGATATCCACCAACTGGAAGTTCTGGGGCAAAAGGGGACCCACATTTTGGAAGCGGTCTACAGCCCACTTATTGAGCGACACCAGGTATTTCCCATCAGGGCTGACCGTATCTCCCTCAGCAGCGGCGATATGACCCACATTGTAGTGCACCGGAACTTTGCTCACCGGAGTCCAGTCTGGCTCCGGGTTCAGATCGGCGTAGGCCCCACCCATGCTCCAACGAGCCACGGCGCTGTCCAGGAACAGGCTGGTGTAGGCATAGCCTTTGTCATCGAATTGGGTATGGAGTGGACCCAAACCAATCTCAATCTGGACTTCGACAATATCGTCAAATCCCAGGATTGGGATGCCGTAATCATCGGTCTCGAATCCACCCTTACTGATGGCAGCCTGGATTTTTTCAAAGCTATAAACCGTGACATGCGGGTCCAGCTTGCCAGAGATGACCAGGTAATCGCCTTTCGGGGCGACATCCACACCATGGGGGCTCTTAGGCTCGGGGGCGAAGTACAGCAAACCTTCTGCTATGGAAGTCTCGATGGTGATGACTTTGAAACCATTGACTTCAATGGTGTTGCCAGAGGCAGCCACTTCAACGGCTTTATCCAGGTTAATGATGTGCAGGTAGTCCATGTCACGCTGCGAGACACCTGCCTCAAAAGCCTGATTACCCTTCTCAACACCACCAGTTGCCATCTCAGTATTGAAGGAGTTGCAGAACACCCAACCCTCGCTAACCAGCTTGCCGGCATCACATAGATCTTGCCAGTAGGGAGGCAACTCCATGGCAAATGATTGTTCGTAGTTCAGCCGACCCTGCTCACGGTCGAATTTCCAGAAAGTGACCATGCCACGGTATTTATCGGCGTAGTCGTCCAAGGAAGCGTATTCCCAACCAAGCGGAGCGGCATATTGCCCGCCTTCGATGACCCAATCGGTGTTTGGAGTGACCATGGTGCCACCGTGATCATTGACAGCGATCGGGTTCTTGAGGATCTGCTTGGTTTCAAAATCATGCAGGTCGATGACTGCCACGCGAGCATTGGCTTTATCGTTGATGAAGACAAACTGACCGTCGTAGTCGCCAGCGGTCTCGCTCAGGGCAGGATGGTGCGTATCTCCCCAGCGCACCTGTTTGCCATTGACATTGCCGGCGTCAAGCACCTCCATGATCTCAGAGGCACCGTAGCCCCAACCCTGCCATGGCTCAGGGGTGAAGACACCCACCAGCTTGAGTAAGCGCATGGAGGGCATGCCGATCACCGCCAACTGCCCTGAATGGCCGCCTGACGAGAACATGATGTACTCATCGTGTTGACCGGTAGGTATATAGGTCTTGAGCGCGGCGGTCACATCGTCTGGGGTCAGGCCACGGGCATCAGCGATAGCACTGGCATCTTCACCCAGGTCAGACGAGGGGGTAGGCGCCCCGCCACCACAAGCACCCAACGCCACAAGGGCCAGGATCAATATGACGAACAAACTTATTTTGGTCGTGCTGATTTTTTTCATTTTTTCCTCCTTGCAAGATATAAATAACCAATATTTTTTCAGCGAGCGCCTAGAAGCTCGCAGGTTGCCCATTATTTGGGAGTGTCTCCTTTGCGACGAGTGCGCGGTTGTTTTCCAACAAATAAGGAAGTCAACAAGGATTTTCCTTTGCGCCCTCTCTCGGGTGGGTCGACTGCCTGACGTTGGTTTTTCTTTGCCGGACTCTCTGTTGACAACAACTCCCCCACATTTGATCCATAGATATCTTTTACATAGAGCAGATCACAAAATATCGCCATGGCACAGCCCACACAAATCATGCCGGCAGCCACAAATGCGGGTACGAGCTCGGGCTGTTTGGCCATGAGATCAGCGACAGACATATCTACCTTGGGCAAATTGTTATTGAAAGGCATAGATGGCTGACCATTATCACAAGATACCCATCCTCAGAAAAATCACACTTACTGTATCAAAAAAGTTAAAAATGTTCTTTGCGCTAGAGCAAATAGGGGAAAATTGTCCAAAAATTACAGCGCCTGAGATTGAATCCAGGCGCTGGGTGAAATCCGCTGTTTTAATGAAACCAGAGGGGTTACGGTTTTTGTAAACTAGGGGGCAGATCTTCCGCGATGGATACCAACTTGTGGTTATCGGTGATGACGATGCGCTCGCGTCCCACCATGACGATCCCCTGGCGCTCCCAATTGCTCAACATGCGGCTGACGGTGTAGAGCGTGGCACCCGTCATCTCAGCCAGATCCTGGCGAGTCAACGCCAGGTCGATCAAAACCCCTTGCTCCACCTTGCGCCCTACCTGACGGACAAGGCGCAGCAGCAGGCGCGCCAGGCGCTGTTCCACCTGTTCAGTGGCAAGATGGCGAAATAGATCCTGGAATTCACTCAGGTTTTCGGACATCATGTTCATGGAGTTGACCAATATGGAGGGATGATGTTGAGCAAAGCGATAGAGTGCCTCACCATCCCAGGCAATCGCGCGACTGTCCTCGATCGCCTGAGCTGAGACTGGGTAGATTTTCTCCGGCAACACACCAATAATACCAAAAAGCTGCCAGGGTACTGCCACTCGCAAGATGACCTGATGACCTGCTTCCGTGACCTGGGTCAGCTTGATCCGCCCTTCGGTAAGCACATAGACGTGGAGCGCTGGATCCCCCTGGTGAAAATAGTAAGAGTCCGCTTCCACCTGGCGTGGGTGGCTCAAGAAACATACTTCCTGCAGATCCGCATGGTTAAGATCTCGAAACGGAAGCACGTTCCGCAAGTTCTGTAGGGGATCACGTTCAGTAGCAGGCATTTCAAATTCCGTCAAAGGCAACAGGCGAATTATACTTGAAGTATACAAAATTCACTCAGATTGGATGATTTAAATTAAGGTCCGCCTGCGGGTGAGCGCTGAAAAAAGATGCGGAAATGACCTCGACACCTAATCATGCCAGATTCTGGATAAATCTTTCACCCTCGGCCATAATTTCGTCGTGGTCTTCTGGCGCCTGCAGGTCTTTCAAGAGCTGAAGGGTATACTGGCGCAGCACATCAATCGCGGCAGGATGACCCTTCTGTTCCCAGGTTTCCATGGAATAGCGCGGGAAGATCGGGCTGCTGTAATAGGCACTTTTATAATTTTCCAGCGTAGTAGGCGAAGTGAGGTAATGCCCGCCCGGACCCGCTGCATGGATTTCATCCAAACCCACGGATTCCTCATCCAGCCTGATGCCGCCAGCGTAATCTAACGATTGGCGAATGATCTCATGCACATAGACCGTGTTGGTGGCTGAAAATGCCTTGGAGGTCTGGGTATCACCGACAAAGGGTGATAAACCGCCTTTTGTCATGGTCACCGTCAGATGGTTCATCCAATAGGTTTCTACAGCCAGCAGGTCAGGACCCCAGCCCGTACCGCTACCCGAGGTACCACACCAGGGCAGCTGATAGTAAGCCATCAGCTCGGCACAAGCCAGGTTCATTAACATTGATTGGGAATCATAAAAATTAATCATGGTCTTCATCTCAAAGTAAGCCGGCAACATACCCAGGATCACGGGCGCGCCTTCCTTGATCACCTGACTGATGACCAAACCTGCCAGCAATTCAGCCAACAACTGGGCAAGCGTCCCGGCAGGCGTGAGGGGCGTGGACATGCCACACATACCATAATTGGAGATGATATATGGCAAGCCGCGTTCACTAGCGAGGCGCATTTTATCCAGAGTGCCTTCATTCATGACCAGCGGAGAGACCGGGTTGAAATAAGGGATCACAAAGGGTTTATGCGCCAGATCGCCATGTACTTCTTCGAGTAAATCCAGAACTGATTGAAATTTTGATTCATCTGAGATCAAAATGACCAGTGGTTTTATGGTATTGGCGACCATGTCGAGTGTGGCATACAGGTCTGACACTGCTGGAGGCACATCCTGTACAACCCCCACCGTGGAGATTACGTCATACAACGGTAATTTACCGCCCAAGCGGACAATTTCTTGCATATTTTTTCTTCCAAAAGGAGTAAGCCGGTCGGTCAGCGGGTCCTGATAATACAAGGCGGTGACACCGATACCAAAGCGGTGCCGGTCAGCGCCAAGTTGAAAGAGCAGTTGCCCACGCCGATCATGGATATCGATAACGTGGGGGGCAGATTGCAAGGCCCACTCTACCAGGTCAGAGGGTAAACGGATGATATCTTCATTAACCATCGCCGGGCTTAAGCGGGCTGCAAGCATGTCCCGCACCGGTTTAGAATCCACACGCACGCCGGTCTTGGATAAAATTTTCAGCGCATAGTGATGCAGATCCTGGATGTTTTCTGCACTGAGCAAAGATAAGCGAGGTTTGACCTGGTAAGTAGATAACATAATTTACTCCTAAGACAAGAAAATTATAAGGACTTGTAAAGAAATGCTAAATATATATCGAACGCAATACATTTTAATTGACGCCATGCTAAAATAACAGTGTCGTCTCGAATTTTTACGGTCAACTTAAGGTCTACGATCAAAAGACTTATGAAGGATCGCTTCACCTATCTAGTGCTAGGAGCAGGACGGCAGGGCAGCGCTGCTGCGTACGATATGGCGCGGTGGGGAGAAGCTGAGCGCGTGTTAGTAGCTGACCAGGATGCCGATACAGCTCAATCCTGCGTAGAGCGTGTAAACAAATTAATTGGAAGACAAGTTGTTTTGCCGCTGAAAGTCGATGCCAGCAAGCGTGCATCGCTCACTACCGCCCTAAAGGGTGTGGACGCCTGTTTGAGTGCAGTCCCATACTATCTCAACCTGGAAATCACCCGCCTAGCTGTGGAGCAGGGTGTTTCAGTGTGTGACCTGGGTGGAAACATCGATATCGCCCGCCAGCAGCACGGTTTCGATGAAAGCGCACGTGCTGCAGGTATCAGCATCATTCCGAACTGTGGTCAGGTACCCGGAATGGGCACCAGCCTGATGGTTTATGCCATGGAGATGCTCGATGAGCCTGTGGATGTGTTCATGTGGGATGGCGGCAACCCACAAAAACCGCAGCCTCCTTTTAACTACCTGCTTACTTTTCACATCGCTGGTCTGACGAACGAATACGCTGAGCCGGCTATTTTCATCCGGGATTGGAAAATTACCCAAATGGACCCGCTTTGCGAAGTCGAGCATGTTGCGTTCCCCCCACCGATTGGGAAAATGGAGGCTTTCGTGGCGGGCGGTGGCACGGATACCATGCCCTGGACGTATGAAGGCAAGCTGCGCACGCTGCAAAATCTGACCTTACGTTACCCTGGACATTATGCACAGCTGAAAGCCTACTATGATTTAGGCCTGTGGGATACCAATCCCATGCAAATTGGTGATCAACAAGTCGTGCCGAGGGAGGTTTTTCATGCCCTGTTCGAGCCCAAGGTACTTTACCCAGAGGATAAAGACCTGGTGATCGTTCGAGTGCGCGCGCTCGGCAAAAAAGACGGACGGCAGGCGGAAGCATTCGTGCAGGTGATTGACTACTTCGATGATGCCACCGGTTTCAGTGCCATGGAACGCGGCACAGGCTGGAGCGCAGCTATCGTTGCGCACATGATGGCGCGCCACGAGACTCCCAGGGGCGCGGGTGGTGTGGAGAAAATGGTACCTGCCAAACCATTTGTCGAAGCCTTAAAGGCGCGCGGTATCCCTGTAGAGGAGCACCTTACTCTGGGCTAACTCCTAAGTCGGGAGAATATGGTATAACAAACATATCGCCTGCATCGCATTTACATAGAGCCAATCCGCAAGGAGGTGAACATCCCTAAAATTCCAACATAACCATTCGACAAGCACAAATAAAATAACCCAAGAATCAAAGAGGAGAATCAGAAAATGCGAAAAATTACCCTTATTCTTACGATCCTAATGATCGCCAGTGTTATTTTGAGCGCCTGCGGTGGGGGAGGTGAGAATTTACTGGATGTAATCAAAGAACGAGGCTACCTGGTCGTCTCCACCGACCCAAACTATGAACCCCAGAGCTTCCTGGATCCCGCTGCGACTCGGGCTGAAGGAACGGTCTGCCCAGAGGATATGCTGACCTACGGCGTCATGAAAGGGTTCGACGTCGATGTTGCCAAGGCAGTCGCCGACGGCCTGGGCGTGGAAGTTTGTTTCGCGACTCCCGAGTGGGACGTCATCACAGCCGGCAATTGGGCCGACCGCTGGGACATCAGCATCGGCTCAATGACGATCACCAAAACCCGGCAAGGAGCGCTCGACTTCGCCCATCCCTATTATTACACACCAGCTCAATTCGGGGCTGCTTCAGATTCCGGCTACTCCTCCCTGGATGACCTGGAAGGTGAGACTGTCTGCGTGGCAACTGCAACGACTTACCTGGACTGGTTCAATGGTGAACTCACCATTCCTGATGAGAGCATCCTGTCACAACCCCCCAGCAATGTCACCCTGGTTGAGCTGCCGACCGACCAGGAATGCGCCCAGGCGATCGCAGCCGGGCGACCAGAATTCTCGGTTTACCTGACCTCCGACACCGTAATTAATTCGAATATCGCCGGCGGTCTCGATGTAGTGAAACTCGGTCCCGTGGTGTTTATTGAAGAGCTGGCACCAGCGATCGACAAGAATTCTTCTTACGACACAACAGCCTTTACCGAGGCCGTCAGCAATGTTATCGAAGGACTGCACGCCAACGGAACATTATCCAGTCTATCGATGCAATGGTTTGAGGTTGACCTGACAAAAGACCCTCGCTAGGATAATAACCTTTCAAACAAAGGGTGGAAGTTGCGCACACAACTTCCACCCTTTTCACAAGGAGAACACAAATGGCGGCTAATAAGGTTTCCATAGGTTCTTACGAAGAAGATCTCCAAAGGTTGTTAGCAGAAGAACGCGGCCAGGAATTGGCCCAGCGAGTCAAGATGGTGCTGGCCTGGATCGTGTTGCTACTTGTATTGGCTTTATTATTCAGTGGACTCGATGTTAATCTTGGATTTACCCGGATCAAATTCATCAAACTGGACATTGAATTCGTAAAGGAATACAGCCCCTTCATTGCAGAAGGTGCCTTGCAAACCATCTTAATCTCTATAGCATCCATCATCCTAGCCATGGTGCTGGCTTTAACATCTGCACTGGCGCGGCTTTCAAATAATCCGATAGCGGTCGCTGTAAGCACATTTTACATTTCGTTGATCCGCGGCACGCCTTTGTATCTGCAAGTGATCTTCTTCTTTATGGCACTGCCACAGATGGGGATCTATTTATCGGGCTATTGGGCAGGTGTGATCGCTCTGGGGTTGAATTACGGGGCCTATATGAGCGAGATCTTCCGAGCCGGGATTCTCGCGGTTGGCAAAGGCCAGCACGAAGCAGCCACCGCCCTGGGGATGAGCCCAGGGCAAAAGATGCGCCATATCGTCTTACCCCAAGCTTTACGCATGGCAATCCCTCCAATCGGCAATGAATACATCGCCATGTTGAAGGACTCCTCACTGGTATCGGCAACCGGGTTTGTCCGGGAGGTACTGTGGCGTGCCCAGAGAGTGGGAAGAGCAAACTTCCGCAACCTGGAAGCCTTAATTGTCGCAGCATTCTTCTACTGGATGCTGACCCTGGTTTTCACAGCCATCCAGGCCCGGATCGAAGCGCGATTCGAGCAAGGAGAACGTGAGATTAAAACGATATCTCATTAGATTGGGAATATCGAGCGTCGGAGCTAAAACGATGGAAAGCCGCACGCACTTCGTGAATAACGCAAATTGAGGTATGCTGCACGCAATTTCTTTGCTACCAGACAAGAATTACCAACGAGTTCCAGGTGATCGAGAGAGACGTCAAATCCCGCATTCAATCAAGGGGGGTGAGGAACCTACAGAAGCCTAGGAAGCCCAATGGCGAGCCACCAGCTTCCGCCACCAAGCCTTCATGCAGTTGAGGATACCTGTGGCAGGGCAGGTTTTCATCCAACATCAGACAGAACATCACAAAAAAAGGGAGGCCAGATTGGCCTCCCTGTCTAACTAAGGCGCGACGTCATTGTATTGTGAAAGGTGTGCTAGTTTGAACACCGTCCCACAGGTAGGTGTTAAGGGTGACGCCGGTCACGGTTACTGTGTAATCGCCGCGATCTTTTTTACCTTTATTGGTTTGCCAGGTCGCCGTGGCAATGCCTGATGTGTCGCTGGTCCCAGTGGTGAGCGTAAATGAAGTCGGACCGGTGACAACCAGGTTGACCACAGCGCCTGGTGTCGGTAGGCCATTCCCGTCGATCACGGTTGCCTCGAAGGTAACCAGGTCGCCGGCCTTGAACACCGTACCGGGTTTCGTAATCAGTGGATTCACCCCGATGGATTTCAACTGCTGATCTTTGGGAATCGCACACAGGATGTTGCTGAAATCCGACTCGCAGAGGAGGTTCCTAGACGTGACCTTGTAACAATACTGCAGACCATTGGTCAGGCCGCTGTCCGTAAAGGTGGTAATCTGTGGAGTGTCGATGTCCGCGATCCACTGCGCTTTGCCTGCCAGGTCGTAGTAGACCGAGTAGCCGATCTCCGGTGGCTGTGGGACACTCCATTCCAAATCGATCTTCTGGTTGCCGGGCGTGGCTGAAAGCAGTGTCGGTACCGGTGCGGTGCAGGCAGTCGGCGGCACACCGAACGCAGCCGATGTCATCAGGAAAGGCGCGGCGCCTTCCACATTTATGTTGTACGTCCACAGGTTCCAGATGGTATCTCCCCAGGCCTTGAGCTGGCCGAAGAAGGGATCGCTCTGCACGACGTAAGCATTCGGCTCACCTGAAGGTGTGGGACTGCTAAGGGTCAAGTTGCCCGTGCCATTGATCTCATCCCGCAGGAACTCGATGTATTCGCGACTGGTGGTCTGGTAATACAGATTGACCTCCACGTAATCAGCACCTGCCGGGATGGTGAGCGACACCTGGTCGTAGCCACCGGCGTATTCGGCATCCGTAAAGTATTTTGGATCTTCGACCCCGTGCCAAACCGGCACCGAGACGCGTGCCGCCGCTTCGACGATGTCGAAGCCCTTAGGTGGGATGCGGTTGTCTTTGTAGCGTCCGGTAGCCAGGGCGAAGTGGAAGGTCTTGGTCTCACCGGTCAGATCGGTGCTACTGGGCTTCATCTCGTAAACCAGCTCGTCTAGGTGTACTTCAACTCCTGATAGATCTTGTGGGTCGGGCAAGCCCATATTGGGCTGGTAGGGATAGGTTAAGCCCTTCAAGGTACCTGCATCTTTATCATAGGGGTTGGCCTCATAGATCGTGGTGCCGCCTGCAGAAGCCTTAATATTGACGAACATGCGCCGCCCCTCCGGGAAGCCAGAGATTAATTTGTGGGCGGAGTTGTTCTGCACCTGGAAGGAGAGTGTACCGTTGCTCGGGTTATAGCTCAGGTTCTTGATCGTCGCCGCCAACAGCAGTTGCTGCTTGGCCCGGTCCACGCCGGCCAGCAAGGCTGCTGGATTGATACCCTCACCCTGAGCCAGATCTAGGGTAAGCACGGACGGGCCCTGATTCAGCTGGTCAGCGTTGAATTGATCAAAGTTAGGCGAGCCTGGCGTGGCACTGGCCAGCACCCAGGAGACCCAGGCGTTGCCGCCGGTCATGTCATGAAGGGGTTGCCCGCTCTGAGGGTGCTCGACGCTCCCGTCGGGCCGGACAACCGCATCCCGGAGGTCTGCACCAGGCCCCACCACATCGCGCATATGGCAGTCCTGGCACTTGGCAGCGTGGGTAATGTCCGGCGCGCCCTGGATCTGAAACTCTGGATTGGTCGCGGCACCACCCTGCTGCCCATAGGCGGAGAGCATGAACTCCGAGAAGGTGCGCTCCACATGTAAGTAATTCGCGGCAGAATACTGTTCGGTGATCAGGCCTGTGCCTAAATCTGGCAGGCCGGATAGACCGAGGTTGGCCAGGATGGGGTTGGAAACATCATGGCAAGTAGCGCACATATATTTGCTCTTGTGGTAGCGGCTGTAAAACATCTGGTGCCGGGCGTTGGCGTCGGCAAACGAAGCCCGTTTGGCAGCATCAGGACTGACAAAGTACTGCCCCGAACCGCTTTCGGTGTAGTTAGCTGGTGGCAAGTTGTTGGTGAAGAAGCTCGCGCCGTCGAACTGCAGGATGGACAGCGCCGTGGCCATGTCATTGGCATAGGTGGCATCAGCAGCCAGCTGCGAGGGTGTGCCACTGGCATTGGTCTCGTCCCAATAGCCAAGCCAGTCGTCCCCCTCGCGCGTGCCAGCAAAGGTGGTTTCAAAGAAGGGGTCCCACATGCGGTGGCAAAAGTCACACTGCACCCCATCATAATCGGCCCCGGTCATGGCTGAGGCGTTGGTGGGGTCGGAGCGACCCTCCAGCCAGCCCTTGGGGAAGTGGCAGCGCTCGCAGATGTCAGTAGCATTCGGTCTGCCAACCGCCCAGATCGAGTCCTGGGCACCGACGGTCATACAGGCCCAAAACAAAAAGTCGCGTGCCGCTTGGGCCATCATGGAGCCTTTCCAGTTAAAGCCCGGTTCCACCGATTCGTTGTAGCCAGCATGGCAGTTCAGGCAGCGGGTGGGGGCTTGCAAGGCGACCTGACCGGGTTGGGTGCCTGGCATTTTGACCAGCGGGTCCTGATCGACTGGCACTGGCGTCCAGGCATATACGATTGTCCCACTGATGATTAGTACACCCAGGACAATCATCAAACTCATAAATAACTTTCTAGTTTTAGAACTCATTGGGATACCTCCCCGTATCTACTGAGCGGTGGTAATCTTTTGATTGGTGGAGCCAATTTTATAAAGTGAAACAAATCCTCCTTCCCTTATTATCGAAATGGTGATGAATGTACCGATTACAAACCTATATTAGAAAAATATTTCACAAATGTCAAGTATATTTGATGATTCAGTCATTTTATAATAAATATTATCTTTTTCCTGGAATTTTTTACCTACCCTATTTGGTTTGCTGATCAATAAAATGGATAAACGTTTTCTCAGGAGGATAAGGGTATAAAGCTTTTCGTTTCCTGCCGTTTCGGCAAACGCAAAATCGTCTTATTGACATTTCGGCAAACGCAGGTATACTTGTAGGAATTCCAGCGTTGGATGAATCATTGAAACTTACCTCGCTTGACCACCAAATTATCAAGCTACTCAACAAGGACGCTCGCATGTCGAGCGCAGAAATTGCGCGCTTGCTTGGATCACCAGAACGAACGATTCGCCAACGAGTTAATCATCTCATCGACAAAGAAATTATCAAGCCGGTGGCGGTGGTAAACGCAGCACTATTTGGTTATGACCTGGTAGTAGACATATTGTGCGAAGTGGAAGTCACACAGAGGGAATCAGTGCTGAGTGCGCTCAGGCAAATTCCAGAAATCTCCTATATCGCATTCTCAACGGGCGATCAAGACCTCAGCATCCAAGCGCTTTTCAAAAACAGCGCCAATATGCATGAGTTTATTACTCATAAGATCTATCAAATCCCCGGTATTCGCAGAACACGGACAGTGCTCGTGCCTCAAATTATCAAAGACACCTACCAGTGGCTGCCGCCAAAAGAACAAAAATAAAATCAACCAAAGATACCTTTAAAGGGAAGTGCGGATGACAAATTGGGCGATTGAACTTAGAAACGTGAGCAAGCGGTTCCCCAATCCAAGTGGTGGAGAAGTGATCGCGGTCAACCATGTCTCACTTCAAATCAATGACGGCGAGTTTTTTTCCTTACTTGGCCCGTCGGGATGTGGAAAAACAACCAGCTTGCGCATGATCGCGGGATTTGAGATGCCCAGCGCGGGAGAGATATTGATCCACGGCAAATCAGTGGGGCACATACCACCGTTCAAGCGGCCCGTCAACACAGTATTCCAGCACTATGCCCTGTTTCCCCACATGACGGTGGGACAAAACGTCGGCTTTGGCCTCGAAATGAAGGGGATCGCCAAAGCAGAGATCAAACAACGAGTGGGGGAAGCCCTAGAGATGGTGCGATTAGCGGGAATGGAAAGCCGCAAACCTAAACAGCTATCTGGAGGTCAGCAGCAGCGGGTCTCAGTCGCCAGGGCGTTAATCAACCGACCAGAAGTACTGCTGCTGGATGAACCATTGGGGGCTCTCGACTTGAAACTACGCAAAGAAATGCAGCTTGAATTAAAAACCCTGCAGCGTGAAGTGGGCATCACCTTCATCTATGTGACGCACGACCAGGAAGAAGCGTTGACCATGAGCGACCGGATTGCGGTCATGAATCTAGGCAACGTGCTGCAGATTGGCACTCCAAGTGAAATTTACGAACATCCAGAAGATAAATTCGTGGCAGATTTTATTGGCGAGTCCAATTTCCTGGAAGCTGTGGTAAGTGAATTAGGTCAGGGGACTGTCGAAGTGGATCTTGGAAATGGGTTGAAGTTCCAGATAATGTCGAAACACAGTCTCACCCGGGGGCAGAAAGTAACAGTGGCAATTCGCCCAGAGAAATTAAGTATAAGACCAGTCGGAGCTGCGATGGCGGTTGAAAGCGGGAGCAATCAATTTTCAGGCCGCGTGGATGAAATTGTCTACATTGGCACTGACACACATTATGATTTGCACCTGCCGGATGGACAGCGTATACGTGTGCGAGAGCAAAATCACTCACCCTCCTCACGCCTGCTTGCCAACGTTGGTGACGAAGTGCTGGTCAACTTTTCTCAAGAAGCAGCGCAAGCCTTAGTGGATTAGAGCATGTTAAACCTGATCCGACGTTTTAAATCATTGCAGCTGACCGGATTGTTAGGGCCTGGCGTACTGTGGCTAATGCTTTTCTTCAACTTGCCACTGGCCATCGTACTGTATATCAGCTTTGTCGAGCGCGGTAGAGCGG
>CP070639.1:823750-837646 GCA_020354045.1 Anaerolineales bacterium | reverse complement strand
TGATAAAAGAGTGGTGCTTCATTGAATGGCTCACCATCCCAGGCGTGGAAAAGCCCATACATGACGCCGGGGTGGATGATCTGTCCCGTGCTGGCCAGGGTGAGGCTCAGGAAATTGGTCACCGGTTCGAGCTGGAGGTCCAATGCCTCTCCTAAGTATGTAGCTATCTGCTGTGCATGCTTAGCCGGCCAAGCGGCTAAGTCAACACTTGCTTTCGTACCCAGGATAGTTACTGAGCGCCCGTATTCTTGAATGCGACAAGCCCAGGGCAGGGTTTGCAGACCAAAGATAACCATCTGGGTGTATTTCTCTCCCAACACCTGCCGGGCGCAAAGATCAAAACAGCCACGCGCCGGCAGTGTACCAATCCAGGTGCCTTCATCCAGATAAGGGGCAATCTCTTGCAGCACACTTGCGTGGGCAAAAGCTGGCAGGGCGAGCAATATTAACTGAGCGCCAGGTACTACATGCGCAGGCTCGCCCGCGATAACCTCGGGCTGTCCAATGAGCTCATCCTGTTCCTGGCGCACAAGGATGCCGCCCTGTGCCTGAACACCTGCTTGCCATTGCTTTAGCTCCGTCTGGAAAGACAGGTAAATCTTTACCTGGTGTTCGGGTAAGGCTGAAAGTAATCCAGCCAGGGTATGGGCAGCATTACCGCCACCGCAGATGGTGATGTGCATGTTTAATCCACAATCAACAAGTTGTTATCCCGGTAAGCCCTATCCACTGAACGCAAAGAGGTGATCGTCTGGTTCGGTGCCCGGTTGGATAATGTTGCGATAAGAACGTTGAGCAGGGACATCACCCCGGTGGTGGAGAGGCTGTGAGAGACGCCATCTGTAACCACTTCGAAGGCAAAATCTGCCATTCTGGCGAGTGGTGAGACGGTGCTGTCTGTAATCGCGATGCTGCGGGCGCCGCGTTTTTTGGCAAATTCAACCGCCTTGATGGTTGAGTGCACGTAACGCCAGAGATCGATGGCGATAATCAGTGTGCTATCGCTTAATTGAGCGGTTTCGGCTGCCAGGGATAGGCCCTCGTTTAAATTAACGCGAGCATCAAAGCCAATAATCTTTAATGAGTGTGCCAGAAACAGGGCGGGGGAGGCTGAAAGACCCGCACCAACCACCAGGATACGTTTGGCCGAGACGATGGCTTCAACCGCACCCTCCAGCTTGTGTTCATCCAGGTTGTTGGCAGTACGCTCGATGTTGTTGATGTCTGTATAAAAGACTTTATGGGGGATGTTGTCTGGAGGAGGTGGTGCCTCGAGGCGAGCCTGCATGCGTTCCACCGCGGTCAAATAACTGGGTAGCTCAGCCCGGATAGCAAACTGAAGCTCAGAATAGCCATCATATCCCAGGGTTTGAGCGAAACGCACCACAGTGGCTGCACTGGTGCCAGTTTTTTTGCCAGCCTGGCTGGCAGAGGCGAAGGACATAAAATATTTATTGTCCAACACAAAGCGCGCCAGCCGCTTGTGTTTTGGACTCAGTTTATGATGAAACTCTGTAATGCGCTCGTCTAAACTGCTGGTGGGTTTTTGGGGTCGTGTTTCTTCAGGATTCATGGGCTCTTTTAATATTACTCTGAATCGCGACAAAATGCAATAGATGTTCCAATAATTTAAGATACGGTATAAACGTTTCAGTGCCGGCTGCCTGCGCAGACTCCCTGTGAAGGTTATATCGCCGTCACGATGTAAAAGATGTTCAATCCTCTTAATCCTGTGGTATCCTTATATGAGATTGTTACACCTCTCACGTCTGCGGTAATCCCTTCCGCACTTTGCTATCACACTTTCATATGGAACCAAGTGAAGCAATGGCATTTCTGTGTTTTCGAAAGCGCCAGTGCCTAGTTTTCCTGGAAGACTCTGGAGTATGCAGGTTGATTATGATGACCTTGTCGCGCTCACGTGGGATTAAAAGGTAGGGGTAATTTGATGGAAAAGCGCAAGTGTGTTGGCATGCTCCATTATGCTGCTCCACCCGTCGTTGGTGGTGTTGAGAGTGTGTTGGGACACCAGGCACGCTTGATGGCGGATGCAGGGCACCAGGTGTATATCCTGGCTGGGCGGGGTGACCAGGTGGATGAACGCATTCCATTTCTTTCAATACCCCTGGCTGATTCTCGCCACCCCGAGATCTTGAGGCTGAAAACCAAGCTCTCTGACGGTCAGGTCCCCGAGCAATTCGAAAGGATATCTGAGGGATTGTTCGCAACCTTGTCCGAGATCACGAAAGGTCTTGATACCCTGATTGCCCATAATGTTTGTTCACTCAATAAAAACTTGCCGTTAACTGCGGCGCTTAAGCGACTTTCCGGGCAGGAAAGCAGCCCACGACTGATACTCTGGCACCACGATCTGGCCTGGACCACACCACGCTACCGTGCTGAACTGCATGATGGTTATCCCTGGGATTTGTTGCGGGAAGACTGGCCTGAGGTGATCCAGGTAGCAGTTTCGAAACCCAGGCAGAGAGAGCTGGCAGATTTGCTCCAAGTACCATTAGAGCGAATTCGAGTTGTGCCGAATGGGTTGAATGCCAGCAGTTTCTTGAAGTTGGAGGAGCGAACTCGCAGCTTCATCGAAAAGCTGGACTTGTTGAATGCCGGACCGCTCTTACTTTTACCCGTGCGTATCACGCCTCGTAAAAATATCGAGCTGGCTCTGCATGTGCTGGCTGCCTTACGGTCTAATTTTCCGGATGCGCGCCTAGTCGTGACGGGCCCACTCGGCCCACACAATCCAGCTAATGTGCAGTATTTTGAGCGCCTGGATCGCCTGCGAGCCGAGCTGGGTCTGAACCAAAGTGTGCATTTCCTGGCTGAGATGGTGGAAGAATTTCTTCCCGATGCGGTGATCGCTGATTTCTATCATCTGTCAGATGCCCTTTTTATGCCCAGCCGGGAGGAGGGATTTGGCATCCCTGTATTGGAAGCTGGTTTAGCTGGCTTGCCAGTTTTTTGCGCAGATATCCCGCCGCTGCGCGCGCTTGGTGGTGACTGGGCTTCTTATTTTTCACCCGATGGGGATCCAGTTGCTATCGCAGAGCAGGTCAGCACACGTCTTTCCGATGACTTATCCTTCCACTTACGTAGCCAGGTGCGCAAAGGCTATACCTGGGAGCGTATCTACCAGGAGCACATTGTGGCGTTGCTGGATTTGTAGAGCAAGATGATGAAAAACAAATTTTATACAAGCAGCTATCAGAAAATTCTTGTTCCCATCACACCGGAGTGCGATAATGAATCTCTCCTGACAGCAGCGCGCCTGATTGTTGAAAAGGGTGAGATCATCCTGGTTGGATTGGTGGGGGTGTCGTACAGTGAATCGCTCAGTCGAGGGGCGTTAGCGGCACGCCAACTGCGCCAAGCTATACACAAACTGGCAAATGACGACTGCATTCGGGTGATTGAACGCGTACATGTCTCGCATGACCCTTGGGAAGATCTATTAGACACGATCGATGAAGAACATCCAGATTTGCTTTTGCTGAATTGGCCAAATCATTTTGAAGATTTGCGAGCTGCGCCGGCAGAGATCCTGGTGAGACCGATCTGTAATATGTTGCTGGTGCGAGGGCCTATCCCCAAAAAGCCTGAAGATTTGCTGGTCGCTTTACGGGGTAGCCCGTATGCGGAAGACACATTGCGAATTGCGCTCTCCATTGCTAATAACAGCCAGGCACGCGTAGCCTCCCTGCACCTGTTAACCGGAGACGAAACACCTTCACAAGAGGAATC
Organism: Anaerolineales bacterium; assembly: GCA_020354045.1. Taxonomy (GTDB): domain Bacteria; phylum Chloroflexota; class Anaerolineae; order Anaerolineales; family UBA4823; genus DSOS01. The sequence continues at coordinate 833,893 of CP070639.1, read as the reverse complement.
TTTTCGAGGATTGGCAAGGGTACTGGATAATTTACCCGAGATCGACCAGCTGGTGATGGAGGTTGAGGATCCCATCCAGGGAATTTTGGAGGTTGCTGGCAGGCATGACCTGCTCATGCTGGGGGCTTCAGTTCGGTCACCTTACCAGGCAATTCCCATTGGTTTTGTCGCTGAAAGTGTCTTGCGCGAGGGTTCATTTGGAGTGATGGTTTTGAAAACGACCCGTCCGCCTGCACATGAGAGCGAGCTGCTAGGACAAAGTGCAATCTCGGTTTTGGTAGATAAATGGTTTGCGGAAAATACTTATCACGCCGATGAGTTCTCCGATCTAAACTATCTTCTGGAATTAAAGAACCAACAAAAACTGTCTATCAGCCTGGCATTGCCGTCACTGAACGAGCAAGAGACGGTTGGAAGTGTAATCCAAACCATCCAGGAGGCACTGGTAGATCAGGTCCCGTTGTTGGATGAAATCATACTGATGGACTCGAACTCCACGGACAAGACGCGTGAAATTGCCGAAAGTCTGGGTGTTCCAGTTTATGTCCACCAGCATGTACTGCCGAAACATGGCTCCAGACCCGGCAAAGGAGAGGCTCTCTGGAAAAGCCTGTATGTTACCCGAGGGGATATCATTGTTTGGGTGGATACAGATATTGTGAATATTCACCCGCGATTTGTGTTTGGGCTGTTAGGTCCCTTGCTGGTAAACCCGGATATCCAGTTTATCAAAGGCTTCTACCGCCGCCCGCTTAAGGTGGGTGAAAAAATCCAGGCCGGGGGAGGAGGTCGTGTAACAGAGTTAACTGCGCGTCCCCTGTTAAACCTTTTTTACCCGGAGCTTTCCGGGATCATCCAACCACTTTCTGGTGAGTACGGGGGGCGCCGTAGCGCGTTAGAGAAGCTGGTTTTCTTTTCAGGCTATGGCGTGGAGACAGGCCTGTTGATTGATGTCTTTGAAAAATTTGGTTTGGGAGCCATTGCTCAGGTAGATTTGCGCGAGCGTATCCATCATAACCAGCCGCTTGAGTCACTCAGCAAAATGTCTTTTGCGATTATACAAACCGTTATGCGTAAATTAGAGGCGAGATACGGGCAAGGCATCTTGGAGGATGTCAATAAAAGCATGAAGCTCATCCGCTATGAACCGGGTCGCTTATTCCTCGATGTGGAGGAAGTCGCGGAGCGCGAGCGCCCCGCGATGCTTGAGATTCCAGAGTACCAACAAAGAAAGGAACAATGACGCATTTATACCTTATCCGGCACGGTGAGACAGACTGGAATGTCGAAGGACGCTGGCAGGGTCAGGCTGATGTTCCCTTGAACCCCAAGGGCCGGGAACAGGCCGCGCAAATTGCTCGCACCCTGGCGAGGGTAGGTCTGAAAGCGATCTATGCCAGTGATCTATTGCGAGCGCGTGAAACCGCACAGGCGCTGGTAAAAACGACAGGGGTGACCCTGCATTATGACCCCCGGCTGCGCGAGATCCACCAGGGAGAGTGGCAGGGGTTGTTGGTGACGGAAATCCAGGCTCGTTACGGAGAGGCATTTCAGCGCAGGCTGGAAAACCCCCTGGCCGTGGCGCCACCAGGCGGGGAAACCGTAGAGCAGGTAAGAAATCGAGTGGTCAAAGCCATAGAGTCCATCCTCGCCAAGTATCCAGCGGACCGGGTAGCGGTTGTCTCGCATGGATTTGCTTTAGCCGTGATTCAGGTGCATTATTTGGGGTTATCGATTGAGCAGGTTTGGGAGCGCGTCCCTAAAAATGATGAATGGATTGAGCTGCGGATTGCGCCTCATCAGACTCTTGAATAGGTTGAAATTTCATATCAGCTATAAAATTAATACTTTGTAAGAGGTTGACCTGTTGAGGCGTCAATTGTCTCAGTATTTAAGGGAAGGTATAAATGATTCCAGCCATTACCATAGAGCAAATGATTGAAATTGATCGCTTGATGATCGAAAATTATGGCATCTTGCTGATTCAAATGATGGAGAACGCCGGGCAAAACCTGGCTGAAATGGGCAGGCGCATGTGTGCAGGCGATCTAAGCGCTCACAAGATAGTTGTCTTATGTGGTGGTGGCAACAATGGGGGTGGTGGGATGGTTGCCACCAGGCACCTGCACAATCGCGGTGCGCATGTCTGGATCGGATATGTCGGCAATCCCCAAAAGATCAAGGAGATTCCAGCTCACCAGTGGAATATTTTAAAGGAAATGGGTATCTCCGCTTCAGTGGAATTCACTGAGCCACCCTTCGAGCCGGCACTGGTGGTGGATGCAATGATCGGTTATGGACTGCAAGGTAACCCACGCCCGGAGGTCGGAAAATGGATTGATTGGGTGAACGCAACTGGTGCACCGGTATTAGCTTTGGATACACCTTCCGGTCTGAATACCAGCACTGGCCAGCCAGGTCAACCCTGTGTCAGGGCAACTGCCACGCTGACGCTGGCGCTACCCAAGATTGGCTTGTTGAACCCAAAGGCTACTCCATTTGTGGGCGAGTTATTCCTGGCTGATATTGGTGTACCTCCGGAACTTTACCGGTCATTAGACTTGGAGGTTCCAAAGCTATTTTTAACTGATACGATCGTAAAAGTAGACAGGAAGTCCGGGCATGTTTGACACGAACCCGAGACAGGATTCAACAGAGTTCCGCATAGAAAGCACAGTAGGGTGCCCAGATTGCAAGCGCGCCAAGAAGTTTTTTGGGGAACCGCGCAGCCCTTATCTCAATATTGATATCGAAAAAGATCCCCAGGCAAAGGCCTATGTTGAGAAGGTGAACCAGGAGAAAGGTATCATTTCAGCACTTAACCCCACTTTCAGGGGTCGATACCATAAACACGCGTCTCTGGATAAAAATCTTTCCAGCCGAACCAGAAGGAGCGGGTGCTTTTCACTCGCGTGAGCTGCTTGCCAGCGAGAGGGCCATCAACGGCTGCTCCCGTAAAACCATCCCACACAGAGCCAGTTTGGCTGTCTTGCAAAGCGAAGTTGTTCAAAATCTCAAAGGTCAGGGTTTGCGCGTCCACGACCCGCTCAAATACGACGCCATCTCCGGTTTCCGCATTGAAGACTACCAGCACCGGTGAATCTGCAATCGCATCATTCACCACCGGCTCATCATTCAAAACACTGAATGGGTATGCGGTCGCCTCGCCATTCTTCTCAACCCCGATCACGAACTCCTTGATGTAAAGACGGTCATCGCTCGTTGTCTCTCCAATCACACCGGGATCATTGGAGTTGTAGTAGCTGGTGTAAGGATCAGTATTACCAGAATATCCCTTGCGTAAGGCGAGTGTGTCAGGGTGTCTGGCTTTCCAATCTGCCCAGGTTGTCTGCCAGGCAGCTACATATTCGAGCTGGGTGCCCTTAAGTGGCCCAGCGACGGCCTCGCCAAGCAGCTGACTCCATAAGCTATCCGTTTGCCGGTCGTACATTACCAGCACGTTCATAATGAGCTTGCCGCTCACGCCAAAGGTATATTCTTCGCCGTTTATCTCGCGGGAATACACGATTCCCGTGTAGCATAATGGTCACCAGGTGACCGCAATTTTCCGGCCGGCAACCGTGTCATTGACAATCTCGTGCCGAGAAAGCTTGGCGGTTGAGTAGGCGCGCGCTTCGCCATCAAAGGCTACACCGATAATTTGCTCATCGGGGTCATATTCAGCCTCGGCGTCTTGCGCGGAATAAAATTCAGGGTCGTCAATTGCTGGGATCGCGTCGCGCGGTAAAAGCGTAATGATCCGGAAATCGCGCTCGGCCGAGGTGGGCTGGTCAGAATCTGGAGATTCACCTGCCCCATTTGATCTCGAGGAGAGTGGCGAATTCGCTTGATCCTCTTGTGCGGTTTTGTTTTGGGTTTGCGGAGTAGCGCCCCCATTCGTTGAGCAGGCAGCCAGCCACAAGCTGGCTGCAACGCCAAGAATTATAAGAAATTTCAACCGATTCATGCTACCATCCTTGGATTTATCCTTTGATCTTAGCTGGTACTGCCAAATTACCAGCTGGTCTATACGAATATACTACTTAGACGCGTTTGTGGATGGTAAGCTTACTTAGTTTAAGAAATGTCTACCGGCAGGGTATATCGAACCTGCCGGTAGACATTGATGCGGAAGAATTGAAGCTGCCGCGAGATTCTATGTTATTGAAATAAAATCCTTATCCAGTAGGCGCTGTTCAGATGAAGATAATCTGGGCACCTTCGGTCATATCCATGAAATCACCTGCGGTGACGATATCAATCACACCGTCGATAAAATCATCCATGCCCAATTCCATCATATCGACGGACATTTTGCAAGCGTATAGCTTGGCTCCTGCATCTACAAGCATTTGCAGATATTCTCGTACCGGGGGGACTTCCAGAGCTTCCATCTTGTCTTTCATCAGCTTGGTGGCAAAGGCAGTCATGCCAGGTAGAACGCCCATGATGTTGGGGATGCCCAAATTACCCGTTTTTACACCCATCATGCTCATTTTCATGCTGGTGTTGGCAACCGGAGCGATCTCCAGGCGATCCACGCGCTGCTTGTTGATCAGGTCTAATCCCCAGAAAGTGAAGAAGATGGTGACGTCGATGCCATTGCCCAGAGCCGCCCAGCCCATCACCAGGGCAGGATAGGCCATATCCAGGTCGCCTTTGGAACAAATGAATGCGACTTTGCGAGTTTCCTCTTCCATTATTTTGTCTCCATTGTTTTATATCTATATGTTTGGGGATTAGAGGCTGCTAAACACAACCTTCTGGTTTATCCAGACCGGAAATCTTGGCAACCTTCTTGGCTGGTCCTTTGGGGAACAGGTTGAAAATTTCTTTGGTTGAGACTCCAGCATTGTTGGTGATTGTCCGCAGGGTAGGGGCTTTACCACTCTCAAGCCCGTATTGGCGACAATACTCGATGACTTTCCAATGAGCAGCAGTCAGCTCGGCGATGCCTTCTTCTTTGGCAATCTCTTCAGCGATTTCCCTGGTCCACTCACTTGGGTCCACCAGAAAACCTTCTTCATTGATTTTTATAGATATACCATTTAGTACGAGGGTTGACATTGTTATTCTCCATATAATATTTTTGCGCTTAACTTGGTGCGCTTGTCTCTATTTCGTTAATTGGTTTACTACCGTTGATCTCGGCCTGGGTCCCGACAACATGCAGCACGCGCATGGTAAGAGCCAGGCCACGCCGCACAGACGGATCTCTCATCTGACGTACCAACCCGGCAAACGAGTTGTCTATTGGCTTCTCGATCTCACGCTCAGCAATCAGCAAGGTGGCGCGGACAAAGTTCATGATTTCTGGCTGGGTCATATCTTTCACGGTGTTCATGATTAAGACGATGTTTTCACCCAGCCTGTTGATATCCTCTTCGTCAAAGGCGGTGACGATGTTGTCCAAGATTTGTTTGCCACCACGCGCAAAGCTAAAATATCCTTTTTGCTCCATTTCCAACAAAGTGTTTACAGCCTTGCCGAAGGCTTCATCGGCAAGTGGACCCACCGTTCTACCCAGATCCATCAGACTCTCAAGTTGATCCAACATGGCTTCCAGGTTGCGTCCGTTGCGCATCAGGCGCTTAAACAGCCGGACCAGATCGGCCAGGTCGATATATTCCTGGATTTCCTCCAGTTGTGCAACTGATAGACGAAAGGCTTCATTGGCAACCGGGACCAGGTCACGCATCAGCTCGGCGCGATCCCGGCGTTGACGTTCGGCAATTTGAGCCTGCTCAGTAAGAAAAGCGACCTGAGAGGTCAGTACATCGATTTTCTGGTTGAGCTCTGCCAGCATTGGATCCATGGCATACTCCTTAATTGTCATTCCATTTACCAGCCATTGTCATACGCGCTGGTAGTGGAAGTTCCTGGCCTTTGAGCAATATGTTCCAGTACATCCAGCGGAACATCATCTTGCCCCAGTGATTCATCTCGGATTCTTGTAACAGTGTGAAGGGACCGATACCGGGCAGCGGGTAACGACCAGGCAGCGGCTCAACATCGTAGTTGAAATCAATCAGCAACCCCTTTCCAAAGCCAGACTCAATGAAACAATTGGCATGCCCATCGAAGGAGGGTTGCATCTCCAGCCCATCGATGTAGCGCAAAAAGTTCTCAGAGAAGGTTTCCACTGCAAAGTGTGCCACCGAGCCGGCTTTAGAGGTAGGCACCGAGGCAGCATCTCCTAACACGAATATATTCGCGTGTTTAGGTGATACAAAGGTGTTCTTGTCCACCGGGATGAAATTCAAATCATCGCCCAAGCCTGACCTGGCAACAACAGTATCACCCATGTTAAGCGGGATGCTCACCAGCAGGTCGTACTCGATTTCCTGCTCATCATAGGAGACGATCTTCCTGGCGTCCGGGTCGACGTGCTCAATCATGAATTCAGGCACGACATGAATTCCCTTTTGATCGAGGATATCGCCCAGGTGACGAGAGGCGATCGGCTTGGTAAAGGCCCCAGGAAGCGGGGTGGCGTAGGTGATGTCGACCCGCTCGCGAATGCCTTGTTCGTGAAAGAACCAGTCAGCCAGCATGATGAACTCGAGCGGGGCTACAGGGCACTTGATCGGGTTTTCCACCACATTGACAACCAGGCGCCCACCTTGCCAGGAACGCAGATGCTTGGCCAGGGCGACCGCGCCCTCGACGGTGTAGAAATCGAAGATCGACTTGTACCATTCATGTTCTTGCAATCCGGGGGTCTCCTCCGGATGGGTGTGCGCTCCGGTAGCGATAACCAGGAAATCGTAATTAATTATGCGACCATCTCGAGATAACTTCACCCGGTTGTGATCTGGCTCGATTAATTCAACTGGTGACATGATCAACTCAACCCCGGCGGGGATGAAATCTCGCTTGGGCTTGATGACATCATTTTTGCTGTACATTCCGAAGGGGATAAATAGAAAGCCGGGTTGGTAATAGTGCGTTTCGTGCTGATCCACAATCGTAATACGCCATTCATCTCTATCCAATAATCTTCTTAGCCGATTGGCGACCATTGTCCCCGCGGTTCCAGCACCGAGGATAAGTAATTTCTTCATGAATTTGCTCCGTAGTGGTGGGTTATTTCGTGGTTTTTGAAACAGATTGTGCCAGAGCAGCCTGGTTTTTAAGATTGCTTGCCAGCACAGCTCTGAGCAAATCCAATGCCTGGATGACTCGCTCATCTGCCAGGGTGTTAACAACCGATTGACCATCGCGATGTGCTGATACCAAGCCACGTTCACGCAGCAGATTGAGGTGGCGAGAGGTGGTGGGTTGACTGATATTCAGCGCCTCTGCCAGGTCGCTGACATTGCTGGGTTTTTCACTGAGTGCATACAATATGAGAATGCGGTGAGGGTCCGCCAGTGCTGAGCATATTCCGGCGTGCAGGTTGGTGATTTCTTGGGTCAAGGAGGGTGTAATCATTTGTTTCGACCTTGTAAGTATGCATATAACTGCATAGGTTTATTTGTGCAAATCATAACAAGTTAGTCGCAGCTGTACTAGTGATAAATATCACGAATAAAACAGATATATTGTCATAGGTATTGACCACCGGTTATAAATTATAGGAGTTAAGCACTTCAGGGGAATATCGGGGTTATTCGGGCGGGCAACGCCCGCCCAAATAACACCAACCTTTTGTTAATTGGGTAAGTTATAAATTAAAAACCAGCAAACCAATTTTGGTGAATAGCGTAGTTCCTATCTCATGTATTTATTAAACCATGCGAGAGTTTTCTGCCAGGCATCCTGGGCGGCCTGGGGGTGGTAGATGTGTGGGCGACTGTCATTGAAAAACGCGTGCTGTGCACCTGGATAAATGTGGATTTCATGAGGAACGCTCTGCTTCTTTAGTTCTGCTTCAAAAGCCTGCACAGACTGAATCGGGATACCGTGATCCACTTCGCCATATAAACCGAGCAGTGGAGTCCTGATACGCTTTACCAGTTCCAGATCAGTGGGTCTGCCGTAGAACACCACTGCTGCGCCAATTCGTTCGCTGGCAGCTGCGGTGGATATGACCAGTGAGCCACCCATGCACCAGCCGATCAGGCCCACCCTTTTGGGTACGACCTCCTGCTGGGCTTCAAGAAAGCGCATGGCTGCCTGGATTTCTGCCACAGCGCGCTCCCGGTCCAATTCCATCGCCAGCTTACGGGCTTCATCCGGTTCAGTGGTTGCCTGCCCATGGTACAGGTCTGGAGCCAGGGCTACAAATCCCTGACGGGCGAACCTTTCTGCCACTTCCTTGATATGCGGCACTAAACCCCACCACTCCTGAATCACCACCAAGCCAGGATGCTTTCCATGCGTGGGTTGGACCAGGTAACCGGGGGTACTATCTCCATTGGATGGAAATTTGATCATCTGGCTGGAAATTTCAAGCATGCCGACCTCCTGTATAGATAAATTTTGCCTAAATTAAGGCTAATAAAAGCACCAGCTGGTTTGAATAGCTTACTCATTATGTGTAGATGCTGGCTAAAATCAATGTTGCTCCAGAATCTGTAAAGCAAAGGGCAAGAGAAGCTTAACCCAGGCAGCATACACCTTGCCAGAGGGATGGAGCTGGTCAGAAGTGAGCAGATCAGTCTCCAGCTCAGCATTACGAGAAATAGCAGTTATGTCGAAATACCCAGCGCCTTGCTTGGCGGTTTCTTGCTGGTTGATGCCGTTGAAGAGTGCTATTTCAGCAGCAATTTTCTTGCGATCTCTGCCAGTGGCAAAGGGGGTTACACTCCAATCTGGGATTGAGATCACAAAGACACGCCTTGGATCACCGCCTGCCAAAAAAATGGCCTGCTGGAGCAGCTGGGCAAATTCAAGCCGGTACATGTTTGAACTTAGACCACGATACTGGTTGTTCACCCCGATTCCTAATGAGACCAGATCGTAACCGGGCTGCAGGTCTGCCTGTTGGATGGCTGTTGACAGCTCGCCAGTGGTCCAACCTGTACGGGCCAGGATACGGGTTTCTGCCACGTGCCAACCGTGCTCTAGCAGGGCGGTAACCAGTTGGAATGGCCAGCATTGCGCTTTGGAGACGCCTTCGCCGATGGTGTAAGAATCGCCTAAAGCCAGGTATCTAAGGGAGGCGTTTTGGGTCATTGCGGATAGCATGCGTGGTTTTAAATATTGTAAAGTTTACTAAATGCGAAACCATGAGTCAACTGACATTGTTTTGCTAACTTCAAGGTTGGCTATCGTTAATCCCAACAACCCTGAATTATAATGAGCCGGGTTGAGGTATGATGGCATTTCCTGGAGATATGCTCAAACGAGGCGAACGAATACAAGCCGATGTACTTTTGTTACTGGTTGCCGTGATCTGGGGGAGTGCGTTTGTAGCCCAGCGAGTGGCCGCACAAAGGATCGGTGTCCATTATTTTAACGGGTTGCGTTTTTTGCTGGCAGCCATTTTTTTGCTTTTGCCCGCCTGGTCTCGCCTGGTTATCTGGGTGCGTGCACCTGATAGAGCGCTGAGTGGTATTGTGCTGGCAGGGCTGTTTTTGTTTGGGGGCACCACGCTGCAGCAGTGGGGCTTGCGGTACACTACTGCTGGGAATGCGGGGTTTATTACCGGACTATATGTGGTGTTCATTCCCTTGATCCTGGCATTTGGGTGGAGGCAAAGGCTGAAACGCACAACCTGGGCAGCTGCCATATGCTCGGCGATCGGTTTATACCTGCTCAGCACGGAGGGTAAATTTATCATCAATCGTGGTGATGCCCTAGTGCTGGTAGGCGCGCTGATCTGGGCCTGTCATGTGATCTTGATTGGCAGGTTGGTGAGACGCATCGAGGTCTTACCGCTTGCTATTGGGCAATATACTGTTACCGGAATGCTCAGTCTGGGCATGAGCCTGGGATTTGAGTCGGGCACAAGCCGGAGCCTGGGGGATCTGTGGTGGACAGTGGCTTATACCGGTATCCTTTCTGTTGGACTTGGGTATACTTTGCAGGCAGTTGGGCAAAAAGTGGCACCACCAACCGATGCGGCTATCGTGCTGAGTAGCGAAGCTGTCTTTGCCGCTTTATCTGGCTGGTTGATTCTAGATGAGCGCCTGAGTGCCTGGCAACTGGCTGGTTGTACAATGATCTTCGTTGGGATTATCCTGGCACAAATCAATG
>CP070639.1:808877-823650 GCA_020354045.1 Anaerolineales bacterium | reverse complement strand
CAGTTACCGATCCACCACCCCGAACCTCCAAATGCATTCGCCCAGAGTCCACATCATACAGCTTGAGACGGAGCTGCTTTATCTGTAACATCACCCGGATGACATCCTCACGTACACCGGGGATGTCGCTGAATTCATGTTGTACATCAGCAATCCGAATTGAGGTGACAGCCGCCCCTTCCAGTGAAGAGAGCAAAACACGACGCAGGGCATTACCTAGAGTAACGCCATAGCCACGCTCAAGGGGGCTGATAACAAACTTGCCGTAATTGCGCGCTTCTGCTTTACGCTCAATTTTCGGCGTAACCATATTACTTAAACCTATCACGGTTCACCTCATCCCTAAATAACCAGTCGACAAGAAACCACTCAGCGCCTGGCAATTATTAGCGTGAATAATATTCAACGATTAACTGCTCGTTCAAATTCCCATCAATCTCAGACCGCTCTGGTAGACGGATGACTTTGCCCGAAAGGTTTTTTAGATCACGTTCCAACCACATCGGGATAGTTTTCGTCTCAGCCATCGCGGGCAAATCCTTAAAATATGGGCGGGACCGAGAAGAACCCTCGCGAACAGTGATTTCATCACCAGCAACAACGAGCATAGAAGGTACATCTGTGCGGCGCCCGTTAACACTGAAATGACCATGAGTTACGAGCAAGCGTGCTTGCGACCGACTATCCGCGTAGCCCAGACGATAAATCACATTGTCCAATCGTGATTCGAGGATCTGAAGCAAGTTAAGACCTGTCAGGCCTCGGCGCTGCAGAGAAACCTCATAATAGCGACGGAATTGTCGCTCAAGAATCCCATAAATGCGGCGCGCTTTTTGTTTAGCACGCAACTGGCGGTTATAGTCCGACTCGCGTCGACGTCGGAATTGTGAACTTTTACCATGTTGACCGGGAGCATAGGCACGGCGCTCAAATGCGCATTTCGGCGTAAAACAGCGTTCCCCTTTCAGGAACAGCTTTTCGCCTTCTCTCCGGCATAATTTACATACTGGCCCACGATACTTTGCCATATGATTTCTAACCAATCCTTCCTAAAAGATTAAACGCGGCGTTTCTTTGGAGGCCGGCAGCCATTATGTGGCACCGGCGTCACATCGGATATCGATGTGATTTTTAACCCAGAAGCCTGCACCGCACGCAGTGCCGATTCACGACCCGGTCCCGGGCCTTTTATAAACACCTCAACATCTTGCAGTCCCATCGCCATTGCTGCTTTCAAGGCTTGCTCGGTTGCCAGTCGGGCGGCAAACGGCGTGCTCTTACGAGAGCCTTTGAAACCTGACGAACCGGCACTACCCCAGGTTACCGTATTGCCGTCAGCATCGGTAATCGTGACGATAGTATTATTGAAAGTTGCCGAGATGTGCACCTGTCCCACAGACAGAGTACGCTTGATTTTCTTGGCGCCTTTACGCCTTGTAGAACGTACACTTTGAGCCATAACACCTCTCTATCTTTGCTAAATAACCCAAGAAAGCCACTTTCTTCCGAAAGCAACCTTCATCGGGTATAACAGGAAGCATTGCTGCATTTTCTGGATAGCCGCCGGGAGGAAGGTTCCCGATCCAGAAACACAGCCAGCAACCTGATTATTTCTTCTTTGCTCCGCGCCGACGACCGCGACCAGCAACTGTCTTTTTAGGTCCTTTGCGTGTACGGGCATTCGTGCGGGTATTTTGCCCACGTACCGGCAAGTTGCGTCTGTGGCGTAAACCGCGATAACTCCCAATCTCAATCAGGCGCTTGATATTAAGCTGTACTTCACGACGAAGATCACCCTCCACCTTAAAGTTTTGGGAAATGTTATCGCGTAGCAAAGCCACATCCGCATCTGTGAGATCCTTAACGCGAACATCCGGATTCACACCCGTCTCCTTGAGTATTTGATGGGCGCGCGGTAACCCGATACCATAAATGTAGGTCAAGCCTATTTCAACTCGCTTATTGCGCGGAAGATCAACACCTTCAATACGTGCCATAATTTTTATCCCTGTCGCTGTTTGTGTTTAGGATTTTCGCAAATCACATACAAAACGCCGCGGCGTTTTACAACCTTACATTTTGAACATCTTTTTTTGATCGAAGCCGACACTTTCATGATCCGTTCTCCTTAGTGGCTCCTCCTTACCAACCGGCAAGTTGGCTTAGCCAAAGTTTCAATTATACCTCTTGCGATCCTTTTCGTCCAGACACACTACACGGTCAAAATGAGCGGTCCATTGTTTGTTATAGCTACGCTGTGTTCGAAATGTGCCGTCAAAGATCCATCTGCTGAAGCTACCGTCCACTGGTCAGGTAATACTTTTGTACGGGGAGTACCTACCAACACCATGGGTTCAAGCGCAATTGTCATACCAGTTCTCAACACCATGCCTCGACCGGCGAAACCATAATTCGGAACTTGCGGGCCTTCCCACATCGATCTGCCTACACCATGACCAGTGTACTCTCTTGTCAGATGAAACCCTTCTCCCTCAACATAGCTCTGAATCGCTGCGCCCACATCTCCAATCCGGTTGCCAGCTCGGAGTTTATCAATGCCAATGGATAGAGCCATCTCTGTTACTTCGATCAGACGTTGCGCAGGAGATGAGATCTCACCAACACCCACGGTGAAAGCCGAATCACCCACGAAGCCTTCAAAGATCGTGCCACAATCTACCGAAATAATATCGCCGTCCTTAAGTTTTCGTTTTCCAGGTATGCCATGTACCATTTCATCATTCACACTCACTGTGATGGTAGCTGGATATGGATAAGCTCCCGGGACTCCTAAAAATGCTGGTTTTGCATCACGTTTACGAATGACTTCAGTTGCGGCTGCATCCAGGTCAGCAGTTGTAATACCCGGTTGTATGAGGGAGCGTACTGCCTCCAGAGCCAGGGCATTGATATGTCCAGCTCGACGCATGGATTCGATCTCCTGCTGGTTTTTAATAAATATGCCGCGTTGTCCCATCATTCTAGAGATCTCCGCGAATAGCTTCCATCAAATCTTCAGTAACTTTTTCTATGGGTTGATCTCCTCTTAGTTCAACCAGTACATTTTTTTGGCGATAATAATCAATCAATGGTTCAGTCTGCTCCATATATACCCGAATACGGCGGTTGACAGTGTTTATATTATCGTCTTCTCTCTGGTAAAGCTCAGAACCATCAATATCACACTTGCCTGCCTCTTTGGGAGGATTATTGCGCACATGATAGATGTGGCCTTGCGCTCTACATGTGCTGCGTCCAGTCAGGCGGTCAATTAGCACTGCTTCAGGGACACTAATATATGGCACCATATCAATTCCATCGTCAAACTCGTTCAGCATTTCTTCCAAGGCTTTCGCTTGGGCTGGAGTACGCGGAAATCCGTCTAATAGAGCACCATTCTCGCAATCTGGTCGAGCAAGCCTTTCTCGGATCATCGCGATGGTCACATCATCTGGGACCAATTCACCTCGATCCATATACTCCCTCGCCACCTTCCCCAAATCCGTTGGACCTTTTAAATTCTCGCGGAATATATCCCCGGAAGAAATATGTGGCAAGCCAAGTCGTTCAGAGATGTTTTGTGCTTGCGTGCCTTTCCCTGCTCCCGGAGGTCCAAGCATGACGATATAGGTAGACATTCAGCCAATCCTTAACGTATCAGCAGCGAATCCTCGTACCCGTGCAGTTTTAATTCCGTTTCGATGTTAAAGAACGTATCTCTAACCACACCCACAACAATCAGTAAGCCGGCAGAGGATACCAGTAACAGCCCAGTTTGATTTCCCAAGCCAATACCAAAAGCAGAGAGTATCAAGGTAACAATCGTAGGTAAGATAGCCACTAAACCCAGGAATACCGCTCCAGGCAGTGTAATCCTGCGCAGGACGCGTGTCAGATATTTTTGGGTCGGTGCTCCCCGGCTGACACCCGGTATCTGTGCACCCACTTTCTTCAGGTTTTCACCATAATTCTGCTGGGCAAATAACACATCGGTATAGAAAAAGGTAAAACCAACTACAGAAAGGAAAAAGATTACCTGATAGAACGTATTGTTGGCATTGAACAAGTTTTGTATAGTCGTTGCAGTATTCGCAACCCAGGCAGTTTGCGAGCTAATGAAGAAACTTGCCAATATCGCCGGAAAGGTAATAAAGGATTGGGCGAAGATCAATGGGATCATACCCGCCATATTTACCATCAATGGCAATGTACCTTTTACAGGCATGGACATACGATTTCCAACCCGTCTCCCAGGGTACATCACCGGTACGTTCCGCCTTCCTTGCTGGACAAAAACTATCGCGAAGATGATTAACGTCATAATTAAAATAATGAAAAACAGGATAAACCAGCGGTTTTGTTGATCTGACATCAAGCGTAACAGGTTCGTAGGTACCTGGGCAACAATCCCTGCAAATATGATCAAGGAAAGACCCTGGTTCCGAATGCCATATTCAGAGATCAGCTCTCCCAACCAAATAGCAAACATGGTACCTGCTGTCATGCTGATGATTACAGTCATGGAGGGCAGCAGTGATGAACCACTAAAACCAAAGTTATTCAATATGGGAACGCCACCGGTAAAGGCAGTAAACAAGTTAATTTGACCAATTGCGTTCAAAGCAGCCATGGGCACTGCCAGGATATAAGTCCACTTCTCCATCCACTTCCGTCCCTCACGCGGGTCATCTTCCATCCGCTTCTGTAAGGCAGGGATAATCGGCACCAGAAGTTGCAGGATAATTTGGGCAGTGATGTATGGATAAACACCCATCGCCAGCACCGAAAAGTTCGATACTGTGCCTCCTGAGAGCAAGTCAAGCAAGCTCACAAAAGTACCACCTGCACCGCCTCCTGCGAGAATACTGGCGATTGCCTCGCGGTTCACACCCGGTACAGGAACATGGGCAGCCAGACGAAAGATCACCAGAATACCCAGGGTGACAAGCAGTTTCCGGCGAATGTCTTTCGCAGACCATAGATAGCGCCAAGCAGACCGCTTCATAATTATTGGCTCCTTAAGGATTCAGGCATAGTAACCACATGGAAAACATGATTACAAAACATCAACTACATTTCCAAAATTTCAACTGTGCCACCCGCTGCTTCAATTTTAGCTCGAGCGCTTTGGCTTACGCGGTGAACGCGCACGTTTAGGGAGACACTGACATCACCTCGCCCCAATATGACAACCGGGTTACTAGCATTTTTAATCAGCCGTGCCTGCTCAAGAGTTGTCGGTGTAACTTCACTATCCGCGGCAAACTTCTCCAGCTGATCCAGATTTACCTCGCTGTATTCAACCTGATTGATGGGCGTGAATCCCTTACCACGCATGAAAGGGAGACGGCGGAAGAAGGGCAGGTTACCACCTTGGTGGTAAAGCCGGGTGCCCCCACCTGCACGTGAATTCTGTCCTTTTGTACCACGGCCAGCAGTCTTCCCCTGACCTGCTGCCGTACCTCTTCCAACTCGCTTGCGGGATTTTTTTGAGCCTTCATTAGGCTTTAGATCATGGAGTTTCATATGTATTTACCTCAGGTACTTGCCATACAATAAATCTAACTATCAACAGGTTAGATTTGTAAGACAGCTATCCAGCCACTTCCTCTACCTCTACTAAATGGCTGACTTTGGAGATCATGCCACGTATAGAAGGGGAATCTACATGCTCCACAGTCTGGTGCATGCGGCGAATACCCAATGCTAAGATTGTAGCTTTTTGGGGTTTTGCATATCCAATTGGGCTCTTCACCAGCGTGACACGCAAGAATTTTTCGGTGGGCTGTTTCTTTTTAGCCATTCTTCCTCCGCTCCCAGAACGGGGTTACATCTTTGAGCGTTTTTCCTCGCATCGCCGCCACATCTTGGGGTGACTTGAGCTGTTCAAGTGCATCCATTGTGGCATAGACCACATTGAGCAGGTTGTTGCTGCGTAGCGATTTAGTAAGGATGTCGGAGATACCTGCCGCTTCAAGAACAGCACGTACACCACCACCCGCAATAACACCTGTACCAGGCGAAGCGGGTTTAAGCAGGACCATGGCGCCACCAACACGACCGGTAACTTCGTGTGGGATGGTTGTACCAAATAAGGATACTTTACGCATATCCTTGCGCGAACGTTCTGAAGCCTTACGCATAGCATCTGGTACCGAGTTTGCTTTCCCTGTACCTACGCCCACATTGCCGCGATTATCGCCCGTCACCACTGTAACGCGAAACGAAAATCTTCGACCACCTTTCACAACCTTTGCCACTCTGGCAATCTCAACGACACGCTCGTCGAATTCCTGACCAAATTCCATAAAATCGGACATAATTATCTCCCTGTAGAGATTCCTAGCACCTTTCTATAGATCCAGCCCACCCTTGCGTGCACCGTCTGCAAGAGCCTTAACTCGGCCGCTATAGCGGTACCCACCCCGGTCAAAGACCATGGCTGTCAATCCTTTTGCCTTCGCCCGTTCTGCCAGCAGAAGGCCAACCTGGTGCGCCTGTTCAGTTTTATTCATTCCAGAGATCTTTTCTCGAAGCTCGTGGTCGACACTTGAAGCAGACAGAAGCGTTCGACCGGCTTCATCGTCAACAACTTGAGCATAGATCTCAGCCAAACTGCGAAATACATTCAATCGAGGGCGATCGGGTGTACCCGCAAGATTCTTACGAACGCGTACATGCCGTCGATGACGAGCATCTGAACGTGATTTAATCTTTCCCATAATCTATACCCTGCCTGACTTACCTGCCTTGCGGCGGATTTTCTCATCCAAGTACTTAATACCCTTGCCCTTATATGGCTCGGGTGGACGCACCTTGCGAATATTGGCAGCCACCTGCCCAACCATCTCTTTATCACGTCCCATGACCTTGATCTGACGCGTGCGGTTATCCACCTCAAAGGATATGCCTTCCGGCGGCTCAATTACCACCGGGTGAGAATATCCCACGTACAAAACGAGATCATTGCCTTGCAACTCGGCGCGATAACCAACACCATTAATTTCCAAAATCTTTTCAAAGCCGGAGCTGACGCCAACAACCATATTGTTGATCAGCGCGCGTGTCATACCGTGCAGAGCCCGATGAGTAGGTGCATCACTCGGACGCTGTACCAGGATTTCACCTTCTTCCAAAGATATCCTGATATCTCCTGGGAAGACGCGCTTCAATTCACCCTTGGGTCCTTTAATGCGCACACTAGAGCCTTTTATATCAACATCAACGCCCTTTGGCACGACTACCGGCATACGACCAATTCTTGACACAGTTGCCTCCTCTTGAAGATGAACTATTAACCGGGGTTAATTTGCTCTAAGTTCACCATCAATATTTACCAAACCTTGCATAATACCTCACCGCCAACTCCAAGTTGACGGGCACGCTGTCCGGTCATCACACCCTTGGGAGTAGAAAGAATGGCAATTCCCATCCCTGAAAGAACCCAGGGGATTTCATGTTTGCGTGTATATATTCTCCGTCCAGGACGGCTAACGCGTTGCAGGCCAGTAATCACTGGTTTTCTTGTGCGCCGTTCACCAATGTATTTCAAGCGTAGTCGTAATACCTGGTGCCCAGGCGATTTACCTTCAACAACCTCAAAAGAGCTGATGAAACCCTCTTCTTTTAAGATTTTCGCAATCGCAGTTTTTAGCCTGGAGCTCGGCATCGCCACAACCTGATGGCCCGCGATGATAGCATTATTTATTCGAGCCAGCATATCAGCAATAGGATCAGTTACACTCATATTTCGCCTCCGCCTTCCTACCAAGAAGATTTAACCACGCCTGGGATCTTTCCAGCCAGAGCATGTTCGCGAAAGCAAATGCTGCACATTCCAAAGCGGCGTATGTACCCTCTGGGACGACCGCAGATCTTACAACGGTTGCGCACCCTAACTTCATACTTTCGACGTGTTTCTCGAATGATCATGCACTTTTTTGCCATTTTCTAGCCTTCCTTCTTGAATGGCATGCCTAGCAACATTAATAATTGCCTGCCTGCTTCATCTGTACGAGCTGTGGTTACAATACTAACCTCCAGGCCTCGCAGTCTATCAATCTTATCGTAATCAATTTCCGGAAAAACAAGCTGTTCACGCAAACCGAGCGTATAGTTGCCCCGTCCATCAAATGAGTTTGGCGAGATGCCGCGAAAATCTCTTACACGCGGCAGAGCTACATTCATCAGTCGGTCTAAAAATGCCCACATGCGATCACCCCGTAAAGTCACTTTCACTCCAATCTGCCGTCCTTCGCGCAGTTTAAAGTTAGCAATACTTTTGCGGGCTTTTGTTACGATTGGCTTTTGCCCCGTGATCTGGACTACATCTGCAACGGCTGCATCAAGTGCTTTAGCATTGTCCAGGGCCTCGCCAACACCAACATTGACAACCACTTTTTGAATGCGTGGTACTTCCATGATATTGCTCAAGTTGAGCGACTTCATGAGAGCTGGCACAACTTCTTGCTCGTATCTTTCTTTGATATCGTAACTCATACTAAAACTCCCATAATGCCCTTTGATTAGTCAATCAATGCCTCGCATTTTTTACAAACGCGGGTAATTTCACCAGCCTCACGTTGAATGCCTACTCTTGTTGGTTCATTGCATTTCGGGCAAACCAGCATTACATTAGAGATATGGATAGAACCCTCAAACTCGATGATTCCAGGTGACATCGTACGACCCTGAGTCTGTACCTGGCGCTGGTGTTTTTTACGCATATTCACGCCTTGTACGACAACGCGACCTTCTTTGGGCAAGACTTTAATTACTTCTCCAACCTTGCCCCGATCTTCGAAGCGACCGGAGATAATTTCTACCTTATCACCTTTGCGTATCTTTACTTTCATGACCATCACTCCTATATTAGTGATCCTTAAAGAACCTCAGGTGCTAGCGAAACGATTTTCATAAAGCCCTTTTCGCGTAATTCGCGAGCCACCGGACCGAATATCCGTGTTCCCTTTGGATTTCGTCCATCGGTATCTAGGATCACAGCAGCATTATCATCAAACCGGATGTAGGAGCCATCTTCCCTGCGCCATTCCTTGGCACAGCGCACGATAACCGCCCGGACGATGTCGCTTTTTTTGACGGAGCCCTGTGGAGTGGACGATTTCACCGTGGCTACCACAACATCACCAACATGCCCATACCGGCGTTTTGATCCACCGATGACGTGGATGACCAGCAATTCGCGCGCACCGGTATTGTCAGCTACTTTTAAGCGACTTTCTTGCTGGATCATGCCTAAACCTCCGCTTCAACATTCTCCGCAACGGTGTCCTCAAACTCAGGTACACCTGCACCAATATCACGTCGTAAAATTTCTTCTACAATCCAACGCTTGCGACGAGAGATTGGCTGGCTTTCAACAATGCGGACATGATCGCCGATTTGGCAACCGAGTTCGTCATGCGTCATATAGCGCTTGCGGCTGTTAACCACTTTTTTATACAAACGATGTTGGTATGTACGAGTGACCTCGACAATAACCGTTTTTTCCATGCTGTTACTGATTACAACACCAGTTAATCTACGGCGAGTATTCATTCTTCACCTTCTTGATATTCCACCATCTCGCGTTCTTTCAGCACAGTCATCATGCGGGCAATTGTACGTCTAGTAAAGCGAAGACGGGTATGGTCAGTCAAACCACCAATGACAGTTTGAAAGCGCAGGTTCATCAATTCCTCGCGTGTATCCTCCAAGCGACCACGCAATTCGTCCGTCGAGAGGGCGCGGATTTCGTCAATTTTCATGCCTCGCCTCCAGCCTGTTCATAGCGACCAACAATCTTGGTCTTGATCGAAAATTTGTACTGTGCCAGACGTAGAGCCTCCAGGGCAATATCCTCTGGCAGGCCACCTCCAACTTCAAACATGATTCGGCCTGGTTTTACCACAGCTACCCAATATTCCACGTTCCCTTTCCCCTTACCCATGCGGGTCTCAGCGGGCTTACGCGTGAATGGCTTATCCGGGAAAATACGGATCCAAATTTTTCCGCGTCGACGCATGGCACGTACAATTGCACGTCGGGCAGCCTCGATCTGGCGGGCAGTCACCCAGCCTGGCTCCATGGCTTGTAAGCCAAAGTCACCAAAGGAGACTTCCGCACCCCGTTGTGCCTTACCTTTCATTCGCCCGCGCATTTGCTTGCGCCACTTAACTCTTTTTGGCATTAACATAATTGCTTCCTCATATCCTGGTTCAATGACAAAAAACTGTCATCAAAAAAATCCGGTCGTCAACCTTTTAGTTTTCGGCTGATCCAAGATCAATTATTCGCTAACGTAAACACCTTCTGTAGCCTGAGCGCGTTCCTCTATCTCGGGCAGAACTTCACCACGGTAAATCCAGACCTTTACACCAATCCGTCCATAGGTAGTGCTGGCTTCAGCCAGAGCGAAATCAATGTCAGCCCGTAACGTCTGGCGAGGCACCTGCCCTTCACGCATGTTGATAGAGCGAGCCATTTCTGCACCACTCAACCGGCCCGATACTTCCACTCGAATTCCTTCAGCTCCCTGACGCATTGCCTGCTGGATTGACCGCTTCATCGCTCTTTGGTAGCTGATTCGTCGTTCGAGTTGGTCCGCCACATTTCTGGCAACCAAACTGGCATCTAAATCGGGGTATTTGATCTCTTTGATCTCCAAATCGATCTTCTTTCCAACCAGTTCCTCCAATTTAGCGCGTATTTGTTTCACATTTTCGCCTTTGCGACCAATCAAAATGCCTGGCTTGGCAGTGTGAACAACAACCTTAACCTTGCCTGGAAAACGTTCGATCTCAATGCGAGAAACCCCGGCCCGAGGTGCTTCTTGTTCCACCAACTCACGCACATCAAAATCTTGGTGCAGTTGGTCTACATAATCACTGCCTTCAGCGTACCAACGTCCTTCCCAGGTCTTATTAATCTTTAACCGAAAACCAATTGGATGTACTTTACGACCCATAATTACTCCTTTTCTCTCGCTCGTTTATCAAGCCCTTTCGCGCAAAACGACGGTTACGTGAGCAGAACGGCGCAGCCAGGGTTTAAATCGACCACGAGCTCCAAATCGACGCCATTTTCTGGTTGGCGCTTCATCCGCAAAGATTCGATAGATGTACAAATCATCCCGGCTCACTCCAAAATTTTCCTCCGCGTTTGCCATGGCAGAAGCTACCACTTTGGAAACCGGCTGAGCAGCCGCGTTGGTAGTGAATTTCAGTATATTAAGCGCCTCTATGACTTCCTTACCTCGAATTAGGTCCACAACAAGACGGACCTTTTGCGCTGAGTGGGGGATATAGCGAGCGTGGGCACGAATATCAGTTTCCATGACTTACCCGCCTCTCTTCACTTTCCGCTCAGCAACATGGCCGCGAAAAGTCCGCGTTGGTGCAAATTCACCCAACCGGTGACCAACCATGTTTTCCGTGATATAGATTGGCACATGGCGGCGTCCATCGTGGACGGCAATAGTATGCCCAACCATTTGGGGAAAGATGGTACTGGCGCGGCTCCAGGTTCGTAACACCTTCTTTTCACCACGCTCATTCATTCCTTCAATTTTCTTTAATAATTTCGGGTCAATGTATGGCCCTTTTTTCAGCGAACGTCCCATAATCTTTTCTCCAAACAAGTGCCCCAGGCAAAGTTCAAACTTGTGGTGCCTAGGGTATGTTCTCGTAATTAACGGCGCTTCTTACCACGACGGCGAACAATATACTTTTCAGTTTTCTTGTTCCGGCGAGTCTTATAACCAAGTGTCGGTTTGCCCCAAGGGCTCTTAGGTCCGGGCATACCAATCGGTTGACGACCTTCACCACCCCCATGTGGGTGATCTCGGGGCGACATAGCCGATCCACGCACTGCAGGGCGTATGCCCAGATGACGCTTACGTCCAGCTTTACCCAATTTAATGTTCGAGTGATCCAGATTCCCTACCTGTCCAATGGTGGCATAACACACCTGGCGCACAAGCCGAACTTCACCTGAAGGCATGCGTACCTGAGCGTAATCACCCTCTTTAGCAAGCAATTGAGCTGAACCACCAGCCGCTCGCACCAGTTGCCCACCCCGTCCGCTTTTTAATTCAATATTATGGACTAACGTACCTACCGGTATATTTGAGATTGGCATACTGTTACCAGGACGTACCTCGGCACTGGGACCAGACATCACGGTGTCACCTACACGCAGATCCATTGGAGCAATAATATAGCGCTTCTCGCCATCTGCGTAATGCAGTAACGCCAGGCGTGCTGTTCGGTTCGGATCGTATTCAATCGCCGCAACCCTGGCAGGGATTTCATGCTTATCTCGCTTGAAATCCACTATTCGAATGTGACGTCGGTGCCCGCCACCTCGATGGCGCACAGTTACCCGCCCATACATATTGCGACCACCTGATTTGCGTAGCGGAAGCAAAAGCGAGCGCTCTGGTTTTTCCTTGGTTATCTCCTCGAAAGAGTAACCTGTCATCCCTCTCTGGCCAGGGGTTGTAGGTTTATATTTCTTGACAGCCATTACTTCACCCCTTCAAAGATGTCAATCGTATCTTCTGGTGATAAAGTCACGATTGCTTTTTTATAACCACTGCGCCGAATCATCAGACGCCGGCTGCGAATCCGCCGGGTTCTTTTCGCAGGCACGTTGATTACATTAACTCGCAGCACATTCACGTCAAATAAGGTCTCCACTGCGTCCCGCACCATGGCTTTGGTTGCGTTGGGTGCCACTTCGAAAACATACTGATGAAGTTCACTATTCATATAATTAGACTTCTCCGTAACTAAAGGGCGGCGAAGTACATCATAAATACTTTTCATCGCTTGCTCCTCATTAACCCAGGTAAGACTCGATCACTTCCAGTGTTTTGACTGGCATGAGCAGTTTATCAAAACTGAGCAAATCTCTGATATTTAGGTAATTTGCATGCAGAACCTTTGCATCCGGAAGATTGTTAGTGGTTTGATATACCAGATCATAATCCGCGTTGCTCTCTGGTATCAAGATCAAAACACTGGAATCACCTACCAGTTGATTTAAGACCTGTTTCATCGTACCTGTTTTCGGATTCGTTACAACCAGCTCATCCAAGACAACCAATGCATTATCGGCAGCCCGAGCTGTAAGCACTGAGCGCAAGGCAGCCCGGCGCATTTTACGCGGCATTGCCTTGTTGTAATTGCGCGGTTTAGGTGTATGAACCTTTCCACCTCCCACCCACTGCGGTGCTCGAATTGACCCCTGGCGAGCTCGCCCTGTACCTTTCTGGCGCCAGGGCTTACGTCCGCCACCTGAGACCTCGCTCCGTCCTTTAGTGTTGTGGGTACCCAGGCGCGCATTTGCCATCTGACGCACATAAGCCTGGTGCATAAGATCAGCATTAACCTGGGCTTCAAAAATGTTAGCCGGCAACTCCACCGTTCGGACTTTTTTACCATCCATGTTTAGCACATCTACTTTGATCATCGCACAACTCCAATTCAGAATTAGCTCTGAACCACTTGAACTAATTCTTCCGTGCTCCTTTAATGAGTACAATACCACCTTTTGGACCCGGGACAGCCCCGCGTATACCCAACAGGTTACGCTCCGCATCAACAAGCACGATCATCAGGTTTTGAACGGTCACTTGGTCAAAGCCCATATGACCTGGACCACGTGCTCCCTTATATACACGACCAGGGGTTGTACCGGAGCCACGTGAACCAGGTGCCCGTTGGCGGTCTGACTGACCGTGAGTCTTGGGGCCGCCTCTAAAATGATAGCGCTTCACCGCCCCTGCAAAACCCTTACCTTTGCTCGTGCCTATCACGTCAACATACTCACCTTCAGAGAATATCTCATCTACAGTGATTTTGTCGCCTTCGGACACCCCTGGATCTTTCTCCCGAAATTCGCGTAAAAAGCGCACAGGGGGCAGGTTGTTTCGCTTCAGGTGCCCCAACTGACCAGATGTCAGTCGTTTGGGTTTGACTTCCTCAAAACCAAGTTGGACCGCAGCGTAGCCATCAACTTCTGGCATACGCACCTGGGTGACATAACAAGGCCCAGCTTCGATTAAAGTGACCGGAATTGCCAACCCGGCCTCATCGAAAATCTGGGTCATGCCGACTTTCTTGCCAATAAGCCCTTTCAACATCTCTGTTTTCTCCTAGAACTTTTATTCAGGACTGTCAGCCTGGGCTTGGCTGCATCATCCTGTAATGCTGTGCAGTCAGTTTAGCTGCCGCAAATCAGCGGTTGTTTGTAAGTTTGCGGTCAGCCCTACTCTTACACTGCCAGTGTAGCCTACTTGGTTACTATGCGACCAAGCTCGCAACAAAACAAATGGGTCGCTAAATCTTTATCTCAATATCTACGCCTGCTGGTAAGTTCAGGCGCATGAGCATATCAATTGTTTTTGAGTCGGGATCCAGCACATCAATCAAACGATTGTGGGTGCGAATCTCAAAATGTTCATGCGAGTCTTTATCGATGAATGTCGATCGCCGGACAGCAAACTTTTCAATCCGGGTAGGCAAGGGTACTGGACCAACAACCCGAGCACCAGTGCGCTCTGCAGTTTCAACAATACGCTTGGCAGATTGGTCTAGCACCCGATGATCGTAGGCTTTCAACCGAATACGAATCTTTTGTTTTACCATCATGTTGCATCTACTCCAGGATCTTGGTGATCACACCAGCGCCGACCGTCAAGCCACCTTCTCGGATCGCAAACTTCGACCCCTGCTCCAGCGCCACCGGTACGATCAACTCCACTTCCAGG
>CP070639.1:793979-808777 GCA_020354045.1 Anaerolineales bacterium | reverse complement strand
GGGGAAGTCAGGGCTGTTTTGGAGATTTACAATATATAAAAAAGCCTGACGGAGGAATGGATTCTTGAAGCGTTTGGCATAGTCCTCGATTGTTACCTTGCCAAATTTTCTATAAAAGCTCAAGAAGGGGAACATCTTATACATCATCCTAAACCCGTCAATTGGGCTGTAAAGCTCTTGTGGCTTTTCTACGGGCATGGGGAAGTGAATCATCGTACGGATGCCATCGGTAAACTCTTTGATGACCTCCGTATCCTCCGGTGCAAGCTCTTTCATATGTCGCTCCAAGCGATCTATATTAGAGTAGACGATGAAGACCTCACCATCGTTTCCTTCAATGCGAGCGTATTCTTCATGATTAACGATACCCCGACCTTCTAATGCTCCTAATTCTTCCCAAATATGGTAGAAGCTTTGCCCCGGACTTGATCCTGTCAAATAGTGAAAGCAGCCGTCAATCGTATAGCCATTGCGTTTCCATGATGTACAACAACCGCCAAGTTCGTTGTGCATCTCGAAAATGCGAGTTTTGTAGCCGTTCATCTGACCATAGCAACCAGCGGAGAGGCCAGCAATGCCAGCACCGATAACAATTATTGAGTGCTCTGTCATGGTTAAACCTCCTTCAGCAAAGTTCTTCATCCATGTTTTCAGTGTATTACCAATCTCACCGAAGCCTGTGTTGATGCTCCAAATTTGTGAGCGTTGGAGGTTTTATACGCGCTCAACATAATTGACTGATATCAGAGGGATACCGAGAGAATAGAGGTGGCGCAACAGACCATGCAGCGCGGCCTGGTCAAAGGTTCCCATCAGGGTCGTGACCGGCAGATTATCTTCATCGCTTTCGGTTGAAATAGTCATCTCTCTTGTCCACTCCGACCAGCTCTTATCGAGGTGCCCCGGCACTCTAATCTGGTAGGTTGCCGGGCGATCTAAAGTAAGTTTTCGTTTGACTTTATTCATGGTTGATTACCTCTTCAAGCCACTTCGCCACCCCAGCACAAAACCGAGGATTAGGAGGGCAAAAAACACGCTTTGACCAGAGCGGACGATGATGGACATCCAGATGCTGCGGAAGCGTCATGCCGAGAGTCTGCAAAACAAGGCATTGACGATGATAGGATAGAGTATTGTATTTATAGAGCTAATTTCCTCCATTCAATAAACAGTTTTTTGAATTCAGCAGAAACTTTTCGATAAGAGGAGATGAGCCAATTACTGCCGAGATAGGTTAAGACAATCAAAACGGGATATTTCACCAAAGCAGGCAGATTCAGGTTCAGTAAGAGCGTACCGAATATGCCGATAACGATCACATGGATGATGTAAACACTGTATGAATTGCGGTTCAGTTCACTCCAGATGCTTCCGGTTTTATCGAAATACCTCCAGAATGTTTCAACCAATAGATACAGCAAACAGAGCAGCGAAAGGTAAAAACTAAGCCACCAAATAAGCCTATCCACAAGCGGAGAAATCAAAAAACCTTCTGGCACAAAAAAGGGAATCAGCCGTGCAAAGATGTGGACAGTGATCGGAATCCAGGCAATCGAATTTACAACGGTATACAGCGTTTTGCTTTTGGGTTTTTCCGCAAATACGTTCTGCCGAAAACATAGCACACCTAACAAAAAAGCCATGAAGTACAGGAGCAGTCTTTCATTTTCAAAATCGATCAACGGGGTTAAGGTCCAGCTCCGAAAACCGAGAATCCCACCGATGCTCAAGCTATATACAAATCCAATCAGAAAGGTGCCCAAAACAGCGCCCTTTAGCGATATGTTCGGGATCCTGATCTTTGCTTTTGTAAAAAGCAGATAGAGCATATTGAAGGTAAACAGCACAGGCAGGAACCATAACCAATTTTGGCTGTTTGGGTTGGTTATGTGAGAGTAGGTAGTCCAGTGCTCTTGAGGTAATCCTCGAGAATATAGAAATATGACTTTGTAGAGGGGGATCAACGTAAGCACGGCGATCACCCAGGGGACCATCAGCCGTTTGAATTTCCCTTTGAGAAATTCCAATCCAGTCTTGTTCTTCAAGGAAGCTGGAGCCAGATAACCTGAAATAAAGAATATGGTGGGCATCACGATAATATCGATTACGATACCTACGATGCCAACCCAAGATATGGTATCTGGATCATCCACAATCCAGAACCAACCCCAAAGACCGGCACCTTCATAAACGCCTCCCACATGGTATAGGACCACTAAGAGGATCATAATGGTTCTGAGGTTATCCATCCAGTGAATCCGCTTCCTATTTGTCGAGGTTTTCTTTGAAGAATCTGTGGTGATTGTTTTTTCATCAGTCATGAGAATATTCCTTATATCATTTGAAAAAGATGGAGGCGCCAACCAGCCTTGTTTAAAAAATAATCCTTACAGTTTTAGCATACAAGCTTGGCAGTATTAGTGTCATACCCCGAAAGTGTTATTCAGGGGGTTAATTGTGGATTCGAGAGGTAAAAAAACACGGGCCAGCAAATAGCGGCCCGTATTTTGTAGCAGGTGGTTTAATGGCTGACGCCGTACAGCTCAATCAAAGTAGGTGAATGTTAGGTCCCTCGAATATTCATGGAATTCTGAAGGGAAAACTATCGTACTGCGCTGGCGTGAGATCGAGGAAGTTGTTTGTATATAGATTTAAACCCAGCCTGATAGCAATAATGACGGTAAAGGTTAGAAATCCTGTGCCATAATCGATGAGCGTGAAAAAGGGCAGCAAAAAAATCCAGAAAGCAGCGTTATAAATCCTCCGAATTAACGCAAGTGGGTGAGTGAATCCCTGTTTGACGGAGACGTAGTTCGCTGAGTTTTCTCGAAGCCATGCGAACCGCATGGAGGTATGACCTTCAAGTACCAGTCAATAAAGCACCCCGATAATCGATAAGCCGATCAACCCACCCCTTCCCGTCCAAAAGGAAGTGGAAAAAGCCATGATCACGTAGATAAGGGCGGGAAGTCCCAAACCCAGCGTGAGCAAATTATTCCAACGAACGGTTAAGAATTCTGCCTTTGACATCGTTTCATCCTTTCAGTATGCCGTCTTTCAGGTAATGACGCCTAATTTTGGCCTAGGTTTTGTCGTCATGGTCCACTGTGATGACTACATTTCCCTGTTTTTGTCCTGTCTCGACATAACGGTGAGCTTCGGCAGTCTGTTCTAATGGATAGCGCCGATCGATGACCGTTTTTATCTTCCCCGCCTCAATAAGTTCTTTCAGGAAAATTAAATCTGCGATTGTTCCACTTGCTGTCTGCATAATTACTTTTTTACTGCTTGTCAAACTGGTCCATAGCCCTTGAACCACCTGCGACCCAGGGTTGGCTAATAAATAGGTTCCATTTTGTTTTAGCGCTTTATTGCTACGTAAAAACGAAATCTTACCGACCACATCAAAAATAACATCATAGATCTCACCCCTTTTTGTGAAATCTTCTAGTGTGTAGTCGATGACGTGATCTGCACCGATCGAGGTCAACATGTCCAATTTCGCCGTGCTGTCAACAGCAGTCACTTCAGCCCCAAAGTACTTGGCAAGCTGAACTGCAAAAGTACCTATGCTTCCACCTGCACCGTTAATCAGAATCTTTTGCCCACTTTGGATATTCCCTTTTCTAAGAAAATGCAATGCATCTCGTCCCCCAAAAGGAACGGTGGCGGCTTCTTCATAGGTCATATTGGTCGGTTTTATGGCAACCCCCCCTTCCATCTCACCAGGTTCTTCAGGCAGGCATAAGTACTCGGCATTTGCGCCAAAACCCATCCCGGCAGATCCAAATACCTGGTCACCCACTTTAAATTTCTTTATATATTTACCTACGGCTTCAATTTTTCCGGCTAGCTCAGTCCCTGGTATGGTATTACTTCTTGGTTCTCTGAAACCTAGCCATATCCGCAAAGGGAGACTGATGTAGATTGGGAGTTTAAGACTTCGGAGTTCACAGTCCCCTGCTGTTACTGTTGTCGCATGAATTTTGATAAGTACTTCATTGTCCTTGGGCGTGGGTTTTTCCACCTCTCTTAATTCAAGCACATCCGGTGGTCCGTATTTCGTCCATACGATCGCTTTCATCTGTGCTCCTCCTAATGACCAGGTGCGACGCTTTGTCAGGTCTTGCCGTTATGTTTCACAGTTATGACGATATGTCCCCTTTTGTGTCCTTCTTCAACATACCTGTGGGCTTCGGCAGCTTGTTCTAACGGATACCTTCTATCTATGATCGCTTTAATCTTGCCTGCTTCAATAAGCTCTTTGACGGCATTCAAATCTTCAGTACTTCCCGGTGCAAGCGCACAAATTACTTTCTTACCTGCCTGCCGGCCAGGCAGGCCGGACATCATCGAAGTCCACAGCATTTGGACAAGATCTCCCATCTTAAAGCTGGCTAATAGATAGCGTCCGTTTTGCTTTAACGAGCTTTTACACTGTGAGAATGAACTCTTGCCTAATACGTCAAAAATGAGGTCATAGGTTTCACCGCTTTGGGTAAAGTCCTCTTTAGTGTAATCAATGACCTTATCGGCTCCCAGAGATATCACGAATTCTAATCTCGGAGTACCGCAGACCCCGGTGACTTCAGCCCCATAGAACTTGGCAATTTGTACCGCAGCTGAGCCTATCCCCCCACTAGCGCCATTGATCAAAACCTTTTGTCCTGGGTGGAGATCTCCCTTTTCTCTAAGCAAATACAAAGCCATGATCGTCCCCATAGGAACGACGGCAGCTTCTTCATAGGTCATATTGGACGGTTTGATTGCCAGAACCCCGCCTTCAGGCACACAAATGTACTCGGCATAAGCTCCCATGCTTTGACCTAAATATCCAAAAACTTGGTCGCCTTCTTTAAATAATTTTACATTTTTGCCTACTGCTTCAACTTCACCAGCAAGTTCACTCCCTAGTATTGTTATTTTCGGTTTTCTGATACCAAAAACTAATTTCGTTATGAGCCAGAATGGGAAAGGCATGTTGAATTCGCCAGGTGAGATTTCTTTGAAATTACGAGCAACAAGATCCCCATAACCTACCGATGTTGCGTAAATACGTATCAGGACTTCATTCTCCTTGGGGGTAGGTTTTTCTACCTCTTTGAGCTGAAGTACATCCGGCGGCCCGTATTGTGCGTATACTATTGCTTTCACGAGTTTCCTCCCATATTACTTTGTTTGTGCGCGAAGTAGATAGCCATATCTATGGAGTGATTGATGATCTTGAAAATGTATTTCACATCTTCAAGACTCACTTTGACCATTCTACATTAAAATTATATTTTCCACATATTGGATACCGAAAGACGATTTACATGTCATACCCCGAACGTGTTATTCAGGGGGTTAATTGTAGATACGAGAAAGTAAAAAAACGAGGAAATAATGGTCCACATTCTGTAAAATGGCGCTACGTCAGGTTAAGTTGTTTTGTTCCACAGTGATGACTACTTTTCCTTGGGCGTGCCCTTCTCCATAGTATCGGAGAGCTTCAGCAGTCTTGCTTAACGGGTAACATCTATCAACAACGGGTTTCACTTTGCCAGCTTCGAGAAGCTCTTTCATAAAATCAAATTCTTTAATATTTGGTTTCGCCATCCCAATGGAACCCAGTTTCTTACTCCCGGTCATCGAAATCAATGGTCCCAAGAAAGCGGCTTGGAAATATTGAGCAAAGTTACCACCGCAACATACATAAACCCCCTCAGAACTTAATGCACGCTGATAATCAGAAATTGGGTGATATCCCCCAGCAGCAAGAATAAAGTCATAACGCCGCCCACTTTTGGTGAAATCTTCTTTTGTGTAATCTATGACATTGTCCGCCCCAAGCGAGCGTACCATATCCAATTTGCTTGTGCTGCAAACACCTGTCACTTCGGCCCCATAATACTTCGCAATCTGCACCGCAAACGTGCCCACACCACCAGAGGCCCCATTGATCAAAACCTTTTGCCGGGACTGAATCTGTCCAAGCTTACGAAGACCCAACAGGGCGGTGATCCCAGCTACAGGCACGGCCGCTGCTTCCTCCCATGTCATGTTTGCTGGTTGCAGTGCTAAATATTTTTCATCAGCACAGACATACTCGGCAAATGCGCCAAAATCGCTTATTCCGAACACTTCATCACCTGGCTTAAAATGTTTGACCATTTCTCCAACCGCTTCAACCCGCCCTGCGATGTCATCTCCGAGTATCTCCTGTTTTGGCTTCGTAAGCCCGTTTAATAGCCGCAGAAAGAACGATTCACCTTTCAGGAGTTGCCAGTCTATATAGTTTACGGATGCCGCATGGACTTTTACCAGTACTTCACCAACCTTAGGTGTGGGCTTATCTACCTCTTGAAGCTTAAGCACTTCCGGTGGACCGTATTCCGTGTAAATAATTGCTTTCATCAGGTTTCTTCACTTTCACCTTGATCGAGCGCCACATCTTTAGGGCTAACTTGCTTGTGCAGGCCACTTCCATGCATACCAAATAGTCAAGAAATTAAAAATGAGCCCTACGATAATCAAGAATTTGTCATAAGCGGAAGGATATGTGGGCAATCCAACGAGGTTAATCACAAAAAGGACGATGGCTAATACGATGTTTGCCCAACGATTGGCTGTGGATTTCAACGTAAGAGACAGGAAAGCCATAACAATCGGTAGCACAAATAAGATTGCCATTCCCAAATACATTTCCTGAGATATTTGTGTGCTATCTATGGCTCCCGCTTGAAAGTCGCCACTGAATATCCGTAGCATATCCCCCAAAAGATACGTTAACATGAGAACTATCCATAAGATAGAAAGTTTTATCTTCACCTCCTGCATATCAAGCATCTCCTTGGTTATTCTGCGCCACGGCGATGACAACACTGCCCTTTTTATGCCCTTTTTCGACGTATCGGAAAGCCTCGGGGGTCTGTTCTAACGGATAGATTCTGTCTATGACCGGCTTAAGCTTTCCTGCCTCAAAAAGCTCTCTTAAGAAAATTAGGTTCTCAACTTTGATGACGGCATCCCCGAATTTGACCTTCCTGCCACCTGTTATCCCAGTCCATATCAGTTGAATAAGATCTGGCAGTTCTATTAAAGTTGGAAGATAGACCCCATCTTTATTTAGCGAGTTTTTACAGCGCGAAAACGAGAGTTTATATACTACGTCAAAAATAACATCATAGGTCTGACCATTTTGGGTGAAATCCTCTTTGGTGTAATCGATGACATGATCTGCTCCCAGGGATTTCACCATTTCTAAGTTTGTGGAACTGCATATTCCGGTAACTTCCGCGCCGTAGTATTTGGCAAGCTGCACTGCAAAAGTGCCTATCCCACCGGAAGCGCCATTGATCAAGACTTTACTTCCGGCTTGGACGTTCCCCAGATCTCTCATGAAATATAGTGCGGAATTCCCCATGTTGGGAATGGATGCGGCTTCCTCCCATGTCATGTTAGCAGGTTTTATCGTCAATACCCCATCTTCGGGTAGGCAGATGTACTCGGCATGGGCACCCATGACGTTCCCGGGGGTCCCAAAAACCTGGTCGCCTTTTTTATAGCGTTTTACGTCTTGCCCGACGGCTTCGATTTCCCCGGCTAGATCAATCCCCAATATATTTATTTTTGGTTTACTGAAACCCTGACCCATTCGAGCGGGTAGCATCAACAATTTTGACACGAATGTAAAATTGCGAGCGTTACAGTCTGAGGTTGTAACCGTTGTCGTATGTATTTTGATCAGGACTTCATTGTCCTTGGGAGTAGGTTTTACTACTTCTTTGAGCTGAAGCTCATCCGGTGGTCCGTATTTTGTGTGGAAAATTACTTTCATGAGACTCCTCCTTACAAATAAGCCCAACTATCGTCATCCTAGAGCGTATCAAAGTGGTAGATGTCGCGCTTTGTCATGACTTGTTGTTATGCGCCACAGTGATGACGACGTTTCCCTTTTTGTGCAATTTTTCAACGTATCGGTGAGCCTCGGCCACCTGTTCCAAGGGATAGTGTCTATCGATGACCACCTTTATCTTCCCCGCCTCAATAAGCTCTGCAAGATAAGTCAGATCTTCAGCATGATCTTGCCGTGACATTTCTACACTCAAGTATATCCCATCCGGAGTCAATGCTTTCCTACATTTAGATTTTGAGATTCCCGAGATCATTTTTCCAACAGCATCAAAAATTAGATCGTAATTCTCTCTGCTTTCTGTGAAATCCTCCTTGGTGTAATCGATAACCTTGTCAGCTCCCAGCGATTTCACAAGTTCGAAATTCGCGGCACTGCAAACCCCGGTCACTTCCGCCCTCCAGTACTTGGCAAGTTGCACTGCATAGGTACCTGTACTACTAGAAGCGCCGTTGATAAGAACCTTCTGCCCACTCTGGATGTTCCCTTTTCTAAGAATATTCAATGCTGCCAATCCCCCAAAAGAAACGGCAGCAGCCTGTTCATAGGGAATACTGGCCGGTTTTATGGCTATCAACCCCTTTTTTTCATCCCCTTCTTCAGGTAAACATCTGTACTCGGCATATGCACCATAACCAAACCCGGTATTTCCAAAAACCTGATCACCTGGCTTAAATCGTTTTACAATTTTCCCGACAGCTTCGACTTCCCCGGCCAGCTCAAAACCTAAAATATTGAACTTTTTGGGCCTAAAGAGACCATTCAATAGCCGAGCGGCAACCGGGTCAGGCTTGCGCATGCGCCAATCCGCGGCTGTGACGGTGGTCGCATGAACTTTTATCAATAATTCATTATCCTTTGGGACAGGTTTGGCTACCTCTTTGAGCTGGAGAACCTCTGGAGGTCCATATTTTTCATATACAATCGCTTTCATTTAGGCATCCTTCCTTTTTAGGTGAGTCTCGTTCATATCATTAAGCCTGTTTAGCAGAGAGAGAAGAGATTACAGATGGATCGAAGCCTTTGACGATGAGCCACAATGCCATTACCATTTCCTGCACGGCGATGGGGACAATAAATATGAGTTCAAAAGCCATACCTGGGAAATTGAGATCGAGTTCCAGCATTCCCAGGAGCACACCGGTGAAAATCAATACCGCGCTGATAAAACCCCAGCCAGAGATAAAACGAGGAATTAGTTTTGACCGATAGAGGACAGCATAAAGCATCATTGCCCCGATGGCGAAAATGAAGACATAGAACGAAAAGGACCAGTCGTTCCAGGCCTGAAATAAGCTGCCCGCCGTTTGAAAATTGGCAGGATCCGCACCCTGATTGGCCAGATAATGCTGGCTTAAACTAATGTTCATCAGTTTGTTGATCTCGTCCAGCACAAAGAGTACAGCCTCGAAAAGTCTGAAGACGAGGTATCCTAGGGCCAATGTTTCGCTGTGTTTCCATAATACCGGGAACAGGAATACGGGGATGAGTGGAATGGAGAGCACGCAGGCAAACTCCAACAGGATGCCTAAGACAGCCGTGATCCGCCCAGGATATGCTGTTTCTAGGTAATCTGGCGTGGTGAGCACAGGCGTATAGACCGATTCACCGATGAAAAGAAAAGCGGTGGCGATGATGAACAACACCCCAACAATGATTGCGTTTTTTCTGTGCGTATTCATTTTCTGCTCCTTTTATTCGTCTCTATTACCCATTCAATGCGGCATGCCCTTGCGGCTGTCTTTGGGCATCTTGAACCACTCATCGAGGGCGATGGCTGGGGCGCCGAAGAGCGTATTGGCCTCGGAAGGGTCGCCATGCTCGCCAGCTACGTCGAGGTAGGCGATCAACTCCGTGACCTCAGCCAGGTTTTCGTTGCGAATCAGTTTTGCAACGAGCCGCGCCTGCCAGAGTTTCCAGCGCATCACTTTGACGGTTGGATAACAGGCGGCGACGAAGCGCTCCGTCGCATCTTGCAGGGTGATGGCTTCCGGGCCATAAACGAACAGTCGCTTCCCGAGCGCCCGTTCGTCATCATAAGAAGCGGCCACCATCCGCCCGAAGTCGGCAGCGGCAAAGAAGTGCAACTTCGGCGGGTTGTTACCATGTAATACGACTGCCCTGTTGCCCCTTATGAAATTATGCAGTGTCTCCATCACCCAGGTGGGGCAGAAGACCGCGTGCTGGATGCCGCTGTTCCGCAAGAGTTCCTCGGTGCATAACTTCACGTCAACCCTGTCGAACCAGCGGTTTTCCTCGCTAAGCGTAGTGGCGGAGACATAGGTGATGCGTTCAAGTCGACCCTCCGCCAGTTCAATGACGTACCGCGTGGCGGCCAATTCCGACACTGGCGTCAGGTTGATATGCACGGCGTCACATCCTATCAGCGCCGCCCGGATATCGTCTCTGTTCGTTGCTGTTCCCTCGACAACGTCGACAGTGTCGCCAAACATATTATGGGTTTTTTCGGCGCTGCGGGTGAGAATCCGTACCGTGTGTCCTTTATCGGTCAGGCAGTGCACGACCGGCTGACCCAACATGCCTGTCCCACCCAGAACCAAGATTCGTCTTGACATCATCTACACCTTTCAAACTTTGCAGGAGTAGCCTCCAGGGCCACTCTGGCTGTTGACCTACCCTTACATCTTTTTCAGCCAACAAAGTTTCACTTACTACTTGAATCTACGTAGTTATTATTGAATTGAACCCAAATAAAACTGTGGTCCCTGTCTACATCCTTGATGTGATTACTCAATCGCAGGCAATTCACTCTGTTGGTGCCTGCGCAAAAGTCTCTGGGGAAATTGCAGTTGGGTCAAATCTCTTCACAGTCAACCACAGCGCGAATACCATTTCTTGAATAGCTAACAGAGTTATCAATATATCTCCGTTGCTAGCTTCCCAACAGATTCCAAGCCAAAAAAAATATCCATTGATGGACAGCCAAGGCAGAGATTCGTTCAACTACACCCATGAATGGCTTCCCCATGGATGGGCCCGCAAGTGCACCTGAAAGAACAATAGCACCTGCTGAAATAAACGAATAGGTTGCAAACCCTGAGAGAATATCCGCTTGATTCATCCAGATTCCTATCAACAACGTTGAAATTATGGCGCCGGGGATTTGAACGCCAAACACAAATATCAAGTGCAGGGTTCCAGGCAAAGTGCGTGGAGTGTCTGTCGCATCCTGAGGAAAGATGGCACTCCCGATACTGGCTATCCCAACAGCAATGATCATCCCAGCTCCGATACGACCTACCAATGCATTATGATCACTTCCCATTACAAACTGGAATACTCCAAATCCAAACAATATGTAAAACAAGGCAAAGGCTACATTGAAACTATCCAGTAGTTTCTTGTTGGGCGCTCCCCGCGAAAGTAATTCACTCACTGAATCCGAAATGTGGCTGTAACCTGGGCGTAATGCCCCACCGAGGATGTACATGAAGATATAAGTGAATGGCACAAGCATTCCACAAAAGTACAAAACTTTCTGGTTCATTATGTTTCCATTATCAAGTTTGCTCTGAAAAGCCCAATTTCCCTTTTGTGGCAATTACCAAGACGGAAGCCACCACGACTTGAACAGCCAAAACCGTTAGATAAAGGTTGGGTGCGATGGTGGGAAGATGAGTTCCTTCACGAGCAGCGACAAGGGATGAGTCGCTTAGAAGTATAGGCGCCCAAAAGTCGATCGCTGCATGCCAAATGATTCCGGCAATCAGCGCGCTGGCTTTGGATTTGTTGTACAGCCAGGCCATGAAAACAGAATTGGCGATCGTTCCCAGGCTATAAGGGATAAGAAAACCGATTCCCAATGCTGTTGTGAGCGCGCTGATCACACCCTGAGGGGCAAAGAAACTGGGCAGATGCCAAATTCCCCAGACGGTGCCGATTACCAGGCTGGCAATCAATGGGCTGTATTTATTCTGCAATTTGGGAAGCACATAGCCACGCCAGCCGAATTCTTCGCCCACTGGCCCATTCCAAGGCATCAAAACAACAAGGAAAAGATATAGTAGGAGCAGGTTTAGTTCTTCGCGAATCATGATGAACGGGGGAGCTTCGCCACCCATGAGCAAGTGCACAACGAGCCCAATTAGGTATAAAATCCCTGGTCCAAAGATAGCTAGCCCCCATACACCCAGGGTGGCTCGCCAGCGTCCGAACGGTTGCAGAAGATCGACAAATCCGCGCCTGCCGCCGACAATGAGCGTTATGGTGAAGGCGGCGATGGATGGACCCATCGCCATGACTTCCGGTGCGATTCCCGCATACCAGGGAAACCAACTGATAACAAAGGTGAGGATGAAAAATATGGAGATTTGATATCGATTGACGAAAGCCTTCATGATGCGACAATCCTGTCCTCCAAGATAGCTGCATCTGGATTGAATCCCTTGACGATCACCCACAGCGCAAATACCATTTCCTGAATTGCCAGCGGGATAATCAAGTTGCCCCATTTGACGCCTAGGGAAAGAGCCGGGTGTGTTGGGTCAAACATATTGAAAATTGCCGCGACGAAATTCAAGATCGCTCCTATGAAACCCCATAACGACAGCCAATTTGGAACAAGTTTGGTTTTATAAAAGAGCCAATACAACATCATAGCGCCGATGGTGAAAACCAACGCCAGCAGGTGCTCGGTCCAGTAACCAGCTTTGGTGAGAAAAGCGCCCATTGCCTGAAAAGTCAGTGCATCCGCTGTGCCTGCCTTTACGAATTCCTGGCTTACCGGGATGAGCAAAAGCCAATAGACAGCGAGCGCCATATAGGTCACGGCTTCCAATACGCCCCTAAAAACTACTGCGCCAAGCGCCAAGGGTTCGCTGTATTTGCGAAAGATCGGGAACATCAGGACCGGAATCATCGCCAGGGGGAAACCCATCACCAACACCAGGAGGGCGCCCAGGGCGATTTTGCTCTCATTCGCTGCGACTTTGGCAAGGTAATCAGAACCACCCAAAACCGGACCGGTAACAACGCCGCTCGAAACGCCGGCAACTGTTCCAATGATGAAGAATATGCCTACAAGTATTGCTGTCCTTCTGTGTGTGTTCATTTTATTTTCTCCTTTCAGGTAGTTCCTTTTTGATTTTCTGAACTACCTTCTATGTAACTACTGCAGGGATTAGGCCTTTCTCTCTACTTCTGAGCAGTTACCCTTCCATAACTAATTTTGTGAATTAAATGACACCCTAAAATGTTCGCAACTGCTCATGCTAAGGACTGGATTCCACGATCTGGTAATAGATTACACATGCTGGGATTCAGTAGTAGGCCACTTCCATGCTGACCAGATGATGAGCGCAAGGAATAGGGCTTCCAGCAGCTCATAGAGCCTCCAATAGAACCAAGTCTCTCCCTCGCCCACAAACTGCGTGCCGAGTAGGACAAGGATATGGAAAATGCCTATGACGATATTCACCAAGCGATTCGCTTTGGCCTTCAATATAAGGGACAGTAGAATCATGAAGCCCGGAAACGCCATTAGCACCGCTGCACTGAAAAGGAGTGTTTGAGTGAAATGTACGCCTTCCAGATGTCCCTCTACCAGTTGTGCTACGTGACCTGGCTGCATGAGTGAGAACAGATCGTTATAAATATAGAGGAACATCAAGGCTACCCATAGTAAAGCGAGCTTGGCCTTCACATTGACCTTTCTATCCTCTAGCATGCTTGCGGTTTGTTTCGTGTTCATTTTTCTCCTTTTATTTGTCATGTTCCACAGTGATGACAACATTCCCTTTTTTGTGTCCTGTTTCGACATAGCGATGCGCTTCGACAGTCTGATCCAGCGGATAGCATCTATCTATAACCGGTTTAATCACTTCCGCTTCAATTAAATCTTTCAGGAAAATCAAATCTTCGGTTTTCTCTTTGAGTACCCCAAATTCCAAATTTTGGCTACCCGTCTTTGAGAGCCATAGCAATTGAAGGAGCATTGGTAGCCCAAAGGTAGCTATAAGATAGGATCCATTTTCCCTCAGCGATCTTTTGCTGCGCGAAACAGAAGTCATGCCAACTGTATCAAAAATGGTGTCGTAGACTTGGCCGTTTTGAGTGAAATCCTGTTTCGTGTAATCAATGACCTTGTCGGCTCCCAGAGATTTCACAAACTCTAGTTTTGAGGTGCTACAGACCCCCGTAACCT
Organism: Anaerolineales bacterium; assembly: GCA_020354045.1. Lineage (GTDB taxonomy): Bacteria > Chloroflexota > Anaerolineae > Anaerolineales > UBA4823 > DSOS01. The sequence goes on along the minus strand of CP070639.1, from coordinate 794,720 downwards.
CTGTCCCAAAGTGATGCTTTGCGAGTTGTACCGCATAGCTACCGACGCCTCCAGAAGCGCCGAAGATAAGAACCTTTTGACCGCGCTGGATATGCCCTCTTCGAAGAAAAAACAATGCGGTTAATGCCCCCTGAAGGACGGCGGCGGCTTCTTCATAGGTCACATTGGCTGGTTTTATTGCCACGGCTTCTTCAGGTAGACAAATGTACTCAGCATAAGCACCTAAATTCATCCCCGGGTAGCCAAAAACCTGGTCACCTGCCTTCAATCGGGTAACATCTTTGCCAACCCAGTCAATTTCCCCGGCCAGCTCAGTGCCCAGTATGGGTTGCTTGGGTTTTCTCCCTGATGATATTCGCATCAATAGCCCGAAACCGGGCGGCGCGGTACAACTCCGCATCCAACAGTCGTATTTGGTTACAGTTGTAGCAAATACTTTGATCAGTACCTCATTCTCCTTGGGAGCAGGTTTTCTAACCTCTGTGAGTTGAAGAACCTCAGGAGGCCCGTATTTTGTGTAAACAATCGCTTTCATTTCGTCTTTTTTAGTCATCATTTTTCTGTTTTTTCAGATTAGTGAAATCATATAAGCCCTAGTCAATCAGTGATGCTCCGATCCAGCTCAGAGGCTTTCAACTTTTTTCTCGTCAGTCGCATTTCTTTGTAGTCACCAATCAGCACAAAGAACCAACCCAAGATTAGAAAAACAATGATCTCTATTGGGCTGGGCGCAGACTGCCC
>CP070639.1:779016-793879 GCA_020354045.1 Anaerolineales bacterium | reverse complement strand
CAGGGCCAGGCAGGGATCGGTATGTGGCAGCGAGCTACCATCATCATCGTGTGTTGCGATGTGATCCCATAGAAAGAAACCATCCCACCCGGCGGATTCTGCGTCACGCGCCAGGTCGGCAATAAGGCGAGCATCACCAAATGGGCCAAAGTTAGGAAGATAAATGGCGGTTTTCAACTTAGCAGACATGTTTGGATTCCTTTAGTATCCCAAAAGAGACATGATAACAAGTTGAAATTAAAATGTGCCCAACGAGTGCATAACAAGCCAGCTTGCAGAGGATTTACTTATGCGAAGCTGTATAATTTTAGCTCATGTTCGCCAGGAGGAGATACTGGATATCATCTTAGCGAGCGCGCTTCAAACCCAGGTCTTGAATTCTCCGGCTAATTACCAGAGTGCGCCTTCCACACCCGGTGTGAAATCGGGCACCTCCTCAGGAATCGCAGCGTCCCGCCCCACCCATGTTCATCATTTCACTTCGTTGCGTGCTGGCACTGAGCGCCAGCAAAGGGCCGCTCCCTTTATGCCTCCATGGTTAAGTGCTTGCCTCTGTTCTGGCGCTGGCAGTCATCCAGGCATATACCCCCAGGGCCAGCAGCACCACGCCCCCCAGAGCCCACATCACGCTCGCGGCGCCTAATGGCTCGATCAGCTGCCCGACCAGCCAGGGCACCAGCATACCCCCCAGGCTGGTGCCCACAAAAAACAAGCTGGTCACTTTGCCCGTGATGGTTATATGCTGGCTGGCGAAGGATAAGCTGTTGGGGAAAATCGAAGCGATCGAGGCGCCCAGCCCCAGCGTGCCCAGCCATAATGCGCTGCGAGTGCCGGGCCAGGCCAGGATCACTACCAGGCTCAGGCTGCAGCCGAGCACATCCACCAGGATCAGCCGGCTAACCGGAAAACGCAGCGAGAGCGGGATGCCCACCAGGCGCCCGATGGTCAGCGCGGCCCAAAAAGCAGCCGTCAGGTAGGCGGCGGTCACTGTGTCGCCCAGGTTGAGCTGGCGGGCATAGGTGTACACCCAGCCGCTGAAGGCAGTCTCTAAACCGACCGCCAGGGTGAAAAACAGGCTGATTGCCAGCACCAGGCTGCCTCGCTGGGAGGGCCGCGCGCCTTCTTTAGCCTGTCCAGGTTGGGCAGGGCTGGCTTGCAGATACGTGTACACCGCCACGGGCAAGACCGGCAGCGCCAGCAGGTAGTAGCCCCACCGGATGCCACCGCTCAACAGGATCGCCTGGGCGAAGATCACTGGAGACAGGAACGCCCCGACTCCGAAGAAAAAATGCAACCCGTTCATAAACGGCCCGACCTTCTCGCCGTGCAACCACATCAGCAAGATATTGGCGCCCACATCCAGGGCCCCCTCGCCGATGCCGAGCAGCCAGATTACCCCCACCAGCAGCCAAAATAAAGACATCCCGGGTATAAGCGCCAGGGCGGTAGCCATAATTAGCAGTGTCACGCTCATCACCCGCTGACCAGGCAGGCGGTCATACCCGCGTCCACCTACCAGCGCGCCCAGCAAGTACCCCAGGGAGCGCGCCGCGAATAAAAAACTGACCTGCCCCAGCGTGCTGCCGGTTTGCTCAGCCAGGCTGGGCAGGGTTGGCCCGATGGCCGCGGTAGACAGACCTAACAGGATAAAGGCAACATAATAGCCGGCGGTCTTCGCCAGCCGGCTAGGTTGGTTTTCAAGCGTGTCAGTCTGCATGTGCATACATCTTTGATGAAAATCCCTCGAATCTTATCACGATTTCCCCCATTTATGCTGTCTTTGCGAGGGACAAAGGTCGCAGCAAGCCTCTGCTCGCCATGCTGATCCTGGAAAAAAGTAGCCTGCTACCTTTCTAGAGTTGCCATCTTTTCCCCCCACTATGAAAACCGACCGGCAAGCGCCGGTCGGTTCAAGCTATGTTTATTATCGCTCTGCCTGGCAGCTCACCCGCCACCCTCCGGGCTCGTGCCGCTCTTGTCCTTTTGCAGGCTCATGATCCCGTTACGCACCTGGGTCAGGTAGCGGTCCAACTCCATTTCCAGACGGCGCAGGGTATCGACCACGTAGTCGTCGGCTTCGTGCCGCGTATTTTCCACGTCGGCGCGCGCTTGCTGCAAGATCTCATCTGCCCGTGCCTGGGCGGACTGTACGATGGCATCGCGTTCCAGCAGTTGTTCGCTTTTTTCACGTGCGATCGCCACGGTGCGGTTGGCCTCTTCCTGGGCTTGTGCCAGCAGGCGGTTCTTCTGCGCCAGCACCTGCTGGGCTTTCTTTATCTCATCCGGGATGGCCACCCGCATCTGGTCGATTAGATCCAGCATGCGGTCTTCATCCACGATCACGTTGTGGGTGAACCACAACGGGCGGCTTTGATTCAACAATTCTTCCAGGCGGTCAATCAGGTGCAAGATGTCCACAGGCTGCCTCCCTTTGTAGGATAGCATGAATTTGGCAGAATTTTTTGATTCTTCAATAGATTACCTGTAAATCTCATTTTCGTCAACTGTTTTTGAAGTACAGGTGCGGCGGCGCTTCCATTAATCCCTCAGCGAGGTGGTAGGCACAATCTGCTGCCCATCACCCAGCTCGCTGAAACGCTTGATCAGGACCTCCTCGACGTGCGGCGGCACCATGCTGCTCACATCCCCACCCAACGAAGCGATCTCGCGCACCGTGGTGGAGGAGAGGAAGGTGTGCTCCTCCGCTGTGATCAAGGCGACCAGCTCGATATCGGGTGCCAGGCGGTGGTTAGCCAGCGCCATGCGGAATTCGTACTCGAAATCCGAGAAAACACGCAGGCCGCGCACGATCACCTGTGTGCCGATTTTACGGCAGAACTCCACCGTAAGCCCGCTGTAACCCACCACCCTGATCTTCGGGTTATCGTTGAACGACAGGCGCGTCAGGGCAATGCGTGTCTCCGGGTCGAACAACAAGGATTTCAATGGGCGGTCATAAACCGCCACGATGACTTCATCGAACAACAAGGTAGCCCGCCGGGCAATATCGACATGCCCAAGGTGGATCGGGTCAAAGGTACCAGGAAAAAGTGCTCGAACCATTACGCCTCACAAAGAAAGGTGTCACAGCCATCCGGTACTGACGGGATATCTGTGCAAGTTTCAAGCCAGCTGCTGGCCGGCATTAACTGACATCATTTGCATGGCTATCCCAAAAACGCTGCAAGGCGGCTTTCAGCAGCTGGTGTTCGGGAAGAGCCAGGTCTGGGTCCTGCTTAAATAAGGCCTGGGCATGATGGCGCGCCTTTTCGATCAAGTGGACATCGGTCAAATTGGCGAGCTGCAGCTCGGTAGTATACCCGGATTGGCGTGTGCCCAGGAATTCGCCAGGGCCGCGCTGCTCGAGGTCTTTTTCCGCCAGCACAAAGCCGTCGTTGGTCTGCGCCATGACCTGCAAACGCTCGTTCTCCGCCTGGTCGGCACTGTCTGGGACCAGCAGGCAGTAGGATTTATCACCGCCGCGACCAACGCGGCCGCGGAACTGGTGCAGCTGGGCTAGACCAAAATGATTGGCGCCCTCGATGAGCATCACGGTAGCGTTGGGTACATCCACGCCTACCTCGATAACCGAGGTGGATACCAGGATCTGGTCTTGCTGCTGGTGGAAGCGCCTCATCGCGGCTTCTTTATCGTCGGGACTCAAGCGACCATGCAGCAATCCGAGCTTGTGTTGAGAAAAGACCTCGCGCTGCAGGCGGGCGTGCTCTTCGACTGCGGACAACGCCTCGCTCTTCTCGCTCTCCTCCACCAGCGGATAAATGATGAAAGCCTGGCGCCCGTCTCGGATCTGCCTGTCGATCAGCTGGTAGGCGCGCTCGCGCTCACGCGGCGTCAGCACGTACGTGCCCACCGGCTGCCTGCCGGCAGGCAGCTCGTCCATGACGGTCAGGTCCAGGTCACCGTAGACGGTCAGGGCGAGCGAGCGGGGGATGGGGGTGGCAGTCATCACCAGCAGGTGCGGATTGGTGCCTTTGGAGCGCAATATTAGGCGCTGCTGGACGCCAAAGCGGTGCTGTTCGTCGATAATCGCCAGCTGCAGATCCTGAAAAGCGACCGGGTCCTCGAGCAAGGCATGTGTGCCGATCACCAGCTTGATAGAGCCGTCTGCCAGTCCCTCCCGGATGGCGCTCTTATCGCTTTCGGGCGTGGCGCCAATCATCAGACGGATTTGCGAGGGCTGTAAGACGCCTGATTCGGCCTGATTCGGGTGGGAAGCCAGAATTTTCAGCAGGTTGCGATAGTGCTGTTCTGCCAGGATGCTGGTGGGTGCCATCAGGGCGGCCTGTGCACCCGCTCCGGTCACGATGGCGATGGCGATAGCAGCCACCACGGTTTTACCCGAACCCACATCACCTTGTAGCAAGCGGTTCATCGGGTGACCTGATTCCAGGTCTGCCCGGATCTCCTGCACAGCGCGCTGTTGGGCGCTAGTCAGCTTAAACGGAAGCTGGTTCTGCAGCGCTGTGATGTCTTGCTGATCGCTTGTAAAAATCCGCCCGCTTTTCTCTTGCCAATCGTATTTTTGGCTTAGTACGCCTAACTGCAGCAAAAAGACTTCATCGAACGCCAGCCGGTGGCGGGCGTCTTTCAATTGCTCTTGCGAGTCGGGGAAGTGGATTTGTATTAAGGCGGTGGGCAGATCTACCAGATTGGCGGAGCGGCGTAGGTTTTCAGGCAGCGGGTCGGGCACGCGCGGTGCCCAGTGGGTCACGACCTGGTGCATCTGCCGTTGCAGCCAGCGATTGGTGACTTGGGCAGTCAGCGGGTAAACAGATACAATCCGATTTGTGCTGAGCTGTTGTTGGTCGATTTCTTCAAAAGCCGGGTTGTTCAGGACGGTTCGCCCCAGGTATTGGTCAACTTTGCCTGCCAGGGAGATCTGCATCCCGTTGCGCAAACGCTTGGCTTGCCAGGGTTGGTTGAACCAGGTAATGCGCATGGCGCCAGTTCCATCACTGACCACTGCTTCCACGATCTGTCGCTGCCCATTACGGACGGTTCGCTTGGATACGCTCTGCACGGTGCCGATGACGGTGACTTCTTCTCCATAGGATAAGCGGTTGATGGCCTTCAGGCTGGAATAGTCATTGTAGCGGCGCGGGAAGTAATACAGCATATCCCGCAGCGTAAACAACCCCAAACGACCCAGGTTTTGGGCATTTTTCGGACCGACATTATGCAGCACGGTGACGGGGGCATTTAAAGCGGCTGGCTCGAGCTCGGGCTCTTTGCTCTCTGGAGCTGGTGCCGGCGCGGGTTTTTCCGCAGGCTTACTTGCTTTGCTGGTAACTGGCTCCGCTTCCACCCGTTTGAGGGGAGTACCTTTCCTTACTTCTCCATGAACGGGAGGTGGGCTTTCTGGGTCAGGAAAGGGAGTTGGCGTAGGAAATGGCTCGCTGACCCCTTCAGCCTGTACCCGCCGCCAGATACCCTGTAAAGCCTCCGCTCGCGAGGCGATACTCAAACCGGCGTAATCCTGCAGACGGGTGCTGACGGCTTTTATGGCCTCTTCAGGAACTTCATCCAGCCGGGCCTCCATCTCCCATGTATCCAAAATGCGATCCAGTCCCCCAACGACGGCTTTGTTATCAAAGCCGCGCTCAATTTCCAGTTTTAAGATTTTGCATAATTTGTCTATGGATTGTTTCATTAGTGCTTATTGTACCTTACCAGACCGCTTGGGCAAAGTCCCACCTTTGCAATACCCTGGGATACCCCATTGGATTTGCAGCTGGCATTCAGCTTATTCCAACCCTGAAATACCGATGGCACCCAGTGTATGCGGGCCTAGCATGGCCCCCAAGACCGGGCTCAGGCTCATCTCTACGCAGGTTGCCTCCGGAAAATCTGCCTGGACGCGCTCACGTAACGAGCGCACTTCCGGTAGGAAAGGGGGGTAACCCTGGAGTAAGACGAGCTGCCTCAGATCATTAATCTCGGTAATAAACTCATGGAAGATGTCTACCAGATTGCGGGCGCTGCGGGCTTTGTATAGGGGAATGGGTTTACCGCTATCCAGGGTGTAGAGAGGGGAAATGCCTAAAAGCTCACCAACCACGGCTTGAGATACTTCCAGCTGGCCAGTGTTCTGCAGGTATGTCAGGCTGCGGAAACAAAAAAGGACGTAAACGCGCGGGATCAGCCCAAGCACATGGCGCTTAATCTCAATGGCAGGCACGTTCTCCTGGGCAGCTTTGGCGGCTATCTGTACCAGCTCTCCCAAACCAATGGAAGTGGTTTGCGAATCAATGATATGCACTGCTGCTGAGGGGCGGATCGTTTCCAGGACTTGCATGGCGAAATCGAAGGTGGGATGTAAATGCCTGGAGGGCAGGATCAGCACAATTTCATGATACTTCTGCGCTAGGTTGTGTAATACCTGCTCAATTTTTTGCCTGCTGGGAGGTTGCACCAGGGGTTGAGAGCGGAGTGGCAGCGATTGCGGCAGATCAAGCAGGGTGATCAGGTGTTCTGCGGAAAACACCTTGCCGTTGAACTGTACCATTAAAGGGAGGATGGTTACCAGTTCTCTCCCGGGGAAGTGGCTTTTCGCAAATTGGACAGTGCTGTCGGTGACGATGCAAACCTGGGACATGGCAGCCATGAAGGGTAATTGTAAGCAGCGGTGGTTTCCAGTGTTATGACGTAGCGGAGCAAGGGCTCCGTTTACTCGATGGAGAGGATCAGCTGGTAATGTGGCTGTCCTCCTTCCTGTACTTCGATCTCCTGTTCGGGATATTTCTGGCGAACCAGATCGGCGAGGCGGTATAGCTCGGCTTTAACCAGGTCGATACCCCCATACATAGTGATTAGTTCAAAGTGATCGGCATGGGCTTGCTTTAACAGTCTCAGGCAGGCATCTTCAATGCTGTCCGCTGCCAAGATCAGCTTACCGTTATGAAGAGCGATGGCCTGGCCTTCTGTCACCTGGACACCATCGATCTCAACACTGCGAGTCGCCACTGTGATTTCCCCGCTTTCGACATCATCCAAAGCGCGGTTCATATCATTGACAACCTGATCAAAATCGCCATTGGGGTCCAGCCGCAGGAGGGCCGATAGTCCCTGGGGAATAGAGTGGCTGGGTACAATCGCCACCTGCTTAACGGTTAGCTCGCCGGCTGACCTTGCTGCCAGGACGATATTTTTATTGTTCGGCAGGATGACAATCTGATCCGTAGGAAGATTCTCGAAGGCAGCCAAAATCTCCTGGGTGCTGGGGTTCATTGTTTGCCCGCCTTCAATGATGGCGGCGGCGCCCAGGCTGGCGAAAACGCGCGATAAGCCCACACCGGGTGAGACCGCCACTACAGCAATCTGGCCAGGCTCGACCGGAGCCAGGGTCAATTTGCTGCCCAGGGAGTCTTTTGCAATGCTCTCCATCTGCGCCAGCAAGTTTTCCATGGAAACCTTGGTGATCGTTCCTAGTGACATGGTGTAATCAATCGGTGCGTAGCGTTTTTCAGTCGGAACATGGATATGCAGACGGTAGATGCCATCCCCTTCCCCCAGCTGGATGGAGGTGCCCATGGCTTCCAGATCATTGTATAAACCCTCCAGGTCAAGGCTGCCGCGCGGTTGAAAATCGACTACCACCTCAAAATCCTGACCGGGCTCTATGGCTTCCATGGCATTATCCAGCTTCATGGCCGCCAGGGGTTGAACCGTGGTCAGTGCCGTATCTAGCGGCAGCCCCTTTATGTGGCGCACCATGCCTTCCAGGATGAAGAATAGCCCCTTCCCTCCGGCATCCACGACGCCAGCTTCTTTCAGGACGGGTAGCAGCTCAGGAGTGTACTGAACTGATTGATGGGCGGCATCCACCACTTTCTCAAGGATATCGGTGGGGTTGTCAAATTCTTGTAAAGCCAGCTCGCCGGCGGCGGCAATATCCTTGATGACAGTGAGAATCGTGCCTTCGACAGGGCGCACCACCCCTTTGTAGGCAGTATCACGGGCGCTAACAAGGGCATGCACAAGTGAGGGGGCATCCAAGATCTCAATGTGGTCAACCGATCTGGCGAAGCCACGCCAGATCTGGGAAAGTATTACACCGGAGTTGCCGCGGGCACCCATCAACGCACCATGCGCAAGGGCATGAGCCATCTTACCAAAGTTGTACTCTGGGGAATTTGCTATCTCATCGTAGGCTGACTGCATGGTGAGCACCATGTTGGTGCCTGTATCACCATCTGGTACCGGAAAGACATTTAGTGAGTTGACTATTTGTTGGTTTGTTCTCAACCAGGTCAGGCCCGCCTCGATCAATTTTTTTAGCGCTGGACCATTTAAAGGTAACTTTCTTAATTTTGCATATAACTTCGTAGATTCCGGGGAATCTGCAACCATTCAAAATACTCCTCAATCAAAATAACAACAGTTTGTTCTTCTACTGCAAGCAAACTTAATCAACCTCGCTAAAACGCAAACCACGTACATGCACATTCACCCGGTTCACAGGTAAACCCAGAGCCTTTTCGACATGATAGCGCACCGTATTCGAGACACTGGAAGCAACCGACTTGATGCGCGTGCCGTATTCTACGATTATGTAAATGTCTATGTTGATCTGGTTGCCATCATACTGGACTTCAACACCGTGGGTGGGATCTTTGGCGATCGCCTGAGTAAGGCCGTCAACCAGGTTTTTGTTTGCCAGACCAACTACGCCGTATGACTCCCGGGCGGCATGGAATGCAATGGTGGCTACTGAGCGAGGGGAGATGTAAATGCTTCCGAGGGGATTAGTTTCGCCGGTCATAAGTATCCTTTTAGAAGGTTAAGCGGGGCGAGCGGGTATAGCGCGGCCGTAATGGTATGCTTTGCGCAAATACCTGAATGCCCGTGTTGGCTTGTAAAGGAAAACGAGTTGTGGTAAGATTGTGCGGCTACAGACCATGCGGCTGTTAGCCAGGCGGTTATAAGGCTGAATACGAATAACAGGCAGGTACCTGCCATTATGATTATATAAGGAAGTGGAATTATGGCTAAGTGTGCTCATTGTGGTAAAAAAACAAGCTTCGGACGCAATCGACCCTGGTCCAACAAAGCTACCTCACGCACCTTTAAACCCAATCTGCAGACAGTGAGTGTCATGGAAGATGGTAAGATGGTTCGCAAGGTGCTGTGTACAAAGTGTATTCGTACGCTGGTAAAAACTGCCTGAGAAAATACAACCCTGCCTTGGATCTGGGATGAAAATCGCGGCGCAAGCCGTGATTTTTTTATCCCTTTTAAGCTGGCGGAATTAAGCCGGCTGCAAACAACTGAATGATAATCGCCAGAGAGGTATATTGCAAGGGTAGAGCTCACTGAAAATAAAGAAAGTAAATCCACAGGTACAGTGGTACAAGGCCACCGACAGCCAACAGCGTGAGCAGACCCAAGCCGACAGTGACCCAATCGATCTCTAAGGGATTTGAGTCTTGCTTTGGGGGAGCAGTGTGAACCGGCCTGGAGGGTTGCTCCTGGCGAGTGACTGCTGGAGCTGGCTGGGATACGCGAGCAATCTGGATAGGACGACTGCGCGGGTTTGGGGCAGGGGCGATCTGGCTGGGAGGCCCATCAGCTGGCAAGTTTGTCTCAGCGAATTGGTTGGCAGTTTGATAGCTGACCAGCACTCTGCCAAGCTGATCGGCATTGCGGAAGCGCAGGGCAGGGTCTTTCGCCAGTACTTTGAGTAAGATCTGCTCCAAAGCAGGTGGGATAGCGGAGTTAAACTTACTGGGTGGTGGAGGGGGTGTTTCACGATGCAAACGTGCTAGCTCGGTGGCATCTTCAGAATAAAATGGTAGACGCCCGGTTAACAATTCATATAATATGACCCCCAGTGAGTAAACATCAGAAGCCAGTGAGGGAGCACCTCCACTGGCCTGCTCAGGGGAGAAGTACTGCGGGGAACCCCAAACGACCTCGCTGTGCTCTCCGGGTTGAATGGAGGCCAGGAGGCGGGCGATGCCAAAATCGGTTACCTTGACGCGTTTATCGGGAGTTATCAATATGTTATGCGGCTTGATATCGCAGTGTACCAGGCCTGCCCGGTGAGCGTAGCCGATACCCGCACATGCCTGGATCAGAATGGATATTGCTTCAGCGATAGGCAGATTGCCCTGGCGCTGTAGGATGCTCTTAAGGTGTGCGCCGGGGACAAATTCCATGACGATGAACAACCTGCCCCGATCAAGGCCGAAATCATGAACGGTGACGATGTTGGGATGTGACAGGTTGGCAGCGGCTTTGGCTTCCTGGCGGAATCTCTCCTGAAAGGCAGGATCCTCTAAGTAACTTTCGCGCAGGATTTTTATAGCAACGTCACGTTCCAGCATAAGGTCCTGGGCGCGATAAACGACTGCCATGCCCCCACTACCCAGGCGCTCCTCAAGCTGATAGCGATTATTTAAAGCCACACGATCGCTCATAATTATCGAGTAGAATTGTACCATTCCTTGGCTGGTCCCGAGATATGGCAATCTTGATGGAATACCCCGTTTACACAACCCAGTTTGGAGAGGCAGCAATTCCTGCAAGCCGGTCGAAGAGTATGGTTCAATGAGGCGTGCAATCCTGGCATATAACCCAACTGCTGGACGGTTCCCGTCGCGCTTATTAGCGGAGCGGGCTGGACGCGTTCTCGAGGAAAACAACTGGAAGGTTCAACTCGAACAAACGCAAAGTGGTGAGCACATTGTTCAATTAGCACGCCAGGCTGCCGAGGCGGGCCTGGAAGCCTTTTTTATGGCTGGTGGAGATGGATCTCTGAACCAGGCAGTCAAGGGTTTAATAGGGTCCGAGACTGCGCTAGGCGTACTACCAAGCGGGACGGCAAATGTCTGGGCTCAGGAGCTTGGTTTGCCGGGACTGACATGGACTCGCTGGCTGGCCCTGGAGGAAAGCGCTCGCAGGCTGGCAACTGGTAAGATATGCCCAGTCGATGTGGGGTATTGTAACGGACGCCCGTTCTTGTTGTGGGCAGGGATCGGACTGGATGCCTTCGTGGTACACAGGATTGAGCCACGCAAGCGATGGGAAAAACATTTTGCCGTGGTTCAATATGCGACCTCCCTGGTCTGGCGTGCCAGTTACTGGCATGGTATGAATTTAAAGGTTGAGGCGGATGGCAAACAGATCAGCGGTCATTTTCTATTAGCTGTGGTAAGTAATGTGCACCTGTATGCGGGTGGGATGGCGAACCTGTCACCGCAAGCTCGGTTAGACGATGGCACGATGGATTTATGGCTGTTTGAGGGCGAAACCCTCGGGGATACAGTGCAACTTGCCTGGGATCTTTGGGCTGGCAGGCATGTGGAATCTGAGAGAGTGCAGTGTGTACCCTTCCGGCATTTAAGATTGGAATCGGATTCGTCTACTCATGTACAGTTAGATGGTGAGGGATTTAACGGAGATGGAGAAGTAGAGATCGAGGTGGAACCACTGGCATTGAATGTCCTGGTACCCGAAAAAACTCCCCAGCCATTATTTGTGGGAGAAGGGTGACAGGGAGAGTGTGGTGAGCGTGTTGAATTTCCTGCGAAAAAACCCGATAGCTCTTCTGTTACTCGCAATTCCGGTGGTGTTCTTTGCTGAACTCAATCATTGGGATCCGATCCTGGTGTTTATTCTCTCAGCTTTGGGTGTTATCCCCTGTGCGCATTTTATCGGAAAATCCACTGAGGTGTTAGCCCATTACACCGGTCCAAGAATCGGCGGCCTGCTGAATGCCACATTGGGGAATGCGGCTGAGCTCATCATTACAATTTTTGCTATTCGAGAAAACCTGCTACAGCTGGTCAAGGCCTCCCTAACAGGTTCAATTCTGGGGAACTTATTACTTGTCCTAGGCATGTCCATGGTCTATGGAGGCATAAAAAATGGGGTGCAGTCATTTAACCGACAACAAGCCAGCAACAATGCGATCCTGCTAGCCCTGGTGGTGGTCACACTGGTACTGCCCTCCTTCTTCAGCCACTATATTGGCCCGGATGATAGTGTTGAGGTGGAAATACTCAGCCTGGGCGTGGCTGCGATCATGATCTTGCTCTATGTTTTGGGCCTGATCTTCAGCTTCAAATTGCACCGTGGCCCTCTGACGCCATCCTCAAGCGAAGAACACGAAAGTGTGAAGCACATTGGTTGGTCTGTTAGAACAGGTATCCTGGCACTACTGCTTTCGACTGCAGCAGTGGCTTACCTAAGTGAGGTGCTGGTGGGCGCAGTGGAACCCGTCGTGACGGACCTGGGAATTTCCGAGTTCTTCCTTGGCATCATCTTGATTCCCCTGATTGGGAATGTTGCCGAACACCTGGTTTCTGTGCAGGTTGCCGGTCAAAACAAGATGGATCTGAGTGTGGAGATTTCTGTATCTTCGAGCTTACAGATTGCCTTATTTGTCGCTCCAGTGCTGGTATTTGTGAGCCTGTTAATGGGAAACCCGCTCACCCTGGTCTTTCACGAGTTTGAGTTGATTGCACTGATCGCCGGCGTGATGATCGCGGCAATGGTGTCTGCAGATGGCGAATCAAACTGGCTTGAGGGTGTAGAACTACTGGCAGTGTATGTCATCTTAGCGCTGGTGTTTTTCTTACTGCCAGTATGAGGAGTGGTAGAAATGCGCTTATTTGAATACTTACGCGCTTTAATCACTCTTCGAGTAATTGTGGGGGTAGTCATGCTGGCAACGCTGCTGTTTGGCATGACACTCTTAGCGCTGTGGGTTGTCAGGTCAGGCCCAGCTGAGCCGATGCAATCAACGGCGGTGCTCCAGGTCATACCATTGCCGAGCTCAACGCCTGTTTTACCCACTCCCACACTGGCAGAGAGCACACCATCCCAGGAGGTACCGCCCTCGCCACCGCCAGGGGTGATCGGGGTGGGAGCTTTCGTGCAAATTTCGGGCACAGGTGGAGACGGCCTGCGCATGCGAAACCGACCCGGCCTGGAGGGTGAAGTGCTCTTCTTAGGGCTAGAATCCGAGGTATTCAGGGTGGTGGATGGCCCACAGTCAGCGGATGGTTATACATGGTGGTTCCTGGAGGCACCTTTTGATGAGAGCGTGCGTGGCTGGGCGGTCGCCAACTTCCTTGTGCTGGTTCAAAATCCTTAAGATCCTAAGTTCTCAACCTTGAAAGGTAGACCAAAAAGCCTTTCTTTGGTTTGCTTTTTGGCCACTTTCGATATATAGTTAAGCTATGAGACCTACTGGAATCACAGCGAACCGCGAAACCCGCCAGGTATTAATTAACTGGGAAGGCGGGCACCAAAGCATCTATCCATTCAGCCTCGTGAGAAACGCCTGCCCGTGTGCAGAGTGCCGCGGTGGGCACGATAAAATGGGCTCACAACCTGACCAGGCAGTGTTTACATTAGCTGATGAAGATTCAATCAGGACGAGATTGCGCAACCTGGAAGCGGTTGGTACTTATGCGATTACTTTTGAGTGGGAAGACGGGCATCACTTCGGCATCTACAACTGGAATTATTTGCGAGCGTTATGCCCTTGCCCGGTTTGCCTAGCTGAGGACCGAGATGGCTGAGCACCCCCTCGTGGCTGTGTATGCCTATGTCGAGCGGGCGTACCTGCGTCTGCAGGCGTCCGATGTGCTAACTCATTGCCTGGAGCAAGAGAATGCAGACCCTATGCAAAAACTGGTGGAGGAGCTGGTTTTAGCTGGACCGCAGAGTTTGAGCGCGCTGCGCGAAATCCTGGCAGAGGTGGCCACCCGGAAAGCACAACTAAAAGATGACCAGCATCAGGTATTCTTAAAGATGAAAGACGATCTCAAGCGTTATAAGGTCAATATTCCGGGCTTGCACACCCCGGACTCGCTGGCTCGCTTGACGCCTGTTGGTGTACTCAGCCTGCTGCGCCAGCAGGGAGTAAAAAAGGAACATGACTTGCTCACCTGCCTGCAGCTATTGCAGGATACGCTAGACTTAATTGATAAAGTTGTAGAGCACCTTGGATTATTGGAGGAGATCGAAATTTGTTTGCAAGACTGGATGTGGGGACTTATGTACCAGTCCACAAGACAGGGGGGGCTTGAAGGCGGCTATCTGACAGCACAAAAAAACTGGCCGATCTGAACAGTGGTAACACGATCGACCAGTGTGAATGTTCCGCTGAATTATTACAAGTAATCTCGCAGGTTGTGCTCAACGGCGTAGGCCGCGGCTTCCGCGCGGTTGCTCACGCCCAGCTTGGAGAGAATGCTGCTGACATAATTGCGGACGGTACCCTCCCCAAGAAAGAGCGCTTTTGCTATCTCTCGGTTGGTCTTGCCTTCTGATACAAGCATAAGGACATGGCGTTCTTGCTGAGTAAGGGCAGAGAAGGCGGAAGCTTCTTCTTCTTTGGCTGCTTTACGCACCTCCTGAAAGATGCGTTGCGTAACGGCTGGATCAAGTAAAGCTTCACCGCGGCCGACAGCCTCAATCGCTCGTACTAAATCCTCACCGCCAATTTGCTTAAGAACATAACCAGAGGCGCCCGCGCGGATAGCGGAAAATAGCATCTCATCTTCGGCGTACGAGGTGAGCATTATGACTTTCGTCTCCGGGTGCTTTTCGGCGATTTCCTCACAGGCTTCAATCCCGGATCCACCGGGCAAACGGATATCCATTACTACAACATCCGGATTGTGAGCGGTAACTCGCTCGACTGCCTCACGTGCCGTGCTGGCTTCAGCCACTACTTCGAAGTTTGGGTGTCGGTCGAGCAAGGATTTTAATCCAAGGCGAACAACTTCGTGATCGTCAACCAGTAATATTCTTTGTTTTGCCACCTGATTACTCTCCTTTCGTGAGAGTATAGCCGATACCCTTCAGCCTGACAAGCCTGAATGAACAG
>CP070639.1:763699-778916 GCA_020354045.1 Anaerolineales bacterium | reverse complement strand
GAATCGCAGCTGGCGCAGCTGGCGCGCCACCCACAGTCCAATACCTAAGATGCCAGCCAACACGAAAGCAGCCAGATATTCGATGACAGGGATGCGCACAATCTCATTCAGCCGCGCCCAACCCACATCACTGTAAACCCACAACACCGAGGCTGTGAAAACAGCCAGGATGGCCAGGCGCACCCGCAGGGAGAGACCCAATCCATGCATCTGGGTGATGACAAATATCCCGGCGAAGCCAAAAGCGAACATGGGCCACACCCCATTGCCCTGCATGACAGCCACCAGAGCGCCGTGCACCATCACAGTCAGCTCTTGAGTAACCATCCACCAGCGGTTGATGTGCAGGCGGGTGAAAAACAAGCTACCCTGTAGCAAGAGCAAGAACATGTAGAAAAAGCCGATCAGATGACCACTGGTATTTACCATCGGATGGTACCAGAATGTATAAATCGTTGCCCAGGCAAACAGGTAGCCGTGATACTGGCGAGCAAAACGCATGATCTCCTTAGAGATAGGCACTTTTTTGCCAAAGAACATGCCGCGGCGGGAGTTTTCCATCAGCAGGATCCAGACCAGCATGACGATAACAGAACCCTGTGAGCTAAAAAGGGATGCATCCTGCGCCAGGCCATCGTACCAGATGTGAGTCTGGACGAAGTGTAGCAGGATGAAGAAGACATTTGCACCCAGAGCGAGCAGGTTGACTTTATGCAGCCCCGGGGTATAGCGCTTGACATTCTTCTGGGCGTAATAGATCAGGGCCCAAATCGCAACCTGGTGAAGCAGGTAAAAGCCCCAGGCGGTTGCCCGCGTCCAGAAGGTAGGCTCGGGTAGCTTCCAGTAATACCAGGCCACACCCTGGTCAGGAAGCAGAGCAATTGATTCCAGACGCTGACCAGCCCACCAGATCAATGCGGTGAAAACAAAACTGAAAACAATGCCCCCCCACAATGCCAGGTTTGCGCTGCGGCTGATGGCCGCAGGTCGAGCGGTTGAAGTGTTGGTTGTAGCCAGATTTGCCATTAAATGCTCCAAATTTTGCACAAAATTGTTCTAACAATATATCATGTTGTAAAAATATTGTCAAGGTATTGTATACATTAAGGCGGTTGGTTCTTGCCAAAATGGGATAAGCACCTACAAAATAATCTGGATTTATGGCCAATGACAATTCCATTTAATCCTTTATGATAAGATTGTCGCGACGATGTCTTCGCTGTAACCAATTGCCGATCAGAGGGTAAAAGTCTATGATCCAAGCGCTGTTTATCGATCAGAATGGTACCGTAAACACTCAGTTGCAGCCGAGCGAGTTTCAACTGGCGCTGGAGAAAACCGGGGGGTTGCTGTGGGTGGATTTTGAAGGACCCCCTGGAGAATACGAGGAGCGCATTTTACAGAATGTCTTCCAGTTTCACCCTCTGGCTGTCGAAGATGCCCTCAAGGGCACTCATATCCCCAAAGTTGATGACTGGGATATCTACATCTACGTTGCCCTACAGGCCGTCTATTTTGAGCCGACCAACGGAGGCCAGTTAATTACCCAGGAGCTGGATGTGTTTCTGGGTAAGAATTATCTGGTCACCTACCATAACCAGGCTATTCACGCCGTCACCCGTGTTTGGGAAGCCTGCCTCCGCGGTGAACGCCACCTGCGGGAAGGTGCTGACCACCTGCTATACCGGTTAGCTGATGAGGTGATTGTTGATTATATGCCAGTGGTGGAGGCAATGGATGACGTGATTGATCAGGCAGAAGATGAAATATTTGCCCGACCTACTCCAGATACACTGGCGCGTATCTTCACTCTTAAACGGGCTGTACTGCACCTGCGGCGGATCATCGGCCCTCAACGCGAGGTGCTGAACAAGCTAGCTCGAGATGACTTCGCCGTCATCGACACCAAGGCAAAAATCTATTTTCGGGATGTTTATGATCATCTTGTGCGTTTACACGACCTGAGCGAATCCATTCGCGATCTTGTGAGCGGTGCACTCGATACTTACCTCTCGGTGATCAACAATCGCATGAACGAGGTGATGAAAACGCTGACCATAATCACAACGCTGTTTATGCCAATTACCTTTATCTCTGGTTTTTTCGGGATGAATTACTTTCAGGCACGCCAGCCCTATACTGCCTGGACGGAAGGACATGTTTTTATCCTTACTCTACTCTTGATGGTGGTGACGCCTGCCACTATGTTCTGGTGGATGCGCCGGCGGGGTTGGATGTAAATTTCAATTCACACTACCGATGATCGAAATCAAGCCTCTGACGCACTTACTGCCCCAGGATATCCGCCGTCTGAATTACGGTTATACCTCATCCGAGGTATACAAGGTAAGTAAAAAAGAATCGCCAGCGACAACCACGATTCACCTGGAACGCGTGGTGCTAGCCCAACCCTATATAAAAAAATGGGTGACTGACGACGAGGAGCTCAAGCTGCTGCAAGAGGCAGTCGCGACGGGGTTTTCACTGGGCGCATATGCAAGCCTTAAGGATTCGGTTCTCAAGGAAATGATAGGCATCGCCATCGCCGAGCCACGGCACTGGAACAGCAGCCTGTGGGTGTGGGAATTCCATGTTTCACCGGTCTACCAGAGACAGGGCATTGGCAGTCATATGATGCAAAGTCTAATCCAAAAAGCAGAGAGGGCTGGCTTGCGCATCCTGGTGTGCGAGACACAAAATACCAATGCACCGGCGATCGCTTTTTACCGTACAATGGGATTCGAAATCGACGGGATTGACCTATCTTACTACACTAACCAGGACCTTGTATCTGGCGAGGTAGCCTTTTTTATGAAATACAAAATCGGACGGGTGAAGCATGGATAAACCTCTAAGCGCAAGCGCTCAAAGGGTTCAGGATGCCTTGGCAGAGCTGGGCTTCAACCTGCAGGTTATTGAACTACCCGCCTCCACGCGCACCGCGTTGGAGGCGGCTCAGGCTGTGGGCTGCCAGGTGGGACAGATCGTCAAGTCGCTCGTATTCCGGGCATTAAGAAGCGACCGCCCCATCCTGGTGGTAGCAAGTGGTATCAACCGGGTGAATGAAAGTGTAATTACCAGGCAAATTGGCGAACCACTAGGTAAAGCGGACGCCAGCTTTGTGCGCGAGCGCACAGGCTTTGTGATTGGAGGCGTACCCCCGGTGGGACATCTGGAATCCTTGGAGACCTTTATTGATCAGGATCTTATGCAATATAGCCAGGTCTGGGCTGCGGCAGGCACGCCCAATGCTGTCTTCGAGCTAACCCCTGAGAACCTGATACGAATGACAGGTGGAAAACTTGTCAAGATCACTTGATGAGCTTGGGGATGAACTACCACATCAGTTTGGAAAGTAATATGGACGGGCGTATTAGGTCATCCAGGTTGTTATGCCTTTGGCACGGATAGGAAAGCCACCATTATCGCAGCAAGAAAATCGCTGGGAGAATATGCTGGTTGGATTGAGACTCATGATGACAAGAACCCGCTGGATCGGGAACATATGGACATCATCCTTGAAGAAACCTGGGAGGTGTCCAACGACCCATATTTTGAGTTATAATTATGAAAATTATCATGTTTAACCCCGTCCTTAGTAAGTTATTATGGCTCTAGATCGTTTCGGACGCAACATCCACTACCTGCGCATCAGCCTGACCGACCACTGCAACCTGCGCTGCGTGTACTGCATGCCAGAGGACATGATTTTTCGTCCCAACGCAGAATTAATGCAGGACGATGAAGTTTTGCTGCTAGTGCGGCTGTTTACCAGCCTGGGCTTCGATAAATTTCGCCTGACGGGTGGCGAACCGACGGTAAGAGCCAACATTGTAAAGCTGGTGGGTCAAATTGCCGATACACCCGGCGTAAATTCACTCTCTATGACAACCAACGGGGTTTCTCTCTCTCGATTAGCGCGACCTTTGGCGGAGGCAGGGCTCAATCGGGTTAACATCAGTATTGACACACTGAACCCAGAAAATTTCCGTCGATTGACACGTTGGGGTTCGTTGGAAGATGTCTGGGCGGGTATCCTGGCAGCAGAAGAGGCTGGGTTAACCCCCATCAAGCTGAATGCTGTGATCGTGCACGGATACAATGAAGCTGAGGTCACCGGGCTGGCAAAACTCACTCTCAACAATCCCTGGCAGGTGCGCTTTATCGAGATGATGCCGTTTGCTGGTGCAACTGACCTGCAAATCAGGCAGATGGTGACAGCCGAGCAAATCAAAAATATCATTGAAGCCCAGCTTGGCCCGCTGGAGATTGTGAATGGGGGTCAACTAGATGGAGAAGCGCGCTTATTCCGCATTCCAGGCGCGGCGGGGGATGTTGGCTTCATCTCTTCGGTGACCGAACCCTTTTGTGCAGCCTGCACCCGAGCACGCCTGACTGCTGATGGACGCTTGCGGCTGTGCTTGCTCAGGGAGGGAGAAGTGAACCTGCTCAAGCCACTCCGATCGGGGGCTAACCTGGAAGAGTTGCGCCAGACCATCCTGGATGCGATCTGGCACAAACCCTGGGGACATGGGCTAGCAGAGGGTGTCATCCCGCTAAACCGTGTGATGAGCGAGATTGGGGGCTAACCAAGAGGCTGTTTACAAGAAACTTTCGCAGGGTTTGTGCAACCTCAATTAGGGCTTATATATCAAGACTATAGGTATCACAGATTCTTATACCTTTATTATTTTGTATTGATCAGCATTCACTCACTCTCTAGCCAGCATCTACCGATGAACACATGAGTACGTCAATAAGGAGAAAGGTTTTTCTATGATTAATCAACTTGGGTCGAATGGGATAAAGGCGATTTTATTCGATCTAGATGGCACATTGCGCCACAATGACCCACCCGCAGTAGATGTTTTCCTGGCTCATGCTTATGAGTTGGGTGTAATTGGTAACCAGGAAATGCGCCTTAGATATGAACGTTGGGTCCATTACTACTGGGCGCAATCACCCGATTTACTAGAAGATTTGCAGCTTCTTGGCAACGAGGATCCATTCTGGGTAAATTACGCTCGCCGTAGCCTGCAGGTTTATGGCTGTCCCTCTGAGCAGGTGGAAACACTGGCCCCACAAATGCATGATTACATGAAAACATTCTACCATCCAGAAGACTGCGTATCAGAGGATGTGCCCCCAACGCTCGAGGCGCTCAAGCAGCGGGGTTTCCGCCTGGCAATGCTTTCAAATCGCATAAAACCTTATGACGAATTACTCCATGCTTTGGGATTAGCAGGTTACTTCGAATTTGCGCTGGCGGCGGGGGATTTTGAGGTGTGGAAACCAGATCCTGCCGTATTTCAACATGCCCTGCAACGCATGGACGTCAATCCAGAGCAGGCGATCTATGTGGGGGACAACTATTACGCTGATGTCATTGGTTCCCAGCAGGCTGGGATGCAGCCCGTGCTGCTGGACCCGCATGGCATCTTTCCGGAAGTAGACTGCCCGGTAATCGATGCGGTGAGCAAGCTGAGCGAGCTGCTAGAAAAATAATCCCCCGAAAATCAGCATTGTGAACGCTCCCACCAGGGAGCAAGCCAGATTCACCCAATCGTTGTTTAACCAGGGCAAACCGCGCACCCTGTTCGTCTTACTGCCGCAAGAGTGCAGAGGATGGCGCTCAGTTTCTTTTTGACAGTTTGAACAGTAGTAGATCGCCTGGAAAGTAGCCCCCAGGTACGAATCAAAGGAAGATCCAGCCAGACCCGCCGCTACTGTGCCAGTCAATAAGATCAGAAGGTTCCCTCCAGAGGTAAAAAGCGCCGCGACCGTCCCCACCAGCAATGCTCCCCCCATGACCGCCAGATAGCCTACCAAAGAAACACCTCCAGAAGTACCTCGTTCCACTAGCCTGCCATTCGTGATCAACCGCGGCGGAGCTGGACTGAACACACCTAGCTCTGTACCCCAGGTATCAGCGTTGACAGCGGCCATCGCCCCCACAAAAGCCAGCCAAAATTCGTCCCTTCCCGGGTAGAGAGTCTGGGCAATCACCAGCACAGTACCCAAACCGCCATTAGCCAGCACTTGCGCCCAATCGCGCTGGCTGCCTTTCGAAAATTTCTCGGAGAGTAGATTTTTTCGTCGAGCAAAAGTACGCGAGAAAGCGCTGGAGGAGACAAAGAAAGTCAGCAGCAGTGCAGCCCAGGGAAAGCCACCCAGCCCAAACAGCAGTCCCCCCATGACCAAAGCAACCCAGGCTCCACTAGGACTCAAAGCGCGCACTCGCCAGGCTATTGTACTTATCAGTGCGGCGAGGGCAAAACCAGCAATTAACTGCATGACATAAATGGGCAAGGGGAAAAAGTTGTGGATAAGTCCTGAAATTCTGTGGATAATTCGAGGGATTGTGTGGATTTTTATCCAGTTCGCAGGATAAAAAACACAGCAACCAGGAAAAGTACCGTAGTGACAGCGCCACTACCCCATACAAGATAAGCCAGCACCTGCCAATCGGTAAGTATACTGGCATCTGCGGGCGCACCTGTAAAAAATCGCGGATCATTCCTGCGGAAAAAGAACAGCCCAACAAACAAATCTATCAAGAAGAAAATACCACTCAAAAATGGCAGCAGCAACAGTTGTACCCCTGGGATAGGTTCTGCCTGTGGGCCAAAGCCAAGGCGGACCTGTTCAAGACCAGGTATCACCAGGCTGACCCAAGTAATTAACGCCAGATTGAGTAGCAACCCCCCCAGTAACAAGTAACGTGCCGGACGTGCATCCCACACTCTGGCGAGCAAAAAACTTGGGTAGATCGATTGTTGTTCTAACGGCGTGATCGAGCCCAACTCATTCTGTTGCTCGTATACTTGCAAAAACTCATCCGGATTTTCTGGCGAGACGGCGTATATGCTCTCCGGGGTGGTGATTACGATCAGGTTGGTTGACCTGGCGGCGAAATACTCCAGGCGATCACCACCAGCTGTTTGGCGTATGCCAGTCACTGCCCCGGGCCAGCGAAAAAATGGCAAAGGCAACGCTTGATCCAGTTCACGGGCGGGTCGAACCCACAACACCGCACTCATGGGTATGACTTCTGAGCGCAGCCCCCAATATAGGCGGATGCCATCGCGCTCCAGGACATAATAAGCACGCAGAAGAGAAAAAGCCCGGTAGGCAATCAGCGGGGTGAGACTCACGCCGATCATCACAGGGATCAGGTAAATCAGAAAGAGCGGTCCGATACTGGTGCGCGCTGCTTGCAGGAATCCCCAGACCGCGGGTGCTACCAGTACCATTAAAGCTCCCAGGTGGAACAGCATGCCGGGGCGTTTTGGAGGGAAGATGATAAATTTTTCACTCACGGGCGTAATATATCACACAAACCGATTACATAGCACTCAAGCAGTTAACCGAAAACAAGGTACAGGCAGACCAAAGCTGCCCTGTACCTTATTTTCATCCCCCCACAACTTCAATTGCGTGACTGCAATTTATCTGATCTCATAAACAATATTGACATCAACGGTTAAGATCATCTGCCCAGGCGAGACTGGTACACTGGCCTCAGCCACCATCGCTCCACCGCCTTTCCCTTCAAATACAGGTATAGGAGTGCCTACACTATAGGTGGTGATTGTTTGCACCTCGCCAAGTTCCACACCTGCGGCTGCGGCTAATTCCTCAGCCTGAGTAAGCGCGTTTCCGACCGCAGCCTTTCTGGCTCCCGAGAGCGCTTCGGTTTTGTCCTCAACATCGAATTGAATGCTGTTAATCGAGTTAGCACCTGCGGTAACGGCTGCATTCAAGACTTCTCCAAGCTTATCCAGGTCTCGCAAGGTGACAAAAACAGTGTTATCGACAATGTAACGAGTCCCGGTGACCTTACCCTCTTGGTCATACTCTTGTTGTGGGTAAATGCTGAAGTTTGTGGTCTGGATATCTTTGGGATCAATTTTAAAATCACTCAACGCCTCAGCTACTTCCTGGGATTGAGTGTTGTTGCTGGCGACCGCTTTAGAAGCGTTCGCATCTTCGGTGTGTACGCCGATTGACACATAAGCGATGTCGGGCGTCAGGTACGTCTTACCGGTGCCATTGACGGTCAGAGTGCGGAGTTTTGATTCTTCACCCTGGGCAAGAGCACTTGTCGCACAAGCTGTAAGAACGAGAGCTGCTATCAGCATCAAACTGCCGATCAATACCATTTTGTTACGCATAGGATTTACCTCCAGATTTTTTGTAACTACATGATGTAGTTGCGATGTTGTTCGTTTCCCGGACCCTGAACCTTGGGCAGGCAATTTACTTACTAATCCTGTCACACACGCGCATGATCCGATCACCTCCTTATAGACGCCCTTCAAGTTGGATTTGTTCCCAGCACCGTTCGCGACTCTATGCCTATCTGACTATCGCAAACACTTGTCGCAGGCGAGTAAACAGGTACAATTGTAGCAACCATGAGCGTAAATTTCTCCAAGAAACCATCCTCCTGGCGTGTGCGCTTACGCCACCTGTGGCGCAAACTGGTTCCAAGGATTGACCTGGAACGGCGGGGCGAGGTCCAGGTGTTGATGCGCGAGTCGTCGAATCCAGATTTTGACTTTTTCTTGCTGGTGACCTTATCTTGCGTGATTGCCACATTGGGATTGCTAACCGATTCCGCTGCAGTAATTATTGGGGCCATGTTGGTAGCTCCCTTAATGTCACCTATCATCGGGTTAGGTTTAGCTTCCATCACTGGAGACAGCCGCTTATTGGGTAATGCCACCACCGCCCTGTTGCGCGGTGCTGTACTGGCAGTATTGATGTCTTTTATCTTAACCTGGATCAACACCCACTTGCCTTTCGTGGGCCTACAGGGCCAGGAGTTGCCAGGTGAAATCCAGGCGCGTGTAAGCCCCAGCCCCATCGATTTGGGC
This sequence comes from Anaerolineales bacterium, assembly GCA_020354045.1. GTDB lineage: Bacteria > Chloroflexota > Anaerolineae > Anaerolineales > UBA4823 > DSOS01. Next base: position 770,037 of record CP070639.1, on the reverse strand, counting down.
ATCGCCTTGGCAGGTGGTTTGGCTGCTGCCTTTGCGCTGGCGATGCCAAATATCTCAGCTGCACTGCCAGGCGTGGCAATCGCCACCGCCTTGATGCCGCCTTTATGCACAATTGGGGTAGGTCTGGCATTAGGACGCTGGAATGTGGCCGCCGGGGCAACTCTGCTATTTATCACCAATGCCGTCACGATTGCCTTTGCCGCCACGCTGGTCTTCTTTGCCTTGGGATTTAGCCCGCGCCCCCGTAATGGCGCGCGTCGCCTGCCGCGCAGCTTACAGGTATCAGCCTTCTTGACCTTGGGATTGCTCATCCCACTCACCTACTTGAGCATCCAGTTCGTTGCTCAGGCCAACGAAGACCGCGTGCTCAGCAACATAATTGCCGAAAGAGTGGCTGAGATGAAAAATTCCGAGCTGGTAGAATGGAAGAGTGAGCAAGACGGTGATGTTTTGAAGCTGTTCCTCACAGTTCGAACATCCACCCCTCTGAGCTACCAGGACAGTGTCAATTTACAAAAAGCCATCGGCGCTGGTCTGCAAGAGGCGGGCATACTCAATGAAGAAGGTTCGATTCAGGTAGCTGTAAACCAGGTGCTGACTGCCAGACTTGACCCTCTGATTCCACCGACGTTAACACCCACCTTCACAGCAACACTGACATCTACACCCGGACCCAGCCTGACGCCGACCAGCACATTTACTCCTACAGCAACCAATACAGCCACCCCAACAGAGACAGCCACACCGACTCTTACGCCCACCACAACACCCACTCCCACCTTCACACCTACACCAGCCCAGGCACAGGTCTTCATCTCCTACTTGCCAGCACTTCAATTACGCCAGTCCCCTGGTGGTCCGCCGATTGGGCCCTTCTTGCGCGAGCGTGCCTCGTTAACTGTGCTTTATGGCTACGAGATTGTGAACGGTCTGGTATGGGTGGAGGTGCAAGATAGCGAGGGTCGCATCGGTTGGATCCCTCAGGTCTATTTGACAATTATCACAGAAACACCCACTTCCACCCATACCAGCACAATGACTCCAACGCACACCAGTACGCCGACCAGCCAGGCCAGCCCCTCACCGTAACCGAGGGCGATTTCAAGTTAAGTCCAATACAACCTGTAAGCAAAATCCTATTCAAGCGGGCCTAGCAAGTCGGACAGCCTGCTTGGAATGGATTAGATTCATACATATCTCTTATGCAATGCAGGTCATGGATTAACCTTCCAGATGTTATAATCCTCTCCAGAAGTGAACTTGTTTTCAGTATCACTGATCGGGCGAATAGCCCAGGAATTGAATAATTACCCTGTGAGAGCACACTGCGACAAAAGCAGTGCTTGCCCGGTTTTAGATAGAGGTACAAAATTATGATGCGTTTTGATCGTTTTACTGAACGCGCCCAGGAAGCTGCCCAACGGGCAGCCGAGATCATCCAGCGCTATGGTCACAATCAGATTGACACAGAGCATATCTTGCTGGCCCTGATTGAGCAGCCTCAAGGCGTAATTACACAAATATTGGAACATCTTAAAGTGGAAGCCGCCTCCTTAACCGACCGGCTGGATTATATTTTGCGCACCAGCCCGAAGGCAAATATCTTTGGTGGTGGCGCTGGTCAGATTTTCATCACGCCGCGCGTCAAACGGATCATCGATCTTGCCAACGAAGAAGCAAACCGCTTAAAGGATGAATACATCTCCACGGAGCATATTTTCCTGGCGATCCTCAGTGAGCGCAGCACGCCTGCTGCCCGTCTACTGGAAGGTGCCGGGGTCACCCGTGAGCGAGTTTATGAAGCCATTCAGCAGATCCGCGGCGGGCAGCGCGTAACCGACCCGCAAGCCGAAACCCGCTACCGTACACTGGAAAAGTACTCACGCGACCTGACCCAGGGAGCCAGGGAAGGCAAGCTGGACCCCGTAATTGGACGTGATGCTGAGATTCTTCGTGTGATCCAGATCCTGTCACGGCGCACTAAAAACAACCCGGTTCTGATTGGTGAAGCTGGCGTGGGTAAGACCGCTATCGTCGAGGGTTTAGCCCAAAAGATTGCCACCAATGACGTCCCTGAGATCTTGATGGGCAAGCGCGTGGTCTCCCTAGACCTGGGCGCGATGATCGCCGGATCACGGTTCCGAGGTGAATTTGAAGAACGGCTGAAAGCCGCCATCGAAGAAGTACAGCGTGCTTCGGGTGAGGTAATCCTTTTCATCGACGAGCTGCACACGGTCGTGGGTGCCGGTGCTGCCCAGGGAGCCATGGATGCTTCCAACATGCTCAAGCCGGCCTTAGCGCGTGGCGAGCTACAGTGCGTTGGAGCCACTACTCTGGACGAATATCACAAGCACATTGAAAAGGATTCGGCGCTGGAACGCAGGTTTGCACCGGTCTATGTAGAAGAGCCCAGCGTGGAAGATACCATCCAGATGCTGCGCGGGTTGCGTGATCGCTACGAAGCCCACCACAAAGTACACTTATCCGATGAAGCCTTGATTTCGGCAGCTCGGCTGTCAGCTCGCTATGTGACCGACCGACACCTGCCAGACAAAGCCATCGATCTGATGGATGAAGCCGCCGCCAAACTGCGCGTCGCCTTGTATTCCTTGCCTATGGATCTGAAAGAGATGAAAAGCGAGATTGAGCGCCTGACCGCCGAAGAGGAGCAAGCTGGTCTGGAGCGTGATTATGAACGAGCAGCCCAGAAGAAATCCGAACGCTTGCGCCTGGAGACCGAGTTCAACGAGAAACGTGATCACTGGGAGGCTGAGCACGAGCTGGACGAAGTGGTGGATGTAAATGATATTGCCGAAGTAGTCGCCCAATGGACGGGTATCCCGGTCACCCAGATGATGGAAACCGAAGCCGAGCGGCTGCTGCAGATGGAAGATCGTTTACATGAGCGCATCAAGGGTCAGGATGAAGCCATCCGGGCCATTTCAGATGCGATCCGACGCGCCCGCTCTGGTTTGAAAGACCCTCGCCGACCGATTGGGTCCTTCATCTTCATTGGACCTTCAGGTGTTGGCAAAACCGAGCTGGCCAAGGCGCTGGCAGAGTTCATGTTTGACGATGAAGAGGCCTTGGTGCGCATCGATATGAGCGAATATCGTGAGCAGCATACGGTCTCGCGCTTGTTCGGTGCTCCTCCTGGATACGTGGGCTATGAGGAAGGCGGACAGCTGACTGAAGCCGTGCGTCGCCGTCCATACCGGGTGATCTTGTTCGATGAGATAGAGAAGGCACACCCCGAGGTATGGAATGCCTTGTTGCAGATCCTGGACGATGGGCGGCTAACCGATGGTCAGGGCCGGGTAGTTGATTTTCGCAATACCGTATTGATCATGACCAGCAACCTGGGTACCGAGTTTGTGCGCAAATCCGGCAGCCTGGGCTTCCTGCAACGCTCGGACGATGATGAAGAGCGCTCAGCGCATGAGAAGATCGAAAAAGCCCTTAAAAGCACTTTCCGTCCTGAATTCTTGAACCGCATCGACGAGATCATCACTTTCTCGGCTCTCTCTCGCGAACAGATGCTCGAGATTGTTGACCTGCAAATGCAAGAAGTGCAGGAACGCTTGAGCGAACACGGCTTAACCGTCCAGCTCACCCCTGCAGCACGCAACTGGCTGGCCGAAGTGGGTTATGATCCCAGCTTTGGAGCCCGCCCTCTAAAGCGTGCCCTGCAAAAACATGTGGAAAGCCCACTCTCAGTGAGCCTGTTGAGTGGCGAGTTCTCTGAAAACAACATCATTGTTGTAGATGTCGACGAGGAAAACGAGGCACTGACTTTTCGCCCGGTGAGCGAGGGGATACCAGCAAAAGAAGTCAAGAAAGTGGACGCTTGAAGCGTCTGATAAATCCCAAAAAAAACCCAGGCTCGGAGCTGTTGCGCCATTATCTCCGGGCCTGGTTGTTTTTCAACAGGCAGCACGCCCTTGAACCCGGCACTCACTTGACAAATATCCACCAATTGGTGATTTTTATCCAAGCATTGAGGATTTTCTCCACTAGCAGTTTACGGCTCCAATGGGTACAGTGAATACTACTTTCAGTAGGTGAAGGACGTGTCCAAAGACATATTTGACCAACTCGCGCTGTTTAAAGATTTGAGCTCCGAACAAATTGCCTTGCTCAAACCGCTGTTTATGCCGTGCGACTGCTATGGGGATTCCACTCTTTTTGAGCAGGGTGATCCAGCAGAGCACCTGTACCTGGTGGTGACCGGCGAGGTGGTCATCCGCCATAAACCGGAAGATGGCCCACCGATCACTGTGGCACGGGTAAAGGCTGGTGGTGTGGTAGGCTGGTCAGCCGCGTTAGGCAACCGGAGGTACACCTCAGCGGGAGTATGCACTCGCTATACCCAAATGCTGCGCGTGCGCGGTGAAGACCTGCGCGAGCTGTGCGAACTGCATCCAGAAACTGGTATACTTATCTTGGAACGACTCGCAGAAATCATCGCTGAACGCTTACGTCATACACACAAACAAGTGGTTGAAATCTTGAAAGAGGGTCTGGGCAACCACCTCCAGAGCCAGTAGGAGATTTTTGGCATGCAAGAGGCAGGTTACGAAGAACGTTTAAAGAATTTGATAGAACGGATCAGCGCCTATATTGAACAGTTTCACGGCGGCTCGGTTGAGTACGTTGGTGTAGAGCAGGGTGTTTTGAAGGTGAAGCTGGGAGGCGCCTGCCTGGGATGCCCACTGTTGCCGAGCACGTTGCGCGGCTGGGTGGAGGGCACAGTACGGCAGTTCTTCCCGGAGATCGAACGGGTGGTGGATGTCGCCTGAAGCTGCTAAGCCGAAATTAGAATCATTACCGGGTCTGGGAGATAAATCACCAGACCCGGTTGTGTTTTCGCTCAGGCGGCTTCAGCCCCGGCTCCCCCTTCTGGGGGCACGATCGGATTGCGGGCGATGTAATCGTCCACAAATAGCAGGTTATCTTTGCCGCGCTGGATGATGCTGATGAGCTGCTCCATGCTGGAGATCTCCTCCAGCTGCTCAGTCACAAACCAGCGTAGGAAATCCTGGGCGATGTGGTCTTTCTGCTGGATAGCCAGATCCATCAGTGCATTAATCTGGCGTGTGACCTCAGTCTCCCAGTCCAAAGCCAGTTGGGCGCACTCCCCGGCATTCGCAAAATCGTACTTGGTAGCAGGGATGGCAGGGATGCGTACCTGGCCCCCGGCATCCACCACATAGTTTAGGAACTTCATAGCATGCATGTGCTCCTCATCAGCCTGGCGGTAGAAAAAAGCTGCCAGATTTGGTAGATTGTCGGCATCGAAGTACGCCGCGATGCTGGTGTACTGCAAGCTGGCGCCAAATTCGCGCCCGACCTGGGCATTGATTGCCTCTTCTAATTCTTTGCTGATCAACATGACCTTCTCTCCCTTCTGTTATTGTTCGTATTATGGCTTGGGAAATATTTCACCAAAAGATTATAACATGCCACCTACAGCTCTACAAACTCATTGCACAGCCATCGGCCCGCGGGTCGCTGCCCCCCCACAGCACGCCGCTTTGCGGGTCACGCACAATGATCTGCCCACGCCCAAACACAGCTCGCGCCTGCCCGCTGATGGGAGCCACCGGATGTCCCATCTGAGCCAGGGCAGCCATCACATTAACCGGTATACCCTCCTCCAGTGCAACACGCCCGCCTGCCTTGCCAGACTCGATGCAAAAGCGCGGCCTGTCCAGCGCGGCCTGCGGGTCCAGCCCATCGTCCGCCAGCGCAAGCACCACTTGCATGTGGCCCTGAGGCTGCATGAAGACACCCATGACACCAAAACTAGCAAACAACTCGCCATCCAGGCTGGTCGCTAAGGCGGGAATGATGGTGTGGTAAGGACGCTTACCGGGCGCCAGCGCGTTGGGGTGTGCGTGGTCCAGGTTGAAGTTATGGCCGCGGTTTTGCAAGCTGAAGCCCCATCCAGAGGGTACGATACCGGTACCAAAGCCCATATAATTGCTATTGATAAACGAGCAGGCGTTACCAGCTCCATCCACAGCGCTCAGATAAACCGTGTCAGAAGCAGAGACCGGTACGCCATGGTGCTGATTAAGGGTGGCACGGCGAGCATCAATCAGCGCGCGGCGGCTGGCGGCATACTCTTCGGAGAGCAACTCCTCCAGAGGAGCGGGGTTGGTACCTGGATCGGCTACATACCAGCCTGTGTCAGCAAAAGCCAGGCGCATGGCTTCGATCTCCAGATGCAGGCGCTCCGCAGACAGTGGAGCCTGGCGGCGCAGATCAAAACCACGCAGAATATTCAGCGCTAAAAGCGCAGCCAAGCCCTGCCCATTCGGTGGGCACTCCCAAAT
>CP070639.1:748026-763599 GCA_020354045.1 Anaerolineales bacterium | reverse complement strand
CACCACCACGCAGACCATCCAGACTGAGCTGGGCATATTGCAGCGGTCCGAAATTTTTCCGGCTGCCGAGGTAGATGACCAATACACCCAGGATGAGAAATACAAAAATATAGCGCAGGAGCTGGTACGTATTTTGAACTGAGGAGCGTTTCATGCAGTTACCCTTTCTGTTTGGGGAGGCGGTACCCGACCGCCTCCCCAATTGCTCAGGTAGACTGGATTTCTACCACTGGTCCTGTGGGAAATAGATCCAGGCTCCATCTTCGACCCTAACGAATGTCAGGCTGTCGAAACCCAGGCTGAAATGGTCCTCGGGTGAGAGATTGTAAACTCCACTAATTCCGGGCCAGCCTGTCACTTCCGTCTCGAGATACTCGCGCACCCCAGCCCTTTGGGCGGTCAAGTCTAAACCATCCTGCAATGAGGCGACTGCGTTTACAGCCAGCATGATGGCATCCCAGCCATGACCTCCAAACGTATTAACTGGCTTGCCTGTAAATGCCGAGTAATCAGACGCGTATTGCACCAGCACTTCTTTCTGTGGATCGTCATCAGGAAGTGTGTCACTTACCATGACTTTGCCACAGGGGCTGACCATGCCTTCAGCAACAGTTGTGCCCATCAGGTCAATGTGGTCCTGGTTACAGGTGCCGTGACCATGGATGATGGGAATATCTGGCAATGCATCACGCAATGCAATGGAGATGTTGGATGAGGCAGGTGGAATGGCTCCAACGACTACAGCCTGGCATCCGCTGGTTTGTACGCTGGCAACCTGGGGAAACTCGGTCCCAGTGCGCTCAAAAGAATCTTCGTACACGATTTGTATGCCAGCTGGTTCAAAAGCTTTTTTGGCTTGCGCCAGAGTATCAGCACCATAACCACTGTTCTCGGAAAGATGGCAAACCTGGGTGTAACCAAGTTCCGCAAGGTACAAAGCCTGCCATTCTGCCGAGGCAAAGTTATCCTGAGCGGTCTTAAATACCCACTCCCGTGTAACACCACTCTCGGGATCCTTAACGATGGCACCTGCGGAAGCCATGGATATGTATGGCACCTGCGCCTCAGTAACAACCGGCACGATCGCCATGCTGATCCCGCTAGTGGTGCCAGCCACAACTACCTGCACATTCTCCTCTTCAATCATACGGCGAACCACACTGACGGCCACATCAGGATTGGTTTCAGTGTCGAAGATGAGTATCTCCACCGGGTGCCTGACTCCGTCTGGACCTACGACACCCCCCTGTGCGTTGAGCTGCTCGGCAATCATTTGACCAGTCTCGTGTTCAGGCGCTCCCAGGCTACCACCGGGACCTGTAATTGCTGGTGCAAAGCCGATCTTATAAGCCTCTCCAACCAATTCTTCCGTTGGCTCAGGTGGAGCCTCTGTCTGCACAGGAGCCTCAGTCTGCACAGGAGCTTCCGTTGGCTCAGGTGGAGCCTCTGTTTGGACAGGAGCTTGAGTTTCTGCAGGAGGGGCCTCGGTGGGTTCGGGAGTAGCCTGCCCACAAGCAGCGATTAACAGCGCTGCGATGATGAGAAATCCAATGAGATTGTAAATTTTTCTAGACATCTGTCTCCTCCAATTGTTCTGTTGGCAATCAAGACTATTTTCGATATTGATACTGGTTAAACTGTGAGTCTAGTTTGATTGTGGCGCCTCCTTTTGTGATCGGTTTATGTGTTGGTCAGGGTAGCTTCTAGCTCGGTGTCTTCTACCTCCTTTCCAGCCTTCAAGCGTTCCCTCATTACGGATATCATATGCAGGACGTCAGCTTCGGAGAGTAAACGATTGGAACGTTTAGCGGCTTCCAATATCTTTTGCACATACATAGGATGATCTTCAATATTGCGCTGGCTTAGATAGAAGCGCACATTGTGCTCACCAGACATCGGACCGATTTCTATACCCTGGGCTCTGCCCACCATGCCGGCTGGGACGCCACAATATACCCTGTCTGCTAACCAGTTGTCGTTGCGACTCAGGGCTTTGACGACTGCAGCAGCGTGGACTCCTGTAGATGTACGGAAGGAATCAGCACCAACAACCGGGTAGTTAAATGGCACAGGCGCACCACACTTTTCCGAAATTATCTGACAGTATTCTGGCAGGCGAGTTAAGTCCCGGTTTGCCCAGCCGATCAAATTGAGGTTCACCAACAACAATTCCATCGGAGTGTTACCGCTGCGTTCGCCAATGCCTAAACCGCAGGCATGGATGCGGTCTGCGCCGGCCTCGATAGCAACCAGAGTGTTGATGATATCCATGCCACGGTCACGATGCCCGTGCCAATCGATGCCAACTTCGGGATTGACTTCATTGACGACTTTGCGGATATAGCTCACCAATGCCCGCACTCCCTGGGGTGTGGCATGCCCTACAGTATCTGAGATACAGATGCGTTGGGCACCGGCGTTGATGGCTTCGGTGTATACCTTTCTCATGGTCTCAGGGTGGGCACGGGTGGTATCTTCGGTGACAAACATAACGGGTAAGCCATGCTTTACTGCGAAACTCACCGATTCCCTGGCTTTTTCCAGGAGAAAATCTGTGTCCCATCCTTCAGCATACTGGCGAATCGGACTGGTTCCCAGGAATATACAGGCCTCGATGGGAATACCTGCCTCTTCAGAAGCATCCACAATGGGTTCAATATCTTCCAGCATGGTACGAGCTGCGCTCTGTGGCTTGATCGGCATTTTTTGGTTAGCAATCTCTTTTGCCAACACCGTGACATGGTATTTAAATTTTTCACCAGCCCCGCACAATCCCAAATCGGCTGCATCGACACCTAAGTCACGCATGAGATACAGCAGATACACTTTGTCTTGAATTTCTGGGTGGATAACGGAGGGGGATTGTAGCCCATCGCGCAGGGTTTCATCCGTGACCAGGATTTTAAAGGCTGGGGCAGGGGTTTCTTGACTGAGATTCCAGTCGTAGATCAGATCGTGCTCTTCGTTATTCGGAACAGACATTTCTCACCTCCAGTAATATACTTGTGAAACTGATAGCCGATAATTTTTATATCTACTCATAGAACTGGCTGTTGCACTGCTAATAAATTTCTTCCTTTGGCGAAAGCTTGCAGATTAGGGTTCAGATACCGGGTAGGAATGCGCATGCGCAAGGTTTTATCCCAAATTTCATGGGGGATAGGTAATATATTAGACATCGCTCCCAGCATGACCACATTTGCCATGCGACCATCCCCCAGGTCGCGAGCAATTTCGGAGGCTGGCAGGGTGATCACTTTGTATCCCTTATCCCTGAGATAATCCACCACCTCATGAGGATATAAATTTTCAGCGCCAGGTACTGAGGCGGGTATGATCTCGTAATCGTTGACTAATATGTAACCTGATTCCAGGTTAGCAAAGTGTGCAAAGCGTAGCGCCTCTAACTTTTCAAGACCCAGGACAACATCTGCCTGACCGGGAGTGACCAGGGGTGAATGGACTTTCTCACCAAAGCGGACATGGGTTTCCACGCTACCGCCCCTTTGCGAAACCCCATGCACCTCGGTCTGCTTGACATCATAACCAGCCTGAACAGCAGCCAGTGAGGTAATGTCCGCGACGAGTAAGGAGCCCTGCCCACCAACCCCAGCAAACATCAAGCTGTAAATTTTATGCATACCTGGTCTCCTTCACACTACGATCGTTTCATCCGCCAGGCGAATTGCCTCGGTTGGGCAAACCTGAGCGCATACTGTGCAGCTAGTACAGTCAGCCGCGATAATAAAGGGGAAGCCCGCCTGATTGCGTTTGATGGCGGGGCACCAGACTTTGAAGCAGGCTTCGCACTTAGTGCATAACTCCTCCTCTACCAGGAAGGGGATAATTTCGCGGCGTTTCATCTCAGGGAGTTGCTGGCAAGGTCCCTGGGCGATCACAACGGCGGGTGCCTTGTGAGCCAGCGCTTTTCGCAGCGCACGGAAGACATCCAGCCGTTGCCAGGTATCCACAATGGTCACATGCTGGACGCCACTCGCCCGCACAAGCTCAGCCAGGTCGAGTTTGGGGGCTGGCTCACCTTTGACGTTTTTACCAGAGGCAGGATGGGGTTGACTGCCTGTCATACCCGTGGCGCTGTTATCCAAGATCACCAGCGTAAGCTGGCTGCCGTTGTAGACTGCATCTATGAGAGGCGGGATACCAGCGTGTATAAAAGTAGAATCGCCAATGACCGCTACCACGCGTTCGTGACCAGCCTTTTCTAAACCTACTGCAGTGCCAATGCTGGCACCCATGCAAAATGTGGTGTGTTCGGCTTCATAGGGCGGCAAGGCTCCCATGGTGTAACAACCAATATCCCCGGAAACGGTCACCTTAAGCTGCCGCAGAGCAGCAAAAACCGTGCGATGACCGCAACCAATACAGAGCATCGGCGGGCGCATCACCAGATTGATGCCATCAGTGAGTGGTCTGGGTAATTTTGCTTTTCCCAGCGCCTCCTGAAGCCTGCCTGGCGAGTATTCCCCAATCACACCAAAGAGTTCTTTACCAATGACATTTTTGATGCCCAAACTGCGTATATACTCCTCGATAAAAGGTTCGCCTTCTTCGACAATATATACAGTCTCATAAGCAGCGCAAAAACTGCTTAGTAGTTCAGGTGGCAGTGGAAAGGTTATACCCAGCCTCAGTACCCCGGCCTCGGGTAACACTTCCTTTACATATTGGTAGGAGATCCCGGAGGTGATCACTCCAATGGATGTATCCGCATGTTCGACACGATTTAAGGGGCTGGTCTCAGCCAGTGCCCGGATATCCTGCAGACGTTGCTCCACCTCTGGGCGACGAAGTTTGCGGTAAATCGGTACAGAAAAACGCTTAGGGTCAGGAATAAAGTTGGCTTGTTCAACCTCCTTTCGCTCACCCAACTCAACCAGGCCTTTATGATGTGCCAAACGAGTTGTGGTGCGCAACATGACCGGGGAACTGAACTTCTCGGAAAGTTCGAGCCCAAGCAGGACATAGTCTTTGCACTCCTGGGCATCACTGGGCTCGAGCAGTGGCACTTTCCCCATGCGAGCCAGGTAACGGTTATCCTGTTCATTCTGGGAAGAATGCATGCCGGGATCATCAGCAGATATGACGACAAAACCGCCATTGGTGCCGGAATAGGGGAAAACCATGAACGCATCTGCGGCTACATTGAGACCGACGTGTTTCATGGTGACCAGGACGCGTAAACCACCGATGGCAGCCCCCATACCTTCTTCAAAGGCCACTTTCTCGTTTGCCGACCAGCGCGGATTGGTTTCAGGATAGCGACCTGCCAGAGTCTCAATAATCTCTGTGCTGGGGGTGCCCGGATACCCTGAGGCGAATTTCACGCCACCTTCCCATGCACCCCGCGCGATGGCTTGATTACCTAGTAATAGTTCTCGCATTAAGCCTCCTGTTCGGGACAGTTACCATTAAATTGGGGAAAGACATACTCTATTCGATCCTTAAAATCTGAGCTGCATTGCCATATAAGATGGCCTGCTTGGAATCTTCTGAGATAGGCATGGAACGGATGGCTTTCACATTACGGTTCAGGTCCGGATTTCCGGGCCAGTCAGAGCCGTAGACGACCTTGTCTGCTATTTCTTCCAGCCGCGGAAAATAATCCAACAGTTTCTTGGCTGGTAAACCGGAGATCTCCAGATAAACGTGGGGATGCTGGCGCGCCATCCAGAAAGCCTGCTCATACCAGAAGGGTCTACCTGCATGGGCGAGCAAGATAGTCAGCTCTGGGAAGTCATTTGCCACGTCATCCCACATCAAAGGATCACCATACTTGATGCGCGCGCCTTTGAAAACCGAAGAGCCGGTGTGGGTGAGTACTGGCAGACCTAGCTCCTGGGCTTTGGCATACAAGGGGTACATGCGGGTTTCATTAGGATAGTGGTGGTGGTAGGTAGGGTAGACTTTGATGCCGCGAAAATCGTATTCTTCCACAAGGCGAAGCAGCTCGGCTGCCAGGTCGTTGACAATATAAGGATTAATACTGGCAAATGGCGCTAAACGCCCGCGTGATCCCTTAACGGGATCAGGCAGATCATTCGCAGTGGCACAAAACTCACCCACATATTCATTGCTGGCCCAACCGGTAGTGATGGGCGATACCTCTGCCAATCCCACGGCCCAATCTATCTCACTGGCCTGTAAGTATTTCCGGATACCACCTGGCGTTAAGACCTGCTCGACAAGCTCGTCGATATCCCCGGGAAAATTGGAGCGTATCCAATCCATCACCCCGGGGAGCTCGTGCTCTGGTTTGCTCAGGTGGAAGTGAAAGTCAATTATCATGGGATAACAATAGAGCGGATGCCCTCACCACGCCGTAATACATCGAAAGCGGTATTAATCTCATGCAACGCAAAACGAGCTGTGACCAAGTCCTTGACTTTTATTTTGTCTTGCCGGGCGAGCTCCAGAACGCGTGGGTAATCAACCGCCCGGCAGCCCAGGGAGCCGATGATCTCCATCTCACGGTACATAACTCTACCCATGTCAACGTTCAGCGGGTGAGAGGAATAGCCGACCACCACAAAACGGCCACCTGTCCGCAGGGAGGCAAAAGTTTGGGCCTGGGTGACCGGGTTGCCAATGGCTTCAAACCCGATGTCAGCGCCACCATTGGTGAGCTTACGGATTTCCTTATCAATACGCTCGAAGTTTTTCCCATTCAGGGTGGACTGGGCGCCAAGCTTGCGCGCCCAGTCCAATTTTTCATCCACAATATCGACCGCAATTACGCTGGCACCCAATGCAGCCGCTACCTGCACCAGGTTTAGTCCAATGCCGCCACAGCCGAACACTACAACCTGATCGCCAGGTTTTACCTGCCCGCGATTAACCACAGCATGATAAGGAGTAGTGACTGCGTCGGCGATGATAGCGCCCTCCTCCAAGGGGATTTCATCTGGAAGACTAAGCAGGTCTTTGGCAGGTGCGACCATATACTGCGCATAGCCGCCATCCACGTTGTTACCGAACATGACCATCTTTTCACAGACATTCTCCCGCCCGGTGCGGCACATAGCACACTGCCCGCAGCCATATACAGCTGGGAGCAAAACCCGGCTACCTTCTTTCCAACGAGTTACGCCTGCCCCCAAGCCAGCTATTGTGCCAGAGACCTCGTGTCCCAAAATCATAGGTGGTTTCTTAAAGGTCGGCACGCCGTGGTCGATATAATGCAGGTCTGTATGGCACACACCACAGGCAGCCACTTTTACCAGTGCCTCACCTGGAGCAGGGGAGGGCGTGGGTACTTCTTCAATTTTCAGTGCTTGATTTCCACCGTAAAATACTGCTGCTCTCATCTCAGGTTCGCCTCCAGGTTACCTGTTGTCGCTTTTATTACCCTTGAACAGCGCTTTCATAAGCAGCCACTGCCTGGCGTATAACTTCGGGGACACGCAACTTTTCGTAGGTGTCGCGTTGGGCACAAACCACTGTAATTTCGCCGGTCGCCACAAGGTGTTCAACCGTGGGCTTGAAAATTTGAAAATCAAAGCGCATGCTGGTGTTACCCAGCTTGCCGATTCGGCAATGAATACGCAGCAGATCGTCGTAATAAGCTGGGGCTTGATAGACGGCGTGAGCGTCGATATACAGCATATCCTGCCCATCCTGCAGCATCTGCGAATACGAGTAGCCCAAGGTGTGCAGGTAAGCGAGCAAGGCAATATCGAAGTAATTCAGATACCAGGCAAAATTGACATGACCTTGGGCATCGGTCTCATTGAAGCGCACGCGTAAATCAGTGTAAAAGCGGAAAGGTTGGATCATCGGTTGTAATTCATTGCATAGTGTTGAAACCCAAGGGTTAGCTTCAATCTACTATCACCTCCACCACAACGGCAGCGGCAGTATCACCCGCTGCGCAGCCCGAGAACAAGCCATAACCACCGCCAAGTGAGACCAGCTCCTCGATCAACTCGATGATCAGGCGCATCCCAGTTGGTCCCTGGGGGTGACCCCAAATCAGCGAAGAGCCATAATTGTTCATGCCTTCTAAGGGGATACCAAATTCTCGGCTTAGGAAAATATCGTTTACTGCAAAGGGGTTGTGAGTTTTGATGGCTTTGACATCTTCCAAGGCGATCCCGGCTCGTTGCAGGACCTCGTGGATGGCGGGAGCGTTGGCTTTTGGCATATAACCTTTAGGGGCACGACCCTCAGCAAAGGCACGCAAGCGAACCTCAATGGCTGGGTTGCTACTTATTTCGCGTGCACTTGAGCGAGTTGTCACCACCATAGCTGCATTGCCATCGGCGGGGAAGGTCTGCCCTCCGAAAGTTACCGTACCTTCTGGAAGGACAGGCTTGAGCCTTGCGAGCCCATCCGCCGTAGTTGGGAAAATGCCTTCATCGCTATTAACTGTGCCGATCACTTTTCGTCCGGAGGGATTGATTTCTACAGGGCTGACCATATAGCGTTTTTGAAAAGCTGCCTCATCCGCTAAGGATTGCTGGTATTGCGCATGGCGCATCAAAACAACCTGGTGCTGCTCCTCAGTGGTAATGCCATAATCCCTGGCGACGTTTTCGGCAGTTTGAATCATGCTGTTACGGGCGAAAGGATCCAGGTTGAAGTTGTCCCAGACCCAATCCTCGGCATCACCACGCCCGCCAGGTCCAAACGGGTTGGGGTAGAGCAGGTGTGGGCCGTTTGAGGTCCGGTCGGTGGTCAGGCAGAGGATTACAGGCTGCTCGCTTGCTCCACTTTCCACCTCGTAGGCAGCACTTCCCAGCACGCGAGCTGATGTAGCACAGGCTTGTGCGAAAACCGGTCCGGTGATCTCAGCTGCGCCAATCAACCCAGCCACCCAAGGTGCACCATAAAAAGAGTACTTGGATGGTATGGTCATGCCAAAATAGAGACTTGTAAAAGTCTTTGGTGAGATGTCCCGCTCTTGTAAAGCCTGGCGGGCAACATCAGCAGCGAAGGTGACAGGGTGCAAATTCGCAAAGCTGCCCTGCCATTTGCAAAATGGTGTACTCCAGTAGCCCCCGTAAGGGATATAAACATTTTCAAGTGCCATTTAATCAGCCTCCTACCCACTCGAAAACTGACGCTTCACCCTGACCAACGCCAACGCATAAAGTAGCCAGACCATAAAAAGGTGCGCTGACCTGGGAGGAACGCTTGCGCATCTCGTGGAGTAAAGTGCAAACAATGCGGGCACCCGTGCACCCGAGCGGATGACCGAGCGCTACCGCACCACCATTTACGTTCGTGATCGTATGCTTTAGCCCCAGCTCTTTCATGACTGCCAGGGCCTGGATGGCAAAGGCTTCATTTAACTCAACCAGACCCAGATCATCTACTGTAATCCCAGCGCGTTGGAGAGCTTTGCGAGTGGCAGGGATAGGACCATAACCCATCGTGCGGGGCAGTACACCTGCGGCAGCGGATGAAACCAGCCTGGCCATAGGCTTAAGACCCAGACTGGCAGCTTTTTCTGCACTCATGAGCAACACTGCAGCCGCTCCATCATTGACTCCGGAGGCATTGCCGGCAGTCACTGTGCCGCCTGACCGGAAGGCAGGTCGCAGCCTGCCCAGCTGTTCGATGGAGGTGTCACGGCGCGGGCGCTCATCCGTATCGACAACAAGCGGGTCGCCTTTTCTTTGCGGTATGACCACGGGTACGATCTCATCGGAAAAACGCCCTGAATCGATGGCTGCAACAGCGCGAAGATGGCTCTCCAGGGAAAATTCATCCTGTTCCTGGCGGGAAATCTGGGTTTCGTCGAAAATATTTTCAGCTGTTTCCCCCATACCCTCGTTGCCAAATTCCTCTTTCAGGCGGGCATTAGGGAAGCGCCAGCCGATGGTGGTGTCCCAAGCAGTGAGATTGCCCCAGGGGAAGGCACTCTCAGCTTTTGGCAAGACCCAGGGTGATCTGGACATAGATTCGACTCCACCAGCGATAAAAACATCGCCTTCACCCACTTTTATCGCCCTGGCAGCGGCATTAATCGCTGCCAGACTAGAGGCACATAAACGGTTGAAAGTCACCGCAGCTACGCTGATCGGAAGACCAGCCAGCAGGGTTGCCATCCTGGCGACATTGCGGTTGTCCTCGCCCGCCTGGTTGGCACACCCAAAATATACTTCTTCAATTTCATTTGGATCGATTCCAGCCCGTTTGACTACTTCAGCTATGACCAACGCAGCCATATCGTCGGCTCTGACCGAACTCAATGCACCGCCATGATTACCGATTGGGGTGCGTACAGCCTCAACAATTACAGCCTCTCTCATAAATACTGCCCTCCATCTACTGTGATGATCTCTCCGGTGAGGTGGCGGGCACGCTCACTGCACAAGAAGGTAACCACCCAGGCTACCTCTTCTGGCGTGCCCAACCTGCCCAGGACAATTTCTGCCAATGCCAGTTCGCGCACTTTTTCTGGGGCTTCTTTAACCATATCGGTCTCGATCAGCCCGGGAGCGATGGCGTTGACGTTTACATTGAAGCGTCCGAGCTCGCGAGCAACAGTTTTAGTGAGCGCTATTACCCCGCCTTTGGCAGCTGTGTAATTCGATTGACCGAATTTGCCACGAATACCGTTGATAGAGGTTACATTGACTATCTTGCCTGAGTTTTGCTCCTTGAAAATGGGTGCTGCGGCCCGTATGTAATTAAAGGTTCCTTTAAGATCAATCGCAATAACCTCATCCCATTGATCCTCAGACATTTTCCAGATAACACCGTCGCGGTTGATACCCGCATTGTTCACCAAGATATCCAAGCCACCGAGCTCTGCCACGACGGTGTCCACCATCCGCTGGGCATCATCGAAGGAGGCCACATCAGCCTGGATTGCCAGTCCATTAACACCATAATCCTTAGCTTTCTGAATGACTTCTTGCGCTTCATCGGCGCTTTTACGGTAATTGATGGCGATATGCGCACCATTGCAGGCGAGATCCAGGGCAATTGCTTGTCCGATGCCCCGGCTGCCGCCAGTAACGATGGCAACCTTTCCGGTTAATTCATGCCTATTTAATGGAGTTTGTGAGTACGTATTGGATGCCATTTCGGTTTCACCTATTTGTAATCCTATGCCCCGACACTGATTCCGCCATCCACAAACAACACCTGACCGGTGATGTAGGAAGCCTGATCTGAAGCCAGAAAAGCATGCGCAGCTGCAATTTCTTCGGGTTCACCCAAGCGCTGGAAGGGAATTTTGCCAATCAAACCTTCCATGAGCTTCTCGGGGATGCCAGCCGTCATACGGGTTTTGGTTGCACCAGGTGCCACGCAATTAACTGCGATGTTGTAGCGAGCCCACTCTAGCGCAAGGGTTTTTGTCAGACCAATCACACCGGCTTTGGAAGCTGAATAATTGGATTGCCCAATATTTCCCAAGGCTCCGATGGAGGATGTGTTCACAATGCGGCCGTATTTTTGTGTCATCATGGGTATGGCTGCCAGCTGAGAGCACAACCAGGTGCCTTTCAGGTTGACATCAATTACGAGATCCCACTGCTCATTGCTCATGAAGCGAGGTTCGCCATCTTTGATACGCGCGGTGAGTGCATCGCGATTAACGCCGGCGTTGTTAATCAGAATATCCAGTCGACCAAATTTTGACAGTGTAGTGTCAATCATTCTTTGCACATCGGCACGCTCAGCTACATTGCAAACCACTGTCTCTACCTGTCCCTGGGCTGCCTTAATCTCTTGCGAGGTGGTATCTAAACCTTCCTCGTCCAAATCGCTAATCAATACTACTGCCCCCTCCTGGGCAAAGCGCAAGGCAGTAGCCCTGCCAATACCATTGCCTCCCCCGGTAATCAATGCGACTTTATTCTCTAGCAACATCATGCCCTCCGTTTTTACTTGGTTATTGACTTCCGCAGGTTTACGATCTAAGAGGCTTGTTTAGAAAAAACCAGCGGGAAGTTTTGTATTTTGCACTAACTCTCCTGTATGCGCTTCATCAGCAGTGTCCATTCGCCATCCACAGCCACGTCCCCGGTTTGTTTCTTAACACGCGTAGCGAAGCGCACTACACCCCGATCGGATTTTGATGTTTCCTTTTTCTCAACGACCTCCATTTCAAGATGAATCGTGTCACCAAACTTGACTGCGCCTTTATAGCGGATGACTTGCTCCATTAAGGCAATGGTGGTGCCTTCAAAAATCCCCAACCAGTTGGCCATGCCCGTTGCGATGGAGACGAGGAGCATGCCGTGGGCGATACGCTCCCCAAAGGGGGTGGTTTTGCCGAACTCGGCATCAGTATGGAGCGGGTTGAAGTCTCCGGAAAGCCCAGCAAAGGAAACTACATCCGCCTCAGTTACCGTGCGACCCTGCGATTGATAGCAGGCACCCAACTCGAATTCATCATAAGTCAAGCCACGGCGATTGCTCATCATATTTTCTCTCCCATTTTATTTATGCTCCCATCGAGGGGATCTCTTCTCCATGAAAGCAACCAGTCCTTCATGCGCGTCGGCTGTGCTCATCAACTCCTGCAAGTAAAGCTGTTCCATTTCAGACATAGATTTTGTCCATTCCCCATATCCTAGGTGAAGAGCTTGTTTGACCAGAGAGAGGGCTGCCCTGCTGAGCTTAGCTAGCTGCCGGGCGGTTTCTTCCACCCTTGTGCCCACCTGATCCTGTGGCACCACAGCATTCACCAGTCCGAGGAGATGCGCTTCCTGGGCGCTCAACCGGCGACCAGTAAACATCATGTCAGCCGCAGCTCGGTAGCCAATCAGATAAGGTAAGCGCAGTGCGGCAACAGGGGCTAAAGCTGCCAGCTGGATCTCCGGTTGACCGATCGAGGCTCCTTCCGCCATGAAAGCCAGATCGCAGCACAATACCAGCTCACAACCACCTCCTAAGGCGTGCCCGTGTACGGCTGCTATGGTGGGGATGGGGAACTCGGCCAATACCTGGCAAACGCGATCAACCAGCGGGATCATATAGCCAACTTTATCTGAGGTATGATCCGCCACATCCACGCCAGCGGAAAAAACTTTGCCTGCGGCATTCAAGACCAACACCCGGGCAGAAGGCTCGTGGACTAGCTGGTCGAGCGCAGACTCCAACTGCTGCAACATGGCAATATGCATGACATTCAGTGGTGGTCGGTCCAGGGTGAGAAAAGCAACGCCGTCTTGAATTTGGGTGGTAATAAAAACATCTTGAGAGTCGTTCATAGCATCCTTATGATTTACAGCGATACCTTCAGGTGGTGCTTAATGCACTTATTTGGCTGTACGAGCTGCCTGAAGTGCTTGTGCCAACTCACTCTGAATTCCCGGCTCCATTCAGGGCCGAGCCGCAGACACCACAAAATTCGAACTCTTCAGGGATGGCTTGCGAGCCACAGTTGGAGCAGGTAAGGGTGTAGGGGCCCCAGATGAATTCGCTGCTTTTACCCTGGGCGGCACGTTCCCGCAACATGCGGTAGCGGGGCTGGCGTTTTTCGATAAAGGCAGTCATGCCTTCAAGAGGCTCCCAGGATGAATAGTGGATAGAGAGCCAATCGCGGGCATGACCAATCGTCTGGTGCCAGGCCAGATTTTTCCAGAAGTTGGTTTGTTCTTTAGTGTAACGCAGGCATTCTGGGAATTTATCGACCAGTTCCTGTGCCAACTTTTCCACGGCTTCATCAAGCAAGGCCAGATCGATGGAATAGCCTTCTTGGGATTTCTGGGCGAGGGATATCTGCTCTGGAGTGGCGTGTTTAACAAATTCGCCATCTTTTTTCACTGAGGGCACCACCTCATTTACCAGACCCCATTCAAGCGCCTGGTAAGCAGGTATGCGCCGATTGGTCATCAGCATGTAACGGGCACGCCGGTCTCCAACCACCACAGACAGCCACTGAGTAGCACCTCCTGCGGCAACGCTGCCGACGCCACTCCCCACCTGACCAATCCAGGCATGTTCGGCGATAACCGCCAGATCACAGGCTAACTGGGATTCATTGCCACCACCAACTGCCATGCCGTTCAGCCGCGCGATCACTGGTTTGCCCGTGTTGACAATGCTTTCAATATACGCGCCAAAAAGACGCATATACTTCCAGTAGTTGTGAGGGGAGCGCGTGTATCTTTCTTGGTATTCTTTCACATCTCCACCAGTGCAGAAAGCACGATCTCCACTGCCAGTGAAAACGATCACTGCAACCTCATCATCAAAACTGGCTTGTCTAAAAGCAATCGCCAATTCCTCGAGACAGTTGGTGCTGTAGGAATTATAGACATGAGGGCGGTTGATAGTAATGCGCGCCACCCAGTTGCTCTTTTCATAGAAGATTTCTTGAAAATCGGTTTTTTGTTCGGTCAGTACATCCATGTTTTACTCCATTTTGGTTTTCGCAATTCGATTTATCGGTTTGTTATGCGGCTCTCAGCACGATTGGTACGGTACCCTTCTTGATTTGCCTGTTTGGCACCTTGGTTGAAAATATTCACCATCTGCTTTGATACATCAATTCGTTCTTCACCGATAATTTCGTCTGCGTACTGGTTGGCTCTTGCCTCCAACAGCTGACGGTAGTTTTCAAATAAGTCACGTGCTTTGAAACCAACCCAATTGGTAGGCAATAATGCGGTTGGTAGATTAGGGTCCTCACGCGGGAAATTCTGGAAATGGTGTGTAATCCAAAAACGCTCTACAAAACAATCTTTGGGTGAGGGGATATTCCCATTCTGACATTTCTCATAATCAGATTCGTAGCGTTGGATGAATTTCTGGTAATTTGCGGCGATCTTTTCGAAATCCCAACAGCGCTGCACCAAATCTTTTTCATGGGAAAGCCCTAAATGCACCCCGGAGAATATCTCGACATACTGCTGAATGCCTAAATCATTGCAATAATTCTTCAGTTCTACTTTGCGATTGTGGGGCGAAATCCAGGTGCCCGGCGCCAGCGCGCCAAATCCCAGCCAGGTAAGCGCTTGTCGCAGATTATGTCGGAGTCGTCTCTCCTTTTCAGGCAAGCTGTAAACCACAATCTGCCATATACCATCCCAATCGGTCACGGTTGGCTCAAAAATGCGCTGTTCCCCTTGTGTTAACAACATCCAACCGCGAGGCGTGATGGCATACCGGCTTAGACGCCCATGTTTGCTGGCTGTAAGCCAGCCTTTTTGTGCCATACGCGACAAGGTTGAACGAGTTGCTCGCTCACTTACCCCAAGCAGCCCCAAAAGGCGCAGTAGATGACTAGTCCAGACGTTGCCTCCGCGTGCTAGAAAGTAATCCCCGAAGAGGGTAAATACAAGGAACTGGGTGCGAACAGATGGTTTCTCAGAGTGTTTAACCATACGAACCCTTATCTTCCTGGATCGGCTTGCGCGTGTAAATCGTGACAAATAAGCGACTGACTACTAATTTGCAATCAGCGCATTCTGAATCCAGCTCGGCTTCGTTGACTGGCTCTGCTAATACTTCAAAGCCTAGTTCGGTATATAACTGGATAGCCTCCCTGGCGCGAGTGGGATCGGCGATAAAGCGTCTCTCCCAGCCAGCAGCCTCCAGTTTAGGATTGGGCATATTTTTCAGGTTGAGATCTGCAGGCTCTTCTCGTAC
>CP070639.1:731517-747926 GCA_020354045.1 Anaerolineales bacterium | reverse complement strand
GCAAATAAACAATCATACCAGGTCAATATCCAACGTGGCTTTGTGCTAGCCTTAGTTTTTCCAGTACTGAACGCACTCGGCGGAGTTGCGACAGCCATACTTGTTTATGTAGGCGGATTGAGCACGGCTCAAGGTATGGTCACCATCGGTGCCTGGTATTTATTCATTCAGAGCTTGGATAAATTCTTCTTCCCTATGTTGAATTTGTCTGCATTTTGGGCACAAGTACAATCCGGATTATCTGCCTCCGAAAGAGTGTTTGCTTTAATCGATGCGGAATCCGCGGTTGAACAAATCGGTGCCAGGCCAATACCACAGCTAACGGGTGAAATTCAATTTCAAGAGGTTAATTTCAGCTACATTAAAGAAGACCAGGTTCTAGAAAAATTTAACCTGCATATCAATGCCGGCGAGACTATTGCGCTGGTAGGTCATACAGGCGCAGGCAAAAGTTCCCTTGCACGATTAATCGCTCGTTTTTACGAATTTCAGGCTGGAAGAATACTTATCGACGGGCATGACATCCGTACATTTGATTTATCCCAATATCGCCGTAGGCTGGGTATCGTGTCTCAGGTTCCATTTCTTTTTTCGGGTAGTGTGATTGAAAATATTTGTTACGCCTGCGCAAGTAATGTCTCAACTCCTGAGGTAGAGCAGATCGCTCACCAGATCGGGAATGGAGAATGGCTGGATACATTACCCCAAGGTCTTGACACCCAGGTAGGCGAACGAGGTTCGAGATTATCTATGGGGCAGCGCCAGTTAGTTTCTCTAATGCGTGTCCTTGTTCAAAAGCCCTCGATATTTATTCTCGATGAAGCAACGGCAAACATTGATCCGTTTACTGAGTGGCAAATCCAACAAGCTCTCAACATGATATTGGCAAACACAACAAGTATCCTGATCGCCCACCGACTCTCCACTGTCAAAGCTGCTGACAGGATTATTGTCCTGGACCATGGACGCATCATCGAGGAAGGCAATCACGTGAAATTAATAAAATTGGGAGGTTTATACGCGCATCTGTATAACACCTACTTCCGCCACCAGAGTCTGGAATATGTCAACAAGCGGCAATGGTTGGAAGAACAACCTGCAAATTTGGGAGATTAGGAACAGGTTTTTACTTTCATTGAAAAGTCAAAACATAACAACCATGGGGTATGCTCGAATTGACCGAACTCAAAAAATATCCTGACTATCACTTATTCTTAAGATCAGGTCTTCCCGATCTTTCTGGGCTTCCCTGGGTAGCCCCTCTTCGTGAATGGACAGCATACTGCGACAATCTTGTTGATGTGCCTCATGGGGTCTCACGCCACCCTGTGCTTTTTATCAATCTGGAAGGTTTCGTGTATGCCATAAAGGAACTTCCAGTTGGAGTGGCAGAGAAAGAATATCATGCCTTAACTAAACTCGAGGATTTACGCTTACCCGCCGTTCTTCCAGTGGGTTTTATACATACAACCAACCCTGACGATCGAAGAAGTTTGCTGATCACCCGGCATTTAGAGTATTCCATTCCCTATCGTTCAATCTTTCAAAGTAACAGCCTTATCACCTATCGCCAGCATTTCTTAGACGCAATCTCCAGCTTGTTGGTACAGCTACATCTTGCGGGAGTATATTGGGGTGATTGTTCCCTTTCCAACACATTATTTCGTCGTGACGCTGGTACTCTCCAGGCATATCTGGTGGATGCAGAGACCTTGGAATTTTTCCCTAATTATTTTCCTCCTGCGCATCGCCATCAAGAATTAGATATTATGGAAGAGAACATCAATGGTGAACTATCAGATCTGCATTCCATTAACCAATTGATGGACAACATTTCGCTCCATGAGGTTGGTGGTTACATCCGGGTAAGATATCAAAAGTTGTGGGAAGAGATCACTCGTGAAGATATTGTTAATCCCACCGAACAGTACATCATACAGGAACGGATCGAAGCATTAAATTCACTTGGATATTCCGTTGGAGAAATTGAGCTATATCCAACGCAAAACGGCAACCAGCTGAGGTTACGAGTTGTTGTCACTGATCGGAACTATCACCGGGATCAATTGGTCAAACTGACAGGTCTGGAAGCCGAGGAGATGCAAGCTCAAAAGATGATGAACGAAATACTTGAAGTCAGGGCGCTGCTCTCAACTGATGAAAACAGAAGCATCCCAATCAGCGTCGCTTCATACCATTGGCTAAAAAACATTTATGAGCCTACCCTGCATTATTTAGGTTCGTTAATTGGTACAGATATGAACCTGTCAGAATTGTATTGTCAGGTTTTAGAGCACAAGTGGTATATGTCTGAAAAAGCCCATCGAGATGTGGGTCACCAAGTAGCTGCTGAAGATTATCTTGAAAATTATGATGGCATCAGTAAATTATGAAGATATGACACTTTCAAAAATGTGTGAGGCAGTAACTTTATTCACGAGAGATTGATTTAAGAGAAAAATGCACTCAATCAAGAATAAAACTATCATTTCTAGAAACCGTATTTTTACAGTGCTTTCAATACTTGTAACCCTTAGCTATGCATTAGCGGTTTGTGGCATCAGCCTGATCACGATTAATTTCGTCAAATCATCCTCTCAGGTATACATCCTGGGATTCCTGGTATTCCTATTCTCGCTTCTTGTTTTCCCCGTACATCAAAAACTTCGCACCTGGATGGATAAAGTATATTTAGGCGATCAAAGCCTTAGACGGGAACAGTTGCAGGAATTTAGCCAGGTTATAACCCAATACATTGATATCACTTCGATAGTAAGTACATTTCGGGAGCATGTTCAAGAGGTGTTTCAACCTACTCAGATGCACATCTTTGTGTTGGATCAAACAACCGAACAATATGTTACAAATGTCGGAAAAATCGTATCCATTACAACGGATTTACAGTTTTCCAGCAATAGCGGTATTGTGCAGGCTTTGTCCCGCCGAAAAGGATCGTTGAATCTAGGTGAATCCAATTCGCTTCCAGCCTATTTACATGCAGATCGAAGCAAGCTTTCCTTGCTTGGCACTCAATTGTTTATCCCCTTGGCGGGTCAAAATTATTTGGCTGGCTGGCTAGCCCTCGGGTCTCGTCAATCTGGCAAACCTTATTCAAATCAAGACCTCAGTTATCTTGAGTCATTATGCGATCATATCGCTGTGGCAATCGATCGAACTCAAGTAATTTCCAATCTCGAGCAACGCGTGCACGAATTGGATGTGCTTTCACGGATCGCTCAAGGCGTAAATGTCACTGTAAATTATGACGATATTCTTGAGTTGATCTTTGCCCAAACAAGCCAGGTATTACAAACACGCGAATTTAGAGTGACCTTGGCGCAAGGTGACAACCAGTTCTATTACCATGCGATTTTCATTCAGGACGATGATAGGAAACATGATCAGGAGAATTTACCCATTCCTTCCAACCAGGGCTTAGAAGGACACGTAATCCACACACAAAACTTTTTGGTTACTAATGACTATGCCAGCGAGTGTCGCCGTCGAGGAGTGTTACCTGATTCAGATCATATATATGCCTGGATGGGTATTCCAATGAATGCTGGCGCGAGAACTATTGGAGCTATCAGCATAGGTAGCCGCGATCCATCGGTAGTTTATACCTCTCGGCAAGTGTTGGTGCTACAAGCAATTGCTGATCAAGCAGCTGGAGCGATCGTCAAAGCCAGGCTACTGGCTGATTCTGAAAACAAAGCTTTACAGCTGGCTACTTTAAACGAGATTGGGCGCAGTCTTACCTCCACACTTGAGATCAAACCATTGCTAAATCAAATACTACACAGTGCAACAGAAATATTGAGCTGCGAAGCCGGTAGCTTGCTTATGGTCGACGACCCGACAGGAGATCTGGTTTTCGAGGTGACTGCAGGACCAGTTGCTGATGACCTGATTGGTCAGCATTTATCTGCAGGAACAGGTATTGTGGGTCAAGTAGCACAAGCAGGAAAACCACAGATTGTTAATGATGTTCACAAATCGGAAAATTGGTTCTCGAATGCGGATAAAGAGACTGGCTTTTACACGAAAGATATCTTGGTTGTACCCATGCAGATAAAGGACAGAGTTTTGGGTGTAATTGAGGTGATCAATAAACGGGATGGTGCACCCTTCACATCAAATGACCAGGATTTACTGACCACCTTCTCAAGCCAGGCAGCCATTGCGATTGAAAACGCGCGCTTGTATACCCAAACGGATGCAGCTCTCCGGTCTCGTGTAGAAGAGATGTCCATGATGCAAAGAATTGACCGAGAGTTAAATTCGAATCTGGATTTGACAAAATCATTAGAAATAACTCTTGCATGGTCAATCCGCCAAGTAAAGGCCGAGGCAGGTATGATTTGTGTACCAGATGCTCCACTTGAAGAACTTCAGCCGTCATTCAATATTATAGATTTTCGTGGCTATGCGAAAACGCCCTTTAGTGCAGGAGAGGTGCACACTCAGACACAGTACCAACTGGTACTCAAGAATGAAAGTCTACTTGAAAAACTTAAGCAAGGAATACCTGTAAAAACAAATATGAGCGAGCAAGCGAATAGTCACTCCTTTGTTATTATGGGTCCTGTTAATGATTCTGGCGAAAACTCCCAGAATGCTCCGCGTAATTTAGAGATAACTCGGGAATTTGATCTACCTGGAGCACAATCACAAATCTTAATCCCCATTCGACGCCAATCTGATATTCTTGCGATCATGCTGTTGGAAAGTCTCGCAGATAACACCTTCGGAGAGGATGCGATAACATTCATGACCCGCATTAGTGATCACGCTGCAATAGCTATTTCCAATGCTCAATTATATGCTGACCTGCAAGCCGCCAATATCGCCAAAAGTGATTTTATTTCTCTTGTGTCCCACGAATTAAAAACACCCATGACGTCTATCAAGGGCTACACAGACCTGCTTGCCCACGGTAGCGTTGGTCCAATCAATGATATGCAGACTGATTTCTTGAATATTATCCGTTCTAATACAAACCGCATGGCAACACTTGTATCAGACCTCACGGATATATCCAGGATTGAGGCTGAACGCTTGCGCTTGGAATTCAGCGCGATACCATTTTCTCATATCGTTGATGAAGTCATTAAGTCCACACAAGCGCAAATTGATGAAAGACGGCAAAAATTAACGGTCGATATCCCGCCTGATTTACCCTTACTGTGGGCTGATATTGAGCGTCTGACCCAGATTGCCTCCAACCTGGTAAGCAATGCCATCAAATATACACCAGATGAGGGTGAAATCCGCATATCTGCCAGGCTCTCAAACACTAAAGATCATCCTGAAGGCACACAAGTCGTCCAAATTGATGTCAGCGATACTGGTATCGGCATTCCACTTTCTGATAGATCCAAAATATTTCAAAAATTTTTCCGCTCGGAGACTCCTGAAGTTCGTAGTACATCGGGAACCGGGCTGGGTCTCAATATTACGGAACATTTGGTAAATATGCAGGGTGGAAAAATCTGGTTTGAATCTGAACCGGGCAAGGGCACAAAATTTAGTTTTACGATTCCGACTGCATCAGGATACTAAAAGGTTCGGTTTTTTTGTAAGCATGGGCTTGATGGACAAACCCTTTGCCCACCAAGCCCATTCGATCTGCATAGTTAGCCCCAGTCAGGCTGGCATTTCAATTTTCGGCAACTTCTCCATTGCGGCCTTGACCGCCTCAACGGGATATTCATAATCTTCCAGCTGATTTCCCATATATGCCTGGTATGCAGCCATATCGAAATTACCATGTCCAGATAGATTGAACAGGATCACTCGTTTTTCCCCCTTTTCCCTGGCGTCTATGGCTTCATCAATAGCCGCTCGAATGGCATGGGCGCTTTCTGGTGCAGCGATGATGCCTTCCGAGCGCGCAAATTGCATTGCCGCCTGGAAAGTTGCCAATTGAGGCACAGACACTGCTTTTAGGTATCCAGCGTCATATAAAGCACAGATGCTGGGAGCCATCCCATGATATCGCAAGCCGCCAGCATGGATGGGGGGTGGCACGAAATCATGTCCCAGGGTGTGCATTTTCACGATAGGAGCCATACGGGCCGTATCACCGTAATCAAAGGTGTATGTACCCCGCGTTAAACTTGGCGTGGCATTTGGCTCGACCGCGACAAAGCGTGCTCTTTGCCCATCCAAAATATTTTGGCGCAAAAAGGGATACGCCAATCCAGCAAAGTTTGAGCCGCCACCGACACATCCAATAATCACATCTGGATATTCCCCAGCCAAGTCCATCTGCTTTAGTGCTTCCTCACCGATCACTGTTTGATGCATCAGAACATGATTTAAAACTGAGCCGAGGCTATACTTTTTCTTTCCTTCGGACGTGGCAGCAGCCTCCACTGCCTCCGAGATAGCAATGCCCAGCGACCCAGGGTTGTCTGGATAAGCACCTAAGACTGCCCGACCATAATTAGTAAGGTCAGTGGGGCTTGCGTAAACCTGCGCACCATATGTCTCCATCATGATCCGGCGATATGGTTTCTGATGGTAGGATACTTTAACCATGTAAACCTCAAGATCCAGATCAAAAAAATTACAGGCCAGAGCCAATGCTGAACCCCATTGTCCAGCTCCTGTCTCCGTTGTTAATGATTTGGTGCCAGAAATCTTATTATAAAAAGCTTGTGGAATGGCAGTATTTGGTTTGTGGCTACCCGCTGGTGATACACCCTCATATTTATAGTAAATATGAGCTGGTGTGTCTAAGGCTTTTTCCAGGCGACGGGCTCGCAGCAGGGGTGTCGGACGGTAAATCTTATATATTTCAAGCACTTCTTCAGGAATTTGGATATACCGTTCGGTACTTACTTCCTGCAAGATGAGGTCCATCGGAAAAAGGACATTTAGAAAATCCGGTGTCACTGGTTCCATGGTTTGTGGGTGCAGTACCGGTGCTGGTGGGACAGGCATATCCGCATTTATGTTGTACCAAAATTTGGGAATATCATTTTCATTGAGCTGGTAACGGTTTTGTGTAGACATTTCTTCCTCCTTATTAATCCATCAAGTTTGTATAAAAAATAAACACATTCGTCCCATTGGGGACGAATGTGTTTTGCATCCGTGGTACCACCCCGGTTAAGCTGACAATTCGATTAATCAAAAAATCCCGTCGGTGATGCGACGGGAAACGAGGCCAGCCTCACTCAGTTGGGTACGGCTCTAAAATTAGAGTTTATACCCACAGCCATGATAACGGTGGCAAATCCGGCTCAGATTACTCAGGAACATTCCCTTTCATCCTGCAACTCTATGGTCCATTCGGCTTCAGCGTACAGGTGGAGCTCACACCTTTTCTCCACTCTCTGGGCTGTCGTTTTGAGGCTTACTAGTCCACTTCACAGTCTTTTTATAATTTCAGTTTGCAGCATTATACGAAAATGTGGCAATTTGTCAAGGAAAATAGGAAAATTAAAGATTTTTAGAGAAAGTACCTTGCTTTTTTCTGTCAAGAACCATAAAAGTATGAGCAAACTCGTTATCTGGATCACTGTCTAGCTCTTGCAATTCAGTAACATGCCAGAGAGAAGGTTCAAATAGTGGAAAATATGTATCTGCAGGTAATTCCGCGTGGACACGGGTCAAATATATTCTATCTGCCAGATTGATCGCCTCAGAAAATACCTCACCGCCACCGATGATAAATATTTCTGTCTCTTTCCCGTTTTCTGCCGCATGTAATGCCTCTTCGAGCGAGTGTACAACCAGGCTACCTTCTGCACGGAAGGATGGGTTGCGTGTAACAATCAACATTAGTCTACCAGGCAGCACTCTACCGATCGATTCATATGTCTTACGCCCCATAACAATATGGTGACCCATTGTGAGACGCTTAAATCTTTTTAAATCTGTCGATAGTCGCCAGGGTAATTTTCCTTGAAACCCAATCCCGCCTGATTCATCCATAGCCACTATCAATGAGATCTTCATACCGAAATATCTGCTTTAATGTGCGGATGATACTGGTAATTTAATAAATCAAAATCATCGTAGCTATACTCGAATATCGATTGCACCTTGGGGTTAATCTTCATTTTAGGCAGGGGGTATGGTTTTCGGGTTAATTGTAATTTGGCTTGTTCGATGTGGTTCAGGTAAAGATGAGCATCACCAAGGGTGTGTACAAAATCACCAAATCCAAGACCACAAACCTGAGCAATCATCATGGTTAGCAATGCGTAGGAAGCTATGTTGAATGGCACCCCAAGGAATACGTCCGCAGAGCGTTGGTATAGCTGGCATGAAAGTTTACCATCGGCCACATGAAATTGGAATAATGCATGGCAAGGGGGCAGCGCCATACGGTCTAATTCACCCACGTTCCACGCACTGATTATCAATCTTCTGGAGTGAGGCGTACTTCGTAATTGTTCTATGAGTTGTGAGATTTGATCGATAATCACACCATCAGCGGTACGCCAGGAACGCCATTGAGCCCCATATACGGGTCCTAAATCCCCATTCTCATCGGCCCACTCATTCCATATCCGTACACCATGATCTTGAAGGAATTTGACATTGGTGTCCCCATTGAGAAACCAGATCAGTTCATAGATTATGGATTTTAGGTGTAGCTTTTTTGTAGTAAGTAGCGGGAAACCATTCTCCAAATTAAAGCGCATCTGGTAGCCAAATAATGATTTTGTACCTGTGCCAGTTCGGTCTGGTCTGACAACCCCATGCTCTAGAATATCAGCTAACAAATCCAGATATTGTTGCATACCTGAACTCCTCATGAGACATAACAAATTTTCCTACGAATTTCGCTGGGCATTAGCCCCAGGGAAATTATAGTATATATTGAGAATCCCGACCAAATTACCCAAATATGGGCTTTGAGATATCCTTTTTAGACTAGAACGAATTACATAATTGGCTATACGCATACTCTAGTTGATTTTTACCAAAATTTTGTTTGATGGTAAATTAAATCTACAGCAACTATTCGAGCAAACGTTTTGACTGTGCGATATCTTTTTGGATTTGTTCTATGAGCGCGTCAACCTTTGAAAATCGGAGTTCATCCCGTAAGCGAGAGACAAAGTCAATATAAATCTCTTCCCCATAAATTTCTTCAGAGAATTCCAATATATGCACCTCAACCCTCGGCAATACGGGTGCCTCTTCAAATGTTGGTCTTATCCCAATATTAGCTACTGCCAGAAGTATCTGCTCACGATGTCTCACCCTGGTAGCATAAACACCTGCCTTTGGGATTACTTGTTCAGACCATATCTCAAGATTAGCAGTCGGAATACCAAGCGTCTTGCCTCGACCATCCCCAGGAATTACCCTTCCCTTGATCCGATAATCTCTACCCAAGAATTTAGCAGCTTGTTCAACCTCTCCCTCAAGTATTTTTGCTCGTATCCTGCTTGAAGATACAACTACATTGTCATTTTTAACTGGCTCGACAAACCTGACACGATAACCGAACTCCTCTCCCAGCTTTGTCAAAGTCTGAGAATCACCTTCCCTGTTTTTTCCCAATGCAAAATCGTGACCAACACATAATCCTTGAAAACTTAAATGCTCATGAAGTCGTGAAATGAATGCTCTTGCACTCAGATTTGCAGTCTCCTGGCTGAAAGGAAAGGTTATTACAAAATCAACACCCATGCCACCTATAATTTCAGCTCTCTCATCAGGAGTTGTCAGGTAATGTGTATCCCTTCTTTTTCCCAGTATGATGGCGGGATGTGGGTAAAAAGTTAGTGCGACGGCATGTGTCCCCTCAATCTCCGCCTCGCGCACTAATTGTCCAATAATTTCCTGGTGCCCCAGGTGTACACCGTCAAACGAGCCAATCGTCAGCCAGGAATTTTCCAGGTGTACTCCCTCTAACGACTTGTAATGTTGCATAGAGAATCGAGATGAAGTTATGTCTGGAAAAACACTTTACGAGGCTGCCATTCATGTGCCTCAGTATCAACCTCCAATAAGGCGACAAGGTCACCCTGTTGGCTGACCCCGCGCGCCCAGCCATTTGATCCAGGTTCCGCAGTTATCCGATGTCCATGTCTTACTAACTCTACCTCGTCTGGGTCTAGTTCAACCATTGGCCAATCAGCTAGAGCCTCTGCTGCAGGTATTAAGTAACGATACCACTCCCCTACGTCAAAAGCTTCCTGTAATCGTCGTAGAGGTACTGCATCTCTTAATGTAAACCGCCCACTTTTAGTCCTTCGGAGACCCACTAGATGGGCTCCCACTCCCAATTTTTCACCCAGATCATTTGCTAGCGAGCGTACATATGTGCCGGATGAGCAATATACATCAACAACCACTTCCGGCGGTGCCCACTCTAAAACTTCTAGGCTGTACACATGGATGGTCCTGGGTTCTAACTCAACATCTTCACCTTTACGAGCCATCTCATATGCTTTTCGCCCCTTAACCTTTACCGCAGAATACGGTGGTGGAACTTGCTGAATTTCACCTACAAATTGTTGTAGGATTTCTTCAAATTCCTCCTCAGTGATATCCTCCAAGCTCGAGGACATCGAGGTTGAGGTAATCTCACCTTCCGAATCGTATGTGTCTGTTGAGCTGCCCAGGCGAATGGTAGCCTGGTAACGTTTGTCAGAGGCAGATACGTATTCACTCAACCGAACGGCTGGACCAATTAAGACAACCAGCACCCCAGAAGCCCGTGGATCAAGCGTTCCTGTATGACCAGCTCGTTTTATACCAGTCCCCCGTCTGACGATCTGTACGACGTCATGCGACGTCAATCCAATAGGCTTGTCCAGTACCAGGACGCCCGAAACTATATTTTTTATCTGATCCTTATTCATAGATTAGAGACCCCATCGTGTTATCAAAGTATTATACTTTCTCTTCCACAACAAGATTTCGCATTTCTTCTAATACACTCGATTGAATATCGTCAAGCTCTCCCGTAATGACTGCCCCAGAAGCGGCGGGATGCCCTCCCCCCCCATACCGCATAGCAACTCGAGAGACATCAATCCCCGGATGCGACCGCCAGCTCACCTTGACACTTCCGTTCGGTTGTTCAACAAATATTAATGCCACTTTTGCATCCTGGATACTTGTCAAGACATTAATTAAGTCCGCATCATCACGACCAGAATAACCTGCGATCTCACGTTCCGCCATGGAAAGTGATGTCCAAACAATGCCTCCCTCCCGCTGAACATGAGTCAATCCCTCACCCCAAAAGCGCACAGCTTCAAAAGATCGCTGTAACAATGCCTTCGTGTACAACTCTGGCAAATTAGCACCGGCTTCCATCAAATTTGCCACAACCCGCATTGCATTAGGTGTCATATTATGCGTTCGAAAACCTAAGGTATCCATAATGACGCCGGTCAATAAAGCCGATGCGCATATTTCAGTTAGAGGCATTTCCAAAAAACTCAGGGCATCCACCAGAATTTCCGCTGTGGCTACGGCTTGCGTATCTACAATATTTAACCGCGCAAAATTTAAATTGGTAACGTGGTGGTCAATGTTTACATCAGGAATGGTGTAATCATCTAAAACCTTGCCTACCCTTTTCAAGTCGGAACAATCAAGTGCCATAATTAAATCATAAACACCATCTGGGTTTTGTTGAATTTGATCGGAACCCGATAAATGTTTAAAATTCTCTGGGACACCATCGGGTGATACCATCTGCACTGCTTTACCCGCGTTTTGAAGTGCTAAACCCAACCCGAGGAGTGAGCCAATAGAATCGCCATCAGGTCGAATATGAGACACCACCAAGATTCGACCTGCAAGCTGAATTTTCTCACCTAGAACAGTAAAAGCCTCACCCTTCATCTGTTTCTTCTTGGTTATCCGAAGTGTTGGCTTGCTCATTTAGCTCAGCTATCAATCGATCGATTCTCTCTGCACGATCGAATGTTGGATCCCAGTGAAACCGTAAGCGGGGAAAACTCCTCAAATCAACACGATGCATTAATTCCCGTCGGATGAAGCCTTGAGCATGTTCAAAGCCCTCGAGAATACTTTGGGATATCTCTGATCCCTGAATAGCTGAGAAATAAATATCCGCGTAAGCCAATTCACGATCAACTCTAACGTCCGTAATCGAAACACCATTCAAACGTGGATCGGAAATTTCGAGTATTAACATCTCTGAGAGTTCTTCGCGAATGCGAGTAGCGATTCTCTGCGCTCTTGTTATGGAAACCAAATTTACCTCATGACCCGTATTTACAAACCCAATCCTTCGATTAATTACATCATTGGGACTTTTTCAATGATAAAACATTCTAGAACATCATTCTCTTCAAAATCATCAAAACCCTTCGCTAATATACCGCATTCGAAACCCTGTCGTACTTCGCGCACATCGTCTTGATGATGTTTTAACGAACCGATTGAGCCCTCAAAGATCGCCTCATCATCCCTGATTACTCGTATTTGAGCATTTCGCCGTATCTCCCCATCTGTAACCCTGCAACCAGCGATATTACCAAATTTCGAGATTCGAAATACTGCTTGCACTAAGGCATGACCAATTACCTTCTTTCGCAATTCAGGTTCCAGCATGCCCTTTAGTGCTTTCTCTATGTCTTCCGTAAGGCGGTAAATAATATCATATAACCTTATTGAGATACCTTCAGACTCCGCCAATCGCCGAGCTGCGGCATCAGCCTGTACGTTGAACCCGATTACGATCGCTTTGGATGCAGACGCTAACATCACGTCATTTTCACCAATATTCCCCGTTTCGCTATACAAAATATTAATGCCAATATCACCGGTTTTAATGTCTTTCAACGAAGAGACTATAGGCTCAAGTGATCCTTGTACATCAGCTTTCACAATCAGTCGCAGTTCCTTTAGTTCCCCCGCCTGGAACCGGTCGAATAACTGCTCCAGAGACACAGCGTCTTTGGTAGCCTCGGCTTCCACTTGTTTGGTCGCTTGTCTCTCTTGTACTATGGCACGCGCTTCCCGATCGGAATCTACAACCTGGAACAGATCTCCTGCTTGCGGCACCTCATTTAAACCCATTACAGAAACCGGTGTTGATGGTCCTGCACGTTTAATTTGACGACCATGGTAATCAAACATGGCACGGAGACGACCGTGGCTATTTCCAACCACAACCACATCTCCCACATTTAACGTGCCATTCTGCACCAGTAGAGTTGCCAACACACCTTTCGATCGGTCAATTTCAGCTTCAATCACGGTTCCAATCACTCTGCCCTCTGGATTAGCAAGGATCTGGGTGTTATCTGAAACCAGCAGAATAGCTTCAAGTAGGTCATCAAGACCCATCTTCTTCTTCGCCGATATTGGTACCAAAATGGTGTCTCCATCCCACTCATCAGGTACCAGACCGACCTCTGCCAATTGTTGTTTTACACGATCTGGGTCTGCGTTTGGTTTGTCAATTTTATTCAATGCCACCAAAATGGGCACCTGCGCTGCCTTGGCGTGCGCAATCGCCTCACGCGTTTGAGGCATAACACCATCATCAGCTGCTACTACCAAGACCACGATATCCGCACCTTGCGCTCCTCGAGCGCGCATTGCAGTGAAGGCCGCGTGACCAGGAGTATCCAAAAAGGTTATCACCCTGCCATTATGTTCTGCTTGGTATGCTCCAATGTGCTGCGTTATTCCCCCAGCCTCACCTTCTACAACGTTAGTATGCCTGATGGCATCCAACAGGGTTGTCTTACCATGATCAACATGCCCTAATATCGTAATAACAGGTGGACGATTAGTCAATTTTGACGTATCTTCACCCGCAATCACCTGTCTCCAGAGGGGAATTTCTCCTCCGTCGGCTTCAGCACTTTCTTCGGGAACTTCTGGTGTGGCTTCATACCCCATTTCCGCGGCAACAATAGCTGCAGTATCGTAATCGATCAGCTGATTTATGTTGGCCATTACACCATTAGCCATTAAAGTCTTAATAACTTCAATGGGACTGGCATCAATATTTTGCGCTAGATCTCTAACGGAAATACTGGCGGGCAATTCAATTGTTTTCGTATTATGCCCATTATCGCTCATAAGGCACCTCTCCAATATTCATCCAAAATCCGCTCTCTATCCATGTTATACCTCTATGAGCGAGTGTGGAACACAGAACCAGGAAATTCAGTTATTCATGTTTGTTTCCGTTGTTATGTAGTTCCACCGATCAATAGCTATCTCTAAGACGCTCATATTACGTTTTTGGTTACTTACTATCTTTCAGGCAACAGCTATAGAGAGATAATGTTTCTTTTTTCCAAGTTCTGACATTTACTTGATCTTCATGATTTTTATGCATGCCTCTGACCAAAGCTCTGTTCAAACAATCAGGAGTCGACCATTCCCTATTATTGTTTGGAACCAGCTAAGCCAATTGGTTAGCATAATTTGATAGATGGTAAAGATCTTCCTGCTCCAGTTTCGTTCTCAAAGCATGCGCCAGCGAATCCTTGATCCCTTTTTCCCAGCACTCACGACGGTCATGCAAATAAGCGCCTCGTCCGTTCAATTTGCCGGTTGGGTCAACTCGGATACCATCTTGTGTTCGAACAACCCGGATAAGCGCTCGCTTGGGTAATACCTCCCGACATGCAACACAGGTACGTTGAGGGATATGCTTCTTTCGAACTGGTTTTTTCTTTTTTACCATTCCAATACATTTTTCAAATTTAAGCGAACTAGTATTCCCATTCATCATCCCAATCACCAGGACCACCACGCTTTCGCTTCTTTTTTGCTATAGTGACATCTCGATCAGGATCGTACTCAATCTCCACATATTTTTTCTTCTTTTTCTTTTTCTTCTTCGTTGTGCGTGCTTCTTCGTCGCCTTCTTCCTCTTCATCAACGATCTCAACTACACCGATATCATCTGGACGCCATTTAAATAGCTCGTCGAAAGATGGTTGCTCTTCTTCAGCTTCCTCAATTTCAGCTTCTGCTTGAACCTCAAGTTCGCCCGCCTCCACAACTTCGACCTCAAGAATTGGCTCTGATACACTAACTTCCACTCCCTCGATATCTTGTGACACCTCTTGAGCGACCACTTCTTCAGCAAGCGGTTCTTCGGCGACTATTTCTTCTTCTACCATCTCCTGGGTTTCCAGGACATCTTCTGCTTCTGTTTCCTCTATTACCACAGGGCTAACTTCTTCAACCACGGGCTCTTCTTCCGTTGCGGGGAAGCTCAAATTGGCAAGTGCCTCTTCAATTTCAGACATTGCCTTGGCACCAATTCCATCCAAGCCCAGGATCATGTTTGGATCCAACTCCATTTGGAGCATTAAATCACCAGCAGTGGTATAGCCAGAGCCTCCCAATATGCTGGTAAAACGTAAGGATATACCCAATTCCTCTACAGGAATATTGTAAGCTGCATCCGGAATTTGAGCTTGAGCGATTCGCTGCCGCTCATCCTCCACTTTACGCTCTTCTTCACGCTGCCGGATCAAGCCCTTCTCTACCCGATCCACGAACTGGCTCAGTAATTGATATTCCTCTGGAGTAACAGGTCTGCCCTCTGCTTTCTTTGCCATGATCTGCTCGATCTGTGGCATAACCTCGGCTTCTTGTTCCAACAAATCAGCATATTCAGGATCGTTTTGAAGTTTGTGGACTGCATCTGCGACTGCTTCCGGAAGGCTCTTGATATCGATACGCCAAGAGGTTAACTTGGCCGCCAACCTGGCGTTTTGACCATCTCTACCTATAGCCAGGCTCAATTCGTTCTCCGGTACGACCACGGTGGCGGTTTTCACGCCTTTGGCATGCTCGTTCAGGTAAACCCCTGTCACTCGTGCAGGGCTGAGCGCTTTGGCTATATAACCAGCAGGATCGGGATTCCACTCAATAACATCAATTTTTTCATCACTCAGTTCACGAACAATCGCCTGAATTCGGACACCACGAATCCCAACACAAGCTCCGACTGGGTCCACGCCTGGTTGTAATGCTGCCACAGCAACCTTCGAACGTTGACCGGGTTCACGCGCTATCGAACGTATTTCTACCATCCCGTGATAAATTTCTGGGACCTCATTTTCTAATAAACGGCGAAGAAAATTTCGATGAGCACGTGACAGAATGATTTGGGGTCCACGGGGTGTTGATTTCACCTCTACTAAAAGAGCCCGGGTGCGATCATGCACGCGAAATCGTTCCCCAGGCACCTGTTGATTTCGAGGCATGATCCCCTCTGCTTTCATATCCATACCGATGGTTACAGCTTGGTAATTGACTGCTTGAACCACACCACTAACAATCTCACCAACTTGTTTGCTGAAGTGATCTAGTTGCGCATCACGTTCAGCTTCACGTATACGTTGCTGAATTACCTGGCGGGCAGTTTGGGCAGCTACCCTTCCGAAATTGTCAGGAGTTGATTCAACAACAACCATATC
>CP070639.1:714960-731417 GCA_020354045.1 Anaerolineales bacterium | reverse complement strand
CAGCTATTTTTACCTTCCACGCCAATCCCGGTAGCTCCCTCAGGCAGCTCTTTTAACCGAGCGTCAATATTAAAAAGTACCCAATGCACCCACGTTCCTATGGGTGCATCCGGATCATCCACGATTAGAACCAGGCTTTGGGCAGTAGCAGGCACCCTGGTCCATGCAAGTGGGGGTGAAATGTCCTCTCCATCGCAAGTGTATTTTTTGGGGATAATTTCCCCATCATTAAAAGCACTACTTCTGAGTAGTAGGACTATGTTTGCCTGCCTCTCGGCTAACGGAGGGGCAGTAGAAGGACTACATCCTGTCAAAGAAACCACGAGAATTAATGCCGCTAATCTTGACAGGCAAGCCAACCCCTGCTGCAAGTCCATCGACAATTCTATTTATTTTTCAGGCCCGCTCCCCCTTATTTTCAGACCCCAACCAGGACCGCCCGAGCCGGGGCACCATCGGAGCCAGCCAGTTTCAGCGGCAGGCAATGCATGGTGTAGCGTCCCTGGGAGACTCCAGAAAGATCCAGTCCTTCCACGATGATTACACCTGCTTTGAGTAAGATATGATGGGTAGGCTCAACTGCATCATATGGTGCAACTGAAAGATAATCTACTCCCACTAATTTGATACTTCGTTCAACCAGGTACTGGGCGGCATCGGCGCTTAGCCCCACAAAATCAGTCTGAAAATCCACCACCTGATTGGCCCAATAGTCTGAATTTCGCGTCTTAAATAGAATACGCCGGGTACGCGGTGGAATCTCAGCTTTTTCCAGGATTTGTGCAGTGATTAGATCAATATCAGGTAAATGCAGTAAGTAAACCCTGCCGGTTAAGTCTTTAAGCGATAATTGCTCAACTGTCGGCGCATCGCCTCCTAAAAAATGGTAGGGAGCATCCACATGTGTACCCATGTGAACGCTCATCTCTAGGCGACTGACATTTGATCTCTCACCTTCTTCGATCTTTCTTTCCCGCTGTAATACCACCCTGGGATCGCCAGGCCAGACGGGCAGAGTGGGAGAAATGGTCAATGAAATATCATAGATACGCATATCGCCTCCTGTGATCCTGAGAAAAGTATAGCGTAAGCAGGGTAAAAAAGCAAATTATTTTACATAAATTCCCCGGTTTCCTGCTTACTTATCATTTATAACTTGCCCAATCATAAGATAGAAATTACTAAAGTTGATATCGTATTGCTTTCATAGTGTTGTGGCAGGTTACTTGTGATTAGGAAAGAGTAAGATTCTTTATAGTGAAAGACTTTAAAGCTGAGTGATCGATGCTCACACCCAAACCTGGTTCTGTAGGTACCGTGATAGTACTATCAGGATTCAATGCAAAACGCTGGTGGGTGATATCTACCTTGTAATAACGATCCGAGGCAGAGATATCACCAGGCAGGGTGAAACCGGCCAATGACGCAAGAGCTAAATTAGCTGCCCTCCCTACGCCAGTCTCCAGCATACCCCCGCACCATACCGGTATGGATTGAGAATGACACAGATCATGGATTGCATGCGCCATGGTCAACCCTCCTACTCTGCCAGGCTTGATATTGATCACACGGCAGGCACCCATCTCTAAGGCTTGGCGTGCGTGTCGGACAGATAAGATGCTCTCATCTAAGCAAAGTGAAGTTAATAACTGAGTCTGTAATCGGCTGTGGTCCCACAAATCATCCTCTGACAGGGGTTGCTCAATCAACAATAAGTCGAGCATATCCAGAGGTTTCAGCGCTGTGGCAGTCTCTAACGTATAAGCCGAGTTGGCATCCACCTGCAACCGAATATCTGGAAAAGCGCGACGCACAGCCTGTGCATCCTTAATATCACGCCCTGGTTTGATCTTAATTTTTATCCGCTGGTAGCCTTGTTCCAGGTATTCATTCACCACCTCAACCAAGCGCTGCGGGGAGGACTGCAAGCCGACTGAGACACCCACTTCAACACTTCCACGCTGGCCACCCAGCATCGCGCGTAAAGAGTTACCCTCAAGTTTTCCCCACAAATCCCACAAAGCAAGTTCTAAACCCGCTTTAGCCATGGCATGACCCCGTACATGCGCCACCCGACGATGAAGCTCCGACGGGTGGGTAAGTTCTAAACCTAATACGGCCGGCACGATGAACTCTTCCAAGATGTGCCAGGCTGTCCCGGTTGTTTCATAGGAATATCCTGGATCTCGGTCAGCTGCACACTCACCATAACCTACCAGACCGTCTGTAAAGGCTTCCAGCAAGATACAGTCACGCGATTGTATGCGTCCAAAAGATGTCTCAAAGGCCGAAACCAGCGGCATCCTCAAATGATAGAGGTTCACGCGCTCGATTTTCATAAGGTACTTTCTCCATAACTTAGGACATAAAAGCTTCGTGGGTGTTTTCCTGGTTGGTAAATAAAATCAGTGATCAGATAGCCATACTGAAATAAGATTTCGAATAGACTGCGTGTGTGCAGGCGCCAATGGAGTGCCAGCGAGGGTTGAGTCTCCTTAAGCGCCTGAAAATCAGCTGGGATTTCCATCAACAAAATGGCAGGTGGGTCATTGTCAGGCTGCTTTTCCAGAACAGGTAGAGAGGTTTCTTCAGCTGGCACAGGCCAGGTCTCATCGATCACCTCAGTAGGATTAACAATTTTAACCCCAGCTGCATAGTAATTTGCCAGATCTAAAGGTTGGCGCGCACGGCGGCTCAGCCGGCGGTTAACGCGACGTGAATTTACCCACCAATCTAACTGCAAACGATCTGAAGGCAAGCCTGTGTTCAATCCATCTCGCATTTCACCATATAATTCCCGCAGGTAGGTATTGCTAACCGCCCCCAATTTGGTGATATTCAAATTTGCATTGCGACTGAGAAGTGGGTCAAAGGTCCAGGTTATGCTATCCAGTCCTTGATGGCGGACCATCTGCCATTGGGCACGCTTCAATAAAAACCCTATACCCTGGTTCCTATAAGTGGGTTCAACGCCAAGCATATGTGAGCAATGCTTGGGACGCGGTCCATCCGGAGTAAAGTATAGACCGGGAAAACCAAATACAAAACCAACCAGGGCGGGTGGTTGGTTTTTGCTTACAGTGTCAAAGGCACCAATAACCAGGCCTCCATTGTGGGCAGCGGTCAATAGTAAGTGTCCTGGAACTACATCCAATTCACTTCCAGGCCAAACCTGTCTTTGGAGGTCTTCGACCAGTGCCATGTCTTCAATATTTTCCAATATGCGTATTGCGACAGTCAAAACATCACTCCGTAATTCCCTATGATAAAGGAAGCAGACAATTTCAGGCTCGTCTGCGGAATATTGTGCGCAGCATGGTACGGCGCCAATTATGACCGCGTAAGTGCTCAAGGCGTTGGGATAATCGAGCTGGCATCAGGTTAAATATACGCGGAACAGTATCGAGAGCGCAGGTGCGGTTTGCCGCCAGATAATCCAACCAGTAGACCGAAACAGGTAGTCCTGGGAAGAGCGCTTCCAGTGCAACCGTGATACCCCGCAGATAAGGGGGTCGCAAAAAAAACAAACGGCGGCGAATGTCGATCGCTTGCATAACCATTTCAACAATCTGTATGAAAGTGAAGAACTCCGGTCCACCCACCTCATACAGCTCGTTGCGGGTATTATTATCATCCAGAGCCCAGGTCAGGCAGGTGACTAAGTCCTCAACCCAAAGCGGCTGTAACTGGGTGCGACCATTGCCCGGCACAAGGAAGAAATAGGGAAGTGTACTGATAATTCCTGCCAGACTTGTTGTAAAACCATCCCCTGGTCCATAAATTATAGCAGTGCGCAAGATTGTGTAATCCAAACCACTGCGACGGATAAATTCTTCAGCAATAGCTTTGGCTTTTAAAACCGGAAAAGCGGAAGCACGATCAGCACCCAGATGGCTTAGATAAAAAAAACGGTCCACGCCAGCATCAACAGCCGCCTGGACAATACCACGAGTACCGAGTATGTCAACATTCATCAGGCTGGCATACGCACCTCGCTGCTCGACACCTGCCAGGTGGTAAACTGTGTGGATGCCAACCATCGCCGCACGCAATCCACGCTGATCATCCAGGCTGCTCACAGCCACCTCTACCGCGACACCGCGCGGTAAATCAGGTGATTTTGAGGAGGGGCGGATCAAGGTTCGCACGCTGTGACCGGCTTCAACCAGATTTCGCACCAAAGCTTTACCAATAAAACCGGTCCCACCGGTAACAAGTATCATGGTTTCCGGATTATAGCATGCATAAATGATGAGACTATGTTATCGCCAACCCATTCTTGTTGATATTCCTAAGATGAAGTTGTTGCACTTAAATCGCGCAACTATTTACAAGTACAGGCGTATATCACTATAGACAAGAGAAAGGAGTCAAAATGGGATTGATAAAACTAGTCTTTGGAATCATCAGCGGGACAATTGGTTTAGTCTTTGGCCTGATTGGAGCTGTGATTGGTTTGCTGGCTGGTATTTTAGGAGCCTTGGTAGGGCTTGGCGTGGCTGGGTTGGTGCTGCTGGTCTGCATTGCTCCTCTCCTGCTATTGCTGGTTCTGGTCTTCTGACTCCACAATAGCCTGAGACCAAAAGCCCCCCAACCAACCTGCCCGGGTAAACTATTCCCCTGCCATGCCGGTAGGGGAATAGTTTTTTTAGCATCTTATGCGTCAACCTTCAGTATCGTATTTATCGAATAGGCGCTTTAGCTCTTGTTCCCATACTTCGTTAAGCGGATCAAAAGGAACTTCATTAAATTCCTCTGAGAGGCGGCGCAAGTAATCTCTAACGCCAAGCTCAGGGGAGGATTTATCAAGCTCATCCATTTTGTCATCCACAACTTGTACCAGGTGCTGGCTTTTCTGTTCAAGATCAGCTAAGTCAAAATCGATTTTAAGCAGATAATTCACACGCCGCATAACGCCTAGCCAGGCCATGAAATCATTCTCAATTCTAACTGCATTATTAATTTTTGCTATTCCTGAAAAATCATAGGTAGGCACGAAGGCATAGAATCCAAAATAATCTATACCTTGCTCTCCTGCTCGCCTACACAGGTACGAACCTATACTCGCTCCTCCCTGGTAATCAGATAAATTAACAGCCAGGTCCTTAACCTGCTCTCTCAACAGCGGTTGGCTGTAAATGCAGGAAACCATGCGTTCTTTTTCATACGGCAATTCTCCGTAGACACCACCAAAACTCACCATGCGCTTTACCCCCAAATTTCGGGCGGATTGCAAAATAGCACGGACATAATTTTCGATATCCATGTGAGGTTCGTCACCAATGAGAATCACTAAACCTCTAGCATCATTCCCAGCATAATAAAGCTCATTTTTTGGCGTTTCAAGCGCTTCCGGATAACCTTCCTTAAACCTGACCACTGGACGGACTAGATCATGAGTCCCGGGAAACTGAAACAAGTAAAAACCATCTGGTCTGATCTTGCCTATTTGTTTTGCCCCAAGCTGTTTCACCAGGTAAGCGGGTAAACCCGAGGAGATAGATCCAGCATCAGCCCACTGTCTCCATCCAAGCAGCATTGATATTTCCTGCGAGTGTGGTTTTTCCCAAATTTCTAAAGCTTCCGACATCGCAACTACCTCCAATTCTGCCCCTAAAGGTCGCGCAAATTTCAACCGAGACGATAATTAGTTACAGTATACTACGATGCTCGAATGAATGTGCGCCAATAGATAAATGGAATTCACCAATATACATCTGATTTCATAACTGTAAGCACGATGGTTTATACAACTTGATAAGATAAAATTAGCTGGGGAGATGTACCCAGAGATCCAAATTGTTAACAAAACCTTCACGATTTTGACCAATGTGTATCATTTACCGAGTGGCAATTCTCTGGTTAAAATGGTTCAATAAGAAATAATCAAATTTGAGAGGTAATAATCATTGTCATTTTGCACGCTTAATAAACGCTTATCCGGTTTCATGGTTTACTACACTGGGTCGTTGGTAGCGATAGTTTTGAGCCTATCCGCTTGCAACACCCCCTCAATGCTAATCTCGCAACTCGATGGGAATGAAGGCGCACTCCTTTCAGCTGGAAGTTTAGTTACTGAGACCACGAAGCCACCCACGGCGACCTCAAGTCCAACCCATACTAACGCACCAACACTGACAGAAACTAGCACTCCGACGATGACACCGGCTCCATCCAATACCCCAACGCCTACCGTCACCCCCACCCCCACGGCGGATGGCCCCCGGGTGACGGTCTTAATGCAGGCATTCTGTCGCTATGGACCTGGTAAAGCCTACCTTTACTCGCATGGTTTGTATGCGGGTGACCGGGGTATTGTGGAGGGACGCAATTATACGGGCACCTGGCTCTGGATCCAACCTGATAACCTTGACCGACACTGCTGGATGGCCGCCTCAGTAGCTGAGGTCAGCGGAAATGTCTCCAGCATGCCGGTGGTAACGACGCTGTTGCCCCACTCCACCCTTTACGAATCACCTAAGAAAGTCCAGGCAGTTCGCAAAGGTGATCTGGTCGCGGTCACCTGGGAACCAGTTTGGATGACTGAGGATGATGATCGTGGCTACCTGATCGAGGCGAATGTGTGTCAAAATGGTGCTTTTATCTCAATTGCGGTACAAACGGACAAACCAAAATATGAATTCACA
Organism: Anaerolineales bacterium; assembly: GCA_020354045.1. Lineage (GTDB taxonomy): Bacteria > Chloroflexota > Anaerolineae > Anaerolineales > UBA4823 > DSOS01. Next base: position 724,770 of record CP070639.1, on the reverse strand, counting down.
GACGAGCAGGGCTGCTCAGGAACATCTGGGGGAAAGTTGTATACCGTCGAAAAACATGGCTATACGGACCCGGTACAGATTCCTTGGCCTTAATTCTTAAACAAGGAACACTGCGGGCGTGGTTATATAGAAACTACGCCCGCAGTTCATTTAGCAGTTGCCAAATTATTGATAAGAAACTAATTCAAATGGCTTGCGAAATATGAGCAGTTTTTTTCGCTAAAATTATTCCCTGATCGGCAGATATAGATCAAACACATAATTCTCCGGGTCGGTTTCCGATGGGTTGTGCAGATGTTCAAGCCATTGGTGGTGGGCTTTCTTAAAGCGGCTATCTTCACGCCAGGCGACCAGATCCTGCCAAACCTGACCGATTTTGCTTATACCCTGAAAACGAGTTACAGCATATAAACCGCCAGGGACATCTTTGATCTTAATATCCCCCTCAGGTTGGATATCAGGTTGCACCTGAACCCAAACCTCATAACCATAGTTCGGACTGCCTTCTGAAGGATTTGGATTATTAAATCCATAAGAGTGGTAATTTTCCTCTCGATCGAACAAACCCTTTGAACGCACATAAGCCAGCATTTTCTGGTGGGCAATGAGTTCAGGGGTTTTCCCAAATCCATAAGCACTGGCAACTCGCATGGCTTCCAACTTAACAATACGCACATCAATTGTGTTCATTACGCCCTTCCACTTTTTCTAAGTTCGATTTAATACCATCTTAGCACTTATACCTGACATCAAATGTCATGTATTTCCGGTAAAATAAAGCCAGATAAGGAGATCATATGCGCGCAGATCGGTTGATATCGATGTTATTGTTGCTACAAATCCACGGGAAGCTAAGTGCTGAACAGCTGGCGAAAAGGTTGGAGGTCTCGACACGGACAGTATACCGGGATATGGAAGCCTTATCCACTGCGGGCGTACCTGTCTATGCCGAACGCGGCCCAGGTGGAGGCATAGCTCTGTTGGAAAGTTACAGGACATCTTTGACCGGCTTGAATTCAAGGGAGGTGCGCGCCCTGTTTATGCTGAGCACACTGTCACCATTAGACCAATTGGGTGCGGACCAGGAGTTAAAAAGTGCTTTCTTGAAATTAGCAGCAGCACTCCCTGCCTCTCTGCGCATGGACGAACAGCAAGCCCGCCAGCGTATTTACCTGGATTGGAAACCCTGGTCACACAGGGAAGAATCAACTGCCCACTTGCAGACAATCCAGCAGGCTGTATTCCAGTCCCGCTGGCTGAGTGTGCGTTATATGCCCATGGGGGCACCCTGGATCGAACCATTGGAGAATCTTGTGCAGCCTTATGGACTGGTGGCTAAAGAGAGCAGCTGGTATCTGGTATGCAAGTGCCGCGCTTTAATGAGAGTGATACGGGTGGTGGATATCCTTGAGGTTTTTCAGTTGGCTAAAGGATTTATCCGAAAAAATGATTTTGATCTCGAAAGGTTTTGGGCAGCGTGGTGCCAGGAGTATGCTGCCGATCATCCACGCTATCTGGTCAAAGCGCTGGTTTCCCCCTCCATACATCCTGCCCTTCAACGCTACTTCCAGGAGCATCACTCAGAACAAATAACGATCAACACCTCATCTGAGAATGGTTGGTATGTAGTAGAGCTGCCATTTTCCACACTTGAGGAAGCTCGCCAGCGTATCCTGGGTTATGGAGGCAGCATTGAGGTCATTGAGCCTGTTGCTTTGCGATACAGTGTGGCGGACTATGCTCAACAAATTCTCAAGCGTTATTAACATCCTACCCCCGGCAAGCCCATTCTTCTAGCTTCACCGGGGGCAGGAATTTTTATAAGGATCACTCTCCCTCTGCGATTCTCTTCGGGTTGAATTGGTTATTCATCCAGCGAAGGTCGCACAGAGGCTTAATCGAGACCGTTGTAAATAGCATTTGCCAGCAGTCTGAAGGAATCCTCTGGATGACCTCGAAAAATCGGGTCAAACCCAATTAGGGTTAAATCTGAGGTACCATCTGACTTGTGCAGGACAATCGGCATACCATTAGCTCCACTGGTCTGCCAGAATGGCCAGAATCCAGATACGAGAAAATCTCCAGCATCAATACTGACCGAGACAGCTAAAGATTCTTCCCAATCCGTGAACCAGACGGAGCGGTAAACGAATACATAACCATCCGGCTGGTAGCCTGCCGCGATCGGGTCGGAGGGGTCATAGTCAGCCTGGAAAATTGCATTGCCATCAATGTAGCCATAATTCAAGTTCACTAAGCCAGCGTCGACCGCAAAATCTATCGCCCGCCCCCTGTCTGGAAGAGCAATGTAGTTTCCTCCGGCTGAGTACCAGCTCAGGAATGAAGACCGCCCGGCAGGATTGAGGCTGCTCCAGCGTAAACCATGGTTGATGAACACGTCGTAATTTAATAGCTCGCCGGCATTCAAATCCGATGTTGAAACCTCATCGTATTCAAAGCCGAGCGTCTCCAGGGCGTGGAAAACACCTACATCACTGGTCCACACAGCGATATTCTGCTCTTGCAAGGGCACTGCCTCAGTTGGCAACTCTTTGAGCGCATACACATCAAGGGCATAACCGTTAGCCAGCTCGTTTGCCAGTGATGGGTTTGGAGGCACAATGATTGCTCCGGCTCCAATCTGGCGGCCCGCATCCATAAAAGGCGCAGCTACCCGCCCCAAAGCAGCGCCACGTTCGAGCAGGTCATTTGTAGCCTGGATTGCAGCAATGCTGGTTGGCAGATAGGCATAAGCATTTGCCTTACCGCCTTCGGAGGAGCCGCGTGGGGGGTCGGCATTGTTGATTGGATGTGTAATCAAAGCCATTTTCTCTTCCATCACCGCCCGCCTGGCTCCCCATAACAGGGGATGGCTCCAGACAGATGGTGGTGAGTAGAAGTACAGCCCCGGAATATCCGAGAGATCAAGACCATTTTCCAGGATGACGTTCGCCAGCCCGCGCTTGGGCTGGTCCAGCCAGACGATGTATGTCCCAGCTGGGTAGCTTACCCCATCCAGGGTGAAGCCTTGACTGGCCTGTTCCACCTGGACATCGTTATCCAGCAAGAAGTTTACCAGGCGAGCCGGCTGGTGGGAACTGACCTGGAATGGAGCGCCAGCAGGGATGACATACGCCGCAGGAAATTCCTGGATCAGCAGATCCTGGTATTGAGGATACTCAGGCAACAGTTCTGGTGGAATGGGCTGTTGCAACAGGTCCAGATATCCGCGCCGGAAAATCTCGATCTGGTCATGCACCATAGCCTCTCGGTTGGCAGCCACGAATTTTAAAGCACCCCAGGAAGCCCAATAATGAGCGTCAACACCTCGCTCATCCCGGTATGGTGTCTCCAAGGTATGTCCATAGGCTCCATGGTACATGGCATACATCGGCGTGTAGCTTGGTGGCCAGTCGTCCCATCCCAAATCATCATCCCGATAGGGTATCTGGGCAGCAAAGCCGGTCTGTGCGAACAATTCAGCTTCCATGGCCTCGGCCTCGGCTAACGCCCATTGTATGTACAGATCATATTCGTAGTTTGGGTTATGCGGCGGTGTGCACGGTTCAATCAGCATCGGGTTGATAGTCCCATGCAGATCTAACACCACCATCGGGTTCCACTCAGTGAAGATGCGGGCTGTGATCCGGCTCTCGGGTTGCGATTGGGTGAAGAAATCACGGTTGACATCGAAGCCGTTAGCATTTGAACGGGTGCCCATCACGCGCCCATCGGGATTCTGCACCACATTCACCAGCAGGATCACATTATCCAGGATTGTTTGGACTTCTTCAGAATCGTCGTAAGCCAGCGTCTCGATCAAGCGGATAGCCGCATCAGTTCCCGTATACTCGCCTCCATGGATGCTGCCATTGATAAAGACTGGTACTTTGAAATCCCCAAATTTGTCAATCATTTCCTGGGCTTTAGCCGGATCCTTCAGCATCGTTTGGCGGATAGCCTGGTACTGGCCCAGTCGACCCATCGCCTCTGGCGCTGACAGGGTTACCAGGAATAAATTACGTCCACCAGCAGACTGACCGATCACATCCACTTTGACGCGGTTGCTGTTAACCTCGATTTCACGAAGCTTCGGCGCGATTTCAGAGTAAAGAATTGAATCATAGAAGTTAGAAGGGTTTTCCTCTTCTGGAACCACCTCCCACCATGGGCCGGTATTAGCTGTTTGAACAACCGTACCTGCCAGCGTTCCTAGTGGCGTCAAAAGCAAGAAAAAGCACACCACAAAAAGAAATGCCATCCGAATTTTGTATCTAAAAGTGAACTCCATCTTATACTCCTTTCAAATTAACAGGAAACAAATCTGTACATGATTCTCCGTAGGGGAATTTCCCAGCAGAATCATGAAACCTTTGTCTGCACCAGTAGGCAGTATAAGTTTTAGTGTTATCCTTTCGAATTGAGGCGGTTATGCTCTGTGATTTTGCCAGCTTGCGCAGAAATTAATGCTTGAATATACAATAGCGAAAATGACAATTAAAGTCAAGTATAAGATTTCACAATCCGGAAAACTATCAATGGAAAATATCGATTTTGAGTTCCAAGATAACATTGCTACCTAATCCATGACTGTCTCCATGGTAAACTAAAAACCCTCAGGTGCAGCAATAGCGAAAAACATGTGGTTTGTGAATAAGCAATAATTACTCTCTCACCCATGACCCTAATTACAACTCGCACATGAAGAAAAGTCATTTTGTAGACCACCCCCTGTTCGCGGTCACAACCTTCCTATCCGCATTTCTGCTCTTCCAAATCCAGCCGCTCATCAGCCGCTATATATTGCCCTGGTTTGGCGGCACACCAGCAGTGTGGTCTGCCGCTCTGGTATTCTTTCAGATGCTCTTATTGTGTGGATATGGCTATGCGCACAAACTTGTTCTCGGCGGGAAAAGATCAATAATAATCCATCTGGCCCTGTTGGGCGTTTCCTTAATTGTTCTGCTCACCTCGACCCTCTTCTGGGGCACTCCTTTACTTCCCGATAGTTCCTGGAAGCCACCGGATGCAAGTATGCCGCTTATCAGGATTATTGTCATATTGTCGGTGAGCATTGGCCTTCCTTATTTTATTCTTGCCAGCACCAGCCCATTGTTGCAAGCTTGGGTCAAACGCCTGACCTCAAATTATTCACCCTACAGGCTTTATGCGATCTCAAACCTGGGCTCTTTTCTCGCTCTGATCAGCTACCCACTAATATTTGAATTTATGTTCACACTGAGGCAGCAAGCCGGGATTTGGTCACTCGCATATATTTCTTTCACAGCTTTGTGCTTCTACCTCTCCATAAAAATGTTCCGGTCCAGCGATAAAAACATGAAGATGGTGGCTGATGACTCCCCTCAGGTTGCACCGCCACACTTTAATCATCTGCCATCGCGGTTTCAGAAGTTTTTTTGGTTGGCTCTTCCAGCCTGTACCTCGATCTTGTTGCTCTCAGTGTCTAACCAGATCACCCAGGAGATCGCCGTAATCCCCTTTTTATGGGTTTTACCACTTGCTCTTTATCTCCTATCTTTCACCATCACCTTCTCGGGTGATAAATGGTATTTGCAGTCCACGTATCTATTTTTACTGGGGGGATCCTCATTGCTGCTCAGTTACGCCCTGGATAATGCGACGATCATTGGCGTATTCCCTCAGGTGGTTATATTTTCACTATTTTTGCTGGCAGCAACACTTACCTGTCATGGTGAGCTTTACCGACTGAGACCAGATCCGAAATATCTAACTTCCTATTACCTGTTCATATCATTCGGAGGAGCACTGGGAGGATTATTCGTAAACCTGGTTGCCCCAATCATATTTCAGGGTTATTGGGAGCTTCACTTTGCTGTTCTGTTTACCTGGCTTTTATTCATCGTACTCCTGATCACGAACAAGAATTCGATTTTTCACCATCGCACAGTCTGGGTGGCTGCGCCGATGGCTCTTGTATTTTTAGGCATAACCAGTTTTGTCCTCGTAAACCATATTAAAAACATCCTTGCGAGCGCAATGGTCATGGAGAGAAACTTTTACGGGGTTATTCGCGTGCGGGAGATCACTCTGGGGGAACCACCACTGGAGGCGCTGAGCTTGAGCCATGGCATCACCTCCCATGGTTCCCAATACATACAGCCAGATAGGCGAACAATCCCCACTGCCTATTATGGGAGCAGGAGCGGAATCGGCCTGGCACTAGCAAATTATCCCAAGTTAGTTGAGCACAACCCTTCAACTCAGGGATTAAAGATCGGTGTAGTGGGCCTTGGTGCTGGTACTTTAGCTGCTTACGGAAAAAACGGTGATATCTATCGGTTTTACGAGATTAACCCAGCAATTATATCCCTGGCCTTGGGAGAGGGCGACTATTTCAGCTACTTAAAGGATACACCGGCAGCTTTCGACATCATTTCGGGGGATGCCCGAGTTTCTCTGGAGGCAGAGTTCGAACAAGATGGAACGCAGGCGTTTGATATTTTAGCATTGGATGCATTCAGTGGTGATGCCATCCCTATTCATTTATTGACTCTAGAAGCTTTCGATCTTTATCTACGACATTTAAAGCCCCAGGGAGTTCTGGCAATCCATATCTCGAACCGCTATCTCGACCTTGCTCCCCTTGTTCAGTCAGCAGGTAGATTCTATAAGCTCGAGCCAGTTTTGATCGCCAGCCCGGCAAACGATAATGGCAGTTACGCCGCTGTCTGGGTGCTTCTTTCTAACAACAAAGAATTCTTTCGGCTGCCAGACATTCAGATCAGCGCAAGAAAGATGCCAGAAGAGGTAGCCGATCCCCGCTTATGGACGGATAACTACAGCAACCTGCTGCCCTTGCTGCGCATGGGAGTGTTTTTCAGGATCCGCTGAGCAATTAAACCGATATCAATTTCAGGATTTCATCCAAATCACCCTTGACTACTACGCAAAACGGTGTACAATAATACATATTACGCAAAACATAGTAGTGGATTATGGACGATGGACAATTGGATTACACAACTTCGCAAAGGGCTGCTTGAGTATCTGACATTAAATATCCTCAACCAGCATGAAACTTATGGCTACGAAATCATTCAAATGCTGAATACCTTCGTAGGTATGCAGGTGACCGAGAGCACTGTCTATCCGATCCTGGCCCGATTAAACAAAGAAGGCTTTGCCAGAATACGCAAAGCTTCCTCCCCAGATGGGCCACCCAGGAGGTATTACAGCCTTACACCCAAAGGCAAAGTCCGAGTGGTACAAATGAACCAATACTGGGATCAGCTGAACTTAACCATTCAGCAGATCCGTTCGCAATCATAAATGATGGATGTCTATGAAGGAGAATTCCCATGACACAAATTGATGTCACCGAAAAACGTATCAATCAGTATCTCGAAGCTGTGCGCTCTCAGCTAGGCGGGATCAGTCGTGAAGAAGCAGACACGATCATCGCCGACCTGAGAGAACATATCGATACAAACCTACAGGCTTATGGCGACCGTCCCTCGCTGCAGGCTGTTGAAACTGTACTGGCAGAAATGGACCCGCCAGAATCTTTTTACCCAGACACGGATGGGGACACAGGCGTTGTACCTAAGGTCTCCCGCCTGGCAGTTGTAGGTGGGATACTGTTGCCTTTTGGAATAATAATGGTAATCCTGTTGCTTGTTCCAGTCAGCAGCACGACCATATCCAGCATCGGCGGAGCGCCATCACCAGGTCGACCTGAAATCACCTGGTGGCAATGGCTGATGCGCTTCACAATCCTGCCTCTTGGGATTATTTCCCCGTTCGCATCGACCGGATTTGGGCTGGCGGCTATATCCCAAATCCGGGCTTCGAAGGGAAAACTGGTCGGAAAACCATTGGCCTTGATCGTTGCTGCGTTCTACCCGCTACTAATCGTGGATGCGCTTTTGGTTGGGCTCTTATTTCAGGCCTTCTCAATTATCCCAGACAGCTATCCAGCCTTGAAAGAGATCTTATCTGTGATGAGTATCGCGCTAGTGGCTGTAATTGATATTCTAATCCTTTGGTTGGCTTGGAGAAAAATACGCTAAGATTGGACAAAATTTGTAGGCTTTCGGTCCGAGTCCGGCTCATTATTAGTCTCACTTTGGACAGAACACGTATTTATATATTCCCACCAGTGTGGTGGATGCAGAACAGCTCTGCTCTGGAGTGGGGGCAGCACGGATAATTTTTGAGGATATCTGACAAAATCATAGGTAGATAGCATTTTTGCCTGGAATAAGCCAATGTCAATATCATATTGGCCTTCCATCAGTTCCAGGCGTTTAATTATCAATCTCACTTTCCCAGCACCATTCAGGTTTAGGGGACTGTTGATTGCATCCTCGGTGCTACTTTCAAAACACACTTGCCCATCTTGAGAAACGATCGACAACCCAAAGGTTGCGTCCAGGACAGGTTGTCTGGTCGAATATCTAATTTCGATCCACAGGGGTTGCCCGCTGCTGATCTCACTTGTAGGGGATCCACCTGGCATCAGGAACTGCACCCCCATGATGATACCCGGTTTAGAAGAAATATGATTTTTTGCTGAGGAGGTTCTAGAAGCTTGACAGCCCGGCAAACTTTGCTCATGTTGAGTTTTTTCAGAAACACGTTTTACTGTGGTTGACGGAGTGAAACACTGACGAGCTTGCTCGTTTGCTACGTAAGATGTCTGCTCGCTTAATCTACTCACTGTTTCAAACTCTGGCAAAAGCCCTACATCACGGATTTGATTGTACAATCGTGTGGTTTCCGCTTCTGGCTCCACGCCTAATTCTTGAATAAGGATGTTCCGGCAGGTTTCATACTGCTGCAATGCCTGACCACGTTGGCCGCTTAATGCCAGGGCGCGCATCCGCTGTCGGTGTGCGGACTCTCGCCAGGGTTCAAGTTCAACCTTTTTTTGTGCATAACTGCTCATCATGAAGTAATTATGCTGAGACTCATAATAGGCAACCAGCTTTGTTAATGCATAAATAGCAGCCTGGTGGTAGATTTCCTGGCGGTTTAGTTGCCACCATTCATAGGAGAGACAGTTCGGTATAGAAAACCCGCTCATGAAATCTCCCTTATAGAGCTCTACAGCAGCCTCAAGTTTCTTCAAACAATCCTCACAGACTGAATTGTTGTACGGATGGTGGGACCTATGAGTATTGATTAGAGACAAGAAATCTGCGACATCAAGCCAGTGGTCACTCTCTAAATTAAATTGAATTTCCTGATTGGAATATAAAAGAAATGGATTTTCAGAGTCGCGATCTGATAATACCTTTCGCAGGCTATATAGTTCCTGGCGCAGGCTGGTCCGAGCCGCACGAGCAGGCCGATCGGGCCACAACATGGTTGCAAGCGCTTCTCTTCGATGTGGATTATCCCTTTCAACGACTAGGTAAGCTAACAATGCACGCGCTTTATTCGTACGAAGCTGAATATAATCTGCAAATCTATAGTTGATTTGAATGCCTCCCAACAAGGAAAGCACCAAATGAGGCATATGACCTCCAATTTAGCGACAGATTCTTGGAAGCATTTTTAGCGACGTGTTATGAATGGGATATTGGATGGCTTGCTGGCAGGTTATTCTTTAGAAAGATAAACGCGCTTCCGCCTTCATTATAGCGAAATTAAATCTTCAATGCAACTGGTGCAAGATAAAAGTTGCTGGGAATTTACACCCTCAGAATCACGAAATATTCGCCGGATTACTCATATGCACTGCAAGGCCTTAATTGTCACGTTTTTGTGACGTTGATATGCTATAAGGATATTTAGGTGCGCCCTTTATTGCCTATCTCTTTTTCG
>CP070639.1:698231-714860 GCA_020354045.1 Anaerolineales bacterium | reverse complement strand
GGTGGTTTGAGTGGTGGCGGATCTTTGGGTAATTCCCACTGGCTCGCGTTTTGAACCAGTTCCCCATAGGTGAGCTGCTGGCTGGGGTTGCTCTTCATGCTGACCACTCCATTCTGCACCACCAGCTCTTTGCTCTGCACGCTCAGTTGGCGAGCGGCTTCGGCGCGCAACAATTCTCTCAGGGTGGCAGCCGTCTCCAACAAGGGGGTAAACAGGCTTGAGATCGTGTTGCTGGCTGAAGTGCCAACCGGGTCAGCCAGGCGGTCGCTGGCTGCATGGAAGACCTTGATCTGTTCCCAATCCACTTCCAGCTCCTCGGCGGCAATCTGAGCCAAACCGGTATGCACTCCCTGCCCCATCTCGGATTTGGGCAGGTACAGCTCCACTGTGTTATCAGGCAAAATCTGGAACCAGGCATCCGGAGAGGCATCAATATTGGTGGGTGGGCCGCCTGAATTCTCCAGCCACTCAGCCAGGCGCAGGCGCAGGGGCGGGGTGCCCAGCTTGACGCCCACGTACACTCCCGCTGCCCCCACGCCGAGCATGATCAGGAAATCACGCCGGCTGAGGCGTTTTCGTTTCACAGGTTCAGGGCCATCGCTCATCAGCCACCTCCCTGTCTGGCAGCGCGCCCAACCGCTTTGCGGATGCGATGGTAAGCACCGCAGCGGCAGTAGACTGCGTCCATCACCTGGCGGATCTCCTCTGGGCTGGGATCCGGCTTCTGCTCCAGCAGCGCCGCCGCGGTCATCATCTGCCCTGGCATGCACCAGCCGCACTGCGGCACCTGCTCATCCAGGAAGGCCTGCTGAACCGGGTGCAGCGCCTGGCCCCCATCCGCACTGATCTCAGCCAGCCCCTCGATAGTGCGCACGGCTTTACCCTGGGCAGCCGAGAGCATCGTTATGCAGGCACGCGTGGTGGCACCGTCCAGGTGAACGGTGCAGGAGCCGCAAATACCGATCCCGCAGCCAAACTTGGTGCCTGTCAAACCCAGCTCATCGCGCAGGATCCACAATAATGGCCGGTCGGGCGTATCCGCCACCTCGTATATCTGATCGTTGATGATTAATTGCATTATTACCTCAAATGGGCAAAAGGAATCGCCATATTCTATCCTTAAATCGCAAGAGCGGCAAAGCAGGGCAGCTTTGACCGTGGTTAGCAGTGGGTCTGAGCCAGGTCTTATGCCTGTATTAGAAAATGATAGAACTGGGCTGGCAAGCGCATCTGGTTCAAGAAAATAAGCCTGTTGTCCTATGCATAAAATCCTCCAGGTGCCAGATGCGCCCGGGGGGTTTTACGTGTACATTAAAAGTGGGTCAATTATGTTAGCAAATGTGTAAGAGGGTACGTAAAAATAGGAGTCGTCTGATATGTCAACAAAATATCGTGTCCATCACTTTAACATCGTAATGACCAGTGACCAGGCTAAGCTGGAGCAATTTTTAAACAACCTGGAGGGCGAGATTATTGCCATCATTCCGAATGTCACCTGGTTTCCAAAAACCCAGGTCGATTTCTTGCTGATCGTAGAGAAGGTCAGCTAGCAAGAGTAAAGTATTTCAATCAAATATGCATGGCAGAAGCAACGCTGTAAAACCATGATAGAGGCAACCAAAAATCAAAAAAAGGCAAGCAAGTATGCCTAACCCACGCTTGTGGATGAGTTTTATATTTTTAGCTCTGCTGCTGGCAGCCTGCAAAACGCAGTATCCAGAAACCTGCCCCTCAAGCACCCCCGTGGGGCTATTGCAGGCGAACGCTATTGCCGAGGATAATAGTCTAGCCTTCCGTTTTCCGCTCGATGAGTCACCTGTAGACGAAACGCTCTACTTCGGGTGGTTTGGCATCTCTAACGAATGTCCCCCTGGTGCTGAAGACTGTTTTAACTTCCCGGTGCGCGAGTTTCATGCCGCCGAAGATTACCGCAGACCACCCGGGACCCCCGTCTACGCCATGGCAGACGGGCGGATCAGCTTCTCAGGAAGGGCAGGCGGCTATGGCTGGCTGATCCTCATCGACCACCCCCAGGCCAACCTGTATTCACTCTATGGACATCTCAGCCCCAGCCGTTGGAAATTGGCTACAGGCACAGAGGTGAAAAAGGGCGATTTAGTCGCATACCTGGGTGACCCGGACGAAAATGGCGGCAGTGTGGAAAATCCACTGGATCCACACCTGCACTTTGGTTTGCGTGCTGGTCAAACTGCGGATTACCCCAGCCGGGGCGAGTGGCGCTTCATGGCTGGCTGGATCAAGCCCTGCCCCCAGGAGCTGGGTTGGCTTCAGCCCTCGCTGGTCATCACCAGTCAGCACATCCCGTTCGCAGACTACCCGGCACCACAAGTTGGTTTCCTGGTCCGCTGGGGAGTCGAGCTGGTGATCACAGGCGCTTATACATTGTTTGGTCTGGGCACCCTCCTCTACGCGATCAAGAAAAACAAATCCATCTTCATGTTATTCCCTGCTGCCATTGTCATCTTGGCCGGGTTCGTCCTTCACAACAATCGTGTGTTAAGTACATATGCTTTGCTTGTGATTGGTATCTTTATGTTGGCAAGTGGGACTTATTTGTACCTCCGGCGAGCCACAGCTAAGCCACTCGATCAGAGCATGTAACCACCTAACTGGGCAAAATGATGTTCCCGGGCCATCCAGGATATTTTTACCTTGAGAACTGCAGAAGGAAAATCCGATGAATCGAAATTTTCTTCTCCCAGTGATAGCCTTGTGTATCCTGGGCGGCTTTATATTTCTCGCCTATAACTTGATCTCGCCTCCCGCCTCGTTGTCCGCGGATGCCCCGGCGACAGAATTCTCCGCTGGCAGAGCCATGCAGAACCTGGAAATCATCGCTCGTGATCCCCACCCCATGGGAGCATTTCCAGCTCACGCCGAGGTGCGTGATTATCTCCTGGATGAAATCCGCAAACTCGACCTGGTGCCCCAGGTGCAGGACACCTTCGGATTGCGCCTCTGGGGTCCAGAATCGGCATACATCTCCGCTGGTTTTGTGGAAAACATTCTCGTCCGTCTGCCTGGTAGCCAGCCTGATGGCACCCTCCTGCTAATCGCACATTACGACTCCACGCCTGGCGGACCTGGCGCTGCCGATAACGGCTCTGGCGTCGTCATCCTCCTGGAGCTGCTGCGCGCCCTTCAAGCAGGCCCGGCCCTGCGGCAGGATGTGGTTTTTCTCTTCACGGATGGGGAAGAACCCGGCGTGTTTGGTACTTACGCCTTTATTGCTCAACACCCCTGGTTCGAAGAGATAAAGCGGGTGATCAATGTCGACACAATCAGGGCTGGATCACCAGGCCTCGCCCAAACAATCCAGGGGAACGGAATTTGGGTCCAGGCTTTGGCCCGTACCGCTGAAAAGCCAGTTTACATATCACTGCCATTACACCTCTTCCCTGCCAGTGATAGTGACCTGATTCCGTTTGGACCAACAGGCATACCTGGTGTCAGTTTGGGCACCACCATCTCGCAAGAAATCCATACCGCCCTGGATCGCCCCGAGATCGTTAATCCTGCCAGCCTGCAACACGCCGGGGAACAAATTCTGGCGCTGGTGCGCTACCTGGGTGATCAGCCGATACTGGAAACAGACATTCCCGACCAGACCTTCTTTCCGGTGCTGGGCAGGCTGGTGCATTATCCAGTTGCCTGGGCTGTGCCGCTGGCAATCATGGCAGGGTTGTGTTTTTTGGGAACGCTCTTTTATGGCTTCTACAAAAGTAAATTGACCTGGAAAGGCACAGGCTTGGGTTTCCTGACCGCACTCTTCTGCCTGGGACTCAGCCTGGGGATAACCATCCTGCTCTGGCGAGGCCTGCTCGTTTTACATCCTGCATACCAATATTCTGCCGTCCGCACTCACCTCAGTGATGATCATCTCTACGCGTTTGGTTTTTTCGTGTTAGCGCTTGCTCTGACTGTATCTACACTAGCCGTAGCGCGCCAAAAAGTCTCTACCCTCGACCTGACTGCCGGCGCGCTGATCCTCTGGTTCCCAGCCACCCTCGCAGCGACGATCCTGGTGCCCGGGATCAGTTATCTAGCCACCTGGACGTTGTGGCTCGGCTCGCTGGCGCTCCTGCTGGCTTTATTCATGCAATTCCACACGCACGGGGAAATCATCTCCGGGTTGGGCTTCCTGACCTGCGCCATCCTGGCAGTTTTCTTGTGGATTCCGGTAGTATCCATCGCTTTCACCGCTCTGGGCTTTACAATGCTTTGGCTTATGATTGGGGTGGTGACTCTGTGGTTGGCAGCCATGCTGCCTGCCCTGGACTGGATCACCAGCCCCAAACCTTGGCTGCTCCCCTCCGCTGCCTTGCTGGTAAGCCTCAGTTTGCTGCTCGCCGGGCATTTCCTGGTGGGCAGGCACTCGCCTCCGCCGCTGGTCAACTCGATCGGTTACTGGCTTGACGCGCAAGGCAAGGCAGCCCATTGGATCGCCTTTATCGGCGGGTATCGCACAGATGCACGCACCCTGGAGAGAATTCAGCTCGCCTTTCCAGAAGAATTGGATGAAAGACAAAAGCAGCTACTGTTGAACCCAGTCCAGCGAGCCTACACAGATCTCTTTCCAATGGCTCCGGGATTCTCCATTTTGACCAGTGAGGCCCCTCTGCTGCCACAGGGTGGTCCCTACCTGGAAGTGCTCTCGGATCAATGGGTGAACGACCACCGGGCGATGCAGGTCAGGTTCACCACTTCGCTGCACGACCGCCTATATATCGTCATCCCAAACACCCCCCTTCTGGGTATCCATGTCCCGGACAATGAAAGAGCTGAGCTGGCCGGTAATACGGAGTGGTGGCTGCGCTTTGATGGCCTGCCTGTAGAAGGCCTGGAAATCACTTTCGAGTTTGGCACTGCAGCCCAAGTCCAGTTCTTGCTCGTTGAAGAAAAGACTGGCTTGCCATCCTTCCCAGGCTTGCTGACTCAGCCTGAAGCCGGCACAATGAGATCGCCAGGGCTATTCCTGCAGGGTGATGCCACCGATTTCACTGCCATTTACCGCAGCTTTGAAATTCCATCGCTGGCTGGTGAGTAAGCAGGTAAAACAAATGAAAATACCCAGATTCGCCCTACTAATCTTCCTAGTCGTAGGTATTTTGGCTGGCATCGGTTACCTCCTCATCAAACGGATCTCCCCACCCGCGTCTCTACCAGCCGATTCCCTAGACGAAGAATTTTCCGCCCGTGTAGAAAACAGCCTGGTAATGCTCGATGAGAACGGCCAACCGCAGTGGGGCAAAACCGCTACCCTGGCGGAGCGCATGGAGGCCTTCCAGGTGCCGGGGGTATCCATCGCCGTGATCGATGAATACAAGCTTCACTGGGCCAAAGGTTATGGGACCCGCACTGCGGGGGAAAACGAGCCAGTCACAGCCCAGACCCTGTTCAATTCTGGCTCTGTAGCGAAGTCGCTTTCCGCCGCGGCAGCCCTCACCCTGGTTGAGCAAGGTCTGTTGAAGCTGGATGAAGATGTCAACTCGGATCTGGTATCCTGGCGAGTGCCAGAAAATGAATACACCCGTGTGGAAAAAGTCACCCTGCGCCGTTTATTGAGCCATTCGGCTGGCTTAAAAGATGGGCTGACCGAACTTGGTTCTGACGACCCCATGCCGGCTTACATTACCTTCGGCAACGAGCTACCTAGCGTGACATTGGCACAACTTCTGGAGGGTATGCCGGAGGATGATATCGAGCCGACGCGCGTGGTAAATGTGCCTGGGAGCAGCTACCGCTACACCAATGCCGACTACGCCATCTTAGAGCTGCTGGTCGAGGACCGCCTGGGTACGCCTTTTGAGGCTTTCATGCAAGCCAGGGTGCTGGATCGTCTTGGCATGGCGTTCAGCACTTATCACCACGCTCCCCCAGAAAATTTACGTGCTCTGTTTGCCAGTGAGCACACCCTGGATGGTAAGCTTGTGCAAGGCGGGCGCGCTATTTTCCCCTTCCACGCTGCAGGTAGCCTGTGGGCCACGCCCGGCGACCTAGCACTCTTCATAATCGACCTCATCCAGGCTTATCAGGGGGAAGGCGGTCATCTGCTCTCACCATCCATGGCCAAGGAGATGATGTCATCCCAAATCGAGATTTCCGATAGCCCACTCAGCGAAGCCTATGGCCTGGGAGTGGAGCTAAAAAGCACCAGCCAGGGCCCAATCGTCTGGCACTCCGGGGGCACCTGGGGTTCGTGCAGTCTGATCTGGTTCTATCCACAGCTTGGTAAAGGCCTCGTGGTGATGGTCAATAGCGCCAGCGGCAGCCTGTTAAGACTGGAAATCTTGCTCAGCATTGCCACGGTTTATGGTTGGCCGCTGGATTAATGCTTACCCTTGGAACAATGGGAAAGTCCTGGCTACATACCTCTATTGAGAATCCTCCCCAAGTCTCACGTCTATGATAGGATACTATGATGGTCAGCCTGCCATTGTTAACAACCAAGCTGCACGTTCCCACATCTTCTTCCAACCTGGTTTCTCGTCCCCGCTTGTTAGCGCGGCTGGACAGCGGGTTGCAGCTCGGTCATAAACTCACCTTGCTCTCTGCGCCGGCAGGATTTGGGAAAACAAATTTGCTCAGCGAGTGGGCTGCCAGCGATAGCGTACATAAAAACGTCGCCTGGCTCTCGCTGGACCCCGATGATAACCACCCAACCCGGTTTTGGGTTTATTTGATCGCTGCCATCCAAGCTGTGCTCGAGCAGGTAGGTGAAACCTCCATGGCACTACTGCGCACGGCGGACCCACCTGCCTTGGAAGTGGTGCTGACACCTTTGCTCAACGAGCTCGCCGCCCAACCAGAGCGCCTGGTGCTCGTGCTGGACGATTATCACCTGCTCTCCAAAGAACCCATTCATACTGGCATGGCATTCCTGATCGAACACCTGCCCGCCCAGCTTCACCTGGTGATTTCCACCCGGGCGGACCCGCCTCTGCCTATTGTGCGCATAAGGGCCAGAAGCCAGCTCACTGAGCTGCGCGGGGACGACCTGCGTTTCACCTTGGCTGAAGCCGGAAATTTCTTGAATACCCTGATGGGCCTGGAACTCTCAGAGGCCGATCTGAAAGCATTGGATCTTCGCCTCGAAGGATGGATCGCTGGGCTGCAGCTGGCTGCCATTTCCATGCGCGGCTTAACAGACAAACATGCCTTCATCCTCGCTTTTACAAGCAGCCACTACTACGTACTGGAGTACCTGGCTGAGGAGGTGCTCAAACGCCTGGAGCCCGATGTCCTGCATTTTCTAATCCACACCTCCATCCTGACCCAATTGTGCCCCAGCCTGTGTGACCGCGTGACCGGCAGAAGCGACAGCGCCCTGATGCTGAGGCGGCTGTATCGCGAGAACCTGTTTATCACCGCCCTGGACTTCGAACATACCTGGTATCGCTACCATCATTTGTTTGCTGACCTGTTGCGCGACTACCTGCAGGGGCAGCTAGACAGACAGGCAATTGCCGACCTGCACCAGCGCGCCAGTCTCTGGCACGAGACCTATGGAACCTTGCAAATTGCGCTCCATCATGCCCAACAGGCAGGAGATATGGAGCGGGTTGCCGATCTGGCAGAGCGAGCTGCCCAGGCCAGCCTGCTGGATAGCTGGATGACCAACTTGTTGGAATGGCTGGAAACGCTGCCAGCCAACGTGCTGCACAGCCGATTGCGTCTGCGCATTTACCAGGCTTGCGCCTTATTCTTCGATGGACAGCACGCAGAATGCCTGCAAGTGCTCGAAGAAACCACTCGGGCGATCCAGGAGCTGCCCGCCTCCCCCGCGAACGACTCCCTGCGAGAAGAGCTCACCCTGCTGGTTGAAATTGTGTACGCCTTTGAATACAGCCTTCGGTTGAGTTTACAGGGCAAGCTAGAGCAATCCACCCAAATAATGACGCGGGCAAAGCAGCTGGCGGAGGCCAGCGGGAATACTTTTTTATTGGCCCATGCTTATGAGGGTCTGGCACTTAACCAATACCACCAGGGTCAGCTGCGGGCGGCGACTGCTACCAGCCGTGAATTGATCGAATTGGCTGGAGGTAGTCTCCAGGAGGCGCACTCGGGGCAGGCACTGCCCATCGCCGCGGCTGGCTATCTCTTGCTGGCCAATATCTGCCTGGATCAAAACAGCCTGGTGGAAATGGCGCTCTACATTGGCAAAGCCCTTGAGTTGTGCCGCAAGAGCGGTGGCGCCAAGAGCTTGGTTGAAACCTACGTCATGCAATCCCGCTTGCTACAAGCCCAGGGTGATCTGCAGGGTGCCTACCAATCGCTTTCCACTGCGGAAGGCGCTTATCACTTAAAAGGAACAGTGACTCGCTTTCGCCTGGAAACCCAAAAAGCCAGGCTGAACTTGCAGGCAGGTAAATTGGAGGAGGTCGCCCACTGGTTTAACACGCTGAAAGCTACAAACGCCGGAACTGAGTCGTCTTCACCTTTGCCGATCCTGTTACACGAAGTGATCCAGCTGATCCTTGCGCGTTTCCACCTGGCCAAAAATGAGCCAGAAAAGGCTTTACAGGTCCTTGAAAACATCCAAACCTACGCTGAGCCTGAAGGGCATGCCAGGCATATACTGGAAATTTACGTGACAATCGCTCTTGCCCACCAGGTGCTCAACCGAAGCCAGGCAGCACTGGAATACCTTGAGCGCGCATTAAAGGCGGCCGAGGTCGAGTCTTTTGAGCGCGTTTTCCTGGACACCCTCTTCCTGCAAGATGGCGCACCAATGCAGCAACTGCTCTACAAAGCAGCTGAGCGCGGGTTTATGCCCGAATTCACAGGCAAGCTGCTGATGGCCTTCGCCAGGATGGGGATAGACAGGTCGAAACTCAGACAAGAACTGGTTGAGCCTTTGAGCAAAAGGGAGATCGAAGTGCTCGAGCACCTGGCCAGGGGGCTCACCAATCGCCAGATCGCCCAACATATGGTCATCGCCCTGGACACGGTCAAAACCCATACTGGCAATATTTACAGCAAGCTGGGGGTAAACAACCGCACACAGGCGGTGATCCAGGCCAGAGCGCTCGGTCTGATCAGGCAGCCTTGATATAACCAGCCATCCATCACCAGCAGAACCTCCCGTGGTGCTTTTCCGGGAGGGTTTTTTATTTTACGCATGCCGCGCATTTTAGTAAGGATGAGATCACTCCTGTCTGGTACTTATGGGTGATGACACTGGTACCAATCTTGGTCAATACTGATTACAGGTTTTCGAAACAAGCTTCGCAAGAGGTGCAACATTGACCAGACACATTTATAAGATCCGCGTCGAGGGTTTGCTGGGAGAGAATTGGAAAAGCTGGTTCGAGGGGCTGACCATCCAGCATCTCGATTGTGGACAAACATTGCTGACTGCTCCACTGGACCAAAGCATGCTGCGCGGCATCCTGGCGAAAATCGGTGACCTTGGGCTGGAACTTGTCAGCGTGCAGCAATTGGAGCAGGATGGTTCAGGTAAGAAAAAGGAGGTGCGTTTGGAAAATTGAAAATATCCTTAACCTTGCTGAGCAACTTCCAAATCACTTTGACAACAATCCTCACCAAGGCACATTCATATCCAATAACGCTTTATTAGAACCAAAGGAGAAACAAAGATGTTAGCACAAGAGAGTACACAATCCAACTTAAGCATTTCAAAAGCCTTCAGAGCAATTTGCCTCGTATCGGGTACCTTTGCGGTGCTGATGATCCTGCTCAGTGTAGCGGCTTACCTGCCCGATCATCCGGACTTTTCACCCTTCACAACCTTCCTGAGCGATATCGGGGATACACCCGGCTGGCCGCAGGTGATCTTCAACTCCGGCACTCTGATCGTAGCGCCTCTGAGATACATGGTGCTGATCTTGCTTGTGCTGCAGATGTACCAATTGGGGGCAGGGCGCGCCTTCGGGAACACCGTCCTGGTCATCGGCGCACTGGCAACATTTGGAACCATCCTGATGACGGCTGTGCCCTTCAGCGTCGGCCCTACCATCCATAAACTCGGGATTCCGCTCTATTTCTTCGGGGTTGTGCCCATGCAAATTGTCATCGGTTTGAAAGAATGGTCCCTGAAAGATTTGCCACGGGTATTACCTGTAGTCAGCTTCTCTCTGGCGGGAGCCTACCTGGTGTTCTTTGTACTGATGATCCTCTACGAGCTGGATGTGGTCAGCAGAACGACCACCGTTACACCCATGATCTGGCAATGGTTAGGGTTTAGCTTATCCATCCTGTGGGTTTACACCCATGGTTTGATCCTGGGCAAAAAATAAACTGTTGCCAAACCGGCTTCCTTATCGCCAGCCAAGGGCGATAAGGAAGCCCTTGCCATGGGAAAGTTAATCAAGAAGACAGGCACAGCAACTTAACAGGACTGTAACCTGCCAGCTAGCGGACTCCATCTATAATATATAGCGGCTGGCATGAGAAAGAAACAGTCAACCTCACCTTTATTGAGATCACTTTTACTGGTTTGGATCATTCTGACCCTATCCAGCTCTGCCTGCTATGAAGTCGCCAATGCCAACCAGGTTATGCAGGACTTTCCTGCCAGCCCCTCGAGCTTGCCTCCCGTTGAAACCGCAACTTCCACGCCAACCCAGCTACCCACAACGACCTCTACACTAACACCCACCGCGACCATCACGCCCACCCCCACCAACACCCCTACTGCCACACTGACTCCCACCTACGCCATCCTGCGCGCCCAGGTGCTGGTGCGCGCCAACTGCCGCTATGGTCCAGGGGCACCCTACCTGTATAAATACGGGCTGGTAGTGGGTAGTAACCTGGAGGTGATTGGCCGCAACGACCTGGGTACCTGGATCCTGATACAGGCCATCGGCGGGAATAACCCTTGCTGGGTCAAAGCCTCCTTGATGGATATCAAAGGCGATGTGATGAGTGTTGCGCCGACCTACATCCCGCTACCCCAATCCCCGTATTACGGCCCGCCGACGGGTGTCTGGGCCTCCCGGGAGGGGGATAATGTGACTATCTCGTGGAATGCAATTAAGCTGCGCGCGGGTGATGAGACCGCCCAAACACCGTATCTGATTGAAGCCTGGGTCTGCCTGGATGGTCAGCTTATCTTCACGCCCATCGGTCCTACCCAACCGCTCTACACGCTGCAGGATCAAGCTGGCTGCGTCGAGCCCTCTCATGGGCGGGTATTCTACGTGGAAAAGCACGGTTACACCCGCTGGGTGGAAATCCCCTGGCCCCCTGCCCCGGTTGCAGCAGGACAGTAGAATCCCCTCAAGTTGTTATTGACATTCGGACCAAAACGAGTTAATATCTCTCCTTAATCACTTCCAGACAGTCAGTTTAATCCGGCAAGGAGAGCACTCATGAATATCTTGATGATCATATTGCGCATCGTCCACATTTTCTCCGGTGTTTTGTGGGTCGGTGCGGCTTTTTTCAATGTCATGTTCGTACAACCCAGCGTGCGGGCAAGCGGTGCAGACGGTCAGAAAGTGAGCCAGTACATGGTCCAGAAAACACGCCTGACCTCGTACGTTTATGGAACCGCAACCTTGAATATCCTGGCTGGTCTTGCCATGTACTATATCCTGTCAGGTTTCCGCCTGAGCTTCCTGCGTAGCGGCTACGGTCTGGTTCTGACGATTGGCGCCCTGGCTGGCTTGATCTCTTGGGCACTCGTTATCTTCATGGTACGTGACATCTTCGGCCGGATGGGTGCCATTGGCAAGCTGATTCAATCCCAGGGTGGGCCGCCCACCCCGGAACAAGCCAGCGAGTTGCAGGCACTGGGAGTAAGGCTGACCTCCTTAGGCAACTACGGTTTGTTCTTTATGGCCATTGCAGTGCTTGGTATGTCCGCCGCGAGGTATGTGAGTTTTTAAGCATTCGTCTCGTCCTGCAACAAGACCGGAGATCCCTGTTGAGATAAAAATGTCTCACTAAGTTTCAAACTGATTCACTGCCCTCCCCTGGCATACCATCTCGGGGAGGGTATTTCGTTAATAACCTCTGCCTTCCCCACCCAGGGAGTCATAGCCTATACCCAAAGTATAGAGAGTAGACTGCGTGTGGCTGGTTCGGTCGGGTCAGAATCGAGCTTTGTAAAAGGGATCAACATCCGAACATTGTTTCGTTGGGCTAGTTATCTAGTAGCGTCGAGCCTGGTAGGTTTTAAACCCCTGTGAGATGTGCTGCAACTGTTAGCTTTCCCCGGTGTTCTTAATTGTAATCCGAGAAAGATGGATAAGAATGGATGGGTCCTTGCCTCTGCAGATGAGCGCCATTTCTACCTTACAGCATCCCCTTGCAAAGGGTTGCCATTGACATTCAACGACCTGGAACCCATTGATGCCCACCTCGCTCCTGTCGCTGAACAGGGGGAAAGCGAGGGCAAAAGCGTGCAAGTGCGCATAAAATCACTGTGCTGTGAATTCTAAAGGCCTGAGGAGGAGACAGCGATATGAAACGGACACTTTTTCACGTCAGCTACTCGATGGGCAACTTTGCCAACACCATCGCCTACCAGGTGTTTGGCAATCGCATCCAGTTCTATTATGTCGATATCCTGGGGCTCAATGCCGCCCTGGCGGGTGTTATCTGGACGATTTACGGTATTTGGAATGCGGTCAATGACCCCTTGATGGGTCAGGTCTCTGACCGCACGCGCACCCGCCTGGGTCGCCGGGTGCCGTATGTCTTTTTTGGGGCCATCCCGTTGGGCTTATCCTTTTTCTTCCTGTGGACACCTCCTGGTCAAAGCCCATTTGTCCTGGCAGCTTATTTTTTCATCATGCTGTTCATCTTCGATACCTTGTACAGCCTGACAATTATCGCCTATAACGCCCTCTTCCCTGAAGTGGCCCCCAGCGTGCGCGACCGGGTGGATCTATCAACCGTGCGAGAAATCCTGGCAACCGTCGCCCTGCTGCTGTCTTTTATCCTGGCTCCCATCCTGGCCGACAAGGTTGGCTATATCTGGATGGGCGCAATTATGGGGGCACTGGTATCCGCAGGCTACCTGATCTCAATGATCGGGGTTAAAGAGGATACCGGCTTGATTAAAGATGACGCCGTCGGTATGTGGGCTTCCTTGAAAATCGTGCTCTCCAGCAGGCCGTTCCGCTGGTTCCTGGGCGCGAACATGGCGAAAGAATATATCTGGTTGGTTTTAGCCGCCATGCTGCCCTTCTGGCGCAAATATGCACTGGGCATTCAAGGCCCCACGCAAGTTTTCGGCACCACCCTGAGTGCTGGCGATGCTGAGGCTATTCTGCTGGGCTTACCCATACTGCTCACCATCCCCTGTCTCTTGATCTGGCGCCCCATTATCCCGCGCCTGGGATATCGCCGCACCTGGATCTTAGCCAGCTTCATCTTCATCCCCGGTTTTTTGGGTGTCACGCTGGCAAACAATTTCACCACCGGACTGATCGGCACCTTGCTGGTAGCACCCGGTCTGGCAGGCTCGATGATCATGCCCTTCCCGATCATATCGGAGGTGATCGATGATGACGCCTCTCGCCACGGATACCGGCGCGAGGGCATCTTCTTTGGGATGAACGGCGGCATCATCAAGCTGGCCTTTTCCGCCCAGGGTGTGCTTTTTGCCACGATCATGTCCTTAGCGGGCTACCAGGCTGGTAGCGAAGTGCAATCCGCCGGCGCAGTGTGGGGTATTCGCTTCCTGATCGGAGTCACCCCACTCTTGGCATCCCTGGTGATCGCCTGGTGTATGTCCCGCTATCCTTTGGGTCAACCGCACAACAATTCAGTTGAAAAAGTTGCTGGTCCGGCAATTGATTAACATCCGTGCACAAATCTGTGTTCATCTTCTCGGTCACCCAGGCCATCCAGAGAAGAATATCGTGCCACCCATGCGGTGATTCGCAGGTATCTTTCAATTAACGAAATGGAGACACCATGAACCCAACTGAAAAACTCAAGTGGTTGAAGCGCGTGCTGCTGCTGAAAATCATCGCCGTCCTGTTCGTGTGGGGTCTGCCTGCCCTGACGGGACCGGCTTCATTATTGAGGCTGTTTGGGGTCAGCCTGCCGGAAGACCCTTTCTTTTTGCGCACCTTTGGCGCAGTGTCGGTTGGTCTGACGCTGCTGTACTGGTACGCCTACCGCGAACCGATCCGCAACCGGGATATAGTAAAATACGCTGTTTTCGATAACAGCCTGAGCACACTGGCGATCCTGTTCATAGCGCTCACCAGCGGTTTATCCAGCTGGTTCTTCTGGGTTTCTGGAGCGCTGACCGCTTTCTTTGCCGCTGCTTTCTGGGTGCTGATACCACAAGAGATATAAGGCAACGCCTGATTATTACAGGATGATTCTTCCTGCAAAAGCCTACACCTGCCTGAACAAGACCCGCAAGCTATGCAAGCATCCATGACAACTATCGAGGATATCCGCCGGGCTGCCGAGCGCATCCAACCCTATGCCCACCGTACACCGGTGCTGACCTGTGCCAGCCTAGACCGGATGACTGGCGCACAACTTTATTTGAAGTGTGAAAACTTACAAAAAGTTGGTGCCTTCAAGTTCCGCGGCGCCTGCAATGCGGTCTTCTCGCTATCGGATCGAGAAGCAGAACACGGGGTGGCGACGCACTCCTCGGGCAACCACGCCCAGGCGCTGGCGCTGGCCGCACGCCTGCGAGGCATCCCCGCTTATATCGTCATGCCCTCCAATGCGCCCGCAGTGAAAAAAGCCGCCGTGGCTGGTTACGGCGGGCAGATCACCTATTGCGAGCCTACCCAGCAAGCGCGTGAGCACACCTTGCAGGGCATCCTCGCTGAGACCGGAGCGACGTTTATACATCCCTACGAGGATCGCAGGGTGATTGCCGGGCAGGGTACAGCTGCTTTGGAACTGCTTGCAGACACCCCAGGCCTGGATGTAGTCATGGCGCCAGTGGGAGGCGGTGGTTTGCTGAGCGGCACCGCCATCGCTGTTAAAGCACTGGCACCTGCCTGCCAGGTGGTAGCTGCCGAGCCCGAGCTGGCTGATGATGCTCACCGCTCCTTGCAGGCAGGGCGTATTCTGCCATCCATCAGCCCCCAAACCATCGCCGATGGCTTGCTCACATCGCTGGGCGAGAACACCTTTCCCATCATCCAGTCGCTGGTCAGCCAGATTATAACGGTCAGTGAAGCAGCGATCATTACAGGCATGCGTGTGGTGTGGGAGCGCGCCAAGCTCCTCATCGAGCCCTCCGCGGCGGTTCCCATCGGCGCTTTGATGGAGAACAAGGTGGATTTCTCCGGCTTGCGCATTGGCGTGATCCTCTCAGGTGGCAATGTGGACCTGGACAGCTTGCCATGGATGGATTGAGGCAGGTTTATCATCATGAGTGAACAAAACGCTACCAGGGCAGGACAGGCTGGCAGCTTGTCCTGTCATTTCAGAGGAGATTAAAATGGAAATCCCGCAAAACGGCTTGACGAAAGAACAGGTGCTGGCAACACTGAGCGGATTCAAGGCCAACGACCTGGACTGGAAATCCGGGAAAGTATGGGCATATGTGTATAACCCGGGGGACGAAACCGCACAGCTAGTAAAAGAAGCCTACAACCTGTTCCTGACCGAGAATGGACTCGACCCAACCGTTTTTCCAAGCCTGTTGAAGCTGGAAACGGATATCGTCCGCATGGTGGCGAACCTGCTGCGCGGCGAGGCGGGTGTGGTAGGGCATGTTACCAGTGGGGGCACGGAGAGCATCATCCTGGCAGTCAAAACTGCCCGGGATAAAGCCCGTGCCGAACGGCCGGATATCCACACACCGGAGATTGTACTGCCCCAGACCGCGCATGCTGCCTTCCATAAAGCTGCCCACTACCTGGGGTTGAAAACGGTGGTGACGCCTTTTAACACCCAGAACTACCAGGCGGATGTCGATGCGATGCGTCAAGCGATCACGGAGAACACCATCCTGCTGGTGGCCTCGGCGCCCTGCTATTCGCAGGGTGTGATCGACCCGATCAGCGAGATCGGTGCCTTGGCGCAAGAGAAGGGCTTATTATTTCACGTGGATGCCTGCGTGGGGGGTCTGCACCTGTCTTTCATGCGCAAGCTGGGCTACCCGGTGCCCGATTTTGACTTCGCGGTCCCAGGGGTGACCTCCATATCTGCAGACATGCACAAGTACGGCTATGCTGCCAAGGGCGCCTCCACCGTTCTTTACCGGGACAGGGATTTGCGTCGCTACCAGATCTTCGCCAGCACAGATACCACTGCTTACACGCTGATCAACCCCACCGTGCTGAGCAGCAAATCCGGAGGGCCGCTGGCAGGCGCCTGGGCAATCTTGAACTACCTGGGGCAAGAGGGCTATGCCCAGATCATAAGTGAGGTGCAAGCAGCCACCGAACGCCTGATCGAGGGCGTGAATGCCATTGATGGGCTGCGAGTTCTGGGGCAGCCAGATATGTGCATGTTCTCCTTTGCCTCGGAGGTGATCAACGTCTACCAGCTGGCGGACGAGATGAAGAAGCGCGGCTGGTACTTGCAAGGCCAGTTCTCCACCCCCCTCTCACCCCGCAACCTGCACGTATCGGTCAATTATGGGACGGTGGAGAAGGTCGAAGCCTTGCTGGCAGACCTGCGCGAGTGCGTTGAAATCCTCAAAGA
>CP070639.1:681235-698131 GCA_020354045.1 Anaerolineales bacterium | reverse complement strand
AATATTGGAGATCTTGTGCTGGCAATCAATGCTGAACCCATAGACAGTGTAGATGACCTGCAAAATACAATCTATTCAAACCTGGGTGAAGCCATCGAATTAACATACCAGCGTGGTGACCAAATCAACACCGTCACATTAATCCCACGTGATCCGCCTCCACAGGATGGTGCCATCGGTATTTTGATGGGCAATCCCACCAGGCCCACCACCTGGTCAAGAGCAATCCCAAGTGGTTTTTCACTGGCTTACCAGTACACGCGCGCTGTGCTGGCGATACCAGTACGCTTGGTACGCGGTGAGGCTACCCCTGAGGAACGCCCTTTGGGATATAAGGGCATGTTCGATGTGTACCAGGAAATCCAGAATCCCATGTGGTTTTTCATGATTATCAGTATGTCCCTGGGCATCTTTAATTTATTTCCTATTCCTGCCTTGGATGGAGGTAGGATTTTGTTTACCTTGCCCGAAATTTTAATTAAGCGCAGGGTGCCGCCCCAATACGAAAACCTGATTCACCTCGTGGGTTTTGCTATCTTAATCATCTTGCTGATTTACATCAATGTGCAAGATTTTGTTAACCCGGTTCAAATTCCACGCTAGGCAAACAAGCCTAGAGATAGGGTGAGGACTCATGTCAACCCCGCTTGAACAGCCTATCAACCGACTACTGGAAGTACTGCTGGATGCTGAAAAACAGCTTCCTGCAGGTTACCCCTACCGTCTTTCAGACTTAAATCATAGCGATCTGAATGAGTTAAAAACCGTTTGGCCTCAAATTCCTGCCTGGCGGCGGATTGCAGTGATGGAAGACATACAGGAAATTGGTGAAAACGATTACACCCTGTCCTTTGAAGCTCTGGCACGTTATTGTATAGAAGATAGCGAGCCTAGGGTGCGTGAGTTGGCAGTTCAGACGCTGTGGGACTACGAACTGCCAGACTTAATTCCAGCCCTGCTGAAAATGCTACAGCAGGATGCGAACACTGAGGTCCGCGCCGCAGCAGCCACCGCTTTTGGCAAATATATATATTTGGGTGAGATCGAGGAATTGCCGCTGCCAACCCTCAAGCAGCTGGAAGATACCTTGATTGAGGTAGTGAATGGCAGAGATAACAGCCTGGTTCGGCGCAGAGCTCTTGAGTCGCTCGGGTTTTCCAGTCGGGAAGAAGTGAAGAACTTGATACTCCAGGCTTACTACTCGGAGAATACGGATTGGCTGATAAGCGCCCTCTTTGCAATGGCTCGCTCCGCGAACAAAAACTGGAAACATTTGGTTCTGGAAGCACTCGCTAATGATGATCCACAAGTTATAGCAGAGGCTGTTCGGGCGGCAGGCGAGCTGGAAATCTCCGATGCAGTGCCTGTGCTACTTGAGTATTTGAACCATGAAGATCGTGATGTGCGTCTGTCTGCCATCTGGGCTTTATCACAAACGGGCGGCGAAGGGGTTCAGCAGGCGTTTGAAACTCTCTACGATGAAAGCGAGGATCCTGAAGAAGTAGAACTGCTTGAAGATGCACTGGATAACCTCGCCTTTACCGAGGATATGGAAATGTTCGCCTTGTTGGATTTCTCCGAGGATGATGAAGATGAGAGTGAACTATTTGATGATTACGAGGATGATCGGGACCTGTTGAATTGAACGCGCTGCTGCCCATCTTTGCAAACAACATCCTACCTATTTTCCTGGCAGCAGCTGGTGGTTTCCTGCTCTCAAAGTTTCTAAATGTAAGCCCACGACCAATTTCCCAGGTCGCCTTTTACCTCTTCAGTCCTTGTTTAATCTTCAATCTAATCACGGGCAGCCAGCTGGGCAACGACGCCATCCTGCGCATGGTTGGATTTGCCGTTGCAGTAATCCTCACGTTGGGCGGTCTGGCTTGGTTGATTGGTAAGACACTACAGCTGGAACGGCATCTTTTGATCGCTGTAATTATCACGACCATGTTCAGCAACGCCGGTAATTATGGCCTATCCTTGAACCTATTTGCGTTTGGAGAAGGCGCCCTGGCACATGCCAGCTTATATTTTGTCACCATGTCAGTCCTGGTCTATACCGTGGGAGTATTTGTCTCATCTTTAGGGTCATCCGGGATAAAAAAATCATTATTAGGATTGTTTCGAGTGCCCGCTGTTTACGCGCTGTTCTTGGCATTACTTTTCAACGCTTTAGAATGGGATTTGCCTCTTCCTCTTGATCGTTCAGTCACCTTACTGGGCAATGCCGCCATACCTACCCTGATGGTTTTACTGGGTCTACAGTTAGGGCATGCCCAATGGCAGGGACAAGTCAAAGCGTTAGGTCTGGCCAACCTGTTAAGGCTGGTTGTCTCTCCTGGGATTGCGCTTCTTTTTAGCTTTATATTCAAGCTGACGGGTTCTGCCCTGCAAGCGGGTGTTGTTGAATCTGCAATGCCTACTGCGGTCGTAGTGACCGTTCTGGCTACAGAATTCGACATAGAGCCATCTTTTGTAACCACCGTTGTTTTCACCAGCACACTCTTCAGCCCTATTACTGTTACACCGCTACTGGCTTACCTGGGAGCCTGAGATGCGTCAAAAGGTTAAAACAAGACTACTATTGCTCATGCTCTCACTGCTCAGCGGTCTCGCTCTTGAGCGAGCGCGTTCGCAGGCTATCGATATCGGTTTGGAGGTGGATTATGCCTTCGGAGAGCGCCTGATCTTCCATGGCCAGATTCCTGATACCCTGCCTCTATTACAACCAATAATATTTTTCGAAGTAGAAACCGAGCTACAAACCCGCTCGACTGAGGCAAAGGTATCCGATTTTGGGAAGCTCACTGCAGAGTATGATCTTGGAGCACAACCTATCCGAGCTTTCTCGCAGGTGGACTACTGGGTGGAAGCCATCCTTGCAGATGGGCAGAGTTACACATCCCCACGTGGTACATTTTTCTACACAGATAACCGTTACGAGTGGCAAGAGCGCCAAGCTGACCATTTCCGCGTTTACTGGTACAGCGGGGATACAGTATTTGCTCAAAATCTGTTGGATGTCGCCAATGAGGGACTTCACAATGCTGAAGAGCTTTTACAAGGAGAGCTCACAGATGGGGTGGATATCTACGCCTATGCCACTGCTCAGGAGATGCGTACAGCCTTACAATCTCGCGGACAAAACTGGGTAGGCGCGCATACTGACCCGGATCTGGGTGTCATGTTTCTCTCTTTACCCAGTGGACCTGAGCAGCGCCTGGATATGGAGCGCCAGATACCACATGAACTGACGCACATCCTGCTTTACCAGGAACTTGGATCTGGTTATGATAATCTGCCAGTCTGGTTGAATGAGGGGTTGGCTTCTGTCGCAGAGTTATATCCAAATCCGGATTACTTGATCTTGTTGGGGAAAGCCAGGCAAAACGACGCATTTTTGCCAATTGAATCGCTCTGCCAGGGATTCCCGCGCGACGCGTCTGGTGCATATCTGGCATACGCCGAAGCCACCTCATTCACCCGCTTCCTGCTACAACGCTTCGGATCCAACAGCATGCAGCAATTGATCTCAAATTATGCACAAGGGATGGATTGTCAGAGAGGCATACAAGCTACCTACGGTGAATCACTTTCCCGCTTGGATCGCCAATGGCGAAGAGATGCCTTTGGAGAAAATATGCTTTCCTCCGCTTTGGATAATTTAATGCCCTGGTTGATTCTGATGCTGGCGGTTTTATTGATCCCGCTCCTGTTGATCTTCAGCACTAGAAGCCGCAAGCCTTCCAGCCAGACGAATGGCTAATAGGTAAACAATTATCTTATACAACAAAGAAACATTGGCTCCTTTTTAGGTCAATTGCCCGCTTGAAAATTTATATGGAGGATTCAATTATGCCAGATGAAGACTTCCAACAGTTACATGTCAGCCTCGAAGGCCGCGTTCAGGGGGTAGGCTTTCGTTATTTTGTTTATGATCACGCACAGGCAATGGGATTAAGCGGCTGGGTGCGAAACCGGAGGGATGGCAGTGTAGAAGTGCATGCAGAAGGTAGGCGAGCAAGCCTGGACAAATTTCTATCTGAATTGCGACGCGGACCACGTTCATCCAACGTATTAGGTATACACCCTACCTGGAAGCCAGCAACCGGCGAGTATTCTGATTTTCAGATCCTACCCACTACGAGCTGAAGCCATCATCCCAATTTACGCAAAACCCAAACCACGTTCTTTAAGCGATACGTAGCTGCCTCTTCCAATCACCAGATGATCCAGGACCTCAATATCTAATAATTTTCCACCCTGAACAATAGCCCGCGTCACAGCAATATCATCTGGGCTGGGTGTTGGGTCTCCACTGGGGTGATTGTGTGCCACAATGACGGCAGCAGCATTGCGCCTGACAGCAGATTTAAATAGCTCACCCACCCTGACCTGGGAGGAGTTTAACGAACCCCGGTATACCGATTCGGTGCGCATCACCCGGTTGCGAGTATCCAACAGGAGAATCCATAGCTCTTCCTGTTCCAAAGCACTCATTGGGTGCTGCAGGATGGCTGCCGCGTCCCCTGGGCTGTGGATAGAGGGCTGCTCACCTCGTCTTTCTTGATTAAGGCGATTAGCCAGCTCTAGTGCGGCTTTGATTTGGGACGCTTTTGCCTTGCCTAAGCCATGTTGGCTGCACATTTCCTCAAAAGGCAGGCGATGCAGTCCATCTAAGCCCCCATAATCATGCAATAAACGAGTAGCAACCTGCACTGCATTTTCCCCCCTCACACCCACGCGCAATAAAATCGCGAGTAATTCTGCTGTCGTCAATGATTGGGCCCCTAATACCTCAAGCCTCTCACGCGGGCGTTCGTCTACGGCCAGATCCTTGATGCGGTACGCTGCAGTTTCCCTTTCCATCTGACCCTCCAATTAACCAAGAAGCAATATTTCCCACCAAAATGCTCATGTGAATATTACATCAGGTTCCATATTCAAGCAAGCAGGTTTTAGAGGATATCCACAGGAATGATGGTGAAGCCTGTATCCAGATTGGCGGGTTACATTTCTCAATGTTATAATCACCCGCAACGGAGCTGAATATGACCTATGACCCCACAGCATTAAGCAATATGGCTTTAATCGTGACAGCCTGGGGCGGCGCTTTTCTGGCTGCTTTGTGGCTCAGCCTGATTATGTGGACTTACCGGGATATCCGCAGTCGTGCTCGCGATCCGTTAGCCAGAATCCTGGCAGTCCTCGTAGTTGCGGTTTTGTTCTTACCGGGTATAGTAGTCTACTTGATCCTGCGACCACCAAGGACACTTGAAGAAGAATACCAGCAAACCTTGGAGGAGGAAGCCTTGCTCCAGGCTATCGAGGATGTGACTCTCTGTCCAGGCTGCAATCGCCGGGTGAAAGAAAACTGGATTATTTGCCCTGGATGTCATACCAAGCTTAAGAAGTCTTGCCATCATTGCGGCAAACTTATGGAATTAGGATGGAACTTGTGCCCAGCCTGCGGGACCACCACACCAGGGATGCGTAAAGAGGGATTAACGTTGGATGAAGCCTTGCGCCCCCTCTCGATCAATCTTGAAGAAGAGGCAGAGGAGTTTGAGATAGAGGCAGAACCAGAGTCCGCCAGCTTGCAAGATATCGAAGATTAACAGTTCAATTAAACACCAAGACCGGTCGTTCTTGTTTATCAAACTGGCGACCGGTCTTTTCTGTCGACTCAAATAAAACGAGTGCTTGTCCTTCAGCCTCTTAGTGCACCCCATCCGGCATATGCAGCTGATTCACCCAGCTCTCCTTCAATACGTAGCAATTGATTATACTTAGCCACTCGATCAGAACGTGCAGGTGCGCCAGTCTTGATCTGTCCCATATTCAGCGCGACTGCCAGATCAGCAATGGTGGTGTCTTCTGTTTCAC
Source organism: Anaerolineales bacterium (assembly GCA_020354045.1). Classification (GTDB taxonomy): domain Bacteria; phylum Chloroflexota; class Anaerolineae; order Anaerolineales; family UBA4823; genus DSOS01. The sequence continues at coordinate 692,245 of CP070639.1, read as the reverse complement.
CTGAACGATGGGAGGTGACTGCCCGCCAGCCAGCCCGGTGACAGGTCTCGACAGCTTCGATAGTCTCTGTGAGAGTTCCGATCTGGTTGAGCTTGACCAGCAAAGCATTGGCAGACTTTTCTTGAATTGCCCTGCGTACACGAGCGGGATTAGTGACTAGCAAGTCATCTCCAACGATCTGCAAACGTTCACCCAACTCCTTGACCATAAGCTGCCAGCCTTCCCAATCATCCTGTGCCAGGCCATCCTCAATGGAAACTATGGGATACTGCTCCACCCAAGTCTTCCAAAAATCCACCATTTGCTCACTTGTCAGCTTACGTCCTTCTTTGCGCAGGTTATAAAGTCCGCTGTCGGATTCATACAATTCGGAAGCCGCCGGATCAAGCGCAATTGACACTTGTTCACCCGCTTTATAGCCAGCCCTGTGGATTGCTTCCAGGATGACTTCGACTGCCTCGGCATTCGCTTTTAACGCTGGGGCATAGCCACCTTCATCACCCACTAATGCAGTATAGCCGCGCTCTTTCAAGACAGATTTTAGGGCATGGTAAATTTCAGCCCCCCAGCGCAGCCCTTCGGAAAAGGTTGGCGCGCCTAGCGGCATAACCATGAACTCCTGGGCATCTGTCGATTGCCAGCCAGTGTGAGCTCCACCATTTAGAATATTCAGCATTGGCACTGGTAGAACATGCGCATAAATGCCCCCGATGTACCGGTAGAGCGGCAGCCCCAGGCTGTTAGCTGTGGCTTTTGCTACTGCCAAACTGGTGCCTAAGATAGCATTGGCACCTAACCTGGCCTTATTGGGAGTGCCATCTACTTCCAACAATGCCTTGTCTACCCCTTTTTGGTCACTTGAATCCCAGCCAATCAGCGCATCGACAATCAGGGTGTTAACATTCTCAACAGCCTTAAGCACACCTTTGCCATTATAGCGAGACTTGTCACCATCCCGCAGTTCCAGGGCTTCATGAACGCCTGTTGAAGCCCCAGAGGGCACCGCAGCTCTCCCCCAGCTGCCATCCACCAATGTCACTTCGACTTCCACCGTGGGGTTGCCGCGCGAGTCTAAGATTTGTCGTGCTACAATATCTTCAATGATTGTCTCCATAGTATCACCTTTTACGAATGATAGGTTCCATCTCTAAGTCCGGCCGCGTGATTCCTGGCGGGTAGATTTTTCGTGCGCAAAAGTATGCACGGCAATTTAAATCACAAATTGATCTTTTCAACTTTCAAGCTATTTACTTTTACATTTACACCAGCCCTATCACGGACTGCTTTGAGAAAGCCGACAAACAGTGGATGCGGACGGTTAGGCCTGGAGAGAAATTCGGGGTGAAATTGAGTTCCGAGCATAAATGGATGATCTGCAAGCTCCGCGATCTCAACTAAACGCCCGTCGGGTGATAAGCCTGAATATCGCATTCCAGCCTTGTGGAGCACCTCACGATAGGCGTTATTAAATTCAAAACGATGCCGATGTCGTTCCTGTACCCGCTCCTGCCTATAAGCATCTGCCGCACAACTGCCGGATTGCAGTTCGCAAGGATACAACCCAAGGCGCATCGTGCCCCCCATATCCGCAATACCCTTTTGATCCGGCATCAGGTCAATGACCGGGTAGGGAGTAGAGTGATCAAACTCACTGGAATTCGCTTCATCACTCCCTAATACATGTCGCGCAAACTCCACCACCATTAACTGCATACCCAGGCACAATCCCAGGTAAGGCACCTGGTTCTCGCGTGCGTAACGTGCAGCCTGGATTTTACCCTCAGTACCTCGGCTCCCAAAGCCACCTGGGACTACGATACCGTCCGCTTGCTGGATGGTCTCCCAACCGCGTCCTTTTTCAATCTCGGCGGAGTGTACCCAACCAATCTCGACCTCCACTCCCAAAGATAGTGCCGCATGTTTCAACGCCTCTCGAACGCTCATATAGGCATCTTGCAGCTCAACATATTTACCCACCAGAGCCACCTTGACACTTGGTTTGGCTCGCTTCACTTCAGATACTAGGCGTTCCCATCCCGACCAATCCGGTTTTTTGCGGGCTTTTAACCCTAGTCTGCTCAGCAGATATTCTCCGGTGCCCTGTCGCTCCAGCAGTAATAACACCTCATATAGTATCGTTGTGGTCTCCATCGGTAGCACCGCTCGCTTTTCCACGTCACAAAACAAGGCGATTTTTTCCCGCAAGTCATCTCCAACCGGGTAGTCAGATCGAGCGACAATCACATCTGGAGAGATACCAATCCCTCGTAGTTCTCGCACCGAGTGTTGGGTTGGTTTTGTCTTTAATTCTCCCGTTGCGCTGATATGTGGTAACCAGGTGACATGCATATACACACTGTTCTCGCGACCGACATCCGTGCGCATCTGGCGTAAAGCCTCCAGGAAAGGCAATGACTCAATGTCACCCACTGTGCCACCAATCTCAACGATTACGATCTCTGCACCGGTGGTCTTGCTTACCAACCCAATACGGCGCTTGATTTCATTGGTTATGTGTGGAATGACCTGGATCGTCCCACCCAGGTAATCTCCCCTGCGTTCTTTGCTGATCACCTCTGCATACACCTGACCGGTGGTCACATTACATACCCGGTTCAGACTGATATCGATGAAGCGCTCATAATGACCTAAGTCCAGGTCTGTCTCAGCACCATCGTCCAGCACAAATACCTCACCATGCTGATAGGGGCTCATTGTGCCTGGATCCACATTAATATAGGGATCGAGCTTTTGCACTGCGACCTCGAAACCGCGCTCTTTAAGCAAGCGGCCCACAGCCGCCGCAGTAACACCTTTGCCTACCGAGCTAACCACACCACCAGTAATAAATATATATTTAGTTCCCATGGTCTTCGTGTTACTCCTCAATGCAATTGTCAGCCAACACTACGTTATTGCACTTCCTAAATTTACAACTGATTACAAAAGAAGTGGGGAGGGCCGTTTGACGGCAACCTCCCCACGGGGATTTCTAACCTTAGAGACAATTACAGCATGCATTTATCCTACCAGGCGAACCAGATCTTCTGCTGCGCGGCGCATCTCCAGAAATACGAGACCCAGCTTGGCGTTTTCACGTACCATGGCCGTTAGGACAGCTTCCTCTCCAACTGCAGTTACTATGACATAGCCATCATTACCACGGATATACACCTGTTCGAGTGTGCCGCGACCCAATTCACCGGCGATACGCTCACCCAGGCTAAGCATCGCTGCCGACATCGCCGAAACCCGATCTTCCTCGGTCTCCGCTGGCAGGGCAGAGGCCATGATTAGCCCATCCACGGAAACAACGGCAGAGGCCTCAATTTCAGGAGAAGCCGCCTGCATTTCTATAAGTCGCTCTACCATTAAGTCATTCCGTGATCGGGTTGACACCCTTCCCCTCCTGGAGATACCTCTTGAATATAAGTTGAGTTCAATGATTTTCGCTAAATCGTGTAATTCGCCCTGAGTTTACCATATCTATCCAGCAAATGCAAAACTGAATTAAACCCACCATAAAAATCGAAAGGACAAAAATTATTGACCCGCTTGGCTCTCAATGTTAAAATAAAAGTTTGCGATGTACCGCTTGCTTATTGTGATGCTACTTGCGATCCTCTTCGGCTCACCTACTCAACGAGCATTGGCACAAGGCTCAGAGGGTACAGACGCGCCCACCGGAACTCCGCAAAGCACATCCATACCTACATCAACTAGGGCGACAATCACACCAGTGAGCACGACCAAGCCGGAGATTGTGATCTTGGATCCTCTCCCCGGTCAGGCGCTGCAAGGCAAGGTTAATATTCTGGGTACCACCAATATCACTGGCCTTCAATCTGCCGAATTTTCCTTCGCTTACGTAGAGAACCAAACGGATACCTGGTTCTTGATCCATTATAGTGAAGAATTGGCAGCGACAGAAATATTGGCAGAATGGGACACGACCAATATAACCGATGGTGAGTACTCACTTCGTCTGGTTGTCACCCTGCAAAATGGTTCTCAGCTATCTTCAATCGTGCCGGGGTTGCGCGTTCGCAATTACACCCCCATTGAGACCAACACACCAACCCCGATTACACCTACCTCGATATCCCCATCGGAGGGTTTAGCAACAAACACACCCACCCAAACACCGCTTCTACCCACACCTACACCGTTTCCACCGAATCCGGCTCAGTTTACAGAACAGGATTTGGCTACCAGCTTCGCCCAGGGTGCACTGCTCACCTTCGGTTTCTTCTCCCTGGCTGGAGTATACATTCTGGTTCGCAAACTAAGATCCATTCAATGAACGAGGAGGCAACATGTGTGACACCCTGGTAGCATTAGGCAATTCGACCAAAGATGGCTCGGTGATCTTCGCTAAAAACAGCGATCGCGATCCAAACGAAGCCCATGAACTGGTTTCCGTCCCTCGCACTAAGCATGCCGAAGGCAGCATGGTTCGCTGCACCTATGTGGAGATCCCTCAGGTGCCAGAAACCTATGCGGTGCTGCTGGCAAAACCGTTCTGGATTTGGGGTGCTGAGATGGGTGCCAACGAGCACGGTGTAGTTATTGGTAATGAGGCAGTGTTCACCAAAATCCCTGCCGGCAAAGAACCCGGTCTGATCGGCATGGATTATCTGCGTCTGGCACTCGAACGCGCCGCCACTGCTCGCGAAGCCTTGACAGTGATCACCCAATTACTTGAAAAGTATGGGCAGAGCGGGAATTGCGGGTTTGCTCATAAATTCTATTATCACAACAGCTTCCTGATTGCGGACCCTGAGGAGGCCTGGGTATTGGAGACAGCAGATCGCCATTGGGCAGCCGAACGTGTAAGAAGTGTGCGCTCTATCTCAAACCAGATCACCATTGGGAATGAGTTTGATCTCGCCTCTGCTGGGTTGGTAGAGTATGCCATTGAGCGCGGCTGGTGTAAAAGCAGAGATGACTTCGATTTCGGGCGCTGTTATTCCGATTTTATCTACACTCGTTTCAGTGATGCTTACAATCGCTACTGCCGTACATCGGAATTACTTGCCGCTGATAAAGGCGAGATAACTGTAGAGACTATGATGTCTGCCTTACGCGATCACCGTTCAAATCATTCTTCAAAATATTCCCCGGACCGAGGCTTGAGCGGTGCCGATGTATGCAAACATTTCAGCTTTGGGCCTATTCGTATCGATCAATCGACTGGCTCCATGATTACACATTTGAAGCCTGGACTGAACACCAACTGGGTCACCGGGACCTCAGCGCCCTGCACTGGCCTATTTAAACCTGTATGGCTGGATAGCGGCTTGCCAGATTTGGGTCCGGCTCCTCAAGGCGAATATGACGATCACAGCCTGTGGTGGCAGCACGAGCTGCTGCACCGTTCAGTGTTGCAGGATTACCAGGAGCGCCTAAACCAGTATAAAGACGAGCGCGACCAGCTAGAAGAGGGTTTCTTACAACAAGTTAGACAACTTAACAGCGCATCCCTCGAAGAGCGGTTGTCTTTAACAGCGCAATGCTTTGAAACTGCTGGGCAAGCAACGAAGCGCTGGACGAAAAAAGTGCGTAGTACGCCCAACTTAGATGGCCGACCCATTCTTCATCGTATTGCCTTGCGCGGCGCCAACCAACAGGCGAAATTTCCATTCTAAGCGTGGTATTAAATCATAAAGCCGGTGATATTTGGGATGTGATAGACGAGAATGACGGAACAATTACGGGAAATGGAGAAAACTACATATTTACTGATCGGCTTAGGCAATCCTGGGCGTGAGTACCGGGGTAACCGGCATAATATCGGTTTTATGGTTTTGGATCATTTGGCGGCAAAAATGGGTTTAACCTTTTCGCGCATGGAATCCAAAGCGTTGGTCACCAAAGGAGATCTCCAGGGGCACCGTCTCGTACTGGCAAAGCCACAAACCTATATGAACTTGTCTGGTCAGGCTGTTCGTGCCCTCATGAATTTCTATAAGATCCCCTTAGAGAACCTGTTGGTCATCTACGATGATGTTGATTTGCCGTTCGAGACCATGCGATTGCGCCCCCAGGGTGGTTCTGCTGGTCAGAAGGGTGTGCAATCCATTATTGAAAATTTGGGCACATCAGATTTTTCGCGACTCCGGATCGGAATTGGCCGCCCTCCGGGGCAAATGCAGGCAGCCGATTATGTGTTACAGAATTTTTCCAAGGCTGAACTGGATATACTGCCATTCATCCTGCAACGGTCAACTGAAGCAGTGATAACTTATGTGACCAATGACATCGAAACCGCCATGAACAAATTCAACGCCTCTCAAGAAATTACCTGATGAATGGGTGTGCAAATAAAACATGAATTTCAAACAATTGGTTGAAAAGATAGCCGATGCCTCACAAGATGTACTTAATGCCAGCCTGGATGTTCAATTCCCAGGCTACACCAGCGCATCGGCTATCAACAAGCTAGGTTTACGGCGCTCGGCGCGTCTGCCTGTGCTCGCTGCGATCTTTGGTTCCCTGTCAAAACCGGTTTTACTGCTCACGGAACGCGCTGACCTGGCACTAACCATGCTGGATGAGCTGGCCTTATGGCTCCCAGCTGCGCCCAAATTCCTGTTTCCAGACCCCAACCCTCTATTTTATGAAAATGAGCCTTGGGGTGAAATTACTCGTCGTGACAGGCTCATGGCACTCACCAGGCTGGCAAGCTACCATATCCCGGGTGTAAAAGAACATCAACCCGAGATTATCATCGCATCTGCTCGAGCCTTGATGGCACGCACGCTACCTCGACGAGAATTCCTTAAATCTACCCGCTCCCTGCGCGCTGAGCAGGTGATCCAGCCCAATGAACTCATCCGCAGTTGGGTAAGCCAGGGTTACCAATCTGTGAACACTGTCATATCCCCCGGACAGTTTGCCAGGCGGGGTGGGCTGCTGGATATCTGGCCTCCCGCTGAACTGTATCCAACCCGGATTGAATTCTTCGGTGACGAGATCGAAACCTTGCGCCATTTTGATCCAACCAACCAGCGCACTTTTGAATTACATGAGCGCTTATTCATCACACCAGCGCGCGAATTCTTACTCCCAGCAGACACCGAACAAGAAGTTGAAGATATTAGCGAATACCATTTGCCTATACTACACAATCAGCCAGCCAGTCTGATAGACTACTTGCCAAGGGGAGCTCTGGTATTAATCGATGACCTGCAAGCCCTCGAGGAGGCTTTTTATGAGGTCGAGGAACAAGCCGTCAAAATGCGGCACGAGCAGATTGCCGAAGGAAACCTGGCAGATGATTTTCCGATCCCATACTTGACCTGGCTCGACATCCTCGATTCCCTCTCCAGGCATACCGTTCTTGAACTGGGCCCGTCCGGTAATCTGGAGAGCTCAACCCTGGCTGAGTGGTTCACACCTGGAATACGCTTTGGAGGACGCTTAAAAACGTTTATCGAATTCCTGCATGAGCGTTGCAAATTGGGCGAGCAGGTTATGGTGGTATCACGACAATCTACTCGCTTGTTGGAACTTTGGCAAGAACAAAGTAATGGTACAGCAGGGTGTAGCCCAACTTATGTCAAGGGAAGCTTGGCCGAAGGCTGGACATTTACCCCGCCCTCTGGTGAAGTGATTCACTTACTCTCCGATGGTGAAATTTTTGGCTGGCGCAGACCTGAACCTCGTCAGCGACAGCGCCCCAGGGCAGAAGCACCAGAAGCACCATATACCGACCTGCAAGCCGGTGATTTCGTCGTCCATGTGGATCATGGTGTTGGCTGTTTTATTGGACTGGTCAGCCGCACCATCGAGGGAATCGAGCGCGAGTATTTATGTATCGAGTATGCAGATGAAGCTCAATTATTTGTCCCAGTCCATCAGGCAGATCGAGTTACGCGGTATGTAGGACCGGAGGGGCGCAACCCCACAATGAGCCGCCTGGGCAGCGCAGAATGGCGGAATGTCAAGAGCCATGTTAAGGAAGCTGTCCAGGAGGTTGCCGAGGATCTGCTAGAGCTATACGCGCAACGAAGTGTGGTTCAAGGATATGCCTTTGGAAATGACACCCCTTGGCAACAAGAGTTAGAAGCTAGCTTCCCATATATTGAGACAGAAGATCAAATCAGGGTTCTGCAAGCGGTAAAGCAGGATATGGAGTTACCTCGTCCAATGGATCGTCTGATCTGTGGGGATGTCGGCTATGGCAAGACCGAAGTTGCATTACGAGCTGCTTTCAAAGCGGTCATGGATGGCAAACAGGTAGCGATGTTGGTGCCGACCACGGTTTTAGCCCAACAACATTTCCAAACATTTCGTCAGAGGTTGGCTGCCTTTCCTGTTGAGGTGGAGATGCTCTCACGCTTTCGAAATCCACAACAACAGCGCGAGATCATTACCAGGCTCTCCGCAGGTTCAGTCGATGTCGTCATTGGCACACACCGCTTGCTATCTGCTGACGTACAGTTTAAGGATCTGGGTCTTTTAATCATCGATGAGGAACAGCGCTTTGGTGTCACCCACAAAGAAAAGCTCAAAAAACTGCGCACTGAAGTGGACGTGCTCACGCTTACAGCCACACCCATCCCGAGAACACTTTATATGGCACTTACCGGTGTGCGTGACATTTCTACGATTAACACGCCCCCAGAAGAACGATTGCCCATTGTCACCCATGTCGGTCCATACTCGCCTCGTTTGGTGCGTCAGGCGATTTTACGAGAACTGGAACGTGGGGGACAGGTATTCTTCGTTCATAACCGGGTGCAAACCATCGGAGCCATGCATAACCACCTGAGACAACTCATTCCCGAGGCGCGTATCACGATCGCGCATGGGCAAATGCCAGAAAGTGAACTTTCCGAACGCATGAAACAATTCGCTAATGGAGAGGTGGAGGTCTTGTTGAGCACTTCCATTATCGAATCTGGACTTGATATCCCCAACGCCAACACATTAATTGTGGATCGTGCCGATACCTTTGGTCTGGCTCAGCTATACCAGCTGCGCGGCCGCGTTGGACGGGGTGCCCAAAGAGCATATTCCTACTTCTTCAGGCACACTAAAAGGTTGCCTACCATTGAGGGGCGCCAACGCCTGGACACCATCGCCGAAAACACCCAGCTTGGTTCCGGTTTTTCAATTGCCATGCGGGACCTGGAAATCCGCGGTACAGGGGATATCCTCGGTACCAGGCAACATGGTCACATTGCTGCGGTGGGCTTTTATCTGTATACCCGCTTGCTGGGAGAGGCAGTCCGGCGCATACAACCAGGCACTACGAGCCCGCTGCTCGAGGGTCGACGACCTCTACCACCTGCTACGCCCGTTAATGTTGATCTGCCTCTCCAGGCAGGCATACCTGCCGACTATGTCACCGAAAAAATCATGCGTCTGCGGCTTTACCGCCGCCTGGCGGACATCCAATCCATTGAGGAACTACAAGCAATGGCAGAGGAGTTTAAAGATCGCTTTGGCCCACCACCTGCCGCGGTAGACAACTTAATTTTCCAGCTCAAGATAAAAATTCTTGCCCAAAAGGCAGGTTTTGAATCCGTCACTGGCGAGAACGGGCAGATTGTTTTACGCTATTCCGAAGGGCAGCCTCCCCAAACACTGCCAAACTTGGGCCCGATTGTCAGGGTGGGCAAAACCGCCCTTTGGGTTCCCTTGCGGGAAGTCACAGAATGGCGAGAATTTCTTGTTTCTATACTAGCAAGAATTATTGCTGAGTTGCCACTGAAGCCAGCTGAACTTGAAACGGTGGATCATCAAGCCACTTGAATGGTTAACCTTATGTTCCCAGATGGCGTTCCTCGCTCCAAGCGTTTGTTAGATCTGATCCTGACGATTCCAGGATTGCTGCTCATCTCTCCTATCCTTCTGCTATTAACTGTACTTGTGCGCTTGTACCATGGGTCTCCGGTTTTATTCCGACAATTACGCCCTGGGTATCGTGGCAAACCTTTTTATATCTACAAATTTCGCAGTATGACAGAAATGCGAGATAAAAATGGCAGGCTTCAATCCGATTCAGTTCGGCTCACTCCTCTGGGGCGCTTTCTGCGAACAACCAGCCTGGATGAATTACCCGAGTTGTTTCTGGTAGTTTTGGGTAAGATGAGCCTGGTGGGACCTCGTCCATTACTGATGCAATATCTGGAACGTTACAGCCCTGAACAAATGAGGCGCCATCTGGTCCTGCCTGGCATTACTGGCTGGGCACAAGTCAATGGGCGTAATGTCCTGACATGGGAAGATAAATTCAGACTGGATATCTGGTATGTGGATAACTGGTCATTGTTGCTGGATATTAAAATTTTGTTGATCACCTTGTGGAAAGTGATCCGTCGGGAAGGGATTAACCAACCAGGCCAGGCCACAGCGGCAGAATTCATAGGTTCGTCAGGCACAAAAAAAGAATAGCTTATAAAGTCAATGGCTTTCATCGGTGAATTCTCAGCTTTGGCGACCTCGCTTCTGTTTACTGCCACTTCTACCCAATTTACATTGGCAGGCAGGCGAGTTGGGGCACTCGTGGTTAACCGTACGCGACTGCTCTTGGCGATCCTGTTTTTAGCCACTGCCCATTGGATCTTAAATATTCCCCTTCCACTTAGAGTAGGTGCAGAGCGTTGGTTTTGGCTGGGTCTCTCTGGTATTATCGGATTAGTGATCGGTGACGCCTTCTTATTTCAAGCTTTTGTATGGATCGGACCACGTTTATCAATGCTTCTGATGAGCCTGGCACCGATTTTGGCTTCCCTGGTTGCCTGGATATTCCTCCACGAAATCCTTTCCTCGATGCAGGTGATAGGAATTCTGTTTACCATCACCGGCATCGCCTGGGTGATCCTGGAAAAAAATGGAACTTCTATCACTACCACACAGAACCCGAATTATATGCGGGGTGTGGTTTTCGGATTAGGCGCGGCAACCGGTCAAGCATTGGGGTTAATCTTTGCCAAGCAAGGATCAACAGGCGGTTTTTCGCCTCTCTCAGGCACACTGCTGCGCATGTTTGTGGCTGCT
>CP070639.1:664125-681135 GCA_020354045.1 Anaerolineales bacterium | reverse complement strand
CTACGGGTGTGGTATACGACTATCTAGCCAGGGCTAAAGACGCGAGCTGGTTTTCTGGTCAAGGTACTGACCCGGCCGTAGCGCTGGTTTATAACGGGGCAGATGACGATCCTAATGGGACAGCCAAGATTGTTGAAACTGCGACTATGGAAAACGGTGCCAAATCTGGCAAAATCTTGCTTACCTATCCAAAGCGAGTAGACAACGGTTATGTATATGGTGTCTATCCGGCTTATCTGGTGCAGGGCGGTGACCATTTCCGCGCCAACCTGGGCTTTCTGATCCCCAGCGGTGAGACGAGCTGCGGCACTGGTAAGGCAATATTCCAGCTGGCTTATAAGGATGGCGAGGCGGTTAAAGTGCTCCGGGAATGGGGACAATCCTGTGATGGTAACCTGCCGCTAGTGGATCACGACCTCTCCAGTCTGGCAGGTAAGAGCGTACAATTTGTTCTGGTGCTGCGGGCGGATGGCACCTCCGCTGATGACTGGGCTGTCTGGAATTCAGCCCGTATCGAACACTAGAATCTATCAAAGGAAATCTTTCATGAATATGAAAATGCGCCCATTATGGGTTTTATTGCTTTTGCTGCTGGCAGGCTGCCAGGCGGCAGCTGGTGAACCCACCGCGACCCCCACACTCGAACCAGAAGCGGTTTTCACTGCCGCAGCCCAGACTGCGGAGGCCAGGACAACGGAGCAAGCGGCGCTCACTCCTACCTCCCTGCCCAGTGCTACGCCTTCCCAGACTCCCCAACCGACCACGCCCACACCTACGCAGACTACAATTGCTGCTACCAACACGCCTTTTTTCGCCACAGGCGGAAACGATATGCTGGAGTTCGTAGCCGATGTGACGGTGCCGGACGGTACCAATTTCAAACCCGGTGAGCGGTTTACTAAGACCTGGCGAGTGAAGAACGCAGGTACCAGCACCTGGACTACCGCCTATGCCTTGGTATTTGCCAGTGGTGCTTCCATGAACGGTCCGGCAGCCGTGCCTGTGCCGTTGGAAGTGCTGCCAGGAGCAATTGTTGACCTGTCCGTTGACCTGACCGCGCCCGCTGATCCAGGTAGCTACACTGGCAACTGGTTGCTGCGGAATGCCGCCGGAGCAAACTTTGGACTTGGACCAGAAGCCAAGTGGCCAATATATGTCGAGATCAACGTGCAAGGGAGTACCACGCCTGGCACACCGGGCGCGACAGTCACCAGCGCCTCGGGCGGCAAAGCGGTCAGTGCAGTTGCGCTCAGCGTAGACGAAGCGACAGTCGAAGATACCTGTCCCTACACCTTTAATTTTACTGGGGAGATCACATTGAACCAGGCTTCCACAGTCACCTACCAGCTGGAAGCGGAAACTGGTTTCCCCATTACCCTCCCAGATCCGATCACCGCCTCCCTGGGCGCAGGGACGTATTTTGTGCCTTACGCTCTGGAGTTTACCGGGTCGCTTGAGGGCGTGGCGCGTCTGCATGTCACCGCCCCTAACGATGTGCTGTCCGGCCCGGTGAACTTTACCCTGAAGTGCAATTAGATCGTCAAACGCTAGCGGGAAATATAAAAGCCGAGGCGGTGCGCCTGGGTTTTCAGTTGGTGGGCGTGACCACGCCGGACCCACCTCCGCACGTGGCGTTCTACAAGCGTTGGCTGGAAGCTGGCTACCAGGGGGAGATGGCTTACCTGGCGAGCGAGCGTGCCCGCCAACGGCGCGCAGATCCGCGCCTGATCCTGCCGGGCTGCCGCTCTATCATCGTTTTGGGCATTCGTTATCCCTCGCCGGACTCGCTTTCTCAGGCCGTTAACCACTCAGACGAACCCTCCTTGCGCGGGCGGGTCGCCAGCTACGCCTGGGGGGATGATTACCATGATGTTCTCCCGGCGCGGCTGGAGGCCCTGGCAGATTTTATTACCGACCAGGTGGGTCATCCTGTGGCGCATTGCAGCTACACGGACAGCGGTCCACTGCTGGAGCGTGACCTGGCTCAGCGTGCTGGTTTGGGCTGGATCGGCAAGAACACCTGCCTGATCCATCCCCGCCAGGGGTCGTATTTCTTGCTGGCAGAAATGCTGCTGGATGTCGAGCTGGAGCCCGACCCGCCATTCCAGGCTGACCATTGCGGCAGCTGCACTCGCTGCCTGGAAGCGTGCCCCACTGGCTGTCTGCTGCCAGACCGCACCCTGGACGCCCGGCGCTGTATCTCCTACCTGACCATCGAGCTGAAAAGCGCTATCCCCCTGGATTTGCGTTCGCAAATTGGGGAATGGGTCTTCGGCTGCGATATCTGCCAGCAGGTCTGCCCCTGGAACCAGCGCTTTGCAGCTACATCGGATGACCCTGCTTTTGAAGCCCGGCCGGGCCTGCCGAGCCCTGACCTGGTCGCTGAGCTGGCACTTACCCCAGAAACCTTCAACCGCAAGTTCAAAGGCAGTCCGGTCAAGCGTGCAAAACTGCGTGGCTACCTGCGTAATGTGGTGGTAGCTCTGGGAAACAAAGCTGACCCGCTCGGAGTTCCGGCGCTGGCACATGCCTTAAAAAGTATCCCCGAGCCTCTGGTGCGCGGCCATGCTGCCTGGGCTCTGGGGCAGATTGGCGGTAGAGCAGCCCGGTTTGTCTTGGAGCAGGCGCTACAGGAAGAAAGTGAAGATAGTGTGCGGGCAGAAATAGAATCTGCAATGCGCTGGCTAGGTGGGCAAGAGGAAAGCGCTTAACGCCAGGTCGCCAGGATGCAAAGAAGAATATCAATGCAGATGGCTCAGTGAAACCAGTGCTTTGTGTGTTTAGGTAGTCCACAGGTTTTGGAACGATCTTGGGGAGTTCAACGTCTATTAAGAGTGTTATTGAAAAGAGAATTTCTTATGCATAAAAAGTACACACGCATGCTTATCATGACCAGCCTGTTTATGGTCATCCTGGCGAGCTGTGGGGGATCTGGAAAGGATCCCCTCGAGGGTACCTCCTGGGTGCTCATCTCTTACAATAAGAGCAATGCGCTGCCCGGCACCAGCATTACCCTTTCTTTTCAGGATGGGCAGGTGCGTGGCTCGGCTGGTTGTAATTCTTATGGTGGTTCATACCAGGTAGCGGAGGACAAAATCGAGGTCGGTGCCTTAGCGATCACAGAAATGGCCTGCCTGGAGCCGGAAGGCGTGATGGATCAGGAGACGACCTTTGTTCAGTTCATGCAAGCTGGGGAGCGTTTCCAGCTTCAGGATGGCAGGCTGCTTATCTTCAGAGCGGACGGTGAGGCGCTCACCTTCGAGCCACAATAATTAAGGAAACAGAATCAGCAGGGGATGGATCTTTACCACCTCTGGCAGCTCATCAATCCTTGAGCACCAGGTATAAGGTACTAGAAAAACGTTTTTATTAAGAAATCTTTTATCCTGTGTGGGAAGGATTTTCAACTCAACTGGCAAGGATTGGGGACTTGAGTGCAACGCTGGTTGGATGAAGAGCGAAACTTTAATCATGATCGGGGGTTTTTTAAAGTGTGGGTCCTGGAAGAGGCATCCAGGGCTCCCGACCATGATCAAAGCGTCTGGAATTTTTAGGCAATAGGAGGTCTCTCATGAAAGTCAGTACGATATTCACGATCAATGCGGTCGTCGCCGTCCTTTTCGGGTTGGCATTCATCTTTGCACCCGTCTGGCTCTTATCCTTCTACGGGATAACGGCGGATGCAACCACGGCTTTTATCGGTCAGCTTTTGGGAGCGGCATTCGTCGGCTTTGCAATCATCTCCTGGATGGCTCGCAATGCCCCGGCCTCACCTGCGCGCAGCGCCATTTTGCTTTCCTTTTTCATCGGCGACGCGATCGGTTTCATTGTGTCGCTCCTGGCTCAAATGAAGGGTGTTGCGAATGCCCTTGGCTGGTCCACGGTGGCGATCTACCTGCTCTTGGCCTTGGCATTTGGTTATCTCCAGTTCATGGGTAAAGATAGCTGAGACTCGCTATAAACCGCGATCTAATCCCAAACTCCCCACGCGCTAAACGGTGGGGAGTTTGGGTTTGAGCCTGAGCATCGTGCAACCAGGGCTTGTTCATTTGCCCTGGCGCAGTCGCGAGTGGATCGCGCGTCCCAACCAGGAGAGGGCGAAAAACGCCGTGCTGGTCAGCACAATGGCCGCGCCGGAGGAGATGCGCAGATAATAAGATAGGTATAACCCCACTATCCCTGCCAGGCAGGCCAGTAGCGCGGCCAGCAGCATCATGTACGGCAACCGGCGGGTAAGCAGGTAGGCTGTGGCGGAGGGGGTGACCAACATGGCAACCATCAGCGCTACTCCTACAGTCTGCAGGGAGACCACGATCGCCAGGGCGATCAGCACCAACAGCAGATATTCCAGGGCTCGTGCTGGCAAACGCAGGGTGGCTGCTAGCAGTGGGTCAAAAGATAGCACCATGAATTCTTTATAGAACAAGATCACAACCAGGACGATACCGCCCCCGAAGAGTGCCATACGCTGCAGGTCGCCGTTGGAGACCCCCAGCACATCCCCAAAGAGGAAGTGTGTCAAGTCTACGGTGTAATTGCGAGTGCTGGAGATCAGAGCGATGCCCAGGGCGAACATACCTGCGAATACGATGCCAATGGCTGTATCCTCGCGCAAACGAGCACCTTTGCTGATGGCTCCAATGCCAATGGAAGAGATCACTGCTGTTAATAGACCCCACCAGAAGAGCGAGGCACCCGCACCGCCTCCCACCAGATAACCCACTGCCACACCAGGGAGTATCGCGTGTGCCAGGGCATCCCCAAAAAAGGCCATGCCGCGCAGCACTATATAGGTGCCCACTGTGGCACATACTGCGCCTACCATCAGGGCAGCCGCCATGCCGCGTAGCATGAAGATGTAATTCAGCGGCTCCAGCAACAGGTCAAGCCAGGTGTTCATGCTGGTCTCCTTCATCATCGCAGCAAGTGTCGCCCAGAGCCAACATTTGCTCTCCGTTTTCAACTAACCGCAGGTGACCGCCATAGGCTTTCAACAGGCGCTCCGTGGTGAAGATTTCACTCCCAGGGCCGAAGCCAAGCTGGCGCCGATTGAGCAGCAGCACCTGATCGAAGTGCTCACTCGCCAGGTTGAGATCATGGGTAGAAGCCAGCACAGTGACCTGCTTGAGGCGTAGCTGCTCCAGGATATCCAGGATGTCATTTTGAGAGGGTACGTCCAAACCGGTGAAAGGCTCATCCATCAACATCAGCTCGGCTTCCTGGGCCAAAGCCCGGGCAATGAACATGCGCTGCTGCTGCCCACCGGAGAGTTCCCCGATCTGGCGTTCCTCCAGGTCAACCAAGCCTACTACCTGCAGGCAACGGCGCACATAGTCCCAATCGCTTGCCTTAGGCCAGCGCAGCGGCCCCAGCTGGCTGATGCGCCCCATCATGACCACATCAGCGACACTGGCGGGAAAATTCCAATCCACCTGGCTGCGCTGGGGCAGGTAAGCGATGCAGGTGTGCCCGCCTGGGCCATGACCGTAAATTTTTACCTCTCCGGTGGAGTAGGGATGAATTCCGGCGATAGCTTTGAACAAGGTGCTTTTGCCAGCCCCATTGGGACCGACCACGGCGATCCGCTCACCAGGCTCCAGCGAGAAGGAGATGTCAGACAGGGCGATGAGCTGGTCATAACGCACCGAAAGATTACGGACTTCCAAGGTGGGCTGCCCGGCATGGTGCGGAACGTGGGTGACAGGCAGGGTGTTTTTTCTAAGTTGTTTTAGAAAAGTCATGGCTATCTTGCTCCCGCAGTACTGAAAGCTTTGGCAACAGATGAGTGCAAGCTGCGCTTCTATTTGAGAGCTTGCACAATTGCATTGGTATTGTAGCGCATCATTTCTATGTAAGTGCTCGCCGGGCCACCTGGCTCTGATAACGAGCCGGTGTAAACCTGCACCAGTTGTACCCGTGTATCGCCAGCAATGCGCCGGGCGAGGGATGGGTTGACCGTGCTGCCAAAAAAAATCGCCCGCACATTTAGTAACTTGATGGCATCCTCCAGGGCAGCTACCTCCTGGGCGGATGGTTCTGCGATCGAGCTGATGGCAGGCACCACAGCTCCCACCTGGGTCAGCTCGTAGCGCCTGGCGTAATAGGCGAACACCAGGTGATCAGTCACCAGCTCGCGGTTTTCAGGAGGGATATTTTTTACCTGCTGGCTCACCCAAGCGTCCAGCTCGAGCAGGGCAGCCTGGTAGTTGTCTGCATTAGCCTGGTATGTTAAGGCGTTCTCGGGATCAAGCTCGCTCAGGGTTGCGAGGATGTTCTCTGCCCACACGATCACATTATTTGGGTCCATCCAGACGTGCGGATCGCCTTCATCCTGAGAAGAATGGTTGTTCTGCCCGCTTTCTTCTACGGGCTCAAGCAAGTCGATTCCGCTAGAGACTGTAGCCACCCGGATATCCCCTGCCGCGTTTTGAATCATGCGCTCCAGGAAAATCTCCAGACCAAGCCCATTGGCAAAGACTAGGTCAGCCTGTGCAAGTGCTGCCATCTCCTGCGGTGTCGGTTCATAGCTGTGTGGGTCGGTGCCGGGCGGCAGCAATACGCTTAAGGTAACCAATTCACCAGCCACATTGCTGACCACATCCCCAAGAATGCTGGTGGTGGCGATCACCTTCAACTTGTCCTGCTGAATTGTATCTGTCCTGCTATCGCTGGTACAGGCACCCAACACAGTGGTGCAAATAAATAACAAACTAAAAATTACAGCGAAGCGAGTGGACAAAATAACTCCCGATGGATGAACCTGTTTTTACGAACTTAGCTTTCATTATAAGT
The DNA here is from genome assembly GCA_020354045.1 of Anaerolineales bacterium. GTDB lineage: Bacteria > Chloroflexota > Anaerolineae > Anaerolineales > UBA4823 > DSOS01. Next base: position 674,343 of record CP070639.1, on the reverse strand, counting down.
GGGCGAGTAAAGCTGTCAAGATGACACGCTCATATTACGTGCGTAGCAACTGATAAATAATAAGCAGGCGTTGGAATTGATTCCCAACGCCTGCGTGCATGGCAAGGCAAGCCTCACTCGGTCAAGGGGTGGCAGTGACAGTGACAGGTACCGTAGCGGTGAATGTTGGTACGGGTGTCACCAGGTTGACCGGTACATTGATCGTTTGCCCGGCCTGAATGTTGTTGGGGTTATCCAGATCGTTCTCTTCTACGATAGCCTCGACTGTGCTGTTGAACTTCTCAGCTATGATTGCCAGTGTCTCGCCAGTCTGCACAATGTATTCTATGATCGTGCCGCGCCGCAAATTTAGCGGTATGGGTGTCGCGGTAGGAAGCTCGGTGTCTGGCCCAGGGATGGTGAGCTGATCACCCGGGTCAATAGGGTCATTGGGATCAAGGTTGTTAATAGCAATTATCACCAACAGATCAACCCCAAATCGCTCGGCGATCTCAAACAGCGTGTCGCCTTCCACAACGGTATACGTGAATGGCCCAGAAGGCGTAGGGGTAAGCGTTTCGGTTGGGGTGAGGGTAGCAGTAGCGGTCTCAGTGGGTGTAGGTGTTGCAGTGGCAGTTGCCGTGGCAGTTGCGGTAGAGGTAGGCGTAGGGGTTTCGGTGGCGAACAGGGAAATTGCCGGCCGGTCTCCACCCAGCCACCAAAAGATGATCGCCGCTATGCCGACTACCAGCAGCCCAGCAGCAATGCCGATGAAGATCGGCGCACGGCGAGCCTGCTGTTGGCGCTTGCGGTAGGATTCAATCACATCTTGGGCGTTTTCTTTTTCGCTCATAGTTGTCACACTTGGACCCTTTATCAAGAAGGGATAGATTTTGTGATTCTACTCCATTTTTATAAACTTGGCGAATCGTGAAAGGCAGCAGCCTGAGATATAATCTGCTGGTCGGTTTTCATCGAAATCACCTCGGAGGAGAATAAAATGCGAATCGCGGTCTTTGGTGCAGGTGGTGTGGGTGGCTATTTTGGTGGGCGGTTAGCTCAGGCCGGGCAAGAGGTGATCTTTATCGCCCGGGGGGCACATCTAGAGGCGATGCGAGATGTGGGCTTACGCGTAGAGAGCCTGAAGGGAGATTTCAGGGTACAGCCTGTACAGGCTACAGATGACCCGGCGCAGGTGGGAGAAGTAGATATCGTACTGGTGGCTGTCAAAGCCTGGCAGGTCCCTGAAGCTGCCCAATTGATGCGACCAATGGTTGGAGAACAAACCTGTGTGCTGCCCCTTGAAAACGGTGTCGAAGCGCCTGACCAGCTGGCGGAAGTACTGGGGTCCCCGCCAGTATTGGGCGGTTTGTGCCATATCTCGGCTTTTGTTGCGGCTCCGGGGCATATCAAGCACGTGGGGATCGAACCGCATATCACCTTGGGAGAACTGGATGGGCGGCGCAGCCAACGCACGGAAAACCTGCGCCTTGCCTTTGAGCAGGCAAATATTTGGGCCAAGGTGCCTGAGGACATCCAGGTAGCCATGTGGGAGAAATTCCTGTTTATTGCCGCCATCAGTGGGGTAGGCGCTGTAACACACGCGCCTGCTGGCATCGTGCGCCAAATTCCGGGCACTCGCCAGCTGCTGGAGGAGGCTATGCATGAGATCTTAGCTCTGTCTAAAGCCAGGGGAGTGAATCTGCCGGACGGCGTTGTCGCCAAGACAATGGCTTTCATTGATAATCTACCCTCTAGTGTGACTGCCTCCATGCAGCGTGACATCATAGCAGGCAAGCCATCAGAGCTCGAATCCCAAAATGGAGCCGTGGTGCGCATGGCAGGCAAGGTGGGGTTGCCAACGCCAGTCAACACCTTTCTGTATTACAGTCTGTTACCACAGGAGAAACGGGCGCGTGGCGAGTTGCAGTTTTAATGAGTATGAGGTAATTTAGATTTACTAGGCACTTGATGCGTGCAAGATTTCGGCAGCTCCCTAGAGCTGGTGGCGTACAATTGTACAGCCATATGTGCGTGTTTGTTCTGGGTTCGGTTGCTTGCCAGTCAGGATGGCTTCTACTGCCTGACGAATGTAGAAGCGAGTGGCGGTGCGCTGGCGGAAGGTGATATCATCGAAGGCGCCCTGGTAGCGCAGGATTCCCTCTGAATCGATAATAAAATAGTGCGGCGTGGTTAGCGCTCTGTAGCTGTCCGCTACCTGGTGGTCTGCATCGTGCAAGATAAGCGACAAATCACGTGCGTTCGCGACGGTTCGCAGTAGCTCTGGAGGCTCGTTAACATTTGATGCAATTAGCAGTAGGACTACCTGATCTCCCCAGGCTTCCCTTAATTTTGCCAGCTCAGAATCTGTGCGAGCCACATGCGGACATTCAGCGGACCAGAAATTTATTATGACGAGCTGACCGAGATAGTCCTTGAGGTGGTGGATTTGCCCATCCAGATCTGGCAGACTGAAATCGGGGGCGGGTTGGTGGGTTGGGATCAAGGTATCCATGCGGGGGCGTAACCTCCTGAGATAAGTCGGGTAGGTCTGGTGTTTTTGGAGACCAGATCAATCAACCAGATTTCCGGGGGTTCGATCAAGGTATCCTTGTTGAAGCGCACATAGACCAACTGGCTGCTAAGTGGACTCCAGGCCAGGTCATAGTGATTGTAATTCGGATCCTGCGTGAGGGGCTGAGCCTGGCTGCCATCTGGTCGCATCAGCCAGAGCTGCCTGCCGGGTGTCCAAAGATTGATATCCAGGTACTTGCGGGCGAACGCCAACCAGCTACCATCGGGCGAGAAAGCTGGGGAAGTATCCTCCACATGCGCCTCCTGGCTAATGTTTTGCAGACTGCCATCCTGGGGATTCAGGCTGATCAGGTGACTGGTGGGGATAGTCTCCAGCTCAGGCAACAGGTTTGGCTCGTTAAGCGGGTCAAGGGAGATTTCTGGGATTACATAACGGCTGCCATCCGGGCTCCAGTTTCCTGGGACGCCAGTCTGGCTTGGGAACTCGACCCGGTTGCCACCGGCGGGTGCCTGGATGACAAAAGCTGATAGATTGGAGTCGTAGTAAGCCAACTGACCATCTGGCGACCAGACGGGCTGTTGGGTCTGGTGACCTGCTTCACCTGCCAGGAATGGTTCGCCAATTTCGATCCGCTCGCCAGGCGCATTTTGGGTGACCGGCAGCAACCAGACCTGGGGGTAACCTGGTTGGTCGCCGGTGGACAGACTGGTGCGCTCGTATGCCAGCAGATCACCTTGCGGGGATACCTGCAGGTAGCGGCACAGCGCCTGCGGACACCCCAGCAGTTGAGTTGTTTCTCCTGTTGACAGGTCCAGGTGGTAGATGGCTGTGCTGCCAGTGCCTGTGTCGCTGTTGAAGTAGATCTCTCTACCGGCGGGTGAGATATCGAAATCCAGCACACTACCGGGGACATCGCTTAACTGCTGGATGGCGCCATTTTGCAAATCGAGCGTGTAAATATCAGCAGCTCCATTCGCTGGATAAAGATAAGCCAGGCGTGGGCTCCCGATCGTGAACGACCAGCTATAGGCTCGCCGGAGTGTGAGGGGCAGGAAACCATCGGCGCGTGATCCGGGGTTTAGACTGACCTGCACCGTGCTCCCACTCGGCCATGGGCGGTGTGGGGTAAAGACCAACGTATTCCCCTCCCAGGTGAAAATTCCATCCATAGTGGGCTGGAAGGTGAGATTGGACGCCACCGAATCGGTTTGCATGCGGCGTGAAAAAGTTATCCGTAAGGCTGTGCTGGCGGGGATGTCCAGCGCCTGATTTGCAGGAAAAAAGGCCTCCAGCGTGGGAGAAGCCCACAGGTAACCAAACGCCAGCCCGGCGAGCAGGGTTAATCCAAGTAAGGTAATTAGCTGCCAGCGCTTCATCCGATGTATTATAAGGTCATTAGATGCCTCTTGAAAAGTTCCCGGGTTCATAAGATATCCGTGTACTGGAATTGATTGACTCCCGGTAAGCCAGGTTTTGGGTCTGGGCGTGGTAGAATGGCGCTGTGAAACGCTGGCAGTTCTGGCTGGGCGTGGCGATCAGCGCCTATTTCTTGTACTCGGTGTTCAGCGTACTGAACTTTAGCGAGTTTTGGTCAGCAGTGCGCCAAGCCAATTACTGGTGGATACTGCCAGGCGTGGGCGTTTATTTTTTGGGGGTCTGGGTGCGGGCCTGGCGCTGGCATTACCTGCTGAGACCTGTCAAACAAGTGCCAACCAGCACGATGTTTCCAATTGTCACCATTGGCTACATGGGTAACAATATTTATCCCGCTCGAGCAGGTGAATTGCTGCGTGCCTATGTACTCAAGCGGCGAGAGGGGGTTTCCATCTCTGCTTCACTGGCGACTATTATCGTGGAGCGCGTTTACGACGGGGTAGTCATGCTGGCTTTTATCTTTATCAATCTATCCGAATTAAGCCGGCTGACTGATTTTGTAATCCCGCTGGGCAGCCTGGAGCTTAGCATCCAGAGCATTGCCTTGTGGGGCAGCCTGGCATTTTTCGGTGCCTTACTGGTCTTTTTATTAGCGGCGATGTTCCCCACCTCCACAGACCGGCTGGTAACCAGGGTAGTAGCGCGCATTGTGCCGGAGCGGTTACGTGCCCGCCTGCTGGATTTGACCAGAAGGTTTTTAGGCGGATTGGAATCCCTGCGCTCTCCCCAGGAAGCCTTGATGGTCTTCCTGACCTCGGTGGTGATCTGGCTGCTGGAGACCGGAAAATACTGGTTCGTGATGCATGCTTTCAACTTCAAAGTTGGTTTCTTTGGATTGATGTTGATGAATGGGGTAGTTAACCTGGCGACTACCATTCCCTCTGCTCCGGGATATTGGGGTACATTTGACCTGCCAGGCATCGAGGTGCTCAAAGCCTACGGGGTGAACCCGGAGGTCGCTGCAGGCTACACCCTGACTTTGCATATCGCCCTGTTGGTGCCTATCACGCTGCTGGGTGCGTACTTCCTCTGGAAAGAAGGTCTGCGCTGGGGCGAAGCCCTGGAAAAAGCTGGTGTAGAAGCATGAGAGAGATTGTTATTCTGGGTGCCGGCTTTGGCGGCATGACCGCTGCCTACGACCTGGCGCGCGCTGGTCATCAGGTGACCATCTACGAGGCGAGCGAGGTAATCGGCGGACTGGCCTCGGGTTTCAAAGAGCCGCACTGGGACTGGTATGTGGAGAAATACTACCACCACTGGTTTGCCAGTGACCGCCATATTCTCGGATTGATCGCTGAACTGGGCTGGAGTGATAAGGTCATCTTTCCCCGTCCGTACACAGTAGTGTTCCACCAGGGCAAGTTTTATCCTTTTGACGCCATCTTGCAAATGGCGTTGTTCCCTGGTCTGGGTTGGGGGCTGGATAAAATCCGCTTCGGTCTGGTGGGTCTATACCTGAAGCTGACAAACAACTGGCAACCACTCGAGGCGACGACTGTCGAAGCCTGGATGCGGCGCTGGGCGGGCGAGCGGGTTTATGAGCGTATGTGGGAGCCGCTCATGATCGGTAAGTTCGGCGAACACTATGCCAGCCAGGTCAACATGGCCTGGTTGTGGGCGCGCATGAAAGCTCGCACTACACGTCTGGGTACCTTCGAGGGTGGGTTTCAGGCATTTGCCAACCTTTTTGCTGAACGCTTGCGGCAAATGGGTGTGACAATCCACCTGTCTTCACCCGTGGAACGCATTGATCCTGACCCACAGGGAGGGCTCAGGTTGCAAACACCAGGTGGTGCTGTAGATGCCCAACAATGCCTGGTGACCACCTCACCGTCCCAACTGACCAGGTTAGCGCCTTCCCTGCCGCCGAATTATCTGGATGGTTTGCTCAAATTAAAAAGTATGGGAGCAGTAGTGGTGGTTTTCGCGTTGAAACACAGGCTTTCCGAGCAAGGTTACTACTGGTTTAATTTGCCGAAGAACGCGGGCTATCCATTTCTAGCACTGGTAGAGCACACTAACTTTGTCTCTCCAGAGCACTTTGGAAACGAGCATATCGTGTATTGCGGAGATTACCTGGAGGCTGAGCACGAATATTTTCGCCTGAGCCAGCCGCAGCTAGTAGAGCGTTTCACCCAGGTACTGCCACGCTTTAACCCAAAATTTAACCGTGATTGGGTGTTAAATTCCTGGTTGTTCCGCACTCCCTATGCCCAACCGGTGCCATTGCTAAACCATTCCAAGAACATCCCGTCTATCCAAACGCCCATACCGGGATTATATTTTGCCAGCATGAGCCAGGTCTATCCGTGGGACCGGGGCACGAACTTTGCCGTGGAGATCGGTCGCAAGGCAGCTGGCTTGATGATGGAAAAGGATAGTTAGGCTGTCAGGCTGCCCAGCGGCGGTGTTCTACCATGATGCAGGCGTTCATGACAACTTTCAAGCCAGCTTGCTGGGCCGCCTGTGCGGCGGGCGGGTTCACGATACCTAGCTGCATCCAGATCGCCTTGGCTCCGATCTGGATGGCATGCTCGACAAATGGGGGTACAGCCTCACTGCGGCGAAAAATGAGCACCAGGTCAACCAACTCGGGCACTGAGTGAAGGTCTGGGAAAGCCCGTTCTCCCAGCGCCTGGCTGAGATGTGGGTTGACCGGGATGATCCGGTAACCCTTGGATTGCATATAGGCAGGGACATAATATCCCGCCCGGTCTTTGTGTGAGGACAGCCCCACCACTGCAAGTGTTTGGCAGTTGCGCAAGATATCGGCAATCGTTTCAGGGTCTTTGTATTTGTAGCGAATTTCCATTTTGACTTGCCCGGTTCGGGATTATCTGGAATTGGAGGTAAACATTAACCGGCTAAATTATCTCAAGTATACAGGCATCTACAAGACAGGGCAAGTGAAGAGGCCCGTACTTACAGTGCTAAAATAAATACGTGGACGTAAGTAGCTTTCATGCGCTGCTAATGCCTGCCGGTCAGCAGGTTTTACAGTCTGCCCTGGCGCTGGAACCGCGCGAGGTTGATTTCCTGGCTCAGTTCCAGGTGCTCAAGCGCGGTTATCCGCCTGAGCTGGCACGTGCAGCCCTGGAGATCGCTATCCTGCGGGCTGAAGCTGAGGTGAAATTCCCCTTTGCCGGTAAAATGTATTTCACGCGCCAGGCTCTTGAGCAGGCTTCTGCCTGGCAAGTGGCTGCCTACAGAGCTGAACGGTACCGTCATTACGATAGGATCCTTGACCTGGGCTGCTCAGTGGGCAGCGATACCCTGGCTCTAGCAGAAATGGCGCCCACCCTGGGAGTTGACCTGGACTCATTGCGGTTAAATATGGCGCAGGCAAACTTGATTGCCCTTGGTTTAGATCAGCGGGTTGATCTTTTGAAGGCTGATCTCAACCAGGCGCTGCCGCTGAGAGGTATTTCTGGCTCAGTGGGGTTGTTTTTTGACCCGGCGCGGCGCTCTGGTGACCGACGGATCTATTCTGTCAGAGACTACCAGCCTCCTTTAGATGTCATCAAGCAATGGATAACTCGTTATCCAAGCCTGGGAGTGAAAATTTCGCCGGGGGTCAGGCTGGAAGAGTTGAGCAGCTACGAGGCGGAAGTGGAATTTATCTCCCTGGACGGAGCGTTAAAGGAAGCGGTACTGTGGTTTGGTCCGCTGAGGGGTGCTGACCGCCGCGCGACTGTGCTGCCGGGACCGCATACTATGGTGGGCACCACCGAACAGCTTCCGGCGGTGTTATGCGAACCGGGAGCCTGGCTATACGAGCCAGATCCGGCTGTCCTGCGGGCGGGTCTGGTCAGGCAGCTGGCGGGACAGCTGGGGGCAGCTCAGCTCGACCCAGACATCGCTTACCTGACCGCGAAGGAATGCATCACCACCCCGTTTGCACGCCTCTGGCAGGTGGAAGACTGGTTCCCCTTTGGGATGAAGCGCCTGCGAGAATATCTGCGTGCTCGGGATGTGGGACACTTGATCGTTAAGAAACGCGGTTCACCCTTGCAGCCCGAAGTGCTGATCAGGGATCTGCGCTTGCAAGGCGAGGCGGAGCGCACCATCTTCCTCACCCATCTGCGCGGGCGACCAATAGTTGTTGTGGCAGAACAACTCAGGACTGCCTCAACTCTTAAATAGGGGCAGATGTCCTAGTGCGATGATGTGATTCCAGTTGTCGTTATCACCCTCTGTGAAGATGGCAGCCTCAGCAACGACCTCCGCACCGGCCTTTTCCATCACCCTTTGCATGCCGCGCAGGGTAGAGCCAGTGCTGATGACATCGTCCAGTAGTACGGCACGCTTGCCGCGTATAAGCTCGTGATCCTTCTCGTCCAGGTATAGCATTTGCGGCTTGCCGGTGGTTATAGAGACAGTCTCAGCTGATAAGGCTACTCCCATATAAGGTTTGTAGATTTTGCGTAACACAACGTAAGGCTTGCCGGTTTCAATGGAGAGGGCATGTGCCAGCGGGATGCTTTTAGCCTCAGCAGTAACAAGGATATCATAATACAGGGCGGAAAGTTTGCTCGCCAGTGCTTTTGCACTGGCTTGCACCAGCTCAGTATCTCCGAGGATATTGAGTACAGCGATGCGCAATCCAGGAGCTACCTCGAATAGGGGCAGGTGGCGCTGCAATCCGGCTATATCAACCAGGTAGGTATCGCGTGTTTGTGGCATAAAGATGCTTCCTTTCCAGGCTGAATTTCAATCTTTTTACCCGTACCTCAGCCAGGTTGATGATACCAGACTTTGGTGAAACAGTCAGGATACCACCTAGAAGTATTCAATGGGCAATGTGGAGTGTGCCTTTAGGTGTGTGAATGACCATTCGTATTTTTCTGCCGGTACAGGTCCTTATCAGCTTCTTCTAACAACTCTGCAGGGCTCAATTCGCTGCGGTACACCGCGATCCCGGCAGTAACGCTCATCTCGGCCTCAAATTGGGATTGGCTCCTAACCGCTTTAATGATCCGCTCAGCGGTGGCGCGCGCCATGCGCCGGTTGGTTTCCGGCAGAATGACCACGAATTCATCACCGCCAAAACGAGCGATGGTGTCTGATGAGCGCAGTTGGGCGGCAAAGATGCGCGCAATCGCTTTCAAGGCTACATCTCCTTGCAGGTGCCCGTAAGTATCATTAAACATCTTGAAGCCGTCCAAATCCAGCAATAAAATGGAGAGTTGTTTTTTATACCGGCTGGCGCGTTCCATTTCACGTGGCAGAAACTCGTTGAAAAAATGGCGGTTGTAGACACCGGTCAGGCTATCCGTCCAGGCCACCCGGCGCATTTTCTGATACAGGCGCACATTTTCCTGTAAAACCACGTATTGGCGGAATAGCACAAAACCAACCAGGATGTATGAGCCATACAATACACCCTGCAGGCGCGGATCTGGTGATAGGTTGGTGTGGATGATTACAGTCAGTAGGGCCAGACCCACGATCACTGCCAAGTAAGGCAGCGTCAGGCGTAAAATGTGGCGCACCGGGCTGAAGCGGGCGGGCGGGTCAGACAGGATGCCTGCCCCGCACGCAATCTGACGAGCAGCTGCGATCAGCTGCATCTGGATGGATCCCAGATTGAAAACGGTCAGGAAAGCCGGACTGTATGGGATATCATTCAGCTCGTGATAGGCGAAGAACAGGTCTCCAAATGTTGAAAAAAAGATCGCCATTATCAGCAGGCCGAGGATCCAGCGAGCCGCCCGGGAGAGATCTCTCTGGATCAGCGCTAACAAACCCGCCAGGATGAGAAAATCACCCACCGGGTAGGCCATTGTCCAGATTCTACCTGAGTCCTCAGTGTAGGAGAATTGAGGAGAAGCCAAAAAATAGTACCATACCGCCATACCAAAAAATGTAGCCAGCACACCGAGATCCAGCCACAGGATGCCTCGTTCCTGGCGAGGCACGTAGGCGAGCGGCAGGTAGAGCAGCCCCGCCAACGTCAGGGGAAAATACAGGGCGAATAGCAGGTACACCGGGTCCGAATAGGCTGCACCATCCAAGAAAACTTGGTTGGAGAATTTCAGACCTTCGGCAAGCAGGTTGCTCAACCCACCCAGGGCGAATAACAACCAGGCCCTGCGCAGTCCAGGCGTATAATCATTCTGTAGCGCCACATAAATCCCAAAAGCGCACAGGCAGGCGTATAGGGTGATCAGCCCCAGGCTGGAGACAAAGATATCGGTGCTGAGGCGATAAGCGCCACTGAAGATCCAGAACGAATAAGCAACAACCCCCAACGCTGTGATACTGGTGAC
>CP070639.1:645953-664025 GCA_020354045.1 Anaerolineales bacterium | reverse complement strand
GAATCCAGTGCAAAGAAGTGCGCTGGACCCCAGGCAAATTCATAATAACGCTCATTGCCCGGCAAACTGAAGTAATCCAGGTAGGGTTGGGCATCGCTGGCAATCCAATCATGATTGCCGAGGCTGGGGAAAAATCGGTTCTCATCAGCTCCTTGCCCGTAGCTCCCCATATAAGGGTGGATGAAAGTATGGTAAAACTGCCCGATATGCTGGTCAATAGTGCTCTGCTCTCCATTCGGATAATTGTTATCGCCAGTGGTTATGACAAAGTCGGGCTGCCAGCTGATCACCATGTTGGCCACATCCGCTTCAGCCTGCCCTCCCCAACCATAATCACCGATTACAGCAAAGCGAGCGGTCTGGGGTGCTGGAGGGAGGGTCGGGGTGACCGCTAGGGTTGGAGAGACCATCACGATCGGTAAATCCACCGTCAGTGTCACAGCTAGCTCAGCTGGGAGGCTTTCTGGCGTGCTGGTGAATACCGGTGTGCTGCTGTTCGTGGATACCCCAGTGTATATCTGGGAAGGTGTCCCGGTAGGTGCCTGGGTTAGCACAACCGTCGCAGTACAGGCTGCCAGCAGCACCAAACCCAGGTAGGCGAACAGGATTTTTATTTGCCTGGACATGCGCATCAGCGTTCTGCTGAGATTAATTGATAAATGCCCCCGTTATAATCAACCAGGTAAATTTCACCATTCTCGTCCTCTCCGAAAGATGTGATATTTGCCCCTGTTTCAAAGAGAGCTTTTTGGACCCAGGAACGGTCAGGCGTGTTGATCAAACCCCAGACCAACCCCGTGCAATAATCTCCAAAAAAATACACTCCCTGCCAGGATGACAGCGCCTGGCCACGATAAATGTATCCCCCTGTCACCGAGCATCCCTGCGAATGATCGTACTCTGCAACTGGATCGATCATACTTAACCCTTCTGGTGTTTGCCCCTCAAAGGGATGCTTGCCCTCACGGTAATCCCAGCCTAAATTTGCTCCACCGCGACTGCCCGATGGCAGGTAGTTAATCTCCTCCCACATGTTCTGCCCCACGTCACCGATAAAAAGATCGCCTGTCAGGCGATCGAACGAAAAACGCCAGGGATTACGTAATCCATATGCCCAAATTTCAGGTAACCCAGCGGATCCATCATAAGGGTTCTCTGCGGGTATGGAATAACCCGGTCCACGATCTACATCAATTCGCAATATTTTGCCTAGGTAGGAAGTTAAGGATTGTGCATTGCCCTCGGGATCATTCGCTGCACCTCCATCCCCCAGACCCAGGTAAAGGTATCCATCCGGTCCAAAGACTATCCCACCTCCGTTGTGATTACGGTAAGGCTGTGCAACCCCCAGCAAACGCTCTTCACTGCTGGCATCGGCCTGGTTGGGATCTTGCCCGGCGACTTGAAAACGAGCGATGAGCGTATTTCCATTCAAGTCTGTATAGTTCACAAAGAAATACCCGTTTTCTTTGTACCGTGGGTGGAAAGCCAAACCTAACAAACCCTGTTCGCTTGAGCCATCCCCCACCTGATCTTGGATATCCAGATAAGGCATCGGCAGCAAGGTTTTGTCTTGGATAATCCTGATCAATCCAGACCGTTCAATCACAAACAAGCGCTCACTGCCATCATTGGCATTAACCAAACCGATGGGTTGTTCCAGGCCCGTTACGATAGGTTGCCAGGAAAAATCCTCTGCGTTTGGAAAATCTATTACGCCCTGCTGGGTAACAACCACATCAGGTGGAGCTGTACTGGTGCTTTCAATTATCGCTGGGGGCGCAACTACAGTATCAAGGCTTTGAGCGCTGGATGGTTGTGCAAAGGGGGTGTTCGTTGTAAGACTGGTTGGAAGCAACTCAGGGGTAACCGTAATAGGCGTCGATACTGTCGCAGTTGCTGGCTGGCTGGCAAAGCTGCATGCAGACAAGATTACTCCCCAGGTCAGGCAGATTCCCAGCGTGATGAGCAGCTTGGTATACCTGCTACCGCTGATCATCCGCATCCTCCTCCCAGAATTCTGCCTCCACAATGTCTTCCTCATTAATGCTTTCAGTGTCTGATCCCGGGATTCCACTTTTCAAGGCTTGCATGTGTTCCTGCACCACCTCTGGTGGGCACAAATCGACAAACAGGTATGCACCCAGCCAGATAATAGCCGCATCATCCAGCGGACCCGGTGCTAAATCTGGAATGATCAGGTATAGCAAAGAACCAACAGGTAATAACTTCAGCCAGGGGCTAACTCGTTCATCAGCCATCAAGCGCAGGATGAGCTTGATCCGCTGGGTCACATTATGAAATACTCCGCTCCCCTCCGATGGAGTGATTTTTCGGTTTCGATCTCGGGTCATACTATCTCCAATCGCGGGCATTATACTATAGCTCGCCAACGCCAAGAACGGGACGATGCATACCGTCCCGTTGCCATAGATACTTGTAAAATATTTGTTTTAACCGGATTGAGCTTTGCTCACCACAGCAGCAAAAGCCTCTGGATTGCGCACCGCCAGGTCTGCGAGCATCTTGCGGTTGATTGCAATCTGGGCTTCCTTCATACTGTGGATCAGGCGGCTGTATGTTGTTCCATTAAGCCGCGCTGCTGCGTTTATTCTCGCAATCCACAACCGGCGCAGATCGCGTTTCCGGGTACGACGGTCCCGGTAAGCATACCAAAGGCTTTTCAACATCGCCTCATTCGCACGTCGAAATAGACGTGAGCGAGTCCCAAACTGACCTTTGGTCATCTTCAAAACTTTGCGATGGTGTTTTCGCCGATGTGGACCTGTTTTTACACGAGCCATTTATCACTCTCCTGCGAACCCCTGGGCGCCAGCAGGTCGTTACCTGCCTGTTGCTTACACCCAACAGCCGCAATAAACAATTATTTTTATCTTGACAAGATTAACCCAGATTTGGTGCCAATCGTTTCACGCGTTTGACAATCCCCCGACCCTTGGTGGGGATCATCTTTGTAAACAGCCGCGTGGTGCGTTTTGATGTCCTGCGCCGCAGGTGGCTTTTACCACCCTTCGTGCGCACCAACATCCCCGAGCCAGTCGTGCGGAAGCGCTTGGCGGTCGCCTTATGGGTCTTAAGTTTATACTTACCAGTTTTTGGCTTGCGAGGCACAGTCTTGCTCCTTTCACACAAAATTCCGCGGCATCCAGGCAACCGCTTGGTTGCCCAGAAAACCGCGGAGTGTTTATATTCTTGTAAATCCGAGAAAAGCTACAGCGCCAGCTTACTTTTTCTTGCTTACCTTAGAGGGTGCCAGAACCATCAACATGGTCCGTCCCTCCAAGGCTGGGGCTTGCTCTACAACGGCCAGGTCCGAGAGATCTTCTGCAACCAATCTGAGATCTTCTAGGGCAATCTCTGGGTAGGTGATTTCTCTGCCGCGGAAGCGGATGCGCACCTTAACCTTCATTCCTGCTTCAAGCCAGCGGCGCGCGTCCCGAACCTTGAGATTGCGATGATGTTCGTTTGTTTTCGGGCGCAAACGAATCTCTTTTACTTCGATCTTCGTCTGGGCTTTACGCGCCTCTCGCTCCTTTTTGGCACGTTCGTAAACAAACTTGCCAAAATCCATCACCCGACATACGGGTGGGTCTGAATTGGGTGCTACTTCTACTAAGTCGAGCTCTGCTTCACGGGCTACCTGGTTGGCTGCATCAATTGTGACTACCCCGATGTTCTCACCATTCGGCCCAATCAACCGAACATGCGATGTGCGGATCGCTTCATTTACTCGATAATTAGCTGCGCTGATATGTCACTCCTCTCACGTTAAATATTCCCGGTCCCGTAACCGGGTGCAACGCATGATACCATAATACCGCAAGAATCGTCAACGGCTATCCTGAACAACTGGTTAATCTCCCTTGTCAATATCCTGTTGTGCGCGTTCTAAGAAATCCTGCAATGACATTGCTCCTGGGTTCTCACCAGAACGCAGGCGCAGTGCCACCGCCCCCAGTTCGATCTCTTTATCACCCACCACCAGCATGTAAGGGATTTTCTGCGTTTGGGCGTCGCGAATCTTGGCGTTCATACGCTCGTTGCGGTCGTCCACTTCCACACGCAGACCCGCCCCCTTGAGTTTCCCAGCAACTTCTCGGGAATAGGCCAAATGACGGTCGGCAATCGGGATGACAACCGCTTGTACTGGCGATAACCATACTGGGAAAGCGCCGGCAAAGTGTTCGATCAATACTCCGAAGAAGCGTTCCATGCTTCCTAGTAAAGCCCGATGGACCATGTATGGTCGATGTGGCTGACCATCCTCTCCGATAAACTCCAAATTGAAGCGCTCGGATAGGTTGAAATCGAACTGGATAGTGCTGAGCTGCCATTCACGAGCGAGGGCATCGTTAACCTTCAAGTCAATCTTCGGTCCGTAAAAAGCGCCTCCGCCTTGATCCACCACATAGGGTATATTATGCGCTTCAATAGCTCGCTTTAATGCCTGTGTTGCCTTATCCCAATCCGCGGGATCACCCACATACTTTTCTGGTATGGTTGCAAGGTATGCTTTGAAATCCTTCAAGCCAACAGAGCGTAGGATGTACAAAGAGAAGTCAAGTGCACGACTGATCTCCTCCTCAACCTGGTCTGGTCGACAAAAGATATGTGCATCGTCCTGGGTGAAACCGCGCACACGCGTCAGGCCGTGCAAAACACCACTGCGCTCGTAGCGGTAGACCGTCCCGTATTCTGCATATCTTTTTGGTAAATCGCGATACGAGCGGGTGTGGCTTTTGTATATCTGGATATGAAACGGGCAGTTCATCGGTTTGGCATAATAAGCCTCTCCTTCAATATCCATCGGGGAATACATATTCTCCTGGTAGAAATCCAGGTGACCAGAGGTCTCCCAGAGGTGGGCGCGTCCGATATGCGGAGAGAAGACCCACTCGTAACCATTTTCCAGGTGAGCTCGCTGGCTGAAAGATTCGACCAACACACGTATCATGGCACCCTTTGGATGCCATAGTATAAGTCCTGGTCCCACCTCTTCGCTCACACTAAAAAGATCCAGTTCTCTACCCAAGCGTCGATGATCGCGACGTTTTGCTTCTTCCAACCTCCATAAATACTGTTCCAATTCTTCTGCTGATTTCCACGCCGTTCCATATATGCGCTGCAGCATGGGTTTGTGCTCATCCCCACGCCAGTAAGCTCCCGCCACACTCATCAGCTTGATCGCCGCGGGATTGATCTTCCGAGTGCTCTCCACGTGTGGGCCGCGGCACAGGTCTACGAACTTGTCATGGGTATAGATTGAGATCTCCGGCTTTTCCGCCAGTGGTTGACCGTATTCATCATACCCACCTTGCTCTAGGCCTTCTATCAGCTCCAGCTTATACGGTTGGTCTTTAAAGATGCGCCTTGCTTCATCCGCTGGAAGTGTCTGTTTCTCAAATGCGTGGTCCCCTGCAATGATCTGTCGCATCCGTTTCTCGATGACCTCCAGGTCATCCGGAGTGAGTGAGCGCGGTAGTTCAAAATCGTAATAAAACCCATCCTCAATCGGCGGACCTATAGTGTACTTGCCCTCTGGAAACATCTCCAATACCGCTTGTGCCATGACATGTGCAGCTGAATGGCGTATGCGGTAAAGGTCGCTCTCCTCGTAACGTTCCTCTTTTTTCTCAGCCATCTCGATCTCCTTCCTGGTAAAGTCTATGCAGATTTCATCCTCGAAACATCCATGGTTAAAACACAAAACTCTCGCCACCGGGGCGAGAGTTGCTTACTCACGCGGTTCCACCCAGATTTAGGTCCATAAATCAGACCCATCTCTTTAGACCTGTAACGGGGTCAACCGTTGACCTTACTGGATGGCCTTGCTCAGATCTAATACTGCAGGCGTCTCGTTCAGGCTACCGCTCGCGGGTGGTATTCACCAGACGCTTTACGTAAGGGACTCTCAGCCATTGATCCCTGTCTCTGTCGTTGCACTCCTGGTTACTTGTCCCGGTCAATGCGTTTCTGGTGGGCGGTATAGGACTCGAACCTACGACCTTTGCGATGTCAACGCAACGCTCTAACCAACTGAGCTAACCGCCCATTGTGCCAATTGTCGCTTATTATATCTGGCGCAAGCCAAAATTGCAAGGCAAGCGACAGTTGTGATACGCACGACCCGATCTTCCACCGTGGTGTTCTACTTAACTGGTCTCTAAAAATTTAATCTCTTGCAAGAAACGCTGCAGAATGTCCGCAACAGCCCGGGGTTTCTCCAACATAACCATGTGACCAGCTTCTGAGATGACCTCCAGTCGAGCCTGCGGGATTGCATCTGCAAGTTGCTCTACCCTACCCATTGGGGTCATCTTATCTTCTATACCGCACAGCACCAGGACTGGACAGCTAATTTCACCCAGGCGATCATGCACATTGAAACCATCGCAAGCCAAAAAATCACCTTGCAGAACGCTCGGACGTGTTTTTGCCAACCGTTTGAAGGCAGTATTCTTCAGACTTTCAGGCGCTTGGGAGCTAAAAGACCAGGATATTACATTTTTTACTGCGCGCTCGAAGTGAGTCTTATTGGCTGTGTCATTGATCAAGGTGGGATTTACACGCATGCTTATGGAAGTTGCTATCAACCCTAAGGCAAGCAGGTTTCCAGGATGCTCCAGGGCTAATCTCAGTGCAATCGCCCCGCCCATTGAGTGACCAACAAATACAGCCCTGTGTAAGCCGACTGCCTGCAGCCATTGGACAATAGAACCAACATAAGCGCTGATTGATTGCTGCCCGGTCCCTGCTGATTTTCCATGTCCAGGTAAATCCAATGCATAGACGCGCACACCGGGCATTCTGCGTATTTCAGAAGGCCAATACAGATAATTTCCCCCGGCACCATGTATCAAGACCACCGGCAGCATTTCATCGCGGTTATAGATCTGATAGTGTAAACCAGCGTCTTCAGGCATCAGTTCCTACCGTCCAGTTGGAATTTTACCAAATCAGGGGAATTAGATTCTTCAGGGTTTAGTAGTAATTGAGCTTGAACCCCAAAAATGCCAGCCCAGACCAAGTATACCGCCCCCAGCTACCCAGATTGGAAAGCTCCGTCCTACCGCAAGGATTTGAGCTGGTGTGAAATCCGGAACACCGTGCCCATGCAACCCACTCTTAAACGCCATTAATAGCAGCGCTATGGATACGACCAAGAAACCAGCGAGGCAACCTAAACCCACTATTCGTAATCCCGGCTTCCAGGTACTCCACATTTTTGTTCTCTGCAACTGGTAAATTGCAAGTGCACTGTTGCCTGCTGCGAAGAAATATACTGCCAACAAACTACTGTCTTCCATTGGCAGCCAAAATAGCCACAAAATACCGAGTAATATGGCGCTGCTTCGTATCCACCGAAGTCTCCCAGGCATCTTCAGCGGTCAAGACCTAGCCGTAGACGACCAGCTGCATCTTCAGTCATTGGAATTACCACTCGAATAGTGGTCCCACGCCCAACAGCAGAATCAATTTGTAGATGCCCATTCACCAGCTCGCTTCTTTCTCGTAAATTAATCATGCCTAAGCTGCTGCGTTGTTCATAATTATGTTCCACTCGCTTGGCATCAAATCCAATTCCATCATCTTCGATTTCCAATAGAGCCAGATCTTCACCCATTTCTCTTAAACGCACCCAAATGTGCTCAGCATGGGCGTGCTTACGGGAATTATTCACGGCCTCTTCGATGATATAAAATATTACCCCTTGTTTCCCGGTTTCTAATTTGGATATGAGATCAGGGTCAACCTCTACATTTATGTTTTGCGCATAGGTCTCATTCGTTTTTTCTGCCATTGAGTTCAAGGCAGCAATCAGACCCTGCGACTCGAATATCAAGGGGCGTAAAGTGAAAAGCATATGGCGAATCTCCTTCGATGTTCGCCTGGCGAGCTCTTCGATTTTGTGCAACTCCTCAATCGCAGCCTTAGGGTCCTGCTCTACCAGGCGCCGCGCAAAATTAACGCGCATTGCCAAGGCAGCAATTGATTGAGTGGGTCCATCGTGCAGATCCCTGGCAAGTTTTTTGCGCGCCTCTTCCTGCACGTCGATGACGCGCTCTTTCTCAAGCTCAAGATCCTGGTACAAAACCGCATTCTGAAGTGCTGCCACGGCCTGCCTCCCCAAAATATCCAGGATCTCCCTTCGCTCCTCGTTAAAGAATTCCTTCATTGGGTGTGCAAAAAGTAGCACACCGTAGGTATCCAGTCCCGCCCGCAGCGGGATGCAATAGCCAGATGAGCAGGTCTTCAAAGCTATCACCCTGCCCAATTCTGGATCGTTGTGTAGGTCTTGTCCATGCTTGGAGGTTCCATCTTCAATGGCTCTACCCACCAACCCATCTG
The DNA here is from genome assembly GCA_020354045.1 of Anaerolineales bacterium. Taxonomy (GTDB): domain Bacteria; phylum Chloroflexota; class Anaerolineae; order Anaerolineales; family UBA4823; genus DSOS01. The sequence goes on along the minus strand of CP070639.1, from coordinate 655,655 downwards.
CACCAGGAATTGATAAACGCAAGTCAGCCTGGGTGAAGCGGCGTGATAAACGCAGTTTTAAATATTTACTTTGATTGCCTTCCTGCTCATATAGTAATACCGCACTGACCATTTGAGTTTCGATATCTTCACCAGTTACCAGCGCCTGATATGCCAGGTCAAGGGATACTTCCAACACTCGGTTATAGTTCAGGGTCGCACTCAGGTCAGATACGAGTTTGTAAATCGTCTGATATCTTTCACGCCCAACCCGTTCACTTTCGATGATAGCAGCCAGTCGCTCGTTCTCGATCTGAGACCACATTCGGTTGAAGTGCTGAGCAATCCTTGAGAAGATCACCCCAACACCACCATAAACCACAGTCAGGTATGCGAGATATACACCAACGAACAATATATTTTGCATGGAAACAGCGATCAGCCCTTGTAATACCAGAGCAGCCAATGCCACCAACAGCACACCTAGAAGGGGCAAGTGTATCGAAGCGGGTAATATTGCCAGCAATCCCGTCCAGACGATATTCCCCCCAAAAGCACCGCTTATGTAAAATAACCAGCTGGCAATAAACAAAGCGATAAATATATTTAAAATATGTAATCCTTGCCAGGGGCGATCGAATACCACTAAAAACAAATAAACGACGTTCCACAATGCAGCTCCCGCTAGAAGGACACTCACTCCTGGCGACAGCTTATTGATAGATGCTACTGATAAGGTCAACCCCAGTAGAACCAACCAGTTTAAGGACGATGTGAGTATATCGATTGGCTTCGAGGAGACCTTTAGTTGCATGGGGCTATCATAATCCAAGATAAACCTCAGGTACAGACCGGATTTGTGATATAGCGCAATGACAAAATTTAGCCCAGATTCCTAGACCTACAAATGCTGCTCCAGATAAGAGATCATCTTATTTACAGCCTTAGCACGGTGGCTCACCTTATTCTTTTGTTGGGTGGTTAGTTCTGCCATCGTTAGGTTGTGATCTGAGAGCAAAAATATCGGGTCATAACCAAACCCATTTGTACCACGTTCTAACGGTATGATTTCCCCCTCACATTCACCTGTGGTAAATTGAATCTTACCTTCATCTGTTGCTAATGCTAAAACGCATTTGAATTGTGCCATCCAAGGTCTCGGTGAGGCTCGCAATCGCTCTAACAGGTATTTGCGCCGATCAGCATCCGAAGCCCCTGGCTTTGGGGAATAGCGCGCAGACCTTATACCTGGCTCCCCTCCCAATGCCTGCACTTCAAGACCCGAATCATCTGCCAATGTGAGCACACCCGACTTCTTGACGAAACTCATGGCTTTAAGGGCAGCATTCTCAGCATAACTTTCCCCTACTTCTTGGACAGAAAGCTCGATTCCAAGCGCCTTAGGCGTTAAGATTTCAACAGGTAAACCTTCAAGAAGATCCTGGATCTCCTTAACCTTCCCTGGATTGTTACTGGCAACCAGCACCCGCAGCATCTTTACCTCCAAATTCAATTATAATTACAGTTAATTTATTTTCTGCATAATATATAGTAATGCTTGACGCTAGAAATTATCTATGCTATAATCAGCAAAATTCTAGCACTCGCAGATAAATTTCAACCAAGCCCGTGCACTATCCAAAGAATCCGCTCCGGCTCAACGCCGGTTTCTTGATTAATCAACCTGTCGGCACCAGCCGGGATTTTGATGTTGAAATCCAACGGATTTTTCTGCCGCCGGATCTGGAATTGAGTGATTTAATCGGCACTGCCCATGTCACCCGTACAGCTCAAGGTTTGCTGGTTCAGGTACGTTTGCATGCCACACTGGTCGGCGAGTGTGGGCGCTGCTTAACAGATTTTCAACTATCACTTGATACTGATTTTACCGAATTGTACGCCTTTTCTCATAATTCGGTAACCGAGTCTAACCTGCGCTTACCAGAAAACGGTCAAATTAATCTTGCTCCGTTAGTTCGGGAATACATGATCCTGGAAATCCCGATTACTTCCCTCTGCCAACCTGACTGCAAAGGACTATGTCCACTATGTGGCGAAAATCTCAACGAAAACACCTGCAATCACAATAATGAAGCAATAGACCCCCGATTATCCATCTTGAAATCTTTGCTTGATGGCGAGTAAACCCTTGCCAACCAACTCAACACCGTCACCTACTATCTAGGAGGGACATACGTGCTTCATCACAGCGATCATACGGTCAACAAGGAAGTATATCTAGCGTTATTAGAAAAAGCTGATACCCAAGGCTACCTGACAACACAAGATCTGATCGAAGCCTATCGACTTGCAGACGACGACTCGGATCGTACAGATCGTCTTGTGGAATTCTTCACCAAAAAAGGGATTGATGTCCTCGACGAAATCATCGAAGGAGACTCTCCAGATAAACCCATCACACGCTTCCTCAAAGAAATAAAAATCCAACATGGTCAGGATATTCTCTCCATCGAAGATACGATTGATATATACCTGAGGGAGATGTCGCGCGTGCCGTTACTGGACGAAGAAGATGAAGTACTTTTGGCTGGCAGGATTGAAAAAGGTCGCAAAGCCGAGAAAATACTTGCCAGCTCAGCTTTCAAAACATCCAATCGGAAACGTCAAAAGTTTGAAGACCTAATCCAGGAGGGCGCCTTAGCCCGCGAACACCTCATCAAAGCCAACACCAGGTTAGTGGTCAGTATCGCCAAAAAATATATCGGTAGAGGGGTACCATTTCTTGACCTCATTCAAGAAGGCAACTTAGGCCTGATGAAAGCGGTAGAGAAGTTTGATTACCGTCGCGGTTTTCGTTTTTCGACGTATGCCACCTGGTGGATCAGGCAAACAATCACGCGCTCTATTGCCGATCAAGGCCGTACAATTCGCTTGCCGGTACACATGAGCGATCGGATTCGCCAACTGTATCGTGTTTCTCATGAATTGGAACAGCAACTCGGTCGTCCCCCAACACAGGATGAAATTGCATATCGCATGGATGTGCCCACCCAGAAAGTGCAATTTATGCTGCAGGTGTCCCTGATGCCTCTCTCCTTAGAAAGCCCCGTGGGTGATGAAGAAGATTCAGAATTGGGCATGTTTGTGGAGGATCAGATCACACCCACCCCCTCACAGGTCGTGTATCAAAACATGTTGAAGGAACGCGTTAATGAGGTGCTGGCTACCCTCACACCGCGCGAGGCGCGCATTCTGCGCCTGCGTTTTGGCCTGGACGACAACCGTTCCTATACATTAGAAGAAGTCGGTCAAAAATTCGGCTTGACGCGCGAGCGGATTCGTCAGATTGAAGGTAAAGCACTTCGCCGTTTACGCCACCCACGCCGCTCAAGACAACTACGAGAGTATCTATAACCTTCATTTTTGAGGACAGGTGCAAAGCAGCCTAGATAGACACAAGTATTTACCTAGCCTCCAGCCAGATTACCCCTTGACAAATCACACTGGCATGTATACACTCTTAACAATTCTATAGGATTAAGCGAAAATGCACATAAGGAGACTTGACCAACACTCTTTGGAAATGGCTGAATCCATGGCAATGCGCCGGATGATGTGCTTGCGCGCCTGGACTGCCCTGCATGTTTCCGATTGATCGGTTTATTGAGAAGTATAATCAACGGGCTGTCCAGAGATGGGCAGCCCGTTTCTTCATGAAAAGCATCCTGCTCGGAGCGCTTAATTTGTATACATTATTCCAACAATGAAACTGCAAAGCGTGTAAACTCACTGTTTCAGGATATCTCCAAACCAATCCGCTTTAGTTCAGCAAAACCTGGAGGTCATTATGTCGAATAATATACTCGTTGCTGTAGCCTGGCCTTATGCAAATTCTCAGATCCATGTGGGCAACATCACTGGCTCCTATCTGCCAGCCGATATATTTGCTCGTTATCACCGCCTAAAGGGCAACCGGGTCTTAATGGTTTCTGGATCAGATGCTCATGGTACCCCAGTTACAGTGCGTGCTGATGCTGAAGGGTTGAAGCCTTTGGAAGTCTACCAGCGTTACCATGCAGGTTTTCTGGATCTTTTCCAGCAACTTGGCCTGACATATGATTTATTCACCAGCACACACACTCAAAACCATTTCAAAGTGGCCCAATCGATTTTTCTGGCTCTTATGAAAAACAATTTTCTGTTTACAGAGAGCACTCTCCAATGGTATGCCCCCACACAGAATCGCTTCTTGCCAGATCGCTACGTAGAAGGTACCTGCTACTCCTGCGGCTACGGCAATGCCCGGGGTGATCAATGTGACAACTGCGGGACCTTATTGGATGCTACCCAATTGATTGACCCTCGCTCAAAAATTGATGGTTCCACACCGGTACTAAAAGAGACCAAACATTACTATCTTGATTTGGGTAAGCTGCAATCTGATATTGTAGATTTCCTGCAAGCGCGCGAATCCTACTGGCGCTCCAATGTATTGCGCCAATCCCTGGGACAAATACTCGCAGATGGCCTGCATGGTCGTCCAATCACGCGTGACCTGGATTGGGGCATCCCGGTTCCAGTTGAAGGCTGGGAAGGTAAATGCCTGTATGTCTGGTTCGAAGCGGTAATTGGTTATTTATCTGCGGCCATCGAATGGGCTCAGATCGCGGGACAACCTGATGCCTGGCAAGATTGGTGGAATGAACCAGATGCAAAGGCATACTACTTTATTGGCAAGGATAATATACCTTTTCATGCCGTCATCTGGCCTGCACAGTTGATTGGAGCAGGTGAATGGTTCAACCGCATTTTCGCGGAACATCATGACAAGCAACTGACATTACCCTTTGATATACCTGCCAACGAGTTTATGAACATGGAAAGCAAGAAAATCTCTGGAAGCCGCAACTGGGCTGTTTGGGGTTTAGATTTTCTTACCCGCTATGATCCCGATACACTGCGCTATTACTTGACAGCGAATATGCCCGAAAGCAAAGATACTGATTGGGATTGGCAGGATTTTCTCAATCGCAATAATAACGAGCTGGTAGCTACCTGGGGCAACCTGGCAAACCGTGTACTTTCGTTTGCATACAAACACTGGCAAGGTCTTGTTCCCAATCCAGGCGAATTACGGCCTGCTGATGTCCAGATCCTGGCCAGTATAGAGGCTGGATTTGAGAAGGTAGGCACTCACATCGAATCCGTTCACCTGCGCGCCGCCCTTTTTGAAACCATGGCCTTAGCAACCGAGGTAAACAAGTACCTGGACACCGCAGCCCCCTGGTTTGAGATCAAACAGGATAAAACTGCGGCTGCAACCACAATTTATACTGCTCTAAGAGCGATCGATTCGTTAAAGATCTTGATGGCTCCTTTCTTGCCTTTCACAAGCGAGCGGTTGCACGCCTACTTAGGCTACACGCAGCCATTGTTTGGTGAACAGTTTATGGAAACTCAGCAAGACTCCCTTGGGGAGCACGATGTTTTACGCTACCAGGATGGTCATGGCAGTGGAAGTTGGCAAGCCAGCCAGCTCCCTTCAGGCCAGGTGCTCCAACAACCGGCACCCCTTTTTCGCAAGCTGGAAGAGAGCATCGTTGCCGAGGAACGCGCCAGGCTGGGCACTCCTTGATGCAAGTATTCGAACATCGGGAAACAGTAGACTCGCCATGCGGTTTTGTGTGGATGATTCGGCGCGGATGGATGAATGACTCACCATCAGGCTGGATCGGAAGATCCAGGTATAGTTTTTAATCGCCAGAGCCCCTCTAAGCGAGAAAAGATGAGCTCAAAAACCTTCCCAGTTCTGTCCATCACCAGGATATGCTCCTCTGTCTCCTCCTGCCAACGTCTACCGACCGAATCAATTGGGTAGGTTTGCCCCTGCCAAACGAATACCTGTGGGTAGACTTTTCCATGCAAGTCAAAACGTGCTACGACTTCTACAGCGCTCATGATAGCTCACTTTCTTTCGAATCAATCCATCTCTGATCACTACAATCTGTTCTTAAGCTTACCGGTAAGGTAATCCACCAACAGCTGCAACACTGCCTGAGCTGCTTGCAATTTAACTGCCAGCCTGTTACCAGGCCAAACAAAACGCCAGGTTTTTTCAAAATCGCCAGCGCTTAACCCGATCCAGGTCAATCCGACAGGTTTTTCAAGCGAGCCACCACCAGGTCCAGCAATACCAGTGATTGAGACCCCAATATCAGCGGCAAACGCCTTCCGCACCCCACGCGCCATCTCTAATGCGGTCTCCTGGCTTACTGCACCATTCTTTTCCAGCGTTTCGCGGCGAACCCCCAGCAAGTGGACTTTGGCTTCATTGGCATAGGCAGTAATGCTGCCCATGTAATAGTTAGATGAACCGGGAACATTTGTCAACTGATGTCCGATCAGTCCCCCCGTACAAGATTCAGCGACAGCTAAGTGCAAACCTCTGCTATAAAGCAGTTCACCGACTAGGACTTCAAGCGGTTTTATTTCTTCCACAAGTTAATTATACAGTGTGCTGGCTACCAGGCAAGTCGAGCGGCTCATCATCGAAACTACCATAGGTAGTGCTGCCACGCATATTTTAGCCTGTTACATCGTGTTAGAATTACTTGACATGGAAATTAGTGCGAAAATCGAGGCGCTATTGAGTGCCTTACCACCAAAACCTGGTTGTTACCTTATGAAAAATGCCGATGGCAAAGTAATTTATGTCGGCAAAGCGGTTAATTTACGCAACCGGGTGCGCTCCTACTACCATAAAAGTGCTAATAACCATCCTCGCACAATACAGCTTGTGCGTAAAATTGCCGATATTGAATGGATTGTGGTGGATTCGGAGCTGGAAGCCTTGATCTTGGAAATGAATCTGATCAAGAAATATCGGCCGCATTATAACATCCGCCTAAAAGACGACAAACGTTATCCCTATATCAAGGTCCATTGGGCGGATGACTTTCCCAAAGTAACTGTAACACGCAATATGACCAAGGATGGCTCTCGGTACTTTGGACCGTATACGGGAGTCTGGGCAGTTCATCAAACGCTGGATGTGCTGAGGAGGATTTTTCCATACCTGACCTGTGATCGCTTGATCACTGGCGATGACGAGCGTGCCTGTCTATATTACGATATAAAACTTTGCATGGCTCCTTGTATTGGTGTCATCGACCAGGCAAGTTACCGCCAAATGATTGACGACCTGTGCCAATTCTTGAATGGCAGGACTGAACCTATTGTCAACCATCTTAAAATCGATATGGATAAAGCTGCAGATGCTCTGCTTTTTGAGCGCGCTGCCGCTATCCGCGATCAATTGAGAGCAATTGAGAACGTTGTTGAACGCCAGAAGGTGATTTCGTCAGAATATGTCGACTCGGATGTCATAGCCATGGCGCGTTCAAACGGGGAAGCGTGCGTGCAGGTCTTCCTCATTCGCGGTGGCAAACTCATCGGTCGGGAATATTTCCTGCTGGAAGGCGCAGAAGAAACATCTGATGCTGGCGTGATAGGCGAATTTATAAAGCAATTCTACGACCAGGCGCCCATTGTTCCTAGCCAGGTACTGCTCCCCCACGAAGTTGAGGAAGCGCAGATCATTTCACAGTGGTTAAAACAAAAGAGCGGTGTAGAGAAGGTGGAAATACTAGTGCCTCACGAAGGGCAACAACGCGAACTGATCCAAATGGCAGCAGAAAACGCAACCGAGACCCTGAATGCGCTTAAAGCCCAGTGGCAAGCTGATCGTCACAAACAGGAACAGGCATTGGCTGAGCTACAACAAGCGCTTGGATTGTCTGCGCCTCCCAATCGCATCGAATGTTATGACATATCTAACACGCAGGGTACTTCAGCAGTGGGGAGTATGGTTGTATTTGAGCAAGGGGTCGCAAAAAAAAGATACTATCGCCACTTCAATATCAAGACCGTATCTGGTCCAGATGATTTTGCCAGCATGGAAGAAGTGCTCACCAGGAGATTCAACCGCTGGCAGGCTGCCAAAGAATTCTCGAACACACCAGGCAAAAAGCCAGATATGGCTTTTGGTTTGTTACCCGATCTCATCCTGGTCGATGGCGGCAAAGGGCAGCTTGGACGGGCAGTTCATGTCCTTGAAAACTTTAACCTTCAGAGAGAGATTCCAGTTGCGGGATTGGCAAAACAAAACGAAGAGCTCTTTGTTCCTGGGCGATCTAATCCAATATTATTAGCCCGCCAGTCTCAGGGTTTATATTTAGTACAGCGTATTAGAGACGAAGCTCACCGTTTTGCGATTACTTCTCATCGTAAACAACGCACCAAGAAAGGCTTAGCCTCCCGCCTGGATGCAATTCCAGGTATCGGTCCAGCTCGCAGAAAATCTTTGCTCAATCACTTTGGATCCATACGAGATATCCAGCAAGCCTCACAAGATGAGTTATTGGCGGTTCCAGGCATCACACAATCAATAGCCCAGGCCATTAAAGAGCACCTGGATTAATGAACTTGCAACTTTAGTACTCAACTATCAATATAATTTTTGGAGATGTAGTATGGCAGCTAAAAAGAAAAAAACCAACAGACGAGAACAACGTCGCCTTCGAACGCAACAAATTGTGTTTGGCATTATTGCTTTTGTAATCATCATTAGCTGGATCATTGCCATGGTAGCTAATTAGCCAGCTCCATTATGTATGCTATGGACGAACAAGCAAAGATCTCACCATCTGGCTGAATTCATTGACCGAAAAAGGTTTTTGTAGCCACATAACCTCACCACGCTCTAACAAAGCCTGGTTTTCACCTTGCAGTGGGTGTCCAGTGACAAACAACACCTTTACATCTGGCCATTTTTTCTGCAATGAGCGGTAGAGTGCCACACCCCCCATCCGAGGCATAACCAAATCACTGATCACAAGCGAAATCGGGGTTTCTTGCTCTTCTAATATATCCAGTGCTTCTATACCATGCTGGGCTGTCAGGACATGAAAGTTTTGAGATTCGAGCAAAGTCCTTAATGCTTCCAGTGTAACCCTGTCATCCTCAACAACCAGCACATTGTTACCATTACCATCAAATTTTTCTTTGGAACTAAGCTGCAACTTTTCATGTTCTGGTTGAGCAATGGCCGGCAAATAGATCGTAAAGGTTGTCCCTCTCCCTACCTGGCTTTTTACATCGATAAATCCATCATGCTGTTTTACGATGCCATATACCTGGGCTAATCCCAATCCCGTTCCTTCTCCAATGGGCTTTGTGGTGAAGAAAGGCTCAAACACATGCGGCAGGTGCTCCGCTGGTATTCCTGTTCCGGTGTCCCGGATCGCAATCGTGATCCATGCCCCATCTGATAATTCAGGAAATGGACGCGTGTCTTGCGGATTAATTCTGAGGGTACCTAACCCATAGATGAGCCTTCCCCCCTCTGGCATGGCATCGCGGGCATTCACAGCCAGGTTCATAAATACCTGTTGAAGCCTGGTTGGATCTGCATTAACCAGGTAGTTTCCCGGCTGGTAGGTTAATTCCAGTTGAATAGTCTCAGGTAACACTCTTCCCAGTATCTTGTCCAGTTCTTTGATAAAAGGAAGCAAATCCAGAGTGCTTTGTTCCATGATTGATCTGCGACTGAAATCCAGGATCTGTCGAATCAAACTGGCTGCGCGTTCCACTTGTTGCTGGATAACCAGGAGTCGATCCCTGCTTACGAGTGGCAATTGTTGGTCATCTGCGAGCAAATCGGTATAGACGAGAATAGCAGCCATAATGTTATTAAAATCATGC
>CP070639.1:627467-645853 GCA_020354045.1 Anaerolineales bacterium | reverse complement strand
CCTCGGTGATTGGTTTGCTACTGTCTTATTTACCCTGGCAATTGCATTAATTTCATACCGGATTGCAGCGTACCTCGGTCAGGTGCGTTGGGGAATTCGCGGTAGCTTTTTAGCTGCCATCTGTGGCTTGTTTGCCTATAGTTATTTAGCGTTGAAACTACCCGGTAGTGTAAACCTTTTAGAAAAGTATGGGGGTTGGGGGGTGTTAGTTGTTACATTCTCCGGGGCATCCATAGGTATCTTGCTGACCTTGGTCTGGCGAAAAGCCAGGTTAGAAGTAAATACCAAACAAGAATCAACCTAACATAAAATCGTTCTGCTCCCCTGATGTTTTTCCTGCCTGTCTTATGACCTGTACTCGTGGTAGCTGGGCAAATCACTACCGGGTTAATGTTAATATCAAACTGAGTAAGATCATTCCGGCAGACAGCCAGATTAAAGTTAATTCTGTTGGAGAGGAAACTAAATCTGCCAGCGAAGGAGTAGGCAAAGGTGCCCTTGGGCGCGTGGCAGGATTCCAGTCACCCAACAACGCCTGCCGAAATGTTTCAACATCCTGAGGGCGCTGCTCCGGATGTAAACTCATTGCCCATAAAAGAGCCCGTTCTGTTCGCAAGCTGATATCGGGATTCAACTCACGTGGTGCAATCAACTTATCTGGATTTAAGAAACGCTCGCGTGCCTCAATGGGAGGTTTATTGGTAAGCAAATGATACAGGGTAGCTCCAAAAGCATAGATGTCGCTTCGTGCATCAGTGTGTCCTGTATCTCCCCCATATTGTTCTAAAGGCGTATAAAGAGCCGTGCCACGACCCTGTAGAATGGTGATGGTTACATCGTCTGATGCCAATATTTTCACTAAACCAAAATCCACCAGTTTCACCAAACCATTAGGGGTCAATTTGAGATTGCCTGGCTTGATATCCCTGTGAAGTATAGGTGGATTCTGGCTGTGCATATAGGTCAACGCATCAGCCAGCTGATTAGCCCATCCGAGTACATCCCTTTCTTCCATGAAGCTTTTCCGTTGGCGTGCCTCCACCATTAACGTCCGTAAATCCTTACCCGGTACAAAATCCATAACTAGGTAATCTCGCCCACCCGATGAGAAGAAATCCGATACTTTGGGAAGATTTGGGTGATCCAGACGCGCCAAGACCGTGGCTTCTCGCAAAAATTGTTCTCTGGCTTGCTTGATCAGATCAGCTGGCATTGTTCGGTCATGCTCTACCTCTTTTAGCGCGCACAACCGCCCTTCCAAACGCATATCTTCTGCAAGGTATATGCTGCCCATTCCCCCTTGTCCAATGATGCGTATGATTTTATAGCGACTTCTTAAAACTTCTCCAGATTTTATCGATGATGGCATAGATTCAACATTCTAGTTTTGCACGACGCTCTTGGCCCGGCGTTGACCAGAAGCCATATTTCGCAACCCTAGTTTATGATATTATACTAGCGGAGGAGTGTTTATGGAACAAAAGGGAGAGGATGCTCCCCTCATTATTGCACAAGCCGGTCCCTTAAATGGTCAACGATGGTCTATCCAAAACAAGCTCATCATTGGACGAGACCAATCCTGCAATATTGTTATTGCAGACAGGCAGGTATCTCGGCAGCATGCTGAAATTGTGACTGCAGAACAAGGTGTTATTGTTCGGGATTTGGGTAGTAAGAATGGCACGCATTGTAACGGGAAAATCATACAGGAGTCCACTTTACTTCAAGATGGTGACATATTTCAGATTGCATTTATTCAAGAATTTATCTACCTGAGTTCCGACGCTACCCTCCCATTGGAAGATGATAATTTTACTTTTTCCCCTACGCAGCCCAAGTATTTAGTGCGGCTGGAAAAGCGCTCCCGTCGTGTCTGGATTGGGGATAAAGAAGTTAGTCCACCCTTATCTGTTTCTCAATTCAAACTGTTGCAAGAGCTCTATGAAAATCAAGGACGAGTGGTTCCGCGCTCACACCTGATTGAAGTGATCTGGGGGCAAGAACAGGCTGTGACTGTCTCTGAACAGGCTCTGGATGCTCTCATAAGGCGTCTAAGAGATCGTATTGCAGGTGTCGATCCAATAAATGTTTTTATTGTGACCGTCCGAGGGCATGGCCTGCGTTTGGATAACCCTCTCTTAGAAAACTAAGTACCAGACTCTATTTCTTCAAATTTAATTCCATGGAATATCGCACCACCATCCGATGAACGGCTTTTAACCTAGCCGCCAATTCTTTTTCATCACTGGATTCAACCTGTGCAAGAATATTAGTCAGGGTATCAATTAATTCCGGTGAGATCTTATCCTGATTAGCCTCTAAGATTTTTCTCATCGTTTGCTCATCCGGACTATCTAACAATTCCTCGATGAATGCAAGTTCAGGCGGTTCAGCAGAAAGCTGATCCAAAACATTAGTTATCTTTTGATATTTACCTATTTTCTCCAGATCACCTTGCCCCCTAGCAGTCTCCAATGCCTTATTTAGCTCCTGCATAAAAAACTCATCGATTCCAGGCAGGTTTTGCATCACTGCCTCTTCAACATTATCGGATAGCATGATAGCTTCAAGAAGTTTACGAGACTGTTGAGCACGTGACTCAACTTGTTTGTCAATCTCACGAGTCATTTCCAACAGTTTTTCGCGCAGTGCAATTAAACGTGCTCTTCCATCTGGTCTTGCTCGGTCAATTCGCTCACTAAGCAATTGAAAGAAGCTGTAATCCAGACCTGGGCGTGTAAGGCTGACCAATGCACTTAATCGTGTATCGTTGGGTGCTTGGATAATTAATTCAAGTAACTTATCTCGAGTGAGGTTGTTGCCAAGTTCGCGTAATGAATTCACTGCCGCCTCGATCTCTTTGGTTTGTTCCTGTACCTGGCGTCCATAGGTTGTGCTAGACAGCAGGCTCTTTTGTAAATCTGCGAGCTTTTGTGCTGCCTCTTGATCACCAGACAGTTGGGCACTTTCTCCTAGTCGATTTAACAGAGCGAAAAATTCAGCATCGATCATTTTGTCTTCTTGCTCAGCAATTTCAGCCAAACTGTCTTGAGATGTATTCAGTAAACGTTGAATAAGGCCAAGCCGTTGTTGTTGAGCTTGAATCATTTCACGAGTTATGCCATCTGCCTCCAAAACACGCTCAACCAATCCCTGCAGGGTCAGGACTGTTTGTGGGCGAAGCAAATATCCTTTGCGTTTCTCTTGTGGAAGGTTGTTTGTAATCTGGTTAATCATATTCCCAATGATGCGCTCCTGATCCTGCCTCTGCATGGATACTTCAGGTGGAACAAATGTAAGCAGGAGTTCTTTATCAGGATCATGATAGACAATCGGTGTTGCCAGATTACCCTGATATCCACAGTGCGGGCATTGGGCTAAATTAAATGCACCAGACAGTAAAATTTGTTTGTGAGCTGGGTTGGTTCCTACATCAAATAACTGCTGTACATCCGCCTGAATAGGCTGTCGGCAGTTCGGACAATTAATCATCGTTTTTGGCATAAAAATCTCCACTAATATCCAAAATATACCTCTCGATCATCTGCGAGTGATCAGGTATCATCAACTAAGACATACTTATTTCGTTTCGCGGGGCAAAGAAAAACATACCCGCGCCCCATAGCCTGGTTTCGGATCGATCCAGATCCTGCCCCCATGTGCTTCGATAACCGCCCTGGCAAGATAAAGACCAAGACCAGCACCTTTGGTCGTTCGAGACGCATCGACAGACCGGTAAAAGCGATCAAATACATGTGGAATGTCACCAGCAGAAATTCCAGGACCTTGATCGCTTACACATACAATAACATATTCTGGACGAACCTGCCCATTGATGCGGATATCTCCACCTTCAGGTGAATATTTAATGGCATTGGAAAGCAGATTCGTCAAAACCTGCGAAATCCTATCCTCATCTGCCAGGATAACTGGAAAATCCGGTGAGAAATCAACACTTATGGTATGTATGCTGGATTGCGTGCGAAATCTCTCGGCAATCTTTTCGGATAAGTGGTCAAGCAGTACATCCGACAAGCTCATCGCCAGTGCCCCGGCTTGCAATCGTGAGGCATCCAGTAAATTTTCAATCAGATTCGTGAGTCGGTCAGCCTCTTCTTCAATCACTTCCAGGCTGTCCTTGACTATATTTCGATCCCAGCTAGCATCTTCCCTTCGCAATGTGCTCACATAGCCCTTTATCAATGCAACCGGAGTTTTCAATTCGTGACTGATTACAGAGATAAATGTGCTTTTCAGCTCTTCTGCCTCTCTGAATCGAGTGATATCCCGAATCGAAGCCACGATATTCACCAGGTTTCCTTCACCGTTTACTAAAGGTGCGTATGTAATTCCAACCGGTAGGGGTAAACCATTCTCTCGTTCAAGATCCCCTTCGACATACATCGTAGCATTGGGTGTCAGTGGCCAACCTCCTGCTTCGGCTTGTTCCAGTGTTAATCCATCTTTCCTTTGTTTTAAACGAATAATTTCCGCATGGTCACGGCCACGCACACTCTCAGGTTTTAGCCCAACCATGCTCGCAAAGGCTGGGTTACAGCGCTCAACCTCGTGGTTAGGTGAAAGAATCAATATCCCATCCGCAGCAGAGTCAAGCAATGCATCCATACGCTGCTTCTCACGGCTCACCTGGGTGTATAGCTGCGCATTATGGACCGCTATGGCAGCTTGGTCCGCGAAGCTTTGAAGCAAGGCTCTATCATTCGACGAGAACACCCCTGGATAATTCCGGAAAATGAATAAAACACCAATAACTCGCTTATGGAAGATTAATGGCAACCCTACCCCTGTCAATATACCTAAGCTGGCAGCTCGTGTAAGACTTTGAAGCAACCGGTTGATCTCAGGCAGCTCAAAGCGAGCAGGGTCTTGATGATCTGGAACAGCTGAAAGCAATGGATCTAGATAGCGCAGAAAGGCAGGTGGAATGCCATGCGAAGCAGCCACCATCCATCCACCTTGGTCACCACGCAACACACACAATCCAGCCTGTCCTGCCAGCATTTCTGCGGACACTCGCAGTATGCGCGCCAGCAGGTTATCCAGGTCTAATTCCTGGGTAATGGCACGCGAGATATCTAGGAGATAATCTCGTTGTCGAACACGAAAATCAGGCAGCATGAATCAGATGAGCTTCTTTCTCCGCGATAGTCAGCACCTCTTCAAAAACAAACATCGCTTCATCAATTTCTTGTTTTTTAACACTCAAGGGAGGCGAGATTCGCACCACGCTTTTACCACAACCAAGCAACAACAACCCCGAGTTAAAGGCTAAATCAACAATCCGGTCACGTAATTTCTCTGCAGGTGCTTTTGTTATCCGGTCTTGTACAAATTCAACACCGATCATTAAACCTTTTCCACGTACATCGCCAATCAATGGGTGTCTGATCTTTAGTTCTTCTAAAATATCGAGCGTATATTCACCCATTTCCCGTGCATTTTGAAGATATTCCTGCTCGATGAGCTCAATTGTCGCCAATGCTGCTGCACATGATATCGGGTTGCCACCAAAAGTATTCCCATGCGCTCCTTTAGCCCAAGTCATAATGTGCTCACGTGCCAGCATGGCTCCTATAGGCATACCTGAAGCCAGACCCTTGGCTGTGCATACGATGTCAGGCTCAACCTCATAATGCTCAATTGCCCACCAATTCCCAGTCCGTCCCATACCTGATTGAACCTCATCTACAATTAGCAAGATTCCATGCCGATCACATAGTGCGCGTAATGCTGGGAAGAAACCAGCTGGAGGAATGATATACCCCCCCTCTCCTTGGATCGGCTCAACCAGAACGCCAGCGACATCTTCAGGAGGCAATAAATGACCAAAGAGTTGTTCTTCGATATAGCGTACAACCGTTTCCCCATAATCTTCACCGGATTTAATTTCTAAAAAAGGGCGATATGGGTCTGGGAATGGTGCATGTACAACGCCATTCATTAAAGGGTAAAACCCACGGTGGTAACCGGGCTTGCTGGCTGTGAAAGTGACTGAACCCATGGTCCTGCCATGGAAAGCTCCTAAGAAACCAATAAATTGGGATCTATTCGTATAGTGGCGAGCAAGTTTAATCGCTGCTTCTACGCTTTCTGTGCCTGAATTGGTCATAAACGAGACCGCGTTATCTAAAAACGGAGCGATATCGTTCAGTTTCTCGCCTAATTCAACCCATTTCGGATGGTAAAAATCTGAGGAAATGTGGATAAACTTTTCTGCCTGTTCCTGAATGGCTTTCACAACCTTGGGATGGCTGTGACCAGTGGACGCAACAGCTATCCCTGCTGCAAAATCCAGAAAACGATTTCCATCCACATCCCAAACTTCTGTTCCGCTCCCGTGATCCATTACGAAAGGATAGCTCCGTGGATAAGATTGAGATATGACAGCTTGATCGCGTTTTACGACTGCGCGTGCCTTAGGCCCGGGCAAATGCATTTGTGGCATATACTAATCTCCTGAAAAATCCATAAAATCGCTTTTCCCCAATTATGTGGGTAGCCTGAGAATTATATCACTAGGTAAGATAGAGATTTATTGGGAGTTGCTTGTTAAGGGACATATCCCGCATTCATCCAATTTAAATCTAAACACATCCAAGGTATAATCCTCCCTTGTGAAAAAGGCAGCGTTTGAATTTAAATTACAAGCTTCAGACGGACGTGCTCGTGCGGGTATTTTTTCTACACCTCATGGACCTCTACAGACTCCAGTTTTTGCACCAGTGGGCACTCAAGCCACCGTTAAAGCTGTAACACCTGCACAATTAAATGACCTGGATGCCAGTCTTTTGCTTGCTAACACCTATCACCTGTATTTACGACCAGGTGATGAGCTAATCGCTGAATTAGGTGGTATACACGATTTTATGAATTGGGACAAGCCTATCTTAACGGATTCAGGCGGTTTTCAAGTTTATTCTCTGGCAGAAAATCGCACCGTGGACGAAGATGGCGTCACATTCAAAAGCCATATTGATGGTTCAACCCATCGTTTCACCCCTGAATCTGCAATCGCGATCCAGGAAAACCTGGGGGCGGACATCATTATGGCTTTCGATGAATGCGCGTCTCCCTATGATCTGGAATACAACAAAAAAGCACTTGCTCGCACACATAAATGGGCGGAGCGTTGCCTTTCTGCAAAATTACGAACGGACCAGGCTTTATTTGGAATCGTTCAGGGCGGTATTTTCAAGCATTTGCGTATTGAATCTGCACAATTTATCAGCTCCTTAGATTTCCCAGGTAATGCGATTGGAGGCTTATCTGTAGGCGAGACAAAATCAGAAATGCACACCATCCTTGAAGTTGTCGATTCAATCTTGCCCGAGGATAAGCCGCGCTACCTGATGGGTGTAGGTACACCCGAAGATTTGGTTAATGGGATCCTGCGTGGTATTGATATATTCGACTGTGTGCTGCCCACTCGCCTGGCAAGGCATAATGCAGCTATGACGCGGTATGAGCGGCTGAATCTTGTCAATGCAACGTACAGTCGCGATTCTGCACCCATAGATGCGCATTGCCGCTGCTATACCTGCCAAAATTACTCTCGTGCTTACCTTAGACACCTCATTGTCTCGAAAGAGATGCTTTCTGCGACATTGATCTCCATTCACAATATACAGGTGCTGATCGACTTAACAAAAGAGATTCGCCAAGCAATAATTGGTGGGAGATTTCAGAACTTCGCGCAGGATTTTTTTACCTCAAAGAGCATGGCTTAGGTATTTATGAACCTTCACCAATCAATCATCCTTGGCATCCTCCAAGGATTAACCGAGTTTTTACCCATCTCGAGTTCAGGGCATCTGGTGATCTTTCCATATCTTCTTAGCTGGCAAATTCCAGCAGAAGATGCATTTATCTTCGATGTATTGGTGCAAGTTGCTACTCTCTTAGCGGTCTTTACCTATTTCTGGAAAGACCTGACCACTATTGTGCATTCATTAATTGTGAGTGTTCTCAAAGGGCAGCCGTTCTCTGAGCCCTTAGCCCGCCTGGGTTGGTACATGCTGCTGGCAAGTATTCCAGCTGGATTTATAGGTCTGGCAATCAAAGAAATCATAGAAAGTGCGTTTAATAGTCCGCTGGTTTCTGCCATGTTTCTTCTTGTAACTGCTGCTCTTCTGCTGGTTGCGGAGCAAGTCGGAAATCGGGATCGTGAATTGCAGCATATGGACTGGAAAGATGCTCTATGGATTGGTTTCTTCCAAGCGTTGGCAATTTTCCCGGGGATCTCCCGCTCAGGTTCGACCATCGTCGGTGGTATGACACGCAATCTAAATCGCGCTAGCGCAGCGCGCTTTTCTTTTTTGATTTCAATTCCGATTATGCTGGCGGCAGGTCTACTAGCCACCCTAGATCTCGTCAAACAACCCGAATTGTTGAACAACCTGCCAATCTATCTTCCCGGATTTGTTACTGCCGCGCTAACCGGGTATCTAACAATCCGCTGGTTGTTGAGTTTTCTAACACGACATCCCTTGTATCTTTTTTCAATTTATTGCACGATTTTAGCATTCATAACCTTTGCAATTTACTTTAGAGCTTAATTGGTCCAGCCCATATATTCTCGCCATTTGAGGCAATCCACATGAAGCGCTACAAAATCATTGTAAATCCGGTGTCAGGGCGGGGTGCAGGTGAACGCTCAATACCTGTCATTAAACACCATCTGGAAAATTTACAGTTGGATTTCGATCTAGTAATATCGGAAAGACCTGGACACGCCATAGAACTGGCATTACAGGCTTCCAAAGAAATGTATCACGCCGTCGTCGCTGTGGGAGGTGATGGTACCGCCAATGAGGTCATAAATGGTCTGGCAATGTCAAAAATAACTCAAACAACAGCCAGCGCGCTTGGCGTTCTTGCTGTCGGGCGAGGCAATGATTTCGCTTATGGGATGACTATCCCTCATTCACTTCAATTGGGTTGTGAGATTTTGGCAAATGATAATCGCAGGCCAATCGATATAGGAAAAATAACAGGAGGTGATTATCCAGAAGGTCGTTATTTTGGTAATGGTGTCGGTATTGGTTTCGATGCAGTGGTGGGATTTGAGGCCGCAAAAATGAAAAGAATTCAGGGATTTCTATCCTATCTTGTCGCTGCCTTGAGAACGATCCTGCTTTACTATAAAGCGCCGACGATACTTATTGAAATCGATGACCAATCCACACAGCTGGATGCCTTGATGGTTTCGATTATGAATGGACAAAGAATGGGAGGTGTCTTCATGATGGCACCGCAGGCTCTACCTGACGACGGAAATCTAACCGTGTGCATTGCCCGGCAAGTAAGCCGTCCTACAATCCTAAGGTTGATACCAAGTTTTATGAGCGGTACTCAAAATATACATACCTCTGTCAACAGCACTGAAGCCAGGACGATAAAGGTATCAGCTCTCCAGGGGACTCTACCTGCTCATGCAGATGGGGAGACGATCTGCGAACAAGGGACTCAATTAATGATTGAGATATTTCCACGCTATCTTGAGATCATTTCCGATCTAAAATAAATGCCATGAGTCTTGCCGTTACCACCGTGAATGCCACCATTAAGACCATATTGAGAGTTTTATGTAGGATTGATGCTGCAGCTTTAGACTCCGTTCCACTTACCGGTCCACTCATTTTGGTGGCAAATCATGTAAATTTTCTTGAAGTTCCCCTTGTGTTCACTCACTTGCAACCACGACAGGTAACTGGTTTTGCTAAAGCAGAAACATGGGATAATCCTTTTCTAGGCCCGCTGTTTGATTTGTGGAAAGCCATACCTCTCCGACGAGGAGAGGTCGATGTTCGGGCTATTCGCCGGGCTTTGCATGTTTTGGAGGAAGGTGGCATTCTGGCGATTGCACCTGAAGGGACTCGTAGTGGTGATGGACGTTTACGCAAAGCCCATCCCGGCGTTGTTACACTAGCACTACTGAGTAATGCGCCAATACTTCCAATGGTATATTATGGAGGTGAACTATTCGGAGAAAATATGCGTCGACTTCGCAGAACTGATTTTAAGATTGTAGTAGGGCAACCTTTTTGCATCGATGCTAGAGGGGTGAAAGTAACGAACAAGATTCGTCAGCGAATTTTAGAGGAAATTATGTACCGGCTCGCTGTGCTGCTGCCGCCTGCTTACCGGGGTTATTACAAAAACCTGGAATCATCCAGTCAAGAATTTCTGCATTTCTTATTATAACTATCCTCGCCCCGACAAATAACTGTTGAATATTGCAAGAGAACAGATTCCTATTGTTCACTTTGTAGCTGCAGTTTGGCTCTGTCTGTTCTTTCCCATCCCATAAGCCTTTGTCACCGGTAATACAAACAGAAAGCCTGTATGTCCTTCCTCAAAATCACCAATGATTTGCTCAGCCACACTAATCATTTCATCCACTTTAGCCTCATCTTCAACAACCGAAAGTAAGGTGCGGTGAGGTATTTCTTTGGACTCGAATAAATCCCGCAAGCTGGGCATCAAAGGTAAATCATCTCTCATCCCAGCTCTTTTATAGCGACCTAGTCCACTGCTCTCCAATATAGTAACTCCAGTAACGCCAATCGTTTCCCAGGCTTCCAAAATTAACGGACAATCTCCAGGGTCATCTACGATTAAAACAACAAGTTGTGTCATGTGCGCTCTCCCTCAATAACTTTTAAAATTCTCCTCTGCGGAGTTTTCCTTCTTGCGAAAACAATAACCGTAAAGTTGGTGGGGTTAATAAAGTTGTAATAATAACCACACCGACGATCACAGCAAACGCTTCTTGTTCAATCAATCCCTCCAAAACGCCAACGGAAGCCACGATCAAACCCACCTCGCCTCTCGACATCATCCCTACCCCAATCTGAAGCGCCTCCCGCCTGGTGAAGCCACCTAATTGGGCTCCTATACCGGATCCTAAAACTTTACCTATTATAGCTACCAGGAGCATAGCCAGGAATAGCCACAGAGTCTGGATAGTGAGCTGACGGGCATCCGCAGATAAGCCAACATTCACAAAAAAAATGGGAACAAATACAGAATACGCGATCGTAGAGATGCCCGACTCAATTTTTTCCTTCACACGACTGCGCCCAAATAATAAACCCGCTAGAAACGCACCTGTTATCGCAGCCATACTGCCTAGGGATTCTGCTGTCCATGCGTACAATAATGCAACGACAAAGGTAAAAGCGATCAATCCTTGGCTGATTGGTAGATTTTCAATCCAGTAGCTCAACTTTGGTAACAACCACATGCCAACCAGCACTGCGGCTCCTAAATATAAAACCATGCGCAAAATGATCATAAGGACCACGATTAAACCACCGTCACCACCAGATTGAATTAAAGCGACAAACACCGAAAGTCCAAGAACAACCAGTATGTCATCAAAAACAGCTGCACCCAACATGCTTACACCAACTCTACTACGCAATACCTTTAATTCCATTAATGTCTGTGCTGAAATACTCACGCTGGTAGCTGCCAGCACAAGACCAATAAAGAAGGAGGAATGTAGATCAAAATTAAATAGTAAGCCGACTCCAGTTCCCAATGCTAACGGGAATATCACCCCTAATATACCGGCTCCCGCAGATACTTTGCTAGAACGGGCAAGATCATCTAAATGTAAGTCCAGTCCGGCTAGAAACATCAGTAGCAGAACCCCTATCTCAGCAAGATGGGTAATAGTCTCCTCAAGATGTGTATCGGTAAAATAAGATCCATGAAAGATATTTAGTACAGAAGGGCCAAGTAAAATTCCCACTAGCAGCTCACCAAGCACAGATGGCTGCCCAATCCTGTAACTAAAATATCCAGCTAACTTGGCTGCAGTAATAATGATTACGAGGGAAAGCGTGAATTGTAAAAATGGAGTCATTAGATACCTAACTCAGCCCGTGTCCTGAGATAATGGACAACTTGTTCACGTGAGAGCATACCCACCAATTGCCCAGATACTACCACTGGAACCTGATTCACATTGGAGTTATCCATAATTTGCATAGCAGTTAATAGCTCTGTGTCCGGGTCCACATGAATTAACTTCTGGAATGGGATCATGGCTTGCCTGGCTGTTGTAAAGCCCCATTTTTGCTTGGGTATTTGGGTAATATCCCTCAAGGTTAACATTCCCAACAAACTGCCATTATCTGCTACGAAGAAACATCGCTGACCTCCCAATAACACATGCTCATCGACTAGATGCGAGATCGGTAGTAGGCTAGGTATTTTCGGGCAATCTCGCTCCATTACTTGTCCTACGGAGATGCCCTGGAGCGCTTGTCGCATGTTGGTCTGGGCATATGTGCTTGCAGCAGCATTTTGAAGGAACCAGCCAATAAACGCCAACCATACACCATTTAAGAACTCGCCTCGGAATATAGTGTAGATTCCAAAACCTATGAATGCAAAAGCCACAAGTTGGCCACTAAATGCAGCAACTTGACTTGCCTTATGAAAACTCTTTGTATACCACCACACACCTGCTCTAAGTACCCGCCCGCCATCCAGAGGAAATCCGGGAATCATATTGAATACCGCCAGCAAGAAATTTATTCGCATCAAATAAAGACTTGGAGCAGCCAGAATTGGAATCGCCTGATCTAATAACCAAAAGCCGCCAAATATTATTGCCAGAGCTAGGCTTACAAGTGGGCCAGCAATAGCAACTCTAAATTCAACACCCGGAGAGCGTGGTTCTTGCTCAATCTGCGCTACTCCACCAAATATAAACAGCGTAATGCCCCGAACAGGGATTTCGTTTCGCAAGGCAAGGAATGAATGACCCAATTCATGTGCAAGCACCGAACCGAAGAACATGATACTTGTTATCAAACCCAGGATTACATGAGTTACACTGGATAATTGCGGGTATTCTGCAGGAAAATAACCGGTAAACAATGACCACGTCAACAATATGAATATTAAAAACCAGCTGGTGTGCAATCCAACCGGTATACCCCATATTCTCCCAAGTTTAAAACTTGCTTCCATTAGCCCAAACCTCCGTGTGCCATGAACATTTGTATCGATTTCTTACTTTGGGACAAATACAATAGGATTCCCATAAATCAGTTGTCTATAAATAAATTTATCATGCTCGATATAGCTTGTCAAGATTTTGTACAGGTATAGCAAAAGTTTCTAACAAAATATTAACGCATACATATAATATACCTGATTATTTCATCCTCTCATCGGATGACTCGTTTCCTCCGTCTGGCGTAGGCAGTACAATTGCACGCATAACCTGACCACCCTTCCACCAGGCAAATAAAGCGAAGCCTGCCAATCGCAGGCCAGCACTAACCAGCAGCCCTCCACCTATACCTATATGGCCGGCTAGCCAAGTACCTAATAATGGTGCAAAAACAGCCGAGAGGTGCTGAAAACTTTGCGCCAATGAAACAAATACTGCACTGTAGTCTTCAGGAACAGTCCTCATCAATTCATCAAAAAAGACCAGATCCAAGCCAGCCTGAAATATTGCTGCCAGACCAGCATAAATTGCAATAAACTCAACACGGTGTGTAGACGCAACCATGGCGGGGTAAAAGGACAGCCCAAAAGTAGTCCATAATAAGACAAAACGCGAGCCTCTCAAACGTGATGTCCTGGTCCAGACGAAATAACCAATCAGCAGGACAGCTGCTTGACTGGTGTTGATCACACCAATCCAGGCATTACTGGCATTAACCTCGCGAACATAATAAAGAGGAAAAAGCGGTACAGAAAGCATCGTTCCTGACAAGAATACGAATCTTTGGATAACAAACCTGACAAAATCACCTTCACGAAGTATGAGTTGCCTATAATCCCGAAATCGCTCGCTCAGTGGTATACCAGGTTTTGAGGGTGGTGGAATTCGCGCGGGCAGGTCAATATGGCTTGAAAAATAATAACTCACCAATCCCCCAATCGATAAGCCAATAAAGACAAGCTGGTAGTTCAGTGGGAAGTGGATAATATCGAGAATTTTACCCACAATCATTACGGTGACAGCCGTTGTCAACCCGAGAATTGACCAGCGTCTGCTCATTAATTCATAACGGTGCTTTGGTCCAGCGACCGCGTTCATCACTACTGAAAACGAGACTGCTAATATAGTTTGTGGCAAAGTGGCAACTGCCCAGATCAGTAACACTGCGCTCACTCGCTGGGAAGCAGGGATAAACAAAGTTATGAGTCCGGTCGTGGCGTAAGATGAGATTACCAGAAGCCGTGCTGTACTGAACCAAGGCACTATCCGTGCCCTGGATTGAAGAAATCTACCGACGAATAATGCCAACACCAGTCCAGTTAAAGCTGGCATTGACGTAAGCAGCCCTACCTGAAAATTTGTGGCTCCTAGCCGTGTTAAAAAAACAGGCAAAAAAGGTGCTGCCGCACTCGCCAGTCCGATTCCAATCGCGTCAATTTGAACATTAACAAAGTTCCGTTTTTGTACAGGAGATATGCCAGCTGGCGCGGAAGTTATCCTGGGAAATCTAAATTGGTCGAATATCATTATGACGGGAATGGTTTTATAGAAAATTGATTTCTAATGGAAAGGATCCAGGCTGTTTATGCACCATGATTAAGGTGTATCAAATGAAAAGCACCTTGCCAGTGCTAGCTCAAGGAATATTCAACTGGTCTGCTGCAAATCACCATATAGGTACCAGAACCTTGGTTTTGGAAAGCCATCTTTCAGGTCTGGCTCCCAGATAAATTTACCGGGGATGAACACGGCGTGTAATAGTTGGTCCAATCCTTGTAATAATTTAATTTCTGCGGTTGGTAGATCACGCGCAAAAAGTTGTAGTAAATCCAACATAACTCGCCGTGTAACTTCATATGCATAGCGATCGCTGTGATTTTCCGGTTGGGAACGATATTCCTCTAGGTAGTCTCGCCAGAGCTTTAATCGAGCGCCAAATTCGCGTTCACACTTCTTCTCCCAGCTCACCCGTATTTGAAGCTGGATTTTCTCCAGTTCAGCTTCTAAAAGTGGATATTCCTCAACTGCTCGAGGGTCACTTCTTCTGACCTGTAGTCGTGCGTGAGCCAATAATATACCCCCAAGCGTTAATTGTGGGTAAGCCAGCTCACCGGGTGGAGGTGCCACCCCTAGTGACCAATAGATTTCGTTAGAAAACAGGTAATCTTTTAGGATCGGTAAGGCAGCGCGTACATACCCAATATCACTCTCAATAGATGCCATAATCCTTCTTATTTCTCCTCTCCTGTTTTCACAATAACCCCACCATGATTATCGCCAGAAATGGGTGCCTACTTGTAGATTATACTCCCATGGCTCACATTCAAAACGATTTAAGCCGTTTGGGAGTTGCTGTTAAGATTATTATAAAAAACACAAGGCGGCGCTGTCTGGACGATTTCTCGTCTTGGCGCCGCCAGGTTATTAGTGAAGCGATCCCTGCTTCTCGTGCGTATCACCTCATACCAGAAGTCTTAAGGGTTCTTCCAGATAGCGCTGCATTGCTCGCATGAATTGAGCGGCTTCAGCTCCATCACTGACACGATGATCGACCGAGATTGTCACCTTCATGCGCAAACCTGGAACAATTTGATCTCCTTTAACAACCGGGATATCTTGTACAGCTCCCACAGCTAATATAGCAGCTTCTGGTGGGTTAATGATAGCGCTAAAGTTTACTACATTGAACATGCCCAGATTGCTCACCGAAAAAGTCGATCCTTCGATATCCTCTGGACGTACTTTGCCATCCCTTGCTCTGGCAGCCTTAGCGCGCAGCTCAACCGAGATTTGGCGTACAGATTTACGGTCAGTATCGTGACATACAACGGTTAGCAAGCCACCTTCAACGGCAACAGCCACACCGATATTTACATGCCCATGATGAATGATCTCGCTATTATTTAAAGAAGCGTTCAAATTAGGATATTCTCTTAATGTTAGAGCCACAGCCCTGACAATAAAATCATTGACAGATAACTTCTCTCCTTCTGGCAATAATGTGTTGGTTTCAGATCTTAAGGCCATCAAGGCTGCCATATCATATTCATAAGTCACGTAAAAATGTGGTACTTGCTGCTTGGCCTCAACCATACGGCGTCCTATGGCAGCGCGCAGACGATTAACAGACATAACCTGATCGGTTGGTACACGTGCATCCGGTGTAAAAGCCATGGCGGGGATGGTAACTTCTCGAGAAGAATCGATAGCTCTCTCTGGCTTGGGTGTCTCTAAAGCTACTTGAATATCTTTCTTCGTGATACGTCCAGATGGCCCGCTCCCCTTCACACTCATCAGGTCGATGCCATGATCCTGTGCCATCTTGCGCGCCAGTGGTGATGCTCTGACGCCATCCGGTAGCTGGGCATCCCCATCTGGTTGAACCGGTTCCTCAACCCGGTCACGCGATGTTTCAGCAGCTACTGAAACTGTATCACCCTCCTTTTTTCCAGACACTTGTGACCCGCCATTTTCACCCAATAGAGTTTGATAATCGATATCTTCATCTGGTGTACCAATTACGGCAATCGGTGTATTTACTGGCACGATATCCCCCTCATTAACCAGATGTCGAGAAACTACGCCCTCATGGGTTGATTCCACCTCAACTGTGGCTTTATCTGTTTCAATCTCAGCCAGTATTGCGCCTTTTGAAACTGTCTCACCCTCCAGAACTACCCAGCGAACCAACGTCCCTTCAGCCATGTCAAAACCCAATTTGGGCATGGTGACAACTTCAGCCATTATAGAACCTCCTTCACTGCGTTTATCACATCCTCCACCTGAGGGAGTGCCATTTGTTCCAGTGTGCGGTTATATGGTAAGGGCACCTCTTTCTGCGCCACTCGCTTTATGGGAGCGTCCGCATAATCAAATGCCTCTTCATAGATACGAGAGGCAACCTCAGACCCAACTCCATAGGAGCGCCAGCCTTCCTCAACAATCACTGCCCGATTAGTCTTTTTGAACGAGTCGAGCACTGGTTCCATATCTAAGGGTCGCAGAGAACGCAGATCGATAATTTCCGCATCAATCCCGTCCTGGGCAAGTTGATCAGCCGCTTTCATCGAAACCTCTAACATTTTGCTGTAGGTAACGATGGTTACATTCTTTCCAGGGCGCTGTATTTTCGATTTACCGATTGGCACTGTATAATCACCATCCGGAACTTCACCGCGCACCTGGTACAAAGTTGCGTGCTCGATGAATAAAATCGGATCGTTTGATCTTATGCTCGCCTTTAGTAAACCTTTCGCATCCTCAGGTGTCCCAGGAGCTACCACTTTCAGTCCTGGAAAATGTGCAAAGACTGCATCAGGTGTCTGAGAATGAGTAGCCCCCAACTGTCTTCCACCTCCACCTACAGCCCGGATAACCATCGGCATTACCATCTGTCCTGCAAACATATAATGCAGCTTGGCGGCTTCATTTACGATATGATCCATTGCTGAAAATGCAAAATTGATGGTCATTAATTCAGCAACGGGACGTAATCCTGTAAGTGCTGCACCAATCGCCGCACCGATGATCACAGCTTCAGCAATGGGTGTATCCCGCACTCTCTCGGCACCAAAATTATCGTAAAATCCCTTTGTAACCGCGTAAGTCCCTCCCCAAACACCCACTTCTTCACCCATAATGAACACGCTTTGATCGCGCTCCATTTCTTCCCATAGAGCCTGGGAAATGGCTTCTCGCATTGTAATTCGGGCCATACTTGCCTCGCTAGTTGATGATGTTATTACTCAAATTGAGGTCATACTTGCTCAAGTTGAATGAATTGGGAAATTTTACATGTCAAATGAATGTATCACACAGCGTTGATTTAATCTGTTAACTTTCGTAATAAACGTGTTTAAACAAATCTTCTGGCTCTGGTTCTGGGCTTGATTCTGCAAACTCCGTGGCCTCTACGACTTCAACCTCCACCTTTTTATCAATTTGATCTAGCTCCTCAGCAGTGGAAATTTCTTGATCAATTAAATAACGCCGGTAAATGCCAATCGGATCGTTCTCTTGCCATTTTTTGACCTCATCGCTTGGCCGGTATCGTTCCGGATCTCCCATCGAATGACCCCGGAAACGGTAAGTTATGATCTCCAGGAAATACGGGCCCTTCCCACTGCGAACCTGGTTGAGCGCTTCTAAGCTCGCTTCACGAACTTTTATAATATCCATGCCATCAACTCGGCTGTTCGGGATACCATACCCCTCCGCTTTTTGACGGATTTCGGAGACTGCTGAAGCCCGCTCAACTGCTGTACCCATTCCATACTGGTTATTTTCACAAACCCACAGTATGGGTAATTTCCAAACCTTCGAAAGGTTCAAAGCCTCATGAAAATATCCAATGTTAGTTGCACCGTCTCCAAACATGCAGATTGTGACACCC
>CP070639.1:608050-627367 GCA_020354045.1 Anaerolineales bacterium | reverse complement strand
GGAGCAAAATATCCGCTATTTCTTCCAAAGCAGCTTGAGATCCGATCGCAACAAGTGCAAAAATTGCGGCTTTGCGGACATGTATTTCCTGATCATTGATCAATTTAGCCAGGTTTTCCACAAGAACAGGATTTCCAATTAAACCACTACCTAATACTGCAATCATGCGTAATTGAGAGTCTTGCGAGGATAATAGTGTTTGAAATAAAGTTTCGATTCCCTGAACACCGCTGGTAGCGAGTGCAGTAGAAGAGCGTATTCTAAGACCAAGTGGGGCTCTAGCATCTCGGATTATATCCACAAGCTTCTTTACAACATTGACCCGCCAGGAGGTCTTAGGGTCGGTAAATCTAAGCCAAAATGCAGCTTGAAAGATAGATCGATAAAGGGGTGCAGAGTCCGCCTGTAAAAAATTGGTAATCAAGGATTCTGAATTTATGTTTATCGCGTGATAGCCGAGTGCTTCGACAGCGCTTGTCCACTTTGGCTTCTCAATGAAGAACAAATCCTGTCCATTATTTATTTTGGTTATACCACCCACATAACTTAATATCTGAGAATGTACAATTTGAAGTCTGCCATCCTGTCGTTTGTTTATCAGACCATTTGCCTGCAAACTTGGTAATACCCGTGAAGATACAAGCTTAGTT
This sequence comes from Anaerolineales bacterium, assembly GCA_020354045.1. Classification (GTDB taxonomy): domain Bacteria; phylum Chloroflexota; class Anaerolineae; order Anaerolineales; family UBA4823; genus DSOS01. The sequence continues at coordinate 626,717 of CP070639.1, read as the reverse complement.
CTCATTTGAGTGGATGAGCTACTTGATGGTAAATCCTGATCTTCCGATTCTTTTTCAACTTCGTCCTTAAAGGAATTTTGAAGTGTTCCGGATAGCCACTCTTCAGCTTCTTGGATTGTAAAGATAGGCTTGTAGGTTCTGATTATTCCATGGGCGATTTTCTCTAACGCATCTCGACCATGTGGAATGTCAACGGTCATTCTGCGCACGTAGGACTCAAGGGAGTGGATAGATTTAGAACCAAGAGTATCCCCAGCATATGCTGCCCAAACCTTGAGGGTGAGTTCTAAAGGGGATAACGAACTTTGGTCTTGAAATAACCAGGCATTCAAGAGTAAAGGGTCCGTCCCTTCGAAATTTGTACTCAGGGAACCCACGAATTTTTCCCACTGCTCAGACCATTTCCGGATAAACTCTGCGCGCTGATTGTTGTCCCAATTTGCCAAAGCCACTGGTGCAAAATCGAGCTCAGTCAATCTCCCATAATATTCCATCGAAGCAGTAGTCACAATTGGAATGTCAGGAAATTCTCTTAAAATATCACTAATAAATTCCACAACCTCATCAATGTTTTCAGGGGGCAATTCGTCTAAGCCATCCATGATGAGTAATGCTCTATGGTTTCTAAATAGGTCTTCTATGTGGGAGAGCAGTCTCGGTAATATTAGGGTAGAGGTATATGGTGAAGTGGCATCATATAATGTTTCAAGCAAATTTTCTGGGTTCTTTGTGGGAAGGTTCAAATCGCCAACATTGACCCATAAAGGTGAACGCTCATTTAAGTCTCCTGGGAGTTGCTCCTTTCGTATAATTTGAGCGACAAGCTGGGCGAGAGTGACAGTTTTACCGCTGCCAGGTCTACCCATTACGATGAGACGAGGAGTTTCCTGGAGAGCCTCTGCAAGAGTAATTGTGGGGGCACCATAAAGCATTGCCATTTCAGGCCAATCAGGTGTATATGGCAATAAATTTGTGATGGTGTCTTCTAATATAGGACTTTTATCAGGCAAGATCTGCGGTCGTGGGGCAAGTAATCGTGGGGTTATAAGGATTTCATCTAAGGCAAATAAACGATCAGCAAGATGTGATTTTTGGATGAGTTTTAATGTATCATTGTTAAGGCGCACATCGATACCAGCCATCATTTCCTGGCGTAGTTTTTGGGAGCGAGATTTTAATCGGTTATATACGCGTATAAATGTTGGTCGTAGAAAGGCAATAAAGCCCCATGATAATGTAGCGGCTAGAAAGCCAATCCAAAAGGAAAATTGATCTAGGTTGATCCCAGCCAAGAAGCTATCCTTTAAGTTCCCCCATATAGAATACGGCTGCAAGAGTCGCATCGGATAATTTGATTTAACGAACGAGCAGCATGTAATTGAGCAGATGATAAGGTAGAGCCACAAGCTGAACAGCAATTATCTACAACGCGTGCTACTGCTACTCCTTGCCGAATTTTTCTCAATTGATGATAAAGTTGTAATTCATCCTTGAGAAGTGCAGAGGCTGCAGCATGGCGTTCAATTTCAAGGCGATTTTTTTCCTGTTCCAAAAGCCTTTGTTCTGATCGTAATTCTTGATTCTGGATTTCGGACTCAACACGAGTTTTATTTAGTTCTTGCTCCGAAATGTTATGCTCCAACTCGGCTTGCTCCAATACGATCATGGCCTCTAATTGCCGATCCTCAAGAACATCCAGATATCTGCTCAGTGCTAGTGACTCGTTTTGGAGATCTTGCAATTCTTTTGGATTACGAACTTTACCACCATAGAGAGTGGATTCGGTTTGGTTAATTTTTATCCGTTGAGATTGGACGGCTTCTTCAGCTTTTCTTAGTTCTTTACGGGCAGCTGCATAAGCGACTTCTGTATTTGAATATTTTTCTTTCGCTTCCCGAAGAGGCAAATTATCGGACAAGGTAATTTCGATTTCCCTCAAACGATTATTTACCTGATCCAACTGGCTGTCGATTTGCTGCAAGCGATGGAGTTTGAACGGTTGGCTCATTTACGTATCATAAGTCCTAATGACGAGCTTGATAAGATTATAGAAGCGCATGCTTAGAAAGGCAAGAGCAAAAATGATTCCTGATAAATCTGCAAACCATAATTGAAGCTCGAAATTGCGGAATTGTTATCTATAAATGGAATCTAAGTCTAGTAAAATTGATCTTATGAAAAACCGCGAATTTTTCTGGCTGTTTCTAGTCTCCTTAATTATCCTGATAGTTTTCACAAGCCTGCCGTATTATATTGCAGAGCAAAGTGCTGGGGAAGATTACGTTTTCGGTGGATTCTTAATGAATCCACTAGATGGTAATTCATATCTTGCTAAGATGTATCAAGGCTATCAAGGTGATTGGAAATACACCCTACCCTATACAGCTGAACTGAGTGAAGGGGCATTCATATTTGAATTCTATCTATTTTTAGGACATATCGCCCGTATTACAGGAAGTTCACTCGGTGCCTTATTTCATATTGTACGTATGATCTGTGCTGTGATCATGTTGGTCGCCTTGTACCATTTTATCAAAGTTGCCGTACCAGACATGGCTGCTCGTCCCCTAGCATTTATCCTGGCTGTTTTTGGCTCTGGACTGGGTTGGGTTGCTCTCTTAGCTGGTAAAGTGACATCAGATTTTTGGGTTGCAGAAGCCTATCCTTTCTTATCAGCTTTTAGCAATCCACATTTTTCTTTAGGTATTGGACTCACATTGATTTTGATCTCACCCATCGTCAATTGGAGGAAAAGTCTTTTTCAACGTGAATGGGCAACTCCTTTTCTTGTATTTACTTTGGCAATCGTTTATCCATTTGGTGTTATTCTTGTTCTCATTCTATTGGGATTGATGGTATTTTGGGAACAATATCTCAGGGCGGATAGATCATTACCACGGGTTTATCCTTGGCGATTTATTTTTATTTTAATATTTGGAGCTCCTGTGCTGTTTTATTACCTGTGGGCAATTTTCACAGATCCAATGTTTTCGGCGTGGAATTCACAAAATATTACACCGTCACCCGGGATTATCGATTTTATTGTATCGTTTTCTCCAATCATATTATTTGTTATGCCGGCACTAGTAATGCTTTTGAAGCAAAAACTCGGAAACGATCGGGTAATAGTATTCTGGTTTGTAGTTGGTACCATACTTCTCTTTTTCCCATGGAATTTGCAACGGAGATTTATCTACGGTCTATATATTCCGATAGTTATCGTTGGAGTCATGGGAATATATTCAATGCTTAAAAACAAGCGTTCATTACGTAGAATAGGCATAGCCTTAATAGTTCTATCATTACCTACAAATATAATTATGTTATTTTCAGCTGGGCAGGGAATTGTGACTCTTAATGAGAGTATTTACATACATAAGGATGAGGAGCGAGCATTTATTTGGATCAGCAATAATACACCCGAAAATTCAGTAATCATTGCGGCTCCAGATACAGGCTTATTTATTCCAGCTCGAACAGGTCGACGTGTCATTTATGGTCATCCTTTTGAGACGATCTCTGCAATGACTCAAAAGGATAAGCTTGAACGTTTCTATAGGGGAGATCTATCTATAGAGAATATTTCTCCACTGCTTCAAGGTGATTATTTATTTTATGGACCGCGAGAAAAGGAATTGGGAAATTACACTATCCCGGAGGGATTAGAATTGGTATTTGAAAGGGGGGAGGTTCAAGTCTTCAGGGTAAAACGATAAATTCTGAGGGGGGAATTCTAATCACGATTTATATTTAATGGAGTGACGAGTGAGTTTTTTTTTAAGCTCGATATCTAGGAGAATTTCAGCTAGTATAAAATATTTGCTGCTTTTACTACCGGTACTGCTTTTGATTCCTGGGTTAGGGGAATTTCCGTATCCAGGCTTACATGCGGAGTATTCCGATATAACAGTTAGCCACTTCCCGATAACATATTATATTAGATATGCAATTGCGAAATGGCATGCTGTCCCTCTATGGTCTCCAGATATTTTGAGTGGTTATCCGCTAGTTGCTGACCCTCTTTCAAATCTGTTGTATCCTCCTGCGTGGCTAGGGTTGGTTTTGCCACTACCCTTTGGTTTTAATTTCCTAGTTGCCTTGCACCTGATTGGGGGGGGAATAGGTATGTTTTTGCTTGCTCGCTCACAAGGTCTCAGTGAATTAGCAGCGATCTTTGCTGCTTTGAGCTTTGAATCGATGCCGAAATTGTTTGCCCATTATGGAGCTGGGCATATCACCTTGATCTACGCGATTTCTTGGACACCCTGGTTGTTGTATTTAAAGGCCAGGAGCAATAATAAAGCTATTAACGATCGCTATGCCTTTTACGGTGGATTAGATGGATGTGTACTTGGATTGATATTTCTTGCAGACCCACGTTGGGCAATCTATGCAGGCTTACTTTGGTGGGGGTATGCATTATTTGGACATCCAGTCGGGAAAGGTATTCGATCCATATTAAAGATTTTTCTGAATATGGTCTACCAGTCCATGATCGCTGCGTTTGTTGCAGCTCCACTGGCTTTACCATTGCTGGAATACACCCAGTTGTCTACGAGAGCAAATTTGAGAGTCGACGAGGCAATGACTTTTTCACTGCCTCCGGCGAGGCTTTTAGGGCTTATTTATCCCGATTTTGGAGGATTTCACGAATGGGTGTTTTATCCTAGTGCAATCGTAGTCTTATTATGCTTTATGGCAGTACAAAGGGCTGGCTGGCGAAATAAAATCGGATTTTGGGTTTGGATTGCCTTGATCAGTTTGGTTTTCTCATTGGGTGAAAATCTGCCATTGGGGAATTATTTGGCCTCGATACCAGGCTTTGATCTTTTGCGAGTTCCGCCGAGATTATTATTTATTTTTGGTATGGCATGCACCCAAATGGCTGCATATGGCTTAGATAGCTATTTCGATGCTGATGCAGTGATAAATATAAGAAAATCCAAACATATATTGGTGGCAGTGCTTGGATTTATTCTCGTCCTTACTTTGGGTATATTTATTTTGACTAAGAAGACGCCAATAAATTTTGTGTGGGGTGCTAGCGTATTCCTTTTTGCTGCTGCATATTTATGGTCACTGATGTCTTTCAGACTCACGGCAGTTTTTGGGTCCGAGAAACACCGAGTGTACTTTTTCTGTGGATTTTTATTTCTATTAACCTTAGATGCAGGTTTTGTTGATCGAACTCTTTTTGAGACGCGAGCTGTAAAGGATATATTTGATGATGGCAACAGGGTGGCAGCCTTTTTGCAAAAACAGCCTGGAATTTTTCGTGTATATTCACCCTCTTATAGCTTGCCGCAAACAACTGCATCTATAGAGCGTTTGCAGTTAGCAGATGGAGTTCACCCGCTGCAACTGGCAGCTTATGCAGATTTTATGGAAAACGCAAGTGGGATTCCTCAGGAGGGATACAGCGTGACTATACCTCCTTATAAAAACGGTAACCCAAAAACGGATAATATGGACTATGTTCCTGAAGGGGATTTGCTTGGTAGATTAAATGTTCGCTTTATTGTTTCGGAATTTGAATTGCCTGGAGACGATTTTAAAATTATCCAAAAGTTTAATGAATCACTGATCTATGAGAACCTTTATGCAAGACCCAGGGCTTGGGTTGTAACGGAAGAGAGTAACAATGTAAATTCAGATGATCGAATCCGAGTTTATGATTGGACACCTAATCAGATTGTTGTTGAAGCAATTGGTCCTGGTGTACTCGTGTTATCTGAAATCCATTACCCTGGTTGGATTGCGCTTGTGGATGGTGAAGAACAAAATATCGAGATTACCTCAGATATTTTTCGCTCTGTCAGGATCGATGCGGGTGTGCATGAAGTGAAATTCAAATTTAGACCCATACGTTTTTATATCGGCTTGGGTGTATCCATCCTAGGTTTGGTGATGATTGGGATGGGTTTGAAGAGGTCTGTTTAGAGGCTTACTTGATTCACGAAGAAAGGCAGTTTCATACAGGAGATGTTTCCAAGATAGAGCGTAGGTGGGTATGGGTGTTTGGACTCTTAGTTATGATCTCCACCACCATACCCTATCTTATAGGATATAACAGCCAGGGAGCGGATTGGGAGTTTACTGGATTTGTATTTGGTGTCGAAGATGGAAACTCATATATTGCCAAAATGCTCACTGGGGCTGATGGGGCGTGGTTGTTTCGTACGCCTTACACCTCGTTCCAACAAAATGGTATTATTGCATTTTTTACCTACATCTTGATTGGCAAGTTGACTGCGAATCCTGGTCAGCACGAACAATTGGTTGCACTTTTCCATACATATAGATTTGTTGCTGGATTACTGGCAATTCACGCAACTTATGGTTTTGTGGCTTATTACATCACTCATATTTGGCTTCGCAGATTAGGGTTGGCATTGGCAACTTTAGGGGGCGGGCTTGGATGGTTGCTAGTGATATTGGGAGAAAGTGAAATCCTGGGTTCTTTGCCCTTGGAGTTCTATTCTCCGGAGACATTTGGCTTTTTATCATTATATGGGATCGCACACCTCAACCTATCCAGAGCCGCATTCTTTTGGGGGTTAACTACTTACCTTAAATCGCTCAACAAGGTTGATGAAATACATATATATCAAGTTGTCAAATTTGGGGGCTACTGGTTGCTGGTTGCATTGGTTCAACCGATAACCGCGGTTGTACTTCCGATCGTGATAGGACTACACCTGTTGAGCTTATACATATCACAGGCTTGGATATTAAAAAGTAACCGATTACATTTAGGCTGGAAAAAGATATTCAAGTTATCTCGATTTGTGATTATTGCAGGATTATTTCCTGCACCATTAATCCTATACAATGTATGGATTCATAATCGCGACCCTTTCTTCATGGCTTGGCAGGCGCAAAGTATTGTCAAGTCGCCCCACCCTCTACATTACGTTTTCGCGTATGGTGTCATGATACCTCTGGCATACATGGGTGGTAAGAGATTAATTAAAAATTTGATAGTCCCTGGATTACTGCCTGTTGCTTGGGTTATCTCTTTACCTTTGCTTGTGTACTATCCCTCCAATTTTCAGCGTAGGATGTCTGAAGGGATATGGGTAGCCATCATTGTCTTGGCCTTGTCTTCACTTCCAGTTACGAGATCTTTAGGAAATAAATCATTGAGATTGTTGATGCCGGTTTTCGTGATTTCATTTATCTCGTCTTTGATGTTGATTACAGGTGGGATCTTGACTGCTCTATACCCTTCCTTACCAGCATTTAGACCGAAGACTGAAGTTATGGCTTTTAGGTACTTATCCGAGAACGGAAATTCAAAAGACGTGGTCCTAGCAACATATTCCAGTTCCAATGCACTACCTGCCTGGACACCAGTTAAAGTTGTTGTAGGTCTTAGACCTGAAAGTGTTGATGCATCAGAATTGACACCTAAGGTGAATGCTTTTTTTCGCATAGACATAACAGATCAAGAACGTAAGAACTTTCTTGAAGAACAAGGCATCAATTTTATCCTGTGGGGATTTGGCGAGCGTACTCTCGGGGATTGGAACCCGAATGACACAGAATACCTGTTGAACGTATACCAGAACGAAGAATATAGTTTGTTTTCGGTTGAAATCAACGATGAGTAGCTATATTCATAGATACTTACGAAGTTATTGGCTTCTTATTCTAATTACGCCATTTATACTCCTATCACCGCTCATATTTACCGGGAAGGCGATGTTTTGGGGGACTCCTTCTCTGCAATTCGTTCCCTGGAGACATTTGGCCTGGGAATTCATCCGGACTGGGCATCTGCCTTTGTGGAATCCGCTTGTTGGAATGGGTGCACCATTATTAGCAAATTACCAATCAGCTCTTTTGTATCCACCTAATTGGTTATTGTTCATATTAGATGAGATTGGGAATGTGGGTTGGGCTGCATGGGGACAAGGTTTGCTGGTTGCCATACATCTAGCTTGGGCGGGTTTAGGTATGTATGTACTGGGTGGAAAATTGGGTCTCGGAAGCTTATCCAGAACTGTTTGCGGCCTTGCATTCGGTTTATCAGGTTACTTGGTTGGGCGTTCAAGTTTTCTCAGTATAAATTCCGCGGTTGCATGGCTTCCTTGGGTGCTCGTATATAGCGTTAGTTATGATGATCGCGTAAAGATCAGTGATCGACATACAATGAAGCTGGGTCTGGTATTCACTTTCCAGCTACTGGCGGGTCATGCACAAATCACATGGTACACAATTTTATTAACTTTCATGTGGGCAGGCATGTGGAACTGGCATACTTCGCATAGCCAGATAAGACAAGATACGTATAAAGGAATAATTTCCAGGTGGCAGGCGAGGCTGCTGGGAGTAAAAAGGGTCTTGCGTGAATGGGTCCGAATAATTACTGCCTTAGGTGTTGCTTCCCTTCTATCCGCTATACAACTAATCCCAACCGTAGAGTATCTTCTTCAATCACATAGATCGAATGCAATTGATTACGATTTTGCAATGACCTATTCATTCTGGCCATGGCGAATATTGACCTTATTAGCACCTGGAATGTTCGGCAGCCCAGTAAGCGGTGATTATTGGGGATATGGGAACTACTGGGAAGATGCACTTTATATTGGCTTACTACCATTATTCTTGGCGATATCGATGATGATATCTGGTATTCTAAAAAAGCTAAAACCTCCAGATTCGGGAAATGTTGAAATTGATGCAGATCGCATCCGCTATAAATCTATACGGTTCTTAATGGTTTTGATCGTCGTATCCATGATATTAGCCCTTGGTAATCGTACGCCAATATATCCATGGCTCTATAAGAACATTCCTACGATGGCGATGTTTCAGGCTCCAACGCGTTTTTCTATTTGGGCAGTATTTGCACTTTCACTACTTGCTGGAATTGGGATCGAAACCTGGCGGCGTCCAAGTGGACGTGCTCTTTATTGGGTTCGACTTGGAATGGCTGGCGCTGTTGCGATAGCATTAGGCTCTGGTGTAACCTGGGTCTTATTGGGGGAAGTTAGCCCTACTTTCATTCGCGCAACTGCTTTACTTGGATTATTTGGATTAGGGGTGGTTTTTTTAACGCTAACAATGCCAGAAATCCCTAAAAATAATATTGGTGGATTGACTATCCGGAGGAGCATCTGGGAATGGGGTGTGATTGGATTTTTGATGATAGATTTACTGGTAGCGAACTGGGGCTTGTTACCCGGAATTGACCGTGATTTTTATACAGAATCGTTTACTAGTGAATTTCCACTGCTGGGGTCTTCTAGCTATGGTGAGAGATTATTTTTACCAGAGAGTGATGAGTACAAATTAAAATTTGAACGCTATTTTCGATTTAAATCATATATAAGCATGGGAGATTTGACTGGACTTAGATATGTTATGTTGCCCAATTTAAATCTCCTGGCGAGGATTTCTTCGGTCAATAATTTCGATCCTTTAATTCCATATCGGTATGAACGTTGGATGAAAGCACTCAATCTTTCATATCAAGAAAATGATGGGGAAGAAATTAATTATTTGCTGAACCTAATGAATGTCAGCGTGGTAGAGAATATGGATAATTCAGCTTCTAAGGAGGTGAGTTATTCTCGCCGTTCAGGTATGGAAAGAATGCGTTGGGTGCCATGCTCTCTACCAGCCAACTCCGATGAGAACGCTTGGGACCTGATTTTTAATCAACATATTGACTACGATATACAAGTCGTAATTGAGACCGACGATTTGACTTCGTTTGATAATTGTTCAAAAGATGCCTCAAGCCAACATAAGTTTGAAATTACTACAGAAACTCCTAATCAATTGTCGATGACTACAGAGACGGTTGCGGACGGATGGCTGGTGTTATCAGATGTTTGGTATCCTGGATGGCGCGCGTATATTGGACAGCAGGAAGTATCAATAATTAGGGCAAACTACTTGTTTAAGGCGATCCAATTGCCAGCAGGTGTCCATGAGGTTACTTTTACATACAAACCTTCAACGTTTTATGCAGGTATTGCAGTATCATTGGTTTCCTGCATTCTAGTATTTATTGGCTATTTTGTGTTATATAAGCGTGATCGAGCGTAATTTTTTTGTACCATTCATTTCTGAATATGAAATTTTATCCAAAAATAGAATATCAAGGTAATATTGTAGTATTGAGCTTGTTTTTTAGGACCCACTCTGGAGCGATAACCTCTATCATCATTTCGAGGAAATGAGCTTACTCTGCTTCGGTTGTACGTTCTGCTGATCCGCCATACATAATTTGATCGACACAAAGCCAGTCTAATTTTAAATATTTCGTTTTGTTACAAGTTTTGAAGCTGATCATAATTAATCGTATAGACTCACATTTTGGAGAACATAATGCAGGAAGTTAAACATTTTGCTGAACGTGTAGTAAATAATATCGAAAAAGTCATCATAGGTAAAAAGGCAACTGTGGAACAAGCAGTTGTCAGTTTATTGTGTCAAGGCCATCTGTTGATTGAAGATGTTCCGGGTGTAGGCAAAACTATGCTGGCTCGTAGTCTTGCTCGTTCGCTGGGATGCACATTCAGTCGAATCCAATTTACCCCAGATATGTTGCCGAGTGATGTTACCGGCGTTTCTATCTTTAATCAGGTGAGCCGTGAGTTTGAATTCCGCGCTGGTCCAGTGATGGCACAAATAGTTCTAGCTGATGAGATAAATCGGGCTACGCCTAAGACACAGGCAGCCTTACTCGAAGCCATGGAGGAGAGAACAATCACTGTGGATGGTGTTACAAGAAATCTCCCTCGACCGTTCATGGTTTTGGCAACACAGAACCCTATCGAGTATGAGGGGACATTTCCTTTACCGGAGGCACAACTTGACCGCTTCCTGATGCGAATCCGCCTGGGTTATCCTAGTCGAGATGATGAGATTAATGTCTTAGAGCGTCAGCAGTATCGCCATCCTTTCGATACCCTAGAACAAATACTAAGTGTTGAAGAGCTGGGACAGATGCAAGAAGCGATCAAGAGTGTCTATACAGCACCCAGCGTCAAACGATATATAGTGACCTTATCTCGACATACTCGTGAGCATTCTGAAGTTTATCTTGGCGTTAGCCCACGCGGTAGTTTGGCTCTTTATCGCACTGCTCAAGCTTTGGCAGCGATGAATGGGCGCGACTTTGTATTACCTGATGACATAAAAGCCTTGGCGGTACCCACCTTTGCCCATCGTCTCATTTTAGCACCCGCGGCAAGATTACGAGATTTAAATGCCGAACAAATCGTTATGGAAATTTTAAGTTCAGTTCCTGTCCCGGGTGGTGATCTTGGTGAAACAATAGCAACACGGTCAAAAGAAAGGGATGCATGACATCTACTCAAAGGGTAGTGTTGTTACTGTTTATCGCCAGTTTATTTGCAGGCCTGGTAAGCGGATCCACGTTTTATTATCGCATTGCCTATCTGTGGATATTTCTCTATGTAGGTAGTTGGGCAATGTCGCGCCTGGCATTGCGAGGAGTTGAATTTCAAAGAACAGCACGCTCCTTGCGCTCGCAAGTGGGTCAGATTTTCGAAGAGCGCTATGAAGTTTCCAATACTAGTCGGCTCCCACGCTTATGGATGGAGGTGCGAGACGAATCTGGATTACCAGGTGCGCGCGGTTCGCAAGTGCTTAGTCTAATTGGTGGAAATGAGAGTCGTTCATATCTTGTGCGCACACGGTTGTTGGAAAGGGGAGTTTTCCCTCTGGGTCCGACTACGATCGTGTCCGGTGATTTGTTTGGTCTTTTTCAGGTCTCTGAAACATACTTGGCTAAGGATTCCCTACTGGTTTATCCAATGATGGTGGATGTGGAGGCATTTCCCAGTCCAATTGGTTGGCTTTCGGGAGGTGAAGCCTTACGCAGGCGAACACATCAAATTACCCCCAATGCTGCTGGAGTGCGTGATTATGCAACGGGTGATCCCCTAAACCGTATCCACTGGGTTAGCACAGCGCGTCGCAATCGATTGATTGTCAAGGAATTCGAGCTTGATCCTATGGCAGAAGTATGGATCTTCGTGGATGCCTCTAGATTTGTCCAGGCGTATTTGCCTTACACACCCTATTTACAAGATGATCGTGATATGTGGCGACCTAGCTTAAAAATTCCTTTACCTCCTTCCACAGAGGAGTACGCTGTCAGTATTGCGGCCTCCTTAGCGCGCTTTTATATACAACGTGGTAGGGCAGTTGGTTTGGTGAGCGCGGGTTCGACCTTTCAAGTTTTGGCTGCTGAAAGAGGTGGACGGCAAATGGGTAAAATCCTGGAAAGTCTGGCCTTACTGCGCGCTCAAGGAAAATTGCCTATCCAGGGTTTGATAGAGGCTGAAGTGAAGAATTTACCACGCGGGAGCACGGTGATCGTGATTACTCCCTCTACCGAGGATGGCGCGCTCGTATCGATTGAGCTGCTTGGACGCAGGTTGATGCGCCCAATTGCTGTTTTATTAAACTCCATCTCATTTGGGGGTTCAGGGGGTACAGATAAATTAGCTCAGAGTCTTGAATTGCTCAGTGTTCCCGTCATTCAAGTTGGTAATGGTGATGATTTGTCGGCTGTATTATCGTCAACAGCGGCTTCAGGATTGTGGGTATAGTTAATTCTTACACTGCCACAATGTTGCATCTTCGAACGCCCAGTGTGGATAAGTTTGAGCAAGAAGAAACTTCGTTGCATACAATTCAGCTAGTTTGGCATATCTTTCGCCACCCGTTTCCGCTAGTTTATACAGTAAACCAACCTGGGCAGCGTCTGCGAGTCTGGTAAGCGAATCTTTCGCATACCATTGATTTTGGTTGGATGATCGTTGTAGTATGTTCGAAAAAGTGTGAGAGATTACTTCCTTGGCTTGCTTTGCGTGCTTCGTCTTATAATTATCCAGCAGGGTGTAAAACTCATCTAAAAAGGGCTCGTGGGCGCTTTTCTTTTGGATGCTTTCAAGAAGATCCAGTGCCTGAATATTGCTGGTACCTTCCCAAATTGCCGTCACCAAAGCCTCACGATGGAGGCGGTAGACGCTATATTCTTCCATAACACCTAATCCTCCAAATAATTCAATTGCCAATCGAGTCGATTCAGAGGCATGTTCTGCAGTGCGATTCTTAGCCAGGTGAGATAAGAAACGGGCATAATGGTACTCAATATTATAAGGGGGGCGTTGGTGCCAAGCATGATCAAAGGCTTGAATAGTGTGAAACACGAGAGCCATGCTTCCAACAGTACGAACCGCAATATCAATAAGGTCATAACGTACCAGCGGATGTTTATGAAGTGGTTTACCAAAAGCAGAACGTGCCTGGGTACGATAAAGGGCTTCCAGGTGAGCTTTTCGTGCCAGCCCAGCAGCACCTACAGCATTCGCCAAACGGGAGACTGTTAAGTTTTCTAGTGTGTAGTAGATTCCAAGCTGATCATCACCAATTAAGTATGCCAAAGAACCATGTAATTCCACTTCTCCAGTGGGAACAGCACGGGTGGCACTTTTATTTTTAAATCGGCGAACCTTATAATTTAATTCACCGTCTGGCGTTTCACGGGGAACCAAAAACAAGGCAAGCCCTTTCGGACCTTGAACAGCCCCTTCTGGACGTGCTGTGATTAATGCAAGATCGGCAATACCCGCATTACTGGCGAAATATTTATCTTCCCCATAAAGCCTCCAGCCATCGCCTTCTTTACTGGCTACAGTCGTATTGGCTCCAAGATCACTACCCCCCTTAATTTCGGTCATCCAGGTGGCGCCCCACCGGCTACCTGTGAGCAATGGCTCGACATGATGCATAAGTTCGGGAGCGTACTTGTAGATAGCATAAGCTGTCTGGTTGGTTACGATGAGTGTACAATAGAGACCTGGGTCGGCAAGTAAAAATCCCAGGGCGAAATGATGGAGCCATGAGCCACCATGATATGGTGGACGGTTCATAGGAGCGAGGTCAATCAGCAGCTCTTTATGCTGCGGGCACAATTGAGCGCGATCGACTCTCATACCATTAATATCATGCATTACCAAGGTTGGTGGTGCATGGTGATCGATATAGTCTGCGAGCTCGTAGGCGCGACTCCCAACTAACTCTCCAAAGGAAACAAGCTCATCAATATGATTTTCGTATTCCTGCCAATAATGTGATAGTAAGATTGGTAAATCGGGTTCTACCAGCCAATGATTCAAACCAGAGATGTATGAATGAATACGCATTGGAGTAACCCTCCTTGAGGCTAATAATTTAGCCAGTTCCTCTCCTTTCATGACTGATATAGAACTTTAACGCTAATAAGAATTGTTCGATTTCCTCAGCAGAATTATATCCCTGGACGGAAATCCTGATGTAGGGATGCCCCTCCCACTGATAACATGGAATCTCAATACGGGCAGTCTCGTAGAGAAAATCCTTTAAATGGAGAGTATCTACATCTTCTGGAAGCGGTAAGGCGGCCATTTGATGAAAGAAACCCTCTGACCCCGAGTAAATATCGTTAAGACCTGTAATTTCAGTCATTTTATGAACTACATACTTCAACAGGTTGTGACACCCTGCTCTAACTTCTTCCCATTTGTAATCAATTTGGAATTGAATTGCAGCCGGCACACTCAGGCAGGCCGAATGATCGCGCGTGCCCCAGGTTTGGAGATAATCGAGGAATTGCGAGCCGGTACTGATATTTGGTTCCGGTTCCCATCCCCAACTCACAATCAAAGGCTCGATGGATAATTGTCTTTCGGGGCGTACATATAGAAATGCGGAGCCCTTTGGCGCCATCATCCATTTATGGCAGTTCCCTGTGTAATAATCTGCTCCTATTGCTTGCAGATCTACTTTTGTTTGACCGGGGGCATGAGCCCCATCGATCATGATGGGTATATCATTCTGGCGTGCACGTGCACATATCTCTTCAATCGGAAATGCCAGCGCGGTAGGAGAGGATATGTGACTGACAAAGATCAATTTTGTTCGCTGGGATACTCCACGCCATAATTGATCAACTATATCGTCATCATCTTTTACTGGCAGAGATATCGCTTGTTTGATCAAGGAAGCTCCGGTTTTCTTACAGATAAATCTCCACACACGCTGGCAGGCTCCATATTCGTGATTGGTGATTAATATTTCATCACCCTGACCTAGATCCAAGGAGCGTGCAATGATATTAATCCCAAATGTTGCATTTGGGATGTATACCAGGTTATTGGGATTCGTATTTAAATAATGACCCAAGCTTATTCTGGCTTGCTCCAAATAGCCTTGTAATTCTCTCCCCAAAAACAACACAGGCTGTTTTTCTAATTTTCTTTGCCAATCTAAGTAGACATCAAACACAGGGCGCGGAGTTGCCCCAAACGAACCGTGATTAAGAAATATCACATCAGGATCGAGTAAAAATTTAGACTTCATAGTTAGATCATGTAATATAACTAAATCGCTAAGTTATGTCTGATATATTCTTGCCCAATTTATTTTAATGAGGTATGATCAACCCCATTCTTATCCCTGGGGAATACTTTCTGAGAAAGCGGCACTTACATTTTATGGGAATGAAGAAATATCACCTCAAATCTCTCCTAATTGTATTCCTATTCGTATTCTTACCAAATGCTATTATTGTTTCTGCAGCTCCATTAAAAGAGCCAGATGCCCTGAATGCCTGGCAGCCTGTAGTATCCGGTATAGATTTCCAGGTATTTCACTTTAATAATCCTAAATCCGTAAACGTATTTGTCACACGTTTGGATCGAAATAATCCAAATGTTACGATTGAGAGTAGTATAGCTCAAGGTAGGATTGCCAGTGGGCGGGAATCCATCACGGGCATGGCAGGGCGATATGAGCAAGCAATTAATTATTGGGGACAAGTTTGGGGTGGAAGAAATAAGGTTGTTGCTGCTGTAAACGGCTACTATTTTGATGGGGCGACTGGTACCCCCTGGAGTGGGGTAGTGCATTCAGGTTGGTATGCCAAACGCTTTACCGATGTTGTAGGTGATGCAGGCTTTGCGTGGACTTTGAACAGAAATGCATTCATAGGATCTTGTATCAGCCATAATAATAGTAAAAATTCAATTACATTCGTAACGGCAGATTATTCCACCAACATTCGGGGGATTAATATTCCGGCTGGCAGTGAGGATCTGATTGTATATACACCGCAATATGATTCGAATACTCGTACCGCCTCTACCACACCATTACCCCGGGTAGAAATACTGGTAGAAATGACCAGGCCAACTTTGATCTTGCCGCCACCAAATTCTACAAGAGGTTACATCCGCCAGATACGAAGAAGTGGTTTTTCTTCACAAATTCCATTTGACCACGTCGTAATTTCTGCCTGGGGTGCAGTTGGAGATACAATCGTGGGTCGTATCGATGGCGGCTCTATTGCTATTGGTGACGAAATAAGAATTTCGCAAGAGATCTCGAATTGTAATAGCGCCCCACAATTTGATTGGACAAAGACATACGCCAGTATTGGGGGCGATTACCATTATTTGAGTGATGGTGTAATCAGGACAGATTTCAGCAATCCAGATGCAAGTGTTAGAAATTCGCGCACGGCAGTAGCCTACAATGACAGCTACGTTTTTTTTATTGTGGTGGATGCCTTTGATCCAGGGGTAAGCGAAGGTCTTAACATTGCTCAACTCGCAGATTTCACCAAAAATACCCTTGGAGCAATGTGGGCGGTTACACTAGATAGCGGCACATCCTCCACCATGGTAGTAGACCATCAGGTGGTCAATAACACCTACTGCAACTTTACTCGAAATTGCGGGACGTTATTGAATGAAGAGTCTCCGTATTTACAGGACCAGGCTGTGCTGCCCCTCGAGATTACCTATGGAACCGAATGGACGGATGCATCGGGTGTGATTGAACCTCTGGTTGGTACAGGCTTAATGATGGTGGTTGTTGAGCCTAAACAGCAGTCAGTAAGTCATCACGTCGATGAGATTGTAATGACGATCTCCCCAACGGAGTTAAGGCTTGGTCCTGGCACAAATTATGCCACAAGTGCTAACATATCTGCCTTGACTGCTGGAACAGTTCTTGATGCCCTTCCAGGCATACTAGCAAAGGGGTCTTACTGGTGGAAAGTTGATTTTAATGGACAAGTAGGGTGGATAAAAGAAGAGGCACTGCTTGGTGGAAGTTCGGGGCCAAATGATCTTAGGATATTCCTGCCAGGTATTTACAGGTGATTCTTATTTCTACAGTTGACCGGAGTCTTCCCAGTTTTCCAGCAGGCGCAAGTAATTTGGGTCCTCGTAACGATTTAGCGACAAAGCTGGTGCGTAGGACGGCAATTCTGAGTTAGTAATGTAGTTTACCAGTAACTCCCCGGCTGCACATGATGCCATCAACCCGAAGCCGGAAAGAGCCCCGATAACGTACGATCCTTCCACTTGGGTTGGCCCAATCAATGGTCGGTTTTCCCTGGTTTTCGTATAGTAACCACCGTCTAAATATGGACGAGGCGAACGACCAAGGTATGCCTGTAATCTAGGCAGCATTTTCATTAACCCACGTAAGGCTATCTCGGGATATTGCTCATCCAGAGGGGGAGGGAAAATTGGTTCAACCTTATTGACATGATATTCCCATAGGAAGAGCACAATATCGCTATCACCGCCGCCCTCGGGTCGTGTATGTACACCAGCTGGCATTTCATCTAACAACCAGCGAGTTTCTGGATCCTCTGCCAGAATCGATATTTCTTCAGCTGACCAGGGCAAGGTCTGCCGATCGGTCCATATTAAGAGCGGTGCATGGCGTGGTATCGCTCCTTGATGGTCTCGTACGGATACTTTTAAGTGCAATTCCGAATAAACGGGTAAATCGATGTTTTGTAACTCACCTATTTGTTTGAGAAAGGGACCGGCTGCGTTTACAAAAATCGGAGCATATATTTTTTCCACATCGTCAATAACTGTAGATCTCACCCGGTTCCCTTCAATCTCAATCCCAGTTACCTTACCCTCAATTACCTGAGTCCCATGACAGCGAGCCTGATCAAGCATGAACATTCCCAATTGTTGGGCACTGAACCAACCAGCGCGACGCACGTGCAGGGCAGCAATCACCTCGTTTGACACATAAGGGAAGTATTTACGGATCAGTTCTGGATCGAGAAATAAATCCGCCCCGTCGGGCATACCCCGAAATCCCTCTGGGGGTGAGGTTATATACTCAAATTTGCTTGGATCAGTGTTATGAATTCTTAATGCACCTGCTCCTAAGCGTGCTGGTTCTCGAGCAGTTTGAATGAAGTTATCTAATTGATCTGGATCGGCTGTGAGGTATAAATAACCGCGTCGGTTCAAGTGGAAAATATTTCCACTTTCAAGAGCCAATCCCTCCAGAAGATCTATGGATCGGTTCATGAAGTCAACCATTGTGCTATCTGGTCCAGGCCACCAGTTGCGGTAACATTCGGTGGACTTATCACTTGTAAGGCTAAGGGGTGGACGTTCATCTACCAGAACGACACCCTTGATGCCATGCCGAACCGTGAGATGATAGGCAGTGCTTACACCTGCTATACCTGCTCCGCAAATAAGGACTTCACATTCCATGTTTTATTCGACCAACTCAACGTAAATGCGTTTATTAATTTTCCCCTTGCTCTTATAATCTGCAATGCGGATTTGACCAACTTCACGAGTGTTCT
>CP070639.1:588254-607950 GCA_020354045.1 Anaerolineales bacterium | reverse complement strand
TTTGGTGACCGGCGATGTGACCGATAAAGGTGTCCCTGCTGCCCTGGTGATGGCGACTACCCGTAGCATCTTGCGCAGTGCCGCAGAGCGCAATTCATCTGCTGGTCAAATTCTGGCTTATGCCAACGAGCTGCTGGTGCCAGACATTCCCCCCAATATGTTCGTCACCTGTATGTACATGGTCCTGGATCCAGCCAGCCGGGTGCTCACTATCGCCAACGCAGGGCACAACTTGCCTATCTTGCGTAGGGACGAAGTGGTGCGCGAGCTGCGTGTCACGGGCATGCCATTAGGTCTGATGCCGGGTATGGACTACGAGGAAATCGAGGTCAACCTCGATTATGGCGACAATCTCCTGGTCTACAGCGATGGTCTGGTGGAGGCTCACAACCCAATCAAGGAGATGTTCGGCTTCCCTCGTTTGCGCGAGTTGCTGGCCTGTTCTGTCGAGGGCGAGGATTGCCCGACAGGGGAGGCCATGATCCCCTTCTTAATTAATGAACTGAGCGAGTTCACCGGTCCAGACTGGGAGCAGGAGGATGATGTCACCTTTCTCGTCCTGGAATGTCTGCCTTCGTCTGAACACACAGCCGGAAACGAAGCCATACAATTAAGTGATCCTGCCTGGCAGGTGTTGAGTGAATTCAGCCTGCCGAGCGAGCCGGGCAATGAGATCCCGGTCATGCAACGCGTGGTGCAGGCTGTGGAGCACCTGGAGTTGCCAGACGCCACGCTGGATCGGCTCAAGACCGCTGTTGCTGAAACTGCCATGAATGCCATCGAGCATGGCAATCGCTATCAGGTCGAGCTGCCAGTAGAAGTGAAAGTCAGCCTGTCGGCTGCGGAATTGTGCATCAGCATCAGGGATCATGGCGGCGGTCAGCCGATACCAGAGCCTGAAACGCCAGATTTGGATGCCAAGCTGGCGGGCATGCAATCTCCCCGCGGTTGGGGGCTGTTTCTAATCAAAAATATGGTCGATGAGATGCGGACCTCAGCTGATGATGTTCATCATACGGTTGAGCTAATTTTCCGCTTGAAAGGAGCATAAGGATGGAGCACATCTTTAGCGCGAGTGAACGCGAATTACCCGGCATGGTCGTCATTGATTTACAGGGTGAGATCAATGCCTTTGCAGACCAGGAGCTCAGTGCGGCTTACGAGCGGGCTGAAGGCCATGCTACCCCCACTGTTGTCTTGAATTTCAAGGAAGTAAGTTATATCAATAGCACAGGCATTGCTTTGATTGTTGGCTTGCTGGCGCGCGCCCGCAAGGCAGGGCGGCGCCTGGCGGTCTACGGCCTCAGCGACCATTACCAGGAGATTTTCCAAATTACACGCCTGGCAGATTTTATGAACATTTATTCTGATGAAGCCAGCCTGGTGGCTGAGCTCAGCTAGATTACGGGTTAAGATAGCAGCATAAGGAGATAAAAGTATGAAAGCAAATGTAACCATGACTGTTCGCACAGCTGGTCAAAATTTTGCAGTGATCGATATTAAAGGCGAGATCAACGCTTTTGCTGAGAACGCCTTGATGGATGCCTACACCCAGGCCAGCAGCACCGCTGCGCGCAGTATTGTTTTGAACTTTAATGGTTTGGATTACATGAATAGCTCTGGCATTGGTTTGTTAGTGACTTTGTTGATCCGTGCCAAGCGCCAGAACCAGCGCTTGCTGGCCTTTGGGCTGACAGAGCATTACCAGCAGATTTTCGAGCTGACCCGCCTTAACGAAGCGATTGGCATCTATGCCACCGAAGAAGCCGCGCTTGCGGCTGGGTAACTTATGGCACTGCAACGCGCAAGCCAGTCTTTTGCAGTTTAATGATTTTCCAGTTGCCAGAGGAGCTACATAACCATGAACACCCCTGATCAGGATAATGCCAATCAAAAACGTTCTGAGACCGCCTGGGCGCCGCCGACAGCGCGCATGAAGGTGGGTGAAATGACGGGCAGTGCCAGGAATATAAACGT
Organism: Anaerolineales bacterium; assembly: GCA_020354045.1. Classification (GTDB taxonomy): domain Bacteria; phylum Chloroflexota; class Anaerolineae; order Anaerolineales; family UBA4823; genus DSOS01. Next base: position 605,973 of record CP070639.1, on the reverse strand, counting down.
GGATGGGCGCCAGCCCATGTCGCCCTTGCAGGGTTTTGGCCAGATGTGGCAGAAGACCTTCAAGGTGCGCTTGAGCGGTGTGGATAAGTCTGCCGCTGAGGTCATGCAGATTTGGAAGGAAAACTTTCCGAAATTTCAGCCCCCGGAGAACCGCTTTTACCCGTCTATGGCGGGTATCCAGCCGGGTGAGGTGTTGTTGATCGAAGCCAAGGTGCCGCCTTTTGCTGGCTTACCCAGCATTCTGCCGGTGGTTACCGGCGTGATGGTGCTGTATGCCGATGATACTACCTTCACCGTGATGACGCCGGAAGGTCACCCTGAGGCTGGCTGGAACACCTTCAGTGTCTTTGAGGAAGATGATGTTCTGGTGGCCCAGTGCCAGTCGCTTTGCCGCCCCAACGATCCTTTATACGATTTCTTTAATCGCTTCATGGGCGCCTCCAGCCAGCAAGATAAAATCTGGATCCATGTGCTGGTTTCCCTGGCGGACCACTTCGAGGTTAAGGGTCAGGTGACCACGGACAAGGTGCTCGTCGATCCTAAAGTGCAATGGTCGCAGGCCAAGAATATCTGGCATAACGCCGCCATCCGCACCATGTTCTATGTGCTCGGTACACCGCTGCGCTGGTTGCGTCCTAAAAACCGCCCCTCTTCATAATATGAGTGAGAACAAGCAACTCGATCGTAATGCTTCCTGGGCCAAGCCAGTCTCCAGGCTCTCCACAGCAGATTTACCCCGCGGCGCGGTGAACTTAAATGTCGCCGGTCGCCAGGTGGTTGGCCCGCTGCAGGGCTTTGGGCAGCTCTGGCAGAAGACCTACCGGGTGCGTCTGAGCGGGAGCGAGGTGACGCCCACCCAGGTTATCCAGGTTTGGAAAGAGAACTTCCCCCGTTTTTGGCCGCCGGGCAACAAATTTTTCGGCCCCCTGACCGGCATTAAGCCCGGCGAGGTGGCTGTGCTCAATCTGGCCGGCCCGGGCGGTTTGAGCGCTCCAGGGGGGATGCCAGTGATCTCAACCGGTGTCCTGGTGATCTACGCGGATGACGAATCTTTTTCCTTCATGACGCCGCAAGGGCACATGTTTGCCGCCATCATCACCTTCAGCGCGTTCGACGATGATGGCACAGTGGTCCAGGTGCAGGCTCTGGTGCGCGCCAATGACCCGCTTTACGAGCTGAGTTTTCGCCTGGGTGTTGGTCACAAGGCCGAGGACGAATTCTGGCAGCAAACCTTGGAAAATTTGGCTGCTCATTTTGGGGTGCGCGGGCAGGTCCAGCAAAAAGTCACCCTGGTGGATGCCCGCGTGCAGTGGTCGCAGGCCCGCAATATATGGCATAATGCCGCTATCCGGACGGCGTTTTACACGCCTGTCGCTCTGGTGCGCAGGCTTATCAAGCGCTGATCAGCAATTGGGTAGGGCACATAACTGGTAGCCCTGGTGGTCCTCTCCTGGACCGGGGCTTTTTCGCGTGGATTGCAGAAGGATATGTCCAGAAACGCTCAGCATGATTACGATGCACTGGTTGTCGGCTCGGGTCCGAACGGCCTCGCCGCCGCCATCACACTGGCCCAAAAGGGACATTCGGTGCTGGTTATTGAGGCACACGATACGATTGGTGGGGGCACCCGCACCGCGGAATTAACCTTGCCAGGTTTCTGGCACGATGTCTGCTCGGCGATTCACCCCCTGGCGATGGCTTCGCCCTTTTTCCGGTCTTTGCCTTTAACCGACTTTGGCTTGGAATGGGCTCGACCGCCCGCCGCGGTAGCTCACCCGCTGGATGACGCTCCAGCGGTTTTGATCGCTCGTTCTTTAGACGAAACTGCCCACGGTCTGGACCTGGACGGGTCTGCCTACCGCAGGCTGGTGGAGCCGCTGGTGGATAACTGGCAGAATTTCACTGAAGATCTGCTCGGCCCCTTCCCCATCCCGCCCAAACACCCGTTGCTCGATCTGGCTTTTGGGATCAAGGCGATCCGCTCGGCGCGCGGCCTGGCTGAGTCTCATTTCAAGGGCGAGCGGGGGCGCGCCGTGCTGGCTGGCATGGCCGGGCATGCCATCCTGCCCCTGGAAAAACCCATTACGGCCGCCTTTGCCCTGATGATGTTTATGCTCAGCCACGCCGTGGGCTGGCCGTTGGCGCGCGGTGGCTCAAGTAAAATCACGCAGGCCATGGCCGCTTATTTGCGCTCCCTGGGCGGCGAGATCCAGACTGGCTGGGAAGTCGCCTCCCTGGATTCTTTACCACCTTCGCGGGCGGTGTTTTTGAGCCTCAGTCCGCAGGCTGTCTTACGCCTTGCCGGCAAACACCTGCCGGGGGGCTACCAGCGCCAGCTGGAGCGCTACCGTTACGGCCCGGCTGTCTTCAAAGTAGACTGGGCGCTGGATGGTCCCATTCCCTGGCAGGACCCGGCGGTCCTGCACAGCGCCACCGTCCATCTGGGTGGCACCCTGGAAGAGATTGCTCTCTCTGAACGCCAGGTCTGGTCGGGAGAGCATCCCGAGCAGCCCTACATCATCCTGGCGCAGCAATCTCTGTTCGATTCCAGCCGGGCTCCCCAGGGCAAACATACTGCCTGGGGCTATTGCCATGTGCCCAACGGCTCTGCTGTCGATATGACTGAAAAGATCGAGGCTCAAGTAGAGCGCTTCGCTCCCGGCTTCCGGGATCTCATCCTGGCGCGCCACACGCGCAACTCGCTGGAGATGGAGACCTACAATCCCAACTATGTCGGTGGCGATATCAATGTGGGCGTGCAGGATCTCCGCCAGTTCTTTACTCGCCCTTCATTGAGCCTGGTGCCTTACATTACCCCGCGTAAGGGCCTGTATATCTGCTCCTCCGCCACGCCGCCTGGCGGCGGTGTGCACGGCATGTGCGGTTACCATGCCGCGCGAGTGGCTCTAAGGCGCGATTTCCGTTAAATTTCTTTCTCCTGTTTTAGAAAAAACTTGCCTGTCTGGCGGTGCCGGCTTCGGCCTCCTCCCAGGGTAAGGGGGGTAGGGCTATGATCTCAGCGACCTTGCGGTGCAGCTCTCGGCACAGCCAGGGGTCCAGGCGCTCGTCAGGGCAATGGCAGAAGACATACGCCTCAGCACCCCCCTGCAGCCACTTTGCCAGCTGGCTGGCCCATTCCTCCATATAAGGGTTGTTAAGGTCAATTTGCGGGTGGCCGATGTAGCGCAAGAAGATAAATGAGGCTGTCCGTTCGGGTAATATTGGCAGGTCAGGTTTGCGCTGGCGGGCCGCCAGCAGGCGCTGGTACACGCTGCCGGCCAGGATGCGGTCCCCCTGTAGGCTGCGGATCGGGCGCGTGTCGATGACCACGCGTGCCATGTCGTGCTTGCAGAGCAGCTCATTGAGATTTTCGTTGTGCGCTGCATCGAACCAGCCCAGGTGGCGCACCTCCACTGCCAGCTGCACCTGGGGCGGCCAGGCGTTCAGGAAGCTCTCCAGGTCATCTAACCAGTCTGGCGGGTAGCGCGGCGGGAGCTGTAGGAACATTGGCCCTAAATTTATGCCCAGCTGGCTCAGCACTGCGCAGAACTGCTGGGCCTGGGCGATTTTACCGCTTAGCTTGCCGGCATGGCTGATCGCCCTCGGCAGCTTGGGGCAGAAGCGGAAGGTTGGGGGCATTGTTGCAGCCCAGCTTTGCAAGGTCTCAGCTGATGGCACCGCGTAGAAGGTGGTGTTGCCTTCCACTGTGGTGAGCCGGCGGGTATATTCCTGCAGATAATCGCTCGCTTTGGTCCCTGGTGGGTAGAAGCTCCCGACCCACTCTTTATACGCCCAGATAGGGCCTCCCAGATACAGGTTCATCTTTTCACACGTTGAAGCGGAAGAAAATCACGTCGCCGTCCTGCACGACGTAGTCTTTGCCCTCCAGGCGCAGCAGCCCCTCGGCTCTCACGGCTGCATCGCTGCCGCAGCGCACGAACGTATCGTAAGCGACCACTTCCGCCCGGATGAAGCCCCGCTCGAAATCGGTGTGAATCACACCGGCAGCCTTGGGTGCCGTGCTGCCGCCCACGACGTTCCAGGCGCGCACCTCGTTCTCGTTCTTGGTAAAAAAGCTGATCAAGCCTAGCGTCTCAAAGCTCTTGCGGATGACCTGCTCCAGCCCGCTTTCCTCGGCGCCTGCTAATTGTAAAAATTCGCGCTGCTCCTCGGCGCTCATTTCCTGCATTTCCTCTTCTAGCTTGGCGCAGAACAGCACCATCTCGGCTCCCTGTTCAGCGGAGATTTCTCGCACTGCCTGGACGTACTCGTTTTCACCCGCCAGCCCGGTCTCATCTACGTTAGCCACGTAGATCACAGGTTTTCCGGTGATGAAGCGCATCTCGTGATTCAGGGCTTTGAAGTTTTCATTTTCCTGCTCAGGATAGCTTGAGATGGGCTTGCCCGTTTGCAGGTATCCCACCAGCGCCTGCGCCAGCGCTAACATCGGGATCACCTGCTTGTCGCCTTTGACCTGGCTGTTCAGCCGCTCGATCTTGCGCTCCAGTTGCTGCAGGTCCGCCAGGATCAATTCCAGGTTGATAATCTCAATGTCTGCACGCGGATCAAGGTTTGGACTGACATGTACCACGTTGGGGTCATCGAAGCAGCGCACCACGTGCAGGATCGCCGCCGTGTCGCGTATGTTCCCCAGGAACTGGTTGCCTAAGCCTTCACCCTGGCTGGCGCCCTTCACCAATCCGGCGATATCCACGAACTCAAGTGTGGCATGGATCGTGTTGGCTACCTTGACCAGCGCTGCCAGCTTTTCCAGGCGCGGGTCAGGCAGCGGCACGATGGCGCGGTTAGGCTTGATCGTGCAAAAGGGGTAATTCGCCACCTGTGCGATCTGCGCACCGCTCAGGGCGTTGAAAACTGTGCTCTTGCCTACGTTGGGTAATCCGACAATGCCGATGCTGAGCGACATGGGCCACCTCTGGAGGCCCGGGGATGCGCCGCGCCTCCTGTGCTCCCATTATACCCAACCTGAACGCCCTGTATTCTGTCATGAGAGTGCTGAAATAAAAACCTCCCGCAGATTGCTGATTTTGACCAGATATCTGCTCAAAACCAACCTGCGGGAGGTTGATAGGCTGTCACCAAAGCAGGAAAACCCTTGCGCGTAGTTAAAATGTCGGCCGCCAAGGTGAGGGGGGCACCCTGGCGGCCGACGCCCATATATTACTGGAAGTTGCTGAAAAATGCAAGGGTATTAATAAACTACTCCCTCGAAATACCCATCTGAGGGATGGCAGCTGGCCTCTTTTGCCTGTATCCTGATAATAGTGCATCTGACTAAAGGAGCTGAGCCATGCTTGCTGACCTGTTCTCACTTGCAGCGTATGATCTGGTTTTTGTCATCACTGCTACGCTCTTTAATTTGTTGATCGCGGCCATATTTATTGCTCAGAAAAGGCAGCGCCCCGACCTGGTGCGGGTTTTTGGAATCCTGTGGCTGGCGCTGGGGATTCCATTGTTGCTTGTCTTCATCCACTATCTGGGCCTCGGCAAAGAATTGTGGCTTATGATTTATTTCGGGTTGGTGCTCTTTTATATGCTGGTGGAATTGCTGCTGGATTACATCTTCAAATTCGACTTCCGCTCCAAGCCCAGTACGCATATTCCCTATATCGTTTTAGAGTACATCGCACTGTTTGGGTTGATCGGCATTTCGTTTGCCGTCAATCGCACCTGGGGATTTATCGTCTCGATCTCTTTTTGGATTCTTCTGGGTAGCCTGATCTATCTATATCGTGGCAGGCGCAACTTGGCTTCGGGTTAGCCAGGAAGACATCGATAAAGCGCTATTTCGCTTGTCATCATCACGCATTGGTTTCAGCCAGCCAGTTTTCCACCTGCTGGTAATGCTGCTCCTCGTCGTCGATCTCGAACTGCAGGTACCACGCCACTGTGATCTTGGCCCCGCTCGGTGAGCGGATGCCGAAATCTTTTTCGAACTCCTCGGCGGGGATCGTGTGTAAGGTATCTATCAGCCCCTGGTGTGATCCCTGGATGCACTCCATCATTTCGGTGAAGTCATCCAGCTTGTACTCCTTAACCAGGCGGGCGTTGTAGGCGCTCCAATCGGGATTCCAGTGCTGGAAAACGGCCGGTGAGCTGCCTGAGAGAATATCTTTGACCGCCTCGACATTGCTGTAATCCCAGCCGATCAGGTGGGCCAGCAGGTCCTTCAGCGACCACACACCCAGAAAGATTTCGTCCTGCTTCTCGGCTGGTACACGCGCAGCTGTGCTCAGAATCTGCTGCCGTGCGTTCAGTAAATCGGTTAGGATTTCTTCTTTTCTGCTCATGGTGATCCTGGATATGTTTTGCACCCTTGAAGCTTAGTCTACACCCAAGGCATGCAGCGGCTCTTGTTCGCCACATATTTGGTCTTTCAACGAATTGCATTGCATGTTAACGATTTATTTGCTGAATAACTCTCCAATGATTTCATCTTTGGAGATGCCTAAATGTTCAGCGATATCAGTTAGGATCGCGCGAAGTGTGCCAAGACGAAGGTCTTTATGTTGAGGGATAGTAATGTGATGTTCTCCATTAAGCTGAGTGGTAAGTCGTAAATGGCTACCGGTTTGTCGAGTTATCCGGTAGCCATATTGATTAGCTTCTTAGTCAGTTCGATCCCGCTTATGTCGCGAGGTAGCCTCATGCGGTCATCACCTCTTCACGGAGGTAGTGCAACCGAACTAGTTTCGGTTTCTTGCCTTCATCAAAGTGGCATTTAAGGGCGTCTTGGATAGCCAATTTTAGCTCGTCCCAAGTATCCGCCTCGGTGTAAATCGAGTAACCCAACGCTCTTGCGGTGAAGCCGCTTTCAGGTGCATCCTCGACCAGGAATAAAATTTCTGCCATTATTGCCTCCAGCCTGACATAATTATATCAATATTTATATACTCAACTGGGCTCTGCGCGCTGGAAATTTACCAAGCTCGATTGGCGGGCGGCAATCCGCTCAATCCGTTCTTAAAATCCGTTGTGCCCTCACTTCAGGCTTTGCAGCGCAGCTGTGGTGCGTTTGAAGTCTGGTAAGGCTTGCAAGCTCTCAAATTCCCCCAGGGCGCGCTGGTAATACTGGCGTGCTGCTTCCGGGTTTTCTCTGGCCGCCGCTAATTCCCCCATTTCAAACAGTGTGCGCCCGCTCTGCCAGCGTGTGCCCAGTTCGCTGAACACCTCCAGCGCCTGTTCCAGGTGCGCTTCGGCTTCGTCATATTCGCCTGCCAGGCGCTGCAGCACACTCCGGGCGCGCTGGGCGATAGCGGCATACAGTTTGTGCTTATCCCGTTTGGCGAGTTCTTCCAGGCGGGGTAGCGATCGCTGCAGCGCCTCTGCCTCGCCGCGCTGGGCAGCCGCCTCGGTCAGCAGCATCTGCATGTGATGTTCATGTGCCATCGTGCCGCGCTTCACCGGCTGGCCGGATGTTTTTCGAGCTGTCTCTATGTTTTTCGTGACCAGGGCGAACTCGCCCTTTGCCTGCATGGGCAACGCGTGTCAATAAAACTGGTTGCGCTGCCATAGGTCTGGCTCGCCAGACATCGAGACCATGTAATCATATGACTCTTTGCTGTAGGTATCGGCTGTTTCCAGGTTGCCACGCAACGCGTGGACACTCGCGCTCAGCGCGACGAAAAATCAGGTTTCCCCGACCCGTTCGCGTGAGTAGCGCCTTTCCAGCTCACGCCATTTATTCTCTAATGTGAGCACCTCATCCCATCGGTCCAGACGGAAGCAGCACTGGGCTTGTAAGCCGAGCGCGTTCGCTTGCTGCTCGATCAGTTTGGTTTCTACAGCCTGTTTTTCTGCTTCCTGCAGGAATGGTCTGGCCTGCTCGTACTCGCCCACGTACATCCAGGCTGCACCGGTGCTTCTGAGCGCCTCGATGCGCTCAGCCTGGTTGTCAAAGCCAGGTTTGCCGCAGATCTCCAGTCGTTCCTGTGTGATCTGCAGGTGCTCTCGCAGCAGGCTGCGCCCGTCCAGGACGGTAGCCAGCGCACCCAGCGCCTGGGAGAGGATTACCGGGTCATCCAGCTGTTTTGCCATCTCGACGGCAGACTGCGCAAAGCGCTGAGCTGCCTCCCAGTCCGCTGGTTCTTGGATGCGCCAGGCATCTCTAGACAGGGCGGCCAGCACCTGCACGGTTTCAAGATGTGGTGGCTCAGATTCCAGGAATGCCAGGCTTTGCTCCAGGTAATCCCGTGAGGTCAGCCTGCTCTGGTTGACCTGTTGCAGGTACTCCAGTCCCACCGACCACTTCAGTTCGCTGACGACTTCCACGATCTTGCAGTGCAGGCGTATCGAGGTGCGCCTGTGCATGTCTGCTAGCCCGGATCCAAAATCAAGGGCTTGCTGGTACTGCTCAATCGCCTGGCCGCCATCCCGCAACAGCCGGTACACATCGCCCAGCTCTTCCAGCAGGATCAGGTGGTTCTCACTCTTTTCCCGCGTCTCGATCAGGTCAAAAGCCAGGCGCAGGTTGCGGATGGCATCCTCATAAGCATACAAAGCGCTGGCTTGCTGGGCGGCCTGGCGGTAATAAAGGATTGCTTTTTCGCGTTGCTTGCCCAGGGCGAAGTGGTGGGCCAATAACCCGTAGAGTCCTTCCAGCCGGTCCGCATAGATGGCTTCCATGGCCTCCCCTACCCGGCGGTGGAAGTCGCGGCGGCGTTTTAACAGGATCGTATTGTAGACTGCCTCTTGGGTCATCGGGTTGCGGAACGCGTATTCCAGCTCTGGCAGGCGTGCAGCTTCCCGGATCATGTCCAATCGCAGCAGCGTGCCCAGGTGTTTATCCAGTTCCTGGCTGGCTTCGTCCACGCTTTGCAGCACCCGGTGGTAGAAAGTGCGACCGATGACCGAGGCAATTTGCAGCGTGCCGCGTGTTTCTTCTTCCAGCCGGTCGATGCGTGCCGCCAGTAAGGATTGCAAATTATCCGGAATGTCAAAGTCAGCCCCTTCACTTACTGCTGTCCAATAACGCTGCTCCGTGCCATGTACACTTCGCATTTCTGAGACCACCACCCCGTTGTCGATCAGGGTGCGCACGACTTCCTCGATGAAGAATGGGTTGCCTCCTGACCTCTCCAGGATGCTGGCGCGCAGCAAGTCTGGTAGCTCGGCAATGGCCAGCAAGCGGTTGATCAGCTCGTTGCTCTCAGCTTCCGAGAGGGGGTGCAAAGCAACTTCGGTGTAGCGATGGCGAAAATCTTCATCTGCCGCGGTCTTGATCTGCCAGGCCGGCGCCTGCCGCTCAGTGCGCAGCACACAGATCAGCACCAGCGGGATCACTCCGGTCAATGGCAGGAGCTGCTGCAGCAGCTCGACGGAAGCCGAATCGCTCCAGTGCATATCCTCAAACACCATCACGCTTGGCCGCTCTGCAAAGCGCTCTTGCCACCAGCTGCGCATAAATTCGAGTAATTCAAGCTTGAAAGCCTCGCCCTCCAGCGGCGCACCACCGTTTTCGCTTTCCAGGCCAAATAAGGCTTCCAGGAGCTGCATACCATTGCTGCCATCCTGTTGCCCCAGACTGTCAATCTGTGCAGCCAGCTTCGTTCGTATCACGGCTGGTGGGTCGTTGTGTGCGATCCCGCTCATGCGCCGGATCAGCCGCTGGAATAGCCCGTAAGCCTGGTTGGTTTCATAAGACAGGCTGGTGGTTTCATACCAGTCGTTTTCGGACCCCGACATATCTTTGAAGAGATGGTAGGACTCTTGCACAAGACGGCTCTTGCCCAGGCCCGCCTCGCCCAATACACTGACGATCCGACCCACACCTTGTTTCAGGTCAGTTAATACGCTGTATAAAGACTGCAGCTCTGCTTCACGCCCGACCATTTCTGCATGCAGGCCCTCGATGCCGCGCCTGTGTGTGCTGGTGGCCTTGCGCCCCAGCACCCGATAGGAGCGCACAGGCTCGGCTTTTCCTTTGACTTCAATGCCGCCCAGTTCTTCAAAATCGAACAGGGTTTTCACCAGTTTGTAGGTGTCGTGAGCGACCTGCACGCTGCCCGGAGGTGCGGTCTGTTCCATGCGCGCCGCCAGGTTGATGGCGTCACCCAGGGCGGTGTATTCCATGCGCAGGTCCGAGCCCACCGCGCCGACCACCACCATGCCGGTATTGATCCCCACCCGCACATCGAAGGCAATCTCGTAGCGCTGTTTCACCTGCTCGCGATAGGGTTTAATACCAGCCACGATGTCCAGCCCCGCTAGTATGGCCCGCTGTGGGTCGTCTTCGTGTGCGATCGGCGCACCAAAAAAGGCCAGGATGCCATCACCCATTAGCCGGGCCACGGTGCCCTCGTAGGTGTACACCGGTCGGATCATTTGTTTAAACGCGCCGTTGATGATCTCCGACCATTCCTCGGGATCTAGCAGCTCAGCGGCTGCGGTCGATCCAATCACATCACAGAACAGCATCGAGACCACGCGGCGCTCACCCACCATTTCGCCGTGCCTGCGCGCTGTTTCTAGTTTCGAGAGCAGTTCTTGGGGAATATATTGTTGCAGCTGCGCATCCACTGCGGGTTTCGCCGGCGCGACGGCGGGCTGCGCTGCAGGTGGAGCCTGGTTGCTAACAGGGAGCGGCGCGGGCAGGGGTGCTGGTTGAGACGGGCTGGTCGCCCTCGCCGCTTTCTCGATGGGTTTGAGGGCGGGGCGCGTTGTCCGCTCACCACGATGCTCCCACCAGTTCCAATTCACCGGGTCCACCAACCTTAAGCCGCAGTGGTCACAATACTTGCAGGCTTCGGGCAGAGCGGTGCTGCAGCGTGGACAGGCCTGGACGAGCAGGTTTCCGCAGTTTTTACAGAAGTTCGCGCTATCTCGGTTGTTTGTCTGGCATGCGGGGCAGGTTTGACTTTGGATTTCACTCACGAACGGACATCCTGATAACCACTCCCTTGAGTGTCACCTGTTGGGTGATGACACCTTAGGTAAAAGATACCTAATTATACCTTAATAGTTTAAGAAGTTACGAATATATGTAAGCAAAGCATCGTGCGCAGTTATCTTTAATGAGAATGTGTCAGGTGCTTCACAGTTACATGGATCCACTGCCGGACCTTGGGGACGGGTCTGGTAAGCTTAAGATGCTCCTTTAAGATTGCCTGGCGGGTCGCCACCCCAGCCGATACCTGCCCCATCACCTTCAAGGCAGCCAGCGCTCGAGCAGCCTGAGCAGCTCAGGGTCGCCTCCCTGGGCGCTGAGCGTATGGGCGCCCAAAGCCAGCCCTCCGACGGCATACTGGCTTGCAATTGCCAGCCCGCCTACCGCCAGCCAGGCGCCGATGCTGATCCCACCCACCGCCAGCCCGCCGATGGCAATCCCTGCCAGGGCGAAAATGCCCAGCCCGATCCCGCTGATCACAAGCCCGCCCAACGCAAAACCCCCGATAGCCACCAACCCGATAGCCAGGTTGCCGATGGCGATGATCCCCCTGGCGACCCGCGGCAGGCCGGTCTCTGGGTTGATGCCTTGGGCGATGTGCACCAGCGGCAGGCCGAAGAGCTCCGTCTCCGAGCGGTATTCGTAGCTCCAGTACCAGCTCGAGAAGCCTGCCCTCATGAGGCGTGCTGGCACCTGCCTGCCATCCAAAAATTCACCGCAGTAGCGGCACTTGATGGCCTCCTCCTGGATTTGTTCCGCACAATACGGGCAAGTTTTCATGCTGGACCTCCGTTCTTTCATTGAAACAAAACACGCCTTGATTCCCTGATCTGATACGTAAAGATTTTAGCAATTTTGAAATGCTTTTGCAACCGGTTGATCTCTGCGTAGTGAAAGCACGCTATAGCGCCTTCGCAACCTCAATTCTCTCAATCTTCATCCTCATTGTTCTGAGCAACTCCATCGCGCTCAGCGCATCTCTCTGCGCAGGCAACTGTCATTGCGAACGAAGTGAAACAATCTCCTCGGTGCAGGATGACAGATTCTTCAGAGCAACGCCTTGAGCGCATCAAAAAGACTTCATTGTTGGCATGCCTTCCATTCTCATGGGGCAGCCCTGCCTGCTCAGATTGGTGGGGAAATTCTTCGTCGGTGATGTGCGGGTTTCATGTCATAATATCTTTGTGCTATCTTTTCAATATCTCAGGCAGCCGGTCGCGAGGCAAGCAGAGATGCCGCCGGGCAATTAACAGGTAGAAAATGCACGCCTACATAGGCAGTAAACTCATCCTGGTTGAAGGGCTGACGGGCTCGGGCAAGTCGATCATGGCCCACTTCATTGCGCGTCAGCTTCAATATCATGGCTTCCTCGCCAGTTGGGTGCATGAGGCCGAAGTGCCGCATCCAATCCTGCTGGATGACCAACCAGCCAGTATAAATACTTATATGCTCAAGATGCGCCAGCGCTGGGCAGATTTTGTCGACCAGGTTGGCTTGTCCGCTGAAGTACGCGTCGTGGAGGCTTGTTTTTTCAACAATTTCATCGAGACGCTCTTGGCGCACAATGTTGAAAGATCGAAGATCATCGAATATTTTAATGAATTACAGGCACTCATTGAGCCGCTGAATCCCACCCTGGTGTATCTGGTGCAACAGGATCTGGATAAAGCGCTGGAAAGGAACTTTGCAAACCGGGGCAAAGGATTTGAGAACTTCGTTATCCGTTTGGTCGCTGATATGCCGGTCGCAATACAGAGGGGCTGGCAAGGTTATGCTGGTATGCGCACCTTCTGGGGGGAGTTTGTGGCGCTGACAGATGAGCTGTTCCATAGGTTTCATTACCACAAACTGAAGATTGATAATTCAGCAGGCGATTGGCAGGCCTACAGGCGCCAGGTGATGCAGGTTCTGGGGCTCCCGTTGATACCTGAGCAAGGTCTCTCACCAGCCGAAGCGCAGGCTTTGGTTGGCCTGTATCGAGCTAACAAGAGTGGCAAGGAATTCACAGTCCATTATGAAGACGGAGAGCTGACCATCAATATCTTCTTGAATGTCAGGACCAGGTTGGTCCGGCAAGCGCAGGGAATCCTCCTGGCAGAAGGCTGGCATTTCGAGCTCAGCTTTGAGTATGACGATTTGAAAGGCGTATATGTGCTGCGGTTCGGTGGCAGAGATGTGGATTATCTTGCCTTGGTCGGTACGCTCGCCGAGAAAATCCCCGCCTGACACCCGCGTCAACAAATAGAATTATTCAAGCTACCCATGTCGTGTTTTGTCCAACCCTACCTCTTTTATTAGAATCACATTGCACAGAACACTGGAAAATTGCACCACACCCAACACGCAAACACGCACACTGAATAGACAAAATAAGAGTATGATGGTAGAATTCTTTTGTACCTGTGTTAAGCTTTGATTAAGTTGGGATGCTGAGTATGGCTATCCCTTTGTGTATCAATGGTTGTAGTCAGCTTATGGGGTTACCAGAGAAAATGGTAAGCTGTGATGCTTTCAAGTAGGCTCCTTTTCCATTTCTAGGGAAACAATGTTGCTAATTTGCTGTTCAACCCATTCGATGAGCGCTCTACCCGCCAGGGGGCAACCTTATGCAAATTTTAAGAACTGTCCATAGTAAAGTCGTTGCACTGATCCTCCTATTTTTGTTGCTGGTATTGGCTTCCTTTCTGGCTACTTACCTGACAGTTCAAGCGCATTTCGGGGACGAAGGGATCATCGAGCTGGTGCACAACCAGATTCCCCAAGTGCAGCAATTAAGCTGGCTGGCGTTAAGCGGTGGCAACCAGGTGGAAATTAACACCGCGCTATCCGAGATTGACCAGACTCTTGAAGGCATGCGCGCCACGCTCAGCCAGTTAAATACCTATATTCCCATTCCAGGCTCAGATGACCTCCAGTCCCATCTAAATTCATTCGATGCCAGCTGGGGAGTATACCGGCTGGCCTTGGATTCGCTCAGCGCCCTCTCCTTGCAAGACGCCTCCAGGCTGCAGGCGGAACAAAATTTAAGAGCCGCAACCTTGCAAATGTTTGTCCAAATCCAGGCGCTCTCTCACGCGCTGGAATCACTTTCAAACAGCCAGCACGCATTGTTGCTGCGTTTGCAGGTGATATTCGTAATTATGACTACGCTGTGTATGTTCCTGGGGTACCTGCTGATCCGCCAGCGCGTTGTCAAACCCTTGTCCATCCTGAATATTGCCACGCAGCGCGTTGAGCAAGGCGTCCTCACCGAATCGTTAGAGATAAGCGGGGAGGATGAAATCGCCCAGCTGGCGCGCTCCTTCGACCAGATGCGTGCGGCCGTGCTGGCCTACCAGACCGATCTGGAAAGGCGCATCGGCGAGCGCACCTCTGAGATCCTGACCGCCTTTGAGTTCAGCCAGGAGATCGTCGCCCAGCACGACATTAACGCTTTGGTCCAATCTGCCATCGCCAAATCGCGCGTCCTGATGCGCGCCAGGGAGGCCTCCCTGTGTCTGGTGACTCCGGATGGCTGCTCAGTCGAGCTGGCCTCCACCACCAGTGCCCACGCGCATGGAAAGAAATTGGTCCAGCCTGTTGGTGACAACCTCCCCGACATGGTCATATCCCGCGGCCAGGCACTCGCCTCCCAGGTCTCCAGCTTTGGCTGTGCATTCCTGCAGCACACCCCCGAGGACCAGTGCCTTTCTGCCCCGCTTCACGTGGGAGAGCAGGTGATCGGCGCCATGTGCGTTATCCGCGCGGTGGATCAGCCTTTTTCCGAGGAAGAATCGCGCGCCTTTTCCCTGCTGGCGAACTCTGCCGCGATCGCTATTTTGAATGCTCGCTATGAAGAGCATGCCCGCCAGCAGGCGCGTGAAGCTGCCATTCTATCGGAACGCGAGCGCCTGGCTTCCGAGCTGCACGACAACCTGGCCCAGACGCTGAATCTGGTCAACATGAAGGTCAGCCAGCTTGAGCGCCAGGTGCTGCCGCCAGCCAATCAGGTTGCTCAGAATGATGTCGCAGTGGTCAAGACCAATGTTCAGACGGCTATTGAACAGTTGCGCATGCTTGCCAGCGAGATGGCTTCCGCCACCCGGTTGCCCGAAGACGGGTTTCTTACCCAACTGGAAGAGAAAGTCAAAGCCTTTCAGGCAGCTTCCGGGGTGGCAGTGGACCTGACCGGGACTGAGTTGCCTCTCGACCGCTTGTCAGCCCTGGTGCAAAGCCAGTTGTTGATGATCATATCGGAAGCGCTCACCAATATCCAGCGCCATGCCGGGGCTGGCCAGGTGGGCATCCACTTCAGCCTGGACCAGGATAGCCTGCATGCCATCATCGCAGATGATGGCAAAGGCTTTCGGCCCGAGAGCGCCCAGGGGGACCAGCATCTGGGTTTGCGCATCATGCACACCCGGGCCAAGCGCAGTGGCGGCAGCCTCAGCCTCACCTCGGCTCCTGGAGCAGGCACCCGGGTGACGGTTTGTTTCCCGCTCGCAGCACAGGAGCCTGGCTGATGCCCAAAGCGAGGATCTGTATTGCCGATGACCACGAGCTCTTCAGGTCGGGGTTGGTCCAGCTGATCAACCAGCAAGCTGACCTGGAAGTCGTGGGCGAGGCAGGTGATGGCCTGGAGATGCTCACCCTCGCTCGCCAGCTGAAACCCGATTTGATCCTCATGGACATCAACATGCCCATCAGCGACGGGGTGGAAGCCACCAGCCTGATCCGGGAATTCGATTCCGATACCACCATCCTCATGTTGACTGCCCTGGACAGCGATGAGAAATTGATCGAAGCCATCAAAGCCGGCGCAGATGGCTACCTGCTCAAGAATACCAGCTCAGATGGCTTCCTGCGGGCGCTGCGCGGCGCCTTGGCTGGGGAAGCCACCCTGCCGCGCCACCTCACCGCCTCCCTGGTCAAGGACTACACCCGGCTCGCCAGTCAACCCGCACGCCAGGCGCCTGTCTATGCCGCTCCCACCCTCACCGCGCGCGAGCTCCAGGTCCTGCAAGCCATCGCCAGCGGGGCCAGCAACCAGCAGATCGCCGAGCAGCTCGGCATCAGCCTGTACACCACCAAGAGCCATGTGCGCAACTTGTTGAGCAAATTGGCTGCCGAGAGCCGCTGGCAGGCTGCCGAGATCGCTCAAGAGATGGGCTTGCTGCGCAAGCGGGATTTTGGCCGGGGGCTCAAGGACTAGTCCTCCCTCCCTTTTATTCAGAAATATATACTTCCTTAATCCCTCCTTAATACTTGGCGGAGGGATAGCACCCTCATACCTGGTTTTGGTACATTGAGAACAGGTATGGAAGGAATCCGGGTCTATGTAGTGGGCAGCAGCTTGTTTGCCGATAGTGTGGCGCATATGTTGCGCGCCAGCGAGACGGTAGAACAGGTGGATTGTTTTTCTTCGATTGCCGAAGCGCTGCATTCCATCGACTCACATCCCCCGCATGTCCTGATCTTTGTCGATGTCGACACCACCATGTTGGTCGGGGACACCCCCTTACTGCCTTTCTGCCCGGATATCCCTGTCATCTGCACCGATCATGAGAGCAATATTTTGAAATTGATTACCACCACGCATGTTTCCGCCCGTTTACCCGATTTAGTCAACGCTGTGACAGCCTTACGGCAGGTCACGGCCCATCGCTAGAGGAGAGAGAGTATGTATAACCCCACCGTACGACCCCAAAAAGATTCATCCACTCGCCCAAACAGCCTGCTGAACCGCGCCTTGCTCAGGCTGCTGGCCTTTGCGCTGGCCATTGCCTATGGCGGCGGTTTAGGGCTGCACCTGCTGCACGAGCTGGAAGGCGGGCACGAGCTGCTGCCCATCCACCCCGTGCTGCACTGGCTGCGCGATAGCAGCCTGGCCCTGCCGCTGGTCACCCTGGCCGCCTGGCTGGCGCTGCGCCTTGCGGGCGGCGTTATCCGTTACAAAGGCTGGGGTTCCTCTCGCCTGCGCAGCACGCTGGTGGAGATCGCCGCCCTGGCGCTGCTCACCAGCGGCTTTGTGATGGCGGGCAACCCCATCCACGGCTTGCTGTTTGGCGCCAGCCACCAGCACGAGACCTCCTTCGCCAGCCACCTGCTGCGGGATGGTTTGCTTTCCCTGCTGGTGAACCTGTTCATCGTCTGGGTGCTGGCGTTCCTGTGGCCCAGGTCCCTCCAGCGCAGCGAGCGCTGGCGGCCCTCCCGGGCCTTGGTCCTGGGCGGCGCCTCGCTCTCCGCCGTGCTGGCGGTGGTTGTCATGCTGCTCAGCCCGCTCAGCGCCCTGACCGGCGTGCCGCAGCTGCTGCCCCAGCCGGTCAGCGCCGCGCCTGAGTGCTTGCGCACCATCAGCGCTGACGTGGTCGCCCTCGACCAGCCCTTCTACTACAACCGCCTGGGCGCCATCCAGCCCAACGGCATGATCTATGCGCTCAAGCGTGATGTGGTGGTTAAGAACAATGTACTTGATGCAGCGGGGAATGTTGTTATTCAGCAGTTCACGCCTTTATCCACCCTGACCAATACCCAAGTTGCTGGATTGGCGGGGAACGTAATGCTGCGCGCCGACAAGCGCCCCCGCCCCATCGTGCTGCGCATGAACCAGGAGGACTGTCTTTCGATCAACTTCACCAACCTGCTCCACCCGCAAGAGCTTCTCTTTGACCTGCCGGGCGCCTTCCCCACCGGGCAGATCAACCTGCCGACCCGTCCGATCGGTGTTGGGATTCCTCAACAGGTCAATGACCAGCCGCTCACCCGCCAGGCCTCCATCCACATCGACGGGCTTTATTTGTTTGGCGGTATCGGCTCGGACGGTTCCAACGTCGG
>CP070639.1:568192-588154 GCA_020354045.1 Anaerolineales bacterium | reverse complement strand
ACCAGGCTCCAGGCGAGTAATTTTGACCTCTGGAAAATAAGCAAAATAAACTCAGCCGAAAATAGAGCCAGGGGAATTGCTAGTGGTACAAAATACCTGCCAGAAGGGTCTGCCCCGTACGGGGTAAAGACAAATCCAAGAACCACGACCCAAACCAGGCTGTGCAATACTATTCTGGAGTGATCCTTCGCCCCTTCTTTCAGCAATTTCATCCCGCTGAAGCCGAGGGTTGCGATAAAAAATGCCAGCACAAATGGCAGCAATGGCGCTCCCAACCACTGGACACCCCAGGGCGGTCTGAACCCAAAGACGACCGTGCCCCCGAGCAGGACCAAACTCACCAGGTGCTGCCAGGCTTGCCCCAGCCAGCTCAGCCCCTCCACGCCAGCAATGGCGCCTCCAAGCAATTCGCCAGCTAAACTCGCGACCCCATACTGATAGGCATAAATCCACCAGGGCGTTGCTCCAACCAACACACCAATAACAACGGACAATGCTGGCAAACGGAAATACGAAACACTCCGGGTGCGAATAAATCTCCATAAAAGCAAGGCACTCATCGGTAGACTGTACACTAGACTTAAGCCAAAGGCCCAAAAACTAAACCCACACAAAAAACCATATAAGGACCAACGCCATGGGGTCACCTGAGATTCAGTTTTAAATTCCTCGTCCAGGCGTGTCCCAACCAGAAGGATGAGATTACCCATAAGTAAGGTCTCGCCATACCCACCCAGGGAGGCGGTTGTATATAAGCTCATATTCACAGTCGGTATTGCGAGCAGCAAACCTGCTAACAGCCCAATCCTCTTGTCTTTGAAAATCGCATTGCCAAGAAGAACTGTTGTGATGACAACCCCCAGATACAGCATGCCTTGGATTATTCTTATCACCCAGACATGCTCACCGAACAAAGCAAATCCTGCTGCCACGATCAAGGCATCCAGGCTCCCCATATACGCTTGCCCATAGAAAAAAATTGCCAGTTCACCATTTAATATATGGCGAGCCATTAAGGCAACCACAGCTTCATCCGCATTAAACGGTACGACTCCAGAGAACGTCAGCCAGATCTTTAAAGCAGCGGCCATCATAACGATAGCTGCGAGATACATCCAGCCTCTATTTTCAGAATTGTTATTCAGCATTTCCACCAGTTCCACACAACCACATTTATAATACCCGGCAACATGTATGTTTTATTAACCAGACCAATTTTTTTGAATTTTCCCTTCGTAGAAATTGCTGACAGCGGAACCACATCAGATGAGTGCCCACTTATAAATATATCGTAATGCTCGCAGTATTTTATCTGGGAAAAGTGTTGTAAACAAGTCCGATGAGCCTGGGGTTCGGCTTAAAATATATCTTCTCTCAAATTTGTTAGCAGGCATCGTTATACATCGTGACCCAGGAGCTATGAAGCCAGAAAAACTTTGCCGCCCTGGAAGTGGATGTATCAGATGATGACATCGAACGTGTCGACAACTAAATTAATGGCTGGGAAGAAGATTCATGTGGCTTATACGCGGAGTAACAAATATATTTTCCCAATATTGACACCCAGACATTCATACTTAGTTTGGTACAATGAAACAAAGATGAATATTCTCAAATGCGAAACTTCATTGCAGACACAGTTACCACGTATTGATGAATGACTGATATTCAAAACCACTCACACACCCACCTGAATATGATAACCCGGGATGCCACCAAACGCCTGGCGGTGTCGCTTGCGCTAACCCTCGTGTTTGTATTTGGGGAAGCAATCGCAGGTTATTTAGCGAACAGTCTGGCTCTCTTGACTGATGCCGCCCATAATTTCACCGATGTTCTGGCTCTGGGTCTTAGCTGGTACGCATTACGGTTAACCAGCCTGCCTCCCAATTCCCGGAAGACCTTCGGCTATCACCGTGCAGGTATTTTGGTAGCTTTGATTAACTCGACCAGCCTTGTGCTGATTTCCATTGGGATTTTCTATGAAGCATACCACCGTCTCATTGATCCACCCCCCGTCAAGGCAGACCTGCTGATAGGGGTGGGTCTGATAGCTTTCATCATCAACCTTGTGACCGCCTGGTTGGTTCATCGCGGCAGTGACCAGGATCTAAATCTGCGCAGCGCGTATGTCCACCTGATGGGCGATGTGCTTTCCACCCTTGGAGCTGTCATCGCCGGGGTAATTATTTTGGCTACAGGATGGTACTGGGTCGATGCCCTTACATCCTTATTTATCGGTATTTTAATTCTTTGGAACGCCGTTCGAATCTTGCGAGAGACAATTAATATCTTACTCGAAAGCACCCCTGCGGATATTGATGTAAACCACATGGTTTCTGATATTCTTAATATTAAGGGAGTCCATGGTATTCACGATTTACATGTTTGGAGCATCAGCCAAAATTTGCGTTTATTATCTGCCCATTTAGTGACTGATGATGTTCCAATCAGTTCTGGCAATCAAATTCAGGCAAATGTAAAAAGCCTTATCAAGCATAAGTATGGTATTGTTCACTCAACGTTGCAACTCGAATGCAGGCAATGCGAATCAGTAATGCTGCATTGCGATTTGAATGGAATTGAAAGATAAGCCTTGTAATGGCATAAACTAAACGAGCCTGACACTCTGCCAGGCTCATATAGTTTATGCAAATAATCTTAAAATCAGCCGAGATATTCCCGCAGTTTACGCCGGATAGTTGGATGCCTTAATCGACTGAGTGCCTGAGCCTCAATCTGACGCACTCTTTCTCGGGTTACACCCATCTTCCGACCAACCTCTTCAAGGGTATACGCCTGGCCATCCAAAAGCCCATAACGCAACTGTAATATCCGCACCTCTCGGGGGGGCAGTCCATTAAGTACGCCTTCCAATTGTTCTCTCAACAGGTTGTAGGTTGCGGTTACATCCGGTGCAGCTACCTCTTCGTCTTGGATGAAGTCTCCCAAGACCGAGTCTTCCTCATCATCCGTAGGTGTCTCCAATGATAAGGGGCGGCGAGCTACCTGAATCATATTTTCGACTTTTTGGGGTGTAACATCTAAGGCACCCGCCAGCTCTTCGACCGAAGGATCGCGACCCAGGCGCTGTGTCAGTTGATGTTGAATACGTAACAATTTATTTATTTGATCTCCCATATGCACTGGGACGCGAATCGTGCGCCCCTGGTCCGCGATTGCACGCGTAACTGCTTGACGAATCCACCAGGTAGCATAGGTGGAAAATTTATGTCCCCTCCTGTAATCAAATTTCTTAGCTGCACGGATTAGCCCGATGTTACCTTCCTGAATAAGATCGAGAAATGGCACGCCTCGCCCCATATATTTCTTTGCTACGCTGATCACCAGACGGGAGTTCGCCGTGATCAGGTGTTCACGAGCTGCCCAACCGTCTTCTATTAGCAGCTGTAACTCTCTGCGGCGCCGGTGACTTACATTTCCTCGTGCCAACTCTTCCCTGGCCAAGCGACCTTGCTCGATTCGCTGTGCAAGCTCAACTTCTTCAATCGCCGTCAGTAAAGGGACACGTCCAACCTCTTTTAAATAAAGGCCGATCGTATCGTCGGTATCAATGTTTGCCAAATAATTTTCTTCTACAGTAAGATCTCGGCTGGCTTCCTCTTCTCCTCCTTCCTCACTAAGCTCCTCATCTGTTGGACCTGCGGCAACAGGTTCGTCTATGTAGGATATACCTGCGCTGATTAGCGCGGCGAAAGCCTCTTCTAATTGATCAACATCCGATTCAGCTTCTGGAAAGAAAGCTAATATATCGTCAATCGTAACGTAAGATTTTTGGCGACCTAATTCAAGCAATCGCGCAATTGCCGGGTGTTCATTTTCGCGATCTTCAATTGCGCTTAGCAAGTCCTCATCGATCATACTAACTCCAAACTACTTGTTTATTTTTTTACCAGCTTATCCTAACGACACTTAACGAACTTAGGGATCTCCTTCAAGGATGTAACCCTAATCAGAATACACTTTTTTTTCTTCAAAATCAATACCCAATCTTTTCGTGTGCAGTTTAAGGCATTAAGGTGACGGAGTCACACTTCCATTCTCGGGGGTCATTTCCACTTCAGGAGTGAGGTAAGGTGGATTGATCAATAAATCCAGGATGTTGTCAATGGAGGTTTTGTCTACCACTATAAAATCATCTTTCACCTGCACATAATATCCACTATCTGTTACAGTGACACTACCAATCAATACTATGATTTGGGAGCCATCCTGAAGCGTTATCGTAATTGTATAAGGTGGCACACCTAAGCCAGCAGCATCTAATGGAGGTGGTGACTCAAGTGTACTGAGTGCTTTGGCTGTAATAAATCTCTCTATGCTTGAACCAAAATCAGCATTTGCGTCCACTTCGCCTAACGGCTCTTCAATCGTCCAATTATTTGCATCATTCTTAGCAAATGTAATTTTTTCCCCCTGGCTGGCAAGTATCGCCACTCGAGCAACATTACTTGGATCCAGGTTTAGCATGCTGGCTTGCGGCGTGGAGGTTGGTGATAACTCCTCACTTGTATTCCGGGAACGCTCCCAGTAAATAGTAATCGCCACAAAAATTAGGAAGACTAGGAACAAAATCCAGGTTGACCTGCGTATCACTTGGTTTTACCTCATTTAGATTTACAATGAATTATCGCCAAAAGTTTAAAGTATTAATAGCTAGCTTTATACACTTTAGCCACGCTTGCGCTTCTGAAACCAGACAACCACGCCGGCCAATAAAACTACTCCAGGCAAGAAAAACACCGAACCGAACAATATTAGTCCTAAGGTATATCTTTGGGGTGGCACCAATACACGGTTGGTTGTTTCCCTGGGAGTTAAATTAATTAAATTTTCCTGTTCGGCTGCCCAATCTACCGTGTTGACGAATAAATCGGCATTACCATAGCTGGTAAAGTACGTATCACTGGCAAAGTCGGAATCACCAAATACTGCCATACGCGCCTTAGTTTCAGCAACTTCGCCTATGACTGCGAGGGATACACTCCCAACCTTTTCCACACCCTCATCTGGGGCAATGTCTTGGCTTTGATTTTCTATGCCTTCCAGATCGGTCTCAGCCCAGGCATTTTCAGAGGTAAATGCAATTTCTACTGGATTAATTTCACCGACCTGGCCAGAAACGGTTACACTGCGAGCAGATGGCAGTAAAGACACCAAGCCCATAAGCTTCTCGGTAATAGGATGAGTTGCGTAACTGCCAACGACCGCGATAAAAGGCTGGTTTGAAGATAGATCAATTACGATATCACTCCCTAAAGATATGCCCCAGTCTGCTTCCAGGTACTCTGCCAGTGGATCTGCAGCATCACCAAAATCTGTAACTGGCAAAGGTTCTTCCATAACGATTAAAGCGCCACCATTTTGAAGATAAGTATCAAGAAGTGATACCTCTCCATTTGAGAGTGGCTGCGACGGTCCAGCAATCACAATGACATTGGCATCCTCTGGAATGGTATTGGAGGCAAGTAAATTGAGTGTTTCGACCTTATAATTTTTGCTTTCGAGTATCCGTTTTGCCTGTGTCAAACTGCCTTCAGCGGCAGTATCTACGGATCGTTCCCCATGTCCCGTGAGAAAATATACCGCACGGACCTCTTCGCTCATCAACCTTATCAACGCGGCGGTAATTTCTCGCTCGCTTATAAACTCTACTGGTTCCTGGCGATCGCCTATGCGTAAAACAATCGTCCCATCTCGGCTAATTTGAGCTTCTTGGGCTAGAACCAGCTCTTCCTCTGGGTTAATGATTCTATATGTGAGCTTGCCATCACTGGCAAATTGGTAAGATTCAAGCGTCCTCTGTGCAGACTCAGAAGAAAGCCGAGGTGTGAAGAATGCTAAGGCCTCTACGGAACCAGGCAAGCTGTTAAGTACATCCAATGTTTCAGTGGAAAGTGTATTTACTTTATCCTCTGTGAGATCCCAGCGAGTAGAATTCTCATAGCCCAGATAATTAATAACCACCAAGATTCCTATAAATCCAATTGCGAGAACAATTGCATTGCTTCCATAGCGAGCTTGTCTTCCAGTCAAACTAACTCGGACGCGTTCAGGGTCGAAAAGCGCAAACAATGCTAAACCAATCACAACGAGCCCAAGGCTGATTTGGAGATATAGATTCCACTCGCGTTGGATAATATATAGCGCAGCACTTGTCAGGGCTGCAAAAAGAGAAAGATATAAACCAAAAGGAGCGTATTTACGCCACTGAAATCTCATTATCGCCACCTCCGTGACTCAAGAGACATCGTGCCTAAAAATAGAGCCAGAGCGGTAAGACTCAGAAAATATATGATATCGCTCAAGTCAATCACACCCTGATAAAATGTTGAATAAAAATGTTCTGAAAAATCCAGGTAACGCAGGAGCTCACCACCTGTAGCACCCATAGCCTGGGTGGGAAGGCTAATTAACCAGAGAACTAAAAATACACCCAGCGTTGTGAAAAACACGGCAATTTGGTTACTGAATAAAGAAGAAACTGCCACCCCAATAGCTACCAGCGATCCCATGAAAAGTATCACACCCAAATAGCCACTTACCAGTATGCCCTGGTCAATTCCAGGATCAACAATTTGGTTCAGGAAGATTGGATACAACCAGGTTAATGCTAATATAGATAGCATAAACAGAAAACCACCCAGCCACTTCCCAACAATCAGTTCGTAATCTCTCACTGGAGCGGTTAAAAGCAACTCCAACGTTCCCTGTCTCTGCTCTTCAGCAAGCAATCGCATAGTAATCGCAGGGGTGGCAAACAGCAACAACGTTACCAGTGGGCCTAACACCACCTGTGTATTAGGGGGAAATTGATTAAGGATAGAGCCTACAACATTGGTATAAAAAATTATCCCCATGACCACAAGGAGCATTGTTGCCACCAAGTAAGCTGCAGGTGATGAAAAATATAGCTTAAATTCTCGAGCGGCGATTGTCCAAATATTACGCATGCCATCATCCTTTCAGCTCTGATGCATCCTCTTCAGGCTGATCCAATTGTTCATCAAGTGCGGTGTTTAGCAAGTCATCCACCTCTGCCATCTCCGGAGCCCTTGGCTCATCTCGTGTAAGTTGTAAAAAGATCTCCTCTAAACTCAAACCAATAGGATATAGCTCAACCAAATCATAACCAGCTGAAACTACAGCTCTTGAGACTAATGGTCTGACATCCTGCCCAGGAGTTGTTTCAAACTCAAATACAGATCGATCATTGGCAGCGACCGTTTTAATTCCCGGTACATCGCGTATGATTTTCTCGAGTCCTTCGGTTTCTCCCAAGACAGCTAACCTAAATCGTTGCGATCCAGCAATTCTCGATCTCAAATTCTCAGGGGAATCTTCCGCAACGATCTTGCCTTTATTGATGATTAATACCCTGTTGCACACCTGTTGAGCTTCGGATAGAATATGAGTCGATAGCAAAATGGTCCTCTCACGACCTAAATCCTGGATGAGGTCCCGAACTTCATGAATCTGGGCAGGATCGAGACCAATTGTCGGTTCATCTAGAATAAGTACTTCGGGCTGGTGAAGTAAGGCTTGGGCTAATCCTACTCTTTGACGCATTCCTTTAGATAGGTTTGCGATATACCCATCGGCTCGATCTTCCATATGCACGAGCTCTAATACGTCATCCACCTTGTCTTCAACTTGTGATAGGTGCCGAAGATCAGCCATAAATTTCAGATATTCAAACACAGTCATATCTGGATAAAGTGGCACAGTTTCTGGCAGATACCCTACCCTACGGCGAACCTCCAAAGACCTCTCAATTACATCATATCCCGCCACAGAGGCTTTACCAGAGGTTGGCGGCATGTAACCTGTAAGAATCCGCATGGTAGTGGTTTTTCCTGCACCATTAGGACCAAGAAAGCCCAGTATCTCCCCCTTACTGGCATGGAAAGAAATGCCATCAATTGCCCGGCGTAAACCGTAATCCTTGGTCAATCCTTCTACCTGTATCATGTAACAAACTCTCCTGCCGCTTATTAAGAATTCATATCACAACAAAAAGCACAGCTACCGTCAAACGGAGGCAGTGCTCATCATTGATTTTTGACGAATTATTTCAACACTTGACTTGGTGATGAATCTCGTGCGATCAATCACAATTCCGTGTAAGACTATACAACAAAAAATGTATGAAAGTCAAGCGGTTTAAAATATTCTAATAAAACACTAATTTTGAGAGAATATTTCCGGATTTTCGAACATTTTCTTGACACAATGGCATACCGCTTGTAAAATCAACAAAATTTTAGTCATTTCACTTACAAGCAATTCTTTATTTACACGATTGGTCTATTTTCTGTGGGGAATTCCTGATTGCTCATTCACATTTTGAATTCGGGAATCCACGTGTTGCAGGATTTATAAAATCATATCGAAACTCAGAATGAAACAATCAATGGAGGTATCAGATAAACCATATAACTAGGAAACAAAAAACAGTTTGGCAAATAAAACCATATGTGGGCGTCAGATTAGAAAATAATTCTACCTGGGAGGGTACCAATTTATGTATGGATTGAATTTATTCGAGCAAGTCGCTATTTGGAGTGTTTTAGGTGTGGCAATATTAGGTTTGCTCTACGCGATATTGCTGCGCACCCAAATCCTTAGGGAAGATAAAGGTACTCCAGATATGCTGAGGGTTTGGAATGCGATTAGAGAAGGCGCAGATGCGTATTTAAAGCGGCAATTGCGGTCGATACTCCCCCTTATTGCAGTGCTGACACTGGCACTCTTCGCCTCGGTCTACATAGTTCCCCCAACTCCAGAAGCATCTGAATGGTACTGCCTGGCATTCAAAGGCTCCACCTTAGAGACTGCTCGTGAGTGCGGTCACGCACTCAGCACCCAGGAGAGTCAGCAAGTCCGCACTTTGATTGGCGTTGGACGCGCAATTGCATTCGTAATGGGTGCAGTTTTTTCCCTGACGGTTGGCCAAATAGGCATGCGCATGGCGGTTCAGGGTAACGTCCGGGTAGCCTCTGCCGCACGTTACTCCTTTGGAGATGCCCTGAGAATCGCATATCGGGCCGGGACAATCACAGGCATGTTGACAGATGGTCTAGGTCTCTTCGGTGGAACAATTATATTCATTATATTTGGTATTGCAGCACCAGACGCTTTGTTAGGCTTCGGTTTTGGTGGTACATTACTGGCGCTATTCATGCGTGTTGGCGGAGGGATCTATACAAAAGCTGCTGATGTAGGCGCGGATTTGGTCGGCAAAGTAGAAGCTGGTATTCCCGAGGATGATCCCCGCAATCCTGCAGTTATCGCCGATCTGGTAGGAGATAATGTAGGTGATTGTGCCGGAATGGCGGCAGATATTTTTGAATCTTATGAGGTTACAATCGTCTCCAGCCTGATCTTAGGCGTCGCCTTGACAACGATTACTGGACGATTGGAATGGATTATTTATCCTTTGCTTGTACGTGGTATTGGTGTGTTGGCATCCATATTTGGGACGTATTTAGTGCGGGGAGGTCCAGGAAAAAGCGGGGATGCTATGCGAGCCATATTCACTGGGTTCCTTTCTTCTGCCGGCATATCGGTTGTATTTTTTGGCGTGGTTGGATTTTTGTATATGCAAAATGTCACCGGTGGATGGTGGCGCCCATTTCTGACCACAACAGTCGGTGTTTTACTAGCAATCTTGATCGACCGTTTGACAGATTATTTCACGGGTTCTCATGGAACTCCTGTCAAGGAGATTAAAAAATCTGCGGACACAGGTCCAGCTACCCTCATCCTCTCTGGAATATCTGCGGGATTTGAGAGTTCAGTCTGGTCGATCATTGTCATTGCTGTCACAATTTTCTCTTCAATCCTGATATTTTCTGGATTCGATGTAACTACTCTGGCGGCCCAATCCGGGTATAGCCCTGATTTTGTGAACTTTACCTTTATCTTGTACGGTGTCGCTATGACCGGTATTGGCATGCTCACTCTTACAGGAAACAATGTAGCCATGGATTCATTCGGGCCAATATCGGATAATGCTAATGGCATTGGTGAGATGGCATGGCATGGTCAAGATTCTGAGGACATCAATTCAGCCAGAAAAATTATGGCTGATTTAGATGCCGTGGGGAATACTACCAAAGCGATCACCAAGGGCATTGCAATTGGATCAGCGGTAATCGCAGCAGTATCCCTGTTTGGGTCCTTTATTACAGATGTTAGCCGGGTTGATCCTACTGCACTGGCGAATGGTATCAGGATATCCATGCCCCAGGTTTTTGTCGGGATGTTGGTCGGGGGCGCCATACCCTGGCTCTTCTCATCTTTTGCGATTCAGGCGGTAAGCCGTGCAGCCTCTTTAATTATTCAAGAGGTTCGACGGCAATTTAGATTAGGCGTGTTAGACGGCAAAGTAAAACCAGATTATCAAAGGGTAGTAGCCATATCAACCTCCGCTGCTCAAAAAGAACTCATACCACTGGCGTTAATCGGTGTATTATCACCCATTATTGTTGGCATGGTTCTGCAGGTGGAGGCTCTGGGAGGCTTTCTTGCGGGTATTATCCTCTCTGGTCAACTGTTAGCAGTGTTTCTAAACAATTCAGGGGGAGCATGGGATAATGCAAAAAAACTCATAGAAGATGAGCCTAGAGATCCAGACAACAACCTGGGAAAAGGATCAGAACGTCACAAAGCCGGCGTTGTTGGGGATACAGTTGGCGATCCATTCAAGGATACTGCTGGGCCAGCACTAAATCCAATGATTAAAGTTGTAAATCTTGTAGCTCTGATTGTAGCCCCGGTTGTTGTAACGTATAAGACCTTGGGACTTGGAGGTTGGATTGCTGTCTTTTTCCTCTTAGCCGCTCTTGTCTGGGCTATCACCCAATCAAAGAGACCCGCTCCAGACATCAATACATCCGCCTCAGTAGCCACAGATTAAGTATTAATATATGCAGGATTGATATGCTCAGGCGGTGTGAGGGGTAAGAAAACTTGCACCGCCTGATTTATTCCCAGCAATGTTGAAAAATGCCTTGCCTTGTTTTTAATTCGGGATTATGCTTGACACTATTGTTGGTTTCTTGTATTCTTTTTTCAGAAATGATATAAATGTAAGGAAAAATTTTTGGTAATGTTGAAGAGGCTGATTTTCAACGGGGGCAGAATTTACTCATTAAACAGAGAAAGCTCAAAGCACGCAGGTTAGATGGGTATAATCGGTACACAGGAGCAGATTTTATAAACATTGGTTTGGGATTTTGTATTTATCTCCACCAAGATATAATAAATTTGACTTATCGATGAATATTACATCCCATTGATGTCGAAGCATCACATCTACCTTGAATAACAACCTGGGAAAAATAACGTTATAAAACCCGGAGCGTACCAAATGGCAAGAATATCACTAAGAGCGTACCTTCAAGATATCGAAGGGTTTATCGAATCACATCAAGTCGATCAGGCTATTGCACATTGTCAATATATCCTTCGTTATTACTCGAAGCATATTGACACTTATCGATTATTGGGTAAATCTTTCCTTGAATCCCGGCGTTATGGAGATGCAGCCGATATATTTCAACGGGTGCTTAGCTCTGTACCTGATGACTTTGTCTCCCATGTCGGAATGAGTATCATCCGTGAAGATGAAGGCAATCTTGATGAAGCCATATGGCATATGGAACGAGCCTTTGATGTCCAACCTGCTAACAACGCCATCCAGAGAGAGCTCAGTCGACTTTATGGGAAGCGGGATGGACTTGAACCGCCAAAGATTCGACTCACGCGAGGCGCACTTGCGCGCATGTATTACAAAGGAGAACTTTACCCACAAACGATCAGCGAGATCCGGGCAGTCCTCGCAAGCACGCCTCAACGTTTTGATTTATTGGTGCTATTAGCACAAGCACATTTTCGCGCCGGACAACGTTTTGAAGCTGCAGAAATATGCTCTACGATTCTAAAAGCCCTGCCATTTTGTCTGGAGGCCAACCACATATTAGGTGAAATTTTAGCCGTAAGTGAGCGCTCAGCTGAAGCCAAAATATTTCAACAGCGAGCCCAAGCGCTAAACCCATATCTCGCGCACATGTCTCCTGACACACCAACCGCAGACAAAGTGCCAGATTCAGCAATAGTAATCGAAAAGTTGATCTGGTCACCTGACAAAGCACCTGAACAACCAGCCTGGGCATCTTCATTGGGAGTGGATTTGGAGGATGCCAACTCAAAAAAAGAAGAACTACCTGCTTGGTTAACAGATACAGAAGCCGAAACTGGAGATGTTCGCCAAGAGAAGGATGCTATGTCTCGAACTCAAAAAACGGAACAAGATTTGCATGAGGAGGCTCAACCCGAGTCTGCGGCTGAAGGAGAGCTACCAGAATGGATGCAAGCAGCTGGTTGGGAACCAGGCGGTGCAGCCTCAGATGAAATTGAAAGCCAGCAACTAGAGGATGTTAGCGATATAGTGGATGAGACTCTTGCTCCAGCTGATATGCCAAATTGGTTGCAAGAAATTGCTCCAGATGAAGTCCTTGAAGAGCCTGATTATCTTGTAGAAGATACGATCACATCAGATTCCGATTCACCAGAACCGAAATCTACCGGATCACTTCCCTGGATAGATGAATCACCTTCACCAGATAGCGACAGTATTGCTACCTGGTTACAAGAAAAGAAGGTCCCAGTAACTGGGGACTTACTAAGCGATCAAGCTGACGAACCCATTGATTTGCCAGAGTGGTTGCAAGGCATGGCAGAGGTTTCGGATCAGGAAGAAATCCTACAAGCATTATCCACAGCCAGCGAAGACATCACTCCACAAACAGAAAGTCAACCAGAGGCCTTTCAGAAATCAAGTGTTGAAGGCAGCATTACTTCAGACTTATCTGCAAGTGATACAGAAAAGTCAGTCGACTTAGATGGTGATGAAGCCTTAGCCTGGCTGGAAGGGCTGGCAGAGCAACAAGGTCCACTCTCTTCCAAAAGCAGCACATCTGACGAGGAGGATATTCCCGATTGGTTAGCGAGTGCAGAAGATTTCCAACCAGACGAGTTGTCTACGCTCATTCAAGAAGAACCTGATCAAGAAATTGAGCCAACGGAAGATTTGCCAGAATGGTTATCACAGGCAGAGGAAGAAGGCGATTTAGAGATGGCCAGTGAATCCAAACCAGATATGGAGCCAACATCTGAGAGCCCGTTATCACCTGAGGAAGAAGAGGCTTTTGCCTGGTTAGAGGGACTGGCAGAGAAGCAGGGTGCAGGTGAAGCAATTTTCAGCCAACCCGAAGATCGCCCAGATGAAGCTCCACAATGGGTTCGAGAATCTGTCTCTGAGGATGAACTCAAACCAGAAGACCTGGATGAAGAACCAAGAGGTCAGTTAGTGGAAGAAGTGCTTTCCCAAACTTCTGATGGCGAACAAATAACAGAAGACACCTTAGATGATGAGTGGCTTGTAGGAAACACAGTCGAAACAACTGAATCTGAAAAATTCCTGGAGTCATCCCTGGAAGAAGATATTCCAATTGAAGAAGAGATTCCTGCTCGTGATGCCCTGGCTTGGCTGGATGAGACAGAAACTGCACAACCTGAAACAGTTGAACAGCTTTCAGATGACACTATTCCTCCATTACCAGAATGGTTGAAGTCCGAATATGTTGAACCTTCATTAGAGCCTAGCCAGGCTGAAGAACCTCCCGAGTCGCTAGAAAGCTCTCCAGATGAGATAACAGCTGAGCCAAACGGAGAATATATTGCGGCAGTGGCTGACATTGCTGAAGAAGGAACACCTGAGAGAGATATAATGGGATTTGATATGTTATTTGGTCCTGGAGAACTCCAAGGAACTGTTGAAGAAGAAAAAGGAGAAGAACCACAGCAGCTTTTCATTGAAGAAACTCCAATCATCGAGGGTGATACAGCTCCAACAGGCATCCGATCTGAAGAAGACTCGTCGACTTCTATCGAATCTACCGATCTGCCATCGGAAGAGGAAATTCCCGATTGGCTTGAAGGTTTGGAACAAGAGGTAGGTATCGTAAACCAGGCTGATGATGCTGAAGAACTTCACGTGCAGCCCGAGATTGTAGAATCGATGGACGAAGCCGCTGCATTTGCCTGGCTAGAAGGCTTGGCTGCTAAACAGGGAACTGCTGAAGCCTCCTTGCTTCAGCCGGAGGAAAAAACCGAAGAACCACCTGCTTGGGTAACACAAGCCTCAGAAGGAGAAATCGAACCAACCCAAATCCAATTGCAAGCTGAGGAAGAACATGCTGATGAAGAGATAACATTGGAAGAATTGGATGATCAATTCGTTGATCAAATTGATACGCTTGAAGATTCACTCGAATCAGATAGCGCAGAGGTGCCAAGCATTGAGGTTGAGGGTATTTCAACAAAAGAGCCCGATGAGGCAGAGATTGGAGAACTGGAGACAGGTGAAACTATCGAAACCGCTGATGCTATCCCGGAGCTTCCAGGATGGTTGACCGGGTTGGATCAAGATAGTGAAGATATTGGTGAGTCTACATGGCAGCCAACTGAAGGAATTCCTGGGGAGGAGATGTTCCCCGAGGAGGAAGAACTCGCCGCTGAGAAAACTATAGTGAATGTCAATGAGGCTGGCTTGGTCGATTTTGAACAGCTACCTGGAATAGGGTTTATCAAAGCCCAGGCTATCTTAGAGTACCGCGACGAGCATGGTGAATTTAAGGATATTGAGGAGTTGCAAAACGTTCCTGGGTTGGGTCCCTCGATCTTAGATAGTATCCGAGACTTGATCAGCGTTGGGATACCAGAGGAACCTGATACCTTGGAACCGCTCAGCGAGTCCCAGATCATTCTGATGAAAGCACGCAACGCATTCGTATCTGGTGAAATACCTGAGACCGTAGACTTATATGCGCAGTTGATTGAATCCGAGAAGCTACTGCCTGAAGTGATCAATGATCTGAACGAAGCCTTGTACCGCTTTCCAGTAGAGGTTTCACTTTGGGAAGCGCTGGGGGATGCCTGTTTTCGAGCTGATAAACTCCAAAATGCCTTGGATGCATATACCAAAGCAGAGGAGCTGCTCCGTTAAGATCTGGATATTCAGTTTACCAACGTAAAACGTGAGTTTATGGCTTACGTTTTACGTTGCGCGTATGGAGATATTTTATTATTGTGGAGGTTTCTGTGGAGAAAACACTTGTACTGGTAAAACCCGATGGGGTGCAGCGCGGTCTGATTGGTGAGGTTATATCCCGTTTAGAAAAGCGTGGTTTACGTATCGTCGCCGCTAAATTCATGAACGTCAATCTTGAACTGGCGGAAACACATTATGCCATTCACAAAGGCAAAGCTTTTTATCCAGGACTGATAAGTTACATAACCTCAGCACCTGTCATGGCGATGGTCTGGGAAGGACCAAATGCTGTTGCTGCCGTAAGGCAGACCATGGGTGCCACTCGCCCGACAGAAGCAGCGCCTGGTTCACTCCGTCATGATTTTGCCCTGGAAGTTGGCAGAAATTTAACCCATGCTTCAGATTCATACGAAAATGGAGAGACTGAAGTTGACTTGTGGTTCAGCCAGGCAGAGCTAGTTGAATGGTCACGCGCTAACGATATCTGGATTTTCGAGTAATTTTTGTGCAAATTTTCTCAAACTTGACTTTCTTCAAACAATTTCGCTATAATCATCTTAGAGGATATCGGTAATCTTTCTTGTAGAAGTAAAATGACTTGATATCCAATCGGGTTGCGGTCGTTTGTTTGCCAAGGAGGGAATTATGAACGTCCGCTCAAAAAACAACTTGCAACAGGTAACCTTAAAGAAACAGCAAAGCCATGCCTTTAAAAAGCCTAGACCTTGCTCATCCTGCGATGGGCGTGGATGGGTCTTTGCACGTGTTTACACACCGTGCCAGGAATGCCAGGGTAAAGGCTTGCAGGAGTAGCAAGGTAAATACTATTTCACCTTCAGGTCACAACTGACACTTGCTAATCATGCCAATATCAGTATTGACTATGCGCACAGGACATATAATTTGTCAATGTCCTAGGCTATAAGCGCGCCGCCTGTACAGAGTTTTGCTTGCCTTGGCTTCTTGGTTATTCGGGGTAATGTTATATGCAGTGATGGTCAGTGTGCGTGTGTCTCTATGATTTTATTGGTATTCATGCAACACAAGCAGACCACCCAAAGCCAGCTCGAATCGCCCTATCCAGGGCGATTCATCTGCTAAAACATCGGGGTGGAACTATTTTTTTGTGATACCATCTCAGTCTCCAACCATTTTAGCAAGCAATCCACGCTCTCTGATCAATTGTTCAAGCTTTCCATTTAGTTTTGTGTTCATAGTTTGCCTCCAAGTTCAGGAATATCACAATATATTTTATCGATAATTACCAATCCTATCCAACGATATGGTAATAAGGATATATCTACTCTAATTTATAAAATCGCTCTGTTATAATGAGTTCATGATTACTCCCCAAGAAATATACCAATCACTTGAACGTATCTTACCTGGAGTACAGAAACCCGGGCGATATACGGGTGGCGAGCTCAACCAGGTTGTCAAAGACTGGGGTAGCATCGATACACGTGTAGCCCTGATATTTCCCGATATTTACGATCTTGGAATGTCCAACCTTGGGTTGACGATTCTCTATGAACTGATCAACCAACGAACTGATGCCCTGGCTGAAAGGGCTTATTCCCCCTGGCCAGATATGGAAGCCGCCATGCGTCAAGCTGGCCTGCCACTATATTCACTGGAGACCAAACAGCCTCTCTCAGAATTTGACATACTTGGGTTCTCCTTGCCCTACGAGACCCTCTATACGAACGTGCTCAATATCCTTGATCTGGCAGGTTTACCCATACTTGCATCTGAACGGCATGAAAAACACCCACTCGTAATTGCAGGCGGGCATGCAGCCTACAACCCTGAACCCATGCATGCATTTATTGATGCATTTGTGATTGGAGAGGGTGAAGAAGTGATGCAAGAAATCATTGACGCATATCAGACGTGGAAATTTCATTTTGGTAGCCGCCTGGAACTTTTGCACTCGCTAGCCCGTATTTGGGGGGTATACGTACCCAGTCTGTATAAACCCCATTATGAGGGCGATGGGACGTTTTCGCATTTAGAGAGACTCTATGACAAGGCTCCTTTACCAGTCATCAAGCGAATAGAGGCCAAGCTACCACCTCCGACTACGAATTTCATCGTGCCATACATCGATACTGTGCACAACCGTATACCTGTCGAAATTATGCGTGGTTGTACACGCGGTTGCCGCTTCTGCCAAGCGGGCATGATTACACGTCCGGTGCGCGAACGTCCAGTGGACGAAATTATCGATGCACTGGAAGAAGCATTAGCAAAAACAGGCTTTGAGGAGATTGGCTTACTCTCACTATCCTCCTCCGACTATACGCATATTTTAGAGTTAGTTCAGGCGGTCAGTGCACGTTTTGAAGGTCGCAACTTAGCCGTATCACTCCCATCACTTCGCATTGAATCTTTCTCAATCGATCTCATGGATGCCTTAAAGAATACCCGCCGGGGCGGTTTTACATTAGCACCCGAAGCAGCCACTGAGCGTATGCGTGAAATTATCAATAAGCCCGTTTCCACCACCGATCTACTTGAGACCGCACGTGCCATATTCTCTCGCGGCTGGAGCACTATCAAGCTTTATTTTATGATCGGTCACCCTTCTGAAACCATTGAGGATGTGCAAGCAATAGCAGATTTATGCAAAGCCGTTCTGGCGGAAGGGCGCAAGCTGATTGGTAAGCGAGCCCAGGTCAATGCTGGTGTGAGCACATTTGTGCCAAAGCCGCACACACCCTTCCAATGGGTTTCGTGCGATACTATAGAACAGATTTATGCCAAGCAAGCCTTGCTCAAAAAAGCACTGCGTGGCAACGGTTTAAAACTTACCTGGAACAACCCTGAGGACACGATGTTGGAAGCCTGGTTGTCACGAGGTGATCGTCGAATGGCGGATGTGATCGAGCGAGCATGGCGTAATGGGGCGCGATTTGACGCCTGGGGTGAACATTTCCGCTATGATATATGGCTTAAAGCATTTGCAGAAGCCGGTTTAAATCCGGGTTTTTATACGCACCGCGAACGTCCAATTGATGAAACCTTTCCTTGGGAACATATCAGTACTACGGTGCATAAGAAGTTCCTGACTGAGGATTACCTGTGGAGCTTGCAGGGAAAAACCAGAGTAGATTGCCGCGAACGCTGCTTTGCGTGCGGTATCTTACCGACATTTGCAGATCTCCGGCGGCATAACCCTGGTGAAGTCTGGCAATGCCCTGAAGTGAAATCTAAACGGATCCGCATCAGGGAATTTGTACCCGCGAACGAGTTATCCTGAGTAGCAGAGAGCCAACCTATGCTCAGGAAAGGTAAAAAATACTCGCTTCTCCAACCTTGATCATGCGTCTGAGAATAACATTCTCAAAAACTGAGCTAATGCGCTATACCAGTCATCTTGACTTGCATAGAGCCTGGGAGCGTACGTTTCGCCGCGCAAATTTACCATTGGCTTATTCACAGGGTTTTAAGCCACACCCCAGGTTAAATTTGGCTTCAGCCTTACCACTCGGATTCACCAGCCAGGCAGAAGTTTTGGACGTCTGGTTAGAAAATGAAATGGACCTGGATGAAATAAAACGAAATTTGAAACCGGCCCTGCCTCCGGGTCTGAATACCCGCTCCATTAAACAGGTTAACTCGCGAGTGCCCAGCTTGCAATCTCAACTCATTGCCGCAGAATATCTAGTCACTTTGTTTGATCATCATCCAAACCTGAATACCAACCTGATCCAAATTTTGTCTGCTCAAAGCTTGCCCCGCGAGCGACGCGGTAAGCAGTATGATTTACGACCTTTAATACATGAGTTGCAATCCATTGAGAACGATCCAGATGGCAAGCAGCGTATACGTATGCTCCTTTCCGCCCAGGAAGGAGCTACGGGGCGTCCTGAGGAAGTACTTTTGAGCGCAAGTATAGATCCGTTAGCTACACGCATCCACCGCACTCGCCTAATGTTTGCGGGAAAATAGAATTCCAATCATTATCAACAAAAAATCATTCCATCTATGTTCATATATGGAATGATTCTGAGTCCACTTTATTCAGCTACAATATGCCAGCCTGCATCAACCACATTTTCTAGTGAAGGGTATAAGAGTCATCGATCACGATCAAGTTAGAAACAAAACTACATTTAAATTCTTTCCTATCCATAGCCAACCCATATCGCAATTTCATGTCTTGAGGTCTGACGATCGCAAAAGCACGGCCACGCATCAATTGCCATGTTGAAAACAAGTAGCGCTTTCCAGAAAACAGCTGTTTTGCGATAAATGTATCGTGAACTTGATCCATGTCAACCCCATGACGTGCCAAAGAAACCTTTAGACTACTTATAATTAACTAATATCATTATACAAATTGAATTGTAAATGTCAATATTTGTTTGTATAAAAAATTGCTTTTTTACTTACAATAATCTGACAGTTTTCCCAGGTCAATAGATTCGCGTGCTCAAATGCGACAGACACATCACCCTCCTCTAGCCAGATTCCCGTGGTAAAATCCTGGCGACTTCTCATTGCCCCCATAGCTCAGAGGATAGAGCGCTGCCCTCCGGAGGCAGAGGCCCGCGTTCGAGTCGCGGTGGGGGTACAAAAACTGCCCAGGATTGATCCTGAGCAGTTTTTGTCTATGATGATTTTCGAAAAATGGAAATTGGCTTATGAGTTTCTAACGAAGGAATACCTGGACAGTGAGATATGTTTATAGTAAAAAATGGGATGAGGGATTATATGTTTCCACTTCGAACGCTGGCTCCAATCCCGCCGGGCAGATCAGCTTGTTTCAGAGTTTGGCAGTTCCAAAACCTGCTCGATGGGGATCAAAGTGCGTTCGA
>CP070639.1:547824-568092 GCA_020354045.1 Anaerolineales bacterium | reverse complement strand
CGGAGGCGAGGACGAATTCTTAATAAAGAGGTAAAGACTTCCTAGGCTGGTGAGGCTCCGGGCAGGCAGTCACCTGGATCATTGACAATGAAGCCCGACCACTGATAGAAGGCTTTTAGATTTTTGGGGTCTATTTTATAATTATTCTATGCCCGCGCCAATTTTGGCCACAAAACTTTATATCCCCCCACCGCGGCCTAAAACCGTCCTGCGCCCACGCCTGATTAAGAAGCTGAACGCGGGTCTGCACCACAAACTGACCCTCATCTCTGCCCCTGCTGGCTTTGGAAAAACTACTCTGATCGGCGAATGGGTTGCTGGTTGTGGGCGCCCGGTAGCCTGGCTTTCGCTGGACGAAGGGGACAACGACCCCACGCGCTTTTTAACATACCTCGTCGCGGCTTTGCAGACGCTTGCCCTGAGCGAAGTCGAAGGGATCGCGCCACATATTGGGGAAGGGGTATTGGGTGTGCTGCAATCCCCTCAGTCACCACCCATTGAACCGCTTCTAACGACCCTGGTCAATGAAATCACCACTATCCAGGAGGTTGTACTTATCCTTGAGGATTACCACGTCATTGAGTCCAAAGCGGTTGACAGTGTCCTGGCCTTTCTGCTGGAACACCTGCCTGCAAACATGCACTTGGTCATTACCACCCGCGCCGACCCGTCTCTGCCGCTGGCACGACTGCGGGCACGGGGACAATTGAACGAGCTGCGCGTCGCCGACTTGCGTTTTACTCTCTCGGAGGCGGCCGATTTTCTCAACCAGGTGATGGATCTTCAGCTCTCACTAGACGACATCGCCGCATTGGAAAGCCGCACCGAAGGCTGGATTGTCGGTTTGCAATTAACCGCCCTCTCATTGCAAGGAGTTGAAGATATCACAGGTTTCATCAAATCCTTCACTGGCAGCCATCGTTTTGTGCTGGACTATTTGCTTGAAGAAGTGCTGTATAAACAACCCGAATCCATCCAAACATTCCTCCTGCAGACCTCGATCCTTGACCGCTTGTACGGTCAGCTTTGCGATGCAGTCCTGCTCGACGCGTCAGTTGATGGGCAGGAGGCCCTGGAGTATCTCGAACGCGCTAACCTGTTTATTTTCTCCCTGGATAATGAGCGACGCTGGTATCGATATCATCGTCTTTTTGCGGAATTGCTGCGGAACCGGCTTGTCCGAAAATACCCAGATCAGATCAGCGAACTCCACCGCCGCGCCAGCGACTGGTATGCTAACAACCATTTTCCCTACGAAGCGATCACGCACGCGCTTGCTATCCGGGACTGGTCCCGCGCTGCTGGGGCTATCGAACGGTTTTCTGATGAGTTGCCGTTGCATGGTGAGATAAATACCCGACTCGGTTGGTACGAATCATTTCCACCCCATATTCTGATGGACCGACCCGCGCTGGGATTGACCTATGCGTGGGCGCTCTTTATGTCCAATCAATTAGATCGCGCCGAGCAACACTTAGATCAACTGACGCCGTTCGTTCAAACGACTCCCTCTTTACTTGGTGAACATTACGTAATTCGTGTGATGATTGCGGCGCGCCGTAACGACATGCCTGCCGTTATTGAATTAGCCCGGCAAGCTTTGTCGCGCGTGCCGCTAGAAGAAGCCTCGCCCCGCAGCCGGATTTTGGTCACCTTGGGCGTGATCTACGAAGAAATAAGCGGCGATATCGTCGCTGCCAAGGGCGCTTTCTCCGAGGCATACGAGCTGGGTAAAACATCGCCTTCTCCCAGCGCGGTAGGGAACGCTCCGCTTCCCTTGATTGCCCTGGCATATTTATCGGATTATGAATCGCTACAGGGCAACCTGCGCGATGCTTCGCGTATGTATGACCAGGCGCTTGAACTCGCTGAAAAATGGGGTGGGCAATCGTCCCTGGCGCTGTGTTTTGTGCAACAGGGCCGGGCAGGCCTGCTCTACGAACGGAACGATTTGGATGGCGCGGCGAACGCCTTGCAGGAGTGTTTTCGTATCGGCGACTTGTGGAAGAGTCCGCGCTTGCTCGTGCCAGCTTATGGTTTATCGGCATTGGTGATGCAGGCGCGCGGGCAGGTGGATGAAGCTCGGGTAATGATCGGCCGCGCTGAACAGGTCACGCGCGATTCTTATTCGCCTCCCTATGACATGGGTATGCTGGCGCTGTATCAGATCGCTTTATGGACCGCGCAAAACGACTTGCACCTCATCGCGCAGTGGGAGCAAGATCACGATTCTGAGTGGCGTTCACGAACCGGGCGCGCGCGGGGCGCGCTTACGATTGTTCTCGCTCGAGCGCAGATGGCGCGTTTCCATCGGAGGCGCGATGGCTCTGCTGTGAGCCAAGCGCGGGCGTTGATCAAGCCAGCGCTTGAACAGGCGCAAGCCGGCGGCTTGATGTTCAACGTTGTGCGCCTCCTTAGCCTAGACGCGCTGGCTTTATATGCACAGGGGGAAACCGCCTCCGCGATCGCTACGCTTAAACGCCTCCT
Organism: Anaerolineales bacterium; assembly: GCA_020354045.1. Classification (GTDB taxonomy): domain Bacteria; phylum Chloroflexota; class Anaerolineae; order Anaerolineales; family UBA4823; genus DSOS01. The sequence continues at coordinate 565,605 of CP070639.1, read as the reverse complement.
GGCGCTCGCCGAGCCGGAGAACTATGTGCGCAGTTTTATCGACATCGGCAAGCCCATGGAAGAATTTCTCTTGTGGAGCCTGGAAAGCCCGGAGTTGAGTGAACCGCATTTGCGCGCCTATGTAAGCAGGTTGTTGTCCCATTTCGCTGCAGATCATCCGGGCAAATCCGGCCAACCGTTCGGCAGTGCAATCATCGAGCCGCTCACCGAACGCGAGTTGGAAGTGCTGCGGCTAATTGCCAAGGGTCTCTCGAATCGTGAGATCAGCGAGCGCCTTTTCCTTGCCTTGAGCACGGTGAAAGGTCACAACCGGATCATCTTTGACAAGCTACAGGTTCAAAGCCGCACCGAAGCAGTAGCCCGTGCCCGCGAATTAGACTTGCTGTAGCCCAAGCGCGGGTTTACCAGCGAGGGGGTGGGTTCGGGCTACAACTCAAACCAGATTTTTTTTTGGGATGAGTCATGTCTCAGTAATCTCAAAACAATACCCCAGCCCAATACTTAAGTGTCTATACATCCATACCGGATTGTCGATATATTGCCTGTATATTGATCAAGCGCCGAGAACAGTTATGACCGGCTGCAATGGTATAGGCAATGTCAAACGATCCAAGGCAAAAAACTGATCCAAGCCAACCGATGGTCTATCAAATCAGGCTCGAGGGCCATCTGGGCGATCAATGGACAGGCTGGTTTGAGGATATGAACATCACATTGGAAGAAAACGGTGAGACGCTCTTAACCGGACCGGTCGTCGATCAGGCGGCGCTGTTTGGATTGCTGAAAAAAGTACGCGATGTAGGCATACCTTTGATCTCTATTAATCGCCTCAAATCCGGTAAGGCAGAAACGCCAGAGGCAAAACTATGAGAATCATTAACATCGTTAGAAAAGGAGAAACGAAATGAACAACAAAACGCAATTCACAGTTGACCCGGAAGGGAAGTGGATGTTTCGCGTGGCGGGAATCTGCGCAATCGTCCTGGTCGTGGGGTATTTCCTCACCTTTCCGATCTACTTCTGGGTGGGAGACCAGCCGACGGCAGGGGTCGAGGCGCAGCTCGCTTACTTCGCTGACCACGCTGCCGGATGGTGGGCCATCGTCTTTCTCATGGTGGTCACGGACCTGCTGCTGGTACCGATCTTCTTCGGGATCTATATGGCCTTGAAGCACATCAACAAGGGGCTGATGCTGGTGGCGCTCGCTTTCAAGGCCTTCCTTTTTGTCATCCTGGACCTGGCAGTCACATGGACAGCCTACTCGACAATGATCATTTCTGGCGTCCAGTACGGTGCGGCAACCACCGAGGCACAGAAGGCAGCCCTAGCTGCAGCGGCGGCCTACGCCTCGGCGATGCTGGACTCCCCCTTGTTGGGTACGTACGCCATTCTGATCCCTTCTCTCGGAGTCCTCTTTGCCGGCCTGGTTATGCTAAAGGGGGTCTTCAACAAGGCCACGGCCTACCTGGCCCTGGCAGCAAGCCTGACCGGGATTCTCTTCATGGGCTCTTACTTCATCGACAGCCTGGCTGTATTCCGTTACATCAACGCCCTCCTGGCGACGTTCTTCTACCTGCTGGTGGGCGTCCGGCTGTACAAGCTGGGTAGGCTGTGATTAATAATATTTAAACAGAATTCGCTTCTTGGAAAAATATAGATCATGTCTGACCAAAAAATACTCTTCATGCTGATTGGACCGAAAGGTTCTGGCAAAACTCATATTGGAACGCTAGTTCATCAAAACACCGATATCGTGTTTCTACGCGTTGAGCCAATCTGGTTGAGTCTAAAGCCTGATGAGGATGGGTGGAAAAAAGTTGAAGCGGTTATAGACACGCTATTTAGGAAGCACGACAAGGTAATGATCGAGAGTCTTGGGATTGGTGAAGGGTTCGGCAATTTCCATGTTTCTCTTGCGGAAAAATATTCTTTTAAGCTGATTCGGGTATTTGCCGATTTGGAAACCTGTTTCACACGGGTGAGGAAAAGAAATACCGCTGACCATATCCCTGTTTCAGACGATAAACTCAAAGAGTACAACAAAAACGCTTCCGCCGTAACGTACCCTTGGGACCTTGAAATAAACAATAACGATCTAACCCCGGACGAAGATATTCTCGATGCAATTCAATCTATCAATTTTTCAGAATAAGGAGGAACGAAATGAACGAAAAAACGCAATTCACAGTTGACCCGCAAGGGAGATGGTTGTACCGCGTCGGCGGCATTTCGGCGATTGTCTTTGCCATAGCCTATGTTGTGATCGTTGCGATCTTTGTTCCCCTCGGGGGGATGCCGACAGGCGGCGCCGAAGGATGGCTCAAAAACATGGCTGAAGACTCGACGAGCTGGACGGCGATTATCAGCCTTAACATTCTTACGGATTTCCTGCTTGTGCCTATCGCCTTGGCGCGTTACCTCGCCTTGAAAGGAGTCAATAAAAGCGTAATGCTCGCGGCGACCGTATTTGTCTTCTTCTTCCCGATTCTTGATTTGCCGATGACGTGGGGCAATATCGGTTCGCTTTTCGAGCTTAGCGATCAGTACGCGGCAGCTGTGAATGCCGCCCAAACGGAAGCCGTCGTCACGGCGGCAATGTATCCATCCGCGGTGATGAATTCCCAATTCTTGGGTGTGTTCAATTCGCTGGCTGTCAATGTCGGAATCTTGTTGACGGGCTTCGTTATGCTGAGAGGTATCTTCGCCAAGGGTACGGCGTATTTGGGCGTGGCTACGGGCGCGCTTGGCGTTATGGCGGTGGCGTTTGGCCTTTTCGAGTCCACTTCTTCCTTGGGTTTCATACTGATTGTTCTTACCGCCGTTCTCAACGCGGTGTGGGAGTTATCCGTAGGTTTCCGGCTTTGCAAACTCGGCTGGCGTTGATGACGGCGGCCATTTGCGGATCTGACGAGCATGCGCCGATTTCAAGGAGCAGAACAATGAAAGCGATCGTATACACACAGCATGGTCCCCCAGAAGTGCTCCAGCTCAGGGAAGTGCCAAGGCCCGAGCCCAGGGGGGACCAAGTCTTGGTGAGAGTTCTAGCCGCCTCCGTAAATACCCTCGACCTTCTCAAGAAGATCAACAAGGTACCGGGCGCAGACATCGCCGGTCGGGTGGAGGCTGTGGGGGTGGCCGTGACTCAGTTCCAACCCGGCGATGAGGTCTTTGGGGTTCCGGCCCGGTTCGCGGGTGGGTTTGCCGAGTATACGTGTGTGCCGGAAGGCAGACTGGCGCGAAAACCCGCCAAACTCTCCTTTGAGGCGGCCGCCGCTGCCCCGGTCGCGTCGATGACCGCATTGCAGGGCCTGCGCGATAAGGGGAAGATCCGGCATGGTCACAAGGTTCTCGTCAACGGGGCGTCTGGCGGCGTGGGCACTTTTGCGGTGCAGATCGCCAAATCCTTCGGAGCTGAAGTGACAGCCGTATGCAGCGCACGGAACCTAGCCATGGCGCGCTCGATTGGGGCAGACCATGTGAGCGACTATGCTCGAGAGGATTTCACCCAGAGTGGGCAGCGCTACGACCTGATCCTCGGGGTGAACGGGTATCACTCGATTCTGGACTACCGGCGCGCCCTGGCTCCCCGCGGCAGGTATGTCGCCATCGGCGGCTCCAAGTCTCAAGTCCTCCAGGGGATCCTTGTGGGACCCGTGCTGTCGATGATCGGAAGGAACAAGATGGGCTTCATGGGGATTACGAGACCCAATCAAAAGGATTTGGATTATATAGCAGGGCTACTGCAAACCGGCAAAGTCGTGCCTGTTATCGATCATTGTTATACGCTGAGCGAGGTTCCTGAGGCGATACGGTATCTTGTGGAAGAACACGCTCAGGGAAAAGTGGTCATCACAATGGAAACTGATAACTAATCCGTTTGGAGGAAATTCATGAAAGCGATTACCTATTCAACTTATGGATCACCAGAAGTTTTTCAGCTCCAGGAGGTGGTAAAGCCTACCCCGAAGGATACAGAAGTCCTGATCAGAATACATGCGACAACCGCAATGGTAATGGACCTTTCGCTTCGCAAGTCAGAACCACCTGGCTCGTCTGGGTTATTTGGTCTCAGGCGGCCAAAACCCATTATCCCAGGACAGGACCTGGCAGGGGAAATCGAAGCGCTAGGGCGAAAGGTGACACGATTCAGGATAGGTGATCAGGTGATTGGATGGAGCAGCTTTCGCTTGGGTACATATGCCGAGTACACGTGTCTGCCGGCAAGAGGGGTGCTTTTCACCAAGCCAGTCAACATGACTTACGAGGAAGCCGCCACCCTGCCTGTCAGTGGACTTGACGCTGTGTATCTGCTCAGGAAAGCCAATGTCCAGCGCGGAGAGAAGGTCTTGATCAATGGCGCAGGTGGAAATATGGGCACTTTCGCAGTGCAGATTGCCAAGCACTTCGGGGCAGAGGTGACTGGAGTGGACAGCACAGCGAAACTGGACATGCTGCGCTCGATTGGCGCCGATCACGTCATTGATTACACTCAAGAAGATTTCACCCAAAGGGGTGAGTCTTATGATGTGATTTTTGACGTGGTCGGCAAGAGCTCATTTTCCAGTATTATAAACTGCCTGAACCTGCACGGACGCTATCTGACAGCCGTTCCTGAGATGTCACAGATTGTTCGATGGCAGTGGATGGCGCGGAGGAGCGATAAGAGGGTCATCTTCTGGACGTTGCGGAGTGTAGGCCGGCACACTGATGACTACACTTTCCTCAAAGACCTGATTGAGGCGGGAGCGGTCAAAGCGATCATCGATCGAAGCTATCCGTTAGAACAGACAGCTGAAGCTCACCGGTATGTCGAAACGGGTCAAAAAAAAGGAAATGTAGTCATAATTTTTAGATGACAGGTGGACAAGTAACAAAATGCCATCTCGAAGATTAGATTATGAAAAGCATCGGTTACCTATCTGAGTGTCCCACAAACCGCAAATATCATATCTTGCAAATCCTTGTTGGTCCGTTATTTGGCGATAAACACATAAAAATGCATCTTTCAATACCAGGGGATAAAGATTTCGAATAATAAAGTCTTAGTTCAATTTCCGTCTCCTCAGATTCATCGCGGTGAAGATTACGCTCCAGCCAAACCCGAGAACAGCGCTCGCGAGTACAGCGAAGGAAAGCTCAGGATGATTGATGCGATTTGCCGTCAAGATTGAAGATTTTGTCAACTGGGGCACGACAACCAGCCAGAGTAAGGCGACACCACAATACAACGGCACCACCAGGAGGTTGCGGCCTGCTCCCTTGTTTCGCAAGCGCCGCCAACTGAACGCCATGCCGAGGATCATCAAGATCGGTGTCAGCAGAATAGCCCAATAGAGGAAGCGTACATGGATGGGCAGAGAGACAGGAGCTGGGGATTTGCCGTTCAGTAGGTTGAATACGCCGCTGGCGATTCCGTCAACTTGTTCTAACTGCTCAAAGCCGCTGGCATTGGCAAGCAGGACGAATCCCGAGTGGCGATCTGGCATCAGGACGGCTACGGAATGGAAGTGACCTGTATCACCACTGTGCATGACAATCGGAATTCCATCAGCTACACCTACACTCCAGCCCATAGCATAATGCGCATCCCCACCAGTGACAATTGCTGCGGCGTGTAGTGCGGCAATCCCCTGCGCAGAGAGAATAGAGGTATCGCCATAGCTTCCATCACTCAGATGGGCAATTACATAGTGTGTCATGTCTTCAACACTGGCGATCAGAAACCCCTCTGGAACGCCAGAGGGCGGCACAGCGTACTCCCGTTCAAAGGCATAGCCAAACATATAATGGTGCCCGGCAGCTAATCCATCCTCCAGCGCGGGGGCACGCGAGGTATAGGAGTGTCGCATGTCGAGCGGCTCAAAGATGTGTTGGGTCACATACTCAGCGTAGGACTGCCCGCTGACCACCTCCACGATCAACCCGGCAATGCTGTAATTGAGGTTGCTGTATTGGTAGGTCGTTCCGACAGGCTGGGAGAGCTGGATGAAATTGAGCCCGCGCACGATCTCCTCCAATCCTTGCTGGCTGGATAAAAAGCGGTTTCCATCTTTGGTCGAGATTCCCGAGGTTTGGTTGAGCAGGTTGCGCACCGTGATCTTTGCCGAGGCCTGTTTGTCGGCCAGTTCGAACCACGGCAGGTAGGTTTGGATGGGCGCCTCCAGGTCGATCTTGCCTGCTTCGACCAGTTGCATCACTGCCAGCGCGGTAAACGATTTGGTGACCGAGCCGATGTAAAATGGGGTCTGCGGCGTAACCGCCCGTCCGGACGAATCGGCAACACCAAAGCCTTGCACATGAGCGATCTGACCTTCCTGCACAATACCCAGCGCCATCCCGGGAATACCGAGGTTTTCCATCTGTTCGGTGACATAGGCATCCATGGCAGCGAAATCCGTTTCCGTTTGCTGCATCGTGCTGGCTTTGACATTGCCAATGCTCAGCGCGAGCAACAGGGTCAGGCAGATCAGTGTGAATAAAATTCGATAACCTTTGAGTGTGTTCATGGGTGACTCCTTATTTGATTGAAAACCATTTTGCGTGACGGGCGAGCGCTGTTCGCCCCTATAGTTTTTTGGAACATGCACAGCATTGTCTGTGTTGGAGTTGATCATTTCTGAATAGCATCAACCATCTCTCGAATAGCATCAATTACAAGCCCAGGTTGATCGAGTTGGATATTATGGCCGCTTTGTTCCGCGATGACTTGTTTGCTCTGCGACGAAAGCGCTGCCAGCTCGGATTGGAGTGTTTGCCAGACTTCCCAGCGCTGTTGATTTTCGGTGTCAGAGAGAAATGAGATCGTTTCCTCCTGCCCTGCACTGAGCACAATGAGCGGCAGGTCCCCAAAACTGGCAATATGTAAGGCGCGTACTTCAGCGCAACTCTCTTCCATCGCCTTCAATTCAGCCACGTTCGTCTTAAAAAGCCCGGATGTTGCCGAGCTTGCCTTAAGCTGTGCATATGCCTCGTCAGGAAAGCCCGGGTTCGGAATATTCTGCAGCGCCAATGCCATGAGACCTGTTGAATTAAAGATCGATAACATGCGACCCTGTTCAAGAGCTTCCTGAAGAAGTCTCTGCTGAATATCCGGCAAGCGTGAGATTTGCTCTTCGTGTAATGAATCCACCAGTATCAACCCAGCCACTTCATCCGGGTATTTTTGGGCATAGACACGCATCATCATTCCACCCAGGGAATGTCCGACCAGCACATACGGGCCTTCTATCTTCCCATTGGTCAGCAATGCATGCAGTTCTTCCACCATTATGACGGCCGTACGGGGGCGTGGGCTGGATTCGCTCCAAGCGTAACCAGCACGGTCATAAGAACAGACACGCGTAACCCAGGCAACTTCAGGCTGTACAAGTGCCCAGAGCAGAGAGTATTCAAGCGAACCTCCTGCCAGAATGACGGTGGGGCTGCCTTGACCGGTGCAGTGGATGTGCATCTTGTAGCCACCCACATCCACCAATTGGCCGGGAGCTGGATATTGTTTTGCCAGGTTGGCCTTGGCGACTGATCCTGCAATGAGTGTGGTGATTGCCAGGAGCAAGACGACCAGTATCAGTATGGAGATAATTCGGAAAACTTTCGTCTTCATGTGCTTCTCCTTTTATCGGAATGAGCGTATCTATGCAACATTCTATATTTTTATCAGCATGCTGTAACCTGTCTCTATCGACATTTCCCACCTGTCTCTTTTGAGCAAAATACCTGTCCATTTGGACAGGTATTTCACTTGACACGCAATAAAATCTGGATCAGGTTGCGATTATGAACTTACAGAATCAAATTCCAATATGCCAGTGACCAGGTCAGGAGTAAAGCCAGTAAGGCCAGAATGGAGTAGAAGATGCGCCCGCCCAGGCTCCAGTAGCGCCGTACCCAGGCCAGCACCGCAAAAACCAGGATTGCCAGCGCCAGCCCACCCAGTACATACGAAAGGGCCAGTAAGAAGCTCAGCAGCGGCGGGTTTTCGAAGATGATGCGGGGTACCCCGAAACCCGGGAGGATGTTGATAAATAGGGACGTGATTCCCAGCAGGATCGCTAGCCACAGCAGGCCGAAGAGCGCCGCAGCCCAGCGCGCCAGGCGGGCTGGCAAGGGGGTGGGTTGAGCGGTAGTAGATCGTTTGCGCCGCCCGAAGAAAAACCCGATCGGCCAGGCGATCAGCGCTCCCAGGAACAGCAGGGTACCGCCCAAAAACAGCAGCAGGTGCAGGTTACGAGTCCCGTACCATGGGGTCTTAAATACGGCCGAGGGTTCATAAACACCTGCAACCCCTGTCAGGAACATACGCCCATCCGGGTCGGTGCGATAGACAAACCGGTTGGCAGGATTGGTTATATCTTGCAGCAGGCCCGGCTCTAGCTCCACAAAACGCGTTACCCGGCCGAGTTGGGAGACCACCAGGGTACCATCATTTTCCAGGCTGGCGTTCATGGTTGAGAAAACCCCATAGATTCTTTCGTGGGTAGTGAAATTATTGCGGGCCGGGGTATATTCGCCCAGGTAGGGCGCGATCCGTTCGGCAAAACCGGCCGCGGACTGCAGGTCAGGCACCTTTGCCGCCGGGTAATAGCGCTCCAGGAAAGCAAATACCACTGCCTCAGTAGTGGCTGCGCCTCTAGTGCCGTTCGTGGAGATATATATACCCACGTTTTGTTCGGGGATCAATGACAGGTGGCTGAGGAAGGTGACTAAATTGCCGCCATGCGAGATCACACGCTGGCCGTTAACCGTGTTTTCGAAAAAGCCATAAGCTATGCCACCGTTGAGGCGCGGGTCGGGTGTGTACAACTGGGAGTGCATCTGCCGGGCGGTCTCTTCGCGGAGGATGCGCTGGCCGTCCAACTCCCCGTTCTGCAGGTGGGCGATCATGAAACGAGCCATGTCGGTCACCGAGGCGCTCATGGCGCCCGCCGGGTAAGACTGGTCAAACACGAAACTACCTGCGACATACTGCCCGTTGGTGTAGTTATAGCCTGTGGCCATGTCGGCAGCCAGGGTGTCTGGCAACGGCTGGCGGAAACTGCTGTGGACCATTCCCAGTGGCGCGAAGATATTCTGCTCCACGTACTCGCTGAAGGGTAGTCCGGAGACGCGCTCGACGATATACCCTGCCAGGGAAGTGCCGTAATTGGAGTAGGCAACTACTTCGCCGGGCGGGAATACGCGCCCCGGCAGGTTGGCTTTCAGGTAGCCGTCCAGTGGATTCATTTGCTCGGCCTGCAGCTTATGCATGTTGGAGCCTTTGTCCTCAAAGCCGGCGGTGTGGCTCAGCAGGTGGCGCAGGGTGATCGGCTCGGGGAAGGTGGCGGGGATGGCAAAGTCCAGGTATTGGTTGATATCGCTGTCCAGGGAAAGCTGGCCCTGCTCCACGAGCTGCATGACCGCCGTCCAGGTGAACAGCTTGGAGACCGAGCCAATGCGGAACAGGGTGCGTTCGGGATCCACGGGTACCTGTCCCTCCAGGTTGGCGTAGCCATAGCCTTTGGCGAGCAGCAGGCTGCCATCCTCGACAACCGCCACCATCGCACCCGGAATGTGGTTTTCGGCCATCTCTGCTGCCATCAAGTCATCCAAAAAGGCCTCCAGCTCCTCGGGATCGATGGGCTCAGGTGGTTGAGTTGCGGCTTGTTCCACGACAGATGGCTGGGCCGCTGCCGATGCAAACCCTGGTTGGGATGCAGCACTGATGAGTATTGCTGCCAGCATCAAGACCGAAATGATTTCAACGATTTTGGTTTTCATGTTTTACTCCTTTGGAGGTGAAACCAACTGCTTATGAAATCATTTTAGGGATTAATAGGCGGGCTGATAACTGTCTCTTTAGACATTTCCCACCTGTCTCTTTTAAGCAAAACACCTGTCCATTTGGACAGGTGTTTTGCTTGATCCGAACTGCTTTGAAATATCAATTCGGTAAATCATGCGCTGTACCAGACCTGCACACCGTTAATGATCCTGGCGGTCAGGGCTACGCTTCGATCCATAGTGGCCTGCGGTAGCGCACCGGTAAGGCAAATAAGAGCAGAGTGGATAGGATAGCGACCATCAAGAATTCCGGCGGGGCACCCCGAACTAATGTTTGCAACGGCAGAAGGTCTGGAACGAGTAGATTGTGCACGAGTGATTGCAGAGGCAGCAGGATAATATAGTAGATAACTGTAATTAAAATCCAGCCAGCAAAGAATATATGTGCCTTCTTGGCGCGTTGATGCAGCAATCTGTAGCAATAGGCGACAGCCAACAATGCAATTGAGTGAGCAAAAAAGTCAGCGATTGATATCGAAACCTCCAGCAGACGCTGTCCTGGAAAATCGCCTTTCAAGAGGAAAATGTGCATCCCCAGCTCCTGAAGAAAATTTGTGGCCAATAAACCCACGGGACCTCCCAGGGCGGCTGAGATTACCACTAAGCTTTCCTGCGGGCCGATGGCGCCAAAGCTGGCGATCTGAATTACCCAGTGGACCCCAAAACTTATAAAATCCACTATTCCGAGCGCAATCCCAAGCAGAGCGGGGATCCAGATTGTCTTTTTCATGTTTGTAACTCCTTGCTGTCCTATGCTTGACGGAAAGGATAACGGACCGGCAGGTGTATCCCTCAACCAACCAATCTATGGGTTATTTTATATAGTTAATTGAAACCTGTCACCTGTCTCTTTTGAACGAAATACCTGTCCATTTGGACAGGTATTTCGCTTGCTATCTCAACTCCGCTATTTGTTGTATTGGCAGCTTATTCCTCTCCAACGTGCCCTGCGGACAATGCCCGGGTGACAATGACCAGGAACCCGAACTGGCATAGCCATTCAAACCAGCGACCAAACCTGCACGGAGACTATCTGACGGCTGTTGCTCAGCTGTCACAGATCGTTCGATGGCAGTGGATGGCATGGTGGAGCGATAAAAGGGTCATCTTCTAGGCGCTGGGTGGTATTTGTCAGTTGAAGCGCAGGTTGCAGTTCCGTTCCGGTACTCTAGCCTGCGCTTTGGCCTCCCGTAGCTTCTGTCAATAATTTATCTCATAGCCGACGATCAGATGGTCGGGATCGTCGATGTAGAAGTACACGGATAAGGTAGCATCCAGGACATTCTCAAAAACGACCTGGTAGATCACAACTCGTAATTCCTGACGATCTTCAACATGGTCAAGCGTTTTTGACTGGTAGGCACCAGTTTCGAAGCCCGTCTCGCATTCCTGCTGCCAGGCACTCTCATCCAATGTCCCTTTCCATTCCTCTAGGTCGAAACCGCGGGTGTACATGGTGAAGTCGCACTTGCTGCGGCCGACGAGCATGGTCTCAACAAAGTCATCCACCTCAGCCGCGTAGGCGGCCCCCTCTGCGGGGGATAAGCGCGTGTTTCCCAGGCCGCAGGCCGCCAGCGTCAGCGTAGCCAGGACAATCAATACGATGAGTTTGTATTGCTTAACCATTTGATCATTCTCCTTTATTTCATCTCGGTACATGAAGAACAGGCTGACCGCGAGGATCCCAAAGGCGATCAGGACAGGGATTCCCCAGGAGGGGTGGATGCTAAAAGCGATCCAGATCAGGCTGAACAAGGCGAGGCACATCAGCGCTAGGGTTGCCAGGCGCGTGATCCGATTACGCCGGAACTCCATCTTGAGCACAAAGTCCAGCAAGGTTTTTGCGAGCATGAAGAGGAGAACTAGGCTGAGAGGTAGCAGGGTCCCCACACCCCTTCCCTGTGCCAGGTAGCGGGAAAAGACCAGGGCGAAAGGCGCTGCCAGGAGAGACCACAGAATGCCGATCACCCAGGTGGTTCTGACCTGGTGTTCCCTTTGGGCGGCGAGCAGGACCGCGAGCAGGAGCATGAAGGCGATGGCACTGAGGGCGAAAATAAGGTCACTGAGGAACAGGGCACTGGCAATGGCTACAACAATGCCAGTCATCATGGCCATAAATTCCTCGTCTCCCTGGTTTGTCAGCACGATCAGTGTCAATCCATCCGCAGGAAGGCGGAAGTAGGCCGTGACAAAAGATCGACCGCCCCCCGCGCCCATCAGTATAGGTCGACCCAGGACCTTCGTCACCAACCAACCATATCCATAGCCAAAGCCAGGTTGCGGGCTCTCACGGGAAAAGGGAGTAAACATCTGGTCGAGCTTGGCCCGAGGCAGCAGTAGATCGGTATAGAGAGCCTGGTCCCACAGGAGCAGATCTTCGCAGGAGGAATACAGATTTCCTGAACCGTCAGGGAAAGGACCTGACCCAATTTGCATTCCTTCCTGGGTATCACGATCGGGATAGATCAATGCCACGCCACTTGCGCTTTCCGGGTATCCCGAGTTGTGCATGTTCAGCGGCGTGAAGATGGTCTGCTCGAGGAAGTCTGCATAGGATAGGCCGGAAACCTCTTGGATGATGTGCACCAGGAGGATATAGCCGAAATTGTTGTAGACAAATTGCTCGCCAGGCTGGGCGCCCACCGGCCACTCACGGGTGAGGCCAAGGTAGTCAACTTGTTCAGTGGGTGTCAGCGGGTCGCTTGTGCCACGATCAATCACTGTATAAAGTTTGCTTGATAGCAGTCTTGACAATCCCGAGGTGTTTGTCAACAGGTGATGGATGGTGACGCCCTGCCAAGCTGCGGGACAGTCGGTGATGTAGTTGCAGACGGGACCTTGCAGGCTCAGTTTACCCTGCGACTCCAGGATCATGATCCCCATTGCCGTGAACTGCTTGGTCATAGAGCCGAGGTGAAAGCGCGTCTGGGGGGTATTGGGGATACCCTGGACACGATCCGCCAGCCCATACCCCTTACTGAGAAAAACCACCCCATCTTGAGCGATCAAGGCCGAGCCTGAGAAGATGCCGTCGCGGGCCAATTGGGCCAGCCGTGCATCGACCTGGGAGATCGCCTCCGGCTTCACCACCAGCCTGGCTTGACCAAACAGTAGGCAGGCCAACAGTGGAAGCGCCACAATGGTTGAAAACAACAGAACGAAAAACATTTTTTGTTTCATGTTTCATTACTCCTTTCATTATGCAATCTTGCATGATAACTGCGAAGGCGTTACAACCCTACTTCCCATTCTTGCATGGTGTAATCTTTTCTACCAAGAGGATTACCAAACCCAGTTGATTGATCTTTGCCAATATGCCATGCAAAGCGGCTTGATGGTTCACCTCACCCTCGAGGACAGTCTCGCCATTCTGTGGGATGATTGTGAAGCCGCCGAACCAGTCTGACCAGGTTGGGTCAATCACCCCCTGGATACGAATTATATAGTTGGTTGGTTGGTCATAATTGTGCCTGTTGGTCATAGGATTGCTCATATTTCTTGAGAAGTTTTTTTCTGCCCACATTATCTCGATAAAATAGATGATTTGTCATCCTCTAATTAGATGAGCGGGTAGAGTAATTAAAAAAATCCCTCACCTTAGGTGAGGGATCGATGGATCGAAAAGTGGTCAGTTTAAATAAGGTCTAAATCTTTGGCTTTCTGGATAGTCTCGATGCGACCGTGCGTACCAAGTTTTGAGTAAATATTCCGGACATGGGTTCGGATCGTAGATGGCGCCAGGATCATCTCACGCGCAATTTCCGGGGTGCTCAGGTTCGTATTCAAGAATCGCAGCACCTCAAACTCGCGTTCACTGAGCGGCTCAGTGAGCTTGGCACTTGAAAATCGGTAGGCAGGCGTTCTGGACTCATACGACTCGCCGTGAAGATTAAAAGCAGGTAAAAGTTCAGTGATGTATTCGGGTTCGATCCCCTGCCTGAAGGCGGTCTGCAAAAGCCTGGCCATAGGGGGGCCTTTCTCCACGAACGCCCGCACATACCCTTCTGGTTTAGCTAAAATCAGGCAATGGCTAAGAGTACTCAGGGCATCTTCTTCCTTCCCCAAAGCCTTCAAAGCCAGCGCCTGGATGGGCATCAGGTTTATCAGATACCAATTGGCGTCTCCCTGCTCCAAATCGCGCATCGGTGCTTCTAGAACCGAAAGGATCTCAGCATAGTAACCTTGAGCATACAACAAGGATACTTTCCCCAGTAGGAACAAGCCTCTTTTTTCACAATCATTCATGAGAGGTTCGATCTCTGCACACCTTTGGGCGGCTTTGCTTATATCGCCTTTTGCCAGATTGAGCCAGATTTCATCACAAGCTGACGAACGAAAATAATACGGGGAGACACGGACAGCCTGTTGCATGGCGCGCTGGTTAATCGCAAAGGCTTCTTCTAGATTTCCAGCGGCGCAAAGGGCTCTTGTCAGGCAGGAAAGCGTATATTGCCAGGTATCGGCTTGATGCCACTGCTCAGACATCGCAACACTATCTCGAGTAAAGCGTATCGCCGCTTCCAGATTATTCCACTCAAGCTGCACCATACCCATGGTAGCGTAGAGGTGATTATAAAAAGGTAAGTCTTTGGAGCCCTGATCCGATTCATACGCCAGACTCAGAATGCTTTGACAGTTGTAAAAAGCATGCCGTAACCGGCCTTGCGAAAACTGTGCAGAAACCAGACCGCAATTCACCATGGCAGGAAATAATCCTGCCATACTTTGCCCTGCAAGAAGTGCTGCTTCGTAGGCTTTTATCGCTTCAGGTAATTTTAATTGAAGTTCGTAAGCCAATCCTTCTAAGTTTAATAATTGAGCGAGGGTGGTCCGGTCATCCTCTGGTAGATTGTCCATTGCACGATGGACGAATCGCAAAACCTGGTCTGCCTCGCCCTTTATCCAGGCCAAGTATGCCCGAATACCATCCAGTATGCTTATGAGCTGCTGCTTGAAAGGAGAATTTTCGAGGTTTACCAACCCTTGCTCAGATTTTTGAAGGATGCGCTCCACGTCCCCTGATGGGTTGACAAAGGCTTTTACCAGGGCATAAGGTACACCAAGCCAGGGATTTTCAACGATTTGTTGATCTGGCAGCTCCTCGAAATGTCTCAACATATCCAGCAGCTCGGTGTGTTCGACAACCCCCAGGACATTCGCGGATGTGTATTGATTTACCAGGGTAACGTTGCCGGCATCCAGTGCATGTCGGATCGCTTGGGATGGCATGTTATTTTCTGCATACCACATACTGGCGCATTCGTGTAATCCGGCAACCCTGGCAGGCTGTCTCTGCTTCAGCCATTTACGCAACAGCTCAGCAAACAGATGGTGATAGCGGTACCACTGCCGCTCATCATCCAGTGGAATCAAAAACAAATTAGCATTTTCCAGTTTCTCAAGGATCGTTTGGCAATTCTGCCGATCAGTCAGTGCGTTGCATAAAGGAGCAGTAAATTGTTCCAGGATCGATGTCGCAAAGAGAAAATCTTGAATTTCTGCGGGCTGCTGGAGGATCACTTCATCCATCAGGTAATCCAAAATAAATCGATTTGAACCGGAAAAGGATTCGATGAAACGAGATAAACCCTGTGGGCCTTGCGCAACCAGCCTGTTTTGCATGGAAACTGCAGCCATTTGTAAGCCTGCAATCCAACCCTCTGTGCGATCCTTGAGTGCCACGATATCCTGCGATGAAAGGTTGACTTGTAAATATTGGTGGAAAAACTGAGCTGTCTCATCGTAATCGAAACGCAAATCAGCAGCATGGAACTCACTTAATTCACCACGGGCTCGCCAGCGCGCCAGCGGCCAGGGAGGATCCATCCGACCTGCCACCACAAGGTGCAATCCGCCGATAGATCGTTTCAAATGATCGATCAAAAAAACCAAATCTTGGTGAATTTGGGTTTCCGTGATGTTATGCACATCATCCAGCACCATAATGACACGCTCTTCGAGGCTGGAGAGGCTATTCACCAGCTTGATAAGCTCCCCTTCCATTCTTACTGGTTGGGAAGAATCCAATACTTGGGAGATCGACTCTCCAATTCCGTTCAGACGAAGCTGGGGAATTTCATTCAAGGCAGTGATGAAGTATTTCCAGAAACGAGCCGGCACATTTTCCCCTCTTTCAAGAGATAGCCAGGCGACTGGAATGTCAATCTGGGATACCCACTCACCAAGCAATGTGCTTTTACCATAACCGGCCGGAGCAGAGATGCTCGTCAGGCGGCTTTTATCAACCCCCTCGTTCAGCCGCTTAATCAGATGCTTCCGATTGACCAAATTGCCACGTAAAGGCGGGATATGGAGTTTGGTTGCCAGCAATATATCTGCCATCCTGTTTCTCCTTTCCATGCCGATCACTTATCATTATATAGATGTTTCGGGTAAGATGTAACAGGGAACTTCTCTCCAGAGCGCACTTTCAGTTTGTCAAATTACCTCAGTCATTGTATATTATTCATTTCGAATAAAGTATGGTGAGGCCAAACTTGGGTGCACTAGGCCGATGCCATGAATTCCGGTTAGGCATTACGGGTAATACTTGGTTGCCGCACCCCAGGTTGAAGATTCGCTGGTTAGCCCTATATTTTCTGCCAAACTGTGCTTTGCTTAAGATGCCCTCGATATACGATATTGATTTACCAGTGATCCTTTACTTTTTTGCTATGCTTGAGAAGCGTCGGGGAGTACGTACAATGAAAGTTAACCGCCTAGAAGGTGAGATCGTCCAGCGCGAACTGGGCGATCTCTGTCGTAAGCCATCGGTCGGTTAGGAGCATATTACCAATCGATTGAGCCCGGCGTTTCACGAAAAAGTGCCCTAACCAGGGTCGGGACACTTTTTAATTTATGGGGTGTCTATTATATAATTGATCCATGTCGGCGCCAATTTTGGCTACCAAGCTTTATATCCCCCCGCCTCGGCCTAAAACCGTCCTGCGCCCACGTCTGGTCGAGAAGCTGAACGCGGGTCTGCACCACAAACTGTCTCTGGTTTGTGCCCCTGCTGGCTTTGGCAAAACTACGCTGCTCAGCGAATGGGTTGCCGGTTGTGGGCGTCCAGTCGCCTGGCTATTGCTCGATGAGGGGGATAACGACCCTGCCCGCTTTTTGACTTACCTCATCGCTGCTTTGCAGACGCTTGCCCTGAGCGACCCCGAATATCATTCGGGCGTTGAAGGGATCGTGCCACATATTGGAGAAGGCGTGTTGGCTGTGCTGCAATCTGCTCAACTACCGCCCATTGAACCGCTTCTAACCGCTTTGCTCAATGAAATCAGCACCCTCCAGGATAATTTCATCCTCGTCCTGGACGACTATCATGTGATTGATGCTGAAGCGGTTGATAAAGCCCTCACCTTTTTGCTCGAGCACCAGCCGTCACAGATGCACCTGGTCCTTGCCACGCGTGCCGACCCAGCTCTGCCGCTGGCACGAATGCGCGGCCGGGGACAACTGACCGAGCTACGCATCTCAGACCTGCGCTTTAGGGTCCCCGAGGCGACTGATTTTCTCAACCAGGTGATGGGTCTTTCGCTGTCAGCGCAGGACATCTCCGCATTGGAAGAGCGCACCGAGGGCTGGATTGCCGGGCTGCAATTAGCTGCCATCTCGATGCAGGGCAGCGAAGACACGACCAGCTTCATCAAATCCTTCACCGGCAGCCATCGCTTTGTGATGGACTACCTGGTGGAAGAAGTCCTGGGACAGCAGCCCGAACACATCCAGGCTTTTTTATTGTGTACATCCATCCTTGAGCGTCTGTGTGGCCCGCTTTGCGATGCCGTGCTGGGTGATCCATCCATCTCCGGTGGAGAAATCGCTGGACAAAGAAATTTAGAATATCTTGAGCGCCTCAACCTTTTCCTTGTCCCACTGGACAGCGAGCGGCGCTGGTATCGTTATCATCATCTCTTCCGTGACTTGCTCCGCCAGCGGTTTATGCACAAGCTA
>CP070639.1:526248-547724 GCA_020354045.1 Anaerolineales bacterium | reverse complement strand
CATCTTCGAACTGCAGCCGGCCATGCTGGAAAACCAGGGTCTGGCGCCAGCCCTGGACAACTATGCTATCGAATGGTCGCGGCAGAATAGAATCGCCGCTGAAGTTCGTCTCGCAAATGAGCGCCCTCTGCCTATTGAGATCGAACAGGCATTATTCCGTATTGTCCAGGAAGGCTTAGCCAATGTTGCACGACACAGCAAGGCTGGAAACGTTGAGATTGATCTGCGATTTAATCTGGATCATCTTATCCTGACTCTATCTGACGATGGTCAGGGCTTTGAACCAAAAAGCTCACCAACTGGCTTTGGCCTCCGTTCAATGAATCAGCGAGCTGAATCCCTGGGCGGAAATTTCACCATTGACGCAGTTCCAGGACGTGGAACAACGCTCACCTGTAGGATACCCATCCCGGAATCTAACAGGAACGGTCAGGAGTAAGCATATGGACAATCCAATAACCGTTTTACTGGTCGATGACCACGAAGTTGTGCGTCAGGGGGTGCGCTTTTTTCTGGAAACTCAACCCGATTTGTCAGTTATCGCTGAAGCGGATTCTGGATTAACAGCAATCAAACTGACTGAAGAGAAAATTCCTGATGTTGTATTAATGGACCTGATCATGCCCGAGATGGGTGGTGTAGAGGCTACGCGTCGGATAAAAGACCTCAGCCCGCGCACGCAAATTGTCATCTTGACCTCTTATCATGATGACGAACATATCTTTCCTGCCCTACAGGCAGGTGCCATTTCATATGTCCTGAAAGATGTCAGGATGGAAGAACTGGCTGATGTGATACGGAGGGCAGTCCGGGGAGAAGCCACGCTGCATCCGCGCGTCGCCTCCCGCGTGATTCAAGAACTGCACGGAAGCCGGACCCAGGAATTGAACCCTTTCACCGAGTTGACCAACAGGGAGTTGGAAGTGCTTAAGTTAATTGCGAAGGGTTTGAGCAACAGTGAAATCGCTGACCAATTGATCATCAGCGAATTCACAGTCAAAGGGCATGTCAGCAATGTGCTGAGCAAGTTGCACCTGGCAGATCGTACCAAGGCGGCGGTCTATGCATGGCAAAAGGGTGTCGTCCGCCGTGATTTGCACAACTAATCTACCGATCTGGGGTGCAGTTCTTCCTTTGTTGATGGGTGGGATTGGAACTGAACCAAGTTCGGGGGTGCAGGCAATGACCTAAGAAAATTCGAACCAAAACCCTCGCCTTTTGCACAGATCCAGCTCCAACTTATAGAGTAATTCCCGCTTTTCGAAGCGAATTGATGACAAAAACCGCTCCACATCAGCGGTGGAACGGTTTTCTTGATTGTGTGTGACTACGTGGACCAGACTCGAACACCCCGGCCTTGAAACAAAGGTTGACAATTCTTCTACTAGGTACAATTGAAAGGAAGCAACAAATGGTTTCTATCAAATCACCTATCCAGAATGATGATTCTACTTTTTGTAATTGTCAAGGAATACTGTTGTTACCAAAAAATTACACAAGCTTGAATAATACAGAACAACTCTTCTATTTGAACAATTGTTGAAACTTATAATCTTCTGTCAACTATTGAGATCGCGTCAAGTTTAGAAAACATTCTTAAAGTTGTTAGAGCAGAACTTGCAAGGACTGCAATGGGAATGGGGAGGGTATAAAGCCATGGGGTAAATTTGAAAATACTGAATGTAAGGCCCATAGGCTTAAATATACCGAACAACAAGCCAACAATGGCTGCCAAGAATAGAAGAACATTTATTCCCCAGGCGATGCCAATTATATAAGTTGTTTCACCCAGAAGACGACGTAATATCTGGTGGCGGCCAAACCCTAGGGCATATAGAACGCCAAACTCCATTTGGCGTTCTGAGGTAAACACGTAGTTGAGGATGGTGAGTCCAAAGGCGGCAACAACTGCAAGACCAATCTCCAACAAAGCTATTGAAAACATACCTTGTCGTGCTGTGTTTTTGTTTTGGGCGATTTCTTTACGATATGTCACGACCGAAACATTTTGCTGTGCCAATTCATTTTCTAACCAATTGTCAAGGTTTTCCTTTTGACCTTCCTTTGGTACGATGAAAATAGGGGGAATGTCAGGGACATTAAAGGCGCTTTGGTTTTCAAGAAATTCAAGTGAAATAAATCCCCATCCATTCCCTGTTTCTGGTTCTACAGGTTGGGAAAAGATTCCTGAGATAACGAATTCCTGATCCAGTGATGGCGCTCCAGGATAAGCAGGCTGTTCTGGGTCCCCAACCACATCCCCAATTTTGAGATCCCTGTTCCTTGCAAGCGATTCGGAGATTACCATGTCGTTCGTACCTGGGTGTGGTAGTTGTCCTTCTTTTAGTTCGAGACCATAAAGTTCTACCAGGTAGATCAAGTCATCATGATAGACCCCAAATGGGCTGCCGTTAGCGCTTGCAAAGGGCGGAATATAAACATTCAATATGTTATATCTTGGTGCATATGGAATCACACGTTCGACAGTTGGATGATCCTTGACTAGAGCCAACACAGATGAATCAAGACTATTTGCCATTCCCTGAGACCTGACAATGCTAACATGGCTCAAATAGTCCAGAAATAGCTCCTTTGCATCCGAACCGATCGACAGTGAGAAGACAAATAAAACTATAGCCATGATCATAATTCCCGTAGTACTGATCAATAGCAATGTCCGGCGTGGATGTCTCAGGTAGAAAATAGAGGGATTTAATGGTTTGAGCTGACTCTCAATTGAGTCTCTTGAGTGTTTCTGGTCAGTTTCTTGGCTCATACTACGTTGTTCAACAATTGCTACCGGATCTATGCGAGTGAAGGTCTTGCTGGTGGTCCAGTAGGTGAGCCCAGCAATGATCAAAATAATCGGAATGGAAAATGTAAACGGAAGCCATGAAACATAATTGAACACAAAACCCCGAGCTGCGAACAGGGATGTCTTTACCAGCTGGAGGACTCCACCCGCAAGCACAATTCCGACTGCCCAGCCAGCCATTGTTAGGATAGTGGTTTCCATAGTCAGTCGATGGACTAACCAACGTTTGCTGTACCCTGTAGCGTGTAAAATACCGAATTCTGGTAGCCGTTGAACGTTGGCCATTTTATTGATCGTTGCAATTACCAGCGAGAAAGCGAAGGCGACAAGCAGTACAACTGGCAAAAGGAGTGCTAGACCCGGAATGGCTTCATTGATTACCCGCTCGGAAAGCATTTGATAAGTCCTCACATCCGTCTCCAGATTGCGAATTTCACTACGTAAAAATTCATCCACTGCCACTTCTTTCCCTTCTTTGGCAAAGACCAGGAATCGGTCAGCTAACTGACGATATTCTTCATGATGGTTGAGAAATTCGAGAGAGACAATCCCTAATTCCGTATTGCTGTCAAGAATACCTGAGACGATAAAAGTAGTGGGGGCGGGTGGCGCTTCCATACCTTTGTAAAACTCAGAACTTGTGACGATATACTCATCCCCAACATCAACATTCAGTATGTTTGCCGTATCTTCTGAAAGGACAAGCTCCGCTGCACCTGACTGCGGTAAACGCCCGGTCTTTATCGTGGCAGAATATCTTTCTAGGAAGTAGGCTATGTCTCCCTCGTATAATCCTAATAGCTCGAATGGGAATCCCTGCCCGGGAATCATACCCGGTAGTTCTATTCGAATGTATGTGGATGGGATCACATTCTCAATATCTGTATTGACCTGAAGCTTTAACAATATGCTTGGATCAAAGCCGTTATTTGTTGTCTTTGGTGTAACCAAACTTGTCTCAGAATAGGCGTGGATTGCCTGACGCGCCGGTTCAACAAACACCCCCCAGACTAGCGCCACGAGTGAATAAATCCCCAGGGTTACCATAATACCTGTGGCTAATAAAATGGCAGCATGCTGTTTGTTGCGGACGTAATATATCCAGATCGATAAAGGGTTCATGAAATCATCTCCTTGAGATCATGCATCAGGCGATAATCAATATCGGATACCCTACCATCACGGATGGTAATGACCTGGTCAGCTTCAGCCAGAATTTCTGGATTATGAGTGACCGCAACCAGGCTGCCTTGTTTACAGAAACTACGTAGCAATGCCATTACTTGAAGGCCTGTAGTACGGTCTAACAACCCGGTTGGCTCATCTGCAAAAATAATACGCGGACGGTGTATCATAGCCCGCGCAACTGCGACCCGCTGGCGCTCACCACCAGAAAGCTCGTAAGGGAAACGGTGGAGCTTGTCGCCTAAGCCAAGATCGGCCAAAAACGCTTTGGCCTGTACCATATAGGCTTTGCTTGGCGCTATTGGTGAGACCATCACATTTTCCAATGCTGTCATGTAGTTGATTAGAAAATGATGTTGGAATACGAAACCGTATTCTGTTCTTCGTAGACCGTTGCGATCCTTCTCAGACATTTTGCTGTAAGCTCGGTCATCGAGGAAGATCTCCCCACCAGTGGGTTGGCGCAGTCCACTCATCAGATATAGCAATGAACTCTTTCCAGATCCTGATGGGCCCAAAATGCCGATAAATTGGTGATCTTGAATCGTAATCGAAATATTGTTTACCGCAGTTACGATGCTGTCCCCATCTTTGTAAGTTAAAGTCAAGTTCTCTGTCTGTAACATAGTTCATCCTTCCGCG
This sequence comes from Anaerolineales bacterium, assembly GCA_020354045.1. Lineage (GTDB taxonomy): Bacteria > Chloroflexota > Anaerolineae > Anaerolineales > UBA4823 > DSOS01. The sequence goes on along the minus strand of CP070639.1, from coordinate 543,082 downwards.
AGTTGAATTCTCAGCTTACATTACCATTGTAACGACTCCACCAAAAATTTTCTTTAGGCACCAGTCATGATTGAAATAGATACCTGTCACAAATCAATATGACAATGTCATCTGACAGGATTTATTTTTACTTGGTTTTTGATCACAACTTGTATATAATCAAATTGTCTAGGAATTTTTAAGGACTGGATTTTATGATACGCGTCGTAGTTGTTGATGACCACCCACATGTTGCTATTGCTGTGCGTGCATTGCTGGATGTAGTTCCCGATATTCAACTGGTCGCAGAAGCAACACGCGGGGAAGAATTGCCAGCCTTATTACGCAAGGTGCGCCCTGATGTGTTGCTGCTAGATATTCTTATGGAACCAGAGTTTAACGCCCTGGCGACCGTGAGAAATTTAAGATTCGATTTTCCGGACCTTAAAATTTGTCTATTTAGTGCCTTTGTAAAACCCACAGTGATACAGAAATTATTACAAGCTGGTGTACATGGATATATTCTTAAAGATGATGATTATGTGTCAAGGATTGATGTGATCATACGAGACCTTTACAATGGGGAAATTTATCTAAGCCATCAGGCATATGTGGCTCTGGCTGAAGCAACTCGCCTTGAAGAAAATCAGCAGCCCCTTTCTATGAGGGAAATTGAAATTCTGACCCTTGCCAGTCAAGGCCTTCCCAACCCACAGATTGGCCAAGCACTGCATATTGCACCAGGTACAGTTCGAAATCATCTGAGCACCATATACCGCAAATTAGGAGTTAAAAGCCGTCATGAGGCGCTCCAGATAGCCGAAGAGCGAAAAATAATTTAAGTAATCGATGACAGAGAGCACAATTTATTTCCTGATGGGCCTTATACTTGGTTGGTTTATCCTTGCAATCATGGTTTTATTTTTTCGTACAGGGCGAGGTTGGTGGCGCTTTATCATTTACAAAAGTGTTATTGACCATGGTGTTCTCTCAGTGAAATACGGACGCCGACTGACGACATCAACCACGCAAACCGAAATTGCCCAAGTACTTACCCAGGAACTAATAACGGAATTAGGCGCAAGTCGATCAGTGCTGTTGTTGTTAGATGATTATGAACTTCGATCTGTTGAAAATGAAGACCTTGCCCTTCCAATCAATCATGCAGCTGTTCGTTGGGTGACGGCATCAGGCGAAGCCTTAAAATCTAACCGTGGCAGGTTGCAAGAGCTGATTGAACAAGGCCGGATGGACCTTTCATGGACTCGGGTTTGGGTACCTCTTATGCGTGGCGCAAACCTGAATGGTTTGTGGCTGCTAGGTGAACGGGAGCTCGGTGTTCAATACTCACCAGAGGATATTCAATGGCTAACCTCACTCGCCCGTGAGGCAGCTGCGGCTTTGGAGGCGATGAAATTTAGTGAGCAGGAACGTCAAGTTGCCTCCGAAATGCGGGCGTTGTATCGTCAATTGATTATAGCCCGGGAAGATGAGCGCGGTAGACTGTCTCGCGAATTACATGATGGGGTATTGCAAGATTTGTGTGCGGTTGCGCGTGATATTAAGACATTACAGATAAATACCAAATCTGATCAGGAGTTTCTCAATCGTTTGGTAGGTTTATCCAATGATACTGTGCAGGATTTACGGGCTATCTGTAACGATTTGCGACCACCTCTTCTACAACATGATATTTCTACAGCCCTGAAGACCTTAATTGAAGAATTGGATGTACGTTCACCGGCACCAGTACACATCCAAATTTCAACCCATAAAAACGAATTACGCTTACCCGACGATAAAGCACTTACAATTTTCCGGATCACTCAGGAAGCGACGAATAACGCTGTCCAACATGCTGAAGCCTCTGAGATAGCGGTCAGTCTGACCGAGTATCCAGACAAGTTGCGTTTGACTATTACGGACGATGGACGGGGAATCGACGGTGGGCTTGGGTCAGCCAGATTCGTGGCTGCAGGCCATTACGGTATTGCAGGTATGCGAGAACGGGCAGCCATGGTGGGTGGCAATCTTGAAGTCCAAACCTCTTTGAATTATGGGACAGTGGTCATCCTCGAGTTGCCTTGGATAATAGATTAGGTTTAAGGACCTTGTTTATAAAGCCGTAGACTTTTATAAACCAAATCGTCCAGCTCTCCTTTTTATGAATCAGTATAGAGAAGAACTTCTCAGTGCGGAGAAGTTCTTCAGATGAGAGTATTGAATTCAGACCAACACATAGAAAAACTATTAGAAAGTGAACTGCCGGAAGGATGCAAACAATGGACCACGCTGCTGCTAGCCAAACGGCTGGTGGAGTTACAAGTGGTGGTGAGCATTTCGAATGAGACGGTGTGCAACCTCAAAAAAGCGGCTCAAGCTCTGGATGACATAGAAATGGGTGGTCCCCCTCGATGGAGAATTTTTCTGGTGCATGTACGCTATTCTGGACCCTTATGTGGAAGTCTATGAAGTTGTCTGTCCGCTGGTTATCAGGATGGCTTGCTGGAGAAAGACGAGTTGGCTCAACGCAAGCAAGCTTTGGAACGAGAACAAACCCAACTGCAATCCCTGCTGGCCTAAGCTCAGGAAGTCCAACTTTAAAATCAAACCCGTTTACACACCGTTCAAGACTTTGCGGATTTCAGTCAGCGTATGCTTGAAACCCTGGAGAACCCTACTGAAGAGGTCAAAAGAGAGGTTGTTCGTTTATTGGTCGATCATATTGTCGTCGAAGATGATGCCATCATCGTCCACCATATCGTGCCAATCTACGAGAACGAGCGATTGAGTCATAAACGTTATGATGATAAAAAACCGCTCTACAACATCCGTAGAACGGTTTTTTAAGTTGTGCCCCCACGTGTACCAGTCTCGAACTACGCGACTGGGGAAGTACATTACTACAGCATTACTCATTGTGAACAAAGGTATATACTATGATTTTTCCCTCTCCCCTGGTTTCCTGGGCTTAAAACATGCGCTATACACAAAAATCGTGTAAGATATATCAAGTAAATAGGCGTAACTGACAAAATCTGGTTTTAACCGTGGCAACTCCTCTCCTGACCACAAAACTTCATATTCCCCAATCCTTCCCAGACTTGGTTTCACGCCCACACCTGATCGCGAAGATCAATGCTGGGATGATGGCTAAACTTGTCCTTATCTCCGCACCAGCAGGTTTTGGGAAAAGCACCCTGATGAGCGAGTGGGCCAGGTGCATCGATGAACCCGTCACCTGGCTCTCGTTAGATGAGAGCGACAATAATCTCAAGCGCTTTCTTTCATATCTAATCGCTGCAATTCGGCAAATTGACGGATCGATTGGGGAGAGCATCCTGGCTTCATTAGAAACGACAGACAATCCACCGATTGAAGCTATAGTAACCATCTTGATCAACGAGATCGCTGAGTCAGGAATAGAGTTTTCCTTAGTACTCGATGATTATCATCTAATTACTTCGCAGAAGGTAAACGAAACCCTAATTTTCTTTCTCGACCATCTCCCAGCGAACGCTCACCTGATGATAAGCACACGCATTGATCCAACCTTACCCCTATCACGTTACCGTGGCAGAGGTCAAATGGTTGAAATTCGCCACGATGATTTGCGCTTCACCGAGGTAGAGGTTACTACATTTCTAAACGATCTGTTTGGATTGGATCTGTCCCCTACAAATATCCAAATGTTGCTCTCTCGCACGGAAGGATGGATCACAGGATTGCAATTGGCTGCTTTGTCCATAGAAGGACGACGGGATAAACATGAGTTTATCGCTGCATTTTCGGGAAGCCATCACTACATAATCGATTACCTGGTGGATGAGGTCTTGGCACGTCAGCCTGAAGAAATCCAAACATTTCTATGCCAGACCTCCATCCTAAATCGATTCAGCGCTTCTCTTTGCGATGATGTATTAAAAATTTCAAATAGCAAAAAGATCCTGCACGCGCTCGATAGAGCTAATCTATTCTTAATTCCTCTGGATTATGAACACACCTGGTATCGTTTCCATCATTTATTTGCCGATTTTCTACGCCAGCGCTTGGGTGAAAGAGAACCGGGGCAGATTCCGAGATTACATCGGCGGGCTTCTGAGTGGTTTGAACAAAATAATTTCATCACTGAAGCCGTCAACCATTCGCTGGCGGGGGAGGATTTCGCGCGAACTGCCCAGTTGGTAGAAAGTGTCGGGACTGAGATGATGATGCGCAGCGAGTTTGATCAGTTAACGGTCTGGTTAAATGCGATCCCACAAGAAATGGTTATTGCCTGGCCCTGGCTTTGCATCATTCGAGCTTGGATGTGTCAGAGATGGGCACGTTTGGATGAGGCGGAACAGAATTTGCAGTACGCTGAACTAGCTTTGGAAAATGAGAATACTCCTGAACCAGTTGGCGGGGCAGGCGTAATTCGGGGGCAGGCGGCTGCGATTCGCGCTCTCATTGCTCTTAATAGGGCACAGATCCCACACTCTATGAAATATGCCAATCAGGCGCTTGCATATCTGCCTGTAAACCACTTTAACCGAGCTGTGGCTTCTCTTGCCCTGGGTATCGCAAAAAGGGTGATCGGTGATTTTAATGGTGCAATAAAGGTGCTTCTTGAGGCTCGCAGAGATAGTCTTGCTGTGGGTAACCGCATTTTGGCTCAGGCCATAATTCTGGAATTGGGTAGAGTGTTAGCCCTGCAAGGGCGTCTGCATCAAGCGGCTGGAACTTTCCGCGAAGCTATTCAACTCACATATCGAAAAACAAACCTTAAAATACCTTATGCAAGTGGAGCTTGTGTACTTCTTGCAAATATTTACCGGGAATGGAATGACCTGGATACTGCTTATGCTCTAATAAAGGAAGGGATTGAGATTGGTATTCCTGCAAAAATGGTTGATGCAGTATGTATTGGTTATGCAATATTGTCCCGGATATATTTGACACGAGGAGATTTAGAGGAAGCCGAAAGTGCGTGCCAGGAAGCAAATCGATTGGTTAAGACCATTCCTGACCCTGAACCGGAAGCGATGACAATAACCCTCGATTGTCAAGTAAGATTACAGCTGGAAGTGGAAAATTACCTCGAAGCATCAAAGATGGTTCAGGAACATAGTCTAGATGTACGTGATGAAATCTTATATTTTCACGAATTAGAGCATATCATTTTAGCTAGAGTGCTCATCTATTTGGGTCGGGAAAATCCGGACAACGGGCATCTTTTAACTAAAGCACTGGAATTAATCGCCAGAATGTTGGAGGTAACAAAACCGGTTGCGTGCATGAGAGAGGTGATTGTCCTCCTTGTGCTTCAGGCGCTGGCTTATCAGGCTCAAAGGACTGACGATCGAGCACTGAGCTCATTGGAAGAGGCGCTTGTGCTGGCTGAGCCGGAAGGTTATGTACGCACATTTGTCGATGAGGGCGATCATATGAAAGTTTTGCTTCGACAGGCAGTAACTCATGGCATCGCCTCAGATTACGTTAGCAGATTGTTGACCGCATTTGAGCCAGATAGGTCAGATAAAATGAGAATATCCCAATCACTCATCGAACCACTCAGTGATCGCGAACTTGAGGTTCTCCGCTTGCTTGCAACAGAGCTTACTGGCCCGGAGATTGCGCGAGAATTGATGATCTCCCTGAACACCATGCGTACACATACAAAGAACATTTACTCGAAGTTAAACGTCAACAGTCGACTGGCAGCACTAAGTAAAGCAAGCGAACTAAACTTGTTATAAGCGATAGCGATCCCCCAACTCGAGCACAAAAAGTAGATTTCCAAAATTAGCCCCCCTGGGCTTTTTTATTTTAACCATCGAATACTCATATCCCCTTGGATGAAATCACCAGGTCAATCACCATGTGTGGTGATGACACCTCACCATGTCGTTTTGTATATTTTGATCAACCTAACGACCGAAAGGAATATAGAAGTGCCAGAGAATTACAAAATACTTATAGATGGACACCTGCAAGATCGCTGGGAGGAGTGGCTCGAAGGGCTGAGGATTTGCCGGAACGCAGATGGAACAACCACCATTTCTGGTGCACTCTCCGATCAAGCTGCTTTGCACGGTGTGTTACTCAAAATCGGAAATATGAACCTCAAATTGATCTCAGTCAATCCAATTGAAGAGTATCCAGAAGATAAAAATACAAACAGAAAGGAGAAGTAAAAATGACTATTGAACATATTTTTAGCAAGATTGAGAGGCGCTCAAGAGCTGAAAGCTTATATTGGGCTGGCGTTCTAGTCTGGGCAGGCTTGGTCTTTGGGGCAAATAGCCTGGGTTACCTGCCTCAAATTGGCAGCACCGATGCCTGGAGCTGGGTGTTCATCGGTGCAGGATTATACGGCACCTTGCTGAACCTCTACAGTTCATCCCAACCAGAAAGCGTGACAACGAGTTGGGACTACATCTGGTCCGGATTTTGGTTGTTGCTCGGCCTATGTGGACTATTTGCCGTCGATATGTTCTGGCCGCTTGTGCTGGTTCTGATTGGCGGGGTGACCTTGACCAAGGTCTTCCGCGGCAACTAGGAAGTTCTTTATGAAGCGCATTGCCTGGAGCTTTACTTCCGGGCAGTGCGTTTCATCAGAACGAAATAATTTTGTTGACCACCAATTGATTATGGAGAGTAAGAAATGACATTTAAACAAAAAAAACTCAAAGTGGGCAAAACCAATTTGAAATATCTGCCTGTATGGCAATGATGGAGAAGATGATGGGAGAGCACATGGAAGGATGTGATTGTGCTGCCTTGATGTCCCAAATCACAGGCCAGACAGAGATTCTAGATGAATGGCTGAAGGTGATGTCCCAAATGATGGAACCTCATTGCCAGCCGCTCGAAGGAGCGGATAAGGGAGCGCAAGTATTATAAGACGTCGCTTGTTGACGCTATCGATGTGCCGGAGATTCCTCCTAAACGACCAGGAGATCCGGCACAACTAACTATCCAGAGGAGAAATGTGATATGAAATTCAAAACGTCTATTCAAAATAAGTGGGGGAGGCTAGCTATCTTAGCCCTAGTCATCGTTGGGTTCCTGACATTGGCTTATGCAGGCTCTGCCCAGGCTGCTGAGGTTGTCACGGGTGATCCGGATGCAGTAGTAGCCGCGGGTGTTGTCATTGACGACGATCTGATTATTTCCGGGGACAATGTGGTGATTGATGGCACCATCACTGGCAACCTGTTTGCGACAGGCATCGAGGTGGTCCTAAACGGCAGCGTAGAAGGCAGCGTTTTCATTGCAGGCGAGCTTCTAACCATCAATGGGGATGTCGGCGGCAGCCTATATAGCGGTGGTTGTGCGATCACGCTTGGACCGCAGGCTACAATCAGTCGCAGCATCTACGCTGGTGGTTTCAGCTTAGTCGCCGAGAACGGTAGTCATGTGGGCCATGGTATTCATGCTACGGTTTTCCAAAATAGACTGAACGGAGAGGTCGGAAAAGATGTTGAGGTGGTCACCGGTGCATTCGAGTTCAACGGCTCTGCCGGCGGGAATGTGGATGTCGAATTGGGCGAGACCTGCTCATCCTGCCTCGAGTTTGTTCCTGTAGAAGCCATTCAACCTGGACTGAGGATAGCGGATGATTCTAGGGTCGGAGGTGAGCTCTCCTACAAAGTGACCACGACGAATTTCGAGAGTGTGGATGCCAACAATGTTGAAATCCAGCCCATGGAGGTTGATTTTGACGAACTTCGAAATTCCGTTCTTCGTTTTATCGTAGTCCAAGAAATACGAAGGGCGATAGGGGAATTCATTTCCCTGCTGATCGTGGGTGGACTGCTCGTTTATTTTCTTGAAGACAGAGTTCAGAGTGTTATGGGAAAGATTTCTGCTGGCGCATTATCCAGCTTCGGATGGGGGCTGCTTGTAGTCTTGCTCTTCCCTCTGGCCCTCCTGGTCGCAATTGCCGTATTAATTTCTCTGACCCTCGTAACTGGATTCATCACCTTGGGACAGCTTTCGGGTACCGTTATGGGCCTTGGCGGATTGACAATAGCTTCCTTTGTGATTGTTTTCGTCTTCGTGCTTTCTCTGGTAACCAAAGCGGTCTTTGCTTACATGGTTGGTAAATTTGTATTGGGTCGCATTTCCCAAGCCACACTTGAGAGTCGTTGGGGTGATGTGCGGGCCTTGGTAACCGGCGTACTGATATACGAAATCGTGCGTGTCATGCCGGTATTAGGCTGGCTGGCAGCTCTGGTCGTCATCTTGATAGGGGCCGGGGCGATTTTAGGTGCCATTAGAGATACTCTCAGACCATCCGTAGCCATTGCATGATGTCCTTGTATGTAATCCAGGTATGGCATTGAAGCCATACCTGGATACCAGTCCAATAAAAGTAAGCAATGCTAGAGACTGAAAGACTTTGCAGATGAGCGTACTAAAAAATGATATCGCTGCTTTCATCGACCTAGACAACACTCTTTACACGAAATTCCTTTGGCAGGCACTTTTTACACATCATAGAATAAACAGATTCAAGCGGCTTGCGTTGGTTAGATTTGTGGTTTTTCATTTTCCCCTTTGGCAATTGGTTAGAGTCGGTCTAATACCTGGGGATTTGTTCTACCGAATAAATGCGACTAATCTTGCTTGGCTGATAGGCGGAGTTCAGATCGAACGAGCAGAGAGAATTTGGGATTGGATTATCGACTATGAGATCTTACCTAACCTGCGACCTGAGATGAAGATTGTTATCGAGAATCACCAGACCCAGGCTCACCGAGTCATCATGATTTCGGGTTCATTTACCCCGCTTCTCAACAAGCTGACAGTCCGTTTAGGGCTTGAATGCGCTATTGCAACCCCATTAGTCGTGAAGGATGGACATTACACGGGAAAAATCATCCCTCCCCTGAATATTGGGCAAGGCAAGGTTGAACGCCTCCTGTGCTTTCTGAATGGCCGAGGAAAAGAGATTGATCTGGAGAGGTCCTACTTTTATACAGATTCCTTCGTGGATGTACCTGTCCTCGAGATGTTTGGGAATCCGGTCGCCGTTTATCCGGATGAATCCCTAGTTGCCTTGGCAGCAGAGAGAGGCTGGACGGTGATTGGAGGTGACGATTTGGCTTGATACCTGACAGCAGATGTGTAATGTTTTTCAGAAAAAGTGGTAGGGGGCATCTCGAACACAAAAGAAAGATAGATATAGTGAGATGAATGCAACAGCCACAAATATGAAGATGAACAATTTAGAAAAAGGGACTGCAAGTGCTGGGCTCTGGCTGCCCGCAATAGTCGTAGGTGTGGTAGCAGTTAGCTACGAACTTAACTCCTGATTCTCGATTAGACCCCTCATCTGGATGATTGGAGTGGCTTTTGGAGCTGTAGCGTTGATTACCATTGAGTGGCCACGGGCATTTAGGGGATTGCTTGGTGATGAGCCAATCGGGGGGCTACGCGCGTTTCTAATCCTGGCGATTCCTACTTCCTTCACAATAGACAGCCAGATATGCAGTCTGGGTCTCAAGAATTGCTCTACGCCGTGCAACGTGATTAGTTTCACGATGATCAGTCTGGGCGGTGTTACAGCCGTCCAATTATGCAGAGGTAAATCAGTTGGTGCCCTCTTAGCACCAATGGTGGTGATTGGGCTCCTCCCCCACTGCACTAATTGGACACCAATCAACACAATATTCCACAACCTGTTGGGCGGCTATTCGCCTACCTGCCAGGTATCCCGCTGGCAACTTCCCTGTTTGCAGTTTCAGCATTGAAGGGTGTCCGCTCCCGTTGAAGTGCGGTCCTGGTTGGATTGCTGTTGGTTGTAACCCTTTTCAAAGTGGTTGGCAACAGGCTCTGGTGCTTCCCCTAAATTGGTTGCGTTGGATGATGGCTACGGTTTTGGGGTTCATCAATTGACTGGTGAAACTCAAACAGTGACAAATCCTATAAGGATGCCATCAACAATCACCATACCAATCACCACATCATGTGATGACATCTCACCACATTCATTTGTATAGTGGTACTGAGCAAATCGAAACTGAAACAGAAAGGAGAAAAAATGACGGTTGAACAGAACATAAGTGTGAAAAAAGAACGCCAACGTCTGGAAGGGCTGTGGTGGGCAGTAGCGCTGATCTGGGCTGGTCTGGTTTTCGGCGCAGATAGCATGGGCATCCTGCCCCAGATCGGTGAGGCTGATGCCTGGAGCTGGATTTTCCTTGGGGCGGGATTGTTAGGCATGCTGGGAAATCTATACCGCGTCGTCTCGTCGGAAGTTCCAAACCCGACCACCTGGGACTGGGTCTGGAGCGGCATCATACTGATCCTTGGCTTGGGTGGCTTTACAGCACTGAACATTTCCTGGTCGTTGATCCTGATCCTGGTTGGCGGGGTTATCCTGGTCAGCGTACTGTGGCGGCGTGAGTAAGACCCTATCAATTTTCAAGAAGACAGTTTGAAATCTATCTACGAACCAAAGGAGATCTGAAATGGCAACTGTATATGCAGTAATGGAAAAATACCACCGGCTCATCATATTTTCGCTCTTGGGTGTGATCGTCCTGTTCCTATTCGCCTGCACTTTCCACGACATTCTACCCATTTGCCACTATTTGTTTGGATGCGACCACATGATGCATCTCTAGCCCCCTCTCGCCAGCACGTTTGTCTACCCTAGCAACCGAATTCAAGGGCCCTCTCATTCCTGGACAATGGGCTGGGCCCTTGCTTGGTAACAAAGTTGATTGCGACGAAAAGATAGATTGTGTGCTTGACCAATGCAGATAAGAAGGCGGAAAAAATGGCATCAACAGCTGTCCGGAGACACCGGGCTGAAAATTATATCCTTACATCTCTAATTGCATTTGCAGTTACGGTGATCATCACACGCTTATTTCTGGAGTTGACCGGCTACCCTCAAATCGGGAACAGCGTATTGCACATCGCTCACGCCCTTTGGGGCGGGTTGTTGTTGATCATCGCCGCATATTTACCCCTGGCTTATGCCAATCGTTGGGCTCTCCAGGGCAGTGCTTCATTGAGTGGGGTAGGTATTGGGCTTTTTATCGACGAGGTCGGAAAATTCATCACTCAGACCAATGACTACTTCTTCCCTCCGGCTATGCCTCTTATCTATGGGTTCATCCTCCTTATCACGCTTGTTTATTTTTACTTTCGCCGTTCGCGCCATGAAAACCCGCGTCAGGCATTGTACTCCACCCTGGACGGCTTAAAGGATGCCCTGGATGGGAACCTGGATGCGGCGAAGGCAGCACGGATCGAGACCCATTTGGCAGTTGCCATGCGGTCGGATCAGGAGGAAATCCAACTCCTAGCAAGTGCCTTAAATGCATATTTGCGGCAGGGTAAGGGGCTTCTCACTGCGGCCAAACCCGGTTTTTGGAAACGGGCTTCGTTTTGGTTAGAAGCAGTTGGCATCCGCCTAGGCCGTCGCAGGCACCGCATGATCATTTCAATTACACTACTTGGATGGGTAATTCTCGTGACAAGTTACATTATTATAATTTTCCAAGGAGGGTCTAATCTTGATCCTCAGGTCCACCAATGGCGTATTCCACTAATTGTTATTCAAAGCATGGTCGGTATCTTGATGGTTGTGGCTGTAATCTCCTGGCTATCAAAACAAGAAGTGCAAGGAATTACGTTTGGTGTGAGTGGTTTTCTGATCTCGTTAGTTGCTTTACAGTTACTTTACTTTTATATATCCCAGTTTTTGGCAATAACAGTGACTTTGCTGCAAGTAGCTATCTTGCAGGTACTGGTTGCATATCGTCGGTGGTATTTAAAAGAGAGATAATAGGATCAAGTGTCATTGGAGATGAATCAACAAACTGGAAACCGAAATCGAATCGCTAATCGTTGAGATTTATTGCCTCTGTATTGATTTCAAGCTCCAATTCCTCCAGTTTTTCACGTTGCTCAAACCGAATAAAAGACAAAAACCGCTGCACATCAGCGGTGGAACGGCTTTCTTGATCGTGTGCCCCCACGGGGATTCGAATCTTAGGCATAATCAACTTTTAACCTATTCTTTCGCTGTTCATATTTAGTTTTACATATTTTTTTATTTTAGAATGACATGCCTATTCTATTTCTTACTCAAACTTTTCTTAAATTTTTTCAGATGGAAAAAAATTTCAGTTTTAATATATTATCAATTTGTATTGTTCTTTTTCTGCCAAAGCAGAAAGCCTAAGATCATCCAGATCGGAGCGGGGAACCAAAGCGAGGGTGACAAAAACACTGTTGTTAGTCCACCTAAAACCAGTAAAACCGCAAACCACGGGGGAATTACTTTCCCTTTAACAAGATCAATACCAAAAGGGATCAGAAAAACAGTTAAGAGCAGGGAAGTAATAGTCTGTGCTGCTCCGCTATTATTTGAGCCAATAAAACTGGTCGCGTCTTCATAACGGATGTTATAAGATCCCCATTTGAATGACCAGAATTCGAATATGGTCATCAGGATCAAGAAGGACATAGCGCCATATACCAATTTACTACTAATCTGCCCTAATTTCCCGGGATTTTGACGCTGTTGGTAAAGAGCTATTAGTCCACCAAATACAAACAAAAATGGGATAACATATAGTTTGCCACTGTCCATCCAGGTTGAGCCCCAAACTACATTCATTTCATTCAGTTGGGTTGTTCCATGCGATTTTTGTTGGTGAAAATATAGCCCCAACCAAAGAATTCCTCCCAAAATATTCAATAAACCGATCGATTTTTTCCAATCGTTCACCATTTCTAATCCTTTTTGTTTGAAAACCGATCCCATGTATGGATAGTTTCAACTGACTTTAAGTGTGCTAACTTTTTATGATTGATGCGTAGCGCATGATTATATCGATAAATATTGAGTTGCCAAGCACTAATATATATTAAATATTGCCATTTAAAAAAAGCCTCTTGAAAGGTCACTTTTTATAGTTTTTGGGAGAATACAGGTAGCTTCTAATGATTTTAGGTTCGGATTTTTTCGGAAATAACTTTAGGCATCAGGAATAGTTAAAACAAAATCCGCTCGTAATTGAGCGGATTTTTGTGTGCCCCCACGGGGATTCGAACCCCGGTTTTGGCCTTGAAAGGGCCACGTCCTGGTCCCCTAGACGATGGGGGCGGGTAAAATATTTGGTATTGAATCAGCGGCGGGATTTTACCATCGCATGGGCGGCGGGTCAAGCAATTCCACCCATCACTTTCAGGGAAGAACGATTTTCCTTCTCAAATCCAGAGGGGCATGGTATAATCCCACGCCGCGCTACCCCCGGGTGGCATGCAAAGACAGATCATGCGCTGCGTGCGCTGGATATTTTATCGCTGTAAGGAAGTGGAATGATGGACGAAATTTTGAAATCAGTAGAAGCCCCGGTCAATGAGAATGTCCCTGAGCTCAACCCGGGTGATATGGTAAAAGTTTTTATCCGCATTAAAGAAGGCTCCAACGAGCGCATCCAGGAGTTCAAGGGCACTGTAATCCGGCAGCGTAACAGTGGTAATAACGCCAATTTCACGGTGCGCCGGATTGCCAGCAATGGGATTGGCGTTGAACGAACATTCTTGACTCGCTCACCGCGACTTGAGAAGGTAGTCGTTGAACGGCATTCACATGTTCGCCGGGCGCAGCTGTATTTCTTGCGTGAACGCACGGGTAAACGTTCCCGCCTGAAACAAAAATTTACTTCTTGATCTAAACAGGTAGAAGATTTTAGTATGGGGAGGGCGCAGTATCCGTGCCAGCGGCTGCGCCCTTTTCTTGTGTGTTTCAGTGAGACTACACGCTGGAGGAAAACTTGTCTGCACCTATCGTCGGCCTGACCACATTTCGCACCCTTAGCTCATACGGCTTCCATATGCTCAGCCTGACAGAAGCCTACGTCCAGGCATTAAACAAGGCTGGCGCCAGCCCGGTGCTGGTACCCCTTGGCCTGAACGAGAACGCCTTAACCAGTCTGGTAAACCGACTGGATGGCTTGCTTTTTACCGGGGGAGGGGATGTACACCCCGAGCGCTATGGCTCAGCTGCGCATCCAAAAGTGAGCCAGGTGGATGAAGACCGCGACCGGGTTGAGATCCAGCTGCTACAGCAGGCTCTCTCTAAAAGGTTGCCAGTGATGGGCATCTGCCGGGGATTGCAGCTGATTAACGTCGGTTTGGGCGGCAGCCTGTATGAAGATATACTGGACCAACACCCCGGAGGTGAAAAGCACGATTACTACCCAGGCTATCCGCGCAACTACCTGGCTCATTTGGTTGAGGTACAAGCAGGCAGCCGAATTGCGGGGGTGCTGGGCAATGGATCTGTGGAGGTGAACAGCCTGCACCACCAGGGCATCCGACGTCTGGGGAGTGGGTTGAAGGTGACTGCTGTCGCACCAGATGGGGTCATCGAGGCTGTGGAGCTGGAAGATTATCCTTTCGGGCTGGCGGTGCAGTGGCACCCGGAGTGGCTGAGCGAGCACCTGGCAATGCGGTCACTGTTCGAGGCGTTTGTGGAGGCTGCCAGATCTGCGGTGCATGCCTGACCTGAATTTGACTAACGAGAAACCCCTTGAAACCAGACCTTGAATTAGCCCCAATTGGAATATATGACTCTGGGGTGGGTGGACTTTCGGTCTTGCGCGAGATCAAGCGCCAGTTTCCGGCAGAGAATATAATCTACCTTGCAGACCAAGCGCATGTGCCTTATGGTCCAAGAACCCTGGAGGAGGTGCGCTATTTTTCGAATCAAATCAGCGCTTATTTGCTGAACCAAGGTGCCAAGCTGATCGTGGTAGCCTGCAACACGGCCTCAGCCGCAGCGTTGCATCAGTTACGCCTAACCTTCCCGGAAGTGCCATTTGTGGGCATGGAGCCAGCTGTTAAGCCAGCGGCAGAAACCACACGGAGCGGTGCCGTGGGCGTGCTGGCGACTCCAGCGACATTTCAAGGGGCGCTGTATGCCTCAGTAGTCGAGCGCTTTGCGCAGGGCGTGAGATTGATACAGGCTACATGTCCCGGGCTGGTTGAGCAGATCGAATCCGGAAACCTTGAGGGGGTAGAGACACGCCACATACTGGAGAGCACCATATGGCCCATGCTAGAACAAGGGATCGATACTATCGTATTGGGGTGTACACATTACCCATTTGTGATCCCTCTTGTTGAGGAGATCGCTGGTCAGCAGGTGCGTGTAATCGACCCAGCCCCGGCAGTCGCCCGTCAGGTGGGGCGGGTATTAAATGAAAAAGGTTGGCTTAACCCAGGAAAACAATCAGGGGATGTGCGCTACTTAACCAGCGGTTACCCTGGTGAATTTCAGGCTTTGATACTGCAATTAATCGGAGAAAGCTGTATTGTCCAGGGTTTGCGATGGGGCCCTGAGGGCTTGTTTGTTTAAGAGAGCCATTTTTCGTCAAGAGCAGGCCACTCCTGGCTCTGGTCAGCCTGCTCATGCCAGTTGCGTTTGCCGCTCCAGCTATCGATAGCAATGGCATACACTGAGGTGCGCTTAAGCTCCTGATCTGTGATGGGCCGGTACTCCTGCCCGGGCGTCATAGCGGGGAAGTATTTCTGGATCAGACCATATAAGGCGCGGTGTTGCTCACCAGGGTCTTCCAGGATCCGTATCTGACCAAAGGCAATCACGCTCTCATACTGGATGCTGAACTCCAGGGCAATGTTGGAGGGCAGCAGCTTACCAGCTTGGCTGGCAGCAAAGCACACCTGGGGATGGCGCTCTATATTGGCGCGCACTCGTCCAACGATATTCGAATGAAAGTAGATCTCATGACTGTCCGGGTCGTACCAAAAAGTGGAAGGGGTGATAAAAGGTTGATCCTCCCAGCGTGTGGCAATATATCCAACCTGGGTCAGGCTCAAGAAGGTGCGGATCCAATTGTCGTCGCAGGCGTATTCGGGTCTGCGCTGCGCATTGGCGGGGGTATGTGAAAGAGCGTAATTTTTTGCCATCATTTTTCTCATATTAAACATTAAAGAATTCGTGACCAGTTTCTGAGGGGAACCGTCTACTGATCAGCAGGGTTGATACCAAGAGCTCCCAGATCTACCACCAGATCACTAAAATTTGCGAAGCTCAAATCCCGGAAAGTGAATCCCTGGATGTGGCGTAGTTTATCGAATATTTGCGTATAACTATCCAGGATGCGGCAACCCCAATCTAATTTCAGGCGGTTGCTTACCAAGCGGATCATATCCGGTTGAGATCCTTCAACCTCGACAAAATCCCCATAAGGCAGTTCATCTAGAAGGATATGAACGCCACTCCAGGCATAGGTGGTACGGTATTTCTCATACATGACCAGGACTTGATACCCCAACGCGTCAAGCAGGTCTAGAGCTGCCTGGTAGTCTCCAACAGTGAATTCAATTTCTCGCCGCATAAGCACGCCAGCCTTGGACTGGCTGGGTCCTTTATAGGTGATACGAACCTCGTGATCCTGTCGCAAGCGCAATACTTGTGAGCTGCGCCTCAGTGCTTCATCTGGTGTATCAAAGCGGAGATTTATTTCATAAACCCGTTCATGTACCAGATGAGCTCCAAGATCTTGCAAGCGTGCTTGCAGAGCGGGCAGATTGGAAAGCAAGAATTTAACTTCGAGTTCGTGACCTGAGTCGGTCATAAATCATTATAAGCTGGGAAATTGGGCTGTGAATAATTGGTTGTTTATACCACGCTTAGCAATGTCTGGCGTTGTTCTACACTATCGCCATTTTCAATACGTACCCGTGCGACGGTGCCAGCGCGGGGTGACTTAAGCTCGTTCTGCATTTTCATCGATTCCAGGATGACCAACACATCGCCCTTTTCAATCTGCTGCCCTTCCCGCACGGGGATACTGACAACCAGCCCTGGCATAGG
>CP070639.1:504412-526148 GCA_020354045.1 Anaerolineales bacterium | reverse complement strand
AGATGGGAAAATGAAACTAGAAAGAAACCTATCCCATATAGCACTGGCGAAAATTGGAAAACAACTTGAAATCGAACCCCATCAGGTAGCATTGGGAATTATAGAAATAACGAATGCTCACATGGAACGCGCTTTAAGGGTAATCTCTGTTGAACGAGGATATGATCCCAAGGATTTCACGCTTCTTGCTTTCGGTGGTGCTGGCGGACAACATGCATCCGAACTGGCCAGGCGTATTGGGATACCCAGAATAATAATTCCACCTCAGGCTTCCACGTTGTCTGCTTTTGGGATGTTGGCGGCAAATATTGTCAAAGATTACGTGATAACAGTCATGCTATCAGGTGATACCAGTGATCGTGAACTATATACTATTTATGCAGGCTTGATTGAACATGGAACGAAAGAAATCGTCTCTCAAGGGATAACTTCAGAAGAGACATCAGTAGAGTGCTCTTTGGATTTACGCTATAAAGGTCAATCATACGAATTAACCATCCCTTATACGAATAATTTTGCGGACACATTCCATAAGCACCATCACAAGCTTTATGGCTATTCCCGACCGGAGGCTCCGCTGGAGATTGTAAATTTGCGTGTAAAGGCAATCGGCAAAGTGGCAATGCCCCGTTTGAAAGAATTACCAACGGGAAGTGGTGATCCTGAAAGGGCAATACTTGGTTTAAGAGAGGTGGTATTTGAGGATGAACCAGAAAGCATAAATGCTTATTGGGGAGAAAGACTGAGACCGAGAGATATGATTAATGGACCTGCTTTAATAATTCGTCCAGACACCACGATTTTGATAGGTAAGACCGATTCGCTAGAAGTCGACTTTTTTGGTAACTACATCATAAAGGTGGCAGGAATATGACCCAAAAAATTGCTTTCGACGCAATACGCATCGAAGTGTTTAAACACTTATTCTCGGCTATTGCTGAAGAAATGGGAGCAGTGCTAAAGAAGTCCAGTTATTCCCCGAATATCAAGGAGAGAAGAGACTTCTCTTGTGCCATTTTTGACCCTCAAGGGCGCATGATTGCACAGGCAGCGCATATCCCAGTGCACTTAGGATCAATGCCTCTCTCTGTTTCTGCTGCAATCAAAGCCTTTCCAGAAATAAAAGCAAACGATACAGTGATATTAAATGATCCGTACCACGGTGGGACTCATCTTCCAGATATTACACTGGTTTCCCCGATATATCTAGAGCATGTGGGCAGCGATAGTATTTTGATCGGATATGTTGGTTGTCGGGCTCATCATTCAGACGTTGGCGGCCTGGCACCTGGGTCTATGGCGATAGCCAACGAAATCTATCAGGAAGGCTTGATAATCCCTCCTGCTAAATTAATCGAGAATGGGGAAATCAATTCCAGTCTGCTTGATATTATTCTCGCCAACGTGAGGACACCTGAGGAACGTTTGGGTGATCTTTGGGCACAAGTTGCTGCAAACCGGCGAGGTGTAACGCGTTTCCTAGAACTCTGCGAT
This sequence comes from Anaerolineales bacterium, assembly GCA_020354045.1. Lineage (GTDB taxonomy): Bacteria > Chloroflexota > Anaerolineae > Anaerolineales > UBA4823 > DSOS01. The sequence continues at coordinate 524,654 of CP070639.1, read as the reverse complement.
AAATATGGGATAAATATGATCAGAGATTCTATGAGTGAGCTTTTAAAATATACTGAAAGATTAACGCGCAACTTGATTGCCCAACTACCAGATGGAATGTATACCTACACAGATTTTCTGGACGACGATGGCTTAAGTACTACCTCTATAAAGATAACAACAACTATCACAATCAAAGGGGATCAAGCGCTTGTTGATTTTACCGGCACATCAAAGCAAGTCAAGGGAAGCCTAAACGCGGTTTACGCAATCACTCTATCAGCAGTTTACTATGTCATTCGGTGCTTAATCGGCCTGGATGTGCCGAACAATGCAGGGTGTCTGGTACCGATACAGCTGATAGCACCAGAAGGAACTGTAATCAATGCGCTACCTCCAGCACCAGTAGCAGGTGGTAATGTGGAAACTTCCCAACGCATTGTTGATGTTTTATTAGGAGCTATGGCTAAGGCGCGTCCTGATCTTGTTCCAGCTGCAAGCCAAGGAACTATGAATAATGTTTCGATAGGTGGTTTTGACCCTGTTAAGAATACAAGATTTGCATATTACGAAACAATTGGTGGAGGGACAGGAGCCAGACCTAATTCGAATGGCCCATCCGCAATCCACAGCCATATGACCAATACCTATAACACACCGATTGAAGCGCTGGAATATGCATATCCTCTGCGTGTCAATCGTTATGAAATTCGGCGTGGATCCGGGGGACATGGCAAGTATCATGGTGGTGATGGAATTCGAAGGGATATCCTGCTGCTGACAGACGCTCACGTTAGTTTAATTACCGAGCGCCGAAAGTTTTCTCCCTATGGTCTAGCTGGTGGGCTAGCAGGCTTGCCAGGTAAAAATGTAGTCATTCATGGTGACCAAGAATTGTCACTACCGAGCAAAGGCACTTTCCCCCTATTATGTGGAGATATCCTCAGTATACGAACACCAGGTGGAGGCGGATACGGTGTCCCTGATGATTAATCGATTCTAATTATGATTATTCTGATTTTTTATTTGTTCCCAAGCCCCATCCCAGGGAGTACCAAATCGATGCTTTGAAGGGATTTTTACGTGGCTTAATTTTTCTGCTAACTGAGCTGTAATCATGGCAATCTCAGGCCAATCTTCCTCATTGAGAAAGGATTTCAATCTGGAACCCATTTTTTCAGCCCAAGACCATTCCAGCCGAAAGCGATCTGCCTTAATCCAGTAACCGCGTTTTTCCCATGGTTCAACGGTAGGATCGATGGTTTTGGATATCTCAAGGAGTGCTAACGCAATAAAGGCAACAATATCACGAGTTTTCGCATCAACCTTGGGCTGTTGTACCAATTCTTTGAGTGCAATTGCCACTCCACGGACCATGTTCGATCGATTTTTACCAGCGCTATCTAGATTTATATACCGTGCCAAACAAGCTCCTAAAAACTATGTATTAGAATTGTTCTTTATTTTGACAGTTGCCAGATTATAATCGTAAATCTAAATATCATCATTATTGACTCGGGTATTTCATCGCTTTATAATTTACATAATCAACTTGGGGAAGTGCTGGAATTGGCAGACAGGCGTGACTTAGGATCACGTGCCGAAAGGCGTGAGGGTTCAAGTCCCTCCTTCCCCACAGGATAAAATCACTCACCTGCATGCTGTCCGGTGGGTGATTTTATATGTCTTTCTAACATTTTCACTGAATGTTGCCATGATATAATCCTGCCGCATACCTAATGAAATCGAAAGGAATTCCATCTTGAAAGTTGAAACGGCTCATCTGGAAGACCATCAGGTAAAACTGACTGTTGAAATTGAAACCTCTGCGCTAGAAAGCGCAAAGAGAAAGGCAGCACGAAAAATCGCGCGACAAATCAAGATACCTGGATTTCGTCCGGGAAAGGCACCATACCCAATTGTGCTGCGACAAGTTGGAGAGGCATCTGTTCTTGAGGAAGCTATTGAGATTCTAATTCAGGATATCTATCCAGAGATTATTAAGACCGCAGAAATCGAACCCTTTGGTCCTGGTACTCTGGAGAACATCCTCAGCACTGAGCCTCCTAAATTTGAATTTGTCGTCCCACTAAAAGCAACTGTTGAATTGAGCGATTACAAGAGAGTCCGTGAGAGCTATGAACCTGAAGGCATTAAAGATGAGGATGTTGAGGATGTTATTGACAACTTACTGGAGCAGCATGCAATTAGTGAGCCAGTAGATAGAAATTCTCAAACCGGTGATTTGGTTCATATCCAAATCAATGTTTCCAAAGTTGGTGAAGAGGATGATTCTAACCCTCTGATAAAAGAGCGACCGATAAACATTCTCATTACAGATAAAGACGAAGAAGATGAATGGCCTTTTCCTGGTTTTGCGAAACATTTACTAGATCTCAAAGTCGGCGATAGAAAGCAAATTAAGTATCGGTATGATGATGATACACAATATGATAATTTTAGAAATGTTGATGCGATTTTCGACGTGGAAGTTATGGGAGTGAGTTCACGTACTTTGCCACAGCGAGATGATGAATTTGCTCAAAGTGTTGGTGCTTTTTCATCTATAGATGAACTTCGAAAAACAATCCGCGAGAATCTTGAAAATCAAGCACTTACAAGTTACAACGCTGAATACGATGAGAGAATCCTGGAAAAGATAGTGGACGAGTCCTCGATTAGTTACCCTCCACAGATGCTCGAAAAAGAGATCGATGCAATTATTCACAATTTAAACGAGCGACTTGAGCAACAAGGACTGAGCATGGACCTATACTTAAAGTCCCGCCAGTTAGAAATGGAGAGTCTGAGAGATGAAACCAGATCGGTTGCAGAGACCAGATTAAAAAAATCACTCGTTCTTCTTGAAGCAGCAGATTTAGAAAATATCCAGATAGATCCTCAAGAGTTGCAAGTTGAAACAGAAAAAACCTTAGGGGAGGCTTCGAGGGTGCTACCGGAGCGAGAGTATCGAAAGTTAGTAAAAGGTGAAGTTGCTTCAAACCTGGTAGGAAACATCATGATGGAAATGTTAATAGAAAAGACGCGTCAACGTTTACGCGAAATTTCTCGGGGAGAGGCATCTGAGACAGAAACTCCTGAAAATGATGAGATGGAGAGTGAACAAGAATTAATCGATGACACTGGTGAACAGGAACAGAAAGAGACACCTATGCTCGAATCAAACGACGCAGATATTTTGGAAAATCCCACTGAAATCGAGTAGAGGCAACGCTACCCCAGATTGCCAAGCAATCAAGAGATGATCAGTTTTATAACAAGAGAGAGGAAATAACCTATGAAAAATCCAGAATCATTAATCCCGATGGTAATCGAAACATCCGGGAGAGGCGAACGAGCATATGACATTTATTCTTTGTTGCTGAGAAATCGTATTGTATTTCTGGGCACCCCTATAAACGACCAAATATCGAATTTGATTGTTGCCCAGCTACTTTACTTGAGCAGCGAGGATCCTGAGGCTCCCATTCAGATGTACATTAATTGCCCGGGTGGGCAAGTCTACGCCGGGATGGCAATCTACGATACGATGCAGATGATCAAAAACCCCATCAGTACGCTCGCAGTAGGCATGACGGCTTCCTTCGGTACGGTCCTTCTCACTGCCGGCACAAATGGACAACGCTATTCACTACCCAATGCAACGATTCATATGCACCAACCTCTAGGTGGAGCTTCGGGTCAGGCTTCTGATATCGAGATTCAGGCACGCGAGATTCTACGACTCAAAGTTCGCCTGAATGAAATATTATCCAAGCATACAGGACAATCCATTGAGACTATTGAACAAGACACAAATCGTGATTTCTACCTCAATGCGGAAGGTGCGGTGGATTACGGATTAGTAGATCATGTGATGGAGACACCAACGGAAAAAGTTGGTAAAAATTAGAAGGAAGATAAGTAACTATACTAATAATTAGAAGACGGCCGAGGGAATTTCCCTCGGCTTTATCTTTCCCCAAATTTACCTAACCGATTAATAACCATTTCAAAAGAAATCATAGATTGAACAAGATATGAAAATAAAAGAGATAAAGGCCCTGATATTGGATATGGATGGCGTTCTGTGGAAGGGCGACCAGCCCATTGGTAATTTAGCATACACCTTCAAGCTGATCGAGGCGTCTGGATGGAAATTTTCGCTTGTCACCAATAATGCTACTCGAACAATCTCCCAATATGCTCATAAATTAAACGGTTTTGGTGTAGATGTAAAGGTAGAACAAATTATTAATTCATCCGTTGCTGCAGGGTACTACCTTCAGAAACGCTTTCCAGGTGGAGGCAACATCTATGTAATCGGTGAGTCGGGACTGGTAAATACTCTGGCTGAATATGGTTTCATTCATGATGATCAGAATGTGCTGGCTGTAGTCGCAGGGATGGACCGCGAGCTCACATATGACAAATTAGCCCGAGCAACGCAATTGATTCGATCGGGAGCCCATTTTGTGGCTACCAATCCAGATAAAACATTTCCGACACCTGAGGGGCTTGTTCCAGGTGCCGGCGCGATTCTTGCGTCAATTCAAGCTGCTACAGACACTGATCCAGTGATTGTTGGTAAACCATCCCCACGTATGTATCAAATAGCGTTAATGAGAATGAATGTACACCAAGCAAACACATTGGTAATCGGTGATAGGTTGGAAACAGATATTGCTGCTGGACAAGAACTTGGTTGTATGACTGCTCTCTTATTATCTGGTGTCACAAGGAAGGATCAGATATCTCAATGGTCACCTCCTCCAGATATAGTTGCTGCTGATATCTCAACACTTATACATGAGATTACCGAAAAGCGCCACAATTAAATATATATAGTTAGATATAATGTTATTGCCATGAGAGAGAAACCTGTTCCTCTCCCGAACCTCATTTATAACCTTACACTCTCCGAACTTGATCAGCTGTTGAAAGCATGGAAAGAACCAGGTTATCGTTCATCCCAAATCTGGAAGGGTATATACCAAAGTCTCTGGAATTCACCTGAATTATTTTCTAATATTCCAAAAAAATTACTCAACAAACTCTTCAGTGAATATTCATTCTGTAGTTTGACCCCGACAAATTCGCTCTCCTCCAAGGATGGCGAGACTGTCAAAACACGATTTAAAACTGCTGACAACCATGCCATTGAAGCTGTTTTGATGCGTTATATGAAGAGACATACATTGTGCATTTCTACTCAGGTTGGTTGTGCGATGGGATGTACATTTTGCGCAACTGGTCAGATGGGTTTTCTCCGTCATTTGGCGAGTGGAGAAATTGTTGAACAGGTATTGTATTATGCGAGAATTCTGGCTAAAACAAATCATAAAGTCACCAACATTGTCATCATGGGCATGGGAGAGCCTCTACATAATTACGAGGATACACTTGAGGCAGTTGATCGATTAAACCACCCAGATGGATTCAATTTCGGGGCCAGGCGGTTTACAATCTCTACTGTGGGTCTTGTACCAGCCATTAAGCGTTTGGCTGCAGAACAAAGGCAGGTCAATCTGGCGGTTTCTTTGCATGCTGCTGATGATGATCTGAGGTCAAGTATGCTTCCGATAAATAAAAGGTATCCCTTGAACGAATTATTCGATGCTTGTAGAGAATATGTTGATAAGACTCACAGAAGGGTTACATTCGAATGGGCATTGATTGCTGGAATAAATGACGGGCTAGATCAGGCTCGGTTACTAGCGAAATTAGCCAACGGGCTTAATTGCCATGTAAATGTGATCCCATTAAATCCAACCCAAAATTTCGCAGGCAGACCATCATCACGCGACAAAGTCTTAGCCTTTAAGCAAGAGCTGGAAAGTCTCGGTATACCGTGTACCATTCGCATCAGGCGAGGAATAGAGATTCAGGCAGGTTGCGGTCAATTAGCAACTGATAAATAGCCTTGGTAATGCAGGTTTCACTCTGAACCCCTCAAGCAAAGAAAATCTTGAGGGGTGTTTATTTTGAATATCGAATCGTGCTAAAATCAACTTGATTAAAAACAAAAACGAGTGGGTCTTTCATATTCATAGGAGGCTTTCATGTCCGAACAAATTCTTCGTCTTGTTTATCCAGTCTCTTTGCTGAGTGTGCCCATCATAAACCAATTGATTCGGCGATATGACCTCACCGTCAATATACTGCGAGCACAGATTGGAGGTGATGATCGATGGATGGAAGTGCAACTTTCGGGAAATTCAGTTGTGATTGATGATGCGATTAATTGGCTTAAGGAACAAGGTATAGAAATACAATATAAGTAGCTACAATTAATCCCCCGTAAATACTAGATGGCATAACTAAATCCAGTACTTTGGATGATTTCTTCCTTTATCTTTCAGTCAGATAGGTATTCATCATGGTCGAAGACAACGCAGAAATCTTTTTCGAGCGATTGCGCGCCGCATTGAATACGCAAAGAATAGATGATGCAGTGGGGATTTTATTAAGCCTGCATCCTGTTGATCGTGCAGATGTATTTAATCTCATGACGGATACAGAGCAAACTCTTTTGCTTCCATTATTGGATGTGCCGACAACGGCTGACCTGCTCGAGGAGCTTGAAGACGAAGACGTGCTCACGGCTATTGGATCTCTAACGCCAGAGCGACTCGCGGATGTTCTCGATGAGATGGAGCCTGATGAAGCTGCAGACCTGTTGGGTGATTTGCCACCTGAACAGGCTTCAGCTGCACTGGCAGAGATGGAAGATGCCGAAGATGTGATCCCTCTTCTGGGGTATCCAGATCAAACTGCCGGGGGTTTGATGACCACTTCGTATGTGGCCTTACGCCGGCATACAACATCGGAACAGGCAATTCAATTTCTCAGGCAGGTAAGCCCAGAGACGCAAATACCGAACTACTTGTACGTGATAGATCGGGATAAAAGACTAATCGGCGTGGTGGGTTTTAGGGAATTAGTTATCTCAGATCCGCTTGTCACAATGGACGGCATTATGGATCCTGATGTCCGTTATATATCTGTCGGGATGGACCAGGAAGATGTCGCGCGCATGATGACAAGATATGATTTGGCCGCAGTGCCTGTTGTAGATGAGCAACATCATCTAGTGGGGGTCATTACACATGATGATATTCTTGATGTAGTTGAAGAAGAGGCAACGGAGGATATCTACCGATTAGCAAACGTGATTGATACTGACCTCGACCCTCAAAGCCCGGTAACAGAACAGCTCAAGGGAAGATTGCCATGGATCTACTTAAACATGTTGACAGCCTTGTTTGCTTCATGGGTGATTTCAAACTTCGAAGGTTTAATTGCTCAGGTTGCTATCTTGGCTGCCTTTCAATCAATTGTGGCAGGTTTGGGAGGCAACACAGCCAGTCAAAATGTCGCGATGATTGTACGTGCTTTGGCCTTGGGAAAAATCGATCCCAAGAATATTTGGCGCATAACCATCCGGCAGGTTGCTGTTGGTATACTTCAGGGCATCGCGGTAGGTGTTGTTATAGGATTTGGAATTGCTTGGTGGCAATCCAATATATTCTTAGGAGTTATATTAGCCTTGGCAATGGTAGGAAATATGGTGGTCGCTGGAGTAATTGGGACATTGGTACCTTTGGGGTTGAGAGCGATTGGGCTCGATCCTGCCCTGGCCTCCTCGGTACTTGTTACAGCAGTCACCGATAGTGCAGGGTTTTTTATATTCCTAAGTCTTGCATCCTCACTAATTACGTATCTTCAGTAAACCTTTTAAGGTCAGCATAAAAAATTATGGTGACATTGCTTAGCAAGCTCAGGTATATTATCCTGAGCAAATTTTTTTCGCTTCTATATCATCAATTTGCTTTTGGATATGATTTTGTTTCCAATTTTGTATCCTTAGGGTTATGGAAGAGCTGGATATATTCTGTAGAAAGCTACATTTCAGGTGCGAAAATTCTTGAAATAGGGCATGGTCCAGGGCATCTCCTCTGTTATTTGAGAAACAAAGGCTTTTGGGTTACTGGGCTTGATGAAAGCTGGCAAATGATTCAACAAGCGAAGAATAATTGTGACAAAATTGGCCAAAGAATAAATTCTGTCAATGGAAACGCCAATTTTCTACCATTTCAGGGCAACTCTTTCGACCAAGTAGTCACGACTTTTCCATCGAATTTCATCATAGACCCTTTGACTTTGAGTGAGATACATCGGATTTTAATCCCCGACGGATCACTCGTTATCGTTCCAGCAGCATGGATAACGGGAAAACTGTGGGTACATAGGCTAATGGCTTGGCTTTTTAAAATTACTGAGCAATCACCTGTGTCTTCTGAAGAATTTACACAAAATTGGGTAGATATATTTAAGGAATCCGGTTTTTTTGTAAGTTATGAATCCAAGAATCTTGAAACAAGTTTGGTTTTTATAATCATAGCCAAAAAACTTCGCCAATAGACAATCTTAAATCCCCTGACTATGTCAGGTTTCTTGATGTAAAATTCATAGTATGGAAGTAAAGATTGCAGTTTCAAAGATCAACAAGTATGCTGTCTCCAAATCTGGGGATACAGTTGAAATTGTTGAAAGACCAAATGGCGGCGTATCAGTCGTAATGGCCGATGGTCAAAGTTCAGGCCATGGTGCCAAACACATCTCGATTCTTGTTGTGCGCAAAGTAATTTCTTTGCTGGCTGACGGTGTCAGAGATGGAGCTGCGGCTCGTGCGGCCTCGGATTACTTGTACACGGAGAGAGGCGGCAGGGTATCCTCAACATTAAATATCGTTTCTATTGATCAACAATCCAACACATTAGTAATTACACGCAACAATCCTGCTCCCGTCCTTCTCGCATTGAACGAATCGATCCAGGTCCTGCAAGATGAATGCTCCCCAATTGGTTTATATCGTGGTACACGTCCAAATATCAGTGAAATATCCTTGCAACCTGGTTTACTAGTAGTTCTTTACACAGACGGGCTGATCCATGCTGGGTCACGATACGGGCTCTCGATGGATGTAACCACTTGTTTAGAGGCTTTAATTGAAGATTGGGAAGATCCATCGCCTCAGATGATAGCAGACTCACTCCTTGAGCATGCATTAAAACTCGATCAAGGCAGACCGGCTGATGATATCAGTATTGTTGTCATAACAATAGCAGGCCAAAGTGAAGATCTGGTAAGAAGAATGTATGTACGGCTGCATCTTTGATTTGTAATCAATAAAGTTCTGATGAGTCAAAAATTGATAGGTGTAGTTGGCCCTTGTGGTTCCGGAAAATCTACTCTTGTATCTAAGCTAATTCAACTTGGATATCGAGCCAGACATATCGCGCAGGAACACTCATATGTGCCCACTATGTGGCAAAAAATAACCAATCCAGATACTTTGGTCTTCTTGGATGCGTCGTATAAGACGACCTCCCAACGACGTAATCTTACTTGGACATTAGATGAATTTAATGATCAGCAAGCCCGATTGTTACATGCTAAGGAACATGCAAACTTATATCTTAGGACGGATGCTTTGACTCCTGAGCAAGTGAGAGAGGCGGTTATTTTATATATTGATAAATTTTCGGCTTAATGTGTCAGATGGCTTTATTGGACAACGATTAGAAACCAGAGTATAATCCTGCTCTGTTAGATTTTTTAAAGGTGACTTAGCCAGCCATGGGCTGGCATTTGTTTGATAATCGGAGGGTAAGTCTGAGAAATGAATCGAAATTTACGCTGGCTTATTTTTATAATTTTGGTTCTAATTTTAGCAATTTGGATTAATACACCTAATAATCCAGGTAAGGAGTTCCTCAATATTCAACGGAGCTTTGATACCCGCTTTGGTCTTGATCTGGTGGGTGGTGTTCAGGCACTACTCGAAGCTGATCTACCGGATGATACTCAAATTACAGCAGAAGCTCTGCAGACAGCGAGAACAATTGTTGAGAATCGTGTGAATGGATTGGGTGTAAACGAAGCAGTAGTTCAATTGGCAGGCGATCGACGGATAGTAGTGGAATTGCCAGGAGAGACTGATCCAGAGAAAGCCTTAGAGACCATTAAGCAAACAGGTCTGTTGGAATTTGTTGACTTTTCTTCTCTCGCAGTTGAACAAGCGATAAATCTTGTTGGTTCCAGAATTGAGACCGATTTTGCAACAGCTAGTGAAACTCAAGCCACATCGCTAGTAACAGGCACAGTAAGCTCGCAGGTTTTCCATACTGTCATGACGGGTGCCGCGTTAAAAACGGTTCAGGTGACTGCAGATCAGCTGAGCAATGAGCCGCAAGTTGCATTTGAGCTTACTCCTGAGGGCACTCAAATATTCAGGGACTATACCTCGAGTAATATCGGGCAAGTGTTGGCGATTGTTTTAGATAAACAGGTAATCTCTGCTCCAACAATACGAAATGCCATCACCGATGGTCAAGGAGTGATATCTGGGCAATTCACCCTTGAGAGTGCGAACGCCTTGGCAGTGCAACTTCGCTACGGTTCCTTGCCCATCCCTCTTAAAATTGTTGAGTCTCGAACAGTAGGGCCGACACTAGGTCAAGACTCTTTGAACAAAAGCATAATTGCTGGGGTCATCGGTTTTAGTGTGGTGATATTGTTCATGATTCTTTATTATCGATTGCCAGGAATTGTTGCTATTCTGACCATATTGCTGTATGCCCTGGTTACGTTTGCCATATATCGATCTATTCCTATTACTTTAACATTGCCTGGTATTGCCGGCTTCCTGCTCAGCACAGGAAGTGCTTTAGACGCCAATATTCTCATATTTGAGCGCCTTAAGGAAGAGCTGCGAGCAGGACGCACATTAGGTCAAGCAGTCGATTTAGGCTGGCGACGGGCTTGGCCATCCATTCGAGACTCCAACATCGCCACGATCATAACAAGCACAATCTTGTTTTGGTTTGGCAGCGCATTCGGAGCCACGATTGTAAAAGGTTTTTCCCTGACTTTAGCTATTGGTGTAGGGGTTTCGTTGTTCACTGCTTTATTAGTCACCCGAACAATTTTAGGTATGGTTTTAGAATTTTTCAAACCCTCCGATCAGGAATTGTGGTTTGGCATATAAACAGGATATTGCTCTATGATAAATTTACTCTCCAGGCGTTATCTTTTTTTTGGATTATCTTTGCTTGTGATTTTCCCCGGCTTGGTGATACTGGCCATATGGAAACTGCCGCTGGCTATTGATTTTACGGGCGGCAGTTTGCTAGAAGTCCGCTTCGAGTCTGGACAGACACCACAACCGGCTGAAATGGTGGAGCTGTACAATCAACTCGGTGTGGATGATGTTCAAGTTCAGACTACCGGTGAAGGCACAATACTTGCGCGTTCCAGTTTTTTAGATGAAGTAGCTCAAGCGAATATCGTTTCATCGATGGAGGCGCGGTTTTCGCAACCTGTGACAGTGTTACGTTTCGATAGTGTCGGTCCGACAATTGGTCGAGAAGTAACTTCAAGAGCTGCTTTAGCAGTGGCAGCAGCAGCAGCAGCGGTTGTCCTTTACATGACGTTTGCTTTTCGAGGGGTACAAAATGCTTTTCGCTATGGTGTTTGCGCCATTATCGCTATGATTCATGATGTTGCCATCGTGGTTAGTCTCGGTGCAATTGGAGGATTATTGTTGGGATGGCAAATCGATTCTCTGTTTCTTACTGCCTTGCTTACAGTGATTGGTTTCTCAGTCCAAGATAAGATCGTAGTATTTGATCGTGTTCGTGAGAACGCCAATATCTTTCGTCGTTTGCCATTTGAGACGTTGGTAAATCATTCCATTATCCAGACCTTACAGCGTTCCATCAATACACAATTGATGACTGTTGAATTTATGCTATTGGCACTTGCTTTGTTCGGTGGTGTGACTTTACGAGAATTTGCATTGATCCTACTTGTGGGACTCTTTAGTGGTACATATTCATCAATCTTTATTGCTGCACCAATCTTGGTTGTGTGGGAAAAGCGAGAATGGAGAAACTGGTTCAACCGAGGTAAGAGTGAGGCTGCCGTCCCCTGAATCAAATTAAATGCATCCATTTTTACAATAAAAAAACTCCCGGGGATTTTACAATCTCCGGGTATATTTTTTGAAAAACAGAACGTTTACCAACCCATAACGAGAAGCAGGTTGTTTTTTAGAAAGAGTATTGTAAAGGCGCCGAATATCAAAAATGGCCCGTAAGGTATCGTCAAATTGGAACTATTCTCCCTTTTTAGCAACGCAACTAACAAATAAATTATGCTCACTGCTCCAGCAGAAAATATTGCCAGCATAAGTGAAATAATAGTTCCGGGCATTCCAATAAATAATCCCAACACCCCTCCTAAAATAACATCTCCAAATCCAAGCGCCTCTTCTCCCATCTCTTTTTGACGTCGCCTAGTTAACCAGGAAACAAACACGCTGCCAAATAAATATAATATCAGCATGCCAAAGAAACCGACTATACCACCCGTTACAGTAGAGGTGAAACCATGGAGATTAAAACCTACAAGTACTCCTAATACAGCGCCCAATACACTTGTGGGATGCATAATTATTCTGTGTTCATAATCAATGACGGAAACGAGCATAAAATACATTAAAACAAAGAATGCAGGAATAAAATGTAAAGCAATACTGCTGCTATATAACCAAATAAATAACACAAGCAGCATGAATCCAAACCGGACTATCCAGTGCCTGAAATCCACTTTCTTTCCACAATTGGAGCATTTTATAGGCCAGGCGATATAATATATCAAATTCAAAGATAAACTACAATTTTTACAACTCGGCCGTACCAGTTTCCTGCTGACTGGCAACACATCGGCAAGATAATTAATAAGTCCAGCTGCAACCCAACTGGCTACCATAATGGTAAATATTTGAATAGGAATGATAATCATTGACATAAGAAAAAATCCTATCTCTGATAAAAGAAGGAAAGCCCACATATTATAGCAGTGGCCACGCTTGAATATCAGTGCTGGACGCTTACAAATCTATTAATCATTTATCATAAGGTTTCAATATTACACTCAGATAAATACTAACCACATCGGGAATAGATATGGAAAAATTCTTAATTGAGGGTGGGCATCAACTTACAGGAGATGTGACGCCATCAGGAAATAAAAACGCTGCATTACCCATGTTAGCAGCATGCACTTTGACCGAAGAACCCGTTCTTTTACATAATGTCCCTGAAATTAGGGATGTGCAAACAATGGGCTCATTGTTGCAAAGCCTAGGCGTTGAAGTAACAAAACTAGAAAATCACAAATGGCGAATACAAGCCAAAAACGTATATCCAACTGACTTAGATCCAGATCTTTGTAAAAGAATTAGGGCTTCTATACTGCTGGCAGGTCCAATGCTGGCAAGAGCAGGCGAGCTAAATTTACCTCCACCTGGTGGAGACGTGATTGGAAGGCGCAGAGTTGATACACATATACTTGCCTTAAAATCACTGGGAGGCCAGGCAGAATATAGTAGAGGTGAGCGTTTATTTCACTTTAAGGCAGGTAAATTAAATGGCTCAAACATTTTACTGGATGAGGCCAGTGTAACTGCCACTGAGAATGCCATCATGGCAGCCGTAACTGCATCAGGTTCAACAATTATTCGAAATGCAGCCTCCGAACCTCATATTCAAGAATTATGTCACTTCTTGAATGCTCTTGGCGCAAAGATAACTCATATAGGCTCCAATACTTTGCACATCGAGGGCGTAGCCAGACTGCATGGGGGTGAATACACCATAGGTCCTGACTATCTGGAGGTTGTGAGCTTCATTGGTGCTGCGGTAGTGACAAAGGGCTCAATCCGCATTTGTAACGCAGGTCCCCAATATCTAGACATGATTAAGATTGTTTTTAATCGACTAGGAGTGACCTGGAGCACGCATGGTGAAGATATTGTCATCCCTAAAAATCAGGAGCTTAAAATTGAGAAAGATCTGGGTGATGCTATACCAGAGATTAGTGTTATGCCTTGGCCAGCCTTCCCCACAGACTTGATGAGTATTGCTATAGTTGTGGCAACTCAATCACAAGGAAGCATATTATTTCACGATTGGATGTACCCTAGCCGCATGTTTTTCATAGATAAATTAGTTGGCATGGGAGCTCAGATTGTGTTGTGTGATCCACATCGATGTATTGTCCAGGGTCCAACTACTTTGTTTGGTGAAAAAATGGAAAGTCCAGATATTCGCGCAGGGATGTCACTCTTGCTGGCTGCTTTAGCGGCCGAAGGGACATCTGTTATTCGAAATATAGGGCAAATCGACAGGGGTTACGAGAAAGTTGATGAAAAGCTTCGTTCTCTTGGGGCTAAGATAGAACGCAAAAGTGAATAAGAACTTGGATATTGAAAATTGAGGAGTCAGAAAAAGGGTGTTACGACGATGAGAAGCTCGCCTATAGCACCCTTTCTTGGTCGCTTTAGTTTGTTCCCGATTAATTAAGAAATCTAGATATCAGTTGCTTAAACCTGGGGCTGTTGCACAACATCTAAAAACTGAGCTACGATATCCCTGAGCATAGGCTCAGGAAGGGCACCAACTTGGCGATGAATTAATTTACCACCAGCTATGAATAACATGGTTGGAATTCCTTGAACACCATACTTCATCATCCATTCGGGATTCTCATCTGTATTCACCTTTGCAACCAATAACTTGCCAGCATATTCCATAGCAAGCTTATCCAATGTTGGTGCCACCATGCGGCAAGGCCCACACCATGGCGCCCAAAAATCCACAATGGCTGGAATGTTGGATTGTAAAACTGTATTGTCGAAGGCTGCATCGGTCACATTTACTGGTTCGTTGAACATTATTACTCCTAATAGCAGATTTAAATAATTAGACTATCTTTTTACCTTATATATGTTTAGATGCAAAATAGTGTAATAAGTTACATCGATATCCAAGAACTTACTCTGCCGGTAGAAATTCCCGTGGATTTATTTGGTAATTTGATTTAATGCTTGCTGTTTTCCCAAGCATGGCACTCGCAGAACAGTATCTTTCTTCAGAAAGTCGAATTGCATGTTCTACATCTTGATTTCTTAAGTTATTACCCCATAACAAGTAGGTAACTTCAATCTGTTTGTAGACCCTAGGATGTTCCTCTGAACGGTAACCAAGAACCGAAACCTTAAATCCATTAAGGCGTATCCTTTTTTTATCCAGGATAGAAACTACATCCATCGCGGTACATCCAGCTAAGCCAATCAGCAATAATTCCATTGGGCTTATCCCCTTCGGGCTACTTGCGTCCCCAAGAAAGACCGTAGATCCTTTGCTGTTTTTGCCGACAAATGACAGTTCACCATTCCAGTCCACTTCAACTAATTTCATGGATGTGCTCATGAATAACTCCAAACCTTTAGAACGCGCGGGACTTTTTGAATGTGACAGTATAGCATGCTGGATAAAATTTGTCAGGTATAATTTTACGCATGCCTACGAAGCTCATGTCTCGGGATTTTAATACGTATGAGGTAGCCACTCCAGTCTTTGAGGGTCCCCTTGATTTACTGCTCCACTTAATTGAGAAGGCAGAACTGGATATAACCAAACTTGCAATAGCCCAGGTAACCGATCAATATCTCGAGCACATACGAAAATTGGAAAAGCTCGCCCCTGATGAAATTTCAGCATTTCTTGTTATTGCCGCAAAATTATTGCAAATTAAATCCGAGGCACTACTACCAAGACCACCTGAAAGAGATGAAGGCGAAGAAGATCCCGGTGAAGCCTTAGCTAGGCAATTGTTAGAATATCAACGCTTTAAGACCATAGCGGATGTACTTTATCAACGCGAGATGTCAGGTGAGCGCAGTTATTTGCGCCTTGCGATACCCCCACAGATAGAAGGACGCGTCGACCTTAGTGATATAACACTGGAGGACCTGATATCTGCTGCAATTTATGTCCTATCCCAAAGGGATGACCGGCAAGAGCTTAGAACGGTGGTAACTCCCTCTCCAATAACGATTCGACAAAAAATAAAGGTAATAGCACAAACCTTGAAACAAAAAGGTAGAGCCAACTTTATTACCCTTCTCAATTCACAACCATCGCGGCTAGATATTGTTGTTACCTTTTTAGCAGTATTGGAATTAGTGAAACAGCATTTAATTCAAGTCTACCAAGCGCAATTGTTTGCTGAAATTGAACTAGAAACAACCGAAGCAATATTTGATATTGATCATATTGAGCTTGAATTTGGAGAATAGAAGACAACGTAACCGGAGTATCATGTCAAATCAATTGGGTAATGAAAACTCTCCCTACCTGCTACAGCATGCGGATAATCCTGTAGACTGGCTACCTTGGGGAGAAGAGGCGCTCGAAAGGGCCAAGACCGAGAAAAAACCTATCTTCTTAAGCATTGGCTATGCTGCCTGTCATTGGTGTCATGTGATGGCGCATGAGTCTTTTGAAGACCTAAATATAGCCAATATTATGAACGATCATTTCGTAAATATTAAAGTTGACCGAGAAGAGCGTCCAGATCTCGACAATATCTATATGAATGCCGTTGTAGCCATGACAGGGCAAGGCGGTTGGCCTTTGAGTGTCTTCCTTACGCCAGATGGGAACCCGTTTTTTGGTGGCACTTACTTTCCCCCACAAAGAAGATATCACTTACCCTCGTTTAAAGAGGTCCTTATTAGTGTCATGCATGCCTGGCAAAATGACAGAGCTAAAATCGAGAGTTCGGGTGAGCAAATAATAGCTCAATTGAGCGTATCTTTGGATCGAGCCACCGCAAGGCAAGAGCTTGATCCGAAAGCAACTGAAAAAGCAGCACTAGCTCTTGCCCAAGCTTATGATTGGGAACATGGAGGTTGGGGAAGCGCGCCGAAGTTTCCACAAGCGATGGCAATTGAATTTCTGCTCCGTTTGGCAAGTAAGGGGGATAAATTCGCGCTAGATATTGCCGTACATGCGCTAGATTCAATGTCTCAAGGTGGTCTGTATGACCTTGTTGGTGGGGGTTTCGCTCGCTACAGTACAGATGAGCACTGGCTGGTACCCCATTTTGAAAAAATGCTTTACGATAACGTTCAGCTGGCACTCGTGTATTTACATGCGTATAAACTAACAGGTAACCAACGATATCGTGATATCGTAGAAAACACCTTGGATTTCCTGATCCGTGAGATGATGCATCCTGCGGGTGGTTTTTATAGCAGTCTAGATGCAGATTCCGAGGGTGTTGAGGGAAAATATTATGTTTGGACTAAAGAGCAATTTATAGAGGCCCTTCAGGGTGAAGATGATATAGAATTTGCCTTGGCAGCCTATAATATTCGTGAAAGAGGAAATTTTGAAGAGGCAAATATACTACGTCAAAGCCTGAGTGTTGAAGAGTTGGCGAAACGATACCAACTACCTGCTCCAGAGGTTACAGCAAAATTATCAAAAATAAAATCACTGCTTATGCAAGCTCGGGATGCGCGTCTGCGACCTGGTACAGATGACAAGGTTTTAACTGCCTGGAACGGCTTGGCTTTGCTTGTGTTTTCAGAAGCTGCAAAGTATTTGTTTTCGGAAAAATATTTAATTATGGCTATGCGCAATGCAGATTTTTTGCTGATGCATTTGTGGAAATCTGATCAGCTCTTTCGCTCTTGGCGCAATAACAACGTCAACCAGCCTGCCTTCCTCGAAGACCACGCAGCTTTGGCGCTCGGATTAATTTCACTATACCAAATTGATCCCAACATCCGCTGGTACGAGGCTGCAGTAAGGCTAGTTGAGGAGATCATGCAATCCTTCACAGATCCAGCCGGAGGTTTTTTTGATACCCATATCAAGCATGAAAAACTTCCTTATCGACCAAAGGATATCCAAGACAATGCCACACCGTGTGGCAATGCTCTCGCAGTGACTGCCCTGCTCCACTTAGCTGGGTACGCAGGTCAGCATGAGTGGCGCGCGTACGCAGAGTCTATGCTGGCCAGCATTCAGGAGCTGGCAATTCGCTACCCCGTAGCATTTGGACAATGGCTATGCGCAATAGACTTTCGTGCAACCCCTTTGTTTGAGGTTGCTCTTGTTGGACACCCTTCAGATGTCCAGTACCAAAATCTTGTTTCTTCCATTTGGGAAAAATTCCGACCCAACCTTATTGTTGCACAATCTAAACCAAACCCCCCAGCCGCATCTCCTCCTCTGGTTCAAAATCGCGGGCTGCACAACCAGAAAGCTTCCGCGTATGTTTGTCAGAATTTTGTCTGCAATTTACCAGTGAACACACCCGAGCAGCTCAAAGCTCAATTGGAGCGCTAATATTGGACCTCAATGCCTCCAAGATAAAAGCGATACACTCAGCTCGCCAAATAATAGGACAAAACCCTCTCTACTTGGACACGGAAACGACAGGGACAGGGCAAGATGCAGAAATTGTCGAAATCTGCCTAATTGACGATGCCTCACAAGTAATCTATAGTTCTCTGGTCAGACCCGTCAAACCTATTCATCCAGACGTATCAAAAATTCACGGAATTACAAATGGGATGGTTCGCAATGCACCCAGCTGGCTAGAAATTCACTCCCAGATATCTGCTTTCATGGACAACCGGCTGGTTGGCGTTTATAATGCTGACTTTGATCTCAGAATGATCAGGCAGTCCTGCCATATGGTCCAACTGACCTGGCAATCCAATGCTCAATTCTTTTGTATTATGAAATTATATGCTCAGTACCGAGGGGAATGGAATTACACTCATCGCGATTATCGCTGGCACTCTCTTGAAAGTGCTGGCTTATATTCAAAAATTCCCCTAGAAAATTCACATCGCGCATGCGACGATGCCCGCTTGGCGCGAGCCGTTCTACATCATGTAGCTGATCAAAACATTAACTTAACTGCTCCAGGATAGTGAAATAATATGAGCTCGTTAATTCAGTCTGTAAAAGGGACCCGTGATTTCTACCCAGAGGAATTAGCCGCGCGCCGGTGGCTATACAAAGCTATTCGGAGTGTTTCAGAGTCTTTCGGTTACCAGGAATACGAAGGTCCATATTTGGAATCAATTGAACTCTACGCAGCTAAATCCGGCGATGAGCTGGTAAAAGAACAATCGTTTGTATTTCCGGACCGAGGTGGTAACCTGATCGCCCTCCGCCCTGAGCTCACACCGACCCTTGCCAGAATGGTAGCCCAAAAACAGCGTCAGCTAGTATATCCCGTGCGCTGGTGGTCGTTTGGTCCATTTTGGCGTTATGAGCGACCCCAAAAAGGGCGCGCGCGCGAATTCTTCCAATGGAATATCGACTTATTTGGCATTGAAAGCCCGGAGGCAGATGCCGAGATCGTCGCCATTGCTGCGGGACTATTTAAAAAGGTTGGCTTAACCCCAGACCAGGTCAAAATACTTGTGAACAGCCGAAGGTTGGTGAGCGCGGAGTTATCTGCTTTAGGTATAGCCAGTGAGAAGCAAGCAGAGATTTCTCGCTGGATCGATCGCCGTGCAAAAATGAATACTTATGCATGGGAAGCATACGCATCAGAATTAGGTTTAGAAGCCAAACAGATAATCCAAATCAAAGAATTCCTCCAAAATTATGACACCTGGAAAAAATCAGACGACTTAAGTCGTTTCTTTGCTGGAATTGAAGCGTTTGGTTGTCGGGATTATGTTGATTTTGATCCAAATATCGTTCGGGGATTAGATTATTATACAGGCATTGTATTTGAAGCTATCGAAACAGATGGCGAAATCCGCCGCTCGATCCTTGGTGGTGGTCGTTACGATAACCTATTAGCAGATGTCGGGGGGCAGCCACTCCCAGGCGTAGGGTTTGCGATGGGAGATATGGTATTTTCACTGGTCCTGGAGAAACACAAATTATTGCCTAATTTTGGCAATCGCCCACCTGCACCAATTTTAGTCACTGTATTTGACGAATCGCTACTCCATGCTTCAATTTCGCTCGCTGCCGAACTAAGGTCTCATGGTTTCGATATCCTCAATTATCCTGAATCAGAAAAATTGAGCAAGCAACTAAAATTTGCAGATCGAATGGGTATCAAAATTGCTATCTTTTTAGGACCAGATGAATTAGCAAAAAATCTGATCACAATCAAAGTCCTTAGCACTGGTCAACAATATAGCCTTACAAGAGAACATGCAGCAGAAGCACTACACAAACAGCTTGCTGGGCTACCTCCTTCATGATAGAATCCTGCATGCCATGGTGCCAGTAGCTCAATGGCAGAGCACCTGACTGTGGATCAGGTGGTTGAGGGTTCGAGCCCCTTCTGGCACCCCAAGATC
>CP070639.1:481745-504312 GCA_020354045.1 Anaerolineales bacterium | reverse complement strand
CGGTAACCCTGAGCATGCTGAGGGGGAAGCGATGGACTTGAACCATGGCATGCTCTTCGCCAAGCCGGCTAAAATTTGGGCTGGCGACTACACTGACTGTGCTGAAGCTGGAATCGTTGTGCTGACAGCAGGTGTTTCACAACAACCCGGAGAAACGCGCTTTGACTTGCTGAAACGCAACGCGGCCTTGTTTCAGGAGATCGTGCCTAAGTTGGTGCAATGTGCTCCCCAGGCAATCTTTATCATTGTCACCAACCCGGTTGACGTGCTGACCTACCTCACCTGGAAGCTTTCTGGCTTGCCTGCCTCACGGGTGATCGGTTCTGGTACGATCCTGGATACAGCCCGGGTACGCTACTTACTCAGCCAGCATTTCAGCGTCGAGCCGCGCAGTGTGCACGCCTTTGTAGTGGGAGAGCACGGCGATTCACAGGTCGTGGTGTGGAGCCTAGCAAATATTGCCGGGATCCGGTTGGATGATTATGGGCGTTTAAATGGAGGTCCATTGCAGGCAGAGGTGAAAAACCAAATTGCTGAAAGCACGCGCACTGCCGCCTATGAGGTGATTCGACGCAAAGGGGCTACTTTTTATGCCATCGCGGCAGGCGTGGTGCGCATCGTGGAAGCGATCGCGCGCAATGAGAACAGCGTGCTGACCGTCTCCAGCCTGGTGCAGGGGGCTTACGGATTCAGTGAAGTATCTTTGAGCCTGCCCAGTGTGGTGAACTCACAAGGCGTGGCCAAGATGTTGGAGCTGCCCCTGGTAGAGGAAGAGCAAGCTGCCTTGCAGAGATCCGCGCAAACGATCCGGCTGGCGATCGATTCGCTCACAGTGGAGCAGGGATGACCAATCCAAGTTTCAAAGTATAAGGGACCATCATGGACCAATCGAGGGGAACATTATCTTTGCCGACTGCGACTGAACTGCCGTCAGGGACGGTCACATTTCTTTTCACGGATATTGAGGGCAGTACTCGTCTCTGGGAGCGGTATCCAGAGCACATGCGCCAGGTGATGGTCCGTCATGATGAAATCATTGAATCCCTGGTGATCCGGCAATCAGGCGTGCTCGTCCGCCCACGGGGTGAGGGGGATAGCCGTTTTGCCGTCTTCCGACTTGCCACTGATGCATTGCTGGCCGCGAGTGCAATACACCGCGGCCTAGCGGAAGAATCCTGGACTATCCCAATGCCCCTGCGAGTGCGTATTGGAGTTCATACTGGTGAAACCGATTTGCGTGAGGGGGATTATTATGGAACTGCAGTAAACCGTTGCGCCAGGCTGCGCAGTGTCGCTCATGGGGGACAAACCCTATTATCGCAAAGCACCTACTATCTGGTAAAAGATAATCTGCCTGAAGGGCTGAGCTGGCGCGACCTGGGTGAACATAAACTTAAAGATCTCCAGAGCTACGAGCGTATCTACCAGCTCAACGATACCAACCTGCCCGCTGATTTTCCACCGCTACGCACGCAAGATAGTTCATTCACCAACCTTCCAGTTGCGCTTACCAGTTTTATTGGACGTGAGACTGAGCTGGCAGAGCTCAAGGAGCTGCTGACCAGGAAACGCCTGGTCACGATCCTGGGTCTGGGTGGTGCAGGAAAAACGCGCCTGGCGGTCCAGGTAACCGCGGAGATGCTGTATGCTTTTCCTGACGGCGCATGGTTTGTTGACCTTGCACCGCTGTCTAATTCTGCCCATCTGGTTAACTATATTCTCAGCAGCCTGGGCTTGCGTGAGGATTGGCGCTATTCGTCTGTTCAAACCCTGGTGGATTTCCTGCGCGATAAAGCCTTGCTGCTCTTGCTTGACAACTGCGAACATATCCTGGATGGCATCGCTCCGCTGGTGGAGACATTATTACAGAACGCACCCAAGCTCAAGATCCTGGCTACCAGCCGCGCGCTTCTGGGTAGCAAGGGTGAAACAGTATGGTTGATACCTACACTGTCCTTGCCGAAATCCAGCGATGAGATGGCGCTTGAGAACCTGATGCAGTTTGAAGCAGTCAAACTTTTTGTGGAGCGCGCCCTTTCCGTCAAGAATGACTTTGCTTTGACCAAAGATAACACCATGGCAGTGGCGCAAATTTGCCGCCAGCTGGATGGGATCCCCCTGGCGATTGAACTGGCTGCAGCGCGCGTCCGTGTCTTATCGGTGGGTGATATCGCCGCCCGGCTGGATGACCGTTTTCGCCTGCTGGTCAGCAACCAGAATACCGTCTCACGCCAGAAAACATTGCGCAACCTGATCGATTGGAGTTATGACCTGCTGCCTGAAAATGAGCGTGCCTTGATCAGGCGTCTGTCAGTTTTCGCTGGTGGATGGACCCTGCCACTCGCAGAACAAATTTGCACGGGCGGGCAATTTGAAGATTTCGAGGTGCTTGACCTGCTGGCAAACCTGGTAGATAAATCCCTGGTGATTGCAGAGTTTGAGGAAGGTCGGGAAAGGTACTATTTTTTGGAGACCATTCGCCAGTACGCGCAGGTGCGGCTGGTGGAGAGCCACGAGCTGGATGAATTCAGCCGCCGGCATGCCCAAATTTTCACGATCATGGCAGAGCGTGCGAGTAGCGAGCTGTCTGGACCGCATCAGGGTTTTTGCTTAGACCGCTTGGATATGGAACAGGACAATTTGCGCGTTGCCATGGAGTGGTTAGCACAAAATCGAGATGGCGCTGAACAACTGCTGCGTATGACAGTCTCACTCTGGCGTTACTGGGAAATCCGTGGAGCATTAAGTGAAGGTCGGGCTCGTTTAGAGCTGGCACTCGCGCACACCCCCAACGCCTCTGCTCAGCTGCGGGCGCATGGATTGCGCGGGGCTGGCATGCTAGCGTTACATCAGGGCGACTACGCCAGCGCCAGCGATTTACACCAGCGAAGCCTGGCTTTATTCAAGGAACTCGAGGATAAGTTTGGTATCGGGTGCGAATTGGAAGCGCTGGGTGAGATCGCAAAATACGAGGGTGATTATGCGCGCTCCGTCGAGCTGCATTCACACAGCCTGGACATCAGGCGTGAGATCGATGACCAGGAGGGAGTGGCAAAAGCTCTGGGGCATCTCGGTATGATCGCTCGTGATCGCGGGCAATACCAGCAGGCACAGGAGTTGCTGGGAGAAAGCCTGAGGCTTGGTCAGCAGCTAGAGGACAAATTGTTGGCCGCGCAGGCCCTCAATAACCTGGGACTGGTGGCTTTTAACCTGTGCGCGTATCCACGCGCCAGTGAGCTCTTGGAAGAAGCCCTGTCTTTATACCGTGTGCTAAATGATAGACCGGGTATCTCGGAGACGCTACAAAACCTGGGAAATGTGGCCAAAGACCAGGGTGACTTTCAGAAGGCGCACAGGTACTATCGAGAATGCCTGAAGCTCAAGCAAGAGCTGGGTGACCGGCGCGGGATTGCCCAAGCGATCTCAAGCCAAGCTGAGGCGAATTTTTTCCAGGGCAATTACCCGCGAGCCGCGGATCAAGCTGAGCAAAGCTTGGCAATTTTTCAGGCCTTGGGGGTTAAACGCGGTGTGATCTTTGCATCGGGGGTGCAGGCATATATTGCCCATTATCAAGGTGACCAGGCGCGCGCCGAGTCGCTCGCGCGGGAGATTATAGCCCGGGCTGAGGAGGTTGGCGCACCGCGCCCGATCGCCTATGCTCACGAGGTTCTGGGTATGGGCGCGTATGCCCGTGGTGCTCTGGATGAAGCAAACACCTTATTTCAAAAAGCCCTGCAGATTTTCAAAAACCTGGATGACCAGCGTAATCTCGCCAGCTTATGGGTGAATCTGGCGCGCACAGCTTACCGCCAGGGAGAGCATGATAGTGCCTTGCATTTCCTGGAGCAGAGCTTAAAGCTGTCGCGAGAACTGGAAATCCAGTGGACCACCAGTTATGCCCTGGAAATCATGGGGTTGCTTGAGCGTGCCAGCGGGCGATATGAACGGGCTGAGAGATTCTTTCTCGAAAGCCTGCGCCTTGCCGTGCAACAGGCCAACCAGCAGGGTATCGCCAACTGCCTGGGTGCGCTGGCAGGAATCGCGATAGTGGTGCATCAACCTGCCAGAGCAACAATTTTGTTCGCGGCTGCAGAAAAGTACCGGAAAGCCATGGGGGCGCAAATGAGTAGCAATGACCAGGCAGAATACCAGGGCTACCTGGACATGTTGCGCGCCCGACTAGAGCCTGACGGGTTTGAATCCGCCTGGTCCGTGGGGAGCTCGATGACGATTGAACAAATCATGGCTGAGCTTTGTGAATAGCTGCTTAGAACCCATAGACGCATGTGGGTGACTGTTGTCACATCACACGGGCGTCTTGTAGGTCTGAATACGCTTGGAATAACGAGCTATGGTAAGGTAATTACCTGGGCTGCACCAGGGATCACGGCGGTCACGGCTGCGTCAACTGTGCCTTCTCTGTCGACGGCTACCGCGGTCGGCGGCATGATGGGTCCTGCCAGGACAGAGCAGCCACCCCCGCTCAAGTCACAGGCGTTAAGCGTAGCGCCGAAAGCGACAGATAGACTGAAGAAAGCCTGTCAATCGGCTGCTCGCTGCTGCTAGCTGCTTTTAAAGATGTTTGTTGATTTCCTCCAGGATCGCCTCGGCTTTTTCTTGGGTTAAGCCGAACTGTGCTGCCTGTGGCAGGGTGAGGATGAAATTCAAGGGCATGCCGTGTGCTATTGCTACTACCGGATTGTTAGAAACGCCAGGGAGGTGCTTGTCCAGGATGGCCCTGGCCTGAGGATTGTCGATGATTTCTCCAAGGGTTGTATCGAGGGTGAGTGCCATGAAGGTTTTCCTTATTGAGAGTGTTCGTTGGCTAATACGGGCTGTTATGGATTCTATCATGGGAGGCAGTGTTTAGCCCTCACCGCTCTCTAATCCTCCAGCTATGCCCCGGTACAACTCCAGACCCTGGCTGAGGATGACTACCTGAGCAGCCAGCAGCCAGAGGAAAAACAGGCTGAACACCATTGCCACCCCATCTAAGATTCTGGCTAGGTTGTCCTGGATATTGGTGAGCATACCCATCAGGTTATCCATGGAAGACTGCGACTGGCTGATCATGGACTGGTATTCGCTCAGGCTAACTGAGATCAGGCTAACGCTCTCGGACATGGTGGTGAGATTTCCCTGGATGGTCACCAGGTTATTGTCAGCCTTGCCCAGGTTTACCGACATCTCGGTGAAGGTAGCTGGCAGGTCTTCCAGCGTGGTCGCCAGCTCGCCTAGCGAATCGGCTAGAGGCACCTGCGGGTCATAAGTTTGCTCGGGTTGCTCAACCAGGGAGCTTAGAAATGGCGTGGCGCTCAGCACGGTGCGGAAATTCTCCAGCGACTTTATAGCGCTTTCCAGCACCACGGCTGCCTGTTGGGCGGTCTTCAGCGAGTCGCTAGCAGAATCCAATGTGGCAGGCATCGTCTCGCCCATCATGAGATTGATCTGCTCCAAGATCGGTTTGGTATCTTCTACCGAGGCAGCTGTGGTGCTCAACATGGTTGAGAGCGCATCCACGCTGTCAACAGTGGCTCCCAATGCCTGACCCGTGACCTCCATCGCTTTCTGGCTGGTACGGAGGCTGGCATCGAGTGTTTGGATGGTCGTCTCAACGTAGCCTGCCACGGTAGGTCTGGCCACCCATACCGAAATCAACCCGGCCAGGCTGAGCACCAGGCCAAGTATTCCTGCAACCATCACCAACACCCCAAGTGTGCGACGCAAGGCATTCATAACTCCTCCTCCATGATCAAATGTTAACGGCCACTTTGCTGGGCAAGCATTTGGAAAATCGCCAATACCACGAGCTTTGCGGATTGGGCCCGGTTTAGCTTCTTTACTGGTCAGATAGGAATATGTTGGGGGAGCAGATATTTTCTATTGGCACTCACTGATTCTTTGTGGATGCATAAAGCGAGTCGCATAAAAAAATCTACCCTGGCAATACACATACATTTTATCATTCTAGTTCCAACTTGTAGGGAATATATTCGCAGCTGATGACTTCACCAAAATGATGCTACAATAATTCTGTATCCAAGACACAGTTTTATCAGATCCAGCGGACAACCAACAGGAAGATGATCGAACTCAAAAACCTACAGAAAGCAATTGGCGGCAATCTGGTCATCGATATCCCGGGCTTGCAGGTGGAAGCGCTGGAGATCGCCGCTCTGGTCGGACCGGCTGGTAGCGGTAAAAGGGCTTTGTTTGACCTGTTCACTGGCAAGACACGTCCCACGGCTGGCACCCTGCAGCTGGCAGGGATTGATCCTTTCCTGGAAAAAGACCAGCTCAGCCAGGTGGTGGGCATCCTTTTTACCGAGGATGCGGTCTACAAACATCTTACTCCACTGGCAAACCTGGAGTTCCAGACCAGGTTATACGGGTTGCCCAGATCGCGAGCTGGAGAAGTGCTTTCTCAGGTCGGGCTGCGCGACCAGGCCAACGCGAACTTAAATAAGCTGTCTACAAGCCTGCTGCGGCGTTTGGCTTTTGGGCGGGCTATCCTGCATGCTCCTCAGGTCCTGCTGCTGTTTGAGCCTTTCAGCCGCTGTGACCAGACCACGGTCGGGCTGTTAAGCGGTTTGATGCGCGCTTTTGCCGAGCAAGGGAAGTCCGTCCTGATCCTGGCCGATGACCAGACCAACCTGGACTCACTTTGCGATAAGATTCATGTCTTGCGCCAGGGCCAGATCACCGAGACCCATCATCCGCAGGAAGAGCAGGCAGCCAGCTTCCCTTTTAAGATTCCAGCCAAGCTGGAGGACAAAAAGGTCATCCTGCTCAATCCGGCGGAAGTGCTGTATGCCTCAGCTGAAGAAGGGCGTGCCTTTTTAATTACCCTGGACGGCAAACTGCCCACCCAGTTCACCCTGGCTGAGCTGGAGGAGCGCCTGGGTCGCAGCGGCTTTTTTCGCGCCCATCGCGGCTTCCTGGTGAACTTGCAACATGTGAAAGAAGTGATCCCCTTCACCCGCAACAGCTTCAGCCTGCGCCTGAATGACGCGAATGGCACACAAATCCCGCTCAGCAAATCCGCAGCACGTGAACTGAGCGACCTGCTGGGGTATTAGCCGACCCACTACGGTGGGTCTCCCTGCGCACCAATGCGCTCCATTCAACCTCCTGAAAACTCCATATAGCTCCCCCCAGCGCCGTTTGGCGCTTTTTTGTTGCATAGTATCCTTACATTATATATAGTATAGACAAGAAAAATTACCAACATAAACAAGGAGTTCTAAACCTGAAAGCGAGAAATATCATGAATACCATGACGAAACAAGTCCAAAACGAGGTAAGTATCCAAGCTCGTATAGGTAGCATTGAGCCAGCTATTGAGGTGCATGAACTGGTGCGTGACTACAATGGTCTGCGAGCTTTGCAGGGCATCAGCTTCGAGGTTGAACGGGGTGAGATCTTCGGCTTTTTGGGGCCCAATGGAGCTGGCAAGACCACGACCATTAAGATCCTGACCGGTCAGCTGCGGCCCAGCTTGGGTTCTGCTTGCGTGGCTGGTTGCGATGTTGTCACTGAGCGCGAGGCGCTTAAGCCGCAAATTGGGGTGGTGTTTGAATACCAAAATATCTACGAACGCCTCTCCGCCCGCGATAACCTGACCTTTACAGCTCGCCTGTATGGCATCCACCAATCCCGAGTGGACAAGGTGCTGGCCATGGTGGGTCTCTCTGGACGGGAAAAAGAGAAGACCAAGCGTTTCTCCAACGGCATGAAGCAGCGCCTCTTGATTGCACGAGCGATCCTGCACCAACCAAAGGTGCTCTTCCTGGATGAGCCCACGCGCGGCCTGGACCCAAAGGTAGCCCGTGATATCCGCGCCTTTATCGCAGACCTGGCAAAACAAGGGGTGACTGTCTTCCTGACCACACACTATATGGAAGAGGCTGACCGGTTATGTGACCGGGTGGCGATCCTTGATGAAGGTCGAATCGTGGCGCTGGATACGCCTGCGCAATTGAAGGCTCAGTATGGCGCTGGTTCGGAAACTACACTGGAGGATGTGTTCATCCAGTTGACCGGACGGTCATTATCCTCTGGAATGAAGTGAAGGTTAATTGGAAGTTTGCTTTTGGAGTAAAGTTGAGCTGCTGGTAACCAACAACAGCAGAAGGTAGGAAAAACTATGAACACGCAAATCAAACCACCGCTAAGCAGCCGCTTGCGCAGGAATGCCCGCATCATTTGGGCCATCGCCTGGAAGGATATTGTGGAGGCGTTGAAGAATAAGAACACCCTGGCAGTGCTGTTGACTGCTTTACCGATGATCTTCGTATATTATTACCTGCCGATCCTAGGCACCCGGGGAGAGCCGCCTTTCGTACGGGTTTATGATGCGGGCAACTCGGTGCTGGTCGCCCGCCTGGAAAACAGCGAGGTGCTCGATGTGCGCACTTACCCAAGTGAAGAGATCATGAAAAGAGCCCTGACCAAGGCGGATATACCCGAACTTGGCCTGGTCATCCCACAGGGATTTGACCAGGCAGTCAGTACTGGGGGAGAGGCTCAGCTGCAGGGTTATGTGTTGAACTGGGTCAGGCCGGAGGATGCACAGGAGCTGCTCAGCCTGATCGAAGATGAAGTTGCTTTCCAGCTGGGGCAACCTGTCGCGATCGTGTTGCAAGAACGGGTTTATTTAGCGCCTGATTCGACTGGCGTGAGCACCTCAGCCGGGATTTCCCTGGTATATGTGGTCACCATGGTGGGCCTGCTGTTGATCCCACACCTGATCCTGGAGGAGAAGAAAACGCGCACCATGGATATGCTGATGGTCTCCCCAGCCAATCCAAATAACCTGGTGGCTGGCAAGGCGATTGCCGGTCTGTTCTACTGTCTGCTGGGAGCTAGTATCGCGCTGGTTTTCTATCGCTGGCTGTACATCCATTGGTGGCTGGCTGTACTATCGACGGTGCTGGGCGCTCTATTCGTCATTTCGATCGGATTGCTGCTGGGCAGCCTGATCGAATCACGCGAACAGCTGACCATGATAGCCTGGATTTTCATCCTGCCGCTCTTCCTACCCGTGTTTCTCATCTTAATGCGAGGGCTGATACCTGATACAGTGATTAATGTATTGCGCTTTGTTCCGACGGTGGTCTATCTAAATCTGCTGCGCGCCTCGGCTGCGGCGGCTTTCTCGGCTAGCACTGTGCTGCTCCAACTGGCCTGGCTGGTGGCCTGGGCGGTTGGGGTGATGCTTCTCGTAGGCTGGTTGGTTCGCCGCCAGGATCGCCAACCAGCAAGATCAGTCCCTGCAACCTACATGGAAGAAACAAGCTCATTCCCGCTCTTGGAGGCAGCCACACGTTGGCTGGCCTCCCTCACCAAACGGTCTCCCCGAACGGCGATGGTAGCGGAGGCTGCAGTGGTGGAGAGCGAGATGTTCGTCGGTGGGGGGGGCGACGATCTCCCCGCTGGTAATCGTGATGCCTGGCGGATTATCTGGGCAATAGCCTCCAAAGATATCCTTGCCACGCTCAAGAGCAAACTGGCCCTCTCTATCATGATGGGGACAGCCATCTTGCTGCTCTCTAACAAAGCCTTGCCGTTACTGCTGCGCTCTCGCAATGCACCGGCTGCTATAGTTTATGATCAGGGTCGCTCGACCATCCTGCGGGGGCTGGCTGCCAGCGATGATCTGCGCCTGGGCATCACTGACTCGCTGGAAGAGATGCAGAAAACAGTTACCAGCTCGCCGGAGATATTTTTGGGCTTGGTAGTCCCGGAAGATTTTGACCAGCAGGCAGGCAGCGCGCAGGTGATTGAGCTGGAAGCGTTCGTGGTGCACTGGGCTGACCCCGAGACCGTGAGTCAACGCGTGGCTTTCTTCGAAGAGCAGCTGGGACAGTCGACCTGGGGGCAGGTGCATATCCAGCTTGCCGAACAGTCATTGTACCCGCCAGCAAAACCAGAGGGGCAATCAGCGATGTCCATGTTGAGCTTTTCTATCATCCTCTTTACCATGGGCATCGCACTGGTCCCGTTGCTGTTTGTTGAAGAACGGCAGGCGCATACGCTGGATATGCTGCTGGTTTCACCAGCCCGCATCTCTGAAGTGGTGATCGGCAAGGCGCTGGCCGGGGCTTTTTACTGCCTGTTGGCGGCCGTGGTTTTGTTCCTGTTCAACGCTTACCTGATCGTCCATTGGGGGTTGGCATTGCTAACTGTCGTGCTCGGGGCTGCACTGGCGGTAGCTATTGGTCTGCTGGTGGGCATCATCTCCGATAGCCCGACCACCGCGAGCATGTGGGGTGGCCTGATATTGCTCTTAGTGGTAGCCCTGACAGTGATGGCGATTCTGCCTGGGATCAATTGGCTACCGGCTGTGGATAACTTGCTTGACTACCTGCCGACCTCGGCTCTGGTAGAGATGCTCGGATACTCTCTGGCTGGTGAGATCCCCTTGCTGCAGGTATGGACGAACGCGGCCGCGCTGCTGGTGGGTGTGCTGATCGTCCTGGGTTTGGTTGGCTGGCGTTTGCGCTTGGCAGACCGGTGACCTGATGTTGAAAAATATCTTGCTCATTATCTGCTTGATAAGCCTGGTATTGAGTGCCTGTGGACCCGGGGCTGCCAGTACTGCAGCCCCAACCTCCACGGTGCGCTCTACTGTCCGCCCAGCAATCCTGGCAGGTGAGGATATCCCTGGGGTCTTGCGACCCAGCGCGTGCCCTTTCGCTCTCCCAAAAGACTTAGAGGAAGGTGTGGATGTGGAGTGTGGCTATCTGCCCGTTTACGAGAACCGGGTGAGCGACACTCCTGAGAAGGGAGGCACCCTCCGTCTGGCGGTGGCGGTTTTCCACCCTCCCGGAGGCCCGAGGCAGCCTGACCCGGTGATCTACCTGTCTGGCGGTCCGGGAGCCAGCATACTGAAAACCATCGCCGGGCAGTACGAGTTCCTGTCTGAGCCGGTTTTTGCCACCGGGCGCTCGCTGATCGTGTTCGACCAGCGCGGGATTGGATTATCACAGCCGGCCTTGGACTGCCAGGAGTTCACCCAGCTGAGCCAGGAACTGCTCGACCGGCAATTGGAGGGGCAGCCCGTAAGTGAAGAGGAAGTCACTGAACTGGCTTTTGAGACCTTGAAAGCCTGCCGGGATCGTTTGGCGCAAAACGCTGATCTATCAGCGTACAACAGTTTCAGCAGTGCAGCAGACGTTCACGAGTTACGCCTGGCTTTAGGGTACGAAAAGATTAATCTATGGGGAGGCTCTTATGGCACGCGCCTGGCCTTGGAGGTGATGCGTCGCTACCCCGCCGACCTGCGCAGCGTGGTGCTGGATGCAGTCTATCCACCCGATGTTGATCTCTATGTTGCGGGGATGGCGAATTATAACAGGAGCCTGAGCGCTCTTTTCGAAAGCTGTACGGCGAACTCGGTTTGTGCGCAGAACTTTCCTGACCTGGAGGTGGTCTTATTCGAAATCGTGGAACGTTTGAACGCTGAGCCTGTCACGCGCGAAATCAACGATCCAATCACCTGGGAAAGTGTTGAAGTGCGCCTTTCAGGCGATGTCCTGCTGGCGATAGTGTTCCAGATGCTCTATGACAGCAAGCTGCGCTACTTCATCCCACGCATCATTTACGACGTCAGCGAGGGCGATTTCAATTATATTGATCAGGTCTACGGCGCGATGCTGGCCATGGCAAGCATCGCCAGCCGGGGGATGATGTTTTCGGTCCAGTGCCACGAGGAGCTGGCTTTCAGCTCGCAGGCGGCATTCGAAGCGGAGCTGGGTCGCTATCCTGAGCTGTCTGGGATGTACGCAAATTCTATCCTGGGGGGGTTAGCTTACCGCCTGTGTGCCGTCTGGGCGGCAGGGATAGCCGAGGCAAGCGCCAACCAGCCAGTTGAAAGCGAGGTGCCCGCGTTAATCTTAAGTGGCGAGTTTGACCCAATCACCCCACCGGCCTGGGGATTCCAGGCGGCCGAGACGCTCAAGAACGCTTTCGCCTATGTGTTTCCGGGGATTGGTCATGGCGCCAGCCTGGCAGACCCGTGCCCAATGAGCATGATGATTGGTTTTCTCGACCACCCGCAACAGGAACCTGAGGCCAGCTGCATCGCACAGATGAGATAAAAAGAAAAAATTACAAAAATCGGTCTATTGCGGATGGCAACCCCCAATAGACCGATTTTTGTTTGCATTCCTCCCTAGTTTACAAGGCAAACCAGACGTGCTTAGTTTTCTGCTTCGTATTCGATCGTATAAAATTCCTTATAGCCGGATTCAACATACTCCATAAGCGGATCTGACTGTGCTCGCCTTTCAGGATCCTGGAAATTCTGCTGCATGGTGTTCCACCACGCTTCCATACTTTCTGCTTTGATCTCGAGCACCAGGGTGAAATTTTTGCCGCTGATATCGGTGAGGACACGGGAAATGTAGGAGGAGCCTTGCATGCTCTCCTCGGCTGCCTTAAGCAGCGCTAGCACTTTGTCCATTTGACCATACTTTATCTGAAAAACCTGTCTTACAAGAATCATGACATACACTCCTTTGTTGAAAATTAGGCTGACTGAGGCGGGTGGAGGATGCAGGCGGAACGGTGCAAGCCTTAGCCAGTGATGCGCTCAAGGTCGAGATGAAAATTATCACTTACAGCTGAGATCGGGGTAAAGATGGGGTGGTTGCCTAAGGCTGCCTTACCATTGCATAACCACGGGCGCAGTATGTATTGTAAAAAATAATTTACCATTAAAGGGATTAATTGTCTATATTACATGGGAAGCGCGTATGTAGTGATGCTCAATGGCGAGAAAGAGGGGTCATGACTGCCAAATTCCTACTTAAGAAGTAGCGCAAATGGACCCTTGCAGGATGTGTTTTAAATCGCTAAATGGCATAATAATTATCGGAAACAAAAAGCTGAATAAGAACGTCTTAGATTGACGACGAGTAAATACTCGAAAAATACTGATCGATGGAGAAAATATTATATGAAACGCTCAATTCTACTCGGTATCTTTTTGTTGGTAGTTTTAATGCTATCCGCCTGCAATGCGAATGTGATCGAGACACCCCAACCTGTAGATGTATTGTTTGGGGGGGATATGACCGATACCAAACGCCTGATGAACAGCCTGAGTTCCACGGGTGCGACGGTTGAATCTATCGGTGATGTGCAGCAAGATTTTTTCTCAGTTCAGGGGCAGTTGATCAGGCTCCTGGGTGGCGAGGTGCAGGTATATGAATATCCCGATGAGGCCTCCGCCCAAGCTGAGGCGCAGCTGATCGCTGCGGATGGCTCCAGTGTTGGTACGCATATGATGATGTGGCTGGATACACCGCACTTCTTCCATCAAGGCACCCTGATCGTGCTTTACCTTGGAGGCGATGAAAATGTGCTGGGAATGCTGGAAGCGCTGCTTGGCCCGCAATTGGCAGGAGGCTAATCTCCCAGTCTGACCTTGATGGGGTGCCCTCTAAGGTCCAACTGATTCAAGCAGGGTTTTCAGTTTTCCTGCCTGGCTCGCTCGCCAATTGTCCCACAGGTTGCTGCTCAAGTATGTTTATGAGACCACCCACCTGTGGGACCTTGGTTCAGGCTAATGCGGTGAATTTGTTACACAGGTGAGTAGTGCGTAACTGGCTCCCGAACCCAGAATAATTGAGTCATTGTGTGGTAAAACTAATAGAAGCTTCCATGGATATTGAGATTCGCCCCTTACTTGATTTCGGTTTGGAGAGTGCAGTTGGGTTACTGAACCGTGGCTTTACCGGCTACTTTGTGCCGATCGAGCTCTCTCTTGCCGGTTTCATGAGCATGGTTCATGTGGATGGCCTGGATCTCAGCCAAAGCCGGGTCATCTGGCAGGGGGAGCAAGCGCTGGGGGTGGCCCTGATTGCTCGGCGGGGCTGGACCAGCCGGCTGGCAGGCATGAGCCTCATCCCTGAGGCACGAGGCCAAGGTATTGGGACTGCCTGTATGGTGCAGCTGCTAACAGAGGCCAGGGCGCGTGGTGACCGAAGCATGGTGCTGGAAGTGATTGAGCAAAACATTCCCGCTGTGCGCTTATACCAGGGCTGTGGTTTTCGCATTGAGCGAAAGCTGTGCAGTTATTCGGGGTCTTTTCCTGAGCTGGTAAATAATTCCAACGTGGAGAAACTGCAGGAAGTGGATATCCGGCTAGCAGCTCAGGCGGTTACAACGTATGGGCTGAGTAATTTACCCTGGCAAATATCAGGTGAGTCTCTGGCACAGCATGGTCCTCCTAACAAGGCCTATGCCCTGGAAGGTGCTTACATCGTGATTTCAGATCCCGAGGCGCGCCGCATTGCCATCCGCGGCGTCGTGGTAGAACCCCAGAGGCGCAATCAACATAAGGCTATCCAGCTGATCAGAGCCACGCTCGAAAAGCACCCGGGCAAAGTGTGGAGTGTGCCTGCGCTCTGCCCGGTGGAAGTAGGCGGTTTGTTTGAAAAGGCGGGCTTTCAACAAGATACGTTATCTCAACTGCAAATGGGTGTGAATTTATAACTGATTATGGGGGCATGGGATGTGCTGCGCAGTATTTTCCGCTTAATGGACCATTCCATACCACTTGGAAGGTGCCCTGGCCTATTTGAATTTCGGCTGGATTTGTCTGGGATTGATCAGGGTGAACAATCTTTACAATGCCACCGCTGTGTTGTGTGCGGATGGCTGCTCTATCTGATAGCCCAGCCGAGATGAACTGTCCTACAGCCAACAGGTGTTTACAGCGTAATGCCTGACCGATGGGTTCACCGCAAACAAGCAGGCAGCCGTCTTCATGGTAGGCGACAATACTGTAATCAGCCTGTAATTGCGCTAGAATTGGGAGGGTATTATCCGAACAAAAATGACCAACTTGGTTTATAATTTTCCCGGGACAACGAGTGTGGACTACACCTGTCCTTGCCTCAACAAATCTACTTAAGGTGCTGCATTATGACTCTCGAGATCGGACTCACGCTTGGTATTATCTTTATGGCACTGGTCTTGTTTGCCACAGAGAAGCTGCGCGTCGATCTAATTGCTTTAATTGTGCTATTGCTGGTTTCGGTTACGGGATTGGTCGACAAGGAGCAGGTATTTGATGGCTTTGCCAACCCGGCAGTGATCACAATTTGGGCAGTGTACATCGTTTCTGGTGGGCTGTTTAAGACCGGTGTAGCTGATGCGCTGGGATCTTTGATTTTGCGGCTTTCAGGCGCGAGTGAGATGCGCCTCATCGCCGTGATCATGCTGATCTGCGGCATCATGTCGGCTTTTATGAATAACGTCGGTGCAGTAGCGGTGTTGATGCCGGCAGTGATAGGCATCTCCGAAAAGACCAAGATACCGGTTTCCAAGCTGCTGATACCCCTGGCTTTTTCCTCGCTTTTGGGCGGCAAGATGACCTTGATCGGCACACCAGCCAATATCCTGGCGCAGGGCATCCTGGTTTCACGCGGCCTGCCCAGTTTTGGTTTCTTCGAAATCACCCCCATGGGGAGCATTGTGCTGCTGACCGGGATTGCTTATATGGTGCTGATTGGGAGGCATTTGCTGCCAGTGCGCGAAACTGCCTCAGACCCGCAGGTTTTAAATCGAATGCGAGCTTATATCAGCGAAGTGCAGGTAGGCCCTCAAAGCCTATTAATAGGGAAGAACCTGTATGAGTCGAACCTGGGCGCGGAATACGACCTGAACGTGTTGTCTGTCCACCGCAACGGGGATTTGATCAGCAGGTTGCACCGCGACTTTGTAATCGAGGAATCCGACCATCTCATCCTGGAAGGTCAGGTGCATAACCTGAGCGCGGCTCAGGCGGACTTGAACCTAGTGATCGAACCAGGTCATGATATCAGGCTGGCTGACCTGGATACCAAGGATTCCTACATTTTTGAGGCCACTCTGTCACCGCGCTCCACAATTGTAGGACGCACGTTAAAGGAAACAAAATTTCGAGATCGTTTCGGTTTTACTGCGTTAGCGATCTGGCGCCACGGCGACGTGATCACGGAGCGACTGCGGGATGTGAAGCTCAATTTTGGCGATGCCCTGTTGCTGCAAGGCCATCCTGGGCGCGTGGCTGCGCTTAATGATGGTAATGAATTTCTGGTTTTGCAGCATGTGGATATTGGCACACGCCATCGCACTGCCAAAGCGCCACTGGCAGCCGGTATTATGCTGCTGGTGATCGCTATGGCGATCTTCACCAATCTGGGTATTGCCACCGCGATGGTGATCGGCTCAGTCTTGATGGTACTGACTGGCTGCCTTTCGATGGATGATGCCTATAAGAGTATCGACTGGCGTACCGTCTTCCTGGTGGGTGGCATGCTTGCCCTGGGGACAGCCATGGAGAACTCCGGTACAGCACAATACCTGGCAAATTTGTTGTTGGGTTCAGTTGGCGATTATGGACCCTACGCCCTGCTGGCTGGTATCTACCTGCTCTCCGCTCTCATCACCCAGCCCATGTCCAACGCGGCCGCCATCGTTTTGATGGTCCCCATTGCAGTCGATACAGCCCTGGGTATCGATGCCAACATTTTGACCTTTACTATGGCTGTGGTAATCGGGGCCGCGACCAGCTTCATCACACCCGTAGGGCATAAAGCCAACGTGCTGGTTTTTGGTCCTGGAGGCTATAAATTTTTTGATTACACACGGGTGGGTGTTCTTCTAACCGTCTTCCTTTTTATCGTCTCGATGATTTTCCTGCCACTCCTGTGGCCGTTTTTCCCATAAAGCTTGTCCCTTCAGCCTATAATTCCAAACCGTGCACCTTGATTCCCAGGCGGTAAGAAGGTGGTAGGATCGCTTGAATCCTGTTGACCACTTGATTGATTCTTGCTATGCTGTTGTGGTTTCAAGTTCATCCGGGTGGGAATCTATGCCAAAAATATCACTACCCACAGCTTCAAGTCGTTTCAATATGTGGAGACCGATCCTGTGCTACGGTATTCCAATGTTTCTAATTTATGGAGTTGCGGCTTTCCTGGTAGAGGTCTACTCCGGGAGCTGCATGTTCGTGCTGCTGATATATTTTTATACCCTGATCGCGGTTCTAGGGGTTATCCGTGAGGGACGTTTTGGAACAGGCATGATGAATAGACCAATTCGAATTTCGTGTGATACAGATTATGGTAATACCTGATGATTCAATTACAAAGCTTTAATCTATTCCTCGGGAAAGCTCTACTATAATTAAGACCTATGCCCAAAATTAAAACTACACGCTTCCTCCTGGCTGCTATGGTCGTATTCATTGGGATTGGAGTTGCTGCCTGTGCAGGTAGGGTGCCTTCTGGCAGTGTTCCAGTGGCGGCGCAGGCCACCCCGATTAATCATGACAACCCGGAAACGGACCCGGACTCAGATGAAATCGTACTAGGTGAAATGGCCCTGCAAGAGAGCCCTTTTGATGGTGGTGTGCGCAGATATGCCAATCTGGATACCATCATCCCGAACCGTCCGCGAGTAGACGTCACCAGCTACACGGTGCAGACCGGGGATAATCTGTTCCTGATTGCTGAGAATTACAACCTGAAACCCGAAACCGTTTTGTGGGGTAATTATGAGCTCCTGAGGGATAATCCGCAGTTTTTACAACCAGGCCAGGAACTGGTGATCCTGCCAACCGATGGAGTGTATTACCAGTGGCAGGAGGGGGACAGCCTTAACGGCGTGGCGAATTTCTTCAAAGTCGAATCAAAAACTATAATCGATTGGTCAGGCAACCAGCTTGACCTGACCAGTATTGCACAAGGCGAGACGCTAATCGATGATGGCACCTGGTTGATCATACCGGGTGGTCGGCGTGAGCTGAAAGATTGGGGGCCACCTGCCATCACCCGCAACAACCCGGCTGCTGCGGCTTATTACGGTGCTGGATACTGCGGCAATGTGTACGAGGGTGCCATCGGAACTGGCATCTTTGTCTGGCCTACTTCGGCTACGTTCCTTTCGGGATACGATTACAGCCCGACCCTGCACCCGGGTATCGACATCGCTGGCTCGGTGGGCAATGCCATCTTTGCCACCGACAGTGGCGTGGTGGTTTTCGCGGGTTGGAGTGAATACGGTTATGGTTTTCTGATCGTGCTGGATCACGGCAATGGCTGGCAATCCGCCTATGCACACTTGAGTGCTGTGGGTGTTTCTTGCGGGCAAAGTGTAGGGCGCGGCACCGTGATCGGCGGGCTGGGCAGCAGTGGCAACTCAAGCGGACCGCACCTGCACTTCGAGCTGCGCAGTGATATTTACGGTAAGGTCAACCCATGGGATTTTGTGGCGCCATAAACTGACCTATGAATTTTTAGCGGGCGCGGCTTCCCTGAGAAAAGGTCAATCATGTCTCGCCGGTCTGTATTCATTCCATACCGTCCCAAAACAATCCTCAATAAGAGCAAGCATGTCGATCATTGGTTCTGGACGCGCTACAGCGCCTACCCCTATATCGGTTGCCAGCATGGCTGTGAATTTTGCTACTGCCGGGAGCGCAAATATGCTCCCTATGAGGCGGTCGATGATTTTGCATACGTGATCAAGGTGAAGGAGAATGCGCCGGATTTGCTGCGTCGGGCGCTCAGCCGTACACCTGTCGAAATGGTTTTTACGGGGGATTACCAACCCGCCGAGCGAAAATTCAAGAAATCCCGCCAGATGCTGGAGGTGTGCCTGGAAATGGGCTTCCCGGTATTTATCCTGGAGAGATCGCCTCTGGTGCTGCGCGACCTGGATCTGATACAGGAAATCCATCGCCGGGCACGAGCGGTGGTGGCTTTCAGTATCGTTGACACCCCCGAGTCACCCAAATCACACCAGGTGCGCGAGATTGAACGGCTTTCGCCACCAGCCAGTAAACGCTTCGAGGCCATGCAGGTACTGGCAACAGCGGGTATCCCGACTGGAACTTGCATGATGCCGATATTACCCGGCTTGTGCGACAGCCCAGAAAATCTGGAAGCCGTGGTACGCTGGACGGCTGAGCATGGCGGACAATTTGTCTTGGCCAGCGGCCTGACCCTTTCGGACCAGCAGCGGGAATACTTTATGGACTTTCTAGGAGATCGCTTTCCGGCGCTGTTGCCTTTATACCGTCGGTTTTACCCCCCGGGCAGTTACGCGCCTTCGGGATATCCCTGGCGAGAAGTCGCTCTGCGCATTCGTGAATACTGTGCCGGGTATGGCCTCCCCGATCGCATGCCGCGAGCGGTGATCCCAGGTGACAAACGGACAATGAATAAACGCCTGGTGGAGACTTTTGCCGATACATGCTATGCATTGGAGTTGGATGATGCACCGGCTTACAAGGTATGGGCTTACCGAAAAGCCGCCTGGGCGATCGAGGATTTAGAACAGGATATCAGGCTGGTGTATCAGCAGCTGGGCCGCAAAGGGTTGCAAAGCATACCGAATGTAGGCGCCGATCTGGCAGGGGAGATCGAGACCTGGCTAAAAGCAAGTGAGAGCCGGGATAGGCCTGGGGGGCTGCAGTAGGTCTATGGAGCACTTGAGACCACAATTTTGCGTTTTATTCCTGCAAAGGCATAAAACCGCGCCCCAATATTTCCCTGGCGGGAAAAACGATCATAAAAGCCTGCGGATCGTGCGCGTTTACAAGGGATTTTAAGTGCGGCACCTCAGTAACCGTCAGAGCGATCATCAAAACGTTGTGGGTTTTCCCAGTATACATGCCAGTTCCGGGCATAGAAGTTACACCCCGGTCCAGCTCTTTGAAGACCGTCTGACAAATATTCTCGGCGCGATCGGTGATCACCATAGCCAGTAGCTGCTGCCGGCGCCGGCTGAGGCGGAACCATGGACGGGTCACGGAGCCAGTTTCACTGAAAAGCTGCGCTATGCCTGGGTAGCGCTCAGGGTCTACGAAGCGAGGTAAAATCTCTCCGCTGGCCTGGTGTAAACCGACGGTGAACACAGCCGTTAAGAATAAAAGCAGAAAGAACAGCGCTGCGCCTGCGATGACGATTTCACCACGCAGATTACCTATAGCGGCGCGCTGGAAAAAATCTCCCCAACTGACTGCCTGGGTGGGCAGCAATCCGATGCGTGCCAGCCAGGCTGCGCCCAGCACGGTATAGATCCAATAATAATTGCGGCGCAAACGACGTCCAAATGCCTCCCAGCTGGAAATGGAAAAGCTAGGATGGAACAAGTTTTCCGCCAGGCTTTCAGCCCAATCGGAAGCGGGGTGGAAAGGCGGCACCAGCATGGAGGCAAAGAAATCGGTCTCCATTAAACGGATGCGGTAGCTCCATAGTTCATAATAGCGGTAGCGCCGCGCTTCAATCGACAGGAACAAGGTCACCAAGAGCGCGTTCAGCAGGATGACAGAGTGGTGAGCCGTCTGGTTGAAAGCAATCGTGATGGCTGCACCGGTGGAAACCACCGCCCAATTCGTGGTGGTATCCAGACGCTGGCGCCAGACATTGGCACGGGAGACCTCAGCACGAAAAAAGTGTACCATCGCGGTGGTAAACTCGCTCGGACGCAGGCGGTAGCCGCGAAATGTCCAAACTGGTTCATTCTCAGCGTCTGGCTGATTGGGGTTGGTGGATTGGGGATTTGTGTCCGACATAGTACTCCTTGAATAATAGGTTCACACAGCGGCGCGGCTACTGTCCTTCAATGTTCGTGATTCTGTCCTAGGAAAGAGAGCACCAGCCTGCGGCGAGAGAAATGTCCTAAGGTAACCCATTCTACCCACAAGCTTTTACCGCACAATTCTCGCGTGATGGCAGATGTGCTCCAACCTTTCTGGTGCAGGGCTAACGCGCGAGCACCCAGCTGCTCGAGATAAGAAATTTTTTGTTGTAAAGCTGTGAGCGGGTCTTCAGGGATGCTGGCACTGCCCGGAAACAGGGATTGCAGCGGCAGTGAGGCAACTCGTTTCAGAGAGGCGATGATCCCCCAGATGTCATAACCAGCACGCAAAGCGCGGTCTTTTCCGCCCACGAAAAGATCGCCCGTGAATAGCCAGCCTTGGTCAGGCTCATACAGG
Organism: Anaerolineales bacterium; assembly: GCA_020354045.1. GTDB lineage: Bacteria > Chloroflexota > Anaerolineae > Anaerolineales > UBA4823 > DSOS01. The sequence goes on along the minus strand of CP070639.1, from coordinate 483,314 downwards.
CAGATGTGGTCAGGGCTGTGACCGGCTGTATAGATCACCTGGAATTGGTAATTTTGCGTGGCGATCAGCTGTCCGTCGTTTACCGGTTGAGCTTTACAAGCCTGTGGCCAGCCCCAGAACAGGCGCTGGTAGGGGTGCAGCAGCTGTTTGTGGCGCGGATCAACCAGGACCGGCACAGCAAGCGGATGAGCTAAAATTTTCAGATCTGAATGCAGACGCTGCAGGAGACCGTTGGCACCGATGTGATCCTCATGGGAATGCGTATTCACAACGCGCGATATCGTTATATCCCTTAATTCCTGTGCGAACTGAGCTGCAGTGTGCGCGCAGCCGGTATCGACGAGCAGACCATCCACCAGGTAGGCGGTGGTCCAGTAGCGACCCTTGCCTGCCAGGGAGCGGGCAAGGTCGTAACGAGTTACTGCTCCACAGGGAGTCGCCCTCAGCACTGCTGCTCCTCTCTGCACTTGAGTATATCACCTGTGACACACCGGCAAACAAAAAAAGGTGAATTTGGGAAGTGTCAATGTAAACGAGCAGTGCGCAGGCTCGCAGTATATAATTCAGGGAAGGGGACTTCTCTGGATGGCTACCAGGGCAATATCGTCCTCTTGCTCCCCCTGGGCCCCCACGAAGTGTTGGTAGGCGGCGATAATATTGCTCACCAGGTTGGATTCCTCAGGAAGGGAAGCGATTATTTGGGCGAGGCCGTCAAAACCTAACATGTGGCCTTGGGAGTTGTGGACCTCTACCAATCCATCGCTGTATAGGAACAGGTTATCACCGGGAAGTAAGTTGGCCTGGACTTCTTCGTAGCTCTGATCGGGGAATATCCCCAGTGGAAGACCTGTAGCGTGTAATTTTTTGATACTGCCCTCCCGCGCTAGATATGGCAGGTTATGCCCGGCGTTTGCCAGAGTGATTTGCCCTGAATCCATCGAGATAACCATATACAGGCAGGTGACAAACATATTGGTAGGGATGTGGTCGTAGAGCAGGATGTTCACCCGCTCCAGCACCTGGGCGGGTTGCGCCTCTTCCGGCGCAACTGAGCGTAGAAGACTGCGCGCGGTGGCCATCACCAACGCCGCTGGAACGCCTTTATCGGCGGCATCTCCAATTACGATGCCTAACCTTTGATCAGGGAGCTGGATAAAATCATAGTAATCGCCACCCACAGCCCGCGCTGGCTGGTAAAAACCTGAAAACTGCCAACCGGGTAGTTCAGGTAGATTTTGGGGGATCAGCGTGTTTTGAATTAAATGGGCCACGCTCAATTCAGCCTCCATACGCTGGCGTTGGAGCGATTGCATTTGATATTGGTGGACCAGTTGAGCGACCCGCAATGCCGGGGCAGCCTGGGAGGCGAGCATGTTCAGCAGCAGCATATCATGGATAGAATATTCCTGCTCGCTGAGGCGAGAGCCAAGGTTCAGCAGCCCCACCAGCTCGCCCTGGCTGATCAACGGCACAACCAGCTCTACCTCTTGCTGGCGGAGATCTCTCAGCCCGGGTGAGTCAAGCTCAAGCTCGCGAATAAGCACCGAGTCGTTGGCCTGGAGAAGGTAT
>CP070639.1:458725-481645 GCA_020354045.1 Anaerolineales bacterium | reverse complement strand
TGGTTACTAGCCAAACCATAACAAGCTGGCCCTGGATGTGATCCAGCACTTTCAGGTCCAACCCGCATCGCGCCTCCCATATCCACAGAAGCGATCGATCCACCCCCTGCTCCAATTGTGTGAATATCAATCATCGGGATACGTATTGGGTAGCCTCCAATCTGAGAGTCTGTCGTTACAAAAGCTGTACCATCAATTAATGAGACATCGGTTGAAGTTCCACCCATATCAAAGGTGATTATCTTGATATCATTCAACTCTAAGTTGCTGGCTTCTTGAATCTGTCGTGCTATGTATTCGGAACCAGTGACACCTCCCGCGGGACCCGAAAGGATGCACCTGACACCGTTTCTTCGAGCATCATCCAGTCCAATTACACCCCCATTTGATTGCATGATGGATAAATTCGTGTGAGAAAATGGGAAAGCCTTAATTCCTGATTCAAGTTTTTCTAAATAGCGATCCAATATTGGTGAAACATACGCATTTACAACGGTTGTACTTGTTCTTTCATATTCACGGAATTCTGGCAACACCTCACAAGAAACTGATGCAACAAAATTGGCATCTCTCAACTTCTTAGCAATAAAGTTCTCGTGCATTGAGTTTGCGAATGAAAAGAGCAAGCAGACCGCAACTGCCTCTACGTTATCTTCATTTAGTTTGTATATTAATTCATCGATTTGATCAGTTTCTAATGGAACAACCACTTGGCCTTGATTATCTACTCGTTCTGTTACCTCATAACGAAGATTATGGGGAACAAGGGGTGGGGGAGGGTCGGAAAAGAAATCATAAAGTTCGAGACGATTTTGTCTTCCGATCTGTAACACATCCCGAAAACCAGCCGTAGTGATCAGGGCTGTTATCGCTCCTTTTCGTTCTAAAAGGGTGTTTGTTGCAACAGTTGAACCATGGATAATTGATATATCATGTGGCTCTTGCTTCAGTAATTGTCTCAAACCATCCAGTACTGCAGCAGAAGGATCTTCAGGTGTTGAAAGTAACTTAAGTGTCTTAATTGTTTGTTTTTTCGGTTCAAATATAACAAAATCCGTGAACGTACCACCAATATCAATTCCTATGCGTAGACTATCTCTCATGAAGGCAAGTTCCTTTTCGGTGTGCATTCAGAATTCAAACCAGGCTCAATTGTCTGGGTAATTTTTTCCCATCCAGGAGTATGTAAGGAAAAAAACGATTCGATTGTAACCCTTGCTTTCGCAAATCTTCTATTGAGCTAATCTTGTGGATTCGACGTGCCTTAAGTAGTCGTTGTGCTGTTTTAATCCCAATTCCAGGAATGCGTAACAATTCTTGCTTGTTGGCAGTATTAATCTCTACTGGAGTGTCCATTAAGTTCATTTGCGCCCAAAGTGTTTTTGGGTCATGATCGATCGGTAGATAACCATCCTTATTGAAAGGTAATTCCTCATAACGAAAACCATAATCGCGGATCATGAAATTTGCCTGGTATAAACGCAATTGTCTGGTTGGATTAACAGGTGGGTGATTTTCCAGAGGAGTATCTTTAATTGGATTGAATGCGGAGTAATAAACACGGCTTAATTTGTATTGCGTGTATAAAGATTCTGATCTGTCCAATAATTCTAAATCGGTTTCATCAGCACCTCCCACGACAAATTGTGTGCTTGATGATGGCCAGCGTGAATTCCAGCCCATATGGTTGGGGAGAGTGTTACGGATGGTTTCTATCCACTGTAAAGGAATTATTAATTCACTATAAAACGATTTATGAGGTGCTAATTTACTCAGAGTCACTTGATTAGGACCTTCCAAATTGATTGACACTCGATTAGCTAACTGCATCATTCTTAATACTTGGTCATAGTCAGCGCCAGGCATAATTTTTAGATGCAGATATCCTTGGTAGCCATGGGAATATCGCAATAATTCCGCTGTTTCAATGATCAAATCCTGAGTGCGTTGTCCTCCACCAGCTATACCCGAACTTATAAAGATACCTTCAACTTTACCACTCTGGTGCATACTATAAACTAGATTGGCCAGTTGTGTCGGAGATAGAGTTTCTCTTTGATAATTTCGACCAGCTCGAAAAGGACAATAGTAGCAATTCCGTTCACAGGCAGACGTCAAAAGTGTTTTAGCTAATTTTATTATTTTTCCATTGGGTAAGACGGCTCTACTTATACTATTTTTCCGAGTGTTAGGATTAAGCTGACAATCTATATCCTCAACTAGTTCCAAACCACTATACGACGATAATACCTTGAATTTGTTTAGAATATCCATGTTTCAGGAGGTATACATAGAAAAATACGAGTTTTGTTTGGGTGAGTCATCAATTAATTACCAGAACAATTGTACTATAATCTACGTGCTTTCACCAGTATTTCCTAACTGTTGTAGTTTTAAGCGAGGCCAGAACGCAATAAATATCAGAAAGATATGCAATGCATTAGACTGATCACTGTACTCAAAAACAGGGTAGGGCATTTTGTTCTAGCCATAGGCATAAATTTTCAGAATTTGCAAATCCTAAGGTAGAGCTAGGCACAGAAAATAAAAGATAACAACTTGTATCGTAAATGAAACTTACTTGACAAAACTGGGGTGAGGAGTTATTATGTTTATGATTTCGATAAGTATTATTATCATAAACATAAACATGATAAGGAAAATTCGATGCTAAGCATAAACGAGACCATAGATGCATACTTAGAAATTATTGAAGAATCACGGAGTGAAAATACCACCAGAACATATACAACCGCATTGAACTCCTTCCGTAATACACTTCATCAACAAAACATTGACCCCAAAGAGATACATATTTCAGCTCTCTCAATAGATTCTGTGAAATGGTTTATTAGAGATCTAAAGCATTTATCCCCCTCAACAGAGAATCTTTATGTCACTGCCCTTCTGGGTTTTATTAAGTTCGCCGTTGGCGAAGATTATTTGGGATTTAACCTGCAAAAAATCCGTAACTTGATTCAGCAGCGAACCAGACGTCCTGGAAGAAGTCTCCCTCAAATTAGGCAAGATAAAATTGACATATTAATTAAATATGCTATTAATGTTGCAAACAGTCCATCAGAGGATGAAAACTCATATTTGCGTAATCTTCGGGATTGTGCATTCATGCTTGTGCTGGCAGATACGGGGCTGCGAGTTCACGAAGCATGCAATTTGAAGCGTGGAGACATCGATTGGAATGAAGGAAAAGCAATGATTCTCGGCAAAGGGAATAAATTGGCTGTCGTACGCTTCTCCACGCGGAGCATTACCGCTTTACGTTCGTACTTGAACGCACGTGGCAAGCTGGATGGTTCATCTGGTAGACCGCTAACCGCTCTGCCTCTCTTTGCAAGGCATGATCGCGGGGCTGGTAAAAAAATTAAACCCATTACCACAACAACTGGACGCAATATAGTAAAACAAAGAGTTCGAGAATCGCTTGGAATGGATGAAATTGGAAAAATTACTCCTCACACATTCCGGCATTATTTTGTTACCACTGTAATGCTCAGCTCACGGGGAAATTTAAAACTAGCACAAAAGTTAGCCCGGCATGAAAGCATTGCTGTCACTCAGAGGTATGCACATCTGACCGATGAAGAGCTTGATCGTGGATACTGGGAGATATTTGAGAATTCACCGAATTAATCACGAAAACCGGGGTGATTGGGCACCCCGGTTTTCTATTCTTGATGATTGATTAGTTTCTATCTGCAATATCTGCAGCTTTGACAGTGTTACGTAGCAACATGGCAATTGTCATCGGTCCCACGCCTCCGGGTACAGGAGTGATGGCACTTGCTACGTCTTTAACTTCATCAAAAGCGACATCACCAACAAGTTTATAACCCTTCTCCAGGCTCGCATCCTCAACGCGATTGACGCCTACGTCGATAACAACAGCCCCTGGTTTGACCCAATCGCGTCGAACCATTTCAGGCCGACCAACGGCAGCTACCAAGACGTCAGCGGATCTGCATACTTCTGCTAAGTTCTTTGTCCGAGAGTGGCAAATAGTCACTGTAGCATCTCGCTCAACAAGCAATAACGCTACAGGCATGCCCACAATGTTGGACCGCCCTAGTACGACAGCTGATGCACCCTGAAGTTGAACACCAGTTTGATCTAATAAATAAATTACACCGTCAGGCGTGCATGGAACAAATAATGATTTCCGTCCTTTTTGGGCAAGCCGGCCAATATTTACAGGATGGAAGCCATCCACATCCTTCTCTAGGCTAATGGAATTTAATACCCGTTCCTCGTCAAGTCCTTTTGGCAATGGAAGTTGTACGAGGATGCCATTGATTTCTGGATTGGCATTTAGTTCAGATACGAGGGTTTCCAGTTCTGCTTGAGATATGTCTGCAGGCAAATTGTATCCGAACGATTTTATCCCTGCTTTTTCGCATGCTTTCTGTTTCATGCGCACATAAACCTGTGAAGCGGGATTTTCCCCCACCAACACCGTGGCTAATCCCGGCACAGGCAAACCTTTGTCAACCCTTGCTGCGACATCTTTTGCAACATTAGCTCGAACCTCCCCTGCAATAGCGGTACCGTCTATGATTTTCGCAGTCATATATCTCTCCTTAGATTTGTCAAAACATTCGAGTAGTATCTCAAATATTATAGCTTTGATAAAATTCCGGCGCAATATGGCTTTTGTCGGATTTCAATAGGACAAGCTTCACATAATCCATACCTGAGGGTTCTTCAAGAAGGATAGCGTAAATGGCTCATGGAGTAAAATCACATTGACGAGTTTTGTATTCAAGAATAAACTAGCATAGATCACCAAATAGCCATTCTATAACGCGATTTTCAGGAGAAAGTAATTGATGATAAGTCACCTAGCTAGGGCAATATCCCCCTCCCCTACTTTTGCACTGAACGAAAAAGCACGCATATTACGCGAAAAAGGGGAGCCTGTTATTAACATGGGCATCGGAGAGCCCAAAAACAAAGCTCCAATTACAGCAATCCTTAGTTCTGCAGCGAAATTAACCTCAGGTGACATTAAGTACACCCCTCCCGATGGCACTCCAGGCTTGAAGAAAGCAATTATCCGCTACACAGAAGAGAATTATGACAAGTTGGTTTCTCCAGAGAATGTGCTTGTGACTGCCGGCGCTAAGCAATCAATATTTAATATTCTTTTTAGCGTAGTAAATCCTCAAGATGAGGTCATCATTCTGGCACCATATTGGGTGAGTTATACCGAGATGATCAAAATGGTTAATGGCGTCCCGGTGGTAATAACCCCAGAGGATGGAACCTTCCATCCTCGCATGTCAGATATTGAACAAGCGGTCACCTCTTACACCAAAGCAATCATTGTAAACAGCCCTAACAACCCTTCTGGAATAATATTTTCTGAAACCTTTATTGCTGAAATCGTGGAATTTTGTGAGCGAAAACGAATCTATCTGGTCATGGACGATATTTATCACAAATTAGTGTTCAATGGGCATCAGGTAACTTCTGCCTATAAATACTCAAATCAAGATTTGGAATCATCCATGATTATTGTGGTAAACGGCGTATCTAAACTTTATGGCATGACGGGTTTTCGAATTGGCTGGGTGATTGCAAGCAGGAAATTGATAGATGTAATGCTTAATGTTCAGGCTCAGACAACCTCTTGCACTTCTGTTGTGCTTCAATCTGCTGCAGAAGGAGCGCTCTTGGGTATGCAGAGCATTGTTGAGAATTTACGGCTGAGTATAGAGAACAATCGCAATATCATTATGCAGGAACTAAAATCATTTCATGGCTTAAAAGTTATTGAACCACAAGGAACTTTCTATTGTCTACCAGATTTTCGCAACTATTGCCCATCAGCGATTGCTCAAAACACTGTTGAGTTGGCAAAGTTTATTCTTGAAAAGACATTAGTCGTTACTGTACCTGGTAAGGAATTTGGCATGGAAGGTCATCTTCGCCTAAGTTATGCTGGAAGCACAAAGGAAATAATAGAGGGAATTGAGCGTATAAAATGGGCGATCGATCCATCGTCTCCCAATGAAATTTATATAGGTGATCGCAAATTGGTTAGGGATTGGTTATGAATAACATTTTAGATATCAAAACACCTGCAGAAACGCAGGCTGCAGCGTTGAGAGCCGACTATGGGGTCAGCAATCATGGCTTAACCAATTTTCGCAAGGTCTATTGGAACTTGCCTGTTGAAGCCCTTTATGAAGAAACTTTATTCAGGCGAGAGGGAGTTCTAAGCTCTCAAGGACCTTTAGTTGTAAATACAGGCATTCATACAGCCCGAGCAGCTAATGACAAAGTTATTGTCAGGGAAATCAGTTCACAGGATCATGTTTGGTGGGGACAATATAACCGCCCGTATAGCCCCGAAAAGTTTAATGAACTTTTTAGCCGGGTCCAGGGATTTTTACAGGGGCGTGACATTTTTGTACAAGATTGTTATGCAGGAGCTGACACTAACTATAGGCTACCAGTGAGGATCATTACCGAATTAGCTTGGCATAGTATGTTTGCCAGAAATATGTTCTTGGCACCAAATTCACAGGAGGAGTACCGCCGGCATGTACCTGAATTCACGGTGATATCTGTTCCATCATTTAATGCTTTCCCTCAAATCGACGGGACTGGCACTAAGACGATCATTGCCATTAGTTTTGATCAGAAACTGTGCATTATTGGTAACTCAGGTTATGCTGGAGAAATAAAGAAATCCATTTTCACGATATTGAACTACATACTTCCCTTACAAAGTGTAATGACTATGCACTGCTCTGCAAATCAGGGAGCAGGTGGAGATGTAGCTTTATTCTTCGGATTGTCTGGAACAGGTAAAACCACTCTATCCGCCGATCCTACACGTGGTTTGATTGGTGATGATGAGCATGGATGGAGTGACAAAGGTATTTTTAATTTCGAGGGTGGTTGTTATGCAAAGGTAATCGCTTTATCCGCCTCGGCCGAACCTCAAATTTATTCCTGTACTCGCAAGTTCGGAACAATACTCGAAAATGTGGTATATGATCCGGTCACGCGCTATATCGATCTGGATGATGATGCCTACACAGAGAATACACGTGCCTCATATCCCCTAGAATTTATTGACAATGCGGTACCAAAGAAAATGGGAGGCCACCCCCAACACATCATCATGTTAACATGCGATGCCTCTGGAGTAATGCCTCCCATTGCCAAACTTACAACCGAGCAGGCGCTCTATCATTTCATTTCCGGCTATACAGCTAAAGTGGGTGGAACGGAGATTGGTTTAGGAGAGGAACCTGAAATAACCTTTAGTACATGCTTCGGCGGTCCTTTCATGGTTCATCATCCGAATTTTTATGCCGATCTGCTCAAGCGAAAGATTAATCGCTACAAGGTGAATTGCTGGTTGATAAATACCGGCTGGGTTGGCGGTCCATATGGAGTTGGGAAAAGGATAAGCATCCAATACACACGCACAATGTTGAATGCTGCACTCACAGGATTACTGCAGGATGTTGAATATTGGCAAGATCCTGTATTTGGTTTTTGGGTGCCCAAACACTGTCCTGGTGTGCCTGACCATGTCCTGCAGCCGGCCCACTCCTGGTCAAGTGAAGATGCCTATATGAAGCGCTACCGTTCATTGGCATCCAGATTCATCGATAATTTCAGAAAATTTGAGGCGGATACACCTCGAGAGATAGTCGGGGCAGGTCCAAAGCTGTAAACTTTACAAGGCCCAGGCGATGAGTATTCCTACAATAGCGATAATGACGCCAAGGTGCAGAAAAAAATTTGTTTCGCTCAGCCATGAGTTCATAAACAATAATTGCAATAACCAATTCGTGAAAACGAAAATAATTCCAACAATTGGCAAGAATCCCTTGCGATGAGCTAAAAAGTCCGCCACGTTGTCTAAAATTCTATTTATAAGACCTTTCATATTCAAACAGAAGTCATCATTTGATAATAAATGGCTTGTATCTTGCTAGGAATCTTCCTGGAATTCTCCCTTGAATCAAGACACCTTGATGTGTTTGTTCAATTCGCTCCACCTGGCCGAAATTGTGGAAAGTAGCGATAAGCCCACCCTCTTGATAAGGTAGGCGGACAACAATCTGTTTCAAGGATTCATACAATTGGTCGTTAATTAGCTTAAGGAGGTCTTGAATACCAATACCGGTTAATGCTGAAATTGCTGTAGCATTGGGGAATTTTTCCACCGACTGGCGCGCTTTTTCAGGGTCAGTTAGCAAATCAATTTTATTCAGTACAGTAATAATTGGGACGTGATCAGCCTCTATCTCTTCGAGTGTTTGGTAAACTGCCTGAGCTTGAGCTTGCGAATTTGGATGCGTGATATCAACTATATGCAGTAAAAGATCCGCTTCAGCAATTTCCTCCAATGTAGCACGAAACGCAGCCACTAGAGCTGTTGGTAATTTCTGGATAAATCCTACCGTGTCCGTAAAGAGTGCCTGATTCCCACCTGGAAGCTCAACTCGCCTTGTTGTCGGATCTAAAGTGGCAAATAACTGATCTGCCACATAAACATCTGCAGAAGCAAGATAATTTAATAAGGTGGATTTTCCCGCATTTGTATACCCTACAAGTGCAATGATTGGTATCTGCGAGCGTTTCCTCCTCGCCCGATATTGCTGCCTATGAGTGCGCACTTTCTCCAGGTCCGCTTTTAAGTAGCTAATTCGTCTCCGTATGTCACGTCTATCAACTTCCAACTGGGTCTCACCAGGGCCTCGCAAGCCTACCCCTCCGACCCCACCAGCACGCCCACCACCCCCGCCCGCTTGACGGGCAAGGTGTGTCCAGGCGCGCGTTAAGCGTGGCAGTCGATATTCGTATTGTGCAAGTTCAACCTGTAGTGCACCTTCTCGGGTTGCAGCATGCTGGGCGAAAATATCTAAGATTAAAGCAGTTCTATCAAGGATACGAACATCATTCTTAAATACTTTCTCCAGTTCACGAAGATGACGTGGGGACAGCTCATCATCAAAAATTACGACATCAGCTTGTAATTCCTCAACCAGAGCTTGAACCTCTTCCACTTTTCCCGATCCAATATACGTTTGTGAATGGGGATGATCCAGCTTTTGCTGAGCATTTCCAACAACCTGCAATCCTGCAGTTTCTGATAAGAGTGCCAGCTCGGAGAGAGAATCATCAAGGGCAAGCAAATTTTCTTGACCGCGCAACTCTACTCCCACTAGAAATGCTCGTTCGCGTGGCCCCATTGTTGGTTCAGGATATTTTTTTGTCATTGATGGATTTGTTTTATGCGAATTTGAAATTAATATTTATTCGATAGTGACTTATGTGTTAGGGTGTTTTGGGAAGGAAACTCCGAGGATATGCCAAAAAATTGGGCAATTTTTTGATCAGGTGGTTCTTCCCGGGCAGGAATTAATACATGAAAAGTGGTTCCAGGACACCTCTTTTCATCACGGCCTTCAGACTCGACCCATATCGCACCACCATGTGCCTCTATAATTCCTTTTGTTATTGGCAAACCAAGTCCTGGACCACCGCCCATAAATTTAGTTTTTCCACTTGAGTGCAATGAAATATTCCCCAAGCGTCCAAATTTTTCGAATATCCAGTCATGATCATTTGGATCAACACCAATGCCTGAATCACTGACGATTATTTCAATAAACCCTGGTAATTGACGGCCATTAATCTCAACCAAACCACCGTCTGGAGTATATTTTATCGCATTAATGACAATATTTCTAAGTGCTTGATATAACCGTTCTCCATCAGCATAAATCATTATACTGCTTCCAGAGAAATCAAATAGCTTTAAGGTTTGTTTTCGTTGTTCCGAAATATTTTTGAATTCATTTACCAACATTGCAAGCAGACGATTTATCCAAACAGGTTGAAAAGTAAGGGAAAGAAGATTGTTATCTATGATTGACGCATCAATCATGTCATCAATAATCTGCCTTAACCTTTGTGTCCCATTGAAAATTCCGTTGAGCACAGCTGAAATATCCACATTAGTTAGATTTTCTTTCAGCTTTTCTTGCAACATTGCTGAATAACCATCAATCAAGGTAAGCGGTGTTTTTAGCTCGTGAGCTGCAATAGAGATAAAATCCGACTTTGTTTTATCCAATCGTTCCAATGTCATACGAGTGTTGTTAAGCTCGTTTGAGATATGGTTAATTTGCAGATCAGTTTCTTTGGAAGTTATATAATTACGGGCAAAAGCAAAAACTGGCAACAAACTTCCCAATAAGGTTAAGTTCTCCCTTTCAGTCAATAACTCACTTGATACTTCAAACATAGCCTGTTGTATTGTATCCAGAACTACTGATAGAGGGGTCGCTTTATTCTGCAAGTCTGTTTGTGTACGAGTCTCTACCCACTTTTCTAATACTGGTATAAGGATGCATGCTTCGCCGGTCTGAATTGCATGCGGTAATAGCTCAAAAAATTGCTTCAGCTGAATCTCAAATGCCCCCCGAATAGATTCGCCGTGCGCTAATTGCCCAGATACTATCCGCGTACAAATCGGCTTGATTTTTTCTAATGATGCAAAAGTAGACATGCAAGAATGCCAGACGATCTGAAATTCACACGTAATCAGCAATAAGTTTTAACTGCATATCCCCCGAAAAGTTACAATCAATTTTGTAATAACCAAGCAAGCAACACTTCGCCTACAATTTGCAGGCTTTGTGCTGAAACTTTATCCGCCGTATCATGGGTCGTATGGTGATAAGCATAATCAAAGTCAATGATGTCAATAGCAGGAATATCAGATTGAACAAATGGAATGTGGTCATCTAAAATGCTATATTTTGGGGAAGAGATAAAATACTCAGCATAACCAAGGGTCCTGGCGACCTCCCATATTTCCAAAGTCAGCTCAACATCCGAATTTTTTTCATAATGAATGTTTAAGTCTTTGTCACCTATCATGTCGATAATCACAACCGAATTTGGTTTAGCTGAAAGATCACGAACAAATGCCTGAGAACCCAGTATCCAATCCCAACCGGGTATATTCCCATTGTCTTCTGCATCGAAAAATACCAACCATAAATTTTTTTCAAAGTTTTTAGGAAGAACCCGGATAATCTCAGTCAATACGGCTACACCCGATGCACCGTCGTTCGCACCAGGGACAGGATTCCTTCTTTTTGATGGATCAGGATCACGATCTGCATACATTCTGGAGTCATAGTGAGCTCCTAGAATAATATGAGGCGTTCCCGGTCGATTTTTGGCGACAATATTTTGTACGCGCACATCGTTATAAGATGTTTCTTGAATATCAGCACTCCACCCCTGATCTTCTACAGTATCCACAATCCACTCAATGACTTTTTTATGTGCCTCAGAACCTGGTATTCTTGGTCCTAACGAAGTTTGATAATAGACATCTTGGAGGCTGCGAGAGCCATCGAAATGCAACTTCACCTCCCTTTTGAAAATCAAAACTGAGAGTATCAAGATAGCAACAAGTACAAGAAAATTCCTGATGAGTTTGGTTTGTTTGTTATGAGTTAGGTTTGGCATTGAGTGTTTTTGTGTGAGTTTATGGCTATGCGCAATATACGATCATATAAATCACATTTCAGTATTCAAATTCCTGAAATTTTACACTACTTTCATAACTTTCGAGATTTCGACATTCAATAACTGGTTACTTAAATGCCACTATCCCCCATTGTGCCGTCCAAATAAGTCTTGAATTTCGTCGAGTTATTTGCTATATTGGTTATGCTCGAATAAATATAATAAGATTTATACTTGGCTATACGAAATTCCTTTTGCGTAGTCCAAAGTCTTGAGGAGGTTTTATAATGGCCGCCATTCAATCCTCTCCGACTTATATGGTTGCTTACGATGGCTCAAAACACGCGCGAGCCGCCATTGAATTTCTTTGTGACATTTGTGAACCACTATCCAGTGAACGGAAGATCAAAGTTCATCTCCTTACAGTCTTCACGCCGAGGCAGATCAAAGATCATGATATGCTGAACACCAACTTGGTTCAGGCACAACAATATATGCAAGGAAAGCATTGCTTTGATGTTTCATCAGATTTGATACTAGGTTATCCCAGCGAAAAAATTCTCGAATTTTCAGAGCAGCTCAATCCTGATATGATACTTGTAGGTGCCAAGGGATTACGCTCAACTTTGGGAATTCTACTGGGTGGCGTCGCACAACAAGTGGTTGAATATTCCTGTTGCCCTGTATACGTTGCCCGAGCACCATATCACAAAACGAATCATGTCCTGCTTGTGATGGACAGCTCTACTTACAGTAAGCAGGCTCTTGATTATCTGATTAAATTGCACCTGCCTACTAGTGTACGTACATCCGTCCTACATGTTATGTCGCCAATGCCCTTAGTAACGATACCTTCCTCTTCCGAAATTTGGCCTAGCAGAATAGACCAAATACCACTCCCAAAAATAAGGTCGGCAGAAACCGTTGACGAAATTGCCTGGCTTGAAGAGGAAGAGAAGCTTGCGAACGAACTCCTGGATTTTGCGACTAGTTCACTAAAATCATCTGGTCATGCGGTTGAACGCGTGCTATTACGTGGTGACGCAGCCACTGAGATCCTGGAATTCTCAAAAGAAAAAGAGGTTGATTTGATAATATCAGGCTCTCGTGGTTTGAGCCAATTGCGAGGTCTGTTATTGGGAAGTGTATCTCGGAAGCTTGTCCATTATGCAGGTTGTTCCGTATTAATCGTCAAGAGTTACAACGAAAATTAAACCTGCCTCATGTTCATCTTAACATATACACAACAGCCCAGTATTCAACAAATACTGGGCTGTATGTGCGGTCCCGACGGGATTCGAACCCGCGATCTCGGCCTTGACAGGGCCGCATGTTCGGCCACTACACCACGGGACCAGTCGACCGAGAGTTTACTATACATATATCAGAGCGTCAAGGTTCGGGATTTATATATAAACAAGCCCATGCAAAATGGGCTTGTCCAAATTTGGTGGCGGGGGCGGGACTTGAACCCGCGACACGAGGCTTATGAGTCCCCTGCTCTGCCACCTGAGCTACCCCGCCTAATACAAGCGGCAAAATATTACTACGCGAAGCTTCTTTTGTCAACAAACTTATAATCCAATTATTGTAACTGACCCAGAATAAATAGCAACGATAGCAAAAAACAGCAAGATAAAGCCCGCTACACTATTAATCCATTTAAATGTCCTTTTATTAATCCTACTCCCCAATAAACTTGCTCCCCAGCTCAAAATAAACCACCAGCTTGCCGACCCCAAAAAAACACCGACGACCAGTAAGCTGGCGGAAATAAAATCAGAACCTCGTTCGACAACACCTAAACTAGCAAAAATTGCGGCAAAAGAAATTATAGTGAGCGGGTTAGTGAGAGTCAACAACAGCGTTGACAGGTATGTTTTTATCAATCCAGGAGTGCTGCTATGGGATACATCAAGTCTTGCATCCTTAACAATAGTTTTTATCCCCAAATACCCTAACATAAAACCACCTACCAGACGCACCCACTGGCTTTGGTCTATAAGAAATTGGGCGGAGGCAGTTAAGCCTAAACTGGCAATCAATCCGTAAACGGCGTCTGCACTTGCAGCGCCCATTCCTGAAACAAATCCTTTCAGTCTGCCTTCAGATATGGATATTCGGATGCACAAAACTCCAATCGGACCAACGGGTGCTGCGATCGAAAAGCCCAGAACAATGCCTTTGAGGAAAACAGATAATCCAAACAAATGATCACTCGCAAGGAATCAGACTTGGTTTTGGTATGGCTTAAAGATCTTCTGTAGTTTGGATCGCAAATGCATCTAAAATTTTATAATAAGGCATTATACTCGGGATATAATGGCGTTCTGTTATAGAATGAGGACCGATCCCCGCTTGTCCCCAAACAATCCCCTCGCCCCCAGGAGCAAATCTAGCGCTGGTTCCAGGCAGTTTTTTGCCTAGCACAGGCTCCTTACCAGCCACTTCGCGATACGCGTTGATTAATTTTAGAAGCTGTGGGTTTGCAGGATTGCATGCTATTCCCTCCTCCATCACTTGCAGATCGAGCTCTAATTCATGATTATCACAATAAGCTTTTAATTCCTCATAAAATTTTATCAATTTATCCTGAGGAATTGTGCGTACTTCAAGACCAAGACGCAAATTATCAGCGGTAATATTAAATATTCCTGGATTTCCTACATGCAAGAATGGAAATCGTATTTGAGAGTACCAATTTTCTTGGCTATTCAATGTCAAGCACCTCTCACCAATCGCTTCAATTTCGCCCTTGATATCTATCATTCGATCAACCAGATCGACCTGCCTTTTCATCGTCCCACTATGACCACGTGCACCGCGTGCCGATATGACTACGCGCATTAACCCCCGATTCTGGATGCAGATTTCTCCAAAGAGCTCATTTCCGCGTTCTCCTGTCCGTTCTCCCGCAATACATAGTCCAGGCTGATAATTCTCATCATCTTGCAGCAAACGCAATAGTTGTGGTGATCCCATCGGCTCTGTTTCGCCATTCTCCTCATTTCCAACCAAGAGCAGGTTCACGTCAGGATATGGAGAACCACTATGCAATCTATCTTTCATCCATACCAAATAGGTAGCCACAACCGTTTTCATGTCCGCCGAACCGCGACCGTGTAAGTACTCTCCTTCAATAATCGCCTCGCATTGGGAATCGTCAGGTTCAGGCTCAACGACATCATAATGTCCCATTAGCATGGTAGATGCGTGCATTTTTTCGGGAAACCCTATCAACAAAGCTGGATATTTATACTTATCATAATATCGTACCCCTAACCCTCTGTTACGAACATAGTCGTAAATCATGGTGGCAGCTCTACGCACTTCTTCTAATCTTTCTCTGGCGCCCACAGTCACAGTAGGGATGCGAATTAAGGCTTGTGCCAGCGCTAGAATTTCACTGGTCTTGTCCGGATATGCGATTTCAACGCTGTTTTCCGTTCTAGCGCGGAAGCGGATCGGTAATTCCGGATCAGGATGAACACTCTCTCGAGCATGCTGGATGTATTCCTCTAACTTTCTTTGATCTTCTTTTAGGTCAGCGACATTGCGGGTAATTTCCTCAATCTCAAGCCTGACTCTTTGGTTCTTTTGAGACATCATATTCTTCAATAAATCTAAGGGTACTTCATCACACTCGGCTATTTCGGAACAGAGATACTGTCTGATTTTTTCGGATGTATTAGGTCCCCCTGTTGACATTTCCTGCAACGGACTAAGATCATTCCACAATTCTAAAGCCAAAGCCAGGGGTCGAATCTCATTAAGTGTCCACGCCAAGAAATCACGCATTGAGATAACTTTCCCTGTGAATGGATTTTCAATTTCAGCCCTTAGCCCCTTTCTGGCAGCCCTCTCCTCATTTCTTCTTGCTCTATCAACATCTTCTTGATCATATCGAAATGCCCTAGCAAATTCCGGATCCGCATAAAATTTCAGCATTAGCAAATGTTTTAATGTCAAATTTGCCAGTTCAGTCACAATATCCTGACCCCCATCGTCAGTACGCACTTCTACTCTGGACATAGGTAAATCTATGCGAGCAATTAAATTTTGAATCTCGATTTGAGTCGCGACTTCTTCTTGTGACCCACCCTCCCCGAGGGCATACAGGCCCCGAGCGTAGAGGGCATTTAATTGTTCGCTGGTGACATCTATCAAACGCTCAACCGGTTCAGCAAATGATCTTGCTCTTACAGGCGTCCAATTATTATTCCCGAACCGAATTTTACGTTTTACCAGATCATATGACTTTGCGAGATATTCTTCGTACGATCGATATAAATCGGCCAGGTCTATCGAAGTTGGATTTGGAAAGGTTAAATTACGTATAGAATCTATCTGAGTTAACTTGAAAATCTTTTCATCATTTCTAGTATCAGCCGTCAATGGTGTGGATGCGCCAGTAGCGATAAACAAAGCGGCAAAGGCACGCATTAAACGAGTAGCAGTAATGTAAAATTGACTTTTATATTGATCGAATTGTGTATTTCCCCTCTTTGTTGGTGATAAATGCATAAAATCCCAGGCGAGCATAGTATCAGGCAAAGAGAGGTTCGCATGCGTGCCTGCGGTTGCCAAAGATCTACCGTAAATATCCACGCATCTTTCTAAATAACGCCTTTTCGCCAGATTCCATGATCCTGGAATTGAATCGTATCCTACCTCCGTATCAACCAGCAAATTTCCATGCCAGGAATATATTTCTTCATCAAATCGCTTACTTGCTATGTAGAGCGCATTGAGCAAGGTTCCTTCTAGCAGACGACTCTCGTACACAGCCCCACGTGGAGTGTAGTAAGCGCGTGTCGCCCATTCAATCATCCAGTGAAAAACTTCTAGTTGACTGTATATCTGTCCAAATGGAAAAATACAATCCGCTCTAAGATAATCCACAAAAGACTGTTTGTTAGGGCCGGAGCCAACCGTTAGTAAAGGGCGCAAATTAGAATCTAGGAGATTGAACTCAATCTCACAACCACATAACCCGTTTTCTGGTTTTTCTTTTATTGCAGTTTCAAGAGCCAGCTGATATTTTTCTGCAAATCGGTTTGGATCATACATAGATCTCAGTGTCCTCAATCAAATAACTACCCCAAAGAGGTTAAACCTTCTAATAACCTCGTCAGGGCGCCAAGCGTTTTCTCGGGTGGGGTTGCATAGGAAAAGCGGATCCATTCTCCACCAAATCGTGAAAAGAAAGCGCCAGGGACGATGGCAAGCCCATGCTCCTCTGCCAGATACTGACCCAAAGGTTCGCTATCTACCCAATTCTGCTTTGCGAGCCATTCCCCAACGTGAATAAATGCATAATACCCCTTGCCTGCAATGTACTTAAAATTGTGGGCATTTAAAAATTCTAATAATATCTTTCGGCTGGCGTTGGTAGGATCCACAATTGATCGGCTAGCCTTTTGGTAACCCATTTTGTAAGCGGCAATTGCGACTGCAAACGAATAAAATGACGGGATAACTGTATGGGAAGCCATTGCCACTAAGTAACTAATGAATTTCTCGGCAGCAATCAGGTGAGCATTACGAATATTTGATCCCCCAAGGCTTTTTGTGATGCCATCTAAAATGATTAATTTATCTTTCTCTTGCGGGTCGAAGTTGCGAAGAAACGTGTTTAGATCATTTGGACTTTCATCAGTAATGTAATGATACATCCAATCTAATAGGACATATGCCACACCGGATTCTAGGGCCACCTTTGCCAATAATACTTGTTTGTCCATAGGCAATGTCATACCTGTGGGGTTGTCCGGATTCGTTATTACAAGACCGGCGACTTTTCTACCTCTATCAGCTGCGAACTGTATGGTCTCGCGCAAGGTGTCTTCGGAATAAGCCCAGCCCTCTTCTGCTTTACCGGGAGCGTACAACACATTTGCGCCGATACCGTATGGGCCCCAGTTGTAGGATATCCAGGGGACACGGGAAACAATGAGCACATCTCCCTGCCTGCCATAGCCTAAAGCAAGCATACCATGATAAGCCTTAACTAAGGCATCACGCCCACCCACAGTGGCTAATACATTGGTTGGACCAATCTGAATATCCGAATCAATCTTCCAATAATCCTCAATAATGGATCTGCGGAATTCACTGTTTCCAAAAGGCATATCGTATGCTGTCCCCTGTGATATTTGCAAACGCGCAGCTTCTTCTAAAATGTCTTTGGGTACGCCAGGCAAACTCGCACCCCCATCCCCTTGAGAAGCATCAAACGCAATACCATTTGGGTATTTTAATTTGTATGTCTTAAGAGATTTATTGATTAAGAACATACGAGAGGGTGGTATGGGTTTTAACCGAAGCAAGTGGTCACTCACTGGAATCAAATAATTTTCATCCACTGCAAATACCGGTTTTTCATCTAAACTGAATGTCTTCATATTTCCTCTCATTACACAGTTTCGAAATTTAATAGCGCTTGTATTGCCCGATCTAATTTCTTAGGAAAACGCCCCGATTCAGCCGGGGCGCTATAAACCAGAATTGTTTTTATTTTGAGATCGAAGATTAGAGATCACGATACACAATGTACCTGGCAAGTTCCACAAGCGCTTGTTTTTCCAGTGTCTCTGGCTGATCCTCTAGTGTCTCTAGCGAACAGTCAATATAATCTCGTGCTTCCGATATGGATAACTCGATAGCTCCACTTTTCCGAATGGCATTCACAAGACGATCCATGCGATCATCACTACAAAAGCGCCCTTCCATAATTGAAGCCATCTCTTTATCATCGGGATATAACTCAATATAATTCAAAGCCGGTAAAGTGATAAGGCCTTGGCGCAAATCACTTGCGACAGGTTTCCCAATCGTTGTTTGCTCGCCAGTAAAATCCAGAATGTCGTCCACAATTTGAAATGCCATGCCAATTTGGTATCCAAAACGGCGCATTTTATTAATAACTTTATCATTTACAGGGCTGAGCATTGCGCCTGCCGCGGCAGCAAGTTCAAACATAGATGCGGTTTTTGCATATATTCGTTTGTAATAATCCTCTTTACTGGCGATCCCCCGACTGGTAAACATTTGCGTCAGCTCACCATCAACAATAACAGCTAATGTTTCTGCAAACAACTTAATAACAGGCACAGAGTTAGTTTCCGCAGCTAATTTTGCTGCCTGCGCAAACACAAAATCGCCTGTCAATACAGTGGCCGCTGGCGACCATTGGGCGTTCAGAGTTGCAATGCCTCTTCGCAAAAGTGCACCATCAATAAGGTCATCGTGTACCAACGTGGCAGTATGCAGCATTTCAATAGCTGCACCTAATGTCACTAAACGATTGGTGTCGGCACCCAACATGTTCCCCGTCAAAAGCGCTACTGCTGGTCGTACACGCTTTCCACCCGAAGACAGAAGATGATCTAAAGCCGCACCCAGTTCTGAGTGATGGCCATCCGATTGTGTGCGCATTTTATACTCAACCAGATCAAGGTATTCTTGTATGGGAACAAAGAAATTAATTTGTGTCAATTATCCACTCACCAATGAAATGTATCTGCTGCGTTCCTTGTTGTGATATTTGCTACAATTTCTACAGGTATATTCTTTATTAGACTGATTTTCTGAGCAATATATACTACACGAGAAGGCTCATTTCTTTTACCTCGATAAGGATGAGGGGTTAAGAAGGGAGCATCAGTTTCGATCAAGACATGACCTAAATCGGTGTCAGAGACTACCTTGTGTAGTTGTTGTGAGTTTTTAAAGGTTATTGGTCCAGTGATACCAATTTTTAATCCTAACTCTACCGACCTTGATGCGTCAAGTGCGCTTCCAGAAAATGAATGCAGTACACCAGGTCGCTCTATTAATGCAGAGCCAGAACCCCTTAGATCCTGGACCCATAAATCCAGAATATTGAGTATATCATTTGTTGCCTCCCTGTTGTGTATTACAACAGGGAGGCCTAATTCTCCTGCTAAATCAAGCTGCATACGGAATAGTTTCTTCTGCCAGTGAATTGGTGTCTTATTCCGGTAATAATCCAGCCCAATTTCTCCGATAGCAATTACCTTTGGATGTTGGGCCATTGATCTCAGCTCTGCTAAGATTTTCTTGGAATATCCTCCTGCCTCATTGGGATGTATTCCAACTGCAGCATATACTTCAGGATAGTCCTCAGATAATTTTATAGCAGACTTACACGATTCTAGATTTATCCCGGGATTGAGAATACGAAACACATTCGCACCCCGAGCACGCATCAATACCTCATTACGGTCATTGTCAAATGAATCAAAGTTCAAATGGCAATGCGTATCTGTTACCTCCATTAATCCTTATTTATCCCTGCCACACGTAAACCATCATCTAATATTTGAGTTACGCGATTCTTGTGGGTCGTTTCGGTGTAAACACGGATAATTGGTTCTGTCCCGGAAAATCTGATCAATAGCCATCCCCCATCCTCCAATGAGAACTTATAACCATCCGTAGTATCTAAACCAGTTACTTCAAGACCACCGATGGATTTCGGGTTTGAATTACGGATAATTTGTTCACGTGCCTTCCTGTCACCTTCAAAGCGCGTGTCAATCCTGTCGTAATAATGAGCTCCCACGACCTCAAACAGTGTCTCTAGAAGTTGCGATGGCTTTTTACCCGTTCTGACCATCATGTCTAAGATGTAAATCCCAGCCAGAATACCATCCCTTTCTGGTACATGATTCCGGAATGCATACCCTCCTGATTCTTCACCCCCTATCATCGCATCAGTCTCAAGCATTTTGGGAGCGACAAACTTAAATCCTACTCCAGTCTCGAAAACTGGGACATCATAGATCTTCCCAAGCTTGTTTAACATCTTCGTGGTAGAAAGCGTTTTAACAATCGCCCCATTTTGACCACGAATTTCCAATAGGTAATAAGCTAGCAATCCGTAAGCTCTAAGCTGATCGATAAAATTGCCATTTTCATCACCTATTCCCAATCTATCAGCGTCACCATCCGTGACTATCAATACATCTGCATGATGTTCTAATGTGGCGCGTAAAGCAACATCAATATTGGGAGGAATTGGTTCAGGTCTTTTCATTTCCGGGAAGCTTGGATTACGAATATTATGAATCTCAGTAATTTTTGTTTTTCCCCCTCCAATTAGCTTTTGGAACCAACCCGCACCATTTCCCCACATAGGATCTACCAATACATGTATACCAGCATCCTGGATAGGTTTGAGGTCAATCAACCTGTGAATCTGCTTTATATAAGCTGGAGCAGGATCAAAGTATACGATCCGACCTTTACGTTCTGCATCTTCGAGGGGCATTTTATTAACCATATCCTCTGAAGGAGGTATCACACTTTCAATCTCACTCAACCCGTTTGGATCAATCGCGCCTCCAAATTCATTCCTGACCTTAAAGCCATTGTCATGGGGTGGGTTGTGGGAAGCCGTTATATTTATTCCACCCACTGCTTGTTTGTTTACAATAGAATATGAAATCACAGGGGTTGGCGTTGCGCTTTCGGTTATGTATACGCGAAAACCGTTACCAGCCATGACCTCTGCAGCAGCCGCGGCAAATTTCTCGGATTGGAACCGTTTATCATAACCAATAACCACCCAGCTATCCTTTGGATAATTTTTCAAAAGATGCCTGGCAAATCCATGTGCACATCGCCGTACATTTGCGAAGGTATAGTCATCCGCAATTTCCCCTCTCCAGCCATCGGTACCAAACTTTATCTTGTGAGCCATTCAACCTCCCGTTTTCGTGAGAAGAGTAACAAAGCTATTATATCAAGGTAAATTCGTGGCAGATAAACCAAACAGATCTTCGGTTGCCATATGATTGATATTGTCGTATAAATGGGAAGATTTATCATGGTAGAAAGAATATGAATTTTGTATTTTTATCACCCCACTTTCCCCCGAATTACTATATGTTTTGTGTCCATCTTCACCAGTTGGGAGTAAATGTTTTAGGACTCGCCAATGACATAGATATCTACAAAGAATGGGCGAACGTGGTTGTTCATAACAAATTTAGAGCCTCCTACTCAAGAGAATATTACTGTTGTTATATAGGCAGGAAATTCAACAAACAATACAAACATTCGCATGAGCAAATTATCAACACCTTTAAAGAACAGCTAGTTCATCATGAAAATATCAGTGGTGTCTTCAGTGCTGCTCTCGGGGATTATGGTTATTTGTTTAGAACACGATCATATGAGGAAATATTAAAAATGGCAGATTTTACCCATAAGCTCATATGATTCTTCTTATACCGGAGTAGACGCGACCACGCATATTGAATACCATAAATGGAATAGCCCAGTCTCAATCAAGAAATGGAGCTAAAAGTCTACGATCACTATGGCAAACCAATGGCGGAATATGGTGCCCAACTTTTAAGTAAAGTGCTCGTATAGGCACAGTGCATAAGAGTGCTTAAATCAATAGCCTCTCTGTGGTAATATACTACCTTATCGACGATTTGAGAACTAAGAATCAATGAACGAAACTAAAATATATCTGGATTTCGCGGCCACCACACCTGTTGACCCAAGGGTGGTCGATTGCATGTTGCCATATTTTTATGAATATTTCGGGAACCCCTCCTCTATTCACGCGTTTGGGCAACAAGCGGAGAATGCACTTGAGAGCGCACGAGAAACTGTCGCTGATACCTTAAATTGTCATCCTGATGAAATTATTTTTACTTCAGGCGGGACAGAGAGTGATAATCTCGCGCTGCGTGGAACTGCCCTTGCGTCCCGAGAAATGCGTGGCGCGAAGCATATTCTTACAACACCTGTGGAACACCATGCCGTTTTGAATACCTGCTCTCAGCTCGCCGATTTATTTGGATTTGAAATTGAATTATTGCCGGTCGATTCCTATGGGCAGGTCAATCCTAAAGATATTTACGAGCGACTTCGGCCAGATACTGCAATTGTTTCTATAATTTATGCCAACAATGAAATTGGGACAGTCAATGCAATCCGGGAGATTGGCCTCATTTGTAAGAATCAGGAAATTCCATTTCACACCGATGCAGTTCAGGCAACAGCTTATCTGCCGATAGATGTCAATGATCTTCATGTAAATTTACTCTCTATAGGTGCCCATAAGTTTTATGGACCGAAAGGAGTGGGTGTCCTCTATAGACGCAAGGGGACGCCGATCGTTTCAACTCAAACTGGTGGAGGACAAGAATTTAGTTTACGTGCCGGTACATCGAATATCCCTTATATCATCGGTTTAGCGGAGGCTGTGCGTATATCGGCAGAAGAACGATCAGCTCGGATAGACCACGTTATGCCATTACGCGATTACTTGATTCAGAACGTACTATCCCAAGTTCCGGAAAGTAAGCTAACAGGTCATCCAACGATACGGCTCCCCAACCACGC
>CP070639.1:434708-458625 GCA_020354045.1 Anaerolineales bacterium | reverse complement strand
AATCGGCTCAGCATGAAGGCGAGAGCAAGGCCAGCTATCAGCAATAAACCCAGGATTCCATATCCAAGCTTGCGTTTTATGCTGCCCCGTCGGAATTCCCCATACCAAATTAAGATGCGTAAACGCAACAAACGAAAAACAGAACGCCTCACGCTGGCTTTCTTGGGATTAGCAACAGGTACAACCAGGCTCACTGCAATACCTCGGCAATTTCTGCGTACTCTGCGCCCCCAGTTAGATTCAGAAAAATCTCCTCCAGAGTGGTTTCACCTTTCCCCAAGAGACGTAACTCAGCCATAGAACCCACAGCGATCAATTTGCCCCGATCGATAATACCAATCCGATCACACATCCGCTCAGCTATCTCCAGGATATGGGTCGACAGAAATACTGCTGCCCCCCGATTTGCCATCTGTCGCAGGATATCCTTGATCAGACGCGCTGATTTTGGATCCAGCCCCACCGTTGGTTCATCCAACACCATGACCTTTGGATCATGCATCAAGGCTGCTGCCAAGGCAGTTTTTTGGCGCATACCATGGCTGTATGAATCAATCGTCTCATCCCCTGCATCTGTTAGATCGAATAATTTAAGCAATTCTTCCATTCGCCGGTTAATCTGTGCCGGGGCGATCCCGTATAAATCACCAACAAAACGCAACATTTCTCTTCCAGAAAGCTTTTGATAAAGATGAGGTGTATCCGGGACATAACCGCTAACAGCCTTCGCCATTAGAGGCTGTTCCTGGACGTCGTAACCTGCAACTTTAATACGACCCGTTGTTGGTTGCAGCAAGCCAACAATCATCTTTATCGTGGTAGTTTTTCCAGCTCCATTTGGTCCTAAAAACCCAAATATCTCCCCGCTCTGAACTGTAAAACTGACCTCATCCACGGCCAACTTCTCTCCATAACGCTTGGTCAATAACTCCGTCTCAATCAATGCGGGTGTCAACAGAGCCTCCTTTGGTATTATCCGGTCCTCCCCAGGCAGGATCGAGAAATTGCTGAATTTCAATCAGGTAGCCATTCGGATCCCGTAGAAAACAATGGTAGATTCCATAGCGTGGGTTGAATGTTGGTAGTTTCTCAAACTCAACACCTTGCGATCGCAAATGCTTGTACCACTGATCCACCTGCGAGGTGACAAGTGTAAAGATCACATCCGGATGTTCGTGGTCAATCCCATCCCGCTGGCAAAAACCTAAATAGGCGGTCTGGTTGGTACGGTAGATGCGGCAGGAACCCTGGTCCAGTACCAGCTCCAATCCCATAATACCCTCATAGAATTGAGCCGTGACAACCAAATCGGCGGTATATAAGAAAGTAATCTGTTCTTCAATCTTGGGCATATATTCTTTTATATCACAGGTTTTTTATAAATTCATCTCCATGATAGCAGAACATCTATAATCGCCTATTGAGCTTTAAAACCAGAACCTG
This sequence comes from Anaerolineales bacterium, assembly GCA_020354045.1. Taxonomy (GTDB): domain Bacteria; phylum Chloroflexota; class Anaerolineae; order Anaerolineales; family UBA4823; genus DSOS01. The sequence continues at coordinate 457,182 of CP070639.1, read as the reverse complement.
ACATTGGGAGTATATCCCTTATCGGCTATAATCTTTTGGTTATGTCCGCTACATTCTCCACAGAATATTTGAAACGCCACATTGCCCTGCCAGCTGAGCACGGCGCCTGGGTATTTATCCTCAGCCCATTATTGATTGGTTTGTTTGCTGGTGGGCATTGGACGGCTGCCTCTGCTTACCTGATCGTCGCAGCCATGTCAGCCTTTCTCATTCGACAGCCAGTTACAATAGCAATCAAAGCCTACAGCAGACGGCGCACGCGCCGCGATCTGCCGGCGGCGCGTTTTTGGATGGTAATTTACGGATCAACAGGATTGCTTGGGCTGGCAGGTCTGGTAGCTAACGGATTTGCCTATGTATTAGTACTGGCATTACCGGGTATACCAGTCTTTGTCTGGCACTTATACCTGGTGAGTAAACGTGCGGAGCGCCGTCAGGTCGGGGTTGAAGTAGTTGGCAGCGGAGTCCTAGCGTTAGCCGCCCCGGCAGCATTTTGGGTGGGCATCGGGGAGCCAGACCCAGTGGGTTGGTGGTTGTTTATGCTGACCTGGTTGCAGTCAGCTGCTTCCATCGTTTATGCCTACCTGCGTCTCGAGCAACGAGAATGGGACTCAATACCTGCTTTCCCAGCACGCTGGCGCATGGGCCGCCGCGCTTTGTTGTACACCAGCTTCAACTTGATAATAACCAGCATCTTCGCCCTGGCGGGATGGCTGCCAAGGCTGCTACCGCTTCCATTCGCACTGCAATGGCTGGAGACACTCTGGGGTATCCAGAATCCCGCAGTGGGTATCAGGCCAACGCGCATCGGTTTGCGGCAACTGGCGGTTAGCAGTTTGTTTACATTATTCTTTATACTGGCATGGTTGTTTATTTATCTGTAGAGATTTGTCTTCCCTGATCAAGTTAACAGAAATTTATACCGCTTTTTAGCCAATTCGCCGTAACCCTGGGGCTAGATCGGGGTTATCTGGTATGAAATTATCTGCACCCGCATCCAAAGACAGGCAGAACTGCCTTCGCTGCCAGTCAACCAAATTATTCTAAGGAGGATTTTAAATGTCCGAAGAACTCTCATCTCCAGAAATCACCAGCGATGATCGCCTCTGGTCGGCCATTGGTTATCCAATACCACTCATTGCCATCATTGTATTGCTGATGGAGGAGAAAAAAAACCGGCCCTTCATTAAATTCCATGCAGTCCAATCCCTGGCAATGAATGTGGGGCTTTATATTTTGATGGTTGTCCTGGGGATCACAGTGGTTGGCGCAGTTTGTGCCCCATTCATCTGGTTGTTCACACTTTGGCCAGCCTATGACTCCTACCGAGGCAATTACACCGAGCTCCCAGTGATCACAAATTTCATTAAAAACCAGGGTTGGGTATAATATATCAGTAACGTTCGGTACGCCCCGTTTTCGTGCATACAGCCGAGCGAAAACGGGGCTTTTTTCTTGCCCATAAACTTTCTCATTTTTGTGAGCCACAGAAGAAGGATATCCTTATGAGAGAGGCGGGCTCCCAAAACTAGATTCATTCCGCTCTTTCAGTATGATATCCCCATAAAGGAGCCACCATGACTACAACTCCCAATTCGACAGAACCATTATCACCGCTTTCACCTTCCGATGAACGCACATGGGCCATGCTGGCTCATCTCAGCGTGTTGGCAAACCTGGTAACGGGTTTTTTGGGCACTTTGCTCGCTTTGGTGATCTATCTGGTGTATAAAGACCGCTCCCGCTACGTAGGCTACCATGCCATACAATCCTTTGTCTTCCAGCTTATCTGGTGGGTAGCAGCAGGTACTATTGCTGGTATCGCCTGGGCAATCAGCGGAGCGCTCGTGGTTGTGGTAGGTCTGGGCTGTCTATTAATGCCAATTGCACTGCTTATCACCTTAATTCCTATTGCAGCTCTGGTTTATGGAGTGATTGGTGCAGTGCAGTGCAGCCAGGGAGTCGACTTCCGCTATTGGCTGGTGGGAGATTGGGTGCGCGGTACGCTTGAAAGTACTTGACTTTTCCTTCACAAGCCCTTAGAATGAACGCTGAAAATCTAACGAGTGATGGGGAGAGACCCACCAATGTTTGGGCACCGAAGGGGCAAATTCGGCAGTGGGCAGCGCCGGGTGAAACTCTCAGGTAAAAGGACCCATCTCTCGAAACTCTCTGGAAAGTTTCATGGCAAATTGCTGCCAGAAACACCGACGGGGCAAGTGCCAGAAGTGGCACGAATCTCTCAGGTTTACGACAGAGGCGCACACAACTTACGCGTGCGTCTCTTTTTAATTGTGTACTATTAATCAACACTAACCAATTTAATATCCAATATACCGGCTCTATTGAAAATTGCAGAAGTTTCGAATCATTAAACCAGGAGGCTTACATGAATTTCCCCACTGAATTGAAGTACACACAAAATGATGAGTGGATCCGCATAGAGGGGAATGTGGGCACCGTCGGCATCACCGATTATGCACAAGACCAACTCTCCGATATCGTCTATGTGGAAATCGTAGTGTCTGAGGGCGAAAAGGTCAATCAAGGTGATACTTGTGCTACTGTTGAATCGGTCAAAGCTGCTGCCGACGTTTATATGCCCGTGAGCGGTGTAATTTCAGCTGTCAACGAAGAACTGGCAGACACTCCTGAGAACATTAATAGCGATCCTTACGGGGTTGCTTGGATGGTCAAGATTGAACTCAGTGACACATCCGAGCTGGATGATCTAATGGACTCAGGCAGTTATCAACAGTTGGTCGAATCCAAAGATTAACAGATTGGCTGGAAACCTGCCTTAGGTATCTTTTCCCAGGTTATTCACCATACCCCGGGTTCGTAAAGTGTGATCCTAGCAGGTTTAGCCAGGAGGAAATATGTACCTTCCACATACTGATGCTGAACGGAAGGCGATGCTGGCAACAATTGGCGCTGAACGCCTGGAGGATCTTTTCCAGGATGTACCAGCCAAATACCGCTTTCCAGAATTAAATTTGCCCCAAGCCCTCACCGAGATGGAAGCCATGGGGGAGCTGCAAGATCTGGCTTGGGCAAATGAATCCACCCATGACCTGATTTGTTTTCTCGGGGCTGGCGCGTACAATCATTACATTCCAGCTGCCGTAGATGCCATCTTGCGCCGGGGTGAATTTCTGACCGCTTACACACCTTACCAACCAGAGATCTCGCAAGGCACTTTACGGGCAATATTCGATTATCAAAGCCTGATTACCTCGCTGACTGGGATGGATGTGAGTAATGCTTCCCATTATGATGGGGCTACTGCCGCTGCAGAAGCCATTTCCCTGGCATATGCTAACTTCCGCGGCAAACGCACCAAAGTGATCCTCTCACCAAACCTACACCCGCATTACCGCCAAACTATCCATACTTACAATCATGGGTCACCTCTTGAGATTACCGGTGAACAACTAGATATCAGTGCAGGCCCCGAAGCGCTGATACCCATGATTGATGAAAATACAGCCCTGGTGATTGTCCAATATCCTGACTTTTTCGGGCGAATCTATGATTACACTGCCCTGGTTGAAGCAGCCCATGCTATGGGCGCACTGGTTTCTATCGCAGTCAATCCGCTAGCCCTAGGAATGTTAAAAACACCTGGTGAATTTGGCGCTGATATTGTCACCGGTGAAGGGCAGCCGCTCGGCATACCACTTTCCTTTGGTGGTCCTTATTTAGGAATTTTCGCCACCCGCTTGGAATACGTCCGCAAAATGGCAGGACGTTTGGTAGGCGAAACAGTAGACAACCGTGGCCAGCGAGCTTATGTGCTGACCCTCACCGCCCGCGAACAGCACATCCGTCGTGAAAAAGCCACCTCAAACATATGCACAAACCAGGGCTTAATTGCCCTGGCTTCAGCTGTTTACTTGAGCTTGTTGGGCAAATATGGCTTGCGCCAGGTGAGCGAAATATGCTACCACAAAGCACATTATGCCGCTCAGCAGATCACGAAGCTTAAAGGCTTTGAACTCTGGAATCAGGCACCTTTCTACCATGAGTTCGTGGTGCGTTGCCCAGAGACCGTGAAAGATATAAATGCCTATCTCCTGGAGTACGGTATCTTAGGTGGTTACGATTTAGGTCAGGCCTACCCACAACTTGAGAACCACATGCTGCTAACAGTAACTGAAATGAACTCCCGTGAAGAAATTGACTTGCTGGTAGAAACACTGGCGGAGGTGTCCAATGCTTGAACCCTTACTCTGTGATCTTTCAGTACCTGGACGGGTAGGATTTCGCTTTCCGGAACCAGATGTCCCTCTGGCCGAAATACCAGAAAATCTGGTGAGGCAAAATCTACCATTGCCAGAGCTGTATGAGGTGGATGTCGTTCGCCACTTCACCCGCCTTTCCCAGCTCAACCATAGCATTGATACAGGCTTCTACCCGTTGGGATCCTGTACTATGAAGTATAACCCCAAGCTCAACGAAGAGACCGCCCGCTTACCAGGTTTTGCCCATCTTCACCCGATGCAACCTATTGAGACCGTCCAGGGCAGCCTGGCTCTGATGTACGAGTTGCAAGAATGGTTGAAGGAGATCGGTGGCTTCGCCGGTGTGACTTTGCAACCCGCTGCTGGAGCGCAAGGTGAGCTAACTGGCATCCTGCTCATACGGGCCTACTTTGAAGCACGCGGCGAAACCCAGCGTGTCAAGATCCTGGTACCCGACTCAGCCCACGGGACCAACCCCGCCACCTCAGCGATGAGCGGCATGCATGTCATTGAGCTGAAATCTGATGACCGTGGCAATGTTGATCTACAGGCTTTAAAGGCTGAATGCGATGAAACGTTGGCAGGCTTGATGCTCACCAATCCCAATACACTCGGTCTGTTCGACGAGAATGTTGAGGAAGTCATCCGCATGGTACACGAAGCTGGTGGACTGGTGTACGGTGATGGGGCAAATATGAATGCCCTGCTGGGAATTGTCCGCCCTGGTGACCTGGGTTTTGATGTGTTGCACTACAATCTGCACAAAACCTTCTCCACCCCGCACGGAGGTGGTGGACCTGGCTCCGGACCCGTGGGTGTGGCTGCCCATCTGGTTGATTTCCTGCCAGCTCCTGTGGTTACCATATTGGAGGCGGGTGATGAAGGCATGGAACTTCCCCCCCTCTATGGTCTGGAATCACCACCCAAGAGTATCGGTCGGGTTAAATCCTTTCATGGTCATTTCGGTATGATGGTGAGAGCCTATACGTACATGCGCGTGTATGGCAAAGAAGGCCTGCGGAAAGTATCCGAGTACGCTGTCCTGAACGCCAATTACCTGTTGGCTCGCTTGCGCGCACATTACCACGTGCCCTATGACCGGGTTTGCATGCACGAATTCGTCGCCGAGGGGCGCTGGCCAGATGCACCCGACATCCATGCTCTTGATATCTCCAAGCGCCTGATGGATTACGGTTTCCACCCACCAACAAATTACTTTCCACTTATTGTGCACGAATCGCTCATGATCGAGCCTACCGAGACCGAGAGCAAACAAGTACTTGATGAGTTTGCTGAAGCGATGATAAAGATCGCCTCCGAAGCACATAGTGAACCAGAACTGCTGAAAAACGCTCCTCAAATCACACCAGTTGGACGTCTTGACGAGGTCAAGGCTGCCAAAGAACTGGTTTTATGCTGTGCGGTTGGTGCTTATAATCGCTAACCAGAGTAATATTTTGATAAAAGGTCTATTTGCAGACAGACTCTCGCAAATAGACCTTTTTTGTTCCATCTCTTCCCATGTGCCCAGATGAGGTGGGAACGGGCATCGATTTATACCAATTTTCCCTCTCCTAACACACCCGAAAGATAGTGTAACACAGGTAAAGGTGGAAAGTTTGTCATGTTACAATACCCATCCATCACAAAAGTTGGTGATTAAATGAGCAAGAATCAAGAACCAGCGATCCATTTTGATGTACCCCGTGAAGATGTGCATGTTGTGTTGCCAGATGGGCGGGTTATCTCTGGTCCACGCGGCACTCAGGTAGGCGATTTCTTAAAATTACTTGAGGGAACAGGCCTGCCTCCGATTGTTGGGGCGGTTGTTAACTGGGAGTTGCGCGAGTTAACCTATCCCATACACGCAGATTCCACGGTTCGTCCAGTCACAATGGGCGAAGCCGATGGCATGCGCATCTATCGGCGCTCCCTGACCTTCCTTCTTGAAATTGCGTTTGAAAAACTCTTCCGACAGGCGGTGCTGTCAGTCGATCACTCTGTCTCTTCAGGCGGATACTATTGCGTGATTTCTGGACGACCAAAATTAAGTTCAGAAGAGTTGGAAAAACTGGAAGCATGTATGCGCGAGTTTGTTGCCGCGGACCTGCCTTTCCAGCGTGACCAAGTTGAGCTAGCACAGGCAATCAGGTATTTTCAAGAACATGGCATGACGGACAAAGCCCGCCTGCTCACACATCGCCGAAAAGACTACCTTACTGTGTACAAAATTAATGGTTTTATTGATTACCACCATGGATACATGGTGCCATCCACCGGCTATCTGCGCTGGTTCAAGCTGACTCCCACTGGCGACGGTTTCACCCTACGCTTCCCAAGACGCCACGCACCCACCAACTTGCTACCACTTCCAGACTATTCCAAATTACTGATCACTTTCTGTGAGTATGGCGATTGGCTGGATCGTCTCGGGATCTCAAATGTTGGCTCACTCAACGATTCAATCAAGGAAAATCGCATCCAGGAAGTCATCCTCGTGTCAGAAGCCCTTCACGAACAGCGTATCTCAGATATCGCCGCCCAAATTGCCGCCCTTAGTCACCAAGTGCGGGTCATCCTTGTAGCTGGACCGTCCTCCGCTGGTAAAACCACTTTCTCAAAACGGCTTTCGATCCAACTTCTGGCGCGGGGTATTCAACCCTTCCCTTTGGAATTAGATAACTATTTTGTCAACCGGGAGCTCACCCCGCGGGATGAAAAAGGGGATTACGATTACGAATCTATCGAAGCCCTCCGCCATGAGCAGTTGTCAGAGGATTTACGTCGGCTGATCGCTGGAGAGTGTGTTCAGATCCCACGCTACGATTTCATCACTGGTAGGAGCACACCAGGAGATGAGATTGAACTTAAATCTGGCGAGATCATCATCCTAGAAGGTATTCATGGCTTGAGCCCCGAGCTGATCACAGGTTTGCCAGGTGAACAAACTTTCCGAGTGTATGTCTCGGCTTTAACCCAGGTTAACCTGGATCGCCACAACCGCGTCTCCACCACCGACACACGCCTGATCCGCAGGATCGTGCGGGATGCGCGCGAGCGTGGCTATACTGCCCAGCAAACCATCCAGCGTTGGGAATCGGTCCGCCGCGGCGAAAAACGGTATATTTTCCCTTACCAAGAGAACGCAGACGTGATGTTCAACTCTGCCCTGGTATTTGAGCTATCTGTACTTAAACCCCTGGCTGAACCCTTGCTGCGACAAGTACCGCACGGCAAACCAGAATATATCGAGGCCAAACGTTTACTGGCATTTCTGGAATGGTTCTTACCCTTGGACAGCGAAACAATTCCCGATAACTCAATTTTGCGCGAATTCATTGGCGGCTCCATCTTGCACGAGTTTAAGTTGTGGCATAATGGGGGATAACATCGGCCTCAATTAAGCCGGTAGCAGTTCATTTCCTGGTAAATCTGCGCTGGTCCGAGGTAGCGCCTTGTTGCCGGGGACCAGATTTTTTCTTTAAGTATGGAAGGTAGTTATGCGTGAAGATAAGCTGATGCGCACCGTGCGCTGCCGCAATGAAAAAAAGCCCGGCACACTTGGGCGGTTATTATTAGCGGTAGCCGAGGCAGGTGGAGATGTCGGTGAAATCCGACTAATTCAAGAGAGCCTGAAATCTGTCGTGCGTGACATCACCATTTACACCGATGACGAAGCACAGCTTGAAAAGGTGCTGGAAGCCATGGCAGCAAATATTGGCACGCGCCTGCTGGCAGTCCGGGATGAGGTCCTGGAGCTGCATCAAAAAGGGAAAATTGCCATCCGCAGCAGGTACACTATCGACAGCCTGTATACCTTGCGCAGGGTATATACACCCGGTGTCGCCAGCGTTTGTACTCGCATCGCCAGCGATCCCTCTTTGGCCCGCCAGTACACCGCAATTGGACATTTGATCGCGATTGTGACTGATGGCAGCGCGGTATTAGGGTTGGGGAACATTGGCCCTGTTGCAGGTATGCCTGTCATGGAAGGCAAGGCCATGTTGATGGAAACATTGGTCGGCCTATCAGGGGTGCCTATTTTATTGGACAGTTTGGATGTAGACACCATCGTTGAGACTGTAGCGACCATCGCACCCACCTTCGCAGCAATCCAGCTGGAAGACATCTCCGCGCCGCGCTGCTTTGAAATTGAGCAGCGCCTGAAAGCTCGCCTAAACATACCGGTGATGCACGATGATCAGCATGGTACTGCTGTGGTCACTACTGCAGCCCTCACCAACGCCTGCCGCCAGATTGGTATCGATCTGGATAACGCCGTGATCGGGCAGATTGGGCTAGGCGCGGCTGGCAATGCCATTGGGCGCATGCTGATGAAGCTCACCGGTCGACCCGTTTTAGGGGCGGATCTATCCACCGAGGCAGTTGAGCGATTTGTCCAGCTTGGCGGGCAAGCCTCCAGTCTGAGTGATATTATGAAGCATGCTAAGATTGTCATCGCCACTACCGGCGTACCTGGCTTAATTAAACCCGAGATGGTCCGCCAGGGTCAGATAATACTGGCACTCTCCAACCCTGTTCCGGAGATTGACCCGGATGTTGCGACTGCCTCTGGGGCGGCTTTCGCCGCAGATGGCAAGCTGGTGAACAATGTCTTAGGGTTCCCTGGCATCCTACGCGGTGCCGTCGACGCCCAGGCACTTCGCCTGACCCAGGAGATGTATCTGGCAGCTGCCCAAACGATTGCCGACCAAACTCCTCCAGAAGAACTGGTCCCCAACCCACTGGATAAGAATATCCATCGGGCGGTAGCGCGCGCAGTCGCTAAAACAGCCATCGATCAAGGTCTGGCACAGGCTGATTATGTGCCCTACGCAGAAGACTAGTTATGTTCTCGTCCAGCTCAAGCTACTCCACATGAAGTCATCCCATTTGTCAACCACCCTTGGAATCCTTTCGCTTTCGCTGATGCTGGTGGGCGGAGTATTGGCTGCCAGCAGCCGTACAGCCACCGTGCTTGCCAGGCAAAGTGCAGATAGCCCAAGTCTATTATCGATGCAACCACCTCCAGGAAATGGACCGTGGGTCGTCAGAGCATATTATGCAGACCGCGCCATAGTCAACCAAGTGGTCGCACGGCTGGAGCCGTGGGAAGTCCATCACGATGAAGGTTACATGGTGCTCATGGTGGACAGAGAACAATACCTGTGGCTGCAAAGCCTTGGATTTCGTCTGGAGATCGATCAAGGTCTTTCCCAGCAGATTATACAAACCAATGAACCTTTACCGGGCCAGGTAAACGGCATCCCAGGATTTGCCTGTTACCGGACGGTAGAAGAAACATATAGTTCAATCGAAAATCTCACGACCAATTATCCCGACTTGGCTGACTTGATAGATGTGGGTGATAGCTGGGAAAAAATAACGCCAGGAGGCAGTCCGGGTTATGATTTAAAAGTACTGCGCCTGACCAATACCAACATCCCCGGATCAAAACCCAAGCTGTTTGTCATGGGTTCAATTCATGCCCGTGAATATACTCCTGCCGAGCTGATCACCCGCTTTGCTGAATACATGCTCACCAACTACAATGTTGATGCGGACGTCACCTGGTTGCTGGATTACCATGAGGTGCTTCTGCTACCCCAGGCCAATCCCGATGGACGCAAGCTGGCAGAATTGGGTGCGCTATGGCGTAAAAACACCAATAACAACTACTGCAGTATATTATCCAGCAATCGCGGTGCCGATCTGAACCGGAATTTTGAGTTCCAATGGGGGTGCTGTGGCGGCTCGAGTAGCTCTACCTGCAGCGAGACGTATCGTGGTCCAACTCCAGCGTCAGAGCCAGAAACCCAGGCGATCCAGGACTACGTGCGTAGCCAGTTCCCAGACCAGCGCCCAGCCCCGCTCACCTCTCCCGCACCTGCCGATGCCATGGGTGTATTCCTAGACCTGCACAGCTACAGCGAGCTGGTGCTATGGCCCTGGGGATTCACAAGTACATCTGCACCAAATGCGACTGCCCTGCAAACCCTGGGACGTAAGTTTGCTTATTTCAACGCTTATGCACCAAACCAGGCGATTGAGCTTTACCCCACCGATGGAACCACGGGTGATTTTGCCTACGGAGAGCTTGGCCTGGCAGCATACACCTTTGAATTGGGCACTTACTTCTTTCAAGATTGTGCCTCTTTTGAAAATACCATCCTGCCAAAAAATTTACCCGCCTTGTTGTACGCTGCGAAAGTCGCTCGGACACCTTTTCAAACACCAGCAGGTCCTGAAGTGTTACAACTGGCAATTTTAGGAGACACATTTGCATCCAAAAACGTCCTCCAAATAAGTGCCACGGCTGACGATACACGCTTCAACAACAGCAGCGGGCATGAACCCAGCCAGCCGATCAGCGCAGCCGAATATTATCTGGATGTGCCACCCTGGATAACAGCTACCACGCCTCTCGCCCAACCAATCAACCCTGCCGATGGCAGCTGGGATACGGCAGTAGAATCGCTAATTGGGGAAATTGATACCAGTGGGTTAAGCCCCGGACGCCATATTGTATTCGTGCGTGCCCGCGACGGAGACGACAATTGGGGACCAGTGAGCGCGGTATTCCTTTTTATCATGTACAATACAGATCATGCTATCTGGCTACCCTGGATCGCAAAGCCATAGGATTGTTCGCAATATTTCTTCTTTGAGGGCAAACCATGACATTAAAAACATCTCCCAAGACAGCTCGTGAAAAACGGCGTGCAGCACGAGCAGCCGAACGCCGCAACCGCCTAATCATCAGTGCAGTGAGTGTGCTGGGGATCCTGGCAATCATCATTTTCCTCGCCGTCAGCGCCAACCGCGGCAAACAAGCTGGCACTTTACAAAGCGAAGACCTCGTGGTTGGCAATGGACCAGCGGTCAAGTCTGGTGACACTGTCAGTGTGCACTACACCGGTTGGCTGAGCGATGGCAGCAAGTTCGATTCATCGCTCGACCGGAACCAACCCTTTGAGTTTACAGTTGGGCAAGGTCGGGTGATTCAGGGTTGGGACCAGGGGCTCGTCGGCATGCAGGTCGGTGGAACGCGCAAGCTCACCATCCCGCCTAACCTCGCTTACGGAGAGCAGGGTTCTGGAAATGTGATCCCGCCGAATGCCACCCTGGTTTTCGAGGTCCAGCTGTTAGAGATTAAATAAGATGCGCTCGCTTCAGATCGCTACGCGCCCACTTACCTTCTCTTGCAATACATAACCCAGACGCCGGATGCCCTCCTGTATCTTCTCAGGGGTAGCATTTGAGAAGTTGATACGCATGGTGTTATACCCACTGCTATCAGGGTGGAAAGGTTCACCAGGTACAAATGCCACCTTTTGTTTAACTGCCAGCTTGAGCACATCAGCAGCGTCCAGGTACTCAGGTAAAGTTCCCCACAAAAATAACCCACCTTCCGGATGGGTCCAATCCACTTCGGGTGGGAAATAACGATCCATCGCACCCAGCATGACATCCCGGCGCTCGCTATACACCTGACGTATGGTTTTTATGTGTTCATCCAGGAAGCCCGCGCGAGATACTTCGTGCGCTACCAACTGATTGAAAGTAGCAGTATGCAAATCGGTCCCCTGCTTGGCCTGTACAAGCTTACGGATAACCTCGGGAGGTGCGATCACCCAACCCAGTCTCACACCCGGCGCAAGAGTCTTAGAGAAAGTACTCAGGTAAATCACATTGCCGTGGTAACAATGTTCGGAATTATTGCGAAAGTGATCATCCAGGACAACGACTGATGGCAGGTGGTCGCCTTCATATCGTAGCTGTCCATATGGGTCGTCTTCAATAATTGGTACACCATAGCGATCAGCCAGCTCCACCAGCTTGTGCCTTCTTTCCAACGCCAGGGTGACGCCAGTCGGGTTTTGAAAGTTGGGTAAAACGTAGATAAATTTAGGCCCACTGCGCAATGCTTCCTCCAAAGCAGCGGTGTTCATCCCTTGCTTATCCATTGGCACGGTAATATACTCGGCACCATACGCGTTCCAGGCTTGTAATGCGCCGAGATACGTGGGCGACTCAACCAGAATACGATCACCACGATTGATGAATATCTTTCCCAGCAAGTCCAGTGCCTGCTGCGAGCCAGAGGTGATCAGAACATTATCGGGGGTGATGTGCAGATCATACCGAGCGGTATGACGGACAATCTGCTCACGTAATGGCAAATAACCCTCCGTCGTAGAGTATTGGAGCGCCTGAGCGCCAAAATCACGCAGGACTCTTTCACAGGCTTCTGTGAATGCTTCTAAAGGAAATACCTCTGGAGCTGGCAATCCACCTGCAAATGAAATAATATCCGGTTGTTCTGTTAGCTTTAATAGTTCACGAATCGCCGAACTGCCGATACGTTGGGTACGCTGAGCATAACGAAAATCCCAGGCAGTGTGCATGAAAACTCCTTATTTTGGAAACCTGCTAATCACAACCGCAGGCGTGGGCACTGTTGCTCGATCACTAAGACTTAACGCTGCGGGTGCCTTACCAGTTTTTTCTGGTGCGCTTTGGAAGATGAGCAAGACTGTGCCTTCAACTGCACTTTTTCCTTCGACAAAAGCCTGTCCGGTGAGAAAACCTTCACTGTCAACGGCGCAACTCGTTACCCATCCGATCACACGCCCACGCTTATCCAGTACCGGGTCACCATTATGGGCCATGCGCACAGCCTTTTCGCTAAAACGAAAACGAACCACGACACCTTTACGCTCCTTGTCAGCTTTCAAATAAGCATTTCGCCCGATAAACCAGGGTTTATAGGTCTTTACATAGCTACCAAACCCCGCTTCTGCTACGCCCAGGTTGCTCTCGCCACGCTGTCCCGAGCCAATGCCCATCTCATGCCCATAGAGTGGTAAGCCAGCCTCAGTACGTAGCGAATCCCGTGCTCCCAGGCCAACAGGTTTAACGCCATAGGATTCACCAGCTTTGAGCAAATCTTGGAATAGCCCTGTAGCCCGCTCAGGGTGAACGAACAATTCAAACGCCATCTTCTCACCCGTATAGCCCGTGCGAGAGACGATCAGCTCATATCCACCTACAACAGCATCGCATAATTGGGTGCGCTTGAGGCCAAGGATGCGCTGGCGGTCCTCGGAATCACACCCCAAAGCCAAGAGCACATCACGCGAGCGCGGTCCCTGGAGCGCGATGTCTACACGCATATCTTGGCCTTCCCTGGGGTCGCGCAGGTTGCGCAGCACCACCTCGCGCCCAAATGCTTTCGCCCAAGGTCGTTCATTATCAATCTTTACCGTACCTGATCGCACGGCATTAAGCCAGCCCCAATCTTTATCGTCATTGGAGGCGTTAACCACTATCAGGAACTTGTCCTTCCCACGCCTGTAGACCAGGGTATCGTCAATAACCTGTGCCTGTGGATCAAGAAAGTGAGTATAGCAAGATTCGCCCACATCCAGACCCCCGATATCATTCGCGCAGACACTGTCCAAAAAGGCGGATGCTACAGGACCTTCAGCCTGATATACACCCATGTGAGCCACGTCGAACAAGCCGGCTGCAAGGCGGGTGGCTTGGTGTTCTTCCATGACCGAGCTGTACCAGACTGGCATCTCCCAACCTGCAAAGGGGATAATCTTGGCTCCCAGCTGCTTATGGATTTCGTACAAGGGGGTGCGGCGCAATTCTGCTTCGCGATCCTGCCAAACATAGTCCGGCAGCGCTTCACCGTTACCATCAGGCATGCCAATGAAATACGGTTTTTCTGAGCCACGCCTCTGATCGAGTAACGGTACATCTTTGCAATCCTTCTGGACTGGCTGAGCCGAGGTGCTTCGTACAATCACGGGGCCGGGTAGTTTGCGAAGTGGGTCACTGTCAAAAGCCACATATCCATCCGAAAGGTCGCGCAGCCAGATGGATGCCAGCCCAGCACTCCAGACTGGCATACTCAAACGGTAGGCATCCGGAGAGAGACAGGTCACTGCACCTTCCACTGTGCCTTGAGGCGTATGCAAGCAGGTTGGCAGGCTCTCGCCAGGCTGCAAACTGCCCAGGTCTGCACTGAGCGCATAATCCAGGAACTGGCGCAGCTGGCTACCGCGCAAATCACATGCCACCCAGCCATCTACATCCTTTGGTTTGTCATCCCGGTAATAAAAATGGGGATAGCCATGCAGGGAAGGTTCAAAATCGATACCGGCAGAAAGCGCCAGATCGCGCACTTTCATGCGTATCTCTTCTAGCACACCAAAGTCCACTTTAGCCCGGCGCAATCCCCCTTTGCGACCCTCCAGGCTGAAAGGTGTGGTCGCCTGGAGCAGGTCTGCAATCAGGTTTGCCAGGACAACCATCTCGGTCTCCTTAAATCCGCGTTGGGTCACCCAGGGAGTGCCCATGCGTATGCCAGAAGGCGCAACTGCCGATTTGTCACCCGGTATGGTATTGCGGTTGACCACCACGCCAGCGATATCCAGGATACGGGCAGCCTGATCACCAGAAAGCGAGCTGCCATCTGGACCAATGAGCGTGCTGCAATCCAGGTTCGTCAAGTGGGTGTTGGTACCGCCAAAGGGAATTCTCAGACCACGATTCCTTAGCTGATCTGTAAAAGTTACACAGTTATTAACCACCTGTGTCTGGAGCTGGCGGAATTGCTCGCTCTGTGCCAGCTTGAATGCGATTGCCTGGGCTGCGAATACATTCACATGCGGCCCACCTTGTTCACCAGGGAAAACCGCCCGGTCTATCTTGCGCGCCAGTTCAGCGCTGGTGGTCAGGATGCACGCGCCGCGCGGCCCATTCAACGACTTGTGGGTGGTAAAAGTAATTACATCTGCATATCCGATGGGTGAAGGATAGACACCCGCGGCTACTAGCCCGGCAACATGGGCAATGTCTGCAAACAAGTAGGCACCAACTGCATCTGCAATCGCCCGCAGGCGTGCCCAATCGGCCGTCCAAGGGTAAGAAGAGAAACCGCCAATAATAAATCTGGGTTTGTGCTGGCGAGCCAGTGCCTCGATCTGGTCGTAATCAAGCTTCTCGGTCTGCGGGTCAACGGTGTAGTGCACCGCGTTGTAATACTTGCCAGACCGATTGACTGGCGAGCCATGTGAGAGGTGACCGCCATGCAATAAGTCCATACCCATGATGGTTTCACCGGGCTTTACCAACGCATGATAAACCGCATTATTTGCCGGGCCTCCAGATAGGGCCTGTACATTGACATAGATTTCATCGGCTGAGATGCCGTTGGCAGCGAAGGTCTCAGCGCATCGTCGTCGCGCCAGCGCCTCGACAACATTAGCATACTCCACACCCTTGTAGTAGCGCGGGTCAGAATAGCGCCTGAAATGACCCAAGCGGGCGGTATAGTCGAGGATCTCGTCCTCTGACATCCAGCGGGTGTCTTCATCTGGATAACCCTCGGCATAAATATTTTGAAATGCAGAACTGAGCGCCTCGCGCACCGCCATGGGGGCGCTGCTCTCACTGGGAATCAAGATCAGCTTACGATATTGTCGTTCTGCTTCGATCTGGGTTAATTCGAATACGTCCGGGTCGAGCTCAGCTAGGGAGCCACGAAATAGGTAATCTGTCATTGAAGACTCCTGATTGGGATGGAGATGGAATATAAGTATCCATGTGGTTGTAAACCAAGGATTCTATAGGCAGCTCAGGGCTAAATAACCTGATCGCGATTTGACTTGAGCACATTTCCGTGATTTCCATCAATTGCAGACACAGCTGCCCAGTAAAATTGTATTCGCGAGAGATACGCGGGTCAAGTGATGAAAATCACAACAAGGGACAATCAGCCTGTAAACATCAACGGAAAAGATTGTTAAAAACATTCGTCAGACCCTGACCTAACCCACGGACTCCGTTCACAAATGAATCCAGAATTCCGCCTGAGCTGCCCCCACCTACAGGGTCCATGGTGATAGACCTAAATGGACCGTATGTTTGCAACAAAAAAAACAGCAAAACAACGGTAAGCAGGATCAGAATCACGAAAGAACACGGAAATTTTGAGCGATCTGAGGGGGGGGCCATATGTTTACATCTGCCTTTTGACAACCACAAGTGCTACATCGTCCTCAAAACTATCCGATCCGGAAAACACATTTGTTGCTTGGATGATCGCATCAATCAGCTGTGCAGCAGGTATATCTTGTGAGAGCGCTTTTAAGCGAGTCAGCCTTTCAGTTCCAAAGATTTGACCGTCTTGATTGGCCGCTTCCACAACGCCATCAGTATATAAAACTAACCGATCACCCGGTTCCAGGAGAACCTCCCCCATCGAATACTTGGCTTGCGGGATCACACCCAATAGCGGACCAGTCCGATCGAGCAACTCCATCTGCCCTCTGGCACGCAATACCAGTGGGGGATTATGTCCACAATT
Organism: Anaerolineales bacterium; assembly: GCA_020354045.1. Classification (GTDB taxonomy): domain Bacteria; phylum Chloroflexota; class Anaerolineae; order Anaerolineales; family UBA4823; genus DSOS01. Next base: position 440,556 of record CP070639.1, on the reverse strand, counting down.
AGCATACCGGAATGTGCCCTCCGCCGGGTTTAGGATTCCATAAACAGCTGTTACAAAATTGGCCTGCCCAGTGAACTCTGGCAGAATCCGGTTAACCATCTGTGCAATATGAGCTGGACTCCACCTGCTGCGCGCCTGGGTTCGGATCAAGGCACGGAAAGCAGTCATCACCAGAGCTGCTGGAATACCTTCTCCTGACACATCCGCCACTACCAGACCCAGCATGCCATCCGTCAGATCAATATAATCGTAATAATCTCCTCCGATCTCATGAGTTGGCAGGCAGATAGCGGCAATATCATAACCAGGTACAGCCGGTGCCTGAGCTGGGAGAAGGCGCTGTTGGATATTGTGGGCAATATGAAGCTGTTCCTCCACCCGTTTCTGGTCCACCAGCTGGCGGTGCAACATCCCTTTTTCAATCGAGATCGCCGCTGCATCGGCGAAGAAACGCAACACCTCCACATCACTCTCATCGAAAGCGTCCATTCGATCACTCTCCAGGTTAAGTGCGCCGATAGCTTGGTCACTACGTACAATCGGCACGGCAATTTCGGATCGCGTTGCGTCTCGGCCCACGACATAGCGTGGGTCCTGGCTCACGTCCGGAACCACAACACACTCTCCCGTGCGAATGACGTGACCCACAATACCCTGCCCGAAAGTCAGCATCGGGTCCTCACCAGAGGGGTTTGGATCGAATCCTCGGCGCGCGACTCCAGCAATCAAATTGGTGGGTTGCTCTGTACGTGGATGCACCAGCGCAGTGTTCAGTACGAAGATACCGGCTGCGTCGTAATCTACTACCGTTTTGACCGAGTCTAATAGGTGGTTAAGGATGGTATCCAGATCCAGCGTGTCACGCACTTTGTGGGAGATTTGCAACAAGAGTTGGTATTTCGTATCCGAATTTAATTGAATCTTACTAGACATAAGTATTTGATTTCCCGTATCCGCCAGAACACACGCCAAAATTACCAGTAATGTTAAATCGAGTATAAAGGTTTTCCATTGGGGAGGCAAGTGCTGGCAAGGTTTCTTATGGGTTAATCACCTCAGGTGGGTGGTTTAACCACTTGCGATATATCTGGTATCGTTTGTAAACCCTGGCGCCCATATGCTCAGCCAAGATAGGTGTCCTTGGGTTATCGTCAGAAGTTAATGAAAGATCCAACCACTTATAACCCCTAGCAGAAGCACGCCGACCCATTTCATCAAATAATAGCACGGCAACACCTGTATCCCAGTATTCGGGTGGAACCAGCACACTCTTGATTGATAGACATTCAGGTTGACGACGCGAATGCCATAATAATTGCAGGTAGTTCCACGGGTAACGCAGCCCATTAACACGGATCAGGGTCTCGTTCAGATTGGGGAGGCCTGGAAACCAGCCCACGGTCTCGCCCTGCGCCGTTTCCGCAAATAGCACCAAGTCTGGATCGATAATATTGCGAAATGGGGTCAGCAAAGCCTCCAATGCCTCCCGTTGCCACGGAATATGTCCAGGCAGGTGCGCCAGAGCGCGGTTGATCAGCTGGTAGACTCGCTCAATTTCATCTTCCCAATAATCCAGATTGGCAGAACGTATCTGGAAACGCCCCCGCTGGCGAATTCTCTCTGCCAGGCGACTCATCCGCCGTGCCTCTGGCGTGGTCAAATCCACATCAATGGCATAAGCCAGATTTTGACCACGCCCAGGTTGGAAACCATAGCGTTCGAAGAATCGCTGATAATACTCAGGTGTGTGTCCGCAGAAAATCGCTGGAGGGCGATTGCGACCATCGATGAGCACCCCATAACTATCCTCATAATCCAGGTTGAAAGGTCCATACAGTGCATGGAGTCCACGTCTGGAGGCCCACTCCACCGCGTGATCAAAAAGCAGCCTGGCAATGGTGTAATCCTCCAGGCATTCGAAGAAACCGATCAAAGCATCCTTCCATGGATGTGCCTGATGAGAGGCTTTATCTTCTGCGCAGCAGATCGTACCGACTGGCTGCCGACCGCGCCAAGCGATAAAAAATTCTGCTTCACCGCGCTGGAAAAAGACTCCGCGCTGCGGATCAATCGTTTTGCGGCGTTCAGGTAAGAGCGGTGGCACCCAGAGGGTGTCACCCGCGTAGATGCGCCAGGGGAAGGTCAAGAAGATATTTTTTTCCTGCGGTGTGCGCATGGGGCGAATTTCAAGCTCGCTCATAGGGTTCCACGGATTTTCGCTTTCCGGCGAGACTCCAACTCCCTGGCAATCTCTGTATACGATTCGCGTCCCAATGGATACAAGAGAGCAAAAAATATCCCCAGACAAAGCAGCGCTGCTGGTATTGGGCCAGCAACGATCCGAATGCCATTCACCGCGCTCACTGGCTGGGCTGGACTGTTCGGAATGTAACCAGTAAAGTCGAGTACCAACAGCGCCAGCGGAACCGCAACGGAGGTGGCAATCTTTTGCGCCAACGTGATCAGGCTGTAGAACATGCCCTCATGGCGTTCCCCAGTGTGCCACTCGCCCCATTCGATTGCATCTGGAATGATCGACCAGGGCAGCACATGCGCTGCTGAGACGCCAATACCTGCCAGGATACATAGAAAGAGCAATAATTCCAGGCTGGAAGCCGGATTCAGCGTAACCATAACGAGCTGCACAACCGCCCAAAAGGCGATGCCAGCAACATATGCCAGACGCTTGTTCAGTCTACGGGCAGTCCACTCCCACAACGGCAGCACCAGGATAGCGGTTACGAAGATCGTCGCCATGATCAGGTCACTCTGAGACTCGCGCTCGACCACATATTTTATGAAGAAAAGCAGAATCGTTTCCAGGATACTGACTGACACCCAGGTGAAAAGGTAAATACCCAAACCAAATACAAAAGGGCGATTTCCCCAGGCTGCTTTCATCGATTGCCTCATTCCCGGTTGCTCCTGGTTCATATAGTCCTGGCGTTCGCGCGTTCCAAAAAAAACTAACCATAACGGTACTGCCGAGACCAACCCAAAGGCAGCACCCATCAGCAGCACCCTGCTGGCATTAGCGGGGTTAAAGCCACCCACGATCACCAAAGGCAGCGTGAAAGCGACTAACCCGCCCAGGATCGAGAAGAACATGCGCGTCGTGGTGAGGGCGGTGCGTTCATCATAATCACTGGTCAACTCGGGAGTCAATGCAAAGTAGGGCATGTAAACGAAAGTAGCCGCGGCATCGAACAACACGTACGCCACGGCGTAATAAATTCCCAATACCAGGCTGCTGTCGAAAGGTGGTCGCCACCAGAGCATAGTGAACACCATTGCAAAGGGTAGCGCGCCAAATAAAAGGAAAGGCCGGCGGCGGCCCCAGCGTGTGCGGGTACGGTCAGAGATATGCCCAATGATCGGATCGTTAATGTAATCCCAGGTGCGTCCGAGGAAGATCGCAACCGCAGCAACCCTGGGCAAGATCCCCACTACATCAGTCAAGAATATGGCAAAAAAAGCCCCGATGATCGTCGAGGTCAGGCTAAAACCAATATCACCAGCACCGTAGATCCATTTTTCTCGCCGCGTCAAAGGGAGCTGGGTCATACCGGTATTTTATATTCTTTTTTGGATAAAGTAAATAATTTTCGTTCGTGAATGCCAGTGGAGGTGCCCTATCGTCCCCGTATGAATTTCTCTGCCAGCTTGCCATTGAGTATCACACCAAGATAGTGACTGGTTAAGTCTGCCAGTGTAAATCCGTGAACTTTATATACTCCACAAATAAGAACCGGCTCTGGCTTAAGCCGAGATCCGTTACTATGAAACAGAGGCTATCTTATGGACTGTTAGCTGCGCCAGGCTCAAAGCCCTTACAGGCGGGAGTAGCTTCTGTATCTGGATAAATACACACCAGGCTCCATCTATTTTCGAAGCGGGCGATAACGGCTGACTCCTCCCAATCCCGGCGGGAGCTGCTGCGCGGGATGGCAAATCGGTTGATGTCCTGGTTTTCCCAGTCCAGTGTGTAATTTCCTTCTGCATGTTCCAAAAACCCGCCCACGCGTGTGTGCTGCAAAGGCTCTGGCAACTTCAGAGATTCACTTGCACTCAGTCCAGCCTGCAACATGGCATGTAGATGGCGCACCTCTACCTGTCCCCAAACGGGGAATCGCGCCGTACTACCAAGCAGACCTGCAAATAACAGCAGCACCAATGGCACCCAGGCACGCACTACCAGCCCTGTCCGATCAATGCGTCCTTCTACTTCCCGGTTTACGACCCAGCGCAGCAATCCAGCTACCATTGTCAGCAACCCCCCCAGAGGTATCAGTATCAGAAGCAATATGAAGATACGCAGTTGCAGCCGGTCCATGCCAAGCATGCCCGATGCCAGGGTAAGCAGGACGATCATTATCGCCCCCATTAATCCACCTGCATACATCCCGATCGTCCCCTCTGTATGCCAGGCGCTTATCAAGACAAATAACCCGAGGACAAGCATCCACAGGATGGTATTGCCGAGGGGTCCCCAGGGTGGTTGATGCAGGGGAATACCTGGCAGCGCCAGTCGGTTTATAAATTGGGACACCAGGCCATAGCATAATCCCAAGCCAGCTCCAAGCAGCATGCCAAACCAGCGCCGGTAGGCGATATCGCTCATTCATCACCTCAAGAATGCGCTATTAAACATCAAACAGCAAACTACAACAAGTCACTCCACCCTCTGCTTTGGCGATCTCAGATACATCCAAAGTTTTCACCTGTATGCCTGCCCTTTGAAGGCGTTCAAGCGTGGCTGGGTATGCGGATGGATAAATAACGGTCTGGTCTATCCACAATGCGTTGCCTGCATGTGGTTCTGAGGGATGTATTTCCAGGATGCGATGAATGCCAAAAACGCCAGGAGTAACCCAATCAGGATTAACCAGCAAGGTATCCTCGCTCAATTGGGTAACAGCAGATTTCAAGTGCAGGCAACCCTGTACCGGAACAGCTTCTACGCTATAGCCAAAGGGCTTGAGCAGGCGGCGGAGCTGCTGGATACCCGACCTGTTTGTGCGACCAGACTGCCCAACAAAAATCTGCCTCCCCATCTGGAGTACATCACCGCCATCTAAAGTGCCCGGCGGGCCAATTCGCAGTAGCCTGCGGTAGGGTTGCAAAGCTGCTGCAATCGCCGGGGTCTCCAGCCAGCGCCTATGCGCGCCTGGGCGTGTAATGATTGCCACCTCATCCAACACAACGGCAATATCTTCCACAAACAGCGAGTCTGGCATATCCCTGCCTGCAGGCAACTGTTGGACTGCACAGTCAAGACTCGCCAGGCAGTCTTCATATTGATGATGTTGCAACCTGGCGAGTTCAACGTCGATTGGAACCCGTTCTAGATGGGTGAGCTCGCAATCTACAATAGCTTCGCTAAGCTCTCGGGTGATGGCAATTCGCATTGGATTTCCCGTTTGAACCTCCCACGCGACAGATCACTTCTTTTATAATCCAGGCGCACATGCGAAAAGGTTCATCAGTCACAGACTAGTTCAACAGATGCACACGGATACCTAGACAAAATCTCGGTGTCAATCTGTGGCTAATCACCAGTCTTTATCACCTCACCGGAGGATGTATTGCGCACATTCAAGCGCGGATCACCCCGGTAATATACGTTTCCGCTGCTGCTGATATTGACGTCCAGTTCATCCCTCACCCAAATTCTGGCGCTTCCACTACTGGAAATTTTTACTCTCGCATTGAGTGCATCGATTTCCCTGGCATCATAGTTGCCAGAGCTACTGATGGAAATATCCTGGTACCCGAGCATGCCAGTCGCAATGGTGATATTCCCTGAGCTTGAGATATCGATCTCTAATCGATCTGCATACAGTGCTTC
>CP070639.1:410517-434608 GCA_020354045.1 Anaerolineales bacterium | reverse complement strand
AGATATTGAAGGAGATCATGAAAAATGCGGGCACCCAATTTGATCCCCAGGTAGTGGAGGCGTTTGTGGAGATCGTGGAGAACAGGGCTGAATCGATGATCATTAACTTGGCAAACAATAATGTGTTTGCTCTGCCTCCAAAAGAGACCTTGGTTCACGTGTAAAATAATATCATCATCCAATTGTAGTAAAGCGGGGTTGGGTTTTACCACCAACCCCGCTTTGACTTGTCGTCGTAAATACCTCTCTGGCTTATTCGCCACCACTAAGTAGATGAATCTTTTTCCAGGGCGGTAAATTTGACTCTTCAGCCAAAACGCTACGCAGCTCGAAGATTTGATCGCGCAAGAGGGCAGCTTTCTCGAATTCGAGATTCCTGGCGGCGTCTTTCATCTGGGCTTCTAATTCAGAAATGACCTTCTGCAGCTCTGATTTTGGCAAGCCAGCAGTGCCTTTCACCAGGTATTCACCTCTCTGTTCGGTCACGACCTTGCTGGAAAGCTGGTCTGTCAAGTCACGGACAGCCTTGAAGATGCCAACTGGTTGGATGCCATGCTCTTCGTTGTAAGCCTCTTGTTTGGCCCGGCGCCGGTTAGTCTCATCGATCGCCCGGCGCATAGAATCTGTCACCCGGTCAGCGTACATGATGACTTTACCATCCACGTGGCGGGCTGCCCGTCCGATGGTCTGGATGAGAGCGGTTTCGGAACGCAGAAAACCTTCCTTATCCGCATCCAGAATTGCCACCAGAGATACCTCAGGTAAATCCAGGCCCTCACGCAACAGGTTGATCCCAACCACAACGTCGAATACGCCCAGGCGCAGGTCGCGCAGGATGCCCACCCGTTCTAGAGTATCAATTTCGGAGTGCAGATAATGCACCTTGGTGCCCAGTTCCATCAGGTAATCAGCCAGTTTTTCAGCCATGCGCTTGGTCAGGGTAGTAACCAGAGTGCGCTGCCCGAGTTCAACCCGCTTGCGGATTTCAACAAGCAGGTCATCGATTTGACCCTCAATTGGACGGATGTCCACCTCGGGGTCCACCAGACCCGTAGGGCGAATGATTTGCTCAACCACCTGGTCATTGCGTTGCATTTCATACGGACCCGGCGTGGCAGAGGTGTAAATGGTATAGCCCATATGGGCTTCGAACTCATCAAAAGTGAGTGGCCGGTTATCCAGGGCAGAGGGAAGACGGAAGCCATACTCCACCAAAGTCTCTTTTCTTGAGCGATCACCATTATACATGCCCCGGATTTGCGGCACGGTCATATGGGATTCATCCAGAACCAACAAGTATTCACTTGGCAGATAATCCATTAATGTCCAGGGTGCAGAACCAGATGAGCGTTGGTCAAGATGACGGGAATAATTTTCTATGCCTGCACAGTAGCCCACCTCACGTAACATTTCAAGGTCGTAGCGTGTGCGTTGCTCCAGGCGCTGCGCTTCTAGGTATTGTTCGTTTGACTTGTACGAACTGAGTCTTTCACTGAGCTCATTTTCGATATCGAGGATAGCCTGGTTGAGCTTATCCTGGTCGGTGATAAAATGTCGGGCAGGGTAGATTGCAACGGCGTTCAAATGCCGGCATAATTCGCCGGTTATTGGATCAAATTCGATCATGCGTTCGACCTCATCCCCAAAAAAGGTGATTCGGTAGCCGGTTTTATCCTGGTAGGCTGGTATGATCTCGAGGGTATCCCCCCGCACACGGAAGGTTCCCGGCTTAAGTTCAAGGTCATTACGCTCATATTGGGATTCAATCAGCTGGCGCAGCAAAGCGTTTCTGCGATAGACCTGTCCGCTCTCCAGGTTGATCACTACGCGACCATACGCTTCTGGATTTCCTATCCCGTAGATACAAGATACCGATGCGACGATGATCACATCCTGGCGTGACATCAGCGCAGTTGTGGCTGCCAGGCGCAAGCGTTCGATCTCCTCATTGATATCGCTGTCCTTTTCAATGTACAGGTCATGGCGGGGAACATAGGCCTCAGGCTGGTAGTAATCATAGTAAGACACAAAATATTCCACGGCGTTTTCGGGAAAGAATTCCTTGAATTCAGCATACAGCTGGGCTGCCAATGTTTTGTTGTGAGCCATTACCAGGGCGGGTAACTGTACTTGTTCGATCACGGAGGCAATTGAGTAAGTCTTGCCCGTGCCAGTGGCTCCCAAAAGCACCTGATGCCGGTATCCCTTCCGTATACCTGCTACCATTTGACGGATTGCTTCGGGCTGGTCGCCAGTGGGTTTAAAGGGTGCTTGTAGTTTAAATTCCATATTTCTATTTTCTCACATAAATTGGATTGCTAAATATCCAACCGCGGCGTTGTCCCCTGTATTGGATATAAGCTTCTACCCTGTAAACGCCCGCCTCCGTACTGATATAGGTGCAGGTTTCCCGGTTGGTCCACGTTTTGAGAACTTTTCCGTCTTTGAGCAGGCGGCATTCAACTGGGTGTGGTAGCCGGATTTGAAAGGTGAGGCCATGTTTTGCGGATATTACCTCACCCATCTGAGCGGTTATGCCTTTCCCATGGGCTAAAAAACGGAAATCCTGGGTGGAAGCCGGTAGATCATAGCCAATGAAAAGGCTACCTTGCCGGAAAGCCTGTAATATTTTGGCACGGTCTTCATCTACATCACCACTCAGCGGCTCAGATAAGAGAAGGTGGTTGTTGATGCCACGGAAATGGAATTCATACGGGAATAGTGTGCGCCGTAAGGGTCCCAGGCTGGCAGGTAATGCGTGCGCATCGGAACCACCAATAGCGACAACGCGATTTCCTTTGTTTAACAGCTCATCCCAAATTTGGAGTGTCTTCTGGAAGGGAGCATGTGCCACGGCACCAGGGTTATAGGCATAGTAAATGGCATGCAGTTTGCTCTTTAAAAGCGATTTGAATTCAGACAAGCCATTCCATAATTCAATCCCTGTAAAACCAGTGATATTCCAATCAACCCAGGAGATATCACCCTCTCCTACGGAGGGAGCAGCTGGATCGACAGGGTGTGCGATGAATGTGAGGCCTCCTGCCTGCGTAACAGCATCGATGAGTTTTTGTGAGTCATGGGCTAAGGGAGATAGTTCCTTTTCCATTCCAAACGCGAGCAGGTGGTTCTTTTGGGGGTTGCGAGTCTGGTCATGGATCTCCTCGCCAACCAGGAGCAGCACCCGTTTATCACCATTTTTGTAATAATCTTCCGGTCCATTGACCCAGACATTGTGATCCGTGACGATAACCACGTCTAATCCAGCTTGCATGGCAGCCTCGGTGATGGCTCCATGGCTGCCATGACCATCCGAATAGGGGGTATGCATATGCAGATTGACAACAATTTCGTGCATGGTTTAAACTCAAATCCTGGACATGAATATTTGACGATTCTACCAACGGAAGGTATAATCCGCCTGCTAAATTGCACAGGTGTGATAATTAACTGTGTGATGAACTACTACTGGATTTGGGGCAGCCAAATCTCGTGATGGTCATGGGAGGTCCCATGAACCGCATGCTCAGCAATACTTAGGAGGTTTTTTGTGGAACTTTATCTTAACATTGCATTGATTATAACGTCAATTGCATTGATTGTTAGTGTGATCTTGCAAAGTAAAGGCGCCGGCTTAGGAGGCCTGACAGGCGCGGATACAGGTGGTATCTTTACAGCCCGTAGGGGTATTGAAAAGACTCTCTTCCGGGTTACCATTGCTTTAAGCATTCTCTTTTTTATCTTGTCAGTTGCAACCGTGATCGTGACTGGATAACAATTGGTTTTACGAGCAGCGTAAGAACTGATCGAGACGATCTTTCCTCAGGGCGGCGAGTCCCAGGCGTATTTGTCCCAGGCCATCCGAAACCCGGTGACCTGTTGAACGCCAGGCAGATCAAAGCCCTGTTTTATTATCTACGCAAGGTATATATGCTCAAGCAATGAAAAGACTGCGCTGGCAAATCCTGATTGTAACCCTGGCTCTGATTGCGATCGCAATCCTGTTGCTGACTCAGCAACCGACAGTTTTGCAGACGACAGCACCAGTAGTGCAGCCTTCCACGGGCGGTGTCTACACAGAGGGGATTATTGGCTCTTTTGGGCGATTGAACCCGGTATTGAGTTTTTACAATAGCGCCGACCGTGATGTAAATGCACTCATCTACGGTGGGTTGGTTCGTTTTGATGATCGCGGTTTGCCGGTTGCTGATCTGGCGGAATCCTGGGGTTATTCCCAGGATGGTATGGTCTATAATTTTTCAATTCGGCAAAACGCAGTCTGGCATGATGGCGAACCGGTGACCAGCGAAGACATCACCTTCACCGTGGATTTGTTGCGTAGTGATGATCTTCCCATCCCTGAGGATTTGCGAGCACTATGGAAGCAAATCGAGATCATCATCATTGATGAGAAAACAATCCAGTTCAGGCTCCCAGAGCCATTTTCACCCTTCCTGGACTATCTTGCTTTTGGCCTGCTACCGAAACATATACTTGAAAATGTCTCAGCAGAGGCGCTTATCGATCATTCGTTTAATCTGGAACCTATCGGCAGCGGTCCTTATGAACTGGACCGCCTGCTGACCCGGGATGGGGCTATCGTAGGGCTGGTATTAACGGCTTTCGAAGACTATTACGCCACGCGTCCATTTATCGACCAATTTGTCGTACGATATTACGATGATGAGAGTTCAGCGCTGGCCGCCTATCGAGCAGGAGAAGTATTGGGCATCAGCCGGGTCACGCGAGAGACACTGATGGACGTGCTCCAAGAGCCTGAGCTGAATTTATATACTGGCAGGCTACCACAATTAACCTTGATATACCTCAACCTAGATGACCAACGCTTGGCATTTTTCCAGGAGGCCAATCTGCGCCGTGCATTGGTCATGAGCCTCAATCGCCAGCGCCTGGTGGATACAGCCATGGCGGGTCAAGCAATCCTTGCGGATGGCCCAATCTTCCCGGGTACGTGGGCGTATTATGATGGGATGGAGCGCATCCCATACGATCCTGATACGGCAATACAAATCTTCAAAGAAGCCGGTTACACTATCCCGCCCGGTGGGGGAAGTGTGCGCGCAAATGAGGGCACTGATTTTAGTTTTGAGATGGTATACCCGGATGACCCCTTGCATACCACCATCGTTGAGGCTATCCGTTCAGACTGGGCAAAGGTGGGTATAGAGATTACACCGGTACCTGTCAGTTACAATGAATTGGTTGATGTGTATCTTGAACCACGCAGCTACCAGGCAGCCCTGGTTGATCTCAATCTGATGCAGTCGCCTGATCCTGATCCTTATCCATTTTGGGGACAGGCACAAATGACAGCTGGACAAAATTATTCACAATGGAACGATAGACGGGCTAGCGAATATCTTGAATTGGCCAGGATCAGCGTAGATCTCGAAGAACGAGCGAAGGCATATCGCAATTTTCAAGTGCGGTTTGTCCAGGAGATGCCAGCCATCCCTCTTTTCTATCCAGTATATTCTTATGCAGTAGATAACCAGGTCCAGGGTGTCACGGTTGGGTCGTTATTTGATCCAAGCGACAGATTTGCAGATGTTGCCTCCTGGTTCCTGGTTACCCAGCGAGCTCAAGCACCTGAGCAGACACCCACTGTTACACTGCCAGCAGAATAGACTTCAAGATATATCTTTACGCTTCACGCGTAACACGGCGATCTTGGTTGAATGATTAAAGGGATACGGATCAACGAGGGGCTGGCGTTTGATAGTTTCCGGATAACCTGTAACATCTGGGGGTACAGCGATCATCTCTTCTAGCGCTAGATATCCATCTGAACACAGGTCTTGCAGCCAGCGGTGGTACTCAGCACCGCTGACGTAAATGGCGTTATTTATTGCCACCAGGATGCCATCGTGGGCGATGAGTGGACGGACTTTGTTGAGTACACTGATGTAATTTGTGGCGATGTCGATTCTTCCCTTACCGGTAGCAGAAAAATAGGGTGGGTCCAGGAAAACGCAATCGAATAGCCTGCCTTCCAGGCGGTAATGCCGGGTGAGCGACCAAAAATCTCCTGCGACAGTGCTTACCTGATCGGTTGAAAATCCGTTTAGTCGACAGGAGCGCTCAGCAAGCTGGAGGAATTTCTTGCTCTTGTCTAACTGCAGGATGGACTTGGCTGAACCGGCTAATGCGGATACCCCCAAACTACCTGTATAGGCAAATGTATTCAGCACAGATTTGCCCGCCAGGTTCTGTGCAGCCCAGGTGCGCAGCAGGCGAGTATCAAGGTAAAAACTGCTGTCCTGGTTCATCATCAGGTCGACAGCGTACCATACCCCGGCCTCTTTGATCTCCTGGCCAGGTTTATCTCCATATATCAGGTACCCTCGGCGACCTGAGAGCTTAGCTGATTTGCGTGTTTTTACGATGATGGCCTGCAGCCAGGGGAGCATCTCAAGAAAATACCTCTGTGCGGTCTGGACCGCGGCTAGACCTTTATCTGGTGGGCTTGAATAATTGTAGAGAATCAGTGTTCGGGCAAATATATCAGCTACCAGGTCGGGGTAGCCTTCTGCAAAGCCACTGAACAAGCGGAAGGCGTTCTCGTGCCCGGATTGGAAGCACTCAGCACGCGCCTTCAAACTATCTGCCAGCAAGGGTAAGATCTGGAGTTGTGCGTGTGTCTCAGGCAAAATTAATTAACCCGCTCGTAAATGCGGCGGTAGATATTGAAAATCTCGTAGATACCGCGGATGTAATTGCGTGTTTCTTCGAAGCGGATGACTTCTACAAAGAGATCCGGGTCATCGCCTGCCAGCTGCTGCCACGCGATGGCATTACCTGGTCCACCATTGTACGCCGCTAAGGCTGCGTAAGGATCACCATCGAAATAATCACGCCAGGTAGCTAAATAATCTGCCCCCAGGGTGAGACTTACAACGGGGCGGTACAGGTCCTCAGCCGTATAGCCTTCAGGCCAATTCAGACGGTTGACAATCTCCTCCCCGGTGGTCGGGATGATCTGCATCAAGCCGCGCGCTCCCGCGGAAGAACGTACAAAACCCTCAAAGGCACTTTCCTGGCGGATCACACTGAATAAGAATAACGGGTGCAGTTTGTTTTGTAAAGCAACCGGGATCACCAGATCGGAATAATAGGTTCCAAAGCGGATGTGGTTGAAGAAAACCGGAGCATTCATTGTGTCTGCATCGCTCATGCCTGCCAGGTTTAAGACCTGGCGTGCAACCAGGATCGCCGAGCGATAGAGACCTAATTCGGATAGAAACACAGCCAGTTGGTAGTTAGCGATTGGATCCGATTGAATAGATTGGCGCAGATCCTCGAATTCAGCCCGGGCTGCCTCGTATAAACTCAATTGCCATAGCTCGCGAGCGCGCATCATGCGTGGATCGGCAGCCAAAAGTCCTGGAGAAGACAGGTCTGTCTCCTCAGGCAAATTAAAAGTGGTCTTCATCCAATTATCCGCTTGTTGCTTTTCACCTATAAAATCGATAGATAGGTCGAATTGGGAAGGAGGTGAGAAGGGAGGTCGCTGTCTTAGCAGGTCTCTTGCCCGCTCACTGTAATATCCAGTTGGGTCTAGGCTGGCAGCAAGTTCCCAAGAGGCTGTGCTAGCAGTAGCATCCCCCAAGGCTTGCTGGACTTTCCCCTGCCATAAGAGCGCGGCTGTCCGATCTGCCAAGCTGAGAGAATTCTCGAGGAAGCGCTGGAAAATAGCCAGTGCACCACCATAATCCTGCAATCGGTAGCGTGTTATCCCCGCTAAAAACAAGGCGCGCAAAGCCTGTTCGTATTCTGGATAATCTACAAAAACCTTCACCCATAATTCAGCCGCTTCCTGGAGGCGATTGTCGCGCTCAGCAATCCGGGCTGCATCGAATAAAAACTCGCCAGCCCGGGGGTGGGTTGGAACGCTGCTGGCAAAATTGAACAAAGTTTGAATAGCGGCAGCATACTCATTCATGTAGAACCATAGGGTATAGGCCTTTTGTTCCCAGGCGCGATCCCAAAACCGATCTTCTGGATAAGTCGTGATGATAATGTCCCACTCAGCAACAGCAGCTTGATATAAGCCAAGAGCCCGCAGGGTTAAGCCGTTATAGTATCGCGCCGCCCCCTGATCTGGCGCATTTGATTCAAAATAGCGGTCAAAGGCTGCGCGAGCAACCCCATACTCACCTGCAAAATAGTCGACAATACCGCGGTTGAGCTCGTCGACAGGCACACCAGCCTCCACCAGGGCTACCAAAGCCAAATATGAGTCATACGAGGTAGGGTAATTATTCACTGCGTCAAGATAAAGCGCATATGCTTTGTCAAGCTGACCCAGAGCGGTGTAGATTTGCCCGCTAAGTAAATCCACCTGGGCTTTGGTGAAATCAGATTGGGTTTGATCGTAGATCTGCTGATAGACCCCTAAAGCGGTTTCAAAATCTCCCAAAGCGGCATGTGCCCGAGCAATCTTAAATTGGATGTCGAGGGGGTTAAGCGTTCCAGGTGCAGTCAGGGCTGTGCGGTATTCTATCAGAGCTTCAGCTATCTGGTTGGCAGAGACGAGTGCATCGCCGCGCAGATTGAGCACATATGCATCGATCAGACCGGGTTGAAGATCCAGATAACGCTTATATGCCTCCGCAGCTTCCAGGTGACGCCCAACAACCGAGTATGATTGGCCCAGATAAAAATTCGCATAGGGGAGTTGTTTTTCGTCAGGGTAGGCTGCAATTAATAGTTCAAGATTTGTAATAGCCTGCTCGTAATTCCCTGCTAGAAGGTGTGTTTTCGCCTGACCTAACAATGCAGCCGCGAGTATTTCAACATCCTGTCCGGCTTGCAGTACGTTCTCGTATTGTTCCAAAGCTTTCTCCCACTCGCCATTTAAGATGGCTTTATCACCACTGGCGATGCGCATGGCTGGAATGGGGGTGGCAGTAGGCTCGGGCGTGGGGGAGGGGGTAATTGTTTCAGTAGGCGTAGGTGCAATAAGCGTCACCGCTGAGGCAGGCTCATTTGTGGGTGGAGATTGCAGGAAAGGCAGGTTAGCAACCGCGGAGCACGCCAGCATCAAGAGCATGATGACCGAGATTAAGAGGGAGATAGGTTTATGCATGTTGGTCACTATATCTCAGGGAGGATTAAGTGTCAATAAGGCTCTTTAGGAGATACCCAGATCTTATCTACGCGCAGACCATCCATATCCACAATCTCTAGACGCAATTGCTCCCATTCAAAGAATTCTCCCGCAGACGGGATGCGACCCAAATATGTCATCACAAAGCCACCCAGGGTCTGGTAATGTTTCTCCTTTTCACCGGGTAGTTCTCCGATGTTGAAAAGGCCTTTGAACTCGTCGATATCCAGCCTGCCATCCAGTAGGTAGGTGCCATCTTCTCGGATGATAATTTCCGGATCGGCGGCGTCGAACGCATCTGGAAAGTCCCCAGCCACGGCTTCCAGGATATCAGTAATGGTTGTAAGACCCTGGATACCGCCAAACTCATCGATGATCACGGCGATCTCCAGGCGGTGTTCTCGAAAGCGTTTTAATGTCTCCAGTATGGTCGTGCTTTCTGGAAGGAAAAGGGGTTGAAATATGATTTCCTGAAGGTTGATTGATTTTTGACTCAGGCATTGGGAGAGCAAATCGTTTACTTGCACGACACCCAGGATTTGGTCAATACCCCCCCTTGCTACAGGGTAGTACGAGTATCTGATGTTGGCTAATTTTTCTTGAATGACCTGGATAGGATCATCGATTTCCAACCAAACAATCTCTGTGCGCGGGGTCATCTGGGCTACAATTGATCGGTCAGCAAGTCGGAATACCTGCTCGACAATCTCCCCTTCTTCGGGTTCAAAAATGCCTCCTTCTGCCCCTTGCTCTATAAGCAGTTTAATCTCCTCTTCGGTATAGCCCAGATCAGCGGAATGTTGCACACCGACCACGCGCAGGACCATGTTAGTGGTGAAAGTGAGTAAGTTGACTATGGGGGATGTCAAACGAGATATTAATCTCATCACAGGTGCAACGGCTGTGGCAATTCTTTCTGAGTTATTCAAGCCGATTTGTTTTGGAGCGAGCTCACCAAAGATCAGTGACATGAATGTGATCACGATGACCACAACGCCAACACTGATTACCTGCCTGTACTCAGATAAGAACCCAATCCCAGTGCTGTTGAGGAAAGTTTCCAATTCTTCGGCGATGGTTGCTCCACCAAAAGCCCCGGCCAGGATGCCTACCAAAGTAATACCAATTTGAACAGTCGATAGGAAACGACCGGGTTGGTTGGCAATATCCAGGGCGACTTTAGCCCCCGGACTGCCTTCTATTGCTGCTTGCTGGAGCCTGACCTTTCTTGCTGCGACGATGGCAATTTCTGACATTGCCAGGGTACCATTGAGAAGAATGAGCAAGATTATGATTAAGATTTCAATCAATACAGTTGTCATAGAAAGTTTTATGCCTGTGCCTTTCCTGAAGTTCTACTGCCGGCGAAACCGGAGAATCGTCCAGGTATGCGGATGAAGGTTGAGTTTATAAGCTGTGTCTTATAATGGAGTGCACGATATTGGAAGAGTTTATGCAAGGGTCGAGATGACAAAACCTTGCCATGCAAGTGGGAAGACACAGAATTTATGAAACATTTATCTTCTGGTTTTAAGGTATCTGTGGATGATTTATTATTCACCTTATTTCGTGTTCAAATTCTACCCCATTTGGATGGCTTTAATTTCTAAACAGAGTGGTGCAGCTTTACCTTTCCAATGTTTTTTATAGGAGGGAGGGGTCGCCTTTGACAAAGGACAGGTTGCATGTTAAACTCACTTGTCTTCAAGTTTAGCAATGGCGCTCTCCCGAGAGGGCGTCTTTTGGTGTTGCAATGAGAACAGTTGAATGGGATAAAAGTCAACAATGTGTCCGTATGATCGACCAGCGTTTGCTTCCGGCAGAGTATAAACTGGTTGATTTCCACGACTACTTGCAGGTGACCCAGGCGATTCAGCAGATGGTTGTGCGCGGGGCACCTGCAATCGGCGCTTCAGGCGCTTTTGGACTTGCACTGGCCGCACAGACCTCTCGCGCTGTGGATAAAAATGCCCTGCTTCAAGAGCTAAGAGCGGCAGCGGAGGTTATCAAGTCTGCTCGACCGACTGCTGTCAATTTGACTTGGGGCTTGAAGCGCGTTATGGAAGTAGCAGAGCAAGAGCGTGGTGATTTGGAGAGCCTGCGCACAGCGGTGCTGGCAGAAGCACAACGGATTGCTGATGAGGATGTGGAGATCAATCAACGCATGGCGCGCTATGGTGCGGCTTTGATTAGTGATGGGGATACGATTATTCACCACTGTAATACAGGTTCGCTGGCTGCGGTTGATTGGGGCACCGCCCTGGGAGTGATCCGTATGGCACACAAGCTGGGTAAGCGAGTGCATGTTTTAGTTGATGAGACCCGACCTCGCTTACAAGGCGCTCGATTGACTGCCTGGGAACTAGAACAATATCAGATCCCTTACGAAATCATCACGGATAATGCAGCCGGTTATTTTCTGCGTTCCGGAGGCGTGCAGAAAGTATTTTTTGGCGGAGATCGTATGGCTGCTAATGGCGATGTCGCCAATAAAATTGGCACTTATATGCTGGCATTGGCAGCTAATGATAATCAAATTCCTGCCTATTGTGTGGTACCTACCTCTACCATTGATCTAAGCCTGCCTCATGGGGATTTAATACCCATCGAGGAGCGTGATCCAGACGAGGTGTTGGGATTACAATTTGCTGGATACCCCGTGGCACCAGAAAACGCCAAGGCGCGCAATCCTGCTTTTGACGTCACGCCTCATCGCTTAATTTCCGGGATCGTGACAGAAAACGGGGTCGTTGAACCACCTTATGAATCCAATTTGCGCGCAGCTGTGGAAATGTCCAGCAAGAAGTAGAGAGAAATCGATATGAAAGTCGTGGTAACTGGTTCGGTAGCTTATGATTACTTGATGACCTTCCCGGGTCAATTTCGAGACCATATCTTGCCCGATAAGTTAGAATCGCTGAGCCTCTCTTTCCTGGTGGAGAGCATGGTGCGTTTACGGGGTGGCAATGCCCCTAATATAGCCTATACACTTGCCATGCTGGGGGAGACCCCGCGTCTGTTTGCCACGGTTGGTGAGGACTTCGAAGAATATCGTTTGTGGTTAAACAGTAAGGGGGTAGATACGACCTGGGCACAGGTTATACCGGGCGTATTTACCGCCTCGTTTTTTGCGAATACCGATCGTGCTAACGCCCAGATCGCCAGCTTTTATCCTGGCGCGATGGCTTATGCAGCTAAACTCTCTCTAACCCATTTGGTTGACGATTTACCAGACCTGGTGGTTATATCACCCAACGATCCTGCCGCAATGAACCAGTATGTGGATGAATGCCAGCAGTTAGGTTTGCCATATATCTATGACCCCAGCCAACAAATAATCCGTTTGGATGAGAACGCTTTGCGCAAGGGTATCGAAGGTGCTCTGGCTTTATTTGTCAACGAATATGAGTTTGCCTTGATCCAGAAATTAACCAGCATGGATAAGGCGGATATACTTGATCAGGTAAAATTCCTGGTTGTCACCATGGGAGAACAGGGGGCTGCCATTTCCAATGCTAGCGAGGATTTCCATATCCCGGTGGTCCCACCGCTGAAGATTGCAGATCCAACCGGAGTGGGCGATGCTTTTCGCGGTGGATTTATCAAAGCTTATGGTGTTGGGTTAGATTTAGAAACCTGCGGTAAAGTAGGCGCACTGGCAGCGACATACTGTTTGGAAAACCAAGGTCCACAAGGACATGCATACACCCCGGGTGATTTTATTAAGCGTTTTCGCGGTCATTTTGAAGACCGTGGTCTGTTGGATGCGCTTATAAATATACGCACGTAAGTTAGATCGGAAAATTGAATTTCGTACAAGGGAGTACAAAATGCAGAATTATGATGTGAAGGACACCAAGCTCGCAGAAGGAGGTCGGCGGCGTATCGAATGGGCAGAGAGGGAGATGCCAGTTTTACGGCTGATTCACGAGCGATTCGTAAACGAACGCCCGCTGAAGGGGGTGCGCCTGGCAGCCTGTTTACATGTCACCGCCGAGACGGCTAACCTGGTGAAAACTCTCCAGGCTGGTGGCGCAGATGTGGTCCTGACTGCTTCTAACCCGCTTTCCACCCAAGATGAGGTGGCTGCTTCGTTGGTCACCCATTTTGAGGTGCCCGTTTTTGCTATTAAGGGTGAGGACAATGTCACTTACTACCGGCATATCAACGCGGCATTAGACCATAAACCGCACATGACAATGGATGATGGTGCTGACCTGGTGGGTACTTTGCATAAGGATCGCCGCGAGTTATTGGGAAATATGATCGGTGGCACGGAGGAAACGACGACGGGTGTCATTCGCTTGCGCGCAATGGCTGCAGATGGGGCGCTGGCATTCCCTGTAATAGCCGTTAACGATGCCATGACTAAACATTTCTTTGATAATCGCTATGGCACCGGTCAGTCCACGATAGATGGTATTATCCGGGCTACAAACATCTTGTTGGCAGGAAAAACATTCGTAGTGGCTGGCTATGGTTGGTGTGGGCGTGGCCTGGCGATGAGGGCGCGAGGTATGGGAGCTAACGTGGTGGTGACCGAGGTAGATCCTCTACCAGCACTGGAAGCGGTCATGGATGGCTTCAGGGTGATGCCAATGAATGAGGCGGCACGGATTGGGGATATCTTTTGCACCGTGACAGGCGATCTGAACGTGCTTGACAACCATCATTTCGAAGTGATGAAAGATGGGGCAATTCTGGCTAATTCCGGGCATTTTAATGTCGAGATCAACATCCCTGGCCTGGAAGAAATGGCAAAAACAAAGCGCCTGGTGCGCCCATTTGTGGAACAGTATGAACTCTCTGACGGACGCCGGCTCCATTTGCTGGGTGAGGGACGCCTGATCAACCTGGCTTCCGCTGAGGGTCACCCTGCGAGTGTAATGGATATGTCATTTGCTAACCAAGCCCTGGCAGCTGAGTACATGGTGA
Organism: Anaerolineales bacterium; assembly: GCA_020354045.1. Classification (GTDB taxonomy): domain Bacteria; phylum Chloroflexota; class Anaerolineae; order Anaerolineales; family UBA4823; genus DSOS01. The sequence continues at coordinate 420,543 of CP070639.1, read as the reverse complement.
AAAACGCTGATAAGCTGGAGCGCAAGGTCTACACTGTGCCAGATGAGATAGATCGTGAAATTGCCAGGCTTAAGTTAGATGCGATGAACATCGAGATAGATATCTTAACCGAAGAGCAAGTCAAGTATTTGAATTCCTGGGAAGAGGGTACTTAGAAACAGGTCAGATTAACCATCTTCGGTGGTCCCAACGACCACCTCTATAAAGATGGGATCACCGAAAGCCTGGTCGTTTGGTGAAAATGCCTGCCAGGCACTACGGTAGGTGCCAGGTTCCTGGGGGGCAGAAAATACAATGCGGATTGTAGCCCGGGTCCCGCTGCGCGCTGGATAAAGCGCCTGCTTGACCCGGGCTCCCATTTCAGGACCAGCGACCAGCTTTAAACTGAAACCTTGATCCCAGTTGCAGGTTCCGCTGTTTTCAATGCCCCAGCGCTTGTCGATCTGTGCTCCAGGCAAAACCAAGCTGCCATCGGGAACCGTGAGGTCCTCGAGGAAAAGCAGATTATTTACACAGGCTGGGGTTGGCGTGATTATGGTGGCACTGGTGGGCGTGCCGGGTAAGGCTGCCGGGGGAGATTGGGCTGGTGTGCTACTGGCTCCTAAGGATGGCGGTCGATAAATATCTTCGATTTGTTTTCCTGGGAAGAGACGATCCAGGGCACCACTGCAAGCAGAGACGAAGATTAAGAGAATGGATAGCCACCAGGCTTTGCGCCAATTGCCAGGCTTCACCCACGAGACTCCTTACATGTCGCCATCATCTAAACCGGCTTCATCATCACTGTAATGCATAGGCATAATACCGCTTAAAGCCTGTTCACGGATAGCCATCTCGATCTCATTGGCGAGGTCAAGGTTTTGGCGCAAAAACTCTTTGGAGTTCTCACGGCCCTGACCGAGACGCAAATCCCCATAGTTGTAAAATGAGCCGCGCTTGCTAATGATCTCTAGTTCAGCAGCGAGATCAAGCAGGTCGCCCATTTTGGAAATGCCTTCGTTATACATAATGTCGAACTCAGCGGTGCGGAAGGGGGCTGCGACCTTGTTTTTCACCACGCGGACGCGGGTGCGATTACCGATGATCTCTGTACCGAGCTTGATCGACTGGATGCGGCGGACATCCAGGCGTACGGAGGCGTAGAATTTCAATGCCATCCCACCGGTGGTTGTCTCCGGATTACCGAACATGACACCAATTTTCTGGCGCAACTGATTGGTGAAGACCACGGCGGTGTTGGTTTGTTTGATCGCTCCAGAAAGCTTGCGTAAAGCCTGGGACATTAATCGAGCTTGCATGCCCATGGGTGAATCGCCCATATCCCCTTCGATTTCAGCGCGAGGAACGAGAGCAGCTACAGAGTCGATGACAATCACGTCAATGGCACCCGAGCGGACCAGAGTTTCGGTAATCTCAAGAGCCTGCTCGCCCATATCCGGCTGAGAGATCAGCAGGCTATCCACATTGACACCACAGCGCCCGGCGTAAACCGGGTCCAGGGCGTGTTCCATATCAATGAAGGCGCAGGTACCACCTAGTTTTTGCGCTTCTGCGACAATATGCTGACAGATGGTGGTCTTGCCTGAAGATTCAGGCCCATAAACTTCGGTAATGCGACCGCGAGGAACACCACCCACTCCTAAGGCAATATCGAGTGAGAGAGAACCGGTCGGGATGACATCGACCATTAATTGGTGGGCTTCACCAAGGCGCATGATCGACCCGTCCCCATAGCGTTTGGTGATATCACCTAAAGCCTTATCCAGGGCAATTTGTTTCGAATCGTTACTTTCTTCGTTTGAAGTGCTTTTACGGGCCATGATATGTCAACTCCTGATAGCCGCTTAACGCGCAAGTGTGTTTTTAATTAAAAATTTTTGTGTGATCCAACCACATTTCACGCAACAGTTGGCATTCTACCATACCCAGGAAGGATTGTTGCGATACATAATGTGAGCTTAGTTTAGCACAGATGTTCGATTTGTCAAGGGGTGGAGCTAATAATTTCTACTGGAGGGGTGAATTCTGGCCCAGGTATGGCGGGCAGATCGGTTGTAAAGCCATTTTTGCCACGGAACTTGAAGTAGGTGACCATACCTGGCCTGATCTCAATCGCGAGGTCGTAGATCGAGCCCGCATATGCAATCCAAACCTCGTAGTTCCCAGCTGGCAGATCGCCCAACACCATATTTTCCTGGTAAGCAACATCACTAACTACCGCCCCGCGACTGTAGGTGTTCACAGACCAGCTCTGGGCCATGTCTTGGGAATGGACTTTGACCAACTGTGCCTCCAAAGGCTGGCCATTGGTGCTCATGACACGGGCCGCCAGGACACCCCAACCCTGAGGTGGTGCCAACCACAACTCCGGATTGCGACTGCGAAAAAAATTGTTGTTCCCAAGCCTGACCTCGAAATGCAGGTGGGGACCAGTTACTTTGCCGGTCTGACCTACCAGTCCAAGCTGATCACCGGTCTGGACTTGCTGACCTTCTATGACGTCTATACGGCTCAGGTGACCGTATACGGTGAATAAAGTCTCACCCAGGTAACCAAAATCGTGCTTAATTACGACTGCCAGACCATACGGATCACTGGGATCTTTCACACCGCGGTAGAGACCAAAACCAGCATAATGCACCCTCCCGGAGCCAGCTGCAATGACCGGTGTTTTCGGTGGGGCGGGAATGTCGATGCCTGTATGGACAACATCAGGAATGAAGACACCCCCATAGCGATAATCAGCCAGAGGCCAGTTGATTTCATCGGCAGCGATTGGCCTTGAGAAATAGAAGTGGTCAATGGGAGTAGGCACCCAAGGGGTTGGGTAGAGCGGTGGTCGCCAGGCTGACACTGCAGGGGGGGCGAGGGTCGGGAAGCTAAAGCGTAATGGCTCAGGCAAGGGCGTGGGGTCCTCCCCCAGGGCAGCCGGAAGGGGGTCAGGAGGCGGATCAAGCATAACTAGTACAGGGGTTGCGGTTGCTGATGGGGTGTTCGGATCCGCCTCTGGTTGGAGCGAGGGTGTTACTGTATTGTAGACATGTTTATCTGGCATGGTTTGTACTTCGGGAGAGGAGGTAGACTGGCAGCCACTACCGAGCGTTAACAACAGGCTGAAGACCACAACCCTGAGCAGGGAGGTCAAGCGAGCGCGCAGCCAGATTACAGGAAAAGTCATATAAATCAGGGCGTGGGTGAAGGTGTGCGGCTTGGCCAGGGTGTACGTGTTGGAATGGGTGTGCGCGTAGGCCAGCGAGTGGCAGTTGGTGTAAAGGTTGGAGGCAACACTGGAGTTGGTGTGGATAACGCGGCGGGTGGATACAACTCGCCCATGGCAGTGAGCCAATCCAGCCCATCGGTGCGCACAAATTCATTGAAGCGGGCAGCTGGGAGAGCAGAACGCCAGATGATGAGGGCTGGCAGCCTTTGCCAGCCGTAACTGCTGGCTAATTGGGTGAAATCAAACCAGTACCCAGAGGGGATGACGCTGGTAGAAGCCCCACCAGCTTCGTAAAAGCGCGGATCACCACTATAACGGGCATTGAAGTTCCAGGGTGAATCATAGAGAGGCCTGCCTTGAGAACCATTTTGAAAGCGTGTCTTGAGATAAATGCGCCAGTAGGTTTCTGACCCAAAGTCTTCCCGGGTTACTAACATCCAACCGGCGTTGATGGGGGCGGGATTCAGTGTGATTGCACGGCCGGTGTACAACCAATCACTCAGCATACCAGGAAAGAGCGGTGTTGTGAGTGGGATGAAGGCATTTTCGAGGGAGGAAAGGTAATCCCAACCAATGGTTTCTGCCAGTTTTATGCGCAAGGCATAAAAATATTCATCTACAAGATCATTCAACAGCGGATAAGGAGCTTCGATATCCTGCATTTCTACCAGCTGTTGACGCTCTCCTGGAACCCCAACCAGGGTCATGTCCCCGGATGTCTGGCTGAGCTCCGAAGCAGCTTGCTGGATATACTCAGGAAGAGGAAAGGGAAGCTCTCCAAATCCCCAGGTAATTCCCTCTGGTTGAGACGATAAAGGTACCGCAGGCAAAGCCATCCCTGGACTACCCGTCAGATAACCGGTGAGATAAACCAGATTCGGTGTAGATACAGCAGTGATCAGGGCACCATCTACGGGACTCCAGACTGGGCGATCGCCCACCCCCAGCAGTTGTGGCCTGGAAGCTGAGATATTCAAGGATTTTACGAAGATATTCGTAAAACCAGCCTGATAAGCTGACCAGGCGAGCGTGTTCCCGTCGGGAGACCAGGCGGGGAATTTATCTGCTGAAGCCGGGTTGTTGCTGATATTTTGAAAACGATCGTCAATTTGATTTAGATCGGCAATCCAAATTTCCTGTTCACCACTACGGTTGGAAACAAAGGCGATCTGGCGACCAGCGGGTGACCAAACGGGTGCAAAGTCCGCTGCCGGATGCGTGGTAAGGCGGATTGGATCGGCATCAGCATCAATCTGGAGGATGAATAACTCCAGGTTTTCGAGCTGACCAGATGGGTGGCTGGCTTCTGATAGACCCATGATCTCCAGATAATACTCTCCAGCGCTGGAGAGTTCAGTCAGCGTATAGCTCTCGTAAACGAGCCATTGGCTGTCGGGCGACCAGGAGGGATAGGCATCGTATTCGGGGGTGTCTGTGATACGTCGGATGTCACCAGTATGCAAATTCAGCGTGTAGATGTCCCACTGCCCATCCCGGTTGGAGGAGAATGCCAGGCGGGTGCCGTCTGGACTGGGAGAGGGGGTGATATCCTCCCATTTCCCCGATGTCAGGCGTGTGAATGGCAGGGTAAGCGGGTTATAAGCAAAGAGATGCCGACCGTCCATGTCCAGGAGGGAAAGGAAGAGAGTTCCGGTTTTAAAGGGCGAATCAATCTCGATGCTGACAGTTTGTGCTTGGCTGAGAGGCAGCGAGACAGCAGGGGAGGGGGTTGGTGTTGGGCTGACATATGTCTGGCTTGCAGTTGGGGTTGGTTGGGAAGTATTTGTAAGGATTAGAGCAGGAGAAGAATTTAGACCAGCCGGGGAGTCTGCAGATTTCAAGGCTTCGCCTTCAGGATCCGTATTGGATAGGGACCAGGCACGGTTCAGGCGCCCACTCGAAGCCAGCGTAATCATGAGAATTAAAACACTTAGAAAGGATAACAATAACAGACGCCTAATCCTGCCGGTGCGGTGGACTCTCTCTGCTTGCGGCCTAGTGGATGAAGCAGCTCTAAGTTCGTTAATAAAATCAAGACTGTCAGGTGGCATCGTCATGCGGCTGATGGAGAGATTTTTGGACAATAATTTCGGAATTACAGGGTTTCCCTCATTACCTGCCCTGGGAGGATTGTAGCATGGGCATGAGGGTGCGTCAATTAAGGATGCCTTGCAATAAGCCATCAATCTTGTTAGCTATGTTTTGGCTTATTTAGAGTATGAGAGATTATTCTTCAAACCCTAGGCTGTATAACTGGTAGTAATGCTCCCCCAGTGCCAGCAGTTCGGAATGTGTGCCTTGCTCTACGATTTTACCGTCGTGGATGACCACGATGAGGTCTGCCTTGACCACAGTAGACAGACGGTGGGCAATTACAAATGCGGTGCGACCAGTGAGCAGGCGAGCTAACGCGTTTTGAATCAGTCGCTCGGTCTGGGTATCTACACTTGATGTCGCTTCATCCAGGATCAAGATGCGTGGGTTCGCCAGGAGGGCGCGAGCAAAAGAAATCAACTGCCGCTGACCCACGGAGAGCAGCATACCACCTTCTTCAACAGGGGTATCGTACCCGTGGCGTAAGTTAATAATGAATGGATGCGCGCCAACAGCCTGTGCTGCAGATTCAATTTCAGCCTGAGTAGCTTCCAGGCGACCGAACAGGATGTTATCGCGCACTGTGCCAGCAAAGAGAAAGGGGTCCTGGAGGACAATACCCATCTGGCGGCGCAAACTATTTTGTGTTACCTTGCGAATGTCGGTTCCGTCAATTAAGATGTGACCCTGGGTGGGATCGTGAAAGCGGCTGAGGAGCTTGACGAAAGTCGATTTGCCTGCCCCAGTTTCACCGACCAAAGCCACCGTCTGACCAGCATTGACATGCAAGGTGAGATCTGCGAGCACCACTGCAGGATCATCTGAATAATGAAAGGAGACATTATCGAAGCAAACCTCACCCTGGATATGCGGTAAATCGATCGCACCTGCCTGGTCCTGGACTTCAACTGGTGTATCCAACAGGCCGAAGATGCGCTCGCCGCCAGCCATCACTGATTGAAAGGTGTCGTAACGACGGCTCAAGTCGCGGATGGGTTCGAAAAAGCGGTCAATGTAGAGAACAAAGGCGACCAAGACGCCCGGGGTGATGGGTGCCGCGGCACCAAGATTTTCACCAAACACAGCCACACCGCCTCTCCAGATCACCAGAGCTGTAGCCAGAGACCCCAGCAGCTCGATCACGGATGGGAAAGCAGCGGCAACCCTGGCTGCCCGCAGGTTGGTGTTCAGATTATTAAGGTTGACTTCCTGGCTAAAGTGGTCATAGTTGACCTGCTGACGACTGAAAGCCTGGACAACCCTCACACCGTTGATGTTCTCTGCCAGGATCGAATTGACCCAGCTAATGGCTGCTCTTACCTGGCGGTAATTCTCACGAGCGCGCTTGCGAAAGATTATGGTGGCGATCACCATCAAAGGGAGAACACTGAAGGTGAGCAGGGTCAGGCGGACATTCATCGCCAGCATGGCAAGCATGATGGCTGCCAGGGTAAAGACATCACGGGCGACAGCCAGAACTGCCCAGGTGATGAACTCGCGCAGAACACCCACATCGTTGATCACACGGGTAATCACCCGGCCTACACTGTAATGACTGAAAAAACTTAAAGACAGGTTTTGCAAGTGTGCGAATAAGCGATTGCGTAGATCGAAGATGATCGAAGTGCCTGCACGGGCCATGATGTTGATACGGGTGTAGGTCACACCCCACTGAACAATCGAAACACCCAGGTAAAGGAGCACCGACTGGCGCAAAACGGTTAGGGAACCGGCGCGCAAACCCGAGTCCAATGCTACTTTAACAAAATAAGGCCCTGCCACAGCTGCACCTGACCCGATGAGCATGAGTAGGAGCGAAGCCAGGATCTGCTGCCAGTAGGGACTGGCAAGTGCGATCAGGCGGCGAGTGACGTTCGGATCGTATCCTTTGGCCAGTATTTCTTCGTTGGAAAGTGCCACCTGGGCCATAATTATCCTTTAGTTAAGACTTCAAGCGTGTGCGGGGTCATGTATCTATGGTGCGAGTTCTATCCACCTGGGATAGCTCAGGGCGAGGTCGGTTGAGTAAATCCAGTGCCTGGAGTTCTTCGTGGAAGCTATCCTGGTCACGCAGCTGCAGATCGTAGATTTCCCGGTACGAGCCTCCTATAGCGAGGAGCTGGTCGTGCTTGCCACGCTCAACAATACGCCCATCATCCATGACAAGTATCAGATCTGCGCGCCGCACTGTGGACAGGCGATGAGCGATGACAAAGGTGGTGCGCCCTTGCATTAGGTTTTCGAGTGCTTGCTGGATGAGACGCTCGGTGTGGGTATCGACGCTGGAGGTTGAGTCATCCAGGATCAGGATGCGCGGGTCCATCAGCAGAGCACGGGCAATCGCAACTCGCTGGCGTTGTCCCCCGGACAGGGTGATACCCCGCTCGCCCACAATGGTGTCATAACCATGAGCTAATTCTGAAATAAATTCGTGAGCCTGCGCAGCGACCGCGGCAGCCTGAATCTCCTGCATGGTCGCATCCGGGCGACCATAAGCGATATTTTCACGGATGGTGGTGGAAAACAGCAGTGAGGTCTGCAAGACAATGCCAATTTGCCGGCGCAAAGATTTCAGATCAACCTGGTGAACATCATAGCCATCCACCAGCACAGCACCCTCAGTAATATCATAGAAGCGCGGGATCAAATTGACCAGGGATGTTTTTCCTGAACCGGTTGGTCCAATTAATGCGATGACTTGATTTGGTTCAACTTCGAGATGGATATTCTCCAAGGCAGAGATGTTCTCGCCGGCGTAACGGAAACAGACATCCACAAACTGCACTTTACCGGATATAGGCGGCAGGTAGATTGCCCCTGGAGGGGAGTGGATCTCTGGCTCATGATCGAGTACTTCATAGGTGCGCTGAACGCCAGCGACTGCTTCACCTGCCAGGTTCACCAACCAGGTAAGTTGTTGAGCAGGTTGGGCAAGCAGGAGCAGGTAACCATTGAAAGCCACAACTTCACCGATAGTGATGTCGCCAGCCAGTACCATCTGTCCACCAAACCAAAGTATCAACAGTGTCCCCAGCGTGACAAGAAAATGTGAAGTGGGCATAATTCTCGACCACTGGTTGATGACGGTCAAACGGGCGTTAAACAGGGTGCGGTTAGCCTGATCGAAGCGATCGATTTCATAGGGTTCACGAGCGAAGGCGCGCACTACCTGCACCCCAGTAACATTTTCCTGTAAACGCGATGAGAGCTCGCCTAAGGCATTATCCACAGCCAGGAAGAAGCCCCCAATTTTACGACCAAAGCTTATGGTCAGGGACATCAGCGGCAGCATGGGTAATAACGCAATGACGCCCAGTCGAGCATTTTGTAGGAAGAGGATAGAGACGATCCCGACCAATAATAAGCCCATGCGGATCAAATCGGCGAGCGCGTAACCAGCAAATCTCTCGATCGAACGAACATCCTCGATAGTCCGGCTGATTAATTGACCAGTTTGGGCATGGTCGTGAAAAGAAAACGATAAATTTTGGATGTGATCGTACATGCGGTTGCGCAGATCGTAACCAATTTTTGAAGCCAGCCATTCACTGAGATAGCGCTGGGCGTAAGTCATGCCCGCGATCGCCAGCCCAATGACGAAGATAAAAAATGCGGCTCCCAGGATGAAATTGATCTGCTTACGGGCCAGGCCTATATCGATCACCTGGCGGATAATCTCAGGGATAACCAGCTGGGCAGCGGTGATGCCCAGTAATAGGACTATCGACAGCAGGACCTGCGATTTATACAGGACAATAAAGGGGCGCAGGCGCCAAAGGCGTTTCATTCAGCATATCCAAGCTGTATTGAAAATTGTGTAGTAGCCTGGTCGACAACCCTTTGTTTGCGTTCATCTGGTGAGGATAATGCACCCGCTTCTTGATCCTCATCCTTTGCCTGGTAAAAGAGGGTGGCGGTAACCTGGTAAGTGCCAGGCCTTACTGGTCCGCGCAGGTGCAGGGTGAACTCCATCTTGGGATCGATGGTCTCAATAATACTCACATTGGCTACTTCCTGCCCTTCGGCATCTTTAATGATGATATTGCCGTCCGGTCGCTGCTGGAAGGGTGTAATCTCCAGGTAAACGCGCACCCGGCGGTGATCCGGCCAGGGCTCAGCGCGCAGTTCCTGGATACGTACATCGTCAGGCGGTAAAGGGATGGCATCGGGGTCGCTGAAAAATATATCCATTCGGTTGATCCTATGCTTGGAAAGATGCATTTATTATAAAGCCTTGTAGGGAGTCAGAAAATTAAATGCTGCTGCCTTTACTGACCGAATTAATTGTGGAGCGAGGCTTTCAACAAAGCTACCGCCTGGGTGGGCATCCTGGGATTGGGGCTGCTGGTAGTGGGTATTGTGGGCGGAGGTCATTACACCAGCACCGGAGAGTATACAGCTATGCAGGGCATTATTGTTTTTATACAATATGTGGGTGGTGGATTGCTTTCACTGGCCTGGTACATCCTGGTCGGTTTGAGGTTGTGGAAGCTCGGGAAAATTGAAGCATAGCTGGAAAGGATGGCTATCTCTTGCTTAAGGGGCAGTTTAATCCAAAATAATTCGTCGAATAGGTTTGATGCTCGTTTTTGGCATATAAGAGTTTCAGGCTCTTGTGAGCTGCCGGCTCGAAGAACTCAACCAGATTACTCTAACATGGCAGAGATGATTTTCTCACAGGATGTGCCTGTATAGCAGTTGACCTGTCAGGC
>CP070639.1:386050-410417 GCA_020354045.1 Anaerolineales bacterium | reverse complement strand
CCTGGATCAAGTTATCAAAAAGGTCTCCGATAGGATCACTCTTAAGCGAATTCTCCACCAATCAACCAGAACTGCGAAAGGTTCAGGGCTCGTTCTGCTTCCCTTAGTCGTTTTTATACTGCTTGTTTGGAATTTTAATACCTTTGTACCCTCCGAGAGTAGAGCTGAAACACCTATAGCAGCGCATCCAAGATTCACCAACACAGCGGAACCGACCAGACGATCTTTACCCGCCCGCCAGGTTATCCAGGTGGTAGCTAAACGATCCCTCCCAGGATTTTATGCTCGGGGTCGTATGAGCGCCGAACCGGCTATAAGTGCTGACGGGCGTTGGGTAGTGTTTAGCTCAAACTTTGCCAATCAGGTGGAAAATGATGCTAAGCTTTACACGTCGATTTTATTTATGGCGAGCACGAGCACGGATTCGATCGAGCGGTTAAACGCGACCAATTATGAGGGCCTGGCAGAGAGCCCTCGTGTTGGGCCAGATATCTCCGCGGATGGGACCAAGATCATATTCCTTTCCTCGGTGGCACAGGCTGAGCAGAGCCAATGTACTCAAGAAAGTCTCTCATTCCAGTGTGTCGGAATATATTTGTATGATAAGAGCCTGAACGAAACGCGGTTGCTGACAATCATGAGCAGCAGTACACATACTCTTAGCCCCTTGATCTCAAATGATGGAAGGTGGCTGGCTTACTGGTCGACAGGTTCAACCCACGTGGATAAAGGAACCACAGATTGTGGCGACCCGCATGGCTGCCTGGACATCTATCTGCTCGACTTGACTACCAATGCACAAATTCAAATTCCGGTAGGCAGGCCGACCAGCATCCAGCAGCGTAATTTTTTTGACCTGGATATAACCAGTGATGGAAGAAAACTGGTGTTCCCGGTGCTCAGCGAAGATGCTATTTACAGAGAGTTATCTAACCGCTTCGCTCCTGGTGTCCTGATAAATATGTTTGTTTATGACCTCGAGGAAGAGCGTATTCTCCCAGTGAATGTTTCCCCAGATAGCGCCCCTGGAAGTGGAGCATCCACCAGTGCTCGGATAAGTGGCGATGGACGTAGTGTGGTTTTTGCCTCATATGCGGAAAACCTGACAAATGATAACCCGAGAGCGGGTCCCAATTTATACCTGCGTGACATGCAGAGTGGGCAGATCGAAAGGATCGAGGTTGCCAGGCATGGGGGCAAAGACCCGAATGCCCTCTCTGATCTTGACTTGGTCGATCGCTGGTTTGATAACCTGGCGATTTCTGAGAATGGAGAGGTGCTGGTGTTCCTGTCTGCTGATGAGCGAATCGACCAGGCTAATCACCGCATGTGCTCCTCCGCCTGGGTTGGCCGATATGATTGCTACCGGCTCGTTTTATATGATCGTATAGACAAAACCTCACGGGTCGTAGATATCGGTGCGAACAGGTTATTCCAATATGTTGAGGGCAACGAAAGAACTATTCACCCTGATATCTCGGCGGATGGGACGAAGATTGTCTTCGTTGGCCATGAATTGGATTGTTTGAGTGACTCTTGCCCACAAGTGTTTATTTACGATACCCATCTCGGAGAGACAAGGCCAGTAAGGGATAGAGCAAACCATATGAACCAAAGCCAATGGTCGTATATGGATAATCTGGATGGGCATGATGGGTGGGTAAACAGTGTGGCTTATTCAGCTGACGGACGATTCCTGGCCTCGGGAGGTGCGGATGGGATCGTGCGGATGTGGCAGACGGATACCTGGTCTTCGGTAGCTGTTCTCGAGGGACATACACGACCCGTAACCCAAATAGCCTTTTCACCTAATGGAAGATACCTTGTTACAGGGGGTCTGGATGGTTTGGTGCGAGTCTGGTGGCTACCGCTATACCTGGTACAGGAACTGGAATGCATTCCGGGAGAGGTCTTGAGTCTGGCAATCTCGCCAGATGGCAGAATCCTGGCGGTGGGTTCCTCAAATGGCCTGCATCTGCTCAGCTTATCAGGCCGGCGCAGCGAACCCTGCCAGCGAGCATTATTCCTGCCAGTATCCGTAAACACGATGGCATTTTCTCCCAATGGAATGTGGCTGGCAATAGGCTCCAAGGATGATGGCAAGGTAAGATTGTACCAGCTGCCAGATGGGCAGCGAATCTATGAACTGGTTGCCAGCCGAAGCAGGATATTAGCTTTGGCGTTTTCCCCAAATGGGAGGTTGCTGGCTTCTGCTTCCCAGGAAAACGATGTCAATCTGTGGGAGTTGTCTTTAGAGGCGGGTCAGTTTGATGTAGCTTATCTGGAGACCATATGGCATGGGGAATGGGTGAAAGCGCTGGCATTTTCTACGGATGGGGCTTTGCTGGCAACCGGTTCTTTCGATAACGCAATTCGCTTGTGGGATATCGAAACACGTGGATTGTTTCAAACCTTGTGGCGCACCCGACAAGATCAGGTGCAAAGCCTGGCTTTTAGTCCGGATGGGAAAACACTGGCTTCAGGCAGCGTCCAGGGTATCGTCCGCTTGTGGGGATCATTCCCTCAAGCGGAGCCCCATCCCATCCAAGCCAGTTATTTCACACGCAATCAAAGCAATACGATTGGCTATCTGTACGCCAATGAACCGCGCAGCCTACCCGTGCTGGGTTCCGGTTTGAGCAGGTACCTTTCGGTGAGCGAAGCTTCTAAAGCATTGCCTTTTGATATTAAAATCCCCGGAATAAAACTGCCGCGGTTAACCCCAACTATCGCCTACACCTGGCAAACGGAGACAGACACCAGTCCTACCTTAATGTTGAATTATATTTATGCGACCAACTACCAACCCTCTTATCTGAGGATACGCCAGGGCTTAGATAAAAGCCAGGTTTATGCCGATTTCATTGGCGCTACAGCAATCGTTGAGGTGACCGAGGTGGGTGCGTATCCAGCTGAGTACGTCCATGGGGATTGGAGCGTGGAGGACAACAGCATTCCTTTTGTTAACGATCTGGTGGCACCACGCATGAGGTGGGATGTGGAAAATGGCTCTCACTGGCTCAGGTGGCAGGCTGGGGAGGTTTATATTTCACTCGAATTTCACACTCCATTCAGTGATCGATTAATCGATGAGGATGAGCGCGTGACCAAAGAGCTTCTGTTGGCTATCGCCGAGTCACTGATACCTCTTGAACCTTAGATATTGGGTAAGCTCGCGCAATGGGCAAATGAGTATGCCGTATTTCGTTGACGCGAAACAAGCGGCATGGTAGAATTTTCAGCGCTTCCAGCCCCCATCGTCTAGTGGCCTAGGACGCGGCCCTCTCAAGGCCGAAACAGGGGTTCGAGTCCCCTTGGGGGCATCAATCAATGAAGAATCGCTTGTCGAAACTGTCAAGTGATTCTTTTATATTTATGAACCTACTGCAACACAATACCCCTCGCTAGTCATTTACTGTTCTGTAAGAGGATGTTGTGTAAGTTGGGAAATAACTTGGCTAAGCACAACACTGCCCAGAATCAGGGCTATACCAATAGATTGCAGCAACCACAAACGCAGATTTAATATAAAAAACCCTAGAAACAGAGCTACAGATGGGCTTAACAAGCCCAACATCGGAAGGCCAGTGGTCGGTAGTTTTTTAATAACGTGAAACCAAAGTGCATAGGCGAAACCCGTATTTAAAGCGCCTTTAAGGAAAACCCAGTCCATGTCGAGCTGTGAAAAAGGGTGGAATCCCTTCAAAGATCAATGCTAGGGGGAGTAACAATAATCCTCCAGCAGTCAGCTGCCAGGCTGTGAATACCAGGAGATGAACGGGCTGCCCCCATTTTTTTGTTAACACCGTCCCAGTTGCCATGGCAGTGGTAGCTGCGCAGATAGCAACTACACCCAGCGGATCAAGTTGCGCGGTCTTTATGAATATCTGCAAGGATAGGCCAACCAAACCAAGTCCAGCCAATCCAATACCGTTTAAGGTTGGGTGCGCCTTCAAGAAAAATCCTGGCAAGACAGATGACAACCGGTGGTCCGATCGCTCCAATTGTGGCGCTGATACCTCCTGACAGACGGGCGGGGGCAAAAGAATAAGCAAAGGGTATATAATACGCTTACCCGACCCACAGGACCGGCGTGGTACTCTTTTACAGCTATTGGACAATGGGGTGCAGATTGTCAATCAAGCGGTTGAATTACACCTGCGTAATGAGCACCGTCTGATCGCAACGCTTTCCGATGAGGAACGCAACCAATTGACCCGCATACTCCGTCATTGGCTTAAAAGTTTTGAATCCTAGATTTATCTCGTGCTTCTAGCTACAGGATAACGCCCCTATGAAGGATATTACGGTACGTCGAAGCGAGCCAAATGATTATGAAGCCGTGCACAAAATATTTACCAACCCTCGAGTAATATGGGGTACACTGCAATTACCTTACCCCTCGGTAGATATGTGGAAAAAGCGCCTGGCTGAACCACCTGAAGGCTTAATCAGCCTGGTAGCATGCGTTGAAAATAATGAAGTGGTTGGCCAACTAGGGCTACACACCTTCCCCAAACGATTTCGCCGCCGCCATGCAGGCCAAATTGGTATGGCAGTGCATGACGATTGGCAGAACAAAGGGATTGGCACTGCGCTCATGCAGGCAGCAATTGAACTGGCAGATAATTGGCTGGATCTGAGGCGGCTGGAGCTCGAGGTGTACGTTGATAATATCCCAGCCATCCGGCTTTATGAAAAGTTCGGTTTTATTATCGAAGGCACACTGGTTGAATACGCGTTTAGAGATGGAGAATATGTAGATACCTACCTTATGGCACGGCTTCGAGACCAGAATGGTTAGCAGAGGTTGGGAATTATAAAATTGCACCATTAGCGCTCACTCGTAATTCAAGAGCAACATTGTGCAAACACAACACTTCAATCACGGAGATGGTACTCTGGCTTACAGTGATTATGGCGGTGACGGTAATCCTGTTTTGATGCGGCCGGGAATGGGCGCAATGCGCAGTGAATATCGCTTTTTTCCCCGAGTCTCAGTGAAGCTGGATTCCGCGCGTTAACCGTTGACTTGCGCGGGCAGGGAGATTCAAGTGTGCCTTGGGAACCTTATGATGTCCCATCCGTCGGGGGTGATATTCTCGCCTTGATTGATCATCTAGGTGCTGGTCCAGGGGAAGAAGGCAGAATCATTGCTGAGCTGACAGGTGGTGAGCTGGCACTCATCGAAGGTGCCGGTCATTACCCGCAAACCGAGATGCCAGACATAACCTCACCGATTATGCTAGACTTTCTCAAACGGTTCAAGTCGTAATGAAAAAGTTTGGGTATAATTTATATTGGCAACAGGATCTCTTGAGGGGATCCAATCTCCTTTCATGATCCACTTCTAGATATTTCAACCTTTTGACTGTCGAGAAAATGGACACCAGGTAACAATCTTTAGGAAAACGACCTGCAGTGCGAAATAAACTTGCCAATCTTTTGTTCATCCTGTGCATCCTGGGGATTAGCGTAGCATGCCGACTTGCAGGTTCGAAGGCTCCCGGAGAGGGTGGTCAGGCAGACCAACCCGCACAGATTATTGAGAACAAAGGCTCAGACACACTGGTCAACCTGGCTTTGGCCTGGGCTGAAAGGTATATGTCACTACATCCCAATGTGCGCATCTCAGTCACAGGCGGGGGCTCGGGAACTGGCATCGCCTCCATGATCAATGGAACTGTTGATATCGCGAATGCCTCGCGTGCCATGAAAAAGGAGGAATTCGAGGCTGCACAAGCCAACGGGTTCTCTCCTAAGGAGTTTGTGGTGGCTCGCGATGCAATTGCAGTCGTTGTGCATCTTTCAAATCCGGTTAATCAACTCACACTACAACAAATTTCCGACATCTATACAGGTAAGATCTCCAATTGGAAAGAGCTTGGAGGTGAAGACCGCCCGATTGTGCTTCTTTCTCGAGAGACCAATTCTGGTACACATGTCTTTTTTCTGGAGAATGTCATCCGTCTGGGTCAAAAGGATAGTAACCTGCTCTTTGCTCAAGATACATTGCTTTTACCCTCGTCAGAGGGGATCAGTGCTGAGGTGCGTTTGAACCCAAATGCTATCGGGTACGATGGGTTGGGGTATGTAACCCCTGACCAAAAAATGTTGGCAGTAGCCAAGGATGAAAAAAGTCCATTTCTGTTCCCTTCAGTAGAGACCGTCAATAACGGTTCTTATCCGATCTCCAGAGATTTGTATATGTACACAGCTGGTGAGCCCAGCGGTCAGATCAAAGCATATCTAGATTGGATTCTAGGAGAGGGGCAAGTTCTGGTGACGGAGTTGGGCTTCGTGCCTTTGAAGTGATGAGGTTGATGGAAAATAAAAGCGATGGAGGCAAACTTGCTTGATACGAAAAGTACGGATCAACCTTATCGCAAATGGGTGGAGTTTGCTATTGAGTCATTGATCCGGGTAATTGGTTTCTCCAGTATTGGTTTTGTATTTCTTATCTTCCTGTTTTTAATGCGTGAAGGCTTAACAGCACTGCTGGATGTTTCGTGGGGAAACTTGTTGGGTACGCGCTGGTACCCGATTTTGGATATTTATGGGGTTTTACCATTGTTGTTGGGATCGATTTTGGTGACCCTGATCGCGATCCTGATTGCTTTACCTTTAGGAGTGGGGACAGCGGTATTCGTGCGTGAGGTTGCACCTGGGTGGGCGCGTGAAATCCTGAAGCCCATGATCGAAGTGATGGCTGGTATTCCCTCAGTGGTGTTAGGTTTCTTCGGGATGACACTACTGGCACCGCTCTTCCTCAAGTATCTGGGTCTTGCAACTGGTTTGACGGCTTTCACGGGGTCAGTAATCCTGGCATATATGGCTCTACCTACTATCATTAGTGTTGCAGAGGATGCCTTGGATGCGGTACCTAAGTCCTATCGAGATGCCAGCCTGGCAATGGGTGCTACCCAATGGCAAACCATTTGGAGGGTGGTCATCCCAGCTGCTAGGTCTGGAATTTTGACTGCTATCATGTTGGGTCTGGGACGTGCAATTGGTGAAACCATGCTGGTAATGATGGTGACTGGAAATGCCGGGCGCATGCCACTCACGTTGGACTCGCTTTTCCGCCCAATCCGTACGATGACAGCAACCATAGCAGCCGAGATGGGCGAGGTGGCCCAAGGCAGCAGCCATTATCATGTGCTGTTTGCACTAGGCATTATCTTATTTCTGGTAACCTTTATTATAAATTTAGCGGCTGCAAGTGCCATTTTTCGGAAGCGCCGTAGAGGGGGTTTGCGGTGAGTAGGCGCCACTGGGCCCAACGGGCGGGTTTTTCCCTGTTGGCTTTCTCAGCCTTAATGGTGGTTATTCCCATTTTGATCGTCATTGGTTCTATAGTTATGCGTGGGATGAGCGCAATGAGCTGGGAGTTCTTAACGCAAATGCCGCGCGATGGGATGAAAGCGGGCGGTATCTTCCCCGCAATTGTTGGCACTATACTTCTGATGATCGGTACGGCTGTGGTGGCAATCCCGGTTGGGGTAGGTAGCGCGATCTATCTTTCGGAATACGCCAGAGACAATTTTTTTACCCGTTCAATCCGCCTGGCCATAGTCAATTTAGCAGGTATTCCTTCGGTTGTATATGGATTATTTGGTTTAGGGTTATTTGTTATTTTTCTCCAGTTTGGCACCTCGATTCTTTCGGGCTCACTGACTCTGGCAATTATGACTTTGCCAATTATCATCAGTGCTGCTGAAGAAGCCTTGCGGTCTGTCCCGACTGAATTTCGCACAGTGAGCGCCAGCCTGGGTGGAACGAAATGGCAAGGTATTCGTAAAATTGTGTTGCCACAAGCACTCCCGGGCATCATCACTGGTGTGATACTGGGACTGTTACGGGCGGCAGGTGAGACTGCTCCAATACTTTTTACAGTAGCAGCTTTCTTTCTACCAAAACTACCTGAATCGGTATTCGACCAGACCATGGCGTTGCCTTATCACCTGTATGTGATCAGCACGCAGGTGCCTGGCATGCCGTTGGAAATTCAATATGGAACTGCACTGGTTTTGTTGGTGCTGGTTCTCACTTTAAATCTGGGAGCATCCATCCTCCGCAGCTACTTTAGGCGACGCAGACAATGGTGATATAGTGTCTGGAGATAAGCGCACGACCAAAATAGAAATACAAAACCTGAGTTATGCTTATGGTGGCAATCTGGCATTACGAAATGTAAGCCTGGAAATACCCGCCAATGAGATCACTGTGTTTTTTGGACCTGCTGGTGGTGGGAAGACGACTTTACTTCGATTGATCAACCGCTTAAACGATTTGCTGGATGGCACTGAGATGAGCGGGAATATTTATATGGATGGGAATGATATATACGCTCCGGGGACCAATATCAGCGAATTACGACGGCAGGTTGGGATGGTCTTTGCGCTGCCGCTTCCTTTACCGGGCACAGTACGCGAGAATGTCGAATATGGACCAAGATTAGCTGGTCTCAGGCAAAAGAACATTCTTGAAGAGATCGTATATAACAGCCTGATGCAGGCAGCTCTGTGGGATGAGATTAAGGACCGGCTGGATAGTCCAGCGCACTCGCTCTCGGGAGGGCAACAACAACGTCTGTGTATAGCCCGCAGTCTGGCTCTAACCCCTCAAGTACTCCTGTTGGATGAGCCCACCTCCGGACTGGATCCGATTTCCACTGGAAAAGTTGAAGACTCCCTTTACAATTTGAAAGAAAAATACACTATTATCCTCGTCCCACACAGTATTCAACAGGCAGCCCGAACGGCTGATTCGGCTGCTTTCTTCTTAATGGGTGAGTTGGTGGAATACAGTTTGGGTAAAAAAATATTCACGAATGCTCGCGACAAACGGAGCGAGGAATATATCACGGGTCGTTTCGGGTAGTTAAAATCGTGTCGTTTGACCAGAGAGTTTTTGATTAGAGTGGATCAGAATAAAAATCATTTAGTAAATAAAATCAGCGTAGAGAATTTGTATTTCTACTACGGAAAATTTCCTGCACTCAAGGATATAACTATTCAGATCCAGGATCGTCAGATCACAGCTTTAATCGGTCCTTCGGGTTGTGGAAAATCTACCTTTTTACGCTGTTTGAACCGGATGAATGACACCATTCCTAACACGAGAGCTGTTGGAAAAGTCTTGTTGGATGATAAGAATATATACAGCCCCGATGCAGATGTCATAAATCTGCGCAGCAAAGTTGGTATGGTTTTTCAACGCCCTAATCCATTTCCACAATCCATATATAACAACGTTGCTTTTGGACCACGTGTGCTTGGCTTTGACAAAAGCACAAAAAACCTAGACGATATTGTGGAAGAGAGCTTGCGTGGTGCCGCTTTGTGGGACGAGGTCAAAGATAAACTTGATCAAGACGCTCAAGCTTTATCTCTTGGTGAGCAGCAGCGTTTGTGTATTGCACGTACCATTGCGGTCAAGCCGGATGTAATCTTGATGGATGAACCGTGTTCGGCATTAGATCCGATTGCCACTTATGAGATTGAAGAGTTAATGCGCATCTTGAAAGAGAAGTATTGTATTATTATTGTGACCCATAGCATGCAGCAAGCGGCGCGTGTCTCAGATTGGACAGGCTTCTTCTGGTTGGGTGAGCTGGTGGAGTTTAATCATACGCACGAAATTTTTACCTTTCCGAGGAGTAAATTGACGCATGATTATATTAGTGGGCGAGCAGGTTGAGTATTTCGATCACTTTGGGTTGGTGGAAAGGAGCGTCTCATGACGAGAAAGTCATTCGATATGGAACTTCAACGGCTGCAAGATCAAATGCTACAGTTAGCTAGCCGGGTAGAAAATGTGATAATCGAAGCTGTCGAAGTGCTTAAACGACAAGACCTCGAATCTGCTAAACATATCATTACTCAGGATCGCGATATCAATAAGAAGCGCTATGAAATCGAACAGGATTGCCTGATAGCGATTGCCACACAACAACCACTCGCTGGCGATCTGCGCATACTGGCGGCGATATTGGATATCACAGATGAATTAGAGCGCATGGGGGACTATGCCAAAGGCATTGCGAAGATTACCTTAATGATCGGAAAGCAACCTCTGCTTAAACCTCTCATTGACGTTCCCATTATGGCGGAAAAGACTCGTAAGATGCTACACCGTTCTTTAGACGCCTTCGTCCAACGGGATGCTGATCTGGCGCGTGAAATCCCTCTTGGAGACGATGAGGTAGATAATTTGTACAACATGGTATACAACGAGCTGATGACTTTTGTGGCTGCGGATATCAAAAATATTGACCAGGCGAATTATTTATTGTGGGTTGCTCATAACCTTGAGCGTACCGCAGATCGTGTGACAAACATCTGTGAGCGTGTCATCTTCACGGTAACCGGTGAGTTTATTGAGCTGGATCAAGAAACCAGTGGCCACGAGAGCTACACATGAACAGGCGATAATTAATGTGGGGTAGTGCAAAACCAGCTATTAATCCCAAAGATGAGACCGGAGATGCTTCCACTATGAAGATGTTAAACTGACCATGAATTATCAAGAGTCTGGATATTCACCTGCTCGGGTAGCCATAGTGGGCGCTGGACCGATAGGTTTGGAGTTGGCAGCTGCATTAAAACGAAGCAATGTGGATTATCTGCACTTCGAAGCCCAACAGATCGGCTATACAATGAGCTGGTGGCCGCGCAACACACATTTCTTCAGCACCACGGAACGGATTGAGATCGCGGGCATACCCCTGCAGAATATATATCAGGATCGCGCCACAGGTGAAGAGTATCTGGCATATTTAAGGAGCATTGTGGAACAGCTTGATTTGCAGGTACGTACCTACGAGCCTGTGTGCCGCATCCAACCCCGGGAAGATGGTTTTGTGTTAGAAACCCAGAGCCAATCCAAACTGCGGCGCTATTTTGCCCAGAAAGTAGTGCTGGCAATAGGGGAGATGCATGCTCCGAACCGATTAAATATACCCGGGGAAGATCTACCCCATGTAAGCCATTATTTTGATGACCCTCATAAATATTTCCGGAAGAGGCTGCTGGTTGTGGGCGGTCGCAACTCAGCGGTAGAAACCGCTCTACGCTGCTGGCGAGCTGGAAGCCGGGTAAGTATCAGCTACCGCAGAGATACTTTTGATATAGAGATTGTAAAGAACCACCTCTTACCAGACCTACTAACCCAAATCGAATCCGGAAATATTGCTTTCTACCCTGGTACAGCCCCCGTCGAAATCACGTCAGAATATGTTGTTTTGAGAAAAATAACCCCCAGTTCAGAAGAGTATATTCAGGTGCCTGCCGATTTTGTGCTGCTCCACACCGGTTTTATTCAGGATCCAACCCTGTTCCAATCCGCGGGGATCCACCTAATTGGCGAACAACTCAGACCAGAATACAACCCCGAGACCATGGAGACCAATGTCCCAGGTTTATTTGTTGCTGGTACAGCGGCAGCAGGAACCCAGAAACGCTACAAATTATTCATTGAAAACTGCCATTCTCATGTAGCTAAAATCTTCTGCGCTATCACTGGCGAACAACCAGAGCGGATTGGCACCATCCCTGAACGGCAATATGAACCGCCTTTTGAAACGTTCCAGGCCAATTAATACTTGAAGCGTTTGCTAGGCTATTTGCAATTTTTTTATATATCAGCAAGCTTGCTGATTTTGGTCTCTTGTAACAGGCAACAACTGTTACCTGAGCCGGATTTCTCAACCCCCCCGACAAGAATACCAGCTACGGTTACACCTACTGCAACCCCAAAGCCTGAACCAACTCTCACAGCTCCATTAAACCCAACTGCAGATATATTCCCAGAAGCTTCTGAACATGAGGTGTGCTCGCCACTGGAGGGGGTGGAATTGATCGAACTAGAAGCCATGGTGGTCAATCCCTTCGCGCCACCACCGGCAGGCAGGGATGAGCCACACCAGGGTGTTGACATTGCCCAGCGGGATGCCCAGACCAATATCAGCCTTGAAGGTTT
Source organism: Anaerolineales bacterium (assembly GCA_020354045.1). Taxonomy (GTDB): domain Bacteria; phylum Chloroflexota; class Anaerolineae; order Anaerolineales; family UBA4823; genus DSOS01. The sequence continues at coordinate 398,435 of CP070639.1, read as the reverse complement.
GCAAGTGAAGGCAGTCCTGGCAGGCCAAGTAGCTGCAGTGATCCAGAATCAGTTTCCCTATGGGAATGCCGTGATTATCGAGTCACTCATACAAAAGCTGCCAGAAGGGTTGAAGGATAAATTACCTGCTCCTGCTCCCACACCGGTGTCTCGTTCCCCGCTGACCTGTCCACAAATTGAACAAGGGCATGAACAGGTTCCTGATCATGAATCGCTTTACCTGCTTTATGCACATCTCAAGGAACCAGTCGATTTGGAAGTTGATAGCCTAGTAAGCTGCGGTCAAGCTCTTGGGGTGATTGGTAGTACAGGCAATGCTTTGAATCCACACCTTCACCTGGAAGCACGCCTAGGACCAGCGGAGATGCGTTATTCCGGTCTGGGTCATTACGATTCACGTGCTTCCCCACAGGATATGGCTAATTATTGCGATTGGAGGATTAGTGGTTGGTACCGCCTGGTGAATCCGCTTTTCGTTCTAGGTATCAATCCTTAGGTTAGAGTGGCTGCCAGACTGCAGTAGCGGTCAATGCGTTTTTTAATCAACCCCAGGCTGGCTTCCCAGAAATCCTGTTTTCTAATATCAATATTAAAGCGAGCTGCCAGATCAGCCGGTGTCGCCTCGCCGGTATTGGCAAGCAGGTCAACATAGGTGGGAATAAAACTTTCTCCGCGTTCCTGGTAGATCGCAAACAGCCCTATGCCAAAGAGCATACCAAATGTATAGGGAAAGTTGTAAAATGAAAGACCAGGGTAATAGTAGTGGGGTTTCCAGGTCCACATGTATTTATGCATATATTTCTCATCCAGGCCATCCCCGTAGGTGGCTTGCTGGGAGCGTCCCATGATCTCACAAAACTCATCCGCAGATAACTCAGCCTCCTCACGGCGCTCAAACACTTCCTTTTCAAACAGGTAACGGGAATAGATGTCAACGATAACCTGGGCATCACTGGTCAAAGCCGTTTCAAGGATGGCTAGTTCCTCATCTGGATTGGTTGACTGTTCCAAGACGGCTTCAGTCATGATCGTCTCACAAAAGATCGAGGCAGTTTCTGCCAGAGTCATTGGTGTGATCCTCTGCAACTCAGTTTTGCCAGCTCTGAAGCAACACTCATTGTGGTAAGCATGCCCAAGTTCGTGAGCGAGGGTGAAGACCTGGTCTAATGAGCCATCAAAATTGCACAACAGGCGTGATTCATTGACACCAGGAATAGCCATACAGAATGCTCCGCCTCTCTTACCAACTCTCTGTTCGGCATCAATCCAATTGTTTTCGAAGGCACGTTGTGCGTAAGCTTTTAAATCCTGCGAGAAATCCCCGAAATGCTCAAGAATAAAATCGCACGCTTCGGGAAATGAATAGCTTGATGTTAATTTACCTAGAGGTGCGAAAATGTCCCACCAGGCGAGCTGCTCTTTTCCTAAGCAGGAGGCTTTGGCTTTGAAGTAACGGCGGAAATCCGGAAATGAACCTGCCATAGCATCCAGGAGAGCTTGCAAGGTATTGCGGTCAATGCGCGCAGAATCTAAGGCAGAGTGGAGCGCATTATCACGCCGGCGGTGGCGGTTGAGGGTGTTGACCGCGCCTTTAATCCCGTTTAGAGCGCTTGCCAGGGGTTCACGGTTGTTTTCCCAGGTTTCAATTTCGGAAAAATACGCTCGCTTTCTTACCTGCTCATCAGGATGGGAGCGCAGGTTGATTAAAGCGGGCATTGAAAGCGTCTTAATCTCACCTTCCAATTCGAATTCTACGCTGAGTTGGGATGTGACAGTACCCTGCAGCTTATTCCAGGCGCTGGCTCCACTAAGGTTGAGCTCAGCAGCCAAGGTTTCTTCAGCTTCACTCATCTGATATTGGCTTTGTTCCGCAGTCTCCAGAAGATAGAAAGCGTGTGCCTGGCAGATTGGATTTTGCTCAATGATGGTTGAAAGCTTGGGGCTCAATGATCCAACCCACCTGTTCAGTGTGACTTCGTGTATCCGTAAGCGCACCACGACCATTTCATACTCGGAGTAGATACGTTTAGCTTCCTTATTGAATGAATCTGTTGAAATGAAGGAGTGGATGTAAGATCTGAGTTTACCTACCAATAAGTACACGGCGTTCAGGCGTTCCAACATTTCTTGCACCAATCTGCTGAGCTCTGTTGGGGTCGTTTGTTCATTTGCAAATGCGATCTTGTTCGTTATAAATACATCAAGCGCTTGTACTTGGGTTTTTAGGCGATCATAATCAGCAGAAAATTCTATTGAGCTTAAGGCGGGGTAGATGTTTGAAAGGTCCCAGCGCGGAGGGGGTTGATTGTTCACTGAGTCTCCTAATTGTAGGTGAATTAAGATGCCAAAGTATCTCTTTTAGCTTGCCTAAAACCATGAGGTCGGGTTGGATAATTATTTTACCTTAGGTTGTGTAAGTGAACGTATTGATTAGAAAATGAGACATTCCTCTAAATGTTTTGCTTGGCAGGTCAATCTCATGTATACTAATATCTACTGAGTGCTTATCATCTTTGGAGGGCTGCTATTGGGAGGGCAGTATGGCTGACGAAAAATTTGATGAAAAAGAAATGGAAAAGCGCGAAGAAAAGGCACCTGAGGAGAAAAGTTGGGACGAAAAATGGCGGCGCGACCCACTGAGCTCAATTGTCTGGGCAGCGATTTTTATCTGGGCGGGGATCGTTTTATTGGCGAGCAACCTGGGCTACCTTGATCGGCTGGAAGTGCGCGGGGTAGACCTGCCTGGTGTGGATGGTGTACTCCGGCTGGAGGCCTGGTCGCTGATCTTCCTGGGTGCAGGTGTGATTGTTTTGCTTGAGGTCCTAGCTCGCTTGGTAATGCCCGAATACAGGCGTCAGGTCGGTGGCACTTTGTTCTTCGCAGCCATTTTAATCGGTATTGGTCTCAACAGTCTGTTTGGCTGGGATCTGGTTTGGCCTCTGATCTTGATTGCCCTAGGCCTATCAGTCATACTGCGCGGAATATTTAGGGATCGCAGCGGGTAGTATCGGGTTCCTATAGATTTCCGAAATTCAGGCTGGTCAGCTCATCCCAGGCGTAGCGTAGCGGGGTAGTCCATTTTTCCCTGCCAATACAGCGAAAGTATGGCGCCTGGAAGGCCATGATTGTATCGCCGATGCGGTAGCGCGGTAAAATCGGCGTTGATACTACCAATGCACCCATTTCCCCCGGGCGCATCTCATGCATCATTTTTATCCCAGAGCGAGTGAGCACCTCAAAGAAAAACATATCGTAGTTAGGCACCCAGGCGCGTTTTGCATCGAGCTGCTGTCCAAACATCCCTTCGGTGGCTCCGTAGATCTCGCGGATTTCGGCAGGTCCATATAATGCATTTAATGCCGGTTGATAACGAGTGTTGATGCCAGGAACGCTGCCAAGAGTCATAATTTGGGTCTTCCACATGTCCTTGGGATATACTTTATACACTCGCCGCAAGTAACGACCGAAGCGCAACGCAGTGGGACATACACCACCTACCAGGGTCACATTTTCATCTTTGCACTTTGCATAAGCCAGTTCAAATCTCTGCTCCCAATCACGGATGGATTTCCCACCACCTAATGCGTCGATTTCATCCTGGGAGGGTACAGACCGGATAGGTGTAAAGGTGGAGACGTATTTGGTATAGATCCCTGAGCTGTAACCATATTCCAGTTCGCGCTCACCTACATTGACCTTGCCAACCACCGAAGGAAAGTTTAGATTTAAGTTCACACCTGAAAAAAGTTCAAACCTGCCTGTGCTCAAAGCGTAATTCATCATCGCACGACCAGCACTAATTCGCATGCGCAAGTCAGTGGCGGTCATCGGGATGAACTTTGAGGATCCCTGGGTAGTTCCGCGCGTGATCGCCCAACCGACCGGCTCCTCGCACAACAGCAACCCTATCTCCCCTGCCATCACCTTCTCAATGGTGGGTTTGTACTCCTCATAGGTATAGATCGGGAATGCCCGGCGGTAGTCTGCCAGAGTTTCGATCTGGCTGGCGCCGTGCTCCTTACCATATTCAGTTTTGGCGTAATCTTTGAGCAGGCTGTTGAGCACTTTTTCCTGGTGTTGGGCAGGGGTTGCAATTGAGTCGTGCCAGGGCTTTAACATCTGGGTGAGCATCTGGGCAGCAGTTTGAGGGTCAATGTTCATATTTGTGCTCCTTCTCATATAGGTGTTATCGTATTTTACAATAACAAATTCATGTGCATGCGCATCTTATGCCTGCTGGGGGTGTTTTACCAATGATAGATTTTTCGTTTTCGATTTTGCAAAACTATCTCGGCTTCCTGGGATGCACCCCAGGAGTTTCCTCATAGGATAATATCTTTAAGGTTAAAACTGAGAGGAAATATGGCGGAATTATTTGCTAGAGATTACACCGGCGCCCCTTTCCAACTATTTGGGACTGCTCATTTGGTTGTATTGGGCATGGTCTTGCTGGTAAACCTATATATCGTATCTGTGCGCCGCAAGTTTACCGAGCTTGATAAGCACAGGACCAGAAATACACTCGCAATCATATTGCTGCTGAACGAGACCGCCTGGCATGCCTGGAATTATCTCACAGGGCAGTGGACTATTCAAACTATGCTACCTCTGCATCTATGTAGTGTGCTGGTCTTTGTGAGTGCGTATATGTTAATCAAACGTAGCTATGCAATTTATGAGTTTGCTTATTTTTTGGGTATTGGTGGAGCAATCCAGGCTCTGCTGACCCCTGATGCTGGGATATATGGCTTTCCCCATTTCCGATTTTTTCAAGGGATCATATCGCACGGTGGGATTGTGACTGCTGCGATATATATGACGGTGGTTGAAGGCTATCGACCTTACTGGCGCTCACTTCGGACGGTGGCTGTGTGGGGAAATATCTATATGTTGCTTGTTGGGTTGATTAACTGGTTATTGGGAAGCAACTACCTGTTTATTGCTCGCAAACCAGACACCCCAAGCCTGATCGATTTGCTAGGGCCCTGGCCCTGGTATATTCTCTCTTTGGAGCTGGTTGCCCTGGCTCTGTGCTTGTTACTTTATTTGCCCTACGCACTTAAGGATTGGAGAATAAACACACAAATGGCAGCCTGACTCAAGGAGTGACCTCCACAATCACCCCATCCTCGGCCCATTCATACAGCCATTCCGCGGTTTTCAAATCCAAAATAATGCAACCAAAAGATGCTGGTTTGCCAAGGATATTTTCCCACAGGCGTCTGCCGTTGGAGAGGGTGGGTAGCCCGTGTATGCCGTTCATAAAACCAGGCCAGGCTTCGTAGATTCCCAGGAAATGGGGCATAGTCAGATCCCAAAGTGAGGCGTAAGCCTTTTTTTCGTGGGTTTGTATCTGGAAGATTCCCGGTTGGGTTGGTGAGCGGTCTACACCGGTGCTGATTTTGGTTTTTGATAATAGCTCACCTTCCTGGTAGATGGATAATCTCTGCTGGCTGATGCTGATGATCACCCGTTTGCCAGGGATAATTGGGAGAGGTAATAGATCATCTTTAGAAGGGATATTCAATATCTGATCTACCTGGAGGTAATCGGGGTCGAGCCCGGAGTTAGCCTGGATAATCATCCAAGGCGGGATGCCCAATTTCCAACTGATCTTGAGCAAGGTGTCGCCCGGTTGTATAGTGTAAGTTGTCGGGTTGTGGCGTATGATGACCGGGATGATCAACTGCTCAGGATTATCATTCTCTAAATCCAAGGAATCTGAGGGGTTTCCAAAGTACCTACCTGGACCGAGTTCATCACTTAATCTGGTGAGATATGCATTTGTCCCATCCGGATCAAGACTCAAGCTAAAACTCTGTCCTTGTTGGTTGATCTGGATCCATTCTCCCAGGACTTCCCGGGGGACTTGCCATACTGTGCTTTCATCGGTAATGGGGTCATAAGCACGGATGATGACAGGTCGAACTAACAGCCGACGAGCCTCCTCAAGGGCAGAAGAGACGTCAACGATTTGGGGCGGAACGGGCTTAAGGACAATGTGAAACTTTCCCGTTCGCAGCACTTCTCCGGGATTGGCTGCCAAAAGATTTATCGTTTCCTCATGATTTATTGTGTAACCCAATTCAGAGGAGAGTGCGGTAATTTCCCCATTTTCAAATTGCAGACTCGCATCCTCCGCTGGCTTCGTAGCATGCTGATTTAATGCCTCCAATTTTGCCCGAGCAGTATCCACATCAAAATGGATAACAGGTGGTATTTCTAAGCCATTCCTCAAACTGTAGAGCAGCTGACCTATTTCAGCGAATACAGAACCACCGTGTCCGTAGTTGTGTGCTTTCTGTACCGTTTGAAGAGCATCTACTGTTATTCCAAGATCAGCAGGTGTAAGAGACCAGGTATGAATCCCATCACTGGCAGTAATGCTGTGTTCCATGTTCCAGCGAACATGCAGATCGATGACTGCTTCTTGGATAGATTTTCCTGCCAGGTTTGTTTCAGCAACTCTTATGCCTGGGTAGATCAACCCAAAGGATTGATAGTATAGATAGACCCCACCCAGTATCACAACGGGAATTAGCACTAAAACGGAAAAGCTTATAAATGATATGATGACAAACCACCACAAACTGGGGAATTTTTTTCTGGACATAACAAAAGACCTGGATGCAAGAGAAATTGGTAGCTTTCTTTGAGCGAGCTATCAAAGATCTGTAATGTTAGACGGTTCAATATCCGTAATTGTTCCCATCCATCCAGCAGTGATTATATGACATAAAGGTGTTAAGAATTCCTGTCTGTTCAGAAACGTTTGATGTTCCTGATTATAGACTGGGAAAGCTCTACCTTAAACCACCTCTGTATTTGGCTTTCTATTAAAAATTATCCAGAGGGTCCATAATACACCTGGAACAATCGTGAGTAAAGACATAATCCACAACATTTGTGATAGATCGAGAGATGTGTTATCAAGTGCCCAGCCACCTGCGGCAGCTCCCAGCGCGTTTGCAAGGGTAAGCATTGCGAATTCCGTCGAAAACACACGACCTCGAACACGATCGGGAAGAAGTTGTAATAAGAGTTGCGTAGAAAAAACCCAATTAATCCCCGACCCAGAGGCGCGCAAAAACGAGCCAAACAAAACCGTACCAAAATTGTACAATGGTGCGGTAATGATTAACCCTAAGATTGTCAAACCATATGAGAGTGCCAAAACAATTTGAAGCATATTTTCGCGATCGCCTGTAAAGCGACGAGCAACGATTGGTCCAAGACCCGTGCCAATACCAGCCACAGCGTACAAGATACCGAGACTGGTACCACCACCCTCACCCAATACAAATTTCTGTTCAGCCAGGGCCACCTGTACCACTTGAAAGGCGCCATTGACCGTCAGGGCAAGTGCAGCCTTGTGGAACGAGGTCGCAAAAATAGCGATATTCTGTATCAGGTAGCGCAATCCTTCCACATACTGCCTGCCAGCGGCCCGCAGGCTTTGACCGCTTTCGGCATCCTTTGGTTCAGGTTGATAGATGATCTGGGCGATCAGGAGTGCCGACAAAAGAAATGAGATTGAGTCAATTACAAAGGCAGGATAGATACCCCACTGACCCGCGACAACACCACCCATCGCGGCTCCCAAAGCAAGCATAACAGACCAGGTGGCTGAGCTAAGCGCATTGGCTGCACCGAGTTCAGCGCGCGAGACAATTTCGGGGAGAATGGCATTACGTGCTGGATAAAAAAATCCACTGATGGCGAGCTGTATAGAAGTTAGGGTGTAGAGGAACCAGATGTGGTTGGGCTCACGGATTAGCAAGAAACCAAGCACGACTGCCGCGCGAATTAGATCGGAAATAATTAGCAGGTGCTTGCGATTAAACCGGTCTGCAAAAACACCGGCCAGCGGGCTGACCAGGAACGGGGCCAGCATGCGCACCACAAACAGACCTCCAACAGCTAAGCCGGAGGAGGTCAGCTTGGCGATCAGGGCAGCTGACGCGATCAGGTTGAACCAGTCGCCAAAAAGACTGATGATTTCTCCAATCCAAAGAGAACGGTAATTCTTGTTTCTTAGTACCAGAGCCAGATATCCGACTGGCTCAAATTTTCGACTGGCATCAACTGACATTAAGGATTTTGAATTCCTTTCGTGTTGAAATCAATTCTTGATGAACAAGAACGTGTTGTTTCTGGGATGGATTTTCCTGGAGTTCAGAAGAGTGTATAGCAAAAAAAGCTCTTTCATTGAACCAAATTCGAAGTTGCATGAATAATTTTAAACAGAGTAAAGTTTTGATCCTGGTAGGTTATCTCCAAAAACCCGCATTCAGTATTCATCTGACTTGTCTCGATGACAACATGTGTAATTTGGTTATTTGAAACCATATCTTTTAATTGATCACAATCAAAGTTTTTATATAAGTTGTCTGTAAGCTGGACACGACGGTACCACTCCAACACATCCGTGTCTTTATAGGGGATTGACTTGAAATCTACAAATACAGGGGCTCCGCTAGCTAATCGAAAATCCTGCATCTTGATCGGCGTCAAGTAGAGCTCACCTGCCTGTTTATGCGTGTAAACATATGAAAACAGAGACCGCTGTGGGTCATTCTCCTGACGCTCAATATCCAGCTTAAATCGGATTGTTCCGACCATGACCACCATTACGATAGCGGCCGCGTTCAATATTTTTATGAACTTTATTCTGTTTGGGACACTTAAAAGAGGGATACTAGTAATCAGGGTTGTAATGGCTGCCAAGATGATGGTTGTTGATAACGGCACGATGTAAATTGATAATCGCCAGGGGAACAGGAGAGCGAATATATCGCTGCCCAACACTATTTGGATCACGGTCAGGAGACTGGCAACCAATGTGGAACCCAAGAGAATTGCGAATAGATTACCCGAATGCCTGCTCAGGTAAAGGGCTGCCAGGACAAACATTAATTTCACAACAACGGTACTATCCAGCCATTGATCAACCTGAGCGTGGTGCGGTATGCGGTAATTCACCAGGATTTCCCGCGCCTGTGCTGGAACCTCACTGGATGTGCTCCCAAAAGAAGTATAAGTATATAAAAGTATAGGTGTGACTAAAATCAGGGCGAGCAAACCAAGTGAGATTGTTTTAGTCAGGCTTTGGTCATTTTTCCAGGATAAAAGCATGTACAGCATAGTCAAAGTTGCTGCACTCAGTAAATAAGTGGGGTGGAAGCTGGCTGCGAGCACGGCCAGGAAAATGGCAAAGTAAGGTTTGTGCTTTATATACCAATAAATTGAGGCAATCAGCAGGACTCCAAAAGTGCTGGGTTGAAGGACTGGACCCAAGATGCGCTGGTCAGCCACTCCATCCTCGAACAGATAAGTCCAGTTTATTCCCAAAACTCTTGAAAGAAAAAAACGCAGTGCAGCAGAATGGATCACAATCAACATGCCAGCCAATAGCAGAAGATATAGATTTTTTTGAGCAGGATTGACTAGTGCAAACAGGTTGATACCAATTCCAAGCAGGCTGATCAGGTAAATACCCATCAAGAGGGCATAGTAGAAGTAAAAAATAATTTCGAGATGAGTGATTCGATAAGTGATTTCAACCAGACCACTAAATACAGGCGTTGGGTCCAATGTGTTTGCCAGCCAATCTCTTTCTAAATATCCTATGCCTGCACGGGCAAGACCATGCAGGAAATACTGGTTTTGATTAGAGGTATACAGGGGCGATTGGGCATAGGCTACAGCAAATAAGGCTGTGAATATGATGCCGGCGACTAAGCAACGCACCAGCCCACCGGTTGAACGATAATTGCAAAGCATGTGGACTGTATACTCGAAAATTGAGTTTCATGCAAGTCTGTCTGTGACTTAGGCTTATTGGTGCTGTATTGAGGGAACTTTCCTGGAGGCAGTTACAGGTTTGGCGAAATATTGGCTGCAACAAAACAGAAAGAATTACGTAGTTTAAGGTAAAGGGCAATAAGTAATTGCTGTTCTTAGAAAGGAGACAAATTTATGGATACACACGTGAAAGTGGTTGCATGGTTGTATATTGTTCTAGGTGTGCTCGGGATCGTGGGCGCTGCAGTGCTGTTTTTGATCATTGCTGGTAGTGGGCTGATCTCGGGAGACGATATTGCCATTCAGGTGACTACACTGGTTGGGTTGGTTATCGGTGGTGTGTTGGTCTTAACTTCAATTCCTGGGATTGTTGTAGGCGTGGGATTGATCCAGTTCCAACCCTGGGCGCGCATCTTTGCACTGGTTTTAGGATTGTTAAATCTTTTAGCCTTTCCGGTCGGTACATTGTTGGGCATATACACAATCTTTATACTCCTAGATGAGGCGACCTCAAAGTTATTTGTCCGACAAGCGAGTTGAAATAAACCAAAGGGAAAGAGGACACCACCAACCAAGGCTTATGTGTCTGGATTCTTGAATGCCACTGCCTGTGGGTGAGAACCAGACATAAACCCCTTGCCAGATCTTCAGAGCCCAGTTGATCATCTGGTCAGGGGATTTATTTTTAAGGACAATAAGATTCATTATGACATTAATCTTTAATAATATGGTAAACCTAACCAATCCACACTTCTATAGAAACCCATATACTTCCGCATATTTTACGTTTCCGTTCAGGTTATAATCGATCAGTTTCATAATTCCTAGGCATAGTTTATTGAATGCTGACAAAATGTACGGATTAAGATACACATTATCGCCCAAAGCCAATCATGGTCTATAACCGTATTTATAAAACGATCTTAAAGTTATGGTCTGGTCTTGAGCAGTTAAGCGATGACAAGCAAAAACTGTTTGTTGGCGATATAGTGGTGTCTATTGGTCTGGCACCGCTGGCAATTGGGGGTATTGTATGGTTGGCTAAGATAACGGATGTACAGATTTTTGCCCTCCAGTGGCAGATGCTGGCTTTGTTTTTTGGATTAATCCTGCTGTTTGATTCTATAACCTATTTTCTAATTATTGAAATGCCTGCGTATCGTTATGGAAGCGTTCAGGGATCTTTAGCGAGCACAATGCAATGGACGGCAATATTTTTGTTTGGACCTACAGCGCTGTGGTTGTCATTTATTGTATTAATATTGAACCTGGTCAGGCGTTGGAAGGTGCTAAGCACAACACCTGCCTGGTGGGGCCAGTTACGCATCCTTTCTATAGAACTGTATTCAATTACTATTGCACACTTAGTTGGATTAAACTTGTATCGGCAATTGGGGGGAAGTTTTCCAATACCTGGATTGAGGTTAGACAGTTTCTTGCCGGCAATTCTTGCAATAGTTGCTCATTTTATATTAGTAATGGTGGTGTGGGTAAGCTACACTCTGTACGTAGTATGGGCGCAACGTTCACACCAGGATACTAGTGAAAACTATCCGATCCTGATGCTTCTTTTGCGTATCTTGGGATTGACTATCCTAGCCCAACCATACTCTATCCTTCTCGCCGGGCTGTATGTTGATCATGGCTTACTGTTCTTTTTCTTTTTATGTGCTGGCTTTTTCTTAGTCGCATTTCTTGCTCGCCAATTGAGTTGGGAAATTGAAAATAACCGGCAACATTCCCGCCAGCTGGAAAAACTTGAACACCTTGGACGAGATATCATCAATTCTCCGCTTGATTCCTCAACTTTGCCGGTCTTACTGAAAGAGCATGTCCCACCAATGTTCCCGTCAACGCGGATCGCGATCTGGTTGTTGGTAGATAAATTTGTGTTGATATATCCTGATGAATGGGATGTTGATATTGAACCTGTATGGACATGGTCCGCAACAAATACCCAGGCAACTGCTTTTTTGGAAAGGGATGAACTGCCCTGGCAAAATCCAACAAAATCTCATAATCCAACTGTAGTTTGCCCGATCTTAGATGTGGAAACCAGTACGCCAATTGGTTGTATATATATTGAGTTGCATAGCCTGGCACAACCATGGGATCGTAAGGCATTGACAAGCTTGTACTCTGCGGTCCATACACTAGCAGCCCAAATTGCTTCCGCCCGTCACCAGGTGGAGGTCTATGCAGAAACATTGGATTACCAGACCACGCTCCAGGAACTAGAGTTTGCTGGCAAAATTCAAGCCAGTTTCCTGCCCAATGAATTCCCAAACTTGGTGGGATGGGAGCTTGCGGTTACCTTGTTGCCAGCCCGAGAAACATCCGGTGATTTTTTTGATTTTGTGCAGTTATCGGATAATAAGATCGGTATTCTTATTGCAGATGTAGCCGATAAAGGAGTAGGTGCTGCCTTATATATGGCTTTGAGCAGGACGCTCATCAGGACCTATGCACTGGAGTATGGCACTCAGCCTGATCTGGTGTTTTTCTCGGCGAATGAGCGTATTTTGCAAGATGCGCGTGCTAATCTTTTTGTAACAGCTTTCTATGGTGTTCTGGACCAAAG
>CP070639.1:361018-385950 GCA_020354045.1 Anaerolineales bacterium | reverse complement strand
AGATTGTAGAAGTGAGGATAGGAGGTTGCATTGGTAGATTTATATTTTCGCTCGACTCCAGATGCAAGAGAGGCATATAAAGTAGGGGATCAGGTGGAAGTGTTCTGCGATCATGATAAAAACGGAGATCGTATTCGTGACTGGCTGATTGGCACTGTGGTTCAAGTAGAATCGAAAATGATCGCTGTTCAATTCCAGGAAAATGTATATCTTACTGATGGTTGGATGGTGCCTGATCATGTTTTATGGTATCCGAAGGATTCCAACAATGTTCGTGTTGCTCGCCGACGAAAACGCTCTCGAGTGCGTTCCAGATAGTCGAGTTAACACGAATTGATGAAACAGGTAAATTTTTAGAATGTCGACAACTATCAGTTTGGACGTAGAACGCTTGCGTCAAGACTTTCCCATACTGGCACGCGAGGTTAAGCCTGGCGTGCCCTTGGTTTACCTAGATTCGACCGCTACGAGTCAAAAACCAAGGTCAGTCATTCGGGCAATGGATGATTTCTATCAAAGATCAAATGCAAATATCCATCGCGGTATACATACCCTGGCTGAAGAATCAACAGCCTATTATGAAAGTGCCCGAGAAAAGGTAGCTGAATTTATTCATTCACCTTCAGCCAGGCAAATTGTATTTACCCGCAACACAACAGAATCCATCAATTTAGTATCTTACGCTTGGGGACGAAAGTATCTGAATCCTGGTGATACGGTCATTTTGACCGAGATGGAACACCATTCTAATCTGGTACCCTGGCAGCTACTCGCAGCTGAAAAAAATCTAAAATTGGAATTTATTCCCGTAACGCCTGATGGGCTCCTTGATTTAGAAGTTTATGATAGCCTGCTCAGGCTTCAACCTCGTTTAGTCGCTTTTACACATATGTCCAATGTGTTAGGCACAATCAACCCAGCCAAGGAAATCATCCGATTGGCGCATGATTTTGGGGCGATCACACTCATTGATGGAGCACAGTCCGTCCCTCATTTTTCAGTCAATGTACAGGATATCGATGCGGATTTTTTAGCCTTTTCCGCTCATAAGATGTGTGGTCCGACAGGGATTGGCGTACTTTATGGGAAAAGAAATCTGCTGGAAGACATGCCTCCATTTATGGGAGGTGGAGACATGATTAAACGAGTGCATTTGCACTCCTTCTCCCCCAATGAATTGCCTCACAAGTTTGAAGCAGGCACACCCGCCATTGCTGAGGCCATTGGACTGGGTTCCGCAATCGATTATTTAACATCAGTGGGTATGGACCAGATTGCAGAGTATGAACATCAAATCATAGAGTATGTTTTAGAACGTTTAGAAGAGATCCCAGGGGTTGAGGTCTTTGGGCCGCCATCAAAGTATAAAGGTGGAGTAGCATCCTTTACGCTGAAGGGTGTACATCCACATGATGTCTCGCAAATTCTGGATAGTGAAGGCGTGGCTATTCGGGCAGGGCATCATTGTGCGATGCCACTACATGAAAAATTCAATCTTCCTGCGACGGCGCGAGCAAGTTTCTACCTGTACAATACTTTTTCTGAAGTTGACCAGCTGGTTAATGCAATTTATAAAGTTAAGACAATTTTTAGGGTTTAATACTGGATAAGTCTATCTGGAGTAGTATATCCGAATGGATGATTTATATCGCGAACAAATTATTGACAGATACAAGAACCCACAATACCGCGGACATTTGGAACCTGCAGATATTACCTTTGAAGATGATAACCCGCTCTGTGGTGATCATATCCGCATCGATTTGCGGGTAAACTCCGATGGCATTGTCAGTGAAGTAGCGTTTGATGGTCATGGATGTGCTATCTCTCAGGCATCAGCGGATCTGCTTATGGAAACCATTGAGGGGAAATCATTAGAGGAAGTTAAAAAGCTTTCCAAGAATGATCTTTTGGAAATGCTTGGAATTGAGCTCGGTCCAGTCAGATTGAAATGTGCTTTACTATCATTAAAGGTGCTCAAAGCAGGTGTTTATGGACTTGGTGAAACTAGTGACGAACTGGTAGAGTGAGTAAATTTTGTACAACTATCGCAATTTAGAAAAAGAAGATTGTGAATTTGTAGATGTGGTGGAAACAGATGATCTTCCCACTGGAGAGCGTCTGTTCATCGAGATCGACGACTTATCTATTGTTCTATTTAACGTAGGGGGAGAATATTACGCGATAGCTGATTTGTGCTCCCACGATGATGGTCCTTTAGGGGATGGAGATCTGGATGGACTGGAGCTAGCCTGCCCAAGACATGGTGCCCATTTTGATATAAAAACTGGCAAGGCTTTATCTCTACCTGCAATCGTGGATATACCTGCCTACCCAGTAAGAATTATGGGAGAAACAATTCAGATCGGGGTACCGAGAGATTAACCATTTACTGGATGAGTTTCGCCATTTTTCTTCCCCAGGCATAAAATGTAGGTACGAACAGAACACGTTCACCGCTTTGGTAAGCTTTCCTGTTTAAAATTTCTAAATCTCTTAGCTCGCTGCTCTTCACTGACTGCTCTCCAAGTTGGTAGAGATCATATTCAAGCATATTCCACTCCGCTTCATGATTTTCATGGAGAGAATCTGCGGACCATTGTCCCCCGAGCACACCTGACTCGACCTCAGAGAAACCAGCTTGTATGAACAATGAAGGCAGTTGTCGGCCAATTTTAGGGTTTGCCCCCTGGGCTTGCAAGGATTTAATCTGGCATATGCCCAAAGATTCCAGCTCAATTGGAAAATCGACTCGGCCTCCATAATCAGGCTCGGCAATAGCCAGAACTGCCCCACCAGTACGGATAACCCTGAACATCTCACGCAATATTTGTAACGGCTCTTGAACCCACAAGAGGAGGAAATGGCAGATTACCAGATCAAAAGCATCTGCTTGATGCGGCAGGTGATGACCATCAGCTAATATAAAGCGCGTGGATGGTGAGGAGTGTGCTGCCATGTTTAGAGCGGATAAATCGATGTCAATCCCGACAATGCCTGCCTTTGTTTTTTGCGTCAGTTCTGCTTCCAATACGCCTGTTCCACAACCCACATCCAAAATATGATTCACAGAGCCAATATCAATTTGCGTGTATAAATATTGGCGTAAATTATGTGTCCAATGTGATTGTTGTTGATAGCGATTGTGCCAATCTCTTATTGAGTATTCCATGGATTTGTGTAGATCGCCGCGGATTATAATTGTCCCTAAAGATTTCTAAGTAATTTGCGGTTAGAAAATGAAGCTAAACCCAACACAAGAACCGCATATTACTTTTGGCAAATGCTGATTTATCGGTTTTTAAATTTATTATTTTATACCAGCAATTGCTTCATCACTTAAGATTATCATGAATTATCTTATCTACCAAATACGAAAATGTCTAAACGCGGATTGTTATCTGAGGTATCCTTTAATATTGGGCAAGGAGGACACTGAAATGTGTCCGCGTTGTCGCAGCAATACAGAAATATTGTATGAAGGGCGCATAGAACCGGAGAATAATCAAAGCAGTATTAAGTTGGATGGGACCGGGCTAGAAGTGATACTGGATAATATTCGCAGCACATGGAATGTGGGGTCGATG
The DNA here is from genome assembly GCA_020354045.1 of Anaerolineales bacterium. Taxonomy (GTDB): domain Bacteria; phylum Chloroflexota; class Anaerolineae; order Anaerolineales; family UBA4823; genus DSOS01. The sequence goes on along the minus strand of CP070639.1, from coordinate 382,363 downwards.
TTCCGTACAGCCGATGGTGTGGGGATAAGACATTTTTACCTATGCGGGATAACGCCTACCCCTGATAATTCCCGTGTTGCGAAGACTTCTTTGGGTGCAGAAACATCGATACCCTGGACTTATCACGCAGATGGAGTTCTACTAGCACGTTCTTTGAAGGAGAAAGGTGCCAAATTGTGGGCATTAGAAGGTGGGAATAATGCTTCAGCAATTGAAGGCATTAGTATCCAAGACACCAAACACAATATCGTGCTAGTTGTGGGTAACGAGATCAGCGGCGTGGATCCTGGAATACTAGTTTTATGTGAAAAAATCTGGTGTATACCGATGCGAGGTGTGAAACGTTCACTGAACGCGGCTGTGGCATTTGGTATTGCAGCCTACTTCTTAACTACGAAACCTCGCTAGTTCGCACCTTGTTTTTGGTAGATGACCAGACTTGTCCCCAGCTATCATTGACTAAATTACCCAGTATCTGATTTGCCCCCTGGGCGGGGAGCACGTCTCCATCTGGTTCAACGTATAGCCATGCCCGCCCTGCTCCTTCAACAAGTTCATTGTTTGGTATTTCAAGATTGACGGGGTTAAGGGAAGAATATGGAACTGGAATATCCCAAACCAAGGAAAGACCCTGGCTGGCTGCATAAGTGGTAAGCTTGTAAAGCGTATCTTTTAATACTGAATCATTGATACTCAGCGAGACGGCATTTATATCGATTGTTGCCAACCTATCGATGATGCTTTTTTCTTGTTCCAAGTTTTCACCAGTCACTGTGTGATGAACAGCCACGTAAATGTCTTCTGGCAAGGGAATCTGGACTGCATCCCAAGATTTTTCATCATCGGGATGCAAAAGGATCATTAAATGGTCCAAACCGGTTTGCAACAGTCTATCTAAATAGACTTTATCCTGAAAACGATACCCGTCCGTTAGCAACCCACTGACTTGCCCAAGCTTTTCAGCAGTTGCGATCAGCTCGGATAAATCTTCTCTAAGCGTCGGTTCGCCACCAGTAAAAATAACGTGAGGAATACCAGCCTGCCAGGCTTTTTCTAATATAGAAACCCATTCCTTGGTACTTAATTCACGGGTAACGCTTTTTGTCGGTGCGGCAGATGGATCAGCGGAAGGTGGTAATTGGTATGTAATGGCGCAATCCAGGCGATAAGGAGCAGAAATCTGGCTGGAATATGGTTGCTGCCGTGAAAAATCCAGAAAGGTGACCGGATCAAGATCCGGCATCTCGATAATCGTCAACAACCTATCAGTAAAATCGAGATAGTCATTCTTAGCTTGTTGTGGATCTACACGGTAACGCTGTGTCATTTTACGTATCACATCTTCCAGTGGCAGGTTCTTTACAAAGTAAAACGCGTATTCCGTGGCAGTTTCATTCAGATGTAATACTGTCGAGGCGTTAATTATGAGGATTCCAACACCGTCCGCTTCTACTCGCAAGTGTAAGCGGTAGTTGCGGGGATCATCAGGTGGGGCTTGATAGTGATAAATCCCAGGAGAAATCTGTTCTACTGTTGAGAAAATGTTGCGAAATGAGTTTATAAGATTGCTCATCAATATCCTCGTCATTTTACTAGAGACAATTTTCGAAACAAGCCAATATTAAATTTCTCAAAGTGTAGCCTTAGAGAGCGCTATTCCCAGATTGTATTTTCAGGGGACATCCCCCGCCACATTCAGACAAAAGTGTACAATCGTGACATTTCTTTGGAACATATCGCCTTTCTCTCAAAGATATAGACAGATCATGATTCCAGATACTCTCCCAGGAGTCCTTGAAAATGTTACCTAAAGGTTCATAGTAGGACTGACAGGGAATAACACTACCATCCGACTCGATACACATATTGTAAAGTGCGGCAGTACACCCTTTAACACCTAATTCGAGCTGCATGGGGTCAAAATGGCAGTACTGGGTGGGTGTATACCAGATCAATTTCTGATGATATTGGTCAGTCTTGTTTCGAGCCAATTCTAAGAGCGCTAAGAGTTCGTTTTCGTGCAAACCTGTTCCAACGGAAGAACCTCTCCCGGAATAGATCAACGCATTCAGTCCGATGGTTGGCACACCCAGATTGGCTAAAAAATCAAGCGTGTCTGCCATAGAAGGGCTGTTTTGTCGTAACATGGTCGTGTTGGTCATGACGTACAATGGTGTATCTAAGGCATTACGAACCCCGGCAATAGTTTGTTTCCAGGCGCCCTTAGTCAATACCATAGCGTCATGGATGAGCGGATCATGCGATTCCACTGTTACCTGAACGTGATCGAGACCCGCTTCAACGAGTTCGTTCAAGTAAGCTACGTCACTTAAGCGGCGCCCATTTGTGTTGATACCCGTTATCTGCCCATTGGTCTCCGCATGAGCGATCAACTCTGGTAAATCATGCCTTAGAGTGGGCTCGCCTCCAGTGAATACAACATGGGGAATGCCTATTTGCCACAATTTGTCCAGTACGATTTTCCACTGGTCTGTGGAGATTTCTGTATAATTACGAGGTCTGTCATTGTAGCAATGGGCGCATTCGTTGTTGCAGCGATAGGTCAACGCCAGGTCCATCCGATAGGGGGCAGACGGGCGGGCACTGAAAGGAATCTTCGTTTCAATTTCAAGTTCATGGATTGGACACGCACCCTCAGGCCGGACCAGTTCATTGAGCTGGTTATTTAATTGCAAATAGTCACTTTTGATCTGGGAGCCAGGAGCCCTGTACATCTTGGCCAAGATGGCGATGGCTTGTTTGGATGGGATGTTTTCAAGCGCTAAGTATGCCATTAAGGCGGCTGTGGGATTCAGATGTATAACCCGATTGGCATTAACCAAAAGAAGCCCGCTGGTGTCTTCATCCAGTCTGAGGTGGATACGGCTACGCTCGCCGTTTTCTTCGCGGAGATAATGATATAAACCAGCAGCTGGAGGGCTGAACCTGGATGTGCTCAGACGAGGGTTTAACTTTTGGATGGCTTTGCGTATTCCTGTAAACATACCTTGTATCCTAAGCGGAAATGCTTAGCGACCTCCACCAGCACAGGCACAAGCGCAGCCTGCACAGGCACAGGCACAGGCACAGGCACATCCACCTCCGCCTCCACCAGAACTACGGCTACTGCTCCGGCTGGTTGAAACTGGAACTGGATTAGTTTTATTTGTCACCTTACTGGTGAAATCAGTCAGATTACCAACAACACCGCTGGAGAAATTCTGGACACCCTTAACCATTGAGGCAGCGAAATCTGACCCAGGTAAGTGGGGCAAGGTGATACCCCCACCACCACCACCGGCAGCTGAAACAGGTGCTGCTGTAGCGCCGCGACTAAAAGAAGGATCATAACGCGACCACCATACTGGCACAAAAACAGGCCCACCATGAAACACTCTGCGGGTGCGGTCATCGTAGTCGCGATCCAGCATGGTCCATTCCATGACCTCATCGTATTTCTGGCTTTTTACCTCTGGTGTATCTGCGGCTTCGACCTGCACCCATGCTTTTTGGACAATGGCTTTATAGTAAGCCAGGGTTTCTTTGCGGCTGAAGCCTTTCATTTTCTTGGATACACTACGCACAAGCTCAATCATCATGTCTTGCAAGGCGGTTCGTTTCTGAGCAGGGTTTGTTTTGGTAAAGGCTTTTAAGAAATCAACTTCATAAGGCTGAAGGTCTTCTGGTAGGGGATCGGTTAATTCAATTGTGAGTGGTTCCTTTTTAGTGACCGTTGCCCCTCCTTTTTTAATAGTGGCAAATAAAATCATAGTTAGAATTTTATCGAGCGGTTGTTCCATGAGTATTGCCGCCTCAATAGCGGTCAAGCCGCGCTTAATACCATGACCCTCAATAGAGATTTTGGGTGGCATATATTGGAGTTGGCGGCGTTGAGCTCCTCGTATGGAAAGGAAAGCACTCAGCATGAAAAAGAGGATGAAGCCACCACAAACCATCCCGCCGATCACATCATCCGGTGCAACACCTAAAGATTCTAGAAATCCGGGGCTGTAAATGGCAGTTTCCGGTATGTAATCCACGGGAAATGAGGCCCCAAAGTCGTATTTGCGATCCATGCGTATTTGACTTGCCCATGTGTAGGTTACCCGGCCATCTTCATCCAAGCCTGTCTCTGGCTCGGAAGGCCATCCACTTGGAGCAGAGTGCCAGCGTGGTTCTTCAGGTTGGATTCCAGGCGGAAGATGAAAGGTGACGGACACATCGGTGTTACCACGCACAGTCTGAAACCAGGCAGGCGCAAAGACGCCACTAGCATAACCTTTATCGCCACTGTCAAAGCGCAGCATGTTCTCAATTTCCCCAATATTAACATGCACCTGACCAGTCTCTCCGGGAGGAATTGTATAGGCTCCTAGTCCTATTGCAACACCGGTGTCGACGCCGGGACCACTGCCCTGAAAACCGGATCGGGAAATATCATAGACGGGATTACCAGCTACATCCGCGCTTATACTGGATTCATTGAAGGATGGATTGGGGAGACCAACATCGACATAATCAATAGGGTGTGCCCCGGCATCATTGGCAAAGGTAAAGATATAATCGATCGAAACCGTGCCATCTTCATTCCAGAAGATATGCACGGTTGCCTGGGGCATCTGAAATGAGTAAGCCTGGGCGTATGCTATGCTGACAAAAACAAGTAACAGGGTTATTGAAGCAAGCAGGATGAACGCATTTTTTCTCATGGGTAATATCCTTGAACTCTGACGATCACCACTTTGGATCTTCTGTCAGCTGGTAAGTCGTATGGCAATATGGACAATTCACAACTGGTGCACCTGCGACCATTTCGATGTTATCCATACTAAGAGAACCACCACACGACTGGCACTTAAGGGTATCCATATTTACGTTGGCAGGTAGATCAATTTTCAATGTGACGTTTGTATCCCCCGCTGCTGCAGGCTTTTGGCGGCTGGCAAACCAGATTAAACCGAAGCCAATGCCTACACTGATCAGGCCAATAGGGATCCAACCAACAGACCCCTCAGGGCTGAAAGCTCCCCAAATAAATAAAATTCCAAAGAAGATCAGTATTGCTGCTGCGATATAGCCGATGATTTTTATAGCTGTCATTATCACTCTCCCTTTGCACCTTACCAGTTTACAATCAAATCAGATTTAGAACAATTGATAATCATCCTAAAATTGTCATAATCTTGGTGAAATTATGAATTTCAAAGACGAACAACGAGTTGTGTGGTGTCTAAATGACGACCTTACCGATTTGACCGTATATCTGTACTTGGTAGGTCTGTAATGACTTGGTGGCTGGAGGACAGGTAACTTTGCCATCGATAATACTAAAACATGATCCATGCCAGGGACAGATGATGTTATCTTCCTGCAACTCACCTTCGCTTAGTGGACCTCCCACGTGAGTACATTTTTCCTGGGTGGCGTAAAATTTGCCGGAGAGGTTATAAACTAAAACTGGTTGACCATCGATGTGCAGGAGGTATTTTCCACCCGGCGGGCATTCGCTGAGAAAGAATTCGTTTTCATCAAGGGATTGGCTTGCTTGCGGTCGGGTTTCCTGCGAGGGTATTTCTTCTGTATCAGGAATATTATCCTCTAATGAGCTTGAGATAACCGGGAAGGAGAGGAATAACTGCCCATTTTTTACGGTAACTGGATACATATCTAATCGGGCAGCGGGGTCAAATAACAAGGATCCATTGGTAAGGTCGTATTCGTAGCCATGCCAAGGGCAAGTGATCGTATCGCCTTCGATTTTACCGGTGCAGACCGGACCTCCACGGTGCAGACACTTATTTTGCAAGGCAAAATATTTACCCTTGTGATGGAATACGCCTATGGCAATTCCATCCACTTCGATAATCTTTCTCTCACCCTCGGGTATCTCATCCTCATTGGCTACCAGTACATCTTTGTAGTCCAGGATTTTCTGGATTCCTAAGCTCTTTTCATATGAGTCGATCGACATCGTGTGCATTTCATCCGGATCGACGGACAATAAATCTTCGAATTTTTCCCCTTCGCGTTCATGTCCGTATGCACGTGCCAGCATCTCGAGTATTACCATACAGAGCTTGTTCCAGGCTTTAATAGCTCGTTGCTCCAGATCATGATCAAACTCGTGCAACTCCTTAATCAGCGCATTAATGATAGCATGCTGTGTAAATCCTACCATCCCAATCACATAACGCTCAGCTATATAAACTCTCTTGTCTGCACCGCGCGAAGTATGCGATCTTCCGACATAATCGACAAAGTGGGCAAACTCATCGTCGTAAACACCACCTGCAACTCTACGCCAGAAATTTGCCTGGTGGTACATGCGCAATCGCAGATAGTCATCATCGACACTACCGTCCGATGCCAGGAAATGGCGACGTGTTGGAGGGTACTGCAACAAATTGGTGTAAAACTTGCCAATAATTTCTGGTAGATGCTTTTCGACGATTAAGGCTGATTCTCGGATGGCAGCTTTGTCACGGTCAGTAAACCCTACAAACTGTGCCATGTATCTGAAATAACGACCAGATTCTTGTGGATCAGGAGATTCAGGATTATTCTGCGCGGATGGGTAATTTTTTACCATTAAGAGTTCCTTTCATGATTTGGCTTGAATTTATTCTATCCAAATTTTTGTCTTCTTAATCATGACCCCAAAAAAAAGAAATTCGGAGTAGAGCAATTCAATCTACTTAATTGGACTTGTTTTACCCTGCCAATTCTATCGCGTTAGCGGTGTTAGCCGATTCGTATAACGCGAGGACAGTGAGGATGTGATCCCTGCTTTCAGTCAGAGCAATGTAATTTGATGTCCCATCCAATATTGCAGAGTGCATATCCTCAACTTCCCCAAGGTACAACTCTTTATCTGGAACATGGATTTCGATTGGCTCTCCTTGCTCTGGGTGGAAGAGCAACTGGCGGTCTGTCTCCAGGCCTACAAAGGGGCGACTTAAAGTCAGTCGGCCTTCTGTCCCAATAACTTCAGCATGCGTATACCATGGAGAACGAAAAGCGCTGGCGATTTGGGCCATGCGATTGCCAGAATACTCCATCAACCCTGCGTAAGTTTCATCAACTCCGGTGTCCCCTTGCCATTGGAATCCAACAACCCGTCTTGGTGCTTGGCCAAGGATGAATTGGGCAAAACTGAGTGGATAAACGCCTACATCCCACAGGCAGCCACCACCGTATTCAGGTACAAGACGGACATTATCCCTGGAACGAAGGGCGAAGTTGAACACACCCCTGACCAGGCAAATATCCCCCAATTTACCATTGTGTGCCCACTCGCCTGCGATCTTGGTCTGTGGGTGGTGCCTGTACATGAAAGCTTCTGCTAAGACACAGCCTGTCTTTTTAGAGATTGTGATCATGGCATCCACTTCTTCGAGGGTAAGTGCCATCGGTTTTTCGCAGAGAACGTGAATACCCGCGTTCAAAGCGCGGATACTCCACTCTGCATGCAGATGGTTTGGCAGGCTGATATAGACAGCATCAATCTTACCTGATTCAAGCATTTGCGCATAGCCACCGAAGGCAAGAGGAATTTCCCATTGATTAGCATATGCCTGGGCTTTTTGCTTGGATCTGCTGGCGACTGCGACCAGGTTGCCTCTTTTTGATGCGCGTATGGCTGGAATCAACCGTCGGTTGATGTTTGCGGTGGAGAGCAAGCCCCAGCGAACCTTGTGTCCGGATCCCATGGCAGGCTTCCTTTCTACGATAGTATCGTGTTGACGTCGTGAATGGATGAATAACCATGCATTCAACTAAGATTACTCAATGATATGTCGATCGTGATTGTTTATATAACTTATCCTTGTATATGACAAAACAGATCGCGGATTTTGTTTCGTCGTGATCCAGCTCTATTATATTTAATTTGGATACAAATCAAAATTTTTGTTGATTAATCTGTACGCTCCAAGGAATTTATTATACTGAGTAACTCCTTGTGCAGTGTTGGGTCAAGAGGCTCTGGTTGATAATCGCTCAGGATTTGTTGGGCTTTCAGCCGTGCCCAATCGCGACTCCCCTCCCGTTTGGCTTCCCAGGCTTCATATGGGCGGCGATCCATTAGGGTCGGAAACCAGCGTTGACGCATATGCTGGCGTGTGTGACGGTGAGCCAGGAAATTCCCTCCAGGACCCACTTCGTGAATAGCCTCCAGCGCCAGAGTAGTTTCATCTACCACAATACCTTTAAAGGTGGCAAGCAAGATGCTCCAGATCTCTGCATCCATGAGTAACTGCTCAAAAGAAAAAATGCGCGAACCGTGCAGTAATCCTGCCCCTAAAAGCATATCTGAGAGGGTCGAAACCGCCATAAAGGATGAAAGGCTGTTATCCACCGCAGCCTGCCAGTCAGGCTCTTTGGCACCTGTTGCAAAAGCTCCCATGGAAAGCGGGATGTTATAGAAATCTGCCAATACATTGGTTGCAGCTCCAAAGAGAAAATCCTCAGGACCTCCGCCAGTGTACGCCCCTGTACGCAGGTCAGAGGCGGTTTGCGCTGCGGCATAGTACACTGGGCAGCCTGGATAAGCCATTTGCATGAGCACCAGGGCAGTAAGCACCTCAGCATTGCCGACAACAAGGTTACCAGCCAGGGTCACTGGACCAGTGGTGGCGCAGGAGGCCATGGTCATATAGCCAACCGGCAAGCCGGCTGCCGCTGCTATCAGACCGGCTTCCAGGCTGCCTCTATCGTGACCGAGCGGGCTTAAGGTGCATTGCATAATGGATAAGACCGGGCGTTCCCGCAGCTGTTCTTTACTGCCTGCAAGTAATGTAGCCATCTCAACCGCAGCTTGCATCTCGGGTACACTGACGATCGATTCGGTTTGAACGTGTTTTTGGCTTACGGACCAGATGGCTTCTAATTCATGCAGGCTGCGCGTATGGGGTGGGCAGTCCTGGGCAGATATTGGCACCCAATGAAAGGCAATGGAATCTAGGTAATCGGCGACACGGGCGACATCAGCTACATCTTGTTTGGTTGTACGCCTGCGTTCGCCGCTAAATGCATCGATGATCTCTACTCCACAGCCATCAGTTCCAAGAAAACTGTGGTTGCCATCCAACGGTAGGTCCAGGCTTGGATCGAGTCCGGCCAGCTTATAAAAAGGTGGAGCTTTCTTAAGGTATGTCTCGACCAAGGCACCAGGTATACGAACAATTGAAGTTTGCGGATCGATGGTAGCACCGTGCGCTTCAAAGATTTCCAAAGCTTTCTGTGATGGGAAGCGCACACCAGTGGTTTCTATAACTTGCAATGTAGCGTTATGAATTTTAAGAATTTCTTCCTGAGAAAGTATATTCAGGCTTAATTTCGGATTGTTGATGCTTTTGATGGGTTTTGCCATTCCGGACTCCAAACCCCGTGAATAGCTTCCGGGGAATTTTTCCTGGTAGAAAGTTCAATCTAAACTGTGCCGCCAACGAGAAACTTAGCCAATCGTACAGCGCCCATGGCATCCTCAGCATAACCATCGGCTTCAATTTCCTCTGCCCAGCTGCGTGTTACTGGGGCACCACCGACCATGATCTTTACTTTGCTTCGTAATCCAGCCTCTTTGAGTGCCTGAATGATTTTTTGTTGCTCAACCATGGTTGTCGTGAGCAGTGCAGATAACCCAAGAATATCTGCGTTGCTGTCCTGAACAGCAGATATAAATTTGTCAGTTGGGACGTTAACACCCAGATCATGCACCTTGAATCCATTAGCAGACAGCATGGTTGCGACTAATGACTTGCCAATCTCATGGATATCGCCCTTGACAGTCCCAATAACCACCGTTCCAGGGATGGATAACTCCTGTTGGCGCCTGCTCAATTCAGGTTCTAGTAATTGCATGGCACGCTGCATACCTTCGGCAGCGATAATCAGATCAGGTAAAAAATATTCACCTGTCGCAAATTTATCACCCACGATGTTCATGCCGGGAACCAGACCCTGGTTTATGATCGCCAGAGGTTCAATGCCTTGTGCCAGCGCTTGCTTTGTCAAGTCAAAGGTGGCATCTGGATCTCCATCGACAAGGCTATTGGCTAATTGTTGAAACAATACTTGGGACATGGGTTGTGTTCTCCTTGAATTGTGAAGATATACGCAATTCTATCAGAATCTCTTGCAAGATTAATCCTGGGGTAGGGCAGGTAAGGTCTGCAATCCGAATTTTTGAGCTACTGTAGTGGCAATAGTACGCAACTCATCAAGAAGTTTCTGAGGTAGAGGCGATGGTTGGTAACTGGAAAGCAGCCCGTCGATAATTTCAGAGGCTCGATCAGTGATTGATTTTGACCCTGCCAAGCGCCAGGCGTCTAATGAGCCCCTGTCAAGCAATGGTGTGGGAATATAAAGCTCCTTGCGAAACCATTTATGTGTGTGCGTGTGGGAAAGGAAATTGGCTTTGTGGGCGGTTTGGCGCATCAAATCCCTGGCAACAGGTTCATCCCGGGCCTGGATGCCTGCCATCAATCGCTTCGCCATGCCGATAATTTCGGCGTCAATGATTAATTTTTCGAAACTCTGGCAGCGCAGAAAATCAAGCATGCCTCCACCTGAGACCATATTTGCTCCCGAAAGTGCGGATAATATTGTGCCGCCAGCTGACTCGATACCGGACTGAGCATCCAGGAGTTTTGCATCGCTTGACCCCATGTATGTATGGGTTGGTAAATTCAAATACTTTCCTACCTGAATGTAAGCACAATCAATCAGCCAGGTATTCACATCTCCCATGGGTGTGGTACCAGTGCGCATATCAAAAGCTGCAGGGGCTCCGCCCCAGACAATGGGAGCCCCAGGAGCTGTTAGCTGGTGGATCACTACTCCACTCAGGCTTTCCGCTGCGTGTTCAACTACCGCGGCTGCCAATGTAACGGGGGAGGTAGTACCAGCGAGTGGCATGGAGACCAGCTCGGCAGGAACTCCTTTACGAGCACAATCCATCAGGTTTTGCACCGTCAGATCACTCCACAACAAGGGTGGAGTCGGGCAGACATCGAATACGGCAATGGGCTTGCTGGCGAGCTCCCGTTCGCCGCCAGCCACTGTTACCAGCATTTCCCACATGGTCCACCAGGTATCTTTGCCAAATGCACCGGTTATGATCGGTTTGCGCATGTAATTGAGCGCCAGGTACAACCTGTATAAATCACCAATCTCAGCAGGCACATCGCGGCACACAAAGGCGGTACTTTGTGCGTCATAAGCAGGCAGTGTTTCTACCAGCTTCACAAACCGCACTAAATCATCCGTGAGAGGATCTCGTTGTACACCTTTTTGATCGCCCAGCAAAGTAACGGCGGTAGATCCTGGATCAAAATGTACGTCGTTGCCTCCATAATGAACGACAGGATTGCCTAAAAGATCATACAGATAAAACGTAGATGGTGCGGTTGTTAGAGCAGTGTGCACCATATTTGCAGGAATAGAGACCAGCTGTTTTCCAAAATCGACGCCGGCACCAGCATCTGCCATAAGTTTTAGCGCTTCAGGATTGTGGACGAGCACTCCCGGATCTTGTAACAGTTCGATAGCTTCCTGTATGATCTGAACAGTAAGTTCCTCGGTGATTATTTTTAGCATAGGACGATATGGTGCTTGGATAGCCATTGGTTTTCTCCGCAGTAAGGGTTCAAACATTTAAGAGTAGGGGATCAATGATTCTCATTTGCAAAACGCATAATTTCATCCAGGGCCTGCAATTGATCATCCGGTAGAGGCGCAATAATATGATCTGCTAGGATTTGCTGGGCTAAACGGTTGGCGCGATCCATAACTGTTGGAGCTCCCGCAGCTTGCCACATATCCCAGCCCACTTCCTCGATACCCAGACGACCCCTCCAGATTTCACCGGCGCGCAGGTAGGTGCGGGTGTGTTTCTCGCTCATAAAATTGCGTGATGAACGCATCGCATGGGCGATCACATCCACAGCTAGGCTGTCTTCATTAACAGCATAACCTCGCAGTATCCGCTTAACCATACCGTAGATATCATTATCGACAACGATCTGTGCATTCGAAGAGATGGTGCCGCCGGCCATTTCTCCCACACCAGATAGTTCATCTGCCCCTGCCAGTGCGGGTACCAGGGCGTTCATCGCACGTTCATAACCGCTCTGCATATCAGCTGCATAACCACTACCCGCCAGCCCATACACATTGACAGGCAAGTGGTAATAATGACCGAGCTGGACTGTACCCGCTGAGAGCATGCCTACCTCCGGGTTACCCCAGATCGGAGCACCATTACGCATATTGAGCACAGACAGGCGCCCACAATATACAATAGGCAAACCCGGGCGGGCAAGTTGAGCGATGGTGATAGAAGCTAGGTTCTCTGCATTTTGCTGGACGAGTGAGCCTGCCAGAGACATGGGTGACGTAGCCCCAACGCTTGGGCAGGGTAGAGGTCCAAAGGGGAGGTTCTGGCGGGCGATCTCGAGCATAACCGGAGCGATATGCCCCCTGAAATTTAAGGGGCTGACCGGTGAGGCTCCCATGGATACAGCGGGTTGTTCACCAAATACAACCCGGCACATCTCCGCCAGAATCCGCACTTCTTTCGCAGTGGTCACCCCAGGTCCATTAACGGGCTTGGTGGTGTTGCGGACGGTTTGATCGAACATTGTCAACACCATCATGTGAGGTGGGACATCGCGGGGTGTATAGAGTGGAGTTACAGTATCTACATTTTCAAGAGCATCCAATAGGCGAGCACTTTCGGCTACATCCGGGGTGGTTGCAGGGCGTATCATTGAACCGGGTTCATCCAGGATATCTCGCGCTCCACCCAAATTGTGGATATAAAGCTGGTGAGAGCCTAGCTTTACCTCGTGCTCGCGCCCCCGTAAGGTGACTTCATTGGGGCAGGATTGCAAGCATTGCAGGACCAGTTCCTGAGGGAGAAAAACGATCTCACCCTCCGCACGAGCGCCATTATCAACCAAGAGAGCCAGGGTTTCAGGGTCATCCAGCAGAATACCGACCTGTTCCAACACTTGTAGTGAGGCGTGGTGGACTTTAAGGACATCTTCCGGTGCAAGATATTCAAATTTCATTAGAGTTCCTCCGAGTCAATAGCGCGTATGATAAAAGAAATTTACAACAGATACCAGTCCAGGAAGCGCTCCATGCGCGCGTAAAAATCTAACTGGTTTCTGCGAAGCAGAATGCCGTGTCCTTCATCGGGATACGTGCGGTATTCGAATGTTTTTCCAGCATGCTTTAGCGCTTGGACCAATTCCTCGGATTGATTGGGTGGCACGTAGGGATCCTGTAAGCCATGGAAGATCAATAGAGGCGACTGGATGTCTGCCACTTTCCAGATGGGAGAGCCAGCCCGATACGCGGCGAGATTATCGGCAGGATGACCCATCATGCGGTACAAGTCTTCGTGACCGCTCCGGTCACACTCAGCCCAGGAGGTGAGCAGGTTGCAATCGCCGTACTTGGTCACACCACAAGCGAAACGCTGCTGAGGGTCAAATGCCAGTGCACAGATGGCCAGGTATCCACCATAGCTTGCGCCGAAGATTCCCATCCGCTCGGGATTAACGTAGTCTATTGCGCCTAGGAAATCTGCTGCTGCCAGGCAATCTTCAGTGTCCTTAACACCCCAGACGCCGTAATTTGCTCTCTGAAAATCGCGTCCATAACCAGTGCTGCCTCTGAAATTGGGAGCCAGCAGGGCGTAGCCTTTAGCAACCATGTATTGAACCCAAGGATCCCACTCCAGTGCGTATTGAGCGGTTGGTCCACCATGCGGATAGACAATTCCAGCACCATTTGGTTGATTTGGGAGATACAGGAAAGCGGGTATTTCTAAGCCATCCAGACTGGTGTAGCTGACATTTTTAGGGACACATAAAGACAAGTGGTCAAAAATTGGAGGGGTGCTAAAGGTCAGCTGTCCTATCTGGCTTGTTTCGAGATTGATTTTGTAAATATCTGCAGGCTGTGTGGGATCGTCATATTCAAAAGTAATGGATTTCCCATCCGGTAACCATCGTGGACGGGCATGAAAGCCATTTCTGGTGTTCAAGTTGATAAAAGAGAAATCAGCAAGGGAGAACATACCCAGGTGAAACGCCCCCGACCGATTTACAGTGAATATTAATTTTGTGCCATCTGGCGACCAAGCGATATCGGCAAGATCAAAACCTGCATTTGTGAGCTGCTGCTCGTTGCCAGATTCAAGATCGTACAGGAATATTTCAAAGTAATTCGTGCGATTGGAGATATATGCAATCTGTTTGCCATCTGGCGACCATTGTGGGGATAAATTCTCAACTCCAGGCAGACCAACCAGAGTTTTGTGGTAACTATCATCAAGATCTGTCAAGATGATATCCATGCGATCTAAGTCATCCAATGGACGGCGCGCAAACACGACAAATTTTCTGTCTGGGGAAGGTTGTGGGGACTGGTCGCGCCCGACGAGGGGCGTGATGACCTTTGGCCAGCTACCCTTCAGGTCAGTCATGAGAAGGTTGGTGTATTCGCCTTCATCGTGCGTCAGCAATAAATACTTGCTATCAGGCATCCAGCGCGGGGATCCAGCTGCGGTGCTAAACGGTGTGATGCTGCGTGGCTGCCCTCCTGACGGCGGAATAATCCAGATTTGGCTGTTATGCGTATAGGCAATCCAATGTCCATCCGGAGACCATTGCGGGGGATCATCAAACCAATAAGGTAAAGGGGGCCGACCAAAAGTAAGCTGCTGAGGCCAGCCGCCGGTGGTTGGCATAACATATAAATCCGACCTGTCATCACGGTCCCAAAAGAAGGCGATCTGTGCGCCGTTTGGAGAAGGTACATGTGTTCGGGGGCGATTGATGGAGATGATCAGCTCATGAGACCAACTACCTGGGGTTTTATGGTCTGGTCTAGTAAACGAGGGCCAACCGTTATTATCTTCCTTGGAAGGATTGTGTTGAGGAACTTGCATTTGATTTTATCCAACACCCAAAACAAAAAAAATGTGCAGATGTTTACCAATTTTTGGGCAAAGTTGCGTAATGATGCTGCTTTATTTTTGACTCATGAATTTTATACTCATTTATGCTTTACTCCTACCCGGTTCAATATATAATACTTACATGGCAAAAGCAAGTCCCAATTTTAGCTATCTCATGAAACTGTAGACAGCAAACTTATTTGCTCAATGGAGGTGATTTGGAAAGATAACATTTAGAAGGATATCAATATGCGAGAAACATGAAACTCGAAAATTTACTCTTTTCTTACAATGTAAGGAGAAGAACATCATGTTACGAATGCATAAAAACCTGTATGGCTTGCTTTGCTTGGTGGTCATTGCCAGCATGCTACTGGTAGCATGCGGCGGAGGGGGTACACCTACGGAAATGCCACCCGAACCACCCGCGGCTGAGACGCAACCACCCGCACTAGAAACTCAACCACCTGCACCGCCCACTGAGAAGAAGATTGCCACATTTATCTATACTCAGGAATTCGATTACCTAGCCCCGCTTTACACGGGTATGTGGTTTGCCTGGACAACCTGGCAAATGAATAACCATTGGGCCTGGGAATTTGATGAGAATAATGAACCCTTTCCGCGCCTGGTGACGGAAATCCCCAGCACAACAAATGGCGGCATAAGCGAGGATGGCACTGTAATCACCATGCATCTGCGTGATGATATTAAGTGGTCAGACGACACACCAGTAACAGCAGATGACTTTATATTTACCTGGGAGATGGCAGTCAGCCCGAATAATATTGTTTACACTACCTACCCTTATGACAATATCGCGTCCATTGAAGCTCCCGATCCGCAGACAGTAGTCATAACCTTCAGCCAACCCTTTGCACCCTGGTTGGCTTCTTTGTGGCATGGTATCTTACCTGCACATATCCTGCGCCCCATATACGAGGCCGAAGGGACGATCGATAACGCTGACTGGTTGCGAAATCCGACTGTTGGCTGTGGTCCATTTAATTTCGTCGAGTGGGAGTCTGGCAGCTTCGCTCGCTTTGTTCGCAATGAAAACTATTGGGGTACACCGGCCAAACTGGATGAGATCTTTATCCGCTTTGTCCCGGATGATGCCTCTCAAGTTCAAGCTCTGAAGGCAGGCGACGCTGACATAGGTTACTGGCCTCCTTATGCGGATATACCTGGCCTGGAAGAAGCTGGCTTGAATATCATGGTCGAGCCCAACGGGTATAGTGAGTGGATGTTCTTTATGGTCAATGAAGAAAAAAGCCACCCTGCTTTATTGGATGTGAATGTCCGCAAGGCGATTGCCATGGCGATCGATCGAGAGGGCATCAATCGCGACTTGTTGCTTGATCTGACAAAAGTTCCAGCCAGTTTTTGGGATGCTTTACCGTTTTATAATGACCCGCCACTGGTAAATTATCCCTATGATCCAGAAGGAGCCAAGGCCTTACTGGATAATGCCGGGTGGGTGGATACCAATGGAGATGGTGTACGCGAGAAAGATGGGGTTGATCTAGAGATTGATCATGCAACAACTGTCAAAGAACAAAGGCAGGATGCGCAGGCCGTCATGCAGCAACAACTGGCCGAAGTAGGGATTAAACTCAATGTCCAGGCGGTGGATGATACGCTTTACTTTGCTAGTTATGCTGAAAATGGACCGGCAGCCCGAGGTGAGTTTGATATCCAGGAATGGTCAGATGGCCCGCTTTTCCCCGACCCTGATATTTATTACTGGCTTTGCGATCAGATTCCGACAGACGAGAATCCAACCGGTGAGAACTGGTTCTACATCTGTGACCCGGAACTGGACAGTCTGATCCAATTGCAGTCCACTCAGGTGGATGTGGTGGAACGCCAGAAAACCATCTCTCAAATCAACCAATTGTTCTATGATAAGGTTTACATAATTGGCTTGTGGCAGGATCCGGATATTTATGTGGTTAGTTCACACATGAAGAATCTTAAATTCTCTGGCGTGACAATGTTCTTCAATATTGCTGAGTGGGATATGGAACAATGAACATTTAGGATGCTCCTCATTGAGCAGGTCGGGATTTCTCCGACCTGCTCAACCTATTTGGTGACAAGAGAATTCCTATGGGCCGCTATATTATTAAACGTCTTCTCCAGGGGATACCTTTATTGTTTTTTATCAGCCTGATTCTCTTTCTATTAATGTTGAATGTTGGTGACCCTGTGGCGACCATGGGTGGGCGACGCGTCACTCGGAGAGCAGATTACGAGCGCCTGCGTCGGCAATTGGGACTTGATCAACCTGTTTACTTGCAATACGCCTACTGGCTACTCGGTAACGACTGGACCAAGATCGACCTGGACGGGGATGGCGTTGCAGAGACAACAGGCACTCGTCGTGGTGTTTTGCGCGGTGATCTTGGCATTTCATTACTTAACCGCAAGCCAGTCATTGAGGTAATTGGCGAACGCCTCCCAAATACCCTGATCTTGATGGTCGCTTCCGAACTTGTGATAGTAATAGGAGCCTTGCTCGTGGGGGTTTTTTCGGCATTGCGGCAATACTCAATAATGGATAACCTGATCACCGCAATCCTCTTCATTGGGTATTCCATGCCGATCTTCTTTGTGGCACTGATTTCAATGTTTATTTTTGCAGTTCTTTTCAAGCGTTGGGGTTTACCATATTTACCTACTGTAGGGATGTTCGACCCACAGGCAGGTAAAACTACTGCGCAGGTTCTTTGGCACATGGTTTTACCTGTCTTGAGTATCTCGATTATCAGCTTTGCTGCGTATAGCCGATATATACGTAGCACTATGCTGGAAGTGATGGGGCAAGACTACATCCGCACGGCTAAATCCAAAGGATTGCCGCGCAGTGAAGTGGTCTTCATCCACGCTCTGAAGAATGCGTCTTTACCGATCGTCACTGTTATTGGCTTAGATCTGCCGCTCTTGCTGGGGGGAGCGGTAGTAACCGAAAGGATATTTGCCTGGCCAGGGATGGGACGGCTGTTTCTCGACCATGTGGATCGTGTTGATATGCCTGTCATCATGGGTATTCTTATGTTGGTTTCTCTTGCGGTTGTAGTTTTTCAAATTCTGACCGATATCGTCTACGCATGGCTTGATCCGCGCATACGTTACGAAAAGTAGATTAACTTGGAAACGATAAGCCAACCAAACAATATTTCAACTTTGATCCCTGACGAACTGGAAACACCTCCGTTTAGTATGGGGCAGTTAGTCTGGCGGCGCTTTCGTCGCCATAAGATGGCTATCTTTGGGGCGGTGACATTGATCCTGTTGTTTATTTATTCCATTGGTGGAGCATTAATCTTTCCAGAGAGTTATGCGAACTTTGCTGACACACCCCTGCGCTTGACTGCCCCTAACTTGCAGCACCCATTCGGTACCGATACAATCGGAAGAGATGTGCTGGCTCGCACCATTTATGGTGGTCAAATATCCTTAATGATCGGTATGCTCGCTGTATTGATAGAGGTTGTTCTTGGCATTCTGGTAGGCGCACTGGCTGGTTATTACGGCGG
The DNA here is from genome assembly GCA_020354045.1 of Anaerolineales bacterium. Taxonomy (GTDB): domain Bacteria; phylum Chloroflexota; class Anaerolineae; order Anaerolineales; family UBA4823; genus DSOS01. The sequence continues at coordinate 363,850 of CP070639.1, read as the reverse complement.
AATTGTTGATAGTATTCTTATGCGTATTACCGAGGCGATGTTGAACATTCCCGAGATTTTTCTGCTGATTGTTATGGCCAAGTTCTTTGGAGGTGAGATACCAGAGGTTGATCTCTTTGGTCGTACATTCAGCGGTAGTGTGATTGTTATTGTCCTGATCATCGGCTTAACTAGCTGGATGTATCTGGCCCGCATCGTCAGGGCGCAATTTCTCTCCCTGAAGGAGAATGATTTTGTCTTGGCGGCTCGTGCAACAGGTACGTCTAATTTCGAAATTATCTTTCGTCACATCCTACCTAATAGCATTGCTCCTATCATTGTCTCGGCAACTTTAGGAGTTGCCAATGCGATTCTAGCGGAGGCTTATATCAGCTTTCTAGGTCTAGGTGTTCAACCACCCACAGCAACCTGGGGTAATATGCTTGACGGTGCAAATAACTACCTAGAATCAGCTCCCTGGCTGTGGTTTTTCCCTGGTTTGTTAATCTTATTAACCGTATTGAGTATTAACTTCCTGGGTGATGGCCTTAGAGATGCTTTGGACCCCCACAGTCGAGCTGCGTAGCAGGGAGTAACCGATGGCGAACCATATTCTCGAAGTTAGAGATCTTAGCACTCGCTTTCATATTGCTGAGGGTACCGTATATGCTGTGAATGGGATCTCATTTCACCTGGATCATGGTGAAACGATCGCCGTGGTTGGAGAGAGCGGCTGTGGAAAATCGGTAACTATGCTATCTATTCTGCGCCTGTTGCCTATCCCTCCAGCTGAAATCGTTCGTGGACAGGCGTTATTTCTGGGACGAGATCTATTTGATCTAAGCGAGCGAGAGATGGAAAATCTGCGCGGTAGGGATATCGCGATGGTTTTTCAGGACCCGATGACCTCTTTAAATCCTGTCTTGACCATTGGTCGCCAGATTGGTGAAACTCTCCGGATCCACATGGGATTGGAAAAAGAAGTTATCCGCGAACGCACGATAAAGTTGCTAGAGCAGGTTGGTATTCCTGACCCCATCCAGCGCTTAAACGATTATCCCCACCAGTTCTCGGGTGGGCAACGCCAACGGGCGATGATTGCAATGGCTCTGGCTTGCCAACCCTCGATCTTGATCGCTGACGAACCCACCACAGCCCTGGATGTGACCATACAAGCTCAGATAGTTGAATTGGTTCAACGTCTGCGGGAACAGATGAATATGGCTGTGATCTGGATCACGCATGATTTTGGTGTAGTTGCGGAAATAGCGGAACGTGTCTTGGTCATGTACGCTGGATACATTGTTGAGAGTGCCCCGGTGGACAAGGTGTACGAGAATCCGCGCCATCCATATACAATGGCGCTATTAGCAGCACTGCCACGCGTTGATCGACGGCGAAGTGCCCGCCTGCGTTCCATTCCAGGTGCACCACCAAACTTACTGGTAGAACCCACGGGCTGTCCCTTTGCGGTACGCTGTGAACTGGTTACTGAGCGTTGCCGGGTGGAGATGCCGCCATTGATACTGCATGGACCCAACCACCAGGCGGCTTGCTGGATAGACGTGAGCACTGGTATCCCGTTCTAATTATCTGGAGAAACATTTTGACCGTTTTGCAATCTAGCCACTCACAAGACCAACAGATACTGGTCCAAGTGAGCAACATGAAAAAACATTTCTCGATTTCCAAAGGTTTGATAATTGAGCGAAAGGTAGGCTCGGTCAAAGCGGTTGACGGAGTCTCTTTCCTGATCCAACGGGGAGAGACGCTCGGTTTGGTAGGGGAAAGTGGTTGTGGTAAAACTACTGTGGGCCGCACACTTTTGGGTCTCTACCCAGCCACGGAAGGGGAAATCTATATTGATAATCATAATGTCCGCCAGGCGCGCCGTGATGAGATGCTGACCATCCGTCGCAAGGCGCAGATGATTTTCCAGGATCCTTACGCCTCACTGAACCCGCGCTGGACAGTAAATTCAATCATTAGTGAGCCTTTGCGGGTCCATAAAATTTTCACAAGCAACAAGGAAAAATCAGAGCGCGTCCAGGAACTCTTGAATCTGGTCAGTTTGAGTCCAAGATTGGTGAATCGCTTCCCGCACGAGTTCTCAGGTGGACAGCGCCAGCGCATTGGGATCGCCCGAGCTCTGGCTTCAAACCCAGCATTTATTGTCTGTGACGAACCGATCTCAGCTTTGGATGTATCCATCCAGGCCCAGGTGGTCAATTTGCTTGAAGACCTGCAAGATCAGTTCAATCTGACATATTTATTCATTGCCCATGACCTCAGCATGGTACGGCATATATGCGATCGTGTGGCGGTCATGTATTTGGGAGTGATTGTCGAGTCAGCTGAACGCAATGAGCTATACGAAAATCCATTACACCCTTATACGCAGGCGCTGCTCTCAGCTGTGCCTATCCCCGACCCCAAAAAGGGTCGGGCTCGCAGTCGTATCGTGCTGACTGGGGATGTACCCAGCCCGATCAACCCTCCCAGCGGGTGCCGCTTCCATCCACGTTGCCCGATTGCCAAGGATCATTGTTCCATTGATGTGCCTGAGTGGCGTCAGATCACAGATGATCATTGGGTAGCTTGCCATGAAGTGTGAAAAAGTGGGGAAATAAATCTATCTTCAATAGACGGTTATTAATGTTGTAAGTGGGGAAAATATTACAAAAATTTCAAAAACAAGACAACTATTCGTATAAAGATAGTAATAAATGTCACTTGTTTATATACCTTAGATTTGCTATATTGAGTGACGATAAGGCACCATCTCAACATGAGTGGCAGATGACATATCTCACTTTCATGTTAGCAGGTACTGTCTGGTTTGGATATGTAACC
>CP070639.1:335722-360918 GCA_020354045.1 Anaerolineales bacterium | reverse complement strand
CCTTTATCTTTTCTCCGTGGATGACCAGAGTGTCCACCTTGAAATTGAGATGACTGTGGAACGCGGCCGGGGATACTCTCCTGTGGATGATCGCATCGGTCGCTTACCCATTGGTGAACTGCCTGTAGACGCTATCTACAGCCCGGTGAAGAGAGTAAACTGGGAAGTGGGGTATGCCCGTGTTGGACAAAGCACGAACTTCGATAGTTTGATTATCGACATTTGGACGGATGGAACCATTGGTCCGGAGGATGCGCTCAGCACAAGTGCTAAGATTCTGATCGATCATTTGCGCCATCTTGCAGGTGTCAGCGAAGAAACGCTGGCTGCAATGGAAGAAGCCGTTGAAGAAGGTGGACGTCTGACCAGCGAGATGATTGAGACACCGATCGAGAACCTGGACCTTTCGGTACGAGTGTTTAATTCCTTGAAGCGCACGGGTATTACTACTGTGGGGGAGGTCATCGAGTTGCTGGAGAAGGGCGACGAAGCAGTGATGTCCATCCGTAATTTTGGAGAAAAGAGCCTGGACGAACTTCGCTTGCGAATGCGCGAAAAGGGCTATCTCAAAGACGAAAATGAAATCGAAGTGGAGTAATACGATATGCGACACAGAGTAGCTGGACGAAAATTAAGCCGTGGCAAAGACGAGCGAGCGGCTCTGCGGCGCAACCTTATCAAGCAGTTGTTTGAACATGAGCGCATCCGCACTACCCGGGCGAAAGCTGAAGCAGTGCGTGGCCAGGCGGAGCGTTTAATCACACTAGCAAAGCGCGGTAATAATGGAGACGATGCTCAAACCGTTCATGCCCGTCGCCTGGCATCAGCCCGTCTGGGAGATGTTCAGGCTGTAAAGAAGTTGTTTGAAGACATTGCCCCACGCTTTGAGAATCGCCAGGGAGGGTATACCAGAATGATAAAGCTGGGCCCCCGGCAAGGTGATGCTGCTGAGATGGTTTTGCTGGAGCTGGTCGAAGATTAGGTCTTTCTATAGGATTGGTGATCCGTGGCTGGTGAATAAGCTTCTCTGAAAGCTGGATCTTATCAGGGCATCACCACGGATCACTGTAAATGGCACGTTACCAGGTTATTCTTGCATACGATGGCACCGCCTACTACGGCTTTCAGCGTCAGTCGCATAGCCAGACGGTGCAAGGTGTTGTTGAACAGGCGCTAAGGCGGATAGGTTGGCAAGGTCGATCGCTTTTGGCTGCAGGCAGAACTGATACAGGTGTGCATGCTACCGGTCAGGTTGTGGCTTTTGATCTGGAGTGGAAGCACTCGGAGCTGGATCTGCAGGCTGCTTTGAACACCAATCTACCGCTTGATGTGGTGGCGAGTTCGGTGAGTGTGGCGGATGAAAAATTCCATCCGCGCTACGATGCGCTTACCCGGCTATACCGTTACCGGGTTTATTGCCGACCGATTCGTGACCCGCTCATGGATCGATATGCCTGGCATGTCTGGCCATCTCCTGAAATTGGGCTGTTGGAAACGTCGGCTAAGTTTCTGATCGGTTCTCATGATTTTGCAGCTTTTGGCAATCCACCTCGAAAAGGTGGCAGCACCATTCGTAAGGTGATTAAAGCCAGCTGGCAGCATATACCAAATGAAAATCCTGTTGGACAGGTATTGGATTTTGAGATTGCCGCAGATGGTTTTCTGAACCGAATGGTTCGCCGATTGGTTTATCTGCAGATTCTAATTGGTCAAGGCCAGCAACTGCCAGATGTCGTATTGGAGCACCTAACCACACCATCGCGAAAGATGATCGCTGGACAGGCTCCGCCTCAAGGATTGACATTGGTTGAAGTGATTTATCGTCGGTAGAGGTTGCTGCAAGGATAATCATGGTTGGAAAAAAAGGTTACTGCTCAGGTAAAACAAACCTGATCCCTCAAGCCCAGGGATGAGCGAGTACAAAAATTGAATTTATATAAATGATTTGTAAGTGGAGATGAACGTCGTGGAAAAAACATATATTCCAAAATCTGGTGATATCTCCCAGGACTGGCTGCTGGTGGATGCTAACGATCAAAACTTAGGTCGCTTAGCTACCCGGATAGCTACTTTGCTGCTTGGGAAGCACAAACCGAATTTTACACCCGGTGTAGAGGTTGGTGATATCGTGGTGGTTGTTAACGCTGAAAGAGTGCGTGTAACAGGTAATAAAATGGACGAGAAGATTTACTATCGCCATTCGAATTATCCGGGTGGGCTCAGTGAGATCACCTTGAGGCAGCAATTGGCGAAGCATCCAGAGCGTGTCCTGAAAAGCGCGGTTTGGGGGATGCTTCCCCATAACAAAATGGGCAGGAAAATCCTCAAGAATCTCAAGATATACAGTGGCCCAGATCATCCCCATGCAGCCCAACAACCGAAGATAGTGGACTAAGGAGAAAGAGTCAATGTCAGTACAGTATTATGAAGGTATTGGTCGCCGCAAAGCTTCAACTGCTCGGGTTCGCATCATGGCAGGTTCTGGAAGATTTATCGTGAATGAGAAAACCGCGGAAGAGTATTTCACTCGCCTAGGTGATATGCATAACATCACAGCCCCACTCCAGGCTGTGGGTGAGAATCCAAACCAACTTGATATCTCTGTAGTGGTTGAAGGTGGTGGTGTGACAGGTCAAGCTGACGCGGTTCAATTAGGTCTATCGCGAGCATTGCTGGTGATGAATCCTGACTTACGGAGTGTTCTGCGCCGGAATGGTTTCCTGACTCGTGATCCGCGCGTCAAAGAGCGCAAGAAACCAGGTTTGAAGCGCGCCCGCAAAGCACCTACATACACCAAACGCTAAAAACTTACGCGATACAGGTGATCTTGCATAGTGCACAGTTGCACACACAAACAACCGGATATCCGCTGTTTGTAGCAACAGTGCACTTTATGTTTAAGTATTAGACCTTGGTATTTCCTTCGTTAGTAAATTAGTTTCAGACCGGACAAGTCTAATTGTGCGCATGAGTATCAGCAAGAGGTAAGGATATGCAAACAAATATGTTTACTGGCATCACTCTACTGGGCCTGGGACCTGGAGGGGCAAAGTACTTAACCCAGGAAGCCTGGCATATTCTGGAACGAGCAGAGGAAATCTATCTGCGTACTGAACAGCACCCGACGGTCTCTGAGCTTCCAGCCCATTTACGGCAAATTTCCTTTGACCATGTTTACGAACAAGCCCAAAATTTTGAAAGTGTGTATGCACATATCATAGAGAAGGTGCTACGCTTGGGGCAGCGTTCAGAGGGAGTTATATATGCAGTTCCTGGTCACCCCTTCGTGGCTGAAGCTACATGTCCTGAAATTGCCCGACGTGCTCAGCTTGAGGGGATACCTGTGATGATTGTGGATGGGGTGAGCTTTCTCGAACCAACGTTTAGAACAATTGGATTGGATGCATTTCCGCATTGCGCATTAGTGGATGCACTCGAGTTGGTCAGTGCTCATGTTCCACCTTTCCCCTCTTCAGCACCAGCCCTCATCGCCCAGCTATATTCATCTGCAGTAGCAGCAGATGTCAAGCTGACATTGATGGCAGTGTATCCAGATGAGCATCCAGTAAAGCTAATACATGCTGCTGGTACTGATAATGAGCTGGTGGAGTCGCTGGCATTATTTGAGATTGACCGCAGCTCGTATGTAGGATCTCTAACCAGTCTCTACCTGCCGGCGCTGGGTCCAACGACTTCTTTTGAAGCCTTCCAAGAGATAATCGCACATCTGCGGGCACCAGACGGGTGCCCCTGGGATCGAGAGCAAACTCACCAGAGCCTGAGATCTCATCTTATGGAAGAATCGTATGAATTACTGTCTGCGTTGGATGAAAATAACCCAAATGCCATCTGTGAGGAGCTGGGCGATTTGTTGCTCCAGGTCGTTTTGCATGCTCAAATTGCCAGTGAGTATGGTGATTTTTCGATGGCGGATGTGTTGCACGGGATCCACACTAAGATTGTCAATCGTCACCCGCATGTATTCAGTGGTCTCGAGCTGAAAGATGTCAATGGTGTTTTAGAGAATTGGGAACGGCTGAAGGCTGCCGAACGCATCGCGAACGGAAAATCCGAAGAAAGCCTGCTTGACGGCGTGGCAAAGGCTCTACCTGCACTTATTCAGGCGGAGGAATATCAAAAACGCGCCGCACGTGTAGGCTTCGATTGGCCTGAAGTACAAGGTGTGATTGATAAAGTGTGTGAAGAGATAGAAGAACTGCGCGCAGCGACTGATGAGAAAACACGCAGTGCGGAGTTTGGAGATTTATTATTCGCTATTGTTAACTTAGCTCGCTGGTATTCGATAGATGCTGAATCCGAACTGCGCACAGCCAACGCCCGGTTTAGAGGGCGCTTTTCAACGATTGAGCAAGCAGCTCGCGCCCAGGGTCGATCCTTAGTGGATCTGTCCCTGGAGGAGATGGATGCCTTGTGGGAAATGGCAAAAAGGGGATAGTACGCTGGTTATCCTCCGCTGAGGATATTGCCCAGAATATCACCACCCAGACCAGCAACGCCTTTTCGTTCGCCTACTTGCTGGTTACGCCTGCCAGCAGCATGTATGCGGTCTGCCAGGCGGGAGAAGGGTAAGCTTTGCAGGTACACTTTACCGGGCCCGGTCAAGCGTGCCAGGAATAAACCTTCCCCGCCGAATAATGCATTGGTGAAGCCACCAATAAACTGGATATCGTAATCTACACTGGGCGCAAATGCCACCAGGCAACCAGTGTCCACTCGCAATGTTTCACCTGCAACCATGTCTTTTTCAATGATTGTGCCGCCTGCATGAACAAATGCCAAACCGCTACCTTCTAAGCGCTGCAAAATGAAGCCCTCACCGCCAAAGAAGCCAGCCCCCAAACGCTTGGTGAACTCTACTTCTATCTCAATACCTTGAGCAGCGCAGAGGAAAGAGTCTTTCTGGCAGAGAAAGCGCCCGCCCAAGCTGCTCAGATCGAGCGGAACAACCTTGCCAGGATACGGAGCAGCAAACGCGACCCTGCTTTTTACTTGACCTGAATTAATAAAGCTTGTAATAAAAAAGCTCTCACCGGTCACCATGCGTTTCAATCCACGCATCAGCCCACCTCCTGTGCCGGTTTGCATATCAATACCATCTTGCATAAAAGTCATTGTGCCAGCTTCGGCGCGTACGCCCTCGCCAGGATCCAGTTCAACCTCTACTAGTTGAAGATCATCACCATAAATCTTATATTCAATCACATCAGCCATTTCATTACCTCCAGGTAAGTTTGATATTATGAGCAATTATAACTGGTCGCGATTCCTGGTCAGCTCCAGCCGTTAGGTCGTGAGTCAGGAGAACACCCTAGACTGGATTTTTAAAAGATTCTCTGGAGAATTATGTTTTCTTTCCTTTTGGGAATAACTTTGGAGAGAGGGTTTTTTATCAGGAAGTGTAAGAATTATCCCACCAACGTGCAAATATTGCCGTGGAAATCTGCCTGCCCTGACTGCGCTCAACCAACGCCAGCTCTCCAGCCTCTAGATTTCCACCGAAACTCTTGGTGATATCATGCAGCAGGTAGTAAAGTGTCAGGGCAGAAGCCCTAACTGCGTAAGATGTGATAACAATGAACAGTGGGTTGGGGGCAAGTACCTGATGGCAGGCTTGCATCAACTGGGGGAAGAATTTGAAAAATTCCCACACCTCGCCCTTCGGACCACGCCCAAACTTTGGGGGGTCCAAGATGAGGCCATCGTATAAAGACTGGCGCCTCGCTTCGCGCTGGGTAAACTTCAAGGCATCTTCAATAATCCAGCGAATTGGGCGATCCTCCAGTTTGGATAGAGATTGGTTGTGGCGTGCCCAGGCAACTGCTTTCTTAGAAGCGTCGACATGGGTGATATTGGCTCCTGCCTCGGCAGCAGCCAGGCTAGCTAATCCTGTATACCCGAAAAGATTCAGCACCCGGATGGTTCGTTTGGCAGATTTGATCCGTTCGCTGATCCAATCCCAATGCGCAGCTTGTTCGGGAAACACACCAAAATGCCGGCCTGCGGTGGTCTGGGCAAGGAAACGAAGGGATTTGTACCGCATTTCCCAAGATTTATTCATGGGTTTGATATATTTCCAACTGCCACCGCTTTCCTCCCTACTGGGTTGGAATCGAGCATGGGCTGACTGCCAGTGAATGTCCTCAAAGGTGGGCTGCCAAACTGCCTGTGGCTCTGGCCGGACAAAAAGATAGGGACCGTACTTTTCTAGCTTGAGGTGATCCCCACTATCGAGCAGTTCATAATCTTCCCAATCGGGCGAGGTGAGAATTTTTAAGTTGGGCATAGAGAAAGATAACGACTGGGTTGTTAATCCCAGGAATTCCTTATAAGCATAAAGCCATATCCAATGAGCAGCACAAGAATGAAGATCACCAACAGCCATCCCGAGAGGGTACCCCAGATAGAAACTTGCTGGGTTAAAGCTACGATTAGGGCAATAAAATTTCCCAGGATCAGGGCTAAAACGATATTTCGTTTGATCACTTGATTTTCTAATAAACTCCCACTGGCAGCCCAGATGAGAAAACCAAAACCAAACAAGGAAGCTCCAAACATCCTAGCGAAGGAGGCTGCATACCAGTAGATCCTGGCACTGCCTTCGGTATCCATGATGCCGAAAAAGGCCATCATGAGTGGGCCGTAGAGTGCGAATGCAATACCAAGTATCACATACAGAATGGCATTAAAACGTAACAAGCTACTCATCTTCATAATGCTCCACCAATTGAAATGTTCGAATTACGGAGTATTAGCCTCTTCACCAAGATCTCAGTAATTGTAAAAATACCACTTAGGAAGTGGCTAGTTACTCACCAGGGGTTCAAAATTAGCTGTGAAGTGTCGTAATAATTCAGGTGCATATGTGATGCGGTATCCAGGCACCGAATCCTTTCGTTTGGCAATTTTCTGCAGCGTGGTAACAACATAATCCAGATGGCTTTGGGTATACACTCGACGAGGAATTGCCAATCTGACTAGCTCCATTTGCGGATGGATCATCTCGCCGGTTTGAGGATCAGGAAAAGCAAACATGACAGAGCCAATCTCAACAGATCGTATGCCTCCTTCCAGGTAGAGCTCAGCTGATAGAGCCTGTCCTGGAAATTGGCTTGGAGGCAAGTGGGATAAAAATTGACCGGCATCGATATAAACGGCGTGACCTCCTGGTGGTTCTATAACGGGAATACCTGATTCAAGCAATCGCTCAGCCAGATAGGCTGTTTGTCCAAGTCGGTAATCCAGGTAATCTTCATTTAGTCCCTCGCGCAACCCGGTTGCGATGGCATCGAGGTCACGCCCGGCAAGCCCACCATAAGTTGGGAAACCCTCGCGCAGGATTAATTCGTTACATGACTGCTTATATAAATTCTCATCATTCATTGCCAAGAATCCGCCGATATTCACCAAGGCATCCTTTTTAGCGCTCATCGTGGCACCATCGGCAAGTGCAAAAATCTCGCGAGCGATCTCTATTGTGCTTTTCTGGCTATAGCCAGGCTCGCGCAATTTTATAAAATACGAGTTTTCCGCAAAACGGCAGGCGTCTATAAAGAAGGGAATTCCATATTTGTGGTAAGTCTGGGAGACTTTCCTGATGTTTTCCAGGGAGACTGGTTGCCCGCCACCAGCATTATTTGTGATGGTGAGCATACCGAGGGGAATATTATCAACCCCTTTTTCCAAGATGAGCTGTTCTAATTTTTCAATGTCAAGATTGCCTTTAAAAGGGTGGCGATTAGAGGGATCATAAGCCTCGTCAATCACCAGATTGGTTGGATGTGCCCCACGAGCCCTGATATTGGCATCGGTAGTGTCAAAATGCATATTCGAGGGGACGTATTGACCCTGCTTTACTAGCAGGAGGCTGAGAATGTGCTCCGCCGCACGTCCCTGATGGGTGGGAATGAAGTAGCGGAAGCCGAAAATGTCAGTCACTGCCTGGTCTAATCTAAAGTATGAACGCGCTCCAGCATAGGATTCATCACCATGCATCAAAGCCGACCATTGATCCTGGCTCATGGCACCCGTACCTGAATCTGTTAACAAATCTATAAAAATATCTTCGCTTCGTAATTTAAAAAGGTTAAATCCTGCTGATTCTAATGCCTGCTTGCGTCCGGTATTATTAATCAAATGGATTTGTTCCACCATCTTGATCCGGAATGGCTCGGGTGGGTGGTGACTCATTCGTGACCTCCAGACTTTTTCTCAGTTTAACACCATTTGTTTTTGAATCCAAGTAAAGGGTGTCAGCTTGTCAGACTGATACTTTTCCTGAGTATTGTATAATTCTGCCATGTTCGACGCTAAAATCCGATATTTCGTAGATGCCAAACTATGTATGGCAATTTTATCCTGGAAAAACCAAATATTGCATAAACTAAGGAAAGCTGATTTAGAAAGGGAGCTATGCTTGCCATTGTGCCTTTTACTCTTGGTCCTGTGATGACCAATGCTTATCTGGTTGCAGACCCGCAATCGCGAGAAGCAGTTGTTATTGACCCCGCTGATGATGGCCAAGTGATTGTGGACGAAGCGAAGCGGCGTGACTGGAGAATCGTAAGCATCTGGTTGACCCATGCCCACTTCGATCACCTGGCAGGTACGGGTCAGGTTGCTGACCTGGTTGATCCTCCACCACCCGTGGCACTCCACCCTGAAGACTATTCGTTATGGCGCATGCAAGGTGGTGCACCCTTGTTTGGGATGCGCATTGATCCTGGTCCTGAACCCACGATCGAGCTTTATGATGGACAAAGTTTGCACCTGGGTGCCAACCACTTGCAGGTGCACCATGCCCCGGGGCATACGCGCGGTCACGTGATCTTCTACTGTTCGAAGGAAGCGGTGGTATTCTGCGGTGATGTTATTTTTCAGGGCAGTATTGGTAGGACCGATCTGCCTGGGGGGGACTATGATACTTTAATGAGAACGATCCGGACAAAAATACTTAATCTACCAGATGAAACCCGCCTGCTCTCAGGACATGGGCCCGAAACTACTGTGGAGGTTGAAAAACGCACAAATCCCTTTGTGCTTTATGGTTGAAAATAACGTGCGTTATCAGTATAAGTTCTGATAACGCACGATTGTGTTTGGGAAACTAAGAAATTCGATTATTTGGCGTAATCAATTGAGCGGGTTTCGCGGATTACGGTCACTTTGATCTGACCAGGGTATTGCATGGTCTCTTCAATCTGTTTGGCAATATCCCGCGCGAGGCGTATCGATTCAAGATCATCGATTTCTTCAGGTTTAACAAATATTCGCACCTCACGCCCAGCTTGGAGTGCATAGCTCTGATTGACGCCTTTGTATGAATTTGCCATATCCTCCAAGGTGCGCACTCGCTTAATATACTGTTCGAGGCTTTCTCGGCGGGCACCAGGACGGGCACCAGAAATGGCGTCTGCAGCTTCAACGATTGCTGCCTCCACGGATTCCTGGTCCGATTCGTGATGGTGGGAAGCGATGGCATTGACCACCTTTGGGTTTACTCCATACCTGCGGGCAAAGTCAGCACCCAACAAAGCATGCGTACCCTCAACATTGTGGTCCATAGCCTTACCAAGGTCGTGGAGCAACGCGCCTGCCTTAGATACTTCAACATCTGCGCCAAGCTCTGCGGCAATTACTGCGGCTAAATTGGCGGTTTCCACTGCATGAGCCAGCTGATTTTGTCCATAGGAAGTGCGAAACTTAAGACGCCCAAGCATCTTTAGAATTTCCGGATGCAGTCCTGGAACACCTGCATCATATGCTGCTTGCTCCCCAGCCTCGACAATGATGCGTTCAACTTCTTTCTGTTCATTTTTTAGGACTTTTTCAATATGGGCTGGATGGATACGTCCATCTAATACCAGTTTTGCCAGTGCCCGGCGGGCGGTCTCACGGCGCACAGGATCGAAACAAGATATTGTGACGGCTTCGGGGGTATCATCCACGATAACATCAACCCCAGCGATCTGTTCGAAGGCGTGGATATTGCGCCCATTCCGACCAATAATTCGCCCTTTCATTTCATCGGAAGGGAGAGGCACGGCAGAGGTAGTTACCTCAGTGACGTGTTCTGAAGCAACTCGTTGTATGGCTGTGGTGATAAGTTCGCGTGCCCTTTTCTCACCTTCTTCGCGAGCCTCAGCTTCTATTTGGCGAATAATGCGAGCCATGTCATTACGGGTGTCCTTTTCTACCTCTGCTAGCAATAGATCGCGGGCTTCCTCCAGGCTCATTTGGGAGATGCGCTGTAATTCCTCAATCTGTTCAGAATGTAGTTTCTCAATCTCATTGGCGCGCTTGTCTACTGCTGATTGGCGTTTATTCAGGTTCAATTCACGCTTTTCAAGCCGGTCAGTACGGATATCCAGCTCTTCGCGACGCTTTTGTAAGCGGTCATCTTCCCGGCTGAGTTCATTTCTGCGGCGGGTGATTTCCACATCGGCAGCCTGACGGATTTCCAGCACCTCATTGCGAGATTTTAATTCGATCTCGCTTGCTTTTTTCGATGCTTCCTCTAATATCCGGTTTGCGCTGGTTTTTTCTTTTTCTAGCTTCCTTGCGTAAAAAACCTGTTTTATATAGTAACCAATCCCAACACCTAAGACCAGGGCAACAAGAGTGATGGGCAACCAGAAAATTAAACCGTTCATTCATCTACCTCTTCAAATTGGGTTTCATGATCGGGAATTGAGGTATTGTGCCTTTCGGACCATACCTTTTGTACTGTTGTTGCGATAATCTCATACGAGAACCCACGCCTGGCGAGGTGGGCGTATAGTTTCTTGCGGAAATCCAGCCAGTTATCAGCTGAGATCTTATTTTGGTGTTTCTGGGCAGCGCGATATGCTAACTCATCTTCATCGATGTCTTCCAAGGCTTTGTCGATTGTGTGCAGGGCGATACCCTTTTGTTTAAGCTCATAAGTCAACGCCTGGCGCCCACGCGGGCGGAATGCTGTGCGATTCTCAACCCAGGTGGAGGCGAAACGATTATCATCGATCAATCCATTCTGCTTCAGGCGAACAACAATCTCAGAGATTATATTTTCGGACGCTCCATAGTTTACAAGATGAGCATGGATCTCCGCTTCTGTACGATCGCGGTAACTTAAGAACTTCACAGCTTTTTGGAAAGCTGCTTCGCGCTCATCCTCAGCGAGCAGTTGGGCGATTTTTTCCTTGCTTAGTTCTTGTCCAGTTTTGAGCCAGGCTGTGAGTATGCGCGCCAGACCAAAAGCAAACTCACCATCCAGGTAAATATTCACCCTTTGTTTGTTATGTTTTTGGATCTGCATCCCAGTTATTTTTCGTCCCATAAAAAGATATGTTCCTCAGCAAACAACAAACAGCCGTGATCCTTCCTTGTTCGGACCACGGCTACAAACTTGACTTACCCGATCTCAATAATTGACAACAGGACAGGCAACCTACTGCGGGGGAAACACTTGACCCCCATGTTTCTCAAACAGCAAACGTTATGCCTCCTGGAGAATAATTACCTATCCTTCAAGTTGTTTGACGCTGATGATTATGTTCTGGTACTTACCACTTTCCTTATCTGGCGATTTTATCTGCTAATCCAACACATACCACAACATACCTGAGCTATCAAATATCTGAGATCAGCTTCTTCTATGTCAAAATTTGCTAAACCGTGGCCGCAGAATATAAATGGGAAAATCTATGCGGCAAAAAAATCAGGTTATCATTCATTGCACTTGGTGAAAAATGTTTTGAAGATGGCTTGATCGTGCGTGCCTTGTGTAAAATATCATCATTCACCAATTTGCATGAAATATAGGTCGCTCCATTTCAACAATTCGCTTATTTTATTTCTTCGAATATCGCAAATGTTATCCAGGGATATTCGTTTTACATTATACATTATAAATTCCTTATATTCGTGTGAAATTTGGGTGTTTTTGTAATTATTTTTATTGAGCTTGGAGTTTCTCTCTTGCCCAGATAATCGTGTGATGGTAATTAAATTTGTGATATATTGGGGCAGGCAAGTTATACTCTCAATTATGTGACAAAAGCTACTTCCCGAGTCTGAGAAGGTGTGTAAGGATTGTATGGTAATTTTAACCAGCATCTATTTGCTAGAATTCTAAGAATATTTAGAGGAGCGATTTATGTCCAAAGTTACCCGCGAAGAAGCGCTTGAATACCACCGTCAAGATGGCAAGCCCGGCAAAATATCCGTGGTACCCACCAAGCCAATGGCAACGCAACGGGATCTCAGCCTTGCATATACACCTGGTGTGGCTGTACCTGTACTCGAAATTGAAAGGGATCCTGAGTTAGGTTATGAATACACTTCAAAAGGGAACCTGGTGGCTGTGGTTTCAAACGGTACAGCTATACTTGGTCTTGGGGATAGAGGTGCATTGGCATCCAAGCCTGTTATGGAAGGCAAAGGTGTGCTTTTCAAGCGCTTTGCTGACGTGGACGTATTCGACATTGAGGTAAATACACACGATCCAGATGAGTTAATCCGGGTTGTGGCTGCGATCTCTCCGACCTTTGGAGGAATTAACCTGGAGGATATTAAGGCGCCCGAGTGCTTTTATATTGAAGAAACTCTCAAGGAAATGCTTGATATCCCGGTTTTCCATGATGACCAACATGGTACTGCCATCATCTCGGGTGCAGCTTTGCTTAATGGGTTGGAAATTATCGGTAAATCGATTGAGGATGTAAAAATTGCCATCTCGGGTGCAGGTGCCTCTGCAATCTCTTGTGCTGAATTGATGGTTCGTTTAGGTGCAGCCAGAGAGAATATCCTGCTGGTTGATTCCCAGGGCGTGGTATACAGGGGGCGCACAAAAGGCATGAACAAATACAAAGAACGATTTGCACATGAAACCGATAGACGCGACCTGACCGATGCTGTGCGCGGTGCAGATGTATTTTATGGGCTTTCCATTGCGGATATACTGACACCTGAAATGGTTAAGACCATGGCGGAACGCCCGTTGATTTTTGCCATGGCAAATCCAGATCCGGAAATCCGATACGAGCTTGCTAAAGAGGCTCGTCCAGATGCAATTGTTGCTACAGGGCGCTCGGACTACCCGAATCAGATTAATAATGTTTTGGGCTTTCCATTCATCTTTCGTGGTGCCCTGGATGTGCGCGCAAAGGCAATCAATGAAGAAATGAAGGTAGCTGCCTCACTGGCGTTGGCGAGCCTGACCAAGGAGGATGTCCCTGATAGTGTACTGCGCGCCTATGCACTGGATAGTTTAAAGTTTGGGGAAGACTATATCATTCCGAAACCGCTGGACCCGCGCGTGCTGCTGTGGGAGGCGCCTGCTGTGGCAAAAGCTGCTATGGAAACTGGTGCTGCTCGCCGGCAGATTGATTTGGATGAATATAGGGAACAGCTCGCATTTCGCCAGGGCATGGGTGAACAGGTTCGATACTACATCATGAATGAAGCCAGGAGCTGTCCGGAGAAAAAACGGGTGGTGTTTGTTGAGGGGGAAGAGACGAAAATCATTCGAGCCGCAGCCCAGGTAGCGGATGAAGGAATCGGTATACCGATTTTGATTGGACGAAATGATGTGATCAATCAGAAAATCAATACCTTGGGCCTGGACTGCTGTCCTGAGATTATTGACCAACATCAATTTGGTCGCCTCGATGAATATGCAAAGGCATATTACGATTTGCGCCAACGCAAAGGCGTTACACTGAAGGATGCTTATAAACGGGTGTGTGACCCAAATGTTTTTGGCCCCATGATGGTCTTGATGGGAGATGCTGACGCGTCGATCTCAGGGTTGACCTATGACTATCCCGAGGTGATTCGTCCTGCTTTGCAAATCCACCATACCCATCCGAGTGCACGTCGTGCAGCAGGTGTTTACATCATGATCGTGGACAACCGTACTTATCTGTTTACCGATGCTACAGTCAACATTGATCCGAGTGCGGAAGACCTGGCTGAAATTGCTTGCCTGTCTGCTGATTTCGCGCGCCAGCTGGGCCTGGAGCCACGCGTTGCCCTGCTGTCTTTCTCCAATTTTGGAAGCACCCCCCACCGACTTTCGGACAAAATCCGTAAAGCAGTACAAATTATTCGTGATAGCTGTCCCGATTTCGCGGTTGATGGAGAGATGCAGGCTGATACCGCCGTGGTACCGGAAATTGTTGAGGAGCGCTACCCATTCAGCCAAGTGACTGATGCGAATGTGTTGGTCTTTCCATCGCTCGAGTCGGCTAATATAGCCTATAAGCTGCTGGCACGCCTCGGAAATGCCCAGGCGATCGGACCTATTTTGTTGGGGTTAGGCGCTCCGGTTCATGTGCTGCAAACAGGCGACGAAGTGCGTGATATTGTGAATATCGCCGCAGTGGCGGTTATGGATGTGATGAATCGAGAGGGTCGTTAAGCACAATCCATGTAGGGTTCCCTGTACTCACAGCTAAGCCTTGTCCGGTGCTGTTTGGGATGAAAAACAGCACCGGCGATTATTATTGCAGATCAGGAGTTAGTGAGTAAACGCATCAAGAAAATCGTGTTGATAATAATTGCGGTTAAATTTATGACAGTGACCACACAGCGCAGTGAGATTCCATGACATCCACCTGCGTCAAGTAGAGGATGTAAGGGTAGAGGCCGGTTTGTGGTAGGATAATCCCTAATCGAGTTTATAAGATTGAGCTAATCTTGTGGCTTTATTGAAGCTTAAGGAAGGAGGATTTGGTTGTCGCAAGTTGTAAGTATATGCTTCGTTTGTTTGGGAAATATTGTTCGCAGTCCGCTCGCAGAGGGTATGTTTAGAGAGCTTGTCAGAAAGCGTGGTGTTGAGCGCAAATATCAGGTCGATTCGGCAGGAACCAGTGCCTGGCATGTGGGTGAACCGCCCGACTGGCGGATGCGCCGGGTAGCCTCCCGACACGGATTAAACTACGATGGACGGGCGCGTCAATTCCATCCTGAAGATATCCAGGCATTTGACTTAATTATCGCAATGGATTCTAAAAACAGGGACGATCTCTGGTCGCTGTGCACCTCCCAGGAAGAGCGCCAAAAAATTCACCTGCTGCGTGAATATGATCCACACGGTGGAACTGAGGCACCTGTCCCAGATCCTTACTATGGAGGTATGGACGGTTTTGAGGATGTTTACCGGATTGTCACACGTTCCTGCGAATCTCTATTAGATCAACTGGAGAAGGACAGTCAATCATGGGAAGAGCAATGATGGTTTTGATCTCTTTGCATCTATATCAGCGATATTGCCAGCTTAAGGATGGAGCGAACAATATCTGAGAAGTTCACGATGATCCCTGAGGAGGTAACTTCCTGGCTCAGTGAAAATGGTTTCGGTGAGGTGGTGGCACACCACTTCACTGGCGGTGGCTGTATTAATCATGGGGCGAGATTAAAGACGAGCAGGGGAAAATCATTATTTTTGAAGACAAATTCCCGGGCACCAAAAGATATGTTCATTCGCGAGGTGGAAGGTTTAGAAGCTTTGCAGGTGCAAGGTGCTCCACGTATCCCAAGACCGTATTTATGGGGTGCGGATTTTCTTCTGCTGGAAGATTTGGCACCAACTGAACGTAAAACAGATTATTGGGTGGATTTTGGTCGTCAGCTTGCTCATTTGCATAATCAGACTAGCTCTTTGTTCGGCTTTGCACATGACAATTATATTGGCAGCACACCACAGCCAAATCCATGGACAACAGACGGGTATGAGTTCTTTGCTGAGCAGCGCTTGTTGTTTCAAGTGCGTATAGCTCAGTCGAGAGGTTTGTTGGGGAGCAGCGAGGTACACCAAGTTGAAAAGCTGGCTACGAAGCTTAAGTCATTGCTACCAATACAGCCGGCCTGCTTGATACACGGCGACTTATGGAGTGGAAATGCAATCACTGATTCAGATGGGAATCCTGCAATTATCGATCCCGCAGCTCATTATGGGTGGGCGGAAGCAGAGTTGGGGATGACCACTCTTTTTGGGGCGTTTCCAGCAAAATTTTATCAAGCCTACCAGGAGGTTCGTCCACTGGAAGTTGGCTTTCGGGAGCGATACCCTATTTACAATTTGTATCATCTGCTCAATCATCTAAACCTGTTCGGTGGGGGCTATCGAGGTCAGGTTTCGTCAATCCTGAGAAGATATCAATAACAAATAACTACCATTGAGATCTGAATCTGGAATCAACTTCTTGAAGCTTGTTTACAGATTTGTAGACCTCATTTCGCTTAACTAATACTGACAATTTGCCGAAAACACTTGCAATTCGGACTGTTTTGGTATATACTGTGTTTGCTTGTGGGATAAAGTGGGAGAAAGTGGAGCGCCGGAGCACTTCCGGCGTTCACCTATTAAAGGCGAGGTAGAACATATGTTCTTGGGTCAATACCAGCACAATCTTGATAATAAGGGCAGGCTAACCATACCTTCCCGTTATCGGGATTTGCTGGAGCAGGGAGCCTATGTTACTCGGGGCTTCGATAGCAACTTGATGGTTTGGACGGTTACAGCTTTTGAAACTATATCTAAAAGTGTCAACCGCATGAGCATAACAGATCCAAACTCCCGTCTGCTGCGCCGCTTGATCTACGCCAGTGGTGAAAAGGTTGACGTAGACAGGGTGGGGCGCATACTTATCCCACAATTTCTTCGCCAGTCTGCCGGACTGGATGGAGAGGTGGTGATCGTCGGGGTGGGGGATTATTTTGAAATTTGGTCTCCTCCAACATGGTCCCAGCAATTGGCAGACCTTCAAGATGGTGATGCAAATATCCGGCGCTTTGAAGCATTTGACTTGGCGACAGGCTGATCTCAGCTCTATCCAATGCTTGGCTGGCTATGCACCAACCAGTACTTTACCATGAAATTATACGAGTTTTGCGACCTCAACGGGGCGGTCGCTATATTGATTGCACGGTTGGAGCCGGAGGCCATGCAGCGGGAATCTTGCGGGCTTCCAGCCCAGATGGTTGTTTGTTGGGGTTAGATGTAGACCCGATTGCAATTGATCTGGCAAACGAATACCTGGTTGAATTTGGGCATCGGGCGATCCTGGTGCGAGACTCTTATCTCAATATTCAGACCCATCTAGTGAAGTTGGGTTGGAATGATGTCAGTGGAATTGTAATGGATCTGGGTGTATCGTCTATGCAACTGGATACGACAGAGCGGGGGTTTTCCTTTCAAACGGAGGCACCCTTAGATATGCGCTTCAACCCGGATAACCCACTCAAAGCATCCGAGCTTGTCAATCGTTTACCTGAGGAAGAGTTGGCAGCAATCATCTACCGCTATGGTGATGAAAAGCGCTCTCGCCAAGTAGCAAGAGCCATAGTGTCCAATAGACCGGTAAATACAACCCGAGATCTGGCTAGAATCGTTGCAGGTGCAACCACCAGCCGGCGACCGGGCATGCACCCAGCCACCAAAACTTTCCAGGCTCTGCGAATCGCTGTAAATCGTGAATTAGAGACGCTTGAAACCGCTTTGCCAATAATGCTGGAAGCATTGGCAACAGGTGGGAGGCTGGCAGTAATCGCATTCCATTCGATTGAGGATCGGATCATCAAGCAGTATTTCCGCCGGGAAAGCCAGGACTGTCTATGTCCACCAAGGCAGCCTGTTTGTACTTGCGGGCACCGGGCGACATTGAAGGTGATAACAAGAAAACCTGTCAGGCCACAAATAGAGGAAGTAGAACAAAACCCCCGGGCTCGTAGCGCCCGTCTACGAGTTGCGGAAAAAATACCAAATATTTAAGTAATTTGCTCGTTGAAGTTTCACAACTAAATTAACTTAGAAGTAGATTACCAAATACTGCTCTTTTCTAACTGAAATGCCATTAACTGGCACGACACTTGCAAACCTGTAAGACAGAATTGTTTATCAGGTCTGTCTTATGGAGGACTGTGAATGGAACGTGTTCGTAACCTAACACAAGCTTATTCGCAAACACCATGGCGCAAGCAATTGAAGTTTGTTGTGTTGTTTTTGCTGTGTGTGGTCTTTATTGCTTTAATTGCAGGAATTTATCTGGATGTCACTGCACGGGCAGCTACGATTGGGCGAGAGATCTTATATATGCGTTCAGAGATAGCAGAATTGGAATTGACCAATGCCAGCCTGACCACTGAGCTGGCTGTATTAACCTCAGCGAAGGAAATGAAAACCAGGGCACTTGATCTGGGGTTTGTATCTGTTGAAAAAGGTGAAATCATGTACGTGCTTGTACCTGGATATGTGCCACCTCAGCAACCCCATCTTGCTCCTCCACCAAAGCCGACAAAGGTCATCGCAGCAAACCTCCCGGCAGACTACAGACAGTCATTGATCGATTGGTTTCGTGAGCAGGTCGTCCCGACGATTAGCCGAGCTGTGGAGGTAAGCCCATGAACAACGAAGGAACCTGGAGATATACATTTTTAACCACGCTGTACTCGCTCATGGCTATTTTTATTATTGCACAATTGGTCCGGATACAAACAAATCCAGAACAGGTTGCACATTTCCTGGAACAGTCGAAAATATTCGATGGAGATTGGCGCCCGGTAAAACCAGCCAGGGGATTGCTATACGATCGGTGGGGAAAGTTGTTGGCTGGGAATACGACTGTCTATGAAGTGGGCGTGGAGTTGGCTCAGGTAAGAAATCCACATTCGATCGCATTGACCCTAAATGTCATATTGGGGCTTGATTATGCAGAGGTTCTGGAAGCAGTCAGCCAGGAAGTTTCGCCTAAAGCGGTGTATGTGGTGTTGGCTGATTATGTCAGTCAGGAAAAGATTAGCCTTTTAGAAAAATACAGAACTGAACTGGAAAACACGACTTCAAACAAAAGAGGAGAGGAACCACCTTCACTGCGCGGATTGGTATATGTCCCACATCTGCAACGCAGCTATCCTGAAAAACAACTTGCTTCCAATGTGCTAGGCTTCGTAAACCGTGAGGGCCTCGGTTATTATGGAATTGAAGCGAAGTTTGATGATCTGATCGCTGGGAATGTACAGGATATGTGGATACCCCGGGATCCTAATTTGGTTAATGAAATGCCTGATATCACTTCAGGCGCCAGTATTGTCTTAACAATAGATCGAGCCATCCAGGCAGAGATTGAAGCTATTTTGGACCAAGCTGTTGAATTCAATGGCGCTCAATCGGGGACGATTTTGGTGGCGGACCCTCAAAGCGGAGAGATTCTCGCGATGGCTACCACCCCACGCCTTGATCTTAATGAATACTGGCGTTATGGTGAGGTGTTCAAGGATAGTACACCTTTCAATCGAGCCGTCAGCCAGGCATATGAGCCGGGATCTGTTTATAAAGTTTTAACCATGGCAGCGGCATTGGATAGCGGGGCGGTCACGCCGGATACCGAATTTATCGATGTTGGAGTGATCGAGGTTGGTGGAATTTACATATATAACTGGAACTCAGCAGCCTGGGGACCTCAAGATATGCAAGGCTGTTTACAACATTCCCTAAATGTTTGTCTTGCCTGGGTTGCCACACAACTTGGAACCAAAGATTTTTATGATTATATGCGCGCTTTTGGGATTGGTCATCTGACAGGTGTGGACCTGGCAGGTGAAGTCACGGGTCGGCTTAAAACCCCGGGTGATACCGATTGGTACGAGGCGGACCTTGGCACGAACTCGTTTGGACAAGGTGTTGCTGTAACTCCATTGCAGATGGTCATGGCTGTGTCAGCTATTGCGAATGAAGGAAAGTTAGTAGCACCTCGCATTGTTCGCTCGATCATCGATAAAGGCAACCAATTTGATACCGAGAAAAGATTAATCGGCATCCCGATAAAACCTGAGACGGCGCGCACATTGTCGGAAATGTTAGCACGCTCGCTGGAGGAAGAAGCTTCCGATGCGTTGGTGGAGGGCTACCGCCTAGCAGGGAAAACAGGTACAGCTGAAATCCCAACCCCATATGGCTATTCTCTCAGTGCAACAAATGCCTCCTTTGTGGGATGGGGTCCTTTGGACGATCCCCGTTTCCTGGTATATGTTTGGCTGGAAAAACCAACATCTTCCCCTTGGGGATCGGTTGTGGCAGCGCCTGTTTTCCATGATATTGTTGAACGACTGGTCGTCCTGATGGACATTCCGCCAGACAATGTCCGTCGTGAAATACTGGCTTCACACTAAGGACATCTCTTCTCAGGAGGTGCCTGGCTTTGAATTGTGCGGCTCTATTTGAATAGGATAGCTGTTTTGTGCTAACTATTGGTCATGTTCTTCAGGCTTTGACTGGAACTTATCCAGAGTGGGCAATGCAGGTCATCACGGAAACCTGTATAGACTCCCGCACTGCTATTCCGGGCTCGATGTTCGTTGCATTGCCGGGAGAGCGGGTGGATGGACATGATTATGTTAGATCTGCTTTTGAACATGGTGCGTGCCTGGCATTGATTCAGAAAGATTTATCAGCAGATTTTCCTGTATTGGATCTACGGGAAAATATTGACCTTCAGCAGCTAGAAGGCCAGCAAACACCGTATTGTGTTTTGGTAGAGGATAGCCTAGCAGCTTTACAAAAAATTGCTTACTTCTGGCGCCGCAAATTAGTAGTGCGCGTTATCGGCATAACAGGTAGCGTTGGAAAATCAACTACGAAAGAACTCGTGGCTGAGGTCCTCCAACAGAGATATCGCACCTTAAAAAATCCTGGCAATCTAAATAACGAGATCGGTTTGCCCCTGTCTCTATTGAGCTTGAGTGTTAATCACGAAGTCGCGGTTTTGGAGATGGGTTTTTATGTACCGGGAGAAATATCGTTTCTTTGTGACCTGGCTCTACCGCAAGTTGGCGTTATCACCAATGTGGGTACAGTTCACGCAGAACGAGCAGGATCACAGGAGGCGATCGCACGCGGTAAAGCCGAACTTGTCAAGGCGTTACCTGCTGCACCGGAGGGGGTGGCAATATTGAATTACGATGACCCCTGGGTGCGCGAGATGGCCAAGCAAACCAAAGCTCGCCTCTTTTATTACGGGTTGAATCCAAGAGCAGATATTTGGGCTGATCAGGTAGAAGGATTAGGGTTGGAAGGTATCCGCTTGAGATTGCACTATCGCACGGAGAAGATTCACCTACGCGTTCCGCTGATCGGTCGCCATTCCGTGCATACAGTCCTGCGGGCAGCTGCAGTGGGTCTGGTGGAAGGATTGACCTGGCAAGAAATTGTCAATGGATTGCGATCGGGCAATGCCCAGCTGCGCCTGGTTGCTGTGCGCACCAAGAGTGGTGCCATCCTGTTAGATGACACCTATAATGCTTCACCGGAATCAACAATCGCGGCATTAAACTTGTTGGAGGAACTGGACGGACATAAGATCGCGGTGCTGGGTGATATGCTAGAATTGGGAATTTATGAGAGGCACGGTCACGAGATGGTAGGAGCCCGTGCGGCGGAAGTGGTTGATGAACTGATCACTGTTGGTAAGCGTGGTCGCATGATTGCAACTGCAGCGCAACAGGCAGGTCTGAAGGCGAATTCTATCGTTGAGCTTGAGGATAGTGAGCAAGCAACAAATTTTTTGATTAGTCGGTTGACGGAAGAGGATGTTGTTCTTGTAAAGGGTTCAAGAGGCATGCAGATGGATCTCATAGTTTCTACATTGGAAAAAGTGTCATGATTCGGGCCTCTATCGTACTTGCATTAGCTGGTTTGAGTTTTATGCTTACTGTTATCTGGGGTACACCGCTAATACGAGTGCTACGCCATTTTAAAATTGGCGCTGCTATCCGAGTGGAAGGCCCACAAAGACATTTTACTAAGATGGGGACGCCTACCCTGGGTGGCGTAATGATCGTTTTACCTGTCACATTGATCACGGTGCTGATGAATGCCAGCTCATTAATTGGATTAACCGTTTTAGGTCGTTCGGTATTGTTGCCCATGGGTGTCATGATAATGTTTTCCACATTAGGAGCAGTCGATGATTGGATAGGTGTCACAGGGCGATCACCCAGCAAAGGCTTGCGGGCACGAACTAAATTTATTGTACAGGTCTTGTTTGCTTTGGTAGCAGCAATTGGATTGCGCTACTTTTTAGATGTGCCAGAGCTATTCTTGCCCGGATTTAATACTGAAATCGAGATTGGTATATGGTATTTGCCCGTAGCGACTTTTCTTATTGTTGGTTTTTCCAACGCGATCAACTTGACAGATGGGCTTGACGGTTTGGCAGGCTTAATCTCGGCGACAGCCTTTGCTACCTATGGCGGTATTGCATTGCTTCAGAATCAAGCCTTTTTGGCTCGCTTCTGTTTTACATTGGTTGGTGCTATATTTGGTTTTTTGTGGTTTAACGTGCACCCTGCTGATCTATTCATGGGCGATACCGGATCGCTATCGCTTGGCTCGACTCTTGCAGTGGTAGCCTTGATGACAGGTCAATGGGTTTTACTGCCTTTAATAGCTGTCATACCATTCAGCATTACGATGAGTGTGGCAATTCAGACTTTGTATTTTAAATATACTCGCAGGCGGTATGGCGAAGGGAAACGCATATTCAAGATGGCTCCCTTACAGCACCATTTCGAGCTATCGGGTTGGAGCGAGACGCAGGTTGTACAGCGTTTTTGGTTGATCAGTCTGCTTTTTGCGATGATAGGGGTTGCCCTGGCGATTGTTTGAGATAAATTTGGTTGGAACAATGTTGCTTGCTGAAGCTGGATATTCATCAAAGGATTTAGTGAGGATGAATTGGAATGAAATGAAGGTGATCATTCTTGGAGCTGCTCGTCAGGGCATCGCTCTGGCGCGCTATCTGGTGAGCCAGGGGGCGGAGGTAACAATAAACGACAAGCGCCCGATGTATGAATTCCAGGCTGCTCAAGAAACGCTCCATCAGCTCGTTTCGTCCAAGGGTTTTAAGCCTGTCAGGTGGGTGTGTGGTGGTCATCCGCTTGAGTTGTTAGAGCATGCTGATCTGCTGTGTGTATCAGGGGGCATCCCACTTGATTTGCAGTTTGTGATAGAGGCGCGGCAGCGAGGGATTCCACTAACAAACGACTCGCAAATATTCATGGAAGTTGCCCCTTGTACGATTATCGGTATTACAGGTTCCGCTGGTAAAACTACAACGACAAGCCTGGTTGGGAGTATTGCTAAAGCTGCTCTACACCTGGATCAAAAAGCCGCAGGTTTCGACAAAGTTTGGGTTGGCGGCAATATCGGCATACCGCTGATCACTGTCATCGATGAGATGCACCCAGATGATCTGGCGATAATGGAACTTTCCAGCTTCCAGTTGGAATTAATGACTTGCTCACCCCATATTGCAGCAATATTAAATATTACTCCTAACCACCTGGATCGACACAAGACCATGGAAGCTTATACAGCTGCGAAAAGTCGCATCCTGACTTTCCAAGGCCTTCATGATAAAGCAATACTAAATCGTGATGATGAAGTTTCAAGGAAACTTGCTCATGAAATTCATGGCTCCTTAATAACTTTTGGTTTAAAGGAACCTAATGTAAATATCTCAGTTGGTGAAGCTAGTGTTGTTGAAGAAAAGTACATATTTTATCGTGATGGTGGTTTGTTCTTGTGGGAGGCTGATCGCGAGACTTTCATCCTGGATCGTGCTAGCATACACCTGCGCGGTGAGCATAACTTGCAGAACGTGTTGGCAGCCTGTGCGATTGCAACTGCAGCGGGCATCTCTGTAGAGGCAATGCGTAAAGGTATAGATGAGTTCTCTGGAGTGCCGCATCGCCTGGAGTTTGTCCGCACATGGGGTGGCGCAGATTGGTACAACGATTCAATCGCCACAGCGCCGGAACGTGCCATGGCTGCCATACGTACCTTTGAAGAACCACTGGTGTTGCTCGCGGGCGGCAGAGACAAAAACCTTCCCTGGGAAGAATTTGCCAGATTGGTGTGTGAGAGAGTGGATCATCTGATTCTATTTGGAGAGGCTGCTGACATAATCGAAAACGCGATCCATCAAACCTGCCTGATGTCGCACCTCTTCACATTGTCTCGATATAGCACAATGAAAGAGGCAGTTATGGCAGCAGCGGCTATGGTGGAGCCAAAGGATGTGGTTTTATTATCACCAGGTGGTACCAGCTTCGATGAATTTCATGACTTTGAGGAGCGAGGAGAATGTTTCAAGCATTTAGTAATGCAACTGTAGATCGTGTCAAGGGGACGAAGCAGGGGACCAATGGGGCGCCTTCTCGCCGTCGCTCCGTACAACTGGGTATCGATGTTCCACTGTTGCTGATAACAACCACGCTGATGGTGTTTGGGTTATTGATGGTGTATTCTGCCAGCTGGGATTACTCGTTCCAGTTGTATGGGTCTGCTTCGCAAATATTCGTGCGCCAGCTCCTATGGCTGCTATTGGCCGTAGCAGTTGCTGTTCTCTTGGCATTCCTGGATTACCATATCTGGATACGCTTGGCAGTACCTGCCATGGGCATTACTATCCTTATGCTTGTGGCAGTGCTGATCGTTGGTGATGTCCGCAATAATGCTGTGCGCACGCTGCTGAGCGGGTCAGTCCAGCCCTCTGAACTAGCCAAGATAATTACCGTTATTTATCTTTCCATTTGGCTTTACGCCAAGCGTGATCAACTGGGTAATATTAACTTTGGAATGATTCCCCTAGCGGGGATTCTGGGTATCGTGGGCGGTCTAATTTTTATCCAGCCTGACTTGAGTGCTGTTATCACCATAGTTTTCTTGGGTGGGGTGATGTTCTTCCTGGCAGGTGGAGATTTGCGCCAGATTGGACTTTTATTGATGGTGGCATTTCTCTTTGGATATTTGGTGGTGGTGCTTAATCCTACCGGCAGCGAACGTGTATCCAGTTACCTGGCAGGCTTGAAAGACCCCACACAGGCATCCTACCATGTACGTCGTTCCCTCGAGTCTTTCGTCCGAGGTGGATGGTTTGGAGTAGGGATTGGCAAGGCAAAGACCAAGCTGACCGGCCTACCTGTGCCACCAACTGATAGCATCTTTGCTGTGATTGGCGAAGAGACAGGCGTATTTGGGGCAACCATGTTGGTGATTTTATATGCCTTGATTTTCTGGCGTGGCATGGGAATTGCCAAGCGAGCTCCTGACCAGCTTGGTACATTATTTACGGCTGGATTGAGCCTATGGTTAGCGATCGAAGCATTCATTAATATGGCTGTAATGCTCAACCTGT
>CP070639.1:310186-335622 GCA_020354045.1 Anaerolineales bacterium | reverse complement strand
CCTGGCGTGAGACCCTTAACTCAGACCAGCTGGACACCCTTGCCCGCTATGTGGTTGATCCGGCATCTGTGCCCGATGGTCAGGCATTGTTCAGCCAATACTGCGCCTCCTGTCACGGCGAGCGCATACCGCGCGCCGCAGAACTCGAAGCGGCGCGCCAGATCATCGCCAGCGGTGGTGGGCATGAGACCATGCCAGTCTGGGGTAATGTGCTTACCCCAGAGCAACTTCAGGCTCTAGTTAGCTACACATTGCAGGCGTCAAAAGGGACCTCACTGGAAATTGGACAGCAGCACTATGCCGAAAACTGCGCCTTTTGCCACGGCGATTTTGGCGAAGGTGGACCTAACCCGGCACGCCAGGGTGATATCATTGCCCCTATCAGCACCAGCGAATATTTGAAGACCCGTGATGATGCCACCTTGCGGGCTATTATCTCCCAGGGTCAACCCAATTTTGGTATGTCCCCCTTCGGCAGTGCTTACGGAGGCCCGCTCAACGACGAAGAGGTCGATGCAGTCGTCGCTTACCTGCGCGCATGGGAGGCAAACCCGCCGGTAGAGTTGCCGCCAGAGGTACCCTCGGTGCCCTTAGCCATCAGCGGAACAGAAATTTATGCTGAACTATGCTCCCAATGCCATGGACCAGATGGTGAAGGCAGCGTAGGTCCCTCCCTGATCGACGCCAGGTACACCACAGATGAAGCTGAAATGGAGTTATTCCAGGCAATCAACGGTGGTCACGCCGCTACAGCCATGATTGGATGGGGTGAAATCCTCACCGCCGATCAAATCCAGCAGCTGGTCGATTTCATCCGCTCGCTGCAACCGGCTGAAGCTCCAACAGAGCCCGTTTCTTTTGCACAGGATATACTTCCCTTGTTCGAAGCCAAATGCAATAGTTGCCACGGCTCTTTGGGTGGTTGGTCTGGTGAGACCTACGATGGGGTGGTCAATTCTGGAAATAACAAACCCGTCGTGGTCCCAGGCAACCCTGAAGAGAGCCTACTGGCTCAAAAATTGCTCGGGACGCACACGCAAGGCAACATTATGCCACCAGGAGGCAAATTACCAGATGCCGAAATCCAGCTTGTCATCGAATGGATCAGGTCCGGTGCATTGGATAACTAACTGAGCGTCTTTCCAAGTGTTGAGGTTGAAACCACTTTTTAATGGTGAGAAATGGGAATGTGATCGATTCGCTTCGAAGCAGCCTTAAAGCCGGAAGATTTGATCGCAGCTTGCGGGCAAAGATCACCCTCAGCGTAGTCATCCCTCTCGTTCTGGTGATAGGCAGTTTTACGGTGATTGAGTACTGGCGCCATGAAGCGTCAGTACTCAATAATTTATCCCTGCTGACTTCACAAACCGGTCAGTTGATTGAAAACAGCCTGCAGCACGCCATGCTCTCCAGCGATTGGGAAGAGCTCCAACTCACCCTCGACTCGATCGGTGAGAACGAAATGCTGCGCATTGTCTATCTGCTAGATCGAAGCGGCAGGGTGGTCTTTGCCCCCAACGACAAGGATGTCAATCTTGTACTGGATAATTCACAACCTGACTGCCGACCCTGTCACAATTTGGAGATCAAAGATCGACCCAGCAGCGTGGTCGTTACGCTTCCCGATGGGCAGCGCGTTTTTCGCAGCATGAACCCCATTGAGAATCGGACCGAATGCCAGGCATGTCACGAACCTGAACAGCGATTGTTGGGTATTCTACTCACCGACGTATCCATGGCACCTCTGGAAAAGCCTCTAGAAGCCCACCTGCGCGAAAACCTGCTTTGGATGATTGCGACCATTCTGGTGACTGTGCTGGTGGCAAACCTGGCGGTCAACCGGTTTGTGCTGGGACGTTTAGAAGGGTTGGCGTCTGCCATTACAGACCTGGGACACGGGCAATCTCCTCCCGAGCTGCCCGATAACCAGCAGGATGAAATTGGGCAACTGGCCCACGCATTCAACGAAATGACCCAGGGACTGGCAACACGGGATGCCGAAAACCGCGAATTATCTGAAAACATACAGCGCCAGAGCAAGCAGCGCGGCGAGCTGCTAAAACGCCTGATCACCGCCCAGGAAGATGAGCGCAAGCGCCTGGCACGCGAGCTACATGATGAGCTTGGTCAGGCTCTAGCTGGCTTAGGCCTGCATTCTGAGGCCATCGAACAGATGCTCAGATCCGACCCCGAACGCGCCCTCAAACAGCTTGCTCAAACTCGCTCACTCATCCACGAAACCACCGGACAGATGTACGATCTTATCCTGGCGTTAAGACCTTCTGTGCTGGACGACCTGGGGCTTGTTGCCGCTCTCCAGGCCCATGCTGAACGCATGCTTCCCGCAGGCACCATCTCATTTCACATCAATGCAGCTGGATTAGATGGGCGCTTACCACCAACCGTGGAAACAACTCTTTACAGGATATTTCAGGAGGCTTTAAGTAATGTAGTTCGACATTCTAAAGCCAGCCAGGTGAGCATTGTATTGGCCCAAAATAATGGGTATTTCGAAGGAGAGGTACGCGACAATGGCATTGGTTTCATCCCGCAATCGATGCTGCTGGAAGAAAACAACCCGCGCGGACTTGGTTTGCTCGGCATGAAAGAACGTGCGGAGCAGTGCGGCGGAGAACTTGATGTCACCTCGGGACCTGGTCAAGGCACTCACTTGCATATCCGCATCCCCCTAGAGGCGACCGAAAATGAATGAATACCTAAAGGTGCTCATCGCAGATGATCACACCATTGTCCGTTCGGGTATAAAGCTGCTGCTCGAAGCAGAGGCGGATATTGACGTGGTGGGAGAAGCTTTGGACGGCAATCAGGCGCTGGCAATGGCTGAAGCCCTCCACCCAGATGTGGTACTGATGGACATCGCTATGCCCGGAATGGATGGGCTCGAAGCCACCCGGCAAATCAAGTCCAATTGGCCAGATATCAAGGTTCTGGTACTCACCATGCACCGCTCGGATGAGTATTTTTTTGAGATGCTCAAAGCAGGCGCATCGGGATATATCTTGAAAGGCGCAGAAACCAGTGACCTGATCAACGCCGTGCGCGTGGTGGGTAAGGGTGAGGTCTTTCTTTACCCCACCATGGCCCAAAAGCTGGTCAGTGATTACCTCCGGCATCTGGAGAATGAAAGCGGGGCTGGGGATTCTTTAAGCCAACGCGAAAGGCAAGTTTTAAAATTGCTGGCGGAAGGTTTTAGCAATAAAGAAATCGCGGAGAAGCTGGTCATCAGCCCAAGCACAGTGTACACCCATTACAGCAATCTGTTAAACAAGCTTGGCTTCACCAGCCGGCATGAACTGATCCAGTATGCCCGCAAACGGGGGCTTATTCGCGGCTACTGAACAAATCAAACGATCCCAGAAACAATACATAAAAATTGTTATCCAGCAGGTAGCTATCGTAAAAAATCGCCAGAAATTTGGCGATTTTTACGATCCAGTTTGGCAACCCCTACGATTTCCTTATGTGCTTTTTTTAACTATTATTAATCATATGACCTGAGAAAGAGCCATGCATAATCAAAAAGTTTTTATCATCTGGACCAACCCTCTTTTCCATACCTCTGTGGTTCTTCTGCTGGATAACCCGCAGATTGAGGTGGTTGGTGAGACCTCCAACTACCCTGACGCATGGCAACAGATTTCACTGCAGCGCCCAGACACGATCCTGATTGAAAAAACTAGTGCAGGAGTCCCTGCTGAAGTATTGGATATCCTTGAAAACAGTTCATGGAAAGTCCGCGTTATTGGGCTCAGCCTGGCCAATAACGAACTCAGCATCTACCATCGTGAGCAGCAGACGGTGGGGCAAATTGCGGATTTGCTCCGTTTCATTCTCAGTGAACCACAAGCCAGGAGAGAAAGCACTGATATTTCGTGATATGAGAAACAAGACATACCCTCTAAAAGCAATTATGGCTGCGCTTGATATAGCTGTCAAATAGCCAAAGGACAAATATATGCTACCTGCAATCCATGAACCCCATAGCAAGTATATATATCAGCCTCCGCTCTTAGAAGCATACAAAGGACGACAATGACACTATCTCGCCGAGAATTTCT
This sequence comes from Anaerolineales bacterium, assembly GCA_020354045.1. Lineage (GTDB taxonomy): Bacteria > Chloroflexota > Anaerolineae > Anaerolineales > UBA4823 > DSOS01. Next base: position 331,543 of record CP070639.1, on the reverse strand, counting down.
AAAAATATCCGCTGCTGGCGGCGCCAGTGCTGCCGCAGGCGTGGGTATCGCCAAATCGTTTTTTGATACTGAGACAAAGCCTGAGGCACCCGCCTATTCTCAGGAATGGATCCCAACCATCTGCCTGATGTGTCCAGGCGGGTGCGGTGTGCTGGTGCGCACGATTAACGGTCGCGCCGTGAAAATTGAGGGCAACCCACTCCATCCGGTCAACACAGGCAAGGTGTGCCCTAAAGCAAATGCTGCTTTGCAGGTGCTTTACGACCCAGACCGGATCAAAGGCCCCTTGCGCCAGGTGGGTGAGCGTGGCAGCGGGAACTGGCAGCCGATCTCCTGGGATGAAGCTATTGGCATCATCGCAGCGCGTTTATCCGAGATCCGCGCTGAGGCAGGACCGCATACTGTCGCTTTCATGACTGGCCGCGTGCGTGGCCAAATGGGCGAATTGATCGACCGCTTCCTGGCAGCCTACGGATCACCCAATCATATCCGGCATGACAGCCTGAGTGTAGATGGCGAGCGCATAGGCAACGAACTCATGTTCGGGCACCGGGAACAACTGGGCTACGACTGGGATAACTGCAACTATGTCTTGAGCTTCGGTCGGGCTTTTCTGGAAGCTTCTCGGCCAACCGTGCGCCAGATTCGGGCCTTCAGCTCCATGCGTCGTGATCGCCCAAACCGTAGAGGGAAATTCGTACAGATTGACACGCGCTTCTCCATCACAGCTGCCAAAGCTGATGAATGGATACCCATCCAGCCCGGCTCAGACGGTGCGCTCGCCCTGGGCATTGCCAATATCATCATTGCTGAAGGTTTGTATGATGCCGGCTTCGTGCAGGAACATACCTTCGGCTTCGAAGATTGGAAGGATGAGGATGGCATTATCCACCAGGGATTCCGGTCTTTCGTGCTGAACAATTACCATCCTGTCCAGGTAGAAGCGCTAACGGGGGTGAATGCGGATACGATTGTGCGCCTGGCGCGCGAGTTTGCCACTGCCCAACCAGCCATCGCCACCGGCGGACGAGGCACTTCCATGCAGACCAACGGGGTATACAACTGGATGGCTGTCCAGTCACTGAATGCTCTGGTAGGTAGTATCGAAGTGCCAGGTGGGGTAATGATCCAAAACCACCCACCCTTTGCCCCCTGGCCCGACCTGCCCCCAGATCCTGTTGCAGAGCAGGGACGCAATATGCCACGGATTGACGCAGCTGGCACGCGCAACCATCCCTTAGCCACCAGTGTCTACCAGAGTCTGCCGGAGCACGTCCTGGCCTCCAACCCCTACCCGTTGAGCGCCTTGTTCCTGTACTACACCAACCCGCTCTTCTCTGCACCCGATGTACGCCGTTTTTATGACGCCTTCGAACAAATTCCCTTTATCGTTTCCTTTTCCCCATTTCTCGATGACAGCAGCGCCTTTGCAGACCTGATCTTACCCGATCACACCTTTCTAGAAAGGCTGCAAGACGACGAGATTGAGCCCAGCCTGGGGTATTCGGTAGTTGGTCTGCGCCAACCTGTCGTAGAACCACTGCTGGATACGCGCGATAGCGGCGATGTGCTCATCCAGATTGCCCGAGCCATAGGCGGCTACATCACAGCTGCCTTCCCGTGGGAAAACTTCGCCCACACGGTGCAATATCGGCTCAGCGGACTTTGGGCTTCTGAGCGGGGCAACATTCGCGCCACCAGTTTTTCCCACTTCTGGGATGAGCTGGTCTCTCAGAGTGTGTGGTACGACGCACCATACTCGTTTGGACAATGGGGACGCGTCTTCAACACGCCTTCCGGCAAGTTTGAATTCTTTTCCCAAATCTTGAGAAATCGTCTCGAATCCCTGCAAGGTGAGTTCGACTGGGATGATTGGCTGGACGAGCTAGAAATCAGGGGACGCGGCGATATGATCTACCTGCCACATTACGAACCACCTCGCTTCATTGGGGGTGGTGAATATCCTTTCTATCTCAACACCTATAAATTAATGGCGCATGCAGAGGGGAGAGGTGCCAATGCCCCCTGGTTGCAAGAGAAGCTGGGGTTGCATGTCAGGCGCAGTTGGGATGCCTGGGTAGAAATCAACCCAGAAACTGCCACAGGTCTTGGCATTCAAGAGGACGATTGGGTCTGGGTGGAATCTCCGCTAGGCGAAAGGATCAAGCTAAAAGCTGTGCTCTATCCTGGAGCGCGACCAGATACCGTGAACATCCCCTTCGGGCAAGGTCACCGCTTTTATGGACGCTGGGCTGAAGCGCGCGGGGAAAATCCCAATTGGATTATTGCAGACGAATATGATCGTGTGGCTGGCACTGCAGGATGGTACGCCACGCGCGTGAAAATAACGAAAGTATAGGAGCTGATATGCCTCAATGGGGAATGGTGATTGACCTCGATCGTTGTGTAGCCTGCCAGGCATGCACCGCAGCCTGCCGAGCTGAAAATAATGTGTCTTTTGCTGGACCAGAGGACACACAGCTGGGACGAGCGATCTTTTGGCACGAAGTACTTTCCGAAGTAACTGGGGAGTACCCCAACGTGCGCGGCACTTTCATTCCGCGTCCATGCATGCACTGTGAAAATCCCCCCTGTGTGCGCGTCTGCCCGGTGGGAGCCACCTATCAAAACGAAGAAGGGCTGGTCTTGCAACGCTATGAACGCTGCATCGGTTGTCGCTACTGCATGGTAGCCTGTCCCTATGCGGTCAGGTTCTTCAACTGGCGTGACCCCCAATGGGTGGAAAATATGGGCAACTACCGCAACCCGGATGTACCCATCAGACCTAAGGGTGTCGTGGAGAAATGCACCTTCTGTTCACACCGACTGCCGGTACCAGCCTGCAACCAAGCCTGCCCGGGTAACGCGCGTTTCTTCGGCGACCTGGAAGACCCAGATAGTGTTGTCTCGCAGCTGGCGCGTGGTCCCCGCGCCTTCCGATTGCTGGAAGACCTGGGTACAGAACCAAAAGTGTACTACCTGCGTGAAGGAGCTTAGCATGGAAGATCGTGAAGCGGTACTCTACCAACCTATTGAGAAAACCGGGCGCGGTTTTTATGTGGTGGTTGGAATTTTAGGCATTATTCTTGCCTGGGCTGCCTTTGCTTACTCCCGGCAATTGACCATTGGTCTGGATGTGACGGGCTTAAACCGCCCGGTTTATTGGGGGCTATACATCACGAATTTCGTCTTCTTTATCGGTATCAGCCATGCTGGCACGCTGGTTTCAGCGATCTTGCGAGTTTTCGGCGCCGAATGGCGCCGGCCGATCACCCGTGCGGCTGAGGCGATTACCGTCTTCGCGCTGGTGCTGGGGACAGGCAACATCATGATTGACATGGGGCGTCCCGACCGATTGCTGAATATCCTGCGCCACGGACGGCTACAATCACCCCTGGTATGGGATGTCACCTCCGTGAGTATTTACCTGACCGCCAGCCTTACCTACCTCTACCTGCCGCTCATACCCGACCTGGCAATCTTGCGTGATCGCCCTGGCCTGCCGCGCTGGCGCCAGTGGCTGTACACCAAGATGTCGCTGGGCTGGACGGGAACGGAAAAACAAAAACACCGCCTGGAGAGGCTGATTGGCATCATGGCGGTACTGATCATCCCCATCGCCGTATCCGTTCACACCGTGGTTTCCTGGGTTTTCGCCATGACCGTACAACCGATGTGGCACAGCACGATCTTTGGACCCTACTTCGTGATCGGTGCGATCTTCTCAGGCATTGCCACGCTGCTTATCGTCATGGCAATTCTCAGGCGTGCCTTCAACCTGTACAGTTACATCACCGACCAGCACTTCAGCAACCTGGGCTTGTTGCTTCTGGTGTTTGCCTTTCTATGGGCATATTTCACATTTTCTGAATACCTGACCGAGTTCTACGGTAATGAACCGGCTGGCATGCGGGTGCTCTTTGCCAAATTGACGGAAGAATTTTCACCTTTATTTTGGGCCATGTGGTTGTTTAATTTTATTGTCCCTTTTATCATGCTCAGCAACCGCCGCACACGCACGGTAAATGGGACGATCATCACCTCCGTCCTGATCAACGTGGGCATGTGGCTCGAGCGCTACAACATCGTGGTGCCCACGCTTACCCGCCCGCGCCTGCCATCTCCGGTCACCTCTTATACTCCCACCTGGGCAGAATGGTCCATATTGCTCGGTAGTTTTGCGCTGTTTGCCATGCTGTACGTTGTCTTCTCTAAAATCTTCCCAATCATTTCAATCTGGGAGGTGCGCGAGGGCGAAGAGCTTGCCGCTCACCAGTCCCCACCCGTGCAGGCCGCGGAGGCAGCTGCGGATTAAGATGAACGACACAAACCGCGCTCGCTCCCAAAAATACCTGGATTTAGCCCTGGCGTTTTGCCCGCCCGAGGATAATTCCTCCGAGCTGGCGCTGGCCTACACCCGGTTGTTCCTGGGACCACAGAAACCGCTGGTTTACCCTTACGAATCAGTCCACATTGAAGGGCAGCTAGGGGGCATAACTTGTGATCAGGTTAAACGTTGTTATGCCGAGGCTGGTCTGAAAATGAGCACCACCCAGCACCAATTGCCCGACCACATCTCGGTGGAGCTGGCTTTCATGGCTTATCTCGCCGCCCAGGAGGAGCAAGACACTGCTCAGGCTCAGACATGGCGACAAAAACAGCGCCGCTTTCTGCTCGACCACTTGGCACGCTGGCTGCCCTCTTTCTGGCAAAAAATCGAAAACAGCGCTGCCCATCCCTACTACCATGAAGCTGCTTGCACATTGAGGATGCTGGTGGAAGGGGATTTAAAGCGCTCGACTGTCACAAAACGCTACCCGAATATCAGGCTGTCGGTTGATACCCAGCGCTGCACGCTGTGTACACTGTGCAAGGACAGCTGCAGCCCTGGAGCCATCTCGGTCGAAAGTACTCACACCGCGCTCACCCTGCTCTTTAACCGCGCTGACTGCAATGGCTGCCGGGCATGTTTGCGCATTTGCCCGGAGAATGCCATCATCCTGGAACGCTGTCCACCGCTTGACCAACCCCGCCGTTCTCAGCAAAGTTCAATGGCTTCCGCCCCGCGTGTGATCTGCCCCAGATGCCACCAACCGCATATTGCCCTTCCCTGGCTGGAGCAGCTTACCCGGCGCCTGGAGGACGGTAAATTTGCCACCCAATCGCTTGTTTATTGCCCACCATGCAAATCAAACCTTGAAGTGATACCAGGGCACATTGTGAGTCCAGTACAGGAGGAGCCTGTCAGTGTATAAAAAACCCTATTTCATCTTCGCGATCGTCCTAACCGCATTCTTGAGCTTCATCATCACCATCACATCCCGTGCTGAAGAGCCACCTGAACCGGATCACGGCCTGCAATCAAAGTATGTGGGCTCAGCCACCTGTGCGCGCTGCCATGCCAATACCTATGCTTCTTTCAGCCAGACCTGGCACCCCAATATGCTTCGCCGGGCAGATGACACCAATATACTGGGCGATTTCAATAGTCAGGATCCAGACCTGGTCTTCACCAGAGATCAAGTGCAGTGGGTGCTGGGTGGGCAATACAAACAAAGATATTTGACGGAAGTGGATGGCGAATTGTTTGTGCTTTTATCCGAATGGAACGTCGAGACTCAGGATTGGACCGCCTATGTAACTGGCGAATGGATCCCTTATGAAGGTCAGATATGGCGCAATCGACCTTATGGGCCCTACTGCGCCGGCTGTCACACCACCGGCTATGACCCGGCATCGCAAACCTGGGTTGAGCCCGGTGTGGGTTGTGAGGCCTGTCACGGACCAGGTGCAGACCATGTCGCCTCGACAGGCAACCGCACGAAAATCATAAATCCCGCCCGACTGGATTTCCAGGAACAAGCTGATGTGTGTGCCCAGTGTCACAGCCGGGGCACCGATCCCTCCGGGGATTATCCCTATCCAGTTGGCTACCACCCCGGTGGTCCTGCCAAATTGAATGAAACCTTTATCCCCTCCACCAATCCCGACGATTTCTGGCCTGACGGAACGGTTAAACGCCACCATATGCAATTCCAGGACTGGCAGCAAGGCACCCACAAAGACAGTGTCAGCTGCATATTCTGCCACACCTCTCACAGCCCAGGCGAGACCGACCACCAGACTCGCATGGTCAAAAATGACCGCTGTCTGGTTTGCCATCAAAACCAGGCTGACCTGGCCGAACACATCCCCTTCATGGCATCGGCCGTCGATAAAGTCAACTGTACCGATTGCCACATGCCGCAGGTATCGAAATTTGTGCCCAGCGACTTCCAGATCTTATCTCACACCTTCCGCCCGCCCAACCCTGCCCTGAGCATCGCCTATGGCGGGCAGGAACAAATGCCAAATGCCTGCAATATTTGCCATGCGGATCAAAGTCCAGAATGGGCGGCAGCTGTGCTGGGGCAGGCAATACCCGAGGGGCAGGCTACCCGGGTGCCGCTTCCCACCCCGCTACCTGTATCCACCCAGGTTGTTCCCGTGGCGAATATATCTGCAGAAGGTGGACCGCCATCCTTGTCGCAAGTCTCTGCTAGTGGTCCAAATATCTGGCTGTGGGGCTTAAGCATCGCTGCGCTGGTTGGGATTTTTGGTTACATTGTATGGAGACGCCTAAAGGTGAGTTTGACATGAGACTTCAAAAAATAAGCCTGATCATTGTAACTTTTGCGTGTGCCTTGGTTCTTAGCGCGTGCCTCGGCGAGGCGTCATTACCACCGCTCGAATCTGGATCGGTTCCCGAACGCCCGCAACCTTCCCTGAACCCTACCCTGGCGGCTTCACAGGATCTTGAGCTGTTCTTAGGTGGTCAAATGCTGGTCTCCAGCCAGGCTGTCCCGCAAATCCCCCATGATTTGATCGGTCGGACTGATTGCCTGATGTGCCATAAACAAGGGGTAAGCGCTTCTCCACGCATCCCAGACTCCCACCGCGGCCTGGAGAGCAACACCTGCCAGACCTGCCATGCCGCGCCGACCAGTGCGGAATTAAGTGGCGCTGAAATGTACACCCGCGTGTGTGTGCGCTGTCATGGAGAAAACGGTGAAGGACATTATGGTCCGGCACTTAACACCAAAGCCTACCTGCAAAGCGTGACAGATGAGCAGATACGCGAGGCCATTGCGCGCGGCCGTGGTGATTCAGAGATGCTCTCCTGGGGCGACCTGGGCTTGCTCACCGAGCGGCAGATCGACGAGCTGGTGGTGTTCATCCGCAACTGGGAAGCTACTGCACCGCAACAGGGAAGCTCAACCTTGGCTGAACCTGCCGACGCTGCCCTGGGTGACCCCAGCCAGGGAGAAGGTTTGTTCGCTCAATTCTGCACAGGCTGCCATGGCTTGCATGGCGAATCTTCGATCGGCGAGGATTTCATCCTCCAGGCCTTTGTGAAAACGGCTGATGACGAAATGATTGCGCATGCCGTACGCGACGGAGCTCCAGGTATGCCATCGTTTCATGCACTGCTCACTTCTGACAACATTAACGACCTTTTGGCTTTTGTGCGTAGCTGGTAATCACATTCGCGAGCGCGATCACACACTTTAAAGCGATCTAAAGGAGGCTATATTGACTGCATACCCGTTTCCAATTTCCATCCAGACTCAATTTGATCCTGAATTGATACGCTTTACAGTTATCCATGCAGCTACTTAATGACAATCGGTTTTGCAGAAGATACTGCAACCCTCAGGTTCAAAAGATCCAGAACAGCCTGCAGGCTCAGGCATTCAAGGTCACTGGGATTTCAGAAGGCAGCCAGTTTCTGTCTGCTCCAGATTGCTTTACATCAATTGCGAGAATAACATGAATCGTTTCTGGTTTTTTAGCTTCTTGATCCTATTGGTGGTTGGAATCCTGACTGGGATCCTCTTAACCCGCATCCAGGTTTTCTCCGCTCCAGAGCAGCCTATCGCATACAGTCACAAAACCCATATTGAGGCAGGCATCCAGTGCCTGTATTGCCATTCAAGCCCCCTCCGATCTGATTTGGCTGGCATACCCTCGGTAAAAAAATGCATGGGCTGTCACAATGTCATTGCCAACGATAAGCCAGAGGTGCAAGAACTTGCTGGATATTGGGAGCGAGAGGAGCCCATCCCTTGGGTGCGAGTGAGCTCACAACCAGAGTTCATCTACTTTAGCCATCTACCTCATCTTGGTACAGGTCTCAGTTGCGAAACCTGTCATGGTGATATCGGTCAAATGACGGTTACCCGCCCAGTCGTGAAGATGGACATGGGATGGTGTCTGGACTGCCATTTGAAAGAACCTCAACCCAAAGCAACTCGTCTAGCGGACTGCCTGGCCTGCCACAAATAAATCCCAGGCAGAGTCTTGAATCAAGTTGCATATTGATCAATCCTTAAGAATATTATGTCAAAAAAACTTACCCGACGAGATTTTATAAAGATTGCAGCCGGAGCTACCGCTGCTACCGGTCTAGCCCCAGTTGCCCGCCGAATTGTCATCGAACCCTTTGTGCAACCACCAGAAGAAACACTCCCTGGGCAGGCGACCTGGTATGCCAGCACCTGCCGTCAGTGTCCAGCCGGTTGTGGTATCGTGGTTCGAACAATCAATGGACGTGCCAAAAAAATTGAGGGCAATCCACTTCATCCTCTCAACCAAGGGAAGCTGTGCGCCAGAGGACAGGCAGGCCTGCAAGTGCTTTATAACCCGGATCGGCTCAGAAACGCCGTCCGTCAAAGTGGGGGGCGCGGCTCCCGCGAGTACGAGCCCCTTTACTGGTCTGAAGCGCTTGATTTGCTTGCAGAGAAAGTTTCCAGCTTGGGACACCCCGATCGGATGGCATTTCTGGGTGGTTTAATGCCGGATCATTTGTACCAGCTGACCAACAGTTTACTGACTGCTTTAGGCACTGCGCCACCTATCATCTATGACCTGCAATGCACCTTAGAAGGTCGCAGACCTGCCACACAGTTATCTCAAACCTTCTTCGGGACAGCGGACTTACCTGTTTACGACATAGCAATGTCTGATGTTGTATTTTCCTTCGGAGCCAACCTGTTTGAAACCTGGATGTCACCAGTAGCTCAGAGTGTAGCCCTTGGTTCAATGCGCCAGGGCAAGCTGAGTGGACGGGGCTTGATTGTACAATTTGAGCCGCGACTATCTGCAACCGGTGCCTCAGCGGATGAGTGGATACCAGTGCGACCTGGAGCTGAGGGTTACGTTGCCCTTGCCATAGGCCGTATTATTGTCGAAGAAAGACTTGGGCATGTCGGCAGTCATCGCGACAACGCTGTACTTTATCAAAATGTGGATGTAAGAGAGATGTCTGCAGCCAGCGAAGTATCAGTGGATACCTTACGCAGGCTGGCTCAGGCCTTCGCAGATGCTGATCGAGCCGTGGCAATCCCTGGAGGATATCTGTCTGGACAGCACAACGGCTTTGCCAGCATGCTGGCTGTACAGGCGCTCAATCGGATAGTTGCTCAAATTGGCCGGCAGGGCGGTGTTTTCTTATCTACTCCAGCCCCTACTGTGGCATTAAGGAGCAAACCCGAGGTTAATACCTTGAGCGATGTCAGAAATTTGATCAAGCGCATGAACGCTGGCGAGGTGGATCTCTTATTGATTCACGGCACCAACCCGCTCTATGAGTTACCTGCCGCGCTGGGTTTCGCCGAAGCGATCAAGCATGTGCCTTATGTGGTCTCCTTCAGCCCCTTTGTGGACGAGACAGCCGTATGGGCAGATTTGATCCTATCAGATCACACATACCTTGAATCTTGGGGGTACCAAGTACCTTCGCCAGGCACAGACCGACCAGTCATAAGCAGCCAGCAACCTGTCGTGAACCCTCTGTACGATACGCGCTCTACAGCGCAGGTTTTAATCGAGTTAGCTGCGCGCCTTGGAGGCAGAGCTGTTGAAGCGATTCCCTGGGCAGATGAAGAATCATACCTGCAGGAGCTGGTCACTGAGTTATACGGCTCAAGCCTGGGCGCCTTCGATGCCCGTACACCACCTGGCTTCTGGACGCTCTGGCGCCAATACGGCGGCTGGTGGTCTGAAAAAGAAATCCGCCAAGAGCCAGAAACCACTGATATCGTGCAAAAACCCTTGCCGATGGTAGACCCCCAATTTGACGGTGATCCAGAGGAGTATCCATTCCACCTGTATCCATATTCTTCGGTAGCCCTGACCGACGGACGCGGCGCAAATCAGCCTTGGCTCCAAGAAACGCCAGACCCCATGACTACTGTACAATGGGGCATTTGGGTGGAATTAAACCCACAAACCGCCGAAGAACTTGGTGTGGAGGATGACGACATCGTACTGGTAGAGTCCCCTTACGGCACATTGGAGGTTTCAGTTTTTGTCTACCCAGGTATTAGGCCAGATGTGGTCGCTATTCCAATTGGTCAAGGTCACCAAGACTACGGACGGTTTGCCCAGGCGGTTACTGGTAGCAATCCTCTAGCATTATTAGCACCCATCACAGACCCAGACACAGAATCACTGGCCTGGGGTGCCACACGAGTACGTTTGTCACCGACAGGACGAAAGAAAAAATTAGCACGTTTGGAGAGTATAGATGGCCAAGGACGCGAATCAATCGGATGAAGGTATACGTTGGGCATTGGTGGTGGATCTGGACCGCTGTACAGGTTGCCAGGCCTGTGTAGTAGCCTGCCATGCAGAGAATAATTTACAAATCGTCGGCGAGAAAGAGGCTGCTTACGGGCGTTGGACGCACTGGATTATCATCCATCGCTATTGGGAGGGTGAGTACCCGAATGTAAAAGCACGCTTTATGCCCATTATGTGCCAGCAGTGCAGTGAAGCCCCATGCGAGCCTGTTTGTCCAGTGTTTGCTACCTACCATAATGAAGAGGGCCTGAATGCCCAGATTTACAATCGTTGCATTGGCACTCGTTTTTGCGGGAGCGCCTGCCCATACAAGGCTCGTGTTTACAACTGGTTCAGGCCAGAATTCCCAGAACCACTGACTGAGCAGCTCAATCCAGATGTTTCTGTGCGAACACGCGGCATTATGGAAAAATGCACTTTTTGTATTCAGCGCATCAGGCGGGTAGAAATCGACGCCCAAGCTGAGGGGCGTTCACCCACCGATGGAGAGATCCAGCCAGCCTGTGTTCAAACTTGTCCTACCAGCGCCTTGATTTTCGGCGATCTCAACGATCCTAATAGCCACGTGAGTCAGTTGGCGCATAGCCGCCGTTCCTTCCGTCTGCTACCTGAACTGGGCACGGATCCTGGCGTGATTTATCTAAAAGGAGGTGAAGTGAATGTCTGAAGTGCAACCTACTCAACCTGAGCAAGATAATCACCCTGATCAAATGCCAGAGTTTGAAGAACGGCTGCTCCTGGCAGAGCGTAAAGACTGGGAGATCAACGAAGCAGTCCTCCAACCCATGTTTAAAACAGGTCGCGGCTTCTGGATCCTGGTTGCGATCTTAAGTGCAATTGTGCTCTGGGGATTCTACGCCTGGGGGTACCTGATCTACTGGGGGATGGGCACCGCCGGCATCAACCGACCAGTATACTGGGGTTTGTTTATCACTACCTTTGTGTTTTGGGTGGGTATCAGCCATGCTGGGACGATGATATCTGCGGTACTGCGATTGCTTAAAGCTGACTGGCGCAGGCCAATTACGCGCGGCGCTGAGGCGATGACCGCCTTTGCTTTGATGATGGCTGGTTTATACCCTCTGATTCACCTGGGAAGAGTATGGAAGTTTTATTGGATGATCCCCTACCCAAACAATCGCTTCATGTGGCCTAACTTCCAGTCACCGCTGATGTGGGACATGGTGGCTATCTTCACCTACCTGATCGGCTCCTCACTGTACCTGTACCTGGCGCTCATCCCTGACATGGCCATGGCTCGTGACTATACTGAGGGCTGGCGCTACAAACTCTACCGGGTTTTAGCTCTTGGCTGGCGTGGCACAGAAGCTGAATGGCATAAACTCCATCGCGCTTTGGGGATTTTCTCAGTTGCTATCATTCCCATATTCCTGTCAGTCCACTCGATCGTCTCCTGGGATTTCGCTGTAACCATCCAGCCACGCTGGCATAGCACTATTTTCGCCCCTTATTTTGTCATTGGGGCAGTCTATTCTGGCCTCTCAGCATTAGCCAGCATCCTGATCATCGTACGGCGCAGCATGCGCCTGCAAGAGTTCTTGCGATCCGAGCATTTCGACTCGCTTGGAAAACTGGTGATGGTCGCCGGCATGGCATGGGTGTATTTCTGGTTTGCTGGGTTTATCGTCGAGTGGTATGGCAATGAGCCGATTGTGCGTGAGTTGATCCATGAAGAAGTATCCGGTCCCTTGGCACCATTCTTCTACCTTCAAATGGGCGCGAATATCATCCCGATAATATTGCTGGTATTCAAGCGCGTCCGCACCACTCCGGTGTTGTTGCTGGGAACCACATTGTTAGTGAATGTAGGCATGTTTACAGAGCGCGCCTTGATCGTTATTGGAAGCCTGCAACGCAACGACCTGCCCTTTAATTGGGGTACCTACCGTCCAAGCTGGGTGGAGATCAGCATCGTTGCCATGACCTTTGCCGGGTTTGCGCTGTTGTATACACTCTTTTCCCGCATCATCCCATTTGTTCCAGTATGGGAGATCAAGGAAGGTCGCTTGCGCTATACCTTGCGGCGCATCGGTCGCTTGCTTGTGCCAACCGCTGCGGAAATCGAGTGAGATGTCAAACCGTGCTCACAAATAGATTATAGAGAGAGCATATGGATAAAACCAATAATCTAATCGCACTTTTTCACGAAAGCACCGATACAGCCGAGGCGATCGATGAGCTACATACGCTGGGCATCGATGATGAAAAGATGGTGGTCATTACGGGTGTACCATACCCCCACGGCGCGCTGGGGCGGCAGGTGGAATGGCTAACTCTGCCCTACATAGTAGCGGTTGGGGCACTGGCAGGATTCCTCTTCGGTCTGTTCCTGGCTGTTATCACGCCACACCTCTATCGTCTGGATATAGGTGGACATCCCCCGGTTGGCTTTCCACCTGCCGCCATCATTATCTTTGTTTTCACGATGATGGCTACCATCGTATCCACCTTTCTGGGTGTACTGTGGGAGATGAATTTCCCTCGCTTTGGTCCAGCCCCCTATCACAAACTTGTCACAGCTGGCCATTTGGCTGTACTGCTTGAATATCCCGCTACACTGGATAGCCAGGTGCGCCAGGTGCTTGAGTCTCACAAGGCCCATCACATTGGTGAACCGGAAAGGATGGCGTTATGACTGAGCGCCAAAAACGCGGTCTGGTTATCATCGCACTGGTACTGATACCATTTATCATTGGCCCCCTATTTACCTACGAGGTCATTAAGATTCCATTTCTTACAGATATGGCTGAGCAACCTTCGGTGGGGTCTCAGGAAGGGCCACGTAAGCTCCCCCCTGCTAGAGCAGTACCGGTTCAAGGCATATCTGTGATTCCCGAGGAGTTCCCAGTAAAACCGATACCTGCGGACGAAGTATCTTTGCAGCGCGGTGAAATATTGTACAGCATCCACTGCCAGATCTGTCATGGTGAGCTGGGACAAGGTGACGGACCTTTGGCTGAATACTTCGAACGCACTCCACAAAACTTGACCACCGATCAGATCACTGCCGAGTTTGATGGCTCTGTCTATTTGACGATCGTTCAGGGATTTGGCCAGATGCCTTCACTGGCAGAGAGCCTTACGCCACGCGAACGTTGGGATGTCATCAACTATGTCCGTACCCTACCGCCAAGATAATAAGAGGTATGTAATGAAACATCAAAAGAGCCTAATACTATTTGCAGTTGTAGCCCTGCTGTTGGGAGCATGCTCTGGACCCAAAAGCTTACCCGATGGTCCCACCCCTATACCAACACTCATTCCGGCCACTGAAATGGTCAGCCTGCCTGTTGCAGTTGAAACACCCTCCTTCACTATCCTCAGCTATCCTGCGCGGCCACCCTCCGCTGAATTGGGTCAGCCTATTTATGACGAGCAATGTGCTGATTGCCATGGTACGGATGGGAATGGTGTGGTGCCCGGTGCTCGCAACTTCAATGATCTGGATTATATGCGTGGCGAGACACCCACTTCATTTTATGCGATCATCACTGAAGGGCGTGGCGAAATGCCACCTTTTAGGGATAGAATGACCTCCGATGAACGTTGGGATGTCCTATTCTACCTGTGGCGTTTTTCTACCAATGCCGACACACTTGCCAATGGCAAGCATATCTATGAAACAAATTGTGCGGCCTGCCACGGGGAGGATGGGATAGGCACTGTATTAGGCGCCTCAGATTTCACTGACCTGCGCTATATGGACGACCGCGCACCGCGTGATTTTTATTTAGTCATCACCCAAGGTGTTGGCTCTATGCCGGCCTGGCAAGGGCGCTTGTCGCAAGAAGAGCGTTGGGCAGTCATTGATTATCTGCGCACATTCTCTTATGATCCCGGTTTAATGGAACAAGTGGAAAGCATCCCCCAGCCAACTGTTGAGGAAGCAGAATTGGTCTGTAGTGAAGACTACCTTTCACAAACCAACCCTTTTAACTGGGGTGATGCCGCTGCTATCCAGGCTGGTAATGCCATCTATGAACAGTCCTGCGGCATGTGTCATGGCTCGGATGGCTCAGGTGCGTTTCCAAACACACCAGATTTCACCACTCCCGAAGCCGTCAATGATTTGCGAGTGAACAGTGGCGGGGCACTGTGCGTCACTGCGGAAGGTTATCAAGCCATGCCCGGCTGGAAGGAAACTCTTACAAATGAACAAATGTGGCAGGTATTAACCTATATGGGCACATTTGGAAATTGATGGCGATGCAACCTTAACAAGGGATGGACTCAATACCGCTGAATAAAATTGGGCACTGCTGGTTAGAGTCTGCAAAAACTGAATATTGCGTCGAATCACCGTTGTTTCGACACTATATGGTTTACATGGAGAAACCTCACTCAGCGATGGCTTCATCCTCCAGGATTACGTCCGCACAGCAGAGGATGAAGGCCTCGCCAACGGGATTCGTGATGGTGCGCAGGGCATGCCCTCTTTTCATGCATTGCTGACTTCTGATAATATCAACGATCTCCGGGCTTTTATGCGCAGCTGGTGACTGCAACATTTATAGAAAGCGGTGAGGCCAAGGAAAAAGGGTGTGTCGGAGTGGCACACCCTTTTTCTATGCATTTCGTTATCATGCTGCGCAAATCTAAATATCACATCTTTGTCACATTTGTTTGTGACATTTGTCACTAATCCTGCTCTCATAATTTATGTAGAATATTTATTGTGTTAACCCCAATTTATTGGGTAACTAACGGTTTAATCGCTGGCGTTCATGACGCTCTCACTCGTCAAAAGGGAGGTGCCTATTCATCGATACATCAAACACACCCCAAGTTGTCAACCATTCTGAGTTAGAGATTCACAATTTTTAAGAGGAGAATGTCTATGAAGATCAGATATGCAATCCTAGGGACCTTGCTTCTGGTATCGGCACTGGCACTGGCAGCCTGTGCTGGTGCTGAGGGTCCCGCCGGCCCCCCCGGGCCCCAGGGACCTGCTGGGCCCCCTGGGGCTGCTGGTGCCGCAGGCGAGTCTGGAGCACCTGGAGAAGTCCTTGTGCTGGAACCCGCTGTCCAGCCCGAGTCCTGTTCAGTTTGTCATAAGGGTGCTGGCGCAAAGCACCAGGCCTCCTATGATGAGTTGTATCAGGACGGTGTCATTCAAGTTACTGATCTGGCCTACAGGTATTCTGCAGGCTCACACGTCGTGACTTTCAAAATGACCAAGAATGGGGCGCCATTCAACGCCAACGACGCAGATTCTTTGGGCATTTACTTTGTACCTTATACTGGGACCAAGTTCCAGTTCGAGCCGGCTGGCGCAAGACTTTCCCTGAGAGGTGATATTACCTGCAATGGCGCTGGAGAATGTACGAGCACCCTGGCTGGGGACAACGCCAATATAAGCAATACAGCTGGCCTAATCGTACTGTACGGTGCAGAAGAGGTCGTCGGCAGGCTACCTGCACGTATCCGTTTGACCAAATACCCGTTCGCGGCGTTGTCAGAAACTGGTGCCGGGGTTGATTACGTTTCCGCGGCTAATAACGATGGCTGTGAGAAATGCCACACGGATCCCTACCTCAAGCATGGTTACATCTATGCCCAGGTGAACCAGGATGCCACCAATGATTTTTACACCTGCAAAGCCTGCCATCTCGATAACGGCGCGGGAGGCCATTTCGAATGGCAGCTCTTGGTTGACGATCCAGTGCTGGCTGCCGAGTTTCTCTCAGCAGGAGAAGAAGGTGAATTGCCACCTGAGAAGCAAGAGCAGTATGCCTATGAAACGTCACTGATGAATGACGTGCACATGTCCCATGCCATGGAGTTCCCCTATCCGCAATCCATGGCAAACTGTGTCACTTGCCATGAAGGCAAGCTGGATATGATCTTGTCGGACGCGAACTTTACGGCAAAGACCTGCAAGAGTTGTCACCCTGTGACCGGTGCAGTAGCACCAGTTGAAGGTGACGAAGATCCAGCCTATGATACGACCACATTCGCGCTGAAGACCATATTGCCCCCAGATCTCCATGGTTCTATGGATTTGGATACCACGGACTGCACCACTTGCCATGGCGAGGGCAAAGCAGCCCCAGCTTTTAATCAGATCCACACCGGTTATAACAAGGTGATTTATACTGCCGATGGGCTGAAGTACTCTGAAGCCATTTCGACCACCGTTGACAGTGCCTCCTTTGACGGCAGCCTGCTGAATATCCAGTTCAGTGCAGCTGAGTCCCCTGATCTTGAAGGGCTCGATGTAGCCGACATTGCCCCAACCGTGATGGTTGGTTTGTACGGCTGGGATACAAAGGACTACATCATCGGCCCGCACGAGCGGCTGTTTGACGATAACGCTGATGGCACTATCGACCGCAACGACCAGAGAGCCCTGGAATATGGCGTAGGTGAAGAGCACCCGCGCTTCACAACGGTATCGGCATCTGGCGGTAAATGGGAAGTCACAGCAGACCTGTCGAGCTGGGCTGACCTAATTGCCGATGGCACAGTTAAGCGTGTGGAAATTGGCGTTATGCCGGCTCTGGAAAACGCGGAGGGCGTTACGCTTGCACTGAATGCTCCTTCAAGGACCTTCGACCTGGGTGCCAATGCATTTGCTGATGACTTCTATAATCCCATCGCGAAGGTTACGGATGGTTGTAACAACTGCCATGAGGCGCTTGCAACCACCTTCCACTCACCAGATCGAGGCGGAAATATCGTGGTCTGCAGGCTGTGCCACATAACAAAGAGTGGTGGTTCTCATCTGGAAATGCAGTCGAGGTCGATCGATTCCTATGTCCATGCGATCCATTCATTCCAGGCCTTTGATATCGGCGATATCGACTTCACTGATCCAGTGCAAGCCTTGCACTACGAGCATCACATCGAATTCCCATATCCTACCCATGGCATTACAAACTGCACCTCTTGCCATCTTGAAGGCACTAACAATGTACCAGATCAGTATTCCTCGCTGCCTGGGCTGCTTTCTGCGTCTGACCCAGTAAATGGCCTGGACAGGAGAATCGGTGAGGTACCGGAATACGTCACCGGGCCTGCTTCGAGAGCCTGTGGTGGCTGCCACCGCGCTGTCATGATTAAAGAAGATGAGTTTAGTGAATTAATTTCTTTCAATCAGCACGTTAAGCAGGGTGGTTATCTGATCGAAGGCGGAGAGGATGCCAGCAGCACACTCATGGATATAATCTACGAGATCATGGCACTCTTCCAGTAAGCCCGGCACATCAGGTGGGTCTAAGCCCCCTCAGTCAATAAAAAAGGGTCCTTCGGGGCCCTTTTCTATTGTGAAGTAGCGCTGAATTTACTATTGCGACCATCATAATATACTTAGCAAGCCATTGATAATATCAACTTTGTCATGACACAATGTGACATTTGCCACTAATCCTGCTCTCATAAATACAGTAAAATGGTTGGGATATCTACCCCATATTTTGGGTGCTCCGCGGTTTAATCGCGACATTTATAACAATTGTAATCGTCAAAGGAGGTGCCTGACTAGCAAAAAGCCAAACATACAGCAAGTTGTCAATTTTTTTATACAAGGAGATCCACTATTCTTGAGAGGAGAATGTCAATGAAGATCAGATATGCATTACTGGGGACCTTGCTCCTGGTCCTGGCACTGGCCCTGGCAGCCTGTGCCGGCGCTGAGGGACCTGCCGGACCCGCTGGGTCCCAGGGTCCCGCTGGACCTGCTGGGCCTGCTGGGCCTGCTGGGCCTGCTGGACCTGCTGGAGCTGCTGGGCCCGCTGGCGCAGCCGCCGAGATGGGTGAGCTGACCTGCGCGGAGTGCCACACCGACTCAACCCTGCTTACTGGCAAGCAAACCGCTTGGAGCGAGTCTCTGCACGGCACCGGTGGGGCCTACGTACGCGGTAGCAGCGCAAGCTGCGCTGGCTGTCACTCCGGCGGCGCTTTCAGCGCCATGGTTGCTGCAGGTGGAAATCCGGGCGCAGTTGAGGCTGGCGATCCCAACCCCACCCGCCAGGACTGCCGCGCCTGCCATCAGATCCATACCAGCTACACCTCCGCCGACTGGGCCCTGGAGACTACTGACCCGGTGGCGCTCTACGCAGTTGAAGGCGCAACCTATGACGGCGGCGAGGGCAACCTGTGCGTCAACTGCCACCAGCCGCGGCGCGTCTTCCCCGCTGCTGAAAACGGCATGATCACCGGGATCACCTCCCACTGGGGCCCCCACCACGGTCCGCAGAGCTCCATGCTGCTTGGTCTGGCGGGAGCCGGTGCCGAAGGCAGCCCCAGCGCGCATTACGCTATGGTGGAAGATACCTGCGTGGCCTGCCACCTGGGTGAAAACGCCAGCCATACCTTTGAGCCGGCCGTTGCCGCCTGCCAGGCCTGCCATGCGGATGCTGAGAACTTCGACATCAACGGCACCCAGACCGAAATCCAGGCTGAGTTGGATCGACTTGGGGCGCTATTGGTTGCTGAGGGCGTGCTCAGTGAAATCGGTCCAGATGGTCACCCAACTGTCACCGAAGCCCCCGAGAATGTAGCCACCGCGCTTTTCAACTGGATCTACATCGCCCACGAGGACAAGAGCCTGGGCGTGCACAACCCGGCCTACACCAGGGCTTTACTTGAAGCCTCCTTTGCAGCCTTAGAGCAGTAGGATTCTGGTGGCTTAGACAACCGCGATTAATCAGCGCTGTTGTGTGATCTCCGAGACAGGAACGCACACAGCAGGTATCGCAACAACAAGAGGCTGCCTACTCCAGGCAGCCTCCTT
Organism: Anaerolineales bacterium; assembly: GCA_020354045.1. Taxonomy (GTDB): domain Bacteria; phylum Chloroflexota; class Anaerolineae; order Anaerolineales; family UBA4823; genus DSOS01. The sequence goes on along the minus strand of CP070639.1, from coordinate 312,165 downwards.
ACTTTTAACATATTGGCGCCTGATAACCAGCAAAAAATTCGTAAACCGAATTGCTATCAGAACCGAAAGCGGCTGTTTTTACGCTCATCTAATTCTCATAAATAGGGTATAATACCTAGAGTAATAACCCCTATTTTATTGGCAGCTCTACTTGGGTAGCCACATGGGGGTTTCAGTCAGGTCACAGGTGAGGTGAGTGGTTATTCGCCAAAGGAGGCAATCGAGAAAATATACTAAAACCAATTTCGCCACAAGTAGTCAACCTTTCTGAACATAGAGATCCAATATTCTTGAGAGGAGAATGTCCATGAAGATCAAATATGCATTGATAGGCACCTTGCTCCTGATCCTGGCACTGGCTCTGGCAGCCTGTGCTGGCGCTGAGGGGCCTGCCGGGCCCGCTGGCCCCCAGGGTCCCGCTGGGCCGGCTGGGCCTGCCGGACCGGCTGGACCGGCTGGGCCAGCTGGATCCGCTGGGCCGGCTGGCGCAGCTGCCGAGATGGGCGAGCTGACCTGTACGCAGTGCCATAATGAAACGACCTTAATTGTCTCCAAGCAAGCCCAATTTCGCGAGGTCTCCGTTCACGGAACAGGCGAGGCCTTCGTAAGAGGTGAAAGCACTAACTGCGCCGGCTGTCACGGCAGCGAGGGTGCCAAGGCCCGCATCGATGCAGGACTACCGCCACACGACCCGTCGGTGGAAGGCATCGTGAACGTCTCGCCCTATAACTGCCGCACCTGCCACCAGATCCACACTACCTACACTGGCGCCGATTTCGCCTTGACCGGTAACGCACAACCAGCGCCAATGGAGATGACTGGTGGGACCTACGACGGCGGCGATGGCAACCTGTGCGCTAACTGCCACCAGATCCGTAACGAACTCCCGGTTGCCGTCGATGGGAACATCGATCTTGGTACCAATACCCGCTTCGGTACTCACTACGGTGTTGAGTCCCAAATGCTGCTCGGCGTAGGCGGACTGGGTGTGGAAGGGAGCCCAAGCGCCCACTACAATATGGTTGAAGATACCTGCGTGGGCTGCCACATGGGCGAAGAACGCAGCCACACTTATGAGCCCGAGGTGGAGCGCTGCCAGGCCTGCCATGCGGACGCTGAGAACTTCGACATGAACGGCGTGCAAACCGAGATCGAGACAATGCTTGCCGATGTTCACGACAAGCTGATCGCAAGCGGCATCATGAACGAGGAAGGTCGCTCGATTCCAGGTGTGTACCCGGAAGGGGTCGCTTCAGCCATGTGGAACTACAAACTGGTCGAGTATGATCAGAGCAAGGGTGTCCACAACTCAGCCTATGCCAAAGCCTTGCTTGAAGCAGCTCTTGCTGGTTTAGGACAGTAAAAGGCCAGGATAAGGCTGGGTTACTTCTATTCTAAGTAACCGCGCGTTATGCTAACGCTATTGGGCGAGCTCAAAAACACGAGCTCGCCCAATAGTTTTTAAGTATTTCTATCTACCCTTTAGGTGCACAAGTTGGGGACACAGCATTTTACTTAATTGAGCCTCAATTGCGTACCGCAGGTGCGGCAGAAACGATCCCCCGGCGCAGCCCGCTTGCCACACTGGTGGCAGTACACATGCCCCTCCACCGCCGCAGGAGCACTTTCCCGTTCCGCAGATCTGCGACCACGACGTCGTGGTTTTTGAGCAGCCGGACTGCTTCTGCCAGACCTCCAATACCACACCGCGCCCCCCACAATCAGCGCCACTCCCAGAATACCTAATAACCAGGGCAGCGCGGCCCGTAGACTGTTTTGCCCGAAGGCCTGCTCGCCCACTGGTGCGCTTGGCTGCACCGGCAGGTTGGTTGCACTCAGCGCATCACCTTCCTTCTGGTACTCGAACGACAGGCTGAATGTTTGCCCAGCCGATAGCGACCCTACCTGCTTGTTGTAGTACACCAGCCCATCTTGTCCAGGCTCCCCTGCATCGGTGGCAGGGGAGATGCGCATCTCCC
>CP070639.1:283444-310086 GCA_020354045.1 Anaerolineales bacterium | reverse complement strand
CCCGCCTGGCAAACATGGGAAGACCAGGTCCTGGCACCTTTCCTCGATCGCGATCCAGACCGGATTACCTACACGGCTTACCAGGAAATTGCCCCAGGAGAGCGGGCTCTCTAGAACAGCCGCTCCCAGCCCACTGTACCAAAGCATGTCATCCAAAACCATACGCGAAGTGGTCGCTTCTATCAACCAGAAAGATAAGCTGCTGGTCTTCAGGCACGCCGGTTTCCCCACCCTGGGCTGCAGGTTCCCGCCGGCACCCTGGATTCCGGGGAAAAGCCTGAGCAGGCAGTCTTGCGCAAGGCTCAGGAGGAGAAGCCAGAGCTGAGCGGGGGTCAAGGCTTCTGCTTGGAATAACTGGCACATTAACTTCACAGGAGAGAAGCATGACAGAGCTGGCCTTCCAGGATTACTACCCCGATTACTCCAGCCACTGCTACGGTTGTGGGCGGCTGAACGAATACGGACACCACATCAAGAGCTATTGGGATGGCGACGAGGCGGTCTGCCATTTCAAGCCGCAGCCCTATCACACTGCTATTCCCGGCTATGTGTATGGCGGACTGATCGCCTCGCTGATCGACTGTCACGGCACAGGCACCGCCGCGGCGGCTGCTTACCGCCAAGAGGGGCGCACCATGGACAGCCAGCCGCCTTTACGCTTTCTGACGGGCACGCTGCATGTGGAGTACTTGCGCCCCACCCCGATTGATACCATCCTGGAAGTGCGCGCCCGGGTGAAAGAGATCAAGGGCAGGAAGGTGGTGATCAGCGAGGAACTGGTTGCTGAGGGTCAGGTGTGCGCGCGCGGCGAGGTCGTCGCCATCCAGGTGCCTGATGACCTGATCGTCAGCCTGGCACGTCCTTCACAGCAGGGGTAGCCCTGCACTTCTGTATAGTATTGCGAAGCACCTGCAGGCACTTCGTGTTTATGGTAACATTCAGAGGGATACCATACATGGGGCAGCGCCAGTCCAGCTTAGCCAACACTTATCCTGTGGAGTGTGAGCCATGATCCTTCATCTGTTGGATGACAGCTTGCAAGTGCAGGTCTTCTACGAAGAACCAGACTGCGACTTTGAAGACAATGTTTGTATCTCTCTCGTCGAAGATTGTCCAGAAGAAGAAAAAATCTTTATTCATGATGAAACCAATATCTTCCTGACGGTGGATCAGGCTGAGAAGTTGGCCGAGCTGTTGCTCACAGCCGCTAAGAACAGCCGCTTTGCCCGGGAAGAGAAGTGTCAATGAAGCTGAAAATGCGGTGATACATGCTGATCAGCCGTAGGGCAGGAAAAACAACGCACACGGGAGGGCTATGAAATGCATTTCGATCTAAACGAAGAACAACGCATGTGGCGGGACGCCGTCCACGATTTTGTCGCCCGCGAGGTCAAACCCAAAGCCCGTGAAGTGGACGAAAACAGCGAGTTTAACGAGACCGCCGTCCACAAGATGGGCCCGCTGGGATTGTTGGGTCTGAACGTGCCGGAAGAATATGGAGGCGCCGGGGTGGACGCCATCAGCGCGGCGATTGGCATTGAAGAGCTGGGCTGGGGCTGCGGCAGCACTGCGCTGGCTATCGCTGCCCACAATGGGTTGGGTTGTGCGCCTATCACTTTATTTGGCTCACAGCAGCTCAAAAGCCGCTTTCTGCCCCCAGCCGCTACAGGCCAGGGCAAGCTGGCTGCCCTGGCGCTGACCGAACCCGCTGCCGGCTCCGACCTGAAGGGAGGCGTCACCCTGCGCGCCCACCGGGAAGGCGATGAATGGGTGCTGAACGGTCCCAAAATGTGGTGTACCAACGCCTCCATCGCTGACTTTATCGTCACCCTGGTGCGCACCGACCCGAAAGGTGGCTCCCGCTCCTTGAACCTGATCGTAGTGCCGACGGGAGTTCCCGGTCTGCATATTGCCCCCGCCGAGAAGAAGATGGGCTTAAAAGGCTCACCCACGCACGCCGTTACCTACGAGAATGTGCGCGTCCCGGTTGAGTACCTGGTAGGCGAATTAGGCCACGGTCTGCAGCAGACTCTCACCGTGCTCGATGGTGGCCGCATCAGCATTGGAGCCCTATCGGTTGGGCTGGCCCAGGCGGCTTTCGAAGAAGCTTTGCGCTACTCCCAGGAAAGGACCACTTTTGGCGTGCCCATCGCCGATCACCAGGCCATCCAGTGGATGCTGGCAGATGCCGCCACCGAGATTCAGGCTGCCCGGTTTATGGTTTACTACGCTGCCTGGCTCAAAGAACAAGGGCGCCCCTTTACCCGGGAAGCTGCCATGGCTAAGATGTTCGCCAGCGAGATGGCCGAGCGGGTTTGCCGCAACGCCATCCAGGTCCATGGCGGTTATGGCTACAGCCGTGAGTATCCCGTCGAGCGCATCTACCGCGATGCCCGCCTGATGACCATCGGCGAAGGCACCAGCGAAATCCAGCGCCTGGTCATCGCTCGCCAGCTCTTCCAGAATTGATCTAAAACTTGCTACCTGGCAGTTTGATTTGAGGCAGCTTAGAAACCACTACTTCGGAAGTTTTGCCAAGGAGTGCTTATGGCGGGCAGGCTCAGCTTGCACACGGTAAAAAGTTGGATAACTCGGCTCGAGGCTGCTTTTCAGCAACGATTTGCATTATTCCTGGCTTTAATGGTAGTTGGATTGATTCTAAACGAGTATTTCTTGTTTGGCTTCGATTTTACCAGGTGGGATCCGCTGCTCATCTCGGGCGAACTGACATTTATCATTGCTCTCCGCCTGGCTTTTACCATTCCTGCTAAAGTGAATGAAACCATCGATCGGCTGATTCACCGCGGCACTCTTCAATCCTCTCCCGAACAGCTCACAACTTTTAATACGAATTTGAAAACCAGGTCCGAGCGGTGGGCGGACTGGACCGGGATATTATTAGGATTATTGACACTTGCCGCATTCTTGCTCGGTTTTGGGATTCAGGAAGCCCTGGTTCGCCAGCCATTTTTTACTTTTCCAGCCATGCTTGGGGCATATTTCGTGGGGCGCCTTCTAGGACGGACTGTCCTCTACGGCAGGTTGGGCTCGCTTCTCCGGGTGGAAAAAATATCAATCCTGGTGCAACCGGGGCATTTGGATGGGGTGGCTGGGCTCAAGCCCATCGGCGATCTGTATTTTTACCAGGCTATGCTGGTCGCCATTCCAGCACTATTTCTGGCGGCTTGGTGGATCATCATACCGCTGATCGGACGTTACACAAACTGGCGTGACCCGTATCTGGTGTTAATGGTCGCCGCTTTATTTTTCGAGATTCTTGCCTTTTTCCTGCCAATGTGGACTTTCCATAAAGAAATGCAGGCTCAAAAAAAGCAGCTTTTGCAGGAAGCCGATACTATCAGCCAGCGAGCTGCAGCGATCCAGGCGGAAATCATCCAGGCGGAGAGTGAAGCTGCACGTAAGACCTTGAAAGACGAATATGAATTAATTATCGAACGCTACTGGTCAATCGAGCGCATGCCCACATGGCCAGTTGACGTGAGAATTCGCCGTCAATTCGCCATTAATAATCTGGCTTTGTTTCTCCCATTGATCAGCCAGGTGTTCAAATTATCGGAAACCTGGAGCAATGTGCTGAAAGAAATCCAAAATATTCTAAGGAATCTCTCTTAGCATTATTATCCACGCCCATCCGCGGTCGTCCGCGTCCTTCTCCGGAGAATTCCCGGTTAGCCAATTAATAACAGGTGGAAGATCAAGCCTCCACCTGTTATTGAGATTTTATCTGATTCTTAAGGCAGTACGGGTTCCGCTGCCACTGCCGTGACCTGGTTCAGCAGCTTCCACTCCTCCGGGGGCCAGTAGACCACCTCAGCCTTCCCGATCACGTTATCAAACGGCACCATCCCCCAGGAATGCGAATCCGAAGAGCTGTTGCGATTATCCCCCAAAACAAACAGTGATCCTTCCGGCACAATCCAGGTGCCTTCATAAAGAGGTGGCGCGCTAATATAGGGCTCCAGCATCGGCTCATTATTGATCAAGACTTTTTTCTCCTGCACAGAGACCCTATCACCCGGCAGCCCAATGACGCGCTTGATATAGGGTTCGCGCTCTGGGTCTGGTGGATAACGAAAAACAATTACGTCTCCCCGGCTGGGTTCACCAAAGTTATACGCCAGCTTATTGACGATGACAAAATCCCCCTCATACAGTGTGGGCTGCATGCTGACCGATTCGATACGGATGCGCGCCGAGACAGCATTGATGCCCAAGAAAAGCAGCAAGGAAAGCAAGACCGTCTCAAAGACGTCAATCAAAAAGTGCCGCAGACCACCTGGCTTTTCTACATTGGCTGCCGACTCTTGATCAGGGTAAATTTCGCTGCGGAAATCTTCCATATCACCAATTATACACTCGATAAATTACAAGAATCTCAACAAATTTGCGATCTAAGCAAACCCTAATGCATCTGGTGCCCTGCTTCTGCCTGCGGGTCTTCTCGCAACAATTGTACAGCATGCGGGAGCACCGGCAGAATCACTTGCAGGTTCTCCACCGCCCCCTTGGGACTGCCAGGTAAGTTGACAACCAGGCAGGCGCCACGCACCCCGGCAGTTGCCCGGGATAACATGGCATGGGGGGTGAGTTGCAAACTGGCTGCCCGCATGGCTTCTGCCAGGCCTGGTGCCGGGCGCTGGATAATGGCGTTCGTCGCTTCTGGGGTCACATCCCGGCGGGAAAAACCCGTCCCGCCCGTGGTCAGGATCACATCCAGCTTACCAGAATCGGCCCAGCTGGCTAACCTATCGCTGAGTGTCATCAGGTCATCCGGAAGCACATCCGTGGACACTACGCTCCAGCCTTGCCCCACCAGCACCGCTTCCAGGGCTGGACCGGAAGTATCGGCGCGCTCGCCCCTGGCGGACCGGTCGGAGACGGTTAAGATACCAAAACGCAGCTGCATAGATTCACCTTCTCAGACCTACACACCGAGAAAAAGACGGGGATTTCACAAATCCTTTCCGTATACATACAGGTCCATGTGCTCCCAGCCGTTGGCATCGTAAAAACGCATGGCACCTTCATTTTCTTTCGTCACCAGCAGGTAATATTTAATACATCCCTTCAGGCGCAGTCTTTTTTCCAATTCCGTCACCAGGAGCCGGGCGAAACCGTGCCGTCGATAGTCTTGCGCTACTGCCAGATGATACATCATGCCTCGCCTGCCGTCGTAACCACCCATGACAGCCCCCACGATCTGGTCATCAAGCTCAGCTACCAGAAACAGATCCGGATCGCGCTGAAGCTTCTTCAGGATCTCTTCTGGCTCGTCCGAGCGGCGCACATGGATACCCGGACCAGAGTGAGACCACAGGTCTATGACTGCCTGGTAATCCTCGTTAAAACGAAATTCGCGTATAACTGGAAAGGCATCACTCATCTTCCCTGCCAACCAGCTTCTCCCAGGGTCCGTGAATGCCATCATCGGTGACCCCAAAATAGTACCGGTAATCGCTGTTGACTCGCTGAACCAGGTCATAGCGCACGCTTTTACCTTGCTTCCATCTCTTTACCAGCCCGAGCTCGCCTTCCCAGTTGACGTTGGCTTTGGCAAGGTTATCCGGATATTGAGAAAAGCTCGTAATAGCATAATGCCACAGCCGTCTGGCAGACTTTTGAGTGACGTTCTTGACCACATTGCCATTGCGCAGGTCCCGGACTGTGTAATAGCTTCCTCCGCTACGCTCCTCCACCGAGACGATTTCCACCCCGGTGCGTGGTGGTTGCTTGACAACTTCTTCCATGGAGACCGGTTCAACGGGCTCGCCAAGTTGCGCCGCCGGGCCTTCAATCTGGTCAGCCTTTGCTGCAGGCTGGGGCAGACCACGCATCACTAAATCGACAATCTCATCTCGCACAGCCAGCCCGGTGTCTGCTTCCGAACGCACGTAGATTTTGTTATCATCTACAGCATAAGGCGGGTCGTCGCCGCGTGGGATCAGGATACGGATTACGTTCTTGCCAGCCGTTTCATGCACATCCAGCGTGCACTGCAGTGGTGGGCTGATGCGATCGTTAATCTCTTTCTCCAGCTGGGCGACCGATCCCTCTGGATTTTGGATGCCAGCTATCTGGTTTTTCGGATCGCTGCTCAAACCAACATACAATGTGCCGCCATTGGCGTTTGCAAAGGCACATACATCCGCAATGATGGCGTAGCGCTTGCCACCGCGCACAGACATACCATCATGGAAATCCTGCACGATATTGGAACCTTCCTCACGCGCCGCCTGGACAAAATCAAAGGCCGGTTCCTCAATTGGGCGCTGCGGGCGTGTGCGCGCAAAATCGTTGCTCAAGAACAATTCAAGCAACGCTTCAAAGCTGGTTTCCGGCAACAGCACCTCGGTAACACGATCACCCACACCCAGATTCTTCTTACGCTGCGGGTCCACTTTCAGGCGGTGGGCATCTGATCCCTGGATGCAATGCATGCGGCGCGGGTACTCAGGTTTGGTGCCACTGAAAAAAGTAGCCGTGCTGCGTCTGCCCTTCACCTCCAGATCGGTAACTTCCAGGGCATGCAGGTTTGGATCCTGGGTATAGGCGATCTTGGTTTGTCCGCCCAACGGAAAACCCCGCATCGCCACCCCATTGCTCGAATTGGCATGCGCGGCAATTACCAATCCACCCGCTTGATTGATTAGCCGGTAGGCTGTCAGCACGTCGCTAGAAGCTCCAATCAGGGCTGAGCCTTCATCCAGTTTCTCGGTGGGTATATTCAAGCTAATCAGCAGGTGTTCGATATCACGGACCGATTTCTCAGGCGGGAAGATGGCCAGGATATGGAAGCCAAACGTGGCGGTAAGCTCGAAACCGGGCAGTACCAGCATCTTTCCCAGTATCCGGCGGTATTCCGTCAGCCGGGCGCGCTCATCAGGCATCAGCCGGTTTAATTTTTCCAGCAGTTCAAGCTGATGGATTTCCTCCTGCATCCGCCGGTAACCCGCGATCGTGTTGTGATCTGTAAAGGCAATCACATCCAGACCCCGCGCTTCGGCCCGCTGCAGCACCTCGAGATAGCTGGCTTCAGGCTGTTGGTAATCGCCTGAGGCGGGTGTATGTAAGTGTAAATCGATTAAGCGCCAATGCATCTTGGCGCGAGTTTTTTTCTTTCCCACAATCTTCTCTCTTTAAGAAATAATTTCATCCCCTCGACGGGGTTAACAATTCATTGATCCTGCCAACCAGATCATCTGGTACGAACGGCTTTAAGAGAAATGCATCCGCACCTGCCTGGAAACATTCCTCATTCATTTCCATACCTGAGGTCATCAGCACGCGCGTCGATCCGATCTCACCTCCCTGGCGGAGCTGTCTAACCAAATCCAGACCCGAATACTTACGCAAATGCACATCTACCAGTAACAAATCAGGCTTATCCGCGCGGATGCCTGCCAGCAGGGTATCTATGTCACTCAAATTTTCCGACACAAGCACTCGAAAGCCCTCGAGCTCCAGGAGAGTCTGCAAGAGCATGAGCGTTGAACGGTCATCCTCAACCAGCATCAGCGTCGCTTTTACCATTCTTGTCTACAGTTTCCTTTTGGCTCTTGGTTTTTCTGCGTCGAGGCTTCTTTGGGAAGTTATCCAGGGCGGCGTACAACACATCATCAACCGTTTCAACAAAGATAAACTTGATGGAATTGACCACTTCTTCTGGCAGATCCTCCAGGTCAGGTTCATTGCGCTTGGGTAGGATAACGGTTTTCAATCCTGAGCGGTGAGCGGCTAACACTTTCTCCTTGACTCCGCCCACTGGCATGACCTGCCCACGCAAAGTGATCTCACCCGTCATGCCCACTTCCGCCCGGACAGAACAACCACTCACCAGGGATACCAATGCAGTTGCCATGGCTACACCAGCCGAGGGGCCATCTTTCGGTTGTGCGCCAGCAGGAATGTGCAGGTGTATATCCGAATTTTGGAAGAAATCATCATCCAGCTCGAGTTTTTTCGACTTAGAGCGAACATAAGAAAGTGCTGCCCGAGCCGATTCCTGCATGACATTGCCCACCGAGCCAGTGATCTGGAAGCCCTTTGAGCCAGGCATACCGGTGGCCTCAATAAACAATACATCCCCTCCCACCGGCGTCCACGCCAGACCGGTCACAACACCTGGCACAGAAGTGCGCTCTGCGATCTCTTCTGTACCAAAGTAAAGCGGTCGTCCCAACAAATCATGCAGCATTTCTGGTTGAATTTCCAGGCTCTCCGTCTTCCCTTCGGCAATCTGGGTCACCACTTTGCGGCAGGCCGAACCGATCTCGCGTTCCAGGTTACGCACCCCGGCCTCACGGGTATAAGAGCGGATGATCTTTTTCAGGGTGGGTTTGGTGAAGGTCACCTCGCTTGATCGCAAACCGTTCTCACGTATCTGACGCGGAATCAAATATTGTTCAGCGATGGCTACCTTCTCACCTTCAGTATAGCCCGATAAGCGGATGATCTCCATACGGTCTCGCAGGGGGCTTGGGATGGGCTCCAATGCGTTGGCAGTCGTAATAAACATCACCTGGGATAAATCGTAAGCCACTTCCAGGTAATGGTCACGGAATTCAGCATTTTGCTCGGGATCCAGAACTTCTAACAAGGCTGAGGCCGGGTCACCGTGAAAATCGAAGACCAGCTTATCTACTTCATCCAACATATATACCGGGTTGCGAGATTCTACCCGCCTTAAAGCCTGCAATATGCGTCCAGGCATCGCCCCAATATAGGTTCGGCGGTGCCCACGAATCTCGGCCTCATCGCGCATTCCACCCAACGAAATGCGGATGAACTTACGACCCATTGCCCGTGCTATCGAGCGTCCCAAGGAGGTTTTACCCACTCCGGGTGGGCCAACAAAGCACAGAATCACGCCTTCTCGCACCCGCCTGATCTCATCATGGTCTTCTTCGGCCAGCTCATCCGAGCGCTCCAGACGCAGTTTACGCACAGCCAGGAATTCCAGGATGCGTTCTTTCACGTCTTCAAGACCGTAGTGGTCCTGATCCAGGACCTGGCGTGCATGGGCAATATCCAGGTTATCTTGGGTGGCAGTCGACCATGGCAGTGATGCCAGCCAATCAAGGTAGGTGCGGATGACCCCGTATTCGGCAGCGGCAGTGGGCAGCCTCCCCAGCCGATCCAGCTCTCGTTTCGCCTGCTTCTCTGCTTCCTCCGGCAATTGGGCAGCTTCGATCCTGCGCCGAAACTCCTCCACTTCCACGCTCTGCTCATCGCCCTCACCCAATTCTTTTTGAATTGCTTTTAGCTGCTCACGCAAGAAATATTCACGCTGTACTTTCTCAATCTCCGAGCGAGCTTCATTTTGGATTTTCTGCCCAATTTCAAGCACCTCGATCTCGCGCGCCAGCAAGCCCGCCAGCTTGTGCAACTTCTCGGAGACCGAATCGATCTCCAGGATCGATTGGGCATCTTCCAGCTCCATGCGCTGAAAATTCGCCACTGTGTAGACAGTTTGGATCGCATCGTCCAGGGCAGACACCGAGGCTACCAACTCACGTGGGATAGAAGGGATCATCTCAGCAATCTGCTCAAATTGGCTGCGCGCATTGCGCGCCAGCGCCTCGAGCTCGACCCCGTCCTCAACCTGCTCCGGGATCAGTTCGATATTGGCCTTCAAATAAGGATCGAGCTGTACAAACTCCCCAACGCGAAAGCGCGCCAACCCTTGCACGACCAAACGGATGGTGTTGTCCGGAGCGCGGAACAAGCGGTGCACTATTGCCACCGTTCCAATCTTATACAAATCCTCTGGATCAGGCGTCTCCAACTCGGGGTCGCGTGAAGCCAGCAATCCAATGAGGCGCTCATCACTGGCGACAACATCATCCACCATGCGGATGGAGCGAGGTTGACCGATTGTCAGCGGCACCACGGTTTGCGGGTAAACCACCAGGCCTCGCAGAGGCAAGATCGGTAGCACAGACGGAATCGGCGGCTCTTGCTCAACCTCCTCACCGGTTAATTCCGCTTCGCTCCCGCTTTGGATCACCTGTGGGACAATCGGCTGTAAGAGCAAGCTTTCTACCAGATTGCTATCCAGGTCGAACAAGTTTTCGATCTCCAGATCGCTGATATTCCAACGTTTCGCAGACATGCTACCTTAATAGATTTTCACCTGTTTCGGCTTCGCTTTTGGCAGGCGAATGTTCAAAAAACCATTGTTGTACACAGCTTGAATCTGTTCAAAGACCACCTCTCCAGGCAATTCCACATCAGTTCCAAATTCACCAAAGTGGATTTCCATCTGGTGGTATGCGCGCCTTTCTGTACTGTCCGGTCTTACTCCCCGAATGAAAAGGTTGCGCCCGTCTAATATGATGGTGAAGTCTGCTTCGATCATGCCCGCAATTTCTACCCGTACAACCACTTCTTCGCTCGTTTCAAACACATCCGTTGGCGGTTGCCAGAGCGGGGAGCGCATTGAAGGGCGGTAATTAAGCGGGTGCGTACCGCCAGATTTTTGTTCCCGCAAGACATAAAATCCGGGTTTCCTGACATCTGGTTTTAGCGCTATCTCCATCATGAAACACTCCAAGCAAGTTGCTCATTATCGTCTCAGCATAATAACAAGTATAATCCACTAACCCAAAGCCACACGAGCTGCCCTGAGCACTGCGTCGTAATCAGGTTCATTTCCTATGGCTGGCAAGTACTCCACGTAAACAAATTTGTCATCCCGTCCCACCACAAAGATAGCCCTGCGGAAGACGCGATAATCCTTCAGCAAAACACCGTATTTCTCTCCGAACTCGCCGTTCATGTAGTCAGAGAGCGTGGTAACCCGTTCAATGCCCGCGGCCGCGCACCAGTTCCGTTGCGTGAACGGTAAATCCATACTTAACATCAAAATGGCGATCTCATCCCCCAGCGAGGCAGCCTCCTGGTTGAAACGACGCGTTTCACGATCGCAAACCGAGGTACTCAAGGACGGTAACGATCCGATGATCCTGACTTTCCCACTCGTACTTTCAATCCCCTTGACCAGGGACCAATCAATGGCACGTGCAGTGAATTCGGGCGCAAATTGCCCCACTTCAAGGTCTACTCCAATGACCGTCGCATCTTCCCCTGCAAAATTTATCAAGCCCTTTCTTTCAACTGGCATATCTCTCTCCGTTTTCCAATGCAGATAAGGGTCTCTATTTCCAAACATGAGCGATGATAAAAGGCGCCCCCGGCGGGATTCGAACCCACAGCCATCTGCTTAGAAGGCAGGTGCTCTATCCATTGAGCTACAGGGGCTTTTGTCTTATTCCAGGCAGGGGCGTAAACCTTTATAAACACGCGAACCAGAAAACGTGCGCAGGATCGTCATTGCCGGTCGCCCTAACCGTTCACCAAGTTCCAGGGAGTTCAAAGGTGTATTCCCATTTGCCAGGAAAATGCGAAAGGTTGCATCCACCAGGGTTGAGTGTGGGTTGATGAATTCGGGTTGTTTTGCACAGTGGGTTATCAAAACATGCTGTAAGCCATCCACGCGCTGCACCTCGGCTGTATCCTGGTCTACCCAATCCACCTGCTCTTCAAAATCGACACCCGCAAATGCCTCCCGGTGCTCTGGGCAAAGATTGCTGTGAAGATAGACGCGCCAATCCCGGTCATTTTTACTCCACCAATCAAAATCGATGTGAAAGTCCGTATGTATTGTTGGCTTGATCAGACTGATGCGCCTGACGTTACTCACTTAGCCCCTCCTCCAAATTGGTCATCCAACTCCTTTATGCCTCAGTGTGACGAAAATGCAAATCCCCAACATGGCTGAACCAGGGACGCGAGGCGAGTAGCGCCAACATAGGTGCTGGTGGGCAGCGCCGGACTACATTCATAGCCGCATACAATTCAGTGGCATGCACATGTCCCTGAGGGTTTAGTTTGGCTAATTCACGCACTGTATTGACTACCACTCGTTCAAAAGGTGGTTTTTCCTTGGCCATGCGCTCCCATAGCAGGTCGATGCCACTTGAATCTGGCACTGCAATAGCCATGCGCTCATCAAATTGCGATTGAACGATCTGTTTCAGCATGGCATAGACCACACCACCATCTGATCCCACCAAAACTGTGCGGATCCACTCACGGCTGGAGCGACGCCGGTCGCTGTGTACCAGCACCTGCCCCGGTTTTTTGCCACGCTCCACCCGGATGATACTGCCCGGGATAAAGCCGCATTTTTCATACCATTCCTTAAGCCCGTAAACATAGCGCTTCGTGCGCACAACCCAGGCGGGGATTTCATCACCTGTTTCACCATCGATGAGCATAAAGCGAATACGGGGAGATTCATATGCCGTAGGAAATAGATGACGCACACTGGCTGAGAGTGGCAGTGTGCCTGCTCGCCAGTGTGGATAGATCAAGCGCACTTCCACTTCATCCAGATGCTGGTACCTGCCAGTCACTGGCGAAAGTTCATCATCTAGCTCTCGTTCCAAAGCTAGCATTTCTTCCGTTAACTCAGAACGCTCGTAATCGATACCCGCATAACGCAGAAAAATCGGGGGCTCCAACACCTGCTCGGGCTCGAGCCGCTGTAAAAACCAGGATATCTCCCCACTTGCACCGACCTCATCAAAGCGTCCATCCTCCTGGAGAGCCAAATCCATTGAAAATTCAAGCAACCTGGGATTGACATTCTCAGGCAACTCTATCTCTTTCATCAGGACGCTGGTTGGCAGAGGTCCACCACCAGCCATATCCAGCACCGCCTCAGCCAGATTTAAGTGACCAATATTGATGTCAACCAGCAACGCTCGTGGGAACCATCGTCCGGCTATACGCACAAAATCGCCGTGATCTTCCAGGCTTTGTTCAAACTTTTCCGCCAGCTCTTCCCGATAATTATCCAGGACGAATTCTGGGTTAAGGTTATCCTCCTCCTCAACAAGTTGTGCAGGTTCATTCAGCTTGTGTTCAGGTAAACCGGCGGCGTATTCCCGGATCTCTCCATCCTTAAATACCACCTGGATCACCTGAAATGCACCCAGTTCAGGGTTATGACCCGGACGCACATTAACGACTTCCGCATGTTTCCAGTTCAGTTGAGGAAAAACCAGTCTCTGAGACTTCTCGTAGTGCTCCTTGGGCATGTACATATCCCCACCAGAGCTACGCTGGCGTTCTATTTCTAATTTTTCCGTACGAATCCGCTCCCCAACCAGTAGCTCTACCAGTTCGCCGGGGGTTATGGGCACTTCCGTTTCTAGAAGATGGTTGTAGAGGTATTCCAGATCATCTTCACCTAATTCAAAATTGTCCCAATAATCTTCGCGCAAAGAAAACGAAGACATCACTGTATCTTGCTTCAAAATAACTACACGGCTCCTTATATAGAATCTTTCCTTAACATGAGAAAGAGATTACTTGCGCTCATACTGGATAGATTCGTAATCATCAAGCTTTTGCGCTTTTTGGTGCTTCATATTATACTCTATGAAAGATTACTTTGGCTGTCCTCAAATATCCGTACTGAACGGAATATTATCCTTTCAACTTTAGCTCCACCTAGGAGTACAACATGTCCAGGAACAAGTATGTCTTGTTAGAGAAAATCAGCGGCGACCTAAATGCCGAGTTGCTGCGTGGACTGCTTGAAGCGCAAGGCATACCTGTGGTGTTATCCAAGGAAGGCTATGCAAAAGCTCTGGGTTTGAATGTAGGTCCACTGGGGGAGGTTGAAATCCTGGTTCCTGAGGACAAATTTACGCTTGCACGCCAGGTATTGGTTGATTACCATGCCGGTGTGTTTGCACGCAGTGAATTCCCAGATAACTCGACCGGATACGAGGATATGGAAGAATTCTCAGAAAACACAGACGGGCTGGAAAATGATGGGAAGGATACATAAGCCAGCCATAAATTCCCATGCTGAACATCAGCTATTAATCAGGATACGCACCCAGCAGCCAATCCAAAGGATCGACCTGCACACCCCCTACCCATACCTCCCAGTGTAAATGGGGTCCTTCCACGCGACCTGTCCTGCCTACCAGGCCTATCACTTGGCCAGTCTCCACGCGCTCACCTACTGCTACCAGGATTTCTGACTGGTGCATATAGCCTGTATAAACGCCCCAACCGTGATCGATCATTGTGGCATTGCCACGCACAGTCAGCTCCCCGGTGTACACCACGATTCCCGGCGCGGGAGCCAATATATCCGCTCCTACCTGCCCGACAATATCCAACCCAGTGTGAAAGAAATTGTAAGGACTGCCATTATAGGAACGGCGATTACCAAACCGCGACGACCAGCAGTCATTCGTGTCCAGACAGTAAGCAGCTGGCAAAGTAGAAGGCAGCTTGAATACCTGCGACCACAGCCTCTCTGGTGATTTTGTTTTGGTCAGATCTCTCCACAGAGAATCCTCGGGACCGGTGACAGCAGGGTCCGTTGTGGCTGGATCCACATCCAGCGGTCGGTCAAATGGGTAACTCACGCTTCCCACCTCTACACTTTGTGTAAAGGAGAATGGCGTCCCGTCCTCCAAGGTGCCCTGGACGCTCAAGGGGTACAGGCCAGGCGGGGTCATAGCGTGCACACCTTGCAGGGCAACATAATTGCTAGAATCTACCTTGTAAAAATTGAATTCATGCTCCATAAGCATGCCGCTCAGCTGGATGTTATCACTTCCCTCCAGTCTTACCACACCAGTCTTGCCCTGCAAGAATGGAAGGCTGTCGATTGTTATCGAGTTTATCTCGCCCGGCAAAGCCCCTGGTCCATCCGGGTAATTTCCCACCACCTGCAACACCTCACCTGCTAACACGTCCCACTGGTTGTGCAACGAGTTTTCTTGCACCAGCTTCCAGGGAGAGCTATCCATTTGCACCGCTAACTCTAGCAGCGAATTTCCGTGCGCCAGTGCAGCCCGCTGCCTTCCTGGTCCTGGCTCCTCTTGCACCGGGATTACCAGCGACGCACCTGCATATAAGTCGGCTGGACTGGTCAGGTGGTTCAAACGAGCCAGCATTCCCTCCGGGATGTGGTAACGGCGGCTGAAACTCGTAAGTGTTTCCCCGAATGGCACCGAGGTGGTGGTCAGGAAGCCCTGTACGCCCTCCAATCCCGGGATCACCAGTTGGTCACCTTCTGAAATTTGATTCAGGTTAGAAATGCTATTAACCTGCGCCAGTTCGTCAGTCGATACGCCAAACCGGCGTGCGATTCCAGAAAGTGTATCCCCACTTTCAACGATATATACTGGTCCATCGGGCTGCTGCTGCTGGGCATTCCCACTACCCAGGGGCCACAACATCACCAAGCATAAGAGCAGATTAGCCCAACGCAACTTCTTCAAACTTCAACCTGTCTCCAACCTTAAAATCTGCCTGGTGTTCAGCAGCTAACTCGAGAATATATCGAGCGGGAAGTGCAGGCACGTAAAAAGGCCTCCAGGCGCGCACCAGCTGCACATCCACGACTTCTACACGTTCATTAATCCATACTGCTGTAAGATCCATCCACACACCTAACATATGGATGGCTGCATCCACGCGGCTCTCACGCGCCTGCACCAGCAGTAAACCCCGGTGAGGTGCTGGTTTCCGCTGGAATGTCAGGCCCCTCAACCGGCAGGCAAACGAGGCACAGTAACGCGCCTGCACGGGCTTGAGCTCCGGGTTGTCCTGATTATAAATCAATACTTGTTTCATACCAGGTTTCATATGCAAGCAGGTATACACATCATAAACCGCTGGCTACAGTTATCACTGGTGTTTCATCCAGGCATGACCTGCAATCAGCGGTTGTTTACTTTGATTTCAATAACAAAAATAAATTGTAACAGTTAATCAGGAATTTCCACCAGGTTTTTATGCTTTCAGGCAAGCACCTTCTCTACACTGTCTACCAGTTCTTGAGGGCTGAACGGTTTTGAGATATAGTCATCCACTTTAGCGATGTGCAAACCCAGCACTTTGTCTATGCTCTGCGCTTTGGCGGTCACCACGATGACCGGGATGTGGCGCGTGGCTTCCCCGGATTTCATTTGCTGATATACCTCCCACCCATCCATATCCGGCATCATCAGATCCAGCAACACCAGATCGGGTTTTTCCTGTTGCACCAACTGTAAACCCTCTCTGCCCCCATACGCTCCGACGACTTCGTAGCCTTTTCGGCTTAAGATGAGACGGACCAGCTCGATCATCTCTTGTTCGTCTTCGATATAAACCACTCGCTTGGGTTGATTCATATTTAATATTTCCAGAGCCTTTCCTTTCCAAAAATCGGCTTCCGCACAAGTTTACCACAAGGAGCACACACTTTGAAACCATCAGATTTGTTATTCAGCCTCACCCCTTGCCACTCTTATTTCGCTAGGCTATAATCAAGGGCTGACTTACACCCATTTGAGCGAGGCATATTTATGATCGATGTCAACGAACTCCGCAAGGGCACCACATTTGAACTGGATGGAGCCCTTTTTAAGGTGCTTGATTATGAACACCACAAGCCAGGTCGGGGCAAAGCCACTATTCGTGTAAAGGCTCGCAATTTGCGCACCGGCACAACATTGGATAAAAGCTTCATCTCTGGAGACCGGGTAAACGATGTGCGCCTGGATTACCACAATGTGCAATTTCTTTATTACGATAGTAGCCTCTACCACTTTATGGATTTGGAAACCTACGAACAACCAGCGATATCCTCAGATATCCTGGGGGATACGATTAATTACTTGAAAGAAGGCCTGGAAGTGAAGCTAACCTTCTATCAAGGCGAAGCATTGGATATTGAACTGCCTACCTCTGTGGATTTACTTGTCACCCAGGCTGGCATCGCTGTGAGGGGAGACACAGCCACAGGCGTCACGAAAAAAGTTACCACAGAGACCGGATTGGAGGTTCAGGTGCCTAATTTTGTTGAGGAAGGCGATACCATCCGCGTTGACACTCGCTCCGCCTCTTATGTCACCCGAGTATAGCCACACTTGCTCTAATTGGATCTAACGCCCCGGTAGCCTGTTCGACCCGACTAATCCGCAGACCTTATAATTTTCTTATGCGCACACCCGCCGGAAAAGAATGCCGTTACTTTTATGGGGACTATTATCGCGGTCGTGAGAAAGAGGAGTGCCGGTTGCTCAACGCTGAGCTTCCCCCTTTACCCTGGAAGCCCGATTTCTGTTTTACCTGCCCAGTACCTGCCATCCTTCAAGCCAACGCCTGTACTTATATGCAACTAAAGCCTTCCCTGGCAAGACCTTTTCCGTTTATAAAGCAAGAAGTGCGAGTGAGCCCATCCTGCCAAAAAACGAACCGCTCAGGTTTCGACCCTCACATTGGCTGCGGTGAATGCCACCCCGTGCCCGATGTGTTCTCTCAATTCACAGAATGGCCTCCAGACCAGCCTCTACCTGGAGAGGATGCGTGAAACCCACCCTGCTGCTGGACCTGGACGACACGCTGCTTGTCAATCCCATCGCAGAATTCTTGCCCGCTTATCTGCAAGCATTATCCAGCCATCTGGCTCCCTATGCCAACCCCCAGCTGGTCATCCAGTCTTTACTGGGAGGCACGCGGCAAATGCTCGCCAATCGACAGCCTGATTGCACCCTTGAAGAAGTATTTAACGAGTACTTCTATCCAGCCCTGGGAGTATCCCCACTAACTCTGCGCCAACCTTTGGAGCAGTTTTACGCTGAGATCTATCCGTCCTTGAATTCCATCACACAGCCTCACACGGATGCCGTGCATCTTATCGAAGCAGCCAATCAACGCGGCTATCGTGTAGTAATCGCTACCAATCCCCTATTTCCTCGGACTGCCATCGTGCAGCGGCTATCTTGGGCAGGACTATCTCCCGACAACTTTTCTTTTGCGTTAATCCCCTCAATGGAATCGATTCACTTTGCCAAGCCAAATCCTGCCTACTTGGCTGAACTCCTAGGGCAGCTTGGCTGGCCGGAGGGGCCAGTGATCATGGTGGGTGACGACCGTGATAATGATATTATCCCCGCAACAGAGCTAGGATTAGCAACCTACTGGATATCCGAGCAGGCCGACACCAATCCCAGTGACCCTATTATGCCTAGCTATAGCGGAGCTCTGGGTGATTTACTCCCCTGGCTGGATTCTATGTCAGACGAGAGTCTCCAACCCGATTTCAAGACTCCCACTGCACAGCTAGCCATCCTGCGCGCTACCCCCGCTGCGTTGGACCAGTTCTGTCGCGGCTTAGAACCAGAGGATTGGACCCAACGCCCTGCGCCAGATGAATGGTGTGCTACTGAAGTCATTTGCCATTTGCGCGATGTAGACCTTGAAGTAAATCTACAGCGAGTAAACCTGGTGCTGAATCAGTCTAACCCTTTCATCCCTGGTCAGGATACTGACCCCTGGGCTGAGCAGCGAAAATATATTGAACAAGATGGGCGCAATGCCTTGCTGCGCTTTTTTGCAGCGCGCAGCCAATTGCTCACTCTGCTGGAATCCTTTACGCCTAGTGATTGGCAACGTCCCGCCCGGCATGCCATCTTCGGCCCGACCACGCTGCATGAGATCATCACGATCATCAGCGCGCACGATCGCCTTCACCTTCGGCAGATCTATCAAGGCCTCCAGACCATCAAAACTATCCGGGGTAAGTGAAACACCATAGTCACTTTCCTTTCGGAAGGAATCTCAGTTGTTTTCATAAACTTGCCCTATTTTCGAAAATACATCCCTGGAGAATTAAATGGTAGAATTCTTCCGCGCCTCCAATACCCATTGGAGGTGTTATAAACCTCGATAACGAAGGCCTTTTGGAGCCCAGAGCCAGTTCCGAGTAAACCATGAGTATTGCAGACTTGCGTTAGAAGGAGACACAATGCGCAAACGAGTTGTCATCACAGGCATGGGATGCATCAGCCCGGTTGGTAATGATATCCCCACCATGTGGCGCAATATCACCGCCGGGAATTCCGGCGTCGACCGGATCAGCCACTACGATCCTGGCGATTACAAGACAAAAATCGCGGCAGAGGTAAAAGGCTTCGATGGATCAGCACTCTTCGGTAACCGTGAAGCACGTCGCATGGACCGTTTTACACAGTTTGCCCTGGCTACTGCGGAGCAGGCCCGTCAGGATGCAAGCCTGGACATTCATGATGGCAATCGCGATCGTATCGGTGCAGTCATCGGAACTGGAATCGGCGGTCTGGGCATCCTGGTTGAACAAATCCAGGTTTTTAACGAGCGCGGGCACTCGCGCGTGAGCCCTTTTCTGGTACCCATGATGATCCCAGACGCGGCAGCGAGCATGATCGCCATCACACTGGGTACACGCGGGCCCAACATGGCCGTTGTCACAGCCTGCGCCTCTGGCACCAATGCCGTTGGTGAGGCGGTCGAGGTGATCCGCCGCGGCCAGGCAGAGGTGATGCTTGCGGGCGGTAGCGAGGCGGCTATTATACCGGTTGCCATGGCCGGGTTGAGCGTCATGACCGCACTTTCTACCTATAATGAAGAACCCCAGCGCGCCTCGCGCCCCTTCGATCTGAACCGGGATGGCTTTGTAATGGGAGAAGGCTCAGCTGTGTTAGTGCTCGAAGAACTTGAGCATGCCCGCTCCAGAGGCGCGCGGATTTTAGCAGAGGTCACCGGTTATGGTACAACCAATGACGCTTACCATATCTCCGCTCCCTCGGAAAATGGAGCCGGTGCTGCCTTGTGTATGCGACTGGCACTTGAAGATGCGGGTCTTAATACCAATCATATTGATTACATCAACGCTCACGGAACCAGCACACCTCTGAACGATAAAAGCGAAACCGCCGCGATCAAGGCAACCTTTGGCGAACAAGCTTACCAGATCCCTGTTTCTTCCACCAAGTCAATGACTGGACACCTGTTGGGAGCTTCCGGTGCCCTTGAAGCCGCTATATGTGTTCAAACGATCTTAACCCAATGCCTGCCTCCGACCATCAATTATGAGCATCCCGATCCTGAATGTGACCTGGATTATGTACCCAATACTTCACGATTGGCACCTGTCAGGCATATTATGTCTAACTCTTTTGGTTTTGGCGGTCACAATGCCACCATCATCATAAGCCAGTTTGCGGAGGTGGTTACATGACACGCTATGCCCATATCACTGGATGGGGGATGGCCGTTCCAGAAAAAGTTCTTACCAATAATGACATTGCCCATATGGTTGATACGACCGATGAGTGGATCACCAGCCGCACAGGTATCCGCGAACGGCGCATCGCCGCGCCAGATCAATCCAGCGCCACGCTGGCAACGGACGCCGCCCTGGAAGCGCTCGAGATGGCGAGCATCAAACCGGGTGATGTTGACCTGATCATCGTTGCCACTTCATCGCCAGAATATTTGTTTCCTGCCACTGCCTGTGTGGTACAAGATAATATCGGCGCTAAGAAGGCCGGCGCCTTCGATCTCTCCGCAGCTTGCAGTGGATTTATTTATGCCCTGAATATGGCTGCCCAGGCGATCCAATCGGGTGCCATCGATAACGCGCTGGTGATTGGCGCAGAGACCCTCTCGCGCTTTACCAACTGGCAGGATCGCAACACCTGCATCCTCTTTGGGGATGGCGCAGGCGCCTTTGTACTCCAAATGAGCTATGAAGAGGGGGGCGTCTTATCTGCTGTGATGCGTTCGGATGGCTCTGGGGGCAGCTCACTTTATCTTCCGGCTGGCGGCAGCCGACACCCCGCAACTGCGGATACGGTGGCGCAAGGATTACATTACATCCAAATGAATGGGCGCGAAGTCTTTCGCTTTGCCACGCGGGTTATGACCCAGGCCACGCAAGAGGCGATCGCTAACGCTAAACTCAAGCTGGAAGATATTGCCCTGATCATCCCCCACCAGGCGAATCAGCGCATCATTGAAGCTGCGGCGCGCGGGCTGGATTTCCCCATGGAAAAAGTGGTACTCAATGTAGATCGTTACGGCAACACTTCGACCGCCTCCATACCGATAGCCACCTGCGAGGCATTCAATGATGGTCGCTTACAGCCAGGCGATAAAATTGTATTTGTTGGATTTGGCGCAGGTCTCACCTGGGGAGCGGCGGTGGCGCAATGGACTGGTCCCGTAGCTGTCCGTCGCAAGCTGTATTTACCGCTCAGCTACCGCGCCTGGGCAAAGGCACGCTCCATTTTGCGTCGCCTGATGCGCCGCCTAGAAGGTCTGATTTGGGGCAGATATCTATAGATCATCGATGATGAGGGGGGCATACAGGCAGGCATACCCCGCCTGTATACCATTTTCAGGCCTTTTAGCACAACTTCCACAATTGTTAGAACGACGTTAGAAAAACAAAATTCGCACCCCCACAACTACCTACCTGCGCCAATGGTTGGTATAATCTGAATACAATTATGCGGATTGTCTTTTTTTGGAGGTATACGTGAATCCAACCCGCAATCGATCTTCGATTATCTATATCCTGCTGTTTATCGCCATCATTGTAATGGTGGTCTACAATTTTAACCAGCAGTCTACAGCACAAGAAATTTTGCCAATCAATCAGCTTGCGGCAGATATTCAAAGTGGTAAAGTAAAGCGCATTGTTGAAGATGATAACAGGCTGCGCGTCATTTTCTCTGATGGCCAGGAAGGCTCATCACACAAAGAAGCCAATGCCACTCTAATAGAGCAGCTGATCGCGCTGGGTGTTGGTCCAGAACAGCTTAACCCAGAGCGGGTTGAAATTGAGATTAAGCCTCCCAGTGCCTGGTTAAGTATTGCTACGGTGCTTGGCTATGTGCTTCCATTCGTCATCCTGGCAGGTGTTTTCTGGTTTGTCTTCCGGCAGGCACAAGGCAGCAACAATGCCGCCTTATCCTTTGGAAAATCACGTGCGCGCATGTTCACTGGTGACCAGCCTACCGTAACTTTTGAGGATGTTGCTGGTGTTGAGGAAGCCAAGGAAGAGCTGGAAGAGGTAGTAGAGTTCCTGCGTGAGCCAGAAAAGTTCATCTCCCTGGGAGCGCGCATTCCTAAAGGTGTCCTCCTGGTAGGCCCACCAGGCACCGGCAAGACCTTGCTTGCCAAGGCAGTTTCTGGGGAAGCCGGCGTACCCTTCTTCTCAATTTCAGGTTCCGAATTTGTGGAAATGTTCGTCGGTGTGGGTGCCAGCCGGGTGCGCGATCTATTTGACCAAGCCAAGCGTCATTCCCCTTGTATCGTTTTCGTGGACGAAATCGATGCCGTCGGTCGCCAACGTGGTGCTGGTCTGGGCGGCAGTCATGACGAACGCGAACAAACCCTGAACCAGATGCTGGTTGAGATGGATGGTTTCGACACCGATACGAATGTCATTATCGTTGCCGCCACCAACCGACCCGACATCCTGGACCCGGCCTTGCTCCGTCCAGGCCGCTTCGACCGTCGCGTAATTCTTGATCGTCCAGATATGCGTGGGCGTGAAGCGATCCTGGGTGTGCATATCAAGGGCAAGCCGCTGGCACCAGATGTAGACCTGGGCGTGTTAGCCCGCTCTACGCCGGGATTTGTCGGTGCAGATCTTGAAAATCTGGTCAACGAAGGCGCCATTCTGGCAGCCCGCCGTAACAAGAAGATGATTGGGCAAGATGAGCTGGAAGAGGCCATCGAGCGCGTCATCGCCGGTCCTGAGCGCAAGAGCCGGCTGATCAGTGAAGAAGAAAAGCGCATCGTCGCTTACCACGAAGCCGGGCACGCCATCGTGATGACTGCCCTCCCCGAAGCAGACTCTGTACACAAGGTATCGATTATCGCCCGCGGTATGGCTGGCGGCTACACCATGGCTCTGCCTGAAGAAGATCGCACCCTGATGCCGCGCAAGAAGCTCATCGCGGATATGATTGGTCTTTTGGGTGGGCGCGCTGCCGAAGAACTGGTTTTTGATGATATCACCTCCGGTGCTTCTAATGACCTGGAACGAGTTACCCGGCTTGCACGCTCCATGGTTACCCGCCTGGGCATGAGCACGACGCTGGGACCGATGGTCTACGGGCAGAAGGAAGAGTTGATATTCCTGGGTCGCGAAATCTCTGAGCAGCGCGATTACTCTGAAGCTGTTGCAGAACAGATCGACAAGGAAGTGCGCTCGCTGGTCAACAATGCCCACGAGAAA
Organism: Anaerolineales bacterium; assembly: GCA_020354045.1. GTDB lineage: Bacteria > Chloroflexota > Anaerolineae > Anaerolineales > UBA4823 > DSOS01. Next base: position 286,973 of record CP070639.1, on the reverse strand, counting down.
GCCAGATCGCTGCTGTTACAATACCGGGAAAAGCTGGACGAGGTTGCCCATCGCCTGCTTGAGGTAGAGACGATTAGCCGAGAAGAATTCGAATCAATCTTCCCTCCACCAACTCCAAAGAACCATGGGACGCCCGTTCCGCAAGCCCTAGCGGCTTGAAATTTGAGCCATGCATCAAAGGCGTAAAACGTGAGCACACTGGCTGCGTTTTACGCCTTTCGTTTTAACTATTGAGAGGTACGCGTATGGCAATAACAACCGACCCGGCAAATACTGCCTACCGGGCTGCATTGGAAGGTAAGGTTTTCTTCAGGGTCAAAGACCCTGGTGTTCTCAGGTTCGAGGGCCCTGACCAAAGCCCATTTTTACAGCGCCAGAGCACTAACGATATCCATCTGCTTACACCAGATCGCGCCCTGGTGAGCGTGCTGGTGAATGCAAATGCCAGGATCCTGGATGTCCTCACCCTGTTCCAGGAAGGCTCAGGTTTGAATGCGCTTACCCTACCTGGCTACGCAGCTAGTACTGCTCATTTCCTGAGGAGCCGCATCTTTTTCATGGATAAAGTTTCCCTTCAGGAGCTTAGCCAGGATTTTGTCCAGTTTGAGTTGGAGGGACCGAAGGCTGGTGAGCTGCTCCATGAGCTGGGCTTCGATCACACTCCGGTATTGGATGAGAGTATAACCACCATGTTTCACGATGGTCACTTGCGGGTTATCGGGCGGAGAGGCTTTCTAGGTACTGGCTATTTGCTCCTGGCTTCTGCTGATCAAGCTGGCGAACTCCTGGCAGCCTTGCACTCGTACGAAGTTGCAGAGCTCACTCCTGATATTCACGAGGTTCTGCGCGTTGAGTCGGGCATCCCCGGGGCTGAATCTGAGCTCAACAACCAATATACTCCCCTAGAAACGGGTCTGACATGGGCTGTTGCTACGGAGAAAGGTTGCTTTACCGGTCAAGAGATCATCGCCAGGCAGATTACCTATGACAAAGTAACCCAGCACCTGGTTGGCTTGCAACTAGAAGCATTGCTCCCCCAGGGGGAGAAGCTTTGGGTGGAGGGCAAACCTGTGGGGACGGTTACTAGCGTTGTTTCTTCTCCCACATTCGGCCCAATTGCCCTGGGGGTTGTCAAACGTCCCTATCATGAGCCCGGCACACCTCTATCGACTGACGCCAAATCGGATGTTTCAGGCGCGCAAGCCACAGTTACCTCGTTACCCTTCAGACCTCACGCCTTGCCATGAGCGATGCGAACGCTACCCACGCGATTATGGACCAACAACCCTTTAAAAATAAAATCGTGCTGGTGACTGGGTCCGGGCGCGGCATTGGACGCGCCATTGCGCTGCACTTTGCCCAAAACGGCGCAGATGTGATCATCAATTTCTTTCGCAACCGCTCCCCAGCACAAGAGACAGTGGCAGAGATCCACCACCTGGGGCGTCAAGCGTTGCTTATTCGGGCTAACGTAGGTGAACTCGATGACATGCATAAAATGTTTGACCAGATCGAGGCTGAATTTGGTGCTCTGGATATCCTGGTGTGCAACGCCGCCTCCGGTTACAACCGCCCGGTGATGGCTCAAAAACCGCGCGGCTGGGATTGGACAATGAACATCAACGCCCGTTCGATCTTATTTGCCGCCCAACGAGCAGTACCATTGATGGAAAAACGCGGAGGCGGAGCCATTGTCAGCGTCTCCAGCCCAGGATCAACCCGCGTCTTACCCGATTATGTGGTGGTTGGCGCCAGCAAAGCTGCTCAAGAAGCAGTCATTCGCTACCTGGCTGTAGAACTGGCACCCAAAAATATCGTCGCCAATGCAGTCTCCCCGGGTATCGTCCTTACCGATGCTTTGCAGCATTTCGATTCTCTACGTCAGGACGAAAAACTCGTCCATCGGATCGCCGAACTGTGCCCGGCTGGTAGATTGGTCACACCACAAGACATCGCCGGCGTGGTGGCTTTCTTATGCTCACCTGCTGCCAGCATGATTCGCGGCCAAACCATCCTGGTTGATGGTGGCTACACATTGCCCATCCGGGGTGTAGAACTATAAGTTCAAAATTGTTCCGTTCGAACACATTAAAGCAACTAATCCCGCCAGAGGACTTCTTGCGTTAAAATAACAACTACCCTGGTTTGTTGCTACTCAGGATCGACTCATGAGCTTATTTTCCAACCCCCAAGCACCCCACACATCAAAGCGCACGCGATTTATTCTGCTTTTACTCCTGTCTTCCCTGCTAGTTCTCGCAGCCTGTTCAATAGCAAACTCTCAAAATCTACCTCAAACCGGTGAAAAGATCGAAGCGCCTGTCCTACCACAAGCACAAGATGGCACACCTTCTCCCGAAGCAATCCAACAGGACGAGCGCGCTGAAGAAGAACCTCTCTCCCAGGCTGAATTCGAAGAAGAGCAATTCTTGCTCATCGAAGAAATTATCATTGCCATGCTCTTCGTGGCTGTTTTGGTGGGTATCGTTGCCCATCGCCTGCGTGTGCCCTACACCATAGGATTGGTGCTGATCGGGCTGGTGCTGGCCTTACGCAGCCCGATAGACGTTGAAATCTCCCCAAACCTGATCCTGGCACTGCTGGTACCTCCCCTGATTTTCGAAGCCGCTTTTCATCTCAATTTTAATGATCTGCGTTACAACTTGGTGCCAATCCTGGCTCTGGCAGTGCCAGGAGTGATTTTAACCACCTTCATCGTCGGTGGCATCGTCGCCTGGGGGACAGGTCTGGTTTTGCCAGTCGCACTGGTGTTTGGTGCCTTGGTCTCAGCGACTGACCCGGTATCTGTGGTCTCATTGTTTCGCGCCATGGGGGTACCCAAGCGCCTGCAGGTGCTGCTGGAAGGTGAAAGCCTTTTAAATGACGGCACTGCCATCGTGCTCTTTGACCTGGTGGTAACCGTCGCAGTCGCCGGCACAGCAGATTTCAACCTACTCATCAGCCTGACCGATTTTGTCCGGGTTGCTGGAGGTGGGTTAGTCGTCGGCGTCCTGCTGGGCACAGCCGTGTCCCAGCTGATCAGCCGCATTGACGATTATTTAATTGAAACCACCCTGACCAGCGTCCTGGCATACGGTGCTTATCTGATTGCGGAGATACTGGGCGTGAGTGGCGTCCTTGCAGTTGTCGCTGCTGGACTGGTCAATGGGAACATCGGCCCACGTGGCATGTCCCCCACCACCAGAATTGTGGTCTTTAATTTCTGGGAATATGCTGCCTTCCTGGCAAACTCCTTCATCTTTCTCCTGATTGGCTTGCAAATCGAGCTGACCGTGTTGTTTGAGAATTGGCAGCTGATCTTGTGGGCTATCCTCGCAATTCTGGTTGCGCGTGCAATCGGGGTTTATGGCCTCTCTCGCATCGAGCGCGAGATACCAACAAAATGGCAGCATATCCTTTATTGGGGCGGCTTGCGCGGCGCAATATCACTTGCTCTGGCGCTCAGCTTACCCGACAAACTTCCCGAAGTAAGCGATCAGATCCAGGTGATGGCTTTTGGTGTCGTGCT
>CP070639.1:255661-283344 GCA_020354045.1 Anaerolineales bacterium | reverse complement strand
AACTGCCCAGTGACCGATGGCTTCAATTTCCTGGCGTTGTTCTTCTGTGATTCCCTTTGTTAAACCTCCCGGGATCGATGTACAGGGATGTACTTTACGACCTCCAATTATCTCCACAATCATGTGTCCATATTTGCGAGCCTGGATTACCTTACCTCCGATCTCGAGTCCTAATTTGTGAATGACGCCCAGTATGTTTCTCTCTGCAACTGGGGCGGTTGGACCCATCACAAAATCAGGCCCAGCGAGAGCGTAGAAGTGGGTGGTATGATCTGTGAAATAGAACCCAGAATAGAGCAATTCGCGCAAAATTTTGGCTGTTTGTGGAATGTTAACCTTGTAAACCGCATCTGCTGCTTTGGCTGCAGCCATATGGTGTGCTTCTGGGCAAACTCCACAGATACGGTTTGTTAAAAGTGGCATTTCCTCGACTGGCCGACCAACGCAAAAGCGCTCAAAGCCACGCAACTCTGGAATCTGGAAATAGGTATTGGCGACCTCCCCCTGCTCATTCAAAAATATCTCTATTTTTCCGTGACCTTCTAAGCGAGTGATGGGATCAATCGTTATTCTTTGCATGATTTCTCATTCCTTCAAAGAAGCATTGTTTCTCCAGGCCGCTGTTCCTGTTCGCAGGAGTGAATTTGCTAAATTGAAGCGATAAAATTGTCCTACAGGATCTGGAATGCCCTCAAGAATTCGCTCAATTTCAGATGGCTCATTGCTTTCAATTACAGATGCTAAGGCAGTTATCATGCGCGCGCCAAAATCAAGAACGCCTTCGGCTGGTCCATAGCAACCTATGCATTGAGCCCCAGATTTTGGGCAAAGTGCGCCACAACCACTACGCGAGGCAGGACCATTACAGGGAATACCTTGTTCCAGTAAGCACAGGTCGGCATTAATTTTGTCTATGTCCTGGACACGCACAAACTGCTTGATTGTTTTAACATCCCTATGTCGTGGGCATTCATCGCAGACAGTTGATTCACCAGCACCAATAACGGATCCAATTGGAGGGAGATCCGCCTCTTTAGAGATTACCTTAATAACCAAGTCGATGACCCTCGAAATTTGGTGGGATTCTGGCGGACAGCCTGGCATGTAATAATCAACTGAGACAACCTGATCCAATGGTCTTAGTGCTGGGAACATTGCTGGGATATGGATTTCACCTTCTGGAACAGATACACTGGTTTTTGGGGCAACATTATCCGGATTAACGGTTGAGGCACTTTGGTAAGAGGCGTTAAAAATGTCTGACAAGGAGGATAAATTGGCTAAACCAGGTATACAACCCTCACTTGCACATGAACCAAAGGCAACAAGTATCTGGGATTTGCGACGTAATAAATTAGCTACTTCTTCATTTTCCGTATTACGGATTCCGCCGTTAAATAAAGTCAGGAGAATGGATTTATCCTCCATGGCTTTAACATCATTGTATTTGGCATCCATGGCTATAGGCCAGAATACGACCTCAAAATTTGTATCGATATCAAGGATTTTTTCATGGGTATTGAGTACAGCTATTTCGCAACCACCGCACGAAGCAGCCCAATACATTGCAAACTTGGGTTTTCCGTTGATACTCATGCTGAGACCTCCTCAGGTATTTCAACCAAGGAGTGGATTTCATCATCAAAAAAACCCTCCCATTTTGGCCAGTTGAGTGGGCCTAAGGTTTTTACCTGTTCTACCATTTTGGTGATCTCATCTGCTAACCTAACGCCCTCTGCAGCGCTTGCCCAGACAAGTTTTACTCTTCCTGCTTCTATGCCCAGTTGGGTAAGAGAACGTTTCAGTAGCAGGTAACGGCGCAAAGCCTTGTAGTTCTGTTCAATATAGTGACACTCACCAGGATGGCAACCTGTAATCAGTACTCCATCAGCTCCACTAGCAAAAGCCTTTAGAACAAATGTAGGGTCTATCCGTCCCGAACACATCAAGCGGATCAGACGGATATTTGCTGGATACTTCACACGAGCTGTCCCAGCAAGATCTGCTGCACGGTAGCTGCACCAATTGCATGTAAAACCAATGATTATGGGCTCAAAAGCATCAGACATTTATACAACCTCCATGATGGTCATGGCTTGATACTAGCCCTCAGTTGCAAGCGATAATTATTCTGCATTCAGAAGTAAAAGGCCATCAATTTGAGCCAAGATTTGGGTATCGCTAAAACCAGTCCCTGAGATTGCGCCAGCAGGGCAGGCAGCAATACAGGTGCCGCAACCCTGACAAAGAGCAGGATTAATCTCAGTTACATTCCTATCATCATGAAAGACGATGGCATTGTACGGACACAAGCCATTGCAAATTCGGCACCCTGAACATTTTTCGGCATCTACACTGGCAAGTATTGGCTCAATTGCAATTTCGCCTTGTTGAATTCTGCCTAGAACGCGTGCTGCTGCGGCGGCACCCTGGGCAACAGATGTGGGTATATCTTTTGGCCCCTGAACGCTACCAGCGATAAAAATACCTTCAGTCATTGTGGCTACGGGATCAAGTTTTGGATGTTTCTCAATTAACCATCCATCTGCACTGCAGGAAATACCAAATAGTTTTGCCAGATCCTTAGCATCTGAACGAGGTTCTAATCCGGATGAGAGAATCACCATATCTACGGGAATTCGCCTTTGCTTTCCTGCCAAGGTATCTTCAACCTGAATTATTAATTTTCCTTCCTCACCTGGTAGCCTGGCTGCATCTGTGATCTCCGCAACCTTTCCTCGGACAAAGAGGGTGCCCTCCTCAAGAACGCGCTGATAGAATTCGTCATAGGCTTTGTATGCTGTTCGCATATCGATATAAAAATTGTAAACAGTTGCTCCTGTCCGCTCATGAACAATATGAGCAAACTTCAACCCTTGCATACAACAAATTACAGAGCAATAATTGTTAAAATTGCGATCGCGACTGCCCACGCAGTGGACAATGCCAACTGTCTTTGGAACTGTTACCCCATCTCTTAGCACAATATCTCCATTGGTTGGTCCGGCTGCGTTGCTCAATCTTTCAAATTCAAGGCTGGTAAATACATTTGCTAGCCGTCCATAACCATACTGACTGACACGGCGTGCATCAAATAGATCATAGCCAGTTGCTAAAATGATATTCCCCACATTAACTGTTACAAGCTCATCTTCTTGGGTAAAATCAATTGCATTCGTGGGACAGAATTTCTCGCACGCCTTGCAGGTGCCTTTTTGGAAGTAGATGCAATTTTGTCTATCTATGACGGGGTATTTAGGAACTGCTTGCGGAAATGGTGTGTAAATCGCTTTTCGGTAGCCAAGACCTGCTTCATAGATCTCGTCAATAACCTTTTTTGGACATTTTTCCTGGCATATTGCACATCCTGTACAGAACTCATCGTTGACATAGCGCGCTTTCTTTTGGATAGTAACAGTAAAATTGCCAACATATCCCTCAACTTGTCTTACCTCACTCCATGTGAGAAGAGTGATATTAGGGTGGGAACCTACAGAAACCATTTTGGGGGTCAAGATACAAGCTGCACAGTCTAAGGTAGGAAATGTTTTATCGAATTGTGCCATATGCCCGCCGATCGATGGTTCTCGCTCGACTATATAGACTGGATAACCGGCATCGGCTAATTCTAAAGCTGCCTGTATGCCCGCAATGCCACCACCGACGACCAGGGTGGCTGGATGGATTGGGACATGAAGCGGTTCTAAAGGTTGGTGATGGACGACCCGGTATACACCGCCTGCAATCACGGCTTTTGATTTTTCAGTCGCCTGATCTTTGTCAGTATGCACCCAGGATATCTGTTCACGAATTGAAACAAGCTCGCAGAGGTAAGGATTAAGTTCAGCACGCCTACAAGCGGTTCGGAAGGTTTGTTCGTGCAAATGAGGGGAGCATGCACCGACTACTATTCTGGTTAAGCCCAACTCTTTAATATCATTTTGAATAAGCTCTTGACCTAGGCTAGAACACATAAATTTATAGTCACGCGATATGAGTACACCAAGTCCTTCAAGCTCGGTTCTCACCCAAGCGGCTACTTCCTCGACATTAACAGTACCAGCAATATTGCTACCGCAATGGCAGACGTAGACACCAATTCGTTCTTTATTGCCATTTGAGGTTGTAAAATTGGTCATTTATGTGCCTCCTCATCAGCCGGCATGGTTGGCATAGGTAGACCAGTTTTTTTTGCCCGTTTTGGCTGAACTTTCGACCCATCAGGCTCAGGTATTTCAAGGCCTATACGACTCAAAGCAAATTCTGTACTCACCAGCTCACGTCCAAACCCGAGCTCTTTTGGATCTTCTCCGAAGGCAAGACCCATTAGTTGAGTAAAAAAAATTATAGGAATTTTGTAATTTGTGTGGAAGTACCGGTTAGTCTCTGCCTGAAAAGCATCCAGATTCATTTGGCACATTGGGCAAACGGTGACAAGCAGATCTGCCTCGTATAGATCAGCTCCATGGAGAAGCCGTCTGATCAATTCAAATGCAGTTGATGGGCTGATTTGAGGCATATGCCCGCCACAGCAGTGTGTTTTGAGAGGAAAGTCAATTGCTTCTGCACCAAGCGCTGATAACAGTCTATCTAGCTCGTCGGGATGTTCGTGATCGGACCAGCGTTTTTTGTAATCTGGTCTTGGAACCATGCAACCCAAATAGGGTGCTACCTTTATCCCTCTCAGTGGTTTTTTAACTTTACTCTTTATTTCCTCCAGCCCTACATCATTAATTAAAATATCCAGAAGGTGGCGTATCTCAAGAGAACCAGGTTTATAAAACAAATTTCCAGCCTGCAAAGCTAAGTTTACTTTCTCGCCCAATTCTGGTCTTTCTAGCATGTAGTGGTCAGCTTTGGCGAGATTTAAATAACACGCACTACACGGTGCCACAACTGTTCTTGATCCATTCGCTTGTTGAGTTGCTAGAGCTAAATTACGAGAAATCAAGGCATAAGCAGGTATCAGGTTGATTCCAAGATATTCTGTAGCCCCACAACAATTCCAATCATCAATTTCAACCAGATCAAGTCCAAGGGTCTTTTTGACAGCAATTAATGATTCATAATATGCCTTGGCGCTTGTCTCCATAGAACATCCAGGGTAAAACAAGTAGCTAGTCATTCTATTGCCTCCAGTTCCTTAGCTAGCTGGAGTATTGCCTTCAGTTGATTAATTCCTTCAATACGATGGGGGGTAATCTCCATTCTTTGTTTGCTCAATAAACCCAGACCCATGGGAGCCATGCTTGGCAATCGAAGGGGAAAATGCTTTAAATAATGTCGGGTAGCCAACCCAAGCTCGAAAGATCTACCATAAGTTTCAACCATATCTACAAAAGTCATCGAGAAATCCGGGGCAGTAGCATCTTTATATAGTTTTGCTCGTATAGCCATGCTTTTCAGGGTATACATAACATCAGGGATATGTACTTCTTGTGGGCATCTAACTACGCAGTGGTAGCATGAAACGCAAATCCAGGGTGTGTTACTGCTGAGAACCTCTTCACGCAAGCCTGCACGAAGCATGGCAAAAATTGAACGTGGCGTGTACTCCATATCTGTTGAGGAAGGGCAGGAACCTCCACATGTGCCACATTGAATGCACATCTCAAGACGGGAAATACCCGCCGTCGCGCCACTGACTTCTTCAAGAAATCTTAGATTAGGATTAATGACCGTAGAAAGGGGGTTTGTCGTCTGGGGAGCTGTATTTGCTAACAAAGGTCTCTCCTTTATTGCAAAAGTAAGCTTATTTGCTCAAGATTAGTATCAAATTAATGGATTCAATAGTACAGTAACAAAAAGCACAATAGATTTGTGACAATAGTTACTAATAAAATAGATTTATTAAAATATTGAGAACCCGCAATATTTATAGCATTTTATGAGTTCAAACGATTTTTGATTGCGCATATTTGTGATATTTAATAAAATGTGATAGATTTCTTGTGCGAAATGGTTTTCTTTACCTGGTATGAATGTAGTTTAGAATACTCGTAATTAATTGTGAGCTTGCTGGAGTAAATTATGAATTCCCAACACGATGTGCATACAAGGGCGATCAATACCTTACGGTTTTTATCTGTCGATGCAGTTCAGAATGCGAGAAGCGGTCACCCAGGTTTGCCAATGGGGGCGGCGGCGATGGCATATGTGATCTGGACACGGCATTTACGTCATAACCCTCACAACCCAAAATGGGCTGGACGAGACAGGTTTGTTCTTTCTGGAGGCCATGGTTCAATGTTGTTGTATAGCCTTCTTCATTTAACCGGTTATGAGCTATCAATGGGTGAATTGAAAAATTTTCGGCAGTGGGGGAGTATCACCCCTGGTCATCCGGAGTACGGTTTGACCCCTGGTGTGGAAACTACTACTGGTCCATTAGGTCAAGGTTTTGGAAATGGGGTGGGTATGGCAATCGCTATTAAGCACCTGGCTGCCCTGTTCAACAAACCAGGTTACGAATTGATCGATCAAAATGTTTATGCTATTGTCACCGATGGAGATCTAATGGAGGGAGTAGCATCTGAAGCTGCATCTCTGGCAGGCCATCTACAGTTATCAAACCTCATTTACCTTTACGATGACAACCAAATCTCTATTGATGGAAGTACCGACCTCTCCTTCACCGAAGACCGTAACACCAGATTCGAAGCTTATGGCTGGCAAGTTTTAAGAGTTGAAGACGGCAATAATATTGAGGAGGTTGATAGTGCTATCAGTTTGGCAAAGGAAGATGAAAGACCATCTCTGATCGTTTGTCGAACGCATATAGGTTATGGATTACCCAACCTGCAGGATACCGCAAAGGCTCACGGCGAGCCACCTGGTGATGATGAGCTTGATGCGGCTAAAAGAAATCTGGGATGGCCTGTCGCGCCTCGGTTTTTTATACCTGAAGAGGTATTAAATCATTTCAGAAACGCTATACACAAGGGTGAGCAAGATGAATCTTACTGGGATGATCGTTTATCAGCCTACTGTGATGAATACCCGGAGTTGGGAAGTGAATTAATAAGAAGGATAGAAGGAAGCTTGCCGGTAGATTGGGATCTCGAATTGCCTGTATTTCCACCTGATGAGAAAGGACTGGCAACACGCGCATCTTCTGGAAAAGTCCTAAATTCACTTGCTGGAAGAATACCAGAATTAATGGGTGGATCGGCTGATCTAGCACCATCCAACAAGACCTGGATTGAAGGTAGTCCAAGCTTTCAAAGAGAAACTCCGGAAGGGAGAAATTTTCATTTCGGTGTTCGAGAGCATTGTATGGGAGCCGTCGTCAATGGCATGGCAATATGTGGTGGCGTCATCCCGTATGGTGGCACATTTTTAGTGTTTTCAGATTATATGAGGCCAGCGATTCGATTATCTGCACTCTCCAGTTATCCGAGTATTTGGATATTTACTCATGATAGTGTGGGGGTTGGTGAAGATGGACCAACTCATCAACCTGTGGAACACCTGGCAGCTTTGAGGGCTATCCCGAATTTAGTGGTTATTCGGCCTGGCGATGCGAATGAAGTGCGCGAAGCATGGAAATTAGCAATTTCTAGAAGAGACGGACCCACAGCGCTTATTTTAACCAGACAAAACGTTCCAACGATTGATCGAAGTATCCATATGGCAGAAAGCGGATTAACACGTGGAGCGTATGTTTTGCGCGATCTTGGTTCAGGCAAGCCGCAATTACTATTGATGGCTTCCGGATCAGAAGTCGGATTGATCGTCGAAGCGGGTAAATTAATCGCAGATAAAGGAATTAACGTTCGCTTGGTTTCATTTCCATGTTGGGAGCTATTCAAGAGTCAACCTAAAGAATACAAATCGCTTGTTTTTCCCGAAAACATTAAATTTCGCGTAGCCGTAGAGGCAGGGGTGTCACAGGGATGGGAGAAATGGGTGGGTGACAATGGGGAGATCGTCTCTGTAGATAGATTTGGTGCGTCTGCTCCTTTCGGTATAATTTATGAAAATTTCGGTTTGACTGTTGATCGGATTGTGAATATTTGTCGTAGATATTTCGGATAATTTGCTGATTATAAATCATGATTTTTTACTTCAGATGTTATTCTGAGGTATACTTAGGTTTATATAACTATGCCTGCTGCCAAAAATATTACTCCTGTAAGTGTTGAACAGATGGATACTCATCATTCTCAGCCTTTGCTTTTTTCGATAGGTGATTTTTCTGAGGGTGTAATCGAACTCTACCCATCCATTTGGGGGGAGTTAGAGAAGTTCATCTTAGGAGAGGAAAAAGAGCGATTGGAAGCGCTAAATAAAATATCAGAATTAAGGGCAGCTCGATTTTCCCCGCTGGTTATTTATTTGCTGACTACCAAATTACTTGAACCAAATGTTCAGCTTCGGTCAAGAATAGTCGAGGAGTTAGGAAAGATTCTCTTGCCAGATCACGAAGGAAACCTACCTCCCGATGACGTGCGAGAATGTCTGAAAACTCATATGTCCCAGATGCGAACACGTCAGTTATATGCAATATTACAGGTTCTGATCTACAAATCGGATTTAATAACTGATGCTGCTCGGTTGCTGAATTATTGTCCATATGCCGGTAACCACTTGGCAGATGTAGCCAGCTCGCGGCAAATACCAATAGAAATACGACGCCAGGCAGTATTGTTGATTGGAGAAGTAGGATATCTGGATGCTTTGCCTGCCTTAGAACGTCTGTTATTAAGACTAGAATCGCGGTTGAATGGCCAGCACTCGATGCCTTTTGCACCACCAATTGGCTCAGAGGATACGGATCTAATTTCTGATATTACTCATACTCTCCGCATTCTACGATCACCGTAAGCTCAATATTAATTCACCATTCAACTTAATTATTTATAATTTTATTTAAAGGATAATTTCAATGGAATTAGCCATTATTGGTTTGGGAAAAATGGGTGGAAATATGGCTCGGAGATTGATAAAGGGTGGGCATACGGTGATTGGTTTTAATCGATCATCAGAAACTACCAAACAAATTGCTTCTGAGATTGGGTTGATCCCCGCAATCTCAATTGAGGAAACTGTAAGTCTCCTTAAAGCACCGCGAGTTGTATGGACCATGGTACCATCAGGAGAAGCCACTGAAGATACAATTCGTGTACTGTCAGGCCTATTGTCTGTTGGGGATATCATCATCGACGGTGGCAACTCAAATTACAACGATTCTGTTAGAAGAGCAAAAACGCTGGAGACACTTGGAATAAATTTTTTAGATGCTGGGACCAGTGGCGGTATTTGGGGATTGCAAGAGGGATACTCGATGATGGTGGGAGGTAAAGAGGAAATTGTGGATTATTTGAAACCAGTTTTCGATACGCTGGCACCAAAGAAAGAAAAGGGGTGGGGGTATGTTGGCCCCAGTGGAGCTGGTCATTTTGTGAAGATGGTACATAATGGAATCGAATATGGCTTGATGGAAGCTTATGCGGAGGGATTTGAATTAATTAAAGCGAAAAAAGAATTTAATATTGACCTCTACAACGTAGCGGAAATTTGGCGCTATGGTTCTGTAGTAAGGTCATGGCTATTAGATTTAATTTCAACCTCCTTGAAGGACGATCAAGAGTTATCTGATATACGTGGTTGGGTTGCAGATTCGGGGGAGGGACGCTGGACCGTAGTCGAAGCCATAAGCAGTGATGTACCTGTACCAATCATTGCGTTGTCGTTGTTTCAGAGATTTATAAGCCGACAAGATGAAAGTTATGCAGCAAAATTATTGTCTGCAATGCGCCATCAATTTGGGGGTCACGATCTTAAAAAGGTTGAAGAGTGAAGGTGAATATACAAATAATTCATGAAAAATACTGAGGGCGCGACTGCAATAATCATTTTTGGTGTTACAGGGGACTTGACCCATAGAAAATTAATTCCCGCATTGTACGAATTATTAATCGGTAAACGACTACCGGAAAATTTATCCATTATTGGACTTGCTAGAAGAGACTGGGATGATGATGCAATGCGTTATCACCTCGGGCAAGGTATCGCTGAGTTTGCGCGCTCTAAACCCATTTCAAATGAGGTTGTAAACAATTTATCTGATCGTATGCATTATATTCAGTCCTCATTTAATGAATTAGATGGTTATGTAAAATTACGGAAAAAAATTGAGAACCTGGATGTTGCCAACTGTCTATATTACCTGGCTGCACCACCAGAAACCTATTCGACAATTATTAAGCAATTAGGGGCTGCAACTACATCTAAAAGCTCACCTGGGTGGACGCGAATCATTGTTGAAAAGCCTTATGGGAATGACCTAGATTCAGCTCGTGCTCTAGACGGGGATGTTCATCAGGTATTCGATGAGAGTCAAATATATCGTATTGACCATTATCTGGGTAAAGAAACTGTTCAGAATATTCTTGTGTTTCGCTTTGCAAATGGTATTTTTGAGCCATTATGGAGTCGACGAAATGTAGATCATATCCAAATCACTGTGGCTGAGACGGTCGGTGTGGGTAGCAGAGCGGGTTATTATGAGCAGTCTGGTGTAATCAGGGACATGTTCCAGAATCATATTCTTCAACTTTTGGCGCTGACAGCAATGGAAGCGCCTGTTGCCTTTGACGCTAATGCAGTGAGAGATGAAAAATTGAAAATTTTAAAATCGCTGCGACCACTTACTGGAAACGATGCAATCACTAATACCTATCGTGCGCAATATGTAGCAGGTTTCATAGATGGTCAAAGAGTTCTAGGTTATAAAGATGAGGTTGGGGTAAATCCTGCATCCACAACAGAAACATATCTGGCAGCTCGATTAAATATCGATAATTGGCGATGGGCTGGTGTTCCATTCTACATACGGTCCGGAAAACGTCTGCCAAGGCGAGTTACTGAGATTGATATTCATTTCAACCATGTCCCGTTACCGCTGTTTGGCTGGAAAAATTTGGCAGGTGATGCTCCCAATGTACTATCCCTGAATATTCAACCCGATGAAGGTATCACATTGACATTCGGTGCGAAAGCTCCAGGACCTCTCAATGAAATTGCCCCAGTTAAGATGCATTTTGATTATGAAAAAACATTTGGGGGAGAACCACCAGAAGCATATGAACGGTTGTTGCTGGACTGCCTAAACGGCGATGCAACATTATTTACGCGAACAGATGAAGTCCAAGCTGCGTGGGCATTCACTACTGATATTTTAAATGCCTGGAAATCCAGTCCTGTTTCGAATTTACCTGTATATGAAGCTGGAACCTGGGGACCTGTTGGGGCTGAGGATTTGATATCTAGCCAAGATAGTCATACCTGGCATATGCCCGATTAAGCTATCGGCTTATTACAATTAGAACATAAAGCATCATAATTATTGTTCACAAAACCACAATTTTTACATGGGCGCGGCTGACTTGGCCCTAACGGTGCTCCACAAGCTATGCAAGAGGGTTCACCAACGTTATTCGCCACCTGACAGTAGCTGCAAACCAACCTGCGCAGCCGGTCTGACAATTCAAAGGAAGCTTTGTTAGCGCGCATTTCGCTTTGGATGATTTCCCATACTTGTTCTGTGAGCTGTAGATACTCAAGGTCTTGAGCAACATCATCCAAACGCGATAACAGATTCCACGGATTGCGCCAGGCTGATAAGGCTGTTTTCCCCAGGCTTGCGGCAATACCAAACCAGGCCTGTTTCCCAATTTGGATAGCAACTCCATCTTCGACCTTTTTGATAGAGACTGTCAGTGCGGTCTGTCCGCCAGATGTGGGTTGGTTGCGTGTAGCAATCTGGACGGCAATTTTTCGGTCATCGCCAAATTGTTGGGCGCGCAGATTTCCGCGATTAAAATTGACTAGTAGCGTATTTGCCAGTTGTTTTGGATCTATTTCGCCGTGAAAATACTTAGTTTGCATTACCAAGCTCTTTACTATAAATTTGGCTTAATGGAAATTTCTAGGAGATTCCCAATGATGCATCTATCTCCTAACTCAATAGATTATAATCGCCAATGCGCGTATAAACAATTTTTCCCTCTGGAATACCTTTTTATATTGTGACTACTTTATAGCCTTTAATTAATTTTTGTTTGGCGATATGGATTTCTTAAACGATGAATGTATGGAGAAAAGTGTTAAGCTTGCGAAAGGCAACGATTTTATCAACTGGGATTATCTCACTTGTTTTGTTATTGACACATTTAAAAGTCACGATGGCGAAGCAATTGGTGCAAATTCCTACAGTTTCAATCCCAACTGTAACTGGCACACCTGAAGGAGCAACGGTCACAGTGACCATGGAGCAAGATCAAATAAATGTTCGATCTGGACCCAGCACGGATTACCCAGTTGTGGGCGTGTTAATCGCTGGGCAAAAAGTTCCTGCACTTGGGCGTTCAGCTGGGGGGAATTGGGTACAGATTGCGTATCCCGGAGTTCAAAATGGGGTAGCCTGGGTCTATAGCCCTTTGGTTACAATCGATGGTGTGTTGCCTATTGTTGAGCCACCTCCAACGCCCACACCCAGGACAACTCCTACTATTGATCCGACATTAGCAGCACAATTCATTGTTGAGTTGCCACCTACGAGGCTGCCAACTTTTACACCTCCACCAGAGTTGGTGCTACCTACGATTCAGACTAATCAATCAAACACACAAACTGGACGAGTACCTATGGGTTTGATTATTATTGGTTTGGCGGTGGTTGGGTTGTTTGGCACCCTCATATCCATATTACGAGGCAGATAATTAAAAAATTAAAAAGGCCGGTTTATACCGGCCTTTTTAATTTTTAATATATTTAATGACAGCCACATCCACCAGCAGAACTATGTGGGTCTGAGTCATCTTTCGTCTTGAATGAGTTACCACAGCCACAGGAAGCCACTGCATTGGGATTTGTAATCTTGAAACCGCCACCCATTAATTCCTCTACATAGTCAATAGAGGCACCTCTTAAATATTGGATGGAAATTTCATCCACAATTACTTTAATACCATGCATATCGTATTGCAAATCTTCTTCTCTAAGGTTGTTGTCTAAAGCCATCCCATATTGAAAACCAGAACAGCCTCCACCGGATACAAAAACTCTGAGAGCGTAACCATCGATATTTCGTTTTGATAGAAGATCTTTTACGGCGTTGGCAGCAGCTTTTGTGACCGATATCTGATCAGTTTGAATATCCTCGTTTACCAACATATACTGAACCTCGCTTTTTTACAGAACCATTTTATTTAATATATTTGATGAATTTTATCAACATATAATCATCTCGTCAATACACATTTCAATGAGACGGTGAGTACAATATTATTTAAGCGCGGTGTGCTATAATCTCAATACAAACCTATTATTTTCTAATACACACGATCATTACAATGGCGGTTGTCACACTCTCTCGTCAGTTGGGCAGTCTTGGGGATGAAATTGCCTTGCTTCTCCAACATATGCTTAATTACAAAATTTATGATCGGGAAATCATAAATAAAGCTGCCCTACGGGTGGGAAAGCCTGTCATAGCCCTGGCTACAATCGATGAACTTGGACTGCTTGGGTTAAGACCAGACATAAAATCTCGGCAGGCATATCTTCTATCGGTAAGTGAGCTAATGCGGGAAGTAGCTGACAAAGGACGGGCAATTATAGTTGGTAGAGCTGGGCAATTTATACTGAAAGATTACCCCGAGGTATATCACTTTAGAGTAATTGCACCGGCTGACGTGCGCGCTAGACGTATCTCGCTTATTAAAGAAATTCCGCTGGAATGTGCGCAAGCACAAATCAATACAAGTGATGAAATGAGGTATAGATACCTGAAGCGTTATTATGGTGCAAACTTGAACGATCCAGAATTATATGACTTGATTATCAACACGGCACAAATAAGTCCCGAGCAAGCTGCACACCTCATTTGCCAGTCAATTGAGCAATACGAAATCCGTATCCAGTAAAGTCTATGGAATGGTCGAAAATCTTAAGAGTGATCAGATAAGTCACAAGCCTAGTTTTGCACATCCTGTAGAGGAGCAATTTGCTCAAATTCTAGATTTTTATGGCATTTCCTGGCAATATGAGCCAAGGACATTTGCGCTTCAAACAGATACTGATGGGAGAGTAATAGAGGCTTTCACACCTGATTTCTATTTGCCTGACCAGGACTTATATGTAGAACTTACAACTTTACGACCACAATTAACCAATATCAAAAACCGCAAAGTACGGAAATTGAAAGCATTACACCCTGAATTAAATATAAAGCTATTTAAACGTCGCGACCTGCGAGACCTGATGGTTAAATTTGGACTAGATCATGAAGCAAATAATTTAATGGGGACGGAAGCTCAGCAGAATGAGACAAAATAATTTAACTTCCTCTAAAGATTCTGATCTGAAGCTAGATATTGATAGTATTGTAATTTCCGAAGCAGAGATTCAAGAACGAATTAAAGAGCTAGGTAAAAGGATATCATTTGATTATCAAGGAAAAAACCCGCTATTTATAGGTGTACTTAAAGGCGTGCTTTTCTTTCTTGCAGATCTCTTGCGCTGCGTTACGATACCATTAGAGGTTGATTTTCTGGCTGTTTCTAGTTATTCCGCGGAGGCGAGAAATAAGGGGGTTGTCCGATTGGTGAAAGATTTAGATATCCCAATAGATGGTAGACATGTTGTATTTGTCGAAGATGTTGTCGATACTGGATTAACGCTCAATTACATACTCCAAAACTTGAAAATGAGACAGCCTGCAAGTATAAAGGTATGTACCTTGTTTGATAAGCGTAAGCATCGCTTAATTACACTACCACTCGAGTATGTAGGATTTGAACTACCAGATCGCTTTGTCGTTGGCTATGGACTTGATTTTCGAGAGAAGTATCGCAATCTGCCCTTTATTGGTTTACTGAAGTCAAGTGTATTAACAAGGGAAACTTCTCCAGAATGACACATCCCTATAGGCAAATTAAAAAGTAGGGGCTCCAAGTAACCTCGCACCAACCTGGCTTTCCACCTAGATATTCAGTCGCCCTCCCTTCTCATCGAAGAGGATCAAGCACTAAATTTTCTAAATGGTAATCCTTTTGATCTGTCTTTGCCTAGCTATCTGTGGCTAACTTCTCTTTTGAGAACTTAGCCTCAACAGCTCACGCAATTGACAAGTTCAAAAAGGCTGGCGCACATTGGCTGTCTTTTGGCACCCTTAGGGGGGAGTACCCTCGGAATTATCATCCAAAGATGATTATCCCTGCTGCAGCTCTAGTGCACTTTTGCCAGGCAGCTGTCCAATTTCTTGGAGCTCCCTAACCATGCGAGGGTAATACCTGCTACTCTCGTATGGTACTTTCACTATACATAATATTTGAACTGATGTCAAGCGTTTCTGAAATATTTTAAGGATTAACGCGGTAAGAATTCAGCTGTTCGCTATTTGAGTGTTATAACCTCCTTCTATGATAAACTTTGCATTTGCTGAATTGTATATGGATTGCAATAAACCCTCATGTTATTTAAACGTGCTTTCATTTTCTCGTCTTTAGTAATCTTAATCTTTTCACTGGGCTTCTTGTCCGGTTACTTTACGACGAAGTATCTAACAATAAAAGATACGAGTTTACCTATTCTCATTGAGGCTTACGAGATATTGCAGAACAATGGGATCAAGGAGTTGCCTCCGAGCCCCAAAATTGAATATGGAATGATACATGGCATGGTTCAAGCATATGGAGACCCTTACACAATATTTGTTGAGCCTGTTCAGCATGAATTGGAAGTTAATTCTTTACAAGGTTCCTATGGTGGTATAGGAGTTGATATTGAGCGCGATGTAGATGGGTGGGTTAGATTGTATCCTTACTCCAATGGACCAGCCAAGAATAGCGGGATAATAGATGGTGATATATTGATAAGGGCTGGCGACAATATGCTTAATCCAGAAATCTCGCTTGATGAAGTAACATCCTGGCTTAGAGGACCAGTGGGGGAAAAAGTGGAAATACTCATATTACGAGAACTAGAAGAATTGCAATATGAGTATCAAATAGAATTCTCAGAATTTCCAATTCCATCTGTTTCCTGGCACATCGATAATGATGATAATAGGATTGGGGTTATATCCATAAGTACTATAGCTGCTAGCACAGTTGATGAACTGCGATCTGCAGTTTCTGATTTGACGCAAGATGGTGCTCGGGCATATATTTTGGATTTGCGAGATAATTTTGGAGGTCTTTTGTCAGCGGGTGTGGATATTGCAAGCCTATTTCTTGATCGCGGGATTGTTATTCAGGAGCAATACCGAGACAAAAGTGTTGAAACTTTTATGGTTGAGAATCCTGGTCCCTATCTTGATCTTCCTATGGTGGTGATCATTGGTCCCAATACAGCTAGCGCTGCTGAAATTGTTGCTGGCGCATTGAAGAAACATGGCAGAGCGCTTGTCCTCGGGAATCCAAGTATGGGAAAAGACTCGATCCAGATGGTTTTTGAACTAAGTGATGGTTCCAGCATGCATGTCACTGCAGCAAGGTGGTGGATACCGAATTTACAACCAGCCTTCGGTGAAGAAGGCCTGCAGCCTGACATTATTATTTCACCAAGTGATCCTGAGAGTGATTATGATACAGTTATTCAAGGGGCGAAAGCGATATTGGTGGAGCTTATTACTCCATAAAATATATGACAAAGATTGGTAATGCTCAATGATTGTGTTCAGTAATTATCACCGGGTTGATCCGAGAGCAGAAACTCAACCCGTAATATCATCTAACTCAAGCCAATCGCTTTATGGTAATAAACAACCTCAACCAAACTGGACGAGGACTTCGAAGAAGAGGCGTGGATGTGGTTGTGTACCAACACTAGGATTGGTTATCATTATTGTTGTTATATTGTCCATTTATTTTCTGGCACCTTTTCGAACAAATGCAGTTTTCATTGGAGTTGACTATGCTCCAGAAGAAAATTACGTAGCTAGAAGTGATACTATCGTGTTAGCTTCCATCGTGCCCCATAAACCATACATTGGTATACTCTCAATACCAAGGGATTTATGGGTAAATATCCCTGGTATTGGTGAGAATCGTATTAACACTGCGCACTTTTTTGCTGAGGCGAATTCTCCAGGGAGTGGACCATATGCACTGATGGAAACAATTCAGGTTAATTTTGGAATCGAGATGGATTATTATGTTCGGATCCGATTTGAGGGTGTGCGAGAGGTTATCAATGCTCTGGGTGGTGTCGATTTAGAGTTGACGGAACCAATGGCCGGTTATCCCGCAGGTTTACACCACCTAAACGGAAATAAAGCATTAGCTTTTGCTCGTCACCGAATGGGGTCAGATGATTTCTTCAGGATGGAGCAAGGCCAATTATTGATGATGAGCATCTTCAAGCAATCACTTCTACCCCGAAATTGGCACCGATTTCCTTGGGTAATATTCACTGGTTTAAAAGTTATTGACACTGATCTACCGTGGTGGCAATTGCCTAGATTAGGCTTGGCAATATTACGGGCTGGTCCAGATGGTATTGACCGTCAAATGGTTGATAGAGAGTCGGTTACCCCATTTGTTACCAATCAAGGTGCGAGCGTATTATTGCCAGAATGGTCACAAATACTAAAGAAGGTGGAATTAATTTTTCATAATTAGAATTTTATTATTGAATTGGCAGAAAAATAACTTTCTTGCTAATGAAATGAGACAATAATGGTTAAAGTGATTGCAACAAATCGGAAAGCTCGCTATGATTACCACCTTATCGAGTTGTTTGAAGCGGGTATGGTTTTACAAGGAAGTGAAATAAAGTCCATCCGAGCTGGACAGATCAGTCTTGCAGAAGCATATGTTCAAATAGACGGTAGGGAAGCCTGGCTAATGGATGCCCATATTGCTCCATATAGTCAGGCAGGTATATATAACCATGAGCCAAGAAGAAAAAGAAAGCTGCTTTTATCTAGGATGGAGATAAGAAGGTTGTGGAATGAGGTTCGTAAAAAGGGTGTGACAATCATACCTACCAGAGTTTATATTAAGCACGGATTGGCAAAAGTTGAAATAGCAATTGCACGGGGAAAGAAACAATATGATAAGCGGGAAGCTATTGCTAAAAGAGATGTAGAACGAGAAATTCAGCGAGAGATGCGAAAAAGAGGATGAATAATAATCCTATTGAGCAAGCTGTGCATACGATCGGTCAGATCAACCGGTTAAATTACCATGCGAAACGTGAAATATATGCCCGCCTGATACCGATTGAATTAGCAGAAAGATTTCATCTCAACCCTTTTTTAGTTGATAAAAATGGAAGCGATTTGTTAGAGCTCGAGTGCCCTGTGGGCAGCACTAGCGCAGAGATGAATCTTAAACATAAAAAAGATTTCATCGATCCTATACTTTATGGACACATAACGGATACAATAACCGGCCATTTGCATATACTCTTGTATATTCTGAATGATCCCGAATCGCCTAGATTTGATGTAGACCGCTTGCCAGATGGCACTTCTACAAAATTTGGAACTCGCTATCGCAATATTGAAGCCGAGATAAAGGCGATGAATTATGGATTGGCACCTGGACAGGTTCGAAGGGGACTGGGTTTACTAGGTGAGGCGATTGAGACGTTTGAAGCGTTTGTTCAGAGCCTGGGACATGAACTATATTTTGTGGAGCCATTGTACTATCATAACGCTGTGATTTTTGAGAATTACGGCTTTACCTATGAGAAGGGACGACGCCTCATGGAGAGGATTCAGAGAGGTTTCTCACCAGAGGGTGAATTAAGAAGTAAATTAAACAGCACCACGCCTTTTAGGCTTCCAGTAGCAGCCGCAAGTGTTCGCCTGCGCTCTTGGGCTATTCACGATGGGATTCTTGGTGAACCATATGCCAATGTGACTATGTACAAAAGGGTAGGTAAGTCAGCCGGCGTAAAAACCTGTATTGAGTGTGAATGGTAGAGTTTTATGCATGCAAGGTTTTTCAAAGAAAGTCACTTCTGTGGCTCTTGATCCATGGTACTGTAACCAGGTACAGGCTGGGCGAGCAATTTCGCGATAGGCCTGAGGGCTAACCACCACTGCTCTTTTGGTCTTTGTTTATCTCTGATAACCATGCGGGGAAAATCCTCCAAATTATGAAACATAATTTCTTTACCTTGAAGTCCCATGAAGGCGCTGTTATTTGTGCTGTTATCAAGCTGCTGGATTAGATACCCAATGCTTGATGCGGCAAGGCGTGTAGCTTGAATCCGGTCAAATGGAGAAGGGTTACCGCCCTGTTGAAGGTGACCGAGTATTGATTGGCGTACATCGAAAAGGTCGCCGCCTTCCTCTTCAAATAATGTGCACATGAAGTTTGTTTGATATACTTCATTTGCATGCTCGTTTCGAATGAGTAAGCCCAAACGTTTTCCACTCTTGAATCCAGTTATTAGCATATTGACATCAGCCTGGAGGTCTTTTAGAGTAACACCTTCTTCATTCAGGTAAACTCTCTCTGCCCCAGTGGCTAAACCGCTCATCAAAGCTAAGTAGCCACATTTTCTTCCCATTACTTCTACAAGGAAACATCGGCGCGACGCTACAGCAGATTGTTTTATTTTGTCAACCGCATCAACTATATTATTTAATGCCGTATCTGCACCAACACTTAACTCCGAGCCTGGTAAATTGTTATTAATTGTTGCGGGCAAGCAAACAATGGGAATATTGAACGCGGGATAATTTGTTCTTTCTGTATGCATGCGGAAAGCAGACTCATAACCGGACCAACCACCGATAAGCAGTATGCCATGAATGTTAAATAGCTCGATATTTTTAGCGATCTGATATAAATCGCTTCCAGAGGGAACATGACGATTCGTGCCTAATTCAGAGCCACCTAAAGAAGCCCAGCCATTGACACTCATCCAATCCAATTCTGAGATTGAGCCGCTGATCAGTCCTCGAAAACCATTTTGTACACCAAGCATGATGTGCCCTTGATCGAGACCAATACGCACTGCTGCTCTTACAGCAGTGTTCATTCCAGGAGATGGAGCTCCGGAGTGCATAATAGCAATACGGTGTCTCCTTTGGCCAGGCGATGGAGGATGCGGGAGAGTGCGAAGAATTGTTTTGAGGGTTGTAAAAGCCTCCTCGAAGCTGGAACCTCTTAAGCTCAAAGCTTGCTCATAATCATGGTCGGAAATCGCTTTTGATACAGCCTTCGTCTTTGCTACGCAATCTACAAGGGGTAGTTTTGTGATTCGGTTTCCGCGCAACCCGATAAGCTGGGGTTCACTATCATGTGAAGAGGACAGTATTGTCTCAATAGCTGCATGTCCTAGAAGCGTTCCTAAGTTCCGATCAAAGGCGCTAGGCGAACCTCCGCGTTGAACATGACCCAAAACTGTTACCCTAACTTCTTCGCCCATACATTCTTCCAAGATTTTTGACACGTAGGAACTGCCGATATAATTCCCGTGGCGATCTTGCGCACCTTCCGCAAGAATAACGATCGAATCACGACGTCCTGCCTTTCGACCAGCTATTAAGCGTTTACACATCAACTCCTCCCAATTATCAGAATCGGGAGGCCTTTCAGGGATTAATACCCAATCTGCACCGGTAGCAAGTGCGCCCATCAAGGCCAAATACCCACAATTACGCCCCATTACTTTGACCACAAATGTTCGTTGGTGGCTTGCAGCAGTGCTTGAAATTGAATCAACTGCCTCGGTTATGCGGTGTAAAGCTGAATCCGCGCCGATAGTCATGTCTGTTCCGAACATATCGTTATCGATTGAACCGACTAACCCGGTGATTAGTAGACTTTGGTGCCGATTGGCAATGTCAGCAGATATCTTGTTTGTTGAGACTAGTTCACTCAATAAACCAGTCCATTCTTGATGGAGAATATGTGCACCTGTCAAGCTTCCATCACCACCAATAATCACAAGTTTATCAATTTCATTCTCTAACAAGTTCTTTGCAGCGATTAAACGCCCTTCCCTGGTCATAAAATCATCACATCTGGCTGTCCCGATGACAGTACCTCCCCGATGTAAAATACCTCCTACTCCATCCCAATTAATCGCTCGAATTTTGTCCCCTCCATCTACCATGCCCTGAAAACCTTCGTAGATTGCAAAAGGCTCGATTCCTTGAGTTAGAGCGGTCCGAACAATTGCCCTAACTGCGGCATTCATTCCTGGGGCATCGCCTCCACTCGTAAGTAAACCTATGCGATTAGGGATTTTATTATTCATTGAAAGGACTCCTGGCTAGGGTAATTTCGACTCACATCATATGAAGAGATTTTTTCATCAAGCCTGATTAAGTATTTTGCATCATTTCATGATACAAAATAGTATACACCGCATCAATTTGCAATGGAGATATAACTCAGGTTTGATGTGGCATAATATGTACCTGAAATTAAGAGAGGAGGTAAAACTATCGATATTATTTGTGTGCACGTCCACGTGAAAATGGAGTATATCGAGGAATTTCGTATAGCCACTAAGATTAACACTAAGTTCAGTATTGAGGAACCAGGAGTTGCTCGGTTTGATGTGCTACATCAGCAAAACGACTTGACTAAATTTGTTCTTGTTGAGGTTTATCGGACGCCACAGGATCCAGCTAAGCATAAGAAAACTACACACTATGTCATTTGGATAGAGGATGTTGAAAATGTTGCTCAATCATTACTGCAAGTTTATCAAGATGGCGGTCATGTGGAAGGAAGAAGGCTTATGTCGGTAGCTAGCCTATTCAGTGGCATGGCATTAGCTAACGCGAAGTTGGGAGCAGTGCATGGTATTGCTGGTGCATTTGGGGGCTTGTACACAGCTCCACATTGTGCTGTTTGTGCTTAATTGTTACCATATGTGATGAGTGCTAATATATCCGTTCTTAGATTGGGTGCACCTGGTTATAAATACCTGCAACGGTATGCTGATGTCGCGAGGATATTGTCAGGTAATCCAGAAGCTACAGGAGATGATGGAGTTGATTGGGTATTGGCCTTGGTCGGACAAATGGAAATTCCATCACTTCGTACATACGGGTTTATGTCAAATGATATTTCTAAATTAAT
This sequence comes from Anaerolineales bacterium, assembly GCA_020354045.1. Lineage (GTDB taxonomy): Bacteria > Chloroflexota > Anaerolineae > Anaerolineales > UBA4823 > DSOS01. Next base: position 261,280 of record CP070639.1, on the reverse strand, counting down.
TCAGAAGTCTCTAGATTCAAGCAGCATGAAAGGAAACCCTGTCAAACTGAGTGATAATGAACTCCAAGATATCATGGAGAAGGCGTATTGAATTTGATACATTTTCTAATGAAAAATCAAGTGGCTATTGACGAAATGTATGAAGGCGGCTAAAATTCACCCCGCAATGATGTAAACGCCCCCACAAGGAGGCGGTTTTTTTTGATAGGTCTTAACATTCCAGAGGAAGGATGATATGGAGGAAGTTGTTTTAGAAGCAAAAAATCGTAGAATAGTAGGGAAACAGGTAAGAGCATTGCGGAGAGAGGGTGTCTTGCCAGCTACATTATATGGCAGACACGTTGAGCCAATCTCGATTAGCTTGGATTATCGAGAAGTTAGTAAAATCATGCCATATATTACCTCTTCCCAATTGATCGTTCTAGATCTTGAGGGCGAAAAACACCACGCACTCGTGAGAGAAAAACAAATTCACCCAGTGCGTAACACTCTGCAGCACGTGGATTTTCTAGTCGTTTCAATGACGGAGAAAATACGGGCATCGGTTACGATTGATCTGCATGGAGATGCTCCAGCAGTAGGAGAGTATGGAGCGATTCTTGTAACCGGACAAGAATACCTAGAAGTTGAGTGTTTGCCAGGAGATTTGACCGATCGTATTTTGATTGATGTTAGCTCAATTAAAGAGATTGGGGATGCGCTCTATGTCCGTGACATCCAACTGTCAGACACCATTACGATTCTCACTGACCCTGACGAAATGGTCGTATTAGCCACTTATGCTGAGATCGAGGCAGAAGAGGAAGAAGAGGTAGAAGAGGAAGAGTTGGAGGTAGAACCTGAACTTGTAGAACGTGGAAAGCGGGAAGAAGTAGAAGAAGAGAACGAATAAATTATTTCTGTTTCACGAAATCCCGGGTTAAAATTCTTGTCCCGGGATTTTTTATTTTTGATAATTGAAGTCTTCGTTTGCCCTTCCTGCCAATGAATGAATCAAACCAAGTGTAAATCTTGCACTTGCTCCCCATAGAAGCTCGCCATCGTAAGGTTGAAAGTATATAACCGGAATGCTTGGGAATGGGTCAGGTAATTTTCGATCACGGATTTCGTAATTATCCGCGTTAGCAAGCCAGTCAAGTGGAATCGTAAAGTAGTGGCTCACCTCATTTGATGCCAGTGTAAATTGGTAAGGCCAGTTTATTCTTCCGACTACAGGGGTTACCTGGAAGCCGGTAATTGTAATAAAATCGTTTAACTTTCCCAGTATCTCCACATCCTCAGGTTGAATCCCAAGCTCTTCATGGGTTTCGCGTAGTGCATTGCTAATTGGATCATTATCGCCCGGGTCACGAGCACCCCCTGGAAAAGCGACCTGACCAGCGTGTGGATCATCTTCGTGATGGGTTCGATGAATGAATAGCAAATGCCATTTTTCGTTTCGAATCAATAATGGGAGTAGAACGGCAGCTGGACGCTTTGGATTCGTTATAAACCCTGGAGGATAAGGACAATCTACGCTCTTGCTGTAGGCTACCTTGAGACGATTTATTATTTCATTCTCGGAAAGTCCAGCGCTTGGAGAATACATCTTTATTCACCCACGTCTATTCCCTTGCGTTTTCAGGTGAATCAAATCCTGTTTCAGTTTCTAGCCGTATCGATTTTTGTATATTGCGTGCAAAAATAAGATAGCCAGTGTGTGCAACCATCCTATCGGTGGGGCGCAAACGTACAGGATTTGGCTTGTAAAACCTCAGCAGGATTTCACAGACATCTACAAATGCAAATTGATGTTCGTGCAAAGCTTGGAGCAAGCGCTCAACCTGATTAACAGTAGGTACCAGCGATCCAAAAAAACCACCCGGTATCAGTGCTTCTTTGACTTGAGGAAGAAAATCGTAGGGATTAGGTAAGTCTAGAAAAACCACATCGACACTTTCTTCATCAAATCCATCATTCACATCTTTCAATTTAAGATCAACTTGTTGTAATAAATCCAATCGTTCCAGATTTTTCTTAGCCAGGTTCATGATCTCCTGGCGCACTTCATAAGAATATACACGTCCTTGTGTCCCTACAGCCCACGCAAATGCAGTTGTAAGTGCGCCTGAGCCTGTCCCGGCTTCGATAATAGTTGTACCTGGACCAATCCCAAGAGATACAAGTATGTAACCAATGTCTTTTGGGTACATTATTTGGGTATTGCGCTTGATTTCTTGAATTAAGATACCCAAGGAAGGTTGCAAAAGGAAATAAGCACTCCCAATGTGGCTGGAAACTTGACTGCCCCATGGCATGCCAATTAACTCATCAAAGTTAATTACTCCACGGTGTGTTTGCAGAGACCCACCTGAAATTAACCTAATGATATAAACCTTATTGGTTGGACTGACAAGTTGTACAAGATCACCCTCTTGGGTGAAGGTTTTATGTCGTGACGGCAAGCTCACTTTAAAATATTTCCTAAAGACAGAATTTATTGCTCGGCTGATAAGTGCTGATTGAAGAAATTTGCGATAGAAGTGTAGCATTTTACACGATTTTCAAATTTCAGCACATCGTGTCCTTCATTTTCAAATACCAGTAACTCAATTTTTTTCCCTTGCGAACGCAGATTTTCGACTAAATCTGCTGATTCTTGAGCAACAACACGCGGGTCATTCTTCCCCTGAATAACAAGCAATGGACAGGCGAGATTGTGTAAATGTGTTTTCGGGGATCGTTCAATCAGAAATTTTTTGTCTGCTTCGACTTTTGGGTCACCCAGGACAATATTGAAATAGGGCTTCCAGGTTTCTGGAATGCGATCTAGAAAAGTCGTCAGATCATAAGGACCAAACATATCAACGGCAGCAGACCAAAGATCTGGATGTCTTCCTGCTAGCGTCAGGGACATATACCCGCCATAGGATCTGCCTATAACACCTGCCCGTTTGATATCAATGCGTTCATCTTCAGGTAGTAAGTTTTTCATGGCAAAGACATGATCCAGACGATCATCACCGCCCCAATCTTTATCAACTAATTTAGAATAAGCCATACCATAGCCACTACTGCCACGTACATTCGGCACGAAAACCGCAAATCCGAAAAGAGTGAGGTATTGAATTAATGGCATTGAGAACCAGGCAAAATCTGGTCTTTCCTGGCTTTGAGGGCCACCATGTATGTAATAAATCAATGGCCTTGGATTATTGTAGCCGAGCTTTTCTGATGGTAAATATAGCCTAGCAGATACTGTTTTTCCGTCGAAAGATTGATATGAGGCTTCCTCACCTTGTGATAATAAAGTATTTTCGATTCCTAATATGCGTTCCTCGGTATGACGCAAAATATTGGGATCGGGTCCCTTTTCATAGGTGTATATCTGGGTGGGTGATGTTGCGCTGGAAAACACCAGAGAATACCGATTTTGTTTCTTGTTATAAAATATCGACTCTAATACTCCATTGGAGAATATACCCGGGCCACAAATCGTATCAATCACATTCATTTGAAGATTCGATTCGTTAAATTCTGCTTCATACACCCAGGAACTACCATCTATATTAAAAGTTAAGATGTATTTATTCTCTTTCAAGTGTTTTAGGTTTTCTAACTCACCCATTCCAGTATGACTCGTGCCTATAATATGGATGGGTTTTATCGATTTATCTTCAGTGACAGACAACATGGCAAGTCCACCTGTGTCTTCAAAAAGAGTGGTTATAAATATTATGTGGCTCTCATCTTCGGTGAAATGAGTATCCTGAATTCCATTCAGGCTAATTGACTGATCTGGAAGGCGCTGGTCAATTGGGGTACCAAAAAATTTCTTGTATTCTTGATTACTTGCTGTCCATAGGTACAGTACGTGGTCCCCAATAGTATAAGAATCTATTAGAATTAGCATTGAGTGGTCTGCAGTAGCGCCATCGGGGTAAAAACCCCAAGGACTTTCGCCAATCTTGATGAATTCCTCGTCTTCCAGATTAACCAAATATGCTTCACTCTTTTGCTCTGTTCGAGATTCGGCTGAAAGATAACAGATATTTTTATCAGAATCACACTTTCCCAGATGAACACGGTAGCTCCTAAACAAATCATTAAGAATTGATTCCGGGAAGCCACCCTGAATGGGTATGATTTTGGGTTGATAGTTTTCGTCCCCATCTTCATCAATCATTACAATGATCTTGCCTAAGCCAGGAAATACGAAAAATGAATGTCCATCAATAAAGTGTGGGTTTTGAAGGGCGATGTCTGGAGGGATTAGGGGCTCTGGAACGCTACCCCCAAATTTCATTCGATACAAACTTAGATGCCCACTGATATTACTCAGGAAATATATATAATTGTCAACAATTTGCGGTCGAAGAAATAACCGCGCGGATAATAGAGATTCAATTTTGTACACTATGGAGATCCTTTGGTGATTGATTATTAGTGTGAGGAATCCTCATTTCCTCTCGATTTCAACCTGACTCAACCAGTGTCCTATGAATAAAAATAGGATGCTTGATACTGTCGCTGCGCCAAAGTTTAAGGGACCGACCCTGGCAAAGCTCCAATCTAATAGGTTTCCAACAATGTGCCCCATCCAGAACCCAAACCATCCTAATAGTGTGTATAAAACTAGCTTTCCTAAGCTACCCCCTCGCCAAAGATGAAAACCTGCACCATATAAGGTGGAGACGAGAACACCGAATAGAAATCCTGGAATTGTCATTGTAAGATTTCCTGATCCTGTCTAAGTTTGACACTATTAGCGGAGTATTCGATAATACCGCCACCTATACACACTTGATCTTGGTATATTACCGCCGCCTGACCGGGAGTAATATCTCTAAGGGGTTCATCGAATTGTATTTGGATTGTATGTTGTGATCGTGGATAAATCGTCCCCCAAGCGTCTGCAGCTTTATATCGAATTTTCACTAACGCTCTGAATGGTTTATCGGGTATCTCAGATGATATCCAATTTACATTTTTTGCGATAAGTGATGAATTTCCCATCTCCTCTCGTGTCCCTATGACGAGTGTGTTGGTAGATATGTCTTTGTTTATCACGTAGAAGGGTTGATCTCCAGTTACTCCCAATCCCTTCCTCTGACCAATAGTGAACAAAGCTAATCCCGAGTGCTCTCCGAGGATTTTTCCAGAGCTTGTCGCTATATTGCCTGGTTTTAGTGTTTCTGGTGAGTTTCTCTCTAGGAATTCGCGATAATCACCACCTGCTAAAAAGCATAAGTCCTGGCTATCCTGACGGGTAGAGGTGGGTAAATTAAATTTTATCGCAATTTGACGTACTTCTTCTTTGGTATATTCTCCAATTGGAAATAAAACTTTCGACAATTGTTCCTGGTTGAGAATATGCAGTACGTAAGATTGATCTTTTTTACTATCTAAAGCTCTCAACAATTGAAATTTGTTATTCTGTTCTAATCGCAGACGGGCATAATGACCTGTGGCTAAAAAATCTGCCCCATATGCCATGGATTGGTCGAGAAGTAATCCAAAACGGATATGACGATTACAATTTAGACACGGGTTTGGGGTAATGCCGTGTGTATAATCATTAATAAAATCTTTCACCACTAAATTATAAAAGTGCTGTTTCGCATTTACAACGTAAAAAGG
>CP070639.1:227315-255561 GCA_020354045.1 Anaerolineales bacterium | reverse complement strand
TCGGAATTAATCTTTCGCGCCTCCTCCAGCAATACCTCGGTACGTTCATCCTGAACAGTGTCCACCACTTCTTTTTCAGCAAAAATTGACACCTTGCCTGTCTCAAGGTCTATTTTCGCTTCCACGTGCTGTGCATTTGACGCATTCACCGCACGTCTATAGGCTGACACCATGGCGGATTCCAACGCATCCAGAATAACCTCTTTGGGCAATTGTTTTTCTTCTATTACTTCATTAAAAGCCAAGGTAAATTCGTTCTTCATTCTTTCTAACTCTTTCTCCATTAGGAGTAATTTGAAATGGGCAGGTCTATGATTGATTGTGATACGCAATGTGATAAAGCAGTCTTTTATATGCAGAAAAGTGGGGGGTACCCACTTTTCGTCGTCACCGCTATCACATCGCTTACCAACCCTTTGGGAATTCTATCACGGAAACCGTGTGCAGGCAAGCCCATATAGATTATAACCCATTAATCTGAAATCAAATTTTTACACCTGACACAAATCAATTTGATTTTCAGCCTTCTAAATCACTCATGAACACTTTTCAGAAACCCTTTTTTATTTTCAGGTTTGTTTTTTCGAATCCCGGTTTACTTCATGAATGATTTTCTCTATGAGTTCGTTTTCTTGCTCACTATTATGTATCCTCCCATCCAACCAGCCATGTCTTAATTGTTCTAAGATCAGCTTATATATTGGACCTGGGGGAATACCACGTACCCGTAAGTCATGCCCATCAATCGATGGTGAAACATACCGCCATTGCGACACATATTGCTCGATCAAGACCCTGACCTCTTGGCTGTCATGGGCTAGATATGTTGCATACAATGTCAGCTGTGAAAAATCTTCTAGCCGGTTGACTACTTCACTAGGTGGGGTATCCACTAAATTTTCTATATTTATGTATAGATTCCTAGCAGAAGATACATTCTTCGCCAGATTTGCAGAGAGTCTCAATCTGGATACTACACTTTGCGCATCACCAAAAGATAACCTGATTAACCAGAGAATATAGATCAAATCACGGCGTAAGAAGAGGGAATTAGTTTCCAGATCATCCCAATAGTCACTAGGTTTTTGGGCAACTATGGCAGTAATTTTCTCATGCAACCACTCATCCCAGTATAGTTCAGTGTGTATTGCTTTTAACAAATCTAATTGATCAAGTCTTTCTAAAATTCGAGCAACTTGTTCTTCCATGAAAATATGGTCTAACTCATGGCGTATTCGATCACCTGATACTCGATCCAACAGTGAGACAGCCTCCTGCATCAACTGTAGTGTACGGCTCTCAATCGAGAATTTGAAGCGTTGTTCGAACCTTATTGCGCGTAGTATTCGCGTTGGATCATCCACGAAAGAAAGTGAATGCAATACGCGGACTGAGCCTTGACGCAGGTCTGTTAATCCCCCCCAATAGTCATGCAATTCTCCGTAATGATTTCCATCCAGACGTAATGCTATAGTATTAATTGTAAAGTCACGGCGATGTAAATCTAATTTTATACTTCCTCTTTGTACAGTCGGTAAAGCAGTCGGATAGGTATAAAATTCTGTACGGGCACTTACCAGGTCCAATGATTGCAATTGATCTGAACCAGAGGACATCTGTGCTGGTATATCAGGGGTATCTAACTTAAATTTCCAATCTTCCGGGAGCAACCACTTTGCCGTCCCAAATTGGCTGTGACTTGTAACCCTGCCTCCATGTTTTCTTGCTAATGATCGCGCCAGATTGATAGCATCCCCTTCGACAACCAGATCAAAATCTTGAGAAGGATGGTCTAGCAGAAGATCTCTGACAAATCCTCCAACAATATATAAAGCAGCATGTTGATTATGCGCAACCTTCGCCGCTTCTTTTAATAAGGCAAGCTGGGCTTCCGGCAGTGCTTTTTCCAATCGCTCTTCAAGGTTGCGCCGCGAGGGGAGCTTCCTCTTAGAAGTGAGTGTCTTTAGCAAATCTGTACGTGTAACGATACCAGTGATTTCTCCGGCATCTGGATCAACTACAGGTATTTGACCCCAACCTGTCTCAGTCATGATATCTTGGAGATGTTCAATCGATTCATTAGCGTAAACGGTATGGGCCCCAGCTTCCATCAGGCTATTAGCAGTGAGATTAAGTTTATGAGCTATTGCTCGATCTACTGCCCTGCGCGTCAACAAACCTACCAGCTTTCCATCCTTTACCACGGGAAATCCCTCATATCCAAAGCGTTGCATCTTTAATAATGCTTCTTTAACAGGTGTGTCAATTGATAGCAATTGAGGTTCACGCGACATGATTTGAGCAACAGTAATGGCAGGTATTACTATACCTGGTAAGACGTGTTTCAATTTTTCCCTAACATCATCGAGATTGCTATCCTTAATGAGACTGGCAGCTGCGCGTTCGTGCCCTCCACCACCAAAGAATGCTGCTACTTCTCCCACATCAATACTGTCACTCATAGACCGGGCGATTAACTGTACACCACTACGGGTTTTGACGAGTAAAAACAAGGCATCTGGGTCAAGGTAATCTCGCAATTTATGAGCGATAGATGACAGTTCCTCATCCATCCCCTGGGTATCCCCATGGGTGATTACAATTGTGTTCCCATGGATATCGAGCGTATCGGTAGAATCTTTCAATCTTTCATACAGCATATGCTGCGTTTCTGAAAGGGGGTGGTTCAGGAAATCAGTTGCTATCTGCAGATTTGCCCCCTGGTCCAACAGGTAACTTGCTGCCATTAAATCGCGTGAAGTAGTGCGATCATAGGTTAGTGAGCCGGTGTCTTCATAGATCCCCAATAATAATAAGGTTGCATTTACAGTGCTGAGGACGATATCTCTCTCACGCAGTGTTTCGACAAATAAGGTTGTGTTCGCTCCAGTATTCGCTACTGTTATCAACCAATCAACAGGAATATCTTCCCGCAAGGGATGGTGATCGATAACATGCACACTTACATCCTCTGCCATCCCCTTAACGCTGATTAATGATTGTGTGTCAACCAATTTGATTGACTTTATGATCTCCCCAGATAGATCTCTCGGATCTACAAATGGCAGTTCAGCACCATATAAAGTTAAGAACCCACGTACGTTTCTGTTCATCCGACGTGGTAATACCGGCACGGCTTGTTCATTAACCAGGTGTGCACCTAACAACGATGCAATCGCATCAAAATCTGCCTGTTCGTGAGTAAGGATTACCTGCATGGTTAAATATTTCGCTTCAAAAAAATTACCTCAAGATATATCTGATAATAATTGTAATTCATTTGATCACCTCACTTGGTCTTTTTATGGCATAATTTTAATCTTGTATGCAAAACTTCACTGGTCACCCTGAAAATTTTTGGGATTATCTACTTTCCCGCGATCAATCCCGAATCCAAACTGCCTTCTCGTGGTTGAATACTCAAGAGAAAAAAGCTGTGTTGGATCATCTACGAAAAATGTCTACACAACCAGGATGGCACCCCGAGCAACGTGAATCTGCTAGAACGGCATTACGCACCTTGGCTGAATAAGGAAATCGGAATGGACATCAAGGAACTCACCCATGCCATGCACACTTTTGTAAGTTCGCAAGGATGGTACGAGAATAACAGTCAAAAACCTCAAACATTACGAAATTTAGCGATCTCATTGGTCCTTGAGGCATCCGAGGTGCTCGAGCATTTTCAATGGAAGGATGTTCCCTCAAATATGAACGACCTGTCCGATGAACTGGCAGATGTAGCATTGTACTTGTTACAAATCTCGAGCCTAGCAGGAATAGATCTGGAACAATCCATCCTGGCGAAGCTTGAACGAAATTACAATCGTAAATGGGATAGAGAGGATCTAACCTAACAACCTATGAATGTTTCAGTTTTTGGTGGTTCGTCACCCAAACCCGGGGATATTCCTTACATGCAAGCCTATCGACTGGGAAAAGTACTCGCCGAACGAGGTCATATCGTACTTACAGGTGGATATATCGGCACAATGGAAGCTGTCTCCAAAGGAGCAGCCGAGGCAAATGGGCATGTCATTGGGGTCACCTGCGATGAAATCGAGGATTGGCGTCCAGTATCCCCCAATCCGTATCTTAAGGAAGAATGGCGATTTTCCACAGTGCGCCAAAGACTCGCCAAACTGATAGATGCCTGCGATATAGCCCTGGCATTACCAGGTGGAATTGGAACACTGGCAGAAGTTAGCGTCATGTGGTCAAACATCCAAACCAATTCAATCTCCCCGCGGCCACTCATTCTGCTGGGTTCTGGATGGAATAAATTAATTGGCACATTTTATGCCGAGTTCGATAGCTACGTACCTGAAACCTATCGCAGTTTAGTCACCCTTGCCGGAACCGTCGAAGAAGCCTTGCAGAAAATACCTTAATAACGATGCCAGCTATCCAATTAGCTAAATTAAAGAAACAAGTTGCTGAACTCTCAGACCTATTCCACGAACCGGCAGCTCTCAGGAGTAAACTCCATAAGACGCTAGATGAGTATGCCGATCGGACACGTCGCCATGGGCAGTCTGGTGAGCCACCACCTCTGGTAATCACGCACAATGTTCCTGCTCCTGTTCTGCATCAAATCATCAGGGAGCTATCAATTCAGGCTGCGAGTAATCCAGAAAGTGGCTTAAGATTATGCGATTACCTCTGGAAACAACCTTATTTGGAAGAAAACTTGATTGCTGTATATCTTTTAGGTTCTATTATATTGGCTGATGATCAACCTATTCTCGAACGTATTCAGGAGTGGCTTCATTCCAAACCAGAAGAAAGATTAGTCAATGCCATACTTGAGCATAGTCTTGCCAACCTCCGCCAAAATAGCCCCAAAGTCGTCATCGATTTAATCGAAAAATGGATTGTAGATGCAGACACCTACCACAAAAGTCTTGGGCTAAGAGAATGTCTGTACCTTATTGACCAGCATAGTTTTAATGATTTATCCCTAGTTTTTAATTGGATTAACCCCCTTATACGCTTTTCACCTTCTGAAATTCGATCGGATGTTATCAATATTCTTATAGCTTTAGCCCGACGTACACCTCAAGAGACAGCATATACACTACGTAGGATTCTTGATTCCCCAGAGAATAACCATGCCGCCTGGTACATCAGGCAAACCCTTAAATATTTCCCTGCACCCACGCAGTCTAAATTACGCACTGTTCTTCACGAAGAACGATATCTTTGATAGTTAAGTATTCACGATCAAGCCACATAGACATACCTTCACCCCAACAACTTTTTTGGCTATTTGTTGTGGTATAATCTGCCCGCTATGACTAGCCCTATCAGCGGCTTTTTTATAATTGCTGCTGATATGGAGACCTGCAACATAAGGAAGAAAGGAGAAAGCAGACGTCATGTCGTTAGATAAAGAAGCCAAGGATAAATTGATTCTGGAGTATTCAAGACATAAAGCGGATACTGGATCGCCCGAAGTTCAAATTGCCATTCTAACTCAGCGAATCACTCAATTGACAGACCACTTGAGAACGCATAAACACGACGAATCATCTCGTCGTGGCTTACTCAAAATGGTAGGTCGACGCAGAAGGCTGCTCGCATATGTTAGACGTAACGACTTCCAACGCTATATGGCTTTGACTGAAAAACTGAGCATCCGCAGAAAATAATGCAAGGATAACTGAGTAGATGGCAAACAAATATGCCATCTACTCAATTGTGATCGAAGATGGTCAAAATTAACTCTGGGGGAGAGCAATATTTGCTCAACCTGAGAGCACATTAAATTTATTAAATAGGATTCCTTACTAAATCATAACTAAAACTTTATCCTCGCAGGTTAGGCATTGAAAGGTGCCGGTAACCAGGATTGATTCACAATCTCGTTTTGCCGGTAGCTCTCAGTCCCTGACCTGGAGGGAATCTATAGGAGATATCATGAAACCTGAATTAAAAACTTACCACACCACTATTGGGACTAAATCCTTCACCTTTGAAACAGGAAAACTAGCCCTCCAGGCTGGTGGTGCTGTGACACTGAGAGTTGGCGATACGGTTGTTTTTGCCACTGCCACCATGGGCGATGTCCGCCCAGGGATCGATTTCTTCCCACTTACAGTGGATTACGAAGAACGTATGTATGCGGGCGGTCGTATACCTGGATCATTCTTCCGGAGAGAAGGGCGCCCAACCGAGGAAGCCATCCTCACCGCACGTCTGACAGACCGCCCTCTCCGTCCGCTATTTCCAAAAGACATGCGCAATGATGTCCAGGTAATTTTGTATGCCTTCTCAACAGATGGGGAAAATCCAATTGACATATTGGCAGTTAATGCTGCATCGACAGCAGTGATGATATCCGATATTCCCTGGGGTGGTCCCGTTGGCGCGGTACGTGTTGGTATGATCGAAGATGAATTCATCTTAAACCCAACCTACCCCGATATCGAATATTCAGACCTAGATTTACGACTTGCCGGTACACGTGATGCGATCCTGATGGTGGAATCGGGCGCCAATGAAATTCCGGAGAAAACCATGTTGGCAGCCTTGGATTTTGGTCATCAAGCCATCCAACCGATAATTGATCTACAAGAACAAATAGCCAGGGAAATCGGAAAAACCAAGAGAGCGTACGTCTCATACAAATTGGATGATGAACTTAAAAACACTGTGCATCAAAGGGTACAATCCCGGTTAAATCAGTTATTGGATCAGCCCTATGTTAAGCAAGAGCGTAGTGAAGTCTTTGATTCTCTTAGGGATGAACTCATTGGTGAAATTGCTGGGGAGGATGAGGCCCTTCAGGCATCAGTTCTTAATTCTTTTGACGAGGCTTATAAAGCCGTCATGCGAGAGAAAATACTATCCGAGGGCAAACGCCTGGATGGTCGCGGCTTGACCGAGGTAAGGCCCATATGGTGTGAAGTTGATGTGAGCCCTCGAGCTCATGGCTCAGGACTGTTTACGCGTGGCGAGACCCAGGTCTTAACCCTGGCTACGCTTGGAACCCCACGTGAGGCACAAGAGCTCGATAACCTTACGCCCTCTGAAACCAAACGTTATATGCACCACTACAATTTCCCTCCATTTTCTACAGGTGAGACGAGAATGCTACGAGGGGCATCACGACGTGAAATAGGTCATGGTGCTCTGGCAGAACGCGCTCTCGTACCCGTACTACCAATCGAAGCCGATTTTCCATATACGCTTCGCCTGGTATCTGAAGTACTCTCATCGAATGGATCCACCTCTATGGCTTCGGTCTGTGGCTCTACACTGGCACTTATGGATACAGGTGTACCTATAAAGGCACCAGTAGCCGGTGTTGCCATGGGGCTGATCAAAGAGGGTGAACAATATGCAATTTTGACCGATATCCTTGGGACAGAAGACCACCTTGGCGACATGGACTTCAAAGTCGCAGGCACAACCAAGGGCATCACTGCTTTGCAAATGGATATGAAGATAAAAGGCATAACTTCAGATATCATGAATCTTGCTCTCGAACAGGCGCATCAAGGCAGACTACACATACTTGACAAGATGATGGAAACGATATCTGTTCCCAGACCAGATTTGAAACCCCACGCTCCTCGGATCACCGTCGTGCATATTCCTGTTGATAAAATTGGAGCAGTCATTGGACCAGGTGGAAAAACCATTCGCAGCATTCAAGAAGAAACTGGTGCAAAGATTGATATTGGTGAAGATGGTTCAGTGTTTATCGCGACTGCCGACGGAGAAGGCTCACGTCGCGCCGTTGAGCGCATTGAAGCTCTTACCGAAACGCCTGTGATCGGTCGAATTTATACCGGTCGAGTAGTCCGCACCACAGATTTTGGTGCCTTCGTTGAAATCTTACCAGGCACAGATGGCATGGTTCATATCTCTCAATTAGATACTGAGAGGATCGATAAGGTAGAAGATATAGCTCGCGTCGGTGATGAAATCACCGTAATGGTGACAGCTATTGATGAGAATGGCAAGATCCGACTGTCACGCCAGGCAGTGCTGGAAGGTTGGACAGCGGAGGAAGCAATGCGCAGAGACAAGCGTGGAGGGACTCGACCAGGTGGTGGAGGTCGAGGAGACCGCCGCCATGACCGGCGCTCAGGTGGAAGAAACCGATAATTATCTCAGGAAATCTGTGGTTTGCTTAAAACCGGAGTTTAGTAAAATGTATTTTCCGATACCTGATCAGAGAGATAAACGAGAACTGTTCGCTGGTGTAAATGCACGAACTTTCTGGGGAGAAAATATGTTGATGGCACTGGTAGAACTGGAACCCAACGCTATCGTGCCATCACATCACCATGTCCACGAGCAATGCGGTATCGTTCTACAAGGAGAGCTACAATTTACAATTGGAGATGAAAGCAAACTTCTTAAGCCAGGCGATGTTTATCTAATTCCCTCTGGCGTAGAACACACCGTTATTGTAGGTCCCAAACCAGCTCAAGTGCTGGACGTTTTCAATCCAGTGAGAGAAGATTTTAAATACTAAAATTCTGTGCACAAAATACAAGGCGGCAGCAAATTTTTAGCTGCCGCCTTTTTACTACATATTTCCCATCTACTAATCCCAATCAGGAAGAAATGGCATCTGCGGTCCCTCTACCCGTAACCGTTCTGCTAGGGTAGCCTTCATAGCAATCCGGTCATCCCATGCGTATTCCGCCTCGCCAAAACACATGGATTGCTCGTGACCTTTTCCCAGCGCAATCACAACATCACCTCTTTTAGCCATATTTATGCCACATCTAAGCGCCTCTCGCCGATCCGGAATACACCAAAATGATTTATACTCCACACCCTTGCCTGCCTCTGCTCCCATCTTCATCTCTTCCAATATGTCTCCAAGAGATTCTGTACGTGGATCCTCAGCTGTGAAGATAGATACATCTGCTATCTGTACCGAGATTTCTGCCATCATCCGCCTTTTCTCACGATCACGCAGACCTGCAGATCCGAAGATCGCGATAAGTCTTCCTCGTTCGGCTTTCCACTCCAACATTTGCCGGGCAGATTCTAATGAACTTTTTAGCGCATTGGGTGTATGTGCAAAATCAACAATTGCGGTAAAATCCTGGCCCATATCTACCAATTCCATGCGACCTGGTATTGCTCGGGTTAAGGCAACACCCTCTTCAATTGCATCAGGCTCAACACCCAATCCAAGGCTTGTCGTTGCAACTGCTGCCATGATATTTGACACATTGTATTGACCCAGTAATTCACTCTTGATTTTAATGCGCTTGGATAGAGACGAAGCTTCAAATTCCAATCCATCGGCTTTCAATTTAATGCTCTTTCCCCTAATATCAGCAGATGCGTTTACCCCATAGGTGATTAAATTTACAGTTTTCTGTAATTTTTCAGTCGAGGATTCCATAAAAGATGAAAGGAACTCATAAGAAATGTCATCTCTATTCAGGACAGCACTGGGTTTTAGTTGAAATTCCTTTGGTCCTGCTTCGATCATTAAACTTAACAATCGCGATTTTGCTTCTCGATAGCTCTCATATGACCCATGATAGTCTAAATGTTCGTGGGTGATATTGGTTATTACCGCCAGGTCGAAATCACAACCGGTAACCCTGTGCTGGTCCAATCCATGCGAGGTCACTTCGAGCACCGCATGGGTACAATTCTGTTCAACCATCTCTGCCAGGTATCTCTGGACATCGATAGCGTCAGGCGTTGTGACATGCAAACCAGTGTCTATCACATTTTTGCCTATAATCGCATTAACTGTCGTGATCATCCCTGTCCGATAATCAGCAGCTTTGAGGATATTGAATATCAGGTGGCAAGTGGTTGTCTTGCCATCTGTACCAGTAACACCAATCAGAACAAGTTTCCTGGCAGGAAATCGATAAAACGCTGCAGCAAGGTATGCCAGCGCCAGACTGGCATCACTGGTCTGAATATAGGGTACCGGCAAGTCCGTAAATGATTTTTCGCCAATAACCACACTGGCACCCCTTTTGATCGCATCATGGATATACTGGTGGCCATCACGGGTGCTACCCGTTCTGGCAACAAAAATATTACCTGGTTTCACATGTTGACTATCTTGAACAATCCCCGTCACCTGCGATTCATGTGTCCCATATATACTTAAATCCGCACGCAGCCTGCTAGGTAGGGTAGCATAGAGATTATCCAGCCTGGTTTGGTAAGAAATGGCATTCAATGCCTTTTATCCATAATAGATAAGCCACGCGATCTCAGTCTTTCTATGAGACTGCGTGGCTTCGAATATACGATCGCAGCTCCTGGTGCAATCGTTGGATGATAAAGGGATAACCTTTAATGCAGGCTTCGACGTAAATCCTCTAACTGGCCTGCAACCGAGCCATCAAAGACCTTATCACCTACGCGCACCACCAAACCACCAAGAATTGATGGATCAACCCGGAATGCAACAGTCGCCTGGCCACCAATCTTGGCAAGCACATCTTGCTTTACTGTATCCTGCTCATCTGGCGTAAGGGGTAGAGCACTTGTCACCTCGGCTGAAGCACCGGAAAAACTTTTCCCTTCCAGTACAAGAACCTCACCAGCTTTAACACCAGAGAAGAATTCCGCAAGTAATACGTGCTGACGTTTCTCATCCAGGGCTTCGCCAATCAACCGCTGAGCAGCAGACATCGCCAGGGCAGCAATTTGACCACGGACATCAGCAAGTATCCGGTCACGTTCCAGGGCTGCTTCAGCTAAGGCAGCTTCACGTGCTTTAGCTGCCTGCGCTTCTGCTTCAACCTGGATTTCCCGGGCAGCTACTTCAGCTCGCTCAGATGCTTCGCGAATTTTTTGAGTCGCCTCAGCTTGGGCTTTCGCAATGATCTCACGAGCCTCTTTCTCAGCATTCGCACGCGCTTCCGAAGCTACCCGAGCGTCTTCCAACCCCTGGGCGATTGATTCGCGTCGTCTTTCCAACAGAGCTAGAATGGGCGTAAAAACCCAGGCTCGTAATACTACAAAAACAACCGCAAAGTTGAATATTTGGACTAATAAATATCCTAGATTTAATCCTAAAGCTTCCAACGCAAACCTCCTTTTTCAGTTTTATCCAACGAATAGAATCAGGAGGGCAACCACCAGACAGTAGATGGCTACAGCTTCTGCAAAGGCAATGCCCAGGATCATGTTGGTCTGCACATTGCCAGCTGCATCGGGATTGCGCGCAATCCCCTGTACAGCTCCATTCACAAGCACACCAATTCCCAAGCCAGCACCAATAGTACCGATCATGGCTAATCCTGCTCCAATAAGTCTTGCAGCTTCAGCTTCCATTGTGTTCTCCTATGCCTCCTATAAATTGATCTGGGCGGTAAAACCGCTAGAGTTAATTTTGTTGTATCGGGCGATGAGCAGTCGCATTTCCAACAGCTCCCAACGATTTTGCATCAGTGAGCATGTTCTTCACCATGGTCTCCATGTCCCGCAGTTGCCTGAGCCATAAAAACCATTGTCAGCATGCCAAAAACCACAGCTTGAATCAAGCCTACGGCAAACTCTAACATGAGAAACATTGATTGAGCGAATACTGGTACCAATGAACCAATAACAAATAATAGTACCGAACCCGCAAAGATATTTCCAAATAGCCGGAAAGAGAATGAGAGGATTTTCGACACCTCAGAAATTAATTCAAGAATTCCTACACCGAAATCTATCACACCAAATATCGGTCGTTTAAATAGACCGCCAACATTGATGAATTTCGAAAAATAGCCCACACCCAGCGCCCTTACACCAAATACCTGAGTCATAATTACCGAAACCAGGGCCAATCCAACCGTGAAATTCAGATCTGTAGATAGCACCCGTAAATAAGGGATGAGAGAGTAACCACCATGTTCACCTTCCTCGTTGTGCTCCGCCCCGTCCTCTGGTTTAACAATTGTGGCGATTCCAGGCGCAATCTCTTCAACTGGGTATCCATGATCCGAATGTTCTAGGATACCGATGCTGTCAACACCAGGTATTAATTCCATCCAATTGACAACCAGGACAAGCAGGGTGATTGTCGCAAAAAAGGGAAAAATTGATTTCGCCCATTTTCCAGCCGTGGTCTCTGTCAGGTTATAAAGAACTTCCAGTAATGCTTCTACTGCTCCAGCAATCCCTCGCGGCACCATCTCACCACGAGTGGTGGCGCCGCGTACAACTAATGCTAGCAGCAAAAGGATAATATCTGCCAGCACCATCGCGGTTAGGGTGTTGGTCCAATAGAACTCACCGATTACCGGAAGTGTGAACAAAGGTGTATGAGAATATCTTTCAGCTGGAAGCTGAATATGGGGAAGAATCGGAGCGTAATACCCAGCCGCGATTGCACCCAAGATAATAAATAAAAGGACAAACCAACGATTAACACCCCAGCGCCATTTACTCGTTCTCTCCACTTTGGGCTTCCTCCTCAATTTTCTTGTTTTCGGACTTTTGATTAGCTGTAATTTTGGATGTTGCGGTACGCACAACCCAAAACATCATAACCAAAGTTACCGGGACACTTGCAACCATTAATCCGATGGTAAACATCGGGCGTGTTTCAAAATACCTATCGAGCCATAAGCCACCAAAAAGGGCTGCCAGCACGATTATAAGAGTCAAGCAGCCCACCTGTCCGGCAACAGCGACCAATGTGAGATTGAAAGCGTATTGTGAGCGGCTCTTCTCAGACTGACTGCTGGTCGGGCCCATAGTTTGCAAATTGTATCACAATCGACAAAATTACGTCAATTATCAACGGAAGATCGCCGCAGCAGCAGAACTGGCGACGCTGAACCAAGGTGCAAATACCGTACCGATCAAAATTACTAACAGACTAAGTACCGTCAACCCAATTGCATATGGGCGTGAGACAGGCAAGGGCTTATCTTCGTCTTCGGACCGATAAAGATAAACATACTTCAGGATCGTTAGGTAATAATAGAGAGCTACAATCGAATTAATCACACCAATAAATGCCAACCAGACCATGCCCGCCTGTATAGCCGCCGCAAATACTGCAAATTTGACGACAAATCCTCCAAAGGGAGGCATTCCAGACAAGGATAGGAGCGCAACCATCATCCCCAGAGCAAGCCATGGAGAACGGCGGCTCATGCCAGCATAGGCAGCAATGTCATCCGAGCCAGCCACTCTTCCAAAAAGCGCGACAATACCAAAAGCCAAAAGGTTAGTTATCACGTACGCGATGAGGTAAAAAACCGTGCTCGCTACTCCTAGGTAAGAAATGGCGACAATTCCAATCAAAGCATAACCAGCATGTGCAATAGAGGAATAAGCCAGAAGTCGTTTAATATTCTTTTGAGCCAGTGCAATAATGTTACCGATTGTCATCGTTGCCGTTGCCAGTGCTGCAACAATTGCTCCCCACTCTACGGCAATACTAGGAAAAACAGCCAGCATAACACGCGCCAACACAGCAAAACCCGCCGCTTTTGATGCCGTTGAGAGAAAACCTGCAATAGGTGTAGGAGAACCCTCATATACATCTGGAGCCCAGAAATGAAAAGGCACAGCAGAAACCTTAAACCCAAATCCAACCAGGATCAACAATAAGCTGCCCAATATCGCCCCGATACTCAGCCCTCCCTCCAGAAAAGCCTGCGATAGGCCATATAGATTGGTTGTACCTCCAAAACCGTACAATAAACTAAATCCATACAGCATAACCGCAGATGTAAAGGCGCCAAACAAGAAATATTTAAATCCTGACTCGGTAGATTTATCATCCTTAGTCAAGAAACCTGCCAGTATATAGAGTGGGATTGATGTGGTTTCAATCGCCAGGTATAGCATGATTAGATCTGCTGCCGAGGCCATCAGGTTCATACCCAAAGTTGCTGCCAACAATAATAAGAAATATTCTCCTCTTCGGCCCGAATCAAACAGATCCATAGAGAACAAGGCTGTAATCGCCGCTGCAAATAGAAATACGATTTTGAACGCAAAGCCAAGCCAATCATGACGTAACATGCCACCCCACAGCAAGATGGGTTCTGAGCCCGGTCTTGAGATGGCTAGTGCAAGTCCAATGATCAGCACCAAACCCCCAGCAGTCACCCAACCCAGGATTCCCCTTCGTTCTTCAGGTAATGCCAGGTCCAGACCAAGGATAAGTAATCCTAAAACGATCAGGGATATTTCTGGCAATATTGCCAGGATATTGACTGGATCAAATCCGCCTGTAAACACTTATACACCTCCCAATAAAGCCAGGATCTTATCAACACCTGACTCAACCAGCGGAACCATCACGGCAGGGTAAACTCCAACTATGATTAAAATGCCTGAAAGAAAAACCAAAGCCACCTTATCCAATGCAGTCACATCGTGTACGTGATGCTCAAATTCCTCGGGAAGATTTCCAAAGAATACTCGCCCAACAATTCGAATGATATAGGAGGCAGTTATCACGATGGAAATCGCTGCCACTATAGCGATCCACGGATGGCTCGCCCAAACGCCCATGAATATTGGAAATTCTGCAATAAATCCGGAAAAGCCTGGCATGCCCATGGAAACCAAACCACCAATGATGAATGCAATTGCAACCACAGGCATTACTTTTCGGAAACCTCCTAATTTGGGTATCTCGCGGGTATGAGCCTGATCATAAATCATACCGACGACTGCAAAGAAGAGAGCTGTCATCACGCCGTGTGAGAACATCTGCACGCCTGCTCCGATCATGCCATTTCGAGTCAATGTGGCAAAACCCATTGCCACCAAACCCATATGCGACACGGACGAAAATCCAATCACATATTTAAAATCGGATTGGACCATTGCAATGTAAGCCCCATATACAACGTTCACCAGACTGAGCAGTATGATCCACGGCAGATGAAATTTTGCGCCCTCTGGCAAAAGCATAATACCGACCCGTAAGGCAGCAAATGCACCTAGTTTCATCAAGACACCTGCGTGGAACATTGAAACCGCGGTAGGTGCCGCAACGTGACCATCCGGACTCCAGTTATGAAATGGGAATATGCCTCCCAGTACTGCAAAGCCAAAAAACACAAAAGGAAACCACAATCGTTGGAAATCAGCCGAGAAACCCGCTCCTTCAAGAGCCAGCATATCAAATGTACCCATCCCAGAGACAAAGTACATAGCTAATGCACCAACCAGTGCAATTACTGAACCAATAAACAGGTAGAGGGTTAATTTCATGGCAGCATATTCGCGTGTTTCTTTCCAGCCCCAAATTGCGATTAATAGGTACATCGGGAATACTGCAATTTCGTAGAAAAAGAACAGCATGAACAGATCCAAAGCTACGAAAACTCCAAATACCCCTGTCGCCAGAATAAATAGAAAGGCAAAAAACTCTCGCGGACGATCATCTATACCCCAAGAAATCAATACACCCGTGAACATGACCACACCGGTTAGCAACACCAGAGGGGCGTTCATTCCATCAATACCAACCTGATAAGAGATACCCAGGGAGGGCAACCAGGTGTATTTCTCCAAAAACTGATACCCTCCCACAGGAATATCATAGGAGAAATATGCCCAGGCAGAGAGTAACAAAGCAAAGGTCGCACCTGCCAGAGCAGTCACCCGTACCTCATTTTTTCGATCCTGAGGAATGAGAAGGATGATCACCGCAGTGACAATGGGTATGAAGACAATCACGCTCAAAATTGGAAACTGCATTCTTCACCTCGAATATGCTGGTGCAATTTTTTTATATTTCTAGGTTTCACTCGGTAGTTGACCAATGACCAACTATTTAGTTATAAAAATGTCATTGTAAGATCAGAAGAGCATACCGACTGCTCTGTTTATCACATCCAGGATCCAGGCAGGCCAAACACCAATCCATAGCATCAAAACCATGAGCGGGACAATTACAAACACTTCTCTGGCATTGATTTCAGTTAGATGCCCTACCCAATGCTCGTTCAGAGGGCCATGTAGCACTTTTTTCAACCCTTTCAGGATGTACACACCAGTAAAAAGTAAACCTAACATGGCTATAGCAGTATAAACCGTAAAAATTGGCCACGAGCCTCTCACGACCAGAAATTCCGAGATAAACCCGTTCAAGCCAGGTAATCCCAATGACGCCATGGATGTAAAAATCAATATTCCGCCATATACTGGAACTATTGGAAACAACCCACCAAAATCATTTAAATTGCGAGTGTGAGTCCTTTCATAGATGACACCAACCAGGAAGAACATCCCCGCCGCAGATAAACCATGGTTGAACATCTGCAGAACCGCTCCATTTAAGGCTATGTTAGCGTTCTCAGTCCCTCTGGCAAAAGCTGCTGCAGCGATTCCAAGGACAACAAAGCCCATGTGATTGACTGAGGAGTACGCAACCAAGCGTTTAAAATCATCCTGGCCTGTTGAAGCAAATGCTCCGAAAATGATCGCCATTACCGCCAGGAAACCCAAAGCACCTGCATAATATTTCGCTTCAACTGGATATAGCGGAAGAACCAGGCGCAAAAAACCATAAGCACCGAGCTTTAGTAACACACCCGCCAGGATCATCGAGCCTGCTGTCGGTGCTTCCGTATGCGCGTCGGGCAACCAGGTGTGGAATGGCCAGACTGGTACCTTTATAGCAAAGGCAACGACAAATGCCCAGAAAGCAATCGCTTTTACGGTACCAGTAGATAAACCAAATAACGTCCCCTCTAAAAGTGGCCAGCGCGTAAATAATTCAAGCATATCAAAGGTGCCGGCGACTACCCCGATCATTTGGATGGCTAGCAGCAAGCCTAGTGAGCCAGCCATCGTATAAATCATGAATTTAAACGATGCATAAGTCCGGGCAGGCATCTTACGTCCCGCAAATATCTCACGTTCTCCCTTTTCACTGCCCCATTGGTTAATCAGGAAGTACATCGGAACTAGTCCAAATTCCCAAAAAACAAAGAATAGCAGTAAATCCAGGACTACAAACACACCCAGCATCCCCATTTCCAATAGGAAAAAGAGAATCATGTAACTCTTTACGTTGTCTTTTATGCCGAAGGAAGCCAGTATCGCCAGTGGAGTCAGTAATGTCGTGAGCAATACCATCGTCAGCGAGATACCATCGACGCCAATATGGTAGGAAGAGTTTATCGCAGCATACCAGTCGGCTTTTTGTTCAAATTGAAAGCCTTGCTGACTTGGGTTAAACCCAAACCAAAGCGCAAGAGAGAAAGCCAACGGGATTAAACTCAAGACAAAAGCAGACCAGCGTATGAGCCTCTTCTCTTCCGAAGGGATGAAAAACAATAATACCGCTGCCAGAGCTGGTGTAAATAGCGTGAGCGTCAGTAAATTATTACTTAGGAAATCCATTTATTCGCTCCTGATTTCAATGATCAGCTATCGGTTGAAAACCAAGTAGTAGAACAATACGCTGAAAGCAGCGATTGTAAAAAGAGCTCCGATCATATAGTTTTGTATACGGCCCGTTTGGATCACGCGGATCGCTCGCCCAAAACGCTTGGTACCTTCCCCAATCATGTCTCCGAAACCGTTTACAATCGGCAAGTCGATATAATCGCGCAAAAATCCACCAATTCGTCCAGAGGCAAACGCAACCCAGTGGAGAATACCATCTATCACACCCATATCCATCCAACGTGAGGTGAAGACTTCTGAAATCCAGTTTGCAGGTTTCACAAAGAGGCTGTCATAGATCTCGTCAAAATAGTATTTATTCTTAAGCACCTTATGTATTTGTGGGGCCGCTCTTTCGATGGGATCTTGGGCTCCCACAGGTAACCCCTTGTATACTAACCAACCAGCATACAAACCCCCTAAAGCGACAATAAAAGATACCAGCAGAGGGATAAAGTTAAAATCAATAGCCTTGGGGTGCTCCAGGAGTGTACTGCCAATAAATTCATGGAACCAATTCGGAACAATACCTCCAATGGCAGGGAAGTGCTCTGGAATGCCTGCCCAGCCGGCAGCAACGGCAAAAACAGCGAGAATTACCAGAGGAGCCGTCATGGTCCAGGGAGTTTCTTTAGCATGGTGGGCTGATTCCGTGCGTGGCTCGCCTAAAAAGGTGAGCGTGATCTGGCGCATCGTGTAGAAAGCCGTGAGTAAGGCTGCCAGAGCCAGCGTAATGAACACGCCTAAGTGCCCATGGCCGAAGGCATCCGCCAGAATTTCATCTTTCGACCAAAATCCTGCGGTTACGAGAGGAAATCCTGATAAAGCGAAACCTCCAATTAAAAATGTCCAAAATGTTATTGGCATTTTCTTGCGTAAGCCGCCCATATTTAACATATCCTGTGGGTCAACATGCTGACCCGTATGCAAGACACCATGCTCCATCCCGTGGATTACAGAACCAGACCCCAGGAATAGAAGCGCTTTGAAAAATGCATGTGTGATCAAATGGAAAGCCGCTGCCACGTATGCACCAATACCAATTGCTGCAACCATATAACCTAGTTGAGAAATTGTCGAGTATGCCAGTACGCGTTTAATGTCGTTTTGTGCAACGGCGATGGTCGCAGCAAACAAGGCTGTAAACGCTCCAATAAATGCCACCACTGTCATTGCCGAGGTCAATGCACCATGATCAGCACCGGCGCTCAATAATGGAAAGATTCGGATTACCATGTAAACGCCAGCCGAAACCATAGTTGCCGCATGGATCATCGCGGAAACCGGTGTTGGACCTTCCATCGCATCCGGCAACCAAACGTGGAGCGGCCACTGGGCTGATTTCCCCACTGTACCGATGAACAATAGTAAGCCTATAAGTCCAGCTATAGATAATCCCAAGAAGCCAGAAGAGGTTGTCCCCAAAGTATGCAGAACTTCTTCACTATAGAAAATCTCGCGGTAATTTAAAGTCCCTGTTGCGGAATATAAATATGCGATCCCTAAAAGCATAAACACATCACCAACACGGGTTGTGATAAATGCTTTGATCATTGCTGCTCTTGCCGAGGGTTTGCCATACCAAAAGCCTATGAGCAGATAAGAACACAAACCCATAATCTCCCAGCCTACAAATAAAGTTAGCAGGTTATCCGATACCACCAGTGTGTACATACCAAATGCAAATAAGCCAATGAATGCAAAAAACCTCGAGTACATTGGCTCAATAGATGGCACCGTGTGGGTGTGTCCATGGGCATCGGATATGGTAGCGCCATGAGGAGGCAATCCGGGCCGGTCGTGGTCACCCTTGGGCTGGCCATAATTGTGATAACCGATACTGTAAAGAAAGATCATCAAAATCGTCCAGGCTACAAAGAAGAGTGTTGCTGCAGACAAAGGATCAATCTGTACACCAATCCTGAACCAGGAATCTCCAGATGGAAGCCAGGGTATAGATGATACAAAGGGATGCTCACCGAAATGTTCAGTTCTGATAGCTTGCCAAAACACGACCATACTTCCTAACCAGGAAAGCAATGCTGCCCCAACAGCTAAGATGTGGCTTAGCGCTTTATTTCTATTAGCAAATAAAACGATCAAGAAAAATGCCAATACAGGGGGCAGAGGGATAAGCCAGATTATCGTTTCAATTGTCATAGAGTTCCTCAATCATTAACAAAAACTTGTTCAAGGCTTCATTAGAAGGTTAGAACTAAAACTTCAACATATCAATATCATCAGCAACGATAGTACTTCGTCGACGGTAGATTGAAATGATCAACGCTAACCCAACCGCAACTTCAGCGGCTGCAACCGCAAAAACCATCACAGCATACGCTTGACCAGCAATCATCTCTGGAGTTCTGTATCGCCAAAATGCAACCAGGTTGATATTGACTGCATTCAGCATCAACTCAATACCCATCAGAATAGCCACCGCATTTTTTCGAGCCAATACACCGTATAGACCAATACAAAACAATGCAGCTGCCAAAATAAGGTACCAGGATAACGGTATCATCTCAGTATCTCCTATCCACTTCTTCGATCCCAAGCTACCATGATTGCCCCGATTAACGCGGATAACAGCAAAACCGAGGCAACTTCAAAGGGTAGAACATAAGCATTTGGTGAAACCAGAGCCTGGCCCAACTGGCTCAAGGGATCTGCTCTCGAACTGAGTTCGGGAATAGGTGTTGAAAAACCATTCCACGAGCTGAGCAGCCAGGTAAGGCCTCCAAAAAGAGCAGCTGCCACCACAACAGCCCATGTCCAATTCGGATTTGTTTGGGGACCACTATCTTTAGCCACTCGGCGTGTAAGCATGATTGCAAAAATCATTAATATCGCGATCGCGCCAATGTAGATGACCACCTGAGCAACTGCCAAAAAAGCCGCACTCAGCATGACATAAAGTACAGCCACACCAAATAGGGATACAACCAGCCACAAGGCAGCATGCACAAGATTACGTGTTGTGACTACCATCAGTGCTGAGCCCAATATTCCAACAGACGTAATGAGAAAAATAATCTGTAACGGTGTCATAGACACACTCCATTTATGAAGAAGACGATGAAGTTTGCGAGGTGGCAGCCGTGGGAGAAGGTTCCGGCCGTGCTACCGGTTTTGGTTCAGCTACGCGCATACGTGCGCTCTTGGCGTTTCTCCTCAGCAATTGCAATGTTAGCCAACCCACGACAACATTCACGAACAGCATCACAAGAGAATATACCAACATTGACGTTTTAGGCACTATCTTATCCACAATCGCCATTACAATGAGGATCACCAAAGAAAGTGGGGTTAGAAATTTCCAGTTGAAATTCAACATGTGGTCAATGCGAATACGGGGTAAAGAATATTTAATCCACATAATTACCCAATACAAGAAGAGAGCTTTGATAAAGAAGTAAAAGATACCTAATATGGGGTATGTTTCCGCCCCAGGTCCTCTCCAGCCTCCCAGGAATAATGTGGCTATAATCCCTCCAACTGTTAGAGCATGAAGTAGCTCTCCTGCGTAAAACAAGCCAAATTTCATGCCTGTATACTCAATATGGAATCCAGCTACGATTTCAGATTCCGCTTCAATCAAATCAAACGGTGCTCGTCCTAACTCAGCAATCGATGTTATCAATACAATCAGGGCAGGTATCGGTGCAATGAATACAAACCAAATAGATTGTGCCTCCACAATATCTGTTAAACCCATGGAACGGGCTAAGATAACGGGGACAAGCAAAGCAATCACCAGCGGCACCTCGTAGGATACCATCTGTGCAACTGTGCGGAATGCACCTAAGAGAGCATATTTATTGTTAGAAGCCCATCCTGCCATAATTATTCCAAGTGTGCTGATCGCTCCCAATGCAACGATATAAAGCACTCCCACATTGAGATTTGTGCCATATACCGTGGAAGATAATGGAAGGACTGCCCATAATAACAGTACCGTGCCTAAAGCCATTATAGGTGCGAGGTTGTAAACGATTTTATCTGCCCCGATTGGCAAGATATCCTCTTTGATCAACAATTTAATCACGTCTGCAATCGGTTGTATTATCCCAAATGGTCCAACACGGTTGGGTCCCAAGCGATCTTGGAATCTTGCCACGACTTTGCGTTCCACCCAAACCAGTAAAATATCTAGCACCAGAACAGCAGAGGCAATGACTACCACACCGATGACTGCCATTATCAATGAAACCACACCTGGCATTAATCCCCAGCTATAAAGTAGGTTCTCTAACCATTTGCCTATCAATGTGATCGGATCACCCATCTATCCACTCCTTGAAGCACAACTTATCCATACACAAACACAGAAAAGGCTGAGGGTTTTTCCCATCAGCCTTATGAGATCTAATACAAATGACTTTAAGTCCATTCCAGGGCACCTTTTCGCCAAGCATATACTAAGCCTGCAACTAGGATCAGTATGAACAAAACACCTTCAAGCACAGCAAAAAGGGGTAATTGATCGAAAGCCACAGCCCACGGAAATAGAAAGACCATTTCGACATCGAAAATCAAGAAAACCAGGGCAAATATATAATATTGGACCCTGAACTGTACCCAAGTATCTCCCACCGTTTCAATTCCACATTCATAAGTCTGTGACTTTAATGAATTTGGTTTCCGAGGGGCAATTAGTCTAGGTATGACCAATGCAAGAGCAGGAAAAATCGGGGCAAGAATTAAAAATACACCAATGAATAACCAGTCATTCAGCATGGTTGCTCCTTGTTATTGGGATCATTTTTTCCCTGATGCCGGAGTAAACAACGGCGAAAATTTTACCACAAGATAAAACTATTAGACAAACATTAATAGTATTTGTTATGTGAATTTTATCACTCTTAATACTTGGCAATGAGTTTTCAAGGTTAAGTGCATTATATGAACCTGGATCCATGCAGGTTAGTAAAGGTATTAAGAGAGGTTTTTCTTTCTGGTAGAACAATTGGTTTGTAATTTTATTTGGTAAACTGATATTAGTGATTATTGTTGAACGCAGTTAGGAAGCTTGTGAAGGTATGCCATGAAAATTCTTGATTTGTCTCGTTATAAAGACCGCTGGTGGGATTGGACAGCAATACTTTTATTGTTTGTGGTACTCAGCACTACCTATACCCGTCTTCTAGCCACAAATTGGACAGAAACTCTGGACGTCACACGCAGTATTACCACCTTGGGCTTGATTACGGGTTTGGTGTTGGGTTTTAGCCGCTTTTCAGCACGTTGGACCTTTGCATTTGCCATAATTTATGGTACTTTCGTTGTCCCTTGGCGCCTTGGGGAAACACTAGGAGATAGCATTGCCTGGCATGAAAGGCTCTTAAGCCTTGTGGGTCGCCTGGAAGTGATCATCAGGCACTTGCTCGATCAAAAACCTGTGCCTGATAATTTGCTGTTCATATTATTAATGAGCATCGTAATGTGGGCTATCAGTGCCCATGCAGGATACAGTTTAACCAGGAATGCTAACCCTTGGAACATAACTCTGCCAGCTGGGGTAGTCATTGTTCTGATCCATTCCTATGATCCCATTTCACGACGTTTATGGTATTTAGTGACATACTTTTTCTTCAGCTTGCTTATCATTGCCCGCCTTGTGTTTATTAAGAATCGAAAAAGATGGGAACAAAACCATACTTATATGCCTCCGTATTTAGGTGTGGATTTTGTTCGCATTGCAGTCATTGCCACGGTGATCTTACTCCTGGTCACCTGGACGGCACCGGCTTTGGCAAACACAATACCGGCTGCGCAAACTGCCTGGCAGCAGATAAAACAACCATGGAGCGATCTCAGGAATACCTTGGATAACGCCTTCGCTTCTCTTAAATCTAGCCTGGGTATTATCGCTGATTATTATGGTCCAAGTCTTGGACTTGGTCGTGGTAATCGTTTAAGCGACACCGTAGTTTTTTATGCCTCCGCATCAGAAGAACCTCCCGATGGTGTCCGCTATTATTGGCGTGCGCGCGTCTATGATATTTATCAAAATGGATGGACCACCTCCCTGCAAACCACTCGGGAATTGGATCCCGATGACTTTGAGTTGAATTTGCCAGATATGCAAGATAATTCCAGAACACTTTATCCTTTTGCTTTTCAGCTTGGAGTGCCTTTATCCACGTTGATGACGCCAAATCAACTGGTTTGGATCAGTCGTCCCTCGAAAATTGAGTATGCACCAAACCTTGATGGTTCGATTGATCTCGCATCATTGCGCGCCTCTCCCCCGCTCAAAGCAGGAGAAACCTTTCAGGCTAGAGTATCATTCAACACCATTACAGTGGATAAAATGCGTAAGGCAGGCACAGAATATCCTGAATGGGTGACGCAACGCTACCTGCAATTACCAGAAACCATCAGTGAACGAACATTTCAGCTTGCAAACTTAATCGCAAGTGAGATGGCAACCCCTTACGATAAAGCAGCCGCAGTTACCAGTTATCTTAGAACAAATATTGATTATGTAGAGACAGTTCCTTCCTTGCCTGTAGATAGAGATCTGGTAGATTGGTTCTTATTTGATCTTAAGGAAGGTTTCTGCAATTATTATGCTTCTGCTGAGGTTATTTTATTACGCTCTGTAGGTGTTCCTGCGAGACTAGCAGTAGGTTATGCTCAAGGTGAAAAAATACCGGATTCCGATACTTGGGTTATCCGTCAAAAGGATGCACATGCCTGGCCAGAGGTATATTTCCCAGGTATTGGTTGGGTTGAATTTGAACCAACGGCATCCCAACCAGTATTGGCTAGACCTCTCGGATTTACGCCGGAGAATTCTTCCATTTCTTTAGATAATTTCCGTGAGGATGACCCAATAGCCGACTTAGAATTGGATCAAAGAGAGCGCGAATTGCGTGAGGAAGATCCTGGAGTAGCAACAAATCGAACACAATCCATATATTTACTAATTTTGATTGCACTGGTGTTTGCTTTTGTATTATTGCTCATTCCTTTTATTCGCCGCAGGCAGCTATACAATAAATTTCCTGCCATGCCAATAGTTCTAGAAAAAAGCCTTCGCCGTCTTGGCCTGCAACCGCCGGCGTTTCTTCAAATCTGGGCAATACGGGCTGCTTTATCACCACTTGCCAGGGCATACTCTGAAATCAATCTGGCACTGAGTCGCCTGGGAAGTCAGCCCAAATTAACAGATACTCCAGCTGAACGCGCCACAGCCCTGACTAATGCATTGCCTCCAGCAGCCAACCCGACCGAAATCTTACTTCGTGAGTACCAACTGGGGATTTACAGCCAAAACAATCATAGAGATATTCAAAGCGCAAAAAGCGCAGGTTCTGAAATCAGGCAGTTATCAATCAAAGAAGCAATCAGCAGGTTTTTGTTCCGCAAACAACAACCGATAGATCGGCCTGCAAGGTATAGATAAGGTTACTTCGCAGAATCATAGGAAGTGAGAAACTCTCGATATTGATCCGCAAAGAGTGCTGGGGTTCCTCCTGTATGCCAGAAGAGAATTGTTTCCTCTTTTTTGAAAAATCCTTTATGAATCAGATCAATCATTCCTGCAGCTGCACGTCCCGTATATACTGGATCCAATAATATCCCTTCCATTCGAGCAAACAGGTAGATCGCTTCACGCTCGACCATAGAGATTACGCCATATCCATCTCCAACGTAATGATCATTTACAAGAATATTTTCGGATTCGAACTTTGTTGATAATCCATTTAGATCTGCCGCTGCCGTAGCTAAATCGGAAACTCTTTTACTCAACGCATTTCTATTCTCATCCACACTTATACCCAATATACGGCCAGCATATCCAAACATTTCAGCACCAAGTACGAGTCCAGCTTGCGTTCCGCCAGATGAGCTTGGAAATACGATCCAGCTTGGTGGAGATGAAAATTGTGATAACCCAGAACATTGGTCAAGCATTTCCTTCAGTGCGTATGCATAAGCTGATGCTCCTAATTCGTTTGAACCACCATAAGGAATTAAATAAGGATGTTCTCCTTTATCCCTGGATATGTTAAAGGTGGATGTTAGAATACTTTCACAATCATTTGCAGTTGCCCAAACAATTTTTGCTCCAAACAAATGATCTAGTAGACGATTGCCACTCAAATCCTTTGACTCAAATTTATCCGTCCTCAATTGAGGCGATGCTTCTGCGTGTTTTGCAACTTTGGATGATATCCCAGCATCTGTGAGCACCAACGTGCAATCAAAGCCAAACCGTGCCGCTGCAGCTGCGGTTTGTCGGCAATGATTTGATTGAGCGGCACCACGCGTGATCAATGTCCTGGCACCTTGAGCCTGTGCATCGGCGAGTAAGAACTCCAGTTTCCGGGTTTTATTTCCTCCAAATGCTAAACCAGTCTGATCGTCCCTTTTTACCCAAAGTTTAGGGCCATCAAGCACTTCAGAAAGTCGCTCTAGCGGTTCAAGGAGTGTTGGTAGGTGTGCAAATTCTAGTCTAGCAAGCATGACTGGTCTCCTCGTTATAAAATTCTAGTAATTACATCTATCCATCCAGCGCCTGTTGGATTCTAGCCGATCCTCTTTTACGCAATACAGACAACAAACGCGGCATAATTTCTGTATATAGTCGGTAAAATCCGGGTCGGGCAGGATAATCCCATGCGCCAAATTTCCTTACAACTTTGCCCCCCAACCCTTCTTTGAACCGATATACACCCCATAATGGGTCCTCTTGATCGAAAGTATCAGGAGCACCCCATAGATCGTACTCATGGCACCCGATTGATTTCAGCCAGCGCGTAGCCTCCCATTGTAGTAAATAGTTCGGCATCTTTTCACGGTGACTTTCCCTGGACATACCAAACATATAAATCGCTTTACCCGCAAATTTGAAAACAACAACTGCAGCGACTGCCTGCCCCTCTACTTCTGCAATAAAAGGTTTGGCCATTTCCGCATCCATGAAACTTGACCACAAAGTGCTGTAATACTCTTGACTCCGAATAACAAAACCATCTCGAACAGCCGTTTCTACATACATCTGATAGAGCAATCCGAGGTCACTTTTAGATCCTGTGCGAACCTGGACACCTTTGCGTTTGGCCAAACGCACATTGTAGCGCGTCTTTTGCTTCATACTGGCTAAAAGCTCATCCTCATCTGCCTCAAGATCAAGGATCACTGTATTTTGAAATTGAATCTGTTCTGAAGAAGGGATCCAGCCATTTCCACGGAAAAAATTAGCAAGCTCCTTCCCCAGCAGATCCACCTCATAGTCTTGTGACCCGGGAATACCATAACCCAGTGGGATATCTGGATCAACCTTAAGGAATAGGGCACCTTTGATGCATGCCAATTGCTTTAAATCCTCAAGAATCCGCTGGTATACATGCAGCTGCTCCCAATTTACGATCAACGGGCCTTTGGGCACATACATGATTCTCAGCGGAAGAGAAATTCCACGGATTGTTGCTGCCCTCTCCAGAACCATTGCAGCCGCAACGGGCCGATTGCTCGCATCCCGCCAAATCTTAGGAATTATTTTCCATTCATATCTTGATTTGAACTGACCCCATTCCCACGTTTGGAGAATATGATTGTATGGGAACGTAGAAATGATTTCATTCCAGGCTTCGCCATTCCACACATTCTCTTGAGTTATCAATTGATTCGACAAGGCTAATCTCAAAGTTTTTACTGAGTACGACTCAACCACCAGCGATAAAATTGATACAGAATCGGTTGATATACTCTGTCCCAAGATCCTGCTGAACGGTTTATAATTCCACCAAAACCGCGTTTAAAACGATATACTCCCCACAATCCGGTATTACGCTTGGTAAACTCTGACTCTAAATACTCTTCTTCTTCATCGGGAATCCCCCAAAGATCGTATGATACGCAGTCATGCGATTTGGCCCAACGGATAGCTTCCCACTGCAGCAAGTAAGTAGGCATTAAATCGCGGTATTGATTACTTGATGCTCCATAGAAATACCAGGCCCTTTTCCCGCGCGCAAAAACCATCAATCCACCAAGTATTTGGCCTTCATATGTAGCTACTAAAAGCTCACATTCACCCCGTGGGTTAAATAATTCATAACATTTCCGGTAATAATCAATGCTATGTACGCCAAAATTATCTCGCTCGCCAGTTACCTCCATCAGCCTATAGAATTCATCCAGTTGCTTAGAGATTTGAACAATTACTCCTCTCTTGGTGGCTAAACGGATGTTATAGCGAGTCTTCTGCTTCATTCGACCTAAGATTTCTGTTTCGGAACCGGTAATATCCACCAATATGGTTTGAGAAGGCTGGATGGGGTGTTTGCTTAACCTAAACCCCTGGTTTGACAATACATCAACTCGCTGACCTGAAATTATCCATTCATCCGGTTCCACCTTCAAAAAAATTACTCGCTCCTGGTTACATATTTGATCAATTTCAATCCAAAGATCATTCCAGTCTGGCCCAATCGGACCTTTTGGAATATAGGCTATATGAAACCCCAGGGGTAAGGGACGCAACAGGATTTGAGCGCCAGTTTGATTATTTTTCAATATCCGCCTCACACGCCATCCAAAACTCTGCTTTAACTCACCCCACCTTGAGGTTTGCAGCAGGTGAGAATCTGGGTATTTTTTTAAGAATATATCCCAGCTTTTTTCATCAAGTTGATTCATTATTTGGGGAGTTAAGTGAGCGTACGTGGCAAAATCTTAGATTTAATTAGACAATAGCTGTAAGATCAGGAGGTGGAGTACTTCGCACCTCCGCTCCCGGAATCAGCTCATCCAATATTCGGATAATTGAAGTCGCGTCGCCTTCACGCGAAAGATGGATCAGATCATTTATGCTCCTTCTTAGTTCCTGCCCTCCGAGTATATCTTCTTCATCCAAAAGCACAAT
>CP070639.1:198911-227215 GCA_020354045.1 Anaerolineales bacterium | reverse complement strand
ATCACAGCAGCTGCAGCGCGCAAGCGTGGGCGGATGCTGCGCAACGCAGGTGTCAGGCTGCGCACCACAAAAGGCAGAGCTACCAGGGTATGGGCGAGAGGAATAAGCGCTGGTGAAGTTCGCAGGTCTAGGGGCGGTCGACTGAGAGCCAGAATAAAGCCCAATCCCAATGTAACTGCGGAAGTACCCAGCGGCAGCATAAAGAGTGGGTCAAGCCACCGGTTCAATCTGTCGGAAAAACTCCTGCCCGTTGCCGATGTCTTCGCCAATGCCCAGGAAGCTGGCAAACCTAATGCCAGCGCCAGCACGACGGTAGCAGCAGCATAAGCCAGGGATACCGCAATTGCGGCAGCAGGTGGAGCATAAAATAAGGAGGCACGCCGGTTTACAGACAGCTCGCGATAATAAGCTAGCGTCAGCCCGCTGGTAGCCTGCGATGGGTCAGATCCAATATTCAGGTGTGTAAATGAACGTACTGCCAGTCCAAACAGCGGTAGCGTGAGCAAGCTTAAAAGCATGGTGATCATGACAGCAGCTGAGACGCGAGTGCGCCAGCTCAAAAGCTTTCTTTGCGTGTAAGCTTGGGGTCGCAGGGAAAGTGGCCGAGATAACCGCAGTGAGAGACGTGAATATATCACTGTCAGTGCCAGAGTGCAAAGTAGTTGCAGGATAGATAGCACCGCCGCAAGCGGCAGGTTGAACAGGCTGGTGGCCTGGTAATAAATCTCCACCTCCAGGGTAGCATAACGGGGGCCGCCCAGGATGAGAATAACACCGAATGAGGTGAAATCAAAGATGAACACTAACAATGCCGCTGCGCTGATGGCTGGCATCAGCAGCGGCATTGTAATTCGCTTTAGGGTTTGCCAGCGGTTAGCACCCAAAACCTGAGCAGCTTGATCGATGCGTGGGTCAAGGTGAGCCCAAAAATCACCCACCATGCGTAGCACAATTGTGGTGTTGTAAAACACGTGTGCCACCAGGATCGCCACCAGGGAGTTGACGAACTGTATAGGCGCTTGCGAGAGATGAAACCAGTCCATCAGCAGTACATTGACCCAACCGCGCGGTCCAAGCAGCGCGTTAAAGGCTGCTGCCACAACAACGGTTGGCAGTACAAACGGGATTCCCATTAAAGCCTGGAGTAGCGCTTTTCCGCGGAAACGGTAGCGCGCCAGTAGATAGGCGCCTGGGAGACCGATGAGCAAGGTGAGCAAAGTGGAGAGCATCGCCTGCCAGAGAGTAAAAGCCACCACACGCTGCAGGGAAGGGGACGTAAGCGCCTCCCAAAAAGTGGCAATCACACTCTGCTCAGCACGCTGGAAACTGGTCTCAATTATGCTGGCTAATGGGTAGAAATAAAACAAGGCCAGAAATGCCAGCGGAGCCAGCCATAACAATAGATCTCGAGAAAAACGTTTCTTGGTGTTCAAATCTCTTCTCTATATCAGCCTGGAGCCATAGAGTGGCACAGGGTCCTCCATCCGTGTTGTCTTATGTGTTTGTGTGGTTTATGTTACTCGTCTTGCCTGTTTGCTTCTTGCGATCACCGTAAAATTGCATCGGTCCATTCCTGGATCCATTGTTCTCGATAAGCAGCGATATCTTGCGGGCTGACCACGGAGGTCTCGGCAGGTAAGGTGCTGAATTCTTCAAATTCCGGTGGTAAAGCAGCCTCCTGGTTTACGGGGTAGACGAACATCTGCAAAGGCATATCCTCTTGGAAGCGGGTGGAAAGCATAAAGTCAATCCACTGCTCGGCCTGCTCCCGCTTAGTGGTCCCTTTGAGGATGCCGACAAACTCGATCTGGCGGAAGCAACTGCGGTTGTCAGTGAGCGCTGCGGTGGGTGGCTCACTTATGGAAGGCTCTGCGAAAATTACTTCAGCAGGCGGACTGGATGCATAGGAGACCACCATGGGGTGTGTTCCCCCCTGAACGCTGAACTCACCGTAGTAGGCATTTTCCCAGTCATTGACCACCAGCACATCATTGGTTTGTAGTCTTTTCCAGTAGTTCAGGTAGCCATCCGGGCCGAAGTAGCCAATAGTTGCCAGCAGAAATGCCAACCCAGGCGAGGAGGTAGCCGGGTTTTGCACTACCAGCAAGCCCTGATATTCTGGTTTGGTCAGATCTTCCAGCGATTGGGGAGGCGTTAGGTTGTTTTCCTCGAAGTATTCGATCGCGTAGTTAATACAGACATCACCATAATCAACAGGAAGTGCTTGGTTTTGCGGGTCGAGTTTGAATTTGTCTGGGATCGCGGCGAGCAGAGGTGAATTGTAGGTTACGAAAATGTCCTCTGCGAGTGCCCGGCTGAGAAAAGTGTTGTCCACTCCATAGAACACATCCGCTAGAGGCTTTTCTTTCGAAAGGATAGCCTTATTTAAGGCTGTTCCGGTGTCGCCACTGCTTAGGAAGCTGACATCGATACCTGTTTCTTGCTGAAATGCCTGGATGACGTCCTCTGAAGCGGCAAAGGAATCATGGGTCATGATCGTTAATGTTCGCGCCTGTGGGGCGCAGGCTGACAGTGGTAGCGCCAGGATCAGGGTTAATAACAACAAATATTTCTGCATGCTAACCTCCACGGATAATCTCCTTCACAGTGTGGAGTTATCCTCATTTAGTTCTCAATACGCGCTTACATACTTCCAGCCTTGTTGCAGTCATTACTGGTGGATGAGCACACACAACAGCGAGCCGTTCTCCAGGCTGATGTGGGCTATATCCTCGATGAAAACGTTGCTAATGCCGCGTGTCGCACCGAAATACAGCGTTTCCCCATGCAGGGGATACTCCAGACCCTGGGTGTAGATACCTTTAACATCGCCACATAGTGGGATCAAAGAGAGGGTATCCCCTTTTTTACCGCGCAATTGGTACTCATGACCCGGCTGCAGGAAAAAGACTTCCTGGGGACCATCCAGCATGGAGATTTGGATGGCCGCAAGCTCTCCGGAAACAGGTAAGAGCAGATTCGCAATGGTCTGGTCCCAGCGCGCCCCCAGGGCACCCAGTATTAGCACTTCATGCATGCCAGTCTCCAGGGCATGCTGCAAAGCCAGCTCCAAATCGGTGTAATCTTTATGGGCCGGATGGCGGATTAATTGGACCTCACGCGCTTCGAGCGCCTGCACCTCCTGCTCGCTCATGGAGTCGAAGTCTCCGATGACTATCGAGGGAGTCAGCCCCAATGCTAGGCAGTGGAGAGCACCACCATTCGCTGCAATTAGTACATCCTCAGATCGCAAGGCTTCCCGGGCTTGTTCAGGATTTTGTAGCGTCCCATTGGCAAAGATCACTGCACGCGTCATTAAATAGCTCCTCCCCCGGTGCCGGGGGAGGTTTGCTTACTGCCTGGTGATGCGATCCCTCCGCCGGTATTATCCGGATCAGGTAAGCGGGTCGAGAGCAATAGCTCTCCTCTCAGCCCAAAATAAAATGGGCTCCCCGTGCATAAGTTGGTTTTTCTTGAATGTAGTATAAGGGAGGGGTTATGGCTTGTCAAGCAACTCGCTGCCGGCGCCTATCTGCTAACGCACACGCCGTTTCCATTCTTCTTTCAATTGCAGCTGGCGCGGGCTGGCACCTGGCTTGAGGTTAAGCATCTCATTGAGCAGGCGGTTGAACTTGCTGCTTTCATCCAGCATTGGGTAGTGTCCAGATTCTTCAAAGGAAATGAAGTGAGCCTGCTCTGGCAGAGAAACGATCCATTGTGCCTCAGGTGTTACTACTGCAGGATCATTTTGCCCATGCACACATAGATATGGGATTGATGAATTAGGGGCAGCCTCCTCCAGATTTATGTCCTCTAGGTTAGATATGCTGGTTTGGATAGCGTCTGGATCGGTTTTTGGGGCTTCCAAACGTACGGGTTCACTGACAGTGGAGCGATCCAATAGCCACTCGGCTAATTCAGCGGGCGAGGCTGAGCGCAGTTGTGGGTGGATAGCGTTTGGGTTTTGAGGCAGGCTGACTATTACTGCTCTATCTACTTTGGCCGGGTTATGGAAGGTATACATCCAGGCAATCACCGCGCCCAGCCCGTGACCTACCAGTGCGATCTTCCCAATACCGAGCTCATTGATAAACTCGTTCACTAGAGTTAGTTGTTGATTTATGGCATAATAACCTGGTTTCTTGGCAGTATCTCCAAATCCCCACAGGTCCAGGGCATACGCACGGAAAGTGACTGAGGCAGCTTGCATCGCTGGGATCCAATATCGCCATGAGCCAACCCAACCATGCAGGAAAATCAGCGGTTTGCCGCGGCCCAAGACCTCATAATGGACAATCTCATTCCGCAGGATGATTGCACTCATGTGGGTTGGTGTTCCTGATCAGTCTAAGGATATCTGTCCAGTTCCCAGGATTTATTTGACCCCCAACGTACCCAGGATGGTGTGTACGCGCTCGGTCAGTTGGTCTGGTGCAAAGGGTTTCACAATGTATTCCAGCGCACCAGCCTGGATTCCGGTTTGAACTTCGCTTTCCTGTCCCTTGGCAGAGAGAAAAACCACTGGGATATGCTGGGTAATCTGGCTTGATTTAAGCTTTTCGCACACCTCATATCCTGTCATGCGCGGCATGCGCACATCGAGCAGGATTAAATCAGGCAGAATTCTCTCAGCTGTACCATAAGCTTCCTCACCATTTGAGGTTGCAACAACCTCATGACCAGCGAAGCGAAGTGTAAAAGTGATCAGGTCGCGAATATCTCGTTCATCTTCAGCGATTAATATTTTTGCCATATTGCCTCATTTTGCTCCATGATTTGATGTGTATACGGGTAAGGTAAAGTAAAAAGTGCTGCCCTGACCGGGTAGGCCAGCGGATTTGAGCCAGATTTTTCCCTGGTGCATTTCAACCAGGTGCTTGACAATTGATAAGCCCAGACCTGTGCCTGACGTTTCCAACACGAGGGGGTGCTCGCCCCGATAAAAGCGTTCAAAAACCATGTTGTGCAGGTCGGGATGGATACCAATGCCGGTATCCTGGATTTCCACCTGTATCTGTTCACCAACTCTATGCATGTGCACCTGGATATGGCCGGAAGAGGGGGTGTAGTCATAGGCATTTTCCAGCAGGTTTTCGAGGATCTGCCGTACCCGCTCCATGTCGCCAAGCACCATGGGGAGATCTTGAGAAGATTTAATTTCGATGGTCATCAATTTGTGATCATCATTGGACCGGTGGTGCAGTTCTTCAACCACCGAACCGGCAATCTCGAGTAGATTCAGTGGCTGCATGCTGAGAGCAGCTCGACCGGATTCTATTCGCGATATATCTAACAGATCATTGACCAGGATAGTTAGACGGTCGGTGTTTTCCTTGATGATATCCAGGAAGTGAGCTTGTTGATTGCTCAAGGCGTCGGCGGCTCCCATGATCAGCAGATCAACATAGCCCTTGATTGAGGTCATAGGCGTGCGCAACTCATGGCTCACCGTAGCCACAAACTCGGATTTCAAACGGTCAATTTCCACCTGGTGCGTGATATCTCGGAAGATAGATACTGTTCCTAGGAATGCATCACCCAGGGTGACTGGGGCAAGATGGACTGAGACAACCTGCCCATCTTCAAGCATGATTTGTTCAGTGTGTATATGTCCGCTTTCTAACGAAGCCGGGGACTGCGACCAAAGGTGAATGGTTTCCATCCAGGATTGTGCGGCACGTCCAAAAAGACCTGTGAAATGTCCCAAAGATTTTCCTACCAGTTCGCGGCTCTCCAGACCCAGGATTTTCTCCGCCGAGGCGTTGAAAAGGGTAATCTTGCGCTTGGCATCTGTGACCAATACGCCATCAGCAACGGCTTCCAGGATGGCCCGCGAGCGGCTGGCTTCAATCTGTTGGTTGCGAACCATCACTCCTAGGTCATCTGCTTGTTCTTGGATCAGGCGGTACAGTTCAGCGTTATTAATTGCTACTGCAATCTGGCTTGCGGCTGCCTGTGCCAAATCCAGCTGGT
This sequence comes from Anaerolineales bacterium, assembly GCA_020354045.1. Lineage (GTDB taxonomy): Bacteria > Chloroflexota > Anaerolineae > Anaerolineales > UBA4823 > DSOS01. Next base: position 221,242 of record CP070639.1, on the reverse strand, counting down.
CATCTGAGAAGTAGTTAACTCGGTCGTGGTAGATCATCAGGGCACCAAGGGCTTCTTGGCCTAACAGGATTGGCACTGCTATGGCACTGCGGTACCTCGGTTCTGGAAAATCTGGTGATTCGATCCAGCGCTCATCTTCAAGCAGGTCATCAATCAAGACCGCCTCTTTTCGCGATAATACCCAGCTTGCCAGACCCTCGTAATTTCCACACGGGGTAGGGTTATCTACCATGCCTGCTGAGGACGTATAACCGGCTGAAATCAGTCGGTGCAGTTTTTGGTCACCGGTTCGAGAGATCAACACCATCACCTGACCTGCAGCGACGATCTCCTGCACCAATGCCAGGGTGCGTTTGAGCATCTGATCCAAATCCAGGCTGGAGGAGAGTTCGGTGAGGATGCGGAGTAATGTTTCTGTACGCCAGTGTTCCCGAGCTAGCTCAGCGGTGCGTTCATTCACGCGCTGCTCGAGAACTGCGCTTAGATCACGTGTTTGGGAATATAATTGCGCGTTTTGAATGGCGATCGCTGCTTGGTTGCTGATCGTGAGTGCCAGTTCGATTTCATCGGAAGAGAAACGATAGGGTCTATCATTATGGAGCAACAACGCACCATGCAGGTTGTTTCCGGTAGTTAATGGGAGCACGAGCAGTGCAATTGTCCCCCGACTGGCAAGGTAATCTTGTAGACTGGCCAGCTCATTTTCACGGGAAATATCTTCCGTTATAAAAATACCCCGGCTTTGTCGGAGACGTTCAAAAAGGGGTGCATCCGTTAACGAAACAGGAGCAACAAAATTTCCCGATGGGATTTCTGCTGCAATTTGGGCGGTTCCGGATGAGTTAAATAGCACGGCTGATGCGCTGGAACAAGGGATGGCTTTGTTCAGTTCCTCGAGCGCAATCATCAAAATATGATCCGGATCCAGGGTCTCACTGAGCGCTTTGGAAAACAGGTTGAGCATTTCTAACCGATTCGTGCGCTGGTTAAGCTCGACTGTGCGCTTCTGACTTTCCTGGAATAGCTTGGCATTTGCTAGGGCAACTGCTGCCTGTCCTGCAAAGGTGCTGGCAAGCTGAATGTGTTCAGGAGTGTAGAAACATGCCTCAGTTTTTTCGAGTGCCATTACACCGATAACATTTCCACCTGAGATGAGCGGAATGCCAGCCCAGGAGAGATAACGCGGCTCAAGCAGGGATGGGAAGCGTTGGTCCAGACCGATATCGCGGACGTAAACCGGTCTGCCTTCCGAGATCATCTCACTCAACAAGTGACTATCTTCTATCGCAGCAGTTAAACCTATCCGTTGATCCTCATCTGCAAAACCGCGTGCAGCCTGGACAATCACATCATTACCCCTTAGCAGCCATAAGGTGCCTGTGTCGTAGGGAACGATATATTGCAGCCGGTCGAGCAGTGTGGCGATCAATTCATCAGGCTCTAACTGAGTGGTGATGGCAGTCGCGACCTCGGTGAGGGTTTGCATTTGGCTGGCACGCTCTTCGGCTGCTTGATACAGACTTGTGTTTTCCAGGTGCAGCGCAGTTTGCTGGCATAATATTGTTGTAGCTCTCTGTGTCTCAGATGGAAAGGCAGCCGAGGTTTGGAAATTTTCCAGGATCAGCAGCCCAAAAACCTGGTTCTGGGCGCTCAGCTGAATAGGTGTCACCAGTGTAGAAACCGGCAATTTCCCCGCAGTTGCCTTCCTGTAGCGCAGCAGGTTATCCCCAGAAAGGTTGTAATCTGTGGCGAAATCCACTTCGCTCAGGTTTAGGAGCACTCCGGAATTAAAAACCTGGCCGTAAGGTTCTTCTTCCAGGTGATAGGTGGCTTCGAGCAAAGGGTTGGGGTTAGCGTATCCCTGCGCTGCCATGGGTACGAGCTGATTGTTGTTGGTATGCCAGAGAAGCACAATCCCGGCCTGGGCTTCTGCCGCCACCTGCATCGCATTTTCTAGCAGGGTGTGTAAAATTTTGGAAGGCTCCAGGCTGTTCAATCGCTGGTTGAACTCCAGCAGCAAGTTGGCTTCCTCTAAACGGAGCTGAGTTTCTTGTGTAGCGTGAAGGCTGGTAAGTTTTGTGGCTACAAGGTCAGCAAGCAGCGTGTAGATATCTGTGTTTTCAGTGGCATGCTGGGGTAAAGGTGTAGTGCGAGAGGCCAGCAGCGCCAGGTTAGCAGAGCCTTCACTGAGGATGGGTAAACAAAAGAAAGCCTCGGCTTGCAGAACCTGTAACAAGAGAGAATTATTCCACCCAGTGTCGCCCCGTCGTTGTGGAACGAGAAGATTCTGTGTTTGTTGCAGGCAATAGGTGAGCGGATTGCGCTGACCGAGCAAAGCCTCTAACTTTGGATCTTCTGCATTGACTCCTAGATTGTGTACCATGCGTGGTCCATGTTCACCGGACTCTGCTATTAACACAGTGTCCATTTCCAGATTTTCCAGGATGGCCTCACTCATGGCCTGTAGAGCCGCTGAGCGAGTATTTTGGTGGATAAGGGCTTGGTTAACTCGCAGTAGGGCATTTAGCTGGTGTGAGCGCAAGTTCAAGAGCTGGATTGTATGAGATTGTTCCTGCTCTCTTTCCTTCAGTGCTCTCACATGATCCTGGGCTTCTGCGCTGGATCTCAGGCTGGTATCCAGTTCTTTTTGTATTTGTTGATGTGCCTGCGTAAGATGCTCAAGTTTATGTTGGCTCTCGATTAGCAGGCTCACCTGCGAGCCAAATATCTCAAGCGACTCAATGGTAGCCAGGTCTGGTCTCAGATTATCCCGCGGAGCATTCACACTGATCAGACCGAGCGGTTCTCCCTGGGCGTTTAACAATGGGACCATCAGCAAGTCCTCAGGGTGCCAGGTTGTGCTGTTGTGCCCATTTCCAGATGAAGCTACATTTTTTAATGGCGGAACAGTAAGGGTGTGAACCTCTGCCGGTAAAAGCGGCATTTTTTTATGTGGTATGAAATACGATTTCCCAATCTTGAAATCTGGTATTAAGATCGATTGCAATTTACTCCAAGGCTGCGGGTGAGCACGTAGAGTTTCCATATCCGCACTTTGTAGTCCAGCCTCAGCAGTTCTCATCAGGTAGTTGTTTTCTGGGTTATACACACTGATCAGTACAGTATTGAAAGGTGTTGATGCCTGGATAGCCAGCGCGATATTGTTCAGAGCCTCTTCCAGAGGTTGCTCTGAGTGTAATGCCTGGTTGGTTTCCAGCAGTTTTGCCATGGTGTTCAAGCGCCGGTTCAGCATCTCAGTTTTACTTGCCTGTTCCTGGTAGCGGTAGGCATTTCCCAGAGCAATTGCAGCCTGCATTGATAATGTCTCTGCTATTTCCCTGGAAGTATCATCGAAATGGTTCGCTGTTTTGGCATGCAAGTGGATCAGGCCGGCTACGTTATCCTGGTAGGCGATTGGAATGACCATGGCGGAGCGCACGCGGTCATGCGCTGGACGGACGGGAGGTATGGCTTTGGGATCTCGTAAATCGCGCAGAGAGATAGTTTGCTCGAAATCTCTCACAATGACGGTTTCAGCTCGTTCTATAACCGCATAATCAAGTGGGTGCAGGTTATCAATCGCAGGCTCACCCAGCTGGATTGCGATCTGGGGTGAGCCCGATCCGTTCGTGTGCTTGCCGTTTTGATTGGGATGGAATAACATGATGGTACCGCAGTCAGCGCGAGTCGCTTGCACTACCTCATCATAAACTCGCTGGACCATGAGGTTCAGGTCAAGCGAGCTGTTCAGCTCGCGGCTGATGCGATTCACCGCAGTGAGCTGGTCTACACGGATGCGTAATTTCTCGTCGGTCTGGGATGAGAGATGCGACCTCTCGATCGCGCCAGCCAGTTGCCCCGCCGCAGTTTTGACAGATTGCATGTCACCCTGGCTGAAATAGTCGTTCTTTTGACTGCCAAGCATCAGCTCTCCCAGGCTGATTCCACGCGATACCAGGGGCACTACAATTGCAGAATGAACTTCTAGAGTCTGTACAATTGGGCGGTAAACAGGCAAGACGCGCGCATCTTCCAAAGCATTGGTGCTGAAATAGGCACGTTGGCTGCCTGTGACTGTGCTGCGAAACTGCGGGTCATCCATGGGCAGCCGCCCCAAGCGAGCGGCGACTTCCAATGAAGCACCAAAAAGAGAAGCCTGGTGAAGGTGGACCTCTCTTCGATGTTCGTCCAGGAGGAAGATCGCCGCCTGGTCAGCGTGTAAGAGTTGGGCAAGATCCTGCAAAGAAGTTTTCAAGATATGATCAAGGCTGGCATTTGAAGCTGTCAAACCCGCAATCCGCTGCAAAGTCTCCGCTCGCTGTGCCCTGTGGTGAGATTGTTCCACCAATGAGGCATTTTCTAGGATAGCAGATGCTTGTCCCGTGATAATGGATAGGATGCGTAGATCGCGTTCGTCGAAGGTGGTGTCGTCTTGTTTATCACCTACCAGTAAATAACCAAGAGGTTTTCCACTGGAGGTTAGAGGGGCAAGTATGAGCTGGTGTATGCCGGCTGCGATCGCTAGGTGGTTCAGACCAAGTGCCTGCACCTTGGACTCTTTAGGAGCGTCACTCGTGATGATAATTTTCTGTTCCAGCCAGATCTGTTCGCCTTGGCTACCAGGCGGAATTGGGAAGCGAGCCCATTCAAGCACGCCTGTATGCAACCCGAAAAATGGGACCTGACCTTCCAAAACACGCCGGTTTTCATCGTAGATCAGGAATCCGATAATCTTTGCATTTAGCAGGGGAGCAATACTCTCCACAAGATGTTTGTAAAGGTTTTCAGGCAGACGCTGGGCGCTGACAGCCTGAGCCAGCTGAGCCAGACCAGCAAGTTCGCGAGCGCGGCGCTGTTCACCTTCGTATGTGCGTGCATTGTGAATGGCCAGGGCAGCGTGACCAGAGAGAATTTTTAACACCCCCACATCTGTCTCGGTAAAGTTGCCTTGATCCAATGAAAAAAGCTCGAGGGTACCTACCAGGTTTCCTGCCGCTTCCATGGGAACGCCAAGGTAAGATTTGTAAAGAAAATTGGCCTGATCAGCTTCCGGGTGCCATTGCTGGAAAGATTCTATATTTGTGATATTGAGTGGCTTGCGTTGAGAGATCAAAGCACTCGAATAACCCAGGTCGTCAGATTGCATCTTGAGATGTTGCTCCAGTTTTCTGTTGATCTCCGGTAACCCGGAGAGCCAATAGCACCTCACTTGCCGATGGTCTGCCTCGAGCAGGTTGGTTTCTATGCGATCCGCAGGGATCAGGCGCTCGATGCTCTCTAAAATTGTTTGCAGAGTGGTTTCTAAGTCTAGGCTGGCTGCAATTGCCTGGCTTAGCTCAGTAAAAGTTTTAAGGGTTTGGTCGGAAAAGCCAGTTTGCGTGGAAGTTGCTTCATCCTTGGTAAGCAACCATTGGGGTTTTTTCAGCGAAACCAGGATAGCAGTATCGCTATTCAATGGGATGCGGTATGAGATGCCCTCTACAAGCCGGTTATCCAGGGAGAAGCTGGTTTGTCCCTCAACAGCGCACAAGCTGAAGAATGCCTCACTTGGGCGTACACGCTTGGCAAGGTGCTCTAGATTTGGTTCTTTGTCTCCAAGCTCAAACAAGGCACGCGCCTGGTCGTTTATATAAGTCACGCGCCCACCTGCCTGAACGATTAATACTCCCTCAGCATGCGGATCGAGATCAAGAGAATCAAGTGTTTGGGCCTGAGGTTGTGGTTGAGAGTGCTTGGCAGGTGCATTGCGCAGGAAAACTACGATCAAGGCTGCTACACCCACCCCAACCGCCAGGAAAATTATACCGAGAACAAAAGAATCGATTTGCATCATATAGTGCAGCTAAACACCTAGCCTTCGTTACGACGTGCCTCAGCCGCCAGTTCAGTAATCTCCCGAATATCCGCAAACTGGTATTGTGAGGCTGAAACCACTCCAATTGTCAGTTCCATGAAAGGTGACTTCACTTCTTGCCCGTGATCATTCTTGGCAATGACGTAACCTTGATCGCGGTCCATGAAGTTGTAATGAGTCAACACTTCTTCAGCAAAACGCATCTTTAGATTTTGCTGTACCGTTTCCGCAATCTGCTCGTCCAGGATCGCGATGTAATTCGCTCCACCGGTGTGACCAATAAAATCATTGGGGGTACCGAATTGATCTACCACTTCAGCGATCAGCATTGCCGTGAAACGTAATACGTCATCACCTGCAACGAAGCCATATACATCATTGAAGGCAGCAAAGTGATGAATGTGCACATCTAACATCGCCCAACCACTCGCGCGGATGACACGGCGCAATTGCTCTTCGATCAATCTGCCCATCGGAAGGCCAGAGCGCGGATCAGTGAGACTCTGCTGTTCAGCGCGGACAATAGCGCGCTGGACACGTAGTTTTAGCTCTTCGATATCGAAAGGCTTGGTGATGTAATCATCTGCCCCCAGCTCAAGACCCTGTAGCTTATCACTGCGCTCATCTTTCTGAGTCAGAAAGATGATGGGTACGTGGCTGGTACGGGTGGTAGTGCGCAGGATCCGGCAAACTTCAAAGCCATCAATATCGGGTAGCATGATATCCAGCACGATCAGATTTGGCAGGCTTTGGCGGGTTTTTTCCAGCGCATCTGAGCCGCGTGGAGCTATATCTACATCATATTGGTTACCTGTAAAATAGATGCGGAGCATATTGGCGATGTCAACATCGTCCTCGACAATCAGCAATTGGGCTTTACCCATAACAGCCTCCAAAAAAAGAAATTAGCTTGAGGAATGGAAATCCTGTCATGTGGAAGAATCCAGTTTCTGCAGGTATCCATTGATAGGATCGGTTCAGCATGCAGCAAGATGGTCGCTGGTGTTCCTGTCTGCTTCTGTTCAAAGAGATGGACATCCATGATTACCAGCTCTCTGTGATTCGCTCGCCTTTACGTGGGTACAGGCGTGTATGGTTGTTGGATATGAACAGCTTGTGGTGGGCGCTGTCTTCATATCGCACATCGTGTTCAATGACGCGGTGATCCTGAGAGGCAAATAACACCACATCAGACTCGATAGTGCGTGCGGGGAAGATGATCATGCCTGAACCAATGCGGCAATTATGTCCCACACAGCCTCCCAGTACAGGTCGATTGGATTTGACGAGCTGCTTATTGCCATCTAGTGCACGCAGCGGCGCGGAGACCAGGTTGAAGTCAGTAAAAGTTGTCCCCGCTCCAATAAATGTATTGCGTCCAATAACGCACATTTGCAGACAGGCATTTTGGGCCACCATGCTGTTTTCCATGAGGGTGGTCATAAACAGGGAGGCGCGGAAAGGCAAGAATGCCCCATCACCCACGACGGACAGCATTAGCTGACAGCCCTGGGAGATATTGACGTTATTGCCAATAATGCAGTTTTCAATCACGACACCGGCATTGATGGTTACGTTATCCCCAATTGTTGTGGGTCCATGGATAATGGCATGTGGATCGATCACGCAATTGCGCCCAATCTTCACTAGTTTTGAGCACTCAAGAACTTGTTTCCCCTCCAGCATTGCTGTGGAAAGTATTTTTAGCTTGTACAGCACGTCTTCTTTCAAGATATCTTCGAAACGAGCCCCCCGGGCAAATAGGCCGAAGACCACATCGGCGATAAAAACATGCACCCAGGAATCGATGGCAATCAGGCTTATCCGAGGTACTTGGAATACCAGGTCCCCTTGTTCAAGAGCCATATAAGTCGGCACATGGTAATAACCAACCTCGGTTGATTGCAGGCTAATGGGCAGCGGTTTTGCCTCAGGCTCAATCCCAGCAGGGTAGTACCACAATTCAATAAGATAAATATCATCGCCTTCAATATAAGAATTTGATAAGGGTAGCGCATGTTCTCGGAATGCCGGATCATCGCTAAAAAATGCAGCCTGGCAGGCTTTCTTCGACCGCCTGGCCTGCCTTAGAAAAGTCTGAATATAGGCTTCATCAAAATAAAGATTATCGCGATAGACCAGACATTCGTCGTTTATATCTTTTAGCTCACTGCCAAAAGGCAATTCCACTTCCTGGTTGGTATACGCTGCCAGTACATCACGTTGGTGAAGCCAGAGCGGTTTATTTTGCACGCGTAGATCGCGAGCCCGTTCATTAAACGGGCGTACGTGGCGTGGGTCTTGTAGGATGATTTTTAACATTGCTTTCTCTAGCTTGCACCCCCAATGTCCAGGAGGATTAGTTTTCTAAAGATTATTCCTCGCGCGAGAATTGAATGGCTCGCCCGTGGCGTTGCAGGCGGTTTCTTCAACACGAAACTGCTTTTCCCTACTTATCCAAACCAAGGTTTCCTGCAGGATGCTCAACAAATTGTAAGGACGATAATGCGGTCTTGTTTCAATCGTACTCATGAGGCTTGATGTTCGCATCTTAAGAAGTCCTGTAATGTTTGGACGAATCGCAGCGGTTCATCAAGCATGATGAAGTGACCCGCTGTTTTGAAATGTTCGATGCGGGCATGGGGAATGCCTTTTTGCATGGGTATCCATTGCTTCGGGTGGACAACAATATCTTTATCGCCATACATCCCCATGGCTGGGATGCTAATTGTGTTTAGGTGGGGGCGGAGATCAGTACGGTGCAGGGAGGCAATACTGGTTAGAAATGATTCCAGTGTGGTGCGAGACAGGTCGCGAGCCATCATCTCGGGCCAGCGCGGGTCACGTGTGTAGAAAGGCGCCAGCACGCGAAACCCAAGTTTTAATAGCCAAATGTTATGGTAAACGATGGACGCGATTATCCTTTGACCGAACATCTTCAGCAAGAAGGAGAGTGAAGAACCCACGATCGGCGAACCAATTACCACCACCTGGCGAACCAGCTGTGGGTATTGAATGGCGACCGAGAGACTTACAGTGCCTCCCATACTGTGACCTACCAAAGGTGCATCATCGATTCCCAACCTTTCCATAAACTGCACCACTAGGCCGACAAAGTCTTGAACAGCGTATGTCTCGCGTTTCTTGCCAGACTCGCCAAACCCCCAAAAATCCAGAGCATATGTGCGAAAACCACGGCTTAAATACCCCATCGTCTCTTGCCATAGTCCCCAAGAGCCAAGCCACCCATGTAGCAAGATGACTGGAGGGCCATGCCCGTAGACTTCATAATGAACAATGCCTTGATCGGTCGTAATAGATGACATGCTAAAAGATCGTTTTAAAGAGATTTTCCTGGTAAATAATCAATACTCCAGCGCGTCCATTTCAGCCAGTATGCTGTACAGTAGCTCAAGTAAAATGGTTTTCACCGACTCCTTGTCTGCTGCCACACAGGGCAGCAATTTAACCTTGGGTGATAAGCGCAATGCGATACGCATATCATCAATCTCCCAGGCATCGTTTAGATCTTGCTTGTTAGCCGCCACCACGTAGGGAGTAGCAGCATAAGCGCGAAAAGTCTCTAGGATACGGCGAGCTTCTCGAAAAGTTTCGGGACGAGTGCTGTCAATCATGACCACAAAACCCAGCATGCCCTCCGAGAGGATTTCCCACATGAAATCGAAGCGCTTCTGGCCTGGTGTTCCGAACAAATACAAAACCAGGTCCTGATCTACTGTAATGCGTCCAAAATCCATGGCTACTGTGGTGGTCTCCTTCACTCGCTCTGCATCTGAGCTGATTTTGCGCTCGGTTGAGACGACATCGATCTCGCTGACAGAACGAATGAACTCCGTTTTTCCGGCGTTAAAAGGCCCTGTGACCACCATTTTTACTGTTTGCATTGCACGTTTTCCTCTACAAGCTCCGCTTGATCCGCCATATTCAGTAACAGATTAATTGTTCTGTTTTTATATAGATCGTATGCGGCTGATTATTCGTTTGATCAGTGATGTATGTTCTTCCTTATTCCCCTCTTCAACCACTCGCTGTGTGAAAGATTTGATCGGTGGTGCACCTTCTGGTCGGACGATTTCAACGAGCCCGGCCTGTAGCATTCCATATACGATGCGCCGAATTTCCAGGTCATTCATTTTTGTAGCCCGGGCAATCTGGCGCATTGTATTTTTGGGGTTGATGAAAGAGGCAACCCGCCATTCCTCTACGCTCAAGTTGACGCTGCGCAGGTTGGCGCCTGGTCGGTCTACGAATTTTAGCGCCATATCCAGACTGGGGATTTCGTCCTGGAGCTGTTCCCATTCACGCAAACGACGAGATCCCTCCATAATGATGTTTTCAAGACTTATGCGGACGGTGATCTTGCCGTCTGGAGGGGCCGCCTCGGTATCGAACCGGAAGAAGCCTTCTACCCATGTGAACATATGGTTGAGAACACTAATGAAATGGGATTGCAAACTATTCAGGATATCTTGTTGAGACATGTAATTAGCATTAATCAGCAGTAAGCCAAGCTCTTTGTCACTCATCTGTCCCGCCCTGGTTTTTATGGCACGGTGCTGTGCGCTGCTGATTTTGTTCGCTCGATATAAGATAGCCGCCAAACTGTTATCATCCTGCCCGAATTGGGCGTATGCCAATTTGCCTTCCCTGAAATAGATTTTCGCTGCTTCGTTGGGACCTTCGACCACCAGCGTGCCTGATTTTTGGGCAAGGTTAATCAAATTCAAGATTTGTGTAATTGTAAAATCGCGTAAATTGCCCTTTAATGCCATTAATCCCTGTCCTTGACACTGATTTCGCTTGAGTTTATAATCCCACTCGCAAAGTTCCTCGGTAGCTCAATTCGGCAGAGCGGGCGGCTGTTAACCGCTAGGTTCCAGGTTCGAGTCCTGGCCGAGGAGCCTGTTTATTGGTTGCATCTTCTAGGTTCTTACCATATGGAATGGTAGAGCCTTTTTCTTTTAACAATTCTTGATAGGACATTACACTATTACGACCAGATTGTTTGGCTGCATATAGTGCCTGGTCGGCACATGCAATCAGCGATTCGAGGTCTGCACAATCCTCAATAAGGGCAGCCACACCTATACTGATTGTCACTCTGACCGGGGAAGTGCCATAAGCAAAGATAGCTTTTTCTACGATACCCCGGATTCTCTCTGCAACCAGCCTGGCATTCCCTGGATCTGTCTCAGGTAGCAGGGCTACAAATTCATCACCACCATAGCGCCCCAATATGTCTACCTGGCGCAACTCCTGTACGCACTGGCTTGAAAAATTGGCTAATACCCTGTCACCGGTCAGATGTCCGTGCTCGTCGTTGACATATTTGAATAGATCAATATCCAGCATCATTGCAACCAGAGGGCGCTTAAAACGCAAGGCTCTTTCAACCTCTCGCTTTCCTAGTTCGAACAAACCCCGCCGGTTATATAATCCAGTGAGCGTATCTGTGAGCGCCTGTTTTTGCACCTCGGCGTGAAGCTGGGCATTGTGAATCGCGGTTGTGGCTGTTGCTGCAAAACTGACCAGCAGGTCAAGATCTGCCTGGTAGAAGGCGAAGCGATGGAATGCATCTAATGAGATAGCGCCTAGTGTCACATCCCCTAATATGAGAGGAGCTACGATAGTCGATACGGCAGCCCGCAGCTCCGGGATATCATCTTTTTGGCTATCTGCTTCTATCTGGGCATCTTGAATCAATATGGGTCTGCGCTCAAAAACAGCTCGATCGATGTAATCCATGTGAGGGGATTCTTTTAACAAGCGAATACGTGGATCGGTGTAGCCTTGGGTGGCACGTATCTGCAATTGACCGGTATCCTGCGCAACAAGATGTAAAGAGCCTCTTTCAGCAGCTGAGATGGCGCTGATGGCTGCATCCAGGATTTGGCCTAACAAGGCTTCTAACTCAAGTGTGCTGAGTAGTGCGGCAGTGGCTCGCTGTAAAGCGGAGAGCTCCTGGGCGCGCTGGTTAGCAGAGTCCAGCGCGCGGACCTTCGCGATTGCCAGAGCAATTTGTTTGCTGGCTTGTTCCCCGAAATTAATTTCTTGGGGCTGGAAGATATGTTCTTTACGGAAGGAAAGTACCGCTATACCTGATTTTTGGTGATCAGCGATAAGTGGTAGGGCCATAAGTGAGCGTAGCTGGAATTGGGCAGCCAGTCTCGAACTGATGTGAGGCGTGTTGCAGGCATCGGCAATTATTTCTGTTTTCCCTGATTGCAGAACGAACTGGGTCAGCGAAAAATCCTCACGTTTTAGAAACAGTTTCTGGGCGCTGTGCCTTAGTGATCCATAGCCAGCCGCAAGGTGGCTCATTTGGCTGTTTTCATCCCAAAGTGCAATGAAAGCACCATCTGCCTCGTAAAGATTGCCTAAATTACCAATCAGGTCCTGGAGCATACTGAGGAAATCTCGCGATTCCAGGGCTGCCTGAGTTATCTCACTGATCATGCGAAGTGAGCGTTCACGGTCTCGCAATTTAGTGGTCTGGTTTTCTGCCTCAATCCGGTTGCGTCGCTGATCATCAAACAGGCGGGCATTGGCAATGGCTAACGAGGCTTGATTCGCTGCGGATGTAAGCAGTGTATAGTTGCTTTTGCTGAGCATTTGGCTAGGCTGGCCCTTCAACAACAAATTTCCCAATGTTTCAACGCCTAATTTCAAAGGAATCCGGATTCGTGTTGATTCAGGATTTATGTTTCCGTCTATTTTGTTAGTCTCTTGATACGACTGTGCTGGCGTGGCGGGAGCATCTATCTCAATAAGGTGCGGTCCATTCTCTATGATGATTTTGCCTGAAGAGGGGCTGTACAGTATGCCGTGCTCCCGGTTTTTACCGATCACAAAGAGCTCGATATTTTGATAACCCATGGTATAGTGCAACTCATCCACGACAATCTGGCAGATTTGATCCTCATCTAAGGTTGTAGCCAGCTTCATGCTGAGTTGAATCAGCGCACTCTGCCGATTGGTCTGAGTGTCGGTTTCGGTGAGCTTGCTGTATAACTCGCTCCGCAGTTTATCCAATTCAATATAAGCTACCAGTAGCAGTGCGGCGACTGCCGCGACCTCGATCAGCCAGTCACCGACATGTTGGGCGATAGATCCACCCTGGCGGGCGTGGAATGCCTCGATTACGGTGATGACAAATATGCCAACGCCGGCCGAAATCCACATAAATCTTCGTACACCTTGAGTAGACAATTTCTCAGTGGTCACTGGTTTCACTCATATAACAGTCCATGGTAATTCCGTTACCGTTGTGGTCGTTACAGGCCGCCTTGCCAGAGTACATCAGCATGTAAGAGGCGGATTAATTTAACAGCATCGCGGCACTTGTTCTGCCGGACCGTTATCATATTATAACGAAGGGCTTTGGGGGTATTGCCCTACACTTTCGTGAGGTTACTTAATTGCAGTGATGATCTCGCTAGGGATGGCCAGCTGGACGACCACCTGCCTTGATATGATTTTGAAGCCGGTTTCTTGCACCAGTTCAGTCAGTGTGAGAGGTCGGCAACCCCCGCAGAGCATAGGGCTTAGGTTGTATACTATCTTCCAGGCTCCTACCACAGCCCTGCTGGGGACATCAACACCCTCGGTGAGTGCTAACAATACCATGCGTCCACCCTGGCGGAGAACCCTGGAAAACTGCTTTAAAATCGCAGGTATTTCTCCAAGCGGGATCAGGTCAAGTATATAAGCGGCGTAAAGACAGTCATAGCACGAGTCTGCAAAAGGCAAATGACGGGTATCTGCTCTACATAGTGGTGAGCTGCTCCGACTCCTGGCGAGGTTGAGCATTACTGGGGAGATGTCCAAACCGATGGCAATACCGTCAGGTTTAATATCTGACTCAATTTGAGCCTGCTGTACACCTGTCCCCACGCCAACGTTGAGAATTTTTTTCCCGGGAGTCAAGTCCAGCATCTTTATCGCCTGATCTTTCGCCCGGCTTTCGAAATATTCGAACCAATCATAGCGCTTCCCGACCAGATCATAGAATCGCTGCGCCTTGTGGGTGTCAAGTGTGTTCTTAATCATGTCCCCTCCATGAATCCAAGGAATTCCAGATTTATCATACCTTAATTTGTAGAAGTTTTCCCGCATTCATCTTGGCGAAGGTTATAGAAACGGTTGATTCTTATGCGTTTATAATGCTTTCCGTTTTTGATTCTTGATATAATCCGTGTGCTTAATGATTGCGGGGGTGGTTGGGTCCCGGTGGGCTCCCCGGTCTTCAAAACCGGTGGCGGGTCGCGTTGCGGGCCGCGGTGGGTTCGACTCCCATCCACTCCCGCCTGTTGATTTACTCCGAGAGAAATTATATACTCCGGAACAAAGCATCTTGCTTGAAATGCTTAAACAGGAATTGATTTGCGAGATATTTATGTAAGGGAATGATTGGCAGATAATATGTATTCAGCTGAAATTGATCAACTCACCTCGGTTGTTTCTCGAGTGCTGCGGGTGGAAGATGTCACTTATGGAGATTCCAAGAAGCAATATGTGGCACGTTACCGTGGTCGATTGCATAACGAGGATACAGCACAGGCCTATGAGCAGCTATCCACTGCGCTGCGCCCTTATGAAATCACCCCGCTCTTCCGCAAAGAAAAAGACCAGCATGTTGTCATTCTGCTCTCTGGGATTGTCCGTCCAAAGCCCTCCAACGCTTGGGTCAATCTGGTGTTGTTTATATTGACCGTGCTCAGTGTTCTCATCGCGGGTGTGTATTACACGCTGGGTGGTACGTATGATGGACCGTCAAATCCAAGCTTCCAGCAACTTTTACCTTATGTGCTCAAGAGCCTGGGAGGGGGGGTAGCCTTCGCTACCAGCATACTGGCAATTTTGTTGGCGCATGTATTTGGTCACTATTTAGCGGGTCGTTACCACCGCACGCATGTAACGCTGCCCTATTTCATCCCATTCCCGTTCAGTGCTTTTGGAACAATGGGGGCTTTTATCCAACTGAAAGAGCCGCCAAAGAACAAGCGCATCCTGCTGGACATCGGTATAGCAGGTCCCCTTGCTGGCCTGGTTGTTGCCATACCGGTATTAATTTTAGGTTTGGGTCTATCAGAATTAAACTCCATTCCCTCGCAGCTCGTTTCTGGTCAGGGCTTGCAAATCGAGGGGAACTCGATCTTGTATCTGCTATCAAAGTATGTTGTATTCGGGCAGTTGCTACCATCACCTAGCAGTTATGGAGGGTTGCCGGTTTGGCAATACTGGCTGCAATACTTCTTTACGGGTAGGCCATTGCCCTTAGGGGGCGTGGATGTATTCCTTCATCCGGTTGCCTGGGCGGGTTGGGCTGGCTTACTGGTGACTGCACTCAACTTGATCCCAGCCGGGCAATTGGATGGTGGGCATGTGATGTACGTGCTTTTGGGGCGACGGGTTACCACTCTACTGCCGATCATTTTGATTGCTTTATTAGCATTAGGTCTGGTATGGCCTGGCTGGTGGTTATGGGCTTTGCTGATCTTCTTGTTGGGTCGCCTCCATGCCGAGCCCCTGGATCAGATCACGCCGCTGGACCCACCCCGCAGGATGGTGGCAGTTTTGGGGTTAGTCATTTTTGTGCTGGTGTTTACACCGGTTCCGCTGCTGGCGGTTGGGCTATAGTTATCATACATTTATGCTAAAAGTGTGACGGGTAGGCTTAGCCTGCCCGTCACACTTTTTGGTTATCCCCATCCTCATCATCGGCCTATCAATCTTGTCAAGTGGACTATTTTGCAGGTTCTATTTATTGTCTTGCAAATCACCCTGTGCTAAACTGCCCATACTGGGGTTATTTATGTCCGAAGATGTGATGTTGCGCGAGGCAATCGAGGCGATTCGACAGAATCAACGTGTCAGGGCGCGTGATTTGTTGACACGACTGCTGCGCGCCGACAAGTCTAATCCTGAGTATTGGTTGTGGATGAGTTCTGTCGTCGAGACAGTCAAAGAACATATCTACTGCCTTCAAAATGTGCTGCGGTTGGAACCTGAGAATAAATCGGCTAGGCAGGGTCTCATCCTGGTGGGTGCTATCCCAGCTGATGAAAATGTAATCTCTGTCCCTCCAGTCCGCCGCACCTGGGAAGTTGAGACGCTGGAGGAGCCTCCCTCTGGAATTCGCAGGCTGTGGGGCAACCCCCTGGTGCGCGCTATTTCGCTCGCAGGTCTGGGTATTCTGGTTGTGGGTTTGATTGTAATAGGTGTTTTCAGCAAGGATGGAAATCAGGCTCAAGTAGCGCTGGCACCAACTAAGACTAAAGGTTCTCCGCCAACTTTCACACTGACACCTACATTCATTGGAGGCCCCCGACAGGTGCAGGTCACCCCGACACCGGTATTCGCTGGATTACCACCGCTATGGTCATTGCTAGAGGCTACCTACACACCCACGCCTGCTTATATAAGCACCCCACACCCAATCAGTGAGGCTTTTAGGGCTGGGCTGAGGTCTTTTGGACGGGCAGATTATCAGGCAGCTCTGGAGTTCTTCCAACAAGCCATCGAGGTGGAACCCACAGCAGCGGACATCCATTTTCATCTTGGCGAGACCTATCGATTACTGGGTGAATACCAGTTGGCTCTAGCTTCGTATGAACGGGCTATTGAAGTTGACCCAACTTTTGCACCAGGGTATCTGGGGCGAGCGCGGGCGCGCCTGGGCTTGAACCTGGAAGCCGGTGTCAGTGAGGATTTACAAATGGCTATTGAGCGCGATCCTAATCTGGCAGAGGCCTTCCTGGATCGAGCTGCTTTCTTGTTGAATCGCGCTGAGATTGAAGCTGCTCTGGATGATCTGCAAACAGCTGAGGAATTTTTACCAGACTCGCCTCTCCTGCCACTTTATCGTGCTCAGGTTGCCATGCTCACAGGTGATCACGTTTCTGCCCTCGAATTTGCTCAAGAGGCTTTTGAAAAAGATCAAACGTTGCTCCTGGCTTACTTAACCCTGGGAAAGGCTGCCATGCTCAATGGACAGTTCCGGCAGGCAGTCAAGGTGCTGGAGACTTACGCGCAATATGCTGAAAGCGATCCTCAGGGTTGGTCCCTTTTAGGCGCAGCTGAAGCAGGGATTGCCCGCCCTGAGGATGCTTACCTGGCAACCGAGTGGAAGGGTTATACCCCCGATTATGAAGCCGCACTGGAACACTTTGAGCGAGCTTTGGCGCTTCAAGAAGATTTGGTTGAGGTTTATCTCTACCAGGGTTTGATTTACTTGCATCAGGGTGAGGGCCAAAAGGCCGTCAACGAGCTGGTGAATGCCCGCCGTATTAGTGCGAACAACTTTGAAATTTCTTTATCTCTTGGACGAGCCTTAGTCGTCGCAGACCGTCTGGAAGATGGCTATGCCCAAATTAACGGGTCGATAAGATTTGCTGAAACCGATGAACAACTGGCAGGCGTTTACTTATGGCGCGCCCAGACAGCTCAGTTGCTTGGTCTTAAGACCGCCGCTCTGGAGGATTGGCGGGCATTGCTCGCTTTGCCAGAGGAGACTGTTCCTGAAGTGTGGCGCCTTAAAGCCGAGGAGCAGGTCCGAATCTTGACCGCGCCTACCTCTACCCCAACCGCTACCCGAAAGCCTACCTCGACACCCACTTTCACGCCAACGCGTACTGCAACTAGGACACCTACTCGCACACCCACAACTACTGTCACGCCCACTCGCACGCCCAGGGTGAGCCCTACCCCGTAACCAACGTGATTTTAGAGTTCAAATACCATGTTAGATAATAACAGTTTGCTATCCCAGGTCAGCACCGAGCCTAGCTCGGTTTCATTGTGGCAAAAATGGCAATATTCCACGGCGACTTTGCGTTTCAGGGTGGTTCTGGCTGTAGCTGGTATATTGATGTTTTTCGCGTCTACATTGCTCTACCCTCCTGACTTATCCTATCTATGGTTTGCGCTATTAATCACTGGATTTGTTGCCCTGCAGTTCAATCTTCCCCTTGAATTGTTGGGTGGTGAAACCAATCTGATTCACGTTATTGCACTGGGTGGAGGCTTGCTGTATGGCCCATCTTGGGCTGCTTGGTCAGTAACAGGCGGGGTTTTATTGGGGTATTTACTGCGTCGCAAATGGTCAAATAGTGCCTATCCGGGGAAATCTGAAGAGAATCGTTTTGGGCTGGAAGCCCTGTTCGCGGTTGGATTACAGAATATAGCGCTTGTTCTGGGTCTGGGAATGTTTGGCTGGACACAAGGAATAGCCTTCTCTGTTGGTTTGGGATCTCAGATTTGGCCTGTTGCAGCTGGTCCCATGCTGTTTTTTGCTTTTGTGCAAGTCTTGATATATCTGATTGATTATCAGGTTCGCAGGCCAAATATGGCTCAAAAGCTGAGGAGTGAAGTAAGCTGGTTGGCAGTGCTAGAGCTGCTGCCCTTACCCTTTATCCTGGTTGCAGTGATGAGTTACCAGCTTACCGGACTAACCGCGCTAGTTGCGCTGGGTGGGATACCACTGATACTGGCTGCTTTGTTGTATCGGGTCGGTACAGCTACCCGAAATCTCAGCCGGCGATTGGATGAACTTTCCACGCTTAACCAGATCAGCCAATCACTGCAAGGTGTGCTAGACCTGGATCGTTTGCTCAATTTCTTGCACATTCAAATCAGCCGCTTTCTCGAGGTGGATAACTTTTACGTTGCACTCTATGACAAGCGGGACCGCTTGATCTGGTATCCGATGGCGGTCAAAGGTGGGCAGCACGTTAGTTGGAAACCTCGCCCTTTGACAGATCGCCTGACTGACAAGGTCATCCTGGAGCGACGTCCAATTATGCTCCCTCATCCCTTCCAGGATGGTTATCGAGGCACAGGTTTGCCCCCAGGCGAATCTGCACCCTCAGCCTGGTTAGGTGTGCCTTTAATTACTACCAACCAAATAACTGGCTGCCTGGGGGTATTCTCCTATGATCCAGGAAAGGGTTTTACCCGCCAAGAGATGAACTGGTTGGAGACCATCTCGGGTCAGGTAAGTGTTGCGATTGAGAACGCCTTGTTATTCGAGCAGACTCAGAAGCGGGCTGCACAGTTAGAGACTTTGAGCCAGATCACAATTTCCATGACGGCCACTCTTGAACCCGAACGTGTCCTGGAACAGGTGTGCAACTCTGTGATCCAGGTTGTAGGTGGGCAGCACAGCGCCATATTCCTATCCGATAACGAAACTGGGCGTGTTTCAATCGCGCATGCCTATAAACTCACGGCAGAGTTTATTCAGCAGAACCGCTCATTTTCCATAGCACACGACGGGCGTACGCGTTGCTTACGATCCGGTCACCCATCCATCATCACCGATCTTCGATTGGCCAGTCTGGATATGGAATTTAAAGTCTCTTTACAGCGTGAAGGCATCCGGACATTTGGAGATTTCCCTTTGAGCACACCTGAAGGGCAGATTGGTTATCTTTCCTTGTATTTTGACGAGGACCATTCTTTTACGCAGGAAGAGCTGGCTTTGCTGCAAACATTCGCTGCTCAGGCAGCGTTGGCGGTCTCCAATGCTAGATTGTACGCACGTACCGACAAAGATTTATCTCGTCTGGTAAACAAACTTTCGGCCCTGGAAGTCATTGGGCGTGAGCTCGCGGTTGCCAAACACTCGAATAAGATCTTCGATTTAATCCTGAATCTGGCGATGGAGAGCAGCCATGCCCGTTGGGGTAACATTCGCTTGCATGATACGGATAGTGGGGGGCTGATCGTTAAAGCTTACCGTGGGTATAAAGGAACCCCGGCAGAAAATGGCAAATCTCAAGCTGGTGATGACGCTCTTTTTGGTCCAGGTGAAATCGTGTATATCCCCGATACCCGTACCAATCCAGCTTATATTGATTTTACGAATGGTAAAGCACGCTCACAGCTCAGCATTCCTTTAGTACATGAAGAACATACGCTGGGTGTTCTGACACTAGAAAGCCCTCAGTTAAATGCATTTTCAAATTCAGAGATTGCTTTTGTCAGTCAACTTGTAAACCAGGCCACGTTTGCCCTTGTGAACGCTGGTCTCCATTTTGATGCCAAGCACGACCGTGAAAAATTGCGTGCTGTGTTGAAATATGTCGATGGTGGAATCATGATGGTCGACGCAACTGGCAAGATCATGCTGGTGAATGATGCGATGCAGAATTTTACGGACAATGAGTTGTCTGATTATGTGGGTATGCATCTGGCAGACTTGCCACCTGAGGTGCTCGAATGCCTCGGCTTCTCACCAATTGAGGCATGTGATTTACCTGAGTTCTTTGAGAAAAGGGACCTGGCGCTGCCAGAGGAGCGGCGAATAATATTTGCACGTGATGGGGCGGAACAGTCGGCTATACGTATCCTTCAGCCTGTCTGGGATTGGCAAGACAAGATTATCGGCTGGATGGTTATCTTACGCAATACTGCCAATGAGTTTCGGGTAAGCCAGCCCAGGGAGTTGCTCAACGAAACATTGGTGCACGACTTGCGTTCCCCAATCAGTGCAGTACTGGGTGCCTTGGATGTCATGTATGAGGCCATGAGCACCAGTATGCCAGGTAAAGAAGAGATCATGACACAGGCGGTGCAGGTTGCCAGAAGATCTGCACAGCGTATGCTGGGATTGGTAGAGTCACTGCTTGATATCGCTCGCCTGGAATCCGGTGTGTTGGAAATCTCAACGAACAGATTGAATTTAAGGGCTCTCGCAACCGCGGTCGCAAGCGATTTTGGGAATCAGGCACAGGAATATGGCGTAATTTTACGCAACGAAGTGAGTGAGGACCTGCCGGTGGTCAATGCTGATCTGCAAAAAATGCAGCGCATTCTTTCTCATCTGGTAGATAACGCCCTTAACTTTACTCCAGAAGGTGGGCAGGTGGTTTTATCAGCAGATTGGCAGGGTGAAGATTTGGTCACCTTGCAGGTCAAGGATAGCGGTCCTGGTATCCCCCAGGAGTATCGCACACTCGTATTTGATCGCTTTGCGCAGATTCCTGGTTTACGCGGTAGACGGCGCGGCCCAGGGTTGGGTTTAACCTATTGCAGGCTGGCGATAGAGGCTCACGGTGGTAGAATTTGGGTTGAGCCAGGTGCTGGTGGCGGTAGCGTTTTTCTATTCACACTGCCCTTGGTGAACAAAGAGAAATGATCAGGCCTCGGCGCGAGCTGTGGCACATAGTTGCTTGACTTTTCGAACCTTGCCAAGCAATCTCAGGCGCGCTATAATCACATTTTGTTGTTGTATCTTTTTAACCATGGGCCCTTTGGGAAAATGACATGGTGGAGATTCTATCAATGCTCCCAGTGACCCATTATTTGGCTGAGGTAGAGCATGCCAATTTATAGTTACCGGTGCGATAATTGCGGGGTGCGCTTCGAGCGTCATCAACACTTTAGCGACCCGCCACTTACGCGTTGCCCGGAATGTAAGAAAAATGCGCTGAAGAAAATTTTTACCCCGGTTGGGATCGTCTTTAAAGGATCGGGCTTTTACGCCACCGATCACCGATCTCCTTCTGGGGGTACCCGCGCTACATCTACAGAAAAACCAAGTGAGGGCAAGAAGGAAGCTGATACAACCAGCGTTTCTGAGAAGTCATCCAAGGAAAAGAGCGATTAGCACAAATCGTTGAATGATCAGTCTATCCGAGACGCCTCCGGTGGGGGCGTTTCTTATTAGGAGCAAATATGGATAAGAAGGAATTAATTGAGCTTGTTGAAAAAGATAACGTAAAATTTATCTCGCTACAATTTACAGATGTTACCGGCGTGGTGAAAAGCGTCGATATCCCAGCCCATCGATTAGGCGATGCCATGGATGATGGTGTCTGGTTTGATGGCTCTTCCGTGGAAGGGTTCGCACGCATCCAGGAGAGCGACATGCGCCTGGTGCTTGACCCTGACACATACGCAGTACTTCCTTGGTCTCCGCAAGATTTTCGGCGAGCGCGTGTCTTCTGTGATATCTATCAACCAGATGGAGTGCCCTTTGCGGGGGATCCGCGTGGCACGCTGAAAAGGATATTGCAGGCCATCCAGGCACGCGGTTGGACTTATTTTGTGGGTCCTGAGCCGGAATTCTTTTTGTTCCGTCGCAATGGACCGGATAATATTCATCCTGTCCCGCACGATGTGGGTGGATATTTCGATTTCTCAGCCAATGATGATGCCGTCAGGGTGCGCACAGAATTAATGAGCGCTTTGTTCGGGATGGGCCTGGAAGTGGAGATGGGTCACCATGAAGTTGCCCTCGGGCAGCATGAGATTGATTTTCGTTACGCGGATGCGCTCCGGGCAGCAGATAACATCCTCACCTTGAAATATACTGTCAAGGCTATTGCTGCTCAACACGGGTTGATCGCCTCGTTTATGCCCAAGCCGATCTTCGGCATTAACGGCTCGGGCATGCATTGCCACCAATCTCTCTTTGACGCCAGTGGTGAGAACCTCTTCTTTGACCTGCAAG
>CP070639.1:163316-198811 GCA_020354045.1 Anaerolineales bacterium | reverse complement strand
CACCTGCACTTAACTCGACGGCTCTGTCAGACCTCCCAAATGCACTTCTCGAGATACGCAACCTGGCACCCCTCTCCAAAGTGACCTCACCACTGCCTTTGAATGCATATGTCAAGACTGGTGCAGACGGGCATGTTCTGATAGAACTCCTGGGGGAAGACAACCGTATCCTCTACCGGGAGTTAAAGGTGATAAACTACGTTAAACCAGGTACCTCCACGTCCATTACTGCAGATCTGGACTTTGAAATCCCCTCGACTGCAGAAATGGGCCGTTTGCGCCTGAGCATCACCGACGAGTACAATCGCACAGTAGCCATAAACTCTGTCCCGTTAATCTTGTTATCGATTGGAGATGCGGATATTATTCCACCTGTAGATTTGCTGGCTCCCATCGATGTTCAGCAACCAGTGAATAATACACTAGTCCAGGGAGGCAAGGTTCTGGTATCAGGCCTTGCACGACCAGGAGGGCTGGGCACCTTCATGGTAAAGTTAATTACAACTGACGGGAGAGAGGTTGGCTCCAGGCTGGTTGGAATCCAGACCCCCACCGAAAGTGGTTACGGATCTTTTGCTATCGAGGTGCCATACACGGTCAGCCAGCCTACACCGGTGCTCTTGGTTGTACACGAAGGCGCCCAAGGGATAAACGATTTGATCTACTTATCCAGTCTTGAGATTGTAGTCAGTCCTTAGTGATTTTCTCATTATATACTGTTGTTTTTGGAGAGCAAAAAACATGCTGAACCGTCCATTTACTTCCAAGCGAGCGCCCATTTATGCAGATGTTCCCGATGAAAAGTGGAACAGCTGGCGCTGGCAACTTAGCAACCGCATCAATACCGTAGAGGAATTTGAAAAGGTGATCCCTCTTTCGGAAAGTGAGCGCAAGGCTCTTTCGGCCCCCGGATTGTTTCGAGTGGATATCACACCCTACTTTGTCTCTTTGATTGACCCAGACGACCCGCATGATCCCATCCGCAAGCAGGTTGTTCCAACTGCAGCCGAAATGGTGCCCTTTACAGCCATGATGGAAGACTCGCTGGCAGAGGATCGCCACTCACCTGTCCCAGGTCTGGTACATCGCTATCCCGACCGGGTATTGATGCTGGTTACTACCCAATGTGCCTCCTATTGCCGTTACTGTACACGCTCGCGCATTGTCGGAGACCCCTCGGCGACCTTTTCCCGAGCCGAATTTGAGCTGCAACTTGAATATCTAAAGCGCACTCCCCAGGTTCGTGATGTGCTGTTGTCCGGCGGAGATCCTCTGGTACTGGCACCAAAAATCCTAGAAGAAATCCTGAGGCGGCTGCGAGAGATTCCTCATATAGAAATCGTGCGAATCGGCTCACGCGTGCCAGTATTCCTGCCCATGCGCGTCACAACTGAGTTAACCGACATGTTGCAAAAATACCATCCGCTTTGGTTGAATATCCATGTTAACCATCCCAATGAGATCAGCCTGGAGCTGGCAGAAGCCTGTGACAGTTTGACCCGGGCAGGTGTGCCGCTGGGTAACCAGGCTGTTTTACTTGCCGGTGTGAATGACAACCTTCACATACAACGCCAGCTTGTGCACGAATTGGTGCGGATGCGCGTACGACCTTATTACCTGTACCAATGCGATCTGGTTGAAGGCGCGGGCCACTTCCGCACAGCGGTGGCTAAAGGCATCGAAATTATGGAAGGCCTGCGCGGCCATACCTCAGGCTATGCCGTACACCAATACATCATTGATGCTCCCGGCGGCGGCGGCAAGATTCCGGTGATGCCCAATTACCTGATCAGTCTGTCTGATCACAAAGTGGTGTTGCGGAACTACGAAGGCTATATCACCACTTATGAAGAGCCAGTAGATTACCTGCCTAGCCACGCGGCTGTATATACAGGCGAGAAGCGTGCTGAACCTGGCCAGACGGGCGTCTCTGGCTTGTTGGAAGGTGAGCAAATGTTTATCAAGCCAGAAGGTTTTGATGAGCTGCACGATCGAGGTGGGGTTCAGCACCGCTTGAAGGACTCACGTAAATGGGTCCCTCTGGGGATTGGCCCAGGCGAGAAAGAAAAACCTACCTCCGAAGAGTAAGCCTTTCTTTCATCCTACACAATGGAGGTCTTCCATCAAATGAAGACCTCCGCTTTTTTATAAAAGACTGGTTAGAATTGCCTGCCAACTCTTGACAATTGGGGCCGTATGCCTATAATTATTACTACATTAGTCATAAATATTCGGATTGGAGCATCATTTGATGAAAAGCTGCACGTGTCTGAGGCGGGGTCTGTAACCGCCGCCTCGTCACGATGATTTCATGAAGTAATTCAACCCTACTTCAAACGGCCAATAGACTGGCGAGAGGTGGTTGCGACCCCGCATGCGAAAGAAGTTTTCGCGTGGTTGTGTGTGCGCCACCTTTTTTATTGTCTGTTGGTCGTTTTACTTAACATCAAGATATCCAGGAAGTAATAATACAGGCCGCAACTTCGTCAAAAAAATGACATTGCTATACAAGAGTATAGGCGGCTATCCTAAGGAGAAAGCCTAAATGACGACACAAGTCGCATTTTCACAAACCCAATTAGTGGCTTCGTCTGCCATTTCGGATCTCGAAGACATTATTGGCAATACCCCCTTGCTGGCCTTGCAGCGAGTGACTGCGGAGCTTTCCCCACGCGTGCAGGTCCTGGCAAAAACCGAATGG
This sequence comes from Anaerolineales bacterium, assembly GCA_020354045.1. GTDB lineage: Bacteria > Chloroflexota > Anaerolineae > Anaerolineales > UBA4823 > DSOS01. The sequence goes on along the minus strand of CP070639.1, from coordinate 196,110 downwards.
TTTAACCCGGGAGGCTCGATCAAAGACCGCCCAGCCATCAACATCCTGCGGACTGCTATAACACAGGGGCTCCTCAAGCCAGGTATGCGCCTCCTGGATTCAACCTCTGGCAATATGGGGATCGCCTACGCTACGCTTGGCGCCAACTTGGGCATTCCAGTGACCCTGGCAATGCCTAGCAATGCCAGTTCCGAACGCGTGACTGTATTAAAGGCTCTGGGCGCGGAGTTGGTTCTTACCGACCCTCTGGAGGGTTCAGATGGCGCCATTCAAGTGGCACGCCAGATGGCGCAAGAGAAGCCAGAGCTATATTATTATGCCAACCAGTATGACAACCCGGCGAATTGGATGGCTCACTACAACAACACAGGACCCGAAATCGTCCAGCAAACAGCAGGACGCATTACCCACTTTATAGCCGGGCTAGGAACTTCGGGTACTTTGATGGGTGTCGGGCGTTATTTACGCCAGTATAACCCGGCTGTGCAGATCATCGCCGGACAGCCCGAGGCTCCCTTTCACGGACTGGAAGGTTTGAAGCATATACCGACCGCCATCCAGCCGGGGATTTTCGATCCAAACCTGCCTGATCGCACGGTGGAAATATCCACCGAGGCGGCTTACGAAATGGTTCAGCGGCTGGCGCGCCAGGAGGGCCTGTTCGTTGGGATCTCTTCCGGCGCAGCCGCCCTCGCTGCTCTGCAGGTAGCCTCTGAGCTGGAAGACGGGGTGGTGGTAACTGTTTTTCCAGATGCCGGTTACAAATATCTAAGCGACAAGGCATTATGGAGTGAAACAGGTCAATAACGAGGGAATTTCACCATGCCAATCTTGGAAATCACACCTGAGCTTTTGGAACAAATCCACCGATATGGTGAGGCGGCCTACCCTGATGAGGGAGCCGGCTTGTTGCTTGGTAAGGTAGATGGCAACCTGAAGCAAGTCTCAGCCATCCTGGCTTTACCGAATGCCCGTGAGGCAGCCGACCGCCATAACCGCTACCTTCTCACCGCTCAAGATTACCTGAAAGGTGAGCAAGAAGCTGCCCGGCTGGGTGTCGATGTATTGGGCATTTTTCATTCTCACCCTGACCATCCCAACCGTCCGTCGGATTTTGACCGCGAGTGGGCCATGCCCTGGTTTTCATACCTGATCACCAGTGTTCAGGCTGGAGAAGCCACAGAAAGCCGGGTCTGGCGGCTTACAAACGATCGGTCACATTTTATAGAAGAAGAACTCCGCTGGAGTGAGCATACTTCGGTGAGTTAATTGAGTATCTAAAATCTAAAGAAAAACCTTTTTGCCAAAGGAGTACTAACCCATGTCTCTCTACTTCGTCCGTCACCAGCATAATGCTGAAACCTGTCCGGCTAAGGATCCGGCAGCTGGGAATATGCTGCTTGATCACCTGAGCCCAATAAATGCGCGCAAGTATGGCGTAAAGATCCAGGGGGACGCTGTCCTGGATGGTCAGCATACCTTTGTGCTGATCCTCGAATCCCAGGAAAAAACCCAGGTTGAGAACTTCATGCAGCCTTTCATGCAAGCCGGAGCGGTGGAAATATGGCCTGCTTCCCAGTGTGAGACCGTTGTAGAAAGGGCTGGTTGTTAAGGAACATGGTATCCCCCTAGGACGATATAATTGGGGGGCAGGCAGATCATGTTCTTATACAGGAAAACACAAAATACAATTACGGAAAGAGAAAATGCCAAGTTTACGAATACCAACTCCCTTACGCTCATATACGGCTGGACAAAGCGAGGTGTCCTTGACAGGCAGCACAGTTGGCGAGGTGATGCAAGATTTAATCACCCAGTATCCAACCCTGCAACCGCATCTTTTTAATGGAGACAACCAGCTGCGTCCTTTTGTTAATTTATTTATTAACGAGGAGAACATCAAAGACCTGGATGGTCTAAAAACCCCTTTGCGGCAGGGCGACCGCCTGATGCTGATTCCCAGTATCGCGGGTGGTATAGACTGAACAGGTCGCTTCCGGAAGTTACTCCCTTTGCTATACCTAGAGATGATTTAAAATGTACCCCGAACTCTCTCACGACGAAATATTACGCTATTCCAGGCACCTATTAATTCCTGAGGTCGGTCTGGAAGGTCAGCGCAAGCTGAAGGCCGCCTCGGTGCTGGTCGTTGGCACCGGGGGTCTGGGTTCGCCAGTGGCAATGTACCTGGCCGCCGCGGGGATTGGTCGTATCGGGCTGGTAGACTACGACGTGGTGGATTGGTCCAATCTCCAGCGTCAGATCATCCATGGTGTCTCAACCATTGATCAATTGAAGGTTGAATCAGCGCGCAACCGCATGCTGGACATCAACCCCGAAATTGAGGTGGATATCTATAATGAGCCCCTCACTTCTGAGAATGCCTTGCGGATTGCTGAGTCGTACGATCTGATTATCGATGGGACGGACAATTTCCCGACTCGCTACCTGACCAATGATTTGTGCGTGCTGACTGGTAAGCCTAATGTATACGGTTCGATCTTCCGCTTCGACGGACAGGTCAGCGTTTTTGACGCACGGCGAGGCCCCTGCTACCGTTGTCTGTTTCCCGAGCCACCGCCACCGGGTCTCGTGCCCTCCTGTGCAGAAGGTGGTGTGTTGGGTGTATTACCTGGCACGATTGGTACCCTACAGGCAACGGAAGCACTTAAGCTGATCTTGGATATCGGCGAGCCACTGATCGGTAAGCTGATGCTTTTCAACGCCCTGGACATGTCATTTGACTTTGTCAAGCTGCGCAAAAACCCAAACTGCAAAGTATGTGGAACAAACCCAGAAGTGACTGAGTTGATTGACTATGAGGCCTTCTGCGGTGTGCCCGGTCACGACCATGATGAAGGCTCCGCAGGCGAGGGTTGGGATATCACTGCCAGAGAGCTGGCGGCGCGCCTTCAAAACGGCAACCATATCCGCCTGGTAGATGTGCGTGAGCCGCACGAACTGGAAATATCCCGCCTGGAGGGTGCCACATTGATCCCATTAGGACAGTTAGCAGCCCGTATGTCCGAGCTAGACAGCGCCGAGGATATCGTCTTGTTCTGCAAGTCGGGCGTACGCTCGACGCGCGCCCTGGAGTTATTAGCCAGCGCCGGTTTTCGTAAAATGAAGAACCTCAAAGGCGGCATAAACGCCTGGGCAAGAGAAGTAGACACACGTCTGCCCCTATATTGAGATGCTGCCCAGGAAATTGATGACAGTATGATCAGGGACGCAGATGGTTGCGTCCTTGGATTATTTAGGACTTACGCAGTTAACGGGAGGTTGGGGTTATCTGGGCGGGCGACGCCCGCCCAGATAACCCCGATATTCCCTTGAAGTGCTTAACTCCTATTATTTTTGGTCATACGGGGACAATGCAATGAAACTACCAGGGGTTGGTTTTTCTTTATGGTAGGATTAGCTACATTGGATGGTGATAGAGTATCAACCTATGTCAGATGACAAGAAGGCAATCCTGGCTGTTTTAGCACACCCAGATGATGAGTCCTTTGGTATGGGAGGCACCCTGGCCTTATATGCTCATCAGGGCACCTCGGTTCATCTGGTGTGTGCCACACGCGGTGAGGCTGGAGTGGTCGATCCTGAATATCTGCAAGGATACACCTCCATTGCAGCACGTCGTGAAGCAGAGCTACGCTGTGCTGCGGAAAAATTGGGTTTGACGAGCGTGCATTTTCTTGACTACCGCGATTCAGGTATGCCCGGTTCGCAGGACAACTACCACCAACAGGCCCTGATAGCAGCACCCGTTGAGGAAGTAGCTGGCAAAATTGCTGGCTATATCCGCCGCTTACAACCACAAGTATTATTAACCTTTGATCCGATAGGCGGGTATAAACATCCAGACCACATCATGGTGAATAAAGCTACTGTCAGGGCTTTTGAGCTGGCTGGTCAGGCCAGCTTCGAGAGCGCTTTACCCCCCTACCAACCGGCCAAGCTGTATTTTCAGGTCTTTTCCTGGGGCTTTTTACGTCATGTCCTCCGATTATTAGTCTTCTTCCACGTAGATTTGAGCCGTTTTGGGCGTAATCGTGATATCGACGTAACCAAGCTAATTGAAGAAAGCAATTTTCCTGTGCACGCCAGGATCTCGTGCAGGTCGATGGCAAGCCAAAAATATGAAGCCTCGCTTTGCCATGCCAGCCAGTTCTGGGGTGTTACCTTCCAACGTGGGCCAATACGGTGGCTGCAGTATCTCATGGGGACAACAGAACACTATATGCGCGCCTTCCCTCCCGCCGATCCAGATCTCAAAGAACGAGATTTGTTTGAGGGTCTGGGTCAGCGGTTATGATAGAATCAACCTTACCGAATTTAGATCAGATTTCAAAATACCAGAACAGGGGTCATTGGGAACTCCCAGGATGCACTCGCATATCTTTGTTATCCCGGTGAGTTTTAAACGATCGTAATCATTGTGCAAGACAGGAGAAAACTATGAGCGAAACAGGACAACCTACCAGCGTTGAAGACGACGTAGTCGTCACGCTGGATTACACCTTGACTGTCGATGGGGAGATCATTGATACCTCAGAGGAAGACGGGCCGATCCAATTCATCCAGGGGAGTGGACACATCGTTGCCGGTTTAGAGCGTGCTATTTATGGCATGCAGATGGGCGAGAGCAAAGAATTCACCATAAGCGCGGCAGATGGCTACGGAGAAGAAGATCCTGAGGCGATTGCCGATATCCCACGCAGCGAATTTCCACCCGAAATCCCGCTTGAACCGGGCGTTGAGCTACAACTGACGGATAAAGAAGGGGACGAGTTGGAAGCCTACATCGTCTCGGTAGATAAAGGGGTTGTGCGCCTAAACTTCAACCATCCGCTGGCAGGTAAGGAGCTACACTTTTCTGTGGAAGTCACTGACCTGCGCTCAGCCACACCTGAGGAACTCGACCATGGACATGTGCATGAAGCTGGTCACGAACATTAAGTGATATCCCCGTTATCCTGGTAAACTACGGTGCGCAGCCACCAGGGAGTAAAAAAAACTGGCAGGCTGCGCATATTTTTTTAACACATCTCTTACATCGCGCCTATCAATTTCTAACAAGCATTTACTATCATATAGACGAGAACGGAGATCAGCCGTTACTCAATATACGCGATAAAAATATTTAGGAGGTATTTCCATGAGTTTAATCCGCAGAGACCCATTCCGCGAGATGATGTCTTTACGCAGCATGATGGATAGGCTGTTTGATGATGCCTTTTTCCGCACCCGCTGGGATTGGGAGCCAGAGAGCGGCCAGCTATCTCTGGATGTCTCCGAATCCGAAGGCGAGTATACGGTTAAAGCCTCGATCCCTGGCATCAATCCCAATGATCTGGACATCACCTTTACTGGCAAAACACTGACAATCAAGGGTGAATACAAGGAAGAAGAGACAAAAGAGGGTGTACAGTACCATGTGCGTGAACGCCGCTATGGGAGCTTCTCCCGCAGCGTTACCCTGCCAACCACGGTTGAGTCAGACAACATTGAGGCCCGTTATGAAGCCGGTGTGCTCACCCTGCGGCTACCTAAGACCGAAGAGGTCAAGCCAAAGCGCATCTCTGTCCGTAGCATTGAAGCTCCTCAAATGATCGAGGGCAGGGCCAAAGACATCGCCAGCAAGAATTAGACGTGAGATTAGCATAAAAAGAAACTCCGGTGTAAAAACCGGAGTTTTTTTATAAGTTATCAGTCTAAAGTATAACCAGACCCTGCCGGACTCCCTGCCGGACTGCCTCAGTGCGGCTGGCAACACCCAGCTTGGTGTAGACAGAGGAGATATGAAACTTTACTGTATGTTCACTGATACCTAAAACAGAGGCAATCTGTTTATTTGCCAGACCCTGCGCCAGCAGCTGGAGCACCTGGGTTTCGCGCTCTGTGAGTTGCTCCACGAGCGGTTCTACCAGCTGCTCTTCGGAGCTGCTTACTGGGTCGGATAAGCGAATGAAGAGCGGCTCTAGCAGGGAGGGCATACCAGCAATCAAGCCTTCCTGAACGGCATACAGAGCAGCCAACAACTCCTCGGTGGCACAATCAACAGGTAAGATACCCCATGGGCGCGGGGATAACCCCGCTGCCAATCGGGCAGTCCGGTTTTCATCGGAGAGCAGGAAGAGCACACCCACCGCCTGCGCTGGTCGCAGAAGGTCCCTCAGCTCGGCCAATGAGATCAGATCAGTGGCTAACAACAAAATGTCCGTTTCCACAGGTAGCGGAAACACATCTTCCAGGGCTGCGCCTTCTGCAATCACTTCAATGCTTTCGCTGGTTGAGAGCAAAGCAGTCAGTCCAGCACGCAACGCCAGAGCGGGCGCGACCAGCACCACTCGCATCACCCGGAGACCTCAGCACGCTCACCCAATGCTTCTGAGACGAACAGATCTACTAAGTGGGTAGGGATTGCCACCCCTAAATCACCACCGATGATCATTGTGTTGATCCCAATGACCGCGCCGATCGCGTTGACCAGTGGACCGCCGGAGTTACCTGGCGCCAGCACTACATCCGAGCGGATCACCGGCACTGCTCCACGCACCCCGCGCGTCTGGACAGTACCCAATCCACTGATAATCCCGCTGGTTACCACTCCACGCTGTCCCCAGGGATGTCCAACCGCCATGACGATTTGACCAACTTGTAAACCGCGCGAATCTGCTACCAGGGCGGGCGGCAAGTAGAAAGCATCAGCCTGCAACAAGGCCAGGTCTATATCGGGTTCCCGAGCCACCACGCGCACGGGCAGGTCCTGACCATTTGGCAGGGTAGCATACTGATTTCGACCATGGGCGACGACGTGGTAGTTAGTGACCAGGTAGCCACCCTGGCGCCAGGCGACGCCCGACCCAACCCCGCGGCGACCGTTGTGTACCATCACCAGGCTGCGCTGGATCCGTTGGATAACTTCCGCCTGGGATTGCGCAATCCAGTTTGTCAGATCGTATGCGTTCATACCCATTCTTTGTGGATTATTTCTATGTCCGCGAACCAGTTCCGTGCTCACAGAAAAGTCAAGCGTTCACGGAAAAATTCTGTGCTCGTGGGTTAGTTTCGCGCACCTATTGTAACCGCAATGGTCGTTGGGCTGCCACCTCGTAAAATTTCGATAGGTGTCACTTTACCAACCACCTCACCGGTCAATGTTGACAACAGCTCGTCAGGATCGGTCACTGGCTGGCCAGCGATGGCGACAATAATATCACCGATCATCAAACCACCCCGTTCGGCTGGGCTGTCGTTTTCCACGCCAACCAGCAACAACCCAGAGGCTTGCTTGCGCCCCAGTGCGCTTTGCTGGGCAATTGGGATCGGCACGGGCTGGCTGCGCACACCCAGGAAGCCGCGCCGAATATGACCATGTGTCCTTAAGGCTTCTGCAACCTGCCAGGCTAGCGAAACCGGGATTGCCAGGGAGGCACCGCGTGCCAGGCCGGAGGTATTTATGCCGACAATCTGCCCGGCGGTATCGATCAAGGGACCACCGGAGAACCCTGGGTATGGGATTGCATCCGTCCGCAGGTAGCGTTCGAGCAAACCACCACGCCCTGTGCGGACTGGTCCACCGCTGGCGCTGATGACACCCAGACTGGCCTGGATGCCTTCTGAATTAGGCCTGCCTAATGCCAGTACAAGTTGCCCAACCCGGGCATCTTGAGCAGCCGGCACTGCCACCGAGGCTACCAGGCTATCCAAACGCAGTAAAGCCAGGTCATTTCCGGGATCACGCCCTGCCACGTTGGCGGCTTTTTCACTGCCATCTGGCAGCATAACTTTAATATCCTCCTCGCGCTCGATCACATGATCTGCAGTGAGGATCAAATCCGCAGTATAGGCGATGCCGCTGGCTGGCAGGCGGCGACGCGCATTGACCATCATAGTAGCCGCACCCGCAGCCTCGACAGCTGCCACCATCGCCTCTGAAAGCGCATTGAGCGGGTATTGTTCCGTCATACCACAACCTCCATTTTAGCTGTTATAAATTCTGCTTCTCTCTATATTCAGTGTACCAATACTAAATCCAGCACACATCGCCAAAAAGGGCAGGTGTGCACCTGGAAATTTGGGCAGTTTTATGTAATACGTGCACAAAGCTGGTGCGAGGAGAGCAACTTCTTATTTCCGGCAGGGTTTTAAGGATGAAGAAGTCATCAAACTCATCTCAATACGGAGGACAATATGTTTGAACGTATCATCGGTGTTTTCAAGCTTGACGTGAACACGTTCGAGGAAGTAGAGCATGACCAGAATGCTACCACTCAGGCAGCTCTGATCGTGGCGGTCGTAGCCCTGCTCTCGGCATTTGGGAGTGGAATAGCAGCAGGAATCGGCGGCGGCAGTTTCATTTCCAGTTTCTTCAGCACTTTTGTGTGGGCATTTGTGGCCTGGTTCCTGTGGTCGCTGGTCTCCTATCTAGTTGGGACAATGTTATTTAGCGGTCAGGCCACACTGGATGAGATGCTGCGCGTGATCGGTTTTGCCCACGCCCCACAGATTCTGGCGATCATCCCATGCATCGGAGCCGTCATCGGGGCAATCTGGTCGCTGATCGCCGGGTTCATCGCCATTCGTCAAGGTTTGGACCTGGATAACGTCAAAGCCTTTCTGACCGTAGTGGTGGGTTTCTTGGTCATGGCGGTAGGCAATTTGGTAATCAACACTGTCCTGGCAGGTGTGAGCGCGCTGTTCTTCTAATCACCACCGAATAATTTAACATGCCTGGCACATTTGATGTGCCAGGCACCTGCAAGCAGAACATCCGGGAGGTTCTATCACGATTCCTGGCTATAGCCCCAAAAAGCATGGGAATCTTAATTCACACTGATCCTGATTAGAGCACAGGATAGCGCTCAGCATAGCGAGCGTTGATCAGGATACAACCACGATTGCCGGGTTGGCGCAGGAATCCACGGCGGGCTGGCTCGCCCCCCGTGGATTGCTGGCAGGCCCAGCACCAACGCGAAGCTGGATCCTGCCAAGCTTGCTCAGCGTGCTGGCGAATCTCGGCGCATAACTGGATGGCGATTTCAAGCGGTACGGAGGGGTAACTGGTCTTCTCTTTCATCACAGAACTTCCTTTCGCCGCACTCATCTTTCCTACGTATTCAGGGTTCAGCGCCAATGTTATTTAGAATAATGAATGTCGGGCATTAATCTATCGCCTGGCGTTCTGTACAAGACGATTCTAATAAACAACGAGTGTTTGCACAGAACGCATTAGCTTTGTCCAGGCTTTGATAGCCTAATTTAAATCCAGTACCAGCCTGGACAAAGCACTGGGATTAAAGCGATTTTTGCAACAGCTCAGCGATTTGGGTGGCAAGCTCCGAGGGCGTTCCAGTCAGGAACTGGCGCCTGCGCTCACGCGAGGCGGCTTCAGCCAATCCAGAGACAGTGGTCGGCGAGCCGGTAAGGCCAATACAATCGGGGTCAGCCGATAAGTCCTCTGCATTCCAAACCTTCAGACGCTCAGCCTCAGAAGCCCAATATTGACGGCGGTAATCCATGAAACGGGGTTCATTGGAAGCGGTCTTCACCGAGACTACACAGGGCAAAGGTACTTCCAGGACTTCGTAGCCGCCTTTGATCTCACGGCGGCCGCGCGCCACCCGGCATTCTATGTCCAGTTCCAAGGCAGTGAGCAGGGTCAGTTGGGGGACTTCAAGCCATTCCGCCAGACCAGGGGGCACCTGCCCTGTGGCACCATCAGAGGATTCTTCACCGCAAAAGATCAGGTCGGCACCGCCCAACTTGCGGATACCTTGCGCCAGAGTGTAGGTGGTAGCCAGGGTATCAGCACCCGCGAACGCCGCATCACTCAATAATGTCAGGTGATCAGCACCCATCGCCAGCCCGGCACGCAGAACAGGCTCAAAGTAGGGCGGGCCCATCGAGATAATCTCCAGGCGACCTCCATAAAAATCTTTGAGGCTGAGCGCCATCTCCAGGGCGTTCATATCTGGCGGGTTGATCTCCGAGCGGGCACTAGCGCGTTTAAGCAGGCCGGTCTCGTAGTCAACGCGGATCTCCTCCGGCTTGGGAACCACCTTCATGCAGACCACCTGGCGCAGTTCAGGCATAAGTCACCTGTTGTCCACTTAAGACAGCGATCAACTCGGGCAGCACTTCGTGTACATCACCAACCACGCAGTAATCCGCATATTCAAAGATGGGTGCTTCCGGGTCAGAATTAATGGCAATGACCAGGCTTGCTTTCTCAATCCCCACCACGAAGTGAAATGCGCCGCTGATACCACAGCACAAGGCCACCTTGGGGCTGCACACTACCCCGGTCTGGCCTACCTGGCGTTCACGCCCGACATGACCCTCATCCACCGGGGGACGCGTGGCGCCCACCTCCCCCTCAAACAACTGAGCAAGCTGCTCAAGTATTTTGAAATCCCCCTCCATGCCGCGCCCACCAGTAACCAGGAACGGTACTCGGCTGAGGTTTAAACCAGCACCCACAGAGCGCTCGATCACACGCGTCTGGATGATGGCAGGGTCCAGATCGATCTCCATGGAGATCACCTCTCCAACCCGGCTCGGGTCGGGATGCGGTAGTGCAAACACTCCTGGGCGCACGGTGGCCATCTGTGGTCGGTGGTTACGCATCTCGATCATCGCTAACACGCCGCCTCCGAAGCCAGATACCTCACACACCAGCAAGCCTTCCCGGGGTTCAATACGCAGGTCTGTGCAATCGGCGTTCAGGCCAGTGCGCAGGCGTACCGCCAGCCGGCCAGCCAGATCGCGGCCGTTGGGTGTGGCTCCTAGCCAGAAGACGCTGGGACGTTTTTGGAGAAGGAGCTGACAGGCGACCTGTGTGAAAGCCTCAATAGTGAAATGTTCGAGTAGGTCGTGTTCCGCCAGCCAGATCCTATCGGCGCCGCAGGCGATGCCATGAGGTGCCAGACCAGCGACATGTTGACCAAGCAACAGGCCTTCTAGAGTCCAACCCAGCTGGTCAGCCAGCTCCCGACCTCTGGCGAGTAACTCCAGACTGACCTCCTCGAGGACGCCATCCTGCTGCTCAAGGAACACCCAAATGGTTTTGTTTTCTGCTTGCGGTGAATAGTGTGAGGTGACCATGCCAGTCTTCTCGTCTAATGTTTACCGTTTGATACAGTCCGGGCAGCCAGCTCAGCAATATCCAGCACCTGCATGCCGGAAAGTTTTTTGAATTTGGCGCTATCTTCCAGGCAGGTAACGCAGAATGGGCAGGCAGTCGCCAGGAGCGACGCTCCGCAGGCAGCAGCCTGCTCGACGCGTAAATCTGAGAAGCGCTCGCCGGCTGGTGTCTCAAGCCACATGCGCCCACCACCGCCACCACAGCATAGACCGTCTTCTTCATGCTGTGTCATCTCAACCAATTCAAGCCCCGGGATGGAGGCCAAGATCCGGCGCGGCGCCTGGTATTCTCCGTTATGACGACCCAGGTAGCACGGGTCCTGGAAAGTCACCCGGGTTTCCTCAGACTGGTTAAAGCGCAGCCTGCCCGATTCCAGCAGTTGAGCCAGATATTGGGTGTAATGCATGGGCTCAAAATTATTCATGGAAGCAGAGAAGTGATTCTTAAACACATCGTAGCAATGGGGCGAGATTGCTACCAGGGCAGTGACACCGTGCTCGTCGAAAGTCTGCGCAGCCTGGCGGGCAACTTCGCGAAAATACGGGCTGTGGCCCAAGCTTAAAGCAGACTCCCCACAGCACGGCTCGGCCTCCCCCAGATAGCCATACCGCACCCCGGCAGCGTCAAGCAAGTGTACCAGGGCGCGCGCGATCTTCTGGCTGCGGCGATCGAATGAAGAAGTGCAGCCCACGTAAAATAGGATTTCATGTTGTTGAGGGTCGAATGCGGGTATATCCAGTCCTTTAGCCCAGCCAGCGCGCTGGGAAGGAGGCTGTGTCCAGGGGTTGTTGTTCCAATGCAGTGACCATAGCACACTCGGTAGACCGATTTCAACTTGCCTGAGTTCCCAGGCAAGCAGGCGCAAAGCGCGCAATACTTTCACGATATCAACGCCGCGCGGGCATGCAGCCGAGCACTGGGCACAGGTGGTGCACAGCCACAGGCTCTGGTCGCCATCCTGCAGACCGAGCTGTGCCTGGCGCAGGAAGGTACGCACAGAGAGTGGCTCCTTCCGCAAATCACCCCAGGGACACATCGCTGTGCACACACCACATTGATAGCACAGAGCCGCCGCGCCGTCTGTAAGTTCAAGCAGCCTGTACCACAGGGCATCGTCAACCAGTCGCGGCTCAATGGCTGACATCGGAGACCTCGTAATCCGCAACATATCCCTGCACTACCTGGTGCATTTCCGTAATCTTATCAGCGAACTCTTTGCCCTCCGCAGCCGAGATCCAGCGCAGCTGCAACCGTTCCGGGATAATCCCTTTGCGTTCGAACTTACGCTGCCAGTGCTGGAAACGCTTCCAGGTCAGCCGATTGGCATAGTTATAATGGCAGTCCGAGCCAGTTTCAGTCAGCCGGCAACCCGTGACCAACACGGCGCCCGCGCCTTTTTCGAATGCCCGGGCGATGAACTTCTCCTCAAAACGGGCAGAGCACATGGTGCGTATGATGCGCGCCGAGGCCGGATATTGGCGTTTTTCTATACCCGCCAGGTCAGCCCCGGCATATGAACACCAGTTGCAAGTGAAAACCAGGCATTTTTCCTGCGGACGCTCAGCCAGGGCAGCGTCGATCTGGGCCATGATCTGCGCCTGGGTGAAATAAGGCATCTCGATGGCGTCAAAGTTACACTCTGCGGCACAGGTACCGCAGCCCATACAAGCCGCGGAAAGAATCTTGACCATCCCACCTTTTCCAGGCTGACCGATCTGCTCGATGGCGGCAAACGGGCACACCTTGACACAGCGCATGCAGCCAGCGCATAAATCAGGAATCAAACTGGCCGTCAGAGGCTCTTTCTCAATGACACCGCGCCCCAGCAGCGCACCGGCTTTGCCAGCAGCTGCCAGAGCCTGCGCCATGGACTCGCGCACATCCTTGGCTCCCTGGGCTGTGCCTGCCAGATAGACACCCTGGACAGCAGTCTGGACCGGCCCCAGTTTGGGGTGCAGCTCCATGTAAAATCCGTCCTCGCTACGCGCCAGCTTGAGCTGTTCCGAAAGGTTATCCTCCACTGGTTCTAACCCCACCACCAGCACCAGCAGGTCCACCTGCAATTTGAGACCGACACCGAGCAAATGATCGTAGAAGACAAGCTGGCCATTCTGAATGGTAACAGCTTCTTGAGGTGAGCGCAGTGGGTCGTAGCGGAAAAAGCGCACACCTGCCTGCATGGCGGCCTCATAAAGCTCCTCTGCCTGCCGGCTGTAGGTACGTATCTCCTTATAAAGCACGTATACCTGCTTCCCTTGCAGGCGCAGTCGCAATGCCTGAGCGATCATGGAAGTGCAACAGTAGCGCGAGCAACCCAACCTGCCCTGTCGAGAACCAACGCAAGCCAGGAAAGCCACCCGGTCTTCCACCGGACCACCTCCCTTGAGTGTATTTTCCATCTCCTGGTTAGTGATCACACGGCTGTCAGCTTTATGGTCAAACACATTACCCTGGTATGGACTGGCGCCAGTAGCCACCACGATGGCGCCAACTTCCAGATCGCGGCCATTGCTCAGGTGGGCGTGAAAATTACCCACCACGCCTCCAACCGTCTCAATTTGGACACCCAGGTGCACTTGCACCTTGCTCTGGAAAACCTCCCGTATCTTGGCATTCACCATATCCCGCGCTTGTAAACCAAGCGGGGCAATCTCATCTAGCTGGTTGAGCAGGCCACCGAGCTGCTGGCTCTGCTCCACCAAATGGGTTTCGAAACCCTGGTGCTTCAGGGCCGCGGCCGCAGTCAAACCGGCGATGCCGCCTCCCACTACCAGCGCGCTCTGGCGCACTGGCAGGTGCGACACTTCCAGGGGCACCAGCAGACGGGCTTTCTCAACTGCCATGGCGACCATATCCATGGCTTTATAAGTAGCCTCTGCTTTGGTCTCTTTATGCACCCAGGAATCCATGTTGCGAATATTAGCCATTTCAAGCAAATAAGGATTCAAGCCGGTACGGATCAGCACACCGCGAAATATGGACTCGTGCGTTTTTGGAGAGCAGGCAGCCACAACCACGCGGTTCACCCGTTCGCGCTGTATGGCTTCCTCGATCTCCTGCTGGGTGTTACCAGCGCAGGAGAACATCTGGTGGTCTGCAAATACCACCCCGGGTAAGGTTCGGGCATACTCAACGACCTGCTTTACATCGATTACACCGGCAATGTTGCTACCGCAGTGACATACGAAAACACCCACGCGCGGCGTCTCCAGGTCCGTCACCGGCTCGATATCAGCAGGCTCAGGCCAATACCGCTGGGTAAGATGGCTCAGCGCCAGTGCAGCTGCCCCGCTGCCCTCCGCGACGCTGTCCGGGATATCCTTGGGTCCGCAGGCACAACCCGCCGCGTAGAATCCCGGCCGGCTGGTCATCACCAAGCCACCCTGCGCCTCGCGAGCCAGCAGGAAACCATCCGAGTCCAGTTCGAGTCCCAGGCGTTGAGCCAGGTCTGCCAGGCTTTCAGGTGGAGTCACCGCGTTGGCAAGAACCACCATGTCATAATCAGCCTGTACACGGCGGGCTTGGTCGGTATCTTCGTAGATCACCTGTAAGGCACCGTTTCCATTGGTGGTGATGCGCGCAGGGCGGCCACGCAGATAACGCGCGCCTGCCTCCTGCGTACGCTGCCAGAAACCATCGAAGCCCTTACCGTAAGCGCGTACATCCATATACAATACATCTACATTTTGCATACCGTGATCAAGCGCCTGGTAGGCATGTTTGATCGAATACATGCAACAAAAGCGCGAGCAGTAGCGATAAAAGCGGCGGTCGCGCGAGCCCACACACAGCACGAAGAGGATATTGTGCGGATGTCTGCCATCTGATGGGCAGAGGATCTCGCCCCCGGTGGGTCCCGCAGAGTTGATCAGGCGCTCGAACTCCATGGCTGTCAAAATGTCTGGGTGGCTGCCATAACCGTACGTCTTCATCTGGCGCGGGTCGAACATATCGTAGCCAATGGCGACGATGACAGCCCCGACCTGGCGAGTTAGCCTTTGTTCAGGCGGCATCAGAAAATCGATCACCTTGGGCAGGCAGGCTGACACGCAATGGTTGCAAGGCAGATAGTTGGGCGGGTCGTTCAGGCAGTGGTGCATATCCACTAGATAAGCGCCGGGGGTGGACTGGGGGATGGGCGTGTAAATGGCTTTACGGGCTGCCATGCCCGAATCAAACTCGTTTGGCAAGACCACTGGACAGGCTGCGGTGCATTCGCCACAGCGGGTGCAACCATCGGTGACATAGCGGGCTTTTTGGCGGATGGACACCTGGAAATCTCCCGGGCGACCAGAAACACTTTCTACCTCCGCCAGAGAAAGGATCTCAATATTCGGATGCAGGTCAACCTCCGACATTTTGGGGGCTTCGATGCAGATAGAGCAATCCAGGGTGGGGAAGTTTTTATCCAGCACCGCCATGATTCCACCAATCGTCGCTTCACGTTCCACCAGCACGACGCGCGCCCCGGCTTCTGCCAGGTCCAGGCTGGCCTGGATACCAGCAATACCGCCACCGATGACAAGCACGGCATCACTCAAGCTACACGCTCCTGTTCAGCTTCGGGAAGAGATCCTTCAGGTTGGTGGGCATAATCATAACCGGTGGCGAACGCTTGCAGGTTGAGCGGTATGGTGGCAGGCTTGACAGTGGTCTGGATCGCCTGTTCCACGGCTTGGCGGCTCACCAGACCAGAGACAGCGGTAAAAAAACCGAGCATAACCAGGTTGGTGACAATACGGCGACCCAGCTCTTCAGCCAGCCTCGTGGCAGGGATGGCGTGGATATTGTCGTCAGGGTCAGGCGTAACCAGATCTTGATCAATTAAGATCAATGCCTGGGGCTTGGCTGTCGGGCGGAACCTGTTGTAAGCCTCCTGGGAGAGAGCCACCAGGATATCGGGCTGCTGGATGAAAGGATAATCAATCGGTTCATCCGCCGTGACAATATTAGCGCTGGAAGCGCCGCCGCGCGCCTCTGGGCCATAAGCCTGAGTCATGACAGCTTCCTGACCGTCATACAGCGCCAGGGCTTTGCCTAAAATGAAGCCGGTCAGGCCAACGCCCTGGCCTCCGAAGCCAGCGATGCGAATTTCTCGCCTCATGCCAAATTCTCCATGGTCATCCTTCTTTGGCACCTCCAGGGGCGTGAATCACAACAGGTTGGTAAGGAGCACGATCACGGTCGATGAAACGACCCACATAAATGGGGCGCTCCTCGCGCAAGTCGATATCCAGCTCTTCAGCGCGCACATCCCCATCGGTAGCCAACACGCAGCGCTGGCGGTACAGCTCCATCTCCTCTAAGCCATCCTCGATGTTATTCGATTTGCCAAAACCCACCGGGCAAGGCGCCAGGACTTCGATAAAAGTGAAGCCAGGCTTGGCAAATGTGTACAGGATGTCTTCCTTCACCTGGCGGACATGCAGTGTGGTCCAGCGTGAAACATAATTCGCGCCCGAAGCCGCCAGCAGGTAAGGCAGGTTGAAGGGCAACTCAGGATTGCCATATGGGGTGGTGGTGGCGCGCGCCCCCAGGGGTGTGGTGGGACCCGCCTGTCCGCCAGTCATGCCATAATTGAAGTTGTTAACACAGATGACCTTCAAATCCACGTTTCGGCGAGCAGCGTGGATGAGGTGATTGCCGCCAATCGCGACCAGGTCGCCATCCCCACTGAATACTGTCACTACCAGTTTTGGGTTGGCCAGTTTGAGCCCGAGCGCGAAGGGTATTGCTCGACCATGGGTGGTGTGGTATGAATCGATATTCATATATCCAGCCACCCGGCCTGAACAACCTATACCAGAGACGACGACGTGGTCGTCTACAGGGAATTTGAAATCGAGAATAGCCTGAGCATAGGCTCGCATGGCGACGCCAATCCCGCAACCAGGGCACCAGATATGAGGCATACGCTCGGCGCGGATAATTTGGTCTAGTGGATGTTGCTCGACATTGATAGCGGCTCCGATCTGTGCGGCAGTACGATCCGGATCAGCGGTGCCACGCAGGCTGGTCGTGCCGTCTAACATGGACGCGCTCATTGAGCAGCCTCCTGGATAGCCTGCAGAATCGGCTCAGGAGAGATCATTGCGCCACCAGCATGGAAGACACCGCGCACTGGGCGGCGGACGACGCGCTCTACCTCACGGCTGATCTGCCCTAGATTCATTTCGGTCACAATAAATGTGGCGTCATCAGGAACCAACTGCCGTAATGCTTCGTCTGCAAAAGGCCAGATGGATACCAGGCGCAACAGACCCACAGGGATGTTTTGACGCCGAGCCAGGCGTACCGCGCGGCGGGCGGAGCGGGCTGTGCAGCCATACGCCACCACCACGATACGGGCATCTTCCAGGTGATAACCCTCCACCCGGGTGAACTGGTCGGCGTTGCGGCGGACTTTTTCCACCAGGCGGGTGACCAGGCGATGGTGGGTCTCCGCCGACATATCCGGATAACCGTGTTCATCATGGGTCAGACCGGTGTAATGAATGCGGTAGCCCTCTCCAGCGTGCACCATGGGTGGCACCAGATCTTCGCCCGCCTCAAAGGGTGCAAAACTGCCATTGGGTGGTTGCTCAGGGCGTTTGCGTGACCAGCACTCAATTTGATCAGCATCAGGGATTTCTACCCGCTCGACCATGTGTCCCACAACTTCATCGGCCATGAGCAGCACTGGCACCCGGAACCGGTCAGCTACATTGAAGGCCTGGATGGTCAGGTCGAACATCTCTTGTGGTGACCAGGGAGCATATGCCACAATCTCGTAATCGCCATGAGAGCCCCAGCGCGCCTGCATGATATCCGCTTGACCTGGCATAGTGGGTAGGCCTGTAGATGGTGAGCCGCGCTGCACATCCACTATGACAATCGGGAGTTCCAGGATCACGCCCAGGCCGAGATTCTCCAACATCAGGCTCAAACCAGGACCAGAGGTGGCAGTCATAGCACGTGCCCCGGCGGCAGAGGCGCCCAAGACAGAAGCGATGCTGCCCAGCTCATCCTCCATCTGGATGAACACACCTCCAACCTCGGGCAGCCTGCGAGCCAGGTGTTCAGCCACCTCAGTTGAGGGGGTGATGGGATAACCACCAAAAAATCTGCAGCCCGCTGCCAGAGCGCCTTCGGCGCAGGCATGGTCGCCGCTCATGAAATGCTGGCCCGTGCGTACGCGTTTTGTACTCAAACCGGCACCTCATCATCGGGTTTACCAGCGATGGGGAGCGTATAGATGGCAAATTCAGGACAGACCAGCGTGCAAAATTCACAATGGACGCAGTCCTGCTCTTTACCTGCCATCACCTCTGGGTAATGGTAGCCCTTAGTATTCGCTTGCTCAGAAATCTGGAGCACCTGGCGGGGACAAAACTGGATACAAACCCGGCAGCCCTTGCAGCGTTCGGGAATCAGGTAAACCTGTCCACGGGGCAGGCGGACTTGTTCAATATTCAGGGGCGTACGGGCAAACACCTTCACGGTATTAACCTCAACGCAGTAAAACCACCCCCTCTATGATGCACAAACCAGGGCACAAAGCAGGCGCAAGCAGTGACAAAAACAGACCCGCGCCTTACCAGTTAGCAGGGGAGGTTTGTTCGAAATGTCACGATACAAGCATTATATGTGCACACTTCGTGGGTGTCAAATTTATTTACTTGGCTTTTTAGAAAGGTGGAGGATTCAGCACAATAGACTTGAAAGGGAACTGCCGATAATACAGGTAACCTGCTAAGAATTTCGCCAGGTAGCGATGATCTTTGCCATGATGGAAAACGCTATTTCTTCGGGAGTGGTGACCTGAATGGCCAAACCGATCGGCGCGCGCAGGCAGTTGAGCTGGGCTTCACCCAAACCGGCCTCTACGCATCCGCCACTGACCGAACCACTGATTGCACCTTGCGCGGTTATTCCCATTTTAGAACCGGCGCGCTGCGGCGCCGAGCCCCAGCTCTGAATCACCGTGGCTATCGCAATCGCTTGGTCAGTATTCATCCACTGATCAAGATCGCTAAGCATATCTTTCATCTTCTCCAGTTGGGCAGAGTGATGTTTAGGAGGTCTTTACAAGACATGTTTTCTCGTTTAGAGCTTCTAAATTATGGTTCTTTGGGAATATCTGGGTGATTATGGCTCGCATCCTGCATTCTCTCAGCGATTAAATCAAGGGATTAAAGGCGGGTGAATAGCTTGAAAATAAAGTCGCAATTTGCTATGATACATATATATCCCCGGTGCTCCGTGCCGGGCTGAACCCCTCACACCAACCTCAACGACTACAGCACACAAACGCCTGGCCGGATGCAAAGCTAGGCGTACTTTATATAAGTTCGTGAATCGAACAGGAGAAAAGTCATGAACACCAAACAGATTGCTCGTCCATTGGATATCTTATTAGGTGTTGACGGTTCAGAACACTCGATTGCGGCTGCCAGGCTGCTGTGCGATTTACCCTTGCAGCCCGGAAGCTCAATCACCGCGCTCTCGGTTTTGGCCCCCACGCAATCGCCCGGTAAGGCCGCATTGCTGACTGCCCTGGAGCGAGTCGCTACCATTTTACAGAGCGAGGGGATCGAGGTCAAGACTGGATTGCTGCACGGTCACCCCGCCGAACAATTGAGTGATTTTGCCGACCGCCACCAAACCGATTTGTTGGTAGTAGGCGCCAGAGGCTTGCGCGCTACGCTGGGCATTCTGCTAGGTGGAGTGGCCCAACAGGTTGTGGAGTATGCCAAGTGGCCGGTGCTGGTAGTCCGGGCGCCTTATCAAACTCTGCGACGGGTGCTCATGGTGACAGATGGCTCCATTTACAGCCACCAGGCGGTTGACTACCTGTTGCAATTCCCTCTGCCAAAATTCACCGAAGTACGCATCATGCACGTGTTGCCGTCGCTGCCCAGTACAGCTGCCTGGGTGCAATACTGGCCAGCAGGATTGGGAGATATGCCGCCCATGGAAGATTTGGATGAATCCTTAATACGGCAAGCCAAAGAGGATGAAAAAAAAGCCAAACCAATGCTGGCAGAAGCAGAACAAAGATTGCGCCAGGCAGGCTTGCGCGTCAGTAGCGTGTTAACTCGCGGGGACGCAGCTACCGAGATCATTGAATACACTCAGAGCCATGAGATCGACTTACTGGTTGCTGGTTCGCGCGGCTTAAGCCAGATGCGCGGCTGGCTTTTAGGCAGCGTCTCGCGCAAGCTGATCCATTACGCTGGATGTTCAGTCCTGGTGGTAAGATGTGCAGAAACCTGAACAGGAAAGCAACAAATCACCAAACTCTTTTATCCACCCCTCAGGCAGCCACCTGGAAGCGCTAGCAAGGCAGTTGGGCGACATTGTGCTGGTCATCCTGTTCTTCCAGGCCTGGATCTGGGCGCCTTGGTTGCTCAGCAGCATGATCTGCAACGCTAATACAAAGCATAATAAAAAAAGACTGTTTGCAGGTGGAAGTCTGCAAACAGTCTTTTGATTGGATGCCTTAACTTTCTTCGGGAGGTAGCTCAATATACCCAGCGCGCACAGCAGCCAGCACAGCCTGAACGCGGTTAGGTTGGCCAAGCTTGCGCAGCACGCGCTTGGCGTGACTGCGGATGGTTTCCTCGCTGAGGGTGAGCTGGGAGGCGATCTCATTATATGTCATGGGCGTAGCCATCCAGCCCAAGATTTCCAGCTCGCGTGGTGTCAGCCGTACCTGCGGCGCCGGTTTGGAAAGGGCAGCAGAGCGCTCCAGCACCATACGTGTAACCCTCGGATGCAGATAGGTCTCACCTTGGGCAACTGCCCGTATGGCAGCCTTGAGGTCCTCGGGTTCGATGTCTTTCAAGATATAGCCATCCGCCCCAGCAGAAAGCGTGTCGGGCAGCCTTTCATCCAGTTCAGCTCCGGTTAGCATCAAGATGCGGACTTCCGGTAGTTTATTGCGGATTGCCCGGGTAGCAGCGGCACCATCCATTTTGGGCATCATCAGGTCAATCAACACCAGGTCAGGCCGCAGTGCTGCAGCCATCTCAACCCCCTGTTGCCCGTCTCCAGCTTCACCAACCACTTCAAAATCCCCCTCCAATCGCAACACCATGGCCAGGCCTTTACGCACCACGGCGTGGTCATCCACTATTAGGATCCGGATGTTTTCAGGCACGCTGCACTCCCCGGATAATTGGCAATCGTACCTTTATGCGGGTGCCTTGGTCCAGGCCGGTGTGGATCTCAAGATCCCCACCTAGGGAGCGAACACGCTCACGTATGCCGCGCAAGCCAAAGCGATCAGAAACATTTTGCTTGGAGAGCACCAACTCAGGGTCAAACCCACATCCCTGATCTTGAACTGTCAGGAAGGCCAAGTCTTGCTCGCAATGTAATGAGACCTGAGCCGAATCCACGCCAGCGTGCTTAGCAACGTTGGTGAGGGCCTCTTGCGCCACCTGGTAAAGTACCTGACGTACTTCCACAGGCAACTCATCAAACTCTTCTGGCATATCAAAGTCCACCTGGAAAGATCTTGATGTGCCAATCTGGCCGGTATGCTGGCTGAGATCGGACTTGAACCTTTCAAGCACCAGTTCCTGGGGCCACAGGTCAAATATCGAGCGGCGCACCTGCTGCCGTACGTCGCTGGCCAGGTCACGCAGCTCCATTAGCTCGTGTTGGACGCTGTCAGCCTGAGCAGGTAGCATGGCAATGCAGGCGTCCAGGCTGAAAACGATGCCAAACAACGATTGGGCGACCGTATCGTGGATGTCACGCGCGATGCGATTGCGTTCACGTTCCACTGCCAGGCGCTGCGCCCGGTCAATGCACATCATGGTGGTGCCCAGTGCGACTGCCGCCTGGCTGGCTACCGGAGTCAACATCTCTAGGCGGCCGTTCTGCTCAGCTTCATGATCGCTTTCGACCGCGATCAGCAGCACACCCACCGGGTTTTCGCGCAAGGCGAGCGGGACAAATAGCCAGGGGCCTGATCCCAGCCAGGCATTCAGGGCTGGATTACCCGTCAGCACCTGGTCTTGGGGCAGCCAGATTGTTTCTGGCTCCGCCAATAGTCCGCGCGCAATAGGACCTGCCTCCGGTTCCAAGGGCAGGTGAGCTTGATGAAAAGGCAGTTGAGCTGTGTCAGGCTGGGAACGCCAGTTCTCCAGGCGCTCGGTGATCGGGTTCACCAGACCAATCACTGCCCGCGAAAAACCCAGCTCATCTGTGACAACCGACAGGATGCGGTCTTGCACGCTTTGCACATCGGGTGCTGCTTGCAGAGCCAGGGTTAGGTCATGGATGATCTGCAGCTGTCGGTGGGTGCTACTGAGCTCCTGGTTCTGTCCTGCCAGCTCGTCACGGGTTTCTTCCAGATCTTTGTGAGCCTTACGCAGGCGCTTGAGCAAAACGGACGGATAGGCAATCAGGATAGCGATCAACCATATGCCAGCCAGTTCGGTGATCAGGACATCCAGTTGAACCGGGGAAGAATATACCCGCCGGCTGACCAGCAACGCAGCCAGATAAGCAACCGTGAAAAACCCGGCGGAAGCCACTGCCCCGCGCATCTGAAAGAAAAATGCGCCTGCCAGAAGTGGGCTCAAGGCGTAGAGATAATAGGGACTCTGGGTACCGCCGCTGACCGTGATCACACCAGCAGCCAGGAGCATGTCCAGGACAAGCAGATAAGGGTAGCGGGTTAGCTGGCGGTTAAGGGCTCGGTTGAAGAGACTGATGAGTAACGTAATGCTAGCAGCCAGCCCCAGGACCAAGGCCGGAGGCACACCTGGATTGGCAGCACTCTGCAGGCCAAACACTGGCCATAACCCTAACAGCAAGCTGGCCCAACGATAGGCTACCAGGAAAAGAAAAATCCGGTTGGGCTGGACACTGCGATCCGCGTCTGCCGACATGCGCCAAGTATAGCATAAAGGGTGAGGGGCTGAGATAAGGCCAATCAGGCCATAGCCTGTAGATCCAGCTGGCGCAAGAATTGGATGGTGTTCTCCAGGCGCTGTTGCCAGGCCTTTGCATAGGCTGCCCAGGCAGGGTTGTCCCGTTCCAGGTCGGCATAAGCAGAAATCTCCCTCTGGCACAGGTTGACAAGTTGCTCGAATAGCTCAGAAAGCAATTCGTACTGGGCTGCCAATTGGAGCACGGTCTTTAGTGTATGCTCACGGTCGCCTACCACACCAGGCAGCTCCAATGCCAGCGCGGCAGCTGCCAGATCCTGGCGGGTGAGGTACAACCCTGCCGCGCGAGGGATCAACAGATGGTCCAGCACCTGCCGGAGGCTATCTCCCTGGATAGGCTGTCCTTTCAGTGCCTCAACCTCGAGCTCAGGTTGTCCGGGTGCTGGCTGGTAAGTACCTCGGTAAACCGGAGCAGGTGGCAGGCTGGGAAACGGGTCAATGCCAGAGGGTATAGGGTTATCAGGCAATGTCTCTAAAATCAATGCAAGTGTTAGCTCAGCCAGGCGGGCATAAAAGGGGTGGGGGTCAAGACGTTCTAGTGTCAACAAAAAAATAGGCGCCCATAAAGCCAAATGGTTTATGAGCAAAGGTGGGGCAGCAAGCATATCCGTCTGGAGCATATCTGCCAGTGCCAGCAGCTCAAGGCCAATATGGTCTGGAGCAGCGTAGCGCACCCCAGCAGGAGGCGCCCAGCCCGCTTGCTGGTAAAGTCGCTCCACACGGGCGGTCGCAGGAGCGTTCAACATGGCAGAAGGATCAATAAAGACGCTCTCGTAAGGAGGTAGATTGAAACCAAACAAGCGCTGATATTCAACTGCCAGATCGGTCAGAGCGTCCGCTTGGTCATCTGAAAGCGCTTCCGCCAGACCGGGCAGCTGTTTGAGTACAGGCAGGTCCTCCGGTTGGATTTCCTCCAACCAGTAGTTCCCCATCAACTGCAAGGCGTGTGTGATCACTGGGTAGTAAGCTCGCCACGGGGGTTCTGATCTGGCGGGTGATCAGTGTAGACCTGGCGCCGCACACCGGATTTGCCGCGTAAAACCAGGGAATTGGTAGTAGCACCATTGCCATGATAGTGCACACCGCGTAGCAACAGCCCATCAGTGATGCCGGTGGCAGCAAAAAACACATCGTCGCTAGAAACCAGCTCATCACTAGAGAAAACTTTCTTCGTGTCAAGCCCCGCCTCCAGGATTTCACGGCGCTCGTCCTCGCTCTGGGGATTGAGCCGTCCAAAGATTGCCCCACCGATAGCCTTGACCGCGCAGGCAGCCACCACTCCTTCCGTGGTGCCGCCCGTGCCCATCAGCAAGTCCACACCGTTGCCTGGCATGGCTGCCAGCAAGGCTCCCACAACATCGCCCTCAGGTCGCAACAGCACACGCGCCCCTGCCGAGCGAATCTCCTCAATGAGTGCTTCATGACGAGGTCTCTTGAGTACAAGTATCGTCAAATCCTCAACTGATTTCCGCATAGCGCGAGCTACAACGCCCAGAGTCCATAAAGGAGGCGCGGTCAGCGCCTCTGGCCCGATTGCCGCGGCTGCCTCAGCGCTCACCACCAATTTCTCCATATATGCAGAGGGTGCTAATGAGCGCATGGCTCCCCGCGGTGCCAGCGCCACTACAGAGACGGCATCTGGCAACCCCTCTCCCAACAGCCGCACACCTTCGACAGCATCCACAACCACGTCCATCTGCGGTCCCAGGCCGTCCCCAATGGTGGTGCCCGTAGTGAGCAACGAGTGCTCCGCATGGCGCGGCTCCTCACCGATCACAATTAAACCATTCATATCCACGGAATTAAGCACCTTTTGCATGGCCCTGGCTGCCCAAAGGTCCGCCGCTAAAAGGTCACCTCGGCCTGCCCACCTGCCAGCCACCAAAGCAGCCGCTTCGGTAGCCCGCATGATGCTCAGACCCAGATTTCTTTCGGTATGTGTACTCATAGTTTCCCTTTCACTCAACCGCAACAGGATATCCAGCCGCTTCCCAGGCCAGCATCCCACCCACCAAATTATAGATTTTGGTATAGCCCATATCTTGCAGAATATAAGCCGCCAGGCGGCTCCTGCGCCCCGAACGGCAAACCAGGACCACATTCTGCTCCCTGGGCAATTCGCCCCCCTGACTCGATATCAGGCGTAACGGTAGTAGGCTGGCCTGCGGGATATGACCAGCTTGGTATTCACGCGGCTCACGAACATCCACTATCAGGTACTGACCCTCTTCCCCATTCGTCTCCAGCAGGCTCATGAGTTCGCTAGGCAGCCACTGTTGCAAAGTATGCACTTGAAGCGTAGCCTGATCAGGATGAGTAATATCGTATTTGTATTTCGGGAGCGCCTGGCACTCGGCAAAGACACGTGCATTACATTCATAGATACAAACCGAGGGATCGATCACTTTGTGGAATAAATGGGAGACGGCATCTTCACGTGTTAAGAAGTGATCGAGACCCAGGGTTGTGTCAAAACCGATCAGGCGCATTTGATCACGGACAGCCGGGCGTACACCAGCCATATACACATCACCACCATGCTGGCGGTAGAGGCGTACAATCGCCTCCAGCATGTGAATGCCACTGATATCACAATGGTCAACCAGGTGCAAACGCAGCAACAGGTAGCGTTGCTCAGGATGGGCTTCCATATTGGATCGGATATTCTCCTCCACATGGTGGGCAGCACCGAAATAAAGTGACCCGCTAATGGTAATGACACCGACCTGCGGGCATGCCGGCTGGTTGACTTGCGGGACAAAATGTAGGAAATTCGGGTCTGGGACAACGGGGTAAACTGCCGGCATGGAGGTCTTGACAATGTACCGTACGAAGGAGACAATCATACCTGCCAACACAGCAAACTCCAGTGGCAATAGAAGCGTTGCACCAAACGTGGCTATCATGATCAGGCTGTCGCCTCGTGAGGCCCGCCAGATACGACCGATTTCTCTCTGGTCGATCATCCTGTAGGCAGTAACCAGTAGCAAGCCTGCCAGGGCGCTGCGCGGTAAATAAGCTGTCAGAGGGGCAAAGATTAATAGCGCCAGCAACACCCACAGACCTGAAAACAAGCTCGAGAGCGGTGTACGGCCTCCGGAGTTCCAATTTACGGCTGTGCGTGTGAACGAGCCCGAACATGTGTAGCCAGAAAAGAAACCAGCAGCGATGTTCGCCAGGCCTTGCCCAACAAATTCCTGATTGGAGTCCAGGTGCTGACCGCTTTGGGCAGCGATCGTGCGGGCAATCGACATGGCCTCCACCAGACCAATAGCAGCAACCGCCAGGGCTCCCGTTGATATCCGTCCCACCAGTTGCAGATCAAACAACGGCAGGCGGGCAAGTGGTGGTAGATTCCTGGGCAGCTCTCCCAACACACTCACGCCTTGCAGTTCCAGATGAAAAATGGCCACACAGATGGAAGCTAAAACCATGGCAATCAATCCATTGGGCCACTTTGGCTTGAAGCGTTGGATCAACACCATCACAACAACAGTACCCAGTCCGATTAACAGGCTGGTTTGGTGGGCTTTAGGTAAGTTGCGAAAGGTTTCTGATAGGGTAGTAAACAGGGCAGGTGAACTGGGGAAATCTAGGCGTAATAAGGTTTTTAGCTGGTTAACGCTGATCAAGACTCCTGCACCAGCCGTAAAACCGATTACCACCGAATCGGAGACAAAGTTGACCAGCACGCCAAGGTGAGCCAATCCCATCAGCAAGCGTGCAATGCCTACCATCACCGCCATTAAACCAGCCGCAGCCAGAAATTCTGGTGAGCCAGGCGCGTAAATTGGGAGTAGTGTGGAAAGCACCAGTAGTGAAGCAGCATTGGTTGGTCCGGTATGTAAATGCGCGGATGAACCCCACAACGCCCCGACGATGGCAGCCACGATAGCAGCATACAAGCCAGTTTGCGGCGGCAGTTCAGCGATCAGGGCATAAGCGATCGCCTGAGGCAACAATACGATGGCAACTGTTAATCCAGCCAGCAAGTCAGGCCAGAGATCCTGTCGCTGGTAGCCGCGCAGAACCTCGGCCGGGTGAGATAAATATTCCCGCATGTGCTGAAACCAATGTTGCAGCGGCTCAGCAGCCCGCATTCGAATTTGGGATATTGGCGTGGATTGCATGAAAGCGGTCATTCCACAGAGGTAATGACCGGTATCACCCCTCGTTTATTTTTCTGGCAGTTGGTAAGCGTCACGAGTGGGCCGGAACGGGCGCAGCAGCCAATAGGGGCGCCGGGTGCCATCCGGTGACACCCGGCTGGCAGAGCGGGTCATCGCCAGCCACTCCCGGTATACCTCGTGAGCCTTATTGGTGTCTACATAAATATCGCCATAGCGATCTTCAGGCTGAGCCTTTTCGACCTTGACCTTTTGATGCCAGCAGTGCATACCGCTGATCGGATCTGGATGGACTGGAAAGGTCAGGTTCTGATGCACGCCCACATCACTCCACCAGATGCGCTTTGAATCGGGATCGCTGCTCTCAAACGGCATGACAGCTTGCTTGTGGCGCATTTTCCAATGCCCTTCGCCTTGCAAGGTCAGATCAACCAGAGCGGAAGACCAGCGCTCCATGGCATTATCCTGCAAGCGCCAGCGTCCCATGTGGTGCGAACAGGCTACCACACCTGGGCGAATACCTTCGGTCACCCAGGCTTTGATCACATAGTAGCCAATTTCGGTGGAAACACGCACTAGATCATTGGTGCGCACGCCCAGCCGGGCAGCATCTTTCGGGTGCATCCAGAGCGGATTCTTATGACTGATTTCATACAACCATTTGCTGTTGCCCGAGCGGGTATGAATCAGGGTGGGCAGGCGGAAGGTGGGTATGAGGGCAAATTCTCCAGCTTGCGGATCGATCTTCTCCGGATGAACATGGCTGTGGATATAACCCGGGATGGCATACTCAGGCCAACCCCAATCGCGCAAGGTAGGCGAGTAAAACTCAAGTAAACGCGAGGGTGTATCGAAACCGCGCAACACCTGGTCACCAACCTGGATACCCACCAGCCGGCCACGCTCATCACCAGGAAATGCCGGATGAGGGGTGATGTTGGGTGAGGCAGGTGCAGGGGTCTGGCTGTATACCAAGTGGCTATCAGCATCGACTGTAGCCTGCTTAAGCAGTTCAGCCTCTACCGGCTGCAGGTAAGGTGCCTCCACTCCAGAGCGAATCTCAAAGGCTCCATACTTGCGCATATACTCCAGCGGGGTGAGACCTTGATCAGCAGAGGCTTCGGGCAAGCCCGGAACGGTGTTTTCAAACATCCAGCGGAAGTATTCATTAACAGTAAGTTTCTCACCAGGCTGGTAGGGTGATTCGAAGTACTGGCGGATGCCCATTGAACCATCCGGGTCAATGCGCCAGGAAAGCTCAATCCAGAACTCGGTCTCCTCCCACACTTCACCTGGGTTGGCTTCATAAGTATAGTTTACATCCTTGCCCAATTTCTCCAGGGCAACCCGGCGCACTGGCTGGCGAAAAGCAATCCAGCGTCCACCATGGGTTTCCTGGCTGGAGATATCGTGGCGCTCGGGGGCATGCCCCATGGGTAAGACATAATCAGCAAACCAGGCGGTCTCGCTCCAGGTGGGGGTCAGGCAAATGTGCAGGCCCATTTTCTCTTCATCAGTCAGGACTTCCATCCAGGACATGCCATCCGGGTTGGTCCAGACCGGGTTGTAGACGCGCGTGAAATAGGTGTCCACTTTACCACGCCCTTCTTTCAGGAAATGCGGCAGCAGGATGCTGAGTTCATAGAAGGTGAGCGGGTATTCCTCCGGCCAGGTAAGTTCATTCCAGCGGTTTGGATGGGGAGGCAAATTGTGTGGTCGAGGCACCCACTTATCCCAGGCGTTGGCAGAGGTGCCACCTTCCACTCCTATCGATCCAGTGAGTACATTCAAGAACCACAGCGCCCGGGCGACCTGCCAGCCACCCAGATTGCCAGCCGTGGTGCTGCGCCAGGTATGGGTAGCGAGTTTGCCCTCACAGCGGGCCACCTCCTCGGCCACCTGTCGGATGACTTCCGCCTCCACGCCACTCTCTGCAGCAGCAAAGTCGAAGGTGTAATCTTTGTACAATTCTTTGAGCTTTGCCTCAAAAGTTTCAAAGGTGCATGGCTCAGTCGGCCATTCAGCTTTGAGGTACTGCTTCCAATTCACCCAGGTTTTAACAAACTCCCGGTTATAGCGACCGGTATGGATCAAGTAGTTGACTATGGCAAGCAAGATAGGTGCCTCAGAGCCAGGCCAGGGGGAGAGCCAGTAGTCAGCCAGGCTGGCAGTATTGGATAAGCGGGTATCAAGCACAATCAACCTGGCACCATCCATCTTGGCTTCCATGATGCGCTGGGCATGAGGGTTGAAATAGTGCCCGGTTTCCAGATGTGAGCTAATTAGCAAGATGACGCGGGCTTTGGCGTGATCAGGCGAAGGGCGGTCCAGACCCATCCAGAACGCATAACCAGCGCGCGCTCCGGAAGAGCAAACATTGGTATGGCTGTTGTGGCTGTCTAAACCCCAGGCGAAAAGGATCCACTCCATGAGACCGTCGTGGCCAGGGCGACCAACATGGTAAATCACTTCATTATGGCGCTGCTCCTGAAAAGCTTTGCGCAGGCGGGCTCCAAGATCATCCAACACCTGATCCCAGGTGACGCGCACCCATTTGCCTTCACCGCGCTTGCCCACTCGTTTGAGCGGGAAGAGCACACGCTCAGGGTCATAAACCTGGTTATGGGTGGCTGGACCCTTGGCGCAGTTACGCCCCCGGCTGCCTGGATGAAGAGGGTTGCCTTCAAATTTCTGAATCTCTAAGCTGTCTTTATCAACATAGCCAAGCAAGCCACAGGCGCTCTCACAGTTGAAGCATAACGTAGGGATGAGCATGTAGCGGCGCTTGATCCGCTCAGGCCAGGCCTTGGGATCGTATTCCTCCCATTCATCCCATTTCTCGACGGGTGGATAACTGGACAACCCGACCTGCTCATCGCCATCAGTACGTTCAGAGGCAGATGGTAAGGACACTTGAGTCCCTGGAAGTGCAGAGAAATTCGCCGCTTTTCGGTGAACAGCACTCTGCTGTTGGGAAGCCGCGCCAGCCTGTGCCAGTTCGAGCCTGGTTGGGCTGGATAAGTTTGCTACAGCTTCAAGAAAACGGTTGAGACGTTTATTCATGATTTACTCCGCTGAAGAACACCGGTCCTGTATCCACAAGAAAAAGGCAGCCGGAACCGGGCATGTTCACGAGTTAGGCAGCTCCTGCGGAGCCATAACGAAAGCATATTCGTACAGATACAAACCCACTACGGTCGCCAGGGCAGCAATCAGGATGAAGCCAATGGAGAAACCACCTGCAAAGACACCCAGCAACAGCAGCACCAGGGGAAGCAGGTGTCCTACAACCACTGCGCCACCCCAGAAATTGCCCCGGTACTTACCATGACTGATCTGATGGGCTGCGCGGGCAGCCATTTCAGAGGCGTGCGGCATGCCAAACTCTCCTAGCAGGATTAAGAACAGATCGACCAGCAGGGAGACCCCAAAGATCCAATTAAGAGCAGTCTCAAGCCCAGCAGGAGGGGCTGTAAACTGGCATAGGGCCAGCAGGACTGCTGCAGCAACCATCAGCGCCTGGACTACCAGGTGAGCAGGTAGCAAGGCGCTCTGCCACAGGTCGCGTCCTTCGGCCTGCCCGAAGAGAAAAGCAGTGTAGATAGCTGCCAGAACTGCCAGGACAAAACCCAGCGCCAGAAAAACCGGCCGGAGCATCCCCGTGAGCGAGCCAGGCAGCAGGCTCAGGTAAACGCCACCTTCCAACAAGAACCATACCCCGGCAACAACCGAAAATCCAATTAATATAAAGGCACCCCGGGTAAGCCATGACTTCCATTGTGGGCGGAGCAGAATAGTGAAAAATCGTCCAGGTAACTCTAAATCGACCACCAGTAAAACGGTGGTAATGCCGATAAACAGCAGCGACAGAAAAGTGGCTATTAACGCAAACGTGTGACTAAAATCAGAAATATTTAAGCCAAAGAGCAGCGCCAGCAGGATGAAGATGCCGCTGCCAATGCCTTTGGTGACCAGGTAAGCCGGTACAGGCCAATGCCAGGGCACTTTGTGCTGGGCGTTGTAGGTAGTCTGGACCATGTGTTCCGCCATGCTGCCCTCACCGATAGTGATCGGTCCGCCCTCTCGGCCCAGGCCCTGAGCACTGGGGGTACGGATAGCGACCCCAGAGTAAGCGGTCTGGGTAGCTGCACCACCTCCATTTGCGCTCTGTCCATTTCCGCTGGCAACCAGGCTTTCAGTCGGTTTGGCGTGGAAGACTGGGATGTGTTGCTCAGTGATCAGATCTGCCCAAACAAAAGAGTCATTGAATTGGGCCGCAGTGGGCGTCAGGGTGACCTCATCGGCTTCAATATAGAACAGCTTGGGGGCTGTGCCCTGCTCTGGCTTTCGCACGCTGACCTGCTGGCGAGCAATGATTTGGCTGATCTCACTTTCTGGGTCGTTCAGATCACCTGAGACGATGGCATGCTCGGGGCAAACCACCACGCAGGCTGGCTCTAGGCCAACCTCGACCCGGTGCGAGCAGTAGTGACACTTTGCCGCTGTGTGCGTTTCAGGGTCAATATAGATCGCGTCGTAAGGGCAGGCCTGCATGCAGGCTTTACAGCCAATGCAGATACGGGGATCGAACTCCACGATGCCATCAGTACGCTGGTACATGGCTGTGACCGGGCAGATGCGGACACAAGGTGGATTTGCACAATGGTTGCAGCGGGTCACCTGGAAGGAGCGGCGTGCATTCGGAAATGTGCCTTTCTCAACATATTTCACCCAGGTGCGGTATACGCCAAGCGGGACCTGGTTTTCAGATTTACAGGCCGTACTGCAGGCATGGCAACCAATGCACTTCCGGTGGTCAATCAGGAAGCCATAGTTCATTCCGTGTCTCCGGGAGCAGTATAGGGTGAGTTTGAATTATTTTATCCTATCTGGCCAGAAATGGCGAACCAGACCCAAAAGTGGGTCTGGTTAAGATTACAAAACTCGCCAGGGGTTAGGTGGTCAATGTCGCCA
The DNA here is from genome assembly GCA_020354045.1 of Anaerolineales bacterium. Classification (GTDB taxonomy): domain Bacteria; phylum Chloroflexota; class Anaerolineae; order Anaerolineales; family UBA4823; genus DSOS01. Next base: position 163,912 of record CP070639.1, on the reverse strand, counting down.
GGCTGCATGAGGTGTTTATAAAGATAGCTAATATGCTGTGGATAGGGCACACACGTTCTTACCCAATTCCAGCTCACTGGCCTCTGCTTCATCTGGCTCGACCAGACCAGCGTTGACGCGCTTGATCTGGATATATTGCTCGGGCATATTAGGTAGGTGGTTGAGCACAAACTCGATAAACTCCTGCTTGCCCACCCTCAAATCCGTATTTTCCTGCCACAGATCCCCCAGTCGCTTCATGAAAGTACCATCTTCGTTAGCCTCATCAGGACGGGCATAGTGCCCGGGCAGCACCCAAGCCTCTGCGGGTACACGTGACTTGATCACTTCAAAGATGGAATTATAGACCAGGGGTGCCCAGGTTTGTCCCTGGCCGCCCAGGTCGGGGCGGCCAAAGCTTTTGATGAAGATACTATCACCAGTGAATAGGAAGGATTGCCCATCTCCACCGGTTACCAGGAAATTAACCAGACCCAGGGTGTGTCCTGGCACATGAATAGCGTGAATAGTCAAGTCACCCAGGCTAAATTCCGACCCATCTTTGAGCATCTCGTAGTCCAGCCTGGCTGGGAGCATATCGAAGGGATGGATGCCAT
>CP070639.1:127184-163216 GCA_020354045.1 Anaerolineales bacterium | reverse complement strand
CAAAGTTACGATGGCCATGTTGTGGTTGGTATCCGCTTGAACAATGCTTTTGCTGAGCAGATGCACCAGCAAACTGGCCTTGAGCATGCTATCCTGTTTAACAATTCAGTGATTGCTACCAGCCATCTCTATGTACCCGAGAAACTGAAAATTATCCGAGACCAGCCAGTTTTCCTAACAACGCCCATACCAGGCACTTGCTGTACTTTTGAATTGGATGACCAACCCTACTTTGCGGCACGTATACCTCTGGATGAAGCCGGTTTAGAGGTACAAGTGGCTTTGGCAGTAGCGCAGATCGCGAGCCTTCAAAACCGCCTGCTCTGGCTGTTATTGGGCAGCATACTGGTGGTGGCGGGGGTTGGGTCTGGGATCGGATATCTCCTTGCCCGGCGGATCAGCCAGCCTATGGTTGGGCTGGCTCAAATCGCTGCTTATTTCAGCCAGGGGGATTTGAGTACACCTGTCAGAGTCCTGAGCGGCGCTCGCGAAATTGTGCAGGTAAGCCAGGCGCTTGAAACTGCCCGGCAAGATCTGCAACAATCCCTGGGCCAGCTACGCAATGAAAGAAACTGGGTCAATCATTTGCTGGAGTCAATCGTGGAAGGCATTATGACCCTGGATGAATCTGGGCGCATCACATTCTTCAGCCACGGTGCTGAACGAATCACAGGCTGGGACAGGGAGCAGGTGTTGCACCGTCCTTGTGATGAAGTGATTAAGCTGGTTGAAGGCAACATGGCTTTCAGCCAAGTGATCCCTGAACCGGGCCAGCGATCCAAGCTGCAGGTCGAACTGGCGGGAGGCAACCCGGCGACCTTTTCAATCACCAGGGCTTTAGTGAGCCCAACAGATACGCCGGAGACTGAAATTGCACTTGTGTTCCGAGATGTCAGTGAAGAGGAGATCATCCACCGCCTTTTAAGCTATTTCCTGGCGAATGTAGCGCACGAGTTTCGCACTCCGCTCTCAGCATTGGCGGCTTCCATCGAGCTGTTGATGGACCAACCCTCTGACCTGACTCAGGAAGAACTGGACGAGCTGCTTGGCTCACTACATCTTGGGATTTTAAGCCTGCAAACACTGGTGGATAATCTTCTTGAGAGCGCCAGTATTGAAGCCGGCCATTTTCGTATCTCACCGCGGGCTTATGATTTATCCACAATTATTGAAGATGCTGTCAGGACCATGGAGCCTTTGTTAGATAAGTACAAACAAAAACTTGTTGTTGAGATTCCAGCAAAACTACCTCTTGTACAAGCTGACCCACGGCGGGTTGGGCAGGTCCTGGTGAATTTACTTTCAAATGCCAGCAAATATGGCCCCTCGGATGATGAAATTACACTTGCAGCCCAAATTCAACAAGGCTGGGTCCGGGTTCAGGTTGCGGATCGAGGTCCAGGAATATCCATCCAGCAGCGTGACCTCATTTTTCGTCGCATGGAATATTCGAACTCGACGGAGAGAGGAGCCAAGGTGGGAGCGGGTTTAGGATTATCGGTGGTAAAAGCTGTTGTTGAAGCACATGGCGGACGTACATTTGTGGATGAGCGCCCGGGAGGTGGTTCAATCTTCTGGTTCACGCTACCCATTGCGAGGGAAACATGAAAGCCTTGATTGTAGATGATGACCGTGTTTTAGCGGATGTGGTGGCGTTTGCGTTGCGCCGTGAAGGTTTTCAGGTGATCCAGGCCTATGATGGTCTGAGCGCGCTGGAGCGCTGGTCAGATGAACAACCAGACTTGATCGTCCTGGATATCAACTTGCCAAAGATGGATGGGTACTCAGTCTGCCAGCGCATCCGCCGCGAAGCAGATACACCCATTATCATGTTGACTGTGCGCAATGAGGACAGTGATGTGGTTCATGGACTGGAGCTTGGTGCGGATGATTACATCACCAAGCCTTTCAGCCCGCGCCAGCTGATGGCTAGAGTGCATGCAGTGCTACGTCGCACCAGCTTACCTCCAGCCCCCGCACCCCATCAAGTGGGAGGCTTGCTTTTAGTGCCCAACCGGCGCGAGGTGAATCTACCTCGGGGTGAGACTGTATCTTTAACACCCCTGGAAGGGCGCTTGCTTGAGTATTTGATGATTAACGCCGGGCAGGTGATGACGGCTGATATTATTATTGACCATGTATGGGGACCTCAAGGGGGCGACAGGGATATGCTACGCCAGCTTATCCACCGGTTACGCCACAAGATCGAGCCGGAGCCTGCTCAACCAACCTATATTGTCACTGTTTCTGGATATGGCTATGGACTGCTGTTGAACCAACCAAATACCTGAGCAGAAAAAATTATGGCATACGAGTACCTCACCACGCGTTGAGGTACTTTTGTTATCTGTCATTGGAAGGTCATAAAAATCTTTGAGAGGGCGGGTATTGACCCTGCTCTCTTTTCATTTAATATGAGTATGTGATATTTATCACATATATGTCACCTATTTATCACAGAGTTTGTCATCTCCGTCCTGTATAGTAAAGATAACAAGGCCTAGCGGAGTGCCGATTTATTTGCTGGCTTGTGGATTGGAGTTGCTTATGTTCATGCAAGAGGCCGCTGTTCCCTATCAACAGTCAGAGATCGAGTTATTAAGGCAAGCCCTGGAAGGCGATAAAGAATCAATAGGCAAAGTGTTCCTTTACCTGAGTGCAGCTGACCCCGGACTGCGCCAGATTATGCAGGCAGCCATTCACAACTACGATAATCCCAAGCTTTGGAAGCAATTATTGAGCTGTCTGGCGATCCAGTGTTGGGGGGAACACCGTGATAGCGATCGACGTGTAGACCAGGAAGCTTCGCAAAGAATTGACCAATCGATCACTGAAGTATTTGTTGAGGATGAGTATGACTGGGAAGCCTCTCTCAAGGAGCGTGTACTCCACCAGGCGCTTCAAGAGACACGGGCTGAGTTCCGCTATGCGGGCGCGTATCTACTTGGGCTACGGGGTGACGTGGAGATGATTCCCTTCTTGGAAGATATCCTGAATGCCGCGCTCAAAAGTTGGAAGGTGCGAGCAGTGTGCGCTTTAGCAGCCATCGGCGAAGAACGCTGTGCTCCACCACTGATTAAGGCGCTTGCCATGGATCGAGGTGCGCTGCACAGTGAAGCCAAGCGTGCCCTGCAAGATCTGGGACCGCAGGCTGAAAAAGGCTGGCGTGAGGCGCTGAACCACCCCGATAGCCATATTCGCTGGCATGCTGCCCGAAGTCTGGGTGATTTTGCGGATACAAGTTCTATTGAAGTGTTGGCAGAGGGACTTTCGGATAGCAGCCACAAGGTGCGCTGGGCTACTGCCGACGTTTTAGCTCGCATTGGTCCCGCGGCTGTACCTGCGACCCTGAAAGTAATCAGCCATTCGACTCCGTCTGCACCAACCCGTCAGGCGGCCTACCATGCGTTGCACGGCGTACTCTCGCGCCGATTGCGCGAAAGATTGAAACCGATTTTAGAAGCCTTGCAGAGTCCAGCAGCCGGCGTTGAAGCGCCAGCGATTGCTCAACGCCTGTTGCAGGAATGGGAGAATGAAGTTTGAGTGATTCACCCACAACTGGATCTGAGCTGAGTCCATTAGATCAGATCCGGCAAATAGAAACCGAGATCGCCGCTCAAATTGCAGCAGCCCGCGTGTCGGCAGGGCGGAGCATTGCTGAGGCACGCTCGCAAGTGACAAAAATCAAGAATCAAGCTCGCGAGATGGGGCTGCATAATGGTCAAGTGCATTATCAGGAGATCGTCGATCAGGCGGAAGCAGAAGCCAGACTCATCACCAACGAAGCGCAGAGCAAAGCAGATTCCCTGCGCCAAAGAGGTCTCCAACTGATAGAGATGGCTGTTCTGGAGGCATTTTACCTGGTCAGTGGGCAAGAAGTGGGTCTGGAAAGCTCATGAATGTTGAAATGCTCCCGATTGAGATCATCGGTCTCAAACGAGACCTGCAGAATATCCTGCATGCGTTGCGAAAACTAGGCTGTGTGCACATTGAGGAATTGGTTGAGACTCAAGAAATTTCAGCTCGGCCTCTAACGCTTGATCGGGAAATGCTTCAGGAGCAAGAGGAGCTGGGCTTTTTGGCGGCGCGCTTACAAGGGTTGCTCGATAATCTCGGTGGTGCCTCTCACCGTCTGGATATAACCCTAGAACAAGATTACCGGTTGCAGGCGCGTCAGGGGGTAGAGACTTTGTTGCCAAAGGTGCAGACCCTGATAAATCGAAGTGAAAAACTAAAGAGTGAGCTGGCTTCCTTACCGCGTTACGAGGCCAGCTTGAGAGCTCTGCTACCTATCATTCCCCAATCTGCGCGCCTGCCAGGCAATCGGTCGATCGGCGTGCTGGTCAGTAGGGAGCATGTGGGCGTGTTGGAGGCAGTCGCAAAGCACATACTTGACCTGACCGCTGGGCGGGCCGAGCTAGTGGCACGAGATGTAGACAAATCCACGCGAGCGATGTTGATTGTTTTCCCAGTTGAATTCACCCAGGAGATAGAGAGCCTGCTTGGGCGTGAAGATGTTTCCCGGTTACGTCTGCCCACCGAGCTGGAAGATGGGCCACCTGATGTGATTTTAGCTTCCCTACATCGACGCATGGCCGCTATCCCCGATGAACTGGAGATTGTGGAGGCCATGCAGGCTGAACTGGCGGCAGAGTGGTGCCAGAAACTGGCTGCCTGGCGTGATGCTCTGCAGGATGAGTTGGAGGCCAGCAGCGTACTCAGCTGTTTAGGAGAAACCGATTTGACTTTTGTGCTGGTGGGCTGGATCCCGGCGAAGGAGTTCAGCCAGGTGCAACAATCACTACAGGAACAGGTGGGTGAGACCATCCTGGTGCGGCAAATCCCTTTGACATCTACACTGCGAAAACGAGTCCCGATCATCTTAAGAAACCCTCAGCCAGCCAAACCTTTTGAGAGCCTGGTGAACCTGTTGGCTTTGCCACGCTATGGACATCTGGATCCTACTCGCTTGATGGCTTTGTTCCTGCCCATCTTCTTTGGGATGATTCTGGGAGATGTGGGCTATGGGCTGTTGTTATTGTTGATCAGCCTGGGTTTGACCCGTAAGCTCAACTCTGGGGTAGCTCGCGATGTGCTGATAATCCTGGCTATTGGGGCTGGCTGGTCGATTCTGTTTGGCTTTTTATATGGTGAGGCTTTTGGAACCCTTGGAGAACAGCTAGGTATGCATGCACTCTGGTTCGAACGCGCCAGTGCCGAGCATTTAGCTGGTTTATTGGTGATGACTTTAGCTGTAGGAGCTATACACCTGACACTGGGATTGATCCTTGGTGTGTGGGAAGCTTACAAGGAGAAAAACCGCACACACCTATTAGATCGAGGGGGCATGTTGGTCGGATTGATGGGACTATTTTTGATCGTTGCAGTTCTGACCGATTTTTTGCCAAGCAGCTTGATGACACCCGCGATCGCCCTATTAATTCTTGGAATTGTGCTGATGGGCGCTTCGCTAGGCTGGCTGGGCATTTTAATGGGTCCTATTGAGTTCATCGGCTTGATCGGCAATATATTGTCCTACCTGCGTATTGCAGCGATTGGTTTGGCTTCTGTTTACCTGGCAAAAGTTGCTAATGATATCGCGGGTATGGCTGGCAACCTGATCGTGGGTATTATTATCGCTTTGCTGATCCATGCTCTCAACCTGGTTTTGGGAGCGTTCAGCCCCACCATTCACAGTCTGCGCTTGCATTACGTGGAATTCTTCCGGAAATTCTATGAAAGTGGTGGTAGGCCCTACCAACCTTTCAAGAGTCGTATACCTCTTGACCAGGGGTTGTGAGAGCTGGACTGCAGGGCAACAGTAAGATGAAAGAATACTCCGAGATTGTCAATCGAAAATGGAGGTAGCTATGGATGCTGGATTAACTGCAATTGGGGCCGGACTGGCAGTTGGGTTGGCTGCTATTGGCACTGGACTGGCACAAGCACGCATCGGCTCGGCTGGTGCGGGTGTCATCGCTGAGAAGCCTGAAGCTCTAGGAAGCATCATCCTTTTGGTTGCCATCCCAGAAACGATGGTGATCCTGGGTTTTGCCGTGGCTGCGATGGTTCTGCTGCTCGGTGGGTGAGATGAGTCTGGAAGCCATCCTGGAAGCCATTCGCGAGGCTGGCCAGGAGCAGGTCAACCGAATTGAAGCGGCTACCCAGGCTCAGGTAAAAGAGATTCTGGATCGAGCGAAACGTGAAGCCGATCAGATCCGAGAGCAGGCCTGCAATGAGGCTGCTACGCCGGCATTCAGGGAGCGTTCTCGCCTGCTCCACCAGGCGCGTATGGCGGCTTTACGGATCATCGGGGAGGCACGCCAGGAGTTTGTCGAGAATGCTTTAGAAATGACGCGCGAGCGTCTTGACAGCCTGCGTTCCGAGGCATGTTATCCCGCCGTGCTGCGCGGGTTGACACATCAGGCTTTTGCTGATCTGGAAGGATCACTGGGGGATATTCACACAGTCACCATTGAGATCGATCAGCGGGACCTCGAGCTTATGAAAACCATCCTGGATGAGATCGGTCTGGAGGTGCCCATCGTGACTGACCTGGCGACAGGAGGTGGCTTGATCGTGAAGAGCAAAGAGGCCAAAGTAGTGGTCATCAACACGCTAGAAGCACGGCTGGCTTCAGCAACTCCATACCTGCGCCGATTTCTAGCGGCCCGCTTTGAGAATCAAGAATGCTTGGTTTCGACTACGGCAATGCCCGCCTAAGGGCTATGAAATCTCGCCTGTTGACACAACGGGAGCTTGAAAACCTGGCTGGAGCAGGTAGCCTAGCAGGTTTGATTACTGCATTAACAAAAACTGCCTATCGCAAGCCGATTGAATCAGCGTTGGCGCGCACGAGTGGGATGGACTGCATCAACGAAGCACTGCAAACGGATCTGGTCAATACATTGGGCAAAATGCGGAGTTTCTACCACGAAAGCGCTGGCGAAATGGTAAATGTTATGCTCCTTCCCTATGATCTGCACAATCTCATCACGATCTTACGCGGCCTTGGGAATAATATTGCCCCGGATAAGATCCTGGCTACACTCTTGCCCGTTGGTGAGTTAGATCTCCACACGCTGTCTGTACTATCTGGAGCTCCGGGGGTGCGTGCTGCTATCGATATCATGGCTTCCATGAATCTGCCATTTGCTGTGCCTATTATGCGTCTCAGATCTGAAGTTCCAGGCGCAAGTATTCCTTGGATGGAATCAGCTCTGCAGGGATGGTATTGGCAGCAGATGCAAGCATATGCTGCTGAAATACCGGATGCGGAGTTATTCGAGGCTGCGATCAATCTGGAGGCCGACTTAATTAACCTGCGTACAGTTCTGCGCTTTATCCACGCCCCAAGAGAACGAGTGTCGATCAAGGAACAAACTGACAACTTAGGAATTCAGGTTTTTTTTATAGGGCCTGGCCGATTATCCTTTACGTTATTAGAACATCTCAGTCAACTAGATGATATTAAGCAAGCTGTGGAATTGTTATCAAGCACAAATTACTATACTGCTATCAGGGATGGTTTAGAAGCGTATCACACCTCAGGTCGACTAAGTGATTTTGAACGCCAATTAAATCGCTTTCGATTAAATTGGATGGCTTCATTAATCAACCAGGACCCCCTGGGGATAGGGTTGGTCTTAGGTTATCTTGCGCTAAAGGTAAACGAGATTGGAAACCTGCGCTGGATTGCAAATGGGATCAGCCTGGACTTGAAATCTGAAGAAATCATTGAAAACCTAGCGATGACGGCATGAGCCGATTACTGGTAATCACCAGACCTTCCCTCGTTCCTGGGTTCCATCTGGCGGGAGTGGATGCATATGGGGCTGAAGACGTGGAAGCTGCCCAGGAAATGATAGCGACCTGGTTAGATAGAGGCGAAACCGGTTTACTGGCCATTGACGATGGGCTATTCGAGCTGCTGGAGCCTGCAACCGTGAGACAGCTGGAGGCTTACGATCAAATGCCCTATTTGGTGATTCCTGGTGGAAGCGCCTTGGGTGCTGAAGCGTCGCGAAGAGCGCGTATTGCACACACCATCCGGCGCGCGATCGGCTTTCATATCACTTTCAAAGACAGGGGAGGCGAGGTGGAAGCGTGATAGAGCGAGTGGAAACTGGTGATGGAAGGATCGTTCGCATAGCTGGACCAGTGGTGGGAGCCAGCGGTCTTGATAATGCCAGGCTGCATGATGTGGTTTATGTGGGTGAAGTGGGTCTGGTGGGTGAAATTATCCAGATTTCGAGCGAACAAGCCACGATCCAGGTTTATGAGGATACCTCTGGTATCAGAATAGGCGAAAGAATCCAGAACACCGGTGCGCCACTTCAAGCTCGCCTGGGTCCGGGATTGTTGGGTCAGGTGTACGACGGCTTGCAGAGACCACTGGAAGTGCTGGCTGAAAAAACAGGTGATTTTATCCGGCGCGGCCTGGCAGCTTCTCCATTAAGTGAGGATATCTACTGGGAGTTTAAGCCGCGTGCTTGTATTGGTAGTTATCTTTCACCTGGTAGTGTGCTGGGAATTGTGACTGAGTCGCACACACTAGAGCATGCCATCATGGTTCCCCCTGGGAAAGGTGGCAGGCTGGTTGATATCAACTCTGGGAAATTCAAGCTCAATGATGTTGTAGCAGTGATTGATCTGCAAAGTAATCATAAGGTGGATCATTTTGAGGTCACCCTATGCCAATCCTGGCCGGTTCGCACACCACGCCCTGTCCAGGCTCGCCTGGCACCGCGCGAACCACTGATTACGGGTACGCGTGTGATCGACACATTATTCCCTGTGGCCAGAGGTGGTTCGGCAATTATCCCCGGCGGATTTGGCACTGGGAAGACGGTGGTAGAACACTGCCTGGCTCGCTGGGCGGATGCTGATGTGGTGGTGTATATTGGCTGTGGAGAGCGGGGTAATGAAATGACCGAGGTTTTGGAGGAATTCCCTATCTTAGAGGACCCACGCACCGGGGAGCCACTGATGGCTCGTACAGTGCTCATCGCTAATACATCGAATATGCCTGTGGCTGCACGTGAGGCCAGCATCTATACCGGTATCACGATTGCCGAATATTACCGGGATATGGGTTACCAGGTTTTGGTGCTGGCGGATTCAACCTCGCGCTGGGGTGAAGCACTGCGCGAAATCTCGGGCAGGCTGGAAGAGATGCCCGGTGAGGAAGGCTACCCAGCTTATCTGGCTGCACGACTGGCAGAGTTTTACGAACGTTCAGGCAAGGTGGTTTGTTTGGGCAGTCAGGAAGATGAGACACAGGCGGCTGCAGAACCAGATGTTCGTACTGGCTCGCTTACGCTGGTCGGTGCGGTATCGCCACCTGGGGGTGATTTCTCGGAGCCCATGACACAAAACTCGATGCGGGTAGTGGGTACCTTTTGGGCGTTGGATTATGAATTGTCCCGCCGTCGACACTTCCCGGCTATCAACTGGACACGTAGTTACTCGCTCTACGAAACGCAGGATTGGTACAACCAAAACGTGGGGTCTGATTGGTTCGAACGGGTTAGATCGGCCAGCAGCCTGTTGCAACGTGAAGCAGAACTTTTAGAAATTGTTCAACTTGTAGGTCCAGATGCGTTGGCGGAGTCGGAGCGGGCAGTCCTGGCTGTGGCCCGCATGTTGAGGGAAGACTTCTTACAACAATCTGCCTACCATGAAGTCGATCGCTACTGTCCCATAGAAAAGGCCTACTGGATGCTGACCATTATTATGGATTTTTATCAATACGTGCAAAAAGCATTAGGCCTTGAAGTGCCTCTGCCAAAGGTCATGGATATGCCAGAGGTCGGGGAAATCGCCAGATTGAAAGAACTACCAACTGAGCAAGCTGAGATGAATATCCAGGAGCTTTCGAAAAGGATCCAACACAGATTTGCTGAGTTTGGAATACAGGAGTGAGCTCAAATGCTGGAAACTATTCCTCGACCCAGCCTGATCACCAAGGAATATCGCACAGTTACTCAAATAAAGGGGCCTTTAATTTTCGTAGAACGCATCTCCGACGTGGCTTATAACGAAATTGTGGCTATCACAGGTCCTGATGGTCTGACGCGCCCTGGACAAGTATTGGAGGTAAATCGGCAAACTTGCATGGTACGGATATTTCTGGGGACGGCAGGCCTGGACTTAAACCAGACAAGAGTGCGCTTCACCGGGGATGTGGCCCGCCTGGATGTGGCGCTCTCGATGCTTGGCAGAGTTCTGGATGGCTCCGGTGCTCCGATTGACGGTGGACCAGCGATTATCCCTGAACGTTCCCTGGACATCAGCGGACTGCCAATTAACCCTTCCGTACGCACACATCCCAGCGAGTTTATCCAAACAGGCGTCGCTGCCATTGATGGGCTTAACACCCTGACTCGCGGACAAAAGCTGCCAATATTTTCCGGAGCCGGATTACCCGCTAACGAGTTGGCAGCCCAGATTGCTTCGCAGGCGAAGGTATTGGGCTCAGACAGCGGTGTGAGTGAACCCTTTGCCGTCGTCTTCGCAGCTATTGGTATCACCCATCGTGAAGCTGCTTTCTTTATGGATCAATTCCGTGCCAGCGAAGCCATGGACCGCAGCGTGTTGTTTATCAATCTAGCCGATGACCCTACCATTGAGCGCATCTTGACACCTAGAGCTGCACTGACTGCCGCTGAATATCTGGCTTTTACCCATGATCGCCACGTGCTGGTGATATTGACCGATATGACCAATTATTGTGAGGCACTGCGTGAGGTTTCTGCGGCAAGTGAGGAGGTACCTGGTCGGCGAGGTTACCCAGGCTATATGTATACGGATTTAGCCAGCTTGTATGAGCGCGCCGGGCGTATCCGCGGTAAGCGTGGATCTCTCACCCAACTGGTGATCCTGACCATGCCTGATGATGACATCACCCATCCCATCCCTGATTTAACTGGCTATATCACTGAGGGTCAGATCGTGCTGAGCCGAGATATGCATCGCAAGGGGATCTATCCGCCCATTGATGTGCTGCCGTCGCTTTCCCGCTTGATGAACGCCGCGATTGGGGCGAGAAAGACTCGCGCTGACCACAGGGCTATTGCTAACCAGCTCTATGCCCTGTATGCTGAGGGACGTGACTTGCGACGATTGGTGGCTATCATCGGTGAGGCGGCACTTTCCTCCGAGGACCACCAGGTTTTGGAGTTTGCAGAGAGATTCGAAAAGACTTTTGTTGGGCAAGGCATGCAGGAATACCAAATCAAAGAAACCCTGGATTTAGCCTGGAATTTATTATCGATAATGCCGGCCGCGATCCTCAAACGCGTCCCCCAGGAATTTATAGAGCAGTATTATCACCCTGATACATAACTTATCGGGCTCGTGACGGTGACTTAATAAGGACACAGCCAAGGATTTACCATGATAACGAAAGTCTCCTGCACGCGTATGGAGTTGCTGGCGCGTAAGGCCCAGATAAAACTGGCAAGTCAAGGAAGGGACCTGCTTGAACAGAAGCGGACTGCCTTGATGAAAGAGCTTTTGCGCCTGGCTGACACCGTGATGGAGCATTCCGATATATTACAGCAAGTGGCTGCGGATGCCCGTATGAAACTGGCACGCGCCGAGGCATTGGCTGGCAGAGAGGCAGTTGTATCCGCAGCCCTGGCTGCGAGCGAGGAAGTGCCCTTGCAGGTCAGTACAGCCAATGTAATGGGTGTCAAGGTACCCGAGATTGAACAAAAGCGTGTCGACCGGCCATTGTTGGGAAGAGGTTACTCCATTGTTGGGACATCTATCAGCATCGATGAGACTGCTTCTGCGTTTGAGGCGCAGGTCGATGCAATCATCCAGCTTGCAGAGAGCGAGCTACGCCTGATGCGCCTGGCAGATGAAATCCAGCGCACTTCACGCCGTCTAAATGCCCTTGAGCATCTGCTCATCCCGCGCCTAGAGGCTGAGAGCGACTATATCGAAATGACACTGGATGAGCGCGAGCGAACCGATCACTTTCGGCTTAAACTGGTCAAGCGTATTCTTGAACGACGGCGAAGCGCGATTAGCGCACCCCCCGATATATTAGAAATCTCCCCATAAGACTTTTCTACATACGATCTTTTCAGGAGAGAACTCGATGGAAACTCAGATTGAAACCGATTTCTACCCAAATATTCGTTTTTTAGAAGAAGTAAGCGCAGCAACGGCGGGTGAATCCCGCCTGGAAATGTGTATCCAGTGTGGTACCTGTGGAGGCTCATGCCCCGCTGCCGCTGATATGGACTACACCCCTCGCCAATTATTCGCGTTGGTACGGGCTGGATTGCGCGATGAGGCATTGCGCAGCAATACCCCATGGATTTGTGTCTCGTGCTATCACTGTGTTGTACGTTGCCCGCAAGAGATTCATATTACCGATGTAATGTATACCCTGAAAAGCATGGCTATCAAGGCAGGTCTGTATCGGGACTCCACTGCGCCTGACTTTTCCAAGACCTTTATAGGCATGGTTGAGAACTACGGGCGCAGCTATGAATTGGGATTGGCAACTAGGCATTACCTTAGGCATTTCCCCTTGCGGTTACCAAGCATGGCACCAATGGGGATGGGCCTGCTCAGTAAACATCGTATGACCATCCGACCGGCACGGATCAAGAGCATTGATCAGCTGCATAAGATCCTTAAGCGTGCCAAGGAGATTGAAGCGTTAGGTACAGGAGAGTAAGCCATGCAAACATTTCCTTCCTTTGATCCCTGGCTACCACCAGAGATGGCAGCCAAAGCCGAGGATGTTGGAGTTAGCAAAGCCAGCCTTGGTTTTTATCGCATGTTTTTCCTGGCGGTATTAGCGGGTGCCTTTATCGCGATGGGGGCTGTTTTCTCTACCATGGCAACCACTGGCGCTGGCGACCTGCCTTTTGGGATGACGCGAGTTATTGGGGGCCTCACCTTCAGTCTGGGACTGATCCTGGTTGTAGTCGCTGGAGCCGAGCTGTTTACCGGCAACAACTTGATCGTGATGGCCTGGGCTTCGCGCAAGATCAGGACTGCCCAACTGCTGCGCAACTGGTTTATTGTCTATATCGGGAACTTCCTGGGTTCTATCCTGACGGCTTACATGATGTACCTTACCAAGCAATATACATTTGGCAAAGGTACTCTGGGGTTGAATGCGCTGACGATCGCACACGCCAAGGTCAACCTGGAATTCCTGCAGGCCTTGGTGCTGGGAATTTTTTGTAACGCGCTGGTCTGCCTGGCGGTCTGGCTGTGTATTAGCGCCCGGACTGATACAGACAAGGTGTTGTTGATCATCCCTCCTATTACAGCCTTTGTTGCAGCTGGTTTCGAGCACAGCATAGCCAATATGTACTTCATCCCGGTGGCCTTGTTCATTAAATCTGGAGCAAGTGCTGAATTCTGGGATCTGATTGGCAGGACAGCTGTGGATTTCCCAAATCTTACCTGGGGTAATTTCTTCCTGGCAAACTTGCTGCCGGTGACCATCGGCAACATTATTGGTGGAGCGGTTATGGTGGGCTTGGTGTACTGGTCTATTTATTTGTGGCCTGCCTGGAGGAAGCGCCCAAGTCTGCGAAGCCTGCTCAGGGTGCCTTTCCAGGAGACCGATTCTACCAGCCTGTTGAAGTAGTAACTGTCCAACGAAATTTGGAAAATCAAGCATGAACAATTTACTGGATCAGGTAAAGCAAATCAGTGAGCAGCCGATCGAGCAGTGCTATCACTGTCATAAATGTACTGCGGGGTGCCCAGTAGTCAGTGCAATGAGGTATGGACCAGACCGGCTATTGCGTATGCTGGCGCTTGAGCAAGAGGAACCCTTGCTCAGCAGCCGGGATATATGGTTGTGCGCAGGCTGTTATTCCTGTGCCGCGCGCTGCCCAAACGATATTGACCTGGCTGCGGTCATGGACGCCCTACGACAGATTGCTATGGCGCAAGGCTACCCGGCAGGTGAACCTGATGCGCTGCTTTTCCACCGCTTGTTCCTCAGGGTGTTAAGTGTGTTTGGGAGGTCGCACGAGGCAGCCATGCTAGGGTTGTTCAAGGTCCTTTCCCATGTACCCTTGATGAATGATGTAGGCGCTGGCATCGGACTGTTCTTGCGCGGCAAAGTCCCCATAATCCCCAAGCGGTCTGGAGCGGCAGCTGATGTCCGGCAAATCATGCAACGGAGCAAATAATATGAACTATTGCCTCTATCCGGGATGCAGTTTGCATTCCACCGGGCTTGAATACGGTTTGTCCAGCCGGGCAGTGCTCAAGCATCTTGAATTTGAGATCAACGAGCTGGAAGCCTGGAATTGCTGTGGCGCTTCTTCCGCCCACGCGCTGAGCCACACACTTGGCCTGGCGCTGCCTGCCCGGGTCATTGCCCTGGCACAATCAGCAGGGGGCGACCTGATTGTGCCCTGTGCAGCCTGTTTTAACCGCCTTAAAGGCGCTGATCATACCCTGCGCACTGACCAGGCGCAGCGAATCCAGATACAGTCACTGGTGGGTTTCGAGTATCGCGAGGGTCTCTCCATCCGCCCCTTGCTGGCTGTGCTCTACGAGGATTACGGCCTCCAGAAGATCACTGCCCAGGTGAAAATCCCTCTGAATGGTTTAAGGGTCGTTGCTTATTACGGCTGTTTGCTGCTACGTCCACCGGAGATCACCAGGTTTGATGATCCCGATCACCCCCAGGTGATGGCGGCTTTGCTGACTGCCCTTGGTGCAGAGGTTCAGCCATGGTCATATGCTACTGAGTGCTGTGGGGCGGGTTTGTCGTTGAGCAGGGCAGATATCGTCCAAAAATTAGTCGGGCGCCTGGCAGAGCGCGCCTGTGAAGCGGGTGCAGAGGCCCTGGTGACTGCCTGCCCACTATGCCAGGTCAACCTGGAGATGCGCCAGACCTGTGCACCGAAGCTGCCTGCCTTTTACTTCACGGAATTGCTCGGGTTGGCTTTCGACCTGCCGCAGGCAGAGTCTTGGTGGCCCAAGCACTTGATTGACCCACGCCCGCTGCTCAGCTCACTGGGACTTTATAGGATACCTGAACCAGTGCAGTACTTCCAACCGGATATGTTCTAAACACTGCTTTTTATACCTGAATGAAGTCAAGAGAATTTCACTACCAGGAAGGCAATATGGAAAACCCTGAGAACGGACGCGGGGATGGTAAAGGTCCGGTAGGCACGACACTAGTCGTGGGGGCAGGAATCGCCGGGATGCAAGCTGCCCTCGATCTGGCTGAAGCAGGCCTGAAGGTCTATCTGCTGGACCGGGCGCCTGCGATTGGCGGCAAGATGGCTCAGCTCGATAAAACCTTCCCCACCAATGATTGCGCCATGTGCATCATGTCGCCTAAGCTGGTTGATGTTGGCAGGCATATAAATATTGAGCTACTCACGAACGCGGATGTGGAAGGGATCAGCGGGGTTCCGGGGAACTTTAAAGTTTTGATTCGCCAGCATCCCCGCTTTGTCGATCGCCAAAAATGTACTGGCTGTGGAGAATGCACGCAGGCTTGCCCCATCACCCTCCCCGATGAATTTAACGGCGGCCTCTCTCGGCGTAAAGCCATTTATAAGCTATACCCACAAGCCATTCCCAACGTCTACACCATCGATAAAGTTGGCATTGCTCCCTGTAAAGATGCTTGCCCGATTCACCAGCGCGCCCAGGGCTACCTGGCGCTGGTTGCCGAGGGCCGTTTTGCCGATGCCTACCGCACAATTTTGGAAGAAAACCCTTTTCCCTCCATCTGTGGACGTGTGTGCAACCATCGCTGTGAAGAAGCCTGCAACCGGGCGCAGGCAGATCAGGCTGTGAACATTATGGCAGTCAAGCGCTTTGTAGCTGATTGGGCCTGGGAGCATCCTGAAGAACGGTGGCAGGTGGTAGAAACCATGCGCGCTCAGTTTTCGGAGCAAACTTTGTCTGGAAAAAAGGTTGCGATTGTGGGTTCTGGACCTGCCGGGCTGACCTGTGCACAAGAGCTGGCGCGGCGTGGTTGCCAGGTAACGGTGTTTGAAGCATTGCCAGTTCCTGGTGGCATGCTGCGCGCCGGTGTCCCGATCTACCGGCTACCACCTGAGATTGTGCAGCGCGAGATTGATGACATCCTGGCATTAGGGATTGAGCTGAAGCTAAACCAGCGGGTCAACAAGGTGGAAGCCCTGCTGGAGGATTTTGAGGCGGTATTTGTGGCTATAGGGGCGCATGCCGGTGCAAAGCTGCCGATCCCTGGTGCAGATTTACCGGATGTACTGCTCGCCACCGATTTTCTGCGGCTGGTCAACCTTCCGGAAAGTGGAGCCAGGTTGCCTGACCTGCGAAGCCGGCGTGTGCTGGTGCTGGGCGGAGGCAATGTGGCAATCGATTCAGCCACCAATGCGTTGCGTTTGGGGGCCGCCTGGGTGGGCATGACCTGCCTGGAAAGCCGGGCACAAATGCCAGCTCATGATTGGGAGATCGCCGACGCGCAAGAGGAGGGCGTCCAGCTGTTCCCGGCGCGTACTTTCAAAGAGATCACCTGTCAGCAGGACAAGGTCACAGGTGTTCGCACAGTGCAGGTGGACTTCCGTGGCTTTGTGGATGGTAAACCGGATTTTGATGAATACCCCGCGACTGAGCAAATCATACCGGCAGATGTCGTCATCTTCGCAATTGGTCAGCGCCCCCAATCAGAAGCCCTTAAGCAGGTTACCTGCCAGCGCAACAAACGCATAGTGGCTGATCCTGAAACACTGGCAACCGATGTGCCGGGAATTTTCGCGGGTGGAGATGCTGTGACAGGAACAGCATTTATTGTGGATGCAATTGCTGCGGGTCGCCGGGCAGCCAGGTCCATTGAAACTCACCTCACTGGAGAGCCTGCCCTATCTCTGCAGGAGACTCCGTTGGTACCGGGGATTGCCCGTCTAGCACCCGAGGAAGCCCTGCGGCGTGTTACTCTGGCAGAGGCTTCACCAGCTAAACGTAGTGAATCCTATCAACGAGCTGCAGCTGAGCGGCGGAATGATTTCCTGGAAGTATACGCCGGTCTCTCCCCAGAACAGGCGCAAGCAGAGGCTATCCGCTGCCTGCACTGCGGTGTGTGCTCGGAATGCAACCAGTGTGCTTATGCCTGCCGTGCTGGAGCTATCGCGCACAATGATTGTGAACACCTGTTGGAAATCCAGGTGGGGGCAGTGCTACTTACTCCTGGGCTTGAACCCATGCCTGGAGATATTCGGCCTGAATATGGCTACGGACGTTATCCCAATGTCATCACCAGCCTGCAGTTTGAGCGTATGCTCTCAGCCTCTGGCCCGTTCTCGGGGGTGGTGCAACGCCCTTCTGACGGAGCACATCCACGTAAGGTTGCCTGGATCCAGTGTGTGGGCTCGCGGGACTGTACCACCAGGCTGGACGGAGAAAGCCGAGCGGCATATTGCTCCTCGATTTGTTGCATGTATGCTACCAAAGAAGCCATCATCGCACGTGAGCATGATGCCAACATTGAGCCGACGATTTTCTATATGGATATCCGTTCCTTTGGCAAGGGTTTCGAAACCTATATTGAGCGCGCCACACAGGAACATGGTGTGCGTTTTCTTCGATGCATGATTTCCT
Source organism: Anaerolineales bacterium (assembly GCA_020354045.1). Lineage (GTDB taxonomy): Bacteria > Chloroflexota > Anaerolineae > Anaerolineales > UBA4823 > DSOS01. Next base: position 145,621 of record CP070639.1, on the reverse strand, counting down.
CGGTCAAGGAGGTGCCAAGCACTCACAATTTGCGCCTGGGATATATCTCCTATGCGGGGGTAGAGCAGAAACATCCCGTCTATCACGAGGAGCAGTTCGAGCTGGTCGTCCTATCCGTGGGCATGCGCCCCTCCCAGGCAACCCGCGAGCTAGCTGGAAGGCTCGGGGTGGCTTTGAATGAATATGGTTTTATCCAATCGTCTGGAATTGACCTCACCCAAACCTCCCAGGCGGGGATATATGCGGCGGGCGCTTTTATCGAGCCGAAAGATATCCCCGAATCGGTGATTGAGGCCTCCTGTGCCGCGGGGCGAATTTCGGAGTTGCTGGCAGAAGCACGCGGCACCCTGACGCGCATACCCGAATACCCACCCGAAAGGGATACCTCCGACGAGCCGGAGCGAGTTGGGATTTTTATCTGTCACTGCGGCATCAATATCGGCGCGGTCATCGACGTGCCTGCGGTGGTCGACTATGCTCGCACGCTGCCGGGTGTGGTCTATGCAGAGCACAACCTGTATACCTGTTCGCAGGATACCCAGGAGCGCATCACCAACCAGATCAAAGAATTGGGGCTCAACCGGGTGGTGGTGGCATCCTGTACGCCGCGCACTCATGAACCTCTCTTTCAAGACACGCTACGGCAGGCCGGATTGAATCCGCACCTGTTTGAGATGGCTAATATCCGTGAGCAGGATTCCTGGGTGCATCGCGCGGATCATCAAGCTGCTACGAATAAAGCCAAGCAACTGGTTTCGATGGCAGCTGCCAAGGCTGGAAAATTACAGCCGCTCTCGCGCAACTTTTTTGATGTCAACCCGCATGCACTGGTCATCGGTGGGGGTCTGGCTGGCATGACCGCGGCTCTCTCTATCGCCAGACAGGGTTTTGCAGTCACCCTGGTTGAGTGCGAGCGCGAATTAGGCGGCAACCTGAAACATATCTATACCAGTATGCCCGGCAGCTTTGATCCACAGCGCCTGCTCAGGGAGACGCTCGCCGCGGTAAATGCCCATGCGCGCATCCAGGTGCTGACTGGAGCGGAAGTGCTTGAGCATGGTGGTTATGCGGGTCAATTTTGCACGCGTATCAAGCTGGCCTCAGGCTCTGAGCTCACCCTTGAACATGGGGCTACTGTGGTTGCTACCGGGGGGCGGGAAATAACGCCTGTTGAATACCATTATGGACAGCATCCTCGCTTGCTGACCCAACGCGAACTGGAGGCGATGATTCATGAACACCCCTCCCTATTACTGGATAGCCAGGCGATTGTTTTCATCCAGTGCGTGGGCTCACGTGATGAATACCACCCGTACTGTTCACGGGTTTGCTGCACACAGGCGCTAAAGAATGCCCTGGCGATCAAGCGCATCCACCCAAAGACGAGCGTCGTCATCCTGTACCGCGACCTGCGCAGCTACGGCTTGCGCGAGCTGCTTTACAGACAGGCGCGCCAGGCAGGGGTAATCTTCCTGGAATACCATCCGGATAAGAAGCCGCAGGTGAACCTGGCGGGCAAGACATGGTTGGAGGTGGAGGTAACGGTCCAACCTGATGAGGAGGAGATCAGCCTGACTGCCGATTGGGTAGTGCTCAGCACTGGCATCGAAGCCGAAAGTGGAAATGCCCACTTAGCCCAGCTGCTGAAAGTGCCGTTGAATGAAAATGGATTCTTCCTGGAGGCTCATGTGAAGCTGCGCCCGGTGGATTTTGCCGCTGAAGGCATATACCTGGCAGGTCTGGCACACTCACCGCGCAGCATCCAGGAAACTATTGCCCAGGCCAGTGCGGCTGCCATCCGGGCGGTTTCTTTGCTCTCCCGCACCAAGCTGGAAGCCACGCCGATCGTGGCCAGTGTCAACCCGCGGCTATGTGCAGCCTGTGGAATGTGTGTTGAAGCCTGCCCTTATGGCGCGCGCCTGCTTGAGCCCGGGATGAATCATGCTGAAGTGATCGAGGTGCTGTGCCAGGGCTGTGGGGCATGCGTCACAAGCTGCCCCAACAAGGCTTCCCAACTGAAGGGTTTCGAGTTTGCGCAGCTATTTGGGATGTTAGAAACTGCAGTTTAAATCTGAGTGTAGATTTGAGTAGATCTGGAGAGTGACCCATGCCTGATAACAATCACTTTGAACCTCGCATTGTGGCGTTTCTTTGCAATTGGTGCACCTACACGGGTGCAGACCTGGCGGGCACCTCGCGCCTGCAATATCCTCCCAACGTGCGGATCATCCGGACGATGTGCAGCAGTTCAGTGGACCCGGTTTATGTGCTGAAGCCACTGCTGGATGGCGCAGATGGCGTGCTGATTGGCGGCTGCCACCCCGGTGATTGCCACTACCAGACTGGCAACTATAAGACACGGCGGCGGTATGTTGCTATGCAGGAGATCTTACGGGCCAGCGGTTTCGACCCACGGCGGGTCTGGTTGCGCTGGATCAGCGCCAGCGAGGGTCAAAAATTCGCCGATACCATTACCGATATGGTGGCTTCTTTAAAAGAGATGGGCCCTAACCCGATGCAAGTAGCCTGGGCGATTTAAAGAACTGAGCGGGATTTGACCAAAAGATACAGTCATCACGGGTTGTAGCAACTACGAGGTAAATATGATTGGATTATTCCCCCTGAAAGATGGAGATGCACTGACAGCGGTGCGGAGCTTTCTCCAGACCCTGCTGTCCAATGATGTGGTAGATGCCTTGTACGTCCCGCTTGAATCAGCCGAGGGGCAGATCTTACCCGCCCTGGTGACCGATCCAGCCAGGCTGGAAAGCGCGAACCCGCTTGCGCCGGTTATGCTGGTAAACGGAGCGCGGGCGATTTCGGCATTGACACAGAAAAAGGCGCCGGCACGCCTGGGAGCAGTTTTGCGTTCCTGCGAGACGCGTGCCCTCGTTGAGCTGGTCAAACTGCAGCAAGCGTCTCTGGAGGATGTGCTCTTGATCGGCGTGGATTGCCCGGGAACTTATGAGCTAGCGGATTATCAGGCAATTCAAAAAGAAGCCCTATTCGCACTGGAGGATGCGCTCCAGGCAGCGGGGCGCGGTGAACAGCTGGAGGGTCCTGATTTGCGCCTAGCATGCCAGATGTGCACCCAACCTATCCCTGAACAAGCGGATATTCATCTCCACATCTATGGAGAGGGTCTAGCTGGAGGCCTGTTTGTGGAGATTGGGGAAGAGCTTGCTGAAAAACTGGGTCTCACCCCGGTGCTTGATTACCAGGTAAAAAAGCGCCAGCAGGTCATCGAGCAAGTATTGGGAGATAAGCAAAAGCTGCGCGAAGCAGAAATTAGCGCTCTTCAAGCCAGGCTCGGCTCCAATGGTTCGATTGCCCAAATGTTTGCGGCTTGTTTGCGCTGCCACAATTGTATGACTGCCTGCCCAATTTGCTATTGCAAGACCTGCCTGTTCCGCACAGCGGCTTTCGATCACCCGCCTGAGCACTATTTAAACGCCGCCTACCGCAAAGGCGCGATCCGTCTCCTGGGAGACACACTGCTGTTTCACCTGACACGCATGAACCACATGGCAGCTTCCTGTGTGAGCTGTGGTATGTGCAGCTCAGCCTGCCCGGTGGATATTCCGGTAGGACTCATATTCAGCACGATCGGTACCCAGGTTCAGGCAGCCTTTGGCTATACCCCGGGGAAAGACCTCCAGGAACCTCTGCCGTTGGTCACTTTCCAGGCGAATGAGTGGAACGAAATTGGTGAAGTGAAATGAGTACCTATGATTTGCCCAACAGGCTTGAACCCGCCGCACTGGTGATCGGCGGGGGGATTGCCGGGATACAGGCCGCGCTCGACATCGCCGATGGTGGGTTTCAAGTCACACTGGTAGAGCGCTCAGCGAGTATTGGTGGGCGCATGGCGCAGCTCGATAAAACCTTCCCAACCCTGGATTGTTCATCTTGCATCCTAACCCCCAAGATGGTGGATGTCAGCAGGCACCCAAACATCCAGCTGCTCACTTACTCCGAAGTAGCCAAAGTAAGCGGGCAGATGGGAGATTTTCAGGTACAGATCCGGCGCAAGCCGCGCTATGTGGATGAAAGCAAGTGCCGCGGTTGCGGCTTGTGCGCCGAAGCCTGCCGCTTGAATGGGCGGGTGCGCGGTGACCCACTCACTGAGTTTAACGCCGGGATTGCCAAGCGCGCGGCCATCTATGTGCCATTCCCACAGGCTGTGCCGCTGATCTACACCGTGGATCCAGAAGCCTGTGTGTACCTGACGCGCGGCGTGTGCGGTAAGACTTTCAAATGCCAGGAGGCCTGCACAGCTGGCGCCATCGATTTCACCCAAAGCGAGCAATTGATTGAGGTAAACGTGAGCACGATTGTAATTGCCACCGGTTATGACGTGTTCGATGCCCGCCGTAAGCCAGAATTTGGTTACGGCGTATATCCGCAGGTGATCACGACCCTGGAATTCGAGCGCCTGGCCTCAGCTTCGGGTCCCACTGCCGGGAAGATCAGGTTGAACGAGCACCAACCTGAAAAACTGGTTTTTATCCAGTGTGTCGGCTCGCGCGACCTGAGCATCGACCTGCCGAATTGTTCGCGGGTGTGCTGCATGGCGGTCGCCAAGCAAGCGCACCTGGCGCATGATCGCCTTCCTGGTGCAGAGATCACTGTGCTCTATATGGATATACGTGCCTTCGGTAAGGGTTTTGAGGAATTCTATGACCGCGTGCGTCATGAGGGGGTGCTTTACCGGCGCGGTAATCCCTCCGAGATCATCCGGCGCGGCGAAAATCTTGTCGTCAGGGCAGAAGATACGCTGCTCGGAGAGCTGGTTGAGATCGAAGCGGATCTGGTGGTGCTAGCGGTGGGTATGCAACCGCGCCGGGAGGCAGATGGCTTTGCTCAGGCCATCAAACTGGCTCGCGGCGAAGACGGATACTTCCTGGAACAGCACCCCAAACTCCAGACTGTTGAGAGCAGCCTGCCGGGTGTATTCCTGGCTGGTTGCTGTCAAGGTCCTAAAGATATACCGGATACGGTTGCACACGCCAAAGCAGCTGCGTCTGCAGCGTTGATTTCCCTGGCAAAAATGCGCGGTGAACCTGCCATCCTTGTAGGAATAGGAGCCAGCTATGCTACAAATTGAAAGTCGCCAATTTGCCACAACTCACAACCTGTTTGCCTGCATCCAGTGTGGGAAGTGCACAGGGGGCTGTCCCATGGCTGTCAAAACGACACTTAACCCACGCAACCTGATCTACCGGCTACTGGTGGCGGGCAATGGTTATGATCTAGAAGGGCGTGAGGAGCTCTGGGATTGTACTACCTGCGCCACCTGCTCCAGCCGTTGTCCGAAGCTGGTTAACCCAATGGAAGCGGTCATCGCCCTGCGCGGCGCATTTGTTGAGAAAGGCCGGGTACATCCAAACGTCAAAACCGCTCTGGAAAGCACCTTCAGGCACGGCAACCCGTTGAGCATGCCGCGCGAAGAGCGCGTTAGATGGGCGAGCGATCTATCCATCAAACCCTTTGGCGAGGGCGTGGAATACCTGTTTTTTGTCGGCTGTACACCCAGCTACGATCCCCGTGTTCAGCAGGTCGCCCGTTCTCTGGTAAAGCTGGTTCAACACGCAAATCTGGACTTTGGTTTTCTGGCGGAGGAAGAAAGCTGCTGTGGCAGTGAGATTCGCCGCCTGGGTGAAGCAGGTCTATTTGAGATGATCGTGGAAGAAAATCAGGAAATGCTTAAAGCTATGAGTGTGGACAAGATGTTTACCACATCCCCACATTGTTTCAATGCCTTCAAGAACGATTATCCCCAAAATGGTGTGCAGGTTGAGCATTACACGCAACTGCTATCACGCGCCTTGGAGAACGGCTGGTTGAAATTTTCGGGCCGATTTGAAAAGACAGTCACTTTCCACGACCCTTGCTACCTGGGTAAGCATAATGGTATTTATGATGAGCCACGCCAGGTTTTAACCGGCATTCCCGGGTTGAAGCTGGTTGAGATGGACCGCTCACGCGAAAAGAGCCTATGCTGCGAAGGGGGTGGGGGGCGGATGTGGCTGGAAGGCAGCAATCCCGGAACCCGCCTGGCACGCTGGCGCATCCAGGAAGCACTTGATACAGGGGCTCAGGTGCTCGCCACCGCCTGTCCCTTCTGCTTGCTGACGCTGGAAGAAGCCCTCAAGCACCAGAACGCAGAAGATAAACTGCGCGTGATGGATATCGCCGAGATTGCTGATCAGGTGTTATAGATTCAACAAATCAGGAGTTGCAAAAGTCATGGCCTTTACCCCTCGTATCGGCGTTTACATCTGCCACTGCGGCATCAATATCTCTGCTAGCGTAGATATCGAGGCTGTTACTGCCTTTGCAGCCAGCCTACCTGCGGTCATCATTGCTCGTGACTACACCTATATGTGTTCAGACCCGGGACAGGCGCTTATTAAGGAGGATATTGAACAGCTCAAGCTGAACCGCGTTGTGGTCGCTTCATGTTCTCCCCGCATGCATGAGCCTACCTTTCGCGCTGCAGTAGCTTCGGCAGGCTTGAATCCCTACTGCTTTGAAATGGCAAATATCCGCGAGCAATGTTCCTGGGTCCACCCTGGCAGTGAAGCGACTACCCAAAAGGCAATGGATTTGATCGCTTCTGCGGTGGCTAAGGCTGCCCATCTGCAACCTCTAATAACCAGGCAGGTCGAGGTGTCGCCATCTGCCCTGGTCATTGGGGGAGGGATTGCTGGTCTGCAGGCTGCACTGGATATTGCCGAGGCGGGTTTTCAGGTCACCCTGGTCGAGCGGGCTGAACAGCCTGGAGGTCATGCCGCCCAGTTGCATACTACTTTTCCCTATATGCAACCTGCACGCGAATTGCTGCGGCCTTTAATGGAGCGCGTGGATGCCCACCCCCGGATCGAGGTGATGCTGTCTGCTGAAGTCGAAGAAATCAAGGGATTTGTGGGTAATTTCGAAGCCAGCGTGCGGCAGAGTGAGGAAATGCGCACTGTGTCAGCTGGGTCGATCGTCATCGCCACCGGTTTTGAGGTCTTCGACGCGCATATCAAAAAAGAGTTTGGCTATGGCCTCTACCCCCAGGTGATTACCACGCTGGATTTCGAGCTCCTATCCGCACAGAATCTGCAAGTAAATGGCCACTCACCGAGAAAGGTGGTTTTCATCCAGTGCGTTGGTTCGCGCGACCAGTCGCTGGGTAACCCATACTGCTCGCGCGTGTGCTGCATGGTTGCGGCGCGCCAAGCGAAATGGGTGCGCCAGAGGCTTCCGGAGGCGGAGGTGACTATCTTCTACATGGATGTGCGCGCCTTTGGAAAAGGGTTTGAAGAATTCTATGACCAGGTGCGCACCTGCGGGGTGATCTATCGCCGGGGCAATCCCTCCGAAATCCTTCGTCAGGGTGAGCACCTGCTGGTACGAGCGGAGGACACCTTGCTCGGTGAAGTTGTAGAGGTGGAAGCTGACCTGGTTGTGCTAGCTTTGGGGATGGTGCCGCGCCAGGATAGCGCCGCCTTAGCAAGCTTGCTTAAGCTCTCTCGATCAGCGGATGGATTTTTTATGGAAGCGCATCCCAAGTTGCGCCCTGTGGATACCTCTGTGGCCGGGGTATTCCTGGCAGGCTGCTGCCAGGGGCCCAAGGATATCGCCGATTCCATCTCCCAGGCGCGTGGTGCGGCGGCGGCTGCAATGATTCCGCTATTGCGTGGCCAGGTGCAGGTGGAGGCTGCTACCGCTTATGTGGAAGAGGAATTGTGCGCCGGGTGTGGTCAGTGTGCCCAGGTATGCACGTATGGGGCGCTCAGACTGCACCCGGTCAGGAATGTGATGACCGTCAACCAAGTGCTATGCCAGGGCTGTGGAGCCTGTGCGTCGGCCTGCCCCTCTGGTGCAGTGACAGTCAGTCACTTCACTTTCACACAAACCATGGCCCAGCTGGAGGTACTGCTGAATGGGTCAAATCACCAGCGTAAACAAGAGTTATTACCTACTGCTTCGTTGATGGCCAAATAGGTAATGGGAAAGGAAGGTAGAAATGAACACCACCCATATCCTAGAAACGAATGAAAAGCCTGTGGAAGCGATAAGAAAATTCCTGGCTGCACTTTGGATCGAAACGAACCTGCAAGGCATACTAGCACTCACATTTCAGGACGAAACAGCGCAAATCCAGCACCGGCTGTTACAAAGCCCGGAGGAACTGGCTGCGCTGAATCCGTTTTTGCCATTCGTTCCGATGAATTCAGCCAAAATAGTCACTCAATTTGCAGCTCAGCATCCTACCGGTCGTTTTGGCGCAATTTTGCGCCCTTGCGAAGCACGGGCTTTGTTCTACAATGCCAGGTTCAGCTTTAAGAACCGCCATCGCTGGCTACTCATAGGCGTAGATTGCCTGGCCAGCTATCCCATCCAGGACCTGGAATGGCGCACCCAAAAGGCCGGAGGGATGGAGCCGCTCGTCAGGGAGACCTTGCGCTTTGCCCGCCAGGGCGGAATTGCGCCTTATCGCTACCGGTCTGCTTGCCAAATGTGCATACCAACTGCACCGCAATATGTTGATATCAACATTAGTTTGATTGGATTGCCCATCCGTCGCTTTATTCTCATCGAGATTAAGCGTAAAGAGATTGCTGATCGTTTGAGAATTGCCAGTTTCACATCTGGAATTGCACCGTATGGGTTATTAATCCAACATCAAGCCGCCCTATCTAGATTGGCTAGATCGCACGACAATACGCACACGCGCCTCGTTAATTCATTACCTGCCGAGCTTCCTGCGCGTCCTGATGAGCTGGTTGCTTACCTGAAAAATTGTACCCCCTGCCAGAAGTGCCTGGAGGCCTGCCCGATCTATGCTGGTGAACTTGCAAACCAAGGAAACGGCGAGGATGTCGCCTCTCTAGAAGCACGACGCTGGCTAGCTTCCTGCGTGATGTGCGGTCAGTGTGAGCAAGCCTGCCCTCGCCAGCTTGCCTTGACAGCGATCCATGGACGAATCAGTCAAATGCTGGCTGAATCATTATTGGCTGCTTGACTGGCGATCCAAGTGGGAATGTAACTCACTCGGGACAGGTTGAATGTACCGGATGCCATTTTATCGAAGAGGAGACCCATATGCCGCTTAGAGAGCAGACCGACCCCCAGCACGTTCGAGCCATTTTGCAGATCATACTGGCACAAAACCGCCCTCCTGTGGCGCGCTGCCGGCTTCTCAGCTCTGGATTAGGCCCTGCACACATGCTTAAAGTCTCTGAACAGCTGGCTGGATGCAAAGCCTGCCTAGGATGCGGCTGTTGCATGGATGTTTGCCCAGTGCTGGTGCGAGATCCCAAACGCCGGTTGCGCAGTGAGGCACGCTCCTCTATGGCACTGGAAACTTTGGTTGGAGAGGACTGTGATCGTTGTGGAAATTGTGCCCTGGCTTGCCCACAGGTCGACCCGACCCTCAAGGTTTACCTGGTTCAAACTCACCTGGCGGAGGGTATGGCTGAGCTTTTAGCCAAAGCCACCTCCGAGGAGCTTTTCCTGCTGGATCTGGCTTGAGTGTTGTAATTTTCCCGATCTCATGTGCACATCTACTACAGGAGACAACGCTCAACTCATTGAGCAAACCTTATTCTTAGTAAACGATCAGGGAGGTCCTTGTGATTGAGATTACTATTCTAGGTCAGCGTTACCAAGTCCCTGAGGGGTTAACCATTCTAAAAGCCTTTGAATGGGCAGGGTTTCACCTGAAGCGTGGCGTGGGCTGCCGGGCAGGATTCTGCGGGGCATGCGGAACGGTTTACCGTTTTATTGGTGATTACCGCCTGCATTATGCGCTGGCATGCCAGACGGTTGCCCAATCCGGCATGGTTTTGGGGACTATTCCTTTCTTCCCTGCTCAACGTCCCGCTTATGAGCTATCAACCTTGCAACCAACCGGTGAGACCTTGTTGGGTGTCTATCCAGAAATAATGACCTGTTTTGGATGCAATACCTGTACGAAATCGTGCCCGCAGGAGCTGGATGTGATGAGTTACATGGCGGCGGCATTACGCGGTGGAATTGAAAACCTGGCGGATGCCTCATTTGATTGCATTATGTGCGGGCTTTGCGTAGCACGCTGCCCTGCCGAGCTGGTGCCGCCCAATGTCGCCCTGCTCGGACGCAGATTGTATGGAAAATACCTAGCGCCACAAGCAGAGCACTTGCACGTGCGCGTCCAGGAAATCCGAGCCGGAAAATACCAGGCAGAGATTCAGGATCTCAAAGATTTACCCCTGGCTGAGCTAAAAACCCGTTATGAGAGCAGACAAATCGAAGCCTGAAACTTGTAGCTGGCTGAGCTACACACCAGCCCTTACATGCAATGCGCTCTGCCATGTGCAAGGTTTCTTATTGCCTGCCGATAGAGGATGACTTATGGATTTCGATTTTGCTCCCGATACACTCATGCTGCGAGACATGCTAAAGCGGTTTGTGCAAAAGGATGTGCGCCCATTGGAGATGAAGTACTTCACCAACGGGAGGCTTGAACCTGAAGAGCGTGACCATTTGCGCCGGGCTATCGAACAAATGGGCTTATGGGGTTTGACCGTCCCTGAGGAACACGGGGGTGGGGTGGATATGGTGACAGCTTGCCTGTTGGAGATTGAGCTTGGGAAATCGTTTGTTCCCCTCGAGATCGGTGAGGTACCTCAGTCGCTCTACGCCTGTTCTGGTGAGCAAATCTCGCACTACCTGAAACCAGCCCTGGCGGGAGAGCGCCGGGCGATCCTGGCTGTGCGCGAGCCTGGGAGAATCCATCCCCAGAGCTGGAACATGCAGGCTATCCCTGGTGGAAATGGTGCCCAGGGGGACTACGTACTCAATGGACAAAAGGTGGTGGAAACCTATCCTCAACCAGAAGATTTCTTGGTGGTTATGGCCAGATCAGCCCAGGGTTATTCAGCTTTTCTGGTGGATGCAGATAACAGCCAGCTGACCTGCCAGATGAGCAAACCCGGTGACCGGGAGTTTACCCTGCAGTTTGTAAATATGCAGGTAAGCAAGCACGCCTTGATCGGCGAGCCGGACGGCGCGCTGCAAATGCTTGCCAGCGCTGCTCCAAGCACCAGAATCCGGCTGGGTGCTCGCTACGTGGGCATTGTGGAGCGGCTGCTTGAAATGGCGCTCGAGCATGCCAAGGACTGGGTAGTTTTTGAAGCGCCAATGTCAGCACGACCTGCAGTCCAAAGGATGCTGGCTGAAACGCATGCCGAGCTTGAGAGCGCTCGCTGGCTGGTATACCATGCTGCCTGGCTTGCTGGTCTGGACAGAGAGGATCAATTGCGTCAGGCTGCTGCTAATGTGCGTTTGATCACGGGTAAACTGCTCCAGGCTGCGGTCGAGCGCGTCACACTTGTGTACGCCGGTCCAGGACCGGCTGGGGGTATTGGGCCGAGTCAGTTCGGTTATAGCGCTATCTCGCCTGAAACTCTGGAGATGGCGCTGGAGAAAGCCCGGGCTGAAATCGCTACGGCTCTGCTTGATCTGCACCCAAATCGCTGAGATCCTAAGCGAGGTGCGGTGCTGGAGGTGTCCTATGAACGTTTATTGTATCCTGGAGGTTAAAGACGGCGACGCAGTAGCCACATTACGGTATTTTATGAGTAGCTGGTGGAAGATATTTGGGTTTGATATGCTGCTGGCTCCGGTGGAAACGCACGACGCCCCAGGGGTTGCTGTCACGGTAATCGAAAATCGTGCCGGTATACAAGCGATCAACCCTTTTGCTCCTTTGATGCCTATCAATTCTGCTGCGTTGCTCTCCAGGTTAGTTGCTGAAAAGCCCAGTTGGAAAATTGGCGCGATCATGAGACCCTGTGAGTTGTGCACATTTTTTGAGCTGCAGAAGCGTCAGGGCTGGCAGGATTACCCTGAGAATCTGGTTTTAATTGGCATGGATTGCCCAGGCACTTATCCGGTGCCGGAATACCAACAGCGCCTCCAGTCTCGTACCTCGCAGGTACTGGCGCGTGAGTCGTTACAGGATGCTGCTGCAGGTGGTTTGAGAGTGCAGCCACTGCGGACAGCTTGCCTGGTATGTGAACATCCTGCGCCGCGCGCTGCGGATCTGACCATTGGGACGATAGGTGTATCGACTGACCAGGTCCTGCTTCTGGTGAGCCGCGATGAAGTCAGGCATGCTCGCCTGGGTCTGGATCAGATCACCGATGGCAAAGCCACAGAATACCAGGCTTCACACCGTGAGACTTTAGTAGGCGCGATGTCTGATATGCGCGCGGGTATGCGCCGCACATTGATAGAGAATATGCCGGGTGCCTATCGTTTCAACGACCTGGGGAGCTTCTTTGCCTGGTTGGCGAGTTGTAACTTGTGTGGCAAGTGCCTGGCAGCATGCCCTCTTTACGAGCTTGAAGTAAAGGGTGCGACATCCAGGCGCAGGAAGCAGCCAGGCGAGCGAGCTCTGCTTTCAGAGTTAGTTCATCTTAGCCGCTGGTTGGCTTCATGCTCTGGTTGCGGCATGTGCGCAGAAGACTGTTTCCAGCAGGAGCCATTCAGCTTGCTGATCACCTCCATCAGCCACCGTATCCGCCAGGAGATGAGCTATTCGCCAGGAGATCCTGAGCAAACTCTGCCTTGGGCTCATAGTTAATACTAAAGAGGTGCATATGTCTTATCCAACTCAAATCCGTGAATCGATGACCAAGGTCGAGGTCACCCGCCAGCGACGCTTAACCGAAACGCATCCACGCCTGTCTGCCCAGGAGCGCGAGACCATCTTAAAAAAATTCCACCCCGATTATATTGAGGAGGCTTTCCGCGTTTTACGCCTGGGTCCCAATCGGGGGGAGCGTGCCCCACGTGAGCTGGCTGATGCGCTCGAAGCTCCTGCGGTGATCAGGCATGTTCCTGAACTTCTCAACGATCCAGTTTCACATATCTGTGATGTGCTGGTGATAGGGGGTGGTGGGGCTGGTGCATGCGCAGCCCTGCTTGCCCAGGAATACGGCGCCAGTGTTTTGCTCACCACCAAGCTGCGTTTTGGTGATGCCAACACCATGATGGCTCAGGGCGGCATCCAGGCTGCAGACAAGGAAAACGATTCGCCTGCTTTACACTACCTGGATGTGATGGGCGGCGGTGGTTTTAGCAATGACCCTGAGCTGGTTGAGGTTTTAGTGAATGAAGCCCCGGATGTGATTGCCTGGCTGGAGGCTTTAGGAACCATGTTTGATAAAGAGCCTAATGGCAGGTTGCGCACAATCCACGGTGGCGGGACCAGCCGAAAGCGCATGCATGCGGCTCGCGATTACACTGGGGCGGAGATTATGCGCACGCTCCGCGATGAGGTCAGGTCACGGGGGAATGGCTCACAGACCTCTATCCTGATCTGGGAGTTCCGACCGGTGGTCGAATTGCTGTTGGATGATCAAGGACGGGTAGCAGGAGCGGTTGCCCTCGATCTGGATACCGGACAATATATGCTTATCCAGGCCCGGGCGGTAGTCATCGCTACTGGGGGCAGTGGGCGTTTACATTATCAAGGTTTCCCAACCACAAATCACTACGGGGCCACGGGAGATGGTTTGGTGCTGGCCTATCGCGCCGGTGCCAAGCTGTCATTTATAGATACGATGCAGTATCACCCTACCGGTGCGGCTTACCCCGAGCAAATCCTGGGTCAACTGGTCACAGAAAAAGTGCGCGGCCTGGGTGCCCAGCTGTGCAATGTTGAGGGTGAGCAGTTCGTCTTCCCACTGGAAACCCGCGATGTAGAATCGGCTGCCTTTATTCGCGAATGTCAGGAACGCAACCTGGGTGTAGCCACTCCCACAGGTCAACCAGCAGTGTGGTTGGACGCGCCGATGATTGATTTGATCAAAGGACCGGGGACGATTGCGCGGGAGCTACCTGCCATGGTGCGCCAGTATAAACGCTTTGGAATTGACATGTTGAACGAACCTATCCTGGTATATCCGACCCTGCATTATCAAAATGGCGGGGTCGCGATAAGCCCAAATGGTGGCACCCAGTTACCAGGTTTATTTATCGCCGGGGAGGCAGCGGGCGGGATCCATGGGCGTAACCGATTAATGGGCAACAGCTTATTGGATATTTGCGTGTTTGGGCGCCGGGCAGGGGTAGCTGCAGCGGAGTATGCAAAACAGGCTGAGGTGGCTGATTTCAGCTTGAACCATCTTGAGAACTGGGAAAAAATGCGCCAAGAGGCGGGTTTACAAGATGATCAGCCTGCTCCTATCATCTTACCTGATTACACCCGCGCGCAAACTGCTCGAACAATTCCCTGAATAGATAGGAGAGTGTGTGATGAATGAGATCAATATTGATATGGAACGCTGTGCAGGTGAAGGACCGCAATCTGCTTTGGAAAAAAGGCTTATCGCTGAATACTTATCTATGAAGGGCTACAGTACCGAAGATTTAGTGTTGATGCCTGAGGAGCAGGCAAAAGACCTGATGCAGGAAGCCTGTAGCTATGCTTCACTGAAACTTGCAGAGGTGGAGTCGAAAACAAAATTTCGCAAAGAAATTCACTACACCGGCTAGCCTGGTTTATTGCCCCTGAAAAGGGTTGCATGATAGATACAGTATGAATTAAGTATGCCAAACCTGGGCTATGGATGCATTTTCTAGCCCAGGCATGGGTGTTTGGTGGCTACTCCCCCAGCAAATGGATAGAGATCGCTGGGGGATATTTTTTGCAGCTGAGATTATCCTGCCTATATCAAAATTTACTGTCTCGGAATTGTATCTGCAAAATAGTGTAAACTTATGGCGGGGATTCGACATTGCTGGGTTGCTCCTGTTGACAGGCTATCCCTCTTTCTTTAGCGGTCTGCCCGCGTGTGGACTGAGAAGTGTCAGTGGAAAAATCCTGTGACCTACTAATTATTGGTGCTGGACCGGCTGGCATCTCCACCGCCATGCACCTGCTTCAGCTGAACCCTGGTTGGAGCGAGCGGCTGCTGGTGTTGGAAAAAGCGGTCCACCCCCGGCCTAAATTATGTGGGGGTGGGCTGACCCGATTGGGTTTGCAAATCTTGCGGGATCTAGGTTTTGCGCTGCCTTTGCCAATCCCACATGAGCGGATCGAGGATGTTCGCCTGATTTATTCCAGACGCATGATCCATGTACGTGGAAAACCGCAAATTGTAGTGTTCCACCGACCAGAACTGGATGCCTATCTGGCTGACCAGGCCCGGCGCAGGGGCGTCAAAATCCTTGAGAACCAGGGAGTAGAAAAACTGGTTCTGGAAGATCAGGGTGTGTTTGTTACCACACACGAGGGACTCTACCATAGCCGGGTGGTGGTAGGCGCGGATGGCTCGAAAGGTGTTACGCAACGCTATGTAAACAAGGGCAGAACAGATAAGCGGGTTGCCCGATTGTTAGAGGTGCATAACTCTGCCTCACAAGCTGCCCCGCTTTTTACAGAGCATGCAGCCTATTTTGATTTTACGCCGTTAGCTAATCGGTTACAGGGATATTTTTGGGAATTCCCATTTCGTTTAGAAGGTGAACCAGCTTTTAAATACGGCGTTTATGATGCTCGCCTGGCAAGTTGGCGCCCCAAAGCAAATTTACCAGAAATACTCTCCAGGTCGATGGCTGAGCGAGGCGAATCGCTGGAGAAATTAAAACTGGAAGGCCATCCGATTAATCTTTTCAACCCGGGGAATTGTTTTGCAATACCTCATCTGCTGTTGGTGGGTGATGCTGCGGGCGCTGACCCTTTGTTTGGTGAGGGGATCGCGCCAGCTTTGGGCTATGGCAAGGTAGCTGCCAAGATAGTGCAGCAGGCTTTTGAGCATGCGGATTTTTCGCTCCGCAATTATCGTCAGGTTTTGCTCAGCTCCCAATTGGGAGGTTACCTGCTACGGCGTTGGAAAGTTGCCTGGTGGGGCTACCGGCTGGGTTGGTCGTCTGTCTATATGCACCTGCTCTGGACACTGGGGGATATTTTAGCCCGTTTGTGGCCTAAACCTGAAGCGTTGTATCCTGGATAGCATCTGAAAAGTTCGTTTTCTATCCTTAGAGGCAGAAGTTTGGCTATCTGCGGTAGAATCGAGCAAGTAATGGAGTCCACTAGAATATTTATGGAAAAAGCACAAATTTTGCTTACCAATGACGATGGCATTCGCTCACCCGGGTTGTGGTCGGCTGCTGCCGCGCTTTCTGAGATTGGATACGTGCATGTGGCTGCCCCGCGCGAGCAGTACTCTGGTGCAGGGCGGAGCATGCCCAGCACGTCGGATGGAACTATCCAGACAAAGCAGGTGACGGTGAACGGGAAGGTCTGGACAGTATTTTCTGTCGGAGGCACGCCAGCCCAAACAGTGCAGCATGCCGCCTTGGAAATCTTACCCCGTAAGCCAGACCTGGTCGTCTCTGGCATCAACTACGGTGAAAATGTAGGTAATGGTGTAACCGTCTCTGGTACAGTAGGGGCAGCTCTAGAGGCGGCTTCCCTGGGTATCCCAGCCCTGGCGATCTCCCTTGAAACGGAGTTAAGCCATCATCTTTCCTATTCTACAGAGGTGGATTTCAGTGCGGCGGCTTATTTTTCCAGGTATTTCGCACGTCTTTTGCTGAACCGCCAGATGCCAGAAGATGTGCACGTGCTGAAAGTGGATGTACCTTCAGATGCCAAAGCTGAAACCCCCTGGATGGTGACGCGTTTATCCATGCAGCGTTATTTCGAGGCTGTCAAACCTGACCGTCATTCCTGGGATCACGCAGGTGCGGTCGGTTATCGCCTTGCAGAAGCGCGCTTCCAGGCACCGGAGGATTCAGACGTGTATGCGCTTGGTGTAAAACGCATGGTGTCTGTCACACCACTTAGTCTGGATCTGACCTCCAGGGTAAAGCTGGATGAGATGGAAGCTCTATTGCGTGGGGGAATTGCAGACAAGTAATTGTATAACGAAATGATCAGCATTATAGGTCGGGGGGGTTCTTCAAGACTTCCAGCATGGCGGGATGTATGTTCGGATTAGCAGCCAGGATGGACTGTGGACTGGCGAGGTAATCCGGCTGGCCGTAGATGTTGGTGACCATGCCGCCAGCCTCCTGGGTGATCAAAGCACCAGCGGCAACATCCCAGGGGTTCAAGCGGATTTCCCAGAACCCATCAAAGCGACCGGCCGCTACATAGCAAAGATCCAGTGCAGCTGAGCCTAATCGACGTACTCCCTGGGTAAGCAGGGCAAAACGCCTGAAGTGATCCAGGTTGTTGTTCGGATTTGTACGAATGTCGTAGGGGAAGCCGGTGACTAAGAGACTTTGATCGAGCTCAACCACTGCAGAGACGTGGATCGCCTTCCCATTCAGCCGGGTGCCATTGCCTTTCTCGGCGCTGAAGCACTCGTCCCGAATTGGGTCGTAGACCACACCCATCAGCACCTCGCCACCTTCCTGGTAGGCTAGCGAGACGGAAAATACTGGTACCCCATGGGCATAGTTTACCGTTCCATCCAGAGGATCAACATACCACAGGCAGCAATCCTCCCCAGCCGAGGCGCCGCTCTCTTCTGCTAGTACCTGGTGATCGGGGAATTTCTGGCGAATTTCGCTCAGCAAGAACTGCTCTGATTGATGATCGATCTCGGTGACCAAATCAATCTTGCCTTTATGATTTATCTGGTGGCTCTGCCCATATCCAGCGCGCAAAATTTTGCCTGCCTGGCGGGCAAGGATTTCGATTTCTGACAAGGTTGGTTTCATGGCTTGATGTGCTGGCTGAGTAATTGGTGCAGCTGGTCTACTTCTTCCTGAATTTCTTTGCGATGTTGGCGCGCTTCATTGAGCAATGCCTCGAAGGTTGGTTTTTGCTCAGCAGGTAGATTCTCCAGCAAGCGCTCCGTGCGGTTGATTTGGGTAAGTTTATGGCGGAGTTTATGTTCGAGCCGCATGCGGTAGCCGGTGAAAAACTCTCGCTCTTCCAGTGGTGGGGGAAGCAAGGCTGTACCACCGGTCAGCACCTCGGCAATGGTTAATAGAAAATCTTCAGTGTCAACTGGTTTCTCCAGGAAGCGCATCGCACCCAGGCGCAGAGCAAAGGCTTTGTCTTCTGGGGTGACATATGTTGCAGAGAGGAAGATTATTGGAACCTGGTTGGTTTTGGGATTGGTGCGTAGACGCTGTACGAGTGAATACCCATCCATCTTGGGCATCAAAATATCGGTGATCACCAGAGCAGGGTGTTCCCTTTCCATCAATTCGAGGGCTTCTTGTCCATTCCTGGCAGTCATAACTGGATACCCCTTAAATTTTAAGGTAACTTCCAGCAGCTCCAGGATATGGGGGACATCTTCAACCACCAAGATAGGACCATAGGGGATGCTCATAGGGCTATTGTAGCGGTTAAATCATTAAATGTAAGCGACATTATTGTAAGCCTCATGAAGTTCCATCATGTTCGGAAGCCAGCTGGTTAAAAAATAGCT
>CP070639.1:88283-127084 GCA_020354045.1 Anaerolineales bacterium | reverse complement strand
AAATTGGTAAACCAGCGCGTAGAGAGTCGTTAGCAAAGCGTATCCAAGCAGAGACAAAACAACAGTGACCATCAGATTGGCCCACAAGTGATCGACCGCTCCAATAATGGGAACGGGAATTTCACGCATGAACTCCCTGGGCATTGCCACCCAACGCTGCTCCTTATTAGCTTCCACCAACAACACCGCACCTGAATATGCCATGATCGGAATCAACAACATCATCAGGCAACCAATCCCGCGCCAGATTGGATGAATTTCCCAAGGTTTATCAGCCTGGCGGCTTTGGTCGCTAAACTTATCGTATTTGCTCATCACTGACCTCCCTGATTGCACTTATATCCATCTGGGCTGCTTTCTCTATCGCATTGATGATCATATAATAACCGGTACAGCGGCATAAGTTTCCCGTAATTGACTGCATGACTTGATCCCGGCTAGGATGGGGTTTCTCCTCTAATAGCTTAGCCGCCGCCATAATAAAGCCAGGTGTGCAATAACCGCATTGGACCGCCCCCTCCTCGATAAAACCTTGCTGAACAGGATGGAGCCTGCCATCCTGTGACAGCCCTTCTATGGTAATGATTTCTGCCCCATGTGCCCGGGGAGCTGGCACCAGGCAGCTCATCACCGCCACCCCATCTAGAAATACTGTGCATGCACCGCACTCACCTTCCGCGCATCCCTCCTTGGTCCCGATCATAGCTGCCTCCTCCCGCAGTAACCTGAGCAATGTCTTCCCCTGTCCACTGGTAAATGTATAGTCTTTGCCATTGATGCGCGTCTTGATCGGTGAATGCAGGTCATGGCTATGACTGCTCAGCAGAGTTGGTGCTTGCCCTTTGTAGTCCTGGCCCCACAATAAAACTGGTTCGGCAGGGAATCCAAGCCTTTCTTCACGTTGTGCAAGCTGGCGCAGACCCCGCAGTGTCCCTACCCTTACCATTTCATCTCGGTACACGCGCGACCCGCGTACATCGTCAATGGCTCGCGAGGCTTGCATCGCCAGATCCGCCGCCTGCCCGATCACGGTCTCATCCAGCTCTTTACCTGCCAGATGGCTTTCAGCCCTGGGGGCGTGAATGATCGTGGGGGCGACAGACCCAAGCGTGATTACCGCCTGTTCGATAAACCTCCCTTTCATCTTGAGCAAGATAGCCACATTTACCACCGAGATCGCCTGGGCACGTCGCAATCCAATCTTGATAAAGGTGCCCCGCTGCTCAGCGTTCATTGCCGGGAAGGTGATATCCACCATCATCTCATCTGGTCGCATCACGGTTTTGCGCACACCAGTATAAAATTCCGAAAGTGGTACACTCCGGCTGCTCTTCTTGGATCGCAGTGTTACGTTAGCACCCAGTGCCATCAGGGGTGTGATCGTATCATTAGCCGGTGAAGCAGTGATCAAGTTGCCTGCCACGGTGCCCCGGTTTCGTATTTGTGGCGCTCCCACTTCCCAGGCAGCCCGGGCAAGTGGGAAAGCGCGCTCAACGATTAATTTTGAGTCAACACAATGATTGTGCGTGACCAAAGGTCCCAGGTGAATGATATCGTCTTCATCTAACCTGATCTGATCCAGACCATGAATACGCGTGGTGTCAATCCAGATATCGATCCCCTTGCGCACACCGCGTTCAACTTCCAGGATCAAATCCGTCCCCCCGGCCACGATGCGAGCACGCTCACCGTACTGAGCGAGAAGATCGAGCACCTGCTCGACACTGGTTGCATTGAAATACTCATTCCACATATATGCTCCTAATTTCCCATCGACGTGCCATCCCCGCCACGCCGGAGCAAGATAATTTCTGCCAGAATGCTTACGGCAATCTCTTCGGGAGTTTCGGCATTCAGTTCCAGGCCAACTGGAGAGCGAACTTTATCAAGCTGTGTCCGCTCCACACCTACTTCAAACAACTGTTTACGGGTAGTTTCCCAACGTCGCCTGGAGCCAATCACGCCAATGTATGCTGCTTGCGAGTTGAGTAAGCTGGGTAAGCCAGGCACATCTATATCAACTCCCCTGGTTGTCAATACAAGATAAGACCAGGGTGTGATTTCCAGGTGTTGGCTGAGTTCAGCCAGAGGTACGGGATAAAATTCATCCCCATCCGGTATAGCTTCTGGATTGCAGAAATCCGGGCGATCGTCACTGATTACCACCCGGAAGCCCAACCACTTGGCCAGGTAGGCGACAGCTTTTCCTACATGCCCTGCGCCAATCACCACCAGCACAGGTTTGGGTTGAATTGGTTCCACGTAGATCTCCAGTTGTCCCCCGCACACGCCGGGGTCGCCGCGTTGCGGGTCACTCATGCTGTACGATAACAATCTGGGGTTGCCTTCCTGCATTGCCTGGAGTGCCTCTGCGATCACGCGGCTTTCCATCACTCCGCCGCCAATTGTACCCAGTATACTGCCATCCGGATAGACCAGCATCTTACTCGAAGATCGCCGAGGGGTTGAACCGTGACTCTGGATAATTGTACACAACGCCCCGGGCTGGTTTTTGTTTTCAAGATCGACCACCGCGCGGTAGATTGACATGTTCACCCTTCCAGCAATCCCAGAATCACCGGTAAAAGTTGCTTCTTGCGTGAGACCACACCCTCCGCGCGGCGAGACCCATCCGATCGGCGTGGGTAAGGCAAATCACTCAATTCCGAAGGCTCATTGGTCAGCAACAGCCAGCTTGACCCCTCAACAACATCAGTCACCATCAGCATAGCGAAATCCAACCCGCGTCGCTCGCGCATTTCCTTTAGTGCCTGATCCAGTTCAGTTTGGTGCTCCCTAAGTTGCAGCATATCAGTCACTTCCACCTGGGCAATCGCAAAGCGGAAACCGCCCGCCTCATACAATTTCATGTCTGTGCTCACGAGCTCGCGTGGGTCACGAGTCGCCAGCCCTGTGCCCGCATGTAGGACTTGTTCGCCATAAGAGTCAATGTTTTCTCCAAAGAGTGGGCTCCCACGTACAAATGACCAGCGACCCAGCCTCTCCGCAGCACGGTGGTCGCGGGGCGTGGTCGTAGGTGAAGTTAATTGCAAGGTATCAGACAATAATCCCGCCAGCAGCAGCCCAGCCAAATCCGCTGGCGCACTTAAGCCCACGTCTTCGATGCGTTCTGACACCAGGGTGCTGGTGGAGCCAACCACATCGACTGAAAAACGAATCGGAATATGCGTAGAAGGGTTTCCCAAGCGGTGGTGATCGAGGATCTCGATCAGTTCGGCTTCATCCAGCGCGTTGAGCGCCTGGCGGGATTCGTTGTGATCAACTAAGATCAATCGCAAGCGTGGCGGCTTGAGCACATCTCTCTGCCGGCATACCCCTACATACAGCCCTTCTTCATTGATCACCCAGAAGTCATCCCCTTCCTGACGCAGAATACGGTTCAGCGAATCCCGGATGCGGTTATTCAGTTGGAAGCGCGGGATGTCGGTCTGGCAGGCATCCTTGCAAGGCAGCTCAAGTATATCGGCTATACGCATTTCCTGCCTGCGTGGATGCGGGCCAACCAGTTGGCTCAAAAATGCGAACAAGCTGGTGCCAGTCACCATACCGTAGGGTGTCCCGTCTTCGTTTACGACTGGTGCCACCCCCCAGGTTCGGCTGGCAATCGCCCAGGCTTCTCTCAGCTCTTGCTCTGGGTGAGTGCTATCCAGGTGCCGTGTGACTGATTCGAAACGCGGCGAGGCATCATTCAATAACAGCGGGGCTTCCATATTTAGCCGCTTTAACACCCAGGCTGTCTGTGGGTTGATAGGTCCCGCCCTGGCCGCCAAAACTTCTCCCCCATCCCGCTCGCGCAATAGCCAGGCGTATCCCATGGCAGATGCGATTGAATCTGTATCGGGGTTGACATGTCCTATAACATAAATTCGGTTCGTCTGCATCAACCATTTCCTTGCGAGGTCTGGAGATGGCCATTAAAGTCACGCTTGCTAGTATCGTCCAGATAAAATCGTTGGGTTGGGTAAGCCAGGTCAATGTCCGCATGTTGGGCGAAGGCGCGCAGCACACTCTCCCACACTTCCTGGTTGCTGGTGCGCCGTTGGCGGGGATCACAAAGATAACGTATCGTGAGCAACACACCGCTGTTCTTCACACTCGTATAAACAATAGGAGTTAACTTATCGTATTTAATCAGGAAACGTTTGCTGGCTTCCGCAAAGCTCTTCTCGAGGTTTTGTTGGAGAGATTGAGCATGCTGGTTGGCAATCTCCTGTAGAATTTGCTTGGCTTTTTCCCAATCGCTCTCAAAAGTGATCAAGATGGGTATTTCATTCCAGATGTAATCCGAGCCTTTGGTGAAGTTTGCCAAGGTGGAGGTAAATACTTTTCCATTCGGAATATGCAGGATGCGCCCAGTGCTCTGGTCAGCATCCACCCAATTTCTAATTTCCATCAGTGTAAATTGGAAAATACGCAAATCAATTACATCGCCCGCACTACCGTCCAATTCGATGCGATCACCGACTTCAAAAGGTCGCCGCCACAGGATGAACGCCCAGGCAAACAGGTTTGCGATTGGGTCTTTGAGTGCTATAGCCAGCCCGGCAGACAACAACCCTAAAAAAGTGGCGACTGTCTGCACCCCCTCAAACCAGATCCGCCCAATAACTAGGACCCCGAGGAGAAAAAACACATATCCGCTTGCTTTTTGCCATTGGTAGCGCACCCCCGCATCGGAAATGCGCTCAATGAAGGTTTTAAGGGTAATCCGGTGCACTATCCATAAAACAGTGACAGTAGCAAGCGTGGTGATTAAATTTTGCGTTACTTCCGGGCTAAAGCCTAATACTTGTTTAATCCAGCTAAATATTTGTTCCATAACTTATTAAGATTCACACACCCAATCAAGATTTCTGGCTGCGTAGCGCCTGCCAGACTTTTTCTGGCGTAATCGGATTTTTGTCCATCTGGACACCGCACGCATCCAGGACTGCATTGCCTACTGCTGGTGCCACACCATCCATGGGAATCTCTGCTACTGCTTTGACGCCAAACGGATGCGATGGCTCAAATGTTTCCACGAATATCGTTTCTAAGGTGGGCATTTCATGCGCCTGGAAAATGTGATAATCCCGGAAGCTGCGTTCACGTGCCCGTCCATGTTCATCATATACCATTTCTTCTGACACGGCATAACCCAAAGCTTGGGTCATGCCACCTTCAATTTGTCCCGAGGCTGTGATCGGGTTGACGATGATGCCAGAATCCACCGCCATGACCAGCTTGTCGACAATCACCTGTCCAGTTTCAATATCGACGGTAACCTGGGCAAATTGGGCTGCAAACGGCGGCGGAGAAACAGGTGATTTGTATGATGCTACCGCCATGATCTGTTCCTGGTCCTCGTGATGTAGGGCATTGTGCGCAATTTCTGCCAGGGACAAAATTCGCCCATCTGGTGCAATGGCATTTCCTTTGGCTAGCTGGATTTCCACGGGTTTGAATTCTTGATGTACTGATTGCTGATTAAACATGCGTGCGGCTCTGATCTTGATCCTATCCGCCACCTGTTCTGCGGCTTTGACCACCGCCGTGCCCGAGATGTAGGTGGTGCTGGAAGCATAAGCTCCTTTGTCAAACGGAGTGAAATCTGTATCAGAGGAATAGGTGATGATATCCTCTACCGGTACACCCAGCACCTCCGCAGCCATCTGCGCCAGCACAGTATCCGAGCCGGTACCCAGGTCTGTTGCCCCAACCAGCAGGTTGAACGAGCCGTCATCATTCATCTTCAGGCTGGCACCGCCCATGTCCAGGTAGGGGATCGCCGTACCCTGCATCACCAGCGCCGCTCCGATCCCTCGCCTGAGATGTGGTTTGCCAGGCACTTGGTGCCATTCCACCTGCCCATATTTCTGATCCCACCCCACTGCGGCTTTTCCCTGGCGGGCACATTCTTCTAATCCACAGGTTTCAATCGTCTCCGGTCGCGGTTCTCGTCCTTCGCTCCAGGCAGTGCTGAAAGGGTGCAACTCCCCGGCTCGTAAGGCGTTCTTCAAGCGAAATTCTAACGGGTCAAGCTTCAGCTGGCGGGCAATTTTCTCCATGTGTCGTTCCAAAGGCCAGAAACCTTGCGGCACACCATAACCCCGGTATGCCCCAGACGGGGGGCGATTGGTATATACCACATCCGCGTAGAAGCGGATATTTGGATTTTCCCTGTACCGCCCATCACCCACATAGAGAGCCATAGACTTATGACCTGTATTGCCTGTCACGGTCAGTGCATGGCAGCCATACGCCCCAGTATCACTTAACGCGTACATGGCATTGGCTGTCAGTGTCCCATCGGCTTTCACACCAGTTTTCATGCGAATGCGCATGGGATGCCGCGAGCGTGAAGCGGTAAATTCCTCTTCACGCGTATACTGGTACAGTACAGGTCTGCCCGTTGCAATTGTCAGGTGAGCCGCGACATCCTCGATAAGCACCTCTTGCTTGCCGCCGAAACCACCACCGATACGCGGCTTCACCACCCGTATCCGTTTGACAGGCAAACCCAGAACCGGAGCGATAATCCGGCGGACATGAAACGGGACCTGCGTGCTAGTGCGAATGACCAGACGGTCATCTTCATCCCAGTAAGTCAGGACCACATGCGGTTCAATGTGGGCTTGCTGTACTTTAGGCACCTCGTATTCAGCCTCAAAAATATGATCAGCTTCAGCAAATCCTTTTTCAACATCCCCGATATCGATGCGAATTTCTGCCGCTAGGTTGCGGCTTGGGTCAGAATCTGCAAAATTCACATATTCTGGTTCGTCGTGCAGCAGCGGTGCATCCGGTTTCAGGGCTTCGGCCATATCTAATATCGCGGGCAGAGGCTCATATTCAACCTCAATCAATTTGAGTGCTTCTTCTGCGATCTCCTCGCTTTCTGCCGCAACCATTGCTACCCTGTCACCCACAAAGCGCACTTTTTTATCCAACGAAAAAGTGTCTAATGGTCCAGGGATGGGATCTGATTGTCCCGCAGTAGAAAAGATGACCCGGGGGATATCTTGATAGGTAAGCACTGCTTTTACACCCGGCAAGGCTTTTGCCTGACTCGTATCAATATGCTTTATCCAGGCATGTGCCACAGGGCTGTGCAGCACTTTCGCGTACAGCATGCCGCGCGCCTCCATATCCGCTGCAAAGGCTGGCTTGCCCTGCACTAGCTTTACTGCATCCACCTTTGGTTCAGGCTTGCCCACACTTCTCCAGCTTTCTGCTTGGGGAGCCTGCGCGATTTGTGGCATTACACGCGCACTGATCACCAGGGTTTCTGGGGTTGTTATAGCAGCCTCCTCACCGATTTTGCCATACTGCTCTGGAGAGTAGCCTTCTTCCGGGAGCCAATCAGGGGGTGCCGGTATGGACGGGGTCTCACCTCCGACCGGCTCTACCTGTTCGCCCCTCATCACCGCTGCAGCACGCAGCACGGCTTGTACTGGCTTCAGGTAACCTGTGCAGCGGCAGAGCGCACCTGAAAGTGCCTCTCTTACCTGTTCCTCGGTTGGGCTTGGATGCCTTTCTATCAACTCCTTGGCTGCCAGGATTTGTGCTGGAGTGCAGAATCCACACTGGATGGCCCCCGTTTCAACAAAGGATTGTTGCAGAGCATGCAAGCCCGGGGAGCTCTTCCAGCCCTGTTCAGGATGCTGACCCACCGACTCGATCGTTTGTACCCGCTGTCCAATTGCCTGGCTGGTCAACATTACGCAAGAATTGACAGGCTTGCCATTGAGTAAAACTGTACAGGCTCCACACTCACCCGTCTCGCAACCTTGCTTAACACCAAAATAACCCAGGGAACGCAGGCTAGCCAGCAGTCTCTCACTCACAGGAGTCTCAAGATCATGCTGGTTCTCATTGACCCAAAGTTGTATCCTCATGATTTATACCTACTTTTTAATCGCTAATTACCCGTTTTGTTTGAATATACGCCGGACTATCTGCCTCAGCCTATCGATCTCGTAGCGCTCTCCTGAAGCGGCATCCAAGTAAAACCATTGTTCCCAGCCATTACAGGGAGCTTTTTTAAGTTCTTTCGCCACCTTGTGTATAGATCCTTCCAGGCCATTGCAGCGGATATGCCCGTTTGCAAGAATAGTCGCCTTCTGGTCACCATCTACACCAAAATACAGCTGCTCTCCAGGCTGGAGTAAGCCAAATTCCAGTAAATTTCCGAAAGGGATACGCGGCTGGTTACGCTTATTCTCAAAAGTGAACACATCTTCTGCGATTTGTTTACCTTTGATCTGATCGATCCGGCGTTGGGCGATTTTGATGTAACCGGCCTCCTGTTCCACCCCGATCCACATCCGTCCCAGCTTTTTAGCCACTGCACCGGTGGTGCCGGAACCAAAAAACGGATCAAGCACGATATCACCAGGGTTCGTACTGGAAAGCAACACCCGGTATAACAAGGCTTCCGGCTTTTGTGTGGCATGCGCTTTCTTTCCATTCACCTTGAGGCGTTCCTTCCCTGTACAGACGGGTATATACCAGTCGCTCCGCATCTGCAAGTCGCCATTGAACGCTTTCATGGCATGATGGTTGAAGGTGTAGGAACTACCCCTGTTTTTCTGTGCCCAGATTAATGTTTCTTGGGCATTGGTGAAGCGCACGCCGCGAAAATTGGGCATGGGGTTAGTCTTAATCCAGGTGATGTCATTCAGAACCCAGAAGCCCAGATCCTGTAGAATGGCACCCACGCGAAAGATATTATGGTAGGTACCAATTACCCAGAGTGTGCCATCCTCTTTCAACACCCTGCGGCAGGCACTAAGCCAGCGGCGGGTAAATTCGTCATAGTCTGCGAAACTGCTGAATTTATCCCAGCCCTCCTCGACAGCCTCCACTCGACTGGCATCCGGACGGAGTAGTTCCTGTTGCAGCTGCAGGTTATAAGGTGGGTCTGCAAACACCAAATCAACAGAGTTTTCAGGCAAGCCAGCCAGCAGTGACATGCAATCACCATGCAGGATTTGGTTTATGGGTAATAAATTATCTTCCATCATGCCGCATTTTGTTTTCTTGGAATAAGAGTATCCTAATAATTATAATGCCCAAAGTCAGGCAAAGACTCTTTGTGGAGAGACCTGAACTGCCTGGAAATCCTCGCTCTACCATTGGATTCCAGCAACCCCTTCGTCTGTGTCGCTATTCACATGTATTATAATTATTTTGTTCGACATTTCGATCAATAATAGATAATGCTTAATAGCTCCTCCCGAGAAATAACTATTTATTTAACTCGCTAGGGTGCGCATGGACATCCGCTCTTTAATCTGGTTGATTATAGTCGTCTGCATTGCTTTGGTTACATCTACTTGTGGAAAGACAGTCATGGAAACCACACCGATTTCCATTGAATCACCCTGGGTTCGGTCTGTCTCCACGACTTCCACGCCAGGTCACTCCCATGAAGGCCAGCCTGCGGGAGAAATGGCGGATACTCAAACAACAAGCATGAA
Organism: Anaerolineales bacterium; assembly: GCA_020354045.1. Classification (GTDB taxonomy): domain Bacteria; phylum Chloroflexota; class Anaerolineae; order Anaerolineales; family UBA4823; genus DSOS01. The sequence continues at coordinate 117,602 of CP070639.1, read as the reverse complement.
CAGCGCAGCATATATGCTCATCCATAACCATAGCAGACAAGCAGATACGCTGCTCGGAGTGGAATGCGATGTTGCCGAAGCAGGAGAATTGCACCTCAGCCAGACCGAAAACGACATTACCACCATGAGAATGGTCACGCAAATCGAGGTCCCCGCGCAAGGGAACATCGAACTAAAACCTGGTGGTTTTCACATTATGCTGGTCAACCTCAAACAAAATCTAAACCCCGGCGATACGATCATCCTGCGCTTACAATTTGAGAAATCTGGAGAGGTTCTTGTCGAAGCCGATGTGCGCGCACCTGAATAGATTCCCCATCATCGCACCCCAGTTTAAGGCTGATTCCTTCGACAACCATCATTTCAACGCCTCCAAACAACGCCTTGCCAGGATGGCTGCTATTTCTTGCCTGTATTCAGCACTCGCCCATTCATCCCCTGCCTGGGCATAGGCAGACTGGGCAGCACTCTCCAATCCGTGCGTTTCAGGTCCATCCATAGCCAGGATCGGCGCTTTTCCGAAGCCCCCCAGTGCCAGTCTGGTCCTCCCTGAAGGCCAGACAGCCAGCGCAGCACTTACAATTGGTAAATCCGCCGGTGTGCGCGCCACATCCTGGTAAGAAAATTTTACATGGGTTGGAATTTCCACCCGGGCAACTAGCTTGCCGCGTCGACTCCCCTTCCTAGTAGGGTAAAACTCACCAAGGCGTATTGGCTCCTCACCAGGCAACCAGATCATACTGGCGTCTAGTGCCAGCATAGCTGTCGCGAAAGAGGAGCGACCGTCTGCAGATACCAGCGTACCAGCCACACTTGCCATCTGGCGTAGATTGTACGTGCTTTCTCGCTGAATCACCACCCGCAACGCCTGTGGTGTTGCCTCATCCTCCAGCATGCGTTGTAATTTCAGCGTGGCTCCTATGATTAAGTGATTACCGCGCACCTGTAGAGCGTCAAGACCCAGTTCTTGCAAATCAACTACCGCGTATTCCTCATCGGTGGGCTGGTTCAATACGGTACCGCCACCCATAGGCAAGCTCACAGGTTCTGCGCGGTGTAAGAGTTTAAGGGCTGCCTCTATAGTTTTCGGACGCTGGTATTCAATGATCATAGCGTGCTCTCCATTCCAGCTTCAAAGCCAATTAAACAGCCCGGCACTTGCTTATTCCTCATAATCACGCCATCCCAACAATTTTGCATTTTCTGAGGTAAGCATATCTGCTGGAATATTAACCAGCAATGCTTCGGCCTCAGCAAGTAACTCGCCCTCAGCATTGTAAATAGCGCCGTGAGAGGTCGCAGCGTGAACTTTGTTCTTGAGTGCTCTCCCTAAAAGCCGCAACGGCTGACCCACAGGGACATTTTTCCGGTAGCGCAATTCCAGGCGTGCGGTGAACATAAATCTTGGGTTTTCACCTGTCATGAGTGCTCGGGCACAAATTTCATCCAGCATGGCTGCCACAATGCCTCCATGAACCAGACCAGGATAACCTTGATAGTGCTCGGGCACAATGTACTCTGCCTCGACTTGCTCAGCCCCGTGACTGTAAAATCTGAGTTGCAACCCGACTGGGTTAGCTACCCCACATACAAAGCAGGAGAGCGAATTGGCTTGTTTCTCTCCAGTGCTCAACTTGCCTACACCTGCTTAAATGTATCAATGAGCATTTTGACATCCCCACCTACGGGATATAAAATCGGGCAGGTGCAGCCGCGCTTGCGGTATTCTTCTACCTTGGCACGCGCCTCCTCTGGTGTTCCTGATGCAGTAATTTTATGGATCAATTCATCCGGAACCAGATGCTTGGCTTTTCGAATCTGCTCATGTGTGGCAGGCCAACCAAGGATGGATTGAATTTTTTCCACCACCGCATCGGAAACACCCGAAGCCTTGGCAATGTGTGGTTGCTGGGCCAGGTATTGAGTGAGCAGTTCGCGTGTAGTATCGATGGCCCGCTCCCGATCATTATCAACCGAACAAACCACCAGTTGCGGTCTGTCTATATCCTCCAGGTTACGACCAGCCTTACGGGCGCCAGCCTCCAGGAGCTCCATTGCCCGGTCATTATATTCGGGTGGCACACAGTAATTCAACACCACTCCATCAGCAATCTCTCCCGTCATCTCCATCATCTTGTCACCGGTTGCCCCGATCATAATCGGTACATTGCGTGGTTCCCGTCGTCCGTGGACTACATCCAATTCGATCCCATCAACCTGGTGAAATTCGCCATGAAAAGTGACACGCTCCATATTAAGCAAACGGCGCAGAACCTCCACGGTCTCGCGCATGGCGGTAAGCGGTTTTCTCCGCGTTATACCCACATTGCGTGCCAGCGGGTCCCACCACGCACCGATTCCACAGATGATCCTGTCAGGTGCCAGGTCGTCCAGGGTGAGGAAGGTCGCCGCTAACAGACCAATATTGCGGGTCCAGTTGTTGATCACCCCGGAACCTACTTTTAGTCGCTCGGTGACCGCTGCGTAGGCAGCCATGGGTACGATGGCATCACGTACAAGGCGAGATTCGGCCTGCCATACGGCCTCAAACCCGCGTTGTTCCGCATAGCGCACGTAATCCAGACCATCTCGTAAATCATGCGCGTCTTGTAAATAGAGAGCAACTCTTTCAGTCATAATCTCCTCCAGGGTAAGTTATTTAGTAATGAAGATCAGCGCGCTGACTGGGCGACTTTTACAGCTAATTCTAATATATTTCTGCTTACAGTTGAACCAAACAAAGAACCGGCTTCTATTCCTGGTTAAACACCAAATTCTGCACCCAGTTCTTCCTCAACCAATTCTAAATCCTCTGGCAGGTCAACATCCAATGCCAGCGAGGGCAGCTTGCAGATTTCCAGACGCGCCCCAGCCAGTTTTGCTCGCTCGCAGTGCCGTTGAAACGAGCCAGGGCCAAATTCATATTCAATCAATCCAGTTGGGCAAACCAGTAATGCATTCGTTCCTTGCTGGCGGTGATCAGGTGCTACCACGACAACGGGTGGTGGTTTGGCCAGATCCAGCATGGCACGCACATCCTCGCTTGTGATTAATGGCAAATCCGCGGGGACGATCAGCACACCACGTGTAATATAACTCTTTGCAATGATTGTGGCACGAGCCAGTGCCAGATTTAGATGCGATGATCCATTTTCTTGAATAGTCCTGGCGCCATGTTCCCTGGCTAACGCCAGAGCTTCCTGATCACGGCTGACAACCAGCACATGTTCAATATCTGGTATTGCGGTCAAAGTATCGACTGTATGCAATAGTAAATGGCGATTTAAGTCTGTCCGCTGTTCATGAGATAACACACCTGACAGACGTGATTTACCTCGCCCTAATGGTTTTACTGGCACTATCGCCCAAAGTGTCACGATGTCGCTTTCCTTTCTGCACCAACTTTCTGCAAAATACTCAATAAGAATATGACGCTTCGGCGAACTCTTTTCTTCTCCAAAGGTGAATGATCATTTGTTTTTACGATCAAATACCTGTTCTCCAAAATCCAACACCTGTTTGGCTAACCTGTGACGGTCCGCGTTAGTTTTCATCAGCGTGTCAACCGTCAGGACCTCAAGGCCAGCGTGGCGTAATGCCTCTTCTTGCCCCTTATCCACAAGATCAATCACATATCCTGTCAGTAAGCTGCCGTACTGTTGCGCAACAGCCTGGGCAGAAGGCTGGATGCCCAACTCTTTGTACATCTTGGCAGCTGGACCCTTAACCGCTTCGCCACCGATAATTGGCGAAACAGCAATGACAGTCCGGCAGGCAACCGCCTCTTGAATTCCTGGTATCTCCAGGATTGGCCCAATACTTACCCACGGATTAGATGGGCATATAATAACCAGTCTGGCATCCCCCAACGCCTCCAACACCCCCGGCGCAGGTTTGGCGGCCTCCACATCTGCAAATCTAAATCCAGACACCTTTGGTAGGCACTGGCGATGCACGAAATACTCTTGAAAAGGCAACTCACCCTCTTCAGTATACACCCAAGTGGGTACGTTGTCATCAGAGGCTGGCAAAACTGTAAATTCTACTTCCCAAGAGCAGCAGAAATCCTTCGTTATTTTACTTAGCGGTTCACCAGACCTGAGGCGCCGCGTGCGCTCAAGATGCGTGCCTAAATCCAGGTCTCCCAAACGAAACCACGTTGGGCCACCAATCTCGCCCAGACTCTCCAATGCATTCCAGGTTTCTCCTGCCCTACCCCAGCCTGTCGCCAGGTTGGCTTTTCCCGCCAAGGTATAGCAAACTGTATCCAGATCAGGACAGATTCTGAGACCTAGATGATTAAAATCATCTCCTATATTCACAATGGTCACCAGTTGCTCAGGTGTCAGACATTGACTTAAGCCATGTACCAGCTTTGCTCCTCCTACACCTCCAGCAAGTGCCACAATCTTATCCATATTTATATCTACCGGTTCTGTTCATGAGCTTCGTCAATCAATCGAAGCGCGTCACTTCTGCAATTGATCGGCGTGGGCGTCCTTTCGGGTACTTCTCCGGATAACCTAACAAGATTAATCCCTGGGGCTCCCAGCTATCGGGTAAACACAAGGTTTTACCAACTGTTTCGGGTGTAAATAAGGGTGCACACAGCCAAACTGCACCCAGACCGAGGGTATGGGCCGCCAGCAGCAAGTTTTCAGCTGACATGGCAACACCTTGCACTGCCATTTTATATTCAGCCACCTGGCGCTTCTGGTCTGGATACTCGTCCAGACTCCCTGACTCCAGGCACACCAGGATAACTGTCGGTGCCTCCGTAATGCGCTGCCGGGAACGCCCCACTATTCCTTTGGCTTCTGCTTCTGGTACGCCGTCCTGAAGTAAGTCCTGCAGAAATTCACCCCCCATCGCCTCGGCTAATCGACGCTTGGTTTCTATCTTCTGAATAACCACAAAACGAGCAGGTTGGCGGTTGTGGGCTGAAGGTGCTTGAATTGCAGCCTCCAGAATTTTTTCAACCAAAACACTTGGCACATTTTTTTTCGTAAATCTACGTACTGACCGGCGTGAGAGCAACCATGAGAGCGGATTCTCATCGCGTTTGATCAGCAGCGCAGGCATGCCGTGGTTTCTTAAAAACTGTACCACCTTGTTCTGCTCTTCTGCTGTGCAGCCAACCAGCAGCTTAATTTCGGACTCCTGCTTTTGAAGGTCTAGTGTACACACCAATCCGTTGAGTAATTGACCCGAATCAGATCCCCTGAACAAGTCAATCCCCTCACCATCGCTTGAGGTAGTTTGGATGAGATATCCATAATCTACTGGATATACCATTTCGGGATAACTAGGATGTCCCTGTCCCGCAGGTCGATCGATGATTACCTGGGTGTGCATAATGAGATCATCCAGTTGGTTCCAAAATTCATGTTCCATCGTATTTGGCAATTAAGTTACCATCCCATTATCAAACCTTCATAACTGTCACCATTTTTAACGAAATAGATCTTCCTGGCGTGGGCGAAACAGCTCGGCAAGTGAACCTTCCCTTAAGGGGTAGGGGAAACCGCGCACATGCACAACCGGCGTACCTTCAGCTGCCTGTCCCATCACTAATGAAGCCCCAGCTGCCAGCTCATCTGCTGCCCCAATCTGTGTAATGCGCAGATTGTACCCAAAGAGATCTGGCCTGCCGCGCAGATCTACGACTCCTGGTATCCCCGCTAAACCGATCGCCATGCCAACGGTTCCAATTCGCCAGGCACGCCCGTGCGAGTCAATGATCATGATCCCGATCCGAACGTTGGTATGCGCCTCCAGGCGTTGCCGCAGTTGGTGAGCCGAAGCCTCAGGATCGGCGGGTAAAAGCAGTACCCACTCCTCCGCCTGATCTCCTTCCCCAGCGACATTGGAATGGTCAATGCCAGCATTGGCGCACACAAACCCGTGGCGATGCTCCACAATGATTGTCCCCGGTCGACTACGCAGCACCTGGTTGGATTCGCCTAATATCAGTTCTACCAGCCTTGCATCTTTTTCCACACATCCGGCAAGCTGCAGGGCTTCTTGAGAAGGCTGGACAGTTGCCAGGTTTACCTGTCGCCCCTCTGCTTTGGAAATAATCTTGGATGTGATCACCAGGATGTCACCATCAAGCAGGGTTAGATTATTATGTTCTAGGGCATCCAGAATGATCTCGACCAGGTCATCACCTGGCTGGATCAATGGAATACCTGCAATCGGAGTGATAGTTAGCATAATTCCCAACAAATATGACTGGACACAACCAATTCAATCAGGCTTTTATTCTGAGGGAGAGCAACGATCAAAGAATCTCCTAAAACCACCCTAAAAATGCCCTGCTTGCAGGGATTAACCATTCTATGCTGTCTCTCAAAGTGACACCGATTTACTAAAGTCATTCCTGGTTGATCCCATGAATCCCAATACTGGCGGTTTTCACCTTGTAATGGCTGTTCATACTGATCATGATCGCTGTCAATCCTTCCACGACCACCGCATTGTCCAGGTTGCCAGCATAATAAGCCGGCATACCCGCTGCCTCAGAAAGTTTCATGACCATTTTGGCTGCTTCCAGGTCATCAGAACACACCAGCACATCAGTGTCCAGTTGCTCACCCAGATTTTTCCGAAGGATATGAAAGGGTACAGTTTGAAATGCTGCTACCACTTTCACCCCGGGTCCAAGCACATTCTGTGCATGCCGTGCTGCAGCGGGGTGTTTTGGTGGTTTTGGGTCTCGAAAATCCACTCGGGCTGTCGTATCCACCAGGATCTTGCCTTGCAGAGCCTCTTTCAGGCTGAGAACGGCACTCTCATGCGCACTAAAAACCACAGTAAGCACACTGATATCCGCGTGCTGGGCTGCATTGTTGTTTTGCATCCCCTGAATACTGGTTAAACCGAGCTGTTCATTCAACTTGGAAGCAGTTTCCTGGGCTTTCTCAGTTTGCCGCGAACCAATCAGAATTGGATATCCCAATACCGCCCAGCGCATTGCTAAGCCCGGCCCCTCCTTCCCCGTCCCCCCCAGGATTGCTATTGTCGGTAGCTTATCTGCCATTTCACTCTCCAAATATAATTTCTTATATATGCTCTACGCTTCTATTCAAACTGATCCTGGTATCTTTGCCAAACACCCGGCGCTAACGCCTGCGCCCGCGCCACGATCTCCTCCTCATCCATCGTTAGAACCCTCCGATCCCGCATGAGTACATTCCCAGCTACCATCGTAGTGGTGACCATGCTCTCATGAAACCCAAATAAGATATGCCAGGGCAGGTTGCCGGGCGTTAATGGAGTATAGGGCTTGTAGTCCACAAATATCAAATCGGCGTGGGCACCGGATTTGATGACACCTAATGGAGCTCCTGGAAAGAATGACCCGGCTAGTGCTGCGTTGTTTACAGCACCCATCTTAGCTACATCTGAGCCATTCATCCGTCTTGGATCGCGGTGCCAGACTTTATGCAATAAATAAGCTGTTTTCCACTCCTCCCACATAGTGTGTGAGAAACCATCTGTGCCAAGACAAACCGGTACACCGAGGCGTAACAAAGATTCTACCTGGGCAACACCCACGCCGTTGTTCATATTGGAACGTGGCTGGTGGGTGACCCATGTGCCGCTTTCGAGCAGTAAATTCACTTCCTGGGTATCCACATGTACTGCATGGGCCACAATACTGCGCGGTCCCAGTATGCCGTGCTTATGCAGCCTGTCCACCACGCGTAACCCTGATTTTGCCAGGCTGTCATACTCATCAGCCTCATGCTCGGCGACATGAATATGAAAGCCAATTCCATCCGGAGCAAGGGATCGGCATTTTTCCAGGGATGTCTCAGAAAGTGTCAGGCTGGCATGCAGCCCGAACATACCCGCCACCCGGCCATCTGCCACCTTACCAGACATGCTCCTTTGAATAAATCGTAAATTTTCTTGTATCCCGGTCTCCGCCCCTTGCATTCCATTGCGATCGGTGACCTCATAGCACAGCACTGCGCGCAATCCCGATTGATCGACTGCATCAGAGATCATATCTAATGAGCCCTCAATTGCATTAGGGGAGGCATGATGGTCTATCAATGTGGTTGTGCCATGCTTGATAGCATCCAGCAGCATTACATCAGCGGAAGCACGTACAGAGTCCGCGTCCAGGGCTCGGTCCAAAGGCCACCAGAGTTTTTCCAGGATTTCCGGGAAATCCTTGGGGGCAGAGCCAGGTATGGCTAATCCCCGTGCGTAGGCGCCATAAAAATGCGTATGTGCACAAATATTCCCAGGCATCACGTACTGGCCTCTCGCATCCAACTGTTCAACCTCTGGATAAAGCGCTGCCAGCTCTTTCTTCGAGCCGATTTGGGCGATTTTTCCATCTTTAATTAGCATGGCTTGGTCTATTAAAATTTTGTTCTCCTCCCCCCAGGTGATTAAATTCGCATTTGTAATCAGCATTCTTTCGCCTCCTGGTCTTAAAACTCATGCACAAGCCGAATCTGCTCGCTCGTCTCTAAAGCTCCTGGAATAGCCTCCCGCACCCACCCGATCGCCTGATCCCCATTCATCCCCAGGCTTCTTTTCGCCAGACAGGCTAAATATGTGCCGGTCCTTCCAATCCCTGCTAAGCAGTGAACCAGGACATTGGATCCTGCGCACAAGTAGTCTATCGTATCAGCGAGGGCGGTATCCAGGGACTCAGGCTCGGGCACTCCAAAATCAGGTATGGGCAGGTATATCACCTTTATCCCTTCACTTGTGTAATACGCGCGCAAATCGCGCCTGCTATTTTCCAAACATTCTCGATCAGAAGCCAACAAAACGATTACCGAGATATTTTGCTGCTTGATCTGTTCGAATAAATCACCTGCCTCATCACCTCTTTGGAAAGGCATGGGGCTGCGAAAGATTCGTCCAGCGAAGCTTACAGGCAGCTCGGTCAAACTATTGCGTCGAAACTCCCTGGTCGTCAAAGCTACAACCTAATCAAATACAGTGGGTAAATTAGGATCTCGCAGGACTGCGAATGCATCCTCTAGATGCTTCGGCTTTGTCCGTTCTCCAGATAACACCTCCGGGAGTTCATGCGCGTCGAAAAAAGCCACGTCAGTAGTCTCTATGCTAGGGCGAGCATCACCACCCAGCAGCTCACACAAAAAAACAACCTTAAAAGCATGAAAAAGTTCGAGGGGACCCGTGCGGTTGGCGTCATACACACCAATGACCCGCTGCGCTTTAACCTGAAATCCCGCCTCCTCAAGCACTTCGCGTTCCACTGCCTGGGAAGGTACGTCTCCCACATCTGCCCAACCACCTGGTAATGTCCAGCCTCCATCTTGTCGCTCGCGCACCATGAGTATCCTATCTTCCATAAAAACAGCCCCGCGCACATCCACGCGCGGTGTGGCATAACCACTTTGGGTGAGATAAAGGTTGAGGATTTGATCCAGGTCGCTGCCAGAATACTCACTCATCATCTCGGCCGCAATCTCGGACAAACGCCGGTAGCGTTCTTTTTGATATTCGTTCTCAGCGTAGTGGTAGCCTGTTTGCGAAAGTGCCTGGATTTCACGTGCCCAATCAAACCAGCGGGGGTTTATCGATTCTGTCATATAGGTTATCCAGTTAGCTTAGGCTCTTAACCGCTGTACATATCACTAGACTTGCAGGTGAACCGTACCCCACAATTTATTGCTTTACTTTCCCTTTCAAATGCTGGATGATCACTTCCTGATCAACCGGCAACCTGTCAATGCGCACACCCACCGCATGATAGATAGCATTCGTAATCGCTGGTGTAGTGGGTATGCTGACCAGTTCACCGATTCCCTTTGCGCCATAAGGGCCATCCTTTGTAGGATGCGATGCCAAAATCGAAATAATCTCAGGTGTCTGGACGATGGAAGGCATCCGGTAGCGCGCTAGCCTGTCCGTGAACACTTGCCCCTGCTCAACAATAAAGTTTTCAGTCAGGGCATTGCCTAAGCCCATGACAACGCCACCCTCAACCTGGCCCTGGAAACCTAACGGGTTGATCACCTGCCCCGCGTCGCTGGCAGCGATCACCCTCAGCACGCTCACTTCACCCGTCCGTGTGTCAACTTCAACCTCTGCTGCCTGTGCTGCAAATGAAAACGCAAAATGCATGTCGCCACCCTGTCCTAATGGCTTGGTTTCTGGTGCCCAATACTCGTATAAAACACGCGGTTCACGACCCTCCGCCTGCATCGCCCCAACCACCTCACCCAGGGGAACGACCTGTCCATTAACTTGCACCAGTCCCTCCACAAAACGAATTTTATCAGGTGGCTGGTCAAACTTTTCTGCCAATGTAGTTACAGCTGCCTGGCGCAGGGTGTTCGCAGCCAGTCTGGCAGCATTTCCGGTCACATATGTCTGGCGCGAGGCGGTAGTAGGACCTCCATCCGGCGTCAGGTCAGTATCCATCACCACCACCCGGACTTTGGTGGGCGTCTGGTTGAACTCCTCCGCTACGATCATCTGCAAGACAGTTACCAGACCCTGCCCCAACTCCGCAGAGGAAGTCCTCACCTCTAACATGCCATCCGCAAATAACTCAACTTCAGCTGCAGCTTTATCCGGTGCACCCCCTCCCAAGCCAGTGTTTTTGTATCCTGCGGCAAATCCCCATGCCCGCACCCGGTGTGGAGCACCCTCCACTCGTTTTGGCGTGAATGGCTGACCACCTGACAGGTGGTTCATTTCATCCTCAACTTTCTGCATACACTCCAGTAAACCCACACTTTCCGTCAGTACTTGTCCGGTATTCGTCTCGCTACCCACCCTTAAAGCATTCAGTCGGCGTAATTCAACGGGATCCATCCCCAGTTTTTCAGCTAACATGTCCATCATTGACTCGATAGCAAAGGCGGATTGAGTGACCCCAAAACCACGGAAAGCGCCAGCTGGTGGATTATTTGTGTACATCGCATAGCAATCCGCGCGAGCATGAGGTACCTCATATGGACCAGAGGAATGGGTAGTCGCTCGCGTCAATACCTTCTCGCCTAAGGAGGCATAAGCGCCCGTATCACCATATAACTCTGTCTCAACAGCTGTCAGGCGGCCATCTAATTTAGCACCCATCTTCACCTGGATCTGGGTGGCATGGCGTTTAGGATGTACCAACAGGCTCTCGTGACGATCAAACAATAGCTTGACCGTTTTCCCAGTGGCAAGTGCCAGTAGCGCGGCATGCGTTTGACCAGCAATATCTTCCTTGCCGCCGAAGCCGCCCCCCATGAGCTGGCCCACGATCCGGATCCGTTCCTCCGGCCAGTTTAACGTGCGGGCTACTTGGTGTCGGTCGGAATAAGGGATCTGCGAACCCACATAGATTTCCATGCGCCCATCAGGCAGAGGTCGTGCAATGCTGCACTCCGGCTCGATAAAGGCGTGTTCCGTGATCGCTGTGTGAAAAGTATGCTCCAGGATCAAATCGGCTTCCTGGAAACCTATCTCCAAATCCCCTTTGCGCACCTTGATGTGCTTCAACAGGTTCCCGGAAGGGTGCAGTTGAGGCACATCAGGTTGGCGAGATTGCACCGGGTGAGATATGACAGGCTGCGCTTCATAATCGACTTCGATTAGCTCTATTGCCTGGGTGGCAATCTCCCTCGTCTCCGCAGCCACCAGAGCAATTGCATCACCGACATAACGAACTCGTTCCCCAATTCCCACCAACGTGGGCCAATCATAGACTACCAAGCCATGATTTACCTCGCCCAGGATATCCTCAGCGGTCAAGACAGCCACCACACCTGGCAGGCTACGCGCCCCCTCAACATTAACACTTTTCACAATTGCATGTGGCACCCCCGCTCGTTTCACCCGGGCATGTAACATCTCTGGGAATTTCAGATCATCGGTAAATAACGCTTTACCAGTAACTTTTTCCACTGCGTCTGGTCGAATTAGCTGTGTGCCAACCACTCTAAAATCATGCGTTATGCCGGGGATTTCCGGCTCACTGATCTCTTCAGCATCGGATTGCATCGCCTTGGCTGCAGACTGGATCGCACGTATGATCGATGGATAGCCAGCACACCTGCATAAAGTATCCTTCAAAGCATACTTAATCTCATCTTCAGTTGGATCAGGATTGCTTTGTAGAAGCGCAAAAGCAGTCACGATTTGACCCGGAATACAAAACCCACATTGGACTGCTCCGTGCGTGATAAATGCGCGTTGCAGGGGGTGAAGCTCAACTTGTCGTGCTGTTTTCCGAGATTGATCAAGGGATTCAACATTAGCTAATCCCTCGATTGTTATCACCTCTTTCCCCACGGCTTTACCAGCTGGATAGGTACAGGCCAGCACTGGTTCGCCACTCACCAATACGGTACAGGACCCGCACTCGGCCTCATTGCAGCCAATCTTGGTACCTGTGAGCCCCAAGCGCTCCCGTAATAAATCCGATAGCATCTCACCAAACCGCACTTCAATGGACCTCTGGACACCATTAACTGTTATTCTCATCCTGTTTCCTCATCAATATCAAGAAGCCGACCTCTGCCAGGCGGTCTCCAAAACATTCTCCAATAATACGCCAGCCATATATTTCCGGTATTCTGCAGTTGCCCGATGTGGGCTGGTACGGAAGCTGGCTTCCGCTAACAACGATCCCACCGCCTTCTCACGGACTTCTGGACTCATTTTTTTGCCGCGCAAAACATGCTCGGCTTCGTTGCTGCGCCTGGGAATTGGACCGGCTGGACCAATCGCAAGGCGCACATCCAGGATGACATCTCCCCGTCTCCTTATCCAGGCTGCCAGGTTTAGGATAGCGATCGCCACACCTTGAGGGCGCATAATTCGCTGAAAAGCTGAACCTTCGTTTTTGGATCGAATGGGAAGGTAGAAACCAACTAACAGTTCTTCCTGTGTTGCCAATCTTGAGCGCCCTGGCCCCAGATAGAGATCTTCTAATGGGGATCGGTATATACCGGACCCTCCCGCGATTTCAGCCTGAGCACCCAAAGCCAGGAGCGCAATGGTGCCATCTCCAGCTGGTAAAGCATGTGCCACATTGCCACCCAGTGTAGCCGTATTGCGCACCTGAGGTCCACCTATCAAGCCGGCAGCCTCCACCAGGGCTTCTGCGTGTTCCTGAACCAATGGGGAAAGGACAACGCGATTTAAGGGTACAGCCGCACCAATAAATAACTTTTCTCGCCTGAGCTCTATGGATGTCATCTCTGGGACTGCGCTCACGTCTACCAGAGTGTGTACCGGCGGGTGGCGACCCTGCTGCAGATCAAGCAACAGATCAGTGCCGCCAGCGATCAACCTGGCAGGTCCAGGGGCGTTCCAGAGAGTCTCTAATGCATCCTCAATACTATGGGCAAGATGGTAGTCTTTCCAGAGGATCATGGATCGGCGTCACTCCTTGCAGCCAAGATAAGAACGGCGGCACTTTTCGACGGGCAGATACCAGGCACAATGCGCCAGTTATTGAAGTCGATCACCCGACGCCGCCGCAGGGACACCCCGCGACGACCACCGATCCAGGATAGTGATATTTTAACACGAAAAGCGAGCGCCAGTTAACCAAAATAATAGGTTCAGTCCCTTTTCTACCGTGCGAACTCGTGCTATCATAGCGCATCATCATCCATGAATACTATTTACGCCATCTTCAAAGCTATGCGGCCGCGCCAGTGGACAAAAAATCTGGTGCTGTTCGCGGCGCTCGTCTTTGACCGCCAGCTGACTCTCTCGCACTTACCCGAAATTCTGCATACGATTGCCGGCTTCATTATCTTTTGTTTACTTTCTGGTTTGGTTTACATCCTTAATGATGTTGCCGATGCTGATGCAGACCGGAACCATCCAGAAAAGCGCTATCGTCCGATTGCCTCAGGGCAGTTGTCTATCCGCTTTGCCTGGCTATTCTCACTGATCCTGATCATAACCCTCATCCCGCTTTCCTTTCTCCTTTCAATTGGATTTGGGTACGTCGCTACGGCATATTTAATCCTCAACCTGGTTTACTCGAAATGGATAAAGCATATTCCTTTGCTGGACGTGTTATCCATTGCCCTGGGTTTTGTTCTGCGAGTGGCTGCAGGTGTCATGCTCATCCAGGTAACACGCTTTTCACCCTGGTTGTATGTTGTTACCACTTTGGGATCGCTGTATATCGGGTTTGGTAAACGCCGCGCTGAATTGGCACTTTTAGCGGAAGGTGCAAACGCGCACCGTAAAGTGCTTGATGGCTATACCATCCCCCTCCTCGACCAATTCATCACTATTGTTTCAGGCACAACAATTATTGCTTACAGTCTGTATACCTTCTCTGCTCCTAATCTTCCCGATAATCACATCATGATGTTAACGATCCCCTTTGTGCTCTACGGGATCTTTCGCTATCTGTATTTAATTCAAGTGAAGCATAGTGGTGGTGCCCCAGAGGAAGTGCTTCTTTCTGATAGACCTCTGCAGATCTCCATAATCATATGGGGTATCTCCATCCTGCTGATCTTTTACATCTTTCCTCCCGCAGGTTTTTAGCGATCCAGTCCATCGCTGAGTCTTCTCCAAGATCAAGTTTACAAAATATGCCCGCCTTTTCTGCCTCAGCTCCCGGTAAATCTATTCTCTTTGGTGAACACGCTGTAGTGTATGGAAAACCCGCGATTGCTGTGCCCGTCAGGCAGGTGCAGGCAAAAGTCATCGTAACACCCAAACCTAAATCTCAACCCGGGAATATTCACATTCAAGCCCCAGCTATTGGGCTGGATACCGACCTGCTGGATCTAGCTCCTAACCACCCCCTGGCGGTCGCCATCGACCTGGTTCTTTCCCACCTTAAGCTCTCCTATGCCCCTGGCTGTAACTTACGTATTACGTCCACCATCCCTCTAGCAGCGGGCATGGGTTCTGGCGCAGCTGTATCTGTTGCGCTTATTAGAGCCTTTTCTGCCTACCTTGGAAAGCCCTTCCCTCCAGAGCAAGTGTCTGCCTTGGCTTATGAGGTAGAAAAGCTTTACCATGGTACCCCCTCTGGCATCGATAATACCGTGGTAACCTATACAAAACCAATCTACTTCCAGCGAGGTCAGCCCATCGAGATCCTGCACCTGCCTGCCTCCTTAACCCTTGTGATCGGGGATACTGGCATTATTAGCCCAACCGCTAAAGCAGTAGGTGATGTGCGCCAGGCCTGGCTGGCTGATCCTGGTTATTATGAAGGTCTTTTTGACGAGATTGGAGCAATTGTACAGCAAGCCCGCTCAGCTTTGGAAAGTGGTCAGCTGGAAAAGTGCGGCACTCTCATGGATTCCAACCATGCTTTGCTCTGTGAATTAGATGTTTCAAGCCCAGAACTGAATCGGCTGGTGGAAACCGCCCGGAAAGCTGGTGCCCTGGGCGCAAAACTCTCAGGTGGAGGACGCGGTGGCAACATGATCGCTTTGGCGACTGCTGGTGAGGCAGTGCAGATCAGCGACCAACTGCTCGAGGTTGGTGCACACCGTACGATCATCACCCAAATAGGTGCACAATCATAAGATCAAAATGGAAAAACTTGCCAGTACAGCCCATTATTTGCAATTCCTAAAATTAGGGGGATCTCTTATCACCGATAAAACGCAAGCCAGGACGCTGCGGGGAAATGTCTTGAAACGCCTGGCTGAGGAAATTGCTCGCTTCCACCAGGATAATCCAGAAATGAAGCTTCTTATTGGTAATGGAGCTGGCTCTTTTGGGCATGTGACCGCCAAAAAATTCGGCACACGTCAGGGTGTTAAGACCAATGAGGAATGGCGCGGCTTTGTGCAAGTATGGCAAGAAGCAGCCACCCTTAGCCAATATGTTGTGTTCGCCCTTCAGGAAGCAGGTCTTCCTGCATTGGTTATCCATCCCTCCAGTTCGGTAATCGCAACGGATGGTCTGGTCGCCAGTTGGGATATCGCGCCACTCCAGGCTGCCTTACAGGCGGGGCTCGTCCCCGTGATCCACGGGGATGTGACCTTCGATACCCTTCGTGGAGGCACAATTCTTTCCACAGAAGACTTGTTCGGATATTTGGCTAACCAGCTTAAACCCAGCCGCGTCTTGCTAGCTGGAATGGAAGCTGGAGTATGGCAGGATTACCCCACCTGCACCAAGCTGTATTCCTTGATCACAACGAACACTTTACCCGAAGTGGTACCCGCACTTTCAGGCTCACGAGCCGACGATGTTACAGGTGGAATGCTAAGTAAAGTCGAGCAAAGCCTGGATCTGGCCCGGCAGGTCACTGGTTTGGAAGTGCTCATCTTCTCCGGAGAACAACCTCAAAACGTTGGAAAGGCACTGAGAGGTGAAAACATCGGCACCCTTCTCCGCACATAAATACCAGCTGATCCAGGCTACCTGGCGATACTCAAACCTCCGCGTGATATCATTGTAGCTATAATCAATAATTGAATGTCTCTACCTTAACCCATGAAAATTACCCGTTCCCAACTCGAAGCTATTGAAGACCAGACCCTGGCACCCTATGGCATCCGCAGCAAGAACACCAAAGGTCGCGCCTACCCGGATGATGAGCCCATGTACCGTACCACCTTCCAACGAGACCGGGACCGCATCCTGCATACCACGGCCTTTCGACGCCTGGAATATAAAACCCAGGTGTTTATCAACTACGAAGGTGATTACTACCGCACTCGCCTGACTCACACCCTAGAAGTCTCCCAGATTGGGCGCACCATTGCCCGCGCTCTGGGTGCCAATGAAGACCTGCTAGAAGCTATTTGCCTGGCTCATGATTTAGGTCATCCACCTTTCGGGCACTCAGGTGAAGAAACTCTGGCTCGCTTGATGAAAGACTATGACGGTTTCGACCATAATAAACAGTCTCTACGGATCGTCACCAAGCTGGAGCGACGCTTTCCAGATTTTCCGGGCTTAAACCTGACCTGGGAGGTGCGAGAGGGAATCGTAAAACACGAATCTGAGTACGATATTGCCGATGCCAGCGATTACAGCCCTGATTTACGCGGCCATCTGGAAGCCCAGATCGCAAACGTGGCAGATGAACTCGCCTACACCGCTCACGACCTGGATGATGGCCTCCGCTCGGGCATGATCTCCCCCTCCATGCTTTCCGGTATCACATTATGGGAGGTACTGGTCAAAAGCACCGAGTGGCGTGGAGGTGAATTTGATGAACTTGCGCGCCACCGCCTGATTCGCAGGTTAATAGGTTTGGAGGTGACCGATCTAATTGATGCTACCCATCAGAGTCTGCTAAACAGTAGCGTCAAATCCGTTGAAGAGCTGCAACGCCTGCCGTATAATGTCGTCGGTTTCAGTGAGGATATGCACCGCCGCAATCGGGAGCTCAAGGATTTTCTATATGCGAACCTGTATCGCCATCACCGGGTGGTACGTATGGCCATGAAAGCAGAACGGATCATCAGCGAGCTGTTTTTCGCTTACCAACGTGAGCCTGAGATGTTGCCCCACCACATCCAGGAGGAGATGGGTCAACGTGGTCTCGAACGTATTATTTGTGATTATATTGCCGGTATGACTGATCGTTTTGCTGTGGATGAATACAACAAATTGTTCGACCCAACCACTAAACCTTAGTTATAGCGAGCAAGCGGGTTGTTTCGAGCCAGGTTCTCATCCCTGCAAAGAAAAAATCGGCAAATGGAGCCCAATAAAAATATCTGGTAAAATAGATTTTCTTTAATCCAAATACGGGGCATTGGGATATCCCAGGTATGACCTCGCTAAATGATTTTATTGTACATGGAGTATTTGAATGAATGAACAGGTCTACCTGACCGCCGAAGGTGCTGCCAGACTGAAGGCTGAGTTGGAGGAGCTCGTTGGGCCAGCCCGTACAGAGCTTGCCAAGCGTCTGCGAGCAGCCATCCAACAAGGAGATTTATCAGAGAACGCTGACTATCATAAAGCCAAAGAGGACCAGGGTTTCCTCGAAGGTCGCATCCAGGAATTGGAATTCATGCTGAAAAATGCAGAGATTATCCCACCCAATAACGGGAATAAAGATACTATCGATATTGGAGCCCGGATTACCGTTCAAGAAGAAGATTTTGAACCTGAAACCTACCACCTGGTGGGACCCAAGGAAGCCAACCCCCGTAATGGCATGATTTCCTATGAGTCACCCATCGGTCAGGCTTTGATGGGTCACCGGGTTGGCGATAAGATCAATGTTCAGACTCCCGGTGGGACAATTTATCTATCTATTCTACAAATCGAATAATACGGCTGGATGGCCAAAATATCCGCCTCTGGTTTAAATTAAAACGGCGAGTGCAATGATCACTCGCCGTATCGTTTCTTTAGGTTCTCTGCCAGACAGATTTTTCCAGGATCAAATGGTCGAAGACCCCATCCGCAGCCAGTGCGTTCGCAGCATAGCTCATATCTACCACGCGCCCAATCATGCGCAAGGTATTCGTCTCCATCACTAGCTCAGATCCTTGCTCAGCCAGAACCAGCTCGCCCTTACCTTCCAGCTTCTTGCGGATCCCCTCATTGAGATAGGCATGGGCACTCATCAATACCTTGGTATCCGTTTGAGCAGACTTTGCCTCAAAGAGCCAGATCTCGAAGGCTGTCACTTTTTTAGGTTCACCCACGCCAAGTGTATCAAGAATGCCAATCCCGCATGAGCCCAGGAACTCACCCGATGGTGATTCGATGTCGAATTGGTGTTCGAAGCGGTCGTCACCAATCTGGTAGGAAGACAGAAACTGGAACAGTGGCGGCTCTTCTCCCATGGCAGTAAAGTCAGTCCATTCGTATTGCTGTTCTTCGCCGCTCACATCAGTAGTCCGCTCAACTGTAGTCCTGCCCTCACGCCAGCGGCCGATCATATCCTTGCCATAGAACATATAAAATGCACCACCGCCTACGCCGAGAATGATCACACACATTACCGGTAGCAACCAACTTAGTATACTCCTGCTTGCAGTTGCCTCCTCGGCTGCGGCGCTGCCCTCAGCAGGTGGCTCAGCTGCCACCTCTGGAACTTGCGCTTGGACCGTAGCGGCATATGCACGGATTGTTTCCGCATTTAGTTTTCCGGGATTTGCTGCGATATCATCCAGAACCTGGTTGCCATTTTCTCCCATATCGCCAAACCGTTTAATCGCCAGGGGTGCATCTGGATTGTTGGCGTAAGACTCAATCGACATTCGTAAATACTCTTCTTGCAGGTCTGGCCGCAAGTGCACGATTGCGGCATCCACCCACTCCACCGGATTGATGGCCCATCCATAAATCAGACCCAAAAGAATGCCCACCAGTATTCCGGCTGCTCCTACAACAAGCGGTTTATCAAATTGTTCACGAATGGCGTCCATATTTTTCTCCATAGCTCAAATTCAATCATCCATGATTGGACGACTGACTGGTAATCTCGCACAAATATTCTATCATTATCTACGATAGAATGCCAGTCAATTTTCGCTGAAAGATGCAAGATTTATGCCGTGTCTGACACTTCCTCAAGGCTTACCTCCTCTAGGGAGTACGTTGTCTCACAATTGATGCACTGTGCATTTTTCTTATCAGCGACGACCAACAGCCCCCCACAATTAGCGCAAGGCTTTGGTAACGGTCTCTTCCAGGAGGTGAAATCACACCCTGGGTAATTGGAACACCCATAAAATACTCGCCCTTTACGTGTCCTTCGTTCTACCAGATCACCTCCATCTTTCGGACAAGCGACCCCCAGTTTTTCCAACCATGCTTCAGTATAGCGGCACTCAGGGAAATTACTGCAACTGATAAACTTCCCAAATCTTCCCCAGCGGATTACCAGGTCATGTCCACACTCCGGACAGTCCCGTCCGATAGGCTCTGGGCCGGCTTTCATCTCAGGTATTAATTGCTCAGCACGTGTCACCTGCTCTGAAAATGGTCCGTAAAACTCGCTCACGATCTCATCCCAATCCTGTTCTCCCGAAGCAATCAGGTCAAGATCAGATTCCATATTTGCAGTAAAGCTGATATCGACAATATTTGGGAAATGCTCGCTAATGACGTCATTTACCAGTACACCTGTTTCAGTTGGTAGCAGGCGCTTATTCTCCCGCATGACATACCCTCTTTGCTGTAGCGTGGACATGATTGGTGCATAGGTCGATGGCCTGCCTATCCCATTTTCTTCCAGGGTACGTACTAAACTGGCTTCAGTGTAACGCGGCGGTGGTTGCGTAAAATGCTGTTCAGGGATCAACTTAAGCAGCTTCTGCAGCTGGTTTTCTGATAGATCAGGGGGTATGCGCGTCTCACCGTTTTCATCCGTTCTTAGGTCCTCATCCCGCGCTTCTTCATATACAGTGAGAAAGCCAGGAAAACGCAGTGTCGATCCAGATGCACGCAGCAGATAATTTTCTGTCATCGATTTTCCCAACACTTCTACCACCAGGGTATCGTATATTGCAGCTGCCATTTGAGAAGCGACAAATCGCTGCCAGATCAACTTGTAAAGCCTGTATTGGTCCCTTCCCAGAAATTCCCTGATTGATTCGGGTTGGCGTAAAACGGAGGTCGGACGGATCGCTTCATGAGCCTCTTGAGCTGCACGTGCTTTTGTTTTATATGTTGGCGCTTCTTCTGGTAAAAATTTTGGACCATATCTGGAGGCAACAAATTGGCGCGCTTCTTTTTGTGCCAGCTCCGATACATTAGTAGAATCAGTGCGCATATACGTGATTAAACCGACGCTTTCACCCTTTCCCAGTTCAATGCCCTCATAAAGCTGTTGTGCCAGTGACATAGTCCGTCGGGTGGTGAATCCGAGCCTACGAGAGGCTTCTTGCTGTAGCGTGCTGGTGGTATAAGGTGCCGCAGGGTTACGTTTACGCTCACCCCGTTTAATGCTGGATATCACGTAGGAGGCCGTTTCCATATCCTTCAGGATCGGTTGCACATCTGCCTCGATATTTAATTGCGGATCTTCTCCATTAAGTTTAACTAACTTCGCAATGTAGGATGTCTTACCCCCTTCTGGCAGGAGCTCGGCAGCGATCGTCCAATACTCCACCGGCTCGAAAGCCTCAATTTCACGTTCTCGATCAACGATCAATCTCAATGCAACCGATTGCACTCGTCCAGCTGATAGACGCCCGCGTATCTTGCGCCACAACAAGGGGCTCAGGTTATAACCTACCAAACGGTCAAGAACCCTGCGTGCTTGCTGGGCATTTACCAGGTCCATGTTGATCTCGCGCGGGTGCTCAAAAGCTTCCGAAATAGCTGGCTCGGTGATCTCATGGAATACAACGCGGTGAGAATCATTGGGGTCAATCTGGGCAGCTTCCACCAGATGCCAGGCGATCGCCTCACCCTCTCTATCAGGGTCGGTTGCCAGATATACATCTTTCGCTTTACGGGCGGCGGCCTTTAGATCATTAACTACCTGCCTCTTTTCCCGTGGGACTCGATACTTTGGGGCGAAGTTATTTTCAACATCCACAGATAATTGAGACTTCAGCAAATCACGCACATGCCCAACCGAAGCCTTAACTGTATAACCTTTACCCAGGTATCTCTCCACCGTGCGCGCTTTTGCGGGAGACTCAACAATCACCAATTTTCCGGATTTATTAGCCTTTGATACATCCGGGGCTTTCATCCCTTCGTGAGCCTTCGTTCGTCCCAACCTGTACAGCTTTGTCCCACACACCGGGCACAAACCGCGTGTTGCTGGAGATCCATTTTTAGTAAATACTGCCTCCTGGCTAACCAGCTCGCGCTTTGTCTTGCATTTTACACAATATGACTCCAACAATAACCTCCAGATTAAATAAAATTGTTATCTTCGGTCTTCAGCTGACTAACCACTTGGCGAACCCTTTGAGCTTGGTCTTTATGGCAAACCAGTAATACATCTCCTGTATCCACAACAACCAGGTTGTTTACCCCGATCGTTACGATCAAGCGGTGTTCCTCGTCCATATAGACCAGAGATTGGCTTGTATCTAAACCGATATGCTGCCCGCCGATGACGATGTTCCCTTGCGCATCTCCAGGTAAGACCTCAAACAGTGAATCCCAGCTGCCCACATCATTCCACCTCAAGTTTTCAGCAGGGATAACTGCCACCTTTTCAGCGCCTTCCATGATCCCGTAGTCGATTGTCTCGGGCTTTATTTGAGGCCATACCCGTTCCAAAGTCTCAACTCTCGCAGAGCTATCCCACGCCCCTGCTATCTCGCGCAATTGATTATTCAATTCAGGCATTTGTCTGGCAAACTCATCCAATATTTGGTCAATACGCCAGACAAACATTCCGGAATTCCATGCATGGTCGCCAGTTTCCAACATTTCTCTCGCCTGTCCTTCACCTGGCTTTTCCTTGAAGCTGAGCACATGGAATATCTCCCTGCCCAGGTACTCACCGATCTTATCGCCTTGTTGGATATATCCGTACCCGGTTGCTGGGAAAGATGGGGTAATACCTAGCGTCACCAGCAAGCCATCCTGAGCGCCATGGTAGGCAGCTGCTAGCAAATTTCGAAATCCATCTTCATTGCCAATAAAATGATCCGAGGTGAGTACAGCCATCACAGCTTGCGAGTCACGTTGTTTTAAAGCAATACCAGCTAATCCTATGACCGACGCAGTACCACGTGGCATCGGTTCTAGCAAAAAATTTTCTTTTGGAATGGAGGGGCTTTGCTCGCGCAAGTCATCAGCCTGATCCCTCACAGTGACAACCAGTATGCGCTCAGGGGGAAATAAGCCCTGCAGTCGCTGCACTGATATCTGGAACAGGCTGCGTTCATCGAGCAGCCTCAACATTTGTTTAGGTCGCGCTTTGCGTGAGAGCGGCCAAAGGCGCGTACCGGTTCCACCAGCCATAATTACGGCATAATAATTTTCATACATCTTTCACCTGGTAAATCTGAACGATCGGTCTGAAGCAAGATCAGTGTATTTTCACTCAACCAGTTCAGGCACTACAGCGAGCTATTCTACACCATAATTTTCTTCCAGCTCGCGCACGGCGATATAATTCATCCCTCCTACCTGCCGGGCCAGTCCTTTAAGCTCCAGCATGGTGAGTGTAGCAGAGACTATTTCGATCGGCAGGTCTGTCTGGTTCGAGATCTCATCCACGTGCATTGGTACCTGGCTCAACATATTTAACAGTCTCAGTTCTGTCTCATCGGCAGGTAATGTCTTCCTTGCAGCCTGGTACTGGTGCACACGCCTCAAGTTTAGAGCTTCCAGCACCTCAGCCGGATCCAACAGTGGAGACGCTCCTTGTTGGATCAGCTTATTGGTCCCCTGGCTCTGCGGGGCAGTAATACTTCCCGGTACAGCAAATACTTCCCTGCCCTGGTCTGCGGCGAACTTAGCAGTGATTAATGCTCCACTGCTCTCACCTGCTTCAACCACCACAACTGCCAGCGACAAACCAGCAATAATTCTGTTTCGTGGTGGGAAATTCAAACCGTCTGGAGGTGTACCTGGGGCATAATCACTGATCAATGCCCCTGATCGGCTGATCTCACCAGCCAGTTTACGGTGTTCGGGAGGATAGATTCGATCTACCCCACTGCCCAATACAGCCAATGTGCGCCCTCCTGCCTCCAAGGCTGCCTTGTGCGCCACTCCATCTATGCCGCGTGCCAGACCGCTCACCACGCTGACTCCACTTCTGGCAAGCATGCTGGCGATCTCTGTGGTTACCTGGCGTCCATAAGCTGTCAGGCGTCGGGTGCCAACGATCGCAACTGCCCATTCATCCTCTGCCTGCAAATCACCCTGGACATATAAAACCGGAGGTGGCAGTTCAATTTCTTTGAGCCGAACTGGGTACTCCACCTCTTCTGAAATCACCACCTTGATTCCTCTCGCCTGGATTTGCTGCCAAACTAACTCTAAATCCACGTTTGAGCG
Organism: Anaerolineales bacterium; assembly: GCA_020354045.1. Taxonomy (GTDB): domain Bacteria; phylum Chloroflexota; class Anaerolineae; order Anaerolineales; family UBA4823; genus DSOS01. The sequence goes on along the minus strand of CP070639.1, from coordinate 93,722 downwards.
CACTTGAAGAAAATTTTCCACAACTTTCGTTCCAAGACCAGCAGCTCTAAGTGCATCAGCTGGTGCATGCCAGGCCAGGCCAACATCCCCAAAATGATCCATCAGTGCCTGCATTCGAGCAGCACCAATACCTCTTACTAAGTTAAATCCTACCCAATAGATTTTGGGTTCGATTAAATCTTTCCCCATGTCCTTCGCTCAAATTGAGAGGTAACCAGCACCCAGAATACCATCTGCGCTTCACGCATGTCAAACCTGTTTAGACAGAAGGCTTACCCGTCCGGTAGCAAACCTGGCATTAATCGTACGATCATCTCGCTCGACGCCAGCTGAATTTTCACGATGACTGCCTCGATCATCGGGATGAGCATTTCCTGGCCGTTTTCCCTGCGTACCACGCAGACATCATTCGCTCCGGTCTCCAAGATCCCTGTTACCGTGCCCAATGGTTCACCATTTTCCAATAAGACCTGCAAACCAATCATTTGATGATGGTAATACTCACCTTCTGGCAATTCAGGGATACTGCTTGCCTCGACTGATACCATCCTGTTGCGGTGCGTCCCGGCACTCTCTGGATCGTTGCAACCCTCAAAGGCAATCAACAGTCCAGTATGGTGTCCTCGACAATGGCGAATATGCATTACCTGGTGTTCATCACCAATATAAACCTCTTGACCTGGTTTGATGCGCTCCGGGTAATCCGTCAAAACCTGCATGAGCAATTCACCGTGCAGACCATGTGGGCGAAGTAACTTACCAATTACGACAAAGGCAGGCTCGCCTAATTTCGGCGAGCCTGCGGGCTCATAAGACGTTTCAGAACCTTTACCCATTATTTATCTCGGTTCTTCAATATCCAATTTTGCTCGTTTTCCTTCCTTTGCGGCTGCCACCCGTAAAAGTACACGCATCGCATTCGCCACGCGCCCTTTTCTTCCGATCACGCGCCCCATATCTTCCTTAGCCACATGCAATCGCAGGTTATGAGATACTCCGCGCTGGATTTGGGTGACATACACCTGGGTTGGATCGTCGACCAGTGAATTGGCAATGAACTCAATTAATTCTTTCAAGGGTAACCTCCCGCTAAGTAAAACCACTACCGTACGGGTGGGTCTACTTAGTCATGGGCGAGGCGTCCTAGCGTGTTTTTACGGTTATATTCCGGGCTGCTTCCGCCTCAGCAGCTTCTTCCATGAGTGTTTCAACCGCCTCACCCTGCTTGAAACGTTCATACCGATCTAGTAATCCAGACGATTTGAAAAGCTTCGCTACCGAATCACTCGGTTGAGCACCTTTGCTCATCCAATCGTAAATCCGCTCTTCATTGAGCTGGATCGTGGCTGGATCAGTACGTGGGTTATAAAAACCCAGGATTTCTAAAAAGCGACCATCGCGGGGGCTTTCCTTATCCGCAGCCACAATGCGGTAACTGGGTTGCCCCTTCGCACCTATACGTCGCAAACGAATTCGAACCATTTATCTTTCTCCTTAGTTTTGTTAGTTAATCTATTTGCCAGTCTGGCGACAATGCGAGAGGGTGCGTTGAAGGATACGCATCACACTGTCTGGGACGGGCAAGCCAACGTTTGGATCACCTCATCCAAATAATTGTGGTATTCCACGCCGGCCTGATTTTTTCAAAGTTTTAAACAGGCGTTGCGCTTCCCGGTATTGTTTGATCAGACGGTTAACATCCTGCACTTCGGTTCCCGAGCCTCGTGCGATCCGCCGCCTGCGGCTGGCATTCAGTACGTCAGGCTTGTTGCGCTCCAGCTTGGTCATCGAATTGATAATGGCTTCCGTCATTTTCAGCTGGTTTTCAGCTTCATGTGGGTTGATCTGGCGTGCCATCTGACCCATTCCACCGGGCATCATTTCCAGGATCTGCCCTAATGGTCCTAATTTGCGCAGTTGTCGCAGTTGATCAGCAAAATCCTGCAAGGTAAATTCGCCAGAAATAAGTTTTTCCGCTTGTTTTTGAGCTTCTTCCTGGTCAAAAGCTGCCTCGGCTCGTTCAATCAAGCCGATCATGTCACCCATGCCCAAAATGCGCGCAGCCAGGCGACCAGGGTCGAAAGCCTCAATCGCCTCCAGACTCTCACCGGTACCCAGGAACTTGATCGGAACTCCGGTTACCGAGCGAATGGATATGGCCGCACCGCCGCGTGCATCACCATCCATCTTGGTCAATATTAATCCGGTCAATGGCACTGTCTCGCCAAAGCCGCCGGCGATATTAACCGCCTCTTGACCGATCATGGCATCTACCACCAGCAAGGTTTCCGCGGTGCTCACCCGTTTCTGGATGGCGCGCAATTCATCCATCAGCTCGTTATCCAGTTGTGAGCGACCGGCTGTATCCAGGATGATCACGGTGTAGCCGCCCTTTTGCGCCTTGTCATAAGCCCGGGCAGCCAATTCCGGCGGTTTAATTCCGGCTTCGAAATGGACTGGAATGTTCAACCTTTCCCCCAAGGTTTCAAGCTGGCGCACAGCTGCTGGTCGGTACGGGTCGCAGGCCACCATTAACACTCGCTCGCCCTGGGAGCGCAACAAACGGCTCAGCTTTCCTGCGGCGGTCGTTTTACCTGAGCCTTGCAATCCTACCAGCATTAGAACCCTTGGTTTTGGCCCCGAAAGATTTAAGCGATCGGGGGACCCAAGCGTGGAGATCAATTCTTCATTGACGATCTTAACCACCTGTTGTCCAGGATTCAGTGCTCGAGACACCTCATGTCCTACCGAGCGTTCACGCACGCGACCTACAAAATCCTTGACCACAGCGTAGTTAACATCCGCCTCCAGCAAAGCCAGGCGCACTTCACGCATCGCGAGGTCTACATCTTTTTCAGATAGCTTACCGCGCCTGCGCAACTGTTTAAATACATTATCCAGTCGCTCTGTCAGATTCTCAAACATAGCACTGCATTTTAGTATGGAAGCAATCCAGCGTCAAGGAGTATTTATTCTCGTAACTTTGAGACCCCACGCGGGTTTTAACAGTTTGTAGCTGCTATTATGCTTAAACAAGATATTTCTATCTATCTCAGCAATACAAGGAGGAGGTATGTCCAAAATTGCGCTTGTCACCGATAGCACCGCGTATATCCCCAAAGATCTAGTAGAGAAATACAAACTTAATGTGGCACCCCAGGTTGTAATTTGGGGGGATAAAACCTATGAAGATGGAGTCGATATCCAGCCCATTGAATTTTACGAGCGTTTATCCAAAGCCTCTGTAATGCCATCCACATCACAGGCGACCATTGCCTCCTTTGAAAAAATATACAGGCGCCTCTTGGAAGAAGATTACGAAATCCTGACCATCGTCATCTCGGATAAGCTCTCCGGCACGATGAATTCCGCCATCCAGGCTCGCGAAATGTTCTCCAACGCACCCATTGAGATCGTAGACTCCCGGGCGGTCGCCATGGCACTGGGCTTCCAGGTTTTGTCTGTCGCCAAGGCTCGAGATGAGGGTGCCAATATGGCTGAGTTGGTGCAAATTGCACAAAAAGCCTCTAACCACACGGGGGTCATCTTTGCTGTGGATACGCTCGAGTTTTTACATCGCGGTGGGCGCATTGGCGGTGGCAAGCGCTTCCTCGGGACAGCCTTGAAAATTAAACCCCTCCTGGAATTGCGGGACGGGAGTATTGAGGCTCTAGAACAAGTACGCACGCGCAAAAAATCTATGCAGCGTCTGGTTGAGCTGCTCGAAGAACGAACTGCTGGAAAATCCCCCGTTCGTCTGGCAACCTTGCACGCCAATGCCTATGACGATGCCAGGGAACTGCTCTCCATGGCCACCGAGAGGATCCAATCTGTTGAAAGCGTCTTTTCAGAGGTCAGTCCAGCTGTTGGCACGCATGCCGGCCCGGGGACCGTCGGGCTGGCCTTCATGGCTGGTATGTAGTCGCTCACCAGAGCGGTGTGGCAATCCCCAAACACCCAACCCACAAAGCGTGAGCAGCTTTTTGACACCTGTTGCATAAACACTGCAACAGGTGTCTTATCTTGTTTGCGCATCACTCCAGCACTTAATCCGGGCTTACCGAGATCGTATAGACCCCCACTCGTTAGGATATAATTAGGCTCAATTTCCGCAAAGGATCCTATCGTGGGGAAACCGCCTGGCTGAATGACCAAAATTCGCGATCTACCTCTGCTTGCCATCCTGCCTGTGGATAAAATGTTGCTTCATGAGCAGCATGACCAGCAGCGTTCACCGCACCTGTTGGAGAACGTGCGCACCAGTGGGGTTTTGCGCAACCCTCCCATCGTCTCGCCGCTGCACGACCGCACCGGTCGCTATCTGGTTTTGGACGGCGCCCACCGCACCCTGGTCATGCAGCAGTTGGGACTGGTCCATATCCTGGCACAGGTAGTTGAGCCCGACGACCCTGGTCTGGCGCTGAATCCCTGGAATCATGTGCTTTGGGAGCTCGCTCCAGGAGACTTCCAACAAAGCGTAACTGGCATTCCTTATATCGATGTTGTGCCTGACAAAAATACAAACTCAGGTTTGGAGCTGGTGAATAAGCAACCTTTAGCTAGATATTGCCTGCCAGATGGGGAGGCTTACACAATTTACCCACCCACCAGTGATTTAATCACTCGCCTCAATTTTCTAAACACTTTCGTGGACCGTTACAAAGATCAAGCCCGCCTGGACCGCACCAACCTGCAGGACGTGGAGGCGTTGAGAAAACTGTATCCCCAGCTAACCGGCCTGGTGATCTTCCCTCGCTTCAGGATCGAAGAGGTCATGTACCTGGCGGGAGCCGGCTATCTGCTCCCAACCGGCACTACCCGCTTCACCATCTCTCCCCGGGCCCTGCATGTCAACTACCCTTTAGCTGAGCTAAGTAAAAATACCGGCCTGGAAGAAAAAAATGCGCAGCTGCAAAAATGGCTGCAGGAGCGCCTGGCAAACAAAGGCGTACGCTACTATGCGGAAGCAACTTTTTTATTCGACGAATGACTATCAATAAACAATAAACTTAATATCAAGTCGATCGCACCGGCTTGGCCGTGCCCTGAGTGCTGATACACCGCGGGGCTTTTTGTTCAACTGTCTAATTTTATCATGCGCCTGCCTGAAAGTTGCTGGGGGCTGTTTGTTGTACATGGGCGTACAGGGTGATTAATTCAATTGGTTTACGGCGCGCTGTGTATTCTGGATTTTTTGCAATTTGCCTTAATTGCCACTTGCAAATATCTAAATGATTATATACTGTCCATATAATTGAATAATCTTAATTTCATCGTAAGTGGGGCTCTCACGGTGAAAATAAGTCGCTGAAAACAATTCAGCGTCTTTTTTGATTCAAAGGAGTTCATGCGCTGAACACCCAATACTTGGCCGTGTCACCAGGAGGGATCCGAACATGAAGAGAATAGCCTTGATCAGCATGATTCTTTTGGGAACAA
>CP070639.1:44732-88183 GCA_020354045.1 Anaerolineales bacterium | reverse complement strand
AAGAGATCACTCAGCTATTCTAGCACACACGGGTTTTTGTTCCATTGGGACTGGCAGAGTTATTAGAGCAAATGTTAGGCTATAATCGGCTTTATTCCTTACCCTGGAGCTACTACAATGAGAAATGAAACACCATACACCGACCGCCAAGCACGGCTGGCAACATATATTCAAAACGCATCATTGGATGCTCTAGTTCTCAACCCAGGTGCCAGCTTGAAGTACCTGACTGGTTTAGACTTTCACCTCTCCGAAAGACCAATTGTACTGATTTTCGTTCCCCAGACACTCCTCACCATTGTTCTACCTGAGTTAGAGGCGGCTAAAACTACCAACCTCTCCGATCCAATCCAGGTCTTCACTTATGGAGAAGACCCAACAGACTGGAAATCAGCTTTCTACCAGGCGATAAAATCTGCAAAGATCGAAGCAGGCAAAAAAGTAGGTGTCGAACCCAGAGGTCTTCGATTTCTTGAGTATCAATATTTAAGAGCGGCTGCCAAAGATTCGCTATTTGTATCCGCCGAGGCAGAGATAGCCGAACTCAGGATAAGAAAGGATGAAAAAGAAATTTTGGCTATGCGTAAAGCAGTAGATATCGCCCAAACTGCTTTGCGATCTACTCTTCCCCTAATAAAACCAGGGATGACGGAACGTGAGTTGGCTTCCGAGTTGGTGCTTCAATTGTTCACGGCTGGCAGTGATCCTCATTTACCCTTCCACCCAATAGTCTCTTCTGGTCCAAACAGTGCCAATCCACATGCCTCTCCTACAGATAGACGGATAAGTGCAGGCGACTTGTTAGTCATTGATTGGGGCGCCTCATATCAAGGTTATTGCTCAGATATTACCCGCACCTTCGCAATCGGTGAACCTGGAGATGAAGAAGCGCGTATTGCCAATATTGTTCGTAATGCCAATCTTGCTGCCCGCCAGGCAACAAGACCAGGAACCAAGGCTAATCAAATAGACCTGGTAGCCAGAACTGTCATCGATCAGGCGGGTTATGGAAAGTTCTTCATTCACCGCACTGGTCATGGTTTGGGTATGGAAGCTCATGAACCACCTTATATTCGCAGCGATAATGAGCAATTTATCGATCCAGGCATGACTTTGACGATTGAACCAGGCATATATTTACCGGAGCAAAATGGAGTTCGCATCGAGGATAATGTGGTGATTACCCAAGATGGAGCCATTTGTCTTACAGATCTACCCAGGGATTTACAGGTTATTGCACTTTAAAATTGGCATCTCGTGAATAAAGACGAATTGTTGGCCATCAAGTGAATGTGGTCACAGTCGTTGATCATTTCACCGAAGCTGAACATAGGTCTGATAACTTCCCCATAAGAAAAAACCAATGAATCGTGACATCATTTTTGTAGCGATCTCTTTATTCACCTGGGGCTTGGGTGAAAGCACTTTTCTGCCCTTTCAACCCCTGTATTTACAACAACTTGGTGCTACCCCGCTTAACATTGGTGCTATTTTCGGAGCCTATGGGATCGCAGCGACTTTAGCACATATACCAGCTGGTTATATGGCAGACAAAATTGGTCGCCGCCCGATGATGTGGTTAGCATGGTTTTTGGGTTTGGCTGCCACTGGCATCATGGCAATTTCACGTTCATTAACTTTATTTGTCCCGGGTATGCTGTTGTATAGTGTGACCCTTTTTGTATTGGCACCTTTAAATAGCTATATCACCGCTGCACGAGGGAAATGGTCGGTTGGCAGGGCAATCACCCTCATATCAGCTGCCTTCAATTTAGGCACAATATTAGGTCCGATGTTAGGTGGCCTAATCGGCAATCGTGTAGGTTTCAGGGGGATATTCTCAATTTCAGCAGCCATATTTGCCGTATCTACTCTCTTCATCTTGTTGATTCGCAAACAACCCGTGGATAACTACACGGAAGCAGAACCCGGCAAATCTTTATTCAAGAATTCAGGATATATCAGCTTCGTTTTAGCGTTTTCACTGGCGACATTTGCCATGTATTTGCCCCAGCCTTTGTCACCTAATTATTTACAAAACGAGCGCGGTATTGACCTGATACGGATCGGGCAACTTTACTCTATCGGTGGATTAGGAATAGTGATCTTAAATCTTGGCTTAGGACAACTGAATGCCCGTAAGGGGTATCTGTTAGGGCAAATAGGTGTCGGACTCTTTTCATTTTTTCTCTGGATCGGCAGGAATTACTATACGTATGCCCTCGCCTATTTTTGGCTAGGGGGTTTTCGGAGCTCCCGCTCTCTAGCCACAGCTCACATCCGTTCCCTTGTGAACAGTGCTAATATGGGTCTCGCCTATGGGTTGGCTGAAACAGCCACCGCTTTCTCCACTTTTTTGGCACCACTTCTAGCCGGATATTTATATGAATATAATCCCGTCTCAATTTATCCTGTAAGTGTGGGTATGATTTTTACATCCATCCTGCTGAATCTCATAATCCTGCGCTCTCCAAAGGTCACTCCATCCTCGAATATCTCAATCTATAGTTAAAACTCAAAAGTAGTATCATTATTTCCTAAAATGAAAAGTGGGTATTGTACGAAATTGCTATTACAACACCCACTTACTGGGCATACTCTCCTGTTGCCGAAATTATTCTGTTTAATTTTCCCTTGCAGCAGCTAGCTCTTTCTGGCGATTTGAAATAATGTCCTGGGCAAGATGAGTTGGAACAACCTCATAATTTGAAAATTCCATCTCAAATACCCCTCTACCACCGGTGATGGATCTTAAATCAGTCGTGTAACGTAGCATTTCTGCCAGTGGTACGTGTGCAGTGACAATGGACCTGCCTTTCTCTGTCTCCATCCCCTGAACCCGAGCCCGGCGAGTATTTAGATCACCTAAAACATCACCCATATTGATCTCAGGAACGGTAATACGCACATTCATGATTGGCTCCATCAATACTGGTGAAGCGTCATGAACAGCTAGCTTGAATGCCTCCCGACCCGCAATCTCGAACGCTACAGGTTTTGAATCTACCGCGTGTTCTTTCCCATCATAAACAGAAACCTTAACATTTAATACAGGGAAACCAGCTACCACCCCATCCTTCATTACTGCCTTAATTCCTTTCTCGATTGCGGGCATATAATTGCTTGAAATCGCACCACCAAATACATCATTCGAGAACTCGTAATCCTGTTCTTTCAGAGGCTCAATACGCATGTGTACTTCACCAAACTGGCCAGCGCCACCTGTTTGTTTCTTGTGCCGATACATGGCTTGACCTTGTTTCGTAATTGTTTCAAGATAGGGCACTTTTGGTAGTTCCGTATTCAAACCAGTCTGAAATTTGTTTTCTGCTTTTCGTATCGCCACATCCAGATGTTGATCACCCATCCCTTGCAGAATCGTCTGGTTCGTACTTGGTTCCTGATGCCAGGACAAAGTCATATCCTCTTCACACAGACGGGTAAGTGTAGGGCTGATTTTAGCTGAGTCAGATTGGGTTTTCGGAATAACCGCCACCTGGTACAGCGCATTGGGATAGGATGGCACAGTTAATTCCAATGGATGACCTTTATCACACAGCGTATCACCAGTAGATGTTTCGCCAAGCTTCGAGACAGTAGCGATATCTCCAACATGCACCACTTTGACACCTATTTGATCCTTGCCTCGTTGGATATGTAATGTACCTAAACGTTCCTCGGTGCCCTTTCCATGGTTCCAAACTCGAGAATCTGAAGCCATGCTACCTGAATAAACCCGGAAATAGGTGATCTTCCCTACAAACGGATCGGCTGTTGTTTTCCAAACAAAGGCGGCAAGTGGGCCCGAGTCAACAGGTTCAAGAATTTCTTCTCCATCCTTGCCTTGAGCTTTAGCAGGTGTAGTATCTTTGGGGGAAGGAAAGAGATTGATCACGGCATCCAGTAAAGATTCTAGCCCGATCTCAGCCGAACCAGCAGCCACAAAAACGGGTACAAATTCTCCAGACAGGATTACATTCCGTAGGCCGCGTTGAATCTCTTCCGCGGTGAGTTCTTCTCCCTCCAGGTATTTCTCTAACAGCGCGTCCTCGCCTTCTGCGGCAGCCTCAATCAGTTCCATACGGGCGTTTTCCACCTCTTCCATGTACTCAGCGGGGATATCTTGAGATTTTGCACCATCACCAGCATATGCTTTCATCGTGAGCAGATCAATTACACCCTTGAATTCCAGTTTTTCACCCCATGGCAATTGCACATTTATTAGTCGTTTTTCAGATATCTGCTGTACAGAATCAAGCGCTTTCTTGAAATTCGCGTTATCACGGTTCATCTTGTTGACAACCACGAAACGGGGCAAATTATATTCATCACAATAATTCCAGGCGATTTCTGTACCAACTTCAACCCCGGCTACAGAATCAATGAGAAGAATCGCGCCATCAGAAACTCGTAGTGCCGATATGACTTCTCCCACGAAATCCGTATAACCTGGTGTATCCAAGAAGTTTATTTTGTGGTCTTTGAACTCTACGGGGATTATCGATGTAGATAGAGATAGATTGCGCCTCTGTTCTTCCTCCTCAAAATCGGAAACTGTTGTTCCATCCTCTACCTTACCCAAACGAGTGATCGCACCTGTGTAATGTAAAAACGCCTCAGCAAGCATCGTTTTTCCAGAACCGCTATGCGAAGCCAAAGCAATATTTCGAATAAATTCAGTCGTATACTCTTTCATTTGTGAACTCTTCCTCCGGTTGATTAATTCAGACAGCACTTGATTTTAAGTTATCTCTTCATCCTTGTCAAAGCATGTTTTCTGATTGTTTCGATAATAACCCAATCAGGGGATAAAATCATGAAAATAAATCATCTCTAGCTTATCATTATTTCCCTCTTGTTTTTCGGTAGTCTATTCATACCAGTTTAATCACATAAGATATTTTGGGGTACAATCCTCTCACTTTTCGATGAGTTTCATCAGCAGACTGCTGTTTAATTTCTGGTATTTCCTTTCACCTCCTTGGGATACAGGCATTTCCCCACCTGAGCTGGTTGAGTTTATTGAATCCCATGCCCATGGAAAAGCACTTGATCTGGGCTGTGGAACGGGTACCAATGCGATCACTCTTGCTAAAAATGGTTGGCAAGTAGTTGGTATTGACTTCTCGCCGCGGGCAATTCGCATAGGTCGTAAAAAAGCCAGGCGTGCTGAGGTTCAGGTGGATTTACGCATCGGAGATGTAACAGATCGTTGTAATATTTCAGGTACGTTTGACCTGATCTTAGACATCGGATGTTTCCACACCTTGTCAGAGCTAGAGAAACGGGTTTATGTCAGCAATCTTATCCATCTCCTGGCTGAAAACGGCACCTTCCTATGCTATGCATTTCTTAAGAGACCAGGGGAATCCGGAAATGGGCTGTTGCAGTCGGATCTGGCTAATTTATCCAAACACTTTCACTTGGTAAACCGGGTTGAAGGTACTGAGCGCGGGCAGCGCACCTCGTTATGGTTAACTTATCGACACCAAATGCTTCAAGGCCAATAATACTGTTCCCATTCAAGGAAAATCCCTATTGCTATCCAATTCTGATATGAACATTAGATATTAGGATTAAGATGAAGATTTTATTTTTATTTTTAGACGGAGTGGGACTGGGTTCCGCAGATCACACAACTAACCCATTCGCACATGCGACCTTACCTAATTTAAGGTCTCTATTACAGGGTAATGCCTTAGTAGCAGAGACTCCCCCTTTTGTTGGCGAGCGTGCCACCCTTCTGGCACTCGATGCTTGCTTGGGTGTTGATGGTTTGCCACAGTCAGCCACGGGACAGGCAACCCTGCTGACCGGTATAAATGTCCCAGCCAGGCTCGGATACCACTATGGACCGAAACCCAACCCGGCCATCGCCTATTTCTTAAAAAATGGCACGATATTTGGCAAGCTAAACGCTCAAGGGAAGACCGCTGCATTAATTAATGCATATCCAGATGGTTATTTTGAATCCATTAATTCTGGAAGGCGGATTTATTCCGCTATACCTTTAGCGGTTACAAGCGCCGGTTTAAACTTGATGACCGCAAACGATCTTTATAGACGGCGCGCAATTGCTGCCGACTTCACCGCTCAGGGGTGGAGAGAACACCTGAAATTAGAAGACACACCTACATTGACACCTCAACAAGCTGGAGCCCGCTTAGCCTATTTAAGCAGAAAATATGATTTCACCTTTTTCGAATATTGGCTTAGCGATCTTGTTGGTCACCGTCAGGACATGCAAGCTGCTTGCTCAATTTTAGAGACTTTCGACCAGGTTCTTGGGAGCCTTGTTGCCTCTTGGGACAATGATGAAGGCTTGATAATCATCACATCAGATCACGGCAACCTAGAAGACTTGTCTACTCGGCGGCATACCAGCAATCCCGTGCCTGCTCTGCTTATTGGATCTCGATCAACCAGAAATATTCTCCGACCAAAATTAAGCTCGCTAACTGATATTGCACCATCACTTCTCGAGCTTCTGTAGACCTCCTGCATCAAGCAATGAAAATCGCTGACCGTCAAAGAAAGACTACTTGACGGACGTTTATTTGTCACTATACTAAGAATTGAATTTTGCCTATCACCGTGAGTTGAAATCCTGGCAAACTGGATAACAAGGAGGAGAATATGTACCTGGAAGAGCTGATTGAAGTAACAATCGGTTTAATTTTAGTGTATATCGTCATGAGCTTAACAGTGCTCCAATTTCAGGAGTGGATATCTGGTTTGCTCGATAAACGAGCTATATTCCTTGAAGACATCTTAAGGAAGATGTTGGCTGAAAAATCACAGACCGCAAAATCAGCGGATGACTCTTCCGAAAAACCAACTCCAAAACATCAAGGATTAAGCATCGTCTCCAGGATGTATAACCACCCCTTGATCAGATCTCTATCACGCCAGGGAAAGCGTCCATCATATATACCTGCGGACAAATTTGCGCTGGCGTTGTTCGATGCAGTCATGACTGCAGGCACAGATTCATCCACAATACAAAGAACACTGGTCGAATTAAAATCCAATTTGCCTGATGCGGTAATCAACGAAGTAAAACTTGGCTTGGATGAGTTGATAGAAACTTCCAAAGAAATTAAAGACAACGCAGCAAAGCTGGCTGAACTTCAGAACAAAATCTATGAGTTTGCCAGGAAATTTCCGCAACTCAAGCTTGGAGAAATGTTCGATGCTTTACTTCAGACAAAGTTACCTACCAAAGACGATGAAATAATCAAACAATTAAAAACGGGTGCTGGCAATCTGATTGTTTACAATCCAGAATTAAGGCAAACAATTGATAGCCTTATCTTGCAAGCCGAAACTTATGTTAAGCGGGGAGAAAGCATACTTGAACTGGCGCGCACCAATGCTGAAAACTGGTTTAATGACACAATGGATCGGGCGAGCGGTTGGTATAAGCGCAATGCTCAAAAATGGGCTTTCGGCTTGGGTTTGGGTTTAGCTTTAATCTTCAATGTAGATACCGTTCAGATCGCTACAGAGCTCTGGCGCCAACCTCTGCTGAGACAGAGTCTGGTTGCAGCGGCTGAAGATTTCCAACTTCCGGAGACTGATTTGTCCTCTGGAGAAGAGGTTGCCAATGCGCAGGATGCGATTCGCCAGCTACGCTCAACGTTTACAGGACTTAACATCCCCATTGGGTGGACTTTTGAACCTCTAGGGGTTGATACATATGACCCTGTATATGACCGTTGTACACTGTTCCCTCGTGCGGAATCTTTCCAGGAAGATGGCAAGGATGTTTTCGGTCTTGCAATAAACGGACAGTGTAAAGTGTGGTCGAATGCACCTCAGGGTTGGGGTTTCGTGACAAAGTTAATTGGCATACTTGTCACTGGCTTAGCCACAGTTCAAGGCGCACCCTTTTGGTTCCAAATTCTGCAAAAGATAATTAATATCCGCTCTACAGGTACAAAACCGGAAGAAAAAGCTCTAAAGAAATGATAAATTAACACACACTTTGAGTTATCGCACCAGAAATATGGTTCCAATGATTTAAGGAATAACAGGGAGCAAGCTCCAAGAGTTGCTCCCTGTTTTATTTTTTTAGTACTGTAGCAACCGTCAAGTATTCACTTCTTTATGCTGGCGCACCAGTTCTCGCCTTAAAATTTTCCCTACGGTTGTCTTGGGTAATTCACCGCGAAACTCTACGTGAGTTGGCACTTTGAATTTGGCTAAGCGGTCCTTGCACCATTCTTTTACTTCCTCTTCACTAAGACTTTCACCTGGCTTGACCACTACCCAGGCCTTTACGGTCTCCCCTCGGTAAGGGTCTGGTATGCCAGCAACGCCAACCTCTAGAACTTTTGGATGATCTGAAATTACTTCCTCAACCTCACGTGGCCAAACCTGGTAGCCACCCGGCTTAATTAATTCTTTTTTACGATCCACAATATAGAAATAACCATCTTCGTCCATGCGGGCAATATCACCGGTGTATAACCACCCATCCCGTAAGGCATTTGCCGTTTCTGTGGGCATATTGTGGTAGCCTTTGAAAACCTGAGGCCCTTTAATTACCAATTCACCTACTTCACCCGGTCCAAGCACAGTGACTTCATCGTCCAGGCTGATTATGCGGGCATCTACATCCGATAATGGCATACCAATTGACCCGGTTCTATTCTCACCCTTTAACGGATTGCAATGTGTTGCAGTCGGTGTTTCTGACATCCCAAAACCCTCGAACACCACCCCGCCTGTCAAGCCTTCAAATTTCTCCTTAGTTTCACGCATCAATGGAGCAGAACCAGATATGCAGGCTTTTATCGATTCCAAGTTGTATTTTCCTGCCAGCACATCTGGATGATTATTGATGGCATTATAAAGTGTGGGTACACCAGGGAAGAGAGTTGCCTTGTATTTTTGGATATTTTCTAACACATCCTTCAAATCACGAGGGTTTGGTATCATCACCATTGAGGCGCCTATCTGTATTGCGAAACACATGCCAGCTACCAACCCATAAACATGGAAAAGTGGGATTGCCATGAGAACAATCTCATTGCCTTCCTCGGCATCCACCATCCAATGTCGTATTTGCAAAGCATTGGCAACCAGGTTGGAATGGAGAGCAATCGCACCTTTAGATAAACCCGTTGTACCACCACTGTATTGGAACAGGGCCACATCATTGGAACTAACCTCCACCTTCGGTCGATCTTCAGCCTTGAAGCGGTTGATCAAATCCTGCATCCAGAGATCTCCTTCTCCCAATTGAACACTGAAGCCGCCCTTTTTTTCTTTACCTGTTAATGTAAATAAAAATCCAAGTATTGGAGGCAAAGTCTCTTTTAGGTTAGTGACAACAACGGTGCGTATTTTTGTTTTTGGCTGCACTTCTTTGATCAAATTGTAAAAATTGCTCATCACAATCATCACTTCGACAGCAGCATCATTTACCTGATGTTCGATTTCGCGTGCACTATACAGCGGGTTTGTGGCAACTGCAATCGCTCCAAGCTTGACAACTGCGAAAAAAGCCATCACAAATTGGGGCGTATTGGGCATGAAGATCCCTACTCGATCTCCTTTCTTAATCCCAATGCTGGATAGACCTGCGGCGAGGCGATCTGTCAGTTCATTCATCTCACGATAGGTAATTTTTGCACCTTTGAAGATAGTACAGGGCGTCTCTGGATACTTGTTCACGGCGTTCTCGAATACTCTGACAAATGGAACTTGAGGATATTCAATATGGTGTGGTACGCCTGCATCATAATTTTTTATCCAAGGTCGGTCTTCCATCAGCTCCTCCATAAAGGTCTTCTCAAATGGATATGCGCACACTCTATGTGTAAGTATAGATATAAGTAGTCCAAGAGTCAAATGATTTATTTAATCTTTATCAACTCAATGGAATTACGCACACTGCTATCCATTAAACCATAAATTTTCTATTGCCAATCGACGGTATTATTAGGTAGAATTTCGGTAATCATTAGCAAAATACGGAATGTTGGAAATCTCAGATGAAAACCCACTGGTGTAATTACTGTCTTGAATGAATAACACCAAGGAGGAGGTGGATTTGAATAATCAATACATACCCGAGAGCGCCATGGCAATTGTCGCCCATCCAGATGACATTGAATTTTCTTGTGCAGGTACACTAGCTCGCTGGGCTTCTGCGGGAACTCGCATTTATTACATATTGTGCACCAGCGGAGAGGTTGGTATCGCCGAATCTGGTATGAGCAAAAAGAAAGCAGCCCAGATCCGAGAAGAAGAACAGCTGGAGGCTGCTAAGGTCATCGGCGCGGACGAAGTAGTCTTTTTACGTGAACCAGATGGAATGCTGCAACCTACTATGGAACTCCGCAAGAAATTAGTACGTGAAATTCGCCGCCTTAGACCTGAAGTCGTAATTTGTGGAGACCCGACAATTGTTTGGGCAGGTGATAGTTATATCAACCATCCAGACCACCGCGCAGCTGCCACGGCTGCAATCGATGCCACATTTCCAGCCGCAGGACAACCGAACCTGTTTGAAGAATTAGAACAAGAAGGCTTCTATGCCCACAAACCTCGCAAAGTATTTGTAAGTGGCTGGTCTCAAACCGACCATTACATCAACATCACTGATACCATTGACAAAAAAATTGCTGCCTTGCGTGCCCATAAAAGTCAAATGAAAGATTGGGACCCAGAGCCACGCATTAAAGAATGGGCAGCCGAACGTGCCAAAGGTAAAGAAATGAGCTTTGCAGAGGCTTTCCGTGTCGTCACCTTGGTCAGCGATGAAGATTGGGGTACGACAAACGGCAGAGTCCTGGGAGATTCTCAACTGGAAGAATAACCAACCTGGTATAGAAACAATAATAAAACCTCGATCACATCAAAGGTTCTTTATTATTACTGTTCTGCATGTTCCAATTTAAATCATTCCATAACGTTTTAATGCTGTATCCAGGATCATGTTTACTAGATAGGTATGGTCTACCCCTTCGGCAGCCGCCTCGATAACCAGGTCTGAAACTCCCGGAGAGAGACCCGGCAACGGGTTAATTTCCAAAATATATGGCTTCCAATCTTCATGAACATTTAATCGGAAATCCACCCGTGAGACATCCTGTGCGCCCGTCACGCGAAACACTGCTGCAGTCAACCAATTGAGTTCATCAACCATTTCAGCATCCAGCGGAGCTGGACATAAATAATCCAACTGGTCTGCCAGAGCAACTTTCAATCGGTTGCTGTAAACTACATCTGTCGTCTCAAAAGGCTTAAGATTGACCTCCATGGGTGGAAAGAAACGTAAGCCAGCTTGAACCCTCGGCGCCTCCTCATCTTCTGGTAATCGTCGAGCAACTGGTCCAATCAAATTACCAACCACACCAACTGTTACTTCCCGACCTTCAATATATCGCTCAACCAGAGCAGGTTGCTTATAACGGTTAAGAATAAACTCCACCTGCTCTATTAACTCCTGCTCGTTATGCACAATGGATTTAGCTGAGACACCCATTCCCGTTCCCTCACGACTAGGTTTAACGAACAAAGGGAAGATCATCTCCTCGTTAAGGGGCTCATTGACTCGCTCAAAGGATTGAAATGCCGGAGTGGGTAAATCGTGGTAGTGGAGGACACGCTTGGTCATTGGCTTGTCAAGTGCCAGTGCCAGAGTCAGTACTTTTGACCCGGTATAAGGTATCTGCAGCATTTCCAAGATTGCCGGTACTTGGGCTTCCCTGGCATCACCAAAATGCCCCTCACAGATATTAAAACAAATATCCGGTTTCATCTTGCGAACGGTATCAAGCAGGCTGGTATCGCCCTCCAGGAATTCACAGGTATTACCACCGGCTCGTATGGCCTCCAAGAGCGAATTTATTGTTTTCTCGGAATCCAGATCATCCCATTGATCCTCAGGCATCCCCTCAAATTTTGGAGCGTTCACCTTCAAATTTGCTAAAAGTGCAACACGAAACTTCTTCATCTTCACTCCTAGAGATCAAATATTTCTCAAAGCTATCTATCTCGTTCATTTGTATAGCCTACGTCAATATTATAAATGTCGCTAACAAGATTGAGGCCTATTTTATCTTTTGATAAAACTTAACCTATCTCGCTCTCAACCACTCGCGGATAGCAGCTTCAATTTCATCCACAACATTGGCTTTCATACCGTACCAGTGGATATCTGGATTCTCCAACTTAAACCAGTTCGCTTGTCTACGGACAAATACTCTCGTTCTGCGTTTCATTTGTTCTACAGCTTCATCCAGGGAAATTTTACCTTTCAGGTAAGCAATCACTTCTCTATACCCGATCGCGGACAAAGGGGGCAAATCGGGATGGTAACCCATATCGAGTAAAGTCTGCACTTCTTCAATCACACCCATTTTTATCATTTGATGGATACGCTCATCAATGCGAGTATAGAGCTCCGGGCGCGGGCGGATCAAACCTACCATGAATACCTGATATTTGCTCGGAGCGCTGGTACGGAGACTCGAAAAACGCTTGCCAGTGGTAAGTATCACCTCTAGTGCCCGAATTGTACGCCGTAGATTCCTCGGATCAATTTGTTTGGCAGCTTCTAAGTCCAAGATTGCTAAGCGTTCATGCAATCTTTCTCTAGACTCTTTGTGAGCCCACGCCTGCAATATGCTTCTTAATTGCTGATTAGGTTGGGCTTGAGGGACATCCCATTGCTCTAATATGGCCCGTATGTATTGACCAGTGCCGCCCACCAGAAATGGCAGATGCTTATTAGAATGGATCTCTTCAATTGCTTGCATGGCAGCAGTTTTGTAAGTTGCGAGCGACCAAACTTCATCAAGTTGTGCAACATCAATCAGATGATGCGGTACACGCTGCAAATCTTCTTGAGTGGGTTTCGCGGTTCCAATATCCATACCTCGGTAAAGTAAGCGAGAGTCAGCCGAAACTATTTCACCATTTAATTTTTCAGCAAGTTGAATAGCAGTTTCAGTTTTACCAACCGCGGTAGGTCCAACCACTGCAACCAGTGGTCGTGTGACCGCGCTATTATCTCCAGCCTTATCCACAACCGTAATGGCCTCTTCAGTGGATGGCATTCTCAATGTGAGAGATGACAGGCTTTTTTCCCTTAGCTTGATAAATGCTAATCATATCAATCCGCCAATCAATATCAGGAAAATTATTTGAAAGTATATACGCTTGTGCAGATTGAAGAATATGGGTGGCTTTCTTTTGTGTGATTGCTTCTTCCGCCAATCCGTACGCAGTAGATCTGCGTGTTTTTACCTCTACAAACACTAACACATCATTGAAGCGGGCAATCAGATCTAGTTCACCATACGCGGTACGCACATTGCGATCAAGAATTTCATATCCTTGCCCTTGCAGATAATTTGCAGCAATTTCTTCTCCCCATCTTCCGATTACTTGGTAGTTCGCTTTTAATTTCGCCATTTATCCATCATTCGTATAAATCGCGTTCGCAATCCACGTTTTTTCTCACGAGAATCCTGAATGACCTCTGCATAGCGATCAACCATTATTTTTGATGTATGTTCAATCGCGTATTTCTCAGAAGCAAGGGAAGCTTCCTGCCCCATATACTTACGTTTATCATGGTCAGTAGCCAAGCGTACTAGCTTAGCAGTATAAGAAGCAAAATCTTGCTCAGGCACCAAAAAACCGGTGATGCCATCTACAATCGTATCACCAACTCCAGGCGATTGAATTCCCAAGACGGGCAATCCAGAAGCCATCGCTTCGATCACAGATAAAGGGTGAACTTCTGTTACTGAGGCTGTAACAAATGCGTCTGCCATGGTCAAATACCCCGGCAGTTGAGCGTATTCGAGCATGCCAGTGAAAAAAACACTATGGGAGAGTTGCATATGCCGGACGCGATCTTGCAAATTGTCCTTTTCAGGGCCATCTCCAACTAAAATTAATCGAATATTGTCATACGCCTGGGCTGCTCCCGCAAATGAACGCAGCAAGAAAGGCAAGTTCTTCTCGGGTCCGAGGCGGCCCACATAGATGAGTAAGATATCATCGGGTTGAAATCCAAATTCTGAGCGATCTTTGGGCTGAGTTGGCTTTTTAAAGGGTGCTAGATTAACGCCGTTTGGGACAACGTCAATATGGGAAGTAACTCCAAATTTCTCCAACACACTCTTCATTCCCGGCGAAGGAGCGATGACTAGGTCACATGCCCGGCAGAAAGCTGGCATGATTGCTTCTAAAGCCGTAACGCCAAAAACCTCAGGCAGGCCTGGAATATAAGCCTGGGCGTAAAGATCATAGCGAGTGTGATTTGTGAATACAATTGGTAAACCTCTGGGCCGGCAGTAACGTAGTGCAATCGAACCACTTAAGAAAGGGTGGTGGACATGCACGACATCCATAGTTACTAATTTAGTTCGAGCTTCCTGGCTATATCCCAGATTCAAGTGAAAACCGGTATCTAACAACGGCAATCCAGGTGAGCGGTAAATATTTGGTTCATTATCTATATAATCAGAATCACCAAAGGTGAAGACATATATTTCATGCCCTTGATCGCTTAATATGGACTTATTCAACGAAATATAATTGGTTACCCCACTAATATGTGGTTTATAAATATCGGTCATCATACCAATACGCATAATTTTCCCTTTCACTCAAATTAGGAACCTTATCAGTGGGAAAAGGGATTAACCGTAGAGCTAAAGGTTAATTCCACCTATGGGCATCATTATCTTAGTTATGTATACTACGTGAGACGGTCAATTCCGTCAAGCATTTTTAGGATTGATTTAAGATCTGCTACAACTTATAAGAATCTGTGCAGCATGTCCAATCGTATGGGAGCCGTGCTGAGCAGTTATGAACTCCCCCAACTTGGCAGTTAGACAATAGGCGAGTAAAATCTGCTTAGATGAAACAACACCACTTGCCAGATACAAACCGCCTCAGTGTACTTGTTGCTATTATTTTGTTAGCATATGCTCTGGCGCGATTTATCGATATCCCTGGGCGGGACCTGGCAGTTCAATTTCCTGGAGTATACTTTGAGATCACTTTAAACATAAATACCATTGTCGCGTTCCTGGTAGCAGGGCTTACCGCAACAGGTGCAGATTGGTTGCTCAGACAGCATCCGTCTGCTAAGGAACACAGTATATTTGATCACTGGTTGCTTCCATCTCTCACCTCCTGGGTAATTGGTATTCCATTGTTCCAATTATCCCTCAGTCCCCAATGGTGGTTGGGTTTTATTATTGGGGGAATTCTACTGACATGTGTTTTGATCGCGGAATACATAACCATCGATCCAGAGGATGAAAGGCATCCGTTGGCTGCAGCAGGATTGACTGCTCTGTCGTTCGCATTATTTTTAAGCTTGGCGATATCACTGCGTTTTGCTGGATTTCGCCTCTTCTTAACCTTACCAGCTTTATCACTAGGTGTAGGCCTCATTAGTTTACGAACACTCCATTTGCGCTTGCATGGTCGTTGGGCAATCATTCAATCTGCAACTATTGCCTTGACCTGTGCCCAAATAACCGCCGCGTTACACTACATGCCTGTATCCCCGGTTTCCTTTGGTCTATTCTTGCTGGCACCATCCTATGCATTCACAAGTGCAATCTCTAATTTAGCTGAAAACAAAACCATACGGGCATCTCTTATCGAGCCATTAATTGTCTTATCCCTTGTGATTGGAACTGCTATTTGGATCAATTGAACAGATACCATCAACACTCAATTCAGCTCACCCGAGAACAGTTTGACATCATGAGAGCAGATGTTGCCTTGCGATTCCCTGAGGAAGCTTGTGGTCTGGTTGCTGGGTTGGCAGGAAGGGTGCAATCGGTTTCACCAGTTACCAATATCCTTCGCAGTCCAGTCCGCTACCGGATGGATCCCCATGAACAACTGCATTTTTTTAAAACAATTGAAGAAAATCGTTGGGAATTGACCGCCATCTACCACTCACATCCAAACGGACCTGAAAAACCTTCTAGGACTGATATCGATGAGTGCTATTACCCCGATGTAATTCAGCTTATCTGGTTCAAAAAATTAAGTGCCTGGTCTTGTAAAGGTTACTACATTCAATCTGGTCTGGTAACTCCTGTTGAAGTTGAAATCCTGGAAAACCAGTAACTTCCATTACGATTGTGTGTTTTTTTATCATGAAAGTATAGCCACGAGGATTTCGCCCATATGCTAACAATTTTCATCATTCCATTTCTAGTGTTATGCTATCTAATAGGATCCATCCCAGTTGGTCTTCTAATTGTAAAGTTGTCAACTGGCAGAGACATACGGCATGTCGAAAGTGGACGAACCGGGGGGACCAATGCCATGCGAGCAGCTGGATTTTGGGCAGGTTTGCTTACCGCGATATTAGACATTTTGAAAAGTGCGGTATGCGTCTGGTTAGCCCAAATCTGGTTTTCTGAGAACATCTGGATAGAAATTTTCGCCCCAATTTTAGCTATCCTTGGACATAACTATTCGATATTCCTTGTTGAAAGGAATGAAACAGGACGCCTTCGATTGCGTGGCGGGGCTGGCGGAGCCCCGTGTGTGGGAGGTTCTTTTGGATTATGGGCTCCCAGTATTTTAATAATAGTTCCAATGGGAGCATTGATTTTATATTTTATCGGCTATGCCTCTATTGCTACTTTGAGTATCGCCTTTCTTTCCACAATTATATTTGCTTACAGGGCATGGATAGGGATTTCCCCCTGGCAATATGCGATGTATGGGCTAATTTCTGCAGTGCTATTGATTTGGGCTTTGCGCCCGAATATTCGTCGTCTCCTCAGTGGAAATGAGCGTCTGGTTGGTTACCGTGCCAAAAAGTAAGTCGCCAGCCAATAGTCTGCAGTCATGAATTTCGCTACACGAAATCAATCCTCCACTTCATCATCAAATTCTTCCTCTTCATAGTCATCATACTCATCCTCAGAGGCTTTTGGATACTCCCCATACATCTGATGATAAAGCGCCCGCAGGTTGCGGTGATGTAACTCCTCAGCTAGTCCCCCAATCAATACACGGCTCTTTCCACACGATTCAACATCGACTTCTTCCAGAAGGTCCATTGGATATTTACGTTTGCTGGATTTTCGTACAGCTTTGCGTATGGCAGATAGGTAATTCAGGTTGTCCTTGATATACCCCTCAATCTCTCCCCGCAGGATAATATCACCATGACCCTGCACGATATTTTCAAGACCCAATTTCCCAACTTTTTTTAACGACGCCACCAGATCATCCATGTCACCGTCCACTATGTACGGTAGAGGCATGCAGGCATCTCCTGAAAACAATACCCGGTCCTCTTCAACCAGTATAGCAACATTATCATGGCTATGACCTGGAAGCATGGACAAATTCAAGGTTTTTTTTCCGATCCTCAGGCTAAGGTTTCCACTCTCAAAAGATAAGTGTGGCGGAACAATTTTTGCATTCCGAAATGCGAGATTCTGTTTCCGTACATTCTCTAGGGATGAAGTGCCTCGTTCCTCCAGTAACTTCCGACACAATTCTGAGCCAATCACTGTGGCACCTGGAAAGTAGTAATTTCCCCAGGCATGGTCAGCGTGATAATGTGTATTAATGACATATCGAACAGGAACTCCAAGTTCCTGTTCGATAAAATCTCGGATGGAGAGTGTTTCCTCAGGTAGTGCAAGTGTGTCTATAACCACTGCCCAATTAGGACCAATCACAGCACCAGCAGTTACCTGAGCGTATACCTCACTCTGAAAAGAATAAACATTCTCAGCGATACGTTCCCTTTGTATCATATTCCTTTTCCCAATTTATTTCTGCTGAAGAAGGATAGCACAAGGCGCCTATGAAAGTCAAGCAGATCTTACTCATTTTGTTGATTTGATATTTTTTTCAAGGCGCAAAGTTGCTCGTTGAGATTGATTGGAATATTTTCAAGTTGACCAATTAACCGTTGTTCGTTATAATTTTCCTACAATTCACATCAATAAAACATGCCGGGAGGAGTAGGCAGTCAGTACACTGGCAGAGAAGGGAAGGCCAAAGGCTGAGAGCCCCCGCAGAAGTATGCTGCCGAACGTCGTCCGGTGATATCTGCTGAAGAAAGAGCGTGCATATTTATTAAGTCAGCCATGCTCCATTAGAACAGCACGGGTAAGCCCGTTAGCGCGTAACTCTGGCTAGCCATTTCATAAGTCTCGCCAGGGATAAGAGCACCGGCAAAATAATACCAGGTGAATTAAGGTGGTACCGCGGAAGGATTGCCCTTTCGTCCTTAACCAGGATGAAAGGGATTTTTCGATTGCATAAGTCATTGGAGAAATATGTATGCTACCCAAAAGATATGATCACAAAACCCAGGAAATCGAGATAATCTCAAACTGGGCAGAAGATGAGACGTATGTCTTTCAAGCCGGACCGAATGATCAGATTTACTCAATCGATACCCCCCCTCCGACGGTCTCTGGATTGTTACATCTCGGTCACATTTACTCTTACACACATCCAGACATTTTTGCCCGTTTCTGGCGAATGCGCGGGTATCGTGTATTCTATCCTATGGGATTTGATGATAATGGTTTGCCTACCGAACGTCTGGTAGAAAAACAGCTAGGTGTTCGAGCAAAAACCATCGGGCGTCGCGCTTTTATCGAAAAGTGTCTTGAACTGAGTGAAACCATGGAAGCTGAGTACATCACATTATGGCAGCGATTAGGACTTTCGATTGACTGGAGATATTCTTATCGCACCATCGATCGGACTTCACAATTGATTTCCCAAAAATCCTTCCTGGAATTATATTTAAACGGCAAAGTCTATCGGCGTGAAGCGCCTACTCTTTGGTGCCCTGAATGCCAAACCGCGATTGCACAGGCAGAATTAAATGACCACCACAGGGATAGTGAATATATCACCATCAATTTTACGCTCGAGAATGGAGAGCACCTTCCCATAGCAACCACGCGCCCTGAGCTCCTACCAGCCTGTGTTGCTATTTTCGTTCATCCTGAAGATCAAAGATTTACCTATGCCCAGAGTCATCAGGCGAAGGTGCCTCTGTTCGGGCATCAAGTTCCAATCCTTGTGGATAACTCAGCTGATCCTGGTAAAGGCACAGGTGCGGTCATGTGCTGCACCTTCGGAGATGTTGCTGATGTAAACTGGTGGCTTTCATATAATCTACCAAAAATTGAGGCGATCGATCGGGATGGAACGCTTACCAGCGCAGCTGGTAATTTCTCGGGTTTTTCGGTTTCTCAGGCTCGCCATCAAATTAAAGCTGCCTTGCTGGACGCAGGCTATCTACTAGATCAGCAACCTACCAGACATTCAATAAGAGTCCATGAGCGCTGCGACACACCCGTTGAATACATCACCACTCACCAGTGGTTTATCCGTGTATTAGATTATAAAGAAGCCTTATTGAACGCCGGTGATAGTATTCGCTGGTACCCCGAACAAATGAAATCACGTTACGTATCCTGGGTTCAAAATCTTAACTGGGATTGGTGCATCTCACGACAACGCTATTTTGGGATCCCTATTCCAGTATGGTATTGTCAGGAATGCGATCAAGTTTTGTTGGCAGATGAACAACAGTTACCCGTAGACCCTACCGTAGAAAAACCTCAAACTTCTTGTCCAAATTGTGGCTCACAAGCTTTTTCACCGGAAGAAGATGTGCTCGACACTTGGGCTACCTCGTCCATGACACCCCAAATCGTGGGTCAATGGTTAACCAATCAGCAAATGAATTTGGAGAGCGACCTGTATTCTAAAGTTTTCCCATTCTCACTTCGACCACAGGCGCATGAAATCATCCGCACCTGGGCCTTTTACACCATTGTGAAGTCTTTTCATCATTTTAAAACACTTCCCTGGATGGATGTCCTAATCTCTGGTTGGGGTATCGCTGGTGAAGGTATGGGCAAAATCAGCAAGAGTCGTGGTGGTGGACCCATGCCACCTTTGGAAATGATAGATCGCTATTCAGCAGATGCTGTACGTTACTGGGCTGCGAGCACAGCCCCGGGAAAAGATTCAGTCATCAGTGAAGAAAAAATCCAAAACGGGGCTAAGTTTGCTACCAAACTGTGGAATATTGCTCGTTTCTCTGCTAGTTTTCTTAATGGATACATACCCTCGCAGACTCAATCTGAAAACCATGGAATTAAGAACACGCTCACACCTGCAGATAAATGGATTCTTTCACGGCTTCAAGGACTAATAGTCCGCACCACTTACTTGCTTGAACAATATGAGTATGCCTCAGCTAAAAGTGAAATTGAGACATTTCTGTGGACCGAATTTGCGGATAATTATCTCGAGATGTGTAAACAACGCCTATATAACACCGAAATACCATCTCATCAGGCTGCCACATACAGCTTGCACAAATTACTTCTATCTGTCATAAAGCTGCTGGCACCTTACATGCCATTTATCACCGAGCAAATCTACCATACTGTGTTTCTGCCATCTAAAAGAAAATCATCCATTCACCTGGCAAGCTGGCCTGTTCCAGAACAGGCTTTTATTGATACCCAAGCTGAGCAACTTGGAGAAAACCTGGTGAATATCGCCACAGCAGTCCGGCGTTTTAAAAGTAATCTGAACCTTCCCTTAGCTACCGAATTGGTTAGATTACAATTGTTCACTCAAAATCCTGAGCTATTGCTCGGGCTTTCTGCTGCACAAGACGACTTGATGAGCATCACGCGTGCACAGGAAATTGAACTTGTATCCGTGATAGACAATTCATTGGAAACATTACTGAATACGGAATTACTCACCGTGGCTGGCGCTATAGAAAATAATAACCCTCCTATGCTGAATAACCGTAAAGAGTGATAAAAATTGTAAATATGGAGTATGAGCATGACAGATTATACGCTTCCGAAGACATACGATTTCAAAGTAACAGAACAACGAATTTATGAATGGTGGCAGAGGATGGGTTATTTCGCTCCTACGAATGATCCGCACCAATCCGGCTTTGACCCTTATGCGAAAACTTATGTTATATCAATCCCGCCACCCAATGTTACCGGTGAGTTGCATCTCGGGCATGCCATGTTTGTTTCGATGGAGGATCTTATGATCCGATACCATCGTATGAAAGGTTACTCTACCCTGTGGGTGCCAGGGACAGATCACGCCGGCATTGCCACGCAATTGCAGGTAGAAAAATCTTTGTTGCGAGAAGGAACAAGCCGTGAACAAATCGGGCGTGAAGCATTTTTGGAGCGCACCTGGGCTTGGAAGGAGAGATTTGGAGGTATCATCACCCAGCAAATCCGCCGCCTTGGGGCTTCGTGTGATTGGGATAGAGAGCGTTTTACACTCGACGAGGGGCTATCGCACGCCGTTCGAGAAGCGTTTGTGAGACTATATGAGAAAGGTTTGGTATATCGTGGCCCTCGCCTGATCAATTGGTCTCCAGGCTTGAAGACTGCCGTCTCTGATTTAGAGGTGGAATATTCGGAGGAGCCCGGCTTTTTATATTATTTTAAATACATGCTCGTTGATCACAATGGTGAGTATATCCCTGTTGCAACAACACGCCCTGAAACCATCTTAGGAGACACTGCAGTTGCTGTACATCCTGAAGATGATCGTTATAAAAAATTTGTAGGAAAAAAAGTCCTGGTACCTATCCTCGGGCGAGAAATCCCCGTTTTAGCTGACGAATATGTTGACCGCGAGTTCGGAACCGGGGCCCTGAAAATCACGCCGGGGCATGATCCAAATGATTACGAAATTGGAACACGCCACGGGCTAGAGATAATTTCCATTCTTGATCAGTCAGCCCACATTAATGAACATGGCGGGCCTTACGCTGGACAGGATCGTTTTGTGGCACGCAAGAACCTGTGGGAGGACATGCGCAAAGCAGGTCTGACGCTTAAAGAAGAACCATACACGCTAAGTATTCCCCGTTCACAACGCGGGGGTGAGATCGTTGAGCCCATGATCTCAACCCAATGGTTTATAGCGATCCAACCATTAGCTGAAGCAGCTCTCACCGCGGTGCAACAAGGGAAAATTAAAATCGTACCCGAACGATTTACAAAGGTGTATTACAACTGGCTTGAAAATATTCAGGATTGGTGTATAAGCCGGCAACTATGGTGGGGGCATCGTATCCCAGTATGGTACTGCGACGAATGTCATGAAATGACCGTATCCCGGGAAGATCCCAGCGCTTGTTCACAATGTGGTAGCCACACAATTACACAAGATCCAGATGTGTTGGACACGTGGTTTTCCTCCGGTCTTTGGCCTTTCTCCACCCTGGGTTGGCCTGAAGAAACACCAGACTTCAAATATTTCTATCCAACTTCCATGATGGAAACTGGCTATGACATCCTCTTTTTCTGGGTTGCGCGCATGATCATGTTCGGGATTGAATTTACTGGTACTGTCCCATTTGAGACCGTATATTTACACGGTTTGATCAGGGACGAACAGGGTCGCAAAATGAGTAAGACATATGGTAACGTGATTGATCCCCTGGTAGTCATGGATGAATTAGGCACAGATGCATTACGTTTCACTTTACTCGTCGGTTCAACACCCGGTAATGATATGAATCTGAGTGTAAAAAAGGTCGAGGCCAATCGCAATTTTGCAAATAAAATTTGGAATGCCGGGCGATTTGTGATCAACACATATCCCAACCTACCAGGTGAGCCTTCTAACGAACCTGAATGGACGCTTGCTGATTCGTGGATTTGGGCCAGGCTGCAAACCATTATCCGCGATGTTGAGCGCCTATTTCAAAATTACCAATATGGCGAAGCTGGGCGCCATATTTACGACTTCTTCTGGAGCGATTTTGCGGATTGGTATATTGAAATTGCCAAGCTCCAACTTGCCGAGGGTGGTGATCGTGCCTTTTACACTGCCTACACTCTGACTAGAGTGATTGATTTTAGCCTGAGATTACTCCACCCGTTCATTCCATTCATTACTGAGGAGTTATGGAGGCACCTAAAAAATGCAGCTCAATCCTGCTCCAAGCACCTGGCTCCTGGAGAAGGTTGGCCAGAAGCCTTGATAGTCGCCCGTTGGCCCGAGCCGCGACAAGAAGAAGGCTGGGAAGCCGAGAAAATCGCCGATTTCACCATTATTCAAGAGGTTGTTCGTGCTATACGAAACTTGCGCTCAGAGAAAAATGTCGTACCGGGCAGGCAGATTCCTGCTTTACTGGTTTCCCAATCTCATGCGACTGTTATGAAAGAATTGTTTGCACCCATAACCTCATTAGCCCAGTTGGACAGTAGCTCAACAGAGATCTTAAATTCAGTTGATGGAAAACCTGAAGGTCATATTGCCCTCATTGTAGGGCCAGTTGAAATTTATTTACCTTTGGCTGGTCTGGTTGATACCCACGAAGAACGAATCCGCCTGGAGAAAGAACTAGCCCTTACTCAATCACAAGTAGCGCGCTTGCAAAACCTATTGTCAGGTCCTTTTTCACAGAAAGCACCGCCAGAGATTGTTCAAAAAGAAAGGGAAAAACTGGCAGCCTTTCAAGAGACAGCTACCAAGCTGCAGCAACAGTTAAATGGATTCGTATAGTTACCCTAATTCGGAGTAAACCGGAGGTCCCATGCAAAATAATAAACACAATCAATTATCATATATCGATCAGGGTCAAGGCACCCCGATTCTCTTCATCCATGGCTATCCCCTGAGTAAAAAACTTTGGGAAGAACAGATCGAGGGCTTATCCTCACAATTCCGCTGTATTGCTCCGGATTTACGCGGATATGGTCAATCAGCTCTTCTCGCGGCGCAGGTTGAGAAACAACACTTCTCTATGGATATGTTCGCTGAGGATTGTGCCAATCTGCTCACAGATTTAGGCATCAGGGAACCCGTTGTGGTCACAGGTCTCTCGATGGGCGGCTATATAAGCCTTGCATTTTACAGGCTCTATCCAAACAGAGTGCGTTCTCTGGTTCTGACCGCCACGCGCGCCGGTGCCGACTCACTTGAAGCACAAAACAACAGAGATAAGGCAGTAGATACTGTCACCCATTCTGGCTCGCGGGCAATATTTGAAGCTATGCTTCCGAAGCTCATATCACCCAGTGCATATGCAAACAAACCTGAACTCGTTAAAAGAGTTGAGGGAATCATGGATGAAGCCACCCATGAAGGTATAGTCGCTTCCTTGCTGGCAATGAAAACCAGACCGGATTCCACCCTCTTGCTGCCCAATATCACCTGCCCATCCTTGATCATCCACGGTGCTGATGACCAGATCATACCAATCACGGAAGCTCAATCCATGCATAACAGCATACCAGAGGCAGAATTGGTGATCATTGAAAAAGCTGGCCACCTGCCAAATTTGGAACAACCTGACACTTA
Organism: Anaerolineales bacterium; assembly: GCA_020354045.1. Taxonomy (GTDB): domain Bacteria; phylum Chloroflexota; class Anaerolineae; order Anaerolineales; family UBA4823; genus DSOS01. The sequence goes on along the minus strand of CP070639.1, from coordinate 63,817 downwards.
TAATCAGGTATTGCAACGTTTCTTACGTTCATTGTAAGTAAATTAGAGCGCATCTCCCTGGTAATAACCCTCTCCAAGATAGGAGAATTAATATGAACATCTTTGGTGTTGTATACCCACAAACTGAGTTTGGCAGCGATCCATATGCTATTCGTGACTATGCGCAAACTGCTGAAGGGTTGGGGTATTCCTATATCCTGGCCTACGATCATGTTTTAGGAGCAAATCCGGATCGTCCTGGTGGTTTTCGAGGTCCCTACACTTATCAGGATTCATTCTTTGAACCATTTACACTCTTTAGCTACCTGGCAGGAATAACTGAAAAGATTGGTTTTACCACCAGCATCATCATCCTCCCCCAACGACAAACCGCCCTGGTCGCCAAGCAAGCCGCGACCCTGGATATATTAAGTCATGGACGCCTTCGGCTTGGTGTAGGTTTGGGTTGGAATAAGGTTGAATATGAAGCCCTGGATGAGAATTTTCATAACCGTGGCAGGCGTATTGAAGAGCAGGTAGAGATACTACGCTTGCTCTGGACAAAGCCACTGGTGACCTACCGCGGACGCTGGCACAACATTCCTGATGCTGGTTTGAATCCTCTACCTATTCAACAACCTATCCCCATCTGGTTTGGAGGTCATGCAGAACCTGTTTTACGCAGGGTAGCAAGGATTGGTGATGGATGGATGCCTACCTACAGGTCAGCCGAGGAAGCCAAAAAATCCCTGGCGAAATTAGATCGATTCCTGCAAGAAGAGTACAGAGATCCATCTTCGGTAGGTATAGAAGCCAGGCTGCCCTATGGTGAAGGCAATCCAGTTGTTTGGCAGACACAAGTAGACGAATGGAAAGCAATGCGAGCCACCCATTTTTCAATTAACACTATGAGTTGCGGGTTTTACACGCCCAACGAGCATATAGACGCTATTAAGACCTTCGCAAATAGCTTCGGGCTTGGATAATTTTTCTTCAATAGGTTCTACAAAGCAGCAGCAATAATTCTTCGAGTTAGCATACTTCCGGCAATCGCACAGGCATCCGTGGGTAGATAATGACTGGTTGTGCTATTAAACAACACCTGGTATGTGGAAGGAAAATCTTCGTCCCCTAACCAGCTGACTACCAATAAGGAGACCCTGGGGAACAATTCAAAACGGCATGCCTCATCTCCCAAAGGATAGGTTGTGCCGCCTGCTTTCCTGGCAGCAATTACAAATTTCTCTAAGCTATCCTCAAAGAAGTTACCCAATTCTTTACCTGTGTATCCTTGAAAAGCCTGGGCATAGAACCTGCCATCTGGCAACTCGGAAAATGATATCCAACTCTCTGCGGGCAGCACCCCGTCCGCGGTTAGCAGGTAATACATAACGAGCGCTTGAGATGCCAGCTCGAATTCAGTTTTGTCATGGTATTTGCACGCCACAAAATCCTGCGTGTTTAAATAGACATCCTCACCCCACATCTCAAAGTGGATTTCTTTTACTTGTTCAGACCCTTCCTTATACTGCCCCCCAGATCGGATGGCAAGCTGTTCCGCATCAAAGCCTGCCAACTGTTTCCTCAAATCCTCAACCCGCTCAGCTAATGGTTTGCGTCTTTCCACGAGGATATTCTCGTTCAACTAATCACCCTCCTCATGGAGGAACTTTTTTCTCCACTCATATAACTTATTCAAAGCTTCGATGGGAGACAAAGCGTTGAGATCTAACCCTTTGAGCTCTTGTAATAAAGGGTTAGTATCTGGAAACAATGCCATTTGCTTGGGTACCTGCGGATTTAGCCTCACAGCTTTCCCAGTTGAGGTCTCCAGCTGTTTCATGATCTCAGCAGCCCTTTGAATCACGGGGCGCGGTAATCCGGCTAACTGGCCAACATGGATGCCATATGATCGGTCTGCACCCCCTGGGATAATCCGGTGAAGAAACACCACTTTGCCATCCGCTTCGCTCACTGCAACATTATAATTTCGAACCCCAGGCAACAACTCCGAGAGTTGGGTAAGCTCGTGGTAATGAGTCGCAAAAAGTGTTTTTGAACGCAATTGGGGGTGGTTGTGAATAAACTCAACCACTGCCCAGGCGATGGATACCCCATCATAAGTGCTGGTGCCTCGCCCGATCTCATCCAGGATCAGCAGGCTCTGCGGAGTAGCATGGTTCAATATGTTCGCGGTTTCAATCATTTCAACCATAAATGTAGATTGCCCGGCGTGAATTTCGTCTTGAGCGCCGATGCGCGTGAAGATCCGGTCCACCACTCCCAAACGTGCCTGTCTGGCGGGTACAAAGCTGCCAATTTGAGCCATCAGCGTTATCAAAGCAACTTGTCGTAAGTAGGTGGACTTTCCACTCATATTCGGACCGGTGATAATACGTATGCGCTCCTCAGGCTCAAACACAAGGTCGTTTGGAACAAATCTCTCTCCACGCAGTGATTGCTCAACGACAGGATGCCGTCCAGCAGTGATTGAATGTACATCCTGGTTGACTACTTCTGGGCGGATGTAATCACCCAATGCTGCTACCTCAGCCAGAGAGGCCACCACATCCAGCCTCGCCAAAGCCCGGGCTGTGTTCAACAAGAGTGCCACAGAAGACCCGATGGTAGTACACACCTCACTAAATAATCGACCTTCAATTTCTCGGATACGTTCTTCTGCGTTAAGCACCAGTGTTTCATACTCTTTAAGCTCTGGTGTTATGTAGCGTTCTGCATTCACCAGTGTCTGCTTGCGGATATATTCTTCTGGCACCATATTGACATTGGCTTTGGTTACTTCCAGATAGTATCCAAAGACTTTATTGTAGCCAACTTTTAGAGACTTAATACCAGTCCTCTTGCGCTCCCCGGGTTCCAGGTTAGCAATCCAATCCCGGGCATGTTTTGAACGCTCCAGAACACCATCCAGCTCAACAGAATAACCGGGTTGGATCACACCAACATTCTGCAAGGTTGCTGGTGGTTCCTCCTGAATAGCGGCCTCCAACAGCTGCAGTTCAGTATGGCAAACATGAAAATCCTTTAAGACGGATTCAAGCTCAGTTGTTTCAGATAGTTTGTCACGCAAATTCGGTAATTGGCGCAGAGTGGAGCGCAACGCGACCAGATCGCGTGGTAAGGCGGTCCCGGCTACTACACGATTTGCCAGCCGCTCCAAATCAGCCAAACCCTTTAATGCCTTCCTGATTTCAGCCCGTAATAACCCTTGCTGATAGAAATGGTTGATTTCATCCTGTCGTTGCCTGATGCGATCCACATCCAAGAGTGGCTTGCTGACCCACTGCCGAATCAAGCGCTTGCCCATCGGAGTAACCGTGTTATCGAGAATACCCAGCAACGAGCCCTTGGTCGATCCACTCCGAATGGTCTCAGTCAGTTCCAGGTTACGTCTGGTGGCAGCATCCAGGGTCATAAATTCGTTCAGGTTGTATGTGTTTAGCTGGGTGAGCAATTTTAGTGCTGCTGGTTGAGTCTCTGAAAGATATTGCAAAATCGCCCCTGCAGCTCTGATCGATAAATGCTTCCCAGCTAATCCAAAGCCATCCAGCGTTGCTACCTGGAATTGATTTAATAAAATATCGCGGCACCGCCCCTCTTCAAATCTCCAGCCAGGCCAGGCAGTTCTGTAGCCAGGTAAATCATCACTAAACTGGATAGTATCCGGATGCAAGACCTCAGCTGGTTTCAGGCGCGTGACTTCCGCTTTAATGCTCATCCGGACATCTCCGCCACGGATCTCCGTTGAGCTGAATTCACCGGTGGTGATATCCACAAAAGCCACACCAAGATGAGAGCTCTCATTCTCTGTCTCAACAACTACACACATCAGATAATTATTCGCATCACCTGGCAGCAAACCTGGTTCCACCACAGTTCCCGGTGTGACAACCCGCACAACTTTCCGGGGAAATATACCCTTCAACGGTTGATCACCAACTTGCTCACAAATTGCTACGTGATAGCCGCGTTCTATCAAGCGAGCAAGATAATTTTCCACTGCGTGATGGGGTATACCCGCCATGGGAATTCGGACACCCTTGGCAACATTACGGGAAGTCAAAACAATGTCCAATTCCCTCGAAGCAATTTCAGCATCCTGGTCAAAAGTTTCGTAAAAATCACCCAGGCGAAAGAAAAGTATAGTGTCCGGGTATTCCCGCTTGATTTCCAGGTACTGCTTACGGATAGGGCTGACTTTTTCAGCAGAACTCATGCTCTGATTGTAAGGGTTGAAATGAAATCCGGCAAGTAATTTAGCTCAATAAATTGCATAAATAAAAATTGCAAATTTCAGCTGCTGCGAATATAATACTGTCACCATACATTCGACGAAAGGAGAAAAACTAATGGCAAGTGTTACGTACGACCATGTCTATAAAAGATTTGGGGATGTGACGGCTGTAAATGACCTCAATATCCAAATCGAGGATAAGGAGTTTCTTGTCCTTGTCGGTCCCTCTGGATGCGGTAAATCCACCGCTTTACGCCTGTTGGCTGGTCTGGAGGATATCAGCGATGGAAAAATTTTAATTGGAGATCAAGTTGTCAATGATGTTGCTCCGAAAGACAGGGATATCGCTATGGTATTTCAGTCTTACGCGCTTTACCCACATATGTCCGTCTATGACAACATGGCTTTTGGTCTCAAGCTGCGGAAGACACCCAAAGACGAAATTAAACGCCGGGTTAGCGATGCTGCACAAATACTTGGAATTAGCGACCTGTTGGAACGCAAGCCTCGCCAACTTTCCGGCGGACAGCGCCAGCGCGTAGCTGTTGGACGAGCGATCGTACGAGAGCCAAAGGTTTTTCTCTTCGACGAGCCGCTTTCCAATCTGGATGCCAAATTACGAGTTGAAACTCGTGCCAATATCAGCAAGCTCCATCAGCAGCTCAAAACCACATTTATTTATGTCACTCACGACCAGGTTGAAGCCATGACCATGGCAAGCCGGATTGCAGTGATTAATAAAGGTATCTTACAGCAAATTGACACACCGCAAACATTGTATGACACCCCTGCAAATTTATTCGTGGCTGGCTTTATCGGTTCTCCAGCAATGAACTTTTTCCCTGCCAAGATCACTAAGGATGGTGATGGGTTGATCATCAATGGCAATACCTTCTCAGTCAAGATCCCAGGTAGCCGAACTGATGTCTATATGCCCTACAACGGCAAATCCGTGATCTTCGGTATACGGCCCGAAGATATTCACAATCCAGAGTTTGCACCGCCCGGCATCTCTGCTCAACCTGTCCAGGCTAAGATTGATGTGACCGAATTGATGGGTAACGAGATTTTCGTGTATTTGAAAAATGGAGACCACAATTTTGTCGCTCGAGTGGACCCGCGTTCACGCTACCAGATTGCCGATGATGTCCAGGTTGTTTTCAACATGGAAAATATGCACGTATTTGATCGGGATAGCGAACTTGCCATACGCTAAATTCTGGATTTAATATGTTATTTAGTCTCCCCGTAGATTTGTTATATAGCGGGGAGACTATTTTTGTAGAAAGGATATATTTTTATGCCCGCAGAATACCTTAAATCACTACTCAATCCCGCAGACACGAAAATTGTCTTAATGGTCATGGATGGCTTGGGAGGCTTACCGATCCAGCCTGGTGGTCTCACTGAACTAGAAGCTGCCCATACGCCAAATATGGATCGTCTTGCCACAGAAGGCACCTTGGGGCAGACTAACCCTATCAGACCAGGTATCACCCCCGGTTCAGGTCCAGCGCACCTGGCATTATTTGGATACGACCCATTGGTTTATGATATCGGGCGTGGTGCATTAGAATCAGCAGGCGTAGGATTAAGCGTGGGTAAGGGGGATGTAGCTGCCCGAGGCAATTTCTGTACATTGGATGCACAAGGGAATATCATAGACCGCCGAGCTGGTCGTATTCCCACTCCGGAGGCGATTCCCGTTGTAGAAAGCCTTAAATACATCACCATTCCAGGAATAGAAACAGAAGTCAGGCATGTAAAAGAGTACCGTTTCGCAGTGGTTATGCGCGGAGACGGTTTAAGTCCAGAAATTGAAGATACCGATCCACAAAAAACAGGCGTACCACCACTTCCAGCCAGAGCTCAAGAGAAATCAGCTGAGCATACTGCCGAATTGTTCAACCAGTGGATAAGTGCTGCTCATGCCTTGCTCAAAAGCCAATTAAAAGCAAATGGTCTTACTTTGCGCGGTTTTGCAACCCATCCCGGATTGCCTTCCTATCAAGAGGTCTATGGGCTTAATGCAGCCTGCATCGCCAGCTACCCCATGTACCGCGGTGTATCCAGTTTGGTGGGCATGCAGGTTATTGAATTCAAGGGAGAAACGCCAGAAGATGAATTTAATGCCATGGCATCTGTCTGGGATCAACATGATTTCTTTTTCATACATATTAAGAAGACGGACAGCAAAGGGGAAGATGGGGATTTCAATGGTAAGGTTGGCGTCATTGAGAGCGTTGACAGGGCTTTACCCAGGCTGTTAGCGCTTCAACCAGATGTGCTTATCATCACGGGAGACCATTCCACTCCAACCAGACTGCGCACCCATTCCTGGCATCCTGTTCCTTTCTTGCTTTGGGCTCCAGCTACAGCACGACCTGATGATCAGGAGAAATTCGGAGAAAGATCGTGTGCCAAAGGTGGGTTAGGCACGTTTTCCGCCTTAGACACCATGCCATTGGCTTTAGCCCATGCCTTGCGCTTGGGTAAATATGGAGCTTGATTCCAACTACAACGAAATCACCCCTCCAAGGTAACTGCGAGGGGTGATATTTCTTTGTATCTTGTACTTCTATGTTTCCCGGTTACCGTTTCGCTGGAAGAACCTGCCAAAAAGAAAACCTGGCAACCCTGCCAGAACACCAACTGCAATAAAGGTATCCCGCCAAAATCGTTCTGGAAACAATCTGATCAGAGTGTCACTATAATAGAAAGTCCAAGTTCCAGGATCAAAAAAGACTTCATGAAAAGCCACAAAAATCACACCAAAAGCTAGCAATACAAATAGGATGATCCCACCCAACAAAATCACTGTCAGCCAACCACCTCGTCCCAAGGCAAATCGAAAACTACCCATCCAGTCTAGGCGCCAGGACATGAGCCCCAAAACGGCGATCAAAACTATTGCCACCACCCACGTGCGTAGCGCCCCCTGGACCACATTTTTTACATCCAGCATATGTTGTAGCTCACGATTGTTATAAAGCCGCGAACAGTCATCCATAGCTTGGCACGACTGGGGCGGAGCAGTTTGACCATCTGGAAAACTCAAATTAGCTAAAAACGATATGTCCTCATCATTCAGAAGATAATCCAAGGCGATATTTGCGTAATTAAGTCGATCGTCTTTTGAAAATCCGTACGGGTCAGATGGAAATCCTGGAGTGTTATATTCTATAAAAACAAATGCTGGTGTAAGAAGAACTCGAACCGCCGTGAGCACGAGCACAATTGGCACCAAAAGAGTGACAGTCCAGCTGGCAATTTTAAGCGGCAATCCCACATTCATTCCAATTCCTCCAGATCCCCTCGTAAGATAAAATTCAATACCATTCTGTTGGTGATCCACTCGATTGGAGCAAGATCGTCTGTAAAAACCTGACTCGCGGGATGTACAGGTTGTTGGTTCGCAACGGCAACCTCAATTGCCTGGAGCAATAAGGGATGGACATCGTAACGCGTATACAGATAGAGCAAATTCCCATACAAATTTTCGATTGTGCTGGGCTGTACTGTAGCGTAAATAATCGAGTTAAAAGTCCCCGGTACATCCATTATATAGATAGATGGGAAAATCGTTTGCATGGTTGCTGCCAATCCATCGATCAAGCGCCGGTCAGTGGGAGATCTGCCAACGTTGATAACGACTGTTCCATCTTCGAGAAGGTGATCTCTAACGATCTGAAAAAACTCCATCGTCGTTAGGTGCCAGGGGATATATGGGGGTCGATAGGCGTCCACACCGATGATTGAGTAGCGTTGCTTGCTAAGCTGTAATCCTATTCGTCCATCTCTGGCAATAGCATTGAGATTCGGCATATCCATACCAAAATATTTCCGACCTACCTCAATAATCTCATGATCGATTTCGAAGCCATCGATTTTAATTGGTCCAAAAACCTCCGTTGCCTGTCTGGCACTGGTCCCAGCTGCCAGACCTATAATCGCCATGCTTTGTACGCTCTCGGGTTCATATCCTGAAGGATTAAAAAAAGGTGCTACCAGGAATTGCTTCCAGGGACCATCGAAATTAATTTGAGTTGGATGCCACATGGAGTGAATGCCCTGCCCCTCATTCAAACGCAAATATCGATACTCACCAACTTGGAGAACCTGGATGTAGTTATAAGCTGACTCATTCTCGTAGATCTGTCCAGTCGAGTTCTTTATGCTTCCACTGCCCGTAGACAAAGCAAGCAATGCGATGATTATCGGCATCCAAATCCAGCGAATTGCAATGCGCCAGCCCTCTACTTTCCACAAACCGATCAATCCTACCAGGATCAGAGTCTCACTGAACAGCATAAAAGTCTGGTAGGTACCTATCAATGGGATGAATATCAGCACCGGTAGGAATGTACCCACAAAGGATCCTATGGTTGAAACGGCATAGATACGCCCAGAAACACGACCTGCTTGTTCAGGATTTGTGATTGCGATTCGGATAGCGAAAGGTGTAACAGTTCCTAATAATGTCACGGGAATGATAAACAGGATGAGAACAACCGAAAATGAGCCAAACAATATGCCAATCTCGAGCTGGTCAAATGCATTTGCAGCCAGTCGAAGTACTGGTTTTGAGATGAGCGGCACCAACCCAGACGTAAATGCCCCCCAAGCCAGGATCAGGTACATTGTGCGAGAGTACGGTAAGCGATCTGCCCAGCGTCCTCCCAAGAAATATCCCAGAGACAGGTATATCAAGATTAAACCAATAATACTGGCCCACACCAGATTGCTGGTGCCGAATACACTGCCGATCAAGCGTGAAGCAGAAAGCTCAATCGCCAGCGTTGTCATCCCAGACATAAATACTGTGAAATATAGATACCTATTCATATAATTGACTTTGGTTCTATGGAACCTTTTTAGATTCGTATCGGAGAATAGGTGTATTTCTTCACCGATCTGAGTAGCAACACCACAAAGCAACTCGTGAAACGGGAGGATTATATCTCAGAAAGGCACATCATGTCCTACCCGTCTCGACAAACCAATAATTTTATATAGTTGCTCTCATTAGCCGGATTGCGTATAATTGGGCTTGCGATCTCGCAGATTAAGATATGGTTTAGGATGATACGAGAAATATGACCCAGAAAATTACCGGCGAAAAAATTCGCCAGGACTTTATAGATTTCTTCAACGAACACAGACACACCTTTGTGCCTTCTTCGTCCCTTGTTCCCGGTGGGGATGCTACCCTGCTTTTCACCAATGCGGGCATGGTGCAATTTAAGGATGTCTTCCTTGGGACCGATAAGCGCCCCTACACGCGTGCTGTCAATTCGCAAAAGTGCATGCGAGTTGCGGGGAAACACAATGACCTGGATGATGTCGGTCGCGATAACACCCATCACACCTTCTTTGAAATGCTCGGCAACTGGTCGTTTGGTGATTACTACAAACAGGAAGCCATAACCTGGGCTTGGCAACTTCTAACAGATGTATGGGGATTGCCTAAAGAGCGTTTATGGGCTACCTGTTTTCGTGATGAGCATGGCGATATTCCGCAGGATGATGAAGCTGCTGAAGCCTGGCAGCAGCAGCCAGGATTTGATCCCTCGCACGTGCTTTTCTTTGGTCGCAAAGAAAACTTCTGGGAGATGGCGGAAACAGGACCATGTGGCCCATGCAGTGAAATTCACTTTGACCGTGGTCCTAAGTACTGTGATAAGCAAGACCAGGCCGGGCATGTCTGCCATGTAAACCATAATTGTGAACGCTTCCTAGAACTCTGGAACCTGGTATTTATCCAGTACAATCGGCATAGCCCCACGGTGTTGGAACCACTACCTGCGAAACACGTTGATACAGGTATGGGGCTGGAGCGCATTGTCTCAGTTTTACAAGATGTCGACTCAAATTACAAAACCGACCTGCTTAGCCCGATGATGGATGCTGTCCAAAGACTCACAGGGCATACCAACCAGGAACGTGAAGCCCATGTGACGCCCTATCGTGTGATTGCAGACCATGCCAGAGCAGCCGCCTTCTTAATCGCCGATGGAGTCGTCCCTGGGAATGCTGGTCGAAATTATGTTTGCCGCATGATCATTCGTAGAGCTGCTCGTTTCGGTAGCAAAATCAACCTGCAGGACCCTTTCCTGGCAGCCATTGCAGGTACCGTCATCGATCACTATGGCGACTTTTATCCTGAGCTCCTGCGCAATCGCAAAACAATTCTGGATAATCTGACTCGTGAGGAGATCAGGTTTCAACGTACAGTCGAAGCAGGTGTTGCCAAGTTGGAAAGCCAGCTATCCAGACTCAGATCTGAGAGTGAGCTTGTCCTACCTGGCGACAAGGCATTCGATCTTTATGCCACCTATGGGCTACCCCTGGAGATCACTCGCGATATAGCCCGCGAACAAAATTTGGAGGTTGATGAAGCTGGCTTCCAAATGGCTATGGAAGATCACCGTATCGCCTCGGGTGCAGGCGAAGCCTTTGGCGAATTCAATAGTGAAGGTGTTTCGGTATACCAGCAGATTCTGGAAGATTTGCAGAAGGATGGGTTGCTTACTAAAGATGGGGTGATCTACGACCCCTATGATGCCCTCGAAGTCGAAGGACCAGTGCTTGCAATACTTGTAGACGGTCAGCACGTGGAAGAGGCTCAAACAGGTGAAACAGTGGAAATTATCCTGCCAAAGACAGGTTTTTATGTTGAGGCAGGTGGACAGGTCTCTGATACTGGCAGGATCGAGTCTCTCCCAGACCGGGATTGGGTGATACAGGTAAGAGATACCTACAAACCAGTTGCAGGTGTGATCACCCATATTGGCGAAGTCTTATCAGGAACTCCTCGTCAGGGTGATAAAGCCTTTGTGCGGGTAGATATCCAGCGCCGGCGTGATATTATGCGCAACCATACTGCCACCCACCTACTCCACCACGAACTTCAAGCTTTTCTCGGTGATCACGCCCGGCAGGCTGGATCTTTAGTAGCTCCTGACCGCTTGCGATTCGACTTCACCCATCCTGAAGCCATTGAACCGGAAATGCTGCATCAAATTGAAGCTGCGGTCAACGAAAAGATCTTGGATGATTATCACCTGCATATCGCTTACAAACCGCTCAAACAAGCCATTTCTGAAGGCGCTACGGCACTTTTCGGTGAAAAGTACGGAGAGACGGTGCGGAATATCACGATTGGAGAACCAGTGATGTTTTCCAATGAATTATGTGGTGGCACACATGTGGATTCAACGGGGGAGATTGGTACATTTGTCATTACCAGTGAAGGCAGTGCCGCTGCCGGAATACGCCGTATTGAAGCGATCACAGGACGCGCTGCTTATGACTTGATCCGTCAGCGCTTTCAGAGCACACGCAAAACAGCCAGCTTATTAGGGATAACACCCGATGATATTCCCGTAAAAACTGAAGCCCTATTGCATGAACTGGAAACCACTCGCAAACTGATTTCCTCACTGCGCCGGGAATTGGCAACTCGTCAATTTAACGAACTGCTAGAAAAACCACCTTTGGTAGAATCTACACCTGTTGTGACCGCTGTAATCCCCGCCTCAAATGTAGACACATTACGCCAGATGACTGATATATTTCGTCAGCGCTTCTCTAGCGGCGTGGTTGTCCTCGCCACCCTCGTAGAGGGAAAGCCCTCACTTATCGCTGCCATCACGGATGATTTGGTAAAACGAGGTTTGCATGCTGGCAATCTGATCAAACATATCGCTCAACCACTCGGTGGTAGTGGCGGGGGCAAACCTACTCTTGCACAAGCAGGTGGTAAAAATGGGGAAAAAGTGGATGAAGCCCTTGCCCTAGTGCCTGAATGGGTCAAGGCGAAACTGATTTCCTGATGGAGTAAAAAATGGAACATACCTCACTTATATCCAACATTTTATTAAAACATTTTGTATTCTCTGGAAGTATCTTGGCATACCTGGATCCAGGTTCTGGCAGCTTTATTTTGCAATTGATCCTAGCCTCCCTGGTTGGTAGTTTGTTCGTATTTAAGAACTTTTGGAAACGAGTCGTTTCATTTTTTCGGGGTATCTTCTCAAGAGATCAGAGCAATAAAGAGTAATGACTCCTGGCAGAAAACATACTCAAGACCTTCCACTGGGCGCTTCGTTTAGGGATCCCAGTGGTTTCTTGTTTTTATCTGCCGGTAAGTTACTGCGTCAGGTAAACTCGATTTACCAGGAGCATTACGACCGTTTGATGAACTCCGGTCTGTATCAGGAGCTCGTAAAACAAGAACTGTTGATCCCCCACAACGAAATAGAGCATCCTGGAATCGCAGGAGAAAATGGGTATAAAGTCCTCGAGCCAGAGCTGGTAAGGTTCATATCTTACCCTTATGAATGGTCATTTACACAGCTCAAGGATGCGGCTTTGCTCACATTGCAGATCCAAAAATTAGCTTTGGATTTCGGGATGACCCTGAAAGACAGCAGTGCTTACAATATCCAATTTCACCATGGTCGACCCATACTCATTGATACATTATCCTTCGAGATTTATCAAGAAGGCAGCCCCTGGATAGCATATCGCCAACTATGTCAGCACTTTTTGGCGCCTCTGAGCCTGATGGCGTATCGAGACATTCGCCTCAATCAGTTATACAAAGCCCTCCTGGATGGAATTCCGCTTGATTTAGCCAGCAAACTTTTACCCTTCAGGACAATCATTAAACTCCCCCTCTTGCTGCATGTACACCTACATGCTGCCAGCCAAAGGCGCTATTCTGCTTCCAGAATTGATACTTCGCGCACTATGAGCAAGGTTGCGTTATTAGGACTGATTGATAGCCTGGAGGGTGGGATCAATGCGCTGCATTGGAAGGCTACCGGCACAGAATGGGCTGAATACTATTCGGACCACAACTACTCACTACAAGCACTTGAACATAAAAAAGACCTTGTGGGTGAGTACATTGATCAGATCAATCCTGCTTCTATTTGGGATTTAGGCGCCAATGTGGGGTTATTCAGTCGTCTGGCGAGCGATCGTGGCATACCGACTATAGCATTTGATATCGATCCAGTTGCGGTGGAACGAAACTATTTGCAGTGCAAGCAAAATGGAGAAAACAATTTACTGCCCTTAGTACAGGACCTCTCTAACCCCAGCCCTGATCTTGGCTGGCACTCCAACGAGCGCATCTCACTAACCCAACGTGGACCTGCGGGTGCTGTTCTGGCCTTAGCCTTGATTCACCATCTGGCCATTACTCACAATGTACCCATCCATCACCTTGCACTATATTTCCGGGACCTTTCAAAATGGCTGGTGATCGAATTCATACCCAAGAGCGACACCCAGGTGCAGCGTTTGCTCGCCAGCCGTGCGGACATTTTTACAGAATACACCCAGGCAAGTTTTGAGCAAGCGTTCTCCACCTGTTTCTACATACACCGTAAAACACCCATTCGCGATTCCGAGCGCTGGCTATACCTCATGGAGGCGCATGGTCTCGAGTAAAGATCAAGGTATTCGCCATCCTGTACTCCATCCATTCTTAATCTCTGTCTACCCAGTCATTGCCCTTCTTGCACACAATATTGAAGAGGTTCAATTAAAGGTCGTCTGGAGACCTTTAATCATATCAATTCTCATCTCCCTAGGCATGTTTGCCCTGTTCAATGTCATTTTCCATGAAAAGCACAAAGCTGGCATTGTTACCACTATATTCCTGCTCCTGCTCTTCTCCTACGGGCACATTTATGAATTTTTCGAAGGCAGTGAATACTTTGGGGACATTCTGGGCAGGCACCGTTACCTTGCTGTCATATATTTGATCATTATGGCCCTGAGTATTTTCTGGATTATGACTCAGGCTGCTAAGCTTCCCCGGATGACTTACTTGCTGAATGTATGCACAATTGTTTTACTTCTCATACCGATCATGCAGCTTGGTTTATTTCAGATACGCCTCTTCCAATCATACGCCGAAAGCCAAGGAAAGCCCATCCAACCTGCTAACCTGAACCTTCACTCGCAGGATGGTCTGAGAGATGTTTACTACCTTATCCTAGATGGGTATGCTCGTGATGATGTCCTTCAAAAATATTACCAATATGACAACCAGTTATTCCTGGATTATCTAAGCGAAAAAGGATTCTATATCCCTGAATGCACTTTGAGTAACTACGCCCAGACACAATTATCCCTGGCATCCTCCTTGAACCTTTCATACCTTGAATCACTCGGAGGCCATTACATCGCCGGAAATACCAGCCGGATCGGTTTATCCGATTTAATCCAGCACAGTGAGACACGCCGGTTGTTTGAGCAACTTGGTTACCAGGTGATTGCATTCGATACCGGTTATGAGTCTACCCGCTGGAAAGATGCTGATCTTTATCTTACCCCTCGTGTGGTAGCAGATATTGACGGCTTTGAAGAGATGTTCATCCGGACAACCGCAGCCCGGCTCATTACTGAGGGTGTTGTTTTCCTGGATATTCCCCCGGATTGGGAGAAACGTGACCAGTTACACAGGGAACGCATTCTATTCTCCCTGAAAAACCTTAGCAAAGTACCGGACATCTCCGGCCCAAAATTTGTATTCGCACATCTTATCACCCCGCACTGGCCACATGTCTTCGGTCCTAACGGTGAAGCCGTGCATGAGCATAATGACTCAGTCAGTGGCTATAGAAATCAGGTTGTATTTATCAACCGGCAAATCGAACCCATCCTGAACACCATTATCACAAGATCTGCGATTCCTCCAATCATTATTCTTCAAGGTGACCATGGATCGGTGATCGAATCGCCCCAACAACGCATGAGCATCCTGAATGCATACTACCTTCCCGATAGATCAACCCAGGATCTTTATAGCAGTATTAGCCCAGTGAATACCTTTCGGCTCATCTTCAACCTTTATTTCAATGCGGATTTGCCTCTGCTCGAAGATACAAGCTATTACTCACAATATGAATCACCCTATGAGTTCCAACAATATAACGATAATCGACCAGGATGCCCTTCTAAAGCCAGTAGCTAGGACTTAAACAATATTCAACGCTCAATTTTCACTGCTCGCCCTGATGGTAAAATCTCAATTGATCATGACAAAGGGCTTGTATACACGATTTACCCATGAAAACTCAAATTCTTACCCTGGACGCACACGATGATTACATCTCAGCGCGGGATAAGATATCCTGGACGCAAGCCGGGCGCATAATACTTGTCTGGCCTGAACATGGGCAAGTATTGAACAGATACCTTGATCTGGTCCTATTGTCACGCCATACCTCACGATTGGGTGCACAACTCGCTCTCGTCACCCGGGATAATCAGGTACAGCATCATGCGCGCCAGCTCAATATCCCGGTTTTTAATAACCTGGCAGTCGCACAGCGCTCCAAGTGGAGACCAGGTCAGCGGCTACGTTCCCGTATTCACCTTCATCCCAATACTCAGAACAGGCCTGCCCTAAATTTCGAAAAACTTCATGCCGAAACCCATTTTCAGAGACCTGAATGGACACAGCTCCTGCTCTTCCGGAGTATAGTATTTACATTGGGCGTTCTTGCAATTTTGGCTCTAGCTTTGTTTCTGCTGCCCGAAGCTCGAATCATAATTTACCCCCATACTCAGGTCCAAGCGGTTAACCTCACAGTGAATGCCAGTCCAAACATAAAGAGCGTAAATATTGCCGGTAATCTGCCAGCTCAATATCGAACAATCATTGTGGAAGGAAGGGCTGTATTACCCGTCAGCGGTTCTACACGTGTAGCTCAGAATTATGCCACTGGGAATATCTTGCTTACAAATCTTAACGACCAAAGCCTAGCCATAACAGAAGGCATGGTCGTACGAACTGGCGATGCTGATCCTGTTCGGTTTATCATCACTGAGTCCGGGGAGGTGCCAGCTGGTGTCGGAGAAACGGCCTCCTTCCCCATCCGTGCGCTGCATCCCGGAAGTGCTGGCAATCTGCCTGCCGGAAAATTAAATGTAATTGAAGGCGCAATAGGAATCAACCTGGTAGCAATCAATCAAGTCCCAACAAATGGTGGCAGCGATATCACCGTCCCAGCCCCATCTGCTGCCGACCAGGATAGACTATACGAAATCCTTGAAAAAACCCTTCTCGAATCCGCTTTGGATCAATTACAGGCGCAGAGTTCAGACGGTGATCTCATCATAAAAAATGGATTGGAACCCACCCAGGTTATTGAAAAAACCTTTGATCCTCCTGCTGTGCTTCCTGCTGAAGAAATCAGACTGCTCTTAAGGCTTGAATTCCAGGCTCCAGTCATCATCTCACAAGACCTACGCACCCTGGCTGACGCTGTTTTAGATGCTAATCTCGAGGTAGGTTATTATCCCGTCGAAAATACGCTCGAGATTTCCCATCTCTCCACACCACAGGTTCATAAGGATAATTTGATCACCTGGAAACTAAACGCTGAAAGATCCTTAGAAGCTCATGTCTCAGAAGCACAGCTGATCAGCCTTGTGATCGGGTTGCCACTGGAATATGCGCGGGAAAGATTGGCTGCTGCCCTGCCTATCGACGGGCAACCACAGATTTCGATCACACCGGAATGGTGGTCCAGGCTACCATATCTTCCTTTTCGCATACATATAGGTTCTAATGAGTGACCATTTCTTGTATAGCGAGATACCGGTGCTGGAAGAAAATTGTCCGAGTTTGATTTGACATGCGGATACTCGCTATTGACCCGGGTGAAAAGAATATCGGTGTAGCTATCAGCGATCCTACAGGAACGATTGCCAATCCACTGAATATAATCAAGCATGTCTCCCGTCAATCAGATGCCTCCTCAATTGTTCAAATTGCCAGCCAATACGATGTCGGTTTAATCATTGTCGGACAAGCCTTAGATACAGAGGGGCATCCCACGGCGCAAAGCCGTCGAGCCGCACGGTTAGCCAGAGAAATCATGTCGCTGACTCCAATTCCAACTATTCTTTGGGATGAGAGTGGCAGCACTCAGGCTGCCAAAGCAGCTCGTCTTGCCATGGGTGCCACCCGTCGCAAGCGAGGCGGACATCTGGATGATATCGCCGCAACGTATATACTCCAGGATTACCTGGATCACCATGCATAGGATCATTAGCAGTGGATAAAAACAAACGACCCAATCCTTGGCTAAAGTTGGTGCTCTTCTTGGTCACCTTCGGCTTGTGCGTATCGATCGCTTTTGCCGTTACACTTTTTTTTGTGGTTCCCATCCAAGTTGAACGCATCTTCGGACCACCAAACCAGAAACTGGGTACAGTAGATAGAATTTACCTGTCTGTCAGATTGATCCTCCAGGAAGAAACCTTGACTTCACCCACTGATCCAAATGGATTACCGCAAAGCTTTCAAGTACAGTTTGGCGAAGCAACTGGTTTGGTCATTCAAAGACTATTAATTGCTGGGTTGATACCTGATCCTGGCAGTTTTCGTAACTACATGCAATATAGTGGCTTAGACACAGGCATCCAGGCTGGAGAATACACCTTAAATGCCAACATGTCGCCCATCCAGATTGCTTTAGCCCTCCAAGATGCCACGCCTACACATGTAGACTTCAACATCCTACCGGGATGGCGTCTCGAGGAGATCGCTCAAGCCTTTCCCACCTCGGGTTTATCAATCACGACCGAAAACTTTCTGGAATACACAAGCCAATCGTTTGAAGGGTATATATTTTCCCCAGGCATGCCTTCGTTTGCCTCGCTGGAGGGCTTTTTACCGCCAGGCAGTTATTCATTCGAGAGGAACATCACCTTAGAGAAATTCATCCACGCCATCCTGATGAACTTTGAGAGCATCGTGACTCCTGATCTTCGAGAAGGGTTCACCAGTCAGGGATTGGACATATATCAGGCAGTAACTCTGGCATCTATCCTCCAACGCGAATCTGTCCTGGAGGAGGAAATGCCTCTGATCGCTTCAGTGTTTTTCAATCGGCTGAAGGTTGGCATAAAACTCGATGCCGATTCAACCGTACAATATGCCCTAGGTTATAATTCGGCGCAAAGTACCTGGTGGACCAATCCTTTGAGTTGGCAAGATCTGGCGTACGACTCCCCTTACAACACCTACCTCTACGCAGGTTTGCCTCCCGGGCCGATTGCCAATCCGGGCATAAATGCGCTCAAGGCAGTTGCCTTTCCCGCCCAATCACCCTATTTTTATTTCCGTGCTGATTGTGATGGATCCGGAAAACACCGCTTTGCGGTGACTTTTGAGGAACAGCTACAAAACGCCTGTCCATGATCAGTACCAGCCACATGTGTTAACGGTTCAGATAAATGTCATGAAAATTGTCAAAAGTATTGTTAAATTCACAATTTTGACCTGTGCTCTTGGGGTCAACTTTATTGCTAATACACCTGGGCATTTCGCCAAGGCCCAACCCGAAAATGGCTGGCCAGCCATTAACTACTCCCTGGTTGTCCAGGGACTAAATCGTCCAGTGCATATCACCAATGCGGGTGATGGCAGTGGTCGCATGTTCATCGTCGAACAAACGGGGCGAGTCCGGATTTTCGAAGGCTCCTTACAAAACAAGGCTTTCCTGGATATCAGCGATAGGATCAAAGCCGGCACCGGAGAAGAAGGTCTGCTCAGTATCGCCTTCCCTCCTGATTATGCCTCAAAGGGGCATTTCTATGTCTATTACACCAATAAAAGCGGTGATAATCAGGTGTCACGCTTCCGTCTGAGCCAAGATCCCAACCTGGCCGATCCAGACAGCGAAGAACTCATCCTCTACCTGAATCACCCGGTTTACGAAAACCACAACGGAGGCCAGATTGCTTTTGGTCCGGATGGCTACCTGTATATTGCGACAGGTGATGGTGGTGGCGGTGGTGATCCTTTGGATAATGCCCA
>CP070639.1:0-44632 GCA_020354045.1 Anaerolineales bacterium | reverse complement strand
GGACTCACTCAAGGAGAAAGGGGTGCGCCTGATCAACGAGACACCGCTCAATGGGAGCGGGGGCAAGAAATTGGCTTTCGTCCATCCCGAGAGCTCGCACGGGGTGCTGGTGGAGCTCTACGAATTACCCAATCCCACTGAGGGAGAGCAATCGTGAGCGATTCCACCCTGGCGAAAACATACCCTCGCCGTGGCCTGGCATGGCATGGCTGGTTAGGCCTGGTGCTTGCCGGTGGCTTCTGGATATTGAACTGGACCCTGGATGGTACGCGCACCCATTGGGGTTTCTTTCCCATGTGGCTGGGCTACTGCCTGACTATCGATGCGCTGGTTTATTTGCGCAAAGGCACCTCTCTGCTCACCCGCAGCTGGCGAAAATACGTAAGCCTGTTCTTAATTTCTGCCCCGGTATGGTGGATATTCGAAGTGGTCAACTGGCGCCTGCAGAACTGGCACTATGTCGGCGCGGATAGTTTTACCCCATTCCAATTTTGGGTTTGGGCAACGCTTAGCTTCACTACGGTAATTCCGGCAGTGTTCGGCAGCGCCGAGCTGGCAGGCAGCTTCGCCTTCATAAACCGGCTGGGTCGTGGTCCAAAGATCGCGCCCACCAAGGCTACTATCCTGTTTTTTTTCTGCACCGGGTTAGTGATGTTCAGCCTGATGTGGATCTGGCCGCGGCTTTTCTTCCCCTTCATCTGGATTTCGATTTACTTCATCATGGAACCCATCAACATCTGGCTTGGCAACCCCCACCTAGCAAGCTGGACCAAAAAAGGCGATTGGCGACCCGTTATCACCCTGTGGATTGGCGTATTGCTGACCGCATTCTTCTGGGAAATGTGGAATTACTTATCATACCCGAAATGGGTGTACCATGTACCCTGGGGACAGTTCTGGCACATTTTCGAGATGCCGCTGCTGGGCTATGGTGGGTATCTGCCCTTTGCGTTGGAGCTATTTGCGATCTACCACCTGGTGACCGGTCTGCTAGGTGATAAAGATAACCGCTATCTACAACTGCTTAAGCCGTAATCCTGGCTGTTGTTTGCTACAGCAGACCTCCAGCCTCATTCAAAGATGAGGGACGCGAACAGGCTAAACAAGACCAGCAAAATCTCCAATCCAAACAAGCCCGCCATGATATATAAAACGATAAACCAGGGAGATGATTCGCGCGGCTGGGGGACATCCTCAGCCTCTGACAAGTGGCGTACAATCCTGGCAGTTTGGCGAACCAGCTGTGCCAAAGGGCGCTCGCTCCCAAACACCCAGTGCCAGCTCTGAGCAGGTGAGGGTACAACAATCCGGGTTCCAGGGAAATTCTGCAGCCACAAGCTTATAGCTTCAGGCGGCCTGGAGAGCAGCTCGGCTGGCAGAATCACTGCCTTGGCGGCTGATAGGGTTGCATCTGGGGCGCCTAGACTGTAGGCATGTACGGCAACCGGTATTCCCACCACCTCGCGCTCCAAAGCCTCCACGAGCAGGTCACCAAATTCGGCATGTTCAGGAGCCAGGATTAAGACCGGGAACTGAGCATGCAGTTTTACCAGCGAGTGCTCTGCCAGGAGATTATCTACCCGCAAAGCCTGCCAGTGATAGGCCAACAGTAAAGCAAACAACAGCATGGTCTTGGCCTGTTGGGCAGCCATCAAAGGCAGGTTGTCCACCGGGTCTCCCAGCCAAGAACGCAGGAACTGAAAAAGCAGCGCTCCGGTTGCGAACATCACCCCGATCACCCCAGCGAACAAGACCAGATACAAATAACCTTTGCGAATGACAGAGCGACGGGCATGGTCTCCCTCTTCACCTTCCTGCGCAGCTTCTTGAACCATCCTACGCCAATTGAACAGCCACACAGGCATACCCACCAACAACGTCGCCAGAGCTGCTGCCAGATTGTCACGCAAAGCCCTGCCCCATATGGTTGCCTCTCCCAGGGTGAGATCGAGGACAAATGCCAGCAGCATATATATGCCAATAAATACCGCCCCCAGACCCAGCAAAGCCAGAACATAATGATAGAGGCGAAGCAACCCGGCCCTTTTGGTTGCCTCGATCAGGGTGCGCGTCTCTGCACCCAAGGCACGACCAAAATAAGCCCAGACCACGCCCAGCGACAATCCCACTGAAAACGGTGTAGCGATCTCGCTTAGAAACAGGCTTAACGCCAGCTTCTCCCCCAGGATAAGGCGCAGAACACGGTACAACACCACACCCGAGGAGGATAAAACGCTGACAACACTAATGAATGCCAGCCCATACAGGATAGACAAACGCAGCACTGACCTGGCTTCACCAGGTTCGTCCAGAGAGCGCTGGATCAGCCTCCACACCCACACCCACAGCGGAGCGCCCACCAGTGACAAAGCTAGACCATTGGCAAGCACCCCGATGACGCCCTGACCGACAGCCTCCCAGGCGCTGAGTGCATATTGAACCATCTGCTGTACACCAAACACAACCATCAGCAGCCCATACAGCATAAAAAAGTAGCGGTATAAGCGCCGGGTTTCGGGAAAGGCTTCCCCCTGAACCGGGAGGCGCCAATCTGCTCGGATTACAGAATAGATGTACAAAGCAACCACGCCATTCAGCAGGATGCCAATCAGGTTGTCGCTTAAGGTTTGGTCCCCACCCAGCAGTGCCTGAGCTGGTCGCCCCCCGAAAAACTGGAGCAGGGTACGGCTGATTAGAGCCAATAAGTTTTGGAAAACAGGTACCAGGGTCCCTGCGGAAGCTCCGTAGAGAAAAAGTGCCCTCAACCGAGTTGAACGCTCTTCAATATCCCGTAGGGCACCACGTTGAGCCAACCACCAATGCAACAGGAAAACCGGGATGCCGACCAAAATCAAGGACAGAGCCCCAGCCAGGCGAATGGCACTATCGCCAATCGTTTCCCCAGCGAAGATTGAGCGAGCCAGACCAATGGTCCCCCATAAAACAGTTTCCAGGCTCACCAGGGCTACAGCATATAGATACAGCCGGCGGATCGTTTGCATAGTCAACTCCTTACTCAGGAGATCGCGGGCAAATTTTTGTTCATCCTGGCGATCTGCTTTTATGGAACCGTGATCAAGGCGCAGATCTACCAGCGCGCATTCACAGAGGAGGTACTATTTCTTTTTCCGGGCGCGGGACGTACCAGTCCCAGCCCCAGTACGGGTACGGAAGGCTTGTAATCTTCCATTCCCCACGCTCGTCTAACCCAAGCAGAGCCCTGGTCGATTCACGATTGACATTACCAAAAGGCCCAATGCCCCCTCGAATAACAATCAAATCCACCACGGCCTCCTCACCTGTTTCACGCACCTGACCAATTTGAACGGCCGCATTGGCGGAATCAAGCTGGCGGGTCAAGAAGGCGGATCGAAATTGATCATAATCAGGTTTCCAATCTGATGCATGCAAATAATTGTAAGCACGCAAATAGTCACCCTTTTCAAGCGCCAGGACATAATTTCGGACCACGCCCTGGGGCGTGTCATCAGAACCATATTCCTGCACATCGCGACGCGATAAAAACAGCCCTACTGCAACCACCACCAGCAGGGCAATGCCGACAAGAATACCCAAGAGAAACCGATCTTGTTTCAAATTAACTCCGGCAATGACGGGAATGGGCTAGTGCTCTGGTAAGACAAGGCGCATTATTTCGCCTGCTGTGCAAACCTGCCCGGGCGCAGGTAGATCACCAGGAATGGACCAAGCAGAGGGACCAGGATAATTAACAAGCCCCATCCGAGATATTCCAGGTATGTAAGAGCTCGCTTACGCAGATAAAAAACAGACAACAGCGCCATACCAAGCAAGCATACCGCCATTATCAGACGCATCGTATCGGGTGTTATGCCCATCGTGCCTTCATTGTATATGACTTAAGGGCAGAATGCAAGTGATAAAAAAGTAGTCCGGCAGGTTGTGCCGGACTACAGAATGATCCTGTTGCCTTACAACCAACCGCGCAATTCCATAGCTTTGACAACCCGGTCAATTGCCACCATATAGGCGGCATCCCGCATAAACACCTGCTCGCGCTCAGCCATTTCCACCACGCTGTTGAAGGCCTGCGTGATCTTAGTGTCTAAACGCTCAAGCACTTCCTCGCGTGTCCAATAGTAGTTCATATCGTTTTGGACACTTTCAAAGTAAGAAACTGTTACACCACCTGCGTTGCATAAAAAGTCTGGGATGACAAAGACACCATTTTTCTTAAAGGCCTCGTCTGCTTCTGGCGTGGTGGGACCATTGGCACCCTCGGCTACCAGGCGAACCCGCTCGCTCACCCGCTTGACCGTTTCGGCATTGACCTGCCCTTCCAAGGCACCGGGGATGAGCACATCTGCATCTTTTGCGATCCACTCACCACCATCTTCAATCGAATAGCCAGCCTCATGGGCTTTATCCTTGTCGATTGTGCCGTAAATATCTGTGATGGACTGCAAAAACAGCGGGTCAACCCCGTCTTTATGGCTGATAGTATAGGCAGCACGGTCCTCACGGTCCCAGTATGAAACGCAGACTACCTTACCGCCAAGCAACTGGGTGAAGCCAATGGCGGCATACTGGGAGACGTTGCCAAAACCCTGAATGGCTGCCACCGATTGGGTGGGATCCATCTTCAGGTGCTTCATAGCCTCCCGGACAGTGTAGATAACCCCATACCCGGTCGCTTCAGTGCGCCCTAGCGAGCCACCCCCACCTACTGGCTTACCCGTGATAACACCAGGGGTATACTGGCCTACCAGCTTGGAGTACTCATCCATCATCCAACCCATCATCTGGGGCGTGGTGCCAACATCCGGCGCGGGCACATCTTGCCGGGGACCAATGTTGCGCCACATCTGGTCAACCCAACCCCGGCAAAGCCGCTCTTTTTCGCTCAAAGTCAGGGTCGCCGGGTCTACGGGCACGCCTCCTTTTCCACCTCCCAAAGGAATATCAGCCACAGCTGTTTTCCAGGTCATCCACATCGCCAGCGCCCTGACGGTATCCAGAGTCTCTGCGGGGTGGAAGCGAATACCACCCTTAGCTGGGCCACGCACATCGCTGTGCTGCACCCGATACCCAAAAAACACACGCTGTGTGCCGTCATCCATGCGTACCGGGATCATAAACTTGAACTCCCGGTTAGGCCAGCGCAGCATCTCAGCCACCTGTGGATCAAGATTAAGTAATCCGGCGACGTGATCAAACTGGCTTTGGGCCATTAAGAAAGCATTGATTGGTTCTACCATAAGTTAATCTCCTCAAGTATATATAATAAGAGCCGATGGGGTTTCCCATAACGTCTCTTGTTATGTTGAGCAAGTGCGCAGATTTAGCGGTTTATTCCGTAAAAAATATGAGCGGACACCTCGGCTCGGTGCCCGCTCCGGTGACTGCCATAGCAGCTAGTATTCTGCTAAAAACACTCATACCCGCGCTCTCGTCTACATTACTCCATCGCATGATAACCTTAGCAACAGTCCCAACTCTCGTCAAGTGACAAATGCCACCTCCGGGTGGAGTGATTTGTTACCCCTGCTTCATTTCTGCAAGCTGTCGCTCCAGCTCTCCCTGGATCACCTGCGGGTTAGCTCGCCCACGGGCGGCCTGCATCACCCGGCCAAACAACCATTTCAAGACCGGCTCCTTGCCACCCAGGTAGGCTTCTACCTGGGTTGGGTTATCCCGCAACACCTGAGACACCAAGTCAGCAATCTGGTCAGGATCAGAGATTTGGGTGAGATTGCGTGCGACCACAATCCTGGCAGCCGGCTCCCCACTGGTAAACATTTCCTCGAGCACAAGCTTGGCACTGTTTTGATTAATTTCTGCACGCACCACCAGCTGGATCAGCTCACCAAGGGCCTGTGGGCTGATCTGCACTGTCGCGATATCCTGTCCCGCCTGGTTAAGCAAACCAAAAAGCTCCCCGGTGATCCAGTTCGCCACCACTTTCGGAGAGGCCTGCGGGGCAGCTGCCAATACCTGCTCAAAATAATCTGCCACTTCTTTTTCCGCCGTCAGCACCTCGGCATCATACGGACCTAAGCCGTACTGCTGCTGAAAGCGCTGATATTTCGCGACCGGCAGCTCTGGCATGCCCTGGCGTATCTGCTCAATCCAAACTGGCTCAATGGTGAGCGGAGGCAGATCCGGCTCTGGAAAGTAGCGGTAGTCGTCCTCCTGCTCTTTAACCCGCTGGGTCACTGTGACACCCCTGCCTTCATCCCAACCCAGCGTCTCCTGGATAATGCGGCCACCATTCTGCAAGGTCTCAATCTGGCGTTGGATCTCGTACGCTACCGAGCGCTCCAGGGCGCGGAAGCTGTTCAAGTTCTTGATTTCAACGCGTGTGCCGAACTCCTGGCTGCCTTGTCGTCTTACAGAGATATTGGGCTCAATACGCAAAACACCTTTCTGCATGTCACCTGAATTCACTCCCAGGTAGCGCAACACACTGCGCAGGGCCACGGCATAGGCACGGACCTCTTCTGCTGTTTGCAAGTCTGGCTCAGTGACAATCTCCAACAACGGAATTCCCGCCCGGTTCAAATCGACCAGCGAATAAGTTTGTCCTTCCTGGTTGACATGGGTTAATTTACCGGTGTCCTCTTCGAGGTGCACACGCCGGATACCGATAGCCCGTTCACCCGTAGTGGTCAGGATCAACAGCCTGCCATGCCGGGCAAGCGGATATTCATATTGGGAGATCTGGTAGCCCTTTGGCAAATCGGGATAAAAATAATTTTTGCGAGCAAAAACACTGACCGGGGCAACCTGGCATTGCAATGCCAGGGCGACACGCAGTGCATACTCCACGGCTAACCGGTTGACCACCGGCAATACACCGGGCATGCCTGTACATACCGGGCAAACGGCCGTATTCGGCTCAGCGCGCGTGACATCCAATACCTGGCAAGAACAAAACATCTTCGATTGGGTTTCCAGCTCGGCGTGGACCTCCACGCCGATCACCGCCTCAAAATCATGCATTTGAATATCTTTTCTTAGCGATCGCGGGGTGCTCTTTGATTTCACTCACAAACCAGGCTGGTTTCAGCCATAACGGTTCATGAAACGCTGCATGCGGTTAAGTGCCTCTTCGATTTTTTCGTAGGCTGTCGCATAGGAGCAACGCACAAAACCATCTCCACCAGGACCAAAAGCCGTACCCGGAACTACTGCAACTCGCTCCTCATCCAGGAGTTTTTGCGCAAAAGTGTCTTCATCCATCCCTGTGGCTGCAATACTGGGAAAGGCGTAAAAGGCTCCATGTGGTTCCACAGTCGCCAGCCCGAGCTCATTAAGTCCGGCAACTATCAGCTTCCGCCGCCGGTTGTACTCCAAGCGCATCTGCTCTACGTGTGGGCCACCGTTCTCAATCGCCTCCAGTGCAGCTGCCTGGGCCATGGTTGGGGCAGACATAATGGTGTACTGATGAACCCGCAGCAGGCCGCGCAAAATATCGGCTGGGGCGGCTGCAAAACCGATCCGCCAACCGGTCATGGCATAATTCTTGGAAAAACCACCCAGCAGAATAGTCCGCTTCCACATCCCTGGCAGGGCAGCAAAGCACACATGGGGTACGCCATAGACCAGCTGATCATACAGCTCATCAGAAACGACCAGCAGATCGTACTTCTCCGCCAGGCGGGCTACTTCCAACAGCGCCTCGCGGGTGGCCACCGCACCTGTGGGATTATTGGGATAGCCAAGCAAGATCAATTTCGTCCGCGGTGTGATGGCTGCCTCCAGCGCTTCAGGACGCAACTGAAAACCATCTTCAGCCCGGGTGGGGACCTCTACCGGCACACCCCCAGCCAGAATCACCTCAGCCTGGTATGCGACAAAACATGGGGTGGGGATAATGACTTCTTCCCCCGGGTTGAGCAAGGCGGTCATTGACAGATAAAGCGCCTCCGAGACTCCCACCGTGATCACCATCTCGGTGAGCGGATCATATTCCACCGCATACTGGCGGTTAAGATGATCGACTAAAGCCTGGCGTAGCTCAAGCGTACCAGCGTTGGAGGTGTAATGGGTTTCACCAGCCTCCAGGGAACGGATCCCCGCTTTCAGGATTGATTCCGGAGTCGTAAAATCTGGCTCACCAATACCCAGGGAGATCACATCTTGCATGGTGGCAACAATATCAAAAAATTTGCGTATGCCTGATGGCTTGAGCACCGCAACTCGCCTGGATAGATACGCTGTCTTAACGTCTGTACTCACATTGACTCCTTTATGGTCACAGAATCAGTGGATGTTCCAAGGAAAGACCTGGCTTCATTGGCATGCGATCAACCACAAATCAGCCTGCTCATCATACGTTAGTTCGAACAATTCATCTCCAGCAGTGCGAACAAGAAAAAACATCTTACCTGGCTCGCGCCAGCGCCGGATGACTTCCTGAACTTGCAGGTGTATTCCTTGCCAGTAAAAGGCAGTGGGATGTTCAGCATATACAGATCCTGAATAGCACTCCACAAAACCGCCAACCTCATTTTCCCTCACCCTGTGTACTGTTCTCCTTCCCTACAGTAACGCTAAGCTATTTACCGGTGGATACATCCTATAATTTGACCACCGTTTGATCGCCCGCGTTGATGAGACCAGCACGCCGACTGATTTGAGCCCGGCGACCGATCAACGAACCCTCCAGGATCACATCTTTGACCTGGGCTTCATCTTCCAGGATGGTGTCCCGCAAGATGCTGCTTTCAACCCGGCACCCAGCTCCTACCGAAACATGCGGGCCTATAACCGAGTTGTCCACCTCAGCAGTCGGATGGATGAATACCGGGGGAATCACCACCAGATTAGCTGCCTGGACAGCCTGTTTCGTATTGTTGCGCCCATTATTCAGCAAGTAACGGTTGGTTTCTAACAAGGCATCAGATGTGCCCGCATCCAACCAGATATCCACTTTCTCAGTGCGCATCTTCAGGCCCCGCTCGAGCATGATATTGATAGCATCTGCCAGGAAGAATTCGCCTTTGAGCTTCATTTCTCGTTTCATCTGTTCGTCAATCGCTGAGAGCAGGTCTTCTGCCCGTTGGAAATAGTAAAAACCCACCACCACCAGGTTGTTGTCCATCTCTGTGGGTTTTTCGATCAGGCGCGTGACACAGCCTTCTTCGTCCACCACAGCTACCCCAAACCGGCGTGGGTCTGGTACAGGTTTTACCCAGGCGACGGC
This sequence comes from Anaerolineales bacterium, assembly GCA_020354045.1. GTDB lineage: Bacteria > Chloroflexota > Anaerolineae > Anaerolineales > UBA4823 > DSOS01. The sequence continues at coordinate 35,445 of CP070639.1, read as the reverse complement.
CTCTGCCTGCTCGTCTGCCAGAAAAGAAAGGTCGGTTTCAATTAATGTATCCGCAAAAACCATCAGCATTGGGCCATGAAGATGCTCGCGCGCCAGCGCGATGGCATGCGACTGCCCGCGTGGATCCTCTTGAATGACATACTGTGCTTTTAAGTGTGGGTAGCGCAATTTAAGATGCGCCTCGATTTGATCGCCCAAATACCCGACAATATTGACCAGCTCAACGCTTTCTGCTTCTGGTAAAGATGAAAGTGTATCCAAAACGTGATCCAGCACCGCTTTCCCGGCTACACTGATGAGTTGTTTTGGTTTGCTCCAGGTATGTGGGCGTAAGCGTGTGCCCAAACCAGCCATAGGGATAACAACTTTCATATCGTTTTCCTTTCTTCAATAATTATACACTCACAGATTTAGCAGTACTCTGCAAGTTTCCATGGAAAGCCCACTACAACAACTTCCAAAGCAGCCTTTAACTGTGCCCTAAGACAGGATGGGGTTGATACAGCTCTTCCAGGAAGCGGCGATCGTCTGCATTAAGCTCGATTTCCAGCGCTCCGACCGCCTCCTCCAGGTGGCTCATTTTACTGGCGCCGATAATCGGTGCAGTAACTCCTTCCTGGTGCAACAACCAGGCCAGCGCGATTTGAGCTGGGCTGGCTTCACGCTGCCTGGCCAGCTTAACTACCCGAGAAACCACTTCAAAATCTGTCGCTTGAAAATACATACTCTGGGCAAAGTCATCGGTTTTCGCTCGCACCGTTTCACCATACTGCTCAGGCTGACGGTTACCAACCAGAAAACCACGCGCCAGCGGGCTCCAGGGGATCACCCCCACGCCCTCTGCGCGGCACAGGGGCAGCATTTCACGCTCCTCTTCTCGATATACCAGATTGTAATGGTTCTGCATGGCAACAAAACGCGTCCAGCCTCGTAGGTCAGCCAGGTAAAGGCTCCTGGCAAACTGCCAGGCATATATGCTCGAAGCGCCGATATAGCGAACCTTGCCAGATTTCACGAGGTCGTGCAGTGCCTCCAGAGTCTCTTCCAGTGGTGTGGTTGCATCCCAACGATGGATTTGATACAAGTCAATGTAATCTGTATTCAGGCGTTCCAACGAGTCTTCTACTGCCCTCAGGATATGCACCCGCGATAAGCCGCGCTGATTGGGGCTTTCTCCCATGGGAAAGTATACTTTGGTGGCAATCACTACCTCTTCACGGCGGGTGAAGTCACGCAGTGCCCGCCCCAGCACCTGCTCGCTCACCCCGCGTGAATACATGTCCGCTGTATCAAAGAAATTTATACCCAGCTCCAGGGCACGCTGGATGAAAGGACGGCTTTCAGGTTCATCCAAAACCCAGGCGCGCCAGCTGGAGGTGCCATAAGTCATGGTGCCCAAACATATCCTCGAGACCTTCAGTCCTGTGCGTCCCAGATTTACATATTGCATGGTTGCTCTCCATTCATTCGAGGTCTAACAATCATCCCAAGGCAACGATCGTGCTTTCCATCAATTCTACAGCTTCACCCAAGGTGTCGGCATCAAAGGCGAACTTGACTCCCGCTGTCTTAAATAGCTGGGGTAGGGTGGCTGCTCCACCAAGGGAAAGTGCCTGGCGATAGGCAGCCACTGCACCCGGCTGGTCTTTCTGAGCATTGCGCCATACCTGCACAGCGCCCAAAAGAGCCAGACCATATTCAACATAATAAAATGGGTCTTCAAGAATATGAAGCTTGCGCTGCCAACCGGTCATTTTCTCCTGTTCCAGTCCACTCCAGTCCACCGCGACCATAAAGCGCTCCCATAACTCGTCCCATTTGGCATCGCAGCGGTCAGGATCACTGGCAGCCTCGGGTTCTTCATAAACCCAATGCTGGAAGGCATCCACTACCGCCATGTAAGGCCAGAAAAGCAGGCTTTGCTCCAGGTGTTCCACCTGAGCCTGGGCAGATTCATCTTGGGTATAAAATCCACCAGGTTCAGCACTGAGGTAGGGACTGGCTAAAAACTCCATGCCCATTGAGGCCACCTCAGCAAACTCAAGCGGAACCTGAAGCTGCTGGGCATAGAGTAGATGGCTGCTCTCAAATACATGGAAGGCATGCCCGCCTTCATGGATCAGGGTCTGGACGTCATCATGCACGCCAACCGAGTTGCAGAAGATGAAGGGACGCTTGGATGCGGGAAAGTCTGTACAGTAACCACCCGGTGCCTTTCCCTTGCGATTATCCAGATCCAATAACCTTTCCTGGCGCATAAGCTTGAAGTACGCGCCCAGTTCAGGATCGACGCGATCAAAAATCGCGGCTGTCCCGTCTTCCAGCTCGGTGATGGTCTTAAAAGGCTTTAAGGCTGGCCGGCTAAGCGCATCTACATTTAGATCCCAGGGGCGCAGCACTTCCACACCCAACAACTGGCGGCGCCGTTCATAAAGCCGCCTGGCAGCCGGAACAACCACTCCTTCAATTGCCTGGTGAAACTGTTTGCAGTCCTCAGGCCTGTAATCAAAACGCAAAAGCTGTCGCCAGCGGTAGGCGCGATAATCAGGGAGGTCTGCATTCACAGCCAGTTGCCTGCGAATTGCCAGCAGCTTTACCCACAAGTCGTTGATCACCTCCCGGTCAGCCAACTGGCGGGTCGAGGCAAGTTGCCAGGCCTGTTCTCGCAAGTTCCGATCAGGATCCTGGTAGACAGACTGGAGTTGAGCAACAGTAACTTCTTTACCCTGCCAATGGACCGTTTGTGCGCCAATGACCTTGTCGTACTCGGTTACCAGTTTCAGTTCCTCGCTCAACAGGGGCAGATTGGCTTCACGAAACAGTTCTGCCTCAGCACGCATGTTGCGCAGAGGGACTTCAAATCCCTGCGGTTGCAAACCGCTGGCAAGCAATTTCTCCCTTAGTACTTGCTCAGCAGCCTGGGCACTTGGGTATATGTTATCCAGAAAATCGGCATAGCGTTGCTGGGCCTGCACATCAGTAGTGTCAACTGTCGAGCCCACATAAAGCCGCTGGTGAGACTCACGCACCAAATTACTCAATTGCGTCCAATCTTTCAACCACATTTCAACGGTTGCTTGTGTAACAGGTCTGGCAGCCAGACTCTGGTAGTGGGGATCAATCTTAGACCAATCCCACTGCATAAACTCGTGGATTTCGTTCGGTAAGGTTGTTTGCATACTGATTTCCTTAATTGAAAACGTTGTTGCTGAGAGTATTATGGCCTAGGCAACCATTTCGGGGGTGTTTTTATGCCACTCGGTGGCTCTCTGGTATGTAAAGGCAGTTCGAAAGAGAAGCTCTTCTCGGAAGTGTGGACCCATAAGCTGCATACCCACCGGGAGCCCCTGCTGGTCAAACCCCACTGGAAACGCCAGCCCCGGTACACCAGCCAGGTTCGCTGGTAATGTAAACACATCTTCCAGGTACATGGAGAGAGGATCGTCACCATGTCCTCCAATCTTAAATGCAGTCGTGGGGGCAACTGGTGCTGCGATCACATCCACATCTTTAAAGGCTGCATCAAAATCCTGTTTGATCAGGGTACGCACTTTCTGTGCCTGCCCGTAATAAGCCTCATAGTAACCAGCTGAGAGTGCATAAGTGCCCAGCATAATCCGACGCTTGACTTCAGGACCGAACTTTTGACCGCGCGTCTGGCGGAAGACGCCCCACAGTGTCTGGGCGGGAACGCGTGGCCCATAGCGAATACCATCATAGCGAGCGAGGTTGGCGGAGGCTTCAGCAGGTGCGACGATATAATACACCGGCAGGGCGTAACGCGTATGCGGCATGGAGACTGGCTTGAGCTGTGCACCCAATTTTTCCAACATGTGGATAGCCTGCCGGACAACTTCTTCGACCTCAGCCTGCATACCGGGGATAAAATACTCCTCAGGCACTCCCACTCGCAATCCAGATAAGTCTGCCTGCTCGCCCACATTCATCCCAGGTACAGGCAGGTCCAGGGTGGTGGCATCTTTAGTATCATATCCGGCAATTTGGCTGAATACACTGGCGACATCCTGCACATCCCTCCCCAATACGCCGACAACATCCAATGAGGAACCGTAGGCGACCAACCCGTAGCGTGAGACACGCCCGTAAGTAGGTTTTATGCCAGTTACGCCACAAAAAGAAGCTGGTTGGCGCACACTGCCCCCGGTATCCGTACCCAACGCCACCAGAGCCAGACGAGCCGCGACTGCGGCAGCGCTGCCACCACTCGATCCTCCCGGTACGCGTTCGAGATCCCAGGGATTATGCGTCACACCATAGGCTGAGTTCTCTGTTGACGATCCCATGGCAAACTCATCTGTGTTGGTTTTCCCCAAAATGATTGCCCCGGCTGATAACAGGCGCTCAACTACCGTGGCATGGAAGGGAGGATAGAATTCTTCCAGAATGCGCGAACCGCAAGTACAGGGCATTCCTGCAACACACAGGACATCTTTCACTGCCACAGGGATTCCCAATAAAGCAGGCAAGGGTTCTTCAGGGTGGCGGCGCCAGGCTTGCAAGCGGCGATCGGCTGCTTCGGCTTGTGCCAGTGCCTTCTCAGGGGCAATCGCCAGAAAAGCGTGCAGTTTGGCATCTAACTGGTTGATACGCTCCAGGTATGCTTCAATCAGGAGGCGACTGGAAATATCCCCTTTTCTCAGCGCCTGTACAGCCTGTACCAAAGATAGATCGATGAGCCCCGACACTGTTTTCTAATCCAATACCGGTGGAACGCGAATTTGACCCGCCTCTTCCTCTGGTGCGTTGCGCAGAAGCTCTTCCCGGTTTAATCCTGGACGAACCCGATCCTCCCGCAGCACACTGCGAGCTGGCAACACACTCGCAGTTGGAGGAATCTCGGTTGTATCCAATACCTGAAGCTGAGAAAAATACTCCAGGATGGCGGAAAGTTGTCCCCGATAAAGGGCTAATTCTTCTTCCGACAATTGCAGCCGGGCTAAATTGGCGATATGTTCTACTTCTTCACGCGTGAGTGTCATCGGCAAAATTATATCACCGGGAGGTTTCCTGCCTCGAGTCCCACAGGCTAACCACCTGCCCGTTTTCACCACTCACTGGCATACCAGCGCAGATACTGTTCTACATGAGCCTGCCAATAGGATTCTTCATGATACCCAGAAAACAGGTGCCATTCATGTGAGATACCCTCTTCAACGAGCAGGTTTTCAAACCATTTGGCAGAGGCCAGGATTTCGGGCCGGTCTTTTTCTCCAATATCCATGTAGAGACGTGGCATGGATTCCGCTGGGATTGAGTCCAACCACGTGCGGATCTTCGGCGCATCGCTAAAAAAAATAGGCAAACTATGAGCGCCAATTGCCCCAAACTCTTGCCAGTGCAAAAGGCCCAGGTGAACAGCCCAGGCAGCCCCGCGCGAAAGCCCTCCGATCGCCCGATAGTTGCGACTGGTAAGCGTGCGGTAGATCGTATCAATGTGCGGGATCAGCTCTTTAACCAACACCTGACCGAACATATCCTCATCCGGTTGCGCCCACGAGCGATCACCCGGCATAACGATCAGAAAAGGAGAGATTTCAACCGCAGTGATCAGTTTGTCTGCACTTTCATCCGCACCCAGGCGATCCCACTGATCATGATAAAAACCCTGACCATGCACCAAGTACAGCACCGGGTAGCTTTGCCCAGGATTCTGCTCATAACAGGGTGGCAGATACACCCTGTACTCCAACGGCTGGGGTAACAACTCGCTGGAAAGACTTCCAAAATCGAATTGACCCTTTTCGAGCAGGCAATCGGGCATCAGCGGGTTCTCCAATGTGCTTGTAGCCGCGGGCGGGCTGGATGCAGTTGCTGATACCGTAGGACTGACAACGGCAGTCATTGGATCTGCGACATAGGTGGTAGCCGTGACTGTAAAAGGTGTTATCGCCGCAGGCTGATCAACAAGCAACTCTGCCTCGCCCACCAGCGTGGAACACGCAACCAAGTTTAACAGCAGGCAGATACAGAAGAGAGATACTCCAGAGGTTTTCATCAGCAATTCCAGGCAAGCACCTTGCTGAGTGTATCAAATTCGCCCAGGACTGTCCAGAAATCCTGGGCTCACCAGGATAATCTGGACTGCCAAGAAATAAGTGGTGCTAATGCACTAGACTCAGGAAACCAACCAGCGCGCTCAAATTCGTTTAGCTCATGCTTCCCCTCTAGTTGTCTAAAACTAAACGCCGAGATTCCGACAGAAATTAACGCGCTTCAATTGTAAACTTTATTGCCGTTCGCACCTTCTCGTCGATTTCAACATCCACAAACTCGGGTATAAATACAACGGTATAGCCGTCCTCTGCCAGGTAGCTTTTGGCGAGCGCCATGGCTTTTACTGCCTGGTTGATGGCGCTGGCGCCTATCGCCTGTACCTCGACATGTTTATTTTCCCGAAAAACCCCCGCAATAGCTCCTGCAACAGCAGATGTGCGCGACCTGCCTGAAACTTTGATGATGTCCATGGTCTGCTTCCTCCCCAAAGCACCGAAACGTCAGCCAGATTGGCGTTTTTCCTGGGGCAATATATAATCCATAAAAATTGTACAGGATTTTCTCATCTGAAGCAAGCGAATTTACCAAAATATTGGTATTTTTTCGCCTTTGATGTAAACTAATTATGTGTAAAGTGCGTTCCCCAGGCATATAACACCCAAATGGAGTGAATATTGAGGAGAATTGATATGCAGCCAAAGCAATACAAAGATTTAGACCCCTCCCCACGGATTTTATTAGGACCCGGTCCAAGCACAGCCTCCCCGCGCGTACTGCGTGCCATGGCTACCCCCCTGGTAGGTCACCTTGACCCCCAATTTCTGGCTTTAATGGACGAAGTACAGCAGCTACTGCGTTTTGTATTCCAAACCGAGAACGAGCTGACCATTCCGGTCTCAGGAACTGGCAGCGCTGGAATGGAAACTTCCCTGTGCAACTTTATTGAAGCAGGAGATCATGTGCTGATTGCGATAAACGGCTATTTCGGCGAACGCCTGTACCAGATGGCAAATCTATATGGTGCCCAGGTTGACCGGTTGGAACGACCCTGGGGGCAGGTATTTGACCCGACTGAGATCGAGTCGGCGCTGAAGAAGAAAAAGTATAAACTCGTTGCCCTGGTACATGCTGAAACGTCCACCGGGGCACTGCAGCCAGGCATCCCTGAGATCGCAGCCGCAGCCCACCAACAAGGTGCACTTATTGTGCTGGACACCGTCACATCGCTAGGAGGGCTACCCGTCGAAATTGATGCCTGGGACGTGGATATTGCCTACAGCGGCTCACAAAAATGCCTCTCGGCTCCACCAGGATTGGCTCCTCTCACCGTCTCGGACCGTGCCCGCCAGATGTTGCGCAGCCGCAAGACTCCAGTGGCGAACTGGTACCTGGATTTAACCTTACTGGACAAATATTGGGGACAGGAGCGCACCTATCACCATACCGCACCCATCAGCATGAACTACGCCTTGCGCGAGGCTCTGCGGTTAGCAGCAGAGGAAGGCTTACAGGCCCGCTTTGCCCGCCACAGGACCAACGCCGAGCTCTTATGGGAAGGGTTGGAAGCCTTAGACCTTTCCATGCTGGTGCCCCTGCAAAACCGCCTGCCCACGCTGACGACGCCACTGGTGCCTCCGGGTGTAGATGAGCTGGTGGTCCGGCAGCGGTTGCTGAATGAATTTAACATCGAGATCGCGGGAGGATTCGGTCCTCTCAAAGGCCAGATCTGGCGGATTGGGTTGATGGGGTTCAGCAGCCGACCCGAGAATGTGCTGCTCTTGCTCTCGGCTCTGGAGCACATTCTTTCCAAATCCTGAGTTGCAATGTTACAAAGTAAGCCATTAAGGCAAGCCCAACCTGATTGGTCAGCCTGGCGCGAGGAATTTCCGGGCCTGCAGAAATCGGTTTATATGAATACGGTCTCTCTCGGCCAGTTGTCCAGGCGTTCGCGGACGGCGGTCAATCGCTTTCTCGATTTATGGACAGAACGTGGTGCTTCCGCCTGGTATGGTTTTTGGCTGGCAGAAGTGGACAGCTTGCGGAAGGAATTCGCCCACCTGATTGGGGCAAGCCTAGAAGAGGTGGCTGTGCTCCCGAATATTTCCTCTGCGCTGGCTGCCATCAGCTCGAGCCTGGACTTCTCCCGCCGCAAGCGTGTCGTGGCATGTGAGCTGGATTTTCCCACCCTGACTCACCACTTCCTTGCCAGACGAAGCGAGGGCCTTGAACTTACCATTTTGCCTTCACCCGACAAGATCAGCATGCCTTTAGAGGCATTTGATCAAGCGATTGATGAACAAACCGCGCTGGTTGCTACCAATCGGGTGTATTTCACTACTGGCTACATCCAGGATGTTAAAGCCCTGGCAGACATAGCCCACCGCAAGGGAGCACTGTGCCTGATCGATGATTACCAGGGTACCGGGCAGGTGCCTATTGATGTCAAAAAAGCAGGGGTGGACTTTCTCCTCACCGGCGGGTTGAAATGGCTCATCGGCGGTCCGGGTGTGGCTTACATGTATGTGCGCCGTGATTTGATCCCGGAACTCAACCCGCGAGTGGCAGGCTGGTTTGGGCACCGTCGCCAGTTCGACTTCGATCCGTATACGCTCGAATTTCGCCAGGATGCCCGGCGTTTTGAGGCCGGCACACCTGCCATGGCGGCGGTCTACGCAGCCAAAGCCGGCCTGGAGATCATCAACGAGATTGGACCTCAGCAGCTGCGGCAACGCACAGCTGCGCTTAACCAAGACTTGGTCGCACGCCTGCAGGAACGCGGTTACACTCTGCGGATTCCCGCTGATCCGAATCGGCAGGCAGGGATCACCATCCTGGAATCCAGTGACCCAATGATGCTTACACGCGCGCTAGCGAAACGAGACATCATCGTGGATAAACGACCAGGGGCTGTGCGCATCTCCCCTTATTTTTACAATACAGTTGAAGAGAATGAAATCACTGTGGCCGCCATCGACGAAATTCTTAAGCCGTACCAGTGAAGTGCTCAAAACCAACGATTCGCAAAGGCTGTCCTTCACTGCGCTGGCGGTATAAAGTTCATTAAGGGAACACCTTGTCCTACAGCCGGGAGTATGGCACAATACCCGTATAATGTCTCGTTGGGTCCGCTTTATCCTGGCAATTCTGCTCGGCATCATCGCAGGATTGCTTTATGGCTGGCAGTTCAATCCGGTCAAATACGTAAATACCACGCCCGATTCTCTGGGCGTTGACTATAAAACCGACTATGTATTAATGGTGTCTGAGGTTTACACGACCGAAGCAGATCTCGACCTGGCGGCGCGGCGCCTTGCGCTACTGGGAGGAGCCTCCCCTCAGGAGAGTGTCAACCAGGCAATCTTATTTGCTGAGAGCCATGGCTATACGGATGCCGACGTGTCCACAATGCGTAAATTGCTGGCAGATCTGCAGCTCTATCGCCCTGCCGTGGGGGATGCTGCTCCTTGAGAGAGAACCGTGGCCCCTGGTATCTGCTAACCGGTCTGTTGTTCGGTGCCGTGATTGGCCTGGCATATGCCTGGCTGGTCCAGCCAGTGCGCTATACCAATACGAAGCCGGCTTCCTTACGCCCAGATTTTAAAGATCGCTACCGGGCTCTGATCGCCCTGGCATACCAGACGAACGACAACCTGGTGCGCGCCAAGGCGCGGCTTGAGCTGTTAGAAGATCAGGATGTGTATCGCGCCCTGGCTGAGCAAGCCCAGCGCACCCTAGCTGGCGGTGGAAATGTAGAGGAGGCGCGCGCGCTGGGAGCACTAGCGGTTGCCCTGGGACAGGCACCACCCACCGTTGAGCCTGCCCCCCAGAACACCGGTATCCCTGCCTCAACCACGGCTGTTATATCAGCAACCCAGGCGATCACCACTCCCATCTCCATCAGTATCGAGGCCACGCCCAGCCTGACAATCACGCTGGATACCTCACCCAACCCAACCAGCACGACCATCCCCCTGGTCACATTGCTGCCAACCTTCACCCCACTGCCCACTCGCACCCCGACACCGACGCCTGGATCACCTTTTGTGCTCAGAAACCAGGAGCAACTCTGCGACCCCAACCTAGAGGAACCCCTGATCCAGGTACAAACCATTGACTCTGCTGGACAGCCAGTTCCTGCTGTAGAGGTGATCGTCAACTGGGAAACAGGAGAGGATCACTTTTTTACTGGCTTGAAACCCGAGCTGGGGCTAGGCTACGCGGATTTCAGTATGACTCCCCTGACAAATTACACGCTGCGCCTGGCAAATGGCGGTCAACCGATTTCAGGACTATCTGCGCCCGAGTGTGAGGCGCAGGGAGGCGAGCGCTACTGGGGCACCTGGCTGCTGGTGTTTGAGCAACCGTAGAATCCTAAGAAAATCTCGCGGGCAGCTTGACCTGGGGGACATGCTGGTCTACAATAAGTGCATTGAACTGAGTACAGAGTGTATTTAGCGATTTTGCCAGGTTGGCGGATTCACCAAGAACGTATTTATTACGGAGATGGCTATGAAAATCGTATTGGATCGGCGAGGCTGCAATTGTTGGACCCCGGCTTGTGAAGCACACTTCGGCTGGCACTTCCTGCGAGAAGAGGTCACCCCAGTGGACTGTACGGTAGAAGTAATCGAAGACAGCAGTCCAGATCGAACCTTTTATGTAAAAGACCGCGATGGTCTGGATAAGGTCCTGGTCGTAAATGACGCCAACCACGCCCTGGCCTACGATTCCTGGACGCTAGCCTGGGAGCAGCAGCAAAGCTAACCCACTTACACTGTGGAATGATCTACGCCAGTTTACTGGCATCCTGTCTCTAACCGCCAGCTAAGAGCCGAAAACCGCTGGGCGACTTTATTGTTGCGCACTGCAATCCCCAATGCCCGCCGACTGCCAACCAATACACACAGCTGTCTTGCACGCGTGACAGCCGTATAAAACAGGTTGCGCTGGAGCATCATGTAATGAGCGGTCACCAACGGAACCACCACGGCTGGGAACTCCGAGCCTTGCGACTTGTGCACCGAAACCGCATACGCCAGGACCAGCTGGTCGGCTTCGCTCCAATCGTAATCCACACACCGGTCGTCAAGATTCACCTGCAAGGTCTGGTCGACTAAATCGATCCCCTGAATATAACCGATATCGCCGTTATAAACCTCTTTATCATAGTTGTTCTGAATCTGCATCACCTTGTCACCCTGACGATACACCTGCCCAAACAGCTTCTTTTCTGCGCGTCCGGGATTTTCCGGATTCAAGGTGGCCTGTAAACGCTCGTTCAAGGCATGCACGCCAGCCACACCACGGTACATCGGCGCCAGAACCTGTATCTGGTCGCGGGGATGCAAGCCAAACTTCTCTGGTATGCGCTGGCACACCACCTCCTCCACCCAACTGGCAGCCTCTTCTGGCTCCTCAGCAGGAAACAGGAAAAAATCCTGGCTTTGTTTGTGGAAAATGGGCACCTGACCCTGGTTGATGCGGTGGGCATTGGTAATGATGTGTGAGTCGGCTGCCTGTCGAAAGATGACTGACAGGCGTGTGACCGGGGCAATTCCACTGGAAATGATATCCCGCAGGACATCGCCTGCGCCGACGGACGGCAACTGGTCAACATCCCCCACCAGCAACAGGTGAGTCCCTGGCTCCAGCGCCTTAAGCAGGCTATTTGCCAGGACCAGGTCAAGCATAGAGGCCTCATCCAAGACCAGCAGATCAACGGCCAATGGATTCTCAGCATTGTGCTTAAAACCCTCCTTTGGGGAGAAGCCTAACAACCTGTGGATGGTACTGGCGGGGCGCCCGGTGGCTTCAGAAAGACGCTTGGCGGCTCTGCCGGTCGGCGAAGCCAGAGCATAGCGCTTGTGAGCCCCCTCAAGCAACCCAATCAGGGCTTTGATCGCGGTGGTTTTGCCTGTACCCGGCCCTCCGGTCAACACACTGACTGGATGACTTAAAGCAACCCGGATAGCTTCCTGCTGCTCTGCAGAAAGCGTTTGATCCAGTGCAACAAACGCAGGCGGCAGGTCGCTTAAGCGCGTTGGCACTGCTTTGGTAAGCCCGCACAGGCGTTCCGAGGCTCCGATTTCGCTGTAATAAAGAGGCGTCAGATACACGGCGGGTTGACCATAGCTGCCAGCTGCCTCACCAAGCCTTTTTGGGGCGCCGGGCTGTTGTGCTTTACCACTCTCAGCGTGGTAGGAAGGCAGCAGGTCTTGCTGGATATGATCCTGCACAGCCAGCCTTCCCAACGCAGGGAGAATTAAAGCAGGTGGCACTTCCAGCAGTTCCGCTGCCTGTTCCTCTAGCCGGGCCCGAGGCGCGTAGACATGTCCCTCTTCAGTCAGCTCGTTCAAGGTATAGATCACCCCCGTTTCAATCCGGGAGGGGTGATCAACGGGCAAGCCGAGATCCCGGGCAAGCTTATCGGCTGTCTTGAAGCCTACTCCAAAGATATCGCGTGCCAGACGATAGGGATCAGATTGCACGACCGCCAGAGCCTGGTCGCCATATTGCTTGTAAACTTTTATCGCCAGGTTAGTGCTGACACCATGCCCGTGTAAAAATAGCATGATCTCTTTCACCTGTTTTTGTGCCTCCCAGGCGCGGGCAATCATGCCCAGGCGTTTTGGGCCTATATCGGGCACTTCTTCCAGCCGTTCAGGGTGGTTTTCGATGACATCCAAGGTGTGCCTGCCAAAGCGGGCGACGATCCTCTCGGATAAACGCGGACCGATCCCCTTAATTAAACCCGACCCTAAATAACGACGAATGCCTGCCACGGTGGCAGGCAGTGTCTGCTGACAAATTTCAACCTGGAATTGTTGCCCGTGCCTGGGATGAGTACTCCAGCGACCGCTCAAGTGCAGGTATTCTCCTGGAGATAGTTCCGGCAAGGAGCCTACCACGGTCACCAGACCTTCCCGGTTCACCGCGAATGGGACTTTCATGTGCTCAGGACGTAAACGCACCACGCTATACCCGTTTTCCGGGTTGTAATAGGTTATGCGTTCAACCGAACCTGTCAGCACATCCATAGACTACTGAGGCATGCGTCGCATGCTAAACTGGGTGGGTGTGCAAAAATCACACGATGAGTCTAGCCATTTACACAACGACCAGGAAATGACTATGCCAGTTTCAGCATGAAACCAGCTCGTATCACACCACAAAAGCTTAAGGCATGGGGTTGCTGCCAGCCCAATCTGCACCCAGGATAACGACCAAATCAACCGGATTAGCTGGATCATAGCGGCTAAAGTAGCGGTTGCCAGGAACGCTCATCAGCTCCATCAGGTATTTGACGGTATAAATCTTGCCAGTGTAATCAAATATCGTGGTATACGGGTAGAGCTGGTCAGCATTACCTGTATCTGTGATGCTGATACCCAGTGACTGCAAATAATCCGTGGTCAGGGCTGCCAGTCCTGGCGTGGATGTACCATTCAAGACGGATATCTTGGGCGCCTCTGCTACCACCAGGTCAACTGGGCTCATACCAACCGCCGCCGGGCTGATAGGCTCACTGCCAAAGAAAACCTGATCTCGTAAGAGGCGAATCTTATCAGCAATCGGTTTGAGAACATCATCACCCTGTGGTGATTTGACCAGCAGGACCTGGTCGGGCGGACCAATCACACCCCGCTTGATGTTCTCTTCCTCGATCTGGGAGGCCAACCATGCCAGCTGGATCACCTGGTCGAGGTTCATATTGGTTTGCACGCCCGAGGAGATTTCCTGGTAGAGTACCGGAGCCTTAGCAATTAAAGTGGGCAGCAATTTAGGACGCAACATCTGCTGACGGATCGCCAGGATGACTTGTTGCTGGCGCTGGGCACGGTCGAAATCACCGCCTTCTGTCTTGCGGGCACGTGCGTAAGCCAGAGCCAGTTCACCAGGCAGCGTCTGTACGCCGGGTTTTAGCGTCTTGGTGTTGTTATCGCCCAGTGGATCGATGGTGATCCGTTCTTGAATATCCAGTTTTACGCCACCAATCTCATCAATGAAACGCACAAAAGCACCAAAATCGACCTGGGCATAGTAATCAATTGGCACTCCCAGCAGCTCTTCTACAGTTACCATTGCCAGACCAGGCCCCCCGCTTGGATACTCAAAAGCCTCGCCCAGGCTGTAGGCAGTGTTGATGCGCCCGTATTCGAAGCCCGGGATATTGACCCATAGATCGCGCGGGACGGAAAGAATCCCGGCGGTGCGTGTCAGCGGATCGATGGTCAGCAAGATCATGGTGTCTGTACGCGGTGCCCCTTCACCAGCTGCCCAATCCCGGTAATCCAGGCCCATGACCAGCAAGGAGACCCGACTGGCGCCATCCCAAGGTTCCGGAGTGGGTACACCGACCACCTGGAGAGGCGTTTGTGCATCCGTAATCACGCCCGGGGCTTCTGGTGCGACGTCTGCATCTGCAGGCTTGATTGAGATGCCAGGCAGGGAGGTAAGCTCCCAAGAGGTCACAATGTCGCGCACGACGACAAAGGTTAAGTACGCAGTGACCGCCGCGGCGATCAAAAAGGCGGCCACCACCGCCCAGTTTAGCCACCGGACGGTCGAAGAACGCTTATTTTTCATATCTGGAGATTGTTCCATTTTTGTATCCATCTGACTGCTGGGCGAATTCAGCAGCTGGGCGATTATAACACGGTATAATCAACAGACAATGGACTGCGATGCCTCCATTGGACTCCCTTACCTGTGTATGTGATCCCCGGTCTCCCCATTTTATGAGCAGTTATGTCCCTGATTAGCGCACAAAATCTATCAAAATCCTTTGGTCATCGCGACTTGTTTTCTGCGGTCTCGCTCAACATTCCAGGCGATGCACGCATTGCCATCGTAGGGCCTAATGGGATCGGAAAAACCACTCTGCTGCGCATCCTGATTGGGCTGGATGAGCATACCGGCGGCACAATCCAGCGAGCAAAGAACTTGAAGCTCGGTTACCTGCCGCAGGAGGCGGGTCTGAACGGCACGCACACCTTGTGGGAAGAATGCCTGAAAGCGGTGCTCGACCTGGTGGCAATGGAGAAAGAACTGGCTGAGCTCGAAACACAAATGAGCGATCCCGAGCAGGCTGAAAGAGCCCTGGCACTTTACGGACCCCTGCAAGAGGATTTCGAACGCCGGGGCGGGTACACCTATGAAACACGCATCCGCCAAACACTCACGGGGTTGGGTTTTCAAGACTCTGATTATCACCGCCCAGTCAACCAACTCTCTGGTGGGCAACGCACCCGTGCCGTCCTGGCGCGCCTGTTGCTCTCTAATCCTGATTTGCTCATTCTGGATGAGCCAACCAATCACCTGGATATTGCCGCTGTGGAATGGCTGGAAGGATACCTCAGCCAGTGGCCTGGCGCGATTCTCATTGTTTCGCACGACCGCTATTTTTTAGACAAAGTCATCAGCCATATATGGGAGATGAGCACCACCGGGCTTGAACTCTACCGGGGCAACTACAGCGCGTATATTCAACAACGCCAGGAGCGTTGGGAGCTGCGCCAAAAGATCTTTGATACAGAAAAAGAACGCCTGCTGAAAGAACTGGACTATGTGAAACGCAATATTGCCGGTCAACGAACCCAGCAGGCCAAGGGAAAATTACGTCGTCTCAGCCGCCAGGTTGAAGCCATCGATAGCCTAGGAACCGAGGCACTATTGAATAAAAATTGGGGGGAAATCAGCACACTCGCTGACATCTCCACGCACACCATGAGTGTGGATGAAGTCGAGCGGCGGATAAGATCATTGCGTAGCCCAATCCGCCGCCCTCCGCTGCTACACATTAACCTGAATGCAACCAAGCGATCTGGTGAGCTGGTGCTGCGAACATATGATGTAGACATTGGCTACCAGGATGAGGGTCGTCCCCTTTTTCATATACCTGACCTGGTGCTCAGGCGCAGAGAATGCGCGGCGATCATCGGCCCGAATGGAGCCGGCAAGACCACTTTCTTAAAAACACTGCTAGGAAAGATCCCTCCTTTGGCTGGCGAAGTTGTATTGGGGGCCAGCCTGGACGTGGCGTATTTTGCCCAGGCGCATGAAGACCTTAACCCTGATCGAACACTGGTAGAAGAAATCGAATCCGTGGCTCCAAACTTGCTGCTGGCGGATATCCGCGATTACCTGGCGCGCTTCCTGTTCAGCGGGGATGAGGTGTTCAAAAAAGTCTCTACGCTTTCGGGAGGCGAGCGCGGCCGGCTAGCTCTGGCAAAATTATCGCTGACAGATGCCAATCTGCTGCTCCTGGATGAGCCGACCAACCACCTGGATATCCCTTCCCAGGAAATTCTGCAGGAGGTGCTGGGAGAATACCGGGGTACGATCCTGATTGTTTCGCATGACCGCTACCTGATCAATGCGCTGGCTACCCAAATTTGGGAAATCGAGACCGATGAGGCTGCCATGCGTGTATTCTCCGGGGCATACAGCATGTATCGCCTCCAGAGGGAAGCCGAAGCAAATGCTGAGGCGGAAATGAAAGTCCAGAAGCAGGCTGCCTCACCCCAGCACAGAACTGCACGAGCGACCGCCGCAGAGAGACGCCGCCGGAGGCGCTTAGCTGAAATCGAAAGCCAGGTGCATGAACTGGAAGCGCAGCTGGCAAAACTGGGACTACAACTAGAGAGCCCGCCCCCCGATCCCGTGGAGGTCCAACGCCTGGGCGAGGACTACGTTGAACTGCAAAGCATGATCAATGCCCTGCTGAGTGAATGGGAGCAGCTACACGTTTAGAGGTTGGGTGCTGGCTCGAGATCGCGTGTTGCCAAGATCTAATTTGTTGGCATCCCGGCCAGCAGGGTTTCGTCCCCATTGTATTGACGTAGTATGGGCCAGCGGCGCGCGATCCAGGCAACCGCCAGCAGGCAACCCACACCACCACTCACAATTGCAAACGAAGCGCCAAAAAATTGGGCCACTGCACCCGCCTCCACCTCTCCCAGTTGAGGTCCACCCATAAAAAAGATCTGGTTGATGCTCACCATACGCCCCCGGATATAGTCAGGGGTTTGCAACTGGCGAATGGTATTACGGATAATGGTACTGACCGAGTCAGAAGCACCAATGAACATTAGCGTTATGATCGCCAGCGGGAAGGTCCTCACCAGACCGAAAGAAATTGTCGCCACCCCGAATGCCACTACTGCAATTAAGAAAAGCATACCCTGACGGCGAATCTGATCAAACTGAGAGACAACTGCCGCTGTTATCAGCGCGCCCAGGGATTGAGCGGAGGAAAGCCAGCCATATTCAACAGCCCCCACGCCAAGCACATCCCGGGCAATAATTGGCATCAAGGTGTTCGCGGAAGAGAAGAATGTAGCAACAAAATCCAGAAGCATGGTGGGTAAAATAATTGGGTGGGAGAAGATAAAACGGACACCGTCGCGGATCGCTTCCAGGCTTACCGCATTACGTCGACCAAGCTCAACACGCTGCTCCACTGGACCCATCCAAATCAGAGCAGCAAAAACTACCAGGTAGGTCAAGGCGTTTATCAGATATGTGTAGGGCTGTCCCAGGTAGGCAATGACCAACCCGCTTAGCGCTGGGCCAGCGATGGCACCAGTCTGAAAGCCGATGGATGTCAAGCTGAAGGCGCTCGCCAGATCTTTAGCTGGAACCAGGTTGGGGACCAGCGCCTGACGAGCGGGCGTATCAAAGGAGATCGCCATAGCCTGCACCGCTGTCAGGGCATAAATGTGCCACAGCGACAACCTGTCTTGAAACGTGAGCCAGGCCAACAGCGAGGCGATCAACGCCAACAACACCTGGGTAAAAAAGAGCAGATTGCGCCGGTTGAGGGTGTCTGCCACGGCTCCACCCACCAGCGAGAACAGGATGATCGGCAGAATGCGCGCCAAGCCCACACCCCCCAGTGCAATCGGCTGGTCTGTCAGGGTACGGATATGCCAGAACAAAGCCCAGGTTTGCATCTGGCTGCCGGCAATTGAAACCACCAAGCCTATCCACAACAAGCGGAACCGGCGGTAGCGAATTGCGGGTGGGATGTGTATCAGCTCATCACCTTCCCGCCATCCACATTGATAGCCTGTCCTGTCAGGTAGGCTGCTTGATCGCTGCACAGGAACATGACCAGCCCAACCACATCCTGAACACCCCCGAGGCGCCCCAGGGGAATGTCCTCCAACCACTTTGCCAACATGGCATCGTCCTGCCTTAAGACCGCGGTCATCTCGGTTTCAATTACACCTGGGCAAACGGCATTAACGCGAATATTATATGCAGCCAGCTCACGGGCTGCTTCCCTGGTCAGACCGATCAACCCCATTTTGCTGGCGACATAAGCAGCCCGGTTTTTCAGGCCATGGGCGCGCCCGGCGATCGAGGCGATATTTACGATCACTCCGCCCCCTTGTTCCCGCATCAGCCTAGCCGCTGACTGCAGGGTAAAAAAAGCCCCGCTAAGGTTCACATCAAGTGTGCGCCGCCAATCCCATTCATCCATTTCCAAGATCGAGGCGTGCGGCTCAACACCGGCATTATTAATAAGGATGTCAATTTTTTCATAATCATCGCGAACCTGTTCAAGCATGGCCTGTACAGGCATTTTTTTGGCAATATCGTAAACATAATCCCGGCACTGTCCCCCGTTTTCGGTGATCCGCCTGACAGTCTCATCAAGATTTACCGGGGTGATATCATTAGCAGCAACCCGCGCGCCGTACAGAGCGAACGCCTCTGCAATCGCCTTACCGATGCCCCGCCCTGCTCCTGTGACAAGCACCACTTGATTCCTGAAATCGAACATATTTCTCCTTCTTCTGGTTCCTCAAAGCTGATCATCTGTTGCATCGCCTGCAGCACAACGTGGCGCTTCTCCCTGGTTGGTATCAACGCTCACTGGCAAGCCTAAATATGGGGAAGGGTCAAGCGTGTTCTCGATCTCGAGCTCGTTGCGAAATCTACCGCTGCCATCATCCTGCACGATTGAGAAATGCAAGTGAATGCCGGTTGGGTTAAATGGATCACCAGAATAGTTGCCCTGGTAGCCCAATAAGGTGCCGGCCTCTACAACAACCTCCTGCGTACCAGGTGGAAATGCCGGGTCGATATAGGAATTGCCCTGCGCGTCTGCCATGTGGGTGTAATATGCCCAGATCTGTCTGGTTGGTTCGAGAGGATCTGCAGGGATGCGGATGATCACGGATGACTTCCAATCGGGTAACCGTGTAAGAAAACCAGGATAGGCAGCCAGGACCGGTGTTTGGTTCAGTTGTTGACCTCCAAAGATATCCAGCCCCTGGTGACGGTGACCTGGACGAAATGAATCCCCCCACAGGTAGCCAATAAGCCCGTCAGTCGGGTAAAGAAAGGGCGCACTGCCACAACGATCTCCAGCCTGCACTGCCCATTCGCTATACTTTCCAGGGTTACGCAACCAGGACAGCACCCGCCTCGAGCGCGAGGCACCAGCTGCGTAGCCTTGGTAAATGAAGTAGCCTCCCAGGATGAACAGCACCACAAAAAACAGGAGTGCTCCAAAGATACCCGCGCGCCGCACTCTCATTGCGGCGATCCACTCGCATCCGGATCTATCAGGTCAAGCACCCTGGCTTGCGTGACACGCAGTATCTCTGATGGAGCTAAACGCATTAAAGCATTTTCCGCCCCTCCACCTGCATAAACAAGGGGTTGTTCCAGCACCCGCCGGTCCAATAAGGTCTTGATCGGATGCCGATGAGCAAAGGGCGGCATAGCGCCCACCTCGTAGCCAGCCATATGCAGTACTGTACCTGCTTCAGCTAACTTTACACGCTTCCGTCCCACCCCTAAAAACCCTGCTATGGCCCGCCGGTCGATACGGTCAGTTCCGCAGGCGATCGCCAAAATTAGCTGCTCATCTACCACAAATAAGATGGATTTGACGATTTGGTCTGGATGCGCCCCCACAGCCTCAGCAGCCGCCTGTACGGTTGGTGTGGGCGAATCCAGCTGCAGTATCTCCCCCCCTACAGCATGAGTTTCCAGAAAAATGCGCAGATCACTCGTGGTCAGCACCGGGTGTGTTCTCTCTCTGTGCTTTGAATTTGCGAATGTTCTCCAGGTCGTCTTCCTTGTGATCTGCGAATAAGAGAGTCATCTTGCCATTGGTCAGGGTCTGCAAGAGCTTGCCAGCCGCCTGTCCAGGCAAGGAAGCCATTGCCTGGCGAGCCTCCTGGCGGGTATTAAAATAAAGTTCGTGGATAAATGCGACTTCTCGTTCACCATAAAGCAGTGCATCTACCTGGCTGGTGGTTTCTCGTGATAAGCCCGGCATATTCTCAGCCTCATGGAGAAATTGAGGCCAGAGATCCTCGAAAGCTGTCCAATCTTCAATATTCTCGACGATAATCACAAGTTTATACATGCCCTTGGTCTCCCGGCTAGATTATATCGCTATTCGTTGACCGATTTTCCGTCTAGCTGGCTTTAATATAAATCTTACTAATCTGAATTTTTTTCGTGGTATGATTGCGCGCATTGGAGATAAAAATGGACGACAAAATCACAATTATTGAGGGACCGCCTCCAACCTTTGAATTGGTTACAGAGGGTTGGGTGTTGGGATTGAGCGAGAGCCCCAACCTCGTTAACATGGTCGTCACCCGCGTGCGCACTTTCAATGGTCCAGGTCTGGTTGAGCGCTGCCATAAAGCCTGGCGCAACCAGCACGCCATTCACCTGGAATATCGCACATCGGATGGTTTGAATCACGAGGCACCCATTGTGGCTGCCAGGTACACGGATGCCGAAGACGGTCATCTGCTCATTCTATGGCTGCGACTTTCAGACGAGGAGGTTGAGCTGGAATTGGGTTATGAAGATGACCTGGGCGATGAAAACGACGACGATCTTGACTCTCCCGATCTTTACTAGGATTATCAATCCGAGCATCGCTGACCCGGGTTTCCACCCGGGTCTTTTTTATCGACTCTGTTGAACCACAACGACCTTGCCCCAATTTCAATATACTTCTCACCAAGCAACGTAATTATGCTAAACTGTAGTTGATTTCGACGTATATGGAGGAAATATGTCCGCTACTGAATCACCCATACTGACCGAGCAAAAGGACACTATCCTGACAATCACGCTCAACCGCCCAAAGGTCAATGCCTTCAACCTGGAGATGACCGATGCTTTGCAAGAGGTACTTAAAAAAGCCCAACGGGAGGCGCGCATCCGGGCTGTGATCCTGACCGCTTCCGGGAACGTCTTCAGCGCCGGCCAAGACATCACCGAAGTCAAAGAAGCGGAGGACACCTCCTTTCGCTACCACTTGCAACACACCTATAACCCGCTTATTCTGCAGATCCGCCGCCTTGAAAAGCCTGTCCTGGCAGCCATCAACGGGGCTGTCTCAGGTGCTGCCCTGGGAATTGTGCTGGCATGTGACCTGCGCATTGCAGCCGAGCATGCTCGTTTTGTAGTCGGCTTTTCCGGCATTGGACTGGCTCCCGATTCAGCGGTGTCTTTGCTGCTACCTGTGCTGGTTGGCCTGGGCCGGGCCGCGGAATTCACATATGCCAACACGCCAATCAGCGCCGAACAGGCGTTATCTGTGGGTATGGTCAACCAGGTTGTGCCTGCCTCAGAGGTGTTAAATAAAGCCACGGAGTGGGCTGCTCGCCTAGCACAAGGATCCCAGCTGGCATTCGGTTTGACCAAGCGCGCCTTCAATAGAGCTGTACTGGGAAACTTAGAGCAGGTACTGGACTACGAAGCCCATCTGCAAGACATCGCCGGGCACAGCGAGGCGCATAAAGAGGGTGTGCGCGCCTTCCTGGAGAAACGTACTCCCAGGTTTATAGATTACTCATAACCATTTGGATTGGACGACTGCCAGCGCCACACATCCGCACACATATCTTCGATCCCCCTTTTCGCTGACCAGTCCAGCTCAGCCTGGGCCTTGCTTGGGTCTGCATAAGTTGTAGCCACGTCACCCGGTCTACGTTCCACAAACCGGTAGGGGATTGGCTTACCGCAAGCGCGTTCAAATGCAGCCACCATCTCCAACACACTGTTGCCACGCCCGGTGCCCAGATTGTATGCCGCTGCACCGGGATTCTTCTCCAGAGATCGCAGGGCCTGAATATGCCCCACCGCCAGGTCAACCACGTGGATATAATCACGCACGCCTGTGCCGTCTATGGTGGGATAATCATTACCGAACACTTTGAGTTCAGGCAAGCGTCCCACCGACACCTGGGCTATGTATGGTACCAGGTTGTTTGGAATCCCATTGGGGTCCTCCCCAATCCGCCCACTTGGATGTGCCCCAACCGGGTTGAAGTAGCGCAGCAGGCATACATTCCAGGTCGGGTCTGCCACGTGCAAATCGCGCAGAATATCCTCAATCATCAACTTGGAACGCCCATAAGGATTGGTGGCAGAAAGCGGAAAATCTTCTGTTACAGGTACTGTGTGTGGGTCGCCATATACCGTGGCAGATGAGCTGAATACCAGGTTCTTCACAGCATGTTTTGCCATCACCGCGCATAAAACCAGCGTGCCAGTGACATTGTTATGGTAGTAACGCAGGGGTTGGGCAACCGATTCGCCCACTGCTTTGAGACCAGCAAAGTGGATGACCGCCTCGACTGCGGTTTGGGAAAACACCCAATCCAGGGCTTCTTGATCCAGCAGGTCAACCTGATGGAAATCCAGTTGCTTGCCAGTTATCTCCTGCACCCTGTTAATCGCTTCGATTTTGCTGTTAGAGAGGTTATCCACCACGATCACCTCATAGCCCGCATTGAGCAACTCAACGCAAGTATGGCTGCCGATATAACCGGCACCGCCAGTAACCAGTATACTCATCATTCAGTTCCGCCTTATAGAAATATTTTTAGAGCCGCCAGCGCAGCAAATAGCAAGCCAACCGCAAGCCCAACTCGAACGACATCCCCTGTTTCACGTTCGTCAGTCAGATTTAGGAGTGGATACACGCCCTCCAGGCGCAGCACAGGGCCAGCAAACCAGGCGAATAGACTGCCCCCTACCAGACCCCCAATATGCCCCCAGTTATCAATGCCAGGTGAAAGGCCGATAAACAGATTTACCCCTGCGATGGTGATAATATTGATCAACGCCCGCTGGGCACTTTTACCAAACAGCTCACGATTCTGGTAAAGAAACGCTCCCTGAGCACCTAACAAGCCAAAAATCGCAGTGGATGAACCCAGGGAAGGTGCCGGGGAAAACAAAAATGAAACCACGTTTCCGCTGAAGCCGCTCAACAAATAGAGCGCCAGGAACCTTTTGGAGCCAAAGTGGCGTTCCAGCCCAGGCCCAAAGATATACAGGGCATACATATTGAAAGCAATATGCAGGATCGAGCGCGTGGAGTGTAAAAATACAGGTGTGAGCAAGCGCCAGTACTCTCCCTGCACAATCCACTCATTGACTTTCATCCCCAGTTCTGCCGGGTAATCCACCCCTAAAAAGAAAATGCCCAGCATTTGCAGTGCAAAAACAAACAACGTCGCCCCCAGCAAAGTATAGGTCACAAGAGGCCTTCCAGATGCCGACCTGACCACCACAGGAGGCTGGCGGATTGGCTCACCCGGCTGGGATTGTCCCTCTGGATCGTAACCACTGTATTCCGGAGATTGCGAAGAGTTCATAGCATAACCTTGCGGGGATGAAGTCTGTGGTGCTCGGCTTTAATGATCGCCATAATGGTATCCACGGTCTCATCCAATTGATCATCGGGGTTCACAACCACATAATCAAACTCGTTAATGCGTTTGAGTTCCTGGCGGGCGGTTGCGATGCGCAGCTTCAGGCCTTCTGGGGTTTCCGTCTTGCGCTCCCTCAAGCGCCTGACCAGTTCGTCTTCATCCTGGGTAGTCAGAAAAATAAGCAGTGCAGCTGGGGCAAGCTCTCGTATCGTCCCCGCACCTTGCACATCGATGCGCATGATAACATCTTTTCCGCTCTGCAAAGCCTGCCTAACCTGCTCCTTGGGTATACCTTTATAGTCGTTATATACGATGGCGTATTCAAGCAACTCATCTTGCTCAATCATCTCCGCAAATTCATCATGGGAGACAAAAAAGTAATCCACGCCATGGGTTTCGTCCAGGCGCGGTGGGCGTGTGGTAGCTGTGACCACAAAATGAATGGGTAACTGGCGTTCTTTCATACGCTGGATCACGGTATCCTTCCCCACTCCAGAGGGGCCAGATATCACAATCAATAAGGGGGCAGAGCGATGAGGGTAAAATAAATTTGAGTCTGTCATGTTATCTTCTGGTCAGGCTTTTTCTCTTTAAATTTCACAGGTTGCTGATAATACAGATTATAAGGCAGTTCACTCACCCTCTCCGTGGTGATTTTTGGAATCTGCCCCAAGCGATTATAATTTAAGTCGATCTTACTTGTATGGAGGTAATTTTATGCCATCTTATCCATATCGTTGCTTAAACTGCAAGAAACGCTTTGAGATCTTTATGTCCTACAGCGAGTACGGAAGTCTACCAGTAAGCTGCCCACATTGTAAGAGCGATCAGGTTCAACGCCGTATCGGACGCATCCGCTTTGCCCGTTCCGAAGAAAGCCAGCTAGAGTCCCTGGCTGATCCTGCCAACCTGGAAGGGCTGGAAGACGATCCTAAAGCATTGGGTCGGATGATGCGCAGGATGAGTCGCGAAATGGGAGAGGACATGGGTCCAGAATTCGACGAAGTGATCGATCGACTGGAGAAAGGCCAATCTCCTGAGGAAATTGAGGAAGCCCTGCCAGATTTAGGGGGTGAGGGGGGTGATTTTGGGGGCGGTGACGATTTTTAAAAACCGCAACCGCTAACGGTTGAGGCTCTACCCAGATTTCTGGCGTAATCGCTTAACAATCGCTTTGCAGACAGCCTCCTGAACCTGCCCGGGAGGCTGTTCAGCATTGATGATCACCCAGCGTGCAGGTTCCTCCCTGGCAAGCTGGTGATATCCCTCTCGTACGCGCTGATAAAAAGCCAGGTCATAAGCATCCAGGCGGTTCCATTCACCACCACTAGCCCGACGCCGCATACCCACTTCCACGTCCAGGTCAAATAACAGGGTTAAATCCGGCTTTAATGCGTGGGTGGCAAAAGCAATCAACGCTCGCAGTGGTTCAAGGTCCAGCTGGTAACCGAACCCCTGATACGCCAGGGTAGAGTCGGCGTAACGATCGCACAAAACCACCCCGCCTTTTCTCAAGTGCGGGGTGATGATATCTTCTACCAGCTGGGCGCGCGAGGCCTGAAAGAGCAGGATCTCGGTGCGCGGGTGCATCTCCGTGTTCTCCAGGTTAAACAATACCTTGCGGATTTGTTCCCCGATCGATGTTCCCCCTGGCTCACGCAGGGTGAGAACATCCCGGCCCTGCTGGCGGAGAAAATCGGCAGTCGGGTGTAACTGGGAGGTTTTACCGCTCCCTTCTGTACCTTCAAAGGTGATGAACATCGCTTATCCACAGGCGCGCGGCCTGAATGGTTTGATGATCCTGGAATTTTATTCCCTAAAGATGCGCACTCGCCGCCGCGGCTCTTTGCCATACGAATGAGAAACCAGGTTGGCTTGTCGGGCCATTTGATGCTGTAAGCGCCTTACCGCAGCAGAAGCTGGCGAAAGTTCCACCCATCGCTCCCCATTCAACACGGCATCGATCGCGGCCGTAGTCTCCCGGCGAATGCGTTCCTCGTTGCGCTCATCGTAGACATCTGCAGAAAGGTTGAACAGATCACCCAGAAACTGCTGCATTTGGTTAACTGTGTTGGCCCTGAGCACGTAAATCGGCATACCTCGATTCTCTGCATCCACAATCGTCCGCTGGCGCTTGCGGTAATATGAGCGCAATGTTACCAGTACATCTGCCTGTCCCGGGTCATTGACCAGCAAAACCGGCACACCCAGACGCTTAGCAGCCTGCAACAAGCGGTTGCGAGCCACACCATAAGCGTAGATGCGTTGGGTTTGCATTGAAGTTTGCAATTGTTCTGAGCGCGCCTCTCCAGTCGGCCTGACGTCCGTCCCCGCTGGCCTGATTGCTGGCTGTTGCGCCGCTCCTCCACCATTGCCTTGGCGACGAAAACCCTGGGAAGCCTGCTGGAATTGGGTGGGCTTGACCTGAGGTGGCTTTTCGATCTGGATACGACCATTTTCGTCACGCGAGCGAATCTCTGGAGGCAACGGGAAGCCTCGCAATAAAGAATCCACCGCAGCAGCCACATCCAGGTGCACGGCCAGGCGGTCCCGGGTTTGAATCTCGATCAGCACGTCAAATGTCGGTGGAGCACGACGTTCCAGGACCGTTTTCTGAGTCCCTCGCCGCCGGGCCTCCTCATCAGACAGTGTGACCGATTCGATGCCGCCAACCAGGTCTGACAGGGTTGGGTTAAGCAACAAATTCTCCAGATTGTTGCCATGGGCAGTGCCGATCAGCTGTACACCGCGCTCCGCGATGGTGCGCGCTGCGGCTGCCTCTAATTCCCGCCCGATCTCATCGATGATTATCGCCTCCGGGTTGTGATTTTCAACCGCTTCGATCATCACTTCGTGCTGCAAGGACGGTTTGGTAACCTGCATGCGGCGCGCCTTACCCACCGCCGGGTGAGGCACATCACCATCTCCACCGATCTCATTGGATGTATCCACAATCACCACGCGTTTGCTCTCGGCTAAAAGCCGGGCGGCCTCGCGCAGCAGGGTTGTTTTACCTACGCCTGGCCGACCCAATAGCAGCAAGCTTTTGCCGCTCTCTATCAAGTCTTTGACAATATCCGTCGTGCCATACACAGCACGTCCCACCCGGCAAGTCAGCCCAACAATATGGCCGCGCCGGTTACGGATAGCTGAAATTCGATGCAGAGTACGTTCCAGACCAGCGCGGTTATCGGCATCAAACTCACCGATGCGTTCCACCACGAAATCGATATCATCGTGCATAATCTCCCTTTGGATCAGCACGACCTCATGGTCCACAAAGCGCGCTGTGGGTACGCGCCCCAAATCCAGGATGACCTCTAATAAATTGTCGCTGTTGTTTGCCCGATCAACCGCCTGCATGATATCAGGGGGCAAAACACTCAGTAAAGCCTGCAAATCATCGGTGATACGTTTTTGCGACATCAAAATAATTGTTTCTCCATTTGTGGCGTTGTAGATTTTACCGCCTCGGACTGGCTCACCCGCGCTCTGCTGATGGGTGCCGTCGCTTCAGGATGCCCTCCTTCGATTGCTGGCAGTGTAAACGCACGCAGCGCTTTTTGGGGGATGGCCACATGTCTGACCATCATTGCCTGGCGAGGGCTGGGTTCCGCTCCTACATGTTCCATCGTTGGCTCCAACCAGGATTGGTACGAGCGCAAACACATATATACAGGACGCGATACCCGATGTGGCAGGTTAGATAGCAGTGCGATCAAATTCTCGGCCACATTCTCGGCGTCCGGATGGATGAAGGGCTGAGCCCAGATGCCGCGGTGCCCATATTTGAGCTCCACATAAGCCAGCAGGTCGCCTCCCTGGCGATATACAAGACCGCGCAAACGTTCGGCTGGGAATGGCTCCACCTGCTGTACCAACCCCGGGATCAGGTTGTTGTACAGGGAGCGCACCGCAATCAGATCACGCTCCGTGGCAGTCTGCCAGGATAGCGGCCCTTCACCGTTTGCCTGGTCATCCTTTAGCCGCCAAATACGCTGGCGGGCATAAATAGCAAAACCAGCCTGCCGGAGCATCTCAAATGCTAACGTGCGCTCATCTACATCGGCCAGCAAGCGAAAGGCGCCCCGCTCAACTGCCTGAGAAGATAAATGTTCTAAAAGAACCTGTAGATGCTCACTCTCCAAGGCCTCGTCAGGAGATAGAAAGGTCAATTGGGCACATTGTGCGCCAGCAGCATGGATGATCTGTCCAAAGAGCTGGATCGACTGTGGCTGGTCATTGAAACTGATGGAGGTATATATCCCCATGCCCGGTGCTAGCGTGGATAGGAGCGCGCCTGGTATCAAGAGCGGTCCGCGCGTCAAAACCAGGGCGCTGTGTAAATACACACTTTGATCACGTACCCGGTGAAGCGCTGACAAGTCACGCCAGTCAAAAGGACGTACCTTCATAGATTTTTAATCTTCCACCTTTATGGCACCCAGCCAGTTGTCATTTACAACCCATCAAGACTGCCCTGCAGCAAGGTGCAGAAAATAACGATGAAACCGATCGTCACCCGTCAATTCGGGGTGAAAAGCAGTCGCCAACATACGCCCTTGCTGGGCAGCTACAATGCGACCATCTTCCAGGCTAGCCAGAGCGTGCGCACCACCGCTGATCGAGGCAATCAAGGGAGCCCGGATAAAGACGGCATGGTATGGACCCCCGCCAGGAGCAACCTCCTTTAGCACGGGTATCTCCAGGTCAATCTCAAAGCTGGCAATTTGCCTGCCAAAGGCATTGCGCTCAACAACAATATCCATCAAGTGCAGCAGAGGCTGCTGGCGGTGAACATCCTTAGAAAGAAAGATTGCGCCTGCACAGGTACCCCAGATGGCTTTTTCAGCAGCGAATTTGCGCAACGGTTCCAGCAGATCAAAATCTGTCGCCAGCTTGCCAATCGTAGTCGATTCACCTCCCGGGATGACCAACCCATCCAACCCGTCCAGGTGTTCTGGGAGACGCACCTCCGCCGTTTCAACGCCGATACGGCTCAGCATGGTGATATGTTCATGAAAATCACCCTGTAGAGCTAGTACACCTATCTTCATCCATCACCATAGCCGGCCCGGATTATCCTCAACGTTTTCTTGAGGTCGGGGTTCCACCTTTAAACTACCATCCGCGATCTGCAATCAGTTCTGCCTCGGGTATGCTAGAAACCTGCCTTCCAACCATGGGCTCGCCCAGATTCCGGCTGACTTCTGCCAGGATATAAGGGTCTTTGTAGTGCGTCACCGCTTTAACAATCGCGGCGGCGCGCTTGGCTGGATCTCCAGACTTGAAGATACCAGAACCTACAAAGACGCCATCCACGCCAAGCTGCATCATTAAAGCCGCATCAGCAGGTGTAGCAACCCCTCCAGCGGCGAAGTTCACCACCGGCAGGCGTCCCAAACTGCGCGTTTCTAATATCAACTCGTACGGCGCAGCAATACTTTTAGCGAAAGACATGACTTCTTCATCGGGCATATTCTGCAACCGGCGGATTTCACCCAAAACAGAACGGGCATGCCGGACAGCCTCAACCACGTCGCCCGTTCCGGCCTCTCCCTTGGTACGGATCATGGCTGCACCTTCACCGATGCGCCGCATCGCCTCTCCCAGGTTACGGCAACCGCATACAAATGGCACTTTGAACACATGCTTGTTAATGTGATGTTCTTCATCTGCTGGGGTCAGCACTTCGGATTCATCGATATAGTCAACCCCAATGGCTTCCAGGATTTGTGCTTCAACAAAGTGCCCAATGCGGCATTTGGCCATGACCGGGATCGAAACCGCGTCCATGATCTGCAATATCAGCTCAGGGTCACTCATCCGGGCGACTCCACCATGTGCACGGATATCAGCTGGCACCCTCTCAAGCGCCATGACCGCCACAGCGCCGGCGTCCTCGGCGATTTTGGCGTGGTCAGGAGTGACCACATCCATGATCACACCACCCTTCAACATCTGGGCCAGACCTTTCTTAACCGCAAAAGTAGCAATCTGTTGTTCCATATAACAGACCTCCTGAGTCTAAATCGACTCGGTATTTTTTAATCATTCTACCACGCAGAAGAGTGCATGACAATCCGCGCACCTTCTCCTAGAACCCCTCGATCCGGCTTTCTAAGCAAAGATTAATCCTGCCAATAACTCACTGCTTAAGTGCCAAAAACCCCTTGACAAAACCAAAAATTGGTATACAATTATACAAAGATACAATAATACAATTAGACAATGATACAATTTGTGCTTAGAGATACAAAGTCAGCAGATCATGAAATTCCAGCTTGATTTTCGCTCGGGAGAGCCCATCTACACCCAGATTATGGAGCAAATCCAGCAAATGCTGGCCTCTGGCGAATTACAGCAAGGAGACCAGCTCCCCACAGTACGCCAGCTGGCGACCGAGCTGAGAGTGAACTTTAATACCGTAGCGCGTGCCTACCGTTTACTGGACGAAGCCGGGCTGATTTCCACCCAGCAAGGGCGTGGCACTTATATCCTGGATAAGCCCAGCCAAGAGACCGTCCAGCGTTTGCGGCAGCACGGACTGGAAAGCCTGACCCGCCGCTACCTGGCAGAGGCGGCTCACCTCGATTATTCCCCCCAGGAAGTCGCCGAACTGATGGTTCGCCATATCCGCGCCTGGCAGGAGCAAGGCGATCAATACTTTGAGGAAAGCAAAGACACCTAGAAAGCGAGTAAACCATGAACAAGAGAATTAAACTTGACCCCAAATTATCGCCCAAAGAGCTGACCACCAACCGCCTGAACGGCGTTGCAATTACTGTGGCTACCTTCTTCTATCTCATCGGTGCCCTGGGAGCCATCCTGATGAGCCAGGCTGCAATCCCCGACTTGCTCATTGGAGGCTATGTGGTGGTGTTCGCCTTGATCGCCACCTATGTGCTGCTGGCACTGAAAATTGCAGCCCAGTGGGAGAAAGCGGTGGTGTTGCGCTTCGGAAAGTACCGCGGCCTGTTTGGGCCTGGGCTGTATTGGATTGTCCCCATCGTGGATACAATTGCCAACTGGATTGACCACCGCGTCATGGTGACGCCCTTCAGCGCTGAAAAAACGTTAACCAAGGATACTGTCCCTGTTGACGTGGATGCCGTGCTGTTCTGGATGGTGTGGGATGCCGAAAAAGCCGCCCTGGAGGTAGAAGACTACCGCGTTGCCATCGCCTGGGCCGCCCAAACTGCCTTACGAGAAGTGATCGGCCAGATGGACCTGGCAGATATCCTGGTCGGACGCGCCCGCATGGATGCCGACCTGCAAAAAATCATCGACGAGCGCACCACACCCTGGGGCGTGACCGTGCAATCGGTTGAGATTCGGGATGTCGTTATCCCTCAGGAGCTCGAGGACACCATGAGCCGCCAAGCTCAAGCCGAGCGCGAACGACAGGCGCGAGTTATCCTGGGTGAATCGGAAAAACAAATCGCGCACTCTTTCTCCGAAGCCTCCCAAGCCTACATCGACAACCCGACCGCACTCCACTTACGCGCCATGAACATGCTCTTTGAAGGTCTCAAAGAGAAGGGCGCCATGGTGATTGTGCCCAGCTCAGCGGTTGACACCATGAACCTAGGTGGCCTGAGTGGCATGGTAGCCCTGGGACAAAGCTCTCCAATCCCACCACAGGAGGAGTGAGCGATGAAGCCACCCACCCAATGGGAATACCGCGTAGAGACCCTGGGAACCTTCTGGACTGGCACCAAAGACGATGTGCTTGAGATTTTCCTGGATGAAATCGGGGAAGAGGGCTGGGAAGTGTTCTCCATCGAAAACCCACCGAACAGCAACAAGCTGCGCATCGTCGCCAAGCGCCCACTCGCCCAGGCAGCCCGCCGCAGACGCTCCTGGCCCGGTGAGTGAGTACACAAAAAACATGTGGGGATTGCCTGCAGTGGGCAATCCCCACTTCCCGTGAAGTTTATTCGCGCCTATAATCTGCTTAAGAACAAACCAGCGCAGCGGTTTGCAACCCGGGCAGATGGGTCTAACCAAATGATGATCACGCGTGCTAAACCCAGCGACGAAGACGAGATCAAGGATATGCTCAGATCTTGCCTACTACCTAGCGAAGACCTGTCCAGCGGGCTGATGGATGGGTTTCTGGTGCTGCGCCAGGCAGGAGCTCTCATCGGCACGGTAGGCCTGGAGAAATTTGGCCAGGTTGGATTGTTGCGCTCCCTGGCAGTTCGGGGGGATTCACGTGGGAAAAGCTGGGGGCTTCAGCTCACCAGACAGATCGAGGAACTGGCCCGGCAACACGGCCTCCGGGAGCTTTTTCTACTGACCACCACAGCCGAGGATTTCTTTACCAGACAGGGGTACCATATCATCTCACGAGAACAAGCGCCTGCCTCTATCCAGGATACGGCTGAATTCAAGAGCCTGTGTCCTTCCAGCGCCGTGTTGATGCACAAAACCCTGTCTTGAGGGTCTAAACGGTCAGCAGGCTGATTGTTTCACGTGAAACATGCCAAACCCAATCTCCCCCACTTATCGGCAACTTTCGCGAGAATTGCCCCGCGCGCTTCCCCAGCAAGAAGGTTTCACGTGAAACACCCTGATATAGCCATTACACCTGAAGCTCACCCCAAACGATCCGACAGTCATTTAAGCACCAACCGGCCGTAAAGGCCGGCTGGTCGTCGGCAGACTCATCTAGTTTATATCCCAGCCTGTTCGGCCCAGCCCTCAAGCGTGTCTTCAACCAGATCCAGATAGGCATCCAGCGCCTCCACTCGCTCAGCAAAGCCAGCCCCTGCCAGGTTTAGGGCCTGTAAGGCCTGGTTCCAGGCCTGACGCGCATCTTCGTCAACGGGCTGCAGCCGAACTGCATCCGTCCAGGTGCGCAACAGCGGCCATAAAACAGCCATTGGCTCAACCCCATCCAGAAGCGCTTCAAAGGCCAGCCGGTAGTAGGCACTCCGGGCGGGGTGCAAACGGGCAAGAGAATAACCCTGAGGGAGCTTGTCCAGGGAAGCCTGCCAGTCTGCCAGCCAGGCGCGCACCGCGGCGTGATCCACCCGTGGTGCGCCCAGCAAACCTAACAGGCCGGGCTGCAGGCCTGGCCGATCGACTGCCTCTGCCCGGCGTGGGAATTCCAGCAGCAGGCGCCGCTCGGCGATGGGTGGTCCGCTCAGGCTGGCGATGGCGTTAGCAGCATGCCCTACAGCCCGCAGGTACAGCTCCAATTCCTGCGGGCCGGGCTGGGTGGGCATCTCCCGGTAAAAAGCCATCCAGATTTGGCGAGCGTGTTCTGCCTGTGTGCGGGCGCGCTCCAGGATGTATTCGGGCCGGTTGAACTGGCCGCGCACGCTGGCCTGGGTGAAATCCATAAAATGCTGTGGGTCATGCAGCACCTGGCAGGCAAATATAGTCGGTCCCATCCACGGGTGAGCGCGCAATTTGCGCGTATTGCGAAATTCCTTCTGGGCATAATGGGCAATATCCAGGTGCACCTCCTGGGTCAGCCCGACAATTTCTCGTCCCTCAGGTGGGGCGTCAAAATGCACAAATACCAAATCAATATCGGCTGTGCCGCCCAACAGGTAGCCATCTCCAAGCAGCGAGCCACATAAATAAGCCGACAACAGGCTGCGATCCTTACGCACTCTCTGTTTGACCGTATCTTGAGCAATACGCAGCAGGGTGTCTCGATTAATGCGCATAGATTAACACTTCCCTATTCGCTCTAAGATGCCTCCACCGTTGCCACAGGTCACTCGCTCCTGCCCGCCTCCAGAGGCAACTCGGCCTGAAATGGAGAGAGCTTCAGCGCCTGGCGGATGCGGTTTTCCACCCACCTCAGGTCGTCGACCTGGCGGACATAGTCCAGCTCATTGGTGTCGATCACCAGCACCTGGCGCTCCACCCCGCTATCATCCGGATTGCTCTCAAGAAAGAACTCATCATAAGCCTGGTTGAGTTGGTGAATATAAGCCCGGTCCATATTGCGCTCATATGTACGATCGCGCAAGGCGATACGCTGCATGAGCACATCTGTCTCTGCCCTCAGGTACAGGATCAGATCTGGCGGTGGAATTTTCTCTGCCAGGGCTTCGTGCACACGGTGGTACATCTCCAGTTCATCACCATGCAGGTTGATGCCAGCAAACAGGGCATCTTTCTCGAAGGTGTAATCCGATAGCAGGTTGCGCCCCTGGTTCAGAATGCCAGGCACACCCCGGCGCTGTTGATGGTAGCGGCTGAGCAGGAAGAAAATCTGGGTCTGGAACGCGTAGCGCTCCCGGTCAGCGTAGAAATCTGAAAGGAAGGGGTTTTCCTCGAAAACCTCCAGCAGCAACTCGGCCTGGAAAGCCGGCTGCAACAGCCGTGCCAGGGTGGTTTTGCCAACGCCGATCACGCCTTCAATTGCCAGGTACATATGAATTCTCTCGCTCAAATTGGAACGGATTGCCAGTTATGGCTATGCTCTGCACGGGACCAAAGCCACACACGGCTTAAGCATACCAGCGATTGCCCTAACCGGCAACAGGTTGCACGCTCGAATCCGGGGTTGATTCACCCCAAGCGGAAGAAAAACAATAGCACAATACCCGCCGGCGCATTCTTTCCACCTGGTGGCAGAGTGCTCTCGCTCAAGAAAGGTCTTTATGGCAATGAAGGATTAATCCTCAAACTCGCTTGACAAGCATATAACTCGCGCTAAACTGTTAATATCCACGTATACGGGGATATTAAGAGACCGGGCTGCAGCTCCGGCTCAACCCGGTCAAGGCTGTATAAATCAGGAGTGTGAACATGCCAGCACTAAACCGCGTCCAATTGATCGGCAACCTGGGGAAAGATCCCGAGTCTCACTTCACCCCCAAGGGCAGTAAAGTGTGCACCTTCACCGCAGCCGTCTCGCGGCGCTACAAAACCGCCGAGGGGGAAAGCAAAGAAGCCACCGACTGGTTTAATGTGGAAGCCTGGGGGCATCTGGGTGAGATCTGCCAGGAATACCTGAAAAAGGGCCGCCTGGTCTTCATCGAAGGCCGCCTGCAGACCAACCGCTACGAGCACGAGGGCGAAACTCGTTATTTCACCAAAGTGGTCGCGACCCAGATGCAGATGCTCGACCGTGCCACTGAGAAAGTGGAGCTCGAGCCCACTGAGGTCGAACCCGAAGAGTAAACTCGCAGAGCATTCATCACATACAATTGAGACCTGGAGGTACACAGGCTGACAAAGCACGCCTCCTCCAGCGTCAGTCAACCGTTTAAGTCTTCGCCGAAGATGGCAGACATTTGAGTTAGACGCGTGGCAGCCCCATTCTGGGTGTAATTATCAGCCGCCTGCAAGAAGATGCAGTCGGCTGATGTATAATCTCTTATGCCAGCCGACTAAACCGGCTTTAAAAATTGGCTGCCTAAGCAACCATATTAATACAATATGCCATTCACAGCACCACAACATAAT
The DNA here is from genome assembly GCA_020354045.1 of Anaerolineales bacterium. Classification (GTDB taxonomy): domain Bacteria; phylum Chloroflexota; class Anaerolineae; order Anaerolineales; family UBA4823; genus DSOS01. Next base: position 286 of record CP070639.1, on the reverse strand, counting down.
AGGCTTGTACGTTTTCATCGTATCCGGATACAATCCTTATCTACTCCAAGGTGATTATGAACGATCTAAAAAGATTAAGAGATGACAAAATGAACTTCAAAGGGGAGCAAATCCTGCTCAAGCCCAATGAAAGCATATTGATCCAGGCGATCAAATCAGCCGATCCCCCACATAGCCAACGCGCATTAGCATTATTAGCATTAGATGAAGGTCTCTCCTTGGCTGAATCAGCGCAGCGCTCCGGACTCACAACCCGGCAGGTGCGCTACTGGCGGGACCGGTTCCA